>NZ_JCBCUS010000001.1:0-2108231 GCF_059862355.1 Pseudomonas sp. MF09150 | reverse complement strand
CTGGAAAGGCGTGTTCGCTCGGTCATGAGACGATTGCAATTACGCCCTCAAAGAATCCGTTCTTATTTCCGGCATCCACGTATCGCCTACGCAGCATGATTTGGTGTATTTGATTGCCGGGTTAATACGGGGCCATTGCACGGGTGCAATACGCGACCATTTCCGGCACGCCCGTGTTACTGCACGTCACCCGAGACGACGGCAAAAGCCTGCCGATGGGGGCGCAGGTTGAAGACAGCGAGGGCAACTACATGACCATGGTGGGGCAGGGTGGACGGCTGTTCATCCGTACTGATCAGAACCAAGGTCAACTGGTGATCCGTTGGGGCGGCAAAGAGCATCAGAGCTGCCGTGCCAGATACGTCCTGCCTAAAGCGGCCGATCCTCAGCAGCGCGGCTACACCCTGTTGGACAGCGCCTGTGAAGTGCGTTGAGCCTTACAGTAACAGCAGCCAGTGTGCTGTGCGATTCAAGAGAGAAGATCTATGAAAACTTTGGTATTCAAATCTAAGGTGTGGCCCTGCGCGGTTGCAGGCGTGCTTTTGGCCATTAGTTCAACGTTTTCATGGGCTGCATGCACACTGACTGGGTCTGCTATTACGCAAACGATAACAGTGCCAACTACCCTGCGTGTGCCCAAGAATGTGCCCAATGGTGCTGAGATCTTTCGCTCGACTAATGTAGTGTTATCGCAGTCACCCGCATCCGTTTTCAGATGCGGGGCGGATAGATGGGGTTATGAAAACAGTATGGGCGAGACGTCAACCGATGGCCCAAGTCCAATCGGAACCACGGGATTGGGTTGGCGATGGATTTATAAAGACTACGTACTTCCTCCTTACCAAAATGGAGAGTTTTTGGTTGCCGGTTCGACGTACACCATTGTTGGTACGCAAGTCGGAATCAGGATTTACAAAATTGGTGATGTTTCGCCTGGAACAGTGGCAGTGAGTACTTTTGGTTCCATTGTAGCGGGCGGTTCCCGCATCGCGAGCCTTAAGATGTCGAATGCCATCGCGGTTACCGAAATTAGCTGCGAGACGCCTTCGGTCAATGTCAACCTGGGCAAGCAACGCAGCAGCCAGTTTGGAGGGGTGGGCACGGCCATCGGTGAAAAAGCCTTCAATATCCAGCTGAAAAACTGCCCGGCGGGTCTTGGTGGCATCAGTTATCGACTGGATCCGGTCAATACCGCTTTTGACGCTAAAAATGGCATTCTTGCACTTGATCCCGGCGGGGCTACGGGTGTCGGTATTCAGATCACGGACGACAACAGCAAGGCAGTAAGCTTGGGGGAAACCCATAAGTTTCTCAGCAGCGTCCCCTCGGGCAATTACAGCATTCCTTTGAAAGCGGCCTATTACAAGACTTCCGACACTGTGGTGGGCGGCATTGCCAATGCATCGATGCAATTCACCATTACCTACCAGTGAAGTGAAGCGCCAAGCAAAGTTAAAGTTCTGTCTAATGCCCGCGGTCGACTGCTATATCAAGTACGCTAGTCAGTAGCAAAGCCTTCCTGCTAATCAATGCAGGGGTAATTCCCCCATTTTCAGTATTTACCAGAAGTAGAACTCAAATCGCGAGGGCTAACTTTTATTTAGGGGGATGCCTCCAAGTGCAATACTAGGGTGTTCGTTATTGTACGTAAAGTAACCAAAAACCCCCTGTATTCAATAGTCTATGGGTAGTTTTTCGTTATATGGAGCCTCCCTATCTCTCCGCCATATTTAGAAAGCCCCGTAGCTCAATGAGTTACAGGCCTTTTTGTGTCTGCTTATAGTGCTCGTTTGTACTGCTGCTCTGGCATCCATCGCCTTCATTTTGAACCCATTCCCGCTTGTCGCACCCAGCGCGCCTCGTAGAGGCTTGTAGGCTGTTTTAAGCCTGTCTTCTCAGTAAAGACGGCATGTCTCCAATTCATGGTTGGCGAAAATCACCCATAGTCATCATGCGCAAGACCCGGCCGAGTGGCTGATGCTCGCATGACGGGGTATGCCCCTCTCTTTCTGGTGGCGCGTTGCCCTTGCTGCGCTGTGAGCCGGGCTCTTGTTGTGGCCTCATTCGCCGGTAACTGCTCAATGCCGATAGAAATAAAGGCATGACGACAGTGGGTAAACGGCGCTCGCCCGATTCATATTGTCTGATGCAGTGATGCGATAGCTAGGAAGCGTCCTACTTGCGCCTAGGAAACTTCCTATTTGATGTGGGTGCGGTATCTATAAAATAGATGTCAGTGCTAAAAGAGCGCGATGTTCACTTGTTGAAAGAGCTCTCTGTTGCTTTTGTCTTGAATTGTGAAGGTCTTGTAGTTGTTAACTTCAATAGGGACGAAATGAAACATAAAATTTCAATCGACTTCGGGCTTTCAATAGTGTTGTTAGTTTTTTTAGCGACCCAAGCCCATGCCATAGACCTGGCTGTGCAATCAATCAGCGGCTCAACGTATGTCATCAGGGTTTCTAATTGGTCAACTCAAGATCTTACGAACTCAAACTGTGTCAGGGCGGGCAGATGTGGGCTTAGCTTGAGTGCCACTTTTTTTTGGGGAGCAACAGTAGCGTTTAATCCTTTCACTGCCATTGGGCCGTTCGATTCCAGCAAGACGACTCCAGTCACACTGGGTGAGATGAGGTCTCAACTTGATTCACTTGGATTCTCCAACCCGTTTACAGTATCAGTGGTTTTCCCACCATTCTCCGGTGCTCGCTGTATATATATGTCGTCCGGCGCCGCAAATGGGGCAGGGAGGTCGAGTATTACCGGTTGCTTTCCTCTGGTAGTGGCACCGGAGCCGGTGAAATGTAATATCAGTGGCAATACAAATATCGATCATAGAGCACTGTTGAGCAACGCTCTGGCCGGCGCTCAAGCTTCGACTCAGTTAAGCCTTACTTGTGGTGGGGCTGCCAAAGTCATCGTTCGTGCAACTCGTACAAACTCCTATGGGGTTATGCTCAGGAGCGATGACAGTCTTTATTCCGAGGTGAAGATCAACGGTGTGGATGCCACTGATGGCATCACTGTATCCGTTGCCAATAATTTGAGCTCCGCAATCAGTATCACGTCGACTTTAAAAGTAAGAGGAACAGTCGCTCCAGGCCCGTTTTCCGGTTCTACAGTAGTGACAATCAATGTCCTTTGAGGCACCCGTTTGCGCCTGGTTTCATAAGCAAATGTGAAGACGAGTTCGATGCAACGTAGAGCAGTGAACTGTTGTAGCCGCTGTCGAAGGCTGCGCTGGCCAGAACGACCAACCTCTCTCGATATTCAGCACACCCAGTGACTTCAAGACGCTCAGTTGTACTCGATCACATAGCTCATTTCGGCGTCCGCCCTCCCAGGGGTCATGCTTGCTCCCGACTTGACGTATCGCGCTTTGATGGGCAGTCGATAAACCTCGCCTTGGCTGTCGGTGTGATCCCAGTCCATGGTCAAGGCATTGCTTTTACTGAAAGGCAGAGGCCGGCCTTTGTCATTTTCCAGCGCCAGTTGTACGCCCTTCGCGCCCTTGTCCTGGGCTGCCAAGTTCAATAAACCGGCACCTGCATTGCTTCCTTCAAAGTAGATTTTGACTGGAGGCGCTTTCTCGTGGCTCAAGCCCATGCAGCGTATATCCAGATTAACGTGCTTAATCGGCGCTTGGTTAGTGTTAAGTTGGGATAAAGCAGCCTTGCCCATGGGGACATTCAAGAGTGGGGCAGTTGATGTGCAGCCGGAAAAATAGTATTCATTTTTTACGTTTACCTGAACGCTTCCTTTTGTCGATTGTGCTGTCCAGCCATCGAGGACCATTTCAAAATCGGGTTCCAAGGTGACTGAGGTTGAAGACCCAATGCTTGAGCCTGTTCGAATAAATTCTGCGACCAGCGTTCGTAAGAAGAAACTATAGGTCCAGTTATTTCCTGGTCCCATTTGAAAGGGCAGCTGGCCCATGTTGGGAATGGCTTTGTATCTTACGCCCACCCCAGGTATCCCGCTTTCATACACATTGTTAAAACCTGGCACATTTTCCCTGGGGTGGGTCAGCTTTATATAGGCACCCACGTTAAGTGTGTCGTTGGTGCAAATTGCGGTGCCGTCGAGGTTGTCTGTTTCAATGTTGACACTGCCAAGCACTTGGCCCACAGATACCTTGGCCAGCGTTAGGTTAAGGGACGGAGTATTGAAGGTGCTGTGCCAGGTGGCCGTGCTTATAGGGTCTCTCTTGTAGTAACTGGCGCTCCAATAACAACTGGCTGCGCTAGGGGTTGCAGTAACGAATAGCAAGCTCATAAGGGTGCTGAGTGTGAGTGTATTTGGTTTCATGTGAGTTATCCGTTTTGATAGTAAAAACCTCGGCTGGGCTCTGATAGGAAGAGCGTCTCATCAGCGGTTTTTAAACGTTAATTGATGTGCCTTGCGCTCACATATTTAGGTCGCGGCAGACCGTCTTGATACGGTCATAAGCGTTTTCCTTATTTCTTTGCGGCAGTGTGTAATCTGCCAGGCAAGCGCCGTCTTTCCATTCAACTTTCAATTGGCCGCTGTCTTTGATACCGAATGCCAGCAAGCGCGAGAGGTTGTCCACCACCCCAAGGCTTTTACCGTCCTGGTCACGGGCCATGGCGCCAAATGGAATACTTGCGGCATTCTCCCGCGTCAGTTCGAACTGCACCCGGCGTCCGGACTCGGCGGAAAAACGCGCGTGAACAATGGCGCCACGGCGGGGCACGACCTGCTGTGAAGTGTTTTCCAATTCCACTTCCGAGCCCAGGGTGGAGGTTTCCACGCTGAGCCAATTGCGCCGATACGGCTGTACATAGTTGGCGATGGCGTAGCCCGAACGGTCGGTGACCACCGAAGATGAAGAGTCCAGTCCGACGCCTTCCACGCCTGGCACCTCCACCAGGGCAAAGGTTTCACCAACAGACTGGCCCAGCGTCACCCCACCGCCGTGCACAACCACGGCCCCGCTGGCCCCGAGGTCGTAGTGGGTGGTGTCCCTGGACTGTGAATAGGTCCCGCTCAAGCTGCTGTAGCGGTTATCCCAACCCACACCGAAGGATCCGGATGCATCGCTTTCTCGGCTGTAGCCGGCCTGGACGTTGTAGTTGAGCGTGTTCTGCTCATCGAGGTAGCCGGAGACTCCGCTTTGCACACTGGAATCGCCTTGCTGCGATGCCACCGCAGAGGTATAGAGTCGTGCCGAGCGGGCCGAACTGCCCAGGGGCAGGCTGATGGATGCGGTGAACTGACTGTTCTGCCGCCCGGCGATGCCGGCATTTTCGGTGCGCGAGACGGCCAGGCTGTAGTTGGCTTTGTACAGGCTGGAGCTGTAGCCCATCTGGTAGCGGCGGGTGCGCCCTGTGTCATTCCAGTAGCTGGTTTCACCGACGCTGACAAATACCGAGCCGGACCTGCCCAAGGTCTGGTTGATGTTGAGGTCGAGCCGGCTCTTTTGCTGGCCGCGCAGTGAGCCGTCTATGTATTCCAGGGCATCCACGTGCTGGCCGAAGGTTCGGTAACCCTCGGTGGAGTAGCGGTAACCGACCATGGTGAAGGTGGTGTCGGTGCGGTTGAAGGTCTTGGAGTAGAGGAACCGCGCACTCTGCCCGGCCTTCTTGCCCGAGGGCGTTTCCGAGCGGCTGTTGGTGGCATCCAGCGACATGCCGCCGATTGCGGTGTTGAGCCCGACGCCGAGGTTGACGGCTTGATACTGGTTGGCTGAAAGCACGCCGCCATAGCCGGTGAAGTTTTCGCTCAAGCCATAGATCAGCGTGCCCTGGCTGAAGTTGGGCGAGGCTTGGGTGTTGTTGCGGTATTCGCCGGCGGCCAGGTTGTAGCGCAGGCTGCCGCGTCTGATCATCACCGGCAGGAAGGAATAGGCCTGCGAGTATTTGCGCTCGCGGCCATCGGCTTCGATGATGGTGACTTCCAGGTCGCCGTTGGAACCGCCGGGGTAGATATCGGTGATTTCGAAAGCGCCTGGAGACACCGAGGAGGAATGTATCAGGTAGCCATTCTGGCGTACTTCCACCGTGGCATTGGTTTCGGCGATGCCGCGCACGACAGGTGAATAGCCAATTTCGTTATCGGGCAACATGCCGATGTCGGAGCCGACCTGGACCCCACGAAAGCGCACGCTGTCGAAAATATCACCCGCGGTGTACAACTCGCCCAGCGACAGTTTGCCTTGCAGGCGCGTCAGGTCGCGCTCGATGTAGGTCCGGTTGCTCTTGAAACGTGCCGCCACTCCGGAGCTGCCGCTGACGGAGGAGTCGTTGCGCAGGCGCCAGGCCCCGATATTCAAGCCGTTGCGCAAGCCGACATAGCCGTAGTCATTGCGAGTGCCTGCTGTGGTATTGCGGCTGAAGTTGCTCTGGTAGTTGCTATAGAACGCGGTGATGCCTTGATCCCACAGGGACGCGTCGACGTAACTTTGCGAGCGGCGTGAGATGTAGAGCTGGGGAATGCTCAGCCGCAGTTCCAGATTGTTGAGGTCGAAGTGGGTCGATGCGCCGGGAATGGTGGTAATGTTCAGCGTCATGTCATCGGGGGAATCGCTGAGCACAATGGCATCCCTTTCCAGGCGCTGTATGTCTACACCCATGTCACGCAGCAAGCCCAGACTCAGCTGGGGGGCGACTTCAGCATCCTCTGTTGCAATGAACACGATGTCCTGGCGTTTCCAGAGTGCCTGGTTGACCAAGATGTCAACGCTGTAAGTGCCGGGCATGATCCCGCTGCCGGTCTCGAAGTACTTTAAATCGACTGCGGACGCGCCTCTCTTTTTAAGAAAGGACTGGTTGAACTCCATTGAAAACCCGGCCGCCGAGTAGAGCATGCTCATAGCAGCCAAGAGCGATAGTTTTCGCCTCGGATGAACTAAGAGTTCTATTTTTTTTTGAAAAAAAAGCATGCGTGTACCGTCTGGAGTTTAAGTGCTTTCGCCGGGGTTACTAATATCAACTGACGTGAGAGTGTCGAAGGCTAGTTTCGGAAGTTTGTAATTTTGAAAAAACTTTTAGCGCGTAACAGCCGTGAATTTATCCAGCCCACCATAGTCATTGACACATTCAAACTCGACAGTACCGGTAGAAGATAAAGTCCCTTGCCATCCGCTGATGGGCAACGTAACGGTCGACCCCGGTTTGATCATGCGTTCTTTAACCCGATAGGTTAAGGAGCCAACGCCCAACTTCAGGGATGACAGGGATACGTGAAACGCGGAGGGGTTAGTCACTTCAAGCCCTTTGGCATTGATCTTCCATTGCAACTGTTTAGGCGCTTCAGCGGCACTGCCTGGTAGGCCTACGGGGCGATAGAACACCTTGATCTTTTGTCGCAATGCAATTTGCAGAATATTTTCATCCGCCGATTTTGGCGGGATTTCCTGGACGCTCAGCCAATACACCGACTCCTGCTGCTGATTGGCGCCCTTACCGTAATAAAACACCCGCAGCAATTGTTGCCTGTTGCTACCCAGGCGGCTGAGTGCAGGTGTGATGGCGAAGGGCATTTCACGGTCTTGCGCCGTTTCACTGACATCATCCGGATCAATCCAGGATTGGATCATGATGTCCTGGGCGCCCTGGTTCTTGACCAGGATGGATGATTCCTTGCTGGGGGCGGTAAAGATCAGGCGGGTACCCCCCAGGGTGATGGCCCCATGGGACATCACCGGGGCCAGTAACAGTGCAACTGGCAGGGCCAGGCGGATAAGAGGAAATAAGAAGGTCATAGGACTCCTTGTGGCGAGGAGGGCTCAGGCCCTCCTCAGGTCTTGCTTACTGGTAGGTGATGGTGAACGGCATGTTTGCAGATGCCGCACCTGTTCCCAGTTCCCCACCGTTCTTGACGTAAGCGGCACGAATGTTCAGGTCCGCGGTGTATTTCTTCTTGCCGGTACCGTCGTCAGCTTCTACCAGTGCCGCAGTGAAGTACTCGCCAGCCCGCAGGTTGAGCAATTTATTGCTGGTGTCATAGATACCGATGCCAACACCCTTGGCGCCACCAGGCTCAAGCGCCAGCAGAGCGTTATTGTTGCTATCAAAACCGCTGCCACTGGCTGGGTCGAAGGCCACTTTGACGCCTGTCAAACCAGTACCGGTGTTGCCGCAGTCGAGGCTGAGGTTGATGTTCTTGCCCGCTGCAATGGACGAGTTGGCGCCACTGGCGGAGCCAAGCGAGTCCATTGACACTTTGCCCATCGGTACGTTGATGATCTGCTTGCCATTTTCCGTACCGGCCGAAGTACCGGAGCCGCCGGTAATAGCGCATGAAGCAGCGACAATATCGCCGGTGAACTTGAGGGTGCCGTCACTGGCCATGACGGAACTTGCCAACAGGCTGGCCGTGATCAACGAAAGGAACTTTATGTGCGTAATCTTCATCGGTTTATATCCTCGAAACTCGAAAGTCTGCAGAAAGAGCCGCGAGTCTGACTGTCGCTCCTGTGGCGGAGCATCGGACGCTTCGTATGTTCTTCTAGGAAATTTCCTAAGCTGATTTTCGGCAACAGGCTGCAGGCGTTTTGAAGGAAGTGAATAAAGCAAAGCGCTAATTAAAAGGGTCGTTCAATTAGCGGGTTTTTATGGAAAGTTGGATAGACCACGAATGCTGTTTGAATGGGTGTTGCCTATCGTCATGGAACAGCGAATTGCAGCCAGCAATAGGCTGTCGATCTGGGACTTGAGGTACTGCTGCGCCGGGTAGATTGTCGGCCTTGAGCAGTCTGCTTTGGGCGGACATGGCCTGGGGTATCATCGGGCAAAACGATAATAGGGATACCCGGCCGATGATTGGTTTTACCTTCCGCCAGCTCGAATACTTTGTGGCCGCCGCGGAGCAGGGCAGCATCAGCGCCGCCGCTCGGGCCATGCATATTTCCCAACCCTCGGTGTCCCTGGCCATTTCGCAGCTGGAAGCGATATTGGGTGAAAAGCTGTTTCATCGTCAGGCCAGCCGCGGCCTTGATTTGAGCCCGGCCGGACGCAAACTGCTGGAGCAGGCGCGGGAGATTTTGAGCAAGGCGGGGGCCATGGGTGGCGTTGAGGATGAGCAGGCCGGCTTGCGCGGGACGCTGAGCCTGATCTGCTTCCAGGACCTGGGACCGTACTTTGCGCCGCGCTTGCTGGCGGGGTTTCGCCAGTTGCACCCCGAGGTCAGCATCACCCTGTTTGAAACCGATCTGGCCGGGGTCAACCGCCGCCTGAGCGACGGCAAGGCCGAGCTGGCGCTGACCTATGAGGTCGGGCTCGACCCGCATATCGAGACTCGAGTGCTGGCGCGGCTGGCGCCCTATGCGCTGCTCCCGGCCGACCACCCGTTGGCGCAGCAGGAGCAGGTGTCGTTGGTGGACCTGGCCGACGAGTGCCTGATTCTGGAAGACATCGCCCGGACCCGTGAGTATTTCCTGTCGTTGTTCTGGGCCTGCGATCTGCAGCCCAGGTCACAGCAACTGACCCAGACCTTCGAGATGCAGCGCGGGCTGGTGGCCCACGGTTATGGGGTGGCGCTGTCCTGTACCCGCCCGGTGAGGGATTGCAGCTATGACGGTCGGCCCTTGGCCTGCCGCCCCCTGGTGGAGGCGGTCAGTCCGCAGTCGGTGGTTCTCGCCCAGTCCAGTGCGATGCCGGCGTCGCGGGTGGCGCAGGCGTTCCTGGATTGGGCGATCGAGCAGTTTCCCGCCTAGGGTTGCAGACGTGAGGCGCTGGCCTTGGGCTGTATGCCGAGCAGCTTGTCGTGGCGCGCCAGGCACAGCCAGTAGCCGACCGACAACAACGCCAGCCAGGCGATGCCGACATAGAGCGCCATCCGCGTGTCCGGGAACCAGGCCAGCACGCCGAAGATAAACAGCATGAAGACGATCGCGCAGGCCGGGCCCAGGGGCCAGAACGGCACCGGGAATTGCAGTTCGGCGATGTCCTGGGGGCTCATGCGGCGGCGCATCACGACCTGGGACAGCAGGACCATCAGCCAGACCCAGACAATCGAAAACGTCACCACGGCGGCCAGCATCAGGAACAGGTTTTTCGGCGCCAGGTAGTTGAGCAGTACGCCCAGCAGCAACGCGACAGACATCACCAGTACCGTCATCCATGGCACCCCGAAACGCGACAACCGGGCGAAGCTGGCCGGCGCCTGGCCATTGTTGGCCATGCCGTACATCATGCGCCCGGCGCTGAAAATATCGCTGTTGATGGCCGATACCGCCGCCGAGATCACCACGATATTCAGCAGGGTCGCGGCTGAGCTGATCCCCAGGCCGCTGAAGATCTGCACGAAGGGGCTGCCCTCGCCGCCGATTTTCGGCCACGGGTACAGCGACATCAGGACCAGCAGGGTCAGCACGTAAAACAGCAGGATACGCAGCGGCACCGAGTTGATCGCCCGGGGAATCGCCCGCTGCGGGTCCTTGGCTTCGCCGGCGGTGATGCCGATCATTTCCACTCCGCCAAAGGCGAACATGACCACCGAGAACGACGCGATCATGCCGCTCAAGCCATTGGGGAACAGGCCGCCATAGCTCCACAGGTTACTGATGGACGCGGTGTGTTCAGCGGCATTCCCCAACTTGATGCCAAAAATCAGCACTGTGGCACCGGCGACGATCATCGAGATAATCGCGGTGACCTTCAGCAGCGACAGCCAGAACTCCAACTCGCCAAACACCTTGACGCTGCACAGGTTCAGGGCACCGATAAAAAACACAATGCCCAGCACCCAGATCCAGGCGGGGGTGTCGGGAAACCAGAATCCCATGTAGACGCCGAACGCGGTGACATCCGCCAGGCACACCACCAGCATCGAAAACGCATAACTCCAGCCGGTCAGAAAACCCGGGAAGCGTCCCAGGTACTGACTGGTGTACTGGCCGAAGGAGCCGGAGACCGGGTTGCGCACCGCCATTTCACCCAGGGCGCGCATCATCATGTAGATGGCGGCGCCGCCGATCAGGTAGGCCAGCAATACCGAGGGCCCGGCCAGTTGAATGGCCGACGCGGAGCCGTAGAACAGCCCGGTGCCGATGGCCGAGCCCAGTGCCATGAAGCGAATGTGACGGGCATTCAAACCCCGCCGCATTGCAGGTCTTTTGTCGTTCATCCCAAGTAACTCCTGATTGTTTTTATTATTTGGCGATTAACTGCGGGTGATGAAGCGTAGGAAGTGACCTGCACTTTATTGATCTCAAGGCAATCGGCAGGTCATGGCTATTAACCGGTTAATTGCCGGGCCTGACAACAAGCCGGCCATACAAAGTACCTATAGTGACAAATAAGTAATTTATCGTTTACGGCAAAAGTTAAGCCCTCCAATACTGGGATTTATTACAACAAGAGAGGGCAGGCGGATGAACTCGGATATCGAACAGTTTCAACGTGACGGCGCCATCGTATTGCGCGGCGTATTCAGCGACTGGGTGGAACGCCTGCGCGACGGTTTCGAGCAGAACCTCGCCCAGCCCAGTGCCTTCGCCATCGAGAACGTGGGCAATGGTGAGCGCGGACGCTTTTTCGAGGACTACTGCAACTGGCAGCGCATCGCCCCGTTCAAGGACTTTGTCCTGAACTCGCCGGCTGCGGCCATTGCCGGCCAACTGATGCAGTCGCGGCAGGTGCAGGTGTTCCACGACCATATTTTGGTCAAGGAACCCGGCACCTCCAAAGCCACGCCCTGGCATCAGGACCTGCCCTATTACTGCGTGGATGGCCTGCAAACCGCCAGCTACTGGATCCCCCTGGACCCGGTGACCCGCCACAACACCTTGAGCGTGGTCTTGGGCTCCCATCGCTGGCCCAAGCCGGTGCGCCCGAAAAGCTGGGCCAGCAACCAGGACTTTTACGGCGCCACCGATGAGGTATCCGGCGAAAGCCGGTTCATGGACATGCCGGACGTGGACAACGGCGACTACCAGATCCTGTCCCCTGAACTGATGCCTGGCGACGCCGTGGTCTTCGATTTTCGCACCGTGCACGGCGCCGCCGGCAACATCGGCAACGGTCGCCGCCGAGCGTTCTCGACTCGTTTCATGGGCGACGATGTGCGCTACATCCAGCGCCCCGGGCGCACCTCGCCACCGTTCCCCGGCATTGACCTGAAAGATGGCGATCGCATGCGCGAGGACTGGTTTCCGGTGGTCTGGGAACAGCGCTGACAGGCCTGCACCGGGACCGGGCTGATGCCGGTCCCGGTGTTTTTCTCAGGGTGACTTTGCAATAGGCCCAGCTCTGGAACGGGAGTGGGTCTGCCCGCAGGCAAAAAGGCTTTTTCTTCAGCCAGCAGGCCGTCACACTGCGCGCCTGTCTGCGCACGCGTATGCACTGGCTCCAGCGACGGTTCGACGATTGTGTGCCTTGTCGCTCCCTCGCCACAGCGCTCGCCCGCGCCTTACGTTCAAAGGAAAAATGGATGTTCCGCCTCGCTTTTCGCTCCCGTTTCCGCTTCGCCATCAACTCCATCAGCCCGTCTGTTGCTCCGTTGTCCCGGCCGAACCCGGGTCGCACAAGGCTGCTCTGCGCCGTGCTGCTGGCCCAGGCGTTTGCGGCCCAGGCCGCTGAAGCGAGCAGCGACGGGCCATCGCCCGACGTGTTGGCGCAGCTGTATGTCGAGGCCTTTATCAATGACGACCCGGCGAGCTTCGCCCGCTTGAGTTCGGTCCAGCATTACGCCGATGCGGCAAAGGTGCGGGCCAATATGCAGGCCCTGGCCGAACGTGCCGCGTTGCGGGCCGCGCTGGAAAACCTCGGGGACTTTACCCGCAGCGCCATCAGCCGCAGCCCCACGCTTTCTGCCGATCAGGAAAAGCAGTTGCAGGCCCTGGCGCAAGCACAGGTCCGGGCGATTCGACAGGTTCAATGCAAGGTCACTGACAGTCAGGTCATGGCGGCGTGCTCGGCGGGCGATTCGCCCAAGGTCGAGGTGCACCTCGCCTGCCAGGTGCCGCAGATCCCGGCCTGGTCTGCGACTGGCGGTGGCCAGCAGGATCCGGCGGCGCTGGCGCAGCCGTATTTTGCCGCGCTCTCCAGTGCCTGGCAGGGGCCGGCCAGCAAGGTCTTGCCGGTGAAGCTGCGCCTGGACCGGTCGCAGGAAGGGCAGGGCTGGGAGCTGGACGCGTCCCACGACACGCGCGGGGTGATTGCCGCGATCAGTCGCAGCCTGAGCCCGGATGCCGGGCCCGAGACTAAGCGCACCTATATTCCCGGTGCGACCGACATGACCCTCAACCCCTGCATCTACACCAGCAGCTCGGACTTCAATAACCCGCTGATGCTGCTCAATGAGCGGTTCTGGGAGCACGCGACCCCGGCGGATGTGGAACAGGTGCTGGCCAGGTTCGGCGAGGCCTTGCCGCTGGTGTACGACACCGATGACGACACCACGGCCTTTCATGTGGCGCTCCAGGGCAAGGCCGCGCTGCCGGCCATGCAAGCCTTGCGCAAGCATCTGGCCCATATGCCGGGGCTTGAGGGGTTCCGCACGTCGCTGCTGAATGAGGCGATCAAGGCCCATAACCCGCCGGCGACCATCAAGTGGCTGCTGGATGAGGGCGCACCGGCCGACGAATATCGAAACGACGGCTCCATGCGCCCGCTGATCTACGCGATAACGGAAGGGGCAGATACGCAGACCATCGATCTGCTGGTGGCCGCCGGTGCTGATGTTTCCTACTACAACAACACCGACCATCCCGACCTGGATGCATTTCGCGCGGCGCTGGATACCGATCATCCCGCCGCCCGGCAGGCCATTGCCCGGCACCTGCCGCTGCCCGAGCATGGCAGCGAGTTGATGGAGTACGTGCTGGACCGGCTGTTCGTTGGCGTCCAGTACCGGCCGGAACGCCCCGATGCGGCCGGGGATATCTTGCCCATCTTTATCGAGCGCGGCATGCGCCTGGATGAGACCTACTGCGACACCTCCACCACCCGTCGCTACTCCTGCACCCCGGAGCAGCGCAGCAACCTGCTGGACATGGCACTTGAAATCGGCAACCCGGGGTTGATCGAGTTTTTCAAGAAAAAAGGCCTCAAGCCCCATCCCCCCGAGGGGCAATAGCCACGCGCAACTGTGCGTAGACGCCGATCCCGCGACCTCCCTACACTGGCCCCTGTGTTTTTTGGGGCTGGGGGAGCGCTGATGAATCGCAATGAGCTGCGTAAGGCGGACATCAACCTGATGGTGGTGTTCGAGACCCTGATGCTGGAGCGCAATGTCACGCGGGTGGCGGAAAAGCTGTTTCTTGGCCAGCCGACCATCAGTTCGGCGCTCAACCGCCTGCGGGCCATGTTCAATGACCCGTTGTTTATCCGCGTTGGTCATCGCATGGAGCCCACGGCCCGCGCCGAAGAGCTGATTGCCCATTTGTCGCCAGCGCTGGACGCCTTGTCGTCGGCCCTGAGCCTGACCCGTGATTTCGACCCTGCCAGCAGCACCATGACCTTTCGCATCGGCCTGTCCGATGACGTCGAGTTCGGCTTGTTGCCGCCGCTGCTGCGGGCCTTGCGCCAGGAAGCGCCGCTGGTGGTGTTTGTGGTGCAGCACGTGGATTACTGGCGCATCCCCGACCTCCTGGCTTCCGGCGATATCACCGTAGGCATCAGCCAGACCCGCGGCTTGCCGGCCAATGCCAAGCGCAAGCTGTTGCGGCATATCCAGCCCAGTGTGTTGCGCGCGGATGCCAGCTGCACCCCGCTGACCCTCGATGAATACTGCGCGCGGCCCCATGTGCTGGTGTCGCACACGGCCAATGTCAGCGGCTACGCCGATGAGTGGCTGGCGGAGATTGGCCGCAAGCGGCATGTGGTGCTGTCGGTGCCGCAATACAGTTCGCTGCCGGCACTGCTGGCCGGGACCGACCTGCTGGCCAGCCTGCCGGACTACACCGCCGCCGCCATGGCCGCCTCCGGGCACCTGTTCAATGAGCCGTTCCCGTTCAAGACCCCGACCCTGGACCTGTCCATGGTCTGGCTCAGCCATGTCGACACCGACCCGGCCGAGCGCTGGCTGCGCTCGCGCCTGGAAGCCTTCATGAGTGAGCGCGGCCTGCTGGCGCACTGATTCAGCCGCGGGCTTGCTGGCCCGTGGCGCGGCTGCTTTGCTGTGATGCAGGACCGGTGCACATTTCTGGCGGAGATCCCCATGAGCAAACCCCGTTCGCTGTTGCGTGGCCGTGGCAGTCTCGACAGCGGCAAGGTCGGCATGGTCGAGTTGTTCTTCGACCTGGTGTTCGTCTTTGCCGTGACCCAACTCTCCCATTCGCTGCTGGCGCACCTGAGCGTTGGCGGTGCGGTGCAGGTGGCGTTGTTGATGGTGGCGGTGTGGTGGGTGTGGATTTTCACCTCCTGGGTCACCAACTGGCTCGACCCGGAGCAACTGCCGATCCGCATCGGCCTGTTCGGCCTGATGGTCGCCGGCCTGCTGCTGTCGTCTTCGATCCCCCAGGCCTTTGGCGAACGCGGACTGCTGTTTGCCGGTGCCTATGTGTTCATGCAGGTTGGGCGTACCGCGTTTGCCATCTGGGCGGTACGCGGCGAGGCGCTGAACATGACCCGCAACTTCCAGCGGATCCTGGCCTGGATGCTGTTGTCAGCGCTGTTCTGGATCGGCGGGGCGCTGCTCCAGGGTAATCAGCGCCTGTTGCTGTGGGCGCTGGCGCTGCTGATCGAACTGGTCTCGCCCTCGTTGTACTTCTGGGTCCCGGGCTTGGGCCGCTCGACCCTCAAGGACTGGAACGTCGAAGGCAATCACATGGCCGAGCGTTGCGGGTTGTTTGTGATCATTGCCTTGGGCGAGTCATTGCTGGTGACCGGCGCGACTTTCGCCGAATTGGCCTGGAGCGTTCAAGGGCTGCTGGCCTTCGTGGTGGCGGTGCTGGGCAGCATCGCCATGTGGTGGGTGTATTTCGACAGCGGCGCCGAGCGCGCCCACCACCGGATCGCCCACTCCGACGACCCCGGGCGCCAGGCGCGCATCGCCTACACCTACCTGCACGTGCTGATTGTCGCCGGGATTATTGTCAGCGCGGTGGCCGATGAACTGGTGCTGGTGCACCCGGACCACGCCAGCGATGCCGGGATCGTCGCCATCATCGGCGGGCCCTGGTTGTTCCTGCTCGGTTGCGCGCTGTTCAAGTGGGTCATGGCTGACCGGGTGCTGCCGCCACTGTCGCACCTGGTGGGGCTGGTGCTGTTGTTGGGGTTGCTGCCGCCGGCCCTCAATCATCTGTTTTCGGCCCTGGCCCTGGGCTCGCTGACCACGGCGGTAATGGTGTTGGTGGCGGCCTGGGAGAGCCGGGCATTGCGCGATGACAGGGCGGCCACGGAGCATTGAGGCGGCGCGTTGAGCGTGCGCAGAAATATTTCGGCGTTGGCTGGTGGTGATTCCAGAACAAGGGCGGGCTGAACCGGAAGCGCGGGCGCCGGGTGCTTTTTTTCATCGTCGGCTAACTGTATCGAGTCGCCGAGCGGCGCCTCTGGAAAACCGTTCGGTATGGGTCAGTAGCACATTTTCCAAGGCCCGGCCCTGAATGGCGTCGGGTTAAAAAACGTCTGGAAATAGATAGGAAAAGTAGTGTGGCTTAATGCCTCGGGGATATTGTGTTGGTATTTTTTCTATCTGTTTCAGGGGCTTTGAAGTTGAGACTTGGCTTATATCAAGGTGGCCACGGAAGGATTAGCGTGTCACGTCCTTTTCGCTTGAGTCTGAGTATTTTTTATGAGGAACCTTCAGAGTGTATTAAGTTTTTTGTTGCTATTTGGATTGGTAGGGAATAGCCAGGCATCGCCTGTTGTCAAATTTACCTGCAGCTTGTCAGGGAATTATCAAGAGCGTATGAGCGTTCCCGGCACTATAAATATACCCAATGAAGCGACGCAGGGGACCGTGCTCTGGCGCTCGCCCACAATAAGGGGTGTGTTTTTATGTAAAAATACCCCTAATGGCCAATCGCATGCGCTGGCGTACATACTCAATCCTAACAAAAACGTCGAGCCTCTCGGTCTCAATCTTGACTTGGGTGTTACCTACAATGGGAAGGATTATACGTGTCAATCTTCTTGTAATATAGAATTGAAGGCCATCTTGCCCAGCTGTACCGAAAACTGTCCTAATGTGCTTGTTCCCTTCAATTACAGTTTGTTCATCGTCAAAAAAACGCCGCCCGGAGATAATCAGGACGACGTCGTTACAGGGGTGAATAGCCACAAAGTACTTCAGTTGAGCGGCATGGATGCAGGCACGGATGACCCTGCTAAAATGTGGGGGCTTACCCTTGCAGATCTTCATCTAATAAAATATATAAAGTGTCCGATCACGGTAGGGTTTTCTACCCAGAATATTGATTTTGGTACTATGTCATCCGGAAGCGCCGCCGTTGGTAATGTGGCCAGTACTCGTGAAGTGACTCTTTTTGCCAATAAAGATACTTCAGGGTTGTGCCGTGGTGATAAAACGGTGTTTAGCATAAACGCCTTTATGAAGGCTGCTCCCTTAAGTGCCGTCAATGCTGGCGAGAATTTGCTGATTCCCTATGGGGCTGATAATAAGCCCTTCGACTCGGTGGGCATTCAGTTGCTCAGAAACAAGACCGTCATCCCCTTTAACCAAGAAGCCACGATGTTCGAAGCGAGCAGCGAGATCTCGCGCAGTCAAAAGCTCGACGTCAACTTGATCTGGCGCACTGATCGACCAGTAGCAGGGAGGTTCAGAGGCGGGATCATCATGGAGTTTTACCATCGGTAGGGTAGTTTTTACCCGGTCTCGGCGCTCTGTACGATAAGTGATGATGTTGCCCGGCATGTGTTTGGGGCAGTCAACTCGTCTGAACGCCCCGAACTCGGGTTTGCGTTTCATATCGCGTAACGGAACCGCAGGTTGCACTCGATGGTAATTAATGTGTTGGCGAAAGTGAGCTCTTTTTCATGAAGAATAAGAGCGTATTTCCCAGTACTACCTAGCGGTCCTAAATGTTTTGGCAGTTGCCAACCCTGAAGTGCCTGCCATCGCGGAGCTAATCCTAACCATTGTGGATGAATTTTTATTTGTTGTTCAATCGGTTATCGGTGAGTAACCAAGCTAGGACGTGCGACCTATTGGTCAGAAGGTGTCGTCATATTTCGTGGCGGTGACGATCGTTCGAGGCATTGTCCGGTTTTTGTTTTTGCCAGTTTAAGACGATCCTTATGGAAGAAGCTGTTTTTAAGTTGTTTTAATAGGGCCCGTGGTAAGTTTTTGAGTTTTTTGAGGCCAATGGGTCAATTAAAAAACAGTAGCTTTATAGGCTCTATGGGTCGGCAGGTGTTCATGTTTTTTCGGGGTGTCGGGTTCGCCACGCTATTCAAGCTACGGGTCTTGTGGGTTGGGCTTATGTTGTTTGATGTTGAAAATTAAATCATGGGGGGTATAGGCCTTTTAAGTCTTTGCGGTGACTTCTGGGGCTACTCAGGCTGCATGGCTCTCTTTTATCTAGTAAACGGAAGATGGCATATTTCTCGTTGTCATCAGTAAAGCGCCTGGTATATGAAAAGTTTAAGGTGGTGTTTGGTCAGGATGGAAAACGTTCGGCTCTGTGGGAGGTGTAACAATTTAGGTATTTTATTGATTTTTTCAAACAAGAAGATTTGGTCTGGATGACCGTAAGTTCATGGTGGGTTCGGGCGTTGTTATGCCGTCTGTCCGTAACATTTTCGTCGAGGTCGATAAAAAAGCTAATGGTTCGGGAAAGAGATTTTTAAGTCTGCGGTACAACGTTTTTTTTTTTTTGTGAACTAAAGCTGCTTTGGTTTATGCGGTTCTAGTGGGTTTTTTATTTAACTTTTTGTGTTTCTTCAGTTGAATCTTAAACGTGTTGGGATCTGGTCATGTCGAGCGTTCAGTGCCGTCGGGCATCCCGCTGCGGTCGGCTTATCGCGCGCATCAAGCTGGGCTGGTTAGGTCCTGCCTGTAAAGCAACGGATGGCTCAGATCAGTCGGCAGGTCATTACCAAATTGCGATAAACAGTGGGGAGAGGACGAGTGGAAGCGTTCGGTTGCAAGACTGAGGCTGGCAGGGACAAGCCATTTACTGGTCAATGGGGCGGGCGTGTCGAAGGGCCGAGGCAATGCTGGTCCCGAGGCTGTTTGGGTTTGCTGCTGGTGTTGCCGTGGGCCGCATCGGGGGCGGTGTATGTACCCAACGCGGGGCAAGTGATGCGTGATATCGAAGCGACGCAGCCTTCGTTGCCACAAACCACGGAACCTGAGTTGGACCTGCCAACGGTCGATCAACCGAGCGCGACGGCCCCAGATACCTCCGGGTTTCGTTTGCAGGTCAACGATTTTGTCATTGTCGGTAACCAGCAGTTCAGCAGCGAGGTGCTGCAACCCCTGCTGGCGGACTTGAAAGGGCAGGAGCTGGACCTGAACCAGTTGCGTGCGGCTGCCGAGCGTTTAACCCTCTATTACCAGGGGCAGGGGTACATGCTGGCCCGGGCCTTCCTGCCGGCCCAGGAGATCGAAGACGGTGTCGTACGCATCGAGGTCCTGGAGGGCCGTTACGGCCGTATCGAACTGCACAACCAGTCCCGAGCGCTGGACTCGGTGATTCGCGGTCCATTGTCGTCGCTCAAAAGCGATGCCGCGGTATACAGCGACGATCTTGAGCGCAGCCTGCTGCTGCTGAGTGACCTTCCCGGCGTGCGGGTCAAAGGCACCTTGAGCGCCGGTGCGCACCGCGGAACCACCGACCTGCTGATCGATGCCCAGCCCGGCCCATGGGCCAGCGGTACCCTGGAGGCGGATAACTACGGCGGTTTCTACACGGGCGAGTATCGACTCGGGGGCAGCTTCAACCTCAACAACCCCTTGCGCCTGGGTGACCAGCTCAACCTGCGAGTGCTCGGCAGTGACGAGGATCAGCGCTACTACCGCGCCGCCTACAAACTTCCGGTAGGTCCCTGGTCGACGGGCTTGGGCATGGCTTACTCACACATGAGCTATCAGTTGAGCAAGGACTTCGAGGTGCTGGAGGCCCATGGTCAAGCCAGTATCGGCAGCCTCTTTGTCACTCAGCCCCTGGTCCGCAGTCGTTCCTTCGACCTCAGCGCGCAGTTGCAGTACGAAGACAAGCGGCTGCGGGACGACATCGACCTGTTTGAGGCCAGCAGCAGCAAGCATGTCGAACTCTGGAGCCTAAGCCTCAATGGCAACCATCAGGACGGATGGCTTGGGGGCGGGCAGAACATTTTCTACCTCACTTATGGCAGTGGCCGTTTGAGCCTCGACGGACCACAAGACCAGTGGCGTGATCGCCTCACTGCTGGTACGGCCGGCGGTTTCCAGAAGATCAATCTCAACACCGCGCGGATGCAGTACCTGAGCCCGCGCTTTCAGCTCTATACCCAGCTCAATGCGCAGTGGGCGTCGTCCAACCTGGACAGCTCGGAAAAATTCGGCATTGGCGGTCCATTCGATGTGCGCGCCTATCCCCAAGGAACTGGCAGCGGTGACCAGGGCTGGCAGGCGAGCTTGGAGCTGCGTTACGCCCTGGCCCCCCGCTGGCAGCTCAAGGCGTTTGTCGACCACGGCGCGGTGGAGGTCAACAAACACCCCTGGACCCGTGAAGACAACCGTCGCCAGCTCTCGGGCGCGGGCCTGGGCGCCAGTTGGATCGGGCCCTCGCAGCAGATCAGCGTGACCAGCTCCTGGACGCTGGATAACAACAGTGAAGGCAGTGGCCCCGAGCGTACGCCTCGGATCTGGGCCGTCGCGACTCAGTATTTCTGAAGCCCTGTGTGCGCTTTGGAGGCGGTGCCGTCTTGCAGGACTGCAGGACGTTAATTGGAAAAGACAGGAGTTAACGTGAATAGAGTGTATGCATTGGTGTGGAATCAGGCCCTGGGCTGCTGGAACGTGACCCCCGAAGGCGCACGTCGCCGTCGGCGGGCAGGCAGTGGCAAAGGCCTGCTCGTGGCGGTGGCCAGTGTTCTGACAATCGGCGGGCTGCCATCAGCGTTCGCTTTGCCGAGCGGAGAGACGGTGGTATCTGGAACCGCGAATATTCTGACGTACGACAATCAGCAGCAGATGTCTATCAATCAGCACTCTGACAAGCTGATCCTCAACTGGAACGATTTTAATGTGGGCGGCGGCCAGACGGTGACCTTCAACCAGCCGAAGTCGACCTCCATCGCGTTGAATCGGGTCATAGGCGCTAACGGCAGTAATATCCAGGGCCGGATCAACGCCAACGGCCAGGTGTTCCTGATCAACCCTAACGGTGTGATGTTCAGCAACAATGCTCAGGTCAATGTCGGTGGCCTGGTGGCCTCGACCCAGGACATGAAAAACGCCGATTTCATGGCTGGCAACTACAAGTTTGCAGGCACTTCGACGGGCAGGATGATCAACGATGGATCCATCACCGCGGCTGATGGCGGGAGTGTGGCGCTGATCGGCAGAGTCGTTAACAACCAAGGCACCATCAAGGCGAAAAATGGGCGCATAGCCTTGGGTGCGGGCGACGGATTCACCGTCAGCTTCGACAGCAACAACCTGTTGGACCTGAAAGTCGATGCCGCTGCGATCGATGCGCTGGTGAGCAATGGCGGGCTGCTCAAGGCCGATGGCGGGCAAGTACTGATGACCGCCAAAAGTGCTGGCGCGATGCTCAATACCGTGGTCAACAACACGGGCGCCATCGAGGCCCTGACCTTGTCGAAGAAGGCCGGAAAAATCACCCTGGACGGTGGCGACGTAGGTGTGGTGGTGGTCGGCGGCTCATTGAACGCCAGCGCCCTGACAGAGATAGGCGACGGTGGCGTGGTCGAAACCAAGGGCGCCGTCACCCAGGTGCAACTGGCCGCTCGGGTCAATACCCAGGCGGGCAATGGCAAGACCGGAACCTGGAAAATCAGCTCCTCCGAAGTCAAGGTCAATCCAGTCTCCGCTCCACGTAACAACACCGTTTATGGCGATACCCTGGCGCATAACTTGGCCACCACCAATATCGCGTTGAGCAGCCGGGGAGACGTTACGGTGGACGGCGCAGTTTCCTGGGCCAGCGGCAATCATTTGAGCATTGCGGCCGATAAGAATATCCAGATCAACAACAGTCTCAAGGGCAGCGGCGGCGCAACCCGTATCGAGCTCAATGCCGGACAAGACATCGCGCTCAACAGCACGCTGGAACTCTCCGGGACCAACAGCAGCCTCGGCCTGGATTACGGCGGCGCCTATATCCAGGGCAAGGATGGCAAGGTCACGCTGTCCGGCAGCGGCGCGGCGTTCGACTCGCAGGGTCAGCTGTACAGTGTGATTCAGAACGCCACTCAGTTGCAGGGGATCGGTAGCAGCCTTGGTGGCCGGTATGTACTGGGCAACGACATCAAAGGCAGTGGCAGCATCAAGACCATTGGTGGCAGCGCTGAGTTCAGCGGAACGTTCGATGGCCTGGGCAACACCATCAGCGGTTTCACTGTCAATACAGACGGTCCTTACGGTGGTCTGTTCGCCCGATCGTCCGGCAGCATCAGCAACCTCAATCTGGCGGGGATGACCATCTACGGCACGACCTCCAATGCCGGCTTCAGCTATGTCGGCGGGCTGGTGGGCATGAACCACGGGATGATCAGCAACGTCAATGCCACTAATCAGCGGGTCTACGCCAACAGCAATAATTACAACAATTTGGGTGGGCTAGTGGGCGTCAACTCCGGCGGCTCCATCGATCGTTCATCGGTGGCTGGTATTGTCAGCGGTAATGGCTTGACTCTCGCCGTCGGTGGCTTGGTGGGGGAAAACAGCAACAGTCCCAATCCGTTCGGCAGGGGCAGAATTTCCAATAGCCACACCAACGTACAGGTTCTTGGGACCATGCAGATCAGTCCCATTGGCGGTATGGGGGGGCTGGTAGGTCTCAACAAGAACGGTCTGATTACCGACTCGTCAAGTGCTGGAACGGTCGGGACCGGTTTCACCACTTACAAGAAAGACCCGAACTTCGGCGGGTTGGTGGGGTACAACCAGGGTGGCGAAATTAGGAAATCTCACTCCTCGGTCAACGTAGTGGGTTATGTCGCCAGTGTTATTGGTGGCCTGGTGGGCCTCAATGAGGGCTACATCACGGAGTCCAGCGCCTCGGGTACGGTCAGCGGCTTTGGAAGTATGGCTGCAGGTGGCCTGGTGGGTATAAACAGCTACGGCACTCTGGTCAACGTCAAGGCTTCCGGCAAGGTGGTTGATTCCTCAGGCGCCAATGTCGGTGGCCTGGTAGGCAAGAGCATTCGCGGCGCGATCCAATTCGCTGAAGCCACCGGTGCGGTTGTGGGCGGTAACAGCGCCAATATCGGTGGGCTCATCGGGCACAACATTTGGGGCACAACCTCGGAGGCTGCGGCTTGGGGCAAGGTTGATGGCGGAGCTCTAAGCAGTGTGGGTGGGCTGGTGGGTTACAACGAGGGCGACCTGTTATCGGTTGAAGCCCACGGTAAGGTCAATGCTGGTAACAGTAGCGCTGTTGGCGGTTTGGCGGGTACCAATAGCAACAAATCCTCGACCATTTTTTCTGCATCGGCCCACGGTGACGTTGCTGGCGGTAACCAGAGTTCTGTAGGCGGCCTGGTCGGGCAGAACAATGCGTGGATCAGCAACTCCTTGGCCACGGGCCAAGTGAGTGGCGGCAGTTATGCGCGCATGGGGGGCTTGGCTGGCTTGAATTTGGGCTCTGTTCGGGAGTCCGTAGCCTACGGCAAGATCAACGTCGTTCCGCGCAACTACCAGGCCTACGGCGGCCTGGTTGGCGTCAACTACGGCAGCCTGGCCCATAACACCGCATTGGGCTTGGCGGCCTCGGTGCCACCGGTTGGTATCAACCAGGGTGACATTCTTGAGTGATGGCTAGCTCCCGTTAAAGCAGGGCAATTGCAGCCCCTTGGTACGCCTGGCAGGTGCTGGGCGTATCGAGTGACGGTTGCTAGCGGATGCTTTTTATCTCGTGCCTTGTTGCTCCTCTTCCCTGATGGCCGCAAGCAACTGGCTATTGCGCTGCCACCCGATGCGTTGGCGCAGAACGCGTGCCATCTCACAGAGGACAGCGCAGTTCACTTTTACTTTTGTGTACTCACTGAGCGGTGTGCAGTCGGGGCTGTGTTTTGCCTGCTGCGTGCGCCTGTACAGCTTTTTTGAAAGCCTCCGGGCCTCAGAGGGAGTGCCGCTCAGGGCGTTTTATTAATCAAAGGAGTGGTTATGAACAAGATTTATGCATGGGTGTGGAATCAGGCCCAGGGCTGCTGGAACGTGACCCACGAAGGCGCACGTCGCCGTCGGCGGGCAGGCAGTGGCAAAGGCCTGCTCGTGGCAGTGGCCAGTGCTCTGACAATCGGCGGGCTGCCCTCCGCGTTCGCCTTGCCGAGCGGAGAGACGGTGGTATCTGGAACCGCGGATATCCTGAGGTACGACGAGCAGCAGCAGATGTCTATTAATCAGCACACTGACAAGCTGATCCTCAACTGGAACGATTTCAGTGTGGAGGGCGGCCAGACGGTGACCTTCAACCAGCCGCAGTCGACCTCCATCGCGTTGAACCGGGTGATTGGCGCTAACGGCAGTAACATCCAGGGCCGGATCAATGCCAACGGCCAGGTGTTCCTGATCAACCCTAACGGTGTGGTGTTCAGCAAGAGTGCCCAAGTCAATGTCGGTGGCCTGGTGGCCTCGACCCAGGACATGAAAAACGCCGATTTCACGGCTGGCAACTACACGTTTGCAGGTACTTCGACGGGCAAGGTCGTCAACGAAGGCTCCATCACCGCGGCTGATGGCGGTAGCGTGGCCCTGATCGGCAGAACCGTTGACAACCAGGGCACCATCACCGCGCAAAATGGGCGCGTAGCCTTGGGTGCGGGGGACGGATTCACCGTCAGCTTTGACAGCAACAACCTGTTGGACCTGAAAGTCGATGCCGCTGCGATCGATGCGCTGGTGAGCAATGGCGGGCTGCTCAAGGCCGACGGCGGGCAGGTGCTGATGACGGCCAAAAGTGCTGGTGCGATGCTCAATACCGTGGTCAATAACACGGGCGCCATCGAAGCCCTGACCTTATCGAATAGGGCCGGCAAAATCACCCTGGACGGTGGCGACGTAGGCGTGGTCAAGGTTGGCGGTTCATTGAACGCCAGCGCGGCGATAGGGATGGGCGATGGTGGCGTGATCGAGACCAAGGGCGCTATCACTCAGGTGGAACGAGACACTCGGGTCAACACCACGGCAGGTTACGGCCAGACCGGCACCTGGAAAATCAGCTCTGCCGAGGTCAAGGTTGATCCAGTCTCCACCCCTGGGAGCAATACCATTCATGTCGATACGCTGTCGCGCAACCTGGCGACGACCGAGATCGAACTGGCCAGTAGCAAGGGCGACGTGGTGGTAAACGACGCTATCGTCTGGGACAGCGGCAAACGACTGATCCTTTCGTCGGCCAAGGACATTCACCTTGATAAAAACATGAATGGCCAAGGGGACGGTACTCAGGTCCTGCTCGATGCCAAGGGCAGCATCAAGCTCAACAGTCATGTGCAGCTTTCCGGGATCTTCAGCAGTCTTGTGCTCAATTACGCTGGCAACTTTGTCTCGGGTACGAACGGTCGGGTGACCCTCGCGGGCAAAGGTGCCATGTTTGCCGCCAACGGTGCCGAGTACACCGTCATTCAGAACGCCGCGCAACTGCAAGCGATCGATAACAACCTGCAGGGGCGTTATGTCTTGGGGCAGGCCATCCACGGCAACGGCAACCTCCAGTCCATTGGTGATGGAAGGCAGGCGTTCAGCGGGGTCTTCGAGGGGCTGGGCAATACCATCAGCGGCTTTGCCGTCGATACTAACGGCACCTACGGTGGCCTGTTCGCCAGGTCGAGCGGCAGTATCAGTAACCTCCAACTCGCCTCGATGCGTATCAACGGTGCAATGTATGTCCCCGGTGCTTCTGTCAGTGTTATTGGCGGTTTGGTTGGGCTTAACAGTGGCAGTATCGCCAACGTCAGTGCCAGCGACTTTACGGTGGACGCCAACAGCCACCAGAAAAATATTGTCGGCGGGCTGGTAGGGATCAATTCCGGCGGCACCATCGATCATTCGTCCATGGCGGGGTTGGTGACTGGCAACCAATTCACCGTCGCAGCGGGCGGTCTGGTAGGGGAGAACACCCATAGCCTCGTCGCTACCGGCTCCGTGACCAACAGTTGGGCCAATGTCGATGTCCGCACGCCCATAGGTGTTTTTACCATGGGAGCGGCGGGCGGTATGGGCGGGCTGGTTGGCGTCAACAAGGGCGGGAGTATTGTCGATTCATCCAGCTTTGGCAGGGTTGGCCAAGATGCCAGTCGTGACAGTTACAGCGGCCTTAGCGTTGGTGGGTTGGTGGGTGTCAACCAGGGGGGCCGTATTGAGCGCTCTCGTTCATCAGCGGCGGTAATCGGCTATGTCAACGGCATAGCAGGAGGTCTGGTCGGCTCCAATCATTCCGGCGTTATCAGGGATTCTGAGGCTCGCGGCGTGGTAGTGGGTTACGGCTCAGCAACGGTCGGGGGCTTGGTCGGTTTGAATCAGAACAGCGTGTTATTCATGGTCAAGGCCAGCGGTTCGGTTGTGGGGCAAAACGATTCGAATATCGGTGGCCTGATTGGCAAAAACATAGAGAGCGATATCCAGCAGGCCGAGGCATCAGGCGGCGTGACAGGTCGTCGGGGCGCGCGTATTGGTGGGCTCATCGGCCATAACTTCGGTGGTATTACTCAGAACGTCATGGCCAGCGGTGATGTCCTGGCTGGCGACAATAGCGTTGTCGGCGGCCTGGTCGGACAGAACGAGGGCCGGATCATCAACGCCCTGAGCAGTGGCCAGGTCCGTGGCGGTAGGTTTGCCTCTCTGGGTGGTCTGGCCGGCTTGAACCTGGGCCATATTGCTCAGTCTTCAGCCTTGGGCCGCGTTATCGTCTACGCGAACATTGGCCAGAACTACGGCAGCCTGGCCGGTATCAACCGTGGTTCTCTGACCGATAACAAGGTTTCGAGCGAGTTGGCCCAGCTGCCGCTGGCCGGCATCAACGAAGGTGTAATCAGTCACTGATGAGGAGAACCCGCTGCTAGCGGGCTTGTAACTTCGGGTACGCCGTGGCCACAACCGGCGTGCCCGAACCCACCGTTCAACGCCGCTATTGGCCACTGAGCGGGCCGGGACTAGAGCAACCCCTGCTCGGCACACACCTTCACCACCTGTTCGCGAAACCAGGTGTTGGCCCGGTCCTGATCGGTGATCGGGCTCCATTGCATATCCAGAGTGAACCCCGGCAGGCCGCTGGGGGGCGAGCAGTGGCTGAACAGGGTATCGCTGGCCAGCAGTGCCTGGATGCGGCGCGGCAGGGTCAGGATGAAGTCGGTGCCGGTAATCAGCTTCAGCGCGGCGCCGTAGCTGTTGGCCCGGGCGACGATCTGCCGTTTTTGGGCCTGGCTTGCCAGCCAGCCGTCGACCATGTTGCTGTCCGACGTCCAGGGCGTGGGGAACACATGACGGCGCTCGACAAACGCCTGCAGGCTGAAGCGCGGGTGCTGGGGCGCGCTGGCGCGTTTGTCGAACACGCACACCAGTTCGTCCTCCAGCAGCATCTGCGATTTGAAGTCGGCGTGGGTGCGGTGGAAGTTGGGTCCGAAGCAGATCACCAGGTCCAGCTGGCCGCTGCGCAGCTCCTCGGCGGGGATGTCGGTTTCCAGCTTGTGCACATTGACCGTCACTGGCAGGTCGGCGAAATCGAACTGCTTGAGCAGGCGCGGCAGAATCAGCAGCTCGAAATATTCCGGCGCGCAGATGTTGAAGGTCACGGCCTGGCGGATCGGGTCGAAGGCCTGGGCCCCGGAATGGCAGAGGTTGATGCTTTCGAGGATCTTCAGCACATGGCTGTACATGGTGCTGGCTTTGTAGGTGGGACGCATGCCGGTGCGGGTGTTGATGAACAGTTCGTCCTCAAAGGCGTTGCGCAGTTTTTTCAGGCAATAGCTGACGGTCGACTGGCTGACGCACAGGCTTTCCGAGACCCCGGTGACGCTGCTCTGCTCGTACACGGCGATAAACACCATGAGGTCCTGCATATCGAGCTTTCTAAGCAAGTTGCTGTTGAGCATCAGATCCATCTCGTTGAGCTTGGCGCCGGGTGAACGCAAGGGCGTCTGATGCTAACGCAGCGATGGAGCTGATTAAATGCCTGCTTTGGGGCAGGCGGACAGCAGAGAGACAAAACCTTCCGTGAACACGACCTGCGCAGGGTTGCGCAAGTCGTGCACGGCCGCTTCAGCCCAGGGCGGGCGTGCTGCGGCGGCTGAGCAGGATCAGGGCGAGCATGCCCCCCGCCACCAGCAGGGCACCGAGCAGCTCGGTCGGCAAAGGTGGCTGGCCGAGCCAGACCCAGTGGAACAGGGTCAGGAACAAGGTGCTGAGGTAGATGTAGGAAATCACCGTGGCCGGGGCGATCACGCCGATGGCCCGGTGCAGCAGCCAGAAGGTGGCGAGGGTGGCGAACAGGGCCAGGTAGATCAGCCACAGCAGGTCGTTGGCGGTCAGTTGCCCGGCGCTGCGCCAGCCACCGCTGAACAGGCAGAAGACCAGCAGAAACAGCGCCCCGAACAGCATGTTCCAGAAGGTCATGGCCGCCGGGCTGCGGCCTTTGAGGTGGCCGGCCTTGAAGCGTTGGCTCAGGGGCGAGTACAGCGCCATGGCCAGGCAGCCAAGGCCATAAACCGTCATCGCGTACAGCGAAGGCATGGCGTTGGGCCCGCTGCCCTTGACGATCAGCAGCACGGCCCCGGCCGCTGCGATCAGTGTCGGCAGCACCCGCTGCCTGAGGCTGTTGCCCGGCAGCAGGAACCCCTCGAACAGCAGGGTCAGTAGCGGCACCAGGGTGAACAGGGTCCCGGTGTTGACCGCCGAGGTGTAGCGCAGGGCTTCGAACAGCGAACCAAAATACAGCGCCAGCAGCAACCCCAGCACGCCATGGTCACGCAGCCCGCCGCGGGTCATGGGTGTCGAGCCCTTGAGCAGCAGCAAGGGCAAAAACATCAGCGCCGAAAACAGCAGGCGCAGACCGGTCAGCAGCACCGGGTCGATGCCCTGGCCGACCTGGGCGGCGGCGAAGAACGAGGCGGCGATCAGCACGGCCCAGAGCAGCATGCCGATATGGGCGCTGGTGAAGCTTGTGGGTTGCATGGGGGCGTCCTGTCGGTCAGTGAATGTGCCGGGCGTAATGCCGCGGGTCGAAGCGCAGCACCATCAGCAGCATCAGCGCCATGACCGCGGTCAGCGACCACCAGGCCCATTCGAAGCTCCCCAGCTGATCGCGGATCATCCCCGCCAGCAGCGGCGAGAGGCCGGCGATCAGGTAACCGATGCCCTGGACGAAAGCGGTCAGGCCCCCGGCGCGGCGCGGGTTTTCCAGGTGGTCGAGGGACACGATCAGGCTCATCGGAAACAGCCCGCCGATGCCCAGGCCCAGCAGGCAAGGCCACAACAGGCTCAGGTGTTGCGGGCTGAGGATCAGGCCGCAGAAGCCGGCGATGATCAGCAGCAACAACACGCTGAGCACCAGGCGCCGGTCCTGGCTGCGGTTGGCAATGGCCGGGGTGATCAGCCCGGACACCACTTCCATGGCCGTGAGAAAGCCCAGCAGCAGACCGGCGTTCTGTTCGCTCCAGCCCTGCTCCACGTAATAGGGCGCCAGCCAGGCCAGCACGCAGGTGTAGGACGCTGTGCCGAGGCCGAAGAAAATCGCCAGCAACCAGGCCCGGCGATTGCCGAAGAACGACTCATTGCCCGCCGCCGCTGCCGGCAACCGGGGCATGGCGGAGCGCTGGGCGTACCAGAACAGCAGGGCCAGCACCGCCAGTCCGGCCCAGATCGCCAGGCCCAGGCGCCAACTGCCGCTGCGGCTCATCACCAGTGGGCCGAATGAGGCGGCGATGGCGGCGCCGCCCATGATCGAGGTGACGTACAGGCCCATGAACAGCGAGACATTGTGGGTAAAGCGTGACTTGATCAGTGCCGGCATCAACGACTGGATCAGGGCAATGCCGATCCCGGCCAACACCGCGCTCAGAATCAGCTCGGCGGCGGAATCGAGGAACAGCCGCGACACCGTGGCCAGGCCAATGATCAGTAGTGAAATGACCACGGTGCGCTGGTCGCCCAGGCGCTGGCTGATGCGCATGCCGAAGAACATCGCCAGGCCCATGGCCATGACCGGGAGCATGGTCAGCAGCGAAGCGGCGGTGAAACTCAACGCAATATCGCCGCGTATTGCCGACAGCAACGGGCCGACGGCCGCCATCGACGGCCGCAGATTAAGGGCCACCAGAACCACACTGAGCATCAGCCAGACGGCGGGGCGGGTTGTCGCACGAACGTTTTCCATAACCAGACCTTGAGGGAACAGGGCCTGATTAGGCGGCGCCGGGCAAAAGAGGGCAAATCAGAAAGTCGGCCGGCTTATTTAAAAACTAAATAAGACGTCGAGCCCGCTGCACGAACCCAACGTCGAAATATGAACCCGGCAGCGGTTACAGGTATGCGCTGTATTTCCGGTTCAGGGCGCGGCCAACCATTGATTGACCACGCCGTCATAGAACCCGGTGGCCTTGCTCAGGTGCAGCCACTGGTCGACGTAGCTTTTCCAGGCCACATCGTCGCGGGGCAGGAGGAAGGCTTTCTCGCTGTATTGCAGGTAGCGCTCGGGGTTGACCGCACACAGGCCCGGCTTGAGCTTTTGCTGGAAGCGCGCCTCCGAGGCGTCGGTGATCATCACGTCGGCCTTGTTCGCCAGCAGTTGCTCGAAGATCGTCACGTTGTCCGGGAATAGGGTCAGCGCAGCCTTGGGCAAATGGGCGCGGGCGAAGATCTCGTTGGTGCCGCCCGGTGGCTCGATCAGGCGCACCGAAGGCTGGTTGATCTGTTCCACCGTCTGGTAGCGCGCGACGTCGGCGCAGCGTACCAGGGGGATCTTGCCGTCGACCCCGAGGGTGTCGCTGAAGAACGCCTTTTTCTGCCGCTCCAGGGACACCGAAATACCGCCGACCGCGATGTCGCACTTGTTGGCCAGGAAGTCCGGCATCAGGGTTTTCCAACTGGTTTTCACCCACCTCACCTCCACGCCCAGACTTTTTCCCAGAGACTGGGCCATGGCGATGTCGATGCCTTCGTAGCTGCCATCGTCGCGCAGGTAGGTGTAGGGCTTGTAGTCGCCGGTGGTGCAAACGTTCAGGTGGCCGCGTTCGATGACCTGGTCCAGGTGCGAGGCGCTGGGCTCGGCCAGGAGCGGGGTGCTGAGGGTGAGCAACGAGCAGAGTAAAAGACGTGCGTGCATGCGGTCCGATCCTTGAGTGCTGCCGGGGAAGAAGAGGGCGCGGGCATTATTTGCATCAGCGCGCGGCGCGGGCAAGTCTCGATCCGCTCAGGGCCAGTGGCGGGTCAATGTTTAGCCATTTTGCAACCAAGGTTCTTCAAGTGTGGATTTAACGGCTTATGGCAGCGTGTGAGTCTGCCCGGCATCTGTTGTCTGCGGTTTTTCCTATGGACGCTTGGCCCGCTGCGATCAAACCCGAGGTTGTGCCTGGTGCGCCTGCACCCTGCCGTCAGCCCCGTCCTCGCTGCACGCCCGCCACTGCGCCAAAACTCTGTGCTCTCCCTTCCGAACTGGCCTTCTGGGCGCTGTGGCATTGCCGCCATGCGCGCCCGCCGGATGCTCGTATTGCCTGTTGATCCCTCCCACGGATAGCCGTTTGCCCGCTGCGGCGAGCGCTGTCTGCACGACGCTGCCTGCGCGCGTCCGACACGCCAATACGAGAATGACCATGCCTGCCAACACTCCTTTTGCCCCCTTGCAAGAAGCCGAGGATTTTCTTCAGCAGCACCCGGATATCGAGATGTTCGAATTGTTCATCCTCGACAACAACGGCGTCCCGCGTGGCAAGTTGCTGCACCGCGACGAACTGTTGGCGGTGTACCAGAGCGGCCGGCCGCTGCCGAGCACCATCCTGGGCCTGACTATCAACGGCGACGATGTGGAAAACTCCGGCCTGGTCTGGGACGTGGGGGATATCGATTGCCGCGCCTACCCCCTGAGCGGCAGTTTGCAGCCCATGCCCTGGCGGCAGATTCCGACCGCCGCGGTGCAGGTCAGCATGCACCCGGAGCAAGGCTTGCCGGCCACCGTGGCCGACCCGCGGCAGTTGCTGGTCAAGGTCATCGATGGCCTCAAGGCCGACGGCTATTACCCGGTGATGGCGGCCGAACTGGAGTTCTACCTGCTGGATCAGCAACGTGACAGCAACGGCCGGCCGCAACCGGCACGGGATGCCGATGGCGGCCGGCCGCGAGCGACCCAGGTCTATGGCCTGCGCGAGCTGGAGCAGATCGAGCCGTTCCTCGCCGACCTCTACAGCGCCTGCAAGCTGCAGGGCATTCCGGCGCGCACGGCGATTTCCGAGTACGCGCCGGGGCAGGTGGAGATCACCCTCGAACACCGCGCCGATGCCTTGCAGGCGATGGACGAGGCAGTGCGCTACAAGCGCCTGGTCAAGGGCGTGGCCCACAAGCACGGGATGCGCGCGTGCTTCATGGCCAAACCGTTCGCCGACCTGGCCGGCACCGGGATGCACATGCACGTGAGCATTGCCGACCGGCACGGCAACAACCTGTTCGCCAGCGAGGCGGCCGATGGCACGCCGCTGCTGCGCCACGCGGTGGGCGGCATGCTCGACACCTTGCTCGACTCGCTGCTGCTGTTTTGCCCGAACGCCAACTCCTACCGACGTTTCCAGAGCAACAGCTATGCGCCGCTGGCCGCCACCTGGGGCGTCGACAACCGCACCGTAAGCCTGCGGGTGCCGGGCGGGCCGGCGTTCTCCCGACACATCGAGCACCGTATCTGCGGCGCCGACGCCAACCCCTATCTGGCGGCGGCCGCCATCCTGGCGGGCATTCACCGCGGCATCCGCGAGCAGAGCGACCCCGGCGCGCCGGTCGAGGGCAACGGATATGCCCAGGCCACGCATTTGCTGCCCACCGACTGGCTGACCACCTTGCGCGCCCTTGAGGCTTCGGCCTGGGCCCGGGATGCCTTTGGCAGTGAGTTCCTCGGGGTCTACCTGGCAGTGAAACGCGAGGAGTATCGGCAGTTCATGGGCGAGGTCGGCGAGCAGGACTGGCGCTGGTATTTGAACGAGGCCTAAGGGCGGACGCGGCTTTCGACCTTTTTTTCACGAACGCCTGGTTAATCTGGTACGACCCGCACCCACCAAGAGTTCGCGAGTCATGTCAGCGCAACCCCCATCGGCCATGGAACGTGAGTTCGCCCGGCGTTACGACCAGGAGCACGCGCGCGACTGCCTGCAACAGCATCCGCTGAAAACCGGGCGGCGCCTGGCGCTGTGGCGCAGCGAACAGCTGGTGCGCCAGGCCCTGAAAATGGCCGGCGAACCGGGGTTGATCCTGGATGTGGCGTGCGGAGCGGGGCGTTTCTGGCCGGTGTTGGCCGAACATGGCAACCGGGTGATCCTGGCGGCGGACAACTCCCAGGACATGCTCGACCACGCCCAGACCCATCACCCGGCCAGCGTGCTCAAGCGGGTCAAGCCCTTCCAGAGTTCGGCGTTCAACATCGGCTTGTCGGCCAATGCGGTGGATTGCATCTGCTGCCTGCAGTTGTTCCAACACCTTGCCAGCGGCGAACACCGCCTGGCGCTGTTGCGCGAGTTGCACCGGGTCAGTCGCGATGCGGTGATCGTCGCGGCGCGGGTCGATAGCCGTTGCACCGCCCTGCAAAGGCTCCTCGAAAAGCCCCGCAGTCTGGTTCCGGACGGCGCGCCGCAGCTGGCCGGCAAGGTGCAACTGGAGGCCGAGTTCCAGCAGGCCGGTTTTGAGGTGTTGAGCCACCATGACTTCATTCCCGGCTGCGCCGCGTCACGTATTTACGTGCTGCGTAAGCAGGGGTGAGCCGGTTATCTCAGACTATTCTTGGGCTCTGTAAGGCAATTTCGCACGTGCCTCGTCGAGTCAGTGCTCAGAAGTTGCCGGTGGCGATATATACTGCGCGCCATTCTTCAAGGGAGAGCCGTGTGGCCATCGATATTCACTGGATTCGCGACAACGATAGCCTCGGCCGCTTTTGCGCCGAGTGGCAGCAGCTGCCATTCGTCGCCCTCGACACCGAATTCATGCGGGTCGACACCTTCTACCCCATCGCCGGCCTGTTGCAGATTGGCGACGGCCAGCGCGCTTACCTGATCGACCCGTTGACCATCGACGACTGGCAGCCCCTCGCGGCGCTGCTGGAGAACACGGCCGTGGTCAAGGTGGTGCATGCCTGCAGCGAGGACCTCGAAGTCCTGCTGCGCCTGACTGGCAGCCTGCCGGCACCTTTGTTCGACACCCAACTGGCGGCGGCTTACCTGAACCTGGGCTTCTCCATGGGCTATTCGCGCCTGGTGCAGTCGGTCCTGGGGATTGAACTGCCCAAGGGCGAGACCCGTTCCGACTGGCTGCAACGCCCGCTGTCGGAAACTCAGATCAGCTACGCCGCGGAAGACGCGGTGCACCTGGCCGAAGTGTATGTACAACTGCAGCCCAAATTGTCGGCCGATAAATACAGCTGGGTGCTCGAAGACGGCGCCGAGCTGGTGGCCAATCTGCGCCGCGAAGTGGACCCGTACGAGGTGTACCGCGACGCCAAACTGGCCTGGAAACTGTCCCGGGCCCAACTCGCCGTGTTGCGCGAACTCTGCGCCTGGCGCGAGATCGAGGCCCGTGCCCGCGACCTGCCGCGCAACCGTATCGTACGCGAGCATTCGCTCTGGCCCCTGGCCAAGAGCCAGCCGGACAACCTCGGCGCCCTGGCGAAAATCGAAGACATGCACCCGCGTACCGTGCGTCAGGACGGTGAGTTCCTGCTGGACCTGATCAAGCGTGCCGGCAGTGTCGGGCCTGATCAATGGCCGCCGGCGGTGCCGGAGCCTTTGCCGATCGAAGCCTCGGCCCTGCTCAAGCAGATGCGCGCCCTCGGCCAGGCCGAAGGCGAACGCCTGGACATCGCGCCGGAACTGATGCTGCGCAAGAAAACCCTGGAAAGCCTGCTCAAGAGCGGCTACCCCAACGGTCCTTACCAATTGCCCGATTCGTTGCGTGGCTGGCGCCGCGAATTGATGGGCCAGGCCTTGCTCGACTGCCTGGCCGCCGCCGGAGAACAGCCTTGAAACGTATCTGCTCCATCTACCGCAGCCCGCGCAAGAACGAGATGTACCTGTATGTGCTCAAGAGCGATGCTCTGGAGCGCGTGCCGGAAAACCTGCTGCTGGCCTTTGGCAAGCCGTTTCACGCCTTCGACCTGGTGCTGAGCCCCGAGCGCAAGCTGTCGCGCGAGGATATCCACCAAGTGCTGGAGAACCTGGAGAAGCAGGGCTACCACCTGCAGATGCCGCCGGCCGAAGACGAATACATCGAGCATTTGCCCGAAGAGTTGCTGCGCCGTAATGACCCGATGTGATGGATGCCTGTAGATGCTCTGTCCAGGGCATCGAGAAATAATGGAATTGAATATCTGGCGGTGGCCGCGAGCGATGGAGCAAGACTCCGTCGGCGGTCACCCGCGCCTTTTTGATAGGTTTGAACCATGCGCGTTCTGATTGCCGAACACGATCACGCTATTTATGCCCGTTTGTTGAGCCAGGCCGTTCCCGAACTGCAAGTGCTGACCAGCGGTGACTCCGCCGAACTGGCGACCCTGGCCGCCGATTGCCCGATCTGGCTCGGCCAGCCGGACCTGCTGGCCACCCTGCTGCGCCAGGGCCATCAGCCGCAGTGGCTGCAATCGACCTGGGCCGGAATCACCCCGTTGCTCGCCGACGGCTTGCCGCGTCATTACCGCCTGACCCGGGCGGTGGGGATTTTTGGCCAGGTCATGGCCGAATACGTGCTCACTTACATGCTCGGTCACGAGCGTGAAGTGCTGGCGCGGCTGGTCAGCCAGGTTGAGCGCAAGTGGGATAACCGCATGGGCCAGAGCCTGGCCGGGCGCAAGGTGCTGATCGTCGGCACCGGCGATATCGGCCAGAGCGTGGCGCAATTCCTGGTGCCGTTTGGCGTGGAGCTGTATGGCATCGCCAGTGAAGCCCGGGAGCAGGCGCCGTTCGTTGAAGTGGCGGCGCTCAAGGACCTGGGACGCCTGGTGGGTGAGGTCGATTACGTGATCAACCTGCTGCCCAATACCCCGGAAACCCACGATCTGTATGACGCAACGCTGTTCAAGCAGTTCAAGCCCAGCGGCCTGTTCATCAACGTCGGACGCGGCGTGGCGGTGGTCGATGCGGATCTGGTGGAGGCGCTCAAGGAGGGCTATCTGGCGGGGGCGGTGATTGATGTCTGCCGTCAGGAGCCCTTGCCGCAGCGCCATCCATTCTGGACGGCCTGGGGCCTGTTGCTGACGGGCCACAGCTCGGCGCCGACTTCACCGGAGATGATGGTGCGGTTGTTCGTCGATAATCTGCGGGCCTACCAGAGTGAACAGGCGCTGCGCGGTGAAGTGGACTTCAACCGCGGTTATTGACCCGTCCCGGCAGCGGCTACCGTAGCCGCTGCCGCAGGCTGCGCTGGCCCGTTCAAACAACACGCCATTGCCTGACACTCCACGGCATGCATGCTGGCCAGCGCAGCCTCGTCCCTCGGCAGCAGCTACATGACATGGCCAGAAGGATGTTGGCGTCGATTTACAGGGTGAACTCACCCTCGGCCGCCAGCTCGCGCAATGGGCGGCGCGGGCTTGGTTCTTCGCGGGCTTGCAGGTACTCGGCGAGGGTTGCCTTGTCGCCCAGCTTGCCCACGGCCACGGCGGCGTGCAGGTCATAGCCTTCGGGGATCTTCAGTTCCTTGCGGGTCAGTTCCTGGTCGAAACCTGCCATGCCGTGGGTGTGCCAGCCGCTGATACTGGCTTGCAGCGCCAGGTGGCCCCAGGCCGAACCGGTGTCGAAGGTGTGCCACAGGGCCGGGGTTTCTTCGGTTGCGCCGGGCGCGGTGAAGGTGGTTTTCGAAATCACGATCACCAGGGCCGAGGCGTGTTGCGCCCAGCCACGGTTGAATTCATTGAGCAGGCCCAGGAAACGTTCCCAGTTCGGCGTGTCGCGACGGGCGTAGAGGAAGCGCCATGGCTGCGAGTTGTAGGCCGATGGCGCCCAGCGTGCGGCTTCGAAAAAGCTCAGCAGGGTTTCTTCGGGGATGGTTTCACCGGTGAAGGCGCGGGGCGACCAGCGATCGGTGAACTGAGGGTGGATGGCATATTCGGCGACGCGTGGGTTGGCGCTCATAAAACGACTCCTGACGGGCTGTGATAATCGAATGTGGGGTAAACCGGCTGGCGCAGTTGAGCTGGGCGATGAGGTTTTCCTGACCCTTTGCCATTCACCGGGTGCGACGCGTCGAGCGTTAATGGCACGCGGACATGGGCCGTTACGACCCGCAAAGCTACTGCGCGGCGTATCGCCTGACAAGTCTTGATCTACCGACAGTCGCCAGCGCTTGGCCCCAGGGCCCGCGGGCACTAGACTGGCGGCCTTTTCACTGCCTGATATTGATGCTTGAGCCATGGCCGCCAAAGTAGAACCCTTCTGGATACGCAAGACCCTCGACCAACTCGATCAGGAGGAGTGGGAGTCGTTGTGCGACGGCTGTGGCCTGTGCTGCCTGCAAAAGCTTGAGGACGAGGACGACAACAGCGTCTATTACACGCGTATCGCCTGCAAACTGCTGGACCTGAAAACCTGCCAGTGCACCGATTACCCCAACCGCCGCGACTCGGTGCCGGACTGCATCCAGCTCACCCCGGGCAAGGCCGACGAGTTCAAATGGTTGCCGCCGACCTGCGGTTATCGCCTGGTCAGCGAAGCCAAGGACCTGCCGCTGTGGCACCACCTGGTCTGCGGCGATCGCGATGCCGTGCACCATGAGCGTATTTCCCAGTCCGGGCGCATGCTCGCCGAAGGCAGCGTCGCCGAAGACGATTGGGAAGATCATCTGATTTTTCGCGCCGGCTGATGCCCGGCGCCCAGGCTGCGATCTGCGGCCTGCATGAGCCACGAAGGAGTGTGTATGGCTGTTGGGGCAAGGCTGTCGCTGGCCGCGCTGGCGTTGGTGTTGAGCGCGCCGGTATGGGCGGCGAAGAAAGTCGATCTGGATTACCACGTGCGTTTCCTGCCGCAGAGCGATCAGGCCGAAGTGCGCCTGACTCTGGCCGATGGGGCGGCGGTGCGCAGCCTGGATTTCGACCTGGGCCGCAGCGGTGATTACAGCGACTTCCAGGCCGAAGGCCAATGGCAGGGCACGGCGCCCCAGGCCGGGGCCGAGCAACGCGGGGTCTGGCGCCCGGCCAGCGGCAAGGCCAGCCTGAGTTATCGGGTACGCATCAGCCACAGCCCGAAAAAGGGCAGTTTCGACAGCCGCATGACTGCCAAGTGGGCGCTGTTACGGGGTGAAAGCCTGGTGCCGGCGGCCAAGCTCGATCAGCAGGACGGCATCGAGCTGGTTTCGCGGCTGGAGTTTGAATTGCCCAGCGGCTGGAAAAGCGTCGAAACCGCCTGGCCACGCATCGGCAAGAACCGTTTTCGCATCGACAACCCCTCACGCCTGTTCGATCGCCCCAGCGGCTGGATGCTGGCCGGCAACCTTGGCAGCCGCCGCACACGCCTGGGGGAAACCGAGGTCACGGTCACCTCGCCTCTGAGCCAGGGCATGCGCCGCATGGATGTCCTGACCCTGCTGACCTTTGTCTGGCCCCAGGTGCAGGCGCTGTTTCCACGGCACCCGGACAAACTGCTGATTGTCGGCGCCGCCGACCCCATGTGGCGCGGCAGCCTGGCTGGGCGCGATTCGATCTACCTGCACAGCCATCTGCCGCTGATCAGCGAAAGTGGCAACAGCCCGCTGTTGCGTGAGTTGGTGCAGGTGATTGCGCGGATCAACGACAGCGAGCGCAGCGACTGGATCAGCGAAGGCCTGGCCGAGTACTACTCGATCGAGCTGCTGCGCCGCGCCGGCGGCATCAGCGATGAGCGTTACCAGACGCTGGAGCGTGGATTGGCCAAGCGCAGCCACGCCGTCAGCAGTTTGCGAGGGGAACAGGTGAATGAGGCGACGGTGGCCAAGGCGGTGTTGCTGCTGCAGGAACTGGACCGCGAGATCCGCCTCAAGACCCGCAACAAGCGCTCCCTGGATGATGTTCTGGGCGCGTTGATGCGCCTGGAAAGCGTCAGCACCAAGGAGTTTGTGCAGATCAGTGAAAGCGTGCTGGGAGAGACGTCGACGGTGCTGGATACCGACCTGTTGCACTGACCCCGCCAAGCCTGAGTCCGGCGCCCACGCAGCAAGCGCGGGGGGCCGGTGTCAGGCGTCAGGGCTTAAACCCCGGCTTTGGGGGACTTCAGCGATTCATTGCCGGTGACTGTCGCTGTACGGGTCGCCGCCTCGGCATTGGCCTTGAGGTTTTTCAGCTCTTCGCCTGCGCGTTCGATTTTCGCCCGCACGTTGTTCATGTCCTGACGGCTTTTCTCCAGCAGGCTTTTTGCCGAACTGTGGCCGGTAATGCCACGAGCCAGGGCGACCCCGCCGATGGCCACCTGGATCAGGCCGAATACGCCGCCACGGCGCAGGCCCTTGCCCATCATCACCACGCCACCGGCCAGCGAGCCGATACGCTCCCAGCCCTGGACGTTCTGCTCAGGCAGGGTTTGAAACGGGGTGGAGTCGATGCGTTGAATCCGGTTGCTGTCGCTCATGATCTGTCTCCAGAGGGGTAATGGATATAAAGCTGACTGCACAAGGGCGTCGCTTGTTCCATTCAATGTGCGGGCGGTGGCTCAGAATTTGGGGCCGGAGCGGGTGTTGTTGCCTTTGGCCAGACGGTCGTAAAGCACCACGTTGACGGTGGCGGCGAGGTTCATGCAACCGGTGGTCGGGATGTACACCACGTCCTCGCACCAGTCACGGATGTCCTTGTCCAGGGAGCCGTCCTCCGGGCCGAAAATGTACAGCGCGCGGTCCGGGTGGGTGTATTCGGGCAGCGAACGGGCGCCTTCCACCAACTCCACCGCCACCGGCACGCAGCCCAGGGGCAGGATCTTCTTCAGGTCGTCGATGCCGATCAGCGGGATGTCCTGATGCACTTTCTTGGTGTCAGTGACAAAGTCCCGGGCCCGTTCGTAGCGCTTGCCGGTGTAGAACACCGAGGCGACGCCATAGCAGCCGGCGGCGCGCATCACCGAACCGACGTTCTCCGGCGACTTGGGGTTATACAAACCAATGCAGCTGTACCTTTTGTTTGCCACGAGCGGGGAGCCTTCGAGAAAAAGCGCGATTATACGGGGATTGCCCCAAGCCTGGGGGCGCGATGGCGTGCTGTTTGTGGCGGGGGGCTTGTTCCCCCCAAGGCCGAGCTGACGCTGCCGCGCGAAGCGGCCGCACGCCAGTCGGCGGGATCTTCAATCATCCGTGCGGGGCTGGAGTTGCGGCGGTCGCGCAACCGAGCGGGAGCAAACGCCCCCGCCACCCAAAGAATCTGCCGGGCGGCTTACTCGTCTTTCTTCATCAACCCTGCCAGCGCAGCGAAGGGGTTGTGGGTGGCCTTGGCGATGGTCGGGGAACTCAGGGAACCGTCGCCGAAGTACTGCTGGTCGGTGTAGCGCGAGTGCTCGTTGTCGTGGCAGTACAGGCACAGCAGTTCCCAGTTGGAACCGTCCTGCGGGTTGTTGTCGTGGTTGTGGTCGCGGTGGTGCACGGTCAGTTCGCTCAGGCGCTTGCCGGCGAACTCGCGTGCGCAGCGCCCGCAGACGTGGGGGTACATCTTCAGGGCCTTGTCGCGGTAACCCATTTCCCGGTCGCGCTGGGCGTCGGCGAGGATGCGGTCCAGTTTGGAGGTGTTGGTCGAACTCATGGGTTCACCTTTAGTTAGGAAGACTAATGACGGTAATGGACGAAGTTTAGCTCAGCCCTTGAGCTTCTCGGCAATCCAGATGGTGTGCCGGGTGCCCTTGTTGCCATGGGCAAAGACTTGCACTTCCTCGGCCTTGAAGCCGGCCTTGCGCAGCTTGTCGGAAAACTGTTTGTCAGCACTGGCCGACCACACCGCCAGCACGCCCTTGGGCCGCAGGGCCTTGGCGCAGGCCGCGAGGCCGCCGGCGGAGTAGAGCCAGCTGTTGGCTTTCTGAGTCAGGCCTTCGGGGCCGTTGTCGACGTCGAGCATGATGGCGTCGAAACCCTGGGGTTCGGCTTGCAGCACCTTGGCCACATCTTCCAGGCGGATCACGGTGCGGGGATCGAGCAGCGGGCGCCCGGATTTTTCCCCCAGGGGGCCGCGGTTCCATTCCACGACGCCCGGCACCAGCTCGGCCACCACCACTTCAGCGCTCTTGCCCAGGTGCTTGAGGGCCGAGGCCAGGGTAAAGCCCATGCCCAGGCCGCCAATCAGTACACGTGAGCCCGGGCGTCCGGCGACCTTGCGGCAGGGAATCTCCGCCAGGGCGTCTTCGGAGCCGTGCATGCGCGTGTTCATCAACTGGCCGCCGTCACCGCCCTGGATCTTGATCACGAAATCCTCGCCGTATTCGAACAGGCACAGGGCACCGCCGTTTTCAGGAATCGGGGTGGTGTCGAGCAGAACGAAACGTTTCATGAGGGTCTCATTAGAGGAAGGCAAATAGGCCCGGTTGGGAGTAGCCTGACGGCTGATAATTGCGATGGAGCCATTGATGAAGCGCACTATTCTAACGGTCATTGCCCGCGGCGCGCTCTTGCTAAGTGCGGCGCTGTCGATCAGCGGCCTGCAGGCCGAGGAGCTGCAAAGCGTCCCGGTGACCCCGACGCCGGCGATCGGCGCACCCGGCACGGCCACCCCGACCCCCTACCCGCAGGTCACCCCACCCAGCACGCCCAAGGCCGGGGCCCATGGCGGCGCGCCGTTGCTGCCGCCGATCGACATGCCCAAGCCGCCCAAGGACCAGACCCTGCCGGGCCTTGAGCAAAGCGAGAACAAGAGCAAGACGCCAGGCGGCTAGAACTGTTGCGAGAGCAGTTGCCCGTCGGCCATGCGCAGGCGCCTGGACAGCGACACGGCGATGGCGCGAATGATCTTGGCGGCGATTTTCGGCGCATCGTTGAGCATCTTCTCCAGGGAGTCCTTGCCCAGGTTCAACAGCTGGCAATCGCTGGCGGCGACGCAACTGGCCGAGCGTCGCTCGCCGTCGAGCACCGCCATTTCACCGAACGCCCGGCCACTGCGCAGGGTGGCGATGGTCACGGGCTGGCCGTCGCTGGTACGTTTTTGTACCGCCACCTGGCCGGAGTGGATGATGCACATGAAGCTGCCGGCATCGCCCTCGTGAAAGATTTCTTCACCCTGAGCGATGCTGCTGATGCTGAAGTAGCCGGCCGCCGCTACGAAGTCGGCGGGCAGGAGTTGATCGAACAGGCCGCAATCCATCAGCCAGTCGCGAATCTCGTTGTTCAGTAAGGTCGGTTCAGACATATCGTCACGGTCTTTTTCTTGTGTCTGTAGCGGGTCCGGGCGCGCTTGATCGCGCAAGGAGCCGGCGGTGCAATGTAAGACACAGCCGCCGGCGGGAGTTCCTCAGGCCAGGCCCAGAATCTTCAAAACAAATGCATATTCGAGTGCTACGTCACGCAATCCCTGGTAACGCCCGCTCATGCCGCCATGGCCGGCACCCAACTCGGTCTTGAGCAGCAGCAGGTTGTCGTCGGTTTTGCTGGCCCGCAGCTTGGCCACCCATTTCGCGGCTTCCCAGTACTGCACGCGGCTGTCGTTGTAGCCGGCGATCACCAGGGTCGCCGGGTAGGCCTGGGCCCGGACGTTTTCATAGGGCGCGTAGGCCTTGATCCGATCGAAGACCTCGGGCTCCTCGGGGTTGCCCCATTCGTCGTATTCGGTGACGGTCAGCGGCAGTTCGGGGTCGAGCATGGTGTTGAGCACATCGACGAACGGCACCTCGGCAATCGCCGCCTTGAACAGCTCGGGGCGTTGATTGAGCACCGCGCCGATCAGCAGGCCGCCGGCGCTGCCGCCGCTGATCACCAACTGCTCGGGGCTGGTCAGGCCTTCGGCGATCAGGTGTTCGGCGCAGGCGATAAAGTCGCTGAAGGTGTTCTGCTTGTGTTCCTGCTTGCCGGCGCGGTACCAGGCCTCGCCCAGCTCGCCGCCGCCGCGCACGTGGGCGATGGCAAAGGCCACGCCGCGGTCGAGCAGGCTCAGGCGGGCGTGGGAGAACCAGGGGTCGAGGCTCTCGCCGTAGGCGCCGTAGCCATACAGGTACAGCGGCGTCGGCTGGCCCAGGGCTTCGCGCTTGATCACCAGGCTGATGGGCACCTGGGTGCCGTCCGCAGCGCTGGCCCACAGGCGCTGGCTGACATAGGCCTCGGGGTCGAACACGCCCAGTACCGGAGTCTCCTTGAGCACGCTCTGGGCACCGCTGGCCAGTATCAGCTGGCGCACCTGCGCCGGACGGTTCAGGGCTTCGTAGCGCAGGCGGATGCGATCGCTGACGAACTCCAGAGTGTTCTGCACATGCAGGCTGTAGGCCGCATCCGGCAGTTGCACGCGGTAGGCGGGCAGGCCGTCGGGGTGCACCTCGATGATCGGCAGGCCGCCTTCGCGCAGGCTCAGGGTCATGGCGCCAGCGTTCAGGCTCAGGCCATCGAGCATCACCGTGTCGCTGTGGGGGATGAGCAATTGCCAGTCGGCTTCTTCAGGTGCCTGGCCCAGGTCCGGGGCCTGGTACAGGGCGTAGTTGATGCCGTCGCGGTTGCTGCGGATAAACCAGGTCCACTGGCCGTCGAGGAGGCCGTGGTCGACATCGTATTCATGGTCTTCGACCCGTGGCGCCAGGCAGGCGAAGGCCTCTTGCGGCCGCGAGGCATCCAGGGCCCAGACTTCGCTGGTGGTCTTGCTGCCCAGGGACAGCAGCAACTGGCGCTCGGAGCTTGCGCGGTAGCAATGCAGGAAGAAGCGCCCGTCCGGCTCGTGGAACACCTCTTCGGCCGCGGTGCCGTCCAGGCGATAGCGGTACAGCTTGTGCGGGCGATGGGTGTCGTCCAGCTCGCCGAAAAACAGGGTCAGGCTGTCGTTGGCCCAGGTCATGCTGCCGTCGCAGTCCTCGAACGCCAGCTCGCTGAGCTTGCCGTTGGACAGCTCCTTGACGAACAGGGTGTAGACCTCTTCGCCGGTGGTGTCGAGGCTGTAGGCCAGGCGCTGGTGGTCGGGGCTGATGCTGAAGGCGCCCAGGGAAAAGAACCCGCCGCCTGCCAGTTCATTGGGGTCGAGCAGCAGCTGTTCGGCGCTTTCGTCGACGCTCAGGCTGTCGTCGGCCGGGCGCGGGCAGCGGTAGTGCCGTGCGTACTCGTCGCCGGCGGTGGTGCGTGTGTAATACAGGTAGGGGCCCCAAGGCGAGGGCAGGGACAAGTCGGTTTCGAGGATCCGGCCCTTGATCTCCTGGAACAGGGTCTCGCGCAGCGCGGCCTGGTCGGCCAATGCGCTTTCCTGGTAGCTGTTTTCAGCCTTGAGGTAGTCGAGCACCGCGTCGGTGTCGCGTTCCTGCAGCCAGGCGTACGGGTCAGAACCTTCGGCCTTGTGGGCGATCGGGGCGCTGGTGGCGTTGGCAGATAGGGGCATGAATGGCTCTCGGGGGATGACAAATGAGGGCTTGGCAGACGGCGTTGCAGCCTGACATGCGAAAAGCCGTTATCATAAGCGCCTCTTTGCCTGCCTTGCCATGGACACCATGACCGAGAACGACTATCTGATCGCCTGGGGCCTTTACGCCTTTGCCGCCTTGGGCTGCCTGCTGGTGTGCATGCGCATGACCCGCTGGATGTGGCGCTGGCTGCGCGAACCGCTGCGGGTGGTGGTGGCGGTGCTGCTGTTCTGCCCGACCATCATTGACCCGGTCAAGGAAAAGTACGCTCCGGCCGTGGCCATCACCGCCCTGGACCTGGCGTTCAAGGTGGGCAACAACGCCTGGCGCGCGGTTTCCGACCTGCTCATGTACGGCATGATCGCCTTTGGCCTGTACCTGGTCTTTGTGCTGATCCGCTGGCCGATCGAACGTGCATCCGCTGCACGCAAGGAACGCAACGAAGCCGCGAAGGCCGCTGCCCAGGCCGCCGAGCGTGATGATGATCAACCCTTTGGCGGCGCCGGCGACGATCGTTATGGTCGCCCTCCGGTTTCCGGCAGTCCCCAGCGGTCGCGCGTCGAACCGCGTTTGTAAGCCTGTACCGGCATTGAAGCGAGAGTCCGAGCATGTGTGAGTTATTGGGCATGAGCGCCAATGTCCCGACCGATATCGTGTTCAGCTTTACCGGGCTGATGCAGCGCGGCGGCCGTACCGGTCCGCACCGTGATGGTTGGGGCATCGCCTTCTACGAGGGGCGTGGCCTGCGCCTGTTCCAGGACCCGGCGGCCAGCAGCGAGTCGGAAGTGGCCAACCTGGTGCAACGCTATCCGATCAAGAGCGAAGTGGTGATCGGCCATATTCGCCAGGCCAACGTCGGCAAGGTCTGCCTGTCCAACACCCATCCGTTTGTCCGCGAACTGTGGGGGCGCAACTGGTGTTTCGCCCATAACGGCCAGTTGGCCGAGTTTCAGCCGGCGCCGAGTTTCTACCGCCCGGTGGGCGATACCGACAGCGAAGCGGCGTTCTGCGACCTGCTCAACCGCGTGCGTGCGGCGTTCCCCGAGCCGGTAGAGGTCGAGGAACTGCTGCCGTCGCTGGTGGCGGCCTGCGCCGAGTACCGCAGCAAGGGCGTGTTCAACTGCCTGCTCAGCGACGGGGACTGGCTGTTCTGCTACTGCTCGACCAAGCTCGCGCAGATTACCCGGCGCGCGCCTTTCGGCCCGGCGCGCTTGAAGGATGTCGATGTGATCGTCGACTTCCAGGCCGAGACCACACCCAATGACGTGGTGACGGTGATCGCCACCGAACCCCTGACCGAAAACGAAACCTGGACCCGTTACGAACCGGGCCAATGGAGCCTGTGGCGGCGCGGCGAATGCGTCAGCCACGGCCAGACCGAATAAGGACATCCCCTATGTTGCTCAGTTATCTGCGGCTGGTGTTGTTTGCAGCGGGCCTGTTGATTGGCGTGCAAGTGCCGGGTTTTATCAGCGATTACGCCAAGCGCGTCGAAGCCCACCTGATCGAGGCGCAAACCGGCCTGCAAGGCTTCCAGGGCACCGCCCAGCAGTTCTTCAAGGGTGATCTGCAAGCCCTGGTGGCGCATTACCGCGCCAGTGACGACCCGGTGTTCCGCAGCGATGCCGACAGCCTGAGCGCGATGCTCAACCGCCAGTTGGCGCTGGACAAGCAGTTCCAGGCGATGCAGGGCCCGTGGTACATCCGCGTGCTGCAGGTGGCGCTGGCGGCCGATCCGGATATCCGCAAGGAAACCTGGAACGGCTACAGCTATCAGATCCTGCTGACCCCGGAGGCGATGATCTGGGGCATGAGCGGCGCCTTGCTGCTGTCGTTCGGCATCGAGTGCCTGTTCCGCCTGATCGACTGGGTGGTGCTTGGCGGCAAGCGCCTGCGCCAGAGCCGGCCGATCGAAGAGCGCGACTTGCGCGGTCTGTAAACCTGCGGAGCCGGGCGTCGCATCAGCGGCGCCGGCTCACTCGGCCAGGACCATATGGTCCGGGCCCACCTGCCGGGCGTAGCGCTGCACCACCTGCTGGCACAGTTCGACCACGCTTTCGGCCAGCTCCACCCCGATTCGCCACGACACCACTACCTGCAAGTTCGGCGGCCGCTGCTCGATCGGCAGCAGGGTCAGCTCGCCGCGCGCCAGCTCTTCGCTGACCAGCACCGGCGGCAACGCGCCGATACCGAAGCCATCACGCAGCAGGCGGGTGATCGCCGACACCGAGTTCACGCAGTTGAGCCGTGGCGTCAGCACACCATTGGCCTGCATCAGGCTCAGCACATCCTGGTGCGGCAGGGAGTTTTTCGAGTAGGTGATGATCCGTTCCCGGGCCAGTTCGGCGACGCTGGCGTACTCGCGGTTGTAGATCGAATGGCTGGCGACTATCCAGCCCACCGGGTGGCTGGCCAGCTCCAGGCTGCGGATGCTTTCCTGGCGCAACAGGTCGGTTTGCAGGGCCAGGTCGAGAAAGCCTTTTTGCAGTTGATCGCAGAGGTTCAGCGAGGTATCGGCCACCAGCTCGATTTCTACCAGCGGATAACCGTCCATGATTTCCGCCACCAGGGGGCTGAGCCAGGTGTGGATCACGGTGTCCATGACCCCGATGCGGATCCGCCCGACCTTGCTCGACGGGGCCTCGATCGACTGCTTGAGCGACTGCATGGTGTCGAGCATCTGTTCGGCGTAGTCCAGCACCTTCAAGCCGTCGGGCGTCAGGCTCACCCCGCGCGAGTCGCGCAGGAACAGCTTGACCCCCAGTTCGCCCTCGAGCACGGCGATACGGCTGGAGATCGAAGCCTGGGTGGTGAACAGTTTGTCAGCGGTCAGGCGAAAGCTTTTCAGCCGTGCAACCCAGACAAAGGTTTCGAGAAACTTGAGGTTCATGCGATCAACTTTTTCTTATGCCATGAGGCGGTTTTTATTAGTTGGACGGGTAGGGCGCCTGCGTCGAAGAATGCGTCCAGCCCACGATAGGCGTCGTTGTGGCGCACAACAATACCAATAAAATCGACAGGGAGATTTGCCATGAGTGCTTCCGACACGCCCGTCGCCAGCCAATGCCGGCACCGCGCCATCGCGCCCCCGCAAGCCACGCCAGGCTGCTAACTGATAATCTGCGGAGCGCCGTACCCCGCAGTCAAAAGAATAAAACCCCACAGGAGCACCGACCGTGAGCCGCCTGTTATTGAATTGCGACATCGGCGAAAGCTTTGGCAACTGGACCCTGGGTCTGGACGCCGAGGTCATGCCGTTTATCGATTGCGCCAACATTGCCTGCGGTTTCCATGCCGGGGACCCGAGCATCATGCGCAAGACCGTGAGCCTGGCCCTGGCCCATGGCGTGCAGATCGGCGCCCACCCGGCGTACCAGGACCTGGCCGGTTTCGGCCGGCGCTCCATGGCCTACAGCCCGCAGGAAATCCGCGATCTGCTGCACTACCAGATCGGTGCCTTGGATGGCATCTGCCGGGCCCAGGGCAGCCGCGTGAGTTACGTCAAACCCCATGGCGCGATGTACAACGACATGATGGCCAACCCGGCCCAGCTGCGGGCCGTGATCGAGGCGGTAGCGGCCTACAACCCGGAGCTGCCGTTGATGCTCATGGCCACCCGCGACAACAGCGCGGCCCAGGCCCTGGGCGATGAATATGGCGTAACCCTGTGGTTCGAAGCCTTCGCCGACCGCGCCTACGACCACGCCGGGCATCTGGTGTCGCGGCAGTTGCCGGGGGCGGTGCACCATGAAGCGCAAACCATCATCCAGCAGGCATTGACCATCGCCCGGGGCGACGAGTTGCAGGCCAGCGATGGCAGTGCCTTGCTGTTGCGCGCCAATACCCTGTGCGTGCACGGCGACAACGCCAGTTCGGTGGCGGCAGTGCAGCGCATCCGCGAGGCCTTGAACCAGCAGAGCCCAGCATGAAGGCGCGGGTCGAAGTGGTGGCCATCGACTGCTTGATGGTGAGGTTGTTCGACGTGATCGCCGAACCCAACATGCCGTGGATGCTGGCTGCCAGCCAGCGTCTGCGGGCCAGTTTTGCCGGACACCTGATCGATCTGGTGCCGTCCTACACCACCTTGATGGTGCATTACGACCTGCGCGCCTTGAGCCCATCCCAGGCCCGGGAGCTGATCGACACCGCGTTGACCGATCTGCAACCGGATGCCCAGGCGGGCGGGCAGTGCCATGTGCTGCCGGTGTGGTACGACCTGAGCGTCGGGCCGGAGCTGAGCCTGTTGGCCCGGCGCAGCGGCTTGTCGGTGGCCGAGGTGATTGCTCGGCACAGCGGGCGTGAGTACCAGGTGTTTGCCCTGGGTTTTGCCCCCGGATTTGCCTTTATGGGGCTGGTCGACGAAGTGCTGGCGGCGCCGCGCTTGAATACGCCACGCAAGCGCGTGGCCATGGGCAGCGTGGGCATTGCCGAACGCCAGACCGCGGCGTACCCGGTGGTATCCCCCGGTGGCTGGAACCTGATCGGCCGTACCCCAAGCAAACTGTTCGACCGCGAGCGCGACGGCTACAGCCTGATGCAACCCGGCGACCGCGTGCGTTTCGAAGCCGTCGAGCACGCCGAGTTCATTCGCCTCGGCGGGGATGATCGGCCCCTGGAGGTGTCGCCATGAGCCGCCTGACGATCGAAGCCAGCACCCCGTTGTGCCTGTTGCAGGACGCCGGGCGTTTTGGCGTGCGCCACCTGGGGGTGACCCAGGGCGGGGCGCTGGATTGGGTCTCGATGTCCTGGGCCAACTGGCTCCTGGGCAATGCCCTGGATGCACCGGTGATCGAGGTGACCCTGGGCGGCTTCAGCCTGCTGGCCGAGGACTACTGCGTTCTGGCGTTGGCCGGTGCGGATCTGACGGCCTGCATCGATGAGCGGCCGATCAGCCCGGGCCGCAGTTTTATTCTGCAAAAGGGCCAACGCCTGCACCTGACCCAGCCGGTACTGGGAGCCCGGGCCTATCTGGCGGCGCCCGGGGGCTTTGATGCACCGCAGGTGCTGGGCAGTTGCGCCAGTGTGGTCCGTGAGGAGCTGGGCGGGCTGGACGGATTTGGCCGGCCATTGGCGGCAGGCGCGAGCCTGGGCTATTCGGGGAGCGCGACCCGGTTGCGGGAGCTGACTGCCGAGCAGCTGCCGGACCTGCAATCCGCAGCGCCGCTGCAGGTGATCCTGGGGGCGCAGATCGGCGAGTTCAGCGGGCAGAGCCTGTTCGATGCCTTCAATCATCCCTGGACCCTCGACAGCCGGGCCGACCGCATGGGCATGCGCCTGCTGGGGACGCCGTTGCAGTACCAGGGGCGGCCGATGATCTCCGAGGGCATTCCCCTGGGCGCGATCCAAGTGCCGCCGGACGGTCAGCCGATCGTGTTGCTCAATGACCGGCAGACCATCGGCGGCTACCCGCGCCTGGGGGCGTTGACACCGCTGGCCCTGGCGCGCCTGGCGCAATGCCTGCCCGGCCACGAAGTGCGCCTGGCCCCGGTGGTGCAGGAGACGGCGTATCGGCAGCAAGTGGCGTATTTGCGGAAACTTGAAGGGCAGTAACGTGCGGTTAAGCGCGATGCAGTTCTGCCTGACACTTCACGGTGTGTAGAAGGGCCAGCGTTCGGACGCTGGCCCTCCAGAACGCAGACACCTACCTGACACCCCTCAGCGTCCTTCCTGGGCAGCGTCCGAAACGCAGCTACAGGCTCCTCGACTCTACTTGGAAAGAAACCGCATGCCTTCTTCCAGGCCGCGCAGGGTCAGGGGGAACATCCGGTCTTCGATCAGGTCGCGCACGATGTTGGTCGAGGCGGTGTAACCCCAGGTGTCCTTGGGGTAAGGGTTGATCCAGATGAGTTTCTTGTACTTCTCCATGAAGCGCTGCATCCACACATAGCCGGCTTCTTCGTTCCAATGCTCGACACTGCCGCCGGCCTGGGTGATTTCGTAGGGGGCCATGGCGGCGTCGCCGATAAAGATCACTTTGTAGTCGGCGCCGTATTTGTGCAGCAGGTCCATGGTCGAGGTGCGTTCCGAGCCGCGACGCAGGTTGTTCTTCCACACCGATTCATAAATGAAGTTGTGGAAATAGAAGTACTCCAGGTGCTTGAACTCGGTCTTGCAGGCCGAGAACAGCTCCTCGCAGATCTTCACGTGGGCGTCCATCGAGCCGCCGATGTCGAACAGCAGCAACAGCTTGATGGTGTTGCGCCGTTCCGGGCGCATCTGAATATTCAGCAGCCCGGCATCGCGGGCGGTGTGGTCGATGGTGCCATCGATGTCCAACTCGTCTGCCGCACCCTGGCGGGCAAACTTGCGCAGGCGGCGCAGGGCCACCTTGATGTTGCGCGTGCCCAGTTCCACCGAGTCATCGAGGTTCTTGTAGTCGCGCTGGTCCCAGACTTTCACCGCCTTGCCCTGGCGCTTGCCGGCATCGCCGACGCGGATGCCTTCCGGGTTGAACCCGCCGGAGCCAAAGGGGCTGGTGCCGCCAGTGCCGATCCACTTGTTGCCGCCGGCGTGGCGTTCCTTCTGTTCTTCCAGGCGCTTCTTGAATTCTTCGATCAGCTTGTCGAGGCCACCCAGGGACTGGATCTGCGCCCGTTCTTCATCGCTCAGGGAGCGTTCGAACTCCTTGCGCAGCCAGTCTTCGGGGATCAGCGCCTGCAAGTGGTCGTCGAGCTTTTCCAGGCCATTGAAGTAGGCACCGAAGGCTCGGTCGAACTTGTCGTAGTGGCGCTCGTCCTTCACCAGGATCGCCCGGGCGAGGTAATAAAACTCGTCCATGTCGGCGAAGGTCACGCGCTGCTTGAGCGCGTTGATCAGGTCGAGCAGCTCGCGCACCGACACCGGGACCTTGGCGGCGCGCATTTCATTGAACAGGTTGAGCAACATGACAGCAGCCTCTTAGCGGGTGCCGCGACGGCTCATGAACGCCAGGCGCTCCAGCAACTGCACGTCCTGCTCGTTTTTCACCAGGGCGCCGGCCAGGGGCGGAATGGCTTTGGTCGGATCGCGCTCGCGCAGCACCGCTTCGCCGATGTTGTCGGCCATCAGCAGTTTCAGCCAGTCCACCAACTCCGAGGTCGAAGGTTTTTTCTTCAGGCCGGGGACTTTGCGCACGTCGAAAAACACGTCCAGGGCTTCACTGACCAGGTCTTTCTTGATGTCCGGGTAGTGCACGTCGACGATTTTTTGCAGGGTGGTGCGGTCGGGGAAGGCGATGTAGTGGAAGAAGCAGCGGCGCAGGAAGGCGTCCGGCAATTCCTTTTCGTTGTTGGAGGTAATGATGATGATCGGCCGCTGCTTGGCCTTGATAGTCTCGTCGATCTCGTAAACGTAGAACTCCATCTTGTCGAGTTCCTGCAACAGGTCGTTGGGGAACTCGATGTCGGCCTTGTCGATCTCGTCGATCAGCAGGATCACCCGCTCTTCGGATTCGAAGGCCTCCCACAGCTTGCCCTTCTTCAGGTAGTTGCGGATGTCATGGACCTTGTCCACCCCCAGTTGCGAGTCGCGCAGGCGGCTGACCGCGTCGTACTCATACAGGCCCTGGTGCGCCTTGGTGGTGGATTTGATGTGCCAGGTGATCAGGCGTGCGCCGAAGGACTCGGCCAGTTGTTCGGCGAGCATGGTCTTGCCGGTGCCCGGTTCGCCCTTGACCAGCAGCGGCCGCTCCAGGGTGATGGCGGCGTTGACCGCCAGCTTCAGGTCATCGGTGGCGACGTATGCACGGGTGCCTTCGAACTTCATCTGCAATTCCTCGAACGGTAACGCCGGGCTGCCACAGGCAGGCCGGAACAATAAACGGGATGGCCGACTATAGCGCGGCGCCCCGTCGACTGTGAACGCAGACGCCCCATTCAGTCTCTGAATGGGGCGTCACTTGCTGACTCGGTCAGCGCAGACTCAGTCAGCCGACGGCTTGGGTTGCTCGTAGCGGGCGTTGAATGCCTGGACAAAACCATTGCGCAGGATCTGCAAAAACGCCTGGAACGCGCTGATGTCCTGCTGGTGCACGTTGCCGCTGAGCTCGACCCGGGTGGCGAACTGGTTTTTGCTCTGGTTCTTGAGCACGGTCTCGCTGGCGCCCACCAGGGCCTCCCAGACCGAGCGGAAAATGCTTTTGTTCTTGTTCTCCACATCCTGTTGCCAATTGAACACTTCGACGTCGCGCAGCAGCGGCTTGATATAACCCTTGAGCTGGCCTTTGGTGGCTTCGGCCTCGATCACCACATCGCCGTGACCGGCATTGAAGTCGAACTTGCCGTAGGCCGAGGCGAAGTCGTTGAGGCGCTTGAGTTCGATGTCCTTGGCCCGCAGGCGGAACTCGAAATCTTCGAAGTTGCTCAGGGGGTCGAAGGTGGCGCTGCTTTCCAGGGGCGCGTGGCCCAGCAGCAGGGCTTTGCCTTCGAAGCGGGCATCGCGCCGGCCTTTGACGTCGACCACGTTGGTCAGGTTGTACAGGCTGGCATTGACCTGGGTCGCGTTCATGTTGACCGGTGGCTTGGAGTTGAAATTGCGAAAGCTGATCTTGCCGTCGTCGATCCGCACTTCGTCGAGGGTGATCGGCAGCAGCTTGCTCAATTGCGCGCGCCAGTCGGTGCCCTGACCGGTCTGCGACGCCTGTTTGTTGGGGCCGCCGTCGACGAAGTTCAGCTCGGGATTGACGAACTGCACCTTGGCCACCACGGCATGGTCGTACCACAGCGAATGCCAGCTCACCGCCAGGTCGATCAACGGTGCATCGACGAACGGCACCGGCACCTTGCCGTCGACCTTGACGATCTTCAGCCCGTTGATTCGATACGCGCCGCGCCACAGCGCCAGGTCGACATCGGTGATCTGGCCCCGGTAGTCGCCCATGTCCGCCAGCTTGTCGTTCAAGTAGTCGCGTACCAGGTAGGGCAGGGCGATGTGCACGGCCACCAGCAGCACCACAACTGCGGCCAGGGTCCATAGCGGCCAACTGTAACGACGTTTCATGAGCGTGAGTCTCCATCTGTCATTAAAGGGATTGACTGCCACGGCTCGCAGTCGTTCGAAGCAACTGTCGAGGCATGGACGCCGAGCGGCTTTTGTACGATGGTCGGCAGCGCTGTCGGGCCTTGTCTTTCGCCAAAGAAGGTAATTATGGATACCAGGAAGCTGCGTCATGTTCTGGGGCTGGTGGAGCACCTGACCTTCAGTCGAGCCAGTATCGAGGTCAACCTCAGCCAGCCGGCGCTGTCGCGCAGCATTGCCTCGATCGAGGCCGAGCTTGGGGTGCAGTTGTTCGATCGCGGCCCGGCGGGGGTCGAGCTGACGCCCTACGGCCGGGTGTTCACCGAGCGTGCACGCAAGGTGCTGGCCGAACTCAACGAACTGCGGCGCGACATCGAGTGGGTGCGGCGCGGCGAGTATGGCGAGATCGCCCTGGGCTTCGGGCCCACGGCAGCGGCGCTGCTGAAGGCGCCGTTACTCGAGCATTTTGCGCGCAACGCCCCCCGGCTGCGGCTGACCGTCAAGGGCGGGACCTACGAGGAACTGTTGCGGCTGTTGCTGGAGGAGCGGATCGATATCTTCTTTGGCGATGTGGCGCTGCTTTCTTATCGCCATGACCTGCAGGTCGACCCCTTGCCGTGCTGGCTCAGCGGGTTTTTCTGCCGTGCCGGGCACCCCTTGTTGCAGGGCGAGCCGGTGTCGCGGGCACAACTGCTGGCGTATCCCCTGGGCAGCATCCAGTTATCGGCCTGGGCCATGGCGGATCTGGAAGCGTATTTCGAGTGTTCGATCGAGACCGCCCTGCACTTTCAAACCGATCTGCTGAGTGATCTGGAGGCCTTGGCCCTGGCCGGAAACAGCGTGGTGTTCGGCAGTCGGCCGGCGTTCTGGCAGGCGCTGGGCAGCGGCCGCTTGTGCGAAATACCGCTGGACCCGCCCTTGCAACGCAGCGCGCGCTTCGGCTCGGTGAGCCTGGCGGGGCGCACCCTGGCGCCATCGGTGGAAAGCGCCAAGGCCGAGGCGCAGAAGATCTTTGCCGGCTATGCGGGGCAGTTGGCGCTGCCGGTTTGATCAGTCTTCGGCAGCGGCCGAGCGCTGCAACTCTTGGAGCAATGGGTCGATGTAGCGGTTGGCGTGCCAGGTGTAAAAGCCGGTGACCGCGACGCAGAACCCGTACAGGCCGACCCCGACCAGGATTCCGCTGGTCACGCGTGACTCGCTCGACAGCGGCAGGGTCAGCCAGTGCGGGACAAAAGCCACCAGCAGGATAAAGCCGAAGTAGGCGCCCAGGGTCAGCAGGCTCAGGCCCAGGCTGAACCGTGTGCGCAGTTTCTTCAGGCGACGCAGCAGGTGATCGGAGTGGCGGGCGGTGCTGGGCATGGCGGTTTCCTCGTTGTCAGTCAGGGCTCAGTGGGCCACGGCGGCATGGGCGTTGATGCCGGTCAGGGAGCGGTAGTGCTGGGCGTCGAAACGCGCACGCTCGGCCGCGCCCGAGGGGCTGTGATCGGTGACCGAGGCCACCCAGGCGGCGAGGAAGGCCAGGCTCATGGAGAACAGGGCGGGGTTGGAGTAGGGGAAGACCGGCGCCGCATGCCCCAGCACCCCGACCCAGATCGCTGGCCCGAGTATCAGCAGCCCCACGGAGCTGGCGAGCCCGCAGAGGCAGGCGGCGACCACCCCGCGCGTGGTCAGTCCGCGCCAGAAGATCGACAGGATCAGCATCGGGAAGTTGGTGCTGGCGGCAATCGCGAACACCAGCCCGGCGAGGAAGCTGATGTTCAGGTGCTGCACCCATTGCGACAGCAGCAGGGCGACGACAATCAGGGTGACGCTGGCGATCCGGGAGATCTTCAGCTCGCGCTCGGGGTTGCTGGTGGGCTGGCGGAACAGGTGGGTGTAGATATCGTGGCCGACCGCCGAGGCGCCGGAGATGGTCAGCCCGGCCACCACCGCGAGGATGGTGGCAAAGGCCACGGCCGACATCAGGCCGAGGAACAACTGGCCGCCAAAGAAGCTGCCCAGGTGCATGGCCGCCATGTTGTTGCCGCCGATCAGGTCCTGGCTGCCGGCTTCGAGAAACGCCGGGTTGCCGAGGACGAAGATCGCCGCCCCGGCGCCGATCACCAGCAGCAGGGTATAGAAGTAGGCAATGATGCAGGTGGCGTAGAACGCCGATTGGCGGGCGGCGGCGCCATCCTTGACGGTGAAGAAGCGGATCAGGATATGGGGCAGCCCGACCATGCCGAAAATCAGCGACACGCCGAGGGAAATGGCGTCCACCGGGTCGGCGATCAGCTTGCTCGGGGCCAGCACCGACAGGCCCTGGGGATGGGCCTGGATCACCCGGTCGAGTAACTGGTTGGCGCTGAAACCCACGCTGCGCAAGACCATGAAACACAGGAAGCTGCCGATCGCCAGGATCAGCAGCGCCTTGATGATCTGCACCCAGGTGGTGGCCAGCATGCCGCCGATCAGCACATACAGCAGCACCAGGACCCCGACCATGGCCACCGACGCCAGGTACGGCGTGCCGAACAGCAGCTGGATCAACTTGCCGGCGCCGACCATCTGCACCACCAGGTAGAACAGCACGATGACCAGGGAGTTGGCAGCGGTCAGCAGATGCACCGGGCGCTTTTGCAGGCGGAACGAGACCACGTCCGACAGCGTGTAATGCCCCAGGTTGCGCAAGGGCTCGGCCACCAGAAACAGCAGGATCGGCCAGCCGACCAGGGTCCCGACCCCGTAGATCAGGCTGTCGTAGCCATACATCGCCTGCATCGCCACCGCGCCAAGAAAGGTCGAGGCCGACATGTAGTCGCCGGCCAGGGCCAGGCCGTTCTGCCAGGGCTTGATGCCGCCGCCGGCGTTGTAGAAGTCTCCGGTGCCGCGGCTGCGGCGACCGGCCCAGCGGGTGACGCCCAGGGTCAGGCTCACCAGCAGCAGGAAGGGCACCAGGGTGTGCCAGTTGGCGGCATAACTGGTGCCGGAAGCCGCATGGGCGGTGGGCGCCAGTAACAGCAGGGGCAGGCAGGCGAACAGGGTTCTGGGCTTCATGGCGGCTTCCGGGCTGGCGTGTTGTTGTTGTTGTTGTTGTTGTTGTTGTTGTTGTTGTTGTTGTGTCAGGCAGCCAGGCGCAGGCGTACCAGTTGCTCGAACATGGCAACGCCAATGCCGGCCACGTCGTCGTTGAAGTCATAGTGCGGGTGATGGCACATGGGGCCGTCCTGCCCCAGCAGGAAATGGCAGCCGGGACGGGCCTGGAGAAACACCGACACATCGTCCCCGGCCATGATCGGCGCCACGTTTTCAATCAGGTTTTCCGGCCCCACCACCTGCTGCGCCGCCTGCACCACATAGCGGGTCGGCTGCGGGCTATTGACCACCGGCGGGGTGCTGTTGGCCAGGCTCATGTCGATCTGGCAGCCATGGGCCAGGGCCAGCCCCTGGCAGACCTGCTCCATGCGTTCGACCACCTGTTGCCGAACGGCGGTGGACAAGGTGCGAACGGTGCCGTCGAGCACGGCGAATTCGGGGATCACATTGTTGGTTTCCCCGGCCTGGAAGCGGCAGACACTGATCACTGCGTTTTCCAGCGGGTCGATGGTGCGGCTGACGATCCCTTGCAGGGCGCCGACCAGGGCCGCGCCGATCACGATCGGGTCGACACTCAAATGCGGCATGCCGCCATGGCTGCCAACCCCGGTGATACGGATCGAAAAGAAGTCGACCGACGCCAGCTGGGCACCGACCCGCACGCCAATGGTGCCGGCCGCCAGGGTCGGGTGGTTGTGCAGGGAATACACCTCATCGAAGGGAAAACGCTGCAACAAACCGTCTTCGAGCATGGCCAGGCTGCCCTGGATGATCTCTTCGGCGGGCTGGAATATCAGCACCACCTGGCCGCGAAACTGGCGCTGCCGGGCCAGCAGGCAGGCGGTGCCCAGCAGGATGCTGGTGTGCCCGTCGTGGCCGCAGCCATGGAACACTCCGTGATGCTGCGAGCGATAGGCGGGCTGGCCCTCCTCGATGATGGGCAGGGCGTCCATGTCGGCGCGAAAGGCGATGCTCGGGCCGGGGCCGAGGGCGCCGTGAATCACCCCCACGACTCCGGTCTGGCCGATGCCGGTATGGGTTTCGATGCCCCAGGAGCGCAGCAGGGTGGCGACGAAGTGGGCGGTCTGGTGTTCGTTGAAGGCGATTTCCGGCTGGCTGTGGATCTGCTGGCGCCAGGCGCGCATGTCGTCGGCCAGGGACTGGATTTCTGGGGCAATAGCCATCTGCATGATTCCTTTGACGGGGCGGGTAGGGGAGCTGGCCAACTCTTGGGCGGCATCATGGCCCAGACCCGATTGGCCCGACCAATGCGAACTTCAGTCCCGGCTATGCGTCTCTTGCATAGCCCCGGCCCGGGTTTTGCGCGGCCTGTGGCTACGACTGGACGCTCATGGGCCCGAGGCATACCCTTGAGCACTTCTTCAATGCTGCATAAGGACCCAGCCATGAGCCGCATTTTTGCTGACAACGCCCATTCCATCGGTAATACGCCCTTGGTGCAGATCAACCGCATCGCGCCCCGTGGCGTGACCATTCTGGCCAAGATCGAAGGGCGCAACCCGGGCTACTCGGTGAAGTGCCGGATCGGCGCAAACATGATCTGGGACGCCGAAAGCTCGGGCAAACTCAAGCCGGGCATGACCATTGTCGAGCCGACGTCGGGCAACACCGGTATCGGCCTGGCGTTTGTCGCGGCGGCGCGGGGCTACAAGTTGATGCTGACCATGCCGGCCTCCATGAGCGTCGAGCGGCGCAAGGTGCTCAAGGCCCTGGGCGCCGAACTGGTGCTGACCGAGCCGGCCAAGGGCATGAAAGGCGCAATCGACAAGGCGGCGGAAATTCTTGCCAGTGACCCGGCCAAGTACTTCATGCCCCAGCAGTTCGATAACCCGGCCAACCCGGCAATCCACGAAAAAACCACCGGCCCGGAAATCTGGAACGACACCGACGGCGCAGTGGATGTGCTGGTGGCCGGCGTGGGCACGGGCGGCACCATCAGCGGGGTGTCCCGTTACATCAAGAAGACCCAGGGCAAGCCGATCATCTCGGTGGCGGTGGAGCCGGCGGGTTCGCCGGTGATTACCCAGAAGCTCGCCGGTGAAGAAATCAAACCCAGCCCCCACAAAATCCAGGGCATCGGTGCCGGTTTCGTGCCGGGCAACCTGGATTTGTCGATGGTCGACCGGGTCGAGTTGGTGACCGACGAAGAGTCCAAGGCCATGGCCCTGCGCCTGATGCAGGAAGAGGGGATCTTGTGCGGCATTTCCTGCGGTGCGGCGATGGCGGTGGCGGTACGCATGGCTGAAACCCCGGAAATGCAGGGCAAGACCATCGTCGTGATCCTGCCGGACTCGGGCGAGCGCTACCTGTCGAGCATGCTGTTCAGCGACCTGTTCACCGACCAGGAAAACCAGCAGTAACTCCGGCCTTCTCGGGTGCGGCACCTGACGCGAACCGGCCAGCCGCCTTGCCAATGTGCTGATCCACATCAGCCGGGGTTTGGCGGCCTTATGCTAATTAACGCTTTGTTGCGCGACCGTTAACGCTGATTGTTCGGTTGCGCGGGTTTTTCCAAGGCCCAGGAGTGTTTATCATGGCCGGCTGCCAGGTCGGGTGAACGCAACCCCGCAAGTGCCTATTTTCAAGGAGTTGTTGCATGAGCTTTTCCTTCGCTGCCAAGTTCGGGGTGCTGCTGGTGTTTATCGGCAGCACCCTTTACGTGCATTTGCGCGGCAAGGCGCGTCTGCCGGTATTGCGCCAGTTCGTCAACCATTCGGCGCTGTTCGCCCCTTACAACGCCTTGATGTATCTGTTTTCCGGTGTGCCTTCCAAACCATACCTGGACCGCAGCAAGTTCCCGGAACTGGACGTGCTCAAGGACAACTGGCAGGTGATCCGCGACGAGGCCATGCACCTGTTCGACGAGGGTTATATTCGCGCCGCCGAAAAGAACAACGACGCCGGCTTCGGTTCGTTCTTCAAGAAGGGTTGGAAGCGTTTCTACCTCAAGTGGTACGACAAACCCCTGCCCTCGGCCGAAGCGCTGTGCCCGAAGACCGTGGAGCTGGTCAGCCGCATTCCCAACGTCAAGGGCGCGATGTTCGCGCTGTTGCCAGGCGGCAGCCACCTCAATCCGCACCGTGACCCGTTTGCCGGCTCCCTGCGTTATCACCTGGGCCTGTCCACGCCGAACTCCGACGCCTGCCGGATTTTCGTCGACGGCCAGGAATATGCCTGGCGCGATGGCGAAGACGTGATGTTCGATGAAACCTACGTGCACTGGGTGAAGAACGAGACCGAGCAGACGCGGGTGATCCTGTTCTGCGACATCGAGCGTCCGCTGAGCAACCGCCTGATGACCCGCGTCAACCGTTGGGTCAGTGGCCTGCTGGGGCGCGCCACCGCGCCGCAGAACCTCGACGACGAACGCGTCGGCGGGATCAACCAGGCCTATGCCTGGAGCAAGAACTTCAGCGACGGCTTCAGTGGCGTGGTCAAGCAATGGAAACGCCGCAATCCCAAGCTGTATCGGGTCATGCGTCCGGTGCTGGCGGTGGTGGTGCTGGCAGCCCTGGGTTACTGGTTGTTTGGATAAAGCGTTGCAAAGGCTATCGAGCGCTGGTTATAGTCGGCGCTCGGTGCATCAGAAGATTCACCTTCCCTCTTAAGAAAGATCTGCACATGCCCCTTTCCCCGATCAATGCGGTAGTCGATTCAGCGGTCAACGCTGGCGTCGTGCCGTGCGGGAATCAGCAGCCTGCGCAGATCAGTCACTACCCCCCACCTGTCAGTAGCACGCCGGTGTACGCCGTCGTATCACCGCCGGGCGTTGTTGTCCGGGGCTGATCAGCAGTCACTGCTGTGCCCTGTACCCGCCAGAAAAAACTACTGAATTTCAGCCTCGGCTGAGTTGGCTTTTTGCCTGATTACAGGTGGTCTCCATGTTTGTCATTTCGAAAAAGTCCGCGCTTGCGGCGGCCTCCACGAGCCTGTTCGTCCTGCTCTGGAGCAGTGGCGCGATCTTCTCCAAATGGGGGCTGGCCCATGCCTCGCCCTTTGCCTTCCTGCTGCTGCGTTTCGCCATCGCCCTGTGCGGGCTGGTGCTGTTGATTCCACTGCTCAAACTCAGGCTGCCCCGTGGGCGGCAGTCGATGCTGTACGCGGCGGCCACCGGGCTGGTGCTGTTGGGGGCCTATCAGATCTTTTACCTGCTGGCGCTGGACTTGAAGGTCACCCCCGGGGTCATGGCGACCATCATGGGGGTGCAACCGATCCTCACCGTGGTGCTGATGGAGCGTCAGCGCTCCTGGAGCCGGATGTTCGGCCTGGCGCTGGGCCTGGCCGGCCTGATCATGGTGGTGTACCAGGGCATCGGCCTGGCGGGGATGTCCCTGGCCGGGATGCTGTTCGGCCTGCTGGCGCTGGCGAGCATGACCCTGGGTTCGATCATGCAGAAGCGCATCACCGACAACCCCCTCGGCACCCTGCCAGTGCAGTACCTGGCCGGCTTGCTGTTGTGCGGGGTGTTCGTGCCGTTTCAACCTTTCCACTTCGAGCAGTCGACGGGCTTTTTCGTGCCGGTGCTGTGGATGGGCCTGGTGGTTTCGGTGCTGGCGACCCTGTTGCTGTATCGCCTGATCGCCCGCGGCAACCTGGTCAATGTCACCAGTCTGTTTTACCTGGTGCCGGCGGTAACGGCGGTCATGGATTACCTGATCTTCGGCAATCGCCTGGCCAGCCTGAGCATCCTCGGCATGCTGCTGATCATTGTCGGGCTGGTGTTCGTCTTCCGTAAAAACACCTGATACCCATTCGATGACGCTCCTTGCCTGCAACGGGCAAGGTTGCGTCGCGGGTTCGCCCGGTGTCGGAAAGCATTATCGATTTCATCGTTCCGATGAAATTAAATAAGACAATCCTTAAAGTTAAAGAGCCCGCCTAAGCTGACGACATAGTGGCTACACACGGAGGGCGCAGCATGAACGTAAACCACCTATCAGCAGCAGTCGGGTTGTTTTTTGGGGTCATTGGCCCGACCTTCGCTGCAACGCCCTTGTCTCAAGGGGTCATCCACTTCTACGGCAGTATCGTTGAATCTCCTTGCTCGCCTGATACCCATTCAGCCCATCAGGACAGCGGTGCAACCCTCAGCCTGAGCAGGTGCCCGCAGGCCGCACGCGCAGGTTCGCTCAGCGTGCAGCCCGTCGCCACGGTGGCGGCGCTGTCGCCCTCGGCGGTCAAGGTCAAATTGGTCGCCGACAGCGGCCGGTCCGAGCGCTACTACAGCCAGCAATACGCCCTGGTCGATGGCGCAGGGAAGGCAGTCAACAGCGGCGCCTACATCATCACCCTGACGTCGCCTTGAACCCTGCCGATGATGAGCCGGAGGTTTTCGCCAAGCCCTAGGGCCGCGCTCCGGCTTGCTCGACCCGCACCGAGTGCATGAACGCCTGCATGGCCGATGACTGGATGCGATGGCGCCGGGTAATCAGGCCAAAGGGCGGCAGGCGCGTTTCGAAGCTGATCGGCAGTACCGCCAGCAGATCGCGCCCCGGGTAGTCCTCGACCACCGAGACCGGGGTCACGCCAATCATGTCGGTCTGCTGCACCAGTGACAGCAGGGTCATGATCGAGGTGGTCTCGACGATGCTGCTGGGGATGTCGACCCGGGCATTGTGAAACACCTGATTGATGATCGCGCGCATGGGGCTGGGGTGCTGTTGCAGGACCCAGGTTTCGTTCTGCAGCTCGGCCCAGCTCAGTCGGGTACTGTGTGCCAGCGGATTCTGCGCACCGGCGATCACGCACAATTCCTCCTCGCCCAGGCTGTCGAACAGCAGCTCCTCGGCCCTTGCACCGGCGGGGATCCGGCCGAGCACGATGTCCAGTTGATCCTGCAACAAGGCCTGCACCAGCACGTCGCTGGTGTCGACCTGAATGCTCATGGACAAGCGTGGGTGGCTCTTTTTCAAGGTGGCGATGGTTCGCGTCAGCAAGCCCGAGGCCAGCGCCGGAATGGCGCCGACGGCGACCCGTCCGAGGTTGCCGGACTCCAGGGCCACCAGTTCTTCGCGCATGCCGCTGACTTCGGCGAAAACCATCTGCGCGTAATAAATCACTGTTTCGCCAAACGGCGTCGGGCGCATGCCTCGTGGCAGCCGCTCGAACAGCTCGACCCCCAGCAGGTCTTCGGCTTCGTGAAGCATCTTGGTCGCCGCCGGCTGGGTCATGCCGATATTGTCGGCCGCCCGGCGCAACGAGCCGAACTCCTGCAGCGCCAGCATCAGCCGCAATTGGCGCAGGCGCAGGCGACTGTGGATTACGTTGGCATCAGGAATTCGGGTCATCGGGCCGGGCTCGCAAAAGGGACAGTGGCAAGCCTGCCAACAAATGCCAGGCGCTACCAGCGACCATGATCAGGTTCGGGGTTTCTCCCGATAACCCTAAGTGGGCAGGAAGCGCCTTCTGCTATCACCTGAGGCTATCGGTGGATATGCATAAGTGATTAGCCGCTGTGTCGGGCGCTGGCTAAAGTCGCGCCATCGCTCAAGACGCACCGGCCACCGAGGCGTTTCTTCGGGCGACTCAACAACTACAAAAAGCCAGCCCTGGCGCTTGCCCGGGGCCTGTCTCAAGGAACACTCAAATGACCCGTCCAGATCCTGCCCTGGCGTTGTCCAGCGCCATCTCCAAAAGCCGGCTGCGTTTGCTGCCGTTCCTGATCCTGATGTACATCCTGGCGTTTATCGATCGCTCCAATGTCGGCTTCGCCAAAGCCGCGCTGCAGGCCGATACCGGTCTGGGCGACGCGGCGTTCGCCTTCGGCGCGAGCATCTTTTTCGTCGGTTACGCGTTCTTCGAGGTGCCGAGCAATTACATGCTGCACCGCCTGGGCGCCAAGGTCTGGCTGTGCCGGATCATGGTCACCTGGGGCCTGGTGTCGGCGGCGATGATGTTCGCCCACAACGCCGAAACCTTTTACGTGCTGCGCTTCATGCTGGGGGTGGCCGAAGCCGGTTTCTTCCCGGGGATCATCCTTTACCTCACCTATTGGTTCCCCGCGCAAAGCCGTGGCCAGGCCCTGGGCCTGTTCTATTTCGGCCTGCCGCTGGCGCTGGTGTTGGGCAGCCCGCTGTCGGGCTGGTTGCTGGAGTTCCATGGCGTGTTCGGCCTGACCAACTGGCAATGGCTGTTTGTGGTCGAAGGCCTGATGGCTTCGGTGGTTGGCATCGCCGCCTACTTTTACCTGGTCAACCGTCCGGCCGATGCGAGCTGGTTGAGCCCTGAACAGAAGCAGGCGCTGCAAGACGCCCTGGCCGAAGAGGACGCCCAGAAACAACACAGCAGCCCCCACGGTTTCCTCAGCGCCTTGCGCAACCCTCGGGTGCTGCAATTCTGCCTGGCCTATTTCACCATCCAGATGAGTGTCTACGGTGTGGTGTTCTACCTGCCGACCCGTATCGCCGGGCTGCTCGATGGCCATGTCGGGCTCAGTGTCGGCCTGATTACCGCGATCCCCTGGGTCTGCGCCCTGGTTGTCACGCGCCTGGTCACCCGCTATGCCGACCGCAGCGGCCAGCACCGGCGCATGGCGGTGTGCATGCTGACCATGGCCGCACTGGGCATCGCGGCCTCGGCCCTGGGCAACAGCATGGTGCCGGTGGTGCTGGCATTCTGTTTTGCCGCCGCCGGATTCGTCGCGGTGCAGCCGCTGTTCTGGACCATCCCCACCGGTTACCTCAGCGGTGCCGCCGCCGCTGGCGGGATCGCCCTGATCAACTCCATCGGCAACCTGGGCGGCTTTGTCGCCCCCAACCTGAAAACCGTGATGGAAAGCCAGTTTGCCGATCCGCGCGCGGGCATGTTTGCCCTGGCCCTGGTGGGCATCCTCGGCGCCATCCTGCTGGCTCGACTGCGCACCGGCACTACCCCGAACTCTCCCCAACAGCTCAAACCAGCCCAGGTTGGCTGAACTCTACCCAAGCGTTAGCAAGGAACTGTATCCATGAAAATCAAAGCGATCCGTACCCGCGTTTTCGAGTGGAAAGGCAAGGTCGTCCCACCCCAGGCGCACTTCTGCACCAACGCCAGTGACATCCTGTTCGAGCGTGGCGATGCCATGGGCTCGTTCCGTTTCCACGGCTGGCTGGTGGTTGAAGTCGAGACCGACACCGGCCTCGTCGGTATCGGCAACTGCGCCCTGGCACCGCGGGTGGCCAAGGAAATCATCGATACCTACCTGGCACCCATCGCAATCGGCGAAGACCCGTTCGACAACGAATACATCTGGCAGAAGATGTACCGCCAGAGTCACGCCTGGGGCCGCAAGGGCATCGGCATGGCGGCGATCTCGGCCATCGATATCGCCATCTGGGACATCATGGGCAAGGCGGTGAACAAGCCGGTGTTCAAGCTGCTGGGCGGGCGCACCAAGGAAAAGATCTGGACCTACGCCTCCAAACTGTACGCCAACGACAACCTCGACCTGTTCCTCGAAGAGGCCCAGGGCTATCTGAACCAGGGCTTCACCGCGCTGAAAATGCGCTTCGGCTACGGCCCCAAGGACGGCCCGGCCGGCATGCGTCGCAACATCGAGCAAGTGCGCGCCCTGCGTGAGCTGGCCGGACCGGACATCGACATCATGCTGGAGTGCTACATGGGCTGGACCCTGGAATACGCGCGCCGCATGTTGCCCAAACTGGCCGAGTTCGAGCCGCGCTGGCTGGAAGAGCCAGTGATCGCCGATGACATCGAGGGTTATATCGAACTGAAGAAGATGGGCATCATGCCGATCTCCGGCGGTGAGCACGAGTTCACCTCCTATGGCTTCAAGGACCTGCTGGAGCGGCGTGCGGTGGACGTGATCCAGTACGACACCAACCGGGTCGGCGGCATTACCGCGGCACGCAAAATCAACGCCCTGGCCGAAGCCTGGTCGGTGCCGGTGATTCCCCATGCCGGGCAGATGCACAACTACCACCTGACGATGTCCACCACCGCTTCGCCAATGGCCGAGTTCTTCCCGGTGTTCGACGTCGAAGTCGGCAATGAGCTGTTCTATTACGTGTTCAAGGGTGAGCCGCAGCCGGTCAACGGTTACATCCAGCTCGACGATCACAAGCCGGGCCTGGGCCTGGAAATCTCCGACGACTACCTCGGTGATTTCAACATCATCGAGTAGGCCACCCGCTCGTGGACACCTGTCGCCGCGCCCAGGGCGGCAGGTTCAGGGCTTTCTCAGCACCGTGGGCTGCAACACCAGCCACAACGCCGCGCCAATCAGCGCCCCGCCATAGAGGTGGGCCATGGACAGCGGTTCATCCAGCAGCAACGCCCCCCACAACACCCCGAACAGCGGAATCATGAAGGTCACGGTCATCGACTTGACCGGCCCCACCGAACTCAGCAGGCGGAAGTAAAGAATGTAGGCCAGCGCCGTGCACACCAGGCCCAGGCCCAGCAGCGACAGCCACACGCTCCAGCCGCCCCAGCTGGCGGGCGGTTGGGTAAAGGTGCTGTAGGCGAACAACGGCAGCAGCAACAAGGTGGCGCCGAGCATGCTGCCCAGGGCGGCAAGGCGGCTGTCGAGGCCACCGGCCTGGTCCAGCCAGCGCCGTGCCAGAAAGCCGGCAAAACCGTAGCAGGTGGTGGCCAGCAGGCAGGACAGGGCGCCCAGCAACAGTTGCAGGTCAAAGGCCATGGGCCCGGCGCGGGTCAGGATGCCGACCCCGAACAGTCCCAGGCAGACCCCGGCGATCTTCGCCAGGCTGAGTTTCTCATGGAAGAACAGGCCACCGATCAACACGCCCATCAGCGGCGTGGTGGCGTTGAAAATGGCCGAGTAACCGGCCGGCAGCACCTGGGCGGCCACTGAATACATGGTGGCGGGGATGCCCGAGTTGATCATCCCGAGCAGTAGGACGATTTTGAACTTGCCGCGAAAATCCCAGCTGATGCGCATCAGCGTCAGGATTACCAGCAACCCGCCGGCGGCGATCGAGACCCGAAAAAACGCGGTGGGCACCGTGCCCAGCACGGGCGCGATGATTCGCATAAACAGGAAGCTCGCGCCCCAGATGGCAGCTAATGACAGCAGGCGCAGGATATCGACAGGGCTCACGGCAAACTTCTCACCTAATGGGGGCGAGAGTGTGCCGAGAGGCCCCTGGCCTTGCAAACCCTAATCGGTCTTTTACAGCACGAAACGCGTCACCAGGCCGTTGAGGTCGATGGCCAGGCGCGACAGCTCCTGGCTGGCGGCGGAGGTCTGGGTGGCGCCGGCGGCGGTCTGGGTCGAGAGGTCGCGGATGTTCACCAGGCTGCGGTCGACGTCGCGGGCCACCAGGGCCTGCTGCTCGGCGGCGCTGGCGATCACCAGGTTGCGCTGGCTGATCTGAGAGATCGCGCTGGTGATTTTCTCCAGGGCACTGCCCGCGCTATTGGCCCGTTGCAGGGTGTGCCCGGCCTGCTCTGCGCTGCTTTGCAGGGCGCCGACCGTGGCGTCGGTGCCTTGCTGGATGCGGGTGATCATCTGTTCGATTTCTTCGGTGGAGTCCTGGGTGCGCTGGGCCAGCGAGCGTACCTCGTCGGCCACGACCGCAAAGCCGCGCCCGGCTTCCCCGGCCCGCGCCGCTTCGATGGCGGCGTTGAGTGCCAGCAGGTTGGTCTGTCCGGCGATGCCGCGAATCACCTCCAGCACCTTGCTGATGTCCTGGGCTTGCAACGCCAGGCCCTGGGCCTGGGCCGAGGCACCGAGCACTTCGTCCACCAGTTGCTGGATCGAACTGATGGTTTCACTGACCTGGTAATGGCCGTGCTTGCTGTCCTCGTCCGAGGCTTGCGAGGCCTCGGCGCTGGACACCGCGTTGCCGGCCACTTCATCCACCGCCGCGCTCATTTCGGTGACGGCGGTGGCGGCCTGTTCGATTTCATCGTTCTGCAGTTGCAGGCCCCGGGTGCTCTGCTCCATCACCGAACTCATTTCTTCGGCGGCGGAAGCCAGTTGCTGCGACGATTCGCTGATGCCGTGCAGGGTCGAGCGCAGGTTGGCCTGCATTCCGGCCAGGGCGGTGAGCAATTGCGCGGGTTCATCGGTGCCGTCGCTGCCGATGGGTTGGCTCAAGTCGCCGGCGGCGATGGTCTGCGCCACCGCCAGGGCCTGGGCCAGCGGGGTGGTGATGCTGCGGGTCAGCATCCACGCCAGTAGCAGGGTGCCAACCAGGGCGATGCCAATGATCAGGCTGACAATCCACAGCGAACGGTCGTACATCGCGGCGGCGTTGTCGGCGGCCAGGTCGGCGCCCTCCTGGTTGAAGGTGATCAAGTCCTCCAGGCCTTGGTCGAGCACTGTGCCCTGGGGCGCCAGTTCGCTATTGAGGCGTTTATAAGCCTGCTCGGATTGGCCGGCGTCGATCTCGGCGATGATCTGGTCGAGGATCTGCAGGTAGCGACCGACCAGGGTCTTGAGTGCATTGAGCTTGGCCTGCTCCTGGTCGTTGCTGAGCAGGGCCTGGTGGTCGACGAGGCGTTTTTGCAGTTCCTGGCGCTCGCTGGCGATGATGCCTTTGCTTTTGTCGTGGCTGGCCGCCTGGGCGTTGGCGATCAGGCGCACCGCTTCAAGGCGGATAGCGGCGATGTTGGCCGCGCTGTCGTGGATGTTTTCGATGCTTGGCATCCACGACTCCTCGATGACTTTTGCGCTTTCGCGCAGGGCGGCCATCTGGCCCAGGCAAAACATCCCGACCACGATCAACAGGCTGGCCAGCACCCCGAAACTCAAACTGGCGCGCAGGCCGATGCGGATGTTCCTGATAGACATAACGTGCTCCTTGGTCATTGAAAAAACAGTGTTCCCTTGTCGGTTCGGATCTTGTTGTTAGAGGTTCAAGGCGCGCTGTATATTAAAGTGCCATCATTCTGGTAAGGCCGGCGCAGAGCGCTCCAGGCGGCAAAAAGGGCAAGGCTGGAAGTCGGTGAAAAGTGTGCTCGAATAATTTGACGTCACTTTTTTGCCGCGCAGGGCAGGTGGCAGGCGGGCTGTAGATGAATCGATTAATCACGAGAGGGGTGACTGATCGGTGCTTTTATTGACCGAACGGTCGATTAAAAAAACTTCGGCGCAGGTTGCCGATTACCGACCGATGCCGGCCTCGGCGCGCAAAAATTGCGCTTCTCTGCACCGGCTTCACTGGCTAAGCTCAGGCTTCGAAAATTCCCGCAGAGGTCTCCTTTATGCCGCAGTCATGGCCCGCCGCCGATATCGCTCGAATGATCCTTGAGGGCTTCGACGATTACCGCGAGCATTTTCGCCAGATCACCGACGGCGCCCGTGCCCGCTTCGAGCGTGCGCAATGGCAGGAGGCACAGACGGCCTCGGCGGCACGGATCAACCTGTACGAGGAAAAGGTCGCCGAAACCGTCGCCCGGCTGCACGCGGCCTTCGCGGACAAGGCCTTGCTCGACGTCAGCCAGTGGCCCCTGGTCAAAAGCGCCTACATCAGCCTGATTGACCTGCGCTTTGACGATGAGCTGTCCGAGACCTGGTACAACTCGACCTTCTGCGGGCTGTTCAGCCATGACCTGATCAGCGACGGCTGCATGTTCATCCACACCACCCGGCCCACCCTGCGCCGGGCCCGGGCCGCGCAAACCCGTATCTACAAGCCCGATGGCGAGCTGTCGGCGATGCTCGAGCAGATCTTCGTCGACTACAGCTTCAGCGAGCCCTACGCCGACCTGGCGGGGGACCTCAACCGCCTGCAAGCGCAACTGCGCGAAAACCTGCCGGACTGGGTGTGCAAGGACCCGCAGCTGGCGGTCGAGCTGTTTTCATCGGTGCTGTACCGCAATAAAGGCGCGTACCTGGTGGGCCGCATCTACACCCAGGATGAGCAGTGGCCGCTGGTGATTCCACTGCTGCACCGCGAAGGGCGGGGGATTCAGATCGACGCGCTGATCACCGACGAAGCCGATGTGTCGATCATCTTTTCCTTCACCCGTTCCTACTTCATGGTCGACGTGCCGGTGCCGGCAGAGTTCATCGGCTTTCTCAAGCGCATCCTGCCGGGCAAGCACATCGCCGAGCTCTACACTTCGATCGGCTTCTACAAGCACGGCAAGTCGGAGTTCTACCGGGCGCTGATCAACCACCTGGCCAACACCGACGACCAATTCATCATGGCCCCCGGCGTGCGCGGCATGGTCATGAGCGTGTTCACCCTGCCGGGTTTCAACACGGTGTTCAAAATCATCAAGGACCGTTTTTCGCCGTCGAAGAACGTCGACCGCGCTACGGTGATCGAGAAGTACCGGCTGGTGAAAAGCGTCGACCGCGTGGGGCGCATGGCCGACACCCAGGAGTTCGCCGATTTCCGCTTCCCCCTGAGCAAGTTCGACCCGGCGTGCCTCGCCGAACTGCTGGAAGTGGCAGCGTCGACGGTGGCGGTGGAGGGCGATACGGTGCTGATTCGCCACTGCTGGACCGAGCGGCGCATGACCCCGCTCAACCTCTACCTGGAAAACGCCAACGAAGCCCAGGTGCACGAGGCCCTGGAAGATTACGGGCTGGCGATCAAGCAACTGGCGGCGGCCAATATCTTCCCCGGCGACATGCTGCTGAAAAACTTTGGCGTGACCCGCCATGGCCGGGTGGTGTTCTACGACTACGACGAGATCTGCTTTCTCACCGAAGCCAACTTCCGCCACATCCCGGCCCCGCGCACCCCGGAAGACGAGATGGCCTCCGAGCCCTGGTACTCCATCGGCCCGCTGGACGTGTTCCCCGAGGAGTTCCCGCCGTTCCTGTTCGCCGACTTCGCGCAGCGCAAGCTGTTCGATCAGTTGCACGGCGAGCTGTACAACGCCGATTACTGGAAAGGCCTGCAAGAGGCGATTCGTGCCGGAAAAATCATCGATGTCTTTCCTTACCGGCGCAAAGGCGCGGAGGAATAGAGTCAGCGACACGCTGCAAGCGGCAAGCTAAAAGTGGGCCGTTGCGTTAATCTTGCAGCTTTTCGCTTGAAGCTAGCCGCTGCTCTATGACTATTGACCACCTGCTGAAAAACCTCGACCACGCCATGCTCGCCGACCGCCAACGGCTGCGGCGGCAATTGCTCGAGCTGCGCAAGAAGCCCGACGAGGCCAAGCTCGCGCAGTGGGTCGAGCGCATGCAGGCGTCTTGCGCCCAGGTCACGGCGCGGCGCGCCAGCCTGCCGGTGATTCGCTATGACGACAGCCTGCCGATTGCCGCCAAGCGCGATGAAATCAAGGCGGCGCTGCTCAAGCACCAGGTGTTGATCATCGCCGGCGAAACCGGCTCGGGCAAAACCACCCAGTTGCCGAAAATCTGCCTGGAAATCGGCCGCGGCCAGCACGGCATGATCGGCCACACCCAGCCGCGGCGGATCGCGGCGCGCAGTGTTGCCAGCCGGGTCGCCGAAGAACTGGCCACGCCCCTGGGGTCGCTGGTGGGTTATCAGGTGCGGTTCGAGGACCAGAGTGATTCCAACACCCTGATCAAGCTGATGACCGACGGCATCCTGCTCGCGGAAACCCAGAACGACCGCTACCTGGAACGCTACGACACGATCATCGTCGACGAAGCCCACGAACGCAGCCTGAACATCGACTTCCTGCTGGGCTACCTGAAGACCCTGCTGCCGCGTCGTCCCGACCTGAAAGTCATCATCACCTCGGCCACCATCGACCTGGAGCGCTTCTCCGAGCATTTCGACAAGGCGCCGATTGTCGAGGTGTCCGGGCGCACGTTCCCGGTGGACACCTGGTACCGCCCCCTGACCCTGGAGCAGGACGAAGAGGGCAACCGGGTCGAAGACGACCTGACGGTGGATCAGGCAATTCTCGCCACCCTTGATGAAATTGCCGCCTATGAGCGCAGCGAGCGCCGCAGCCCCGGGGATGTGCTGGTGTTCCTGCCCGGCGAACGGGAGATCCGCGACGCCGCCGAAATGCTGCGCAAGGCCCAGCTCAAGCACACTGAAATCCTGCCCTTGTATGCGCGGCTGTCACCGGCCGAGCAGCAGCGGATTTTCCAGTCGCACCCGGGGCGGCGTGTGGTGCTGGCGACCAACGTTGCCGAGACCTCGCTGACGGTGCCCGGCATCCGCTATGTGATCGACAGCGGCACCGCACGCATCAGCCGCTACAGCTATCGGGCCAAGGTCCAGCGCCTGCCGATCGAAGCTATTTCCCAGGCCAGCGCCAACCAGCGCAAAGGCCGTTGCGGTCGAGTCGAGCCGGGTATCTGCATCCGCTTGTACAGCGAAGAAGACTTTATCGGGCGTCCGGAATTTACCGACCCCGAGATCCTGCGCACCAACCTCGCGGCGGTGATCCTGCAGATGCTGCACCTGCGCCTGGGGGAAATCACCGACTTCCCGTTTATCGAGCCGCCGGATGGCAAGGCCATCAGCGATGGTTTCAACCTGCTGCAAGAACTCTCGGCCGTCGACCGCAACAGCCAGCTGACGCCGTTGGGCCGGCAACTGGCGCGCTTGCCGGTGGACCCGCGCATGGGCCGCATGCTGCTGGAAGCGGCCAAGCTCGGCAGCTTGCAGGAAGTGCTGATCGTTGCCAGCGCCATGTCGATCCAGGACCCGCGCGAGCGGCCGCCGGAGCGTCAGCAAGCGGCCGACCAGGCCCATGCGCAATGGAAGGACGTGGACTCGGACTTCGCCGGGCTGGTCAATCTGTGGCGCGGTTTCGAAGAGCAGCGCCAGGCCCTGACCGCCAGCCCGCTGCGCAACTGGTGCCGCAAGAACTTCCTCAACTACTTGCGCCTGCGCGAGTGGCGCGACTCCCATCGGCAACTGAGCCTGATCTGTCGCGACCTGCAACTGAGCCTCAATAAAGAGCCGGCCGATTACCCGAAACTGCACAAGGCAGTATTGGTCGGCCTGCTGAGCCAGATCGGCCAGAAGACCGAGGACGGCGATTACCTCGGCGCCCGTCAGCGCCGGTTCTGGATTCACCCTTCGTCGGGCCTGGGCAAGAAGCGTCCGCAATGGCTGATGACCGCCGAGCTGGTGGAAACCACCAAGTTGTACGCGCGCATGGTGGCCAAGATCGACCCCGACTGGATCGAGCCCCTGGCCGGGCACCTGATCAAGAAAAACCACTTCGAACCCCATTGGGAGAAGAAGCGCGGGCAGGTGGTGGCCTACGAGCAAATCACCCTGTTCGGGCTGATTGTGGTGGGCCGACGTCCGGTGCATTACGGCCCGGTGGACCCGGTGGTGTCGCGCGAGCTGTTTATCCGTGAAGGCCTGGTGCGGGGTGAAATCCAGTCCCGGGCCAAGTGCCTGGCGGCCAACACCCGCCTGCTGGAGCAGCTCGACGAACTGGAAGCCAAGGCCCGGCGCCGCGACATCCTGGCCGACGAAGAAACCCTGTTTGCCTTCTACGATGCGCGGCTGCCGGCGGAAATCCACCAGACCGCGACCTTCGACAGCTGGTACCGGGTCAACAGCCAGAAAGACCCGCAGTTGCTGATCATGCGCGAAGAGGACGTGCTGGCCCGCGAGGCCAGTGAAGTCACTGCCTTGCAGTACCCGGACACCTTGCACATCGGTGATCTGGAGCTGGCCCTGAGTTACCACTTTGAACCCAATCACCCGCGTGATGGGGTGACCCTGCGCGTGCCGGCGCCGCTGTTGCCGGCACTGCCGGTGGAGCGCCTGGAGTGGCTGGTGCCGGGGCTGATCGAGGCCAAGTGCATTGCCCTGGTGCGTAACCTGCCCAAGGCCTTGCGCAAGAACTTCGTGCCGGTGCCGGACTTTATCAAGGCCGCCCTGCAGCGCATCGACTTTGGCCAGGGCTCGCTGCCCCAGGCCCTGGGTCGTGAATTGCTGCGCATGACCGGCGCCCGGGTCAGCGACGAAGCCTGGGCCGAGGCCGCGCAACAGGTGGAAAACCACCTGAAGATGAACCTGGAAATCGTCGACGGCCAGGGCCAGTTCCTGGGTGAAGGGCGCGACCTGGCTGAGCTCACGGCGCGTTTTGCCCAGGCCAGCCAAGCGGCCCTGGCCGTACCGCAGACCGCGAAAAGCCAGCAGCCGGTAGAGGCCAAGGTCTTTGCCGCAGTGGCAGAAAAGACCCAGCAAAAGATCGCCGGGCTGTCGATGACGGTGTACCCGGCGCTGGTGGAGGAGGGCGGCACTGTCAAGGAAGGGCGCTTCTCCACGGCCGCCGAGGCCGAGTTCCAGCACCGGCGTGCCTTGCAGCGCCTGCTGTTGCAGCAACTGGCCGAACCGGCGAAGTTCCTGCGCGGCAAACTGCCCGGGCTTACCGAATTGGGCTTGCTGTACCGCGAACTGGGGCGTGTCGAGTCGTTGGTGGAAGACATTCTGCTGGCCAGCCTCGACAGCTGCGTGCTTGAAGGCGAGGCCAGCCTGCCGCGTGACGGCGCTGGCCTCGCGTCCCTGGCCGAGCGCAAGCGTGGCGGCTGGACCGAGCATGCCGAGCGTCTGGCCAGGCTGACCCTGGAGATTCTCAAGCTGTGGCACGGCCTGCAAAAACGCTTCAAGGGCAAGATCGACCTGGCCCAGGCGGTGGCGCTCAATGACATCAAGCAGCAGCTGGGCAATCTGGTGTACCCGGGGTTCGTCCGCGAAACCCCGAGCCAGTGGCTCAAGGAGTTGCCGCGCTACCTCAAGGCCATCGAGCTGCGCTTCGAGAAGCTCGGCAGCCAGGTGCAGAAGGATCGGGTGTGGAGTGGCGAGTTGAGCGGCCTGTGGGCGCAATACCAGGCCCGGGCTGGCAAGCACGCCCAGGAAGGCAAGCGTGACCCGCAATTGGAGCTCTACCGCTGGTGGCTGGAGGAGTATCGGGTATCGCTGTTTGCCCAGCAGTTGGGGACCAAGGTGCCGATCTCCGACAAGCGCCTGAGCAAGCAATGGAGCCAGGTCGAGGCCTGACTGGGGGAGGGCGCCTGCTTGCCGCAAGTGCCCCGTCGATCTCGCAGTTGCGGCGAAATGCCATTGGATATGGCAAACTCCGCCGTCATAAATGCCGGCCCCGGGTTCAGGCGTCACCGCCAGCCCGGGCGGATCGGAATAAAGCGATGCCAGGCTCTGCCCCGTCGATTGCGGGATGGACCATTTACGGTTTGGTACGTCGGTGCCAATACCTTCTGCCTGAACAGAATAGAGGAACGACCGTGCATAACGTCGTCATCAGCGGCACCGGCCTGTACACCCCGGCCAACAGCATCTCCAACGAAGAGCTGGTGCAGTCTTTCAACACCTACGTGCACCAATTCAATACCGACAACGCCGCCGCCATCGAGCGCGGCGAGGTCCAGGCGCTGACCGAGTCCAGCGCCGCCTTCATCGAAAAAGCCTCCGGCATCAAAAGCCGCTTTGTCATGGACAAGGACGGCATCCTCGACCCGCAACGCATGGCCCCGCGCCTGCCCGAGCGCAGCAATGACGAATGGTCGGTGCTGTGCCAGATGGCTATCGGCGCTGCCGAACAGGCCCTGCAGCGCGCCGGCAAGACCGCCGCCGACATCGACGGGGTGATCGTTGCCTGCTCCAACCTGCAACGGGCCTACCCGGCCATCGCCATCGAAGTCCAGGAAGCGCTGGGTATCCAGGGTTTCGGTTTTGACATGAACGTGGCGTGTTCGTCGGCGACCTTCGGCATTCAGGCCGCCAGCAACAGCGTACAGCTGGGCCAGGCGCGGGCGATTCTGATGGTCAACCCGGAAGTCTGCACCGGGCACCTGAACTTCCGTGACCGCGACAGCCACTTCATCTTCGGCGACGCCGCCACCGCGGTGATTATCGAACGTGCGGACCTTGCGACCTCGCCGTACCAGTTCGACATCGTCAGCACCAAGCTGCTGACCAAGTTCTCCAACAACATCCGCAACAACTTCGGCTTCCTCAACCGCGCGGCGGAAGAGGGCATCGGTGCCCCGGACAAACTGTTCGTGCAGGAAGGCCGCAAGGTGTTCCGCGATGTGTGCCCGATGGTCGCCGAGCTGATCGGTGTGCACTTGGAAGAGAACCAGCTCAACGTCAGCGACGTGAAGCGTTTCTGGCTGCACCAGGCCAACCTCAGCATGAACCACCTGATCGTGAAAAAACTCCTTGGCCGCGAAGCCTCGGTGGAAGAAGCCCCAGTGATTCTCGACACCTACGCCAACACCAGTTCGGCCGGTTCGGTGATTGCATTCCACACCTACCAGGACGACCTGCCGAGCGGCTCGCTGGCAGTGCTCAGCTCCTTTGGCGCCGGCTACTCGATCGGTAGCGTGCTGCTGCGCAAACGCTGATCCCACGCTAATGGGGGGGTGAGACATGGCGCTCGCCCCATCCGCGCAGCCATCCCCCTGTAGCCGCTGCCGATAGGCTTGGGCCGCGCTGGGACGCTGGCCCTAAGCCCCACCGCGATTTTCCCGAATGTACTCCGGCGCCCATGCCGGCCAGCGCAGCCTGGCGGCAGCGGCTACCGCTATTCCCTCTGTACGCCCCCCCCGAGCCTATCGGCACTGCTTACGTCCGAGCCCGCGCAAGGCGTCTGATACAGGCTTTTTGCCTTATTTCAATTCGAAGTAAAAAAGTTCCCCTGTCATAAAATCTTTATCTATCAGCAACTCCCCTGAAATAACCGGTCGCCAAGATTCCCTCCCAACACGAGCGGGCCTGAACCGCGTGTTTTCAACGCAACAGACCACCAATTAGGGGAACTCTTCGATGATCCGTAAGCACTTCGCCGGTTTTGCTGCCAGCGCCCTGGCCATGGCAGTAACCGCCCAGGCTTTCGCTGGCACCGTCACCACTGATGGCGCCGATATCGTAGTCAAAACCAAAGGCGGCCTTGAGGTCGCGACCACCGACAAAGAGTTCAGCTTCAAGCTGGGCGGTCGCTTGCAGGCCGACTACAGCCAGTTCGACGGTGTCTACACCAAGAACGGTGACACCGCGGACGCCGCTTACTTCCGTCGCGCGTTCCTCGAACTGTCCGGCGTGCTGTACACCGACTGGGCCTACACCATCAACTACGACTTCTCCCACAACACGGGTGACTCGGATAACGGCTACTTCGACGAAGCGTCGCTGGCCTACAACGGCTTCAAGCCGGTGTCGATCAAAGTCGGTCGTTTCGACCCCGACTTCGGCCTGGAAAAAGCCACCAGCTCGAAGTGGGTTACCGCTCCGGAACGTAACATCGCCTACGACATGGTCGACTGGGCCAACAGCCACCAGAACGGCCTGGGCTTGCAGGCTTCCGGTGTCTTCGCCGAGTCGTTCTACGCGTCTGCTGGCGTGTTCAGCAAAGACACCGACGACACCGACGGCAACAGCATCAAGCAGGTCAACGGCCGCTTCGTATTCGCCCCAATGCATGATGCGGGCAACGTGCTGCACTTCGGTGTGAACGTCGCGTCCCGTGACGTTTCCGACACCGCGTTCGACTCTCGCTACCGCACCCGCATGGGCATGCGTGGCGTTGAAACCCTGGGCGGCAACGATGCCGGCACCAACGGCAACCGTCCGGTACTGGGTGGCGCTTCGGCATCGCCTGCCGGTTCCTACGACCGTGATACTGCCCTGGGCCTGGAAGCCGCGTTCGCCATGGGCCCGGCCTCGATCCAGGGTGAGTACGTCACTCGCAAGACCAAGGCCGATGCCAGCAACGTTGAAGACCTCAAGGGTCACGGCTTCTATGTACAGGGTGCCTACACCCTGACCGGCGAATCCCGTGGCTATAAAGTCGGCAAGTTCGATGCGATCAAGCCGGCGAACAAGGCCTTCGGTGCCTGGGAACTGTTCTACCGCTACGACAGCCTGACCGTGGAAGACGACAACGTGACCACCGCCAGCCTGACCCGTGATGTCGGCGACGCTTCGGTCAAGGTCCACAACCTGGGTGTGAACTGGTACGCCAACGAAGCGGTGAAAATCTCCGCCACGTACCTCAAGGCCAAGACCGATAAGGTCACCAACGCTACCGCGGCTGCCGGCGCCATCCCTGCTGCCCGCACTGGCGACGACAGCGGTGACGGTTTCGTCCTGCGCGCGCAGTACGTGTTCTAAGGTGCTGTAAAACCGATACAGAGCTCTTTCTCATCCGTTAAAGCTCCTCTCGTTTTAACCCCGCCCCGGCGGGGTTTTTTTTGGCCTCAGAACGGCGTTTCAGGCAACGGCGGGCAAGAGGTTTCGTGCAGGTACAGCCATTGGGCCGAGCCTTGGTCCAGGCCGATGATGGCCAGGGACAGGCGCGAGGTGAGGCTGTTTCCCAGGCGATGGGTTTCGCGGTAGCGGATTGCCGCGACCTGGGGTTGCTGCCACACACACCGCCACTCGCTGAGGTGGATCTGCAGGCCGGCACGGGCACCCACGGCGCCACGGAACATCTGTTCGACCTGGGCCCGACCCACCGAGGCGCCCGTGGTGGTGACCATGCTGAAGTCTTCGGCAAATACCGGCATCAGTTGCTCGATGGCGGCCAGGCCCTGGCCGTGATGGTCGGTGAATACCTGGTGGATCAGGTCATGCACCTGACGAATGCTGTGGATGGCCTGTTCAGCGCTGGAGGTGTGCATAAGTGTCCTGTTTGGCGGGTTGGAGGCGATGCAGATAAAGAAGAGGCAGCAGGCCGAGCAGGGCGGCGATGGCCCAGCTCAGGTGGTAGGCCGAGTGGGTCGGCAGGGTGCGCAGCAGCAGGTTGCAGATCATCAGCAACAGCGCGGCGCCGAGGCTGAAGGACATCTGCCGGTTGATGTTCCAGATCACGCTGCCCTTGTGTGTCAGGGCGCCGTCGAAATCCAGCAACGCCGTGGTTTGTGCGGTGTTGGCGCCGATGCCGCCGCCCACCCCCATCAGCCCATAGGCCGCGATGATCAGCGGCAGGTCGGCCGCTGTATCGACCCCGCACAGCAGACCGATGCCGGCGCTGTGCAGCAGCAGGGCCAGGCCGAACAGGCGCCTGGCGCCCATGCGCTGGTAGACCCGGCCGCAGACCAGCATGGCGATGAAGGCGCCGCCGGCGTAGAGCACCATAAAGCTTCCGGTCAGGCCGGCGCTGAAATGCAGGGTGTCTTGCAGGAAGAACATGCTCAGCAGGTTGGCCCCGGTGAACAGGCCGGGGATCGCGTAATAAATGCCGATCGAGCCGCTGAGGCGGACGCTGCGCAGCAGCCTCAGGTCGACGATGGGGTGAGTACTGCGCCGGCAATGCCTTATGTACAGCAGGCTGAAACCGACCCCGGCCAACAGGCACGACGCCGCAGCCAGGGGCGGGTAATCGGTGCCGTACAGCGACAACCCCAGGAGCAGCGTGGCCAGCGCCGCGCTGACCAGCAGCAGGCCGCGCAGGTCCGGCCGGGGCCCGGGCGGAGCGCGGCGCTCGCGGATCCAGCACCAGGCCAGGCCGGCGGCCAGCAGGGAAAACGGCAGGTTGCTGGAGAACACCCAGCGCCACGAACTGTGGTCGACGATCAGCCCGCCAAGGGGCGGTGACAAGGCGGGGGCGATCAGCGCCACGGCCATGATCAGGGTCGAGACCTTTGCCCGTTGCTCGCCCTGGAACAGATTGAACGTCAGGGCCTGCCCGACCGGAATCAGCAGGCCGCCACCGATCCCCTGGAGCAGGCGCCAGAACAGCAGCTCGGGAAAACTGCCGGCCAGGGCACAGAGCCCGGCCGTGATGCTGAACAGCAGCATCGACAGGGTGAGGATCTCGCGGCTGCCATAGCGCCCGGCCAGCCAGGTACTGATGGGCATGATCAGGGTCAGGCCGAGGATGTAGGCGTTGGCGACCCAGGCCACGGCAGTACCGGACACCTGCAGGTCGGTGGCGATGCTGGGCAGCGCCACGGCCGACATGAAGATATTGACGCAGTCGATAAAGAACCCGAGCAGGAATACCAGCGCCACTTGGTAGCGATAAGTCATGTCATCTCCCTTTTGCCGGGGAGCTTAGGGGCGATAGGCCGACCGGGTCCATGCCCCTATACTTGAAACATTGTTTGATGAGGCTTGACAGTGAATAACCCTTTGCACGCCCACCTGAACCGGGTGCAGACCTTTCTCGCGGTGGTGGATTTCGCCTCCTATACCAAGGCCGCCCATTACCTGGGCATGAGCAAAGCCATGGCCAGCCTGCATGTGAAGGCCCTGGAGCAGGCACTGGGCAGCACCTTGCTGATCCGCAGCACGCGCCGTGTTTCCCTGACTGAAACCGGCCAGGACTTCTATCAGGAGTTCAAGGGCATCGTCGCCAGTATCGACAATGCATTTGACAATGTTCTGAACGGTCACGGCCGGGTCGCGGGCACGTTGCGCTTCAGTTCCACCGGCGAATACGCCGAGAAATTTGTCTTGCCGCTGTTACCCCTGTTTGCCGCGCGCCATCCCGAGGTGCGCCTGAGTTACCACTTCAACTCATCCTTGAATGACCTGGTGGCGGAAAAACTCGACCTGGTGATTCGCCTGGGCAACCTCGGCGACTCGGCGTTCAAGAGCCGCAAGCTCGACGAATACGAGATTGTGCTGGTGGCCAGTCCGGCATTCGCCCAGGGGGTTGCGGTGCACGTTCCCCAGGACTTGAGCCGGCTGCCGTGGATCACCCATAACACGCTGCAGGGGCCGCCCAGCTGGACCTTCAGCCACCCGGTGCGGGGCGATGTCGAGGTCACGCTCAACAGCCAGCATGAGTCCAACGCGTCGACGGCGATTCGCGCGCTGACCCTGGCCGGCCTCGGGGTGGCGGTGCTGCCGGCCTGGATGGTGGACGACGATCTGGCCCAGGGGCGCCTGGTGCGCTTGCTGCCCGAGTACGGCCTGCCGAGGCAGTCGGTGCAGGTGGTGTTTCCCAACAGCGCGCACCTGCCGGCGAAATCCCGGGCTTTTATCGATTTTCTGGCGCTGCACCTGGGCCGTTGAGCCTGCCCCGGCGGTTTTTATTTCGGCGCGCCGGACGATGGGGGATACTCGGCCGGTGCTTGGGCCATCAATACCGGGGAACGCAATGCCGCTTCAATCCTTGAACAGTCTCTCTGCCGTCGACCCGCAACAGTGGGATGCCCTGGTGGCCGATGCGCAGCCGTTTTTACGGCATGCCTTTCTCAGCGCCCTGGAAGACAGCGGCAGTCTCGGCCCGCGCTCCGGCTGGCAGCCCGAGCACCTGTTGCACGTGGAAGACGGGCGTTTGCTGGCGGCGCTGCCCAGTTATCGCAAATGGCATTCCTATGGCGAGTACGTGTTCGATCACGGCTGGGCCGAGGCTTGCGAGCGTGCCGGGATCGACTACTACCCCAAGCTCCTGACCGCCGTGCCCTTCAGCCCGGTCAGTGGCCCGCGGGTGCTGGCGGCCAGCCAGGAGGACGCCTTCGAACTGCTTAAAAGCCTGCCCGGCTACCTGGAGATCGAGCAGCTTTCCAGCGCCCATATCAATTTCACCGACCCCTTTGCCGACGCCGCCCTGGCCGGGCAGGCGGGTTGGCTGCAGCGCCTGGGGTGCCAGTTTCATTGGCAGAATCGCGGGTACCGGGACTTCCAGGATTTCCTCGACACCCTGGCTTCGCGCAAGCGCAAACAGATGCGCAAGGAGCGCGAGCAGGTGGCGGGGCAGGGCATCGAGTTCCAGTGGCTGGGCGGGCATGAGCTGGATGAGGCGCAGTGGGATTTTGTCTACGCCTGCTACGCCAACACTTACGCCGTGCGGCGCCAGACGCCCTACCTGACCCGGGCCTTCTTCAGCTTGCTCGCCGAGCGCATGCCCGAGGCCATTCGCGTGGTCCTGGCCAAGCAGGGCCCGCGGCCGGTGGCCATGGCTTTCAGTCTGGTGGGTGGCGACAGTTTCTATGGACGCTACTGGGGCTGCCTGGCGGAGTTCGATCGGCTGCATTTCGAAACCTGTTTCTACCAGGGCATGGATTACGCCATCGCCCACGGTCTGCAACGCTTCGACGCCGGGGCCCAGGGTGAGCACAAGCTGATTCGCGGTTTCGAGCCGGTGATTACCCATTCCTGGCACTACCTGCGCCATCCCGGGCTGAATGCGGCGGTGAAGGATTTCCTGCAGCAGGAACGGCTCGGCATCCTGGCCTATGCCGAGGAAGCGAGGGCCGCCTTGCCTTATCGGCAAGCCTGACCCTCGCGGTCAGCGCGCTAGCGGTCTTCCCGGCCCAGCCAGCGATAAAGCCCGCCACCGATCACCGCACCCAAGATCGGTGCGACCCAGAACATCCACAGCTGCTGGATCGCCCAGCCGCCGACGATCAGCGCCGGGCCGGTACTGCGCGCCGGGTTGACCGAGGTGTTGGTGACCGGGATCGAGATCAGGTGGATCAGGGTCAGCGCGAGGCCGATGGCGATCGGCGCAAAGCCCGCCGGGACCCGTTTATCGGTGGCGCCGAGGATGATCACCACAAACATCAGGGTCATCACCACCTCGCAGACAAAGCCCGCCGCCATCGAGTAACCGCCCGGCGAGTGCGCGCCGTAGCCGTTGGACGCCAGGCCGCTGGACAGCTCGAAGCCGGGTTTGCCGCTGGCGATGTAGTAGATCAGGGCCGCCGCGACAATCCCGCCTATCACTTGCGCCACCACATAGGCTGGCAACTCCCTGGCCGGAAACCTGCCACCCACCACCAGCCCCACCGACACGGCAGGGTTGAGGTGACAACCGGAGATATGGCCGATGGCGAACGCCATCGTCAGAACAGTGAGGCCAAACGCCAGGGCCACACCCAATACACCGATCCCCAGGGGGGAAGACGCGGCCAGCACTGCGCTGCCACACCCACCCAGAACCAGCCAGAACGTACCCAGCAACTCAGTGACTGAACGCTTGAACAGAGACATGAGGTGAATCCTTGATAGGACGACCTATCGATTCGATAACGCCATGATGCGTCCCTGCAGATGAACTACAGGTTCTGCGCCAGAACCTAGGCTGAGTACAGCAGGATTCTGGCCGAATTCCAGCGCCCATAAAAAAGCCAGAGCCCTCTACACACAAGGGCTCTGGCTGGTTTTGCAAGGCTGTTAGTCGATGCCGACAAAACCCCCGGTCTGGTGCTGCCACAGGCGTGCGTACAAGCCGCCATGGGCCAGCAATTGGGCATGGCTGCCGCTTTCGGCGATGCGGCCTTTTTCCAGGACCACCAGGCGGTCCATACGGGCGATGGTCGAGAGCCGGTGGGCGATGGCGATTACGGTCTTGCCCTGCATCAGGGTTTCCAGGCTCTCCTGGATCGCCGCTTCGACTTCCGAATCCAGGGCCGAGGTGGCCTCGTCCATGATCAGGATCGGCGCGTCCTTGAGCAGCACCCGGGCAATGGCGATGCGCTGGCGCTGGCCACCGGACAACTTGACCCCGCGCTCGCCGACATGGGCGTCAAAACCGCTGCGGCCTTCGGAATCCACCAGTTGCGGAATGAACTCGTCGGCCCGGGCCTTGCGCACGGCCTCCCACAGTTCCTCGTCGGTGGCGTCGGGCTTGCCGTACAGCAGGTTGTCGCGGATCGAGCGGTGCAGCAGCGAAGTGTCCTGGGTGATCATGCCGATGTGTTCGCGCAGGCTCTCCTGGGTGACTTCGGCGATATCCTGGCCATCGATCAGGATGCGCCCGCCCTGCAGGTCATAGAGCCGCAGCAGCAGGTTGACCAGGGTCGACTTGCCCGCCCCGGACGGGCCGATCAGGCCGATCTTCTCGCCAGGCCGGATCACCAGTTCGAGACCACCGATGACCCCCGATTGCTTGCCGTAGTGAAAGTCCACCTGCTCGAAGCGCACTTCGCCCTGGGTCACGGCCAGGCGTGGCGCCTGTTCGCGGTCGGTGACACTCAGGGGCTGGGCGATGGTCTGCAAGCCGTCCTGGACCATGCCGATGTTTTCGAAGATGCCGTTGACCACCCACATGATCCAGCCCGACATGTTGACGATGCGGATCACCAGGCCGGTGGCCAGGGCAATGGCGCCGACCGAAATCAGCGACTGGGTCCAGAGCCACAGGGCCAGGCCCGTGGTGCCGACGATCAGCAGGCCGTTCATGCTGGTGATGACCACGTCCATGCTGGTGATGACGCGGCTGGCCAGCTGGGTTTTTTCGGTCTGCTCGGCAATCGCTTCGCGGGCGTAGTTCTGTTCGAACTGGGTGTGGGCGAACAGCTTGAGGGTGGTGATGTTGGTGTAGCCGTCGACGATGCGCCCCATCAGTTTGGAGCGTGCATCGGAGGACACCACCGAACGGTCCTTGACCCGAGGCACGAAGTAGCGCAGCGCACCGATGTAGCAGGCGATCCACGCCAGGAGTGGGATCATCAGGCGCCAGTCGGCCTCGGCGAACAGCACCAGGGCGCTGACCGCATAGATCAGCACGTGCCACAGGGCGTCGACGGCTTGCACCGCCGAGTCGCGCAGGGAGTTGCCGGTCTGCATGATGCGCTGGGCGATGCGCCCGGCAAAATCGTTCTGGAAGAAATTCAGGCTCTGCTTGAGCACGTAACTGTGGTTCTGCCAGCGGATCATGCTGGTCATGCCGGGGCTGATGGTCTGGTGCACCAGCAGGTCATGCAGGCCGACGAACAGCGGCCGCAACAGGAGCGCGACCACGGCCATCCAGATCAGCTCGGTGCCGTGGATCTTGAAGAAGTCCACATTGGGCGTGCCCTGGGCCAGATCGATCAGGCGGCTCAGATAGCTGAACAGCGAAACCTCGATCAGGGCCACGAACAGGCCCACTACCAGCAGGGCGGCAAAGCTCGGCCAGACTTGCTTGATGTAGTACAGGTAGAACGCCAGGACCCGGTTTGGCGGTGCAGCCGTGGGGGCGTCGCGGAAGATGTCGATCAGTTGTTCGAAACGGCGATAGAACATTGGGTTTGGTGCCCGCAGGGCGGGCTCTCCTGGTCAAGATATGAGCGGCCGCACGGCACGGTACGACCGCTCCTGACGCCTTGCCTCTTTAGTCGATGCGCTTGGCCGACTTGATCAGCACAGGGTCGATCGGCACATTCTGCATGCCTTGTTTGGTGGTGGTCTGGGAGTTGACGATCTGGTCGACCACGTCCATGCCATTCACCACTTTGGCGAATACCGCGTAGCCGGCATCGCGGCCCGGGTCGAGGAAGGCGTTGTCGGCCACGTTGATAAAGAACTGGCTGGTGGCCGAGTTCGGGTTCGAGGTGCGGGCCATCGACAGGGTGCCACGCACGTTGTGCAGGCCGTTGCTGGCTTCGTTCTTGATCGGGTCGCGGGTGTCTTTCTGATTCATCTGTGCAGTGAATCCACCGCCCTGGACCATGAACCCCGGGATCACCCGGTGAAAGATGGTGTTGCTGTAGAAGCCGCTGTCGACGTATTCAAGAAAGTTCTTGCTGGAGATCGGTGCCTTGACCGGGTCCAGTTCGATTTCGATCTTGCCGAAGCTGGTGTCCAGCACGACGTGGGGAGCCTTGGCCGGTTGTGCGGCCATCAGGTTGGCGGCGAACAGAACGGAGCCGGCGACGAGGGCGATTTTTTTCAGCATGGGTCAGTGATCCTGGGTGGTGGTGTCGACTGTGGTTAAAAACTCGAGCAGGGTTTGATTGAAACGGTGTGGCTGGTCCAGCGGGGTGGCGTGGCGTGAATCGTCGATCACCACCAGTCGTGCGTGGGGCAGCAATTTCACGTAGGCCTCTTTCTGCGCCACCGGGGTGTAGTCGTGGTCGGCGCTGACGATCAGGGTTGGACAGGGAATGCGGGAAAGTCGTTCCTTTACCCCCCAGCCAACAATGGCGTCGAAGCTGGCGAGATAAGCACGTTTGTCGTTTTTTGCCCAGCGTTCGGCCATCTTTTGCCGCAGCTCGGCCTGCTCCGGCTTGGGGAACAGGTTGCGGCCCAGGGCCTGGCCGATGGTCGCCAGGCCCAGTACTCGGGCCAAGCTCCAGCGCTTGAACCATTGCCAGTAATCGGCGCGACTGCGCAGCTTGACCTCAGGCCCGCTGTTGACGATGCACAGGCTCCTGAGCAGTTGTGGGTGATCGACTGCCAGTTGGAAGCCGATCATGCCGCCCATGGAAAGCCCGACCAGGTGCGCGGGCGCAAGGTTCAGGTGCTCGATCAGGGCGACCAGGTCGGCACTGAACCCGGCAATGCTGTAGCGCTCGTGGGGTTTGTCGGAGCGGCCGTGGCCACGCACATCGGGCACGATCACCCGGTAACGGGCCGCGAGATCGGCGATCTGCATTTCCCAGTCCAGGGTGCTGGAGCCCAGGCCATGCATCAGGATCAGCGGTGTGCCCTGGCCGTATTCCTCAAAGTGCAGGGTGCATCCTTCATGTTCGAAATAGGCCACGGCACAACTCCTGTTCGGGCGGGTGGGGGTCAGGCTTGTTCGGGGGCAGCGAAGGGCGCATCCAGCGGCGCTGTGTCAAAGGTGCGCAGCAGCTCCACCAGAATCTGAGTGGCCGGGCCCAGGGGCTTGTCCTTGTTCGAGTACAGGTAAAAGGTCGGGTGCCGGCTGCCGCCTTGTTCCATCGGCAGCACCTTGAGCACGCCTTCGCGGATTTCCCGTTCGATCAGGTGCCGGGGCAGCCAGGCAAAACCCAGGCCGCTGCCGACGAAGGTGGCGGCGGTGGCCAGGCTGCCCACGGTCCAGCGCTGTTCGGCGCCGAGCCAGCCGACATCCCGGGGTTGCTGGCGGCCGGAGTCGCGGATCACCACTTGCAGCTGGCTTTCCAGGTCCTGGAAATTCAGCTCGCGTTGCAGGCGATGCAGGGGGTGTTCCGGGTGCGCCACGGCGACGAATTCCACTGAGCTCATTTCCGTGCCCAGGTAGCCGGGGATGCTGAAGCTGCTGATGGCCAGGTCGGCGACGCCTTCGAGCAGCACCTCCTCGACCCCGGACAACACTTCCTCGCGCAGTCGTACCCGGCAACCGCGGCTCTGGGGCATAAAGGCGGTCAGGGCCCGCACCAGGCGCGCATTGGGGTAGGCGGCGTCGACCACCAGCCGTACTTCGGCCTCCCAGCCTTGCTCCATGTGATGGGCCAGGTCTTCCAGCTGGCTGGCCTGCTTCACCAGTTGCCGGGAACGCCGCAGCAAGACGCCGCCGGCTTCGGTCAAGACCGCCTTGCGGCCGTCGATGCGCAACAGTGGCACGCCCAGTTGATCCTGCATGCGGGCCACGGTGTAACTGACGGAGGATTGCGAGCGATGCAGCGCCTCGGCAGCCTGGGCAAAGCCGCCATGGTCGACCACGGCCTGCAGGGTTCGCCATTGATCGAGGGTAACGCGGGGCGCTTTCATGAGGGGCTCCTCTTGTCCTAAGCTGGCGCTCCACATTGGAGACTGCCGAATGAAAAAATTCTGTTGTGCGCTGTTGGCCCTGCTGCCACTCAGCGCCTTTGCCTACCCGATCGATGTCGAGAAACAGCTCAACGGCCTGAGCGTCGACTACACCGCCTTCGACACCGACCAGGACATCGGCTCCATCCAGTTGAACAACTTCGGCAAGACCGATGTGCTGTGTTCGGTGGTGTTTCGCAACGGCCCCGAAGCACCGCGTACGCGCAAGGTGGAAGTCGCCGCGGGGCAGAGCAAAAACGTCACCGCCAAGTTCAACCGCAAAATTATCAAGCTGCGGCTGGACCTGAACTGTTCCGCCAAGTGATCCCGGTGTGCCCGGCCTGTAGGGCTTATGCCGGGTACGCTGCGCTTATAAACGAATTTGTTGATTGGTTATAGCAGTTATTTGCGCTTTTTCATCGATATCACTCTGTTTAGTCTCCCCTCCATCGACTTACGCACCCCCCGATGGAGGCTTCAGCCCATGTCCCGCGTCCTGATCATCGAAAGCAGCGCCCGCCAGCAAGATTCCGTGTCTCGCCAACTGACCCAGACCTTTATCAGCCAGTGGCAAGCCGCCCACCCAGGCGACGAAGTCACCGTGCGTGACCTGGCGCGCCAGCCGGTGCCGCACCTGGACGCCGACCTGCTGGGCGGCTGGATGAAGCCTGCGGAACAGCGCAACGCCGGCGAACACGCTTCCCTGGAGCGCTCCAACCAATTGACCGACGAACTGCTGGCTGCCGATGTACTGGTACTGGCAGCGCCGATGTACAACTTCGCCATCCCCAGCACCCTGAAGGCCTGGCTCGACCATGTGCTGCGTGCCGGCGTGACCTTCAAATACACTGCCACTGGCCCCCAGGGCCTGCTGACCGGCAAGCGTGCCTACGTGCTGACCGCCCGCGGCGGGATCTATGCCGGCAGCCCGGCCGACCATCAGGAACCCTACTTGCGCCAGGTGCTGGGGTTCATCGGCATCCACGATGTCGAGTTCATCCATGCCGAGGGCATGAACCTGGGCGGCGACTTCCAGGAGAAGGGCCTGAACCAGGCCAACGCCAAGCTGGCCCAGGTCGCCTGATCCGTTAATCGTCAGATAATCGCGCAGTGCTTAAGTAACGCCTGCGCTCCCCCTTCAAGCGGTTCGCGCATCGAACCTCCCTTTGCACTTGTTGCTCCTGAGTGCTCCTGCCCGATCGAACGCATGGCGAGATCGGGTTTTTTTTGCCTGCGAATCGGCAAACCGCTATCGTCGCCGCCATTCCAGACGAGGCGACCATGGGCTATCTACTTTTTGTCACGCTGATCCAGGCGTTTTCCTTCAGCTTGATTGGCGAGTACCTGGCCGGTCACGTCGACAGCTATTTCGCGGTGCTGGTGCGGGTGGTGCTGGCGGGGCTGGTGTTCATTCCCCTGACTCGCTGGCGCCAGGTCGAGCCCAAGTTTATGCGCGGCATGCTGGTGATCGGTGCCTTGCAGTTCGGCGTGACCTACGTCTGTCTGTACCTGAGCTTTCGTGTGCTGACGGTGCCGGAGGTGTTGCTGTTCACCATCCTTACGCCGCTGCACGTGACCCTGATCGAAGACGCCTTGAACCGACGTTTCAACCCCTGGGGCCTGCTGGCGGCACTGGTGGCGGTGGCGGGTGCGGCGGTGATCCGCTACGACCGCATCAGCCCGGATTTCTTCTTCGGCTTCCTGTTGCTGCAACTGGCCAACTTCACCTATGCCGCCGGGCAGGTGCTGTACAAGCACCTGGTGGCGCGTCACCCCACGGATCTGCCGCATTACCGGCGTTTTGGCTATTTCTACCTGGGGGCGCTGGCGGTAGCGTTGCCGGCGTTTCTGTTGTTCGGCAAATCCAACTTCCTGCCCGAAGCGCCGCTGCAATGGGCCGTGCTGCTGTTTCTCGGTCTGGTATCCACGGCGCTGGGCCTGTACTGGTGGAACAAGGGCGCATGCCTGGTGAACGGTGCGACCCTGGCAGTGATGAACAACCTGCACGTGCCGGTGGGGTTGCTGATCAACCTGTTGATCTGGAACCAGCATGAAGAACTGGGGCGGTTGTTTTTCGGGGCTTTGGTGATCCTGGCGGCGGTATGGATCAGCCGACGTGGCAACACCTCACAGCCTCGATCCACCTGAAACCCAGCGGCGCTCCCGCGGCCGGCTACGGACCTGTAGCCGCTGCCGAAGGCTTCGACACCATCAATCCACCTGACACCCCACGGCGGTCTCCCGGGCCAGCGCAGCCTGGCGGCAGCGGCTAAGGGGCACATCAGATTGCGCGTTTTTCCGCTTCGGGAATTGCGCTGGCTCCGAGCACCGCGGGCAGCAGGCCGGCGCGCAGGTCGTTGCCGCTGGGTTGCTGGTACAGGCTCAGGCCGAATTCCGGCATCACCGCCAGCAGGTAATCGAAGATATCGCCCTGGATCCGCTCGTAATCGGCCCAGGCCGTGGTGCGGGTGAAGCAGTAGATTTCCAAAGGGATGCCCTGGGCGGTGGTCTGCATCTGCCGGACCATGCAGGTCATGTTCGGCTGGATCTCGGCGTGGCTCTTCAGGTACGCCAGGGCGTAGGCGCGAAAGGTGCCGATGTTGGTCATGCGCCGACGATTGGCCGACATGGCGGCGACGTTGCCCTGGGCTTCATTCCAGCTTTTGAGCTCGGCCTGCTTGCGGCTGATGTAGTCGGTCAGCAGGCGGACCTTGCTCAGCCGCTGCTCTTCATCGTCATGCAGGAAGCGCACGCCGCTGGCGTCGATAAACAGGCTGCGCTTGATCCGCCGCCCACCTGATTGCTGCATGCCGCGCCAGTTCTTGAACGACTCGGACATCAGGCGCCAGGTCGGGATCGAGACAATGGTCTTGTCGAAGTTCTGCACCTTGACCGTGTGCAGGGTGATGTCCACCACGTCGCCATCGGCGCCGACCTGGGGCATTTCGATCCAGTCGCCGACCCGCAGCATGTCGTTGCTGGTCAACTGCACGCTGGCCACGAACGACAGCAGGGTGTCCTTGTAGACCAGCAGGATCACCGCCGACATCGCCCCCAGGCCAGACAGCAGCAACAGCGGCGATCGGTCGATCAGGGTGGCGACAATGATGATCGCGCCAAACACATACAGCACCATCTTCGCCAACTGCACATAGCCCTTGATCGAGCGGGTGCGGGCGTGTTCGGTGCGGGCGTAGATGTCCAGCAGGGCATTGAGCAGGGCGCTCAGGGCCAGGACCTGGAACAGAATGGTGAAGGCCATCGCCACGTTGCCCAGGAACACCAGGCTGGCCTTGCTCAGTTCCGGCACCAGGTGCAGGCCGAACTGCACCACCAGCGACGGAGTCATCTGTGCCAAACGGTGAAACACCTTGTTGTGGCGCAGGTCGTTGATCCAGTGCAGGGCCGGTTGGCGCCCCAGCAGTTTGGTGACGTGCAGCACCACATAGCGCGCCACTCGTCCGAGAACCAGGGCTACCGCCAGCAGCAGGGCCAGGGCCAGGCCGGAAAGCAGGAACGGGTGCTGATCAAGGGCGCCCCAGAGGTCTTGGGTGTTGAGCCAGAGCTGTTTGAAATCCATAAGCTAAAACGATTCTTCTGTAAGACAAGTTCGGTCGATTAGAGCATTTAAGCCGTAAAAAGTGACGGTTGCCGACAAACCCGCTGACAAAAAACCATCGGTTTAGCGCCGTTCGCGCAAAGAAACTCGGCCTCGGCGCTCGAAACCGGTAACCTATGCAGCTGTTTTTTTGCATATCTTCGAGGTAGCACCCGTGTTTTCCCAATTCGCCCTGCACGAACGCCTGCTCAAAGCCGTGGCCGAGCTTAAATTTGTCGAGCCTACGCCTGTGCAAGCAGCGGCTATCCCGCTCGCGCTCCAAGGGCGTGACCTGCGGGTGACAGCTCAAACCGGCAGCGGCAAGACTGCTGCTTTTGTCTTGCCGATCCTCAATCGCCTGATCGGCCCGGCCAAGGTCCGCGTCAGCATCAAGACCCTGATCCTGCTGCCGACCCGCGAACTGGCCCAGCAGACCCTGAAGGAAGTCGAGCGTTTCTCCCAGTTCACCTTCATCAAGTCCGGCCTGATCACCGGCGGTGAAGACTTCAAGGTCCAGGCCGCCATGCTGCGCAAGGTGCCGGACATCCTGATCGGCACCCCGGGCCGCATGATCGAGCAACTCAACGCCGGCAACCTCGATTTGAAAGAAGTCGAAGTACTGGTACTCGACGAAGCCGACCGCATGCTCGACATGGGGTTTGCCGAAGACGTGCAGCGCCTGGTGGACGAGTGCACCAACCGCCAGCAGACCATGCTGTTCTCGGCCACCACCGGCGGTTCGGGCCTGCGCGAAATGATCGCCAAGGTCCTGAACAACCCGGAGCACCTGCAGCTCAACGCCGTCAGCCAGCTGAACGCTACCACCCGTCAGCAAATCATTACCGCTGACCACAACCAGCACAAAGAACAGATCGTCAACTGGCTGTTGGCCAACGAGACCTACCAGAAGGCCATCGTGTTCACCAACACCCGGGCCATGGCCGACCGCATTTACGGCCGCCTGGTGGCGCAGGACTACAAAGCGTTCGTCCTGCACGGCGAGAAAGACCAGAAGGACCGCAAGCTGGCCATCGACCGCCTGAAGCAGGGCGGGGTCAAGATCCTGGTGGCCACCGACGTAGCCGCACGCGGCCTCGATGTGGACGGCCTGGACCTGGTGATCAACTTCGACATGCCACGCAGCGGCGACGAATACGTGCACCGTATCGGTCGTACCGGCCGCGCCGGCAATGATGGCCTGGCCATCTCGCTGATCTGCCACGGCGACTGGAACCTGATGTCGAGCGTCGAGCGCTACCTCAAGCAGAGCTTCGAGCGCCGCACCATCAAGGAAGTCAAAGGCACCTACGGCGGACCGAAAAAGGTCAAGGCTTCGGGCAAGGCCGTGGGCGTGAAGAAGAAAAAGGTCGACGCCAAGGGCGACAAGAAGAAGACCGGGGCCAAGGCTCCAACCAAGCGCAAGATCGCCAATCGGCCAAAAACCGACGCCCTGTCGCTGGTCAGCAAGGACGGCATGGCGCCGCTCAAGCGCCGCAAGCCGGAAGCTCCAGCCGCTGAATAAGCGCCTGGCGTGACCCTGAAAAAAGCCCGGACCTGTTCCGGGCTTTTTGCATCCGGGGTATCAGCTGTCGGCTTTCTTGCCGGCGGTGTCGAGTTCCTTGAGGCGCTGATCGATCAGCTGGCACTTGTCGGGCAGGTCCTTGCTCGCAGTTTCCAGGTTCATCTTTTGCAACTCATCATTGATCTCCTTGGCCTTGGTCGGGTTCTGCTGGGTGAGTTTCGTCACTTCCTGGGCCAGCTGTTCGCGCTTGGCGGTGGCCTCTTCGAGGGTGCAGGCCCAGGCGGGCAGGGCGCAGAGCAGGGTGCTGGCGATGACAAGGTTACGCAGGGTTTTCATGGCAGTGGCCTCGGGGTCCGATAAGGCAGTTACCCGGTTGAGGCCGAGGGGCGGATAAAAGTTCAGAGTTTCAGGCGCTGCGCAGCGCCAGGAAATGACTTTGTTTCCGCTGGCCGGCTGTTATCGTGAGCGCCCCGAAGCCCCGTGCGGCCGGGAAAGCAGTTATCAGCAATGAGATGAGCAATGGATGCCCAATTGAACCAGCAGTGCGCCACCCTGCGTGCCATGAGCTCCGCCGAGGCCGCGCAGTGGCTGCTGCGCGAATACCCCGCTGCCAGCCCTGCAAGCGCAGTCGCCCTGCAACTGATCCCCCATCGTTCCTGGCAGCGCAGCGAGCAACGTTTGCTGGCCGAGCACTACCTGACGTTGTCCTTCGCCAGCGCCCGGCCTTATCAGGCGTTTTGTTCGATCATGCCCACCCGAGTGCTGGCCGACTGGGTCGCCCAGCGCCTTCCCCAATCCCCACGCGACCGCAGCCTGTTGGCGTACCTGTTATTGCCGACCCTGAAGCAGCACATCCGTACCGAGCGCGACGCCGAGGCCATGGAACGCCTGGCCCAGGCTCTGCGCGACAAGGCAGAATCCGACCCGGAGCACACCGCAGATGAGTAACTACTTTGACCAGGAACTGCTGCAGGACCTGCGCCAGCCGCTCGCCAGCGGCCAACTGCGGATCGAACCGCAAGTCGATGCTTACTTTGACCTGATGAAGGGTTGGTTCGAGATCCGCAACCTGCGCCCACACTGGCCGAGCCTGCCGTTCGCGGTGACCGAGGTGGCGCTGGATCGCCAGCAGCAGACCCAGGCCTTCAGCGACTTCTTTGCCCGGATGGCCCAGCAATTTCGCCTCGCCGGAGACGCCGTGTACGTCGGTGACAGCGCCACCAGCCTCGCAGTAGTGGGCGATGTCTCGGCCTTGCTAGAGGTGCCGGAGTGTCTGTTTTCCATTCCCCAGCACCACTACCTGCTGGCCGCGGATCATGGGTGGTTCATGTGTTTCAGCTTCGAGGGGGATATGGGGTTTGGGTTTGTGCCGGCATAAAAGACAACGTATGGATTAAGAAATGCCGGGTGAGCTCGTCTACAACAGTGGCTTCTCTGTCGACGGTAGATACTCTCGCTCCACCGGCATCAACTCCCTTGCCTTAACCAAATCCCCCTCCTGAACCAGTTTGCAGATCGAATGGGCTAAGGGTGTGACGTCAGTAATACGTTGTATCCACTGATGCACATACAACTGCACCGCGTCTTTACTCAATCCAATTTGAATCGCGCGGTGTTTCTGTGGCTGCAAGTGCAGATCCCGCTCCGGGTCCCATTGAATACGCACCGGTGAGTTGTTTTTCAGTGTGAGCCATTGTTCTTGGCTGACGGACTCATCGGCATGGCTTAAACAACCATTGGCCAGTGCCCATTCGAAGCCTTCCCGGCTGATGTCGATGGCGAGGATGCGTTTTTGCCCGGCGTCTTTAAACCCCCAGCCGGCGCGGTACATCATCCACAGGAAGGACGGTTTTACCCAGGTCATGCGTTCCATTTTGAACGGTGGGGAGATGAATGTGCCGTGGGCCAGGGCGGAGTCGGCGATGGTGTCGCAATAGGCTTGGTAGACGCGAATGGTGTGGGCGTCGTAGACCGCTCTGATTTGGCGGTGAGGTATGTTCGATGGTGTTACGGGCATATTTTCCTTGATGGCATTAAGCGGGCGACTCTCAGGTCGCCCGTTTTGTTTTAGAGCGTGAGTTGTTCTTGCAGGCGTCGCGTCGTCACGTCCAGTAAATCACAGCCGTCGCGCAGCAGGATGGTACAGGCCAGGGTCAGTTCCTGAAGCACGACCGGCGCGTGGTCTGGTTTCTCGGGGCCGGCGAAATTTTCCAGCAGTTGGGTGGCGGCACGAATGCGGTAGGCGGCTGCGTCGTGCAGCACGTCGATGGGCGCATGGGTGTCGATCAGCAGGGAAGGCAGAGTGCTGTCGTGTCCGGTAATGGGCATGTATCGGTTCATGAGTAAATCTCTGGTAGTGGGCTTTTATGCTGTTCCCATCGTCGCCAAACAACGGGTGGCAGCTGTACGCAGGTTGGCGAGCCGGCACCAGATAAGCCGGCAGACCCGAAGGTCTCCCACGCACAGCCGCCATAGAGCGATTGTGCGGGTGCAAAAGTACCTGCAAGCAGCGGCTTTTGCATCAGTTCTGGTGTTAGGTCGCCAAACCCAGCCGTCGTTATCGACGGCTTGCCGACTATAGCCAATCCGTTGATTGCCTTTAAAGGGCTGGCCGGGTTGGGGTTTCTGATGTTGTTGTAAGGCCTTTCCTATTTTATCGAGGACCCCGCTCAGCCAACTTAACCGCTGACGACCTCGGGTTGCTTTCAAATCACTGCCTGTATTCGGCGTAGGTGAATTCTCAGCCAGCAGAAGGTGGTGTTATTCTCGCGCACGTTTGCCAGTTGCTCTTGAGCAACACTCTATGCGCTAAAAGGAACGCATTTCAGGCGGACGCAGAGCTTGAAAGCACCTCGAAGAACGCCTCGAAAAACGTCCTGTCGATGTTTTCCTGGCTTGATGTAAATACCATGCACTTTACGGCCTCCGACCCCCGCGTCGGAATCTGTTCCGGGGCCCAACCCCTTCGCCTATTCACCTATCAAAGGATGATGGAGCCGTTGCTCAATGGCTCCACAACGGGAATACGCCCATGCTCATTAATTACCTCGAACGCTCCATGTCGGCCTTGCGCTCCATCGGCATCACTTTCCCCCAGCAGGAGATGCCAGTGCTGGCGCTGTTGGACAAGGTGGCGGTGTATGACGTTGACCGCGTGACCAATATCGCCGCCACCTTGCAGCAGTCCACCGCGTTTAACGCTGCGGTGCGCGACAAGTTGCAGGGCATGGACATCAGCACCCGCTATGCGGATATCGCCACCAGTTTCGATTCGATTCGCAACGATGCGCAGCAGATGATGGAGTGGATGGCCGACGGCAAGTTGCAGTTCTCCGAGCGCATTCAGTTGGCGTGGTTGAACATGCGTCGCGGCTCGATCCCGGATCGTTTTGAGAGCATCCGCGAGAATTACCTCGCCGTGGCCAAGTCGGCGAATGAGCAGATCCAGCTGGAAACGCTGATCCTCGAGGCCTATCAGGACTATCGCTTGGCGATGAAGTCGGCCGAGGTGGATGCCTGTGAAGTCCAGAAAATCGCTCAGACGCAAATGGATGCCCGACGCCAGGCCTTGGCGGACGCCAGCGCTGCACTTGAGGTGGTGGGGGCGGCCGCGCCGGATCAGGCCAAGCTGGAGTTGGAGCGGGATGTGGCGCTGCGTGATTTGCAGGATGAAGACAAACGCTTCCAGATCATTACCGACATCGCCGATCAACTGAAGGCCGCCTATGGTGCGGCGGAGTTGGTATTCGCGCGACTCAATCAGTATCACGCGGTCAAGGAGCGGCTGTATCAGCGGGCAGTCAGTTTCTTCGCCACCAACGAGATTGTCCTGACAGGGTTGGCGGCGGGTTTCACTTCCTCCGGCGGCCTGGCAGAAACCACCCAGACTCTGAATGCCATGACCGACGGTATCAATACCAGTCTTGAAGTGCAGGCCCGTGTTGGAGGCGACCAGCTTAATGCGGCGCTCAAGGCCGGTTACGGTTCGAGCCTCAAGGCCAGTTCGGTCAAGGCGCTGGCGGATGCGGTGCTGGAGTTCCAGGCCAGTAGCCTGAGCCTGATTCAGGAGCTGCGTAAGGAGTCGGCGTCGGCCGCTGCGGAAATCGAGTCGGTCACTGAGGACAGCAAGCGCCGCTTCACCGCGCTCCTGCAGAAGGGGATGTGAGGTGAGCGAGGTTTCTCTTACCGAACAGATGGGCGCCATGGCGCTGATTGATGAGCTGCGCCACAGCCAGACGGAGATCCAGAAACACCTGAATCTGCCCCTGCATCGCAAGGCGGTGGCTGAGCGGATTCGTGAGTTCTACAAAGCCAAGGGTATTGACGTCGAGGATGGGCTAGTGGAGCAGGGGGTGCGTAACTACTTTGCTACACGTCTTGTTTATGAAGCACCGAAGCTGCGTTGGTGGGAGCAGCGTGTAGCGGATACTTACCTGCGTCGCCGCTTTTGGCAGAAATGGGTACTGATATGGACGCCCATTGTTTTGTATTCGCTGTATGCCTGGACCCACGTGTTTATCGACCTCAAGGAACAAGGCCGCTATACCCAGGCTGATTTGGTCAGCCTGCAGAATGAGGCGCACACCCGCACGCAGCAGGTGTTCTTGGTGCAAGAACAGTTGGGCAAGCTGGAGCCCGAAGTTCAGGCGGGGCAGGTCGCGGCGGCGACGCGTTTAATGTATACGGCCAAGAACGGGTTGGCGAAAGCCCGTGAGCAGGCGTCGATCAAGTTGCCGCAGTTTGCCCTGCCTCAAGAACAGCGCAGTTTCAGCGATGGGGTCATGGTCTCCAATGCCAGGGACAACTTGAAAGCAAGCGTCACATCGCTAAAGGACGTGCAGGCTCAACTGGACAAGATCAAGAACCTGTTGGTCGCGGCGCAAAAACTCAAGCGTTTGACTGCCAGTCGCGAGTTTCTTATTGCCAGCAAGGCTGTCCCCGAGGTTGCAGCGGCAGCCAAGGAGGCCCAATGGGCGTTGGATGATGCTGACACCAAGGGTGTGACGGCGGCTATTGCCAAGGTGGACCGGGCGGTAAGACTGACCGATCGGCAAAGTTTGAACCCCAATTACCTCGCCTCCCTTGAGGCGGCCCGGGCAAGTGTGCAGCAGATGGGGTTGAGCCAGGGGGATGCGGCGCAATTCCAGCCGTTGTTGAATAAGGTAGACCAAGCGATCAAGGCCCTGGATGTCTCCGGCACCACCAGTGGGCTCAAGGAGATAGAGCAGTTACTGGCGTTTGCCAAGACCCCTTTGAAGCTGGATGTGGTGAGCCGTGTGGGCGAAAAATCAATGGTCGAGCGTAACTACGACCCGACCGGGGGCAAGAGTTGGTACCTGTTGACCGAGGCGACCGACGCTGCCGGCAATGTGGTACCGGTGCCGATTACCAGTATCGAGACCGGGGAGAAGCGTTACGCCAGAATATTCGGTGTTCGGGTTAATCAGGCCACCTATCAGGAGGTCAAGAATGACAAGTTGGCCGATGGTCATGTGGATAATCGGCGTCTGGGCAGCAAGGATGCCAATTCCTTGAGCTTCAAGTTCGTCAAAGGGCGTACAACCGCCAAACCTGCTTACATTTTGGAGTGGTGATGAGCGCGAACAGCATGATGGCGACCCTCAGTGAAAACTCCCGACGCTATGAATATGAACTGCGCAAGCTGCAGCGAGAGCTGTCCAAGGCCCATGAGCGCGAGTTGCGACTGGAACAGGAAATCACTGATGCGTTGGCGCAGATCGCCGGTTATCAACTCAAGAACGTTGGCCAGCAGTCGGTTGAAGTCAAGCGTTTGCTGAAGCAGCGCAATGAGGGCGAGGCACAGTTGCGCGAGCGCCTGACCGCAGCTGAGGCCAGTGTGGAACACCATCTGCGAGCGGCTATGGAGGTTTCGGGTGGGCTTCAGGCTCAGGTCGCGGGCATCGATCGGCAGTTGGCGGATGACCCAGGCTATCAGCGTCAGGTACTCGCATTGCGTGAGGCGGAGATGGCTCGGGTTGCAGCGTCTGAGTCCTATGAGGAGCTGCGTGATGAATGCCGGAGCAAGCTTCAGAGCTTCCAGGTCGACCGGTTATATCTGTACTTGAAGTCGCGCAAGTTCGGGACCGCGGGCTACCCACGCTGGACCCCTTGGCGGCAGGCTGACCGCTGGGTCGCCAAACTGTGCAACTTTACTGAAAACTGGCGCACCGAGCAGACGCTGCTGGCGCTTCAGGAAGCCAATCAAAGTGCTGCCAGCCGCTTGGAGAAAGAAGAGGCTGCCCAACAGGCCAAGCTGACGCAGCTGTATCAAGCGGCGTCCACAGGCGGTGAATTTGCCGAGCTTCAGCAGCGCTTGCAGACTGCGCTGCAGGCGGTGGAGGTGGCTAAAGGCCAAGCCAATGAAGTGCATGCCAGTCTGGATGCCTACAGCGCGAAGCGGGACGAGTATCTGGCGCAGGCTTCAGTACTGTTGGCCGAGCAACTGGCCGAGATGAGTGACCAGAAGCTTGCACGCCTGGCGGCGCAAACCCCCGGTTCCGAGGATGATAAGCAGGTGGTGGAAGTACGTGATCTGCGCGCCGAACTTGAAGCGTTGCAGAAGCAGGTACCGTTTCTGCAGGGTAAGTGCGAAGAGGCTCAGGGCGAATATGAACGAGCCAAACAGCTTGAACGAAGTCTGTTGGCCAGCGAGGCGGGTCGAGCCAGCCAGAGCGTTTCCAGCAGTGGCAACGTCAACTCGCTGATGGTTGGTTTCATGAAGGGCGCGCTATCGGTGGCGCAGGCTCCGAGTCGAGCCAGTAGTAGTCGCAGTTCCGGATCTTCCAACTCAAACAGTTCATTCAGTAGTTCCCGTCCTCGTGATGGGGGTGGGTTTTCTACCAGCGACAGTCTCTAGGTCAATCAGGCCTGTTGGAGGGAAAGTAGAGTAGGGCGAGTACCAATTCATGCTGGTCAGTTAAAGAAAGCGCTGTTTTCTCATGCAGAGGAAACGGCGTTTTTTGCCTCTGGTCTGAGGGGGGGATATTTGCTGGTAGAGCTGTGCTGATTCGAAGCTTTTGGGGGTGTGCTCAATACCTTGTGTGACGCTAGCTTGATGACTGCTATGAGGTTCTACCCGGGATAATCGGGGCTCAGGTTTTGCCACCGCTGTGCGGTCGAGCGGGAGCACGCTCCCTCGCCACGGGGAGCCCTTTGGTTAAAGCGCCTTCACCGGAATGCAGATCTCACATTCCAACTCACCGGTTTGCGCGTCGTAGTGGGCATCGACCGGGTAGCGTTCGAAGGCCGGCCGGGCGTCGAGTTGCAGGCCGCTGCGCGGGAGCCAGTCGCGGCAGAGTTCGAGCCAGGCATCGGCGATGTCCGGGCCTTTGCCTGTGTAGGGCGCGACGGCGTAGAGGCCGCCGGGCAGGAGGCTGAGGGTAGCGGGTGCGGCGCTGATGAAGTCGGCGGGGACTTCGATGCAGGCGTCGTAGCGGCATTGGTGGGCCGGGGTGATGCTCGGGTCGTCGTGGCCGATGCCATAGCGCACGCGGTTGAACAGCTGGTTGTCGATCATCCAGCGCGCTGCGGTCTCGCGCCAGAACAGGCCGATGCCGGTGCCATAGGGGCCGGTGTAGCGCAGGCAGGCCACGCGCACCGGTGGCAGGTGTTTGAGGGTGACGTTCATCAGCGGCTCCTTGAGGTGAATGAAGGCGTCAGGGTCGTCGAATCCCGGGATATGGGTCTGATCGGGGTTGGGTAACTCGCGCAGGCGGCGCTCACGCACGTCGCTGAGGCGACGGTGCCAGCGTTTGGGTTCGCTGCTGCGCCAGCTGCTTGGGGTGACTGAGTAATGTTGCTTGAAGGCCCGGGAAAACGCCTCGCCCGAACTGAAGCCAGCCGTCAACGCGACCTCAAGGATGCTTGCCTGAGGTTCACTGGCCAGTTGATAGGCGGCGTGGGCCAGGCGCCTGCGGCGCAGGTAATCGCCCAGGGGGGCCCCGACCCAGGCGTTGAACAGGCGATGAAAATGCCGTGGGGTGAAATGCGCGATTTGCGCCAGGTCCGCCAGCTCCAGGGGCTGGTCCAGGTGATGGTCGATATGCTCCAGCACCCGGTTCATGCGCAGGGTGTATTGGTGCAGGCTGAGGTCGGCGGGGGTCATATTTGCAGCTTAGCCGGGGCTTGGCGGTATGCGGGCTAGCCGTTGCCGCGTTCGACCCGGTGCCCAGCGGTTTCCGATCAAGGGTCGGATCAGGCGCAGGAAATCCTGAACGGCTGAAAACCACACCGGTCACAACCTATGAAAGGCATTTCACTCTTATGTGTGGAGGTTGAATCAGGATGACGACTTATAACTGGGATTTGATTGAACGGCTGTTGCACGAAGTGCAGAACAGCGCCGGCCATAGCTTTACCCCGCGGCCCTACGCCGAGCAGCATGCGGCGGCCAAGGAAGCCGAGGGCGAGTCGACGGGCAATCTTGATGAGCTGAAGGTAACGGCCACCGAGTACGAAAAGCTGCTGTTGGATCGGGGCTTTATCGAGTCGCGGCCGGAGGACGAGGGCGGCAACGGTGAGAATTTCATTCTGACGCCGCGGGGCTCCAGCCTGTTGTGCATGATCGACAGCAGTATCCCCGGCAACGATCACCCGCGTCAGGTACTGGACGAACAGGCCGATGCCCTGGATCCGGCGACCTTCGACGAAGTGGCGAGCAAGGCCCAGATTGCCTGAGCCTTGAGCCCCGCGTCGCCAGTTGCCAGTGAAAGCTTCAGCTCTGGCGCGCGGCTTTTAGACACTTAAGGGCTTCGAAGTCGTTGCGTACGCCATCGATCTTCTTCAGCAGGCGTTGGCGTTGCTCCACCGTGCTTTGGGCCATCAGGTCCACCAAAAGGCTGCGCGCCGCCTGTTCAGTGGCGGCGTAGGCCTGGCGATATTCTGGCGTCCACAAGCTCTCGCGATTGACCAGCAGTTGCTCGATGCGTTGCGGGAAATCATTGGCATGGCGCTGCTCCACGGCGGCGCTGAACTGCGTCTGCCAATGGGCGCGGTTGGCGATCCATTGTTGATTCTGATCGCCGAGGTCGGCTGACCACTGTTCGACCCGCTGCTGCTGTTGCGGGCTGAGCGGGCCCAGCCAGGCGTTGAGGCGTTTAGTCATGCGCTCGCTGCGTTGCTTGATCTGTTCCTGCAAGGTCGGCTTGAGGTACTGCGCCTGACGCTCGCGCTGATCCTTGGCAAAGGCGTTGTTCATGTCCTTGACCTGTTGATCGTCCAGGCCCTGCAGCAATTGGATGGCCGATGGGGTGATCTCGCGGGCGGTCTGGGCGATCGCCTGCTTGGCTTCCTGGGTTCGCACTTGCAGGGCCGCGTCGTCGACTTGGTTGCTTTCAACCATTTGCTGCAGGCGGTCGAGCCAGTCGAGGTAGCCCGGTAGCTGGGTGCTGCAATGCCAGCTCAGGTGTTCCTTGAGGCGTTGGTTGAACCAGCCCTTTTGCTCGCTGTTCATGTCCAGGTAGTCGTTGAGCGTCCAGGGGATGATCACGTCGAGGTTGCGATAGGCCAGGCCAACGCGGTTACAGGCGCTGGAGGCGAAGCACAGCACTAACAGCAATGCGAAATGGATTAACCGGCGCGACATGGGCGAGTCCTTGCGAATGCGGGTTTGTGTATCTGAACCCGAAAGGCGCCCCGCAGTTCAGCCTTTTAATAGAAGGAGCGTTCGGCCTTGAACGTCAGCAGGCCGTCGCATTCGGCGTTTTGCCCAGAATAGGCCGAGCAGTCGCCGCCGTTGAGGTTGGAGTCGCTGTAGATCAGGTTGAGGTCGATCCCCATCCACGGCCGTGAGAGCTTCACCGACCAGTCATTGAAGCTGTTGACGTAGCCACCGCTGGTGATCGACACCGGGTTGCCCAGCTGGTGGTTGGTGTATTTGACGCTGACGCCGATACCAAATGGCGCATTCCCGCCGAGGTCGGCGAACAGGGTGCTGTTGCGTTTGTCCGGGTTGTTGCTGAAGGCCGCGCCAAAGCGGCTGCCGAGCAGGGTCAGGCCGCCGAAAAATTCATGGCTGTCGAGGGTTTCGAGCTTCGGGTAGCTGTAATGGATCATCCCCAGTTCATAGCCCAGGGTCTGATCGAAGGGCAGCTTGTAGCCGAGGTAAGAGTCCACTTCCAGCTTGCTGGAAGGGCTCAGGCCGGCGCTCGGTGACCACTGGCCGGCGTACCAGCCGCTGTCGTGGCTCAGGTCCAGGCCGCCGTGGAATGAGCCGGAGCTGGTCGGCTTGACCAGCCCCTGGGCCATGCTGCGCGTCGGAGTGGTGCCCAGCTTGAGGTCGAAGTCGCCCAATTCACGCTGGAAAACCTGGGCATGACTGACGGGGCTGGCCAGCAGTGCGCTGATCAGCAGGAAAGAGGGTTTGAGCATGCTGCACTCCATGGGTAGCGAGGAGCAGAAACCAAGAGCCCTTGGCAAAGGCCCGTTCTAGACGTGTGCAAGCATACCGGCGAAACCTCGAGGCTGAGGGCCGTTCGTCGATTTATGCAAGGAGAGGGGGTTCAGGCTCTAGTCCTAGCGCTTTGAGGTTCAAAGCGCTTAGGGACCAGGATGTGCTGCGGGGGTATTACTTTTTGCCGAGGGTAATCTGCTTCGACGGGCCGAAAGTCTGGCCGCTGACGCCTTTGGCAATTTGCTGGATCTCGCCGCCAGACTTGAGGAATGCAGCGATCTGGTTGTTGATCGATTCGCTGGTTTCAACGGCTGGAGCTGGCTTTGCTTTGCTGTTGGATGCTTTTACACGCATGGCGGCCATTAACCTGTAGAAAATTAACTTGGCCACGCATAATACATGAAATGCTTGACAATTGCTTGGTAAATATCCTTCGGAATAATTGGGTGATAAAGAGTTGAGCATCGGACAGTGCTCGCTGTATTTACCTAAGCTGCTGTTTTAACTAAAACTTTGGCTTGATTATGGCGTTTTTTAGCGGTCAGGTCGGGGAGTTCGGGACGGCCTTTGCCTGACGAGCGGAGGCCTATGGCTGTGGAAATCGAGAAAAATCAATGTCTTCAAGGAAATTTCGTCCACCGCCCGCCTGCGCATCAAACCAACCGGGTAAAACCCCTGTAGAATGCCGCCCACGCAATGAGGGTATTGGAAATGGCTTTAGTCGGGCGCTACAACAGTTTGCAAGTGGTTAAACACACTAACTTTGGTTTGTATCTGGACGGTGGGGCGGACGGCGAGATATTGCTGCCTAATCGTTATATTCCCAAAGATATTCCCAGTGAAGACGAAGACTGGCTCAATGTTTTTGTTTATCTGGACAGTGCAGACAAACTCATCGCAACTACTGAAAAACCGAAAGTTCAAGTCGGTGAGTTCGCCAGTCTTAAAGTCGTTGAAGTTAACAGCATCGGTGTATTCCTCGATTGGGGTTTGCCCAAGGATCTGTTGCTGCCGTACTCCGAAGAAAAGCGCCAGATGACCGCCGGCGAGTACTGCGTGGTGCACGTCTATCTCGACAAGCACACCCGCCGTATCACCGCCACCGCGCGTCTTGACCGCTACCTGGACAAGACCCCGGCCAACTACCAGCCGGGTCAGGAAGTCGACTTGCTGGTGGCCGAAGCCACCGACATGGGCTTCAAGGCGATCATCAACAACAAGCACTGGGGGCTGATCCACAAGAACGAAGTGTTCAAGTTCCTGCGCCCGGGCAAAGAAGAAAAAGGCTTTATCAAAGAAGTTCGTGGTGACGGCAAGATCAGCCTGAGCCTGCAACCGGTGGGCGAAGAAGCTTCCACCAGCCTGAACTCGAAGATCCTCGCCAAGTTGCGTGAAAACAACGGCACCTTGCCGGTCAGCGACAAGAGCGACCCGACCGTGATCAGCAGTTTGTTCGGTGTCAGCAAAGGCAACTTCAAGAAGGCCATCGGCGCGCTTTATAAGCAGGGTCAGATCGTGATCCATGCCGACCGCATTGAACTAAGCTGAGCGGGACCCCACTGAACAGGCCATTCGACATGCGACTCCGGCTGATTGCCTATTTCGGCACATTGCTCGCGTTTCTGCTGCTCGACGGCCTTTGGCTGGGCCTGTTGATGGGGTCGACCTACAAGGCGCTGCTGGGTTCGCTGATGCTCGACCAGCCGCTGCTGGCCCCCGCAGCGCTGTTTTATCTGCTGTATGTCCTGGGTTGCCTGGTGTTTGCGGTACAGCCGGCGCTGGCTCGGGGCAGTTGGCTGCACAGTACGCGGCTCGGTGCTTTGCTCGGGCTGGTGGCCTACGGCACCTATGACCTGAGCAACTGGTCGACCCTGCACGGCTGGTCGGCGCAGTTGGCCTTGCTGGACATGGCCTGGGGCACCTTCGCCAGCGCTGTCGCCTGCAGTATCGGCTATGCCTGTGCGCGGCGCTTTGGCGATCTTCGCGCTTAGCCGGTCTTGCCTTGTGCCGCCACGGATGTGGATGGCCGGCGATGTCCTGGCAATGCCTTTTTGTACACCCACCTGATTCTGTTTCGCCACGCAGCCATCGCGAGGCTTTTTCGTTTTTGTCGAGTAACTGTCATGTCGTTGATTAACGTTGAGTGTTTGCGGTGAGCACAGAGCGGCGTAGCGCCGATGGCTTTGCCTTGCAAGTGATGCTGGGGCTGTGCCTGATCTGGGGCGTGCAGCAGGTGATGATCAAGTGGGCGGCGGCGGATATTGCACCGGTGATGCAGGCTGCGGCGCGCTCCGGGATTTCCGCGCTGCTGGTGGCCTTGTTGATGTGCTGGAAGGGCGGCTGGTCGCAGATCGGCAGCACCTGGCGTGGCGGCTTGCTGGCCGGCAGCCTGTTCGGCCTGGAGTTTCTGTTTATCGCCGAAGGCCTGCAGCTGACCAGCGCCGCCCATATGTCGGTGTTTCTGTACACCGCGCCGATCTTTACCGCGCTGGGGGTGAACTGGCTGTTGCCCAGTGAGCGCCTGCGGCCCCTGCAGTGGCTGGGGATTCTGCTGGCGTTTATCGGCATCAGCATTGCCTTTGCCGGCGGCATATCCCTGGAGAACCTGGACCGGCGCATGTTGCTGGGCGACACCTTGGGCCTGCTGGCCGGCATGGCCTGGGGCGCGACCACTGTGGTCGTGCGTGCCTCGCGGCTGTCCGAGGCGCCGGCGACCCTGACCCTGTTCTATCAATTGATCGTCGGCTTTGTCGGCCTGCTGCTGATTGCTGCGCTGAGCGGGCAGATCAGCCATGTCAGCCTGACCCCGGTGGCGGTCGCCAGTGTGTTGTTCCAGGGGCTGGTGGTGTCGTTTTTCAGCTACCTGACCTGGTTCTGGCTGCTGCGGCGTTATCTGGCGGCCAACCTGGCGGTGTTCTCCTTCATGACCCCGCTGTTCGGCGTGACCTTTGGCGTTGTGCTGCTCGGTGAACCCCTGAGCTTCAACTTCGTGATGGGCGCGGTGCTGGTGCTGTTGGGCATTACGTTCGTCAGCGCCGAACAGTGGTTGCGCCGACGTATTCGCCGCTTTCTGTAAGGGTTGCGCAGGCTTTCGGGCTCTTGCCGGCAAGCCGCTGGCGGCTTAACAGCAACGCCCCCGCCAGCAGCAGGCCCCCGCCGGCGATGATCAGCGCCGGGTGCAGGTCGCCGCTGTAATGGCTGCTCAGGGCCGCGAGCAGCGGCCCGCTCAACTGGCCAATGGCGAAGCAGGCGGTCAACAGCCCGGCGTTGCGCTGGGTGGCATGGGGCGCGATCTCCCGTGAGCGCTGCATCACCAATTGCATGCAGGCCAGGAACGAAGTCCCGCACAGGATCACCCCCAGTACCAGCCCGGTGCCATCGCCCAGCAGGCAGGCGAAGACCCCGGCAGCTTGCATCCACAGCGTTGCCATCAGCCAATAGCGGGTTGCCCCGGGGCTGGCGCGGCGCAGGCTGACCAGCAATACCCCGAGCGCCGCGGTCAGGCCGAAACAGGGCCAGAACAGGTCTGCCTGCCACTGGCCTTGGAAATGCGCGCTGGCCATCTGCGAAAGAAAGGTCGCCGGGATGATGTAGCCCAGGCCGTACAGGCCGTAGATCAGCCCCAGGCGGGGGATTTCCCGGCCCTCGGCAGTAGCAGGCGCGGGCGCGGTGAGCGGCATGGATTCGGGCTGCGGGAGGATCGGCAGGATCACCAGCAGCATCAGCAAACCGACCGCGGCATACACCAGCCAGAGCATGGCCGAACTTTGCCCGAGCAGGTTCGAGCCCAGCGCCAGCAACCCGGTCAGAAAGATACCCAGGCCCGGCCCGGCAAATACCAGGGCGCCGAGCCGTGGCCGACCGGCTGCCTGGGCCAGGGGCTGGCTCAGGGCGGTGATCATCACCAGCACCCAGGCGCTGGCTACCCCGGTGCCGAAGCGCAGCAGCAAGTGTGCCCAGAAGCCCTGGGCCCAGAACGAGGCCAGGGTCAGCAGCACGCACAACCACAGGCCGCCGAGCAGGCGCTGGCGAACCTGGCGAGGGCGTCGGGCAAACATTGCATCCAGGGCGCCCAACAGGTAGCCCAGGTAATTGGCGGCGGCGATCAGGCCGGCGGCGGTCAGGTCTATCTGGCCTTCGCTGAGCAGATGGGGCAACTGCGGGGTGAGGGCAAAACGGCCAATGCCCATTGCCATCATCAAGGCGATAAAGCTGGCGAGCAGGCGAATCAGCGGGGACATGGTCAGGGTTCCATCAGTGGAGCAGTGACCGTCAGGCTAGGATCGATTGACTTTCTTTAAAAATGAATAATATTAAGCAACTTGTTCACTTTTGGAGAGTGTCGTGGAATTCAGCCAGCTCCGCATCTTCCAGGCTGTGGCCGAGGAGGGTTCCATTACCCGCGCGGCCGAGCGTCTGCATCGGGTGCCGTCCAACCTCTCTACCCGGCTCAAGCAGTTGGAGGAGCAATTGGGCGTCGAGCTGTTTCTGCGGGAGCGGCAGCGGCTGTTGCTCTCGCCGGCGGGCAAGGTGCTGCTCGATTACAGCCTGCGCCTGTTCGCTCTGCACGATGAAGCCCAGGCCGCGCTGCAAGGAGGGCAGCCTGCGGGCGTCTTCGTACTGGGCACCATGCACAGCTCGGCAGCCATCCAGTTGCCGCCGCTGCTGGCGCGTTATCACCGCACCTATCCGATGGTGAACCTTCAGGTGCAGTCGGCCCCCAGCGGCGAGTTGCTGGAGGGCCTGCTGACCGGGCGCCTGGATGCGGCCCTGGTCGACGGTCCGCTGCAGTTGGCGGGGCTGGACGGTGTACCCCTGTGCGATGAAACCCTGGTGCTGATCAGTGAAGCGGGCCACCCACCGGTGCGCAGCGCCCGCGACGTCGAGGGCCGGGCGGTATTTACCTTTCGTCGGGGCTGCTCCTATCGCATGCGCCTTGAGTCCTGGTTTGCCCATGACCACGCGACCATGGGCCGGGCCATGGAGATCGAGTCCTACCAGGGCATGCTCGCCTGTGTGATTGCCGGTTCCGGGGTGGCGATGATGACGCAGTCGATGCTGGCCAGCCTGCCGGGGCGGGAGAGTGTCGCGGTCCATGCCCTGGCCGAGCCGTTCGCCAGTGCCACCACCTGGTTGATGTGGCGCAAGGGCATGCTCGGCGCCAACCTCACGGCCTGGATCGAACTGCAGGAAGCCGCCAAGGCCGAAGCGGCGGTGGATGGCTGCTCTTTAAGAAAAGTCCGCGGATGATTCAGATTAATCCGGTAACAGATCATTGCGATCTAGGGCGAGCAATGCGTAGGACTTAGGACTATTATCAGTGCGAAGCGGCCAAAGAATCCCGTCGCTCGGCATGACCCTTAAGGGGGGCGCTATGAAAGACAAACTGCAAAACTGGCTTCACGACCTTGGCGTCGCATTGGGCCTGATCGAGCCACCGTTGCAGCCGGTGCCGATTCGTACGGACGACGACCAACGACGTCGGCAGCAAAAACGCCGCTGATCGGGTCGATGTGGAGCAAGCGCAAGGCTTGCTCCTCTACTTTTCAACCCGCGCCGAGGATGTGGCTACGTCCCCATAGGCGCACTCCCAGTATTCCCACCTTGATGTTCAATGCCTGGAAATCTTCAGCAAAAACTGGCTGAGGTCATTGGCCGTTTTCGCGGCCTTGAGCAGTTGATCTTCCTCGTGGGTAAACGCTGTCAGTCCGAACTCATCTTCCAGATGGAAAATCAATTCCTCCAGGTCCTGCTTGTCCAGGCCCAGCGTTTGCAGGTCGAGATGGTCGTCGAACGGCTGGTTGCGCTCCAGCAGGCGGTGGATGTAGTCGTGCACGACTTGGCGCACATGGGCGCGTTTCATGACCGGGGCTCCGGCAGACAATCCAATGGGGCGCTTGCGCAGCAGGGGGGATGGCATGGGGGGATGGTGCCGAGTGGCAAGTCAAAGGCGTTCATGAGCACCTCGGGTCTTATTGTTATTTACCCTTGGCCGCGACCGGCGGAGCTGGTGCGGTGCTAGTCGCAGTACAGCACAGGTTGCTCGGGCTTGCCGCGAGCCTGGGTGTGTCTGTGTCCTTGACGGGTAGGCGTACGGCGCTTTTCCCCAGGCAAAAAAAACGGGTGCAGCCTCCGACGCTGCACCCGCTGAAGAAACTCCCAAAAATGTCCGAATTCAGCTTAAACCGCGTTGGCCAGGGGAGCCGGGCGGCGGGACAGCAGGCTTATCACCACGAAGCTGATCAGGCCGACAGCCAGGCTGTAGTAGATCGGTGTGTTGGCGTCCAGGCCGTCCTTGATCATGAACACCAGAGCCGTGGCGAAACCCAGGCCCATGCTGGCGATGGCGCCGGAGGTGGTTGCGCGCTTCCAGAAAATCGCCCCGATCAGCGGAATCAGCATGCCGCCCACCAACAGGTTGTAGGCTAGGGTCAGGGCGCTGATCACGTCATTGACCACCAGGGCGATGCCCAGCACCACGATCCCGGTGAGGAAGGTGAACAGGCGGTTGATGCCCAGGCTCGACTGTTTGCCGCCACGCAGTTTCGGCAGCAGGTCTTCGGTCAGTGTGGTGGAGGCGGCGAGCAGGCCGGCGCTGGCGGTGGACATCATGGCGGCCAGTGCGGCAGCGATCACCAGGCCACGGATACCGTCCGGCAGCGAGGCTTTGACGATGGCGGCAAAGGCGTTGTTGACGTTGTCCAGGTCCGGCAGCAGCACGTGGGCGGCCATGCCGATCAGGGCGCAGGCCAGGCCGTAGATGATGCAGTAGACGCCGGCGACGGTGCCTGCGTACTGGGCCACTTTATCGGTCTTGGCGGTGAACACCCGTTGCCAGATGTCCTGGCCGATCAGGATGCCGAAGAAGTAGATCATGAAGTAGGTAATGATCGTGTCCCAGCCGATGGTGGTGAAGCTGAAGCTCGAGGCCGGCAGCTTGCTCACCAGTTCGTCCCAGCCGCCGACGCGGTACAGGCAGATCGGCAACAGGATAAACATCAGGCCCACGGTCTTGATCACGAACTGCACGATGTCGGTCAGGGTCAGCGACCACATGCCGCCGATCGCCGAATACACCACCACCACGCCACCGCCGAGCAGGACCGAGATCCAGAACGGCAGGCCGAACAGCACTTGCAGCACGGTGCCGATGGCCAGGATCGAGGTCACGCCGATCATCAGCGCGTACGCCAGCATGATCACCGCGCTGGCCTGGCGGGCCATGGGGTTGTAGCGCTTTTCCAGGACCTGGGTCACGGTGAAGATCCGCAGCTTGAGCAGCGGTTTGGCCAGGAACAGGTTCAGCGCAATGATGCCCAGGCCCAGTGCGGCGCACAGCCAGAACCCGGAGATGCCATGCACATAACCCAGGCGCACGGTGCCAACGGTCGAGGCGCCACCCAGCACGGTCGCGGCCATGGTGCCCATGTACAGCGTCGGGCCCAGGTTGCGGCCGGCCACCAGGTAGTCCTCGTGGGTCTTGGCCTTGCGCATGCCGTAGTAGCCGAGCACCAGCATTGCGGCAGCGTAGATAAGTACGACAAATAGATCTAAAGCCATGATGGCGTTTCTCCGATTATCTTTTTTATGGTGAAACTATTAGGTCAGGCAAGCGCCGGCCAGCCGGCGCCTTGAACTCAGACGGTTTGGCCGAGGGCCGGTTTGGTGAGCGAATCCATGCCCTTGCTGCGTGGGTCGCCTGGACCGAACACCGCTGCCGGTTCCGGGAACAGGCCGAGTAGCACCAGGTACACCAGGGAGGCCAGGCCGAGGGTGACCGGCAGGCTGATGTCGATGCCGCCGGCCAGTTCGCCAAGCACCCCGACGAACTGCCCCGGCAGGTTGACGAAGCACAGGCCCACCAGCGCGCTGGGGATCCAGGCGCCGAGGCCGCGCCAGTTCCAGCCGTGCTGGAACCAGTAGCGGCCGCCTTGTTCGCCACGGGTGAAAACTTGCAGGTCATCCGGGCAGTAGAAGCCGCGCCGCACCAGCAGTCCGATGATCATGATCACCATCCATGGCGTGGTGCAGGTGATGATCAGCACGGCGAAGGTCGACACGCTCTGTACCAGATTCGCCGCAAAGCGCCCGATAAAGATGAAGGCAATCGACAGCACGCCGATCAGCAGGGTCGCCTTGACCCGCGACAGCAGGCGCGGGAACACGCTGGACATGTCCAGCCCGGTGCCATACAGCGACGTGGTGCCGGTGGACATGCCGCCGATCACCGCAATCAGGCACACCGGCAGGAAAAACCAGCTCGGCGAGACCGCCAGCAGCCCGCCGACGTAGTTGTTGGCGGCGATGTAGTCCGGCGCCTTGATCGCAACGATGGTCGCGGTGGCCAGGCCGAACAGGAAAGGGATCAGGGTTGCCAGTTGCGCCGCGATCACGGCCAGCATGATGCGTGCTTTCGGGGTTTCCCGCGGGATATAGCGCGACCAGTCGCCTAGGAAGGCGCCGAAGGAGATCGGGTTGCTCATGGCCACCAGCGCGGCGCCGATAAAGGCCGCCCAGAACCCGGCCTGGCCCATGGCGACGGTTCCGGCGAACTGGCTGTCGAAGGTCGGCGCGAAGGCGAAGATCCCCAGCAGGAACAACAGGCTCGCGGCCCACACCGCAATACGGTTGACCCAGAGCATGAAGCGGAAGCCGTAGATGCACACCGTCAGCACCAGGATCGCGAACAGGCCGTAGGCCAGGCCCAGGCTCAGGTCGGTTTCCGGCAGGCCGATCAGGCGCTTGGCGCCACCGATCAGCGCATCCCCCGAGCTCCAGACCGAGAGCGAGAAGAAGGCGATGGCGGTCAGCAATGACAGGAACGAGCCGACGATCCGTCCGTGCACGCCAAAGTGCGCGCCGGAGGAGACGGCGTTGTTGGTGCCGTTGAGCGGGCCGAACAGGCCCATGGGCGCCAGGATCAGCGCCCCGAGCACCACGCCGAGGACGATGGCCCAGACTCCGGCCTGGAACGACAGGCCGAACAACACCGGGAAGCTGCCGAGCACGGCGGTGGCAAAGGTATTGGCGCCGCCGAAGATCAGACGAAACAGGTCGCCGGGGCCGGCGCTGCGTTCGTGATCGGGGATCTGTTCGACCCCGTTGGTTTCAATGCTGCTAAGGCTGTGTTCTTTGTTGTTGTTATTCATGATCTGCTCCGATCATCGAGGCGCGCCCATCGTGTGCGGGCGTCACCTGTATTGGCTAAGGGGGTGGCAGCCCTTCCGGCATGGCGGATAAATGTTCGTGGCAGGCCAGCCAATGGCCTTGTTGTTGTCGGCGAAACACGATGGTTTCGCGCTCCTGGCTGAAGTGTTGCTCCCCTTGCATGCGCAGCTCGGTGGCCACGTCATGAATAAACAGCGCCACGTCGCCTTGCAGGCTGACGAAGGCATTGCTCGAGGTGCACGCGAGCACCTCGAAGCCATCCTCAGCGCGCCATTGGTCCCACAACACCTGATAGGCATCGCGGGACAACAGCGGCTGGGGAAGGGTGTAGAACACAAAACTGGCATCGCGGCTGAACGCCGCGAAGTAGGCTTCGCGGTCGTTGCGGGCGAAGGCCGCGACCAATACGGCAGCGGCGTTGAGGACGTTCTCCTGATCGCTCATGGCCGTGACTCAGCGGTGGGCCACGCCAGGCAGTACGCAGAGCATCTCGTACAGCAGGTTGGCGCCCAGCAGCGAGGTATTGCCGGTGGTGTCGTAGGGTGGCGAGACTTCTACCAGGTCGCAGCCGATCAGGTCCAGGCCCTGGCAGCCACGGACGATTTCGATGGCCTGGATGGTGGTCAGGCCGCCAATTTCCGGGGTGCCGGTGCCAGGGGCCCAGGCCGGGTCGATGCCGTCGATGTCAAAGCTCAGGTACACCGGGCCGCCGCCGACTTTTTCGCGGACTTCGGCCATCAGCGGGGCCAGGGATTTGTGCCAGCACTCTTCGGCCTGGACCACGCGGAACCCTTGTTTGCGGCTCCAGTTGAAGTCTTCAGCGGTGTAGCCCTGGGCACGCAGGCCGATCTGTACCACGCGGTCGCAGTCCAGCAGGCCTTCTTCCACTGCACGGCGGAAGGTGGTGCCGTGGGCGATTTTCTCGCCGAACATATGGTCGTTCACATCCGCGTGGGCGTCGATGTGCACCAGGCCGACCTTGCCGTGCTTCTTATGGATCGCGCGCAAAATCGGCAGGGTGATGGTGTGGTCGCCGCCCAGGGTCAGGGGAATCACGTTGTGTTCGAGGATGCCGTCGTAGGCTTCTTCGATGATGCGAACCGCGTCCAGCAGGTTGAAGGTGTTGATCGCCACGTCGCCGATGTCGGCAACTGACAGTGAGTCGAAGGGCGCGGCGCCGGTGGCCATGTTGTACGGGCGAATCATCACCGATTCAGCGCGGATTTCTCGCGGGCCGAAGCGGGTGCCGGCGCGCAGCGAGGTACCGATATCCAGCGGGATGCCGATGAACGCGGCATCGAGGCCGGCGGCGGTGGGCAAATGGGGAAGACGCATCATGGTGGCGATGCCGCCGAAGCGCGGCATTTCGTTGCCGCCCAGTGGTTGGTGAAGGATCTTGTCCACGGGATTGGCCTCATCGTTGTTTTATTTTTGGGCTGGGCGGCGCAGAAGGCTCTGCCCGCACAACCGAGTGAGGCCGATTCTGCGAAATGCGCTGCGGGGAAAGAATCGCTGTGAACAAATACTTAGTTTAGATTTTTCTGAACTAATGCCGAGCTTGGCGCTAGACTCTCGCCCAGCCGCCACGCCCCCTGTGGCGAGGATGCTCGCTCCCGCTCGGTGATGCAGCCGGCGTAATCCGGGTGTGTGCTGGGTCGGTTCAAGCCGGCGGCAGGTATTTTTCTCAGCCATGGATGGTGTTTTTTCGCTGGTTATCGGAGCCCGTCATGGCCAACGCTTTACCTGATCTGAAACTATTGCGCATCTTTGTCAGCGTGGTGCGGCATCAGGGGTTCGCCAATGCCCAGCACGAACTCAATCTGTCGACCTCGGCTATCAGCACCTACATGAGCCAGCTGGAAGCGGCGCTGGGGCTGGTGCTGTGCCATCGCGGGCGCGGCGGTTTCAGCCTCACCAGCAAGGGCGAGCTGTTCCATCAGGAAACCCTGCGCCTGCTCGGCGAACTCGAAGGCTTCGAGCAATACGCCGCGGCGCTCAAGGGCGAGTTGCGCGGCACCCTGAACCTGGGGGTGATCGACTCCACCGTCAGCGACAAGGCCCTGCCTTTCGCCGAAGCCATTGGCGCCTACAGCCAGGAGCACCCGGCGGTGCATTTGCACTTGTCGGTCATGAGCCCTTACGAGTTGCAGCTGGGGGTGCAGGACAACCGCCTGGACCTGGCCATCGGCGCGTTCTCCACGCGCATGAGCGGCCTGGTGTACATGCCGTTGTACCGCGAGCAGCACTGGCTGTATTGCAGCAGTCGGCATCCACTGTTTACCGAGCGGCGGATTCCCGAACAACTGATCACCCAGCAGCGCATGGTGGGCCGGGGCTATTGGAGCCAGGCAGAGCTGGCCCGGCATGGTTTCAAGCACAGCGCGGCGACCGTGGAAAGTATGGAGGCGCAGTTGATCCTGGTGCTGTCCGGTGCCTACATCGGCTACCTGCCGGAGCACTACGCCCAGGCCTGGGCCGACAAGGGCGACCTGAGGGTGTTGCTGCCGGCGACCTTTGGCTACCAGGCGCCGTTCTCGATGATCATGCGCCGTGGGCGCAGCCGCGAGCCTTTGATCCAGACCTTCCGCGACCTGCTCAAGGCGCAGCTCAACCAGGCTTGAGGAGGCCGCCATGTCACGAAGTCAATGCCCGCGCTGCCTGCGCCCCGAAAGCCATTGCCTGTGCGCGCTGATACCGCAGCTGGACAGCCGCACCCGGGTGCTGTTGCTGCAGCATCCCAGTGAGGTCAACCATGCGTTGAACACCGCCCGCCTGGCGGCCCTGGGCCTGACCAATGCCGAGCTGATCGTCGGCGAAGTGTTCGCGGACTTGCCGCAGTTGCTGAATCGCCCTGGCTATCAGGCCAGGTTGCTGTTCCCGGCTGATGACGCACAGACGTTGCAGGCCTATGGCCCAGCGGCGCAGCCGTTGTTGCTGGTGGTGCCCGACGGCACCTGGCGCAAGGCGCGAAAGCTGCTGCACCTCAACCCGCTGCTGGCAGCGTTGCCGCGAGTCAGCCTGGGGCAGGGCGGGGTGTCGCGCTATCGCCTGCGCAAGGCGCCCGGGCCAGGAGCGTTATCGACCTTGGAGGCCATCGTCCAGGCCTTGCAAACCCTGGAAGCGCCGGCCTCGTTCGAACCTTTGCTCAAGCCGTTCGAAGCCTTGATCGAGGGGCAGATTGCGGCCATGGGCGAGGACACCTATCAGCGCAACCATGGTGGCCACTGATAGCTCAGGGTTTGTGCAGGGTTTTTTGCCGCAGGATGTAAATCGTCACCAGCACCGCGCTGGTCAGCATGAAACCACGCGCCCAGGGCAGCGGCACCAGGTAGCAGGACAGGCCGATGCTCAGCCACATCAGGCCGATCGCATAGACCTTGCCCTTGAGCGGAATGCCGTTGCCATCGAGGTAGTCGCGAATCCACGGACCGAGCCGTGGATGTTCCACCAGCCAGTGGTAGAAGCGCGGCGAACTGCGGGCAAAGCAGGCGGCAGCCAGCAGCAGGAAGGGAGTGGTGGGCAGCACCGGCAGGAAAATCCCGATCACCCCCAGCACCACGCTCAACCAGCCAATGGCCAGCAGGGCGTAGCGCAGAAGCAGCGGGCGATTGCCTATGGGTGGGGTCATAGGCGACGACTCAGAGTCTGTTCACGATGTGCTGTGCTTGGGGATGCTGCGTTGAAAATGGCCTCGGAATGCTCATTTAGGTCTCTAAACTCCGCTTCCTCAGCCATGTTTGCCGTGCCTGACCCTTTGCTCGCGAGATCGTGGGCAGTTGCTTAGTGGTGGCGTGGCTTGAGGATCGCCGGCTTTTCATCCGGGGCGTTGCACAGCAGGTACAGCGCGGTCAGGGCTTCCGGGATTTGTACGATCATGTCGTCCATCAGGTTGGCATCGCTGGCGATGTCGGAGAATTCAGGCTGTTCGTCGAACAGGCCGGAACCGACCATGATCGGCAGGAGCATTTCGCTGACTTCTTCCTCGGCGGTTTCGAACCAGGCCGCTTCACGCAGGAACACCCCTTCCATGAAGCCGATGCACCAGCCGCGCAGGTCGGAGTCGTCCGGGTCTTCGCCCAGGTCGAGTTCGCACGGCAGCTCGAACTCTTCGTCGGACGCCAGTTGGCGGGCGATGTGGGCCTTGAGGGCAATCAGGGTGGATTCGATCACTTCGCGTTCGGTGTCGTCGCTGTAGTGCGGCTCCTCGGCGAACAGGGCGTCGATCCACTCGCGATCGGGAACGCTCTCGGAACAGATCGACAACGCAGTCAGGTAGCCGTGAGCGGCCACGTAGTCCAGCGCCTCGTCGTGCAGCTCATCGGCGTCGAGGAAGACTTGCAGGCGGGTTAGTTGCTCGGCGAAGGACATTGAGGGGCTACCTTGGGGAATAAACGATGCTGAATTCTAGGCCTTCTTGAGCGCCCAGGCCAGCCGCAGCGCAGATTTGAACGCTTCCAAAGGTTACCGGTGGCTGATTGTCGGCACCCTTTGTCGGGGAGGGCTCGGGTATACTCGCGCGTTTTGTGATGCCCTGCAGGCGTTGCGGCGGTTGCGGAAAAGTCCGCTAACGGATTTGTCCGTGAAGCCCGGCGTGTTTTCAGTCAGCCTGCGCTCAGGGATTTCAGCAATTTTTGGAGTTTTTCATGCTCGAACAGGCTCAACGCGTCCTCAAGGACATCTTCGGCTACGACAGTTTCCGTGGTCGCCAAGGTGCGATCATTGAGCGCGTGGCCAGTGGCGGCGATGCCCTGGTGCTGATGCCCACCGGCGGCGGCAAGTCCCTGTGTTTCCAGGTTCCGGCGCTGCTGCGCGAAGGCCTGGCGGTGGTGGTATCGCCGCTGATCGCGCTGATGGACGACCAGGTCGCCACCCTTGAAGAACTCGGCGTCGCCGCCGCCGCGCTGAACTCCACACTCAGCGCCGAGCAGCAGCGCGACCTGGCGGCGCGCATCCGTCGCGGCGAGGTGAAAATGCTCTACCTGGCCCCTGAGCGCCTGGTGCAGCCACGCATGCTGTCGTTCCTGCAGGGGCTGGATATCGCCCTGTTCGCCATCGACGAAGCGCACTGTGTCTCGCAATGGGGTCACGACTTCCGCCCGGAATACCTGCAACTGGGGCAGTTGGCGGAAATGTTCCCCGATGTGCCGCGCATTGCCCTGACCGCCACCGCCGACAAGCGCACCCGCGAAGAAATCGTCACCCGCCTGCATTTGCAGGAGGCCGAGCGTTTCCTGTCGAGCTTTGACCGGCCGAACATTTTCTACCGCATCGTACCCAAGGAGCAGCCGCGCAAGCAGTTGCTGGCGTTCCTCAACGAGCGGCGCAGTGATGCGGGCATCGTTTATTGCCTGTCGCGCAAGAAGGTCGATGAAGTCGCCGCGTTTCTCTGCGAGCAGGGCTTCCCGGCGCTGCCGTACCACGCTGGGCTGCCCAGCGATCTGCGGGCTCACAACCAGAAGCGCTTCCTCAATGAGGAAGGCCTGATCATGGTGGCGACCATTGCCTTCGGCATGGGCATCGACAAATCCAACGTGCGGTTCGTCGCCCACATGGATTTGCCCAAGTCCCTCGAGGCCTATTACCAGGAAACCGGGCGCGCCGGCCGTGATGGCCTGCCAGCCGATGCCTGGATGGTCTACGGCCTGCAGGACGTGGTGATGCTCAAGCAGATGCTGCAGAACTCAGAAGGTGACGAGCGCCACAAGCGTCTGGAACAGCACAAGCTCGACGCGATGCTGGCGCTGTGCGAAGAAACCCGCTGCCGCCGGCAAACCCTGCTGGCCTACTTCGATGAGGACATGCCGCAACCCTGCGGGCATTGCGACAACTGTGTCGACGGCGTGCAAACCTGGGATGCCACCGAGCCTGCCCGGCAGGCCTTGTCGGCGATCTATCGCACCGGCCAGCGTTATGGCGTCGGCCACCTGGTGGACGTGTTGCTGGGCAAGGATAACGAGAAGGTGCGCAGCTTCGGTCATCAGCACCTGTCGGTGTTCGGTGTCGGCAAGGCCCGTAGCGAGGGCGAATGGCGTTCGCTGTTTCGCCAGTTGGTGGCGCGCGGCCTGGCCGATATCGATCTTGAAGGGTATGGCGGCCTGCGCCTGAGCGACAGCTGCCGGCCGCTGCTCAAGGGCGAAGTGACCCTTGAATTGCGCCGCGAGCTCAAGCCGCAGACCACCACCAAGACCAGCACCAGCCAGGCCAGCCAACTGGTGCGTGGCGAAGAGCGCGAACAGTGGGAAGCCCTGCGTGCCCTGCGGCGCAAACTGGCGGAAGAGCACGGTGTGCCGCCGTACGTCATCTTCCCCGATTCGACCTTGCTCGAAATGCTGCGCAGCCAACCCACGTCCCTGGCGGAAATGGCCAAGGTCAGCGGTGTCGGCGCGCGCAAGCTCGAGCGTTACGGCGAGGCCTTCCTCGAAGTGCTGGGGGGCGAGGTCGAGGCGCCAAAAGTGGTGGCCGATATTCGCCACGAGCTGATAACCCTGGCGCGCGCCGGCATGACCCCGGTGCAGATCGCCGGGCAGCTGCAATGTTCGGAAAAGAACGTCTACACCCTGCTGGCCGAGGCTGTCGGCAAGCAGGAGTTGTCGCTGGAACAGGCGTTGGATCTGCCGGAAGACCTGCTGGGTGAGATTCAGGATGCCTTCCTGGACGGCGAGGGTGAGCTGCCGCCGGTGGCCGAAATTGCCGAGTTGTTCGCCGGACGGGTGCCTGAAGGCGTTCTGTACTGCGTGAGGGCGGCGCTGCAATCGGAATTCGAAATGTGAGTCGCTGCGTCAACGAAGTAACGATTCAGTACATGTCGGGCCTTGCCTCCGGGCAAGGCGCATGCTTAGCTGACTAATTATTAGTTTTCACTACTTCAGTCTAATCATGAGTTTTTTATGCCGTTAACCGATCAACACCGTTTTGGCATGCAGTTGGCGCAGATGTCCCGTGGCTGGCGTGCTGAACTGGACCGGCGTCTGGCCGGGCTGGGCCTGTCCCAGGCGCGCTGGCTGGTATTGCTGCACCTGGCCCGCTTCGAAGAAGCCCCGACCCAGCGCGAACTGGCCCAGAGTGTGGGCGTTGAAGGCCCGACCCTGGCCCGTTTGCTCGACAGCCTGGAAACCCAGGGGCTGGTGCAGCGCCAGTCGGTGCTGGAAGATCGCCGGGCGAAAAAGATCGTACTGTGCGCCCCGGCCCGCCCACTGATCGACCAGATCGAAACCATCGCCAATGCCCTGCGCCAAGAGCTGTTTGTGGGTGTTGAAGAAGAGGACCTGCGGGTCTGCATGCGCGTCCATGGCCACATCCTGGCCAACCTGGAAAAGTCCTGATCCCGGGCCTTTCCCTCCGTCCCTGATTTCAGTCGCCCCCGTGGACCTCCCGCTCTTGCGGGGTCCACGGGTGTTGGCGTGTGCCTGCATTCGGGGGACTTCGGTCTATTTGACCTCCAGTACCAGCCGCGCCCGGACCTGGGCCTGCGGATTGACTTCAAGGTTCGCCGAACTCACCTCCACCCCTTGCTCGCCCAGGTGCTGCAGCCAGGGCAAGAGGTCGGCCAATGCGCCATCGAGGCTGAGGTCGACCCGGCCCTGCTGCTCGTTATCCAGACGCTCCAGGTTCAGCTTGGTCTCGGCGCTGGTGCGCGCCAGCAAACCCGGCAAGGCGTCTGCATTGATCGCCACTCCCGGCTGGCTGCCGCCGCTGGCCGGCAGGCGTTGCAAGTCGGCGGCCAGTTGCAGCTCGTCCCGGTAGTTACGTTCGGCGTTCTGCAAGGCCAGGCGCTGTGGCTGCCACAGCAACGTCCAGATCAATACCGCGCCGAGGAACAGGGCCAACAGCGCCAGGGCTCGGCGTTCACGTGGGGGCAAATTGCGAAAGAGCATATTCATTCCTTGATCTGCAAGCGGGCGCTGACCACTTGGCCGTCGCGGGCGGTGGAATCGGCCTGCACTGCAAGTCCGGCCCGGGTCAGCCCCTCGCGCAGGCGCTCGAGGTCGGCGAAGGCCGGGGCGATCACGCGCAAGGTCCAGCCTTCGCCCTGTAGATAGTCGAGCCGGTCGACCCGGGCCAGGGCGCCGCCGCTGTTGCCCCAGTGTCGGGCCAGAGTGTCCAGGCGCCGCGCCAGGTCCTGTTGCGGCGCCTGGTCTTGTTGCAGTCGAGCCTGGACCTGGCGCTTGAGGTCGATGACCCGCGGCTCGTCAGGCACCCGCCGCTGCCAGGTGTCGAGGTTGGCCAGATGCAACTCGGCACTGCGCTGCTCAAGCACCAGCCGGTGGCCGATATCCTGTGCCAGGCTGGCGCCACAGCCCAGCACCAGCAGCATGGTCAGGGCTCGCCAGGGCAGGCGGTGCTGGCTGCCGAGGGCAAATTCGCCTTGACGCAGGTCGATGGCCTGTTGCGCGCCCTCGGCCAGCAGTGGCCAGGGCGAGTCTGTGCAGCGTTGCAGGTCCTCTGGCAACAGTGCGGCCAGGGTTTGCAGTTCCTCTTCGACCAGGGCCGAGGGATGCTCCGCCGCGCCGCCCAGCAGCCAGCGATCGGCGCAGTACACGGCCCGTGGCTGCTCGCCCGGGATACAGTCGGCATCGATATGAATTCGCGTCGGCACCAGGCCTTTGTCGGCCAGTCGCGCCAACAGCGACTGCAGCCAGTCGCGGCGCAGCACCCATAGCCGGCAATGACGCCGCTGGCGCAACGGCCCCTGGGCCAGGTGCAGTGAGTCGAGGTCATCCAGCAGTTTTTCTTCCAGTGCCGAATGGATCGCCTGGCGCAGCCAGCGGCCGCTGCGGGGCGGGACGTCGATGTGGTGATGGCTGGCGGCTTCGGCGGGCAACAGCAGGAGCAGCGGCTGGCCAGCCAGAGCCTGGGCCGCCTGATCCAGGTCGCCCTGGACCACGGGGCCATAGCCGCGCCACCAGGTCAGGGGCGCGTCATCGGCCAGGGAAGAAAGATGGAGCAAGGCGTGCACGGGGGTTACTCCGAAAGGGGGCGGTCGGGGGCGACCAGTTGGCGACGCAGCACCTGGACCTGGCCGTCGCTGGCGGTGCGCAGGTCGCTCACCAGGCGCAGGCGGCGTTCGCCCAGGGCTACATCGAGGGTCGCGCGAAAGTTGTGACTGCTGACGGCCAGCCCCGCGCCATTGACCTGTCGGCCTTGCAACTGCGGCTGATCAAGAAACGCCTGCACGCTCTTGTAGCCGTTCGCTGGACGTTGTTGCACCAGGCTGCGGGCGATGCGGCTGTCCAGGCTTTCGAGGGTGGCCAGCAGTTCGGCGCTGGCGGTATTGATGTTCAACGGCGCCTTGCCGGTGGTCGCGACCCAGGGTTGCAGGCGCTGCCAGCCCGCCGCGTCCAGTGCCGGCAGGCGCCGCAACTCGCTGCTGTCGGCAAAGGGCTGGAGCTTGTGGTCGTAGCCCAGGGGCGCGGGCAGGTTTGCCGGGTCATGGGGCGTCAGGCCGAGCTGGACCAGCAGGCGCTGGTAACGGGCACGATTCAGGTCGTCGTCGCGATTGCGCAGGCGATCGAGGTTGAAGCGCGCGCCCAGGTCTTCGAAGCGGATGCGGATGCGCCCGTCCTCGATCTCGAATTCGCCGACGCTCTTGGCCCAGTGCTGGCCCAGATGCACCCGGAGCTTGCCGTCTTCAGTGCCCAGGTCGCGACGCAATTGCTCGCGGGCCCAGGCCTCGCCGCTCAGGGCCAACTGCCAGAGTTGCTGCTGTTGCAACTGGTTGGCGCTGCTGGCCACGCTCAGGCGCTGGCGGGCGAGCATGTCGCTGATGATCAGGGTCACCAGGGCGGTGATCAGCAATACGCTGATCAGCGCCACGCCCCGTTGCCGGCGCGGGCTATGCACCGGCGTTGCCCTGGAAGCCCGGAAGCAGGATGACCCGGCGCATATCCGGGTAGCCGGGGGCGTCGAGTTCGATCTCTATCGCCTGCGGCAGGCTCAGCGGCAGGCCCAGGGCCGGCCAGGCCGAGTGCGCGGCACCGCTGGCATCGATGTAGCGCAGATGCTTGAGCTGCACGCCGTCGAGCAGGCGCTGCTGGCGCACCTCCCCGGGCCGTGGTGCTTGCCCGGTAGGGCTGTGGTAGTCGCGCAGCCACTGGCCATTTTCCCAGCGATGGCTGACTTGCAGCACATCGCTGCGGGCCTGGTCCAGCGGGTTGCTCCAGCCACCCCGAACCAGGCGCAGGTTGTCGGCGCGACCGATCAGCGCCTGGCGGCGACTGAGGTCATCGTCGAGCGGATGGACGATGGCTTGCGTCAGGTCGCGCTCGAAGATCCCCAGGGCCCGTTGCAGGCTGCGCAATTGCTGTTCGTGCTGCTCGATGCGCCGCTCACTGTGCAGCACCCGCTCCAGCAGTTGGTAACAGGCCAGGCCCAGCAGGCTGAACAGGGCCATGGCGATCAGGACTTCGAGCAGGGTAAAGCCGCGCTGATTCATGGTCGTGCCTCGATAAACCCGCTGAGCAGGGCTCGGCGCACGGGCTTGGAGCCGACCACCGACACTTCCAGGCTGACCTTGCGCAAGCTCGGGTCCGGCGCGCTGGCCACCCGGCTGTCGAGCAGCCATTGGCGGCCGCCGAAGTCCAGCCGATCCTGCTCCTGGCCGGTGGCGAGCGAGCGCATGCCGGCGCGCAGCTCATTCATCCGGTTGTCCGCCAGCCAATGGGCCAGGCTGCGTTCGGCAAGGCCGGCACTGTTGCCGGCGATGTGCTGGGCAGCGCTGTAGAGGGCCACCGACAGGGTGGCGAAAATGCTCAGGGCGACCATCACTTCCAGCAAGGTAAAACCTTCACAGCGTTTCAATGCGCACCTCTTCCAGGCCGTCGCTGTGCAGCGAGAGCACCGGGGTCAGGCGCTGTTCCAGGCGCAGGGTGAAAGGCGAGATTTCATCGTTGGACAGCACCAGCAACTGCGGCACTGCCCCGCTGGGCGCAGAGGCGGGATCGAGCAGCTCGACCTCCACTTGCAGTTGCAGGCGGAGGTCGGCCGGTAGCTGTTGCTCGCGGTACTGCAAGGCGGGCTGCCAGCGGCCGTCGTTGGCACGCAGCAGCACCGAGTAGCGGTCTTCGTCCAGGCGCAGCCCGTAGTCGCGGTGGTTGAGCAGGGCATCGGCGCGTAGCAGCCCGATCAGGCTGCGCAGGCGCTCGGCTTCGCGCCGTGCCTGCTGGCCGCTGTCGACCTGGGCCAGCCCGGTAAGGCCGGCCAGCAGGCCGACGATCAGGATCACCACCAGCACCTCGAGCAGGGTGAAGCCCCGGGCTGCGCGTTGCACGTCAGAGGTCCCAGTTGCCGATGTCGGCGTTCAGGCCTTCGCCACCGGCACGGCCGTCGGCACCGAAGGAGAACAGGTCATAGGCATTCGCCCGGCTGCCCGGGGCCAGGTACTGGTAGGGGTTGCCCCAGGGGTCGACCGGCAGGCGCTTGAGGTAGCCGTCGGCATTCCAGTTGCGCGCTGGCGGGGTGCCCGAGGGTTTGCTGACCAGCGCTTCGAGGCCTTGCTGGGTGCTGGGGTAGTTGTGGTTGTCGAGCTTGTAGATGTCCAGGGCCATGGCGATGGCCTTGATGTCGCTCTGCGCCGCGGTGGCCTTGGCCTGGTCCGGGCGGCTCATGATCTGCGGCACCACCAGGGCGGCGAGGACCCCGAGGATCACCACCACCACCATGATTTCGATCAGGGTAAAACCCCGTTGCTTGTGTCGCTTGTGCATGCGCGTTCCTGTGTATCAGGTGATGAGTTGGTTGAGGCTGAGGATCGGCATCAGGATCGCCAGCACGATCAGCAGCACGCTGGCGCCCATGAACACCAGCATCACCGGCTCGAACAGGCCCACCAGCATGGCAATGCGGTTGGCCAGCTGCGCTTCCTGCTGGTGCGCGGCGCGGTCGAGCATGGCGTCCAGCTCGCCGGAGCGTTCGCCGCTGGCGATCATGTACAGCATCATCGGCGGGAAATGGCCGCTGTGTTCCAGGGCTCGAGTCAGGCCGCTACCTTCGCGCACGGCTTGGGCGACGTCTTTCAGACAGGTACGAATCTGCTGGTTGGCCACCACCTCGGCGGCGATCTCCAGGGCGTCCACCAGGGGCACGCCGCTGCGTCCGAGAATCGCCAGGGTGCTGACAAAGCGCGTGCAGTTGCTGGCGCGGATTACCCGGCCGATCAATGGCAGGCGCAGTTGCACCTGGTGCCAGCGCAGGCGCGCTGCCGGTTTTTGCAGGGCCAGGCGCGCCAAGCCAAGCCCGCCGGCCAGCACCAGCAACATCAACAGGCCGTAGTCGCGCAGCACGCCGCTGGCAGCGATCAGGCCCCGGGTCAGCACCGGCAGTTGCTGGCCGCTGTCGATAAACACCTTGACCACGTCCGGCACCACGAACCCCAGGAGGAAACCGACGATGCTGAAGGCCGCCACCATCAGGATGCTCGGGTACAGCATGGCCAGCTGGATCTGCTGCTGCGCGGCCTGGCGCGCCTCGGTGTAGTCGGCCAGTTGCAACAGCACCTGGCCCAGGTGCCCGGCGCGCTCGCCGGCGGCCACCGTGGCTCGGTACAGCGCCGTGAACGCCCGGGGGAATTCGCCCATGGCGCGGGCCAGGCTGTGGCCTTCGAGGACCCGCGCGCGAATCGCCAGGACCATGCTCTGCTGGGCGCTTTTTTCGCACTGGGCGGCCACGGCGGCCAGCACTTCTTCCAGTGGCAGGGAGGCTTGCACCAGGGTTGCGAACTGGCGCGTCAGCAAGGCCAGTTGCGCCGGGCTCAGGCTGCGCCGGGAGGCTGCCGTCGAGCCCGGGCCGCGTTCCTGGTTGCCGCGCGCCGGCTTGATCTGCAGCGGGATCAGGTTGCGTTCGCGCAGCAACTGGCGAGCCTGGCGCAGGCTCTCGGCCTCCTGCACGCCGCGGGTCTTGCGCCCGGCATTGCACATGGCGAGGTATTCGAAGGCGGCCATGGTCAATCCTCTTGGGTCACGCGCAGCAGTTCTTCAAGGCTGGTGCTGCCTTGCAGCACCTTGTCGCGGCCATCGGCGAACAGGCTTGGGCCGTGGGCGCGGGCGTGGCGGCTGAGTTCGGCTTCGCCGGCGCCCTGGTGCACCAACTGGCGCAATTCATCGTCGAACAGCACCAGTTCGTAGATGCCCTGGCGCCCGCGATAACCGCTGTGCTGGCAGGCCGCGCAGCCGGGGGCGTGATACAGCAGGGGCGGGGCCAGGGGATCGAGTTCGAGCCGGGCGCAGGCGCTGGCATCGGCCGGCGCGGCGACTTTGCATTCGACGCACAGCACCCGCACCAGGCGCTGGGCCAGCACCCCGAGCAGGGAAGTGCAGAGCAGGAACGGCTCGACGCCCATGTCCACCAGGCGCGTCACCGCGCCCACCGCGCTGTTGGTGTGCAGAGTCGACAGCACCAGGTGCCCGGTGAGGGAGGCCTGTACGGCGATTTCCGCGGTCTCGCGGTCGCGGATTTCGCCGACCATCACCACGTCCGGGTCCTGGCGCAAAATCGCCCGCAGGCCACGGGCGAAGGTCATGTCGACCTTGGTGTTGACCTGGGTCTGGCCGATGCCCGGCAGGTGGTACTCCACCGGGTCTTCGATGGTCAGGATATTGCGCGACAAGGTGTTGAGACTGGCCAGGCCGGCGTACAGCGTGGTGGTCTTGCCCGAGCCGGTGGGCCCGGTCACCAGCAGGATGCCGTGGGGCCGCGACAGTGCGCCTTCCAGGCGTCGGCGGCTGGCATCGGCCATGCCCAGGCGCCCGAGGTCGAGGCGCCCGGCCTGTTTATCCAGCAAGCGCATCACCACCCGTTCGCCATAGGCCGAGGGCAGGGTCGAGACCCGCACATCGACTTCATGGCCACCGATCCGCAGGGCGATCCGGCCGTCCTGGGGGATGCGTTTTTCGGCGATGTCCAGGCGCGCCATGACCTTGATCCGCGACACCAGCAGCCCCGCCAGTTCGCGCCGTGGGCGCAGTACTTCACGCAGCAGGCCATCGACCCGCAGGCGCACCGACAGGTGTTGCTCGAAGGTTTCCAGGTGGATGTCCGAGGCCTTGGCCTTGACCGCCTCGCCGAGGATGGCGTTGATCAGGCGGATGATCGGCGCATCGTCTTCCTGCTCCAGCAGGTCGGTGGTTTGCGGCAGGTGTTCGGCCAGGCTGGCGAGGTCGTCCTGGTCGGCGATCTGGTCGCCCAGGCCCTCGGCCATTTGCATCGCATCGTCCTGGCCATCGCGGTAGTGCTCGGCCAGGCGCAGGGCGAAGGCCTCGGCGCCGAGTACCTGGCTGCGCGGCGGTGCGCCGTGACGGCGGCGTACTTCGGCCAGCACCGACAGCGGGGTATCGCTGCGGCACAACAGTTGGCCGGCCTCCAGCAGCACGCCGTGGCGCCGGGCAAAACTGAAGGGCAGGCGTGGGGCCTGGGTCATCGTTGCGGCTCGCTGCGCATGTCGATCACGGTGCCTTGCGGGGCGGCCTCGAACATCTGCCGTGGGTCATTGGGCAGGCGCAGGCTATTGGTGCTGCCGTCCAGCGCCCGCAGTTGGCGCAGGTTCTCGTACTTGCGCTGGCCGAGGTGGGTGTTGTCATTGCTGGTGCGCAGCAGGGTCGGGCGCAGGAACACCATCAGGTTGGTCTTTTCAGTGACCTCGCGGCTGCTGCTGAACAGCCGGCCAATCAGCGGGATGCTGCCCAGTACCGGAACCTTGCTGACCTGGGTCTTGACGTTGTCCTTGATCAGGCCGCCGAGCACGATGATTTGCCCATCGTCGGCGAGGATGGTGCTTTTCACCGAGCGCTTGTTGGTGATCACGTCACTGGTGCTGATGCCGGCGGGGGCGGCGGCCAGCTCGGAGCTTTCCTGCTCGACCTGCAGGCGCAGGGTGTTGCCCTCGTTGATATGGGGCGTGACCTTGAGGGTGATGCCCACGTCCTTGCGCTCCACGGTGGTGAAAGGGTTACTCGCGCCAGCGCTGTCGGTGGTGTAGGAGCCGGTCTGGAATGGCACGTTCTGCCCCACCAGGATCTCCGCGGCTTCGTTGTCCAGGGTCAGCAGGCTGGGGGTCGACAGCAGGTTGTTGTTGGAGTCGCTGGACAGCGCGGTGACCAGAGCCCCGAAGTTGCGGCTGCCCAGGCCGATGATCGCGCCGTCGGGCAGGGGCGGGCGCTTGTCGCCTTCGAGGTTGCCCAGCAGGCTGCCGATGGCCAGGCCGCTGGCGGGGAAGTTGGTGCCGCCGGTGACGTTGCCGGCACGTGCGGCCCACTGCACGCCGAGGGCCTCGCTGATGTCGCCGCTGACTTCGACGATGGCCGCTTCCACCAGGACTTGAGCGCGCGGGCGGTCGAGCTCGGCGATGACTTTGTCGAGCATGTTCAGTTGCGCCGGCTCCGCCATCAGCACCAGGGCGTTCTGACTCTGGTCGGCGCTGACCAGGATCGATTTGCCCTGGGTGCCGCCGTCCTTGCCGCCACGGCCGCCTTCGATGCGCTTGCCGACGTCATTGAGCAGCTCGGCCAGTTTCGTCGCATCGCTGTGGCGCAGGCGCACCACGCGGGTGCCATCGTCAGCGTTGCCGGCGACGTCCAGGGTCTTGGCCAGGCGTTCCATCTGCTGGCGAGCGGGCAACGGGCCGATCAGGATCAGGCGGTTGCTGCGGGCGTCGCCAATGGCCTTGGCGGTGTTATTGCCGCTGTTGTTCTGCGCCACGCTTTCGCTCAGGACCTTGGCCACGTCGACTGCCCAGGCGTGTTTCAGGTTGAGGGTGGTCACCGCCTTGTGCCCGGCGGCGTCGAGGTCACGCACTACCTGGCGGATGCGCTCGACGTTGTTGGCGCTGTCGGTGATGACCAGGGCATTGGAGCTGGCCGAGGGCGCCAGATACGCGTCTGGCGCCACCAGCGGCCGGACCACGGTCGCCACTTCACTGGCGGTGGCGTTGTACAGCGGCAGCACCTGGGTGATGAACATATCGCCGACCGCGATTTTGCTGCCGACGGCCTTGGTCTTGGCTTCGCTGACCGGCACGATCAACACCCGGTCGCCCTGGTCGAGGGCGGCAAACCCCTGGCTGCGCAGCACGGTGAGGAACAGCGAGTAGATGCCCTCGCGGTCCATGGCCGAGGCCGACTGTACCGTGACCTTGCCGCTCATGCGCGGGTCCAGGACCATGGTCTTGCCGGTGATTTCGCCGACTTCGCTGACCAGGTCCTGCAGCTCGGCGTCCTTCATGTTCAAGGTCCACTGGCGCTTGGCCTCGGCGGCGGCCAGAGTCGGCAAGGGTGAAAGCAGGGTGCCGAGCATCAGCACGGCACCGGTGATCTGGGACAGTTTCATGGTTGTATCTCTGCAAGGGGGGGTAAAGCGGGCTCTGCTGTGGGGGTCAGCAGGCGCGCGGAATGACTGGGGAAAGCAAGGGTTTGCAGGCGACCGCCCTGGAGCACCACGACGTGGTCCGGGCTGATCGCGCTGAGGCTGGCGCCGCCGGGCAGGCGGTCGCCGATGCTGTAGAACGCGGCGCCACCAGGGGCGCGGATCAGCGCCCGCGAATCTTCGCTGTGCGGTGCGGCAAGGCTGGCCAGCAGCGTCAGCGGCACGGCGTAGGCGCTGGCCTGGGTCTCGGGCGGGACGGCGCCGAACAGGCTGGCGATGCCGTTCGGGTCCAGCGCTGGCAGCGGCTGGGCGGTCGGTGCCGGGGCCGCGTCGCCGGCGGTCTGCGCGGGCAACTGCTGGATGAAGTCCCAACTGCCCAGGGCAAGCCAGGCACACAATGCACAGGCGCTGGCGGGCAGCAGGCCTTGGCTCAGTGGCAGCCGGGCCAGCAGGGCATGCACCGCGTTGAGGCTGATCAAGGCAGCATCCGCTGCAGCACGCCGTGGCCACGCCACTGGTGCAGCACCACTGCGCCGACATGCCCCAGTACCAACAGGGCCAGGACCACGCAGCAAGCGCGGTGCACCTGGTTGAAAAACTCCAGCAGCAGCGGTTCTTCAAGGGGCTGGGGCAAGGTCAGCAGACCAAAGAAATCGATGGGCCGGTTCATCATCAAGACGCCGGTCACCAGCACCAAGGCGGTGGCGATGTACAGCGCCAGGTGGCCGAGTTTGGCCAGCACCTGGCTGGCGGCGCCGATCATGGACGGCTCCGGTGGCGCCGGGTGGGCCACGGAAAAAAACAGACGCAGCGCAAACAGCGGTATCAGCAACGCAGTCAGCGAGACGTTGATAAAGGTGATGCCGCTCTCGATCGCGTGCGGCATCTCCAGCAACGCGACGGCAAAGCCACTGACCGAGGCCCAGATAATGATCAGGGCCGAGCACCAGTGCAGCAGCCGACGCGGCTGGGAATAGTTATGAGCGGACATGGGGGTATTCCTGAACGAAAAGAGCGTGACGCCAGGCGTCACGCTCGTGTTGCAGCCTTATGAATTACTTGACCAGGTCCCAGGCTTGACCCCATGCCCAGCCCTTGCCAGGTGCGTAGGCATTGCCGGACGAGTTCTTGCACCAGCCGGAGAATGGATGCGGTTTGCACTGGTAAATCTTGCCGTCAGAGGCCAGTACTTTGGTGCCGGCTTTGTAGTCGTTCTCGCCATCCGGGAATACGAAGTCATAGCCCCCACCGACCGCTGGGTCCTTGAGTTTGAAGCTGTGGGTCTTCTGCAGCAGCTCGCCTTTGTCGGCCTTGGCCACGACCACCAGGTCGTAGTCACCGGCAGTGACGTCCTTCAGTGCCATGGTGAAATGCGCAGTGTTTTCCCCGACAGCGGCCTGCTGGTAAGCGATGTTCTCGCCCTTGGCATTGAACACGGAAGCGTCAATGGTGTACTTGCCACCTTGAGCGATAGCGTTGAAGTGCAGGTCGGCGGCGCCGTTATTCAAGGTGTAGTCAGCAGCCAGGCCGGTCAGGTTCAGGGTGCCTGGCAGAGCCGGTTGATCTTTATCGATCATGACCGTTGTCACGTCGCTCTTGGCAGTGATGTAGATGCCGTTGGCGTCGTAGCTAGGCACGACTTTATCGCCGGCACCAATCTTGCCCATCTGGTAGCCAGCGTTGGCTTTGTTGGCTTTTTCGGCCAGCAGGAATGGCCAGGTTTTGGCCTGAGCCTGTTCGACGGTGTTGATTTCCAGCACGGTCTGACGGCTGGTCTGTTCACCAGCAGCGGTGAACACGCGGGTCATGACTTTGTCGCCAATTTGCAGCTGTTCAGGCTGCACGGAGCCGATCTGGCTCCATTGGGAAACAGGAGCGCCGTCGTTATCGATATTGACGTCGACCGCCTGGTAGAAGGTAGCGCTGGTGTCACCGACACGCCAGGTGGCGAGGATGACGTGATAGCCCGAGCGGTCAGCCGGAATGTTGACTTGGTGCTTGGTCGGCTCGGAGAGGGACGGAATCTTGTTGTAGCCTTCTTCGTGCAGCAGCGGGGTCAGCTCGAAGGAATCGCGGGTCAGTGGCTCGTTCGGGTTCCAGTTTTTCTTGGTGATGTAGAACTGGCGATAGGCGGCCGGGTGCACAGCGGTGTACCTCCAGCGGAACTCGTTCATGCCCGGCTTGATGGTGGTCTTGGCCCAGCGATCGGCTTTCTGCTCATTCAATCGATCGAAGGATTGCAGGCCGCCGCTAGGGATTTTACCGTCAGCTGGGCCGCATTTGCTGAAGTCTTCAGCGCAGTACGTGCCAGTGTGATGATACTGAGCACCATTGGCTGAGTACTCCATGCTCTGTGGTTCAAATGCGGCGGCGCCGCAGTTTTTGTTGATGCTGTTGTCGCCGCCAACGCACATGAATGCGCGGGATTTCGGGCTTTCAATGTAGCCGTGGGCGAAGGCTTGCTGCGAAGCCAGGGTGGCCAGGCCAATGGCCATGGCCAGGGGTAGTTTGCGCAGGGCGCTTGCACGTTTGCTATGAATCATGGTGAATCCTTGATGGCTTTCTAATTGGTTATAGAGCCGTCAAGGGCGGGTACGTATGGGGTGCTGAGCCCGCCTTTGAAGGCCTGAGCAGGATGCCCGCGGGGGTGAGAGGCGCCCATGGGACGAGTACGAGAGTCGGGTGCGGGGGACTTTTACGGGAGCCATCCAATGGGGCGGCAGCCCCGAGGGTGCGCGCCGGAGCATGACGTGAATGGCCAGGTCGAACAGGCCCGCGTCGAGGCGGGCGCAATGGGCGAGCCCCTACCCTCGGGGCGGTCGGTCCGGATGCCGATGCCGGATATCGTCCAACAGGCCGAGCAGCACCGCCACTAACTGCGCCTGGGCAGGATCCAGGTCGACGCCCTGGCTGGCAGCCTGGCGCACCCCTTCGCACGCACGCAGCAGCCCGGGCGCATCGATGGTGCAGGCCAGGCCCTCAAGGCGGTGCATGAATTGGCCGATGGCTTCGTCGTCGTTGTTGTCGGCCAGCGGCTGCTGCAGGCGCTGGCATTCCTCCTTCAGGTTGCTGTGCAACTCCTCCAGCAAACGCCTGATCAGGCTCGGATCGGCGCCGGCCAGGCCCTCCAGATGGCTCAGGTCAAAGCCCGGGGTGGTGCCGGGCCGCAGTCGTTGGGGCTGTGCCGCTTGCCCGGCGAGGGCTTCGCGCAGGCGGGCCAGGGTCACGGGTTTGATCATCAGCTCGTTCATGCCGGCGTCGTGGCAACGTTGGTTTTCCCCGGTTAGGGCGCTGGCGGTGTAGCCGATGATCGGGCGCGGCACCAGGCCCAGGACCTGCTCGCGCTGGCGAATGGTCCGGGCCAGGGTGTAGCCGTCCATGCCGGGCATGTTGCAGTCGCTGATCAGCAGGTCGAAGGGCTCGCGCTCCCAGGCCTCCAGGGCCGCCGCGCCGCTGCAGACGAAGGTCGCGCGGTGGCCAAGACTGGCCAGTTGCTGCTGCAACACCAGGCCGTTGGTCGAGACATCGTCCACGATCAGCACCTTCAGCGCCTGGCTCAAGGCTTGCGGCAGATGGTGCTGTGGATCGCTACCCAGCGCCGGCGCCGGCTGCCAGGTCAGGGGCAGTTCGACACTGACCTGGCAGCCCTGGTTGGGCTGGCTGTCGAGCCAGATCCGGCCCCCCATCAATTGCACCAGCTGGCTGCAAATGTTCAGCCCCAGCCCGGAGCCGCCATACAGGTGCGCGACCTCGGCATGGGCCTGCATGTAGGGTTCGAAGATCCGTGGCTGGATGGCCTTGGAGATACCGATGCCAGTGTCGCTGACCTGCAGGGTCAACAAACTCTTGTCGCCCCCCAGGTCCAGCTCTTCGACGCTGAGCCGGACCTGGCCGCGGGCGGTGAACTTCAACGCGTTGCCCAACAGGTTTTGCAGCACCTGGCGCAGGCGCATGGGGTCCAGCCAGTAGTGGCGCTGGGGCGTCAGGCCGGAGCAGTCGAGGCTCAGGGCCAGGCCGCTCTGCCGGGCCTGGGCGGCAAACAGATCGAGGCAGTCTTGCAGCAGCGGCGCCAGGGCCACCGGCTGCGGCGCCAATTGCATCTGTCCGCTCTCGATCTTGTCGAGGTCGAGGATATTGCCGATCAGGTCGATCATCGAATGGGCCGACTGCTGGGCGATCCGCAGGTTTTCCGACGGTGCCCGTTCGCTCCGGCTTTCCAGTTCCAGCAGGCCGACCAGGGCATTGAGCGGGGTGCGCAGTTCGTGGCTCATGGTGGCCAGGAACTCGCCCTTGGCGGCGCTGGCATCGACCGCGGTCTGTTGCGCCTCGCGCAGTTTGAGTTCCAGGCCCTTGCGTTCACTGATGTCGATCCAGCCGCCGAGCAGGCCCTGCAACTTGCCGCGCGCGCTGTAGAACGGCACCAACCAATGGTAGATATGCCGCCGCTCGCCGTTGACCTCGATGCAACCGTCGAAAAACTGCGGCTGACGGTTGTCCAGCAGCAGCCGGTACTGCTCTTCCAGATTCAGCGCCAGGCTGTGGGGCGCCATGCCCTGCTGCTGCGGGGTGGTGCCTTGCAGCTGTTCCAGGGCGCTGCCGAAGAAGCTTTCGTAGGCGCGGTTGCAGGTGCTCAGGCGCAACTCCAGGTCGCGCACGTACAGCGGCGTCGGCAAGCCGTTGAGCAGGGAGAACTGGAAGGCCAACTGGTCGCTCAGCTGATGCTGGGCGGCACGCCGTTGGCGCACCTGGACCTTGAGCCGCCAGTTCCACAGTAGCGACAGCAGGACCACCACCAGCGCCAGGACCACGGCGTGCCAGAAGCCATCCGGCAGTTGCTCCCAAGGTGCGTGATCGGCCTGGGGGCTGGTCAGCAGCTTGACCCGGCCATTGAGCTCGCCGGCCACCGACCCGAGCAACTTATCGAGAATGCCGCGCAGCTCGGGGGCGCTGGGGCTGATGGCGAACACCTGGGGCAGGGACATGGCCTGGACAGTCTGCCCGGCCCGCAGGTCGCGTCCGTTCAGCCACGGCTGGCGTCCACGGGTGCAGAGCGCGGTGTACAGGGTGGCGTCGACCTTGCCGCTTTCCACCAGGGCCAGAGCCTGCTCGGTGGTTTGGGTGCGCACCACCTGGACGCGCGGGTAGCGGGTCTGCAACCAGCTGTCCAGGGGGTGATTGAACGGCAAGGCCAGGCGGCGGCCGACCATGGCCTCCAGGGAGCTGGGCGAACTGGCGTCGCGGCGAATCACGAAGGTCCAGGCCTGGGCGCCGAAGGGTTCGCTGAAGGCCAGGGTCTGCCGGCGTTCGGCGGTGGCTGGCAAGCTGGTGGCCAACTGCGCGCGGCCGCCTTGCAGCAGTTGCTGGTCGGCGGCGGGCGACTGGCTGGCGAGCACTTCCAGTTGCAGGGGGTAGACGTCGCCCAGGCCCCGCAGAATCTCCATGCCCAGGCCGATCCATTGGCCCTCGTTATCGCGATAGAAGTAGGGCGGTTGCTCGCTGGCAATCAGGGTCAGGGTTGGATGCTGGTGCAGCCACTCACGCTCTTTGGGGGTCAGGGCAAAGGCGTCCGCCGGGGCGAACAGCCGGGTGGACTGGGTACGCTGCTCGATGATCTCGCGATTGCGCGCCTCGGAGATGCTTTCCAGGGTCACGTTGATCAGGGTGATCAGGTCGTGCTCGTTTTCCCGGGCGGCGAAGGAGAAACCTTCGCTGCTCAGGTGCGCGGCGAACTTGTTTTGCAGCTTCATCTCGGGCAGGGCAAGCATGTGGAAATTGGCCCGTACCTTGTCGCCGATAAACGCATCGACTTCGCCCTCCGCCAGGCGCCGCAGGCCTTCGGCGGTGTTCGCAACCGTGCTCAGCTTGGCGTGCGGGTAGGCCTGGAGCACGGTGGCCAAGTCCATGTAGTCGGCGAGCAGCAGGACCCGCTTGCCTTCCAGGTCGGGAGGCAGGCTGTTGTCGGCACTGCGGCCGACGATGATCGGTGCATTGGTCAGGTACGGGCGGCTGAGTATCAGCCTGGCATGTTGGCGTTCAAAGTCGGTGACCCGGGTCAGCAGGTCGATTTCCCCGGATTTGAGCCCGTCTATGGCTGCCGCCACGCTGGGGTAGGACACCTCCTCGATCGACAGGTCGAGAAAGTCCCCGACCAGTTGCAGGTAGTCCTCGGTGATGGCGCGCAGGGCCAGGTTGGCGCTGCCTTCGCGCACATTCTCGGGTGGCGTGATGCGCGCCACGCGCAGGGTTTTGCTCGGCAGTGACTGACGCATGGCGTTGAGCTGAGCCAGGCTGGCCGGGGTCGGCTCGGGCGCGTCGGCCAGGGCGTTGCTGGGGCCTGTCAGAGCACACAGGCCAAGCAGGCACAGGGCGATCAGGGACCGCAGCAAACGATGCATGGCAGTCGCCTTCACGTCAGGCCGTTTTCCTGGATGTAGAGGTAGAGCGCGGCGTTGGTGTCCAGCCCCAGCTTGCGCATGGCGCTGATCTTCTGGGTGCTGATGGTTTGCTTGCTGCGGTTCAGGTGCAGGGCGATTTCGCCGATGGTCAGGCCGCTGCCATACAGGCGCAGGACCTCGACTTCCCGTGGCGAGAGTTCTTCCAATTGCAGCAGCGGTTTGCCGTGCTCGGCCTCGCCCAGGTCCAGCAGTTGCCTGAACACGGGCGAAAGAAAGGGCGCCGAGGCACTGGCGCCAATAGCCTTGGGCAAGTCATTGAGCAGCCCGCGCTTGCTCACCAGGCCCTGGATCCCGAGCTTGAGCACCGAGCCGATCAGGGCCGGGTTGTTGAGCATGGTGACCACCACTATCGCCAGCTGCGGGTAGCGACGGCGCAGTTGCTGGATCAGGCGCAGGCCATCGACCTGCTCGCTGCCGGGCATCATCAGGTCGGTGATCAGCAGGTCGCAGGATTGCCGACCGAGGAGTTCGAAAAGCCCGCCGACGTCCTGCGCCTCGCCCACGATCGACAGCTTGGGGTTATCGCTCAACAGGGCGCGCATGCCGATCAGTGTGATGGGGTGATCATCGACGATCACGGTTTGGATTGGCATCGGGTCGGGTCTCTTTTGATTCAGGGGAGAGGGGAGGCTTGCTGGCCTGGCAATAGGGCTCCGTTCACCGCTTGTCAGGGGGTGTGTTGTCTGGGGGGGTAGCGAGGGGCGGCGATTCTATAGAGAAAAACCTGTCATCTGCCTGAACGCGGGGTGCCTTTTTTGTAAAGAAGTGTTGGTTTCCGATGGCCGGATATGCAGCTCGAAGCGTGAGCGGGGCTGAGGTTTTAGTACTTGGCCGATAGGCCTCGGACCGTTGTTTTTGCACCATGGCGCCCTTAATCCGGTGCGCCCGGTCGCCGATTCGACCTGGCGTGCCCCGAGCCCGTCGCGGGGTCTTTTGCAGCGCCCCGCGTCTTCAGGAAAGCCCGTCATGAACCATCTCCCGGCCCGCCGTCGTTACGCTGCGCTACTGTGCGCCACCCTGTGTTCCCCAGCCTTGGCCGAAGAGGCGCTGGTCCTGCCCGATCAGGTCGTCAGCGCCGATGAGGCGCCCCTCAGCCCGGGGCTGGAACTGGACCGCCTGAGCAGCACCGGTTCGCGGCTGGGCCTTGACCTGCGCTCGACCCCGGCCTCAGTCAGCGTGGTCACCCGCGAGCAGATCGAGCGCCGCGGCGCCCGCACCACCGGTGAGATGCTCGACAGCGTGCCCGGGCTCAATGCGTCGGCACCGCCAGGCATGGGCAATGCCGTGAGCTGGCGCGGCTTTGGCGGCGGCCAGGTGAGCCAGTTGTTCAACGGCATCGGCCTGCATTACGACAGCATCACCGCGCGCCCGGTGGACGGCTGGATCTACGACCGGGTCGAAGCCATTGGCGGGGCCTCGGGTTTTCTCAATGGCGCCGGGGCGGTGGGTGGCTCGCTCAATTACATCTCCAAACAACCGCTGCGCGGCCACGACTTCAACCAGGCTCGGCTGCGCCAGGGCTCGGATCACAGCGGTGAAACCGCCCTGGGCTTCAACCACGGCCTGGGAGAAAACCACGTCGCGCGCCTGGACTTCAGCCACAGCCAGGGCCGGGGCTATGCCGACCGCGAGCGGCGCGAGGCCTTTACCAGCGCCTTCTCCCTGCTCAGCGATATCAGCGCGCAGTTCAGCCACACCCTGGCCCTGGAGTATCAGGAAGAACGGGTCGACAACCCCTACTGGGGCACGCCGGTGCTCAATGGCACTGGCCGCACGATGAAGATCGACCGCCGCGACCGCCTGCGCAATTTCAATGTCGACGACAGCCTGTACCAGCAGCGCGTGCAGTGGTTGCGCTCGCTCAGCGAATACCGCTTCGACGAGGCCACCGAGCTGCGCAACACCCTCTACCGCTACCAGGCCACGCGGCAGTTTCAGAACCTGGAAAACTACCGCTACAACGCCGACAACAGCGCGGTGATCCGTTCCGGCGCGCTGTTGCAGCGCCATGAGCAACAGGTCATCGGCAACCGTTTTGAGCTGCACCGCGAACAGCCGTTGTTCGACCTCGACAGCCGCTGGCTGCTGGGGCTGGACTACAGCCATAACGTACAGATGCGCCTGCCGCGTTCGCTGCCCGGCGTGGTGGACCAGGTGGATCCGGGGGATTTCGACCCGGGCAGTTTCTGGGACATCCCCGGCATGCAGCGTGGATTCCACAAGGACCGGCGCAACCAGGTGGACACCCGGGGGCTGTTTTTCGAGCACCACCTGCAACTGACCGAGCGTCTGTCGCTGCTCACCGGCCTGCGCCATGAGCGCATCGAGTTGCAGGTCGACAACTACCGCGCGGTGAGCGCGAGCAACCCGGCCTATTTCAGCCGTGATTACGCTGCCAGTACCGGTCGCGCCGGGTTGGTCTACCAGCTGACCCCGCACGCCAACGTCTATGTGCAATACAGCACTGCCGCCGATCCGCCGGCCGGCATGCTCGCCACCGCGACCCTGGGTCAGGTCGAGGATTTCGACCTGACCCGTGGCCGGCAGCTGGAGGTGGGCGCCAAGTTCGACTTTCTTCAGGGGCGCGGCGCCGGCACCGTGGCCCTGTACCAGATCGAGCGCAAGAACCTGGCCACCGCCGACCCGCTCAATCCCGGGCAAAGCCTGGCAGTCGGCCAGCAATCGAGCCGTGGCCTGGAACTGGCCGGCTCGCTGCGCGTGACCCCGCAATGGCTGGTGGAAGGCAACCTGGCCTACACCGAGGCCTGGTACGACGATTTCAGCGAGCGGGTCGATGGCGTGAGTGTGTCGCGCAAGGGGCACACACCGGGCAACACCCCGCGTCAGGTGGCCAACCTGTGGCTGACCTGGGACCTGGACCCGGCCTGGCAACTCGGTTTCGACGGCCGCCATGTGGCCCAGGTGTATGCCGATACGGCCAACGAGCGGCGGGTCCCGGGTTACCAGGTGTTCGGGGCATTTGCCGGTTACCGCCTGAGCGCCGATACCCGCCTGACGGCACGGGTGCGCAACCTGACAGACGCAATTTATGCTGAGCGCGCCAATGGCACGCTGCTGTACCTGGGAGCCCCGCGCAGCGTTGAGCTGGCGTTGGACACGCGGTTCTGAGGCGCGAATGAAACGTTATCTGTACCTGTGGCACCGTTGGTTGGGGATTGGCCTGTGCCTGCTGCTGGCGCTGTGGTTTTTCTCCGGGGTGGTGATGCTCTATGTCGGTTACCCCAAACTCACCCCCGCCGAGCACCTGGCGCGGCTGCCGCCTTTGTCGGCTCAAGGCTGCTGCGTCGACTTGGGCGTGGCGTTGCAGGCGGCGCAGCGCGAGCAGGCACCGAGCAGTATTCGCCTCAGCAGCCTGGCCGGCCGCCCGCATTACCTGCTGGGCTACCGTGATGCCGGTAGCGTCGCGGTGGATGGCCGAACCGGCCAGCGGGTCGTGCCGAACCTGGGGCTGCTGGTCGCCAGTGCCGGGCAATTCGACCCGGCGCCGGCGCTGTATCTGGGCGCGGTCTGGGAGGACGCCTGGAGCCACTCCCGAGCCCTGGACTCCGAGCGACCGCTGCACCGCATCCAGTTGCAGAACCGCGACGCCAGCCTGCTGTACCTCTCCGGGCAGACGGGGGCGGTGGTGCGCGTGGCCACCGGGGACCAACGCCTGTGGAATTGGGTCGGGGCCTGGCTGCATTGGCTTTATCCATTGCGCGGCGGGGTGCTGGATGGGGCCTGGGGTTGGGCAGTGACGTCCCTGGCATTTGCCGCCAGTTTGATGTGCCTGTGCGGGATGCTGGTCGGCCTGTTGCGCTGGCGCTTTGCCAAGCCTTACCGCAGCGGTGCGCGCACCCCCTACAAGGGCATCGCCCGCTGGCACCATGTGCTTGGCCTGGTGTTTGGCAGCCTGGCCTTGACCTGGGTCTTCAGCGGCTGGTTGTCGATGAACCCGTGGCGGGTGTTCGAGCATCCGCAAGCCTTGTCGGGTGCGGCTTATCAAGGCGGTCCGCTGTTGCCCGAGGCGTTTGCGCCGGACACCGCCCAAGCCCTGGCGCGCTTCAAGGCCGACGGTTTTGCGCCGAGGGAGATCGAGTGGCGCCGGATCGGCGGCCAGGGTTATCTACTGGCCCGCGACGGCGCCGGCGGGGTACGTCTGCTCGATGGCAGCGGCCGCTTGCGCCTGTCGATGGAGCCGCAGGAACTGGCCCGCGCCGCCTCGGCGATGTGGCCGGCCGGCAGCGTGCAGGTCGAGACCCTGCACGGCTACGACGCCTACTACTACGGCCGCGCCGAGCACAGCATGCTCGGTCACCTGGACAAACCCTTGCCGGCCCTGCGCCTGCGTTTCGACGACCCGGCCAGCACCTGGCTGCACCTGGCTGCACCTGGACCCGCGCAGCGGCGCGGTGATCGAACAGCTGGACGAGCGTCGCCGGGTCTATCGCTGGCTGTTCAACCTGCTGCACAGCTGGGACTGGTTGCCGCTGCTGGAGCGTCGGCCGCTGTGGGACGGCGTGCTGATCAGCGCCAGCCTCGGCGGCCTGTTGCTCAGCCTGAGCGGCACCTGGCTCGGTTGGCGTCGATTGCGACCGCGCAAACCTTCGGCCAGGCGCCTGGCGGCGAAGCGCCAATAAGGGGATGCCCGTTACTCAAGCAGGGGCGCTGTGCCGTGGCGAGGACGCTTGCTCTCGTATGGCCGGGCACAGCGCCAGTGCGAAGCGGCCCCCAAAACAGGACTGCTATGCAGTCCGGCGCGAGCAAGCTCCCTCGCCACAGTATCTAAGCGCCTGAGGGACTAGAACGTCTGCCCCAGGTTCAGGTACAGCGCCTTCTGCTCGTCGTCGTTGACGCCGTAGCTGAAATTCAAAGGCCCCAGGGGGGTATCGAAGCCGAGGAAAATACTCGCCGCATTGATGTAGCCGCTGTCGAATTGATTGTCATTGTTCCAGGCCCGGCCTCGTTCCAGGGAGCCACCGATGTACAGCGGAAAGTCCAGCGGCAGGTAGGCCCGAGGCGTCAGGCGGCGGTAATAGACGGCCCGCGCCAGGCTGATGTTCTGTCCGGAAAGGGCGTCCTGGCGAAAGCCTGAAAGCTGGCGCGCGCCGCCCAGCACAAAGCTCGACGACACCACGTCGGCCCGGTCCAGGGTCCGGCCATAGCGGCCGCCGAGGATGAAGGTGTTGGGGCCGCTGCTGAGTGCCTTGTCCAGTTTGAATTCCCATTGCCGGTAGCGTTTGTCCGAGCCCAGGTTGGGTTCGAACTGGCGCAGCGAGAGGCCGATGTCTTCGCCGCTGTGGGGGAAGTAGACGTTGTCCAGGGAGTCGAAAGAGTACTTGAGCTGGTAGTAGCCCTCGCTGAAGTTTTCGCTGGGCAGGTCCTGCTCGCCGATGCGCACCTTGGCCTTGCCCCAGGCCTCGCCGACACCGAAGCGGATCTCGCCGCTGTTGCCGATCTGCCGCCCCAGGTTGAGGCCGAAGCCGTAGCGTTCCAGGCGGTATTCGGCGATCGGGTCGTTGTCCAGCACCGACTCGATGTTCTGTGATTCGGCGGCGATGTACGGGGCGACGAAGTAGCGCGAACCCACGTCCAGCGGTTGGTAGAACTCGCTGTACAGCTCTTGTTGATCGCCGAACTGCAAGCGCGTCAGCCACTCCGCCCCGAGGCTGTTGATGCCGTTGACCCGGTAGCTGGCGCCGATATTGAAGGCGCTGTCGCCGCGCAGGTCATCGGACAGGTTCAGCCCCAGGCGCAGGTAATCGGTGCCGTTGCGTTTGCCGCGAGCAGTGATCACCAGGGTGTTGTCCGCGTCCTTGTGCACCACCCGGTAATGCACCTGCTCGAAGTAGTCCAGGCCGTACAGGGTGCCCATGTCGGTTTGCAGGCGGCCCAGGTCCAGGGGCTCGCCAATGTGCTGGCGAATGTAATAGCGGATCACGTCATCGCTGACCTTGGAGTCGTTCTCGACCTTGATCGCGCTGATGATCGGTGTGCGCTGGCTCGGCGCCCGGGCCGCGGTCAGTTCGGCATCCACGGTCGTGGTCGGGCGCAGGCGGGCCAGGCGCGCATCGAGGATGCGGGTGGCGCGGTAGCCGGCATCGATCATGTCCTGGGCGCGGCCGAAATCGGTCACGCCATAGCTCGACAGGGGCGGCTGGATCAGGATGTCGTCCGGGTGCAGGGCGGCCAGCTGTTCTTCGGAGTTGCGCCGGGTCATCAGGGTGATCGACTGGGTCAGCACGTCGACCACGGTGGTCAATTGCTTGCGCGAGCGCAGCGGCGAGCCGATGTCGACCACGATGGCGATGTCGACCCCCATGTCCCGGGCCACGTCCAGCGGGATGTTGTCGGTCATGCCGCCGTCTACCAGCAGGCGGCCGTCGATCTCCACCGGAGCGAACACCGCCGGGATCGACATGCTGGCGCGAATCACCTGGGGCAGGTGGCCTTTGCTGAACACCACTTTCTCGCCACTGGCGATATCGGTGGCCACCGCGCGAAACGGAATCGGCAGTTTGTCGAAGTCGCGGGTGTCGCTGACGTGGGCGAACTTGCTCTCCAGCAGCAAGGCCAGGTTCTGGCCCTGAATCACCCCCAGGGGCAGGCCGAGGCTGCCGTCGTCACGGAAGCTGAGCTTCTGCTTGACCAGGAAGTCGCGGTCATCCTGCTTGCGGCGAAAGGGCACGTCCTCGCGCGGCGGGGCATCGGACAGGGCTTGCTGCCAGTCGATGCCCAGGGCAAGTTTTTCCAGCTCGTCGATCTTGTAGCCCGAGGCGTACAGCCCGCCGATCACCGCCCCCATGCTGGTGCCGGCAATCGCGTCGATGCGGATGCCTTGCTCCTCCAATGCCTTGAGCACGCCGATATGGGCCAGGCCCCGGGCGGCGCCCCCCGACAGCACCAGGCCGATGGTGGGACGGGGGATTTCTGCGGCCTGGGCCATTAATGGCAACAGGCACAGCAACAGGCAGGACAACAGGCGGCGCATCACGGCTCTCGGGGCAGCGGAAAAAGGCGGCTATTATAGCGGCCGAAACCCAGGAGTCCGCCGAACCATGACTGAACGTAAACCCGAAGTGGTCATCACCTATTGCACCCAATGCCAGTGGCTGTTGCGCGCCGCCTGGCTGGCCCAGGAACTGCTGAGCACGTTCAGCGACGACCTGGGGCGCGTGGCCCTGGAACCGGCCACCGGCGGCGCCTTTCGCATCACCTGCGATGGCGTGCAGATCTGGGAGCGCAAGGCCGATGGCGGCTTCCCCGAGGCCAAGGTGCTCAAGCAGCGGCTGCGGGACCAGATCGACCCGCAGCGCGACCTGGGCCATAACGACCGCACTCAGAACCCGCCTACGGTCTAGTTCCTGTACCAAAAACAGCGGCGCGTCGAGCATGGGGCGTCAGTGAGAGGGGGCATGCTCGTTACTAGCCTTGCGAGTTGAAGCAGCGCCCAGTTGGCTGGAGACCACGATGGCGACAATGATCAAGGCCCCGCCGAGCAACATGCGCAGGGTCGGGGTTTCGCCGAACAGCAACCAGGCCACGCTGATCCCGTAGACCGGCTCCAGGGCGAATACCACCGCCGCTGTGCGAGCCTTGATCACCGCCAGGCTGGCGACGAACAGGCTGTGGGCCAGGCCGGTGCAGAACACCCCGAGCAGGGCCAGCCACAGCCAGTCCAGTGGCCGCACCTCGCCCAGTCCCGGCGCCGCCACCGGCAGCAGGCAGGCGGCGACCACCAGGTTCTGGCACAGGGCGGCCTGGACCGCCGGAATACGCCCGGAACTGACCCGGTTGTTCAACGACAGCAGGGCGAACAACAGCCCCGAGGCCACAGCCCACAGCAGGCCGGTGGTGGCCTCGCTGGCCAGGTCGAAGTCCGGCGTGACCAGCACCAGGCCGATGCTCACCAGCAGCACCAGCACCATCTCGTTGAGGCGGATGCGCTCGCGAAAGATCAGGCCTTCGAGGATCACGGTGAACGCCGGAAAGCTGGCGAAACCCAGGGTCGCGATGGCCACCCCGGCCACCTTTACCGCGATGAAGAAACTCACCCAGTGCCCGGCCAGCAGCAGGCCGCTGAGCAGTAGGCGCGAGCAGTCGCCGCGGGTCAATGGCTGCCAGCGGGTGTTGCTGACCAGGCGTGCAAAACAGGCCAGGGCCAGGACGGCGAAGGCGGCGCGGCCAAACACGATAATCGCCGGCGAGGCGGCGGCCAGTTTGCCGAACACCCCGGTCAGGCCGAACATCAGGGCGCCGATATGCAGGGCACCGAGGGCGGTACGCGGAGTCATCTCAATCCTTAAACAATAGAGCCGGGCCCTCTGGCGGGCGCTGCGGCAGGGCAGCAGTTTACGGGCGTGGCCGATGCGCTGTCTGTCGCGGGGCTCGCGTCTTTTGTCGAGGAACTAGCGCGGCTCGTTGGCGCGCCGCAGCTTGCCGGGGCTGGTGCCGTATTCGCGCAGGATGGCGGCGGCAAATGCGCTCTGGGAGCTGTAGCCCACCCGCTGGGCGATTTCACCGATGGCCAGGGGCGAGTCGCGCAACAGGTTGACCGCCATGTGCAGGCGGCGGCTGCGGATGTAGTCCATGGGCGTCTGCCCGCATTCGGCAATGAATCGCGCATGCAGGCGTGCGCTGGACAGGCCGGCGAGCCGTGCCAGATCGGCGACTTGCAGCGGGTGGGCGGCGTGCTGGTCGATGTGGGCATTCAAGGCGGCATAGGGCAGGCGCCGACCGCCACCGACCGGCAGCGCGCTGTTGAGGCTGGCCAGCAACAGCACCGCCCCTTGCTGGGCAATCAGCGGATCGGCCACCGGGCTGGCGGCCAGCCAGTCGACCAGTTGGCTCTGGGCCGGGGCCAGCAGCAGACGCCCAGGGGTGTCGAGCAAGCGCCGGCTGGCCTCGGCGTGTTCCCCCAGCGATTGCATGACCCAGTGCTCGCTTGGCACGTCGAGCACCAGGCAGTGGCTGCCGTCGGGGCTGCCGCAGGCATGGTGGGCGCCGGCCGGCACCACCACGAAACTCTGCTGGCCGACCCGGCTGCCCTGGCCGTCGACTTCGAAGTCGAGCCGGCCCGACAGGCCGAACACCAGTTGGGCATGGTCATGGCTGTGGACGATCAGGTCGTGGCTGTAGTGGCGCAGGGTGAGGATCGGTCGCATCCCGGTCTCCTTGGCAGAGGCGGCAGTCTACACCGGGGGGCGTTGCGCGCGGGCTGTCATCGGACGGTCGTATTTGTGTCATGGGCTATTAATCGCCACGGAGCAAGCTCGCAAAAACAGCAGGAGAGTGCCCATGACCAGCGCCGAACTCGTCAAACCCAGTCGTAAGCAGCGGGTACGAACTTTATGGATCTCCGATGTGCACCTGGGCACCCGGGATTGCCAGGCCGAGCATCTGTCGCAGTTTCTCAAGGGCTATCAGGCCGACCGCATCTACCTGGTGGGCGACATCATCGACGGCTGGAAAATGCGCGGCGGCATGTATTGGCCCCAGGCCCACACCAATGTGATCCGCCGGCTGCTGACCATGAGCAAACGCGGGACCGAGGTGATCTACGTCACCGGCAACCACGATGAATTCCTGCGCCGCTACTCCAAGCTGATCCTGGGCAATATCCAACTGGTGGACGAGGCGCTGCACACCACCGCCGATGGTCGGCGCCTGCTGGTGATCCACGGTGACCAGTTCGATGTGATCACCCGCTACCACCGCTGGCTGGCCTTTCTCGGCGACTCGGCCTACGAATTTACCCTGACCCTCAACCGCTGGCTCAACCACTGGCGCGCCCGTTACGGCTACGGCTACTGGTCGCTGTCGGCCTACCTCAAGCACAAGGTGAAGACCGCGGTCAGCTTTATCAGCGACTTTGAACAAGCCATCGCCCATGAATGCGTCAAGCGCGGCTTGCAGGGCGTGGTCTGCGGGCACATTCACCATGCCGAGATCCGCAAGGTCGGCGAGGTGGACTACCTCAACTGCGGCGATTGGGTGGAGTCATGCACGGCGCTGATCGAGCATTGGGACGGCACCATCGAGCTGTATCGCCTGGCCGATGCCCAGGCGCGCGAAGCCCAGCTCAAGGCCGAACGGCAGAAGGTGGCGGAGCCGGCATGAGCTCCGCTGGCGCGGTTCAGGCCGCGTGGTGTTCTTGCATGGCGGCCTTGTAGATCGAGTTTTTCGGCTGGGCGAACAGGCGCTCGAGCATGGGTTCGAAGAAGCTCAGGGGCAGGCTGTCGTAGTCCGGGTCGAAGGCCGCGGCATCGTACTTGGCGCAGAACTCGGCGGTGCGCTGGTACTGCGGGTGGTCCTTGAATTGTTCCCGCAGGTGCCGGTCCATGCCCAGGTGATGGAAGAAGTAGTAGCCCTGGAAAATCCCGTGCTGCTGCACCATCCACAGGTTTTCCGGGCTGACGAAGGGCTTGAGGATGGCGGCGGCGATATCCGGGTGGTTGTAGCTGCCCAGGGTGTCGCCGATATCGTGGAGCAGAGCGCAGACCACGTACTCCTCATCCTGGCCATCGCGCCAGGCGCGGCTGGCGGTCTGCAGGGAGTGGCTCAGGCGATCCACCGGGAAGCCGCCGAAGTCGCCTTCGAGCAGCCGCAGGTGGGTGACGATGCGCGATGCCAGCTGCCGGGCATAGGCGCTGAAGTCGGCGGCGATGATCGCCCAGTCCTGCTCGGTTCCATCCTGCATATGGGTAAAACGGGCGTGATCGCTCATGGGCCATCTTCTTGTTGTGGATGATGGTTCGAGTCTATGCCCTGTGATTGCCCGCGCAGTGGCTGTGGGAGACGGCTTGCTGACCAGGCGAGCCGCGTGGCCCGCAGGAGTGTCTGGACTAGAAGGGCACCTTGCCGAGGATCATGTCGCGGTACATGACGAAATCCCCCAGCAGACTGTAGAAGGGGTGCTGGAAGGTGGCGGGACGGTTGTTTTCGAAGAAGAAGTGCCCGATCCAGGCAAAGCTGTAGCCCGCCACCGGCAGCGCCAGAAGCAGCAGCCAGGCACCTTTGCCAATGGCCAGGGCCAGGATGAAGATCACCAGGCTGGTGCCGATAAAATGCAGGCGACGGCAGGTACTGTTGCCGTGTTCGCTCAGGTAGTACGGATAGAATTCGGCAAAGCTGTTGAATCGCTTGATGTTTTCCACGCCTACGGCCTCGCTGGTAGTTGTTCTGATAATGGGATGTGCCGCGGGGAGTTTATTTGAGTCTAGAGTCATCAATGGATGTAGCCAGTGACAATGGGCGCCACTTTAGTATCCTTGCAAATCTGGCCGTAGCATGCGGCTCACCATGTAAGAAAACGCCATGAGCGAACGAACGACTTCTGCAAGCTGGGCGATGGGAATTGTCAAAGCGCTGGAGATGGACGGCCTCGACTGCCGTGCATTGTTCAAGCAGCTGGGCCTCGACTATGGATCGCTGGACGACCCTGATGCACGTTTCCCCCAGGACTCGATGACCCGCCTGTGGCAGCGCGCGGTCGAGCTGTCGGGCAACCCGGCGATCGGCCTGAACATGGGCAAGGTGGTGCGCCCGGCGTCGTTTCATGTGGCCGGTTATGCCTTGATGTCCAGTCGCACCCTGGCCGAGGGTTTCGAGCGATTGGTGCGCTATCAACGCATCATTGCCGAAAGCGCTGATTTGAGTTTTCGACTTTTACCTGAAGGCTATGCACTGATTCTGACCGTGCATGGCGATCATCTGCCGCCGACCCGGCAAAGTGCCGAAGCCTCCCTGGCCTGCGCCCTGGCCCTGTGCGGCTGGCTGACCGGACGCACCTTGCAGCCGCGCAAGGTGTTGGTCCAGGGCGCTCCGCCTGCGGACCTGGAGCCCTATAAACACGCTTTTCATGCACCGCTGGTGTTCAACGCGCCCTACGATGCGCTGATATTCGAGCGGGGCGACATGGAAGCGCCGCTGCCGACGGCCAATGAGGCCATGGCCCTGTTGCACGATCGCTTTGCCGGCGAATACCTGGCGCGGTTTTCCGAAAGCCGGGTAACCCACAAGGCGCGCCAGGTGTTGTGCCGACTGCTGCCCCAGGGCGAACCGAAGCGCGAGATGGTGGCCCAGACCCTGCACCTGTCCCAGCGCACCCTGCAACGGCGGCTGCAGGAAGAGGGCACCAGCTTCCAGACCCTGCTCGATGACACCCGCCGTGAGTTGGCCGAGCAGTACCTGGCCCAGCCAAGCATGACTTTGCTGGAGATCGCCTATTTGCTGGGGTTTGCCGATCCGAGCAACTTCTTCCGCGCGTTCCGCCGCTGGTTCGATGCCACGCCCGGCGAATATCGGGCGCGGCTGTTGCAGGATTCAGCTCTGGTCAGTGACGCCAGAACGCCGGAATACACAGCACGAACACCGTAATGATTTCCAGGCGCCCGAGCAGCATGCCCAGGGACAGGATCCACTTCGCTGCGTCTGGCAGGGTCGAGAAGTTGCCGGCCGGGCCGATGGTCTCGCCCAGCCCCGGGCCGACGCCGGACACCGTACTGGCGGCACCGGTCAGGGCCGTCATCCAGTCCACCCCGAGCAGGGATAGGGCCAGGGCGATCATGCAGATGGTGATGGCGAAGAAAAACGAGAAGGTCAGGATCGAACGCACGATCTCCTCGTCGAGGCGATGGCCGTTGTATTTCTGCTTGATCACCGCGCGCGGGTGAATCAGCTGGTTAAGGTTGGCCTTGAGCAGGATATAGGCCACCTGGAAGCGGAAGATCTTGATCCCGCCTGCCGTTGAGCCGGAGCAGCCGCCGACAAACCCCAGGTAAAAGAACAGCATCAGCGAGAAGTTGCCCCACAGGCTGTAGTCGCCCAGGGCAAAACCGGTAGTGGTGACCACCGAGGTCACGTTCAACGCCACGTGGCGCAGGGCATCCAGCCAGTGCAGGTTGGTGGTCCACCAGTACCAGGTGCCGAGTACCAGCCAGGTGACCAGCAGCAGGCCGAGCAGGCCTTGCACTTGCTGGTCCTTGAGCAGCGCCCGGCGGTTGCCACGCAAAGTGGCGACATACAGGGTGAACGGCAGGCTGCCCAGAATCATCACCACCACCGCCACCCAATGCACCGCCGGTTGTTTCCAGTGGGCCAGGGATTCGTCGGACGTGGAGAAACCACCGGTGGAAATAGCCGACATCGCGTGATTGATGGCGTCGAACGGGGTCATCCCGGCCCACCAGAAGGCCAAGCTGCCGAGGATAGTGATACCGACATAAGCCGCCACAATCAGCCGCGCCACCATGTGCGAGCGGGGCATGACTTTCTCCGAGCGGTCCGAAGACTCGGTCTGGAACAGGCGCATGCCCCCGATGCGCAGCAGTGGCAGGATCGCCACCGCCATGCCGATAAAGCCGATGCCGCCAAGCCAGTGCAGCAGCGAGCGCCACATCAGAATGCCCGGGGACATGGTGTCCAGGCCGCTGAGCACCGTGGAACCGGTGGCAGTGATGCCGGACATGCTTTCAAAAAACGAATCGGTATAGCTGATGTGCTGGGTCAGCAGAAACGGCAGGGCGGCGAAGATGCACACCACCAGCCAGCTCGATACGGTCAGCAGGTACATGTCGCGCGGACGCAGGTGCACATGCTCCGGGCGCCCGGGGATCACCAGCGCCAGGCCGGCGATAAAGGTGATCATGCTGGCCCAGAGGAACGACGGCAGATCGCCCGTGCGCTCGAAAATCACCAGGGTTGCCATCGGGATGACCATGGCGATGGCCAGGGTGATCAGGAAGATGCCGATGATGAAACCAATGATCCGTAAGGTCGGCAACGCCATGAAGTCCGCTCGGGCTGATAACTGAAGGGCGCCCATTCTACCTGCGGGGCGGGGCATGTAAACCGGGGCCCCCTCGGCGTTTGGCCGTGGGGCGCGGTTGCGGCCTGTCGCCAAACGTCAACTGCCCCTAGAATGGCCGGACATTTTTTGCAGGAGGTGGCCGATGGAGGCTCTCGACGTTTTGCTCAACCGTGTTTCCGTACCGCGCCTGCTCGACCCGGCGCCGGATGCCGCCCAGCGTGAAGCGCTGTTCGCCGCGGCTCTGCGTGCTCCGGATCATGGCCAATTGCGGCCGTGGCGGTTTCTGACGGTCGAAGGCGCGGCTCGCGAGCAGATGGGCGAGTTGCTGGCCGAAGCCGTGCAATTGCAGGGCGGCGAGGTGACCCAGGCGGCGCTGGACAAGGCCCGTGCCATGCCGTTGCGTGCGCCGCTGGTGGTTGTGGTGGTGGCCCGTTTGCAGGAGCACTTCAAAGTGCCCAAGAGCGAGCAACTGCTGGCTGCCGGTTGTGCCGCCCACGGTATTTTGCTGGCGGCCTACGCTCAGGGCATCGGTGCCGTATGGCGTACCGGAGAGCTGTCCTATTCGGCCCATGTCGCCAAGGGCCTGGGCCTGGGTGAAGGCGAGGAGATCATTGCCTTCCTGTACCTGGGCACGCCGCAGAACGAACCCCGCGTGGCGCCCCAGGTCGACACGGCGGAGTTTGTCAGCGCCTGGTCGGGCCAGGGCTGACTCAAGCAATGGGGCTAAATGCCGCTGATCGCTGAACGGGCCCCTGCCACTCCAGGCAGGGGCCCGTTGCATTCAGTACTAGGCCACCGCCCCCGGTTCCAGTGGCAACTCCAGGCTGGCAATAAAACCGCCTTCCGGGTGATTGGCCAGGATCAGGCTGCCGCCGTGGCGCTCCGCCGCGCGACGCGCAATCGCCAAGCCCAGCCCATGGCCCGCCGCCGTTTGCCCGGGGGCGCGATAGAACGGCTCGCCCAGTTGCCCCAGGTGTTCGGCCTCCACGCCAGGGCCATGATCACGCACGCTGAGTACGATCTTTTCTCCCTGGCGCAACGCCAATACCTCGATCGATTGGCCGTCCGGGTTGAACCGCTGGGCATTGCGCAGCAGGTTGTCCATGGCGCGCTCGATCATGGTCGGCCAGCCTTTGAGCAGCAGGCCGGGTTCGGCTTCGATGCGCACGCTTTGCTCGGGGCAGGCAAGTTGCGCATCTTTCTGCAAGTTGCCGAGCAAGGCGTTGAGGTCCACGTCTTCAGCACTGGCGTTGTCGGCGTCGACCCGCGCCAGGACCAGGATTTCACTGATCAGGGCTTCCAGGCGGTCGCATTCCCGGGTCAATCGCGGCCACAGCCGTTCGCGTTCCGCAGGCTCGGCGCGTTCGGCCAGGGCCAGGGCGATGCGCAGCCGGGCCAGGGGCGAGCGCAGTTCGTGGGAGACATCCCGCAGCAACTGGCGCTGGCTGCCGATCAGGCTTTGCAGGCGCGAACCCATGCGGTTGAAATCGTTGGCCAGCACGCCGAACTCGTCACGCCTGGCAGCCAGCCGGGCCAGGCTGTTCTGCTGGTAGGTGGCCTGGCCCAGGTCATGCACCGCAACCCGCAGGCGGCTCAGGGGGCGGGTGATGGACAGGGTCACCAACAGGCTGAACAACGTCAGTACCACCAGGGCGATGGCCAGGGCGCTCAAGGGCCACATCAGGCTGTCGCGGTGCCAGGCGTCGAGCTCAGGGTGCGGGATACGGTAAATCAGCAGGTAGGTGTCGCCAGTCTTGGGGCTGGTGTATTCGTCGGTCAGGCGGCGCCACGGCAGATGCCGATCATCGCTGTTCTGGCGCGCCTCGAAGGCGGCTGCACGCTTGGGGAAGGTGCCGCGTACCACCGGATCACCGCTGTCATTGAGCACCTGCACGTCGATATGGTACTGGCGCTTGCGCTGCTGCAGGATCTCCTGGGCGGCATCCTCGCCCTGGGCTTCGTAGCTTTGCGTCCACTCCTGGGCCAGGGTGTTGAGGCCCGGATGACGGCTGAGAATCCAGGCGTCCTGATTCAACATGTGCCCAAGCAGGATCGACAGCCCTGCAACCAGGGCGATGGCCAGCCAGAAGCTGGCCAGGATGCGCCAGAACAATGAACGCACAGGAAATCCTCAAACAGGAAAAGCCCAGTGGGGGGGCCACTGGGCTGGGGAAACGCTAACGCATTATTGCGCTTTTTGCGGTTGCTGCGCTTTCCAGGCCTTGAACTCGGCCCATTCGGCACGACGCTCAGCCTGTTTCTTCTGGATCGCGTCGAACTCTTTCTGCTGATCCGGCTTGAGCACCGCCCGGATGTCCGCTTCGGTTTTCTGTTTCTTGGCGGCGATCTCGTCCTTCATGGCCTTCTGGTCGGCTGGGGACAGTTTTTCCAGATACTTCTCGACCAGTTGCTTGCGTTCGTGCATCTGCTCACCCATCAGCTTGCCAATCTGCTGGCGCTGTTCACGGCTCAGATCCAGTTGGCTGAAAGGGCCTTTGCCGCGCATGTGCTCGCTGTGGCGTGGGCCGTCCATCGGCCCCATCGGGCCTGCGCCTTCAGGCATGGCCATGGCCACGGTCGGCAGGGCAGCGGCGAACATCAGAGCGATAAGGGTCTTGCGCATGGTGTGTCTCCTTGTCTCATTCCCGGTCAGTTCCGGATGAGTTCAGGTTACGCAGATCAAGGTCAGCGGCAGTCAGCGAAGGGTAAAGCTTGGGTAAAGACGAAAATCCCCCGGCCTGACAATTCTCCACCGGAGATGAACGCCTGTGGCCGCTGCCGATAGGCTCGGGCCGGGTTCGGCCGGGGCCTTCATGGGTGCCCCGGCGGACGATGGGAGTGGGGGGAACGGGCCTATCGGCTGCAGCGCCTGTGCGACATCGTCCGCCAGCGCACGGTCTTACAGGCTGTAGTAGTAGCCGCGGCTGCGCAGGGCGACGATCCGCGGCCGGCCGTCGGGGTAGGGGCCGATCTTTTTACGCAGGTTGCTGACGTGCATGTCCAGGCTGCGGTCGTACAGGGTCAGCTTGCGGCCCAGGGCGATCTGCGCCAGTTCCTGTTTATCCAGCGGTTCGCCGGGCTGCTTGAGCAGGGCTTCGAGCAGGCGGCTTTCGGAGACAGTGAGGGTGATGTCCTGCTGATCGATGCTGACCACGCCCCGGATCGGGCTGAAGCACAGGTCGCCCAGTTCCATCTGGCTCGACCCCGCGGCCGGATGGCTGCGACGCAACACGGCGCGCAGGCGGGCGGTGAGCTCGCGCGGGTCGCACGGTTTGGCCAGATAGTCGTCGGCGCCCAGTTCCAGGCCGAGGATGCGATCCAGCGGTTCGCCGCGAGCCGACAGCATCAGCACCGGCAGGTCAGGGTGATCGTTGCGCAGTTGCTTGAGCAATTCCAGGCCGCTGCCGTCGGGCAGCATCACGTCCAGCACCACGGCAGCCGGTGCACTGTCGGCCAGGGCGCGGCGGGCGCTCTGGCCATCGTGGCAGGCCCGAACCTGGAAACCTTCCTGGCTCAGCCAACTGGTCAGGAGTTCGCACAGCTCCTGGTCGTCATCAATCAGTAACAGGTCGCTCATTCATCACTCAATTTAGCCATTGTCGACGCTTTCGATGCCCACCACTGGCGAAGATACCGCAGAGCAGGGCCAATAGTGCCACTCCTGCGCCTGTCACGAACCATTGCTGCTGATCGGTCAGCAGGCGTGGTACCGGGCTGGCCTGGGCTTCCTTGAGTTGCAGCTTGAGGCGCTGGTTCTCCTGGCGCAAGCGGGCGAGCTGGGCACTTTCGCGTTCGGCATCGGCATTTTGCAGTTGTTTGCTCAACTCATCACGCAGCCGCTCGCTTTCTTTCAAGCGTTGCTGCAACTCGGTGATCTGGCTGCCGGCACTCAGGGACAGAGGCGTGGAGCGGCCCGAGTCCTGGGTTTCTTCGGCATGGGCAACGGCCCCGATCGATAACATGACCAACAGCAGACACAACGTACCTTGGCGCATCGGAACTCCTGATTCCAATCGAGTGTTGGGCAGGTTGTCGGCCGTTAAACGAGAATAATGAGCGATTGAGAACGCGATGAACCGACAAGGTTCATCGCGTGGAAGAGGATTTACGGCAGGACTTGCTTGAACGGCTTGACCGAAACACTGGCGTAGACGCCTGCCGCGATGTACGGGTCGGCATCGGCCCAGGCCTGGGCGGCGCTCAACGAGTCGAATTGAGCGACGATCAGGCTGCCGGTGAAACCGGCGGCACCCGGGTCATTGCTGTCGACGGCCGGGTGCGGCCCGGCCAGGATCACGCGACCTTCAGCCTTGAGCTGCTGCAGCCGCTCCAGATGCGCCGGGCGGGCGGCCAGGCGGTTCTCCAGGGAGTTTGCGACGTCTGTGGCAATGATTGCGTAAAGCATGTCAGTCCTCGGTTTTCGGCGTGGTGGGTTCGGTGTCATGCATATGGCGCGACAGGTAGATGCCCTGGGCGACCAGGAACAGCAGGGTCATGCCCAGGCTGCCGAACACCTTGAAATCGACCCAGATGCTCTGGAAGGTGAAGGCGACGAACAGGTTGGCGGCGCCGCAGAACAGGAAAAAGCCGATCCAGGCGATGTTCAGTCGGGTCCAGACCGGGTCCGGCAGGGTCAGCGCGTGGCCCATGATGCGTTTGATCAGCAGGCGGTCACCGATGAAATGGCTGCCGATAAAGGCCAGTGCGAACAGCCAGTTGACCACCGGGGCTTTCCACTTGAGGAAGGTTTCGCTGTGGAAGGCCAGGGTCAGGCTGCCGAAGACCAGGCAGGCTACCAGGGTCAGCCATTGGCTTTTTTCCAGTTTGCGCTGGGAGATGAACAAGGCTCCGTAGACCACCAGGGAGCTGATGATCAGCATCGCCGTGGCGCTGTAGATGCCGCCCAGGGTCACTTGTTGACCGGCAATGTCGACCACGCGGGGATCGATTTTGTAGACGATGAAAAACAGGAACAGCGGGATGAAGTCGATGAATTGTTTCACAATGGCAGCCAGAAGCAGGATGTGGCGGCATAATAACAAACATCCATGGTAGCGAAAGCGCCAGCTGACTTGAGGTTTAACAGTCCCGTGAATGTTGATTTGCACTGCCACAGCACGGCCTCCGACGGCGCTCTTGCGCCTGCGGTACTGGTTGCGCGTGCGTTTGAAAAAGGCGTGCGAGTCCTGGCCCTGACCGACCACGACACCCTGGAAGGGCTCGATGAGGCCCGTCGCGCGGCGGTCGAACTGGGTATGCAACTGGTCAACGGCGTTGAATTGTCCTGCACCTGGGGCGGCGCGACCATCCATGTCCTGGGTTACGGCTTTGATGTCAACGCCCCCGCGCTGGTCGAGGCCATTGCCAAATTGCACGATGGGCGCTGGCTGCGGTCAGAAGAAATAAGCCGAAAACTCGCGCTCAAAGGCATGCCGGACGCCCTGGAAGGGGCCCGGGCCATCCAGCAGGAGTTGGGTGATAGCGGCAATGCCCCGGCGCGGCCGCACTTTGCCGACTACCTGGTGCGTGCCGGCTACGTCAAGGACCGCGCCGAAGCGTTTCGCAAGTGGCTGGGGGCCGGCAAGCTGGGGGACGTCAAGCAGCATTGGCCGACCCTGGAAGACACCGTCGGCACCCTGCGTGCAGCGGGTGCCTGGGTTAGCCTGGCGCACCCCTGGCATTACGATTTCACCCGCAGCAAGCGTCGTCGCCTGATTGCCGACTATATTCAAGCGGGTGGCCACGCTATCGAAGTGGTCAATGGCCATCAGCCTGCGGAACAAGTGGGCAGCCTGGCGATTCTTGCGCGTGAGTTCGGTCTGCTGGTCAGTGCCGGCAGTGATTTCCATGGTCCTGGAGGCTGGTCCGAAATAGGCGAATACCGCCCGGTTCCGGAGGATCTGCCGCCGCTTTGGTGTCGATTCAAACATGACCCAATTATTGCCGCCTGAACAGGTAGAGACAGTGAGTCAATTTTTCCAGATACATCCGGAGAACCCACAACCGCGCCTGATCAAACAGGCGGTTGAAATCATCCGTGCCGGCGGGGTGGTGATCTACCCCACCGATTCGTCGTATGCCGTCGGTTGCCAGATGGGCGACAAGGGCGCCATCGAGCGGGTGCGACGCTTGCGTCAATTGGACGATAAGCACAACTTCGCGCTGATCTGCAGCGACCTGTCGCAATTGGGTCTGTTCGCCAAGATCGACACCGGCACGTTCCGCCTGCTCAAGGCCTATGTGCCGGGGCCTTACACCTTCATTCTCAACGCCACTCGCGAAGTACCGCGGCTGTTGCTGCACCCCAAGCGGCGCACCATCGGCCTGCGGGTGCCGCGCAACCCGATTGCCCTGGCCCTGCTGGCCGAGCTCGGCGAGCCGCTGATGAGCGTCAGCCTGATCATGCCCGGCGAAAGCGAGGCGTTGAACGATCCTTATGAAATGCGCCAGTTGCTCGAACATCAGGTGGACCTGATCATCGATGGCGGTTTCGGCAGCACCGAATCGTCGACGGTGATCAACCTGGCCGATGGCGAGCCGGAAGTGATCCGCATCGGTTGCGGCGACCCTGCGCCGTTCATGGCCGAGGCCTAGATGTCCGCAGTACAAACCGTCGACGACCAGGCAGGCGCCCAGCAAGAACTGCCCTTCGCCATGGTCTATGGCCAGGCGGTGCTGGAAATGCCCCTGGACCTGTACATCCCGCCGGACGCCCTGGAGGTCTTTCTCGAGGCCTTTGAGGGACCGCTGGACCTGCTGCTGTACCTGATCCGTAAACAGAACATCAACATCCTCGATATCCCGGTGGCGGAAATTACCCGTCAGTACATGGGTTATGTCGAGCTGATGCAGTCGGTGCGCCTGGAGTTGGCAGCCGAGTACCTGGTGATGGCGGCCATGCTGGCCGAGATCAAGTCGCGGATGCTGCTGCCGCGCTCTGCCGAGATCGAAGAGGAAGAAGACGATCCGCGCGCCGAGCTGATCCGTCGCCTGCAGGAGTACGAGCGCTTCAAGGCTGCCGCCGAAGGCATCGATAACCTGAGCCGGGTCGGTCGCGACGTGGTCGTGCCCAAGCTGGACGCCCCCGAGGCCCGGGCCCGCAAGCTGCTGCCGGACGTGAGCCTGGAAGAGTTGCTGATGTCCATGGCCGAGGTGCTGCGCCGGGGCGACATGTTCGAGAGCCACCAGGTCAGCCGCGAAGCGCTGTCGACCCGCGAGCGCATGAGTGATGTGCTGGAGCGGCTCAAGGGCGGCGGTTTCGTGCCCTTCGTCGAGCTGTTCACCGCCGAGGAAGGGCGCCTGGGGGTCGTGGTGACCTTTATGGCGATTCTCGAGCTGGTCAAGGAATCCCTGGTCGAGCTGGTGCAGAATGAGCCCTTTGCGGCGATCCATGTGCGGGCGCGAGCCGAATAACGAGCTGAAACAATGAATCTGACTGAACCCCGCGAGCTGGCGCCGCTGCTTGAAGCCTTTCTGTTGGCCTCGGGAAAGCCCCAATCCCTGGATCGCCTGTTCGAACTCTTCGAAGAGGGTGAGCGGCCGGAGCCGGCCGTGTTCAAAAAAGCGCTGACGCTGCTGGCCAAGTCCTGCGACGGCCGGGCCTTTGAACTCAAGGAAGTGGCCTCCGGTTATCGGTTGCAGATCCGCGAGAAATTCAGCCCCTGGGTCGGGCGACTTTGGGAGGAGCGCCCGCAGCGTTACTCGCGGGCCATGCTCGAAACCATGGCACTGATCGCCTACCGCCAGCCGATTACCCGGGGCGAAATCGAGGATGTGCGTGGGGTTGCGGTCAACAGCCATATCGTCAAGACCTTGCTTGAACGTGAGTGGATCCGAGTCGTCGGCTACCGTGATGTACCGGGCAAGCCGGCGATGTTTGCCACCACCAAGGTGTTTCTCGACCACTTCAACCTGAAAAACCTCGACGACCTGCCACCCCTGGCGGAGTTGCGCGAGATGGAAGTCGAGCCGGTGCTCGAGTTCGACGACGCCCCGGTGCCGGAAAATCTGCAGGCCCTGGCCGATGCCAGTGCCGAGCCGGAGGAGCCCAAGGAAGAAACCAGTTTCCACACTTTGCTGCTGGAGCTGGATTCGATGGAGGAAGGGATCAAGACCGACTTCGATGACCTGCTGCGCGATGGCGCCCCGGATTCCTCCGAGTTCAGCGTCGAGAGCGGGCTTGCGCCCGAGCCCGATGTGCCGGTCGAGGTGGCTGTTGAAGTTGTCGTCGAGGTCGAGGCGGTGCTTGAGGTCGAACCTGACGCCAGACTGGAAGTCGAAACCGATGACGATGTGCTGGGCGTGGCAGAGGCGCGCGCCAAGTTGCTGGCTGCCGTGGCTGCCCTGGAGCCACCGGCCCCCAGCCTGAGTGATGAAGAAGCCGAGGCCCTGGCCTTGGCCGAAGCCATCGAGAATGAAAGACGCTTGCTGGAAGACTGATCCTTTTCTGGGGTCGGGCTGCCGGCCATCGCGATTACTGGAGAAGGCCCATGAGCTCCACCAAAGACCCCTGTATCAGTGTCTGCAAGTTCAGCGACGATATCTGCATCGGTTGTGGGCGCAGCAAGCGCGAGATCAAGGCCTGGAAGAAGCTCGACAAGGTCGACAAGCGCAGCGTCCTGGCCGAGGCCGAATTGCGCCTGTTGGCCCTGGGCGCCACCGGTCGGCGGAAAAAGTAGCCCCTCGCGACATATCAACTAGTCTGTGATGCGCAACCGGCGCCATGAGCGTATGATTCGCGACCCTTTGGCGATCCCTTCGCCACAAGACCTGTTTTTACACGTTTCAGGCCACTCACCGCCTGAATCGACACACCGGGAGGTGCCCAGATGAGTGACAACGACCAGAAAGACAGCCAGGAAATCGGCCCAGCAGGCGAAAAACTGCAGAAAGTCCTCGCCCGTATCGGCGTTGGCTCGCGCCGCGACGTAGAGTCCTGGATCAGCCAGGGCCGGATCAAGGTCAATGGCAAAGACGCCACCCTTGGCCTGCGCGTCGACCTGCATGACGCCATTTCCATCGATGGCAAGGTGATCAAGCGCGAAGAGGCCGCCGAATCGGTGCGCCGCGTGATCATGTACAACAAACCCGACGGCGAGATCTGCACCCGTGACGACCCTGAAGGCCGTCCAACCGTGTTCGACAAGCTGCCGCGCCCGAAAGAGGGTCGCTGGATCAACATCGGTCGCCTGGACATCAACACCACGGGCTTGCTGATGTTCACCACCGACGGTGAGTTGGCCAACCGCCTGATGCACCCTTCCTACGAAATGGACCGTGAATACGCGGTACGTGTGCGTGGCGAAGTCGACGACGAGATGATCGAACGCCTGAAAGCCGGTGTTGTGCTCGAAGACGGCCCGGCCAAGTTCACCGACATCAAGCAGGCGCCAGGGGGTGAAGGGTTCAACCACTGGTACCACTGCGTGGTGATGGAAGGCCGTAACCGTGAAGTGCGTCGCCTGTGGGAATCCCAGGGCCTGGTGGTCAGCCGCCTGAAACGTGTGCGTTTCGGTCCGGTGTTCCTCAATTCCGATCTGCCGATGGGCCGCTGGCGTGAAATGACTCAGTACGAGGTGGATATCCTCAGTGCCGAGGTTGGCCTGACGCCGGTGGCTATGCCGCAGTTGAACGCCAAGAGCAAGGACAAGCTGGAACGCATGCAGCGTAAATCCTCGCGCCCGGTGGGCAAGAGCGAGCGCGTGCGCACCCTGCGTCCTGCTGCCGGTGCTCCAGCCGCAGGCGGCGCCCGTCCCGCGCGTGAGCCGCACATCGAAGGCGAGCGCCCAGGGCGCAAGCCGGCAGCGCGTCAGGATGGCGAGCGCGGACCACGCACTCCACGTCCGGCGGCCGGTCGTGGTGAGTCGGGTCGTGGCACGCCCGTGGCCGACCGTCCAAGCGACACCAAGCGTCCGGCCAAGCCGGCGCCGAAGTCCAAGCGTCCGGGCATTGTCCTGGTCGACCGCGATGCGCCATCGGGCAAGCGTCGTGGCGCACCAGCCGGTTCCGGCCAGCGTCCGGGCTTTGGTCGTCGCAAGCCGGAGTGAGGCAGGCCTAAGCCGCAAGTGAAAAGCGCCAACCTCAGGGTTGGCGTTTTTTTTTGCCTGGCAGTGCAGAGGGGCGCTGATGTCGCAGTGTCTGGCAGCAGGGGATCAGGGGTGTACAATGCGCGGCGTTTTAACTGTGACCCAACTGCGTATCCGCGCATTTTGCGTCTGATCTACTGGTGCCGACGCGGTTCGAAGGCTTGTCTTCCGCCGCTGGCTACCAGCTCGACGAGCAATACATTCAGGGCTATCCGCCTTGTTCATTCCGCCGCGTCACAAGCGTGGTGGGTTCGATTTCGTCACAGATAAAAACAAACAGGTGACGTATGACCGTTAAACAAACGCTGAACTCCTGGTGCCTGCGCTGGGGTTTGATCTGCGCTGCTTAGCCAACGCCTTGCAGCAACGCCTATCGAACATCATCAAACCTTGCGTGAGACCTTTTCAATGAGTGGACAGAACTCGCATTCAGGCGAGCTGAAACGCGGCCTGAAAAATCGCCATATTCAACTGATCGCCCTGGGTGGCGCGATCGGTACCGGCTTGTTCCTCGGATCCGCCGGCGTGCTCAAATCCGCCGGCCCGTCGATGATCCTCGGCTACGCCATCTGCGGCTTTATCGCCTTCATGATCATGCGCCAGTTGGGCGAGATGATCGTCGAGGAGCCGGTTGCCGGCTCTTTCAGCCACTTCGCCCATAAATACTGGGGCGGCTTCGCCGGTTTCCTGTCGGGCTGGAACTGCTGGATCCTGTACATCCTGGTGGGCATGTCGGAGCTGACCGCGGTCGGCAAGTACGTGCACTACTGGTGGCCGCACGTGCCGACCTGGGCTTCGGCCGCGGTGTTCTTCGTGCTGATCAACGCGATCAACCTGGCCAACGTCAAAGTCTTCGGCGAGGCCGAGTTCTGGTTCGCCATTATCAAAGTGGTGGCGATTGTCGGCATGATCGCCCTGGGCAGCTACCTGCTGGTCAGCGGCCACGGTGGCCCGCAAGCCTCGGTGAGCAACCTGTGGGAACACGGCGGCTTTTTCCCCAATGGCGTCAGCGGCCTGGTCATGGCCATGGCGATCATCATGTTTTCCTTTGGTGGCCTGGAGATGCTCGGCTTTACCGCAGCGGAAGCCGACCAGCCGAAAACCGTGATTCCCAAGGCAATCAATCAGGTGATCTACCGGATCCTGATTTTCTACATCGGTGCCCTGGTGGTGCTGCTGTCCCTGACCCCTTGGGACAGCCTGCTGGTGAGCCTCAATGCCTCCGGCGATGCCTACAGTGGCAGCCCGTTCGTCCAGGTGTTCTCGATGCTGGGCAGCGATACGGCGGCGCACATCCTCAACTTTGTGGTCCTGACTGCGGCCTTGTCGGTGTACAACAGCGGCACCTACTGCAACAGCCGCATGTTGTTGGGCATGGCCGAGCAGGGCGATGCGCCCAAGGCTCTGGCCAAGATCGACAAGCGCGGCGTACCGGTGCGTTCGATCCTGGCCTCGGCCCTGGTGACTTTCGTCGCCGTGGTGCTCAACTACCTGATTCCGCAGCACGCGCTGGAGCTGTTGATGTCGCTGGTGGTCGCGACCCTGGTGATCAATTGGGCGATGATCAGCTACTCGCACTTCAAGTTCCGCCAGCACATGAACCGCACCGGGCAGATCTCACTGTTCAAGGCGCTGTGGTACCCCTACGGCAACTTTGTCTGCCTGGCGTTCGTGGTGTTTATCCTCGGCATCATGCTGCTGATTCCGGGAATCCAGATCTCGGTGTACGCGATTCCGGTGTGGCTGGTCTTTATGTGGGTCTGCTACCTGATCAAAGGCAAGCGCAGTGAGCAACCAGCTGTGCAAACCCTGAGTTCGTCGATCAAGTAAGCCCTTGAATGGCTCTGAAAAACCCGGCCCTGGCCGGGTTTTTCGTTTCTGGGAGTGGGCTTGCGGACGCCCGGCGATCTTGGCCGGCGTTTGCCGGCGAGCCTGCGGCGATACAAATGGGTATCCTGTGGGCCCTGAACGCGGATGGTTTTTCATGCTGGTGATTTCCAACAACGTGCATCTGCCGGATGCCGAGATCGAGTTGACGGCGATTCGTGCCCAGGGCGCGGGTGGGCAGAACGTCAACAAGGTCTCCAGTGCCGTGCACCTGCGCTTTGATATTCCGGCCTCGTCCCTGCCGCCGTTCTACAAGGAGCGGCTGCTGGCGCTGCGTGACAGTCGCATCACCAGTGACGGTGTGATCGTGATCAAGGCCCAGCAGTACCGAACCCAGGAGCAGAACCGCGCCGATGCCCTGGAGCGCTTGACCGAGTTGATCCTCAGCGCGACCAAGGTGGAAAAGAAGCGCCGCCCGACCAAGCCGACCCTGGGCTCGAAAAAGCGCCGCCTGGAATCCAAGTCCAAGCGCGGCGACATCAAGGCCGGCCGCGGCCGGGTGGACTTCTAGCGGCCCGCGCGTTCCTGGCGGTACTTCGGCGCCTGACGGTACAGATAGACGCTGAGGATCAGGCCGCTGCAGGCAGCAATGGCGGCGAACAGAAAGATCGAGGCAAAACCGAAACCGGCGGCAATCGCCCCGGCCAGCGGCCCGGTGATGCCCAGGGACAGGTCGATGAACAGCGAGTAGGCACCCACCGCCGCCCCGCGACTGGAGGCCGGCACCAGGTTGACCGCCTCGACCCCCAGCGCCGGGAATACCAGAGAGAAGCCAAAACCGCTCAGCGCCGCTCCGGCCAGGGCCCAGTGGGCATCCGGTGCCAGCCACAGCAGCAAGAGCCCCAGGGTTTCCACCGACAGGCAGGCAATCGCCACCCTAAAGCCCCCCAGGCGGTTGATCAGGTTGCCGAACAACAGGCGCGCACCGATAAAGCTGGCGCCGAACAGGCTCAGGCACAGCACCGCGTTCGACCAGTGCTGAGTGGCGTAGTAAAGGGTGATAAAGGTGGCGATGGTGCCAAAGCCGATCGAGCCCAGGGCCAGGCCGCACCCGTGGGGCAATACCCGGCCCAGCACATGCATGAACGGCAGGCGTTCGCCGACCACGATCGGCGCCGCGACTTTCGGCCAGGCCAGGGCCAGGCCGAGCAGGGCCAGGAGAATGATGCTGACCCCCATGCTCCACAAGCCCAGCTGACCCACCAGAAACACGCCGAACGGTGCACCGATAGCCAGGGCGCCATAGCTGGCAATGCCGTTCCAGGAAATGACCTTGGCCGTGTTCTGCGCGCCGACCCGACCGATGCCCCAGCCAATGGCGCCGGAACCCACCAGGCTCTCCGCGCTGCCCAGCACCAGACGGCCCACCAGCAGGCAGGCCAGGCTCAGGCCCGGCAGTGTGTGCAGCCAGGCCGAAAGCAGCATGAACACGCCGCTCAGGCCACAGCCGGCCAGGCCGACCATCACTGCGCGTTTGCTGCCGAGGTTGTCGATCATGCGTCCGGCATAGGGCCGGCTGAGGAGGGTGGCCAGGTATTGCACGCTGATCACCAGCCCGGCGATCACGGCGCCAAAGCCCAGGTCGCTGTGCACGTAACCGGGCAAGACGGCCAGGGGGATGCCGATGTTGAGGTAACCGATAAAGGTGAAAAGGACGATGGAAACGACTTGCAGCGTGACCGCCATGGGTCGCTGGGTATCTGGCATGGGTAAAGGTCCACTGGCACGGCAGGATAGATAGGCTGCTTATGATACCGATGCTTGCAGGGATGCAGGGGGAGAAATCGACGTGGCGTCGCGATGTTTCTATGGCAGGGGCGGTATCAACGTGTTGCCGGGGCCAGCAATTGAGTGGTCACCAGGGCCGCGAGGGCGTTTTCCTGGGTGCCGAAGCGCGCCAACAGGGCGGCCTGTTTTTCCGGGGAGAGGCGGTTCCAGACATCGATCATCTTCTCGGTGGTGCCGAGCAGCACGCTGGCCTGGGTGTCGCTGAAGGAGTCGGTCATGGTTCGGGGCTCGCGGGGCGGGGGATTCAGGCTGTGTGGAAAGCGCATCAGTTTGCGCTTTCCACACGGTCTGGGCAGTGCTCTTTAGTCTTTGCTGTCGGCCTTACGGCTTTCGGCTTCTTTCACTTCAGGTTTTTGCGCACTGGCTTGTTGCGGGGTTGTCTGCTCAGTTTCGTGCAGGCTTGGGAAGGGGAGATTAGGAATCTCATGCATGTTCGTTGCTCCTCGCAAGGTCTGTTTTTTAAATCGCTGGGTAGATCCGCGCTTTTAAAAAGCTTGGGCAGGATACAGCAGTGCAAATGACAAAAAGATGTTTATTGCGCCTATGGAGATGAAAGGGATTTCATCAAGGCTCGATTCCGGCTTGGGGCGGGAGCTGTCGGTGGCCTTTGGGAAAGGTCATTCCGCCAGCACCTGCCGGTTCGGGGCAGGCACTGGAGGGTGACGAGGATCAGGCCTTGCAGACCTTGGCGATGGCGTCGGCCAGCAGGTCGAGACGGGTGGCATCGATGCCAGCGACGTTGGCCCGGCCGGAGCTGACCATGTACACGCTGTGGTGGTCGCGCAGTTCCTTGACCTGGGCTGGCGACAGCCCGGTGTAGGAAAACATCCCGCGCTGCACGCCGATATGAGCAAAGCGCTCGGCCAACCCGTGGGGTTGCAGGGCTTCTACCAGTCCGGCACGCAACTGGGCGATGCGTTGGCGCATGGCTTCCACTTCGTCGGCCCACAGGCTTTTCAGCTCGGGGTCGCCGAGGATGGTCGCCACCACCGCCGCGCCGTGATCCGGTGGGGTGGACCACAGGTTGCGCGCGATATTGGCCAGCTGGCTGCGAATGTCCGTGAGTTTTTCCGCATTCTTGGCACAGACGATCAGCGCGCCGGTGCGGTCGGAGTACAGGCCGAAGTTCTTTGAGCAGGAACTGGTAATCAGCAGTTCCGGCAGCTCGGAGGCCATCAGCCGTACAGCCCAGGCATCCTGTTCCAGGCCGTCGCCAAAACCCTGGTAGGCGAAGTCGATCAGGGGTAGCAGCTCGCGAGCGCGTACCACTTCCAGCACCCGGCGCCAGTCGTCATGGGAAAGGTCGAAGCCGGTCGGGTTGTGGCAGCAGGCATGCAGCAGTACCACGTCGCCCTTGGGAGCCTGCTTCAGGGTGGCGAGCATCGCCTCCACGTCCAGGCGGTTGTCGCTGCCGACATAGGGGTAATGACTGACCTTGAGTCCGGCGGTGGCGTAGATGGTTTCGTGGATCGGCCAGGTCGGGTTGCTCAGCCAGATGCCGCGGCCGGGCAGGCATTGGGCGATAAAATCGGCCGACAGCCGCAGGGCACCCGTGCCGCCCGGGGTCTGGGTAACACCCGCGCGTTGCTCGGCGATCAGCTTGGAATCGGCACCCAGCACCAGTTCATTGACCAGCTTGCCGAAGGCCGCGTTGCCGTGGCCGCCGATGTAGGTCTTGGTGGTCTGGCGCTCGACCAGGCGCTGCTCGGCCAGTTTTACCGACTGCGGGATCGGCGTCAGGCCCTGGGAGTCCTTGTAGACCCCCACGCCGAGGTCGAACTTGCGCGGGTTGCTGTCCGAGGCGTAGGCCTCCATCAGGCCGAGAATCGGGTCGCCGGGTACGCGGCCGATGGCGTCGAAGTGCATTACTTGCGTCCTTCTGCGGTCTGGGCCACTTCGTCGGTGCGTGCGGCCATGATGAAGTCGTTGCGGTGCAGGCCCTTAATGGAATGGCTCCACCAGGTCACGGTGACTTTGCCCCACTCGGTGAGCAGGCCTGGGTGGTGACCTTCGGCTTCGGAAATTTCACCCATGGCATTAGTGAAAGCCAGGGCAAATTTGAAGTTTTTGAACAGGAAGACTTTTTCCAGCTGCATCACGCCGTCGCGTACTTCGATGTTCCAGTCGGGGATCTGCTTGATCAGTACCGGCAGTTCTTCGTCACTGACTTGGGGGGCATCGGCACGGCAGGCTTCGCAATGGGCTTGGTTCAGAGCGGTCATGGTGTGTTCCTGAAATCGATTCTTGTTGGAAATTACTATCTTTCGCGGCACGTCGCGAGTGTGATCTGCTCAGGCCGCCTTGGGCTTGGGCGTGAACTTGGGTGGATGCAGGCCCAACTGCATGCCCTGGTGGACCATGGCCATGATGTCTTCATGGGCCAGGTCGAACAGGCGCTCAAGGCTTGGCAGGACGAAATACAAGGGCTGCAGGATATCGATGCGATAAGGCGTGCGCATCGCTTCCAGGGGATTGAAGGCCTGGTGTTCGGGCTCGTTGGAGAGGCTGTAGACAGTTTCCTTGGGCGACGAAAGAATCCCGCCGCCATAGATGCGTTTGCCGTGGGGGGTGTCGACCAGGCCGAACTCGATGGTCATCCAGTACAGACGCGCCAGGTATACCCGTTCTTCCTTGGTCGCCTGCAGGCCGAGCTTGCCGTAGGTGTGGGTGAATTCGGCGAACCAGGGGTTGGTCAGCAAGGGGCAGTGGCCAAAGATCTCGTGGAAGATATCCGGCTCTTGCAGGTAGTCCAGTTCTTCGCGGGTGCGAATAAACGTGGCTACGGGAAACTGCTTGCTGGCGAGCAATTCAAAAAAGGTCTGGAAGGGGATCAGCGCCGGAACCCGGGCCACCTGCCAACCGGTGGTTTCACCGAGTACCTTGTTGATTTCGCCCAGCTGCGGGATGCGGTCGTGGGGCAGGCCGAGCTTTTCGATGCCGTCCAGGTATTCCTGGCACGCGCGACCTTCAAGCACTTTGAGTTGGCGAGTGATCAGGGTGTTCCACACCGCATGTTCTTCGGCCGGGTAGTCGATAAAACCGTGCGCGTCGGGCTCGCGGGCCACGTACTGCGTCTGCTTCATGCTGCTCTCCTGCAAGGGGCTGCGTTCTTGTTATGTATGACGCTAGAGATACTCCAAGGTGCCGGAGCATGCAGCAGGTCGCCGGCGCCTCGCAGGCGCTTTTTAATCAAGAATCGTAAAGTATTCGTTACGAATTGACCTATGTGGCGTAATCATGGCGTTTTCTTGAGTTGATAACGGCGATCGCTGTCACATAATCTTTACGTCTATTTGCGCCACGTCTGAAAAAGTCGGCGCTGCGGGCCGCTGGTTTTGGCGCTCATGCCTCTCTTTACCTGTTTCGGGTCTTTTATATGCGGATCAAAGTCCACTGCCAAAATCGCATCGGCATCCTGCGCGACATTCTCAACCTGCTGGTGGAGTACGGGATCAACGTGGCCCGGGGCGAGGTGGGCGGGGAGCACGGCAATGCGATCTACCTGCACTGCCCGAACCTGATCAATCTGCAGTTCCAGGCCTTGCGCCCCAAGTTCGAGTCCATTACCGGGGTGTTCGGGGTCAAGCGGGTGGGGCTGATGCCCAGCGAGCGCCGGCATATGGAGCTCAACGCCTTGCTTGGTGCCTTGGAGTTCCCGGTGCTGTCGATTGATATGGGCGGTTCGATCGTGGCCGCCAACCGCGCGGCGGCGCAGTTGCTCGGGGTGCGGGTGGACGAGGTGCCGGGGATCCCGCTGTCGCGGTACGCCGAGGATTTTGATTTGCCGGAGCTGGTACGGGCCAGCAAGTCGCGAATCAACGGCCTGCGGGTCAAGGTCAAGGGGGATGTGTTTCTGGCGGATATCGCGCCCCTGCAATCGGAGCATGACGACAGCGAGGCGCTGGCGGGCGCGGTCCTGACCCTGCACCGCGCGGACCGGGTCGGTGAGCGCATCTATAACGTGCGCAAGCAGGAGCTGCGAGGCTTTGACAGTATCTTCCAGAGCTCCAAGGTCATGGCGGCGGTGGTGCGCGAGGCGCGGCGCATGGCGCCGCTGGATGCGCCACTGTTGATCGAAGGCGAGACCGGCACCGGCAAGGAGTTGCTGGCCCGAGCCTGCCACCTGGCCAGCCCCCGTGGGCAGTCGCCGCTGATGGCGCTCAATTGCGCCGGGTTGCCGGAGTCGATGGCCGAGACCGAGCTGTTCGGTTACGGCCCGGGTGCGTTTGAGGGCGCGCGGGCTGAAGGCAAGCTCGGGCTGCTGGAACTGACCGCCGGTGGCACGCTGTTTCTGGATGGGGTCGGGGAGATGAGCCCGCGGCTGCAGGTCAAGCTGTTGCGCTTTTTGCAGGATGGCTGCTTCCGCCGAGTAGGCAGTGATGAGGAGGTGTACCTGGATGTGCGGGTGATCTGCGCGACCCAGGTCGATCTTTCGGAGCTCTGCGCGCGCGGCGAGTTTCGCCAGGACCTTTACCATCGGCTCAATGTGTTGTCCCTGCATATCCCTCCATTGCGCGAATGCCTCGACGGTCTGGCACCGCTGGTGGAGCACTTTCTTGACCAGGCCAGCCGGCAGATCGGCTGCCCGTTGCCGACCCTGGCCCCGCCCGCCATGGAGCGGCTCAGCCACTACCATTGGCCGGGCAATGTGCGGCAGTTGGAGAACGTGTTGTTCCAGGCGGTTTCGTTATGTGATGGGGCGTTGGTCAAGGCCGAGCATATTCGCTTGCCGGACTATGGCGTGCGTCAGCCGCTTGGCGATTTTTCCCTGGAGGGCAGCTTGGAGGATATCGTTGGGCGTTTTGAAAAGACGGTGCTTGAGCGCCTGTATGCCGAGCATCCGAGCAGCCGCCTGCTGGGCAAGCGCCTGGGGGTTTCCCACACCACCATCGCCAATAAATTGCGTGATCATCAGCTCGGCAAAACCCCTGTCGACCGGTAGCCGATGTGGATAGGTTTGGGACGAGTTCGGATGCTGGGCTCGGGCGGGTTCTGGAGTGATGCCTGGAGAGCTGCGGCGTTGCGCATGGCAGCGGCTACACGTGTAGCGGTGAGTGCCGTAATACCTCGGGTGCAACTGTGTATCCAGGCCGTTACTTGCCGTTAGCGGCATAAGACCGCCGTTTTTCCGTCTCTCGCCGCGCTCCGAATTTCCTCCCCGCCCCGCCAAAGCCTTGCTCCGCCTGGGGATTGATCGCTCTAAAAAAAGTTGGTGCGCTTATTGCTTAAGGCTCATCAGTACAGCGGTGGGCGGCAAACGTCCGGCAGACAGAGGAAAGACTGTGGACAAGTACCTTTACGTGGCAATGACCGGCGCCAGCCAGAATGCTCTGGCGCAAAAGGCTCATGCCAACAATCTGGCGAACATCTCCACCAACGGTTTTCAGCGCGACCTGGAGCAGGCGCGTTCGATGCCGGTGTTCGGTGACAGCTTTCCGGCGCGCGCCTTTGCCATGTCGGAACGTCCTGGCACCGACTTCACGCCTGGCTCCCTGGTGGAAACCGGTCGCGAGCTGGATGTGGCCGTCAGCGGCAAGGGTTGGATTGCCGTGCAGAACCCCGATGGGGGGGAAAGCTACGTGCGCACCGGCAGCCTGAATGTTGACGCCCTGGGTGTGTTGCGGGCGGGCAACGGCATGGCGGTGATGGGCAATGGCGGTCCGATCGCCGTGCCGCCCGAGCAGAAGATCGAAATCGGCCAGGACGGCACCATCAGCATCCGCGCCATGGGCGAAGGCCCGCGGGTGATGGCTGAAGTCGACCGCATCAAGCTGGTCAACCCGGATTTGAAAAGCATGACCAAGGGCCTCGACGGTTCTATCCAGACCAAGGACGGCCAGGCCGCACCGGCTGATGCCAATGTGCAGTTGGTGTCGGGTTTCCTGGAGTCGAGCAACGTCAATGCCGTTGAAGAAATGACCGCGGTCCTGGCTTTGTCCAAGCAGTTTGAATTGCACATCAAGATGATGAGCACCGCGAAAGAAGACGACCAGGCCATGGCTCGGGTCTTGCAGATCAGCTAATCACCAGTACGTAGCGCCGTAAAACAGGCGCACGAGGAGAATCGAATGCTTCCGGCTCTATGGGTTGCCAAAACCGGTCTGTCCGCCCAGGACACCAACCTGACCGTTATTTCCAACAACCTGGCGAACGTCTCGACCACGGGTTTCAAACGTGATCGCGCCGAGTTCCAGGACCTGCTGTATCAGATCAAGCGTCAGCCTGGTTCGCAGTCGACCCAGGACAGCGAGCTGCCATCGGGCCTGCAAGTCGGTACCGGTGTGCGCATCGTCGGCACCCAGAAGAACTTCACTGCCGGCAGCCTGCAGACCACCGAGCAGCCGCTCGACCTGGCGGTCAACGGTCGTGGTTTCTTCCAGATCCTGCAGCCGGACGGCACCACGTCCTACACCCGTGACGGTACCTTTCACCTGGACTCCAATGGCCAGATCGTCACCGCCAACGGCTTCACCCTGGAGCCTGCGGTTGTGGTTCCCAACGATGCCCAGACCTTCACCGTAGGCCAGGACGGCACGGTTTCCATCACTGTGGCCGGCAACCCGGCTTCGCAAGTGATCGGCAACCTGCAAACCGCCGACTTCATCAACCCGGCCGGTCTGCAAGCCGTGGGCAACAATCTGTTCCTGGAAACCGCCGCCAGCGGCGCGCCGCAGATCGGTACCCCGGGCCTCAACGGTTTCGGCACCACGCTGCAGAACACCCTGGAAACATCCAACGTCAGCACCGTTGAAGAGATGGTCAACATGATCACCACTCAACGTGCCTACGAGATGAACTCCAAGGTGATTTCCACCGCCGACCAGATGCTCTCGTTCGTAACGCAGAATCTGTAATCAAGTCTTCGAGGCGGCCTTGAACGGCGCGCCTGCAACACCGTGAGGTAGGGTCATGAATCGGTTTGTGTGTGTTCTAACGCTGAGTGGGATCACTGTGCTCGCGGGCTGTGTCAGCCCGCCGCCGAAACCCAATGACCCGTACTACGCGCCGGTGTTGCCGCGCACGCCGTTGCCTGCAGCTGCCAATAACGGCTCGATCTACCAGGCCGGCTTCGAGCAGAACCTTTATGGCGACCGCAAGGCGTTCCGGGTCGGTGACATCATCACCATCACCCTCAACGAGCGGACCCAGGCCAGCAAAGGGGCCAACTCGGCGCTGACCAAGACCAGCAACAACAGCATCGGCCTGAGTTCACTGTTCGGCGCCGTGCCCAATACCAACAACCCGCTGGGCGATGGCGACCTGACCTTGAATGCCGGATACAGCGGCAACCGTGCCACCAAGGGCGACAGCAAGGCCGCCCAGAGCAACAGCCTGACCGGTTCGATCACGGTCACCGTGGCCGACGTGCTGCCCAACGGCATCATCGCCGTGCGCGGTGAGAAGTGGATGACCCTCAATACCGGCGATGAGCTGGTACGGATTGCCGGGTTGGTGCGGGCCGACGATATCGCCACCGACAACACCGTGTCCTCGACCCGGGTCGCCGATGCGCGCATTACCTATTCGGGCACCGGTTCGTTTGCCGATGCGAACCAGCCGGGCTGGTTCGACCGTTTTTTCCTAAGCCCGCTGTTCCCTTTCTAGGTGATGAAAAATCAAATGCTGAATTTCAAGCACCTGATGGCGGCCGTGTTGTTGCTGTCCACATCCCTTGGCGTACAGGCCGAGCGGTTGAAGGACATCGCCAGTATTTCCGGCGTGCGTTCCAACCAATTGATCGGCTACGGCCTGGTGGTCGGGCTTAACGGTACGGGCGACCAGACCACCCAAACACCGTTCACCCTGCAGACCTTCAACAACATGCTGTCGCAGTTCGGCATCAAGGTGCCGGCCGGTTCCGGCAACGTGCAGTTGAAAAACGTCGCGGCGGTCTCGATCAGCGCTGACCTGCCGGCGTTCGCCAAGCCGGGGCAGGTGGTGGACATCACCGTGTCCTCCATCGGCAACTCCAAGAGCCTGCGCGGCGGCACCTTGCTGCTGACGCCGCTCAAGGGTATCGACGGCAACGTCTACGCCATCGCCCAGGGCAACCTGGTAGTGGGCGGTTTTGATGCCGAGGGGCGCGACGGTTCGAAGATCACCGTCAACGTTCCGTCGGCCGGTCGCATCCCCGGCGGGGCCTCGGTCGAGCGTGCGGTGCCGAGCGGTTTCAATCAGGGCAACAGCCTGACCTTGAACCTCAACCGCTCCGACTTCACCACCGCCAAGCGCATCGTCGACAAGATCAATGACATGCTCGGCCCTGGCGTGGCCCAGGCCATCGATGGCGGTTCGATCCGGGTGACCGCGCCGCTCGATCCAAGCCAGCGCGTGGACTACCTGTCGATTCTCGAGAACCTGGAAGTCGATCCGGGGCAGGCGGTGGCCAAGGTCATCATCAACTCCCGCACCGGCACCATCGTGATCGGCCAGAACGTCAAGGTTTCGCCGGCCGCCGTGACCCACGGCAGCCTCACCGTGACCATCACCGAAGACCCGATCGTCAGCCAGCCGGGCCCGCTGTCCAATGGGCAGACGGCCGTCGTGCCGCGCTCGCGGGTCAACGCCCAGCAAGAAGCCAAGCCGATGTTCAAATTCGGCCCGGGCACCACCCTGGACGAGATCGTGCGGGCGGTGAATCAGGTCGGCGCAGCGCCGGGTGACTTGATGGCGATCCTTGAAGCGTTGAAACAGGCTGGCGCGTTGCAAGCCGACCTGATTGTGATTTGAGGTAGGCGAGCATGGATATTCGCAAGAGCGGCCTGGTGGGCAGCGGTGATTCGGGGTCGTACTCGGACCTCAACCGGCTTAACCAATTCAAGGTCGGCGACAAGAACAGTGACGCCAACATGCGCAAGGTGGCGCAGGAGTTCGAGTCGTTGTTCCTCGGGGAGATGCTCAAGTCCATGCGCTCGGCCACCGAAGCCCTGGGCAAGGACAACCCGCTCAATACGCCAGCGGCCAAGCAGTATCAGGAAATGTACGACCAGCAGTTGGCGGTTTCCCTGTCGCGCAATGGCGGCGGTATCGGCCTGGCCGATGTGCTGATGCGCCAGATGTCGAAGAATAAACCGGTGGTTCCGGGCACAGCGGCTGCCGTGCCGGGGGCCACTGCCGACGCCAAGGCGACGCCCACCGCCATTGCCGCGGGCACCACCGCCATCGGCGGGCCGCTGACCCGGGTCAACGGCCAGCGTCCGCTGTGGGCCTCGCGCGCCGTCGATCCGCACACCTCGGGGACCGTGCACAACGATATGGCCTTGCTCAATCAGCGGCGGATCTCGCTGCCGAGCAAGCTGACCGATCGCTTGTTGGCGGGCATCGTGCCTTCTGCTACCGGCACCGATGCCTCCGGCAAAAACGCCGCGCCAGGGCGCACTACAGCCGCCACTGACGCTGTGATCAAGGGTGACTGGCAAAGTGCGCAGACCTTCGCCGCGCCCCGTGGACGGATGCAGATCTACGGTCGCGCCGTGGCCCAGCCGCCCTTGGCGCCGGCCAAGAGCGCCTTCAGTTCATCCGATGATTTCGTCGCCACCATGCTGCCAATGGCAGAGCAGGCGGCCAAGCGCATTGGTGTCGATCCGCGCTACCTGGTGGCCCAGGCCGCGCTGGAAACTGGCTGGGGCAAGTCGGTCATGCGCCAGCAGGATGGCTCCAGCAGCCACAACCTGTTCGGCATCAAGGCCGGCAGCAGTTGGAAGGGTGATCAGGCACGAGCGATCACCAGCGAATTCAGAAATGGCGAGATGGTCAAGGAGACGGCAGCGTTCCGTTCCTACGATTCCTATCAGGACAGTTTCCATGACCTGGTGACCTTGTTGCAGAGCAACAATCGCTATCAAGAAGTGCTGAAGTCGGCCGATAAGCCTGAACAGTTTGTACGCGAGTTGCAAAAAGCCGGGTATGCAACCGACCCGGATTACGCAAGCAAGATTTCGCAGATTGCCAAGCAGATGAAGAGCTACGAGAACTACGCTGCGGCGGGCGCTTCCACGAATTTATAAGGTCTGAACCATGAGTTTGCTCAATATCGGGATGTCGGGGCTGTCAGCCAGCCAATCGTCGTTGATGACTACGGGTAACAACATCGCCAACGCCGATACCGCCGGCTATTCGCGCCAGCAAACCGTGCAGGGCACCAAGGCCTCGCAGCAGTTCGGCAACGTGTTTATCGGCACCGGCACGACGCTGGCCGATGTGCGTCGGGTATATAACAGTTACCTTGATGCGCAGCTGCAGACCTCCACCTCGTTGAACAGCGATTCGGCCGCCTACTTGAATCAGGTCACGCCGCTGGACAAGTTGCTCTCCGATACCGGCACCGGCCTGAATGGCGCACTAACCAAATTTTTCGCCTCGGTGCAGAACGTCAATGCCAAGCCAGGTGACGACGCCTCCCGCCAATTGCTGCTCAGCGATACCCAGGCCTTGAGTAATCGTTTCAACTCGATTTCCACGCAACTGACGCAACAGAATGCCAACATCAACGGCAATCTGACGAACATGGCGGATCAGGTGAACAAACTGGCCGCTACCGTGGCGCAGTTGAACAAGAAAATTACCGAGATTTCCAGCGCTGGCGGCATGCCGAACGAGCTGCTCGACGCTCGCAATGAAACCGTGCGCCAACTCTCGACCTTCACCAGTGCGCAAGTGGTGGAGCGTGAAGGCAACCTTGATATTTACCTGGGCAGCGGCCAACCGCTGGTCATGGGTAGCACCACCAGCAAAATCGAAGTGGTCCCGGGCAAAGACGATCCGGGGCGCTTGTCGCTGCAACTCGATCGCGGTGCGAGCACCATCGATATCACATCGCTCATGACCGGTGGCGAGATTGGCGGTCTGCTGCGTTATCGCAGCACCGTGCTGGATCCGGCCATGAACGAACTGGGTCGTGTCGCGCTGGTTGTCGCTGATCAGATGAACAGCCTTCAGGCCCAGGGTATCGACAAGAACGGTGCCTTCGGTTCCAACCTGTTCAACAGCATCAACTCGGCGACTCAAATTTCTCAGCGCAGCGTCGCCAGCACCAGTAACGTGGGTAACGGCAACTTTGATGTGAGCATCAAGGACACCGGCAAGCTGACCATCAACGATTACAAGGTCACGTTCACCAGCGCTACCGATTACATCGTTCAGCGTCTGCCGGACAACACGTCCATGGGCTCCTTCAGCACTGCACCACCGGCAACGCCAGCGGTCATCGAAGGCGTCGAGATGAAGTTCACTGCAGCTTCAGCCTCCCCTGGCGATAGCTTCAGGATCACTCCGACTCGCAACGCGGCAGCGAATATCAAAACCGAGATGACCGACTCCAAGCGTCTGGCTATCGCGGCGCCGTTGGGTGCCGCTATCGCATCGGGTTCCAGCGGCACTCTGACAATTCCGGCCAGCGGTCAACCGACTCTGACTACCAAGTTCGATATCTACGACACGGCCACCAGCACCGCGATGCAGACCGGGCTGAAAAACTCCACGCCGGCCAAGGTTGTATTTGGAGCGGTGTCCGCCGACGGCACCAGCCAGACCTATCAGTTCCTCGATGCCAAGGGTGGACTGATCAGCAGCGGAACGATCAAGCCGGGTGAGAGCAACACGCTCAACCTGAGCATTCCGCTCAAGGACGCCACGGGTGCGCCAATGCCGCCCGCCCCAGCGACTCAATACACCGCTGACTTCAGCATGACCATCGCCGGCGCCCCAAGCGACGGCGCCGGGATCAACGTCTCGCTCAGTCAGCCGGGCACCCTGGATAACCGCAATGGCACCGCACTGGCCGGTTTGCAGACTGCGCAGACCGTGGACACGGGTTCGGCCAGCAAGGGTATTTCTCTGAACGACGCTTACGGCAAACTGGTCGAGGGCGTAGGTTCCAAGGCCGCACAGGGTAAGCTCGACAGTGCCGCGACCGATGCCATCCTGGCGAACGCCAAGGGCGCGCGCGACTCGCTTTCCGGGGTCGACCTCGATGAGGAAACCGGCAACCTGGTCAAGTATCAGCAGTACTACACCGCGTCTTCGCAGATCATCAAAGCTGCGCAGGAAATCTTCAGCACACTGATCAACAGTCTTTAAGGAGTCGTAGCCCATGCGCATTTCTACCGCCCAGTTTTACGAGTCCTCGGCTGCAAACTATCAGAAGAATTTCTCGAACGTGGTCAAGAGCAGCGAAGAGGCGAGCAGCCTGGTTCGCGTCAATACCGCCGCCGATGATCCTGTCGGGGCTTCGCGCCTGCTGCAATTGGGTCAGCAGGCTTCGATGCTCGATCAATATAAGACCAACACCAGCACCATCAAGGCGACACTGGCCCAGACCGAGTCAGTGATGACCAGCATCAGCAACGTGCTGCAACGTGCAAAAGAGCTGGCCATCGGCGCCAATAACGCCGGTTATACCGACGCCGACCGTCAGTCCAATGCCTCGGAGCTGGGACAGATCGAAGAGCAGCTGTTGAGCCTGATGAACAGCCAGGATGAAAATGGCAAATACATTTTTTCCGGCTCCAAGGGCGATACCGTTCCGTTCACCCGCAACTCCGATGGTACTTACAGCTATAACGGCGACCAGGTGACGTTGAACCTGCCCGTTGGCGACAGCATGTCGATGGCCACCAACAGCACTGGCTGGGAGGTGTTCCAGCAAGCGATCAACACCAGTCGCACTCAGGTCACCGGCTCAATGAATGACGGTCTTGTGACGTTGTCCGATGGGCACGTGAACTCGAATGTGACCTATAACGACAAGTTCCGCGCCGGCGAGCCGTACGTGGTGGATTTTGTCAGCGGCACCCAGTTGCGGATCACTGACCGATTCGGTACCGACCGGACCAATGAAGCCACTCAGGGCGGCGTCATCACCTCTGACAAGAATCAGAACGTCAACTTTCGTGGTGTCGATCTGACCTTGAACTTCAACGACCCCAACGCGGCGCTGACCGGTCGTACGTTCTCCCTGGCAGCCAAGCCGGATACATTCAACGTTTCTCGTGGCCCAGGCAATCCGAGCGTGGTACAGGCGACCAGTACCAAGATTACAAATCCAAGTGCTTACCATGCCAGCTTTCCAAATGGTTCTGCGGTGCTGAAATTCACCAGCGACACCGCGTTTGATTTGTACGCTGCGCCGATCACCTCCGACAGCAAGCCGGTCTCCAGCGGCACGATGGTGGGCAATACTGCGACCGCGTCTGGTGTGGAATTCACGCTGAACAATACGGCGGCTGACCCTTTGGCTGCCGGCGACCAGTTCAATGTGGCGGTCAATACCCACGAGACCCAGAACATTCTGGACACCGTGAGCCAGCTGAAAACAGCGCTGAACACACCGACTAACGGTGATGTTGTCGCCATCCAGAAGCAACAGGCGGCGATGACGTCAGGCATGGGCAACCTCGCCAGCGGCCTCGATCAATTGTCTTCCGGTGTCAGTTCGGTCGGCGGCCGTGGTTCGGCGTTGAATACCCAGAGCGATACCAACGAGGCGTTGGTGCTGGCGAACGCTCAGACGCAATCGGGCATCCGTGACTCGGACCCTGCCGAAGTCATGACGCGGTTAACCTTGCAGCAAACCATGTTGCAAGCCTCTCAGTTGGCGTTCAGCAAAATCGCGCAGTTGGGTCTTTTCAATAAGGTCTGATTTAGCCAAGAGATCGCGGCTGTGCGCGCGATCTCTATCCTTTCCCTTTTGTGGTTCAGGACGTTCTGCTCTCACATGAGTCGACGCCAACCGGTCGAGAGTTACGCGTGTGAAACCTACCCCTCTTGTCAGCATTGCCATCCCTGCCTTTAATCCTGAGTTCTTTCAATCAACGCTACTCAGTGCGATTGCGCAGGATTATGCGAATCTGGAGATCGTCATTTGCGATGACAGCCTGGGAGATGAGATCAGCGCGATTGTCGATGAGGTGCAACGGCAATCTCCGATAGCCTTGCGCTACGTGCGAAACAGTAGAAATCTGGGCTTTGCTCGTAACTTGCAGGCTTGCCTTGAGCATTCTCGAGGAGTGTTCATCAAGTTCCTGTGTGATGACGACACCTTGTTTTCGACCTGTATCACCGAGCAGGCCGGGGTGCTCTCCACCTGTGAGCGCGTCAGTATCGTGATCAACCAGAGGTTGTTGTTCGATGCCGGCGACAACCTGCTTCCTTCCAGGCCCATAAACTGTGTGATGTCCCCAGGCACTGCCGTGCTTAATGGCGGTGACGTGTTGGAGCTCATGGAGGGCTCGGCGGTCAATATGCTTGGCGGCATCAGCCATGCCTTGTTTCGCAGGGAGCAGGTCGAGGCATGTCTGGCCACGCTGGTGCAGGAGGGGCAGGGGTTTGTCGCACGTCTGGACTCGGCGCTTTATATCTGTCTGATGCGGCGTGGATTCCTGGCCTGCCTCAGCAATGTGCTGAGCCTGGAACGCATCCATCCCGGACGTCTCAGTTACCGTGCGGCCATGACGTTGGCGTTCAAAAACGAGACCCAATGGCTCCTCCAGATGCTGGCTGCGAGAGTGGGAGAGCCAGCGCCGGCCAAGGGTTGGGTGCGTTACTTGCCATTGGATGGCTATCGAGATGGTGAAGATAAGGTCTGGGACGAGTTTGAAATGGGCCGCCTGTTCACTGCCCAGACGGCCGACTACCTGCAACAGGTGGGCACCAACAGCCTGAGCTTCGCCGAGCTGTACGATGAATGGTTGACTTGCCGATCGTTGTCCGCCGGACAGTTGCGCGTGTTGCCAAAACGTATTGGGCAATGGCCGAGCCAGCCCCGAATCGCCCCTGTGATCCTGGCTTCTGAGGGCGATGAACTGGCCTTGCGCACGACCTTGGAAAGCCTGGCTGCACAATCCTATGCCGCCACTCAGGTCTGGTTGCTGGCACCCGTTGATTTTCACGTGCCACCGGTAGCAGGTGTGCAGGTGCAGCACATTACGCTGCGGGGCAATGGTTTTGGGCAGCTCAATCAACGCTTGGCGGATGAGCTGGGTATTGACTGGATTTTCCTGCTGAAAGCAGGTGATCGACTGCATCCTGCTGCGTTGGTCATCATGGCTGAGCGGATGGCGTTGCTGCCCAATCGCCTATGCCTTTATACCGATGAAGGTGGGCTCGACAACCTTGAAGCGAGCGCGCCGGTGTTCAAGCCGGATTTCAACTTCGATCTGATGCGCAGCTTTCCGTATGTGGGACGCTTGTTGGCATTCCAGTGCGTTGCATTGCGTGACCTGGGCGGTTTTACCGAAGAGTTTGAGGTGCTGGCGCCTCATGATTTGCTGTGGCGCATGGTGGAAGCCAAGGGCCCGCATGTGGTGGAGCACATCGCCGAGGTGCTGGTCCAGTGCCTTTCCGGGTATGGCGTATTCCTGAACGATCCGATCGGGCATCAACAGTCATCTAGAGTGGTTGCCGCCCATTTGCAGCGTTTGGGGGTGGACGCACAGGTACAGAGCACTGAAGGCGCGTTGATCTCTCATGTGCACTACCGGCATGACGCGACGCCTCTGGTGTCGATTTTGATGTGTGCAGGCAGTGATTTGCAGTCATTGGTACGTTGCGTCGAGTCAATCGTCGAGCACACGGCCTACGAAAACTATGAAGTACTCGTGATCACGGCAGGGGACGAGTCACCTGCCGTCCAGTCTTGGCTGATGGCGATGAGGCAGTTGGGCGACAGTCGATTGCGCATTGTTTCGGTTGACGCGCAGGGCACGGCGCAGCGGCTGAATGAAGTCGGTCTACACGCTCACGGCGATTATTTGTTGTTGCTCGACGCCCGGTGTGTTGTTTTCGAAAAGCACTGGTTGAGCGAACTGGTCAGTCAGGGCCAGCGTTCAGAGGTAGGCGTAGTCGGGCCGATGATATGCAAAGAAGACGGCAAGATTCACAGCGCTGGTTTGGTCCTTGGTTTGCGTGGCCCGGCTGGCACGCCTTATCTGGATAACCCGCTCGACACAACTGGCTATATGAACCGCATGCAGTTGGTACAGAACTGGAGTGCCGTCAGTCTCGAATGCTTGTTGGTTCGCCGGGATATCTTCGTTGCGGTTAATGGGTTGGATGCAGCGCATCTGGATGCGGGCCTATTTGACGCTGATTTATGCCTGCGGGTGGCTGAGCAGGGCTACCTGGTGGTATGGACGCCTTTTTCGAGGGTTGTCCGTATGGCGACGGCCGCAGATCTTGCCCCTGCGAACCACATCCTTGCTCATGATAAAGACCGCTTCTATCAACGATGGCTGCCCAAGGTGGCTCAGGATCCTGCCTACAACCGCAACTTCAGTCTCAAACTGAGTGGCTTTGGTTTTGAGTCAGGCAAGCGTGGTGGTTGGGACCCTTTCATCAGTCGTACGCTGCCTAGCGTTCTAGGGTTGCCTATCAACGTCGGTGCTGTGGGGCACTACCGTGTCACTCAACCCTTCAATGAGTTGGAACGCGCTGGCTGGATTCAGGGGCGGATCACTTACGGGGTGCCGGATACGATCGAGCTGCAGCGCCTGCAGCCGGATACAGTGATTTTTCAGTGTCGTTATAGCGCCGATTCGGTCCCCGAATTCCAAGGCGTCAAGCGTTTCTCCAATGCGCGTCGAATCTATGAGCTGGATGATTACATCATCGAGGTTCCTGAAAAGAACGCCCACGCGCGAAACATGCCGACCAATATGCGCGAACGGGTCAGCCAGGGCATCGCCCTGTGCGACCGGGTAGTGGTATCCACCGAGCCTTTGGCCGACGCCCTATCCAGCATGCACTCGGATATTCGTGTAGTCCCCAACATGTTGGCGGCGTCTTTGTGGGCTGGGTTGCAGGGGCAGCGTCAAACCTCTGCACGACCACGGGTTGGTTGGGCGGGGGGCACCAGTCACCGCGGAGACCTCGAATTGATACTTGATGTGGTCAAGACGCTGGCTGATGAAGTGGACTGGGTGTTCTTTGGCATGTGCCCGGAGTTGCTCAGGCCTTATGTCAAAGAGTTTCATCCGTCGGTTCCTTTGCAGATGTATCCGCGAAAACTGGCCAGTCTTAATCTTGACCTTGCGCTGGCGCCGCTGGAGATCAATCTGTTCAATGATTGCAAGAGCAATCTGCGTTTGCTCGAGTATGGCGCGTGCGGCTTCCCGGTGATCTGCACGGATACGAAAGCGTATCGCGGTTATCTGCCTTGCACGCGAGTGAGCGATAACTCGACTCGCGAGTGGCTGGACGCGATACGGATGCACCTTGCCGACCCGGGCGCCAGTTATCGCCAGGGCGATGCGTTGCGCGAAGTCGTGCTTAGCGACTATGTGCTGACCGAGAACAATCTGCAGCTCTGGGCCAATGCCTGGTTAGCTGATTGAAGTCCTTGTGCTGATGCAGGGCAAAGAACAACGTGAGTATCGGGTGTGCTATGGGTGAACAGGCTGGCGAACAAAAGTGGCCACTGCAGAATGTGACAGTGGTGTTGCTCGGGCATGAAGATGAAGAGTGCCGGGCACGGGCAACCCGTTACTACGATATGCAGGGCATCCGCTGGTTGACTGTTGAGTCACGTCTCGGCGATGGCGGTCAGGCCGCGCTACGCCAGGCTTTACAAGGCGTCGATACACCGTATGTGGTGCTGGCTCAAGCGACTGATGTGTTGTTGCCGGAGATGCTCCATGCATCCGTAGACTGGCTTCAGCAAAACCCCGGCGAACAAATGGCGCAGGGTTATGCGCTGGGTTATCGCCCGGGTAACGGTGTGGTGGCTTACTTCAAAATCGGCGAAGCGATCGCGGATGAAGTGGTTGCAGATGCTCGTGCACGTATTGATCGACATGCCGCCAGTGGCTTGCAAGCGTGGCGCGCAGTGGTTCGACCGGAGGCGCTTGATATCGCGTTGAGCGCTTTGCCCTGCGCACTGGCATTCGATGAGTGGCTGGTTGCGTTGTCCTATGCGCTATTGGCGAACGGCCCGGTGAAAGTGCTGGATTGCACCGGTGTATTGGTCCAGTGCGCCCCTGATACGGTTGATCAGGTCGCCCGGGAACAGACATTGGCCGATCTGGTTCGCACCCTTCGGCATTGGGAGGGTGAGCAACATGGGGTGTGTGCTGACGATGACGGCTTTGTCATTCTGCGCAAATTCGTCCACAACACTTATCCGGCTTGCGACGCCGTCCAGCTGTTCACCTCGCCATGGACCCGTATTGGCTCTGAGCCGGAGCGCAGCTTCGAGGCGCGGCAGTTTGTCGAGTTGCCTTACTACAATGCGCGTTTGTTCAAGCAATTGACGGTTGTTGAGTTTCTGCTGCACGCCTGGCCGGTGGGAAGTCTTCACACCCACGCACTGGAAGGTGTTTGGGTGCAGGTGCACGATTTACTACAGGCCCAGGCCAGTGACACCGCCGAGAGCCTGCTGCATCGTTACCGGCAAGCGCTGAGTTTGTATCGATTCAGTCCGCATGTTTGTCGCCTGCTGTTGAATGCCTTGGATGATTCGGGCATCGAAGCGGGCACTGTCGAGCTGAGAGATTGGTTGAGTCGCCTGGAGCAAGTTGTTTCGGTCGACATTGAGTCGCGCCTGGCGTCGACCCCGTCGGGAAGGATTCTTCAGGCGATCAGCGTGGCAACTCCGGACTCCGCTGAGAAACAGCGTATAGCGCAGCATTTCGCCAGCCTTCAAGTGCCCGAAATCGCGTTGGTGGTCTTCGATCCTGACGACAATAATGATGCTCTGCAAAGCACCTTCGACAGCATCCTGGCAAGCGGTCTGCAGCGTTTTCGCATCGTTGTGCTCAAAAGTGGCGATTTACCGGCTATTACCACTGCACGTGACACCCTTCACTTCATCAAGGTGACGGCTGAGAACCAGGTGTCGCACCTGAATCAACTCTTGCGGCAATTGCCCAGCGAGTGGCTCATTCTGCTTGATGCCGGAGATTTGCTTTGCGCAGCAGGTGTGTTGCGTTTGCAGGAAGCGTTAGGCAACTCACCGGCGTGTCTGGCGATTGCCGCCAACGAGGTGCAGCGTGATCCTGATGGGCGCTTGATCAGCGTCGTGCGGCCAGGTGCCGATATTGATCTTCTACGCAGCCGTCCCGATGTCATGTCCAGGCACTGGCTGGTTAAGCGTCAGGCGGTGCTTGAGGTCGGAGGGTACAGCGAGGTTTATCGACAGGCACTAGAGTTTGACGTGCTTTTGCGACTGATCGAGACCCAGGGACCGGCATGCCTCTCGCATCTAGACGAATATCTGGTGATTGGACAGCAAAGCGAGGAGGCGGTGACGGACCACGCGATGTCCAGCCTCAATCGCCATCTCACTCAGTTGGGGTACCGAGCGCAGGTCAGTGATCAGGGAGAGCGTCATCTGCACATTGATTTTCGCCATTCAACCACACCGTTGGTGAGTATTCTGCTCAGCGCAGGTGCGGATCCTGCGCGACTTCAGGCCAGCCTCAATAGTGTGCTCCAGCGGACACGTTACCCTCGGTATGAAGTGTTGGTGGTGTGTACGCCTGATACCGTTGCAAGCTGCGAGCAAGCCCTGCTGGGGATGGGTAGCAAAGTCCGCCTCGTATGTGCTGAAGACGGCTGTACTGAAGGCCAGTCGCTCAATATCGCCTCAGCTCAGGCGCGGGGCGACTATCTGGTGTTTCTCTCCAGTCGTTGCCAGGTGGTGACTCCCGCATGGCTCGAAGCGTTGCTGAATCAGGCAGAGCGCCCTGAGGTCGGTGTTGTTGGTGCCAGGTTGGTCGCAGGCAATGGTGTCATCAGCCATGCAGGTTACGAGTTGCTGAGCAGTCGCGAGGTGGATTCCGTTTGGCTTGGGTTGAAACAGGCGACTGCACGTGAATTAGGCGTGCGCGAGGTGCGCAGCTATCAGGCGGTTTCTGCCGATTGCCTGATGGTGCGGCGCGAGGTCTTTGAGCAGTGCGGCATGTTGTCAGCGGCCAACGGCGCAGATATTGAACTTTGCCTGCGAGTCGCGGCTGCTGGCTTATTAGTGCTTGGCTCGCCTTATGCACAGCTATGCAATGAAACAGTGCCGACGTTGACCGAAGAGCAGATTCAGCCATTGTTCGATCAATGGCCTGAGGCGTTTTACCGTCGGCGTGTGGCACTGGCAACTTGTCACAACGGACTCGACGAAAACTGTAGCAACTAGAACATATCGATGAATAAAAGGTCGTCTCTCAACGAGCGACAGGTTCTCAGGCGTGTCGGGTTGGCCGCATTATTAGATTTGGGGGATGAACATTGAACAATGAAAAAGTAAAAGGTATGGCTCTTGCGCATAAGTACTGCCTGGGGAGCGGTATCGAACTCGGTGCGGCAGCGCACAATGCATTCTATTTGCCTGATTGCCTCAATGTGGCGCCAAGCAACGGCACGGACTATGTACATGAGCGTGACTTGGCGGATTACGTCAAGTACCGCGATGCGCAACTTCAACGCACCGGCACTGTATTGCCAGTGCACTTGGTCGGGGATTTCCAATCCATTAAATGCCCCGATGAGTCCTTTGACTACCTGGTCAGCTCCCATGTTATCGAGCACTCGCCGAACACCTTGGCGGCTTTCGTCGAGTCGTCCCGTGTTCTCAAGAACTTTGGCGTGTTCTTCTGCATTTTCCCCAAGCGTATTGCTGCCGCAAGTGATGCCCTGCGTGCATTGACCCCGCTGTCGTTACTGGAGCAGGCATTCGAGGAAAAACTGGATATTCACGGAATGCCGGAAGCGGACTGGCGTGAGCACTACCATGTGTTTTCCCTGCAGAGCATGCTCAAGATTGTCAATTACCTGAACACTAATGAATTGGGCAGTTGGTACATCGAGTGCGTTGAGGAAACCGACAGTAAGGTGGGTAACGGCCACACGATTGTACTGCGCAAGTTTGATGGCCTGTCCGGTTCTCGTTGGGCTGACAACGATGCTTTTGCGAAAGAGTTCACTGATCAGTACAACGCTGGGAAGCTGGGAGAGGCGCTAGTCATGCTCAAGGTCTCCTTGTCCTATGACTTTTTTGACCCGGTAAAGCTGCACCTCGCTGCGTGCCTGAGTCGTGAGCTGGAAGATGAGTATGAAAGTGTCGAGTTCTTGCGCCAAGCCTTGATACTCGAGCCCGAGAACGAAGACTTCCGCAGTGACTTCTTCAGCTGGACAGGTCGTTATTACACCAATCCGGTTCTCTGAAGATAACCGCAACCCTTCGCGGGTGTGGCCTGAGCGCTAGCCACGGCGCAATATGGGTGTGATTTGATGACAAGCCCACTGCCATAGTGGCCTCTGGGCCTCGTGTGGGTGGGCTTGCTTCGAATTAATTTTGTGGCCGGTGTGCGTGGTCGGTGATTGAGGTCTTGGGGCTACCTGTAGATCGAGCTCAGCCATTGATGGCATTTCCTGAAACGGTAAGGCGTTGCAAGAGTGACTTGGCAGTCGAAACGCGCATCTCTAAGCTAATCAGTCATCTGGCGGTGAGGTTGGTGCGGTATGCGAATTCCTGTTGCCAAGGTTCCCTGCCTCCCTGAAATTCCGCCATATCTATCGGGAAGCCACAATGATTGGCATCAAAAGCATCGCGAGTTACGTCCCTGTTGAGGGTGTCGATAATTACGCCCAGGGTGCGAAATTCGGAAAGGACCAGGATTTTATTTTCGGCAAGATCGGTTCGACCTTCCTGCCGCGCAAGGATGCAAGTCAGGAAACTTCGGACCTCTGTGTGGAGGCGGTGAATGCTCTTTTCGCCGCGAATCCGTCGCTGGATCCGGCGTCAATCGATGCGTTGATCGTCGTCACCCAGAATGGGGATGCTGAAGGCCTGCCGCATACATCCGCCATCGTGCAGCACAAGCTCGGCCTCTCAACTGGGGTTGCTGCGTTCGACATTTCCTTGGGGTGCTCTGGCTATGTCTATGGCCTTTACGCCATGAAAGGCTTTATGGAAGCGGCCGGCTTGAAGAATGGCCTGTTGATCACGGCCGACCCCTATTCAAAAATTGTCGATCCCGAAGACCGTAACACCACCATGCTCTTCGGTGACGCGGCGACGGTCACCTGGATGGGGGAGGATGCCCGCTGGAGCTTGGGCAAATCGCGCTTTGGTACGGATGGCAGTGGTGCGGAGTTCCTCAAGGTCAACGATGGCCTGTTCTTCATGAACGGCCGCCAGGTCTTCAACTTTGCATTGCTCAAGGTCCCCGCGCACCTGCACGAGTTGATCGAGGCAAGTGAACTGGTCGAAACAGATATTGACTTGTATTGCATTCATCAGGGCAGCGCGGCGATTGTCGATGCCGTGGCTCGACGCTTTGAAGAAGAACCGGCCAAATTTATCAAGGACATGACAGAGACTGGCAACACCGTGTCTTCCAGTATTCCGCTATTGCTGGAAAAACATGTCCTTGGCTCGCCGCACAAGCGTGTTGCGTTGAGCGGTTTTGGAGTTGGTTTGTCCTGGGGCTCTGCGATTATCGAGCGGGTGGAGAACTGATTTGCTGTCGTCCGGACAGGCCCACCTTGTTAAGGAGGGCCTGTCCAGGCCGATAATCAGCTCATATCGACACTGAGCAAGCGTGTAGCAAGATTTTTGATGCTGGTCTGTGGTGCTTTCTTCAAGGGGATATTGCCCCTCTGGAAGACGATGACGCTGTCGTAGTAACTGATGCTGAACGTAAATCGCGTGATGAAATTCGGTTCAACGGTCCCGCGAGAATGGTCGGCATTAAGGTCGTCGATGAAATGCTTGCTGATGTTGATGAATGTCTCTGGGTTATCCTTGCCGCCACCGTATTCCTGCCAATATGCGGTATGCAGGTCTTCGACGATGTAAATGCCGTTCTTCGACACTTTTGGATAGAGGAACTCGAACGTCTTGTTTATGTGCGCCATTTGATGGCTGCCGTCATCCAGTACGATGTCGAAGCTGCCAAACTCGGTGATCAGCGCCTCCAGGAATGCAGGATCCGATTGGTCGCCAATTCTCACGTGAACGCCGTCTTCCTCGAATGCCTTGCAGTTCGGGTCGATATCAATGCCGACAATCGTGGCGAGCGGTCCGAAGAAGCGCTTCCACATTTGCAATGACCCTCCCTTGGAAACACCTATCTCCAGAATTGTGATGGATTTGTTGCGCCATTCCATCAGATGCTTTTCGTAGATCGGAAAGTAATGAGTCCATTTATGAATCAATCGATCATCGTTGGTGAGGAAATCTTGCCAAAGGTTCATTAGGGTGGCTTCGCTAGAGTCCGGTACAGCAACCGGACGTGGTGAGTGGAGTTGGCGCGACGTCGGGAAAATGCCGGCCATGGACTGGCGAAAGCTCATAAGCAAGGTCTGTTCCAACGACTCTCAAGCCCTTGGTTTTATTGAAGTGGCTAGGTGCCAGTAAAAAAATCTCAAATAAGCCCTAAAGCAACCTGAGTTCCCGACGATAACCATTACGAAGGTTCTCTAGGCCACACCCGGCGGATGCCAGGGCCGGAAGCCGTAGTCCCCATCCAACGAGGAATTCGTCATGGCATTAACCGTAAACACTAACGTCACGTCTTTGAGCGTTCAGAAAAACCTGAACCGTTCTTCCGATGCGCTGAGCACCTCGATGACCCGTCTTTCCTCGGGCCTGAAAATCAACAGCGCTAAAGACGACGCTGCCGGCCTGCAGATCGCTACCCGCATGACCTCGCAGATCCGTGGTCAGACCATGGCGATCAAAAACGCCAACGACGGTATCTCGATCGCCCAGACCGCTGAAGGCGCGATGCAAGAGCAGACCAACATTCTGCAACGTATGCGTGAACTGGCTCTGCAATCGGTGAACGACTCGAACAGCAAGCTGGATCGTGATGCTCTGGATAAAGAATTCAAGGCGATGATCAGCGAAATCGGCCGTATTGCTGATAGCACCCAGCTGAACGGCAAGAACCTGCTCGACGGTAGCGCTGGCAAAATGGTTTTCCAGGTGGGTTCCAACACCGGTACTCAGAACCAGATCTCCATCGACATGTCGAAAGGCCTGAGCTCCGCAACTTCCGGTGCATTGAGCGCCTTGGCAACCCAGACCATCTCTGGTGCCGTGAGCTCTGATGCCCAAGCAACCTTCAGCGCTGCAATGAGTGCGATTGACTCGGCACTGGATACCATCAACGGTGTGCGTGCTGACCTGGGTGCTTCCCAAAACCGTCTGTCCAGCACCATCAGCAACCTGCAAAACATCAACGAGAACGCCGAAGCTGCTCGTGGTCGCGTACAAGATACCGACTTCGCTGCTGAAACTGCGCAGTTGACTAAGCAGCAAACCCTGCAACAAGCTTCCACCGCAGTTCTGGCTCAGGCCAACCAACTGCCATCCGCTGTACTGAAACTGCTTCAGTAATAGCTGATGCGTTTTAGGCGGGGGAGTGCGCTAGTCGCACTCTCTCGCTTTTTTAGTTCGAGAGGTGATGGACATGGATATGAGCGTCAAGCTGAACTTGTCTTATCCTGCTGCGAAGCCTGCAACGCCTGTTGCTGAGCCTGTGGCGGAGAAGCCTCAAGCCGCTGCTGCGGTTGCGGCAACGGTCAAGGATGAAGCAAAAGATACGACCAGCGAGCGAGACAAACTTAAAATGGCCGTTCAGGAAATTGAAAAGTTTGTGCAGTCGGTCAAGCGAAACCTGGAGTTCTCGATTGATGAACCCTCAGGCAAAGTCGTCGTCAAAGTCATAGCCAGTGACTCCGGTGAGGTGATCCGTCAGATCCCCAACGAAGAAGTTCTGAAATTGGCCAATAGCTTGAATGACGCAAGCAGTCTGCTGTTCAGCGCTCGAGTCTGACAGCTGGCACAAATTTTGTTGCTATGTTCTTTTGGGCGTTGTAGTGGTCAAAAGACCGGCGAGACACTAAAAGGGAGCTCCTCATGGCAAGTCCAATTCTACCAGGCACGGGTTTAGGCTCTGGTCTGGACACCGGTGCAATCGTCAAGGCCCTGGTCAACGCTGATAAAGCGGCCAAACAAGGGCAGATTGACCGTGGCACCACCACCAATACCGCGTCCATCTCCGGTATCGGTACTCTCAAGTCGCTGATGGCGACATTTCAGACGACCTTGGCGGCGCTGGGTAACACCACTGAGCCTCAGTTCAATGGGTTTGTTGCGACCCCTTCCGATCCTAAAGTCCTTTCTGCCACGGCCAAAAACTCGGCGATCAATGGTGTTTACAACATCAAGGTCGATCAAATTGCGACCGGCTCGAAGATTGCGTCGGCTGCGTTCAAGGATGGTCCAAAGAGCGCGATAACCGCCGGCACCATGGTGATCTCCGTAGGTGCCTCCCCCGACAACGCCTATAACCTGGAAGTGCCTGAAAACGCCACTCTAGAATCGGTCGCCAAGTCGATCAACGACAAGTATCAGTTCAGTGGCCTGAGTGCCAACATCGTGACCGACAGTTTCGGTTCGCGCCTGGTAGTCAGTTCGTCTAACACGGGTGCCGGTTCTGATATTTCCCTCAGTGGGATTCCTGAGCTGAAAGTCGATGGCACGAAGGTGATGGCGGGTACCGGTGGGAAAGATGATACCTCGGAGGCTACGGCTACATCGTCGGGCGCTGTCGGGGCGATAGCCAAGGATGCGAAGTTCAGCGTCGATGGCATGCCGATTACCAGTGCGAGCAACAAGCTTGATAATACGGTGTCCGGGTTGTCGATGACGCTGTTTACGGTTGGTGAGTCGCGGGTTGTGGTCAGTCCGAACAACGATGGCCTGAAGGCTTCGGTGCAGAAGTTCGTCGATGCCTACAATGCTGTGGCCAACGCCATTACTTCGCTGACCAAGCCTTCTCTGGATGACGACGGCAAGCCGACTATTCCAGCGGCGCTGACAGGCGACGCCCTGCCACGTTCAATCCTCGCAGCCATCCGCGGCCCCTTAACCGAAACTGGTAGTGGCGACAAGTTGACCGTGCTTTCGCAGTTGGGTATCACGACTGATCAGAAAACCGGTGCCTTGAACTTCAATACCGTCAAGTTCGATGCCGCGATGAACGACAAGAAGCTGGGTGGTGAAGTGCAAACCCTGTTCTCGGGCGATAATGGTCTGATGAGCCGCATGACTAAGGCCATCACGCCCTACACTAAGACGGGTGGCATTCTGACCACGCGTAGTGATGACTTGAACAAGGCCAAGACCAAGCTTGCAAACGATCAATTGGCGCTGGATCGCCGCATTGAATCCCTGACCGCTATGCTGACCAAAAAGTACAACGACATGGATACTCTGGTCGGCAAGCTCAAGGCCACTGCCAGCAACATCACCTCGATGTTTGATGCGATGAACGCGCAAAAGAAAGGCTGATAGCCGCTAGTGCCAAAAGCCCGGCGGCGCCTTTCGGTGTTCCGGGCTTTTGTGTTTCAGGTCTAAAGATTTTTGACGCGTTGTCGATACACTGGTTATACGAACCACAGAATTTGCATGAGGTAGAGCATGAATCCAATGTTAGCCCTTCGCCAATATCAGAAAATTGGTGCCCAGGCGCAGACCTCCGAAGCCAGCCCGCACCGTCTGGTACAGATGCTGATGCAGGGTGGCCTGGACCGTATCGCTCAGGCCAAAGGCGCCCTGGAACGCAAGGACATTCCCAACAAAGGCATTCTGATCGGCAAGGCCATCGGCATTGTCGGTGGTCTGCGCGAGGGGCTGGATCTGGAAAACTCGCTCGACAGCCTGGGCGAGCTGGATAACCTCTACACCTACATGATGAAGCGTCTGGCAGAAGCCAACGTGAAAAGCGATCCCCGGATTCTCGATGAGGTCGCAGGTTTGCTCCGCACGGTCAAAGATGGCTGGGATGCCATCGCCGAGCCTGGTCCGCAGTTTTAAGGAGATCGCCATGAGTCTTGTATTGCAGCGAATCGAACACACCCGTGATGCCCTGGTCGGAGCTCTGGCCGAGCGTAATTGGGAAGCCATTGGTGAGTTGGACTTGGCGTGCCGTTCCTGCATGGAAGACGTCTTGAGTGAAGCTTCGGTGGACGAGGCGGCGTTGCGCAATAATCTTGAGGAGTTGCTTGGGGTCTACAAGCAATTACTGGAGGCGGCGAGTGGTGAGCGCCAGGCGATTGTCGACGAGATGTCGCAGATCCATCAAGCACAGAGCGCGGCAAAGGTTTACCATCTGTTCGGTTAATGTTGAGTTAATCCGAACCTGGCGCGCCATAAATTTGACTGTGCACGCTTTTTTGACTTAACTAGTGCTGTTTTCAGATTTCAGACGTCTATAAGGCAGATAATGCCTACAAGCGTCTAGCTTGCCCCTCATTCTGGGCATTGAGTTGACTAGGGAAGTTGCTATTGCATGTGGCGTGAAACCAAAATTCTGCTGATCGATGACGATAGCGTCCGCCGCCGCGACCTGGCGGTAATTTTAAATTTTCTCGGCGAAGAAAATTTACCCTGCGGCAGCCATGACTGGCAGCAGGCGGTCGGCTCTTTGTCATCAAGTCGTGAAGTCATTTGCGTACTGATCGGGACGGTGAGTGCTCCTGGCGCGCTTTTGGGCCTGTTAAAGACACTCTCAACCTGGGATGAGTTCCTTCCAGTTTTGTTAATGGGCGATAATTCTTCCATTGACCTGCCTGAAGACCAGCGTCGGCGAGTGCTTTCGACCCTGGAAATGCCCCCCAGTTACAGCAAACTGCTCGACTCCCTGCACCGTGCCCAGGTCTATCGTGAAATGTACGATCAGGCCCGCGAGCGCGGTCGTCATCGCGAGCCGAACCTGTTCCGCAGCCTGGTGGGCACCAGTCGCGCTATCCAGCATGTGCGGCAGATGATGCAGCAGGTGGCCGATACCGACGCCAGTGTGCTGATCCTTGGCGAGTCCGGCACGGGCAAGGAAGTGGTGGCGCGCAACCTGCACTATCATTCCAAACGCCGCGACGCGCCATTTGTGCCGGTCAACTGTGGGGCGATTCCTGCGGAACTGCTTGAAAGCGAATTGTTCGGCCATGAGAAGGGCGCCTTTACCGGGGCGATCACCAGCCGGGCTGGCCGTTTCGAGTTGGCTAACGGTGGCACCCTGTTCCTCGACGAAATCGGCGATATGCCTCTGCCGATGCAGGTCAAGCTGCTGCGGGTCCTGCAGGAACGTACCTTTGAGCGTGTGGGCAGCAACAAGACCCAGAGCGTCGACGTGCGGATCATTGCGGCGACCCACAAGAACCTTGAAAGCATGATCGAGGTCGGCAGCTTCCGCGAAGACCTGTACTACCGCCTGAACGTATTCCCGATCGAGATGGCCCCGCTGCGCGAGCGCGTCGAGGACATCCCGTTGCTGATGAACGAGCTCATCTCGCGCATGGAGCACGAGAAGCGCGGGTCGATCCGCTTCAACTCCGCCGCCATCATGTCGCTGTGCCGCCATGGCTGGCCGGGCAACGTCCGCGAGCTGGCCAACCTGGTGGAGCGCATGGCGATCATGCATCCCTATGGGGTTATCGGCGTGGTCGAGTTGCCGAAGAAATTCCGCTATGTCGATGACGAAGACGAACAACTGGTCGACAGCCTGCGCAGTGACCTGGAAGAGCGCGTGGCGATCAATGGCCATGCGCCGGACTTCGCGTCCACCGCCATGTTGCCGCCTGAAGGCCTGGATCTGAAGGACTACCTGGGCAGCCTTGAGCAGGGCTTGATTCAGCAGGCGCTGGACGATGCCAATGGCATTGTTGCGCGTGCAGCGGAGCGTTTGCGTATTCGTCGCACCACCCTGGTGGAGAAGATGCGCAAGTACGGCATGAGTCGTCGTGAGGGTGATGAACAGGCGGATGATTGACGCCTGTTTTTCAACTCGTTGAAATGGCTGTGGTTTTTTTTAGGCACGGGTATTGCTAAGTCTCTTGCAACGTTCCGTTTAACTGACGGTCAGCCAAGCGAGAGAGCACGATGCCCCAAGCCGCCCAGATGTCTCCTGTCCCTGACGCTTCGGGGCAATCGTCGTCCGTAGAGCAGGCAAGCCGGCTTGGCCTTGAGCAGGCGTTCGCCTTGTTCAACCAGATGTCGAGCCAACTTACCGACTCCTACAGCATGCTTGAAGCGCGGGTCACCGAGCTCAAGGGTGAGTTGGCGGTGGTCAGCGCACAGCGCATGCAGGAATTGGCGGAAAAAGAACGCCTGGCCAATCGCCTGCAAAACCTCCTTGATCTGTTGCCGGGTGGCGTCATCGTCATCGACGGCCAGGGCATGGTCCGTGAGGCCAACCCGGCGGCCTGCGAATTGCTCGGTCTGCCGCTCGAAGGGCAACTGTGGCGCCAGGTCATTGCCCGCTGCTTTGCGCCTCGTGAAGACGATGGTCATGAAATATCCCTCAAGGACGGGCGCCGCCTGTCGATTGCCACGCGCTCGCTGGATGCCGAGCCGGGGCAATTGGTGCTGCTCAACGACCTGACTGAAACCCGACACCTGCAAGACCAGTTGGCGCGCCATGAGCGCCTGTCCTCCCTGGGGCGCATGGTTGCCTCCCTGGCCCACCAGATTCGTACGCCGTTATCGGCGGCTTTGCTGTACGCCAGTCATTTGACTGAGCAGGAGTTGCCGCTGGCAACCCAGCAGCGTTTCGCCGGGCGCCTGAAGGAGCGTTTGCACGAGTTGGAGCATCAGGTGCGCGACATGTTGGTGTTCGCCCGTGGCGAGCTGCCGCTGACCGATCGCATCACCCCCAAATCCTTGTTGCAGTCGCTGCAGGCGGCCGCCTCGACCCAGGTCCAGGACGTGCCAGTCCGTTGGCAGTGCGACAGCCATGCCGGCGAGTTGCTGTGCAATCGCGACACCCTGGTCGGCGCAGTACTCAATCTGATTGAAAATGCGATCCAGGCCAGTGCCGGCCAGGCACGGCTCAAGGTGCACCTCTACACCCGCGATAACACCTTGCGCCTGTGCGTCAGTGACAGTGGCAGTGGAATCGAAGAAGCGGTGCTGGCGCGCCTTGGCGAGCCGTTTTTTACCACCAAGGCCAATGGAACCGGCCTTGGCCTGACGGTGGTCAAGGCGGTGGCCCGTGCCCATCAGGGAGAATTGCAGCTGCGCTCGCGTTCGGGGCGTGGAACCTGTGCGCTGGTGACCTTGCCGTTGTTCTCCAGCGCTCACGCAACGGAGTGAAAGTAATGGCGATCAAGGTGTTACTGGTTGAAGACGATCGTGCCCTGCGCGAGGCCTTGGCGGACACGCTGCTCCTGGCGGGTCATGACTACAAGGCGGTCGGCAGTGCCGAAGACGCTCTGGACGCGGTGGCCAGCGAATCGTTCAACCTGGTGGTCAGTGACGTCAACATGCCGGGTATGGACGGTCATCAGTTGCTCAATGTGTTGCGCTCGCGCCAACCGCAATTGCCGGTGTTGTTGATGACCGCCCACGGCGCCGTCGAGCGCGCGGTGGATGCCATGCGTCAAGGCGCCGCCGATTACCTGGTCAAGCCCTTCGAGCCCAAGGCTCTGCTCGACCTGGTGGCGCGTCATGCCCTGGGTTGTCTGGGCGCTGCGGAAGGCGAGGGGCCAGTGGCGTTCGAGCCGGCCAGTGCGCAGTTGCTGGAATTAGCGGCGCGGGTCGCCAGAAGTGACTCCACGGTGTTGATTTCCGGCGAGTCGGGCACGGGCAAGGAGGTGCTGGCGCGTTACATCCACCAGCATTCCGGCCGTGCCAGCCAGCCGTTTATCGCCATCAACTGTGCGGCGATTCCCGACAACATGCTCGAAGCAACTTTGTTCGGTCACGAGAAGGGCTCGTTTACCGGCGCCATCTCGGCCCAGGCCGGCAAGTTCGAGCAGGCCGATGGCGGCACGATTCTGCTCGATGAGATTTCCGAAATGCCCCTGGGCCTGCAAGCCAAGTTACTGCGTGTGCTGCAGGAGCGGGAAGTGGAGCGGGTCGGGGCGCGCAAGCCCATCACCCTGGATATCCGCGTGGTGGCCACCACCAACCGGGATCTGGCCGCTGAAGTGGCAGCCGGGCGTTTCCGTGAGGACCTGTACTACCGGTTGTCGGTCTTTCCCCTGGCCTGGCGCCCACTGCGCGAGCGCACCGCCGACATCCTGCCGCTGGCCGAGCGCCTGCTGGCCAAGCACGTCAATAAAATGAAACACGCCGCGGCGCGGCTGTCGCCCGAGGCCCAGGCCTGCCTGATCGGCTACCCGTGGCCGGGCAACGTGCGTGAGTTGGACAACGCCATTCAGCGTGCGCTGATCCTGCAGCAGGGCGGCCTGATTCAACCCCAGGACTTCTGCCTTGCCGGTCCTGTGGCCTGCGCTCCGCTGCCGTCACTGGCGCCCCGGACCCCGGTTGCGGAGCGGGCGCAGGTGAAAGAGGTCGAGGCGGGAGTGGGTGAATCGGCGGGTGCGCTGGGGGATGACCTGCGGCGGCGCGAGTTCCAGATGATCATCGATACCTTGCGCTCCGAGCGCGGGCGCCGCAAAGAAGCGGCCGAGCGCCTGGGCATCAGCCCGCGCACGCTGCGCTACAAGTTGGCGCAGATGCGTGATGCGGGAATGGATGTCGAGGCCTATCTGTTTGCAACATGAATCGTTTCACACTAGGCCCGGGATGGGCTTTTGTTCGGCGTGGCCATGGAGCTGGCACCCTTGTTGCTAACACCTCACTAACCGCTGAGTGAGTGTCAAAAAATTGCGGGTCGTCAGAGAGAGTAGAGCATGAGCCAGGGTATTGAATTTAATCGATTGATGTTGGATATGCGGGCCATGCAAATGGACGCCATGTCTCAGCCCAAATCGGCCGCCGTGCCACAAATCAGCGGCAGCAGCTTCTCCGACATGCTCGGGCAAGCGGTGAACAAGGTCAGCGATACCCAGCAGGCTTCCAACCAGTTGGCCAGCGCCTTCGAGATTGGCAAAAGCGGCGTGGATCTGACGGATGTGATGATTTCCTCACAGAAAGCCAGTGTGTCGTTCCAGGCGTTGACCCAGGTGCGCAACAAGCTGGTTCAGGCGTACCAAGACATCATGCAGATGCCGGTTTAAGGACGAGATTGAGTCATGGCAGAAGCAGTCGCCGATAACGTACCGGCCAAGGCCACCCCGATAGACGGCAAACCGCCGCTGTTCGGGCTGTCCTTCCTGGAAAACCTCTCCGAGATGACCATGCTGCGTCAGGTAGGCCTTCTGGTCGGTCTGGCGGCGAGCGTGGCGATTGGTTTTGCCGTGGTGCTGTGGTCTCAGCAGCCCGATTACCGTCCGTTGTACGGCAGCCTTGCCGGCATGGATGCCAAGCAGGTGATGGACACCCTGGCCTCCGCTGACATTCCCTACACCGTCGAGCCCAACTCCGGGGCTCTGCTGGTCAAGTCCGAAGACCTGTCCCGTGCGCGCCTGAAGCTGGCTGCTGCCGGCGTGGCTCCGGGTGACGGCAATATCGGCTTTGAAATCCTCGACAAGGAACAGGGCCTGGGTACCAGCCAGTTCATGGAAGCGACCCGTTATCGTCGCGGCCTGGAAGGCGAGCTGGCGCGGACCATTTCCAGCCTGAACAACGTCAAGGGCGCCCGCGTGCACCTGGCGATTCCGAAAAGCTCGGTGTTTGTGCGCGACGAGCGCAAGCCCAGCGCCTCGGTATTGGTCGAGCTGTATTCCGGGCGCTCCCTGGAGCCCGGCCAGGTGCTGGCGATCATCAACCTGGTGGCTACCAGCGTTCCCGAGCTGAGCAAATCGCAGATCACCGTGGTCGATCAGAAGGGCAACCTGCTCTCCGATCTCGCGGAAAACTCCGAACTGACCATGGCCGGCAAGCAATTCGATTACAGCCGCCGCATGGAAAGCATGCTGACGCAGCGGGTACACAACATCCTGCAACCGGTGCTGGGTAACGATCGCTACAAGGCTGAAGTGTCCGCCGATGTGGACTTCAGTGCGGTCGAATCGACTTCCGAGCAGTTCAACCCTGACCAGCCTGCGTTGCGCAGCGAGCAGTCGGTCAACGAACAACGTACCGCCAGCAATGGCCCGCAAGGTGTGCCGGGTGCCTTGAGCAACCAGCCGCCGGCGCCTGCTTCGGCGCCGCAAACCACCGGCGGCGCCACCGCTTCGGCCGGCATGGTGCAGCCAGGCCAGCCACTGCTCGACGCCAACGGTCAACAGATCATGGACCCGGCCACCGGCCAGCCGATGCTGGCACCGTACCCGGCCGACAAGCGTCAACAATCGACCAAGAATTTCGAGCTCGACCGTTCCATCAGCCACACCAAGCAGCAGCAGGGTCGCCTCAATCGCCTGTCGGTCGCCGTCGTGGTCGACGATCAGGTCAAGGTCAACGCTGCCAACGGCGAAACCAGCCGTGCGCCGTGGAGCGCCGATGAATTGGCGCGTTTCACGCGGCTGGTGCAGGACGCGGTGGGCTTCGATGCCAGTCGTGGTGACAGTGTCAGCGTGATCAACGTGCCGTTCTCGGCTGAACGCGCTGAAGTGATTGCCGATATTCCGTTCTATTCGCAGCCGTGGTTCTGGGACATTGTCAAACAGGTGTTGGGCGTACTCTTCATCCTGTTGTTGGTGTTCGGTGTCCTGCGTCCGGTGCTCAACAACATCACCGGCGGCGGCAAAGGCAAGCAATTGGCAGGCCTGGGCAGTGATGTCGAGCTGGGTGGCATGGGCGGTCTGGATGGCGAGTTGGCCAACGACCGTGTCAGCCTCGGTGGTCCGCAAAGCATCCTGCTGCCTAGCCCGAGCGAAGGCTATGACGCTCAATTGAACGCGATCAAGAGTCTGGTGGCTGAAGACCCGGGTCGTGTGGCTCAGGTCGTGAAAGAGTGGATTAACGCAGATGAGTGATAACCGAGTCGCTACCGCCAAACTGACCCGGGTCGACAAAGCCGCGATTCTGCTGCTGTCCCTGGGGTCCACCGATGCTGCGCAAGTGCTGCGCCATATGGGGCCCAAGGAGGTCCAGCGGGTGGGTGTGGCCATGGCCCAGATGGGCAACGTGCACCGTGAGCAGGTCGAGCAGGTGATGAGCGAGTTTGTCGACATCGTCGGCGATCAGACCAGCCTCGGCGTCGGTTCCGATGACTACGTGCGCAAAATGCTCACCCAGGCACTGGGCGAAGACAAGGCCAACGGCCTGATCGACCGCATCCTCCTGGGCGGCAACACCAGCGGCCTGGACAGTCTGAAGTGGATGGAGCCGCGTGCCGTGGCGGACGTGATCCGTTACGAGCACCCGCAGATCCAGGCCATCGTCGTGGCGTACCTCGACCCCGACCAGGCCGGTGAAGTGCTGGGCAACTTCGACCATAAGGCGCGCCTGGACATCATTTTGCGGGTTTCCTCGCTCAATACCGTGCAGCCTGCCGCCCTGAAAGAGCTGAACCAGATTCTCGAGAAGCAGTTCTCCGGCAACTCCAATGCCTCGCGTACCACCCTGGGTGGCATCAAGCGCGCGGCCGACATCATGAACTTCCTCGACAGCTCGATCGAAGGTCAGTTGATGGATTCGATTCGCGAAGTCGACGAAGACCTGTCCGGTCAGATCGAAGACCTCATGTTCGTCTTCAACAACCTGTCCGATGTCGACGACCGCGGAATCCAGGCGCTGTTGCGCGAAGTGTCTTCCGATGTGCTGGTGCTGGCCCTCAAGGGGTCGGACGAAGGCGTCAAGGAAAAGATCTTCAAGAACATGTCCAAGCGGGCTGCCGAACTGTTGCGCGACGACCTCGAGGCCAAGGGCCCGGTGCGCGTCAGCGATGTGGAAACCGCGCAGAAGGAAATCCTCACCATTGCCCGCCGTATGGCCGAAGCCGGAGAAATCGTTCTCGGCGGGAAGGGCGGCGAAGAAATGATCTAAGGTCGCTTTATGTCGTCCAGCAGTGATGAATCCCCCAGCGACCTGATTCGCGCCCGGGACGTCGGAGGTTTCGACGTCTGGTCGCTGCCCAGCTTCGACCCGCATCAACCTGAGCCCGAGCCTGAGCCGGAGGAAGAACTGCCGGCGCAGATGGAAGAAGTGCCGCTGGATGAAGTCCAGCCACTGACCCTGGAAGAGCTCGAAAGCATTCGTCAGGAAGCCTACAACGAAGGTTTTGCCACCGGCGAAAAAGAGGGTTTTCACAGCACCACGCTGAAAGTCCGCCAGGAAGCCGACACGGCTCTGGGCGCCAAGCTGCAAAGCCTTGAGCTGCTGATGAGCAACCTGTTCGAGCCTATCGCCGAGCAGGACGCGCAGATCGAGAAGTCCCTGGTGGGCCTGGTCAAGCATGTCGCCCGGCAAGTGATCCAGCGTGAGCTGGCGATGGACTCGACGCAGATCGAACACGTCATGCGCGAAGCCCTCAAGCTGCTGCCCCTGGGTGTGGGCAATGTGCGCCTGTATATCAACCCGCAGGATTTCGAGCAGGTCAAAAGCCTGCGCGAGCGCCATGAGGAAACCTGGCGCATCGTCGAGGACGAAGCCATGTTGCCGGGCGGGTGCCGGGTCGAGACCGAGCACAGCCGGATCGATGCGACCATTGAGACGCGTATTTCCAAAATCATGGACCAGCTTGATGACCAGTTGCACGAGCAGGTCCTGCATCCGGCGCCGGCCGACCTGAGCCTTGAGCTGGGGGCGGCCGCAACGCCGGTCCCTGAGGCCGAGCCGGCCACCGAGGGCGCGCCAGAGGCGCCGTCGGAGCCAGGCTCGGAGCCGGATTCGGAGCCTGCCAATGCGCCTTGAGCGCACCAGCTTCGGCAAGCGCCTCGGCAGTTATGCCGAGGCCAGCGAATTGCCTGGCCAACCCATTCTCGAAGGACGCCTGTTGCGCATGGTGGGCCTGACCCTCGAAGCCGAGGGCCTGCGCGCCGCCATGGGCACCCGCTGCCTGGTGATCAACGACGACAGCTACCACCCGGTGCAGGTCGAGGCCGAGGTCATGGGCTTCTCCGGCGCGAAGGTGTTCCTGATGCCGGTGGGCAGCGTCGCTGGCATCGCCCCGGGAGCCCGTGTGGTGCCCCTGGCGGATACCGGGCGCCTGCCGATGGGCATGAGCATGCTCGGGCGGGTGCTTGACGGTGCCGGTCGCGCCCTGGATGGCAAGGGCGGGATGAAGGCCGAAGACTGGGTGCCCATGGATGGCCCGACCATCAACCCACTCAAGCGCGACCCCATCAGCCAGCCCCTTGACGTTGGCATTCGTTCGATCAACGGTTTATTGACGGTCGGCCGCGGCCAGCGCCTGGGTCTGTTCGCCGGTACCGGCGTGGGCAAAAGTGTGCTGCTGGGCATGATGACCCGCTTCACCGAGGCCGACATTATCGTGGTCGGTTTGATCGGCGAGCGGGGTCGCGAGGTCAAGGAGTTCATCGAGCACATCCTCGGTGAAGAAGGGCTCAAGCGTTCGGTGGTAGTGGCTTCGCCCGCCGACGATGCACCGCTGATGCGCCTGCGTGCCGCCATGTACTGCACGCGGATCGCCGAATATTTTCGCGACAAGGGCAAGAATGTCCTGTTGCTGATGGACTCCCTGACCCGTTTCGCCCAGGCCCAGCGGGAAATCGCCCTGGCCATCGGCGAGCCGCCGGCGACCAAGGGTTATCCGCCTTCGGTATTCGCCAAGCTGCCGAAGTTGGTGGAACGCGCCGGTAATGCCGAGGCCGGAGGCGGTTCGATCACCGCGTTCTATACCGTGCTGTCCGAAGGCGATGACCAGCAGGACCCGATCGCCGACGCGGCGCGGGGCGTGCTCGACGGCCATATCGTGCTGTCGCGGCGCCTGGCCGAAGAAGGTCATTACCCGGCAATCGATATCGAGGCCTCCATCAGCCGGGTCATGCCAGCGGTGGTGACCCCCGAGCACATGAATCGGGCCCAGTACTTCAAGCAGTTGTGGTCGCGCTACCAGCAGGCGCGCGACCTGATCAGCGTCGGCGCCTATGTGCCGGGCGGCGATCGGGAAACTGATACCGCGATCGCCTTGCAGCCATCGATGGTGGTGTACCTGCGCCAGGGCCTGAACGACAGCATCAGCCTGGGCGAAAGCGAGGCCCATCTGGAGATGGTCTTCGCTCCCGCGCCCGGGGGTTGATAGGCCATGGCTAACAGCCGCGCCGCGCGCCTGGCGCCGGTGGTCGACATGGCTCAAAGCGCCGAACGCACCGCCGCCCAGCGCCTGGGGCACTTCCAGGGCCAGGTGCGCCTGGCGGAAAGCAAGCTCGGCGACCTTGAGCGCTTCCGTGGCGAATATCAGCAGCAATGGATCGACCGTGGCAGCCACGGGGTGTCCGGGCAGTGGCTGATGAACTACCAGCACTTCCTCAACCAGCTGGAAACAGCCGTGGCCCAGCAGCGCCAGAGCCTGGTCTGGCACCAGACCAACCTCAATCGTGCGCGGGAGACCTGGCAGCAGGCCTATGCCCGGGTCGAAGGGCTGCGCAAGCTGGTGCAGCGCTATGTCGATGAGGCCAGGCAGTTGGAAGACAAGCGTGAGCAGAAGCTGCTCGATGAACTTTCCCAGCGCCTGCCCCGTCAAGATCAGTACTGATCCGCGCATTTTGCTACTGCGGGTTGTCCATGTGCCGTGGGGGTGCTAAACCTTCTGCACGTTGCCAATGACAAGGAAGCAGTCTTATGTCAGTCGTTACTGAAGTGTCCCCGGATGGGCAAACGCTTACGATCTCGATCAAGGGCCGGTTCGATTTCGGTCGGCATCAGGAGTTTCGCGAGTCCTATGAGCGCCTGAATCAGAAGCCCGACTCCATCGTGGTCGACCTCAAGGACGCCACCTACCTCGACAGCTCGGCCCTGGGCATGTTGTTGCTGCTGCGCGATCACGCCGGGGGCGACGATTCCGACGTACGGGTGATCAACAGCAATTCGGATGTACGCAAGATCCTGGCAATTTCCAACTTCGACAAACTCTTCGATATCAGTTGATCGATATGCGTTCGATGGCGCGGCCGTTGTGTGTCTTGATTGCCGAGGACGGCGCTGCCGATCGCCTGTTGCTATCGAGCATCGTCCGCCGCCAGGGGCATGAAGTGCTGACCGCCGCCAATGGCGCCGAAGCGGTGGCGCTGTTCGAGCGCGAGCGGCCGCAGTTGGTGCTGATGGACGCGATCATGCCGGTGATGGACGGTTTCGAAGCGGCCCGGCAGATCAAGCAGTTGGCAGGCGAAGCGCTGGTGCCGATTATTTTCCTGACCTCGATGACCGAGAGTGAAGGCCTGGCCCGCTGCCTGGAGGCGGGCGGTGACGACTTTCTGGCAAAGCCCTACAACCCGGTAATCCTGGCGGCCAAGATCAAGGCCATGGATCGCCTGCGCCGCTTGCAGGACACGGTGCTGCAGCAGCGTGACCAGATCATCCGTCACCACGACTACCTGCTCAACGAGCAGCGGGTGGCCAAGGCGGTGTTCGACAAGGTGGCGCACTCCGGCTGCCTCGACGCGCCGAATATCCGCTATCTGCAATCGCCCTACGCGCTATTCAATGGCGACCTGCTGCTGGCGGCGTTCACCCCGGCCGGCGACATGCATATCCTGCTCGGGGATTTCACCGGGCACGGCTTGCCCGCGGCGGTTGGCGCCATGCCCCTGGCCGAAGTGTTCTATGGCATGACGGCCAAGGGCTATGGCCTGGCGGAAACCCTGCGCGAGATGAATGCCAAGCTCAAGCGCATCCTGCCGGTGGACATGTTCTGTTGTGCGACCCTGCTCAGCCTGAGTTTTCAGCGGCGCGCAGTGGAGGTCTGGAACGGCGGCATGCCCGATGGCTACCTGCACTGCCTGGAAAGCGGGGTGCGCACGCCGCTGGTGTCCCGGCATCTGCCCCTGGGCGTGCTCGGGGCGGAAGCCTTTGACGATCGCACCGAGGTCTGGCCCATGGCACGGGGGGATCGGGTGTTCCTGCTGTCCGACGGGGTCATCGATACCGGCGATGCCGACGATCAATTATTTGGCGCCGAGCGCTTGCAGCAGGTGTTTGCCGCCAACCGGCACGTCGACAGCCTGTTCGAGGAAATCCAGCAGGCCCTGGCCGATTTTGGCGGCCAGGTGCGTGATGATGTGAGCATGGTCGAAGTCGGCCTGCTGGAGCCGACGCAACTGCGGCCGCCGAGCCTGGTGTATTCCGACAGCGGCCAGTCGTGTCCCCTGGACTGGTCGCTGAGTTTCGAATTTCGCGCGGCCACCCTCAAGCGCTACAACCCGTTGCCGTACCTGTTGCAATTGCTGTTGGAGGTGCATGGGCTGCGGGCCCAGAGCGGGGCGCTCTACAGTGTGCTGGCCGAGTTGTATTCCAATGCCCTGGAGCACGGGGTACTGGGCCTGGACTCGAGCCTCAAGCGAGACGCCCAGGGGTTTGCCCGTTACTACCGTGAGCGTGGCGCGCGTCTGGCCGAGTTGCAGGAAGGCTTTGTCCGGGTGCATCTGCAAGTGGTTCCACAAGCGACCGGCGGTTGCCTGACCATCCGGGTCGAGGACAGTGGCAAGGGGTTTGATATCGAACGGGTCATGGCCAGGCCTCACGACACCGACCGGCTTTCCGGGCGTGGGGTGAGCCTGGTCCGGCAACTGAGCCGCCGGGCCAGTTGGTCAGACGATGGTCGCAGTGCCTGCGTGGAGTTTTCCTGGGAGGCTCAGGCATAATTCGTCGATTCTTGATCAAGGAGTGAACAAGTGGCTGAGATTCATCTGGACCACAACGTATTGAGCGCATTGCAGGAGGTCATGGAGGAGGAGTATCCGGTGCTGCTGGAGACTTTCCTGTGTGATTCCGAGGAGCGCCTGCGCGTGCTGCGCCACGCCGACGATGCCGGCGAACTGGTCGCCACCGCCCACAGCTTCAAGGGCAGTAGCAGCAATATGGGCGCGATTCGCCTGGCGCGGTTGTGCCATGAGCTGGAGCAGCGCGCCAAACAGCCGTCGCTTTCCGGGATCGAAAAACTGGTCGGCGAAATCGACGGTGAGTTCGCCATTGTCCGCAGCCTGTGCGAGCAGGAGCGGCAGCGCTTTCACTGCTGAAGGCTTCGTGGCTGGGGAATTTATCGGGGTAAGGCAAAAGCTGGCTCGACCTTTGCAGTCTTGTCTTCTACCTGTACCTACGATCCCAGTGCAGCGGAGACCGTGTTATGCCACTTGCCCCCAATCTGCTTCTTCAGGCCGCTACGCAGGCCAAGACTCAAGCCGCGTCCGCCAATACTGTGGCGAATGCTCCTGAGCCCGGGGATAAGGCCTCAAGCTTCGCCCAGGTGTACGCCAACCAGTCCCCAAGCAAGGCCCAGAGCGCCAGTGATGGCCCGCTCAAGCCGGCGCGCGACAAGGGCGCGGACACCAGCGCCAAGAAGGATGTCGCCAGCGACAAGGCTGCCGCCCCCGAGCCTGCGGTTGCCGATAGCGGCAAATCCTTGCCTGCCGACAAGGCTGCCAGCAGTGACGACAAAACCGCCAGCGACGATTCGAGCGCCAGCGATACGCCGGTGGCCGATGCGCTGCCCGTGGATCCGACCCTCGACCCGGCCCTGCTGCAAGCCGCGCAAGCCGTGCCTCCGGTAGTGGTGGCTGAAGCGGCGCCGGCTGCGGTGGCCACACCGCCAGAGGTTGAAGTGACGCCTCTGGTGGCGGCGACGGTGAACAGTGCCGCGCCGGCGGTGGCGGCCGAGCCTGCGTTCGATCCCGAAGCCGATCCGCTCGATGCCTTGCCGGCCGTGCGCCTGGCCATGGAGCAGGGTGGGCATGTGTCGGCGAGCAGCCAGGCGCAACCTAAAAACGCACCGGCGACGCCTACCGATGCCGAGCCGACTTCGGCACAGAACTTCGCCAATGGCATGGCGGGCATGCTTGACCTGCAGTCGGCCAAGGACAGTACCGAGCAAGGCGGCGACAAGGCCTTCAGCGGCCTGATCGACGATGGCCTGAAAGACCTGAAAAGCGCCTCCAGCGACACCCGGGTCGACGATTTCGCCAACCGCCTGGCGGCACTGACTCAGGCGGCCACGCCCAAGACTGCCAATGCCATCCCGGTGAATCAACCATTGGCCATGCACCAGAGCGGCTGGACCGAAGAAGTGGTGAACCGGGTCATGTACCTCTCCGCCACCAACCTCAAGTCGGCGGAGATTCAGTTGCAACCGGCTGAGCTGGGGCGTCTGGACATCCGGGTCAACATGATTCCGGACCAGCAGACTCAGGTCAGCTTCATGAGTGCCCACGCCGGTGTGCGTGAGGCTCTGGAAGGGCAGATGCACCGCCTGCGGGATATGTTTAGCCAGCAGGGCATGGGGCAGGTTGACGTCAACGTGTCTGATCAGTCCCGTGGTTGGCAGGGTCAGGAGCAGCAGGCCCAGCAAGGTCAGAACCGCAGCAGTGGCAGCAGTGCCAATGGTGGTCGCCTGGACGCCATGGATGATGAAACGCCCCAGGGCATCGCGGAAATTGCCGCCAGCACCACGTCGGTGGTTGGCTCCAGTGCCGTGGACTATTACGCCTGACGCCCAGCGCGCCACCTTGTTCGCCGTGCGGGTCGCCCTGACCCGCGCGAGCGGCGTTGCCTCCCGAATATCACGACCGTTGTAGCCGCTGCCGAAGGCTGCGCTGTCCGCCCAAGGCGCCATCTCCCCCCGGGGCACACCGTCTTTCATCACGGCTATCGCCAGCTACTGGCGGCCGCGACGGCCTGGCGTGTAGCGGGGCAATGACCGTTCAGACAAATCTGGCATAACACTTGCTCTTGCCTAGGCGTGCAACTGTGAAAACCCGAATAGTGACGGATTATTGGCATGGCGAAGAGCGAAGCAGCAGAGAAACCCCCCGCAGGGAAAAGCAAACTCAAGCTTATCCTCTTGATTGTTGTCGCTTTGTTGTTGGCGATCGGCTTGTCCGTCGGGGCAACCTGGTACTTCATGCACAGTGCCCAGAGCAAGCCTGCACCGACCCCGGAAGCGGCCAGCAACGTCAAGCCGGCGGCGATCTACGAGCCCATGGCGCCAGCCTTTGTGGCCAACTACAACCAGAACGGTCGGCAGCGTTACATGCAGGTGAGCATTACCCTGCTGGCGCGTAACCAGGCCGATCTGGATGCGCTCAAAGTCCACATGCCGGTGATCCGCAATAATTTAGTGATGCTGTTCTCTGGGCAGAGCTTTGACACCCTTGCGACCCCGGTCGGCCAGGAAATGCTGCGCCAGAAGGCCACCGCCAGCGTGCAGGAAGTGGCGCAGAAAGAGGTCGGCAAAGTGGTGGTCGAACAGTTGCTCTTCACTAACTTCGTACTGCAGTAGGAACTCGACATGGCCGTGCAGGACCTGCTGTCCCAGGATGAGATCGATGCGCTGTTGCATGGTGTCGATGATGGTCTGGTACAGACCGATAGTGCTGCCGAGCCCGGCAGCATCAAAAGCTACGACCTGACCAGCCAGGATCGCATCGTCCGTGGACGCATGCCGACCCTGGAAATGATCAACGAGCGTTTTGCCCGTTACACCCGTATCAGCATGTTCAACATGCTGCGCCGTTCGGCAGATGTGGCGGTAGGCGGTGTGCAGGTGATGAAGTTCGGCGAGTACGTGCATTCGCTGTACGTGCCTACCAGCCTCAACCTGGTGAAGATCAAGCCCTTGCGCGGCACCGCCTTGTTCATCCTCGACGCCAAGCTGGTGTTCAAGCTGGTGGACAACTTCTTCGGCGGTGACGGCCGTCACGCCAAGATCGAAGGTCGCGAGTTCACCCCGACCGAGTTGCGTGTGGTGCGGATGGTGCTGGAGCAGGCCTTCATCGACTTGAAGGAGGCCTGGCAGGCGATCATGGAAGTCAATTTCGAGTACATCAACTCGGAAGTGAACCCGGCCATGGCCAACATCGTCGGCCCGAGTGAAGCCATTGTGGTTTCGACCTTCCATATCGAACTCGACGGCGGTGGCGGCGACCTGCACGTGACCATGCCGTACTCGATGATCGAGCCGGTGCGCGAGATGCTCGACGCCGGCTTCCAGTCCGACCTCGATGACCAGGACGAGCGCTGGAGCAAGGCGCTGCGTGAAGACGTGCTGGATGTCGATGTGCCGCTGAGCGCCACCGTGGCCCGCCGCCAATTGCGCCTGCGGGACATTCTGCACATGCAGCCGGGTGATGTGATCCCGGTTGAATTGCCGGACGAAATGATCATGCGCGCCAATGGCGTGCCGGCCTTCAAGGTCAAGCTGGGCTCCCACAAGGGCAATCTGGCCTTGCAAGTGGTCGAGCCGATCGGGCGCCGTTAATCGGCGCCTCACTCTTTTGCTTTTAAACGACTGCTTCTGATTGAAGAGTTGCCCGCCGAGGACAAATGATGGCTAACGATATGAATTCCCAAGACGACCAGGCCCTGGCCGATGAGTGGGCTGCGGCCCTGGAAGAAACCGGTGACGCTGGCCAGGACGATATTGATGCCTTGCTGGCCGCCGATGCCGGCAACGCGTCGGCCCCCGGTCGCCTGCCAATGGAAGAATTCGGCAGCGTGCCGAAGAACCATGAGCCCGTGACCCTGGAAGGCCCGAACCTGGACGTGATCCTGGATATTCCAGTGTCGATCTCCATGGAAGTGGGCAGCACCGATATCAATATTCGCAACCTGTTGCAGCTCAACCAGGGGTCGGTGATCGAGCTCGATCGTCTGGCCGGCGAGCCGCTGGATGTGCTGGTCAATGGCACCCTGATCGCCCATGGCGAAGTGGTTGTGGTCAACGAGAAGTTCGGCATCCGCCTGACCGACGTGATCAGCCCCAGCGAACGCATCAAGAAGCTGCGCTAAGTGAAAAGGTTTCTCGGTGTGTTGCTGGCCCTGCCGGCCATGGTCATGGCGGCTGAGCCCGTAGCGTCGACCGCGGCGCCTTTGCCTGTCGGCAGTGGCAGCGTGGCCGGGCAATTGAGTCAGCTGGTGCTGGGTCTATTGCTGGTGCTGGGGCTGATTTTCTTCCTGGCCTGGTTGCTGCGCCGTGTGCAACGGGCTGGGCCTGCGGGCAAGGGCCAGGTGATCGACCTGATCGGCTCCCGAGCCCTGGGGCCACGTGATCGGCTGCTGCTGGTGCAGATCGGCAACGAACAGATCCTGCTTGGCCTGACGCCGGGCAGCATCACGGCCTTGCACGTGATGAAAGAGCCGGTGCAGGTGCCCAGTACCGAGCAGGCGACACCCGAGTTTGCCCAGCGCCTGATGGAGCTGTTGGGCAAGGATCAGAAGGATAGGAAGTAATGGCATTGTCAGGCCCCGTGATAACTACTCCAGGCTGCGCTCCTTCGTCGCACGTGCGAAATTCTGCGTTAAAAACAGGCTCGGACTGCTCATTTACAGCCTGTAAACTCCGCGTCCTCGCCTGTTTTTGCCTTGTCTTTCCTTCGCTCGCTACGTTCTCACTCGGCCTGCCGCGCATCCTCTTGACCCTGGCGCTGATGCTGGCCGCGCCGTTGGTGTTCGCGGCCGACCCGCTGTCGATTCCGGCCATTACCCTGGGTACCGGGGCCAACGGCCAGCAGGAGTACTCGGTCAGCCTGCAGATCCTGCTGATCATGACCGCGCTGAGTTTTATCCCGGCGTTCGTCATGCTGATGACCAGTTTCACCCGGATCATCATCGTCTTCTCGATTCTGCGTCAGGCCCTGGGTTTGCAGCAGACGCCGTCGAACCAGATTCTCACCGGCATGGCGCTGTTCTTGACCATGTTCATCATGGCTCCGGTATTTGACCGGGTGAACCAGGATGCGCTGCAGCCTTACCTCGCGGAAAAGCTCTCGGCTCAGGATGCGGTGGCCAAGGCCCAGGTGCCGATCAAGGACTTCATGCTGGCGCAGACCCGTAGCAGCGACCTGGAGCTGTTCATGCGCTTGTCCAAGCGCACGGACATTGTATCCCCCGATCAGGCGCCGCTGACCATCCTGGTGCCGGCCTTTGTCACCTCGGAGCTGAAGACCGCGTTCCAGATCGGTTTCATGATTTTCATCCCGTTCCTGATCATCGACCTGGTGGTGGCCAGTGTGCTGATGGCCATGGGCATGATGATGCTGTCGCCGCTGATCATTTCCCTGCCGTTCAAGATCATGCTGTTCGTCCTGGTGGATGGCTGGGCCCTGATCATCGGCACCTTGGCGGGCAGTTTCGGTGGTGTCTAAACCTTGTTTTCGGGTAATGCACAATGACTCCTGAAGTTGCGGTAGACCTGTTTCGCGAAGCGCTGTGGCTGACCACCATGATGGTTGCGGTGCTGGTGATCCCCAGTCTGCTGGTGGGGCTGGTGGTGGCGATGTTCCAGGCTGCGACCCAGATCAACGAGCAGACCTTGAGCTTTCTGCCGCGCCTGATCGTGATGCTGATCACGCTGATCGTCGCCGGCCCCTGGCTGGTGCAGACCTTCATGGAATACATCCTGCAGCTGTACGGCAGTATTCCGCAGTTGATCGGCTGACCCATGTCCTTGCTGGCGTTGACCGACACCCAGATCAGTACCTGGGTCGCGACCTTCATGCTGCCGCTGTTTCGCATCACGGCGGTGCTGATGACCATGCCGATCTTCGGTACGACTCTGGTGCCGCGGCGGGTGCGCCTGTATTTCGCGGTGGCGATCACTGTGGTGTTGGTGCCTGGCTTGCCGCCGATGCCCGAGGTTCGCGCGCTGGACTTGAGCGCGCTGTTGTTGATCGGCGAACAGGTGATTATCGGCGCGCTGCTGGGCTTTTCCCTGCAGCTGTTCTTCCAGGCCTTTGTGGTGGCCGGGCAGATCATTTCGATTCAGATGGGTATGGGTTTCGCCTCGATGGTCGACCCTACCAACGGCGTCTCGGCGGCGGTGATCGGACAGTTCCTGACCATGCTCGTGACCTTGCTGTTCCTGGGCATGAACGGCCATCTGGTGGTGTTCGAGGTGTTGACCGAAAGCTTCACCACCTTGCCGGTGGGCAGCGGCATGCTGGTCAATCATTTCTGGGAGCTGGCAGGCAAGCTCGGCTGGGTGCTGGGGGCGGCGATGCTGCTGGTGTTGCCGGCGATCACTGCACTACTGGTGGTGAACATCGCCTTTGGCATCATGACCCGCGCCGCGCCGCAACTGAACATTTTCTCTATCGGCTTTCCCTTGACCCTGGTGCTGGGGTTGGTGATTTTCTGGGTCACCCTCGGCGATATCCTCAATCAGTACCAGCCGCTGGCCGTTGAAGCCTTGCAGCTGTTACGCAGTCTGGCTCAGGCGCGTTAGCCATGGCGGAAAGCGAGAGCGGTCAGGACAAGACAGAAGACCCCACGGACAAGCGCAAGAAGGACTCCCGTGAGAAGGGGGAGATTGCCCGTTCCAAGGAGCTCAACACCCTCGCGATCATGCTCGCGGGAACTGGTGCGCTGCTGGTCTACGGCGGCGGCCTGGCGTTGGATCTGCAAGAAATCATGCGCCTGAATTTTTCCCTGCCGCGCGAAGTGGTACTCGACACCGGAGCCATGGCTCGCTACCTGCTGCATTCGGGCAAGATCGCGATTCTGGCGGTGCAGCCGGTGCTGCTGACCTTGGTTCTGGCGGCGGTGATCGGTCCGATTTCCCTAGGCGGCTGGTTGTTTGCCGGCAAGAGCCTGGCACCGAAGTTCAGTCGCATGAATCCTGCCAGTGGCCTGAAGCGGATGTTCTCCTCGACGGCGCTGATCGAGTTGCTCAAGGCCTTGGCCAAATTTCTGCTGGTGCTGTTTGTGGCGTTGTCAGTGCTCTCGTCGGACATCGACGACCTGCTGCAAATTGCTCACGAGCCTCTGGAGCGGGCGCTGGTCCACAGCCTGCAACTGGTGGGCTGGAGCGCGTTGTGGATGGCCTGCGGGCTGATCCTGATTGCCGCAGTCGATGTGCCGGTGCAGCTCTACCAGAGCCACAAGAAACTGCTGATGACCAAGCAGGAAGTGCGCGACGAACACAAGGACAATGAGGGGCGGCCGGAGGTCAAGCAGCGCATTCGCCAGTTGCAGCGCGAGATGTCTCAGCGGCGGATGATGGCGGCGATTCCCGACGCCGACGTGGTCATTACCAACCCGACTCACTACGCCGTGGCGCTCAAGTACGACGCCGAGAAAGGCGGGGCGCCGGTGCTGCTGGCCAAGGGCAGCGATTTCCTGGCGCTGAAGATCCGCGAGATTGCGGTGGCCAACGAGGTGCTGCTGTTGGAGTCGCCGGCTCTTGCGCGTTCGATCTTCTATTCCACCGAGCTTGAGGAAGAGATCCCGGCCGGCCTGTACCTGGCGGTGGCCCAGGTGCTGGCGTACGTCTACCAGATCCGCCAGCACCGCGCGGGCAAGGGCAAGCGCCCGGATCCGCTCAAGGATCTGCCGATTCCGCCGGATTTGCGGCGCGACTCCTGACGTCAGAGGTGATTGGCGGCACGGCCCGGCAAATTGCATATGGCCTGTATCTGCCCCTTCGCCGTTCCCGGCGCCCTTCATTAGCTCTTCGGCCCGCGACTTAGCGGGCCTTTTGTCGCATGGGCAAAAGTTGGAAGGCTTCTTGCAATACCCGTCCTGCGGCGCTTTCAGGCGTCAAAAGTTTGCTTAAGGAACGGGGAAAACCGGTGGATCGTACTCAGTTATTCAACAGCGCTCGCAGCAACCTGACTGACCTCGGACGAGGCAATCTGGGTGTGCCGGTGTTGCTGTTGGTCATGCTGGCGATGATGATGTTGCCCGTCCCGCCGTTTCTGCTGGACGTGTTCTTCACCTTCAATATCGCGCTGTCGATTGTGGTCCTGCTGGTCTGCGTGTACGCCCTGCGTCCGCTGGACTTCGCCGTGTTCCCGACCATCCTGCTGGTGGCCACGCTGCTGCGCCTGGCGCTCAACGTGGCGTCGACCCGGGTGGTGATGCTCCACGGCCAGGACGGCCATGCCGCGGCCGGCAAGGTGATCCAGGCCTTCGGTGAGGTGGTGATCGGCGGTAACTACGTGGTCGGTATCGTGGTGTTCGCGATCCTGATGATCATCAACTTCGTCGTGGTGACCAAGGGTGCCGGGCGGATTTCCGAGGTGAGCGCACGCTTCACCCTCGATGCGATGCCCGGCAAGCAGATGGCGATCGACGCCGACCTCAACGCCGGCCTGATCGACCAGCCCCAGGCCAAGCTGCGCCGCCAGGAAGTGGCGCAAGAGGCCGAGTTCTACGGTTCGATGGACGGTGCCAGCAAATTCGTGCGCGGCGACGCCATTGCCGGCCTGCTGATTCTGTTTATCAACCTGATCGGCGGCATGGCGGTCGGTATCTTCCAGCACGGCATGAGCTTCGGTGACGCCGGTCGGGTCTATGCCTTGCTGACCATCGGTGACGGTTTGGTGGCGCAATTGCCATCACTGCTGCTGTCGACTGCGGCGGCGATCATGGTGACCCGTGCTTCGGGCTCCGAAGACATGGGCAAGCAGATCACCCGCCAGATGTTCACCTCGCCCAAGGCCCTGGCAGTCGCTGCCGGCCTGATGGCGGTGATGGGTCTGGTGCCCGGCATGCCGCACTTTTCATTCCTGACCATGGCGGCGGTGGCTGGTGGCGCCGCTTACCTGCTGTGGCGCAAGCACAACGTGGTCAAGGTCCAGGCTTTGCAAGAGGTCAAGCGCCAGCAGGAACTGCTGCCGTCGCCGGCCCGGGCCATGGAAACCAAGGAGCTTGGCTGGGATGACGTGACGCCGATCGACATGATTGGCCTGGAAGTCGGTTACCGCCTGATCCCCCTGGTGGATCGCAATCAGGGTGGGCAGTTGCTGGCGCGGATCAAGGGCGTGCGCAAGAAGCTGTCCCAGGACCTGGGCTTTCTGATGCCGACCGTACACATCCGCGACAACCTTGACCTGGCGCCTAGTGCTTACCGTTTGACGCTGATGGGGGTGATCCTGGCCGAGGCCGAGATCTACCCTGATCGCGAGCTGGCAATCAACCCGGGGCAGGTCTACGGCTCGCTCAATGGCATCACCGCCAGGGATCCGGCTTTTGGCCTGGAGGCGGTGTGGATCGAGATCAGCCAACGGGCCCAGGCGCAATCCCTCGGTTACACCGTGGTCGACGCCAGTACCGTGGTCGCCACTCACCTCAACCAGATTCTGTACAAGCACTCCAGCGAGCTGATCGGCCACGAGGAAGTCCAGCAGTTGATGCAATTGCTGGCCAAGAGCTCGCCGAAACTCGCCGAGGAGCTGGTGCCGGGCGTGCTGTCGCTGTCGCAGTTGCTCAAGGTGCTGCAGGCGTTGCTCGCCGAACAGGTGCCGGTACGGGACATTCGCAGCATTGCCGAGGCCATCGCGAACAATGCCGCCAAGAGTCAAGATACTGCCGCTCTGGTGGCTGCAGTCCGCGTCGGATTGTCGCGTGCCATCGTCCAAAGCATTGTAGGCACTGAGTCCGAGCTGCCTGTGATCACCTTGGAACCAAGGTTGGAACAAATATTGCTCAATAGTCTGCAGAAGGCAGGACAAGGCCAGGAAGAAGGCGTTCTGCTGGAGCCAAGCATGGCTGAAAAGCTGCAACGTTCGCTGATCGATGCGGCGCAGCGTCAAGAGATGCAAGGTCAACCGGTGATTCTGTTGGTAGCAGGTCCGGTACGCGCAATGCTTTCACGGTTTGGACGTTTGGCAGTCCCCGGTTTGCATGTGTTGGCGTACCAGGAAATCCCTGACAACAAACAAGTGACCATCGTTGCGACAGTAGGGCCCAACGGCTGAGGTAACGGGTTATGCAAGTTAAGCGTTTTTTCGCCGCCGATATGCGTCAGGCCATGAAACTGGTTCGTGATGAGCTGGGCGCAGAGGCCGCCATTATCGGCAACCGCCGTATTGCTGGCGGTGTCGAGCTGACGGCTGCCCTCGACTACAAGCTGTCGGCGCTGGCGCCGCGCGTGCCGAACATGGAGCTCGAGGATGAGCTGCGCAAGACCCAGTCGCGGATCGTGACCGCCCAGGCGGAATTGAGCCTGCGTGGCGACAGCGATGCCATGACCAATCGTCAGCTGTTCGCCGGCCTGCCACTGACGGCAGCCGAGCCGCTGATCGAGCCGACTTTTTCCGAGCCGCACCGTCCGGCGCCGGCCCCTGTCGCGGCAGACGGCATTGACCAGCGGGCGTTCGATTCGATGCGGTTCGAACTCAATGGCCTGCGCGAACTGCTGGAAGTCCAGCTCGGTTCCCTGGCCTGGAGTCAGCTGCAAGGCAGTCGTCCGGAGCAGGCCAACCTCTGGCGTCGCCTGCAGCGCATCGGCTTGTCCGGCCCCCTGGCCCGTGACCTGCTGGCGCTGGTGACTGAAATCGACGAACCCCGTCAGGCCTGGCGCATGCTGTTGGCGCACCTGGCGCGGATGATCGTGACCCCTGAGGTCGAGCCTTTGGAAGAGGGGGGCGTGATCGCCATGGTCGGCCCTGCCGGCATGGGCAAGACCACCACCCTGGCCAAGCTGGCGGCGCGTTATGTGCTCAAGTACGGCGCGCACAACATCGCGCTGGTGAGCATGGACAGCTTCCGTATCGGTGCCCAGGAACAGCTCAAGACCCTGGGGCGGATTCTCAATGTGTCGGTGACCCATGTCGATCCGGGCCAGTCCCTGGCGCAGGCGCTCGACCCACTGTTGCGCAAGCGCGTGGTGCTGATCGATACCGCCGGCCTGCAAGCCAGCGACCCGGCCCTGCGCATGCAGCTCGAAAGCCTGGCCGGTCGCGGGATCAAATCGAAGAATTATCTGGTCCTGGCCACCACCAGCCAGAAACAGGTGCTCACCGCCGCCTATCACAGCTACAAGCGCTGCGGGTTGGCCGGTTGCATCCTGACTAAACTGGATGAAACGGCCAGCCTCGGTGAAGTGTTGAGCCTGGCGATCAGTCATGAGTTGCCCGTTGCCTATCTGACCGATGGGCCACGGATTCCTGACGATCTGCACCTGCCGCGTCGGCACCAGTTGGTCAGTCGCGCAGTGAGCGTGCAGATGCAGGAAGAACCCAGCGAAGAAGCCATGGCCGATATGTTCGCGGACCTCTATCACAACCCCGCAAAACGGGTTGGATGAGGGTGGTCATGAAGAGATTGCACCGTATCTACATCGATGGTCTGCCATGCATTGTTCCAACGGTGAACGCGCAGCCAGTTATGTGGCCCCGTCTAAGTAAGACAAGGTAAAGAAAGAACATGGGCAGCATGCATCCCGTACAGGTGATTGCGGTGACCGGCGGCAAGGGTGGCGTCGGCAAGACTAACGTGTCAGTGAACTTGTCACTGGCCCTGGCTGAGCTCGGCCGGCGCGTCATGCTGCTGGACGCCGACCTGGGCCTGGCCAATGTCGACGTCCTGCTGGGCCTGACCCCCAAACGTACCCTGGCTGACGTCATCGAGGGCCGCTGCGAGCTGCGCGACGTGTTGCTCCAGGGCCCGGGCGGGATCCGTATCGTGCCTGCCGCCTCCGGCACCCAGAGCATGGTGCACCTGAGCCCGGCCCAGCATGCCGGCCTGATCCAGGCTTTCAGTGATATCGGCGACAACCTCGATGTGCTGGTCATCGACACTGCTGCGGGTATTGGTGACTCGGTAGTCAGTTTTGTCCGCGCGGCCCAGGAAGTTCTGCTGGTGGTCTGCGACGAACCGACCTCGATCACTGACGCCTACGCGCTGATCAAGCTGCTCAATCGCGACTACGGCATGAACCGTTTCCGGGTCCTGGCCAACATGGCGCAAAGCCCGCAGGAGGGTCGCAATCTGTTCGCTAAGTTGACCAAGGTCACGGATCGCTTCCTGGACGTGGCCTTACAATACGTCGGTGCAGTTCCTTACGACGAATGCGTACGCAAGGCCGTGCAAAAGCAGCGTGCGGTCTATGAAGCCTTTCCTCGTTCGAAGTGCTCGCTGGCGTTCAAGGCCATTGCGCAAAAAGTCGATACCTGGCCGTTGCCTGCCAACCCACGTGGGCATCTGGAGTTTTTTGTCGAGCGGCTAGTGCAGCAAACAGCAGGACCGGTGCTATGACAGCCAGCGGCTACAACCTGTACAAGAAGTCGGCGCGTGACAGCCAATATGAATTGATCGAGCGCTATGCGCCTCTGGTCAAGCGTATCGCCTACCACCTGCTGGCACGGCTGCCGGCCAGTGTTCAGGTCGAAGACCTGATCCAGGCCGGGATGATCGGTTTGCTCGAAGTGTCGACCAAGTACGATGCGAGCAAGGGCGCAAGTTTCGAGACTTATGCCGGGATTCGTATTCGTGGGGCGATGCTCGACGAAGTGCGCAAGGGCGATTGGGCGCCACGTTCAGTACACCGCAATACACGGATGGTGAGTGATGCCATTCGCTCAATTGAAGCTAAAACCGGTCGTGACGCTAAAGATCACGAAGTTGCGGCCGAACTTGAATTGAGCCTCGACGATTATTACGGGATTTTGAACGACACCTTGGGCAGCCGCCTGTTCAGCTTCGACGACCTTTTGCAGGACGGCGAGCATGAAGGGCTGCATGAGGATGGCGCGAGTGCTCATCTCGAGCCGTCACGCGATCTGGAAGATGAACGCTTCCAGGCGGCGCTGGCGGACGCGATTGCCAATTTGCCGGAGCGTGAGCGACTGGTCTTGGCGCTGTACTACGACGAAGAGCTGAACCTCAAGGAAATCGGTGAGGTCCTGGGGGTCAGCGAATCGCGGGTCAGCCAGTTACACAGCCAGTGCGCGGCCCGCTTGCGGGGGCGTTTGGGGGAGTGGCGAGCGCGCTGACAGGCAGTGTGGGGACACTGCGAACGGGACCGGTAAGGCGTGATGCCGCACCGGTCTTGCAGTGTGTATTCCATGCAGTCGTTGAGTGTTACGTCGTATTGATTGAATGGCGCGTTCAGGTGCTGGGCGCGTTTAAGACTGCTTGGAGGTCGAATTGGACAAGAACATGAAAATCCTCATCGTTGATGACTTCTCAACGATGCGGCGGATCATAAAAAACCTGTTGCGTGACCTGGGTTTCACCAACACGGTCGAGGCCGATGACGGTACTACCGCCATTCCGGTCCTCAACAGCGGGAGCATCGACTTTCTGGTAACGGACTGGAACATGCCTGGCATGACCGGTATCGATTTGCTGCGCCACGTGCGCGCCGACGAGAAGCTCAAGCACCTGCCGGTGCTGATGGTGACTGCCGAGGCCAAGCGTGAACAGATCATTGAAGCGGCTCAGGCCGGCGTCAATGGCTACGTAGTGAAACCATTCACGGCTCAGGCGTTGAAAGAGAAGATCGAAAAAATCTTCGAACGCATCGGTTGATGCGCGAAGACATTGCGCCACGGGGGAGCTATGGAGCATAACGAATCTTCATTGGGCGATTTTGAATCGACCCTGAAAAAACATGCCCACGAACTGGTCGAGAGCCTTGAAAAAGGCAAGTTTGGCGAGGCTGTGCAACTGATCCATGAGCTCAATCAGACCCGTGACCGCGGCCTGTATCAGGAAGTCGGCAAGCTCACCCGCGAGCTGCATAGCGCGATCGTCAATTTTCAGATTGACCCGCATATGCCGCAAGCCGAGGAAGTTTCACAGATCACGGATGCCACCGAGCGCCTGTCCTATGTGGTCAGGCTGACCGAGGCTGCGGCCAATCGCACCATGGATTTGGTGGAAAGCAGCACCCCGCTGGTCAACGGCCTGAGCAACGATGCCCAGGCCTTGAGCGCTGACTGGGGGCGCTTCATGCGTCGCGAAGTCGGGGCTGAAGAGTTTCGCGAGCTGGCACGGCGCGTCGACAGTTTCCTGACGCGTAGCGAACAGGAGACCCGGACCGTTTCCGGCCATCTCAACGACATTCTGTTGGCGCAGGATTACCAGGACCTCACGGGCCAGGTGATCAAGCGCGTGACCCAGTTGGTCACGGAAGTCGAAAGCAATCTGCTCAAACTCGTCTTGATGGCCAGCCAGGTCGACCGTTTTGCGGGCATCGAACATGACCGCGAATCGATCCTGGCTGAAAAAGATCCGCAAAAACATCTCGCCAAGGGTGAAGGTCCGCAGATTCATGCCGATAAACGTGAAGACGTTGTGTCCGGTCAGGACGATGTAGACGATTTGCTTTCCAGCCTTGGATTCTAGGAGCACCCATTAATGAGCTTCGGCGCCGATGAAGAGATCCTTCAGGATTTCCTGGTTGAGGCCGGCGAGATTCTAGAGCAACTGTCCGAACAACTGGTCGAGCTGGAAAGCCGACCGGATGATGCGGATCTGCTCAATGCAATTTTTCGCGGTTTTCACACTGTTAAAGGGGGCGCCGGCTTCCTCCAGCTCAATGAGCTGGTGGAGTGCTGCCACATCGCCGAGAACGTCTTCGACATCCTGCGCAAGGGTGAGCGTCGTGTCGACTCGGAGCTGATGGATGTGGTGCTCGAAGCGCTGGACGCGGTGAACGGCATGTTCGGCCAGGTCCGCGAACGGACCCAGGTCACGGCAGCGACTCCGGAGCTGCTCGCGGCTCTGGCGCGTCTGGCAGAGCCTGCGGCTGCGGTAGAGGTGGCAGCGGAGCCCGAAGTGGCTGAAGCGGTGGCCGAGCCGGTGGCTGAAAGCGAATCGGGCGATATCACCGATAACGAATTCGAGCTGCTGCTGGACTCGCTCAACGCCGCCAAGGCCGAAGCCGAGGCGCCTGCGGCTGCTCCGGTGGCCAGCAGCGATGCGGCCAGCGACGAAATCACCGATGCCGAGTTCGAGTCCTTGCTCGACCAGTTGCATGGCAAGGGCCAGTTCGCCCCGGATGCCGTTGCAGCGAGCGAACCTGCCGCGGCGAAAGCAGCGACGCCGGGTGCGAGCGACAGCAACGAAATTACCGATGATGAATTCGAAGCACTGCTCGATCAGTTGCATGGCAAGGGCAACTTTGCCGTGGACGCGCTCGAGTCTGCCGTCGCTTCGGTACCGGCAGCTACCGCGCCCGTTGCGGCTGCAGCCGGCAGCGACCTGATCAGCGATCACGAATTCGAATCCCTGCTCGACGAGTTGCACGGCAAGGGCAAATTTTCCGAGGTGGCGGGTGCCGGTTCTGCCGCTCCAGCCGCTGCGACCGCGGCTGCGGTGGCGGCCAAGCCCGTGGCGAAAAAGCCCGAGCCCAAGGCCGAAGCTCCCAAGGCTGCGGCTCCAGCGGCCGCTGCAGCTCCTGCTCCGGCACGTGCCGCCGCAGCGCCACCGCCAGAAAAACCCGCCAGTGAAGCCGAGACCACCGTACGGGTTGATACCGCACGCCTGGACGAGATCATGAACATGGTCGGCGAACTGGTGCTGGTGCGTAACCGCCTGGTGCGCCTGGGCCTCAACAGCGGCGATGAAGCCATGCAAAAGGCCGTGTCGAACCTCGACGTGGTCACGGCTGACCTGCAGACCGCGGTGATGAAGACCCGGATGCAGCCGATCAAGAAAGTGTTCGGGCGCTTCCCGCGCCTGGTTCGCGACCTTGCGCGGCAGCTGAAGAAAGAGATCAACCTGGAGCTGGTCGGCGAAGAAACCGACCTCGACAAGAACCTGGTGGAGGCCCTGGCCGACCCGCTGGTCCACTTGGTGCGCAACGCGGTCGACCACGGTATCGAGTCACCGGAAGAGCGCGAAGCCTCGGGCAAGGCGCGCGGTGGCAAGGTGATCCTGGCCGCTGAGCAAGAGGGCGACCATATCCTGCTGTCGATCTCCGATGACGGCAAAGGCATGGACCCGAATGTGCTGCGCGCCATTGCCGTCAAGCGTGGAGTGATGGACAAGGATGCCGCTGATCGCCTGAGCGACACCGAGTGCTACAACCTGATTTTCGCCCCGGGGTTCTCGACCAAGACCGAGATCTCCGACGTCTCCGGACGCGGCGTGGGCATGGACGTGGTGAAAACCAAGATTTCCCAGCTCAACGGTTCGATCAATATTTACTCGACCAAAGGCCAGGGCTCGAAGATCGTGATCAAGGTGCCGTTGACCTTGGCGATCATGCCGACCCTGATGGTCATGCTGGGCAACCAGGCGTTTGCGTTCCCTCTGGTCAACGTCAACGAGATCTTCCACCTGGACCTGTCGCGCACCAACGTGGTCGACGGCCAGGAAGTGGTGATCGTGCGCGACAAGGCGTTGCCACTGTTTTACCTCAAGCGCTGGCTGGTCCGTTCCGCCGCTCATGAAGAGCAGCGTGAAGGCCATGTGGTGATCCTTTCGGTGGGCACCCAGCGGATCGGCTTTGTCGTCGATCAACTGGTCGGCCAGGAAGAAGTGGTCATCAAGCCATTGGGCAAGATGCTGCAAGGGACCCCGGGCATGTCCGGCGCCACCATTACCGGTGACGGCCGCATTGCACTGATCCTCGATGTTCCAAGCATGCTCAAGCGTTACGCCGCACGGCGTATTTGATTCGGGGTGGCGGGGCGATTTGCCTCGCCCCGCCTAACGGAGTGTTTATGGCAGTCAAAGTCCTGGTGGTGGACGATTCGGGGTTTTTCCGCCGCCGCGTCTCGGAAATTCTTTCAGCGGATGCGAACATCCAGGTCGTCGGTACGGCGACCAATGGCAAAGAGGCGATCGATCAGGCCCTGGCACTCAAGCCGGACGTGATCACCATGGACTACGAGATGCCGATGATGGATGGCATCACGGCGGTGCGGCACATCATGCAGCGCTGTCCGACCCCGGTATTGATGTTTTCCTCGCTGACCCATGAAGGCGCCCGGGTAACCCTCGATGCGCTGGATGCTGGTGCGGTCGACTTCCTGCCCAAGAACTTCGAAGACATCTCGCGCAATCCCGAGAAGGTCAAGCAGCTGCTGTGCGAGAAAGTCCACAGCATCTCGCGCAGTAACCGTCGTTTCAGCAGCTATAGCACTCCGGCTCCGCAGCCGGCTGCCGCCCCGGCGCCTGCGCCATCGGGTATCAGCAGCTTCGGCAGCAGCAGTGCTGCGCCGCGTCCGTCCGCACCGGCTCCTGCGCCTGCCCGGGCTCCGGCGGCCAGCGCTTCGTCGCCGGCACCGAAACGCAAAGCCTACAAACTGGTGGCCATCGGTACCTCTACTGGCGGTCCGGTTGCCTTGCAGCGGGTCTTGACCCAGTTGCCGGCCAACTTCCCGGCACCGATCGTCTTGATCCAGCACATGCCAGCGGCCTTCACCAAGGCTTTTGCCGAGCGTCTGGACAAGCTGTGCCGGATCAGCGTCAAGGAAGCCGAGGATGGCGACATCCTGCGTCCGGGCCTGGCCCTGCTGGCACCCGGTGGCAAGCAGATGATGATCGACGGCCGTGGCGCGGTGAAAATCCTCCCCGGCGACGAGCGTCTGAACTACAAGCCTTGCGTGGATATCACCTTCGGTTCGGCGGCCAAGTCCTACGGTGACAAAGTTCTGGCGGTGGTGCTCACCGGCATGGGCGCCGACGGTCGCGAAGGCGCACGCCTGCTCAAGCAGGGCGGCAGCGCGATCTGGGCCCAGGATGAAGCCAGCTGCGTGATCTACGGCATGCCAATGGCCATCGTCAAAGCCGACCTCGCAGACGCGGTGTACGGCTTGGACGACATTGGCAGGCATCTGGTCGAGGCCTGTATCTGATGGATGTCTTGAGCCTTATCGGGATCATCATGGCGTTTGTCGCCATCATTGGCGGCAATTACCTGGAAGGTGGTCACCTGTCGGCCCTGGCCAACGGTCCGGCGGCGCTGATTGTGCTGGGTGGCACCATCGGTGCGGCCTTGCTGCAGTCGCCGATGAGCGCATTCAAGCGTGCCGTGCAGATTCTGGGCTGGATCCTCTTCCCGCCCCGGGTCGATCTGCCCGGCGGCATCGATCGGGTCGTCAACTGGAGCCTGACCGCGCGCAAGGAGGGCCTGCTGGGCCTGGAAGGCGTGGCCGATGCCGAGCCCGACGCTTATTCGCGCAAGGGCCTGCAACTGCTGGTGGACGGCGCCGAGCCGGAAGCCATCCGCAGCATCCTGGAGGTGGACTTCTACACCCAGGAAAGCCGCGACATCGAAGCGGCCAAAGTCTTTGAAAGCATGGGCGGCTATGCGCCGACCATCGGCATCATCGGTGCGGTGATGGGCCTGATCCACGTGATGGGCAACCTCGCCGATCCGTCCCAGCTCGGCAGCGGCATTGCCGTGGCCTTTGTCGCCACCATCTACGGCGTGGCCAGTGCCAACCTGGTGCTGCTGCCGGTGGCGGCCAAGCTCAAGTCGATTGCCTTGCGGCAGTCGCGTTATCGCGAAATGTTGCTGGAAGGGATCCTGTCGATTGCCGAAGGTGAGAACCCTCGTTCCATCGAGTTGAAGCTGCAAGGCTTCATGGATTGATGGGAGGAATGGAGCATGGCCCGTCGCCGCAAGCCTGAAGAACACGTCAACCACGAACGCTGGCTGGTGTCCTACGCCGACTTCATCACCTTGCTGTTCGCGTTTTTCGTGGTCATGTACTCGATCTCGTCGATCAACGAAGGCAAGTACAAGGTGATTTCCGAAGCGCTGGTCGGCGTATTCACCGACTCCGACCGGGCCCTCAAGCCGATTCCCATCGGCGATGAGCGGCCCAAGACCGTGACCCCGGCCAAGCCGCTGGTCAAAGACAGCGACGAGACCGATGCCGGTATTTCCGGGGGCAGCGACCCGCTCAAGAGCATCGCCGACGATATCAGCGCAGCCTTTGGCGACCTGATCAGCTCCAACCAGATGACCGTGCGCGGCAATGAGTTGTGGGTCGAGATCGAACTCAATTCGAGCCTGTTGTTCGGCAGCGGCGACGCCATGCCCAGCGACCTGGCGTTCAACATCATCGACAAGGTGGCGGCGATTCTGAAGCCGTTCGATAACCCGATCCACGTCGAAGGCTTTACCGATAACCAGCCGATTCAGACCGCCCAATACCCGACCAACTGGGAGCTGTCCTCGGCCCGTTCGGCGAGTATCGTGCGCATGCTGGCCATGCAGGGGGTCAACCCCGCACGCATGGCATCGGTCGGCTATGGTGAGTTCCAGCCGGTGGCCAACAATGCCACCGCCGAAGGCCGGGCACGCAATCGCCGGGTGGTGCTGGTGGTGTCGCGCAACCTCGATGTACGGCGCAGCCTGACCGGTACCGGCACCGCCAATGCGACACCCGATGCCGCATTGAAGCGGGCTGGCACACAAACTGCACCAACCCCGGTCAAGACGCCGGTACGACAGAGCGCCGTCAATTCTCCGTCACCCGCTTTATAACTAGTGCTATTTCTCGGCCGGTCTTCTGGCTTGTCGAGAGGAACAATCCGAATGAGAGTCTGGGCAGTCGCCAATCAAAAGGGTGGTGTCGGTAAAACCACCAGTTCCATCGCTTTAGCCGGCTTGCTGGCCGAGGCGGGCAAGCGCGTGGTCGTGGTTGACCTCGACCCCCACGGCTCGATGACCAGTTACTTCGGTTACGACCCCGACACCCTGGAGCACAGCAGCTACGACCTGTTCCTGCACCGGGGCAGCGTGCCCCAGGATCTGCCGGGCCAGCTCCTGCTGCCCACCAGCGATGAACGTATTTCCCTGCTGCCATCGAGCACCGCGCTGGCGACCCTTGAGCGCCAGTCGCCGGGGCAGAGCGGCCTGGGCCTGGTGATTGCCAAGAGCCTGGCGCAGCTGTGGCAGGATTTTGATTACGCCGTGATCGACAGCCCGCCGCTGCTCGGGGTGTTGATGGTCAATGCCCTGGCGGCCAGCCAGCAGTTGGTGATCCCGGTGCAGACCGAGCATCTGGCGGTCAAGGGCCTGGAACGCATGGTCAATACCCTGGCGATGATCAATCGTTCGCGCAAGCAGGCGCTGCCATTCACCATCGTGCCGACCCTGTTCGACCGTCGTACCCAGGCTTCCCTGGGCACTCTGCGGGTATTGCGTGACAAGTTTCCCGACGACATCTGGCAGGGCTACATCCCGGTCGATACCCGCCTGCGCGATGCCAGCCGGGCCGGCCTGACGCCTTCGCAGTTCGACGGCAAGAGCCGTGGCGTCCTGGCCTACCGGGCGCTGCTCAAGCACCTGCTGGCGCAACAGCTTGTCGCGCAGGTGGCCTGACGTGCGTCTTCATTCAAGCCGGACCCCGATCTTGCCGATAACCCCTACAGGTCACTGTGTCGGGGTCGCTCCATGGGCATTCATATGAACCGTCCTCTGGACATAAAAAGCCGACCGCAACTGGCGCTGCAGTCCTATCTGGACGCGTTGTTGCAGGACGCGACCGAAGAAGAAGCGGCACCGCTGGCGCCCCCTTTGGCCGTGATCGAAGAGCCCGTCGCGGAGTTGGACGAGTTCCAGCTGGCGGTGCTCGAAGAGCAGGCCCATGACGCCAAGGTGATCAAGGCCGCGCCGCCGGTGGCGCGTACCGAAGTTCAGGTCAAGGCGGCTCCTGTGGTGGCGCCTGTGCTGGACGCGCCAGTGCCGGTCCTGCCGTCGATTTCACCGGTCGCGCCGATGCTCCAGGCATTGGTGGCGCCGGTGGTCGAAGTGCATTTGCCGCCCAGCAATACGCCGCCACCCGTGGTGGGTGACGACCGCCCCAGCTGGGCCGCCGAGCCGTTCGAATGCCTGCTGTTCGACGTTGCCGGTTTGACCCTGGCAGTGCCGCTGGTGTGCCTGGGTTCGATCTACTCCCTGGCTGGCCAGGAGTTGACGCCGCTGTTCGGCCAGCCGGAATGGTTCCTGGGCATCCTGCCGAGCCAGGCTGGCAACCTGAAGGTGCTGGACACCGCGCGTTGGGTGATGCCTGATCGCTATCGCGATGATTTCCGCCAGGGCCTGCAATACGTGATCTCGGTGCAGGGCTACGAGTGGGGGCTGGCGGTGCATCAAGTCAGCCGCTCGTTGCGCCTGGACCCCAATGAAATCAAATGGCGCAGCCATCGCGGCCAACGTCCGTGGCTGGCCGGTACGGTGATCGAGCACATGTGTGCCTTGCTCGACGTCGCCGCATTGGCTGAACTGATCGCCAGCGGCGGCGCCAAGCAGATGGCCTTCAACAAACCGGCCAACAAGCCGACATAGACAAATAACAGGCGGCGCCGGTGGCGTTGCCCGATAGAACACACACCGTTTTCAACGGTTTTTTGAGGGGTCAGGGGTATGAATAAGTCGTCGTCTGCACAGAGTTCCGAAGATCCGATCCTGCAATGGGTAACCTTCAAGCTGGATAACGAGTCCTACGGCATCAATGTGATGCGTGTCCAGGAAGTCCTGCGCTACACCGAAATCGCCCCTGTGCCGGGGGCGCCGAGCTATGTGCTGGGCATCATCAACCTGCGCGGCAATGTGGTCACCGTGATCGACACCCGCCAGCGCTTCGGCCTGGTACCGACCGAGGTCAACGACAACACCCGTATCGTCATCATCGAAGCCGACAAACAAGTGGTCGGGATCATGGTCGACAGCGTGGCGGAAGTGGTTTACCTGCGTCAGTCGGAAGTCGAAACCGCACCTAACGTCGGTAACGAAGAGTCGGCCAAGTTCATCCAGGGCGTGTGCAACAAGAACGGCGAACTGCTGATTCTGGTTGAGCTGGACAAGATGATGAGCGAAGAAGAATGGTCGGAACTGGAGAGTATCTGATTGATTCTTGAGGTTGCTGTGATTGTCCTGGCCATCCTCTGGATAGCCTCTGTGGCGCTGTTTGTGTCCTATACCCGCAACCAGCGGCAGATTGCCGCGCAGCAGGCCGAGGGCGATGCGCTGCGAGACCAGCGCATCAAGGAACTCTCCCGGCGCGTCGACAATTACCAGAACGGTACGGTGCGCATGGGCGAGGACTTGCACGAGTTGCGCGCCGTGGTCGGGCCGCTGCCGGACAAACTGGCGCAGCTGGAGCAGCGTGATCCTTCCAGCCTGTCGTTTGCCCAGGCCGCGCGCCTGGTGGGCATGGGGGCCAGCGTCGATGAGCTGACCCAGTCCTGCGGCCTGACCCAGGCCGAAGCCGAGCTGATGAGCAAGTTGCATAAAAACTAGCTGCAAGCCGCAAGCTGCCAGTTTTTAGCCTGAAGCTTGTGGCTTACAACTGGCGGCTGCTGTCCGGTGTTACATCCTTCTCCTGCGCCACCGCATCCGGATCATGCCCCGCCGGGAACTTGCCCTTGAGGTTCCAGGCGAAGGCAATGATCTCGGCGATGGTCCGATACAGCTCCTCGGGGATACTGTCCCCCAACTCCATCCGTGCCAGCAGCTTCACCAACTCGGCGTTTTCGTAGATCGGCACTTCATAGTCGCGGGCGATTTTCAGGATTGCTTCGGCCAGGGCATCGTCACCTTTGGCGGTCAGGGTCGGGGCTTGCCGGCCGTCGTACTTGAGGGCGATGGCTTGGCGGGGAGTGTTGGGGTTTTTCATGCGGTTTCGTCGACCCAGCGTTGTTCCAATCGGGTTTTCGTGCCCTGGGGCGGGGTGCCGAGGTGGCAGTCCAGATCGCCCACCGTCAGGCCTGAAGCCAGCAGGCGCTCGCGCAGGCTGCCCAGGTGGCTCTCGATCAGGCTCGCGGTATAGGCCCGTTCAGCCCACAGCTGGCTGGATAGCCGGCCCTGAATCAATTGCGCCTGCACGTGCAGCGGCCCCAATGGCTCAAGATCGAACGCCAGTTCGACCCGCCACAGTGCCTGCTTGGGTTCGCGTTCTTCGCGTTTTTCGTTGGGTTCCGGCTCTACGGGCTCCTCGCGCTGGAACTTGACCTGCAACGGCACGATGTCTTGCAGGGTGCGCATGGGGATTTCCAGTTGCCAGGTGGTTTGCAGGCGTCCGTCATCGGTCAGGCCGGTTTGCTCCAGGCTGGACAGTTGATGGCTTTGCAGGCGCGACACGGCTGCCGCGGCCAGGCGCAGCAGGTGCTCCAGGTCGCCTTCGCCCTCCAGGCTCTGCAGCAGCCGCGAGGGCAGGGGGAAGCCGCCTGGCTGGGGCTTGGCGCTGACTTGACCGAGGGTGCCCAGGGCGCTGCGCACAAAGCTCGGCAGGACCTGGGCCAGGGTGTTGGCGGCAATGATCGCGTTGAAGTTGCTGCCGGTGGGGAGCGCCGGGGCCAGTTGCGCGATCAGGCGCAGCAGGTTGCCCTTGAGGTCCGGGGGCTGGACCGGGTTGTCCCCGGCCAGCAGCTTGGCTTCCAGGAACATGCCGCTATTGGCCAGCGCCAGTGCCAGGCCCTTGGGATTGCTCAGTTGTTGCAGGTCGGGGAGCCCGGCCAGGAGTTTGTCCACGGCCAGGCGCAGGTCATTGGAGGTGGCATCGTCGGCCGGCAGATTCTGCAGGGCGCTGAGCAGCCCGGTCAGCGAGGCCTGGCGGCTTTGCTGGGTGCTCAGTTGCTGGGCGATTGCCAATTGCTCCTGGCGTCCGCTCAGGGGCACGAAATTCAACGTCTGGGCATCCTGGACCATGGCGCTCAACAGGCTGCCGATGCGCAGCGGCTGAGGGCTGTCGATGCTCAGGGTGCTGCCGCTAAGGGCGGTGTTGAGCAGGCTCACCAGGGAGCGGTAGACCGCCGGTTGGCCGGCGGCCTGGGGCAGCACCTGGCTGGTCAGGACCTTGCCTTGCAGCAGGGTGCCGACCGGCAGTTGCGCGGTATCGAGGCGGGTCAGGGTGGCGACGCTGGACGCCAGGGCCTGCTGCACGCTGATCGCCAGGTTGCCGGCGGACGGCTGGCTGATGGCGAGGCTGGTGCCTTGGGGCAATGGCTGGTTGCTGGTGGCCTGAATCGTGGTCTGCTTGCCGCTGTCGAGGGTGACCTTGAGCAACAGCTCGAAGGTCTGGTCCGCCTGCTTCAGTGACAGGACTTCGGCGCGGGCAGTCTGGCCGGCGGCGATCAGGCCTTCCATGGGCTGCAACAGCTTGAGCAGCTCACTGCCGACCCCCGGCGCGCGCGTGGCGGAGGGCGTCGCCTGGGGCAGCGGGAGGATGTTGATTTCACCTGACATCTGGACACAACCTGAGGAAATTAGCCCTCTTTAGAGTAGGGCATCACATGTATAATGCCGCCCGTCTTTGGATGCGCGGTAAAAACATGGCAAATGTTTGACGCAGCTCTCTAGAACCGGCTGCCAATGCATTTATTCTGCACCTCTTTAACGGCCGCTCGACAGCCGACTTGAACCGTAAAGGCCTGCTATCTCTTGACCAGCCCTCTTCTAGAAGCCGTCGCCCTTGCCTGTGAGCGAGACTTGCGTCTGCTGTTTGAAAACCTCGAATTGCGTGTGCAGGCGGGCGACATGCTGCAGATCAGCGGCCCCAATGGCAGTGGCAAGACCAGCCTGCTGCGCTTGCTGGCCGGGCTGATGCAGCCCACCGACGGCAAGGTGCTGCTCAATGGCCAGCCATTGGCCTCCCAGCGCATCGAACTGGCGCGCAATCTGTTGTGGATCGGCCATGCCGCCGGGATCAAGGATGTGCTGAGCCCGGAAGAGAACCTCTCCTGGCTCTGTGCCCTGCACCAACCGGCGCAGCGCGAGGCCATCTGGCAGGCGCTGGCGGCGGTCGGGCTGCGAGGCTTCGAGGATGTGCCGTGCCACACCTTGTCGGCCGGTCAGCAGCGCCGCGTGGCCCTGGCCCGTTTGTACCTCGACGGGCCGCCGCTGTGGGTGCTCGATGAACCTTTCACCGCCCTCGACAAACAGGGCGTGGCCCAACTTGAAGAACACCTGGCCGGGCATTGCGAGCGTGGCGGCATGGTGGTCCTGACCACTCACCATACGTTGGCGCGGGTACCGGCCGGTTATCGCGACATCGACCTGGGGCAGTGGGCGGTATGAGTGTGTTTGCGCTATTGGTGGCCCGCGAGGCCCGACTGTTGTTTCGCCGTCCGGCGGAGTTGGCCAACCCGTTGGTGTTCTTCGCCATCGTTGTCGCATTATTCCCATTGGCGGTGGGACCTGAGTCTCAATTGTTGCAAACCTTGTCTCCGGGACTGGTCTGGGTCGCGGCACTTTTGTCAGTCCTGCTCTCGCTGGACGGGCTGTTTCGCAGTGATTTCGAGGACGGATCCCTGGAGCAGTGGGTCCTTTCGCCGCACCCCCTGGCTCTTCTGGTATTGGCCAAGGTGCTGGCACACTGGGCGTTTTCCGGCCTGGCACTGGTATTGCTTGCGCCCCTGTTGGCCTTGATGCTCGGATTGCCTACGGCGGCCATTCCGGTGCTGCTGTTGTCATTGTTGCTCGGCACCCCGGTACTGAGCCTGCTCGGCGCAGTGGGCGCCGCGCTGACAGTGGGGTTGAAACGCGGCGGGCTGTTGCTGGCGCTGCTGATTCTGCCCCTGTACATCCCGGTACTGATTCTCGGCAGCGGCGCCTTGCAGGCGGCGTTGCAGGGCATGCCGGCAACCGGTTTTCTGCTGTGGCTTGGGAGCCTGACCGCCCTTGCAGTAACCCTGACACCCTTTGCAATAGCGGCTGGCCTGAAGATCAGCGTCGGCGAATAATAATGCGGTCTGATCGTTTTTTGATCACTTCTTGGTACAAGAACAGACCCTGACTTTTCGTGATAACGAAGAGCAACCGTGATGGAAACAGTATGAACTGGACCTGGTTTCATAAGCTCGGCTCACCCAAATGGTTTTATGGCATCAGTGGCAAGCTGCTGCCCTGGCTGAGCGTCGCCGCCTTGTTGCTGATCGGTATCGGCGTGGTTTGGGGCCTGGTCTTCGCGCCGCCGGATTACCAGCAAGGCAACAGCTTTCGGATCATCTATATCCATGTGCCGATGGCGATGCTGGCCCAGTCCTGCTACGTGATGCTGGCGGTGTGCGGGGTGGTCAGCCTGGTATGGAAGATGAAACTGGCCGATGTCGCCCTGCAGTGCGCGGCGCCCATCGGGCATTCGATGACCGTGATTGCGCTGTTGACCGGGGCAATCTGGGGCAAGCCGACCTGGGGCTCGTGGTGGGTCTGGGATGCACGACTGACGTCGATGCTTATCCTCCTGTTTCTGTACGCAGGTCTTATTGCGCTGAACCAGGCCATCAGCAATCGTGAGAGCGCCGCCAAGGCCTGCGCGGTGCTGGCCGTCGTCGGGGTGATCAACATCCCGATCATCAAATACTCGGTGGAGTGGTGGAACACCTTGCACCAGGGCGCGACCTTCACCCTGACCGAACGCCCGGCGATGCCTGCCGAGATGTGGCTGCCGCTGTTGCTGACGGTGCTGGGTTTCTATTGCCTGTTCGGCGTGCTGCTGCTGTTGCGCATGCGCCTTGAGGTGCTCAAGCGTGAAGCCCGGACCAGCTGGGTCAAGGCCGAAATCCAACGCAGCCTGGAGGTGGCGCCATGAGTTTTGCATCCTTCGACGAATTTCTCGCCATGGGCCATCACGGCCTGTATGTCTGGTCGGCCTATGGCATCTGCCTGGTGATCCTGGCTCAGGAACTGGCGGTGCCGATCGTGGCCCGCAAGCGTTATCTGCAACAAGAGGCGCGTCGTTTGCGCCGGGAGAACGGCAAGTGAATCCGCTGCGTAAAAAGCGTCTTTTGATCATCCTGGCGATCCTGGCCGGTATCGGCATTGCCGTGGGCCTGGCCCTCAGCGCGCTGAAGGAAAACATCAACCTGTTCTACACCCCGACCCAGATCGCCAATGGCGAGGCGCCCCTGGACACGCGGATTCGCGCCGGCGGCATGGTGGAGCAGGGTTCGCTGCAACGCTCCGGCGATTCGCTGGACGTACGCTTTGTGGTCACCGACTTCAACAAGTCAGTGACTATCTCCTACCGCGGCATCCTCCCGGATCTGTTTCGCGAAGGGCAGGGCATCGTTGCCCTGGGCAAGCTCAATGCCGAGGGCGTGGTGGTGGCCGATGAAGTACTGGCCAAGCACGACGAGAAGTACATGCCCCCCGAGGTGACCAAGGCCCTGAAAGACAGCGGCCAATCGGCACCGACACCCGCGAAGGAGGGTTAACCCATGACTTCCGCACTTTTCATCCCTGAACTGGGGCATCTGGCGATGATCCTGGCCCTGTGCTTTGCCCTGGTCCAGGCGGTGATCCCGCTGCTCGGCGCCTGGCGCGGCGATCGGTTGTGGATGAGCCTGGCTCAGCCGGCGGCCTGGGGGCAGTTCGCCTTCCTGCTGTTCGCCTTCGGCTGCCTGACCTATGCCTTCATGAGCGACGACTTCTCGGTCGCCTATGTGGCCAGCAACTCCAATAGCGCCTTGCCCTGGTACTACAAGTTCAGCGCAGTATGGGGCGCCCACGAAGGCTCGCTGCTGCTCTGGGCGTTGATCCTGGGTGGCTGGACCTTTGCCGTGTCGGTGTTCTCGCGACAGTTGCCGCAGGTGATGCTGGCCCGGGTGCTGGCGGTGATGGGCATGATCAGCACCGGCTTCCTGCTGTTTCTGATCCTGACCTCCAACCCTTTCGCGCGGATCTTGCCGCAGATCCCGGCCGACGGCCGTGACCTCAACCCGTTGCTGCAGGACATCGGCCTGATCGTTCACCCGCCGATGCTGTACATGGGTTATGTCGGTTTCTCCGTGGCCTTCGCCTTCGCCATTGCCGCGCTGCTCGGCGGGCGTCTCGACGCCGCCTGGGCGCGCTGGTCGCGTCCCTGGACCATCGTCGCCTGGGCTTTCCTCGGCATCGGCATCACCCTGGGCTCCTGGTGGGCCTACTACGAACTCGGCTGGGGCGGCTGGTGGTTCTGGGACCCGGTGGAAAACGCCTCCTTCATGCCGTGGCTGGTGGGGACGGCCCTGATCCACTCCCTGGCCGTCACGGAAAAGCGCGGCGTGTTCAAGAGCTGGACCGTGCTGCTGGCCATTGCCGCGTTTTCCCTGAGCCTGCTGGGAACCTTCCTGGTGCGTTCCGGGGTACTGACCTCGGTGCATGCCTTCGCCTCCGACCCAGAGCGCGGCGTGTTCATCCTGATCTTCCTGCTGTTTGTGGTGGGCGGTTCGCTGACCCTGTTTGCCCTGCGCGCGCCGGTGGTCAAGAGCCATGTCGGGTTCAACCTGTGGTCGCGGGAAACCCTGCTGCTGGGCAACAACCTGGTGTTGGTGGTGGCTGCGTCGATGATTCTGCTGGGCACCCTGTACCCGCTGGTGCTGGATGCCCTGACCGGGGCCAAGCTGTCGGTCGGCCCGCCGTACTTCAATGCGCTGTTCATTCCGCTGATGGCGCTGCTGATGGTGGTGATGGCGGTCGGTGTGCTGGTGCGCTGGAAAGACACCCCGGTCAAGTGGCTGGTGAGCATGCTGACCCCGGTCCTGCTGGGCAGCGCGGCCTTGGCGGTGGTGGCTGGTATCGCTTACGGCGACTTCAACTGGGCGGTGCTGGCGACCTTTATGCTGGCCGCCTGGGTGCTGTTGGCCGGTGTGCGCGACATCGTCGACAAGACCCGCCACAAAGGCCTGATCAAAGGCCTGCCAAGCCTGACCCGCAGCTATTGGGGCATGCAGATTGCGCACCTGGGCATCGCGGTCTGCGCCCTGGGCGTGGTGCTGTCGAGCCAGAACAGCGCCGAGCGCGACCTGCGCCTGGCGCCGGGCGAATCCATGGACCTGGCCGGTTATCACTTCATTTTTGAAGGCGCCAAGCACTTCGAGGGGCCGAACTTCACCTCCGACAAAGGCACCGTGCGCGTGGTGCGCAACGGCAAGGAAGTCTCGGTGCTGCACCCGGAGAAGCGCCTGTACACCGTGCAGAACTCGATGATGACTGAAGCCGGGATCGACGCCGGCTTTACCCGCGACCTGTATGTGGCCCTCGGCGAGCCGCTGGGCGATGGCGCCTGGGCGGTGCGGGTACACGTCAAGCCGTTTGTGCGCTGGATCTGGTTCGGCGGCCTGCTGACCGGCTTCGGTGGCTTGCTGGCGGCGCTGGACCGGCGTTACCGGGTCAAGGTGAAAAGCCGCGTGCGCGAAGCGCTGGGCATGACAGGAGTCACTGCATGAGACGTTGGATGATGTTGCTGCCGCTGGCACTGTTCCTGGTGATGGCGGTATTCCTCTACCGCGGGCTGTACCTGGACCCGGCCGAGTTGCCGTCGGCCATGATCGGCAAGCCGTTCCCGGAGTTCTCCCTGCCGGCGGTCGAGGGTGAAACAACCCTGACCCGCGCCGACCTGCTGGGCAAACCGGCACTGGTCAACGTCTGGGGCACCTGGTGCATTTCCTGCAGGGTCGAGCACCCGGTGCTGAACAAGCTGGCGCAGCAGGGCGTGGTGATCTATGGCGTCAACTACAAGGACGTCAACGCCGATGCCTTGAAGTGGCTGGCCGAATTCCACAACCCGTATCAGCTGGATATCCGCGACGAAGAGGGCACCCTGGGCCTGAACCTGGGGGTGTACGGTGCGCCGGAAACCTTCTTCATCGACGCCAAGGGCATCATCCGCGACAAATACGTCGGGGTGATCGACGAGGTGGTCTGGCGTGAAAAACTGGCGGCCAAGTATCAGTCGCTGGTGGACGAGGCCAAGCCATGAAGCGCTGGTTCGCCGCCCTCGTACTGGGTCTGGGTATGGCTTCCGTAGCCCAGGCCGCCATCGACACCTATGAGTTCGCCAATGACGCCGAGCGTGAGCGTTTTCGCGAGCTGACCAAGGAGCTGCGCTGCCCCAAGTGCCAGAACCAGGACATCGCCGATTCCAATGCGCCGATTGCCGCCGACTTGCGCAAGGAAATCTTTCGCATGCTGGGCGAAGGCAAGGACAACCAGCAGATCATCGACTTCATGGTTGACCGCTACGGCGACTTCGTCCGCTACAAGCCGGCCCTGACCGGCAAAACCGCCTTGCTCTGGTTCGGCCCCGCCGGGTTGCTGCTGGGGGGAGTGGTGATCATCGCCGTGATCGTCCGGCGTCGTCGTGCCGAGCGCACTGACAGCCCGAACACGCTTTCTGCCGAGGAGCGTCAGCGCCTCGACCACCTGTTGGAAAAAGACTCCGAATGATTGATTTCTGGCTCGCTGCAGGTCTGCTGCTCCTGGTAGCCCTGAGTTTTCTGTTGATCCCGGTTTTACGCGGCCGCCGTGCCCAACGTGAAGAGGATCGTACCGCGCTGAACGTGGCGCTCTACCAAGAACGGGTTGCCGAGTTGCAAGGGCAGCAGGCGGAGGGTGTGCTGAGTTCGGACCAGATGGACAGCGGCCGCGCCGAAGCGGCCCGCGAGTTGCTGGCCGATACCGAAGGCGTGGCCCCAGCCAGGGTTTCGCGGCTGGGCAAGCCGCTGCCGTTGCTGGCGGCGATCCTGGTGCCGGTGCTGGGCCTGGGTCTGTACCTGCATTTTGGCGCTGTGGACAAGGTCGAACTGACCCGCGAATTCGCCCAGGCGCCGCAGTCCATGGAAGACATGACCCAGCGCCTCGAGCGCGCGGTGGCGGCCCAGCCGGATTCCGCCGAGGGCCTGTACTTCCTCGGTCGCACCTATATGGCCCAGGATCGTCCAGCGGACGCGGCGAAGCTCTTCGAGCGCACCGTGGCCCTGGCGGGCCGCCAGCCGGAGCTGCTCGGGCAATGGGCCCAGGCGCAGTATTTTGCCGACAACAAACAGTGGTCGCCCAAGCTCCAGGCCTTGACCGACGAAGCACTCAAGGCCGACCCCAAGGAAGTCACCAGCCTTGGACTGTTGGGCATCGCGGCGTTTGAAGGTGAGCGTTATCAGGACGCCATCGATTACTGGAACCGCCTGTTGGCCCAATTGCCGCCGGACGACAGCTCCCGCGCTGCGCTGCAGGGCGGTATCGCCCGGGCCAGCGAGAAGCTGGTCGCCACCGGTGGCAAGGTTGCCCAGGCGCCGGCCGCCCCGGCCAAGAGCGCCGTGCTCAAAGTCCGGGTCGACCTGGCGCCTGAGCTGAAGGCCAAGGTCCAGCCGGGTGACAGCGTGTTCATCTTTGCCCGGGCCGTGTCCGGCCCACCCGCGCCGTTGGCGGCCAAGCGCCTGACCGTGGCTGATCTGCCGGCCACCGTCGAGCTGGGGGATGCCGACGCAATGATGCCGCAGTTGAAACTGTCGAACTTCCCTGAAGTCCAACTGGTTGCGCGCGTGTCCCGTGCCGGCCAACCGACAGCCGGTGAATGGGTCGGTCGCAGCCAGCCCCTGGCCAGCAGCACCACCGCGCCACAACAGCTGACCATCGACAGCCCGGATCAATAACCAGAGAAGCCGCCATGACCGCCATCGCACGTATCACCCTGTTATCACTGGTTGTGGGGTTGAGTGCATGTACGGTCCAGCGGCCGCAGCCCACCAGCTCCGAACCCATCCCGCCGGCGGTGCCGAGCACACGCTCGGTGCCCTCGACCGCGCCTGGGGCACCGGCGACGCCCAATCGTCCGGCCAAGCCCCTGCCACGCACCTCCGCCAGTTTTGCCCCACCTCCCGGCGGCCATAGCCATTGGGATGCGCGGCTGGGGGTGTATGTGCTGGATGACCAGAGCAACACCTTCTATCGCCAACGCACCTATTACCGCTGGAACAACGGCTGGAGCCGCTCCATCGGCCCGGATGGCCCCTGGGAGGAAACCGACATCCATGGCGTTCCGTCCGGCTTGGGGCGTCAGTTCAAATAGCCCCGCGAGGGGCTTGGGCGACGGTGCTTGTTGTTCAAGCCCTCTGGCTCACGGCCGATACAGCGCCATGTCCCTGAGTATCGTTGCTTGAGCACCTGATGAAGATAAAACCCAACAAGCTGTATTTGGCCCGGCTGCAGTTCTGCCTGTATGTCTGCCTGTGTTTCGTGGTGCTGTATTACTGTCACAACACCGACATTCCGGGGCTGATCTATCTGTTGCTGACGCCGTTCTTCCTGGTGGCGCTCTACGGTTTTATCTATTACCTGTTCTGCTGGCTTTTTATCGCCTACCGGCCTCGGGATGAGACGTGGTGGAAGCGTATCGACTATGTCTGGCTGTTTTTCGCCTCGTTGGCGTTGATCGGACAGACCCAGAGCGTGCGCGAAATGTGGTTTCAGTCGCCTTACGAGATGGCCCAGGCCTCCAAGGCCGGCATCGACAAAAGCCTGCGCGCCGAAATCAACGACATGCTCGACCCGGCGCAATGCGCCACGGCTACCAGCCGCTACGAAGCGGCCGACGCGCTGCAGGTTGCAAGCCTGTGCCAGCGCTATGCCGACGTGGCCCGGCCGCTGTCCGACGTGGCGTTGGTCAATCTGTTGCAGGAGCTGCCGGCGCTGGGCGCCGAGTACTCGGCCGAGCCGATACAGCGCTGGCTGGCGGGGTTGCAGGAGACGCTCAAGGAGCGAGAGCTGCGGCGTACAGAGGTGGTCAAGTACCAGAACCTGATCAGGGAAACCGAGTTCGAAGAGCTATTTCGCTATTTCGCGCCGTTGCTGGTGGTAATCGCCCTGGCGCTGCGCGCGTCCAAGGTCTCCGGCGAGCTCTATTTGAAAGCGCCGAAGCAACGCAAGTTTTGGCTGATCATCAACCAGCGGGTGGTGGTCGACAGCCTGGGCTTCAGCGATGTTGCGCACAAACGCTTTGCCCAGGCCCTGGGCAGCTGGCGCAAGGCCGAATGGGGCGTGGTCCATATGGCCTGTGATTTCATTGCTCAGAGCAGCCAGCGTGGCAGCAACGAACCGGTGCTGCCCGGGAGGTTTGAGAGTGAGTTTCAGTTGGCGAGCGTCGAGGAGTTCGAGACGTCGGGTTTTGTGCAGTGGGCCGCCGGGCAGTCGATGGAGCTGTTGTACCTGGTGGGCGAAACCGACCCTGAGCTGATCCGTCGGCTACGGCAGTGGGGCGAGGCGACGAACACTGAAGTGCTGGTGCGCGAGCACATCTGAGGCCGCTCAACGGCTGGTCATCAACGCCTCGACATACGTGACAAAGGCCCGGGCCTTGGCGCTGGCCAGGCGCCCGGTAGGAAATACCGCCCACAGTTGCTGGGGCGGCAGCTGCCAGTCGCCGAGCAGCTCCTGGACCTGACCTCGGGCCAGCTCCGGGGCGAACATCCAGTACGAGGCCACGGTCAGCCCCTGGTGGGCCAGCACTGCCTCGCGCAGCCCTTCGGCGGCGTTGACCCGCATCCTGCCTGCCAGTACCACCGCCTGTTGTTCGCCGTGACGGGTGAAGGTCCAGTGGGCGCCACCGCCCAGGCTGTAGATGATGGCCGGCAATCGGGGCAACTGCTCGGGGGCGGTCGGCGTGCCATGCCGTGCCAGGTACTCAGGCGTCGCCACCACCACGCGTCGGCACTGGCTGATCTGGCGTGCGGTCAGCGCCGAATCCTCCAGGCTGCCCATGCGCAGGGCGACATCGATCCCGGCCTCCACCAGGTTGCTGTTGTGGTCGTCCAGTACCACATCGATCGACAGTTCCGGGTGCTGCTCAAGGAAGGGGCCCAGGTTCGGCACGATGTGCATGCGGGCGAAGGTCACCGCCGCAGCGATGCGCAAGGTGCCGCGCAGGCCGGCCGCCGAGCCCCGTGCCGCGCGCTCGGCCTCATCGGCCTCTTCCAGGGTGCGCCGGGCACGCTCGAAAAACGCCAGGCCGGCCTCGGTGGGCGTGAGGCCGCGGGTCGAACGCAGCAACAGTCGCACGGCCAGGTGTGTCTCCAGTTGCGCGATGCTTTTCGAGACGGCCGGCTGGCCGATGTTGAGGCGCCGGGCGGCGGCGGAAAACGAACCGGTTTCCACCACATTGATGAAGGTTTCCATGGCAGCCAGGCGGTCCATCGGCGTTGCTCCAGTCGGGGGCAGGGCGCGGGCCAGCCCGCGCAGGTGGGTTTCAGGCGCTGGCCGGCAGCGGCTTTTCGGACACCAGCAAAAAGCGCAGCAGCGCCAGCAGCGGGAACAGGCTGCCGACCAGGATCACCCCCAGCCAGCCGCCGTGTTCGTACACCGCACTGGCGATGGACGAGCCAAAGGCGCCGCCGATAAAGATGCTGGTCATGTACAACGCATTCAAGCGGCTGCGGCTCTGGGCATCCAGGGCATACACCGCCCGCTGGCCGAGGACCATGTTCATCTGCACGCAGAAATCCAGGACCACGCCGGTCACCGCGAGACCGATGACGCTGTAGGCCGGATGCACCAGGCCCGGAAGAAAACTCAGGGCCGCGAACAGCATGGCCAGCAGCGAGGCGACGCGGGTGTGGCCGGCATCCGCCAGGCGCCCGCTGATGGGGGCGGCGATGGCGCCGATGGCGCCAACCAGGGCAAAGAGTGCGATCTGGGTCTGGGACAGGCCGTGATTGCGCGCCAGCTCCAGCGGTGCGGCGGTCCAGAACAGGCTGAAGGTGGCGAACAGGCAACCCTGGTAGAACGCCCGCTGGCGCAGTACCGGCTGGCGGCGCAGCAAGGTGCCCAGGGAGCGCAGCAACTGGCCGTAGCTGGCACTGTGCTCGGGCTGGCGCTTGGGCATGGTCAGGGCCAGCACCGCACTGATGGCGACCATCAATACCGCAGCGGCAATGAACATGGCGCGCCAGCCGAAGTGATCGGCCACCACGCTGGCCACCGGCCGTGCCAGCAGTATCCCCAGCAACAAGCCGCCCATGATCCCGCCGACCACCCGCCCGCGAGACTCGGCCGGGGCCAGGTGTGCTGCCAGGGGGATCAGGATCTGCACCGACACCGAGCTGAAGCCGATCAGCAGCGATACCAGCAGGAAGGCATTGGGGGCGGTGGTGAAGGCCGCCACCAGCAGGCTGACAATGGCCACCAGGGTGGTGACGATCATCAGGCGCCGGTTTTCCAGGAGATCGCCCAGGGGCACCAGGAAAAACAGGCCCAGGGCATAGCCGATCTGGGTCAGGGACACGATCAGGCTGGCCAGGGTGCTCGACAGGCCGACGTCCGGGGCGATCAGCTCGATGATCGGCTGGGCGTAATAGATGTTGGCGACGATCGCGCCGCAGCAGAAGGCAAACAGCAGCACCATGCCCCGGGTCATTGTCGCGCTGGTGGCGTGCAGCGCTTGGGAAGTTGTAGTCATCGCGGTTCTCTTGGCGGCGAAAGGATGTGGGCGAGGTTAGGAGGCTGGCCCGTGACGCGGTAGAGAGGCTCGGGTGATAGCATTTATTCCCGTGGGGAATAGGGGGGCGAAGCGGCTTGAACGAAGCACTGAGAAGGGCTCCCCGGGCTGATGATACATTTACTTACAACTGCTTCGATAGCCGGCTTATAGTTGGCCAGGAAGTCGTGAGCATTGCTCCGATTGATCATCAGCCTTTCAGCACGGGAAGCCTGCCCCATGAAACTGTCTTTGCGCCGATTGTTCGACGCTGTCGCGAGCATCGTTTTGGCCAGCCTGATGCTGGTCGGCCCGGCCCAGGCCCAGGATGCGCCGGGGATGCGCATCGCGGTACGGGGTGAAATCACCGGCATCAGCGGCGATGTGCTGCGGGTGCATGCCAACAATGGTGAGGTGGCCAGCATCGAGCTGACGCCCCAGACCCAGGTGCGGGCAGTGAGCCTGGCCAATATCGAAGACATCAAGCCCGGCAGCTACATCGGCTCGGCGGCGGTGCCCATGGCCGATGGCACCCTCAAGGCCCTGGAAGTGCATGTATTTCCCCCACAGATGGTCGGCACGGGCGAAGGCCATCGACCGTTTGACCTGGTCAAGGGCAGCAGCATGACCAATGGCAGTGTCGGCGACCTGGTGGTGAGCAACGGTCGCACCCTGACCGTCAACTACAAGGGCGGCCAGCAGAAGATCCTGGTGCCGGACGATGTGCCCATCGTCAATCTGGCGCCAGCTGATCGCAGCCTGCTCAAGGCCGGGGTCAAGGTGGTGATGTTCGTGACCCAGGGCGCCGATGGCAAATTGACCGCGCAATCGATCTCGGCCGGCAAGGACGGGGTCACCCCGCCGATGTAAGGCGCGCCCTCTCTGCACGGCGGCTGTTGCGTTGCCAAGTGTTGCTGTAGCGGCGTTTCGGTGGAACTCCGGGCGGGCTTGGTTTAGGGTTTTCGGTCGCTCATCGCGTCGGGAGGCCCCATGCAAAAGTCCACGTTCAATCCGCCAAACATCTTCAATTCTCTGCAATACGGTTTCAGCCAGGCTGTCGAGGTTCGCGGCGGCCGGCGCCTGCTGCTGTCGGGCCAGGTTGGCGTCGACGAGCACGAATCCACTGTCGGCCCCGGACTGCGGGAGCAGACCGAGCAGGCCTTCGACAATATCGAACGGGTGCTGGCCCACGCCGGTGGCGCGCTGGGGGATGTGGTGATGCTGCGCATCTACATTGCCGAAGCGGCCCGTGACCAGCAGGAGCAGATCAGCCAGGTTCTGCTGCAACGTTTCCCCAATGACCCGCCGGCATCGTCGTGGATCATCGTCAGCGGCTTGTCGTTGCCCGAGTGGCTGATCGAGGTCGAGGCCGAAGCCATGCTCGCCGAACGGCAGCCGGCCCAGGAGGCGGCGTTGCTGAGCCCGGTGGTGGGGCTCTAGCCGTTGCGCCTAAAACCGCAGGCATAAAAAAAGCGACCATCACGGTCGCTTTTTTTCAGCAGTAACCCTTACTTGGCGTCGCCGTAGATCTGGTCGAAGATCCCGCCGTCATTGAAGTGGGTCTTCTGCACGGTGCGCCAGTCACCGAAGGTTTTCTCCACCGAGAGGAAGTCGACTTTCGGGAAGCGGTCGGTGTACTTGGCCAGGACTTTCGGGTCCCGTGGGCGCAGGTAGTTGTTGGCGGCGATTTCCTGGCCTTCCGGCGACCACAGGTACTTCAGGTATTCCTCGGCCGCGGCGCGGGTGCCTTTCTTGTCGACCACTTTGTCGACCACCGACACCGGTGGCTCGGCTTCGGCGGAAACGCTCGGGTAGATCACTTCGAACTGATCGCGGCCGAACTCGCGGGCGATCATCTCGGCTTCGTTTTCAAAGGTCACCAGCACGTCGCCGATCTGGTTGGTCATGAAGGTCGTGGTAGCGGCGCGGCCACCGGTATCCAATACCGGAGCCTGGCGGAACAGTTTGCCGACAAAGTCCTTGGCCTTGCTTTCGTCACCGCCATTCTTGAGCACGTAACCCCAGGCCGAGAGGTAGGTGTAGCGGCCGTTGCCCGAGGTTTTCGGGTTGGGCACGATCACCTGGACGCCATCCTTGAGCAGGTCCGGCCAGTCTTTCAGGGCTTTCGGGTTGCCTTTGCGCACGATAAACACGGTGGCCGAGGTGAACGGCGCGCTGTTGTTCGGCAGGCGGGTCACCCAGTTGTCCTGGACCAGCTTGCCGTTGTCCACCAGGGCATTGATATCAGTGGCCATGTTCATGGTAATGACGTCGGCCGGCAGGCCGTCGATGACCGAACGCGCCTGTTTGCTCGAACCGCCGAAGGACATCTGCAGGGTGATGTTCTCCTTGTGCTCGGCTTGCCAATGCTTCTGGAAGGCTGCGTTGTAGTCTTTATAGAAGTCGCGCATCACGTCGTAGGACACGTTCAGCAGGGTCGGTGCGGCCTGGGCCGCGCTGCCCAGTGCCAGGCCGGCAGCCAGAAGAGAGGCGCTCAAAAGTTTTTTCACTGCACATTCCTTTTATTCGAGAGTGAAGGCATTTTGCCGCCGACTATAGCCGGGGCGTCATAGCGGTTTAAAGATTAAAAAGCACTTTGCTTATTCCATTTTCTTGAACAGCGCATTCCCGCAGCGCGAGCAGAATGCAGCGCTGGGTTCATGGTTGCTCTTCTTGCACACTGGGCAGTCATGCTTGAGTTGTTCGCCGCGCATGGCACTGGCCAGTTCAGCGGTAAAGATCCCGGTGGGGACGGCGATGATCGAGTAACCGGTGATCATCACCAGCGATGAAATCACCTGGCCCAATGGGGTTTTCGGCACGATATCGCCGAAGCCCACCGTGGTCAGGGTGACGATAGCCCAATAGATGCCCTTGGGAATGCTGGTAAAGCCGTGCTCCGGGCCTTCGACCACATACATCAAGGTGCCGAACACCGTGACCAGGGTCGACACGCTGAGCAGGAACACAATGATCTTCTGCTTGCTGCCCCGCAGGGCCGACATCAGGTAGTTGGCCTGCTTGAGGTAGGGGCTCAGCTTGAGCACACGGAAGATCCGCAGCATGCGGATCACACGGATGATCAGCAGGTACTGGGCATCGCTGTAATACAGCGCGAGGATCCCTGGGACGATGGCCAGCAGGTCCACCAGGCCATAGAAACTGAAGGCATAGCGCAACGGCTTGGGCGAGCAGTACAGGCGCAGGCCGTACTCGATCGCGAAAATCAGGGTAAAACCCCATTCGATGTAGGCCAGCACGTTGGCGTAGTCGCGGTGCACCTGGTCGATGCTGTCGAGGATCACGATCACCAGGCTGGCGAGGATGATCAGCAGCAAGGTGCTGTCGAAGCGTCGACCGGCCACGGTGTCGGTCTGGAAAATCATGACGTAGAGACGGTCACGCCAGTGGTTGCTGCTGTCCATGTAGATCGCCTGAAACAAATATCAGCGCAGCCTAGGTGGATTGCCCCTTGCAGTGCAAGGCGCACTGTCTCGGGCCGCCTGACGCATGACCCGGACCGTGGCGCGTACCAGCCAGGCAGCGAGGATAAAGGGCGCGGTCAGGGGCGCCAGGCCCAGGGCGGCAAAGCCCGGCGTCAGTAGCAGGGCCAGGGCGACACCGGGCACTGGCAGCCAGCACAGGGCGCGGGGTTGCTGGCTGAGGGCGATGGCCACCAGCACGGCGTTGTAGCCGCCCAGGCCAAGCAGGGCGCTGGGGTTTTCATGATGCAACAGACTGAACCCCAGGCCGGCCGCCGAACCGAACACGGCCCAGGCCGCAGCGCGCCGGTTGGCCAGGAACAGCCCGAGGGCAATCAAGGCACCGGCCAGTGGCTGTTCAAGGAACAGCACTTGCCCCAGGCCCTTGGCGGTCGCCCCCAGCAGCTCGAGCAGGCCGGGTTCGGCCAGGGGCGGGTTGGCCGGCAACATGGGCTCGGCAACGCTCAGCAGCAACCAGCTCAAACCGACAAAAGGCGCGGTGTAGGCCGGCAGGCAATGGTGGTCCCGTGAGCGCTTGAGCCACTGCTGGGTCAGGATCGCGCTGATCCCGCCGCAGGCGACAATCAACGGCGGCAGCAGCGCCGACCAGGGGAAATAAAGGCTCAGCAGCAAGCCAAGCAGCACCCCGTTGTAGCTGAACAGCCCGGCCTGGCGATCGGCCTTGGGGTAGCCGCGTCGTTGTGCCGTAAGCAGGCCGGCGACGCCACCGAGCAGGGCGCCGCCGAGCAGGGCCGGAGCACCGATCAGGATGGCCAGCAGGCACAGCAGGCCACACAGCGGGTGGCGCTGGAGAAAGATCTGACTGAAGCCATTGAGCACGGCGCTGGCCCAGTCGGGGCAATAGGAGTTGAACGACTCTGAAGGCATGAACAATTCGTCAGGGCGCGCCATGGCCGTCGCCGGCCATGGCGGTTGGGGCCGAGGGTCAGATCAGGGTTTCGATCCGCAGCGAGTTGGTCGAACCCGGCTGGCCGAATGGCACGCCGGCGGTGATCAGCAAGGTGTCGCCGCGTTTGGCCAAACCCTGGGCCTGGGCGATCTCCAGGGCCGTGGAGCAGATCTCATCGACCTGGCGCAGGCGGTCGTTGACCACCGAATGCACGCCCCAGGCCACGCTCAGGCGGCGCGCGGTGGCCAGGTTCGGCGTGAGGTTGAGGATCGGCACCCGAGGCCGCTCGCGGGCGGCGCGCAGGCTGGAGCTGCCGGACTCGCTGTAGTTCACCAGCACCGCCACTGGCAGGATGCTGCTGATACGGCGGATCGCGCAGCTGATGGCGTCCGACTGGGTGGCTTCGGCCTGGGGCCGACTGACGTCGAGCTGAGCCTGGTAGTCGGGGCCGCTTTCGACCTGGCGGATGATCTTGCTCATCATCTGCACGGCTTCCAACGGGTATTCGCCGGAGGCGGTTTCCGCCGACAGCATTACCGCGTCCGCCCCTTCGGCCACCGCATTGGCCACGTCCGTGACCTCGGCCCGGGTCGGCGCCGGCGAAAAGCGCATGGATTCGAGCATCTGGGTCGCCACCACCACCGGTTTGCCCAGTTGGCGGCAGGTGCTGATGATGTCTTTCTGGATCTGCGGCACGCTTTCCGCTGGCACTTCCACCCCCAGATCACCTCTGGCGACCATGATCGCGTCGCTCAACTCGGCGATTTCCCGCAATTGGGTGACGGCCGAAGGCTTCTCGATCTTGGCCATCAGGAACGCTTTGTTGCCGATCAGGACCCGCGCTTCATGGATATCCTCGGGGCGCTGGACAAAGGACAACGCCACCCAATCCACCCCCAGCTCCAGGCCGAAGCTGAGGTCGCGGCGGTCCTTGGCCGTCAGCGGGCTCAGGTCGAGCACGGCCTGGGGCACGTTGACGCCCTTGCGGTCCGACAGCTCGCCGCCGTTGAGTACCGTGGTGTCGATGGCGTCGGCGTGTTTGCCGGTTACCCGCAGGCGCAACTTGCCGTCGTCCAGCAGCAGGTCCATGCCCGGCTCCAGGGCGGCGATGATTTCCGGGTGCGGCAGGTTGATCCGGCGCTGGTCGCCCGGGGTTGGGTCCAGGTCCAGGCGCAGGGCCTGGCCGCGCACCAGTTGCACCTTGCCCGCGGCGAACTTGCCAACCCGCAGCTTCGGCCCTTGCAGGTCCATGAGGATGCCCAGGGGGTAGTTCAGCTGGCGCTCGACCTCGCGGATCCATTGAAAGCGCTGGGCGTGGTCGGCGTGATCGCCGTGGCTGAAGTTGAGGCGAAAGATATTGACCCCGGCCTTGACCAGTTCACGGATGTCCTCAATGCCGTCGGTGGCAGGGCCCAGGGTGGCGAGGATTTTGACCTTTTTATCAGGCGTCATGTGTCGGGTTCTCAAGAATCAGGATGGCGCGGAAGTCATTGACGTTGGTGCGGGTCGGTTCGGTGACGATCAACGCGTCCAGCGCGGCGAAGTAGCCGTAACCGTTGTTGTTATCCAGCTCGTCGCTGGCGCTCAGGCCCAGGGCGGTGGCGCGGCTGTAGCTGTCGGGGGTCATGATGGCCCCGGCGTTGTCCTCCGAGCCGTCGATGCCGTCGGTGTCGCCGGCCAGGGCATAGATCCCGGGCAGGCCCTTGAGGCTGTCGGTCAGGCTCAGCAGGAACTCGGCGTTGCGCCCGCCGCGGCCGGTGCCGCGCACGGTGACCGTGGTTTCGCCACCCGACAGAATCACGCAGGGCGCCGCCAGCGGCTGGCCATGCAGCAGGACCTGGCGGGCGATGCCGGCGTGGACCTTGGCCACCTCGCGGGATTCGCCTTCCAGGTCACCCAGGATCAGTGGGCTGAACCCGGCCTGGCGCGCCTTGACTGCGGCGGCCTCGAGGGACTGCTGGGGCCGGGCGATCAATTGGAAGTGGCTGCGGGCCAGGGCCGGATCACCGGGTTTGACGGTTTCCGATTCGGCGCTTTGCAGCCAGTTGCGCACGGCAGCGGGCACGTCGATGGCGTAGCGCTTGAGAATGGCCAGGGCTTCGGCCGAGGTGCTGGGGTCGGCCACCGTCGGGCCGGAGGCGATGACCGTGGCCAGGTCCCCGGGTACGTCGGAGATCGCGTAGGTGTACACGCTGGCCGGCCAGCAGGCCTTGGCCAGGCGTCCGCCCTTGATCGCCGACAGGTGCTTGCGCACGCAATTCATCTCGCCGATGGTGGCGCCCGACTTGAGCAGCGCCTTGTTGATCGACTGCTTGTCGGCCAGGCTGATGCCGGCAGCGGGCAGGGCCAGCAAGGCTGAGCCACCGCCTGACAGGAGGAAGATCACCCGGTCCTGTTCCGACAGGTTGCTGACCAGCTCCAGGACCCGCTTGGCCACGGCCAGGCCGGCGGCGTCGGGGACCGGGTGGGCGGCTTCGACCACTTCGATTTTCTGGCACGGCGCGCCATGGCCATAGCGGGTCACCACCAGCCCGGACACTTCGCCCTGCCAGCAGCGTTCAACCACCTGGGCCATGGCGGCTGCGGCCTTGCCGGCGCCAATAACGATCACCCGGCCGCTGCGATCGCGGGGCAAGTGGGCTTCGAGCACGTGTTGCGGATGGGCGGCGTCGATGGCTGTGGCGAACAGCTCGCGCAGGAATTGTTGCGGATCGACCGACATGGCGGGCTCCCGGTGTTCTTGTTATGGGGGGCTTGAAACTGCCTGCTGGCGCGGACGCAGGCGCTGCCGGGGGGAACTGATGCACTCTCCGGCGGCCTGCGCTCGCGGCTACAGCCGAGGCTTATTGCGGGTCGCGAATCGAGAAGTTGGCCATGTGCTCCAGGCCCTTGATCAGCGCCGAGTGGTCCCAGTTGCTGCCACCGATGGCGGCGCACGTACTGAACACCTGCTGGGCGTTGGCCGTGTTCGGCAGGTTGATGCCCAGCTCGCGCGCGCCGGCCAGGGCCAGGTTGAGGTCCTTCTGGTGCAGGTTGATACGGAAACCCGGGTCGAAGGTGCCCTTGATCATCCGCTCGCCATGGACCTCGAGGATCTTCGACGAAGCGAAGCCACCCATCAGCGCTTCACGCACCTTGGCCGGGTCGGCGCCGTTTTTCGCCGCGAACAGCAGGGCCTCGGCCACCGCCTGGATGTTCAGGGCGACGATGATCTGGTTGGCCACCTTGGCGGTCTGGCCGTCGCCGTTGCCACCGACCAGGGTGATGTTCTTGCCCATGCTCTGGAACAGCGGCAGGGCGCGTTCGAAGGCCTGGCTGTCACCGCCGACCATGATGCTCAGGGTCCCGGCCTTGGCTCCGACTTCACCACCGGACACCGGGGCATCCAGGTACTGCGCGCCTTTCTCGTTGATCTGGGCGGCGAAGGCCTTGGTCGCGGTAGGCGAGATCGAGCTCATGTCGATCACGATCTTGCCTTTGCCGACACCGGCGGCGATCCCGTCGGCACGCAGCAGCACGTCTTCGACCTGCGGGGTGTCGGGCACCATGATGATGATGAACTCGGCTTCCTGGGCCACTTCCCTGGGGTTCGCCAGGGCGACCGCGCCCGCGGCGATCAGGTCGGCCGGTGCCTGGCCGTGATGCTCGGACAGGAACAGGCTATGACCGGCCTTTTGCAGGTTCGAGGCCATTGGGTGGCCCATGATGCCGGTGCCGATAAATCCGATTTTAGCCATGAAGAAATCCTCTTGTGGGGGCCGCTCGATAAGGGCCGGGGTAGGGCTGCCGGGTCAGATCGCGTTGTGGCTCTTGAGCCAGCCGAGACCGGCCTGGGTGGTGGTCAGCGGTTTGTATTCGCAGCCGACCCAGCCCTGATAACCGATGCGCTCCAGGTGTTCGAACAGGAAGCGGTAGTTGATTTCGCCGGTGCCCGGTTCGTTGCGCCCGGGGTTGTCGGCGAGCTGGATATGGTTGATGGCCGGCAGGTGGTTTTCCATGGTTCGGGCCAGGTCACCCTCCATGATTTGCATGTGGTAGATGTCGTATTGCAGGAACAGGTTGGCGCTGCCGACCTGCTCGCGAATGGCCAGGGCCTGGCGCGTGTTGTTCAGGTAGAAGCCCGGGATGTCACGGGTGTTGATGGCTTCCATCACCAGTTTGATGCCCACCGCCTGCAGCTTGTCGGCGGCGTACCTGAGGTTGGCGACCAGGGTTTTTTCCAGGGTGGCGTCATCGATGCCTTGTGGCCGAATACCGGCCAGGCAGTTGATCTGGGTGTTGCCCAGGACCTGGGCGTAGGCGATGGCCAGGTCGACCCCGCCGCGGAACTCCTCGACCCGATCCGGCAGGCAGGCGATGCCCCGCTCACCCTTGGCCCAGTCACCGGCCGGCAGGTTGAACAGCACTTGGGTCAGGCGGTTGGCATCCAGCTGGGCCTTGATTTCGGCGGAGCTGAACTCGTAGGGGAACAGGTATTCGACCCCGCTGAATCCCGCCTCGGCGGCGGCCTTGAAGCGGGCAAGGAAATCCTGTTCGGTGAACAGCATGGACAGGTTGGCGGCAAAACGCGGCATGGTGATCTCCGGTAAAAATGAAGCGTTCCGGCAGTGGCTGCCTGAAGGTGCGCCCGCTTTTGCGGTTGATCGCAGCCTTCGGCAGCCGCTACAGGGCGGGTCAGTCGAGCATGGAAATGGCGGTGGGCGCGTCGTTGCCCACCAGGGCCAGGTCTTCGAACTCGTTGACCGCGTTGATCTCGGTGCCCATGGAAATATTGGTCACGCGTTCGAGAATGATCTCGACGATCACCGGCACCTTGAACTCCTCGATCAACGCCTGGGCCTTGCGCAGGGCCGGCTGGATCTGGCCCGGCTCGAATACGCGCAGGGCCTTGCAACCCAGGCCTTCGGCGACGGCGACGTGGTCGACGCCATAACCGTTGAGCTCCGGTGCATTGAGGTTGTCGAAGGACAGCTGCACGCAGTAGTCCATCTCGAAACCGCGCTGCGCCTGGCGAATCAGCCCCAGGTAGGAGTTATTCACCACCACGTGGATGTAGGGCAGCTTGAACTGTGCGCCCACCGCCAGCTCTTCGATCATGAACTGGAAGTCATAGTCGCCGGACAGCGCCACCACCTTGCGGCTCGGGTCGGCCTTGACCACCCCGAGTGCGGCGGGGATGGTCCAGCCCAGCGGGCCGGCCTGGCCGCAGTTGATCCAGTGCCGTGGCTTGTAGACGTGGAGGAACTGCGCCCCGGCGATCTGCGACAGGCCGATGGTGCTGACGTAGCAGGTGTCCTTGCCGAACACCTGGTTCATCTCTTCGTACACCCGCTGCGGCTTGACCGGCACGTTGTCGAAGTGGGTCTTGCGCTGCAGGCTGGCCTTGCGCTGCTGGCAGTCCTGGAGCCACGCACTGCGGTCCTTGAGTTTGCCGGCGGCGTGCCATTCACGGGCCACTTCGAGGAACACGGTCAGGGCGAAGCCGGCGTCGGAGACAATCCCCAGGTCCGGGTTGAACACCCGGCCGATCTGGGTCGGCTCGATGTCGACATGGATGAACTTGCGACCTTCGGTGTACACCTCAACCGAGCCGGTGTGGCGGTTGGCCCAGCGGTTGCCGATGCCCAGCACCACGTCCGACTTGAGCAGGGTGGCGTTGCCATAGCGGTGCGATGTCTGCAGGCCGACCATGCCCACCATCAGCGGGTGATCGTCAGGAATGGTGCCCCAGCCCATCAGGGTCGGGATCACCGGAATCCCGGTCAGCTCGGCGAATTCCACCAGCAGCTCGCTGGCATCGGCATTGATGATGCCGCCCCCGGCTACCAGCAATGGGCGCTCGGCCTGGTCCAGCAGGGCCAGGGCTTTTTCCACCTGGATCCGGGTTGCGGTGGGCTTGGCCAGGGGCAGGGGCTGGTAAGCATCGATGTCGAATTCGATCTCGGCCATCTGCACGTCGAACGGCAGGTCGATCAGCACCGGGCCTGGGCGGCCGGAGCGCATTTCATAGAAGGCTTTCTGGAAGGCGTAGGGCACCTGGCCCGGCTCCAGCACGGTGGTCGCCCACTTGGTCACCGGCTTGACGATGCTGGTGATGTCGACGGCCTGGAAGTCTTCCTTGTGCATGCGGGCCCGTGGCGCCTGGCCGGTGATGCACAGGATCGGGATCGAGTCGGCCGAGGCGCTGTAGAGGCCGGTGACCATGTCGGTGCCGGCGGGGCCGGAGGTGCCGATGCACACGCCGATGTTGCCGGCCTTGGTGCGGGTGTAGCCCTCGGCCATGTGCGAGGCGCCCTCGACGTGGCGAGCGAGCACGTGATCGATGCCGCCGACCTTCTGCAGGGCGGAGTACAGCGGGTTGATGGCGGCCCCGGGGATGCCAAAAGCGGTGTCGACCCCTTCACGGCGCATCACCAGAACGGCGGCTTCGATTGCTCTCATTTTGCTCATTGTTTTGTGCCTCTTACGTTTTGTAATTGTATACAAGTGGCTTTGCGCAAAGTGTATTCACGGCGGACGGCGCAGGTCAATCCATTTTCTCAAGCGGCTGTGGCTTTCGTCGGAAGCCTTTAAATCAGCGGTTTTTTGTCGCAGGCAGCGCTTTTCGATAATTATTGTATACAAAATAGATTGTCATTGTGTTCTATTTATCCCATTCGGCTTCGTACAACGAATGGCCCGACCGCTTTCCCATAACAAAATAAGGACGGCACCCATGAGCGCTTTAACCTTGAAAGTCGCAGTTAACCTGGCCAGCCAGGCCATCGCAGCGGGGCGCGCGATCAGCGCCGCGCCGCTGACCATCGCGGTGCTGGATGCCGGTGGGCACCTGGTGACGTTGCAACGGGAGGATGGGGCCAGCCTGCTGCGCCCGCAGATCGCCATTGGCAAGGCCTGGGGTGCGGTCGCCCTGGGCAAGGGCTCGCGTCTGCTGGCGCTGGACGCGCAACAGCGCCCGGCTTTTATCGCCGCGCTGAACAGCCTGGGGCAGGGCAGCGTGGTGCCGGCACCGGGCGGAGTGCTGATCCGTGATCGGGAGGGCAGGGTGCTGGGGGCCATCGGTATCAGCGGTGACACGTCGGACATTGACGAGCAGTGCGCCATCAACGCCATCGAAGCCCTGGACCTGACCGCGGACGCCGGCGTAAGCGCCTGACGCCGAACCGGTAGCCGCTGCCGAGCCCGCGAGGCTGCGCTGGCCCGATAGGGCGCCGAGGCGTGTCAGGCAGAAGGATGTTGTTCCGCAGGGTCAGCGCAGCCTGGCGGCAGCGGCTACAGCGGTTGAGGTATCAGCTCGACGCTGGCTGGTCGGGTTCGCAGCCTTTGAGCACCAGGCGGATGATGGTTTGCGCGGCGGCTTCGTAATCGGACTCGTCGAGCTTGGGCTTGCCGGTGACGACCGAGATCTGCCAATCGAAGTCGGCGTAGGTCTGGGTCGCGGCCCAGATGCTGAACATCAGGTGGTTGGGGTCGATGGCGGCGATCTGGCCACGGTCGATCCAGGTCTGGATGCAGTCGATGTTGTGCCGCGCCTGGGCGTTGAGTTGTTCGGTTTGCTCGGCGCTCAGGTGCGGCGCGCCGTGCATGATCTCGCTGGCGAAGACTTTGGAAGCGAACGGCAGGTCGCGGGAGATGCGGATCTTGGAGCGGATATAACCGCTGAGCACTTCGCTGGGCACCCCCTCGGCATTGAACGGGGTCGAGGCCTGGAGAATCGGCTCGATGATGCTTTCCAGCACCTCGCGGTAGAGGTTTTCCTTGGACTTGAAGTAGTAGTAGACGTTGGGTTTGGGCAACCCGGCCTTGGCCGCGATATCGCTGGTTTTGGTCGCGGCGAAGCCCTTGTCGGCAAATTCTTCGCTGGCAGCACGCAGGATCAATTCTTTATTGCGCTCGCGGATGGTGCTCATAAATCCGGTGATTCCTTGCCTGGGGCGGCGGTTGCGCATGGTAGCACCGGCTTTGCGCGGGGCTCAAGAATGCCTCCCGGAGTGCTTCGCCGCGCGGTATGCTGCGCGCCTTGATCACCGAATGGGACTTTGATTCATGGCAGGAAGCAGTTTGTTGGTGCTGATCGACGATATCGCGGCAGTGCTCGACGATGTGGCGTTGATGACCAAAATGGCGGCCAAGAAAACCGCAGGCGTACTCGGCGATGACCTGGCGCTCAATGCCCAGCAGGTCTCCGGGGTGCGTGCCGAGCGTGAAGTGCCAGTGGTCTGGGCCGTGGCCAAGGGGTCGTTCCGCAACAAACTGATCCTGGTTCCGGCGGCGCTGGCCATCAGCGCGTTCGCCCCCTGGCTGGTGACCCCGCTGCTGATGCTCGGTGGCGCCTACCTGTGTTTCGAAGGCTTTGAAAAGCTCGCCCACACCTTCCTTCACAGCAAGGCTGACGATCAGGCCGGGCATGAGCAGTTGCTGGAGGCGGTGGCCAACCCCGAAGTCGACCTGGTGGCCTTCGAGAAGGACAAGATCAAAGGCGCGGTGCGCACCGATTTCATCCTGTCGGCGGAAATCATCGCCATCACCCTGGGCACTGTGGCCGATGCGCCGCTGATGCAGCAGGTGGTGGTGCTCTCGGGTATCGCGATTGTCATGACCGTGGGCGTTTATGGCCTGGTGGCGGGCATCGTCAAGCTCGATGACCTGGGGCTGTGGCTGACTCAGAAGCCGGGGCAGTTGGCGAAGAGTGTGGGTGGGGTGATCCTGCGCGCCGCACCGTACATGATGAAAAGCCTGTCGGTGATCGGCACGGCGGCGATGTTTATGGTCGGCGGCGGCATCCTCACCCACGGCGTACCCGCGGCGCACCACCTTATCGAGGGGCTGACCGGGCAAACCGCAGCCGTGATCGGCGGCTTCTCGGTGATCATGCCGACCCTGCTCAACGCAGTGGCCGGGATTATCGCCGGCGCCGTGGTGCTGGTGGGCGTGACCCTGTTCAGCAAGCTGTGGAAAGCTGTCAGGACCTGAACCCGGGCGCTGTCCCAACCATGAAAAAAGGCCATTCGGAGTTCCCGGATGGCCTTTTTTTGTAGCGCAGGAAGGGGGTTATTCGGCGATCTGCAACTTGCGCGACTCAGTGTAGACGTAGCGCACCTTCTCGTATTCGAACGGCGAGTTCAGCTGGCCGTAGCGGAAGCTGGTCTGGTAGCGCTTGTCGACGCCGCGCAGGACCCAGATCTCCGGATGGTTGCTGCTGACTTCCGAAACGTTGAGGAAGTTGATCGCCGATTCTGCGGTGAAGTCCACTGCCAGGCCGGCGGTGTCACGCAGGTTCGACGGACCGAAGATCGGCAGCACGAAATAGGCGCCGCCCGGAACCCCGTAGAACCCCAGGGTCTGGCCGAAATCTTCGCTCTGGCGCGGCAGGCCCATGGCGGTTGCCGGGTCCCACAGGCCGGCGATACCGATGGTGGTGTTGAGCAACAGGCGCCCGGTGGTCTCCATGGAGCGGTGGCCCTTGAGCTGCAGCAGGCTGTTCAACAGGTTGGGCACATCGCCCAGGTTGTTGAAGAAGTTGCTGACGCCAGTGCGCAGGAAGCTGGGGGTGACGTAGCGGTAGCCGTCGACCACCGGCAGGAACACCCATTGATCGAAGCGGTAGTTGAAGTGGTAGACCCGACGGTTCCATGACTCCAGCGGGTCGTACACGTTCAGTGCGTTGAGGGTTGAGCGCTCGAATTCGCGCTGGTCCAGCCCGGCGTTGAACTTGAGTTTCTTCAACGGCTCGGTGAAGCCGTCCGAGTCAACCACGGTCGGCGCGTTGGCTTTGCTGTTGTCGGCTTGGGCATAGCCTGCACAGAGCAACGCAGCGATTAGCAGGAGATGTTTAGCCACGGAAGAACTCCAGCATGGCGTCGCTGTTGACGCGGTAGTTGAGATTGCCGCAATGGCCGCCATGGGGGTAGACGGTCAGGCGGTCGCCGAAGGTGGTGCGCAGGAAACCCAGGTCGCCAGGGCCGAGGATCACGTCATCGGCGTTATGCATCACGGCGATTTTCGGGCTGTCGTGCAGGTAATCCTTGAGTGCATACAGGCTGACCTGGTCGATCAGTTGCAGCAGGCTGCCGCCGTCGGTGCGCGCGCGCCACATGGGGATCACTTGTTCGGTCAGGTAGCAGTCGAAGTCGCACTGCAGGGCACGCTTGAGGAACGGCGTCAGGCTGGTGCCCTCGCTGATCGGGTATTTGGGCGGGGTGATCAGGCCGCGGCGGTTGATCAGGTCCGAGGTGAAGGCGATATCGGCCGCCGAGAAGCGGAACGAAGTGCCGATCAGCATCGCCATCTGTTCGTTGGTCAGGTGCTGTTTGGACTGCTGGAAGTCGTAGAGCAGCGCATCGTTGAGGTCGATGTAGCCTTTTTGCTGGAAGTAGCGGGTCAGTTTGTTCAGCACCAGTTCATAGAAGGTGGTGCTGTTGTTGATGCCTTTGACTTCGGTCTGCACCAGTTTGTCGAGGTTGCTGATCGAGGTGTACAGGTTGACCGGAGGGTTGAGCAGCAGGACCTTCTTGAAGTTGAAGCTGCGCCGGGTTTCATCCAGTTTGCTGACGAAGGCCGCATCCAGGGCGCCCAGGCTGTAACCGGTGAGGTAGTACTCGGTGATCGGCAGCTTGGGGTTCTGCGCGCGTACGGCCTGCATTACCCGGTACATATCCTCGGCATCTTCCTGGGTGACCCCAGGGGTGGCGAAGCGCGAGGCGGCGCTGATGAAGTCGAAGCTGGTGGGCGACGACAGCTGCACCACGTGATAGCCAGCCTTGTAGTAGAGCTTTTTCAGGTATTCGTTGAGGCTGCTGTCATAGCGCGCGCCGGTGCCGGCGATGAGGAAGATCAGCGGGGCGGCGTGATCCTGCTCGGCGATGCGGTAGGTCAGCTTCTTCACCGCCCAGAAGTTGTCCGGGAGGATGAACTCGCGCTCGGGGCGCAAGGTCAGGCTGCGGTCGGACTGGTTGATATCGTCGTTGGACGGCAGTTCCGGGCGCAGCTCCGGCGGGGTGGTGGCAATGGTCGCTTCGAACGGATTGGTCAAAGGATAGCCATAGCTGGCAGCGTCGATATCGACTGCCAGTGCGGACGCACTCAAGATAAGGCCGCCAAACAGGGCAGCGAAGCGCAAGGAACGGAGCATGACTGAATCCCTTAGAGGAAGGTGCCGGGAGAGGTTCGCAGGCTATGACCACCGGGGTACTGCCGAAGTGCCATGGTTCGGCACAAATATCGGTCAAGACAGGCGGGATCGGGGGTAATAGTAGCCGGACGATACACTTTGCCGCTAATTGCTCACAGTTATATGTGTAACAGGCTTGCTTACCGCTCTCGGGCGATTATGCTGGGCGCCGTTTTCGCTTATCGGAGTGCCTCATGTCCCGTCTTCCCGTGGTTGTGCTGCTTATTGTCCTGCCCCTGTGGCTGGCCGCCAGTTATGGCCTGCGCTACGGCTTTATGGAAGATGCTCGGTGGGTGGGCGTCTGTGTCGATGAGGCGAGCCGCTGGGAGTGCCAGGCACGTTCCACTCTGGGCCTGTGGATTCACTTCAAGGTCATGGGCTGGGCGGCCCTGGTCTCGGCGCTGCTGGCGTTTGTGCTGCCGGGCCGCGGTGGCTGGGGCCTGGCGGTGGTGGCGCTGCTGTGCGGTTTGCCGGCGCTGGCGCTGTACAACACCACCCTGGCGGTGTTTGCCGTGGTGATCGCGGCCTTGCGCCTGGTCAGGGCGCCGCGCCAATCGGCCTGATCAAGCGGGGCTCGATAAAAAAGGGATGACTGTTGTCATCCCTTTTTTTGTGCCCGTGAGGCCTGAATCGGGATCAGGCCTTGCGTGCCCGCAGGCTGCGCCACATGGCGGCCACCAGCAGCAGGCTGACCAGGGCCCAGGTCCAGGCCTGCTGGTTTTGCAGGCCTTCGCGATACAGCTGCGGAGCAATCCCGGCGCCGACGATAAAGGTCAGCAGGGCGATCTCGCGGCGTGGCACCCGTACCGGGCGGCACAGGTAGACCAGGGCCGGCAGCACCAGGGCCGCACTCGGGAAGCTGCGATAGCGCGGGTCGAACACCAGCTCCAGCATCATCACCGCGGCCGCGAAACCGGCGGCGGTGAGCAACCAGCCAGCGCGTTTCTCCAAGGCAGCGAAGGCGCATCCACGCCAGCCGCTGCGGGTACTCAGGGTCAGGGCCGCGTGGGCCAGCACCAGCAGGTTCAGGCCCAGCAGCAGCGCGGCCCAGAACCACTCGCCGGCAAACCGGCTGGTGACCCGCGCCAGCTCGCCCCAGGCCCCGATGGAGCAGGCGGCGAGGGCGCCCAGCAGTGGCAGCACCAGCGCCGCGCGGGTGCTGCGGACACGGCCGCCGAGCAGCAGGGTCACGAGGAAGATCGCCCCGCCCACGCCCAGCCACACTGGCCAGTAAGGCAGGTTGGATACCGAGCCGGCGAGCACGCCCTTGTCCTGGCGGTCGGCATCGAACAGGCCCCAGTAACCGCCGACGGCGCCTTCGCTGGCGCGCTTCCAGGGTTGGTCGAAGGCTTCAATCAGGTTGTAGTGCCAGCCATTGTGCTCGGCCAGGGCGACGAACCCGCGAATGAACTTGGCTTCATTGACCCGGCTCGGCAGGGCGGTTTCACGCTGGCGGCCTTCGCTGGGCCAACCCGTTTCGCCGATCATCACGTCCTTGGGCGCGAAGCGGTTGCCGAATACCTGGCGCACCTCGGCAACGTGGTTCAACGCGGCGTCGATATTGGACGGATCGTCTTCCCAGTACGGCAGCAAGTGGATAGTCAGGAAGTCCACCGCCGGGGCGATTTCCGGGTGCTTGAGCCAGAACTCCCAGACATCGGCATAGGTCACCGGCTGTTTGACGTTGGCCTTGACCTTGTGGATCAGCTTGGCCAGTTGCGGGCCGGTGACTTCCTTGCGCAGCAGGGCTTCGTTGCCGACGATCACCGAACTCACCACATCCGGGTTGGCGTTGGCCGAGGCGATCAGCAGGTCGACTTCTTTTTCGGTGTCCACCGGGTTGCTGTTGACCCAGGCGCCGATCATCAGCTTCAGGCCGTGCTTGCGCGCCAGGTCCGGCAGGGCTTCAAGGCCGGTCATGGAATAGGTGCGGATGCACTCGAAGCGGGTGGCCAGCAGCGCCAGGTCGGCGTCCATGCGCTCCGGGCGCAGTTTGAACGGCTGGTCGAACGGTGACTGGTCTTTATCGAAAGGGGTGTAGGAGGCGCATTGCAGCTTGTGGCTGGCGCTGGCGACGTCGGGCAGCAAAACCGGCTGGCCGAGGCCGTACCAGAAGCCGCAGATCGCAAACAGGCCAAGCAGGCAGGCAAATAAATAAGGCAGGACAGGGAAGCGGGCTATCGCGGGCATGGTCAGGCCGTCTGGGAGCAAAGCCGGGCATCTTACCTGCATTTGCCGCTGGCTTGGGGCGCCGCATGATTTTGACATGCAAAGTTCGGGCGGGATCGGTATCTGCCCTGGAAGCGGCAGGATTGCTGGCTATCTGATGTCGTTGCTGGCTGCCTTGAGGTCGCAGACAGAGCAGGTTGCAGATGGCCGCAGGTTGATGATCGAAACATCAGTACTCCGCTGATGTTCGAACGGGTTTTGTGGTGAGCGTGAAGGGGGCGCCGTGCACCAGAACAATAGGTTGACGCGGCTCGGCATCCGTCGGGCGCAGCACTTTCGGGGAAGTAACGATGAAGATGCGACGACTCTTAGGCGCAGGTGCCGCTCTGGTACTTGCGATCAGCTCCACCCTGGCCAGCGCCGACAGCAAAACCCTGAGCATCGGCTATGTCGACGGTTGGTCGGACAGCGTGGCGACTACCCATGTGGCGGCTGAAGTGATCAAGCAGAAGCTCGGTTATGACGTCAAATTGCAAGCCGTCGCGACCGGGATCATGTGGCAGGGCGTCGCCACCGGCAAACTCGATGCCATGCTGTCGGCCTGGCTGCCAGTGACCCATGGCGAATACTGGGCGAAGAACAAGGACAAGGTGGTCGACTACGGCCCCAACTTCAAGGACGCGAAAATCGGCCTGATCGTGCCGGAGTATGTGAAAGCCAAGTCCATCGCCGACCTCAAGGACGACACCAGCTTCAAGAACAAGATTGTCGGCATCGACGCCGGATCGGGTGTGATGCTCAAGACCGACCAGGCGATCAAGGATTACGGCCTCGATTACAAACTGCAGGCGAGTTCGGGGGCGGCGATGATTGCCGAGCTGACCCGTGCCGAAGAGAAAAACGAATCGATTGCCGTCACCGGCTGGGTGCCGCACTGGATGTTCGCCAAGTGGAAACTGCGCTTCCTCGACGACCCGAAAGGCGTGTATGGCGCGGCTGAAACCGTCAACAGCATCGGCAGCAAGGGCCTGGAGAAGAAGGCGCCGGAAGTCGTGGCCTTCCTGAAAAAGTTCCAATGGGCCTCGAAAGACGAAATCGGCGAAGTCATGTTGGCCATTCAGGACGGTGCCAAGCCTGATGTAGCAGCGAAAGAGTGGGTGGCCAAACACCCGGAGCGCGTCGCGGAGTGGACTGCTAAATAATCGACGAAGCGTCTAGATTAGGCTTCTCAAGGCTGCCCGGTGTTCGCACCGGGCGGCCTTTGTTTTTTCTTGGGGATAAATTGGCGTCATGACTAATGTCGTTCTAATACTAAGGTCGTCTGGAACCTGCTCCATAGCCGCATAGAGTGGAATGCGTTCCAACTAAAATCTGTGCTGCGAGGATAAAAACAATGAACGACAGCATTTACCTCTCGATTCAAAACAGCCCGCGTTTCAAGGAGCTGGTCAGCAAGAGAGAGCGGTTCGCCTGGATTCTTTCGGCGATCATGCTTGGGCTTTACTCGGGCTTCATTCTATTGATCGCCTATGGACCTCAGATCCTTGGCGCCAAACTCAGTCCAACGTCATCCATCACCTGGGGCATTCCCATCGGTGTCGGGCTGATTCTTTCGGCCTTTGTGCTGACGGCTATCTACGTACGACGCGCCAATGGCGAATTCGACGACCTGAACAATGCGATTCTCAAGGAGGCTCAGCAATGATCCGGCGTCTATTGGCATTACTGGGCGTCGCGGCCTTTGCTCCAAGTGTCTGGGCGGCTGAAGCCCTGACTGGCGAAGTGCATAAACAACCACTCAACGTTTCCGCGATCATCATGTTTGTGGTGTTTGTCGGTGCAACCTTGTGCATCACCTACTGGGCCTCCAAGCGCAACAAGTCGGCGGCCGACTACTATGCGGCAGGCGGCAAGATCACCGGTTTCCAGAACGGCCTGGCCATCGCCGGCGACTACATGTCGGCGGCGTCCTTCCTGGGTATTTCCGCGCTGGTGTTCACCTCCGGTTATGACGGCCTGATCTACTCGATCGGCTTCCTGGTGGGCTGGCCGATCATTCTGTTCCTGATCGCCGAGCGCCTGCGCAACCTGGGCAAATACACCTTTGCCGACGTGGCGTCCTACCGCCTCGGGCAAACCCAGATCCGCTCCCTGTCGGCCTGTGGCTCGCTGGTGGTGGTGGCGTTCTACCTGATCGCGCAGATGGTAGGTGCCGGCAAGCTGATCCAGCTGCTGTTCGGCCTCGACTACCACGTGGCGGTGATCCTGGTGGGGATCCTGATGTGCCTGTACGTGCTGTTCGGCGGCATGCTGGCGACCACCTGGGTACAGATCATCAAGGCCGTGCTGCTGCTGTCCGGTGCCTCGTTCATGGCATTGATGGTGATGAAACACGTCAATTTCGACTTCAACGCGCTGTTTGCCGAGGCGATCAAGGTTCACCCCAAAGGTGAAGCGATCATGAGCCCGGGCGGCCTGGTGAAGGATCCGATCTCGGCCTTCTCCCTCGGTCTGGCATTGATGTTCGGTACCGCTGGCCTGCCACACATCCTGATGCGCTTCTTCACCGTGAGTGACGCGAAAGAAGCTCGCAAAAGCGTGCTGTATGCCACTGGTTTCATCGGTTACTTCTACATCCTGACCTTTATCATCGGCTTCGGCGCGATCCTGCTGGTCAGCACCAACCCGGCCTTCAAGGACGCTGCTGGCGCGCTGTTGGGCGGCAACAACATGGCGGCGGTGCACCTGGCCAATGCCGTAGGCGGCAGCGTGTTCCTGGGCTTCATCTCGGCGGTGGCCTTCGCCACCATTCTGGCGGTGGTTGCCGGCTTGACCCTGGCAGGCGCTTCGGCGGTGTCTCACGACCTGTATGCCAGCGTGATCAAGAAGGGCAAGGCCAACGAGAAGGATGAAATCCGCGTCTCGAAGATCACCACCATCGCGCTGGGCGTCCTGGCGATCGGCCTGGGCATCCTGTTCGAAAGCCAGAACATCGCGTTCATGGTCGGCCTGGCGTTCTCCATTGCCGCCAGCTGCAACTTCCCGGTACTGCTGCTCTCGATGTACTGGAAAAAGCTCACCACCCGTGGCGCCATGATCGGCGGCTGGCTGGGGCTGGTCAGTGCGGTTGGCCTGATGATCCTGGGCCCAACCATCTGGGTGCAGATCCTGCATCACGAGAAGGCGATCTTCCCGTACGAGTACCCGGCATTGTTCTCGATGATCATTGCCTTCGTCGGGATCTGGTTCTTCTCCATCACTGACAAGTCGGCTGCTGCGGAAAATGAGCGGGCGCTGTTCTTCCCGCAATTCGTCCGCTCGCAAACCGGTCTTGGCGCCAGTGGGGCGGTGTCGCACTAAGGTAGCAAGAGGTATCGGCTTCTATATATAAGCGGCGTTACCCGAAAAATGCCCCGGTCGAGAGACTGGGGTATTTTTTTGCCTGGGGGGAGGGCTGGGGTGAGGCGGAGATCGAGCGCAGCCTGAGGCGGTGGTTACAGAGGGTGGGGCGCTGTCGGTATGCTGTAGCCGTTGCCACAGCCTGCGCGGGTTGTAAGGTTGTCGACCTTTATCTCGGACACAAAAACGGCCTCTTAAAGAGGCCGTAATCGCTGCTGCTAAGACGTTATCGCAAGGCAGATCTTATTTGCGGTCTTCCAGCTTGGTGATATCACGCGACTCGTAACCGGTGTACAGCTGGCGCGGGCGGCCGATCTTGTACGGGCTGGAGAGCATTTCTTTCCAGTGGGAGATCCAGCCAACAGTCCGCGCCAGGGCGAAGATCACGGTGAACATGCTGGTTGGAATGCCGATCGCCTTGAGGATGATCCCCGAGTAGAAGTCGACGTTCGGGTACAGCGAGCGTTCGATGAAATACGGGTCGGTCAGGGCGATCTCTTCCAGGCGCATGGCCAGTTCGAGTTGCGGATCGTTGTTGATCCCCAGTTCCTTGAGCACTTCGTCGCAGGTCTGCTTCATCACGGTGGCGCGCGGGTCGCGGTTCTTGTAAACCCGGTGACCGAAGCCCATCAGCTTGAACGGATCGTTCTTGTCCTTGGCCTTGGCGATGAATTTGTCGATGTTCGAGACATCGCCGATTTCATCGAGCATGGTCAGCACGGCTTCGTTGGCGCCGCCGTGGGCAGGGCCCCAGAGCGCGGCGATACCGGCAGCGATACAGGCGAACGGGTTGGCGCCCGAGGAGCCGGCCAAGCGCACGGTGGACGTCGAGGCATTCTGTTCGTGGTCGGCGTGGAGGATGAAGATCCGGTCCATTGCCTTGGCCAGTACCGGGCTGATCGGTTTGATCTCGCACGGGGTGTTGAACATCATGTGCAGGAAGTTTTCCGCGTACGTCAGGTCGTTGCGCGGGTACATCATGGGCTGGCCCATGGAGTACTTGTAAACCATCGCTGCCAGGGTCGGCATCTTGGCGACCAGGCGGATCGCGGAGATTTCGCGATGCTGCGGGTTATTGATGTCCAGGGAGTCGTGGTAGAACGCCGAGAGGGCGCCGACTACGCCGCACATGACGGCCATCGGGTGAGCATCGCGACGGAAGCCGTTGAAGAAGGTCTTCAACTGCTCGTGGACCATGGTGTGGTTTTTCACGGTGCTGACGAACTGGGCCTTCTGTTCCGCTGTTGGCAGTTCGCCATTAAGCAGCAGGTAGCAGGTTTCCAGATAGTCCGACTTTTCAGCCAACTGCTCGATCGGATAGCCACGGTGCAACAGGATGCCGTTGTCGCCGTCGATGTAGGTGATTTTCGACTCGCAGGAAGCGGTCGACATGAAGCCAGGGTCAAAGGTGAAGCGGCCCGTGGCCGTCAGGCCCCGAACATCAATAACATCGGGACCAACGGTGCCGGTTAAAATGGGCAGCTCGACGGGGGCTGCGCCCTCGATGATCAACTGCGCTTTTTTGTCAGCCATGTGGCCTCCTATTTATGCTTGAAATCATCAGACAGACCCCCCACGCAGGGCCCGCACCACTATAGTGAGATAAATCTGAATGTCAATTTGCCTAAAGTCTTGCCCCAGAAGGCTTTAACCGTACTTTTTCCTCGAAATTCCCTGCCATTTACGCCTTTTATACTCGTAACGCAATGCGCTATTAGGGGAAGGCGTTTGCGTTGTCATTAGTAGCCTAACTGTCTATACTCGGCCACCGACCGCCATGGGCTTTTGGGCCTGTTTTGATGGGGGTCGCACTCCCTGGGTGGTGGTTACCTGACCAGTGCACTCCCCAACAACTTTGCCCTGATTGTTAGGGGCTCTTCAGTGTGAAAAAAAGCCGTGAATAGCCAACGACCTGTAAACCTAGACCTAAGGACCATCAAACTCCCCATTACTGGCGTTACGTCATTTCTCCACCGTGTTTCCGGCATCATCCTCTTCCTGGGCCTTGGCATCATGCTTTATGCATTGGGCAAATCCCTGGGCTCCGAGGAAGGTTTCGCCGAGGTGAAGGCATGCTTGACCAGCCCGCTGGCCAAATTCGTTGCGTGGGGCCTGCTGTCCGCCTTGCTGTATCACTTGGTGGCCGGTGTACGCCATCTGATCATGGACATGGGCATCGGTGAGACGCTGGAAGGCGGCAAGCTGGGCTCGAAAATCGTTATCGCCGTATCCGTGGTGATCATCGTTCTGGCGGGAGTTTGGATATGGTAACTAACGTCACGAACCTGTCGCGTTCGGGCCTCTATGACTGGATGGCGCAACGCGTTTCTGCAGTCGTTCTCGCGGCTTATTTCATTTTCCTGATTGGATACCTCGTTGCGAACCCGGGCATGGGCTACGCCCAGTGGCACGCGCTGTTCGCAAACAACGGGATGCGCATCTTCAGTCTGTTGGCTCTGGTTGCTCTGGGCGCTCACGCCTGGGTCGGCATGTGGACCATTTCGACCGACTACCTGACGCCGATGGCGCTGGGCAAGTCCGCGACTGCAGTACGTTTCCTTTTCCAGGCAGTATGCGGCGTTGCAATGTTCGCTTACTTCGTCTGGGGTGTGCAGATTCTCTGGGGTATCTGATTCATGTCTAACATTCCAACTATTTCCTTCGACGCCATCATCATTGGTGGCGGCGGCGCCGGCATGCGTGCCGCACTGCAGCTGGCCCAAGGCGGCCACAAGACTGCAGTGATCACCAAGGTGTTCCCGACCCGTTCGCACACTGTGTCTGCCCAGGGCGGCATCACGTGCGCCATCGCTTCGGCCGACCCGAACGATGACTGGCGCTGGCACATGTACGATACCGTCAAGGGTTCCGACTACATCGGTGACCAGGACGCTATCGAATACATGTGTCAGGAAGGCCCGGCTGCGGTCTTCGAACTGGACCACATGGGTCTGCCTTTCTCGCGTACCGAGCAAGGTCGTATCTACCAGCGTCCATTCGGCGGCCAGTCCAAGGATTACGGTAAAGGTGGCCAGGCTGCCCGTACCTGCGCCGCGTCCGACCGTACCGGTCACGCGCTGCTGCACACCCTTTATCAGGGCAACCTGAAAGCCGGCACCACGTTCCTGAACGAGTACTACGCGGTTGATCTGGTCAAGAACGCACAAGGCGAATTCGTCGGTGTGATCGCCATCTGCATCGAAACCGGTGAAACCACCTACATCCGCGCCAAGGCTACGGTTCTGGCGACCGGCGGTGCAGGTCGTATCTACGCATCGACCACCAATGCCCTGATCAACACCGGTGACGGCGTCGGCATGGCACTGCGTGCAGGCGTTCCGGTACAAGACATCGAAATGTGGCAGTTCCACCCGACCGGCATCGCCGGCGCCGGTGTACTGGTTACCGAAGGTTGCCGTGGTGAAGGTGGTTACCTGATCAACAAGCACGGCGAGCGTTTCATGGAGCGTTATGCTCCGAACGCCAAAGACCTTGCCGGCCGTGACGTTGTTGCCCGTTCGATGGTTAAAGAGATCATTGCCGGTAACGGCTGTGGCCCTAACGGCGACCACGTACTGCTGAAGCTCGATCACCTGGGTGAAGAAGTGCTGCACAGCCGCCTGCCAGGTATCTGCGAGCTGTCCAAGACCTTCGCTCACGTTGACCCGGTGGTTGCTCCGGTTCCGGTTGTTCCAACTTGCCACTATATGATGGGCGGCGTGCCGACCAACATTCATGGCCAGGCGATCACCCAGAATGCCGAAGGCCAGGACGAGATCATTCATGGTCTGTTCGCGGTAGGCGAAGTGGCTTGCGTATCCGTACACGGTGCCAACCGTCTGGGCGGCAACTCGCTGCTCGACCTGGTGGTGTTCGGCCGTGCGGCTGGCCTGCACCTGGAAAAAGCCCTGACCGACGGCATCGAGTACGATGACGCGACCGACGCCAACATCGAGGCCGCCCTGGCGCGTCTGAACGCTCTGAACGAGCGCACTGATGGCGAAGATGTGGCTACCCTGCGTCGCGAGCTGCAAAGCTGCATGCAGAACTACTTCGGTGTGTTCCGTACTGGCGAATACATGCAGAAAGGTATCGCCCAGCTGGCCGACCTGCGCACGCGTATCGCCAACGTCAAGATCAACGATAAGAGCCAGGCGTTCAACACCGCTCGTATCGAAGCCCTTGAGCTGCAAAACCTGTTGGAAGTGGCTGAAGCGACTGCGATCGCCGCCGAGGTTCGTAAAGAATCCCGTGGTGCTCACGCTCGTGAAGACTTTGAAGATCGCGACGACGAAAACTGGTTGTGCCACACCCTGTACTTCCCGGGTGACAAGCGCGTAACCAAGCGTGCCGTGAACTTCTCGCCGAAGACGGTTCCGACGTTTGAACCGAAGATTCGGACTTACTAAGGGTGGCTGCCATGTTGAAAGTCAGTGTTTATCGCTACAACCCTGATCAGGACGCTGCGCCGTTCATGCAGGAATTTTCGGTCGATACCGGTGGTAAAGACCTGATGGTGCTGGATGTGCTGGCCCTGATCAAAGAGCAGGACGAAGGTTTCTCCTATCGTCGCTCTTGCCGTGAAGGTGTTTGCGGTTCGGATGGCATGAACATCAACGGCAAAAACGGTCTGGCGTGCGTTACGCCGCTGTCCGCTGTCGTAAAAGGTAACAAGCTGGTCATTCGTCCGCTGCCAGGTTTGCCGGTTATCCGTGACCTGGTCGTCGATATGAGCATCTTCTACAAGCAATACGAGAAGGTTAAGCCATTCCTGCAGAACGATACGCCGGCTCCGGCCATCGAACGTCTGCAGTCCCCGGAAGAACGCGAAAAGCTCGATGGTCTGTACGAGTGCATCCTGTGCGCTTGCTGCTCGACTTCCTGCCCGTCCTTCTGGTGGAACCCGGACAAGTTCCTGGGTCCAGCTGCTCTGCTGCAAGCCTACCGCTTCCTGGCAGACAGCCGCGATACCAAGACTTCCGAGCGACTGGCTTCGCTGGATGACCCATTCAGCGTATTCCGCTGCCGTGGGATCATGAACTGCGTCAACGTTTGTCCGAAGGGCCTGAACCCGACTAAGGCCATCGGTCACATTCGTAACATGCTGCTGCAAAGCGGCGTTTGATTCAGCTGCTGTACCCGTAGACCGCTGTACCGTAGATGCTGCGGCGCAGGCTTCAACCGGCGCCGTAGTTTTAACCTGAGTAGCAGCTCACAAAGCTGCCGCTCTATATTTTGAAGAAATGAGACAAGCAGGGGCATCCGGGCTGGTACCCGGACTATCAGCGTGATCCTAAGTGGCTTGTTTTGGTCGCTGCACTCGGACTTCTGCAAGTTTGCTCGGTGTCTTCGCCGGTGGTGTTCCCCTAACCGAGGGTGACCAAGCATGCAAGAAAGCGTGATGCAGCGCATGTGGAACAGCGCCTACCTATCCGGTAGTAACGCTGCCTATGTGGAAGAGCTCTACGAGCTCTACCTGCACGACCCTAACGCTGTGCCAGAAGAGTGGCGCACTTACTTTCAGAAGTTGCCTACCGAAGGCAGCACTGCCATCGATGTTTCGCACTCGACAATCCGCGATCATTTCGTCTTGCTGGCAAAGAACCAGCGCCGCGCTCAACCGGTATCCGCCGGTAGCGTGAGCAGTGAGCACGAGAAGAAGCAAGTTGAAGTGCTGCGATTGATCCAGGCCTACCGTATGCGGGGCCACCAAGCAGCCCAGCTTGACCCGCTGGGGCTGTGGCAGCGTCCTGCACCTGCAGACCTGTCGATCAATCATTACGGCTTGACCAATGCCGATCTTGATACGACCTTCCGTGCCGGCGACCTGTTCATCGGCAAAGAGGAAGCGAGCCTACGCGAAATTCACGAAGCGTTGCAGCAGACATATTGCCGCACCATCGGCGCTGAATTTACCCATATCGTCGATACCGAGCAGCGCCACTGGTTCCAGCAGCGTCTGGAAAGCGTGCGTGGTCGCCCAACGTACTCCGCCGATATCAAGGGCCACCTGCTTGAGCGCGTAACTGCAGCTGAAGGCCTGGAAAAATACCTGGGTACCAAATACCCGGGTACCAAGCGTTTCGGCCTGGAAGGCGGCGAGAGCCTGATTCCGTTGCTCGACGAGCTGATCCAGCGTTCCGGTTCCTACGGCACCAAGGAAATCGTCATCGGCATGGCCCACCGTGGTCGCCTGAACGTGTTGGTCAACACCTTCGGCAAGAACCCGCGTGAGCTGTTCGACGAGTTCGAAGGCAAGAAGAAGGTCGAGCTGGGGTCCGGTGACGTCAAATACCACCAGGGCTTCTCGTCCAACGTCATGACTGCCGGCGGTGAAGTTCACCTGGCCATGGCTTTCAACCCGTCCCACCTGGAAATCGTTTCCCCGGTGGTCGAAGGTTCGGTACGTGCTCGTCAGGATCGTCGTAACGACGCCAATGGCGACAAGGTCCTGCCGATTTCCATCCACGGTGACGCTGCATTCGCAGGTCAGGGCGTGGTCATGGAAACCTTCCAGATGTCGCAGACCCGCGGCTTCAAGACTGGCGGCACGATCCACCTGGTGATCAACAACCAGGTTGGCTTCACCATCAGCAACCCGCTGGACTCGCGTTCCACCGAGTACGCTACCGACGTTGCGAAAATGATCCAGGCGCCGATCCTCCATGTGAATGGTGATGATCCGGAAGCCGTATTGTTCGTGACCCAGTTGGCCATCGATTACCGCATGCAGTACAAGCGCGATGTCGTGATCGACCTGGTCTGCTACCGTCGCCGCGGTCACAACGAAGCGGATGAGCCGAGCGGCACCCAGCCGCTGATGTACCAGCAAATCGCCAAGCAGCGCACTACCCGTGAGCTGTACGCCGAACGCCTGACTCAGGCCGGTGTGGTGGATGATGCCCGTGTTCAGGCGAAGATCGATGAATACCGCAACGCGCTGGACAACGGCCTGCATGTTGTAAAAAGCCTGGTCAAAGAGCCGAACAAGGAACTGTTCGTCGACTGGCGTCCATACCTGGGCCACGCCTGGACTGCGCGCCACGACACCACGTTCGATCTCAAGACCCTGCAAGAGCTGTCTGCCAAGCTGCTGGAAATTCCGGAAGGCTTCGTGGTTCAGCGTCAGGTTGCGAAGATCTACGAAGACCGTCAGAAAATGCAAGCCGGCGGCCTGCCGATCAACTGGGGTTATGCCGAAACCATGGCGTACGCGACCCTGGCGTTCGAAGGTCACCCGATTCGCATGACCGGCCAGGACATCGGCCGCGGTACGTTCTCGCACCGCCATGCGGTCTTGCACAACCAGAAAGACGCGGGCACCTACATCCCGTTGCAGCATCTGTACGAAGGCCAGCCACGTTTCGACCTGTACGATTCGTTCCTGTCCGAAGAAGCTGTATTGGCGTTCGAGTATGGTTACTCGACCACCACGCCAAATGCCCTGGTTATCTGGGAAGCTCAGTTCGGCGATTTCGCCAACGGTGCCCAGGTGGTTATCGACCAGTTCATCACCAGTGGCGAGCACAAGTGGGGCCGTCTCTGCGGTCTGACCATGCTGCTGCCGCACGGTTATGAAGGGCAGGGGCCGGAGCACTCCTCGGCTCGTCTGGAGCGTTACCTGCAGCTGTGCGCCGAGCACAACATTCAGGTGTGCGTACCGACCACCCCGGCTCAGATCTACCACCTGCTGCGTCGCCAGGTCATTCGCCCACTGCGCAAGCCGTTGGTAGTCCTGACTCCGAAGTCGCTGTTGCGTCATAAATTGGCCATCTCGACCCTGGAAGATCTGGCGGAAGGTTCGTTCCAGACCGTTATTCCGGAAATTGATGCCCAGGACCCGAAAAAGGTCGGTCGCATCGTACTGGCGAGCGGCAAGGTCTATTACGACCTGCTGGAAAAACGCCGTGCCGAAGGTCGTGACGACATTGCTATCGTGCGTCTTGAGCAGCTGTACCCATTCCCTGAGGACGACTTGATTGAAGTCCTGGCTCCTTATTCCAACCTCAAACACATCGTTTGGTGTCAGGAAGAGCCGATGAACCAGGGTGCCTGGTACTGCAGCCAGCATCACATGCGTCGCATCATCAGCGGTCACAACAAGTCGCTCGTACTCGAGTACGCGGGCCGTGACGCTTCTGCTGCACCTGCTTGTGGTTATGCATCGATGCACGCTGAGCAGCAGGCAAAACTGCTGCAAGATGCCTTTACTGTTTAACGCCTTCGCGCTGACTGAAACCGAATTTTAAGGAACCACAGATAATGGCTATCGAGATCAAAGCCCCCACTTTCCCGGAATCGGTTGCCGATGGCACCGTTGCCACCTGGCACAAACAACCGGGCGATGCTGTCAAGCGTGACGACCTGATCGTCGATATCGAAACTGACAAAGTCGTACTGGAAGTGTTGGCCACTGCTGACGGCGTGCTGGGCGCTATCGTCAAGAACGAAGGCGACACCGTTCTGTCCGACGAAGTCCTGGGCTCCATCGTGGAAGGTGGCGCTGCCGCCGCCGCTCCGGCCGCTGCTGCTGCACCTGCTGCCGCACAGGCCGCTGCTCCAGCCGCTGCTGGCGAAGACGATCCTGTTGCTGCTCCAGCCGCGCGTAAGCTGGCTGAAGAAAACGGTATCAACATCACCTCCGTTGCCGGCACTGGCAAAGGCGGTCGTGTGACCAAGGAAGACGTGGTAGCTGCTGTTGCCGCCAAGAAAGCCGCTCCGGCTGCCGCGCCTGCCAAGGCTGCTGCTCCTGCTGCCGCTGCCCCGGTATTCGCTGCCGGTGATCGTGTCGAGAAGCGCGTACCGATGACCCGTCTGCGGGCCAAGGTTGCCGAGCGTCTGGTTGAAGCTCAATCGAACATGGCGATGCTGACCACTTTCAACGAAGTCGACATGACTGAAGTCATGGCCCTGCGTTCGAAGTACAAGGACCTGTTCGAGAAGTCCCACAACGGCGTACGCCTGGGCTTCATGTCGTTCTTCGTGAAAGCGGCTACTGAAGCGCTGAAGCGTTTCCCGGCAGTCAACGCCTCGATCGATGGCGCGGACATCGTTTACCACGGCTACGCCGACGTCGGTGTTGCCGTGTCCAGCGACCGTGGCCTGGTAGTGCCGGTTCTGCGTAACGCCGAACTGATGAGCCTGGCTGAAATCGAAGGCGGCATCGCCACCTTCGGCAAGAAAGCCCGCGACGGCAAGCTGTCGATGGAAGAGATGACTGGCGGTACCTTCACTATCACCAACGGTGGTACTTTCGGTTCCATGATGTCGACCCCGATCGTCAACCCGCCGCAAGCGGCCATCCTGGGCATGCACAACATTCTGCAGCGTCCTATGGCGATCAACGGTCAGGTCGTTATCCGTCCGATGATGTACCTGGCACTGTCCTACGATCACCGCCTGATCGATGGTAAAGAAGCTGTGACTTTCCTGGTTACCATCAAAAACCTGCTGGAAGACCCGGCTCGTCTGCTGCTGGATATCTAAAAAGCAGCGGCAAGCTGCAAGTGGCAAGCCTCAAGCTCAAGAGCTGCTGGGCTTCGAACTTGCAGCTTGCGGCTTGTAGCTTGTTGCTAAAAGGGAACCTTTTATGACACAGAAATTTGACGTTGTAGTTATTGGTGCGGGCCCTGGTGGCTACGTAGCCGCGATCAAGGCTGCACAATTGGGCCTCAGCACTGCCTGCATCGAGAAATACACCGACAAAGAAGGCAAGCTGGCCCTCGGCGGTACTTGCTTGAACGTAGGTTGCATTCCTTCCAAGGCGCTGCTGGACAGCTCCTGGAAATTCCACGAAGCCCAAGACGGTTTCGCGATCCACGGTATCAATCACGCTGGCGTGACCATGGACGTATCGGCGATGGTCGGCCGCAAGGCCAACATCGTCAAAGGCCTGACTTCCGGCGTTGCCACCCTGTTCAAAGCCAACGGCGTGACCTCTATCCAGGGTCACGGCAAGTTGCTGGCTGGCAAGAAAGTCGAAGTGACCAAGCCTGACGGTTCGGTTGAAGTGATCGAAGCCGAAAACGTGATCCTGGCTCCAGGTTCGCGTCCAATCGACATTCCACCGGCTCCAGTCGATCAGAACGTGATCGTCGACTCCACCGGCGCTCTGGAATTCCAAGCTGTACCAAAACGTCTGGGCGTGATCGGCGCTGGCGTCATCGGCCTGGAACTGGGTTCGGTATGGTCGCGCCTGGGTGCCCAGGTGACCGTTCTGGAAGCCCTGGATACCTTCCTGATGGCTGCAGACGCTGCCGTTTCCAAGGAAGCGCTGAAAACCCTGACCAAACAAGGTCTGGACATCAAGCTGGGTGCTCGCGTTACCGGTTCCAAGGTCAATGGCGAAGAAGTCGTAGTGACTTACACCGACGCCAATGGCGAGCAGACCATTACTTTCGACAAGCTGATCGTAGCCGTTGGTCGCCGTCCGGTGACCACCGATCTGCTGGCTGCTGATTGCGGCGTGACCCTCGACGAGCGCGGTTTCGTGCACGTTGATGATCACTGCGCCACTACCGTACCGGGCGTTTACGCCATCGGTGACGTGGTTCGCGGCATGATGCTGGCTCACAAGGCCTCGGAAGAGGGCATCATGGTTGTCGAGCGCATCAAGGGTCACAAGGCTCAGATGAACTATGACCTGATCCCTTCGGTTATTTATACTCACCCGGAAATCGCGTGGGTCGGTAAAACCGAGCAGGCCTTGAAAGCTGAAGGCGTTGAAGTTAACGTCGGCACCTTCCCGTTTGCAGCCAGTGGCCGTGCCATGGCCGCCAACGACACCGGCGGTTTCGTCAAAGTGATCGCCGATGCCAAGACTGATCGCGTATTGGGCGTCCATGTGATTGGCCCAAGCGCTGCGGAACTGGTTCAGCAAGGTGCAATCGGCATGGAATTCGGCACCAGTGCCGAAGACCTGGGCATGATGGTTTTCTCCCATCCGACCCTGTCCGAAGCCCTGCACGAAGCAGCATTGGCAGTGAATGGCGGCGCCATCCACATCGCCAACCGCAAAAAGCGTTAAGACAATAAGAAACCACGGCGGATTGCCCGTCGTGAGCCTTGCGAGCAAGACTCACCGCGGAACATCCGCTGGACTCGACCTCATGGGATCGCTTCAGCGCTGTACCAGAGCCACGGCTCCGGGTTCAGGGCTGGAGATGTCCGGTGAGTAGCGGTCACAGGTGGCGCGGCACTTATCAACAGTGCAGCGCCGAATGCGCAGTACCTAACGAAGACGGTAAAAAGCATGAATCTTCACGAGTATCAGGGTAAGCAGCTGTTCGCTGAGTACGGCCTGCCAGTATCCAAAGGTTACGCGGTAGACACCCCCGAAGCAGCAGCAGAAGCTTGCGACAAGATCGGCGGCACCGAGTGGGTTGTCAAAGCCCAGGTTCACGCAGGCGGTCGCGGTAAAGCGGGCGGCGTTAAGCTGGTTCGCAGCAAAGAAGACGCTAAAGCATTCGCTCAACAGTGGTTGGGCAAGCGTCTGGTGACTTACCAGACTGACGCCAATGGTCAGCCTGTCACCAAGATCCTGGTTGAATCGTGCACTGATATCGCTAAAGAGCTGTACCTGGGCGCTGTCGTTGACCGTTCGAGCCGTCGCATCGTGTTCATGGCTTCCACCGAAGGTGGCGTGGACATCGAGAAAATCGCTCACGATACCCCTGAGAAAATCCTCAAGGCCACTATCGATCCACTGGTTGGCGCTCAGCCATTCCAGGGTCGCGAGCTGGCATTCCAGCTGGGCCTGGAAGGCAAGCAAGTCACTCAGTTCGCCAAGATTTTCGTAGGCCTGGCCAAGCTGTTCCAGGACCACGATCTGGCTCTGCTGGAAGTGAACCCGCTGGTGATCAAGGCTGACGGTGATCTGCATTGCCTCGATGCCAAGATCAACATCGACGCCAACGCCATGTACCGTCAGCCTAAGCTGAAGACTTTCCACGATCCGTCGCAAGACGATCCGCGCGAAGCGCACGCTGCCAAGTTCGAACTGAACTACGTAGCCCTGGAAGGTAACATCGGTTGCATGGTCAACGGTGCTGGCCTGGCCATGGGTACCATGGACATCGTCAACCTGCATGGCGGCAAACCAGCCAACTTCCTCGACGTAGGTGGTGGCGCTACCAAGGAACGCGTTACCGAAGCGTTCAAGATCATCCTGTCCGACACCAACGTCGCTGCAGTATTGGTCAACATCTTCGGCGGCATCGTTCGTTGCGACATGATTGCCGAAGGCATCATCGGTGCAGTGAAAGAAGTCGGCGTGAAAATCCCGGTTGTTGTTCGCCTTGAAGGTAACAACGCTGAACTGGGCGCTAAAGTACTGGCAGAAAGCGGCTTGAACATTATCGCTGCTACCAGCCTGACCGACGCTGCTCAACAAGTTGTCAAAGCTGCGGAGGGCAAATAATGAGCGTCCTGATCAATAAAGACACCAAAGTTATCTGCCAGGGTATTACCGGTTCGCAAGGTAGTTTCCATACCCAGCAAGCTCTGGAATACGGCACCAAGATGGTGGGTGGTGTAACGCCTGGTAAAGGCGGCACCGAGCACCTGGGTCTGCCAGTGTTCAACACCGTGAAAGACGCTGTAGCTGCCACTGGCGCCACCGCCAGCGTGATCTACGTTCCAGCTCCTTTCTGCAAGGACTCCATCCTGGAAGCAGCATTCGGCGGCATCAAGCTGATCGTTTGCATCACTGAAGGCATTCCTACCCTGGATATGCTGGATGCCAAGGTCAAGTGCGACGAACTGGGCGTAGTCCTGATCGGTCCTAACTGCCCAGGCGTGATCACTCCGGGCGAATGCAAGATCGGCATCATGCCAGGTCACATCCACTTGCCAGGCAAGGTCGGTATCGTTTCCCGTTCCGGCACCCTGACCTACGAAGCTGTGAAGCAGACCACTGACGCCGGTTTCGGTCAGTCGACTTGCGTCGGCATCGGCGGTGACCCGATCCCAGGTTCGAACTTCATCGACATCCTGAAGCTGTTCCAGGAAGACCCGAAGACCGAAGCGATCGTCATGATCGGCGAGATCGGCGGTTCGGCTGAAGAAGAAGCCGCTGCCTACATCAAGGCCAACGTGACCAAGCCGGTTGTTTCCTACATCGCTGGTGTGACTGCCCCTGCGGGCAAGCGCATGGGCCATGCTGGCGCAATCATCTCCGGCGGCAAGGGCACTGCAGACGAGAAGTTTGCTGCCCTGGAAGACGCAGGCGTGAAAACCGTGCGTTCGCTGGCAGACATCGGCAAGGCTCTGTCCGAGCTGACCGGTTGGGCTATCAAGTAAGCCTCGCGCTTAGCTGAAACCCCTAACGACAAAAGCCACCTTCGGGTGGCTTTTGTTGTTTTAGGGGCCGCTACAAGCGGCAAGTTTGTAGCTTCAAGCTTGAAGCCCAAGGCCGTTGTTTGCCGCTTATGGCTGCTTTTCTTTCAAAAACGCGACACGCAAATGTCGCTTATCAGATAGTTCGCCCTCTAACGGTGCGCTTGTCTTGTGAAATCTGTAATCTAGCCGCCTCTTTTTGCGTCTGCGTCCCATAAGGATGCTGCGCGCTAAACGGGTCAGTCTTATACGGACTGACAGCATTTCCCTCACCCATAAGGGAAATCCCTCTCTAAATTCCGATTCAGTAGTGTGGTATTTCCTTAATGAAAGTGTTGAAAGGCCAGGACATTCTGGCACTTGGTTTTATGACGTTCGCCCTGTTCGTCGGGGCTGGCAACATCATCTTCCCGCCTATCGTCGGTTTGCAGTCCGGACCTCATGTCTGGATGGCGGCGCTGGGTTTCCTGATCACGGCAGTCGGTCTGCCGGTGGTCACAGTCGTAGCCCTGGCCAAGGTCGGCGGTGCGATGGATGCGCTGAGCAGCCCGATCGGCAAGATCGCCGGTGGCCTGCTGGCGGCATCGGCTTATCTGGCGGTAGGGCCGTTGTTCGCGACGCCGCGGACCGCCACCGTGTCCTTTGAAGTGGGCCTGGCGCCATTGACGGGTGAAAGCCCGCTGGCGTTGTTCCTCTACAGTTCGGTGTATTTCCTCCTGGTGTTTTTCGTCTCCCTCTACCCAGGTCGCTTGCTGGATACCGTTGGGCGCTTCCTGGCGCCGTTGAAAATCATCGCCCTGGCGGTACTGGGTATCGCTGCGTTTGCCTTGCCAGCCGGTGATATCGGGGTTGCTACCCCGGAGTACGTTGCCGCGCCGTTCTCTCAAGGCTTCGTCAATGGCTACCTGACCATGGATACCCTGGGGGCACTGGTGTTTGGCATCGTTATCGTCAACGCCATCCGTTCTCGCGGTATTGAGTCGCCACGCCTGATCACCCGCTACGCGATCATCGCCGGCCTGATCGCTGGGGTGGGTCTGGCATTGGTGTACATCAGCCTGTTCCGCCTGGGTGCGGGCAGCCATGAAGTGGCGGCGGGTGCCAGCAACGGCGCCGCGGTATTGCACGCTTATGTGCAGCACACCTTTGGCTCCCTGGGCAGCGGCTTCCTTGCCGTGTTGATTTCCCTGGCGTGCCTGGTGACTGCGGTCGGCCTGACCTGCGCCTGCGCCGAGTACTTCAGCCGGATCCTGCCGCTTTCCTACAAGACCTTGGTGGTGATCCTCGCGCTGTTCTCGCTGGTGGTGTCCAACCTGGGCCTGACCAAGCTGATTGCGTTCTCGATTCCGGTGCTGACCGCGATCTACCCGCCGTGCATCGTTCTCGTGGCCCTGAGCTTCTGCAAGGACTTCTGGTATGAGGAGCGGCGTATTGTCGGGCCGGTGATGCTGGTGGCGTTTGTGGTTGGCGTGATTGACGCGCTCAAGGGCACGCCGTGGGCGCACAAGATCCCGCCGGCGTTGTCCGACATGCCGCTGAGCGCACAAGGCCTGGCATGGCTGGTGCCTGCATTCAGCGTCCTGGTGTTCGCCTTCTTGTGCGATCGCCTGCTGGGTAAGCGCAGCGACGCCCTGGCCTGATACCTCCTTGATGGCTGGGTTGCCACGAGCGACCCCGGCGCAGGAATGAACATGCCCCGCATCCATCGATGCGGGGCATTTTTTATGGGCGGCGCAGGGTGTCTTTTTCTCAGGTGCAGCGTCGAAGCAGTTCGGGTCTGTTCTTACCTTCTGCCAACGCTCTTGTAGGGAAATGCATGTCGTTTGTTCAAGCCAACCTGATCCATATTCTTGCGGCCCTGTGGTTTGCCATCTGTTGGGGCGGCTACACCCGCTACGCCACCTGGAAGGGGCGCGATACGGCGTGCCTGGCCAGCGTGCTGCATTTGTACCGCGAAGACTGGATGCGTCGGATGCTGCTGCGTGACAACCGCATCGCCGATGCCAGCGTGATCGGCAACCTGGAGCGTAATGCCTCGTTCTTTGCTTCCAGCACCCTGATTATCCTGGCGGGTATCCTCACTGTGTTGGGCGCGTCCGAGCGTGCAGTGTCGCTGCTGGCGGACATTCCCATGGTCCAGCAGGCGTCCCAAGGCATGTCGGAAATCAAGTTGTTGTGCCTGGCGCTGGTGTTTGTCTATGCCTTCTTCACCTTCAGTTGGTGCATGCGCCAATACAACTTTGCCGCGATCCTGGTGGGCTCGGCCCCGATGATCGGCGAGCGGCATGTCTCCGAGCAGGAGCGCAAGGCATTTGCCTCGCGGGCTGCGCGGGTGATCTCCATGGCTGCCAACCAGTTCAACTTCGGCCTGCGTTCCTATTACTTCGGCATGACTATGTTGGCCTGGTTCGTCAGCCCCTGGTTGTTCATGCTGATGAGTGCCGGGGTGGTGTTTGTGCTCTATCGGCGTGAGTTTCATTCCGATGTGCTCGACGTTATGGTCTATACCCCGACCGAGGCGCCGCTTGCGGAGTCCGCCAAGGACGCAGGCTGACGGGCTTTTTCATATTCAGCTAAACAGGATGTTGCCGATGACGCAGTCGAGTGCCTTCAAGCTGCTGCTTTTATGTGTGCTGGTGTTGCCGGGATGCCGAGTTCAGACCTTGTACCTCAATGGTGAAGGTTCCGCCGTGGTGGTGGATGCCATGACGGCTGAGCCCATCGCCCAGGCGCAGGTCAACTTTTGCGGGGTCAGGCGGGTGACGGGCGATGACGGCGCTTTTCATGTCGCCGAGAAAACCGATTGGGAGGTGGTGAACTTCCTGGCAGGGCGCTCGCCACTGGACAACAAGCGGCCGTGTTTCGTGAGCATTGAGGCTCCGGGTTACCAGGCCAGGCATTGGGAAGTGCTCTTCGACAGGCGTTATGAGTTTCCTGTGCGCATGCTCCCGGCTGGCAGCCACTTAACTTACAAGGTTGCCGAGCATTCCACGGTGGATGTTCCGTTGCAGGTCGAACCCCAGGCCGATGAGGTATTTGTTCCGCGATAGGCCTGGCCGCCATTAGTTGTTGGGGGTGGTGACTGAATCGTTTTACTGCGTTATCGATCGGCATTGGTCGACGCTGTATCAACTTGCAATCAAGCAGTCTTTGCAGTGGCGCAGCTGAATAACTTAGCCCATAAAAAAACCCGCACTAAGCGGGTTTTTTTGTTGCTCTAAAACCGTATTAGTTGGTTTTAGGTGCAGCTTCCGGAGCGGCTTCTTGAGCAGCAGCCTTATTCGATTCAGCCTGATCTTTGGCAGCTTCGGCGTTTTCTTTTGCCGCCTCGTTCACCTTATTCTGAGCTTCGTTCATTTTCTGTTGAGCTTGCTCAGCATGTTGGTTGGCATCTTGAGCTTTGTCCTCGGATTTTTTATCGCAGGCAGCGAGACCGAGGGTAGCGGTCAACATCAAGGCAATAGCTAAAGTCTTACGCATGGGGTGTTTCTCCTTAGTGAAGATATCTTCTGGCCTTTCGAGCACACCCCAACAGGTTAAGTTCCTTGAGATTCACAGATATATTAAGTGCTCAGCGCAGGGAACTTTTACAGCCCCCACCCATTGCCAAGTTTCGACATTAAAAGAGAGTTCAGCCCATGGCGCAAAACCCCATTTTTGAGCGTGCGACGCGATTTCTTTCAGCGTTGCGACACTGTCAGGTCCTGGGGATGTGCGTGCACAGCGCCTCGACGGACGGCATTACCGTGACCCTGCCATACAGCCCGCAAATTGTCGGCAACCCGCAAACCGGGGTGATTCATGGTGGCGCGCTGACCTCATTGATGGATACCGCGTGCGGCATGGCCATCCTCTGTGTGCTGCCGGAGTTCGAGGTCTGCCCGACCCTCGACCTGCGCGTCGATTACATGCACCCAGCCGAGCCGCACAAGCCGGTGTATGGCTTCGCCCAGTGCTACCGGGTTACCCGTGATGTGATCTTCACCCGCGGTTTTGCCTATCAGGACGACCCCGAACAACCGGTCGCCCATGCTGTCGGCACCTTCATGCGCATGGGCAAGGGGCTCAAGGGAACCAGGGGCTTCACCAGCGCGATCAAGGACGGTGCTGCATGAGCGACGACTTCAAGGAACAACTGCAAACCGCCCATGAGCAGGGCGACTATGCATCGCTGCTGCACCTGATTCCCTACGCCAAACTGATCGGCATCGAGTGTTCGCGCCTGGGCGATGAATTGCTGTTTCGCCTGCCGGCCAACAAAGACAACATCGGCAACCCCTTGCTGCCGGCGATCCATGGCGGAGTGATTGCGGGTTTCATGGAGTTGGCCGCTGCCCTGCACCTGTTGATTTTCACCGGCTCGCCCGGGGTGCCGAAGATTATCGACTTCTCCCTGGACTACCTGCGGGCCGGGCAATTTCGTGATACCTACGCCAAATGCCAGGTGTGCCGCCAAGGCCGACGGGTGGCCAACGTCGCGATAACCGCCTGGCAAAGCACCCAGGCAGAGCCCATCGCCACGGCGCGGGCACATTTCAAGATTGAAGAAAGCCCCAGCCCTTGAAATCCCGGCCACAGCCCCCAACTTTGATGACATCCCGCCGTTAGCCCCGTAGGCACGGCTTATGCCATCTGATTGGAGTTTGATGACCATGAGTGTGGAAACTCAAAAAGAAACCCTGGGCTTCCAGACCGAGGTGAAGCAACTGCTGCACCTCATGATCCATTCGCTGTATTCCAACAAGGAAATTTTCCTTCGCGAATTGATCTCGAACGCCTCTGACGCAGTCGACAAATTGCGCTTTGAAGCCCTGTCCAAGCCCGAGTTGCTGGAAGGTGGCTCGGAGCTGAAGATCCGTGTGAGCTTCGATAAAGACGCCAAGACCGTCACCCTCGAAGACAACGGCATCGGCATGAGCCGTGAAGACGCGATCACCCATCTGGGCACCATCGCCAAGTCCGGCACCGCAGACTTCATGAAGAACCTGTCGGGCGACCAGAAAAAAGATTCGCACCTGATCGGTCAATTCGGTGTGGGCTTCTACTCGGCCTTCATCGTCGCCGACAAAGTTGAAGTGTTCAGCCGTCGCGCCGGCCTTGACGCCAGCGAAGGTGTGCACTGGTCGTCCAAGGGTGAGGGCGAATTCGAAATCGCCACCATCGACAAGGCCGACCGTGGCACCCGCATCGTGCTGCACCTGAAATCCGGTGAAGATGAATTCGCCGATGGTTACCGCCTGCGCAATATCATCAAGAAATACTCCGACCATATCGCGCTGCCGATCGAACTGCCGAAAGAACAGGCAGCTGCCGAAGGCGAAGACAAGCCTGCCCAGGAATGGGAAGTGGTCAACCGCGCCAGCGCCCTGTGGACCCGTCCTCGCACCGAGGTGAAGGACGAGGAATACCAGGAGTTCTACAAGCATATCGCCCACGACTACGAGAACCCGCTGAGCTGGAGCCACAACAAGGTCGAAGGCAAGCTGGAATACAGCTCGCTGCTCTACGTACCGGCCCGCGCTCCGTTCGATCTGTATCAGCGTGAAGCGCCGAAAGGCCTGAAACTGTACGTGCAGCGTGTGTTCGTCATGGACCAGGCGGAATCCTTCCTGCCGCTGTACCTGCGCTTCATCAAGGGCGTGGTCGACTCCAACGACCTGTCGCTGAACGTGTCGCGGGAAATCCTGCAGAAAGATCCGATCATCGACTCCATGAAGTCCGCACTGACCAAGCGCGTGCTGGACATGCTGGAAAAACTGGCGAAGAACGAGCCTGAGCAATACAAGGGCTTCTGGAAAAACTTCGGCCAGGTGATGAAAGAAGGCCCGGCTGAAGATTTCGCCAACAAGGAAAAAATCGCCGGCCTGCTGCGCTTCGCCTCCACCCAGGGTGAAGAAGGGGAACAAGTGGTGTCCCTGGCCGAATACCTGGCTCGCGCCAAGGAAGGTCAGGACAAGATCTACTACCTGACCGGCGAGACTTACGCACAGGTCAAGAACAGCCCGCACCTGGAAGTCTTCCGTAAGAAAGGCATCGAAGTGCTGCTGCTGACCGACCGCATCGACGAGTGGCTGATGAGCTACCTCAACGACTTCGACGGCAAGAGCTTTGTCGACGTGGCACGTGGCGACCTGGACCTGGGCAACCTGGATTCCGAAGAAGAGAAGAAAGAAGCCGAAGAAGTGGCCAAGGCTAAAGAAGGCCTGGTCGAGCGTATCAAGACTGCGCTGGGCGATGCCGTCAGCGAAGTCCGGGTTTCCCACCGCCTGACCGATTCCCCGGCGATCCTGGCCATCGGCGAGCAGGACCTGGGTCTGCAGATGCGGCAGATCCTCGAAGCCAGCGGTCAGAAGGTTCCGGATTCCAAGCCGATCTTCGAGTTCAACCCGGCTCACCCGCTGATCGAGAAACTCGACGGCGAGCAGAGCGAAGAGCGTTTTGGCGACTTGTCGCACATCCTCTTCGACCAGGCGGCCCTGGCTGCCGGCGACAGCCTGAAGGATCCGGCGGCCTATGTCCGTCGACTGAACAAGCTGTTGGTTGAACTGTCGGTTTAACTGCGTTGCAAGAAAAACCCGCTTCGGCGGGTTTTTTCATTCTCGTCCTCTCAGCTGGAGAACATGATTAATGAGCCAAGTCACTCTGCGTTCCGTGGTCTATCAGGTCGATGGCCAGTCTTATGAAAGCCGCCTGGCATTCGACGCCAGCCATAAGGGCGCGCGGCCGGGCCTGTTGATGGCGCCGAACTGGATGGGCGTCAGCGCCGGTGCCGAGCAGATCGCCGAAGCGGTCGCCGCCAAGGGCTACGTGGTGCTGGTGGCCGACTTGTACGGGCAGACAGTACGGCCGAGCAACGCTGACGAAGCCGGTGCCGCAATGATGCCGCTGAAGAATGACCGCGCCCTGTTGCGCAAGCGCATGCAGGCCGCCTTTGAAGCCTTGCAGAGCCAGGGCGAGGCGGCGGTGGACAGCTCCAGGCTGGCGACCTTTGGTTTCTGTTTCGGTGGCTGCTGCTCGCTGGAACTGGCCCGTACCGGTGCGCCCCTGAAGGCCGCGGTTTCGTTCCACGGCACCCTGGATACGCCGAACCCGGCAGACGCCAACAACATCAAGGGTTCGGTGCTGGTGCTGCATGGCGCCGCTGATCCGCTGGTGCCGAAGGAGCAACTGCCGGCCTTCGAGGCGGAAATGGATGCAGCAGGCGTCGATTGGCAATTGCTCAGTTACGGTGGCGCTGTGCATTCCTTCACCGATCCGCACGCCAACGTGCCGGGCAAGATGATGTACGACGCCAAGACCGCCAGCCGCGCCTTCACCTCAATGCATAACCTGCTGGATGAAGTGTTCAAGGCCTGACCCGGAGCGGGCGCCGGCAAGCCATCGGTTTGCCAGCTTCGGCTTTTTTGCCCGGGGAGCGCCCTTGCCATCCTGGGTTGCCGGCGAATTGAGCAGGATCAGCGCCTGCTCGGCGGCAATTCGATGCGCTCGCTTTCTCCCGGTACCTGCGGCCAGTCGCCGGCCGCCCAGCGTCGGCGAGCTTCATCGATGCGTGCCGGGTCGCTGGCAACGAAGTTCCAGTTGATGCGTCTCGGCCCGTCCAGCGGCGCGCCACCCAGAATCACCCCATGACAGTCACTCTGGGCGCAGAGCGTCGCGCTTTGCCCGGGTTCAAGCACGATCAGCGTGTGGGGCTGCACCGCTTCGCCATCCAGTTCGGCATCGCCATCCAGCACATATAGCGCGCGTTCCTGATGTTCGGCCGGGATCAGCAGGCTGGTTGCCGTCTGCAGCTGCACCTCGGCATACAAGGTCGGGGAGAGCACCGGCACCGGGGACTCCAGGCAAAAACCGCTGCCGGCAATCATGCGGATCTTCACCCCCAGCACCTCACTGACCGGCAGGCTGGCGGCCGGGTGATGGCTGTAGTGCCCGGGGCCCTGCTCATGGTCCTTGGGCGAAGCCAGCCAGACTTGCAGCCCATGCAGACGGAAGCCGCTCTGTTTCAAGGCTTCAGGCGTGCGCTCGATGTGGGCGATGGCGCTGCCGGCGGTCATCCAACTGACGTCCCCCGGGTTGACGAGTTGGTCTGAGCCGAGGCTGTCCTTGTGCTGGATCTGGCCTTCGAACAGGTAGGTGAGGGTGGACAGGCCGATATGGGGGTGCTGGCGGATATTCATGCCGCTGCCGGCCGGGTAGGCGGTGCTCAGCATATGGTCGAAGAATACGAAAGGCCCGACGCTGCGGCATTGTGCCGAGGGCAGGGGGCGCAGGATGGGTTGGCCTTCGACGTCCTCGGCGCGGGGACGGATCACGACTGATGTGGGCATGGGGACATTCCAGGCAGGGCGGGTCATGCCCGAAAGCATAACCCGCCGCTGATGCCCGCGCCGCTACTGGCTGAAGGCGCCTTCGGAAAGGTGGGTCTCGATGCTGACCTCGGTCGTGGTCATCAATTTATGCACCGGGCAGCGATCCGCCACCTGGTGCAATTCGTCGCGCTGGGCGTCGGTCAGCACGCCCTTGAGGGTCAGTTTGACGTGCAGCGCGTATTTGCCTTTTTGCTCCTGGCTGCTGTCGTGCTTGACCTCCACCGTGACCCCGGTCAGCGGGATGCCCTTCTTGTGGGCGTACAGCTTCAGGGTCAGGGCTTTGCAGGCGCCCAGCGCCGCGTCGAAGTAGTCGTGCGGGTCAGGAGCCGAACCTTCGCCGCCCAGGGTCTTGGGCAGGTCGGTAAACAGTTCATGGTCATCGATCTGGATGCTGTGGCGAAAACCTTCGCTGGACTCGGTATTGACGGTAATGGTCATGGCAAACCTCAGGCAGTGATGAAACTCGGACAGGCTTCAAAGGTGCTGAAGTTATAGAGCATTACGCTGCCGCTGCGTTCCCCTTTTTATGAACCGCAGCGCCTCGGGACGGGTCTATCCTGCTCGGAACGACTGGAGATTACCCCGTGCACTGGACTCATCTGACTGCCCTGTTGTTGCTGCTGCCCGCGGCCCTGACCCAGGCCCGGGACTACGCCTACAGCGATGCGCACCTGCATTACGTGGACTTTTTCCAGGAAACGGCGGGCATGGACAAGCTGCTCAAGTCCATGGCCGACAATCGCATCGAGCACGTGATGATTTCCGGGATTCCGGTGGCCAAGAAATGGCATGAGGATGAACCCAAGCGCCCGCGCTATTACGCCGGCGATGACGCCGATGCCTACTGGTACAGCGCCACTGACGTGATTGTCGCGGCGGCGGTCAACAAGCTGACGCCCGAGCAGCGCCAGCACTTTCATCCGTTTCTTGCGGGTTTCAATCCCAATGATAAAAACTCCGCGGCCCATATCCAGCGCATGCTCGATCTTAACCCGGGCCTGTGGCAGGGCATCGGCGAGGTCTTCACTCGCCACGACGATCTGACCGCACTGACCTCCGGCGACACGCCGCGCGCCAATAACGAAGCCATGACCCGCATCTATCACCTGGCGGCGGAAAACGATCTGCCGGTGATGCTGCATTCCAACATCACCTCCAAGCGCGAGCGCAACCCGCTGTATCTGGCGGAGGTCGAAGAGCCGCTGCGCAACCATCCGCACACGCGTTTTATCTGGGCCCATGCCGGCACCAGCGCGGAGATCCATCGGCACCAGGTGCAGCTGGATTTTCTGCTGCCGACCCTGGCGCGAATGCTCGAGGCCTACCCCAACCTGTACGTGGACCTGTCCTGGAGCGTGCTCACGCCTTATCTGCTGGATGACAAGGGCAAGCCTCGCCCTGAATGGCTGGCGCTGGTCCAGCGCTTTCCGGAGCGCTTCATGCTGGGGTCCGATGTGGTCGGGCGTTTCAACAAGCTGGGCCGGGAGTTGTGCAGTTTCGAGCCGTTTCTCGATGCCTTGCCGCCGGAGGTGGCGCACAAGGTGGCGCGGGACAACTTTCTGGCGATATTGCCCCGCACCGTGGCGCGCTGAGCGCCGGTGCCTGGGGGGAGCGAGTGCGCCAGGCGCGCCTCAGACTGTCATCAGCCTGTCATGCCTGCGTCATAGGCTCGCGCCATCTCAATCAAGGAGCGCGATATGCACCTCACCCGTTTTAGCGCGTTGGCCGCGCTGATGATGCTCAGTGGCCTGGCCAGTGCCGAAGTCCGTGTCGAAGGCCCGGTGGAATATGGCGTGTTCAGCGGGCCCAAGGCCGAGTTGCAGTCGGGCGAGCGCGTGCTGCGCCGCAGCAATGAGAAAATCCAGCAGACCGAAGTGGTCCCGGCCAAGTTGGGCAGCAAGTTCGGCCTGCGTTATTCGCTGGTGGGCAAAGTGGCCGATGACGTGCCGCTGACCCTGCTTTACCTCACGCCAGGGATCCGCACCCCTGACGGGCTGCGCCATGACAAGTTCGAAGTCACCCAGAAGCTGGTGCCCGGAGCACCGCAGGATGTGATGGCCTACGAATTCACCGAAAGCCATGAAGTGATACCAGGCGAATGGCATTTCATGGTGTTCCAGGGCGATCGTTTGCTGGCGCAGCAGCGTTTTACCGTACGCTGAATCGATTGAGCCCTGGTATGGAAGTGCTAGGGCGTTTTGATATCACGTTTTTGTCTTACGCAAAATTTCCAAGGGCCGATACCTTCTAAAGCAGCCAGCTGCATGGCGGATGCAGCGCTCTTGGAAGGAACCAGAGGATGAGTATCAGAAGTCTCAATATCGCGCCGCGTGCAGGCCTTGGTTTTGGCTTGCTGGCGCTGATGGTGTTCGGCCTGGGGATGTTCGCCCTGATGCAGATGTCGAACATGCGCCAGCAATCCGATGAGGTCGACAACAACTGGCTTCCCAGCGTGATGTCGGTTGGCGAGATGAATCAGGATCTATTGCGCCTGCGGGCCCTGACCATGCGCTTGCTGGTCAATCGCAATCCCCAGGCCCTGGCCCAGAACGAGGGCAAACTCAATGACATCAAGCGCGGCCTGAGCATTGCTCAGGACCGCTATGAAGCGCTGATCGTATTGCCCGCGGAGCGCGTGCTGTTCGACCGCTTCAAACAGATCGAGCGCCAATACCTTGAGCACCAGAGCCAGGTCATGGCGTTCTCCGGTCAGGGCCGGGTCGAGGACGCGGTGGCGGTGGTCAATGGCGAGATGAGTCAGCTGGCCGACGACATGACCCTGACCCTGAACGAGCTGATGGCCTTGAACAAGCTGAACGCCAGCCAGGCCACTGAACTGGCACGCACGGTATTCAGCAACTCCCGGGTGTGGGTGATCGGCATGATCCTGGTGACTGGGCTGGTGACCATCGCCCTGGCGCTGCTGCTGACCCGCAGTATTGTGCTGCCGCTCTCGCAATCGCTGAATGTTGCCGAAGTGGTGGCGGGCGGCGACCTTACCGGAGATATCACGATCAGCGGCAAGGACGAGCCGGCGCGCCTGCTGCAGGCACTCAAGACCATGCAGCACAACCTGCGCGAGACCATCCGCCGGATTTCCGACTCTTCCAGCCAGTTGGCGTCCGCCTCGGAAGAACTCAGTTGCGTGACCGAGGACGCGACCCGTGGTCTGCACCAGCAGAGCCTGGAGATCGAGCAGGCGGCGACGGCGGTCAACCAGATGACGGCAGCGGTGGAGGAGGTGGCAAGCAATGCCGTGGCCACGTCCGAGGCATCGCGGGAATCGGATCGGATTGCCCAGCACGGTCGCGAGCAGGTGCATCAGACGGTGCTGTCGATCGAGGCCCTGGCCGACGATGTGACCGCCAACGCTTCACAAGTTGAAGATCTGGCGCAGAAGGTCTACGGCATCAGCAAGGTGCTGGATGTGATTCGTTCGATCGCCGAGCAAACCAACCTGCTGGCACTCAATGCGGCTATCGAGGCGGCGCGCGCTGGCGATGCCGGGCGCGGTTTTGCGGTGGTGGCCGATGAGGTGCGGGCCCTGGCCCATCGCACCCAGCAGTCGACCCAGGAAATCGAGCAGATGATTGGCGGTATTCAGCAGGGCACCGACCAGGCTGTCAGTTCCATGCAGCACAGCAACACCCGTGCCCGTTCAACCCTGGAGGTAGCCAAGGCCGCTGGCACGGCGCTGGAGGAGATCGCCTCGGCGTTCACCCTGATCAATGAGCGCAATATCGTGATCGCCAGCGCATCGGAGGAGCAGGCGGCTGTGGCACGGGAAGTCGACCGCAATCTGATGAACATCCGTGACCTGGCGTTGCAGACGTCGGCCGGAGCCAACCAGACCAGTGCCGCGAGCCAGGAGCTGTCGCGCCTGGCGGTGGACCTCAACAGCATGGTGGCGCGCTTCTCGGTATAGGTGGTCGGCCTGGAAAGGCCATTGTCCCAGGCATAAAAAAGCCCCGAACCAGTCGGGGCTTTTTCATGGTGCCAAGCTGCGGGGCTTACTTGCCCTGCCAGCGTTTCAGGACCAGGGTGGCGTTGGTGCCACCGAAGCCGAAGCTGTTGCTCATCACGGTGTTGATGGTGGCGTTTTCGCGAGTCTTGGTCAGGATTGGCATATCGGCCACTTCCGGATCCAGTTCGTCGATGTTGGCCGAGCCGGCCATGAAGTTGCCTTCCATCATCAGCATGCAGTAGATCGCTTCATGAACGCCGGCGGCGCCCAGGGAGTGACCGGACAGGCTCTTGGTGGAGCTGATGGCCGGAGCCTTGTCGCCGAACACTTCACGCACGCCCTTCATTTCGGCAACGTCGCCGACCGGAGTCGAGGTGCCGTGGGTGTTCAGGTAGTCGATCGGTGCGTCAACGGTGGACATGGCCATCTGCATGCAGCGGATGGCGCCTTCGCCGCTTGGAGCGACCATGTCGTAGCCATCGGACGTTGCGCCGTAGCCCACGATTTCAGCGTAGATCTTCGCGCCGCGAGCCAGAGCGTGCTCCAGCTCCTCGACCACGACCATGCCGCCGCCGCCGGCAATGACGAAACCGTCACGCTTGGCGTCGTAGGCGCGGGAGGCTTTTTCCGGGGTTTCGTTGTACTGGCTGGACAGGGCGCCCATGGCGTCGAACAGGAACGATTGGCTCCAATGTTCTTCTTCACCGCCGCCGGCAAACACGATGTCCTGCTTGCCCATCTGGATCTGTTCCATGGCGGTACCGATGCAGTGAGCACTGGTGGCGCAGGCAGATGCGATGGAGTAGTTCAGGCCCTTGATCTTGAACGGCGTTGCCAGGCAGGCGGAAACGGTGCTGCTCATGGTCCGCGTAACGCGGTATGGGCCGACGCGCTTGACGCCTTTCTCGCGCAGGATGTCCAGCGCTTCCATCTGGTTCAGGGTCGACGCGCCACCGGAACCGGCGATCAGGCCGGTACGCGGGTTGGAAACCTGCTCTTCGGTCAGGCCGGAATCGGTGATGGCGTCTTTCATGGCCAGGTAGGCGTAAGCCGCCGCGTGGCCGACGAAGCGATAAATCTTGCGATCGATCAGTTCTTCGAGGGGCAGGTCAATGGAGCCGGAAACCTGGCTACGCAGACCCATCTCGGCATATTCCGGGTTGAAACGGATGCCAGGGCGACTTGCACGCAGGTTAGCGGAGACGGTCTCTTTGTCATTGCCCAGGCACGAAACAATGCCAAGACCTGTGATAACGACGCGGCGCATGCGGATAACCCTTAGAAGTTGTCAGTGGAGGTGAATACGCCGACCCGGAGGCCTTCGGCGGTGTAGATTTCGCGGCCGTCGACACTGACCGAACCATCGGCGATGGCCAGGTTCAGCTTGCCTTTCAGGACGCGCTTGATTTGGATGTTATAGGTGACTTTCTTGGCAGTCGGCAGGACCTGGCCGAAGAATTTCACTTCGCCCGAACCCAGTGCGCGACCGCGGCCTGGCAGACCCTGCCAGCCAAGGAAAAAGCCAACCAGCTGCCACATGGCGTCGAGGCCCAGGCAGCCCGGCATTACCGGATCACCTTCGAAGTGGCAGGCGAAAAACCACAGGTCTGGAGTGATATCCAGCTCGGCGACCAATTCACCCTTGCCGTACTTGCCACCCTCTTCGCTGATATGGGTGATGCGATCCACCATCAGCATATTCGGGGCGGGCAGTTGCGCGTTACCTGGGCCGAACAGCTCACCGCGACTGCAGCGCAGCAGGTCTTCCCGGGTAAAGGCGTTTTGTTTGGTCATGCGAGCTCCTCAATAGTCCCATGCGGCAGGTGGGGCAAATCTTCCCGGCCGATCGAAGCCTTCATGCCTCGAACCGGCAGCCTACTCATAGACTATTGCGTTGTGGTGAAAGTCACAGCACAAGGAACATGAATGTACACTTGTGCACTGAAAATTTAAAACCGGCCCGTTTCCGGGTCCGTTCGGGTGCCTAAGACTGCCGCACTTTCGCCCTTCACGCCAGTCGTAGCAGTACGAAAACCGCTTCTCAGCGCACCCAGCGTTGGAGAATTTGCTGCAAATCCGTGCGTTTGAACGGCTTGGCCAGGTAATCGTTCATTCCAGCCGACAGACAGGCCTCGCGATCACCCTGCAAGGCGTTGGCGGTCAGGGCGATGATCGGCAGATCGGCACAGCCGGGCAGTTGGCGGATCTGCCGGGTGGCTTCATAGCCATCGATCAGCGGCAGCCGGCAGTCCATCAGAATCGCTTCGAATATCAGGCTCTCGGCACTGCGGATTGCCTGGGCACCGTCGGTGGCGATGCTCACGGTAAAACCCAGGCTGCGCAACATGGCCTGGATCACGGTCTGGTTGACCGGGTTGTCTTCCACCAGCAGCACATTGCGCCCCTCGCCGTGGGCGTTGCCGGCGTGGGCTCGCGGTGCCAGCACCGGCAGGCTCTGTTGAAACCGCGCCAGAGGGATTTCCAGGGTGAAGACCGAGCCCTGACCCTCTTCGCTCTGGGCGCGCAGGGTGCCGCCCATGCGTTCGGCCAGGGTGCGGGCGATGGGCAGGCCCAGGCCGGTGCCGCCATAACGTCGGGAGATCGAGCTGTCGGCCTGTTGGAAGGCATCGAACATCAGCTCCAGGCTTTGCGCGCTGATACCAATGCCGCTGTCGCGCACGGTGCAGGTGAACCACAGCAACTCGTGATCCAGCGCTTGCCACTGCGGCTCGATGCTGACACTGCCTTTCTCGGTGAACTTCAAGGCATTGCCCACCAGGTTCACCAGGATCTGGCGGATCCGCGTCGGGTCGCCCTTGACCTGCAAAGACTCCATACCGGGCGGGATCTGCAGTTGCAGGTCGAGGCCGCGCTGCGCGGCGTTGTGCTGGAAGGCCTGGGCCGAGCTGATGATCAGCTCCGACAGGTTGAACGCAATATGCTCCAGCTCCAGGGCCGAACGCTCGATGCGCGAGAAATCGAGAATGTCGTTGATCACCTTGAGCAGATGCTCGGTGGATTCGGAGGCCAGCGCTGCGTATTCAGCCTGCTCCTCGGTCATTTCGGTGGTTTCCAGCAACTGCAGCATACCTAGCACGCCATTCATCGGCGTGCGCAGCTCGTGGCTCATCATCGCCAGGAAGTCCGATTTGGCGTTGTTCGCGCGCTCGGCTTCTTCCCGGGTCTGGATCAGTTGCGCCATGGCCTGGTGCTGCTCGCGGCTGGCGAGTTCGAGGCCGGCGGCGAGGTTGTTGATGTGCCGCGCCAGGTCGCCCAGCTCGGCGTCGTCGACAATGGGCAGCGGCGTCTTGAAGTCGCCTTCCTGGATCGCCTTGACCGCCTGGCCCATGGCACTGATGGGCTGCGACAGGCCGGCCGCCAGGCGCCGCGCCAGGAGAAAGGTGAACAGCAGGGCAAACAGCGCCAGCACGGCGGCCTTGAGCAGGATTTCCTGCTGGCGCTGGCTGAAGGCGTCGTTCGACATGCCGACGATGACCCGGCCCAGATACCCGTCGCCCAGGGTGCCGAGGTGGCTGTCTTCATTCTGGAAGAAGTCGTTCTGCACCTGGATCCGCTGCAGGCGTACCGGGGCCTGGAACACCTTGACCTGTTGCGAGCGGTTGTCGGCCTCCGACGGCTGTTCGACGTAGACCAGGATGTTGTTGGCGCTGTCCTGGACTTCCAGGAAGCGCACATGGGGCGTGGCCAGGGTGGCTTTGAGCAGGCTTTCGAGCCCCTCGCTGTTGCCCGAGATCACCCCGTACTCGGTGGCGGGCGCCAGTTGGTTGGCGATCAGTTGGCCGGTGTGGTTGAGCTCCTGACGCAAATCCTGGATTCGCACGAAGGTGAAGAAGCTGATCAGCAGCAACGTCAGCAGCAAGGCCGGGCCAAGGCTGATGACCTGGGTGCGGGTGTTGATGTCCCAATGGCGACGCAAACTCATGGGCGTTGTTCTCCTTCGGCCAGTCGGCGTGCGACGGACGTCTCGTCAATCTCTTCGATACCCAGTGACCGAGCCACCTGCGGGTTGCTCAGCACCTTGAAATTCGTGGGGTAGAGCGCTCCAGGCCAGCGCGCCGGGGGCTGGTCGAGCAGGCTGTTGAGGGTGTGCAGCCAGTCTTGCTGATCGCTGTAGGTACTGACCAGGCTGCCGGCCTTGACGAAGCCGGCATTCGGGCCGACCAGCGCCAGGTGGCGAGCGTAGCTGCTGAGCAACAGGTTCTTGGCGGTCTTGGGGTTGTACAGCAGGGGATCGTCCAGCCCCAGCAGGACGTCGCTGTTTTTCAGCAGGGCCTGCAGCGGCCGGCTGTCAGCGGTGCTGTCCCAGCGCTCGGCAACGATTTCCAGCCCCTGGTGGGCGGCGGCGCTGCCCAGCTCCTTGAGCAGAAACTCGCTGTGGGCGCTGTACAGCACGCCGACTCGCCTGGCTTGGGGCAGGACGCTTTGGATCAGGCGCAATTGCCGGGCCAGCGGTGGATCGCTCCATAGCAGGCTGAGGCGTGGAGTGCGGCTGATTACCGGGTGTTTTTCGGCTTGCAGGCGGCTGATGCGCAGCACCAGAGTCCATGGTCCCTGGGCGTCCTGCAGGCGCCAGTCGAGGCTGGGAGGGTCGAGCAGGATCAGTCGGGTATTGCTCGGCAGGTGGCTGGGGGCGGGCAGGTCATACAGGGCGACGAACCGTACGTTGTCCATCGGTCGTTGCCGGGCCAGTTCCTGGGTGAAGGCCTGAACGCCGAGGCTGTCTTCGCTGGCAGTCAGCAGAACCGAGGCGGCCCAGGCCGGCGCCGCGCCCCACAGGCTGGCCCATAGCGCCAGGCAGGCGACCAGCTTGCGGCCCCAAGCGGACGGTACCCGTGACTGAGCCCTGCCCATGTCAGAACTCCAGCTCCGCGCTGAAGTACAGGACGTGACGCTGGTCGTAATTGTTGTCGCTGAAGGTTGTCGGCTGTTTGTCCAGGCGTTGCTGGAGCATGGCGGCCAGCTCCAGGTTGGCCTTGCCCAGGGCCAGGTGCTTGGCGACACGGCTGTCCACCCGTTCGAAGCGATAGCCGTTGAGCGCATTGTCGCCATAGTAGAAGAGCGCGCTCGACCAACCCTGGCCCCAATCGCGCAGCCAACCCGCCGAACCACTGTTGCTGGCGGTCTGGCGCTGATCCAGGCGATTGCTGGCTTCGGCATGCACATAGGCGTAGGTCAGGCGCAGCCGGTCGGCGCGGCTCAGGTGCCAGTCCAGCTGGCTCTCGGTGCCGCTGAAGCGCGAGCTGTTGGCATTGCTGGCGATGTACTGATTGTTGCGCAGGGGCTCGCTGACCATGCCGGTGATTTCGTCATAGAACAGTTTGACGTCGAGGTTGAGCCCCAGGTCGACGAAAAAGCCGTTGTAACCCAGCTCCCGCGAACGCATGTGTTCCTGGTCGAGGTTGCCCGGACCCCGGGTCTTGACGAAGTATTCGGCGCTGGGCTGGCCATAGGCGCGAGGGCTGAGGCCGGTGACCCGGTAACTCCAGTTGACGTTGTTCTCGAACATGTCCGGTGAGCGGATCGCTTCCGAATACACCGCACGCAGACCATGGCGCGGGTTGATCAGGTAGTTGAGCGCGACCCTCGGGGTCAGCGAACTGCCGGTCAGTTGGCTGTTTTCAAACATGGCTCCGCCCTGCAACAGCCAGTGTTCGCTGGCGCGCCATTCAAGCTGGCCGAACAGGCGCCAGGTGGTGTCATCGAGGGTGCCATTGAAGTAGGTCTCGGAGTCCGCCCGGTCATAACGATAGTTCATGCCGCTGACCAGTCGCAGGCTGTCGGACAGGCTCAGGGTGTCTTGCAGCTCCAGGTCGTAGCGGGTTTCCCGGGCGCTCTGGTCGATATTGCCGCACACGGTCTGGCTCGCGCCGTCCCGCCACTGGGTCAGTACCTGGTTGGCCAGGGCCTGTTCGTCGCTGCGGCCCGCCGGCGCACCGGTGCCGAGGTAGCTGGGAATATTGCGCGCCAGGCGCTCGGCGTAATTCGGGTTGAGCTGCCACAGGCGGGTCAGTTCGGGGCTGAACGAGATCTCGGCATCGCAGGCGCGCCAGGTCTGCTGGCGGTCCCAGTGCTGGGCCGACCCCTGGATGTACAGGCTGTGCCTGGGGTTGAGGTCGAGGTTCCAGCGCAAGGAACTGGCGTAGTCCTTGGCCGCCACATCGGAGTCCTTGCCGGTCTGAGTGATACCGGCGAACACCGGCCGGTAGGTATAAGGACGCTGGTTGCTGCCTTCCTTGGCGCTGAACTGCCAGTCGATGCTCTGCCGCTCATCGAGCATCTGCCCCAGGGCCAGGCTGACGCGGTTCAGGCGCCTGCTGTCGCGGTAGTCGGCACCGCTGCGGTCGGAGTCGAAGCCGTCGTCTTCCTGGCCGGACAGCGACAGCCGCAGGTCGCCGCTGTCCCAGCCGGTGCCCTGGCTGGCGTACCAGTCGCTGATGCCGCGTTGGCCGCGGGTCATCTTGAACCGGGTGCCGTGGCTGTCGGCCGGGGCGCGGGTAATGATGTTGACCACCGCCATCAGCGCGTTGGCGCCGTAACTGACGGTGTTGGGGCCGCGGAAGACTTCGATGCGCTCGATGTCTTCCATGGCCACCGGGATATCGCTCCAGTCCACGGTCGCCAGGCCCGCGCGATACACCGAGCGGCCGTCGATCAGCACCTGCATGCGTCGCGCTTCGCTGGCGCTGGTGCCGTGATAGTTGACCGCCGCCTGGTTGCCGTTGATGGCGCCGACCATCATCCCCGGCACCAGGCGCAGCAGTTCGCCGATATCCCGGGAACCGCTGGCCTTGATCAGCTCGCTGTCGAGCACCGTCATGCTCCCGGGCACCGCTGCCGGGGACTGCTTGAGACGGGTAGCCGTCAGCACTTGCGGCAGCGGCTGGTTGTCCACAAACAGGTCGTCGGCCAGCGCCGCAGCACTGAACAACAGTGCCAGGAGCAGCGACGAGGGGCGGCGGGGAGGGCCAAAACGCACGGTACAGCCTTGAATCGGAATAATGGCCGCGCATGTTAACCGAGATGGTTGAGTTTTCCAGTCGATAAGCCCGACATTCCCAGATCGAATCCGGCAGATCCCGACATTTCGCGCTAATTGTCCCAGGGGCTGGTAGGCGCAGGACCGAACCGTATAATGCCGCCATCGCCACTGGTATGGATTGACGGATTGCATATGACTGAACAGCGCCCTATTGCGGTCCTGGGAGGCGGAAGTTTTGGTACCGCCGTTGCAAATCTACTGGCCGAAAACGGTCATCGGGTGCGGCAGTGGATGCGCGATCCCGAGCAGGCCGAGGCCATTCGGGTCAATCGCGAGAACCCGCGCTACCTCAAGGGCATCAAGATTCATCCGGCGGTCGAGCCGGTCACCGATCTGTTGGCCACCCTCGGCGAATGTGACCTGTGCTTTGTTGCGCTGCCTTCCAGCGCCTTGCGCTCGGTACTGGCCCCCCATGCGCAACTGCTCAGCGGCAAATTGCTGGTGAGCCTGACCAAAGGCATCGAAGCCCAGACCTTCAAGCTGATGAGCGAAATCCTCCAGGACATCGCTCCCCAGGCGCGGATCGGCGTGCTTTCAGGGCCGAACCTGGCCCGCGAAGTGGCCGAGCATGCGTTGACCGCCACCGTGGTCGCCAGCGAAGACGAAGAGCTGTGCCAGCGCGTGCAGGCCGCGTTGCATGGGCGCACCTTCCGCGTGTACGCCAGTGCCGATCGTTTTGGCGTCGAGTTGGGCGGGGCGTTGAAGAACGTCTACGCGATCATCGCCGGCATGGCGGTGGCGCTGGGCATGGGGGAAAACACCAAGAGCATGCTGATCACCCGGGCGCTGGCGGAAATGACCCGCTTTGCCGTCAGCCAGGGTGCCAACCCGATGACCTTTCTCGGCCTGGCCGGGGTGGGCGACCTGATCGTCACCTGCTCTTCATCCAAGAGCCGCAACTATCAGGTCGGCTTTGCCCTGGGCCAGGGCTTGAGCCTGGAAGAGGCGGTGACCCGCCTGGGCGAGGTGGCCGAAGGCGTCAACACGCTCAAGGTGCTCAAGGTCAAGGCCCAGGAACTGGGGGTGTACATGCCGCTGGTAGCCGGGCTGCACGCGATTCTGTTCGAAGGGCGTACGCTGAACCAGGTGATCGAGTTGCTGATGCGTGGCGAGCCGAAAACCGACGTCGACTTTATCTCCACCAGCGGATTCAACTGAAAGCAGACAGGAGCGAGACATGAACGATAGCAATTCCGAAGCCAAATACGAGTCGATCCTGCTGCGGGTCCTGTGGATGCTGGTGTTTCTGCTGGTGTGGCAGGTGGCGCAATTCATCCTCGGCGTCCTGGTGCTGGTGCAGTTGATCTATCGCCTGATCTACGGCGCGCCCAGCGCCAGCCTGATGAACTTCGGCGACAGCCTGAGCCAGTTCCTGGCGCAGATCGGCCGTTTCGGCAGCTTTCATACCGATCAGAAACCCTGGCCCTTTGCCGACTGGCCGGCGCCGCGCACCCCAGAAGGCGAGGCGCCCCATGCCGTGCCGCCGGCCCCGCACCCGGCCTGTGACGAGGAGCCCAAGCTATGAAGCTCTGGGTGTTGCGCCACGGCGAAGCCGAGCCCCACGCCCGCAGCGATGCCGAGCGCAACCTGACCGAGCATGGGCGCAAGGAAGTCCTGAGTAGTGCCGCGCAATTGATCGGCCAGCCCATCGACGCCATCCTTGCCAGCCCGTATGTGCGGGCCCAGCAGACCGCCGAGCTGGTGCGCGAGGCCCTGGGCTTCGAGGCGCCGATCCGCACCGTGCCCTGGCTGACGCCCGACAGCAACCCGCTGACCGCGCTGGAGCGAATCGATTCGGCGGACAACCTGCTGCTGGTCAGCCACCAACCCCTGGTGGGCAACCTGATTGGCTTGTTGCAGCATGGTCACCTGCGCAGCCCGCAGGCGATGGGCACCGCCTTCCTTGCCGAGCTTGAAGGCGACTGGCCACTGGCCGGGCTGATGGCGCTCAATAGCCTCAAGCAGCCCTAGAGGGACAGCCCTGTCTCCAGGTGGCAGGGCGCAACATTTCTTAACTTGCAGCGCTCCTTTGTGCGTGGAATAGTCGGCCGAGCAAGTGCTTGGTTGGCTAGTCTCACGATCAGAACAAAAACAAGGAGCGAGTCGCATGTCTACTGCTTTTCGTTTGCCGCTGGAAGTGTTCTACGAGCGTGAAGCTCGTCATCCCCGCCAACGTTTTCTGGTCCAGCCCACGGGCGGTGGGCAGGTCGAGGAACTGGACTGGTCCCAGGTCGCTCACCAGGCACGCTGCGCCGCACATTGGCTGCGCGGGCGCGAGCTGCCGCCCGGCAGCCATATCGCGATCATCTCCAAGAACTGCGCGCACTGGATCATTGCCGACCTGGCGATCTGGATGGCCGGCCACGTCTCCGTGCCCCTGTACCCCAACCTGACCGCCGACTCGGTGGCCCAGGTGCTTGAACACTCCGAGTCGGTCCTGGTGTTTATCGGCAAGCTGGATGACTGGCCCGCCATGGCGCCCGGGCTCAAACCGGGGTTGACTACCGTCAGCCTGCCGCTGCACCCCGAGGGCGATTTTGATTTCAACTGGGACGATCTGCAGCGCTGTTCACCGATCCTGGACAGCCCCACGCCGGCCGGCGAGCAACTGGCGACCATCATCTATACCTCCGGCACCACCGGCCTGCCCAAAGGGGTGATGCACAGCTTCGCCAACCTGGGGTTTGCCACCACCCACGGCGCCGGGCTGTTCGGCCTGGGCACTGCGGACCGCCTGCTGTCCTACCTGCCGCTGTGCCACGTGGCCGAGCGCATGTTTGTCGAGATGGCGGCCATCTATACCGGGCAGACGGTGTTCTTCGCCGAGAGCCTCGATACCTTCCTCACCGACCTGCAGCGCGCGCGCCCGACCGCGATGTTCGGTGTGCCGCGGATCTGGACCAAGTTCCAGATGGGGGTCTACAGCAAGGTCCCGGCCAAGCGCCTGGATTTTTTGTTGCGACTGCCATTCATCGGCAAGCGCGTGGGCCACAAAGTGCTGGCCGGGCTGGGCCTGGACGCGTTGCGCGTGGCGCTGTCGGGTGCGGCTCCGGTGCCGCAGACGTTGCTGCACTGGTATCAGCGCCTGGGGCTGGATGTGCTGGAGGTGTACGGCATGACCGAAAGCTGCGGCTACTCCCATATCGGCCGCCCCGGGGAACATATTCCCGGCTGGATCGGCAAGCCGTGCCCGGATGTCGAAGTGCGCATCGATGAGTTCGGTGAAGTCCAGGTGCGCAGCGGCGCGACCATGCTCGGGTACTACAAGGATCCGCAGAAAACCGCCGAGACCCTCACCGCCGACGGGTTTTTGCGTACAGGCGACAAGGGCGAGCAGGACGCCGCTGGCAACCTGCGCCTGACCGGCCGGCTCAAGGAGATCTTCAAGACCAGCAAAGGCAAGTATGTGGCCCCGGCGCCAATCGAGAATCGCCTGGCGGTGCACCCGCGGATCGAGCAGGTGTGCGTGGTGGGGGACGGTCTGGGGGCGCCGCTGGGGCTGTGCGTGCTTTCGGCGGTGGGCGTGCAGGAGGCCGCCGGCGCGGCGCGCGGTGCCCTGCACGGCAGCCTGGAAGTGCTGCTGGAGCAGGTCAATCAGGTCCTGGATAAACACGAGCGCTTGCGTCGCCTGGTGGTGGTGAAGGACAGTTGGGCGGTCGAGAACGGTTTCCTGACGCCGACCCTGAAGATCAAGCGCAACGTGATCGAAGCCGCTTACGGCCAGCGCTTTCAGGAGTGGAGCGAGCGCTCCGAAGCCGTGCTGTGGCAGGATTGACCCCCATAAAAACCCTGAAGGATGCAGCGATGAGCCTATGGCGTACCACTCCGAACATCGAACAACTCAATTCGCTTCAGAAAAACACCATCGGCGAAGTACTGGATATTCGCTTCGAGTCCTTTGACGAAGAATCCCTGACCGCAAGCATGGTCATCGATCATCGCACTCACCAGCCTTACGGCCTGCTGCATGGCGGCGCCTCGGTGGTGCTGGCGGAAACCGTCGGCTCCATGGCCAGCTACCTGTGCATCGATGCCAGCAAATTCTATTGCGTGGGCCTGGAAATCAACGCCAACCACCTGCGTGGCCTGCGCAGCGGCCGGGTGAGCGCGGTGGCCAGGGCGGTGCACATCGGCCGCACGACCCATGTCTGGGATATCCGCCTGAGCAGCGATGAGGGCAAGTCCAGCTGCATCTCGCGCCTGACCATGGCGGTGGTGCCGCTGGGGGAAACGCCGCCGGCCCGCTGAGCGGCGCAGGCTTATAGGCTGAAGCGGCGTGTCATCATTCGTGTTCGTTACGGTCATTGCCCTGGTGCGGTGACCTGCGGACAATCAGCCATTGTCCGGTCCATGGGTAACTCGGTATGTCGCAGCAGGTCTTTTTCGCTCACGCCAACGGCTTTCCTTCGGGAACCTACGGCAAGTTGTTTGCTGCCCTGGCGCCCGAGTATGACGTGGCCCATTTGCAGCAACACGCGCACGATCCGCGTTTTCCAGTGGACGACAACTGGCAGAACCTGGTCAGCGAGCTGATCCACCATCTGCAACAGCAGGCGCAGCCGGTGTGGGGCGTGGGTCATTCCCTGGGCGGCATTCTGCATTTGCATGCCGCCCTGCGTTGTCCGGAACTGTATCGCGGGGTGGTGATGCTCGATTCGCCGGTGCTGACCCGTGCCGACCAATGGGTCATCCGGGCGGCCAAGCGCTTTGGATTTATCGACCGCCTGACCCCGGCCGGCCGCACCCTGGGGCGGCGCGAGGAGTTTGCCAGCCTGGAGTCGGCCCGCAGTTACTTTGCCGACAAGAGCCTGTTTCGCCGGTTTGATCCGGAATGTTTCGAAGCCTATCTGCAACACGGCCTGCATCAGGTCGGCGATCGTCTGCGCCTGCGCTTCGACCCAGCGACGGAAATCAGCATCTACCGTGGGGTGCCCCACACCAGCCCGGGCCTCGCCCGCCAATTGCAGGTGCCGCTGGCCATGGTGCGTGGACGGCATAGCCGGGTGGTGATGCGGCATCACGCCAGCGCGGTCGGGCGCATGCCCCAAGGCGAGTCGCTGAGCATGCCGGGCGGGCACATGTTTCCGCTGGAGCGCCCCCAGGACACCGCGGCGCTGCTCAAGGAGCTGTTCAGCCGCTGGGACACACGCCGCGAACGGAGTTGCGCATGAGCCGGGTGGTCGAAGAGGTGCGCCTGAGCCTGCCCCATATCGAACTCGCGGCCCATCTGTTCGGTCCCGAGGACGGCTTGCCGGTAATTGCCCTGCATGGCTGGCTGGATAACGCCAACAGCTTTGCGCGCCTGGCGCCCAAGCTCGACGGCTTGCGTATCGTTGCCCTGGACATGGCCGGCCACGGCCACTCCGACCATCGGCCGGCGGGCGCCGGTTATGCCCTGTGGGACTATGTGTACGACGTGCTGCAGGTGGCCGAGCAACTGGGCTGGAAACGCTTTGCCCTGATGGGCCACTCCCTGGGGGCGATTGTCTCGCTGGTGCTGGCCGGGGCCTTGCCGGAGCGCGTCAGCCACCTGGCGTTGATCGATGGGGTGATCCCGCCCACCGCTGGCTCCGAGAATGCCGCCGAGCGCCTGGGCATGGCGCTGCAGGCGCAACTCGCCCTGCAGGACAAGCGCAAGCGGGTCTACGCCACTCTGGAGCAGGCCATCGAGGCGCGGATGAAGGGCCTGGTGGCGGTCAGTCGTGAAGCGGCCGAATTGCTGGCCCAGCGCGGCCTGATGCCGGTGCCCGGGGGCTATACCTGGCGCAGCGATAACCGCCTGACCCTGGCGTCGCCGTTGCGCCTGACCGAAGAGCAGGCCATGGCCTTCGTGCAGCGGGTCAGTTGCCCGACCCGGCTGGTGGTGGCGGCCGATGGCATGCTGGCCAAGCACGGGCAATTGCTCGAGCGACTACCCTTTGCCCGGGAGCAGTTGCCGGGAGGCCATCATTTGCACCTGAACGACGAGGCCGGCGCGATCTTTGTCGCAGACTGTTTCAATCGGTTTTTCGCCGTTCCTTGACTTGCGCCGGTCAACTGTCGAGGCTGGGCGGGTTGAAATCGGAGACAACCATGATAGATCTCTACACCGCTGCGACGCCTAATGGCCACAAGGTCTCTATCGTGCTCGAGGAACTCGGCATGCCCTATACGGTGCATGCCCTGAGTTTCGACAAAAAGGAACAGAAGGCTCCAGACTTTCTCAAGATCAATCCCAACGGGCGGATCCCGGCAATCGTCGACCGTGCCAATGGCGATTTCGCCGTGTTTGAATCCGGCGCCATCCTTATCTACCTCGCCGAACTCAGCGGCCAATTGCTGCCCGCCGACCCCAAGGGGCGTTCGCTGGTTCTGCAATGGCTGATGTTCCAGATGGGCGGGGTCGGCCCGATGCAGGGTCAGGCCAACGTGTTCTTCCGTTACTTCCCGGAAAAACTCCAAGGCGCCATCGACCGCTACCAGCATGAAACCCGGCGTCTGTACGAAGTGCTCGACGGTCGTTTGCAGACGGTGGAATTTCTGGCCGGTGACTACAGCATCGCCGACATCGCCACATACCCCTGGGTCCGCGGCCATGAATGGTCCGGGGTCTCGGTCGACGGCCTGCCGGCCCTGCAGCGCTGGATGGCGGCCCTGGCGGCGCGCCCGGCGGTGCAACGCGGCCTGCTGGTCCCCCAACGCACGGATGACGCCAGCGTTGTCAAAGGTGCCCAGGCCATGCTGATCCGATGAGCGTATTTCCAATGAAAGGACTCATCCGTTGTTTCAGCATGCTGGGTTTGTACTGTGCCAGTTCCATGGTGTTCGCCGCCGACGTGCCCGGTAGCCACGACTTGCCGCTGGTACCGCGCCTGGCCGATGCGCAGATTGTCGATTACCGGCCACTGGCGGAGCTGGAGCGCATCTACCCCATGGGGTCGATCCGCAGGATCAGCGGCCAGTTGCGCTTTGACGGCCAGGTTGGCGCCCGGGGCAAGGCCACTTCGGTGACCTATGAGTTGCCGCCCGAGCATTCATCCACCGAAGCCTTTACCGCCGCCCGTGAAGCCCTGCAGAAGCAGGGCGCCGAACTGCTGTTCTGGTGCCAGGCGCGGGACTGCGGGGAAAGCAGCCTGTGGGCCAATGAAGTGTTCGGCAACGCCAAGCTCTTTGGCGCCGACGACCAGCAGGCCTACCTGCTGTTGCGCCTGGCCGCGCCCCAGGACAATTCCCTGGTGGCGCTGTACAGCATCACCCGGGGCAATCGCCGGGCGTACCTGCATGTCGAACAGTTCGAGGCCAGTGCGCCACTGGGTGACTTGCTGCCGACTTCGGCAACCCTATTGCGCCAGTTGAAAGACACCGGCCGCCTGGACCTGCCCAAACTCGGTGCCGACCCGCAGCCGGTCTGGCTGACCCTGCTGTCCCGGGGGCTGAACCTGGATACCACGCTGCGGGTCAGTATTTCCGGGAGCAACGCCGAAGCCTGGCGTCAGGCCCTGATCGGCCAGGGCGTGCGCGCCGCGCGGATGGAAACCGGCAACACCGATACGACGGGCCTGCACTTCGAGCTGTTGCGCTAATACCCTCCAAGGCGAACACACCGGCCCTGTGTTCGCCTACTCTGTGTTCGACGTCCTTTCTCGAGATTCTTCATGCTCAATAACGATCGCCTGTTGGTGCAGATTCTGCTCCTGGTGTTGTTTGGTGCCAGTTTGTGGGTGATGGCGCCGTTTTGGTCGGCGCTGTTCTGGGGTGCGGTGCTGGCGTTTGCCAGTTGGCCGCTGATGCGCCTGCTGACACGCTGGCTCAATGGCCGCGAGTCGTTGGCCGCGGCCCTGTTGACCCTGGGCTGGATGGTGCTGGTGGCCGCACCCATGGTCTGGCTGGGCTTGAACCTGGCTGACCATGTGCGCGATGCCACGGCCTTTATGAAGGACGTGCAGGTCGATGGCCTGCCCGCTGCGCCGGTCTGGCTGGGCAGCATCCCTCTGGTCGGGGAGCGTCTGGTGGGGCTGTGGGACAGCATCGATCAGCAGGGCGCGGCGATGATGCTGGCGGTCAAGCCCTACCTGGGGCAGGTCGGGAACTGGTTGCTGGCGCGCAGCGCACAGATCGGCGGCGGCATCCTCGAGTTGACCCTGAGTATCGTCTTTGTGTTTTTCTTCTATCGCGACGGCCCGCGCCTGGCGCTGTTCGTGCACAAGCTGCTGGAACGCCTGATCGGCGAGCGGGCCGGCTACTACATCGAGCTGGTGGCGGGTACGGTGCAGCGGGTGGTCAATGGCGTGATCGGCACGGCAGCGGCCCAGGCGATCCTGGCCCTGATCGGCTTTCTGATCGCAGGGGTGCCGGGCGCCCTGGTCCTGGGGATCACCACCTTCCTGCTCAGTCTGATTCCCATGGGGCCGCCCCTGGTGTGGATACCGGCCACGGCCTGGCTGGCCTGGAAGGGCGAATACGGGATGGCGGTGTTCCTTGGGATCTGGGGCACGTTCATCATCAGCGGCGTCGACAACGTGCTCAAACCCTACCTGATCAGCCGTGGCGGCAACCTGCCGCTGGTGATTGTGCTGCTGGGGGTGTTCGGCGGCTTGATCGCCTTCGGTTTTATCGGCCTGTTTATCGGCCCGACCCTGCTGGCGGTGGCCTACAGCCTGCTCACCGACTGGAGCGCGAGCCAGGCGCGGGTCGAGGACCAGCGCTGACTGTGCGACTTGCTGGCGTGCAGGCGCTGGCAGGCCAGCGCCGCTTTCCGCGGATCAGGCGGCGACGTTGACGCTGCTGCCGACCTGCGCCACGTTATCGAGCTGATACTGCTTGTTCAGGTTGGCGATCATCTTGCCCAGGGCCTGGGCCAGTTCGCTCTTTTCGCTGGAGGCCGTGCTTGGCTGATCACGACCGGCCTGCAACGCGGCCTTTAGCTCGTCGCTGCTGACGCCACCGCTGTTATCGCTGTCCAGCACCTTGAGCAGGGCGGCACTGCTGTCAGTACTGGTGGTGCTGCTATTGCTGGCCTGCAGCGCGCTGCTCAGTTCGCTGGTGGTAATGCTGCCGTCGCCGTCGGTGTCCAGCTGGCTGAACAACTCCTCACTGGAAACCTGCTGAGGCGGCGGTGGAGGCGGGGCGAGGGCGGCGGCCATTTCTTCCTGGCTGACGCTGCCATCCTGGTTCTTGTCCAGGGCCGAGAAGATTTCCTTGCTGTCGGCGCTGCTGCCGGCACTGCTCAGGCCGTTGCTCAGCTCGTCGCTGCTGACAACGCCGTCACCGTCGGTGTCCAGGGCCTTGATCAGGGCATCGGCCAGCTCGGTATTGGGTGCCTGGGCCTGCGATGGCGGCGGCGGGGGCGCCATGGCGGCCATTTCTTCGCTGCTCAGGCTGCCGCTGCTGTCGCTGTCCAGGTCACTGAAGTTCTTGCTCAGGCTGACCAGGATGCCGTTGTCGCTTTTCTGCGACAGGGCGCTCTTGAGCTCGTCCTGATCCACTGCGCCGTCGCCGTTGCTGTCGAGTTTGCTGAACAGCTCTTTCTGCAACTGCTGGCTGCGGGTGTTGTTGGTCGTACTGCTGCTGGAGCTGATATAGCTCGAATAGTTACTGACGCTACCGATCATGGGGCTCACTCCCTGCGGATGGATAAAGCCGGTGGGTGTGCCGGCTTGTGCAGCCTCGCGGGGGGATTTGTCGTGGGTATGTGGGCTTTGTACCCGGGGCTACACATGCTGCTCGAGGGGGATCAGTGACGCGGCAGGCGGACTACTGCGGTCAGCCCGCCGCCAGGGGTTTGTTCCAGGCTCAGCTGGCCACCCAGGCGCCCGACCGCCTCGCGGGCGATGGTCATGCCCAGGCCGACGCCGCCGGAGTTGCGGTTGCGCGAGCCTTCCAGACGAAAGAACGGCTCGAATACCGCCTCGCGTTGGGTGGCGTCGATCCCCGGGCCGTGGTCGATGACCCGGATCAGCAACTGTTCGCGGCTGTCCTGCAGGTCGATCGCGGCATGCCCGGCGTAACGCAGGGCGTTGTCGAGCAGGTTGTTCAGGCAGGAGCGCAAGGCCATGGGCTGTACTTGCAACGGCGCGCAGTGGCCGCTGGCCTGGACATCGGCGCCCTGGTCCTGGGCGTTTTCGCAAAGCGATTCAACCAGGGCCTGCACGTCCATGCGCTGCTGGGCTTCACTGGTGCGCTGCTCGTGCAGGTAGCTGAGGGTCGCGTCGAGCATGCTGATCATGTCGTCGAGGTCCTGGCGCATCTGCCCTTGCAGCTTGATGTCTTCGATCTGCTCCAGGCGCAGCTTGAGGCGCGACAGGGGCGTGCGCAGGTCATGGGAAACCGCGCCGAGCATGCGCCCGCGCTGCTGCACCTGCTCGCGGATGCGGCGTTGCATCAGGTTGAAGGTGTGGGCCGCTTGGCGTGCCTCTCGTGGCCCGGACTCATCCAGTGGCGGGCTGTCGAGGTTTTCACTCAGGCGTTCGGCGGCGCCGCTCAGGCGCTGGATCGGGCGGCTCAGCAGCTTGGCGCCGTACCAGGCGGCAATCACCAATGAAATCAGCTGAAAGGTCAGCGGCACGATGGGCCCGCCAAACCACGGTCGTGGCGGCCGCGGTTCAAAATTCGGCGGCCCGCGGGGCGGACCGTTGAAGGCTTGTCCGGCCGGAGGAGGGGGTGGCGGCGGTGGCGGGCCGTAGTGGTGAAACCAGAAAAAGGCCAGCAGGTGGGCGAGTACGATCGCAATCAGCAACATCCCGAACAGGCGGCTGAACAGCGTATCGAAACGCCCCCGCATCAGCCGATGTCTCGCGCGTCGAACAGATAACCCTCACCGCGTACGGTCTTGATCAGCTGTGGCGATTTCGGATCGTCGCCCAGCTTCTGCCGCAGGCGCGAGACCAGCAGGTCGATACTGCGGTCGAAGGCTTCGATGGAGCGGCCGCGTGCGGCGTCCAGCAGTTGCTCGCGGCTCAACACCCGGCGCGGGCGCTCGATGAACACCCAGAGCAGGCGGAACTCGGCATTCGACAGCGGCACCACCAGGCCATCGGCGGAGATCAGTTGGCGCAGGACGCTGTTCAGGCGCCAGTTGTCGAAGCGGATATTGGCCCGCTGTTCGCTGCGATCGTCGCGCACCCGGCGCAGGATGGTCTGGATCCGCGCCACCAGTTCCCGAGGCTCGAACGGCTTGGCCATGTAGTCGTCGGCGCCCAGTTCCAGGCCGATGATGCGGTCGGTGGGTTCGCAGCGCGCGGTGAGCATCAGGATCGGGATGTCCGATTCGTTACGCAGCCAGCGGCACAGGGACAGGCCGTCTTCGCCCGGCAGCATCAGGTCGAGCACCACCACGTCGAAGTGTTCGGCTTGCAGTGCCACGCGCATGGCGGCGCCATCGGTGACGCCACTGGCGTGGATATTGAAGCGTGCCAGGTAGTCGATCAGCAGTTCGCGGATCGGCACGTCGTCGTCAACGATCAAGGCCCGGGTGTTCCAGCGTTTTTCGTCGCTGCTGACGGGCGCTTTCTGATCGTCGTTGAGAGGGGCTGGAGTGTTTTGCATGGGTGCGATCATCTGCCAGGTAGGCTGCCAACCACAAAGATGGGCTGCGAGGTTGTGGCTTCAGCATAGGCGTCCGGCCCGAGGGCTGGAAGTGCTGTTCGGGGTATAGCGGCTGGCGAGGGTAGCGCTGTGGATTGTTGCGGGCGTGTCGGAAGTGTATCGGGCTTGATACAAAGCCCGCCGTGTCGGCCATTGTGCCCGACCTGGCAGCTGATCGGGCGCTCCTGGCGACGATTTACCGATCACCGGGTCCCGGAACATCCCGGCTTGCGCTACAATCCGCGCCGATTTCGACTTGCCTGAGAGCCCATTCATGTCCGCCTGCCAGACTCCTATCATCGTCGCCCTGGATTTCCCCACCCGTGACGCCGCACTGAAACTGGCTGATCAGCTGGACCCGAAACTGTGCCGGGTCAAAGTCGGCAAGGAACTGTTCACCAGTTGCGCCGCCGAAATCGTCGGGACCTTGCGCGACAAGGGTTTTGAAGTGTTCCTCGACCTCAAGTTCCATGACATCCCCAACACCACGGCGATGGCGGTCAAGGCCGCGGCGGAAATGGGTGTGTGGATGGTCAACGTGCATTGCTCCGGTGGCCTGCGCATGATGGCCGCCTGCCGTGAAGTGCTCGACCAGCGCAACGGCCCGAAACCGCTGCTAATCGGCGTGACCGTGCTGACCAGCATGGAGCGCGAGGACCTGGCCGGGATCGGCCTGGACATCGAGCCCCAGGAGCAGGTGCTGCGCCTGGCGGCGCTGGCGCAAAAGGCCGGCATGGATGGCCTGGTGTGCTCGGCGCTGGAAGCCCAGGCGCTGAAAGCCGCCCACCCGTCGCTGCAATTGGTGACTCCGGGCATCCGTCCGGCAGGCAGCGCCCAGGACGACCAGCGGCGCATCCTCACCCCGCGCCAGGCGCTGGATGCCGGTTCCGACTACCTGGTGATCGGTCGGCCGATCAGCCAGGCGGCTGATCCAGGCCAGGCGCTGGCGGCTGTGGTCGCCGAACTGGCCTGAGGGTGAACAGGCCCTGAGGCGCCAGTCCATCGCCGGTGTGCCGGCGATGGACGGTGCTCTTCAATGGTCAGCCGCGCTTAAACCTTCAGCACCAACTTGCCAAAGTTCTCGCCGCTGAACAGTTTCATCAGGGTTTCCGGGAACGTCTCCAGCCCTTCGACAATATCTTCCTTGCTCTTGAGCTGCCCCTTGGCCATCCAGCCGGCCATTTCCTGCCCGGCCGCCGCGAATTGCGCGGCATGGTCCATCACCACAAAACCTTCCATGCGCGCACGGTTGACCAGCAACGACAGGTAGTTGGCCGGGCCTTTGATCGCTTCCTTGTTGTTGTACTGGCTGATGGCACCGCAGATCACCACCCGTGCCTTGAAATTCAGGCGGCTGAGCACCGCATCCAGAATGTCGCCGCCGACGTTGTCGAAATACACATCGACGCCTTTCGGGCATTCGCGCTTGAGGCCGGCGTGCACGTCTTCGCTCTTGTAGTCGATGGCGCCGTCAAAACCCAGTTCGTCGATCAGGAACTTGCACTTGTCCTGGCCCCCGGCGATGCCGATCACGCGGCAGCCCTTGATCTTGGCGATCTGCCCGGCAATGCTGCCCACCGCTCCGGCGGCCCCGGACAGCACCACGGTCTCGCCGGCCTTGGGCGCGCCGACGTCGAGCAGGGCGAAGTAGGCGGTCATGCCGGTCATGCCCAGGGCCGAGAGGTAGCGCGGCAGGGGAGCGAGCTTGGGGTCGACCTTATAGAAGCCGCGAGGCTCGCCGAGGAAGTAGTCCTGCACGCCCAAGGCGCCATTGACGTAGTCGCCGACATTGAAGCCCGGGTTGTTCGACGCAATCACCTGGCCCACGCCCAGGGCACGCATCACTTCGCCAATCGCCACCGGCGGGATGTAGGACTTGCCCTCGTTCATCCAGCCGCGCATGGCCGGGTCCAGGGACAGGTATTCGTTCTTCACCAGAATCTGCCCCGGCCCCGGTTCACCGACCGCAACCTGCTGGTAGGTGAAGGTCTCGCGGGTCGCCGCGCCTACAGGGCGCTTGGCGAGCAGGAACTGGCGATTGGTCTGGCTGGTCATGGCAGGCACTCAAGGTCAATGAAACCCTAGTTGATAGACCTTCAGCGCCGCTGCCGCAAGGATTGCCGGCGCAGCGAATAGGCGCCGATCCAGTGCAGTGATGGTCACCCCGGGCGGTTTATCACTGCCGCGCATAAGTCCTCAACCGGGCTTCTGATAGTGCTGCCGCAGGGCCCCGGCCTGTGGCTAGACTCCCGGCACGCGACCCGCATTCCATCGAGGACATAACAATGAGCATGACGTTTTCCGGCACAGTGGCCCTGGTTACCGGTGCCGCCGCCGGTATTGGCCGAGCCACGGCCCTGGCATTCGCCGGCGAAGGCTTGAAAGTGGTGGTGGCGGACCTGGATGTTGACGGCGGCGAAGGCACAGTGGAGCTGATTCGCCGTGCCGGTGGCGACGCCTTGTTCGTGCGCTGCAACGTGACCCTGGAAGCAGATGTACAGCAGATGATGGCCCAGGCGGTGAATGCCTACGGGCGGGTCGATTACGCCTTCAACAATGCCGGAATCGAGATCGAGAAGGGCCGGCTGGCCGACGGTACCCAGGATGAGTTCGACGCGATCATGGGGGTCAACGTCAAGGGCGTCTGGCTGTGCATGAAGTACCAGTTGCCGCTGATGTTGGCTCAGGGCGGCGGTGCCATCGTCAACACCGCTTCGGTGGCAGGCCTCGGGGCGGCACCGAAGATGAGTATCTACGCCGCTTCCAAGCACGCGGTGATTGGCCTGACCAAGTCCGCAGCCATCGAGTATGCGAAGAAGAAAATCCGCGTCAACGCGGTCTGCCCGGCGGTGATCGACACCGATATGTTCCGCCGCGCCTATGAGGCCGATCCAAAGAAAGCCGAGTTCGCGGCAGCCATGCATCCGGTGGGCCGGGTGGGCAAGGTCGAGGAGATCGCCAGCGCCGTGTTGTATCTGTGCAGTGACGGCGCGGCCTTCACCACCGGCCATGCGCTGGCGGTCGACGGCGGCGCCACCGCCATCTGAGAGGATTTTTCGTCGAGGCGGGACGGTGATGTGCCCTGTCGCATCCAGGCCCGCCCGATCGACCTCGACCGTCCTGAAAACGACCTGCACCTAGCTTTTTGCCATTATTCCGACGCCAGAGACTTGTGTTGCGGTACAGCCCGTTGCGAACCTGCAGTACTCGAAAATGGCCTTGCCGCCATTGGGTATCGGAAGGGGACTGAGCGCAATGAATTCGGCCACGAGCGGACGTTTTGCCAACCTGGGCATGGCAAAGAAACTGGGCATCGGGTTTACCCTGGTCCTGTTGTTGACGGCAGTGGTGGCGGCCATTGGTGTCTGGTCGTTGCAAACCATCAGCCATCGTTTTGATGGCCTCAAGCAGATGTCGTCCCTCAACAGCGGTTTGCTCAACGTGCGCCTGCTGGAGCAGGAGTACGCCCTGCGTGGCGACCCCAAGACCGTCGATGCCCTGCATGAGGGGGTCGAGGGTTTGCTGCGGTTGGCGTCCGAGCTCAAAAGCCAATCGGCGGCGAACGTGCCGGTAATGAACGATGTCGAGCAGGCTTTGGCGGCTTATCGCAAGGCTTTCGATGAGTTTGTCGAACTGACCCAGGCCAAGGACCTGGCGCTGGAGATGGCCAGTTGGTCGGTCTCCAGCGTGGCCAATAACCTCGATGTCCTCCAGGCCGGGCTGGCCGACGATGGCACCTACGGATTGAAGGAGTCCCAGGGCAAGGAGGGCAGCGAATTCATCGACCAGGCCAATCAGGTCAGCCAGGTCTCGCGGCTGATGTTGCAGGCCATGAATGAAGCGCGCCTGCGCCTGGATCAAAGCCGCAAGGGCGACGAAGAAAATGCCGGCCAGGGCAAGATCGAGCAGGCCGAGCAGGCGTTGGCCCAGGCCGAGCAGCTCAAGACCGCAGTCAAGGATGCCGGCTATCAGACGGTGCTCAATGAGGTCGCCGGGCACATTGGCAACTTCGGCGAAAAACTCGCGGAGTACACCGGGCTGCTGGCTCAGGAGAAAACCGTTTACCAGCAGCTGCGCGAACGCGCCGCGCAGGTGACGGAGCGGGTCGACCAGGCCTACGCCGCCCAGGACCTCTCAATGCAGGCCGAGCTGAAGCAGAACGCCTGGCTGATCATCGGATCTTCGGCCCTGGCCCTTTTGGTGGGGCTGCTGGCGTCGTGGATCATTACCCGGCTGATTGTCGCGCCGCTGCGCAGCGTGATTCGCGTGGCCCAGCAAATCGCCGCCGGCGATCTCAGCGCCACGGTCGAGGTCACCCGGCGCGATGAGATCGGCCAGTTGATGCTGGCGATGCAGCAGATGGGGGCAGGGCTCAGCAGTATTGTCAGCGGCTTGCAGGCTGGTATCGAGCAACTGGCCAGTTCGGCACAGTCCCTGTCGGCGGTCACCGAGCAGACCAACCTTGAAGTCAGCAGCCAGAAGGAAGAAACCGAGCAGGTTGCCACTGCCATGAATCAGATGACCGCCACCGTCCACGACGTGGCGCGCAACGCCGAGGAGGCGGCGCTGGCGGCGCAGTCCGCCGACAACAAGGTGGAGAGCGGGCAACAGGTGGTGCGCCAGAGCATGCAGCGCATCGAGCAACTGGCCGACTCGGCGAACAGTGCCAGCAGCAGTATCGAAAGCCTGAGTGCCGAGATCCAGAACATCGGCGCGGTGTTGGGGGTTATCAAAAGCGTGGCCGAGCAGACCAACCTGCTGGCCCTCAACGCTGCCATTGAGGCTGCGCGTGCGGGCGAGCAGGGCAGGGGTTTTGCGGTGGTGGCCGACGAAGTGCGGGCGCTGGCCAAACGGACGCAGCAGTCCACCGAGGAGATCGAGCGCCTGGTCAGTGCCTTGCGCGCGGCGGCGGACTCTTCGGTGCAGCAGATCCAGGGCAGCGGCGAGCTGGTCAAGCTGGCGGTCAGTGATGCCCTGCAAACCGAAAGCGCCCTGGGCAGCATTGCCGCGGCGGTGTCCCTGATCCAGCAGATGAACCAGCAGATCGCCGCCGCCGCCGAGCAGCAGAGCTCGGTGGCCGAAGAGATCAATCGCAGCGTCACCAGCATCCGTGCCAGCGCCGACCAATCGTCACTGGCGATGCAGGGCAATGCCGCATCGAGCATTGAGCTGGCGCAGTTGGGGGTGGAGTTGAAGGGGATGGTCGGGCACTTCCGGCTCTGAGGCCGTGTGCTTCACCTGCGGGTTATTGGCCGCAGGTTGAGGGCAGGTCCTGGCCCTTGCCGCACGAGGAGCTCGTGGGGCAAGGGGCTGGCATCAATCGTAGATCGCTTTCTTCTTCCAGTCGGCATCGGTTTCGGCGGTCTTCAGGCCTTCGGTCAACTGGTTGACTTCGCCTTCGACCGGCTGGGTGCTGGCCAGCACCATCGAGTTGGCCCGGGCCAGGAGCTTCTCCAGGTACTCGAGTTGCTCCCTGTAGGTGTTCGGGTCCTGCTGCTTGCGCAGGTACTGGGCGCCGCGCTCGAAAGCCAGGCGCGCCTGGCCGGGCTGGCCCTGCTGCAGGGCATGCTGGCCAAGGTTGTTGAAGAACTCGATGTGCAACAGCACCAACAGATGGCGGATCTCGCGGATCCAGCGCTTGGCTTCATTGGTCGGCAAAAAGCCGTCCTGGGCCGCGCGCGTCACCTGGCCGTGCATGGCTTCCAGCAGAAAGCGCACATCCTTGGCCTTGGCTTCGGTCTGGATCGGGCAGGGTGGGTTGTTCACCGGGATCGATTCGCCCTGGGCGATCAACGCATTGAGCTCGGCGATACGGGCCTTGATCCCGCTATCGGACTTGTGCAGGTTGAGCAGGCGCTGGTTGACGTTGAGTTCCAGTCGGGTCAGCAGCAGCTTGAGCGCCGGTGTCATCAACTGGCCGGGGAATGTCTCGGTGATTTCGCCGCAACGACGCAGGCGATCATTGAGTTCGACCTTGGTGCGGGCCTTTTCCAGTTTGCTGTTTTCCACCACATGGTTCATGTAGCCAATGGCGATCAGTATTACGATCCCGGCTACAACTAGCAGGGTGATCATGAGTGGTGTCACCGTTAAGACCTCTTTATAGGATTTCGCGTGCGAGTGTAGTGGCTTCGCATGGGGGCGCATAGCGCCGCTCGACGAGCCGGGCCAAGCTGCAACGCTGCTTATATAGGTAGTGGCGGCAATAGGTGCACATTGCCATCATTGGCAGCGCTGGACTATAACGCCTTGTCGGGTGCCAGAATATAGGCGTCAAAGCCCGGGCGACAGAAATGCCCGCCCAGCCCGGTAATCGGCGGGGAAGTCATTGATTTAAATAAATTTATATCAGGGGGTTGACGACCCCCCAATCCATCCATAGAATGCGCGCCACTTACAGCGTAAAGCACATAGCGAAACGCAGTAAGCAGTGAATGTTGTACGTGTGTCCCCTTCGTCTAGTGGCCTAGGACACCGCCCTTTCACGGCGGTAACAGGGGTTCGAGTCCCCTAGGGGACGCCATATGCGGGAATAGCTCAGTTGGTAGAGCACGACCTTGCCAAGGTCGGGGTCGCGAGTTCGAGTCTCGTTTCCCGCTCCAATTTTAAACAGCAGTGCCTTCGGGTGGTGCTGAGTGAAACCAGGACCAAGTCTTCGGATTCGGGTCTGGGCACTGGAATACACACCATGTATTTCAGTTAGCGTGTCCCCTTCGTCTAGTGGCCTAGGACACCGCCCTTTCACGGCGGTAACAGGGGTTCGAGTCCCCTAGGGGACGCCATTTGCGGGAATAGCTCAGTTGGTAGAGCACGACCTTGCCAAGGTCGGGGTCGCGAGTTCGAGTCTCGTTTCCCGCTCCAATTTCACAAAAACGCCGCTCATTGAGCGGCGTTTTTGTTTGTCCGCGATTTACCGATCCACTGTTTTTTCAAACAGTGGATTATTGATCTCCAGGCACGAATCCGAGCCTGTAATCCCTCCTGAAGTCCTTGAATCTCCCAAGAAGTTCCGCCTGCACCATGGCATATCAGCCATTTTTTCAGTCTTTCAGTCGGAGCCACTCAATCGCCTGACGTGGCGTCAATCCTAGGGAAACCGCTTTAGATCGGGCGTCTTGCCGCTATGGGTGCAGTCCTTTTTATAGAGCGACTCTATATTGTCGTCAAACAAATGGCATTTTATTGGCGTATTACCGTTTGTCCGCGAAAAAATACAAAGCAAAAACAAAATATTGACACTCTTGGGCGGGTATCTCACTATCGGCGCCGCATTCGATGGCGCATAGCCAGCTATGCGTCGCGGCGAATCGCGTTCAAATTCGGCCGAAACGCCGTCTTTGGCGGGGTTTTCCGACGAAAACAGCGGCAGGCATTGATGCCCTGCGCCGGCCCAGCCCCTTGGCAGGCTGAAAGTGGCAGGCGGATACAGTTTCTTGGAGTTTTTGCATGTTTTCTGAGCGGATATTGGTGACGGGCGGAGCTGGCTTTATCGGCTCTCATTTGGTCGAAGCGTTGCTGGCCATGGGCTACAAGGTCCGTGTGCTGGATAACCTGTCCACCGGTAAGGTGAATAACCTGCCCATGGACAATGGCAACCTGAGCCTGATCATCGGCGATGTCGCCGACAGCGATGCCGTAGCCCAGGCCATGTCCGGCTGCCAGGCCGTGGTGCATCTGGCTGCCGTGGCCTCGGTACAGGCGTCGGTGGACGACCCGGTCGCGACCCATCAGAGCAACTTCGTCGGCACCCTCAACGTCTGCGAAAACATGCTGCACGCCGGCATCCACCGGGTGGTGTTCGCATCCAGCGCGGCGATCTACGGCAATAACGGCGAGGGCACGGCGATCCCCGAGGACACCGCCAAGTCACCACTCACGCCTTATGCCGCCGACAAGCTGGCGAGTGAGTATTACCTGGACTTCTACCGCCGCCAGCACGGCCTGGAGCCGGTGATCCTGCGCTTTTTCAATATTTTCGGGCCGCGCCAGGACCCGTCTTCGCCGTATTCCGGGGTGATCAGCATCTTCACCGAGCGGGCCATGGCCAAGCAGCCGGTGGCGGTCTTCGGTGACGGCGATCAGACCCGTGATTTCGTCTATGTAGCGGACCTGGTCAGCATCCTGATCCAGGCGCTGCAAGCCGATCAGCCGGCCCCTGGTGCGGTCAACGTCGGCCTCAGCCGTTCCACCAGCCTCAATGACCTGATCGGCGAACTGGGCCGCGCCACCGGCAGCCCCCTGACCGTGATCCACCACGCGCCACGTCTGGGCGACATTCGCCACTCGCGCGCCAATAACACTCGTCTGCTCGAGCGCTTCACCCTGCCAGCACCGACCTCTATCGGCGATGGCCTGGCGCAACTGATCCGCAGTTTGTAACTCGGTCCGTCACATCAGCCGAGACATCCACGTATCGGCTCAGTCATCTCAAGAGTGAGTTATGGAAAACGTTTTTCGCGGGACGCACTTCTGCTCGGCCATCAAACGCCTGCTGGCTGCCCTGACGCTCTGTTTTACTGGCGCGGCGGTGCATGCCGCGGCCCCGGTGGCGCCTTCCAGCGTGGCGTTCTGGTACGCCGATAAACCGCCGTTGCCGGAGCTGGCGCAATTTGACTGGGCCGTGGTCGAGCCGGGGCACATGGCGCCCGCGGATGTCAAAACCCTGAGTGGGATGGGCAGCCAGCCGTTCGCTTATCTCTCGGTGGGTGAGTTCCACGGCGGCAAGCGCGAGCTGGACCAGCAAGCCCTGGGCGCCGCCGTCAGCCCGACGCGCAACAAGGCCTGGAACAGCCAGGTGATGAACCTGGCAGCACCGGCCTGGCGCGAGTATCTGTTCGCCCAGGCCAAGGCGCTGCAGGCCCAGGGTTATGCCGGTCTGTTCCTCGACACCCTGGACAGTTTTCAACTGCTTCCGGCCGCAGACCAGGAAGCCCAGCGCCTGGCCCTGGCCAGTTTCCTGCGGGAACTGCATCAGCGCCAACCGGCCCTGAAGCTGTTTTTCAACCGCGGCTTCGAGGTGTTGCCGGAGCTGGAGGGTGTGCCTGCGGCGGTCGCCGTGGAGTCGATCCACGCCGGTTGGGATGCTTCGGCCAAGCGTTATCGCCCGGTCCCGGAAGCGGATCGCCAGTGGCTGGAAACCCACCTGCAACCGTTGCGCGCCAAGGGCATCCCGCTGGTGGCCATCGACTACCTGCCGCCGGAACGGCGTGAAGAGGCGCGCACACTGGCTCGGCGCCTGCGCGACGAGGGGTTCATCCCTTACATCGGCACCCCGGACCTGGACTCCCTGGGCATCAGCAGCATTGAAGTCCAGCCCCGGCGTATCGCCCTGGTGTTCGACCCGCGTGAAGGCGACCTGATCCGCAATGCTGGGCACACCCTGCTCGGCGGCTTGCTGGAGTACCTGGGCTATCGCGTGGATTACCTGGCGGCCGATGCGCTGCCTGAGTACAGCTTCAGCGGCCTGTACGCCGGCGTTTTGACCTGGATGACCAGCGGTGCGCCGCAAGACAGCCAGGTGTTCAACCGCTGGCTCAACAAGCGCCTCGACGAGCAGGTGCCGCTGGTGTTTTTCGCCGGCCTGCCGGTAGAGGACAAGGTCCTGCTCAAGCGCCTGGGGCTCGAACGCTCCGCGCCGCCGGCGACCCAGGCATTGCAGATTACCTACCAGGACAAGGCCCTGATCGGCGCGTTCGAAGCACCGGTACAGCCGCGTTCCCGTGACCTGACCGCCCTCTCTCTGTTGCCCAAAGGCCCCAAGGCCGCATTGCTGCTCAAGGGCGAGGGCGGCCAGGAGTTTGCGCCAGTAGCGGTCGCGGCGTGGGGCGGCCTGGCGCTGGCGCCTTATGTTCTGGAAGTGAACAACGAGCGCAGTCGCTGGATTCTCGATCCGTTTGCCTTCCTCCAGGCGGCCTTGCGCCTGCCGGTGCAGCCGCGTCCGGACACCACCACCGAAAACGGTCGTCGCATTGCCACGGTGCACATTGACGGTGACGGCTTCCCCTCGCGCGCCGAGGTCCGGGGTACGCCCTATGCCGGCAAGCAGGTGCTGGATGACTTCATCCGTCCCAACCCGTTCCTGACGTCGGTGTCGATCATCGAAGGCGAGATTTCCCCGCGCGGCATGTTCCCGTTCCTGGCCCGGGAGCTGGAGCCGATTGCCCGGGATATTTTTGCCGACCCGAAAGTTGAAGTCGCCACCCACACCTTCAGCCATCCGTTTTTCATGCAGCCGGAAGTGGCGAAGAAACGCGAAGGTTTTAACCCTGAGTACGGCTTGAAAATGGCCATCCCGGGCTACGAAAAAATCGATTTTCGGCGTGAGATCTTCGGTTCGCGGGACTACATCAATCAGCACCTGACCACCCCCGAGAAACCGGTCAAGGTGGTGTTCTGGCCGGGTGACGCTTTGCCCGCGCCGTCGACCATCAAGCTGGCCTACGACGCCGGGCTAAAGAACGTGAACGGCGCCGAGACCATGCTGACCCGCGCCAACCCGTCGCTGACCGGGCTCAACCCGCTGCTGCGTCCCACCGAAGGCGGCTTGCAGTATTACGCGCCGATCATCAACGAGAACCTCTACACCAACCTGTGGAAAGGCCCGTACTACGGCTTTCGCGATGTGATCGACACCTTCGAGCTGACCGACAGCCCACGGCGCATGCGCGGCCTGCACCTGTATTACCACTTCTATTCCAGCACCAAGCAGGCCTCGATCAAGGCCATGAACGAGATCTACGGCTACATGAAAGGCCAGCAGCCGATCTCCCTGTGGATGAGTGATTACCTGGATCGCCTGCACGGCCTGTACCAGTCCAGCCTGGCGCGCACCGCCGATGGCGCCTGGCAGGTACGGGGCATGGATGCCTTGCGCACCCTGCGCCTGGACCCGCAGATGGGCTGGCCGGACCTGGGTCGCTCCAGCGGTATCGCCGGGGTTCGCGATTTGCCCCAAGGGCGATATGTGCACTTGAGCAGCGACCGTGCGTTGCTGGTTTTGCGGGCCGATCGCGACCCGCGTCCGGCCCTGGAGGAAGCCAACTTGCCGCTGCAGGAATGGCGCTACCTGGATGAGCGCCGGGTGAGTTTCTCTTTTGCCGGCCAGATCGATTTGAGCTTCTCGGTACGTGCGCCTGGCGTCTGCCGGGTTGAAGTCGACGGCCAGCGTTTCGCGGGTCAGGGGTCGGCAGGCCTCTGGCATTTCCAACTCCCCATGAAGCAGGTGAGTCATGCCCAACTCCTCTGCAACTGAAAGCAGCCGGCTGCTCAATCCCTGGGCACTGGTAGTGATAGCGGTCGCCGTGGGCGGCCTGTTATGGCTGACCTTCCAGCGAGAAGAACTGTTCGAGCCCGATGGCCGGCAGCCGGACGCCGTGTCGGCCAATTACGCCGAACTGCTGCTGGCTGCGCACCCGGAAGATGACCGCCTGCGCTTGCAGTTGGTGGACCTGTTGATCCAGTTGGGCGACTACACCAAAGCCCGACAGAACCTGGACAGCTGGGCCCATCCGCAGCCGACGTTGCTCGCGTATTACCAGCTGGAAATCGACACCCTGGTCGCCGCCAGCAGCCAGGAACAGGGCGCCGCAAAGGGCCTGGTGGAGCGTCTGCAAGCCTTCGACCATCGCCAGTTGCCGCTGCCGCAATTGCAGCGCCTGGCCAAGTTGGCGCTGAGCCTGCAAGCCCCGGCGTTCGCCGCCGGGGTTTATGAAGAACTGGCCGAGCGCGACCCGCAGCAGCGTATCGAATCGCTCAAATCCGCTGCCCAGTGGTACCTGGCGGGGGAGGAGCCGGGCCGTGCCGCGGACATCTACCTGCTGCTCAAGCAGGACACTCAGCAACCCGAAGAGCGCCGTCGCTACGCGCAGCTGGCTTTCAACAGCCTGCTGGCCGCCGGACGTGGCGAGCAGGCGGCGCAGGTATTGGCCGATGAACTGGATCAGCTAAACAACCCGGAAACCGATGCGGCCTGGCTGGAACAGGGCGTGGATGTGGCCGTGGCCAACAAGCGCTTCGACCTCGCGCAGCGCCTGGTGCAGCAATGGCGCACCTTGCAGCCGAATAACCCGCGGATCCTGGCCAAGGACTTCACGATGCGCCTGGCCCTCGGCGACCTCGACGGCGCCTGGAGTGCCGGCCAGCAACTGCTGGCGGCTCACCCGGATGACCCCGAGCTGCTGGAGCAGATGGGCCACCTTGGCGAATGGCGGGGCCAGACCTATGAGGCACTGGGGTACTGGATCCGCCTGCTGGCGTTGCGTGAAGACCCGCAGACCCGCGAGCACGCCTGGCGCCTGGCGAGCCAGCAATTCGACTTTGATCGCAGCATCCCGTTACTGGCCGGCATCATGGACCAGCGGGCGCTGACTGACGTCGAACTCGACGCGCTGATCTACGGTCATGAATCCCGCGGCACCCCGGAGCAGGCCGAGGCCTGGCTGCAAACCTATCTGCGCAAGTACCCGAAACACCGCCTGGCCTGGACCCGCCTGCTGCAGAATCTGGAAAACACCGGCCAGTTCGCGGCCAAGACCAAGGCCTACAGCGGCATGTCGAGCCGCTTTGCCCTGACCAGCACCGAACGCGTCGACTGGGCCAACACCTGGCTCAAGCTCTTCGACAATCAGGCCGCCTGGAAGGTGTTGCAGGTGGATAACCGCAAGATCACCGACGACAGCTACTGGCGTACCCGCGCGGCACTGGCCTGGGACCTGGAGCTGGATGATGAGTTGCAGGTTTCCCTGGAGAAACTGCTGGCGCTCAAGGGCTCGCTGAACAGCGGCGACGAGAGCCAGTTGATCACCCTGTATCGCACCAGCGATCCGCAACGAGCCTTGGCCCTGATGGTCGCCGGCTGGCAGCGCAGCCATGATCCGCAGCGCCTGGTGGAAGCCTTGCAGCAAGCCCAGGAACTGCAGGACTGGCCGCAGGTGGCGGCGTTGATCAAGGACGCCGAGCAGTACCCGGCGGTCTACGATCAGGCCCAGGTGGTGGCGGCGCGCGGTGCCCTGGCGATGCAGCAGGGGCAGTTCGACGAGGCACAGCGCCTGTACCTGTCGGGCCTGGCCCGCTTCCCCTACGACAACCTGTTTCGCGAACGGTTGATGTGGCTGTATGTCGATCAGGGCCGGGTCGAGCAGCTCAAGCCATTGCTCAGCCAGTGGCGGACCCAGGCGCGGCAGGACCGGACCCTGTGGCTGCCATTCGCCAGCGCCAGCCAGATGCTTGGCCGCAACAGCGAGGCCTTGGCCTGGTATCGCCTGTACCTCAAGGGCAGCCCCAACGATTGGCTGGTGCAGGCGGCCTATGCCGATGCCCTGGACGGCGCCGGTTATCAGGACGCGGCCCAGCGTTTGCGCCTCAAGCTGTTGCGCAGCCCCGAGGGCGACAACCTGCAGCCGCAATCGCCGCGCTACGGGATCTGGCTGCGCCTGGTGGCCAGCAGTTACTCGCCGCGCAAGGCCCAGCAGCAGGTGCTGAAGTGGCAGGACGGTTCGCCGGCCATGCTGCAGTTGTGGTTCGACCGCTTGCTGGCGCGCCTCGACGCGACCAATCAGGAAGCGCAAAAGGATCAATGGCTGGCCTGGGCTCGCCAGCAAGGCCTGAAGGTCGAGCGCTATGAACAGATCCAGGAAGCCCTGCGCAGCCGCAACACGGCGCAGGTCGAAACCTTGCTTGCCAGCAGTGACCTCAACCCGGCCCAACGGGCCCAGGCCCTGAGTCGCCTGGGGCGTGACGGCGCGGCCCTGGACGTGAGCCTGTCGGCCCTCGGCGACGAGCAGCCCCAGGCCGTACGCGAGCAGTTGCGACGCCAGGCCGTGGAGATCCACGAGCGCACGCCCCAGGGCGCGCAACTGTCGTGGCAGGAGCAAGACTACGGCGGGCTGGAGTTCAACGCGCCGCGCCTGCGGGTTGCGCGCAACCTGGGGGACCAGTGGTACGCCAACCTGGTCCTGGAGCAGGGCACCTACAACAGTGACCAGCTGATTTCTTCGCGCCTGGGTCAGGAGCGCAATGGCGAATTGACCTTGCAGCGTCAGGTAGAGAACGGCAGCTACAAACTGATCGCCGATACCAGCCAGCGTCGGGACGATGACCGCAATGGCCTGGGGCTCAGCCGCTCTTGGCAGCTGGGCGTCAGCGATGAGCTGGAGACCGGGGTCGACTGGCACCGCAAGAGCGAGGACAGCGGGCTGATGCGTGCTTTCGGCCAGCACGACAGTGTCTGGCTGGCCGGGCGCCATGGGTTGTCTGCCCGTGACCAACTGAGCTGGGAAGTGGCACAGAAGTCGTTTTCCACCCGGGGTGGCGACTCCCTGGGCCAGGGGCAGGCATTGAAGATGGAATACAACCACACCCTGGAATTCGAAGGGCCGAACTGGACCCTGCGCAGCGGTATCGACTACCAGCACAACCGGGTCGATGACCGCACCCTGGACGACTTGGCCAGTGGCAACGGTGGCCCGGTGAAGAACCCGGACAACCCGCTTGAGTCGCCCACGGTGCTGGCCAGTGATCTGCTGCAAAGCCGTTACGGCCAGCTGTATGTGGGCAGTTCTTGGCGGCGCGGCATGCCCGGCGCCTTGAACCGCACACGTCCGCAATACACCTGGCTGGTGGATGTCACGGCCGGCTGGCAGTGGTTCGACAAAAGTTTCAACTACGGCCTCAGCACCGGTATCGGTGTCGAGATTCTTGGGGATGACGAACTGGCCCTGACCCTTGGCTACCAATCTGCGCCACAAGGCGGGGACGGGCAGTCCGGCGGCATCCTGGGTGTGAGCTACGGCGTGCGTTTCGGACGCTGATCATGGAATGTCTACAGGAGATAAAACCTATGCAATCAATTCGTAACCTGAGCCTGGCGCTGGCCGCCCTGCTCATGGCCGGTTGCGCCAGCTTCACCAGCGAAACCAGCCCGGGCCTGCCGCGCAATGCACAGTGGGGCATCGTGCCGATGGTCAACTACTCGCAGACGCCCCAGGCCGGTGAACGCAGCGAGCAGATTCTGCTCAGTGTGCTCAGCAGCCATGGCGTGCAGCCGCAGGTCTACCCGGTCTCGACCCAGGGCGAACAGGCGCTGATGGATGACAACGAACGCCTGGCCGGTGCCCTGGATTGGGCCCGTGAGCAGAAGCTCGATTATGTGGTCGCCGGCAGCGTCGAGGAATGGCAGTACAAGAACGGTCTCGACGGCGAGCCGGCGGTAGGCATCAGCCTGCGCGTGCTGGAAGCCGGCACTGGTCGTGTGCTGTGGAGCAAGAGTGGCGCGCGCGCCGGCTGGTCCCGTGAAAGCCTGGCCGGCACTGCGCAAAAGGTGCTCGGCAAACTTGTTGGCGCCCTTCGGTTCGAGTGATCGCAATGAATTCTCCGCACATGGATTACAGCCTGGCGCCTCGCGCCAGCGGCCCGGTGTCTTGGCTGGAAACCTTCCTGGTCACCGGCCTTGCCATCGGCCTGGGGCTGTGGCTGGCCCCGAACGACCCGCTGCAGATGTTCGCGCCCTTTCCCTGGCCGGTGCTGGCGCCATTGCTGGCCGGGGTGCGCTACGGTTTTGTCCGCGGGCTGCTCAGCGCCGGGCTGTTGGTGCTGGCGGTGTTTGTCCTGCGTCATAACGGGCTTGAAGGTTATGCCGAGATCGAACCGTCATTCATTGTCGGCGTACTGGTCTGCGGGATGCTGGTGGGCGAGGTCCGGGATCTGTGGGAGCGGCGCCTGCAGCGCTTGCAGATGGCCAACACCTATCGCCAGTACCGCCTTGACGAGTTCACCCGCTCGCACCAGATCCTCAGGGTCTCCCACGACCTTCTGGAGCAGCGTGTGGCGGGCAGTGACCAGAGCCTGCGCAGCTCCCTGCTGGGCCTGCGCGACAAACTGCGGCTGATGCCGGGGCAGGGCGATGGCCTGGCGCTGTTGGCCGATGCGGTGCTGGCGGTGTTGGGCCAGTACGGCTCGTTGCGGGTGGCCGGTTTGTACCGGGTGCATGAGAACGAAAAACAGGTGCTGCCTGAGGCCTTGGCCAGCATCGGGGTCATGGGCGCACTGGATGTCGACGACGAACTGATCAAATTGTGCCTGGAGCGCGGCGAGCTGGTGAGCGTGCGTCAGGAGCTGATCGATGCCGGTCATTCGATGCAGTTTTCTTCGTTGCAGGCCTGCATCCCGTTGATCGACGCCGAAGACCGCCTGCTGGCGATCCTGGCAGTGCGGCAGATGCCGTTCTTCGCTTTCCAGGAGCGCACCTTGAGCTTGCTGGCGCTGTTGGCCGGGCACATCGCCGACCTGCTGCGTCGCGACCAACAGGTCCTGCAACTGGCGGATGCCGATGCGCAGCATTTCACCCAGCAGCTCAAGCGTTCGCTGGTGGATGTCGAGCAGCACGGCCTGACCGCCGGCCTGTTCGGTTTCGAAATGACCCGCGCCAACGACGAACTGGCGCGCCTGTTCGAACGCAGCCAGCGTGGCCTGGACCTGCAGTTGCCGTTACTCAACAGCCGAGGCAATCGCCTGCTGCTGGTGCTCCTGCCCCTGACCAGCCCGGAAGGCGGCGAAGGCTATCTGGCCCGTATCGGCCTGATGCTGCACGAGCACTTCGGCATCGACAGCGACCTGGCCAGCCTGGGTGTGCGGGTGCTGCCTTACAGCCTGGAACCTGCCGGTGAGCGTAATGAGCTGCGTAATTTCCTGTTCAATGAGTGTGGTCTGAATGATCAGCAAGTGGCTGTTTAGCGGCGCACTGCTGCTGGAAGCGGGGAGTTGGGCCAGCCTGTGGATGGTCGCCCCGCAATGGCAGCAATTCCTGGCGTTTACCCTCAGCCATGGCCTGGCCAGCGCGCTGTTGTGCGCGGCCGTGTGGCGCCTGTTGCCGGCACGCTACCGTGCGCCGCTGCCCTGGAGCCCGCTGTTTATTTTCAGCCTGGCGTTCTTTGTGCCGGTGCTGGGCACCCTGGGCGTGGTGACGGCGATCTTCCCGGCGCTGTACCTGCCGCGCAAACGCGACAAGCAGGCCTGGCAGGCGGTGGGCATTCCCACGCTGCCATTCCGCGCCCAGGTGCAATTGCATTCGCCAACCTTCGCCGATGCCGGGCTGCAGGATGTGCTGCGCCATGCGCCGGACCCGGATCAGCGCCTGGCCGGTCTGCTGGCCACCCGGCGCATGCCCGGGCGGGACGCGGTGCCGATCCTCAAGCTGGCCCTGGGCGACCCGAGCGACGATGTGCGGCTGCTGGCGTATTCGATGCTCGACAAGCAGGAAAACGACATCAACCTGCGGATCCAGCTGGCCCTCGCGCAGTTGCCCAGCGCAAACGCGCAGGCGGCGGGAGCCTTGCATGCCACCCTGGCGCGCTGGTACTGGGAGCTGGCCTACCTGGGCCTGGCCCAGGGCAGCGTGCTCGAACACGTGTTGAACCAGGCCAGTGAACATGCCGAGCAGGGCCTGCAGGCCGGCAAGGGCGGCGAATTGTTACTGCTGGCCGGGCGCATCGCCCTGGAGCGGGGCGATATTCCACGGGCCGAAGTGCTGTTGAACCAGGCCCGCGCCAGTGACATGGATGAAGCCCAGGTGCTGCCGTTCTGTGCCGAGCTGGCCTTCGAGGCCAGGCGCTACCACGAGATCGGCGGGCTGCTGGCCCGTCTGCCGGAAGACATGCGCCAGCGTCCGCCCTTCGCGGCATTGGTCAGGAGCTGGACATGAGCCATAGCGACGACACCCCGTTGACCGATATCTGCCTGCTGCTCGAAGGCACCTGGCCGTACGTGCGCGGCGGTGTTTCCAGCTGGATCCACCAGATGATCCTCGGTTTGCCGGACCTCACCTTTTCCGTGATGTTTATCGGCGGCCAGCGCGAGGCGTACACCGAGCGACGCTACGGGATTCCGGCCAATGTGCTGCATATCGAGGAGGTGTTTCTCGAGGACGCCACGCACCTCAGCGAAAGCCGGGCCGCACCGCGAGCAGCCGACGAGCAGCAACTGTCGGACCTGTACCGCTTTCTGCATCACCCGGAGCAGCCGGCGGTCGAGCTCGGTGAGCGCCTGCTGGCGAGCATCGCCCAGGGCCAACTGACCCTGGATGATGTGCTGCGCAGCCGCGCGAGCTGGGCCACCCTCAGCGAGGGCTATCGCGAGCATTGCGCCGACCCGTCGTTCGTCAATTATTTCTGGACCCTGCGCTCGATGCAGTCGCCGCTGCTGATGCTGGCCGAAGCGTCGCGGCGCATGCCCCGGGCGCGGGTGCTGCATGCGATCTCCACCGGATACGCGGGCATGCTGGGGTGCATTCTCAAGCAGCGCTGGAATTGCGCCTACCTGCTCAGCGAGCACGGCATCTACACCAAGGAACGCAAGATCGACCTGGCCCAGGCCAGCTGGATCGCCGAGAGTTCGGGCCAGGCGCTGAACGGCAGCCTGGATGCGGGTTCGGGTTATATCCGCACCTTGTGGGTACGGTTTTTCGAACGCATCGGGCAACTGACCTACAACAGCGCCGACCAGATCATCGCCCTGTACGACGGCAACCGCCAACGGCAGATCAAGGACGGTGCCGACCCGGCGCGGACCCAGGTGATCCCCAACGGCATCGACCTGCCGCAATGGAGCGCGGCCCTTGAGGCGCGCGCGCCGGGCATCGCCCCGGTGGTGGGGCTGATCGGCCGTGTGGTGCCGATCAAGGATGTCAAAACCTTCCTGCGGGCCATGCGCGGGGTGATCAGCGCCATGCCCGAGGCCGAGGGCTGGATTGTCGGCCCGGAAGAAGAAGACCCGGAATACGTCAGCGAATGCCGCAGCCTGATGGCCAGCCTGGGGCTGGAAGGCAAGGTGCATTTCCTCGGTTTCCAGCGCATCCAGGACATCCTGCCGCAGTTGGGCCTGATGGTGTTGACCTCCATCAGCGAGGCGCAACCCCTGGTGATTCTCGAAGCCTGGGCCGCCGGGACGCCGGTGGTCAGCAGTGACGTCGGTTCGTGCCGCGAGCTGATCGAAGGCGGCAGCGCCGAAGACCGTGACCTGGGCAGCGCGGGCAAGGTGGTGGCGATTGCCGACCCCCAGGCCACCTGTGCGGCGATCCTCGAGCTGCTGCGCAGTCCGGCGAGCTGGCAGGCGGCCCAGGCCAGTGGCCTGCTGCGCGTGACCCGTTATTACACCGAGGCCTTGATGCTCAAGCGCTATCGCGAGCTGTACCAGACTGCCATGGAGAATTGCTAATGGCCGGGATCGGCTTCGAACTGCGGAAAATCCTCTCCCGGGATTCCTACACCGCCACCCTGCACGCCTATGTCTATGCCGGGCTGATCAGCTCGGGGCCCTGGGTCCTGTCGATTGTCAGCGTGATGCTGGTGGGCATCATCAGCCTTGGCCTGCTGTTGCCCGATGTGCTGGTGCGGCAGTTTCTGGTGACGGTCACTTACCTGATGGCCACCTCGCTGATCCTCACCGGCGGCTTGCAGCTGTTTTTCACCCGCTTCGTTTCCGACCGATTGTTCGAGCGGCGCTTTGAGCAGATCCTGCCCAACCTGCTGGGGGTGTTGTTGCTGGTGACCCTGGCGGCGGGAATCCTCGTTACGTTGATCCTGGCGCTGCTGTTCGATCAGCCTCTGATCTACCGGTTGCTGGTGCTGGCGAACTTCGTGGTGCTGTGCAACCTGTGGCTGGTGATCATCTTCCTGTCGGGGATGAAGGCCTATAACCGCATCCTGCTGGTGATGCTGGTGGGCTATACGCTGATGGTGGTCAGCGCCTACCTGCTGAGTTTCCTGCAGATGCCCGGGCTGCTGCTGGCGTTGTTGATTGGCCATAGCACGCTGCTGTTCCTGTTCCTGTACGACATCCTGCGCGAGTACCGCGCCGAGAAACTGATCGCCTTCGATTTCCTAGAGCGCCGCCAGGTATTCCTCAGTCTGTTGGCCACCGGCTTCTTCTATAACCTGGGAATCTGGATCGACAAGTTCATGTTCTGGTTCAACCCCGGGACCTCGGGGCAGGTGATCGGCCCGTTGCGCGCATCGATCCTCTATGACTTGCCGATCTTTATCGCGTACCTGGCGATCATCCCCGGCATGGCGGTGTTCCTGGTGCGCATCGAAACCGACTTCGCCGAATGGTACGACCGCCTGTTCCGGGCGATTCGCGATGGCGAGACGCTGCAACACATCGGCCAGTTGAAAACCGAAATGACCTTGTCGATTCGTCAGGGGCTGCTGGAAATCTGCAAGGTGCAGGGGCTGACGGTGGTGCTGCTGTTTCTGTTTGCCCCGCGTCTGCTGGACTGGCTGGGGATCTCCAGTTACTACCTGCCGCTGTTCTACATCGACCTGGTGGGGGTGAGTATCCAGGTGGTATTCATGGCCTTGCTCAACGTGTTTTTCTACCTCGACAAGCGCACCGTGGTCCTGGAGTTGTGCGTGTTGTTCGCGGTGTTGAACGCAGTCCTGACCCTGTTCAGCCAGTACCTGGGCCCGAGCTTCTTCGGCTATGGGTTCACCCTGTCGCTGCTGGTGTGCGTGCTGCTGGGGCTGCATCGTCTTTCCAGTGCCCTGGAAGACCTGGAGTACGACACTTTCATGCTGTCGCGCTGAATCTTCAGCACACGCGGAAACCAAAAAGGCCCGTCGGCAAACATTGCCGGCGGGCCTTTTTGGTATGCGTGAGGCTACATCGACAGGATCAGGCGCCCGGCGAAAAGAATCAAGATCACCCCCATGCAGCGTTCGAACCAATGCCCCAGGCGCATGAACAACTGGCGCACGCGGGCGCTGGAAAAGAACAGTGCGACGATGATGAACCACAGCGCGTTGACCATGCACATCCACATCCCGTACAGCGCCTGAATCTTCAGGGGCGTGCTGGCGCTGATGACCGTGGTGAAAATCGCCAGGAAAAACAGCGTGGCCTTGGGGTTGGTGGCGTTGGTCAGAAAGCCGGTCATAAAGGCTTTGCCCAGCGTCTGCTGTTGCGCCGGTTCGACACTATCGTTGCTGCCTTCTACGGCGGTCTTGGGTTTGCTGCGCAACAGGCTGATCCCCAGGTACAGGATGTAGGCCCCGCCGATCACCTTGGCCACCGTCAGCAGCCAGGGCGTGGTGTGCATCAGCGCGCCGACCCCCAGCAGGGTGTACAGCACGTGTACGGAAATACCGGCGCCAATGCCAATGGCGGTGCACAGCCCGACCATTCGCCCGAAACGCACGCTCTGGCGGATGGTCACCGCAAAGTCCGGGCCGGGGGCGACCACGGCCAGGAAGTGGATGGTCGCCAGGGCGAGGAATTCGCCAAGATAGTTGGAAAGCATTTCAACTCCAGAAAGTCAGGGGCGACGAGTTGCCGCGGTAGCCGACAAAGAACGACAGGCTCAGGCGCGGCGCAGCGATGCCGGGCGTGACCGAGTGCATGCGTCGTGAATTGAACATGATGAAATCCCCGGGCTCGGGCAGGATTTCCAGGGTCGGCGGGCCGAGCAGGGCAGGGTCGATGCCGTAGCTGTCGCCGCGCATTTCGTCGAACTGGTCGGGGGAAATATCGTGGTCCCACATCTGCAAGGCGCCCCCGGCGTCGGGCATGTTCAGGTAGACGTTGCAGGCAAACTGCGCTTCCAGGCTGCGGGCCTGAAAGCTCTCCGGCGCGTCCTTGGCGAAGATGTCGTGGTGAGCCAGAAAGCACACGCCGGGTTTGACCACGCGCGACAGGCCGACGTACATCTTGCGTCCGTAGAGGTTCTCCAGGTGGGCGCCGGCGGGCCAGGATTCGTCGAGCATGCAGCGCAGGGTGTCGACGGGGGAGGCGAAGGGCGCGCAGCGATTGCGCAGTTCGGTGATGTTGGAGGTGGCGCGCTCGAAGTAGTCCTCGATCAGCAGCGGCTGGTTTTCCGCTTCGTAGAACGCCATGCCGATGCGCCCGATGCTGGGGGCATTGATATAGCCTTCAAAGCCGGGGGCGAGAATCTTGTCGCCCAGTTCGATCGCCTGGGGCTGGCCCAGGAAGTTTTTCAGCCTCAGGGCGAGCACTTCCTCGTTGGCCAGTTTTTTTATGCACGTTTCATCGAGCCGCTCGACGTCAAGCATCATGTCCTAGATCCCTCTATTAGATAGTCCTGGGGACCGCGCACGCGCAATCCCCCCTTGCTTCAGGCGATGAGTCGCGCGTGATGTCTGCAGCGACATCGCTGAATGAGTCAGTCCACGCTGTAGTGAACCGAGAGCGTGCCCTTCTTGTTGGAAAGGGAAGCGATATTGACTGTGCCCAACTCCTGTAGGCGCTTGACATGAGTGCCGCCGCATCCGTAGGCAGGCAACTCGCCGAAGCCGATTTCCCGCGAGCCTTCGCGTAGGGAAATCAGGCGTGGCAGGTCATTGTCGATCCATTGTTCGAGGGCGTGCTGAATGGTCGCGGTGTCGAAATCCTGAGGGTTTTCCCCGGGTTTGAATGACACCCGACCTTCGCCCGGCCAGTGGTGGGCCTTGGTCGGTATCCAGCCCAGGGTTTCGGCGAAGTGGCCGATCAGGTGGCCGGCCGAGTGCATCCGGGTATTGAATTGGCGTCGCTGGGGGTCGACCTGGATCTGAATCATCCCCGGTTTCACCGGCTGGTCGACGTAATGCACGATGCGCTCCGGTTCCTGGACTACTTTCAGTACCTGGCTTTCGCCGATCCAGCCGGTGTCGCAGGGTTGTCCGCCGCCTTGAGGATGGAAAAGGGTGGCGCGCAGCACGACCGCAAAGTGGTCCTCGTGAGCGCTGCACTCGAGAACTTCCACGTTGGCCTTGAGTTCATCGCTGTGGAAGAAGAGGCGAAGCGTCATATTCCCGGCTCTTATTAAAATTGAATTTTTAATTATATGAAGGGGCTGATTGCGTGATAATCCATTCAAACATCAAAGGACTGTTGCGTTGTGAGCATAAATCTCCCGCTGCCGCTGCTGGGTGAAATGGCGATTTTCGTCAAAGTCGTGGAGACCGGAAGCTTCTCGGAGGCCTCTCGGCAACTGGGCTCGTCGCCCTCGGCGGTGAGCCGCAGCATCTCCCGTCTGGAAAAGGCCCTGGCCACGCGTTTGCTGCAACGCACCACGCGCAAGCTGCGGTTGAGCGAAGGCGGAGAGGAGGTGTTCAAGCGTTGTAGCGAGATGGTCAGCGCCGCCAAGTCAGTGATGGAGATCAGCGGCCAGTTCACCCACGAGGCCGAAGGATTGGTGCGTATCAGCGTGCCCAAGGCCGTGGGGCGGTTTGTCGTGCACCCCTATATGCCGGAATTTCTGCGCCGTTATCCCAAAGTGGATGTGGAGTTGCTGCTGGAGGATCGCAGCGTCGATCTGATCGACGATAACGTCGACCTGGCGATCCGCATCACCGATCGGCCGCCGGCGGGGCTGGTGGGGCGCCAGTTGTTGACCATCGATCACATCCTCTGCGCGACACCCCATTACCTGGCGCAGCATGGCACCCCCAGCCACCCCCATGACCTGCTCGATCACAGTTGCATCTACCTGGGAGAAACCCCGAGCGACGCCCGCTGGAAATTCAAGAAAGGCTCGAAAGCGGTGACCGTGGGCGTCCGCGGGCGCTACGCAGCCAATCATACCGGCGTGCGCCTGGGCGCGGTGCTGGAGCATATCGGCATCGGCAGCCTGCCTTATTTCACCGCGCGCCATGCCCTGGCCCAGGGGCTGATCGTGCAGGTACTGCCGGACTGGACCTTCCACGCCTCCTACCACGGCGGCGCCTGGCTGCTGCATTCACCGACCCGTTATCTGCCCCCCAAGTTGCGGGTGTTTATCGACTACCTGGTGGAGTGCCTGGCCAAGGAGCCGACCTTGAGCAAGCCGGGCAAGCAGGGCGACGCGATGCGGGTTGCGGGTAAATACGAATTGCCCGAGTGCGACGGCCTGCTCTAGGGCGCCGGTTCCAGCATAAAAAAAGGCCCGCCGGGGTTACCGTGCGGGCCTTTTTAGCAAGCGATTCGGGCTCAGTGCTTGCTGTCCTGGGCGGAGAGCGCCAGCAGCTGTTTTTCCTGGTTCCAATCGAACGGCTCGTCATTCTGCTCCGCTTCGAAGCGACGCTCTTCGAGGGCCTGGTACAGGTCGATTTCTTCATCGGGCATGTAGTGCAGGCAGTCACCGGCGAAGAACCACAGCAAATCCCGCGGCACCAGGTGTGCCACTTGTGGATAACGCTGGATGACCTGGCACATCAGGTCCTGGCCCAGGTACTGGCTTTCGATCGGGTCGACCGGCAGCAGGGCACGCAGTTCGTCGAAACGTTCCAGAAACAGGGCGTGGCTTTCTTCGGGAACCTGCTCGGCTTCACCTACCGCGACCAGAATGCTGCGCAGGTGGTCAAGCAGGACAAGATGATCGGCGACGACGTTGGACATGACATAAGTCCTCAAGAGCAAAACGGGCGCGGGAGTATATAGCTCCGGCGCCCGGTTTCATAATCGCCCCGCTGCGAGGCGATCTGGCTTAGCGGATTTTCCCCTCGCTCAAGGTCAACTCTTCCTTGGCGAAATCATCCACATCAATCACGCGGCGGCGCGCAGCTTCTGCGTCACGCAGGGTCTGGGCTTCCCCAGGCTGCAGGACGCCGGCTTGCAGCGCGGCGTCGATGGCATGTTCACCCGCGGCAGGTTTGACCTGGCCGCTTTTGAGCGCCTCGTGGAGTTTTTTCTGCAGCGGATGGCTGGCGCCCAGCAAGTCATAGGCGTGTTGCAGGGCACCCACCGGGTCGTCGCTCGATTGCGGGCGATAACAGCCGGCGAGCACCGCTTCCAGCGCCGGGTCACCTTTGGCCCGGCCCAGGATGGCCGCGACTTCAGCGTCCAGCGTGTCCGAAGGCCCGGTGTGACGACGGCCAAAGGGAAATACCACCACTCGCAACAGGCAGCCGAGAATCCGGCTCGGGAAGTTGCTCAGCAGTTCATCCAGTGCGCGTTCGGAATGCCCCAGGCTTTCCTCCATGGCCCAGGCGAACAGCGGCTGCAGGTATTCCGGCGAGTCGAGATCGTGATATCGCTTGAGCGCCGCCGAGGCCAGGTACATATGGCTGAGCACGTCGCCCAGGCGCGCCGAGAGGCGTTCACGACGCTTCAATTCGCCACCCAGCAGCATCATGCTCAGGTCGGCCAGCATGGCAAACGCCGCTGCCTGCCGGTTGAGGGCGCGGAAATAGCCCTGGCTGAGCTTGTCGCCGGGGGCCTGTTCGAGGTGCCCGAAGCCGAGGTTCAGCACCAGGGTGCTGGCGGCGTTGCTCACCGCAAACCCAATGTGGTCGAGCAGCAGGCCGTCGAATTCGCGCAGGGCCTGATCCTTGTCTTCACGCCCGGCCAGGGCCATTTCCTTGAGCACGAACGGATGGCAGCGAATCGCTCCCTGGCCAAAGATCATCAGGTTGCGCGACAGGATATTCGCGCCTTCCACGGTGATGAAGATCGGTGCGCCCTGCCAGCTGCGGCCCAGATAGTTGTTCGGGCCCATGATGATGCCCTTGCCGCCGTGCACATCCATGGCGTGGCTGATGCATTCGCGGCCGCGTTCGGTCAGGTGGTACTTGAGGATGGCCGAGAGCACCGAGGGTTTTTCCCCGAGGTCGACGGCATTGGCGGTCAGCATGCGCGCGCTGTCCATCAGCCAGGCGTTGCCGCCGATGCGCGCCAGGGCTTCCTGGATACCTTCGAAGGCGGCCAGGGGCACATTGAACTGCTCACGCACCTGGGCGTACTGGCCGGTCACCAGGCTGGTGAACTTGGCCGCGCCGGTGCCCACCGCCGGCAGGGAGATGGAGCGCCCGACCGACAGGCAGTTCATCAGCATCATCCAGCCCTTGCCGAGCATTTCCTGGCCGCCGATCAGGAATTCGAGGGGGATGAACACATCCTTGCCCGAGTTCGGGCCATTCATGAACGCCGCGCCCAGGGGCAGGTGGCGCCGGCCGATGTCGACACCCGGGGTTTCGGTCGGGATCAATGCCAGGCTGATGCCCAGGTCTTCCTTGTCGCCCAGCAGGTGGTCCGGGTCATAGGCCTTGAAGGCCAGGCCAAGCAACGTGGCAACCGGGCCGAGGGTGATGTAGCGCTTTTCCCAGTTCAGGCGCAGGCCGAGGGTTTCCTCGCCTTGCCATTGTCCTTTGCAGATCACCCCGGTATCGGGCATCGCACCGGCGTCGGAGCCGGCCAACGGGCCGGTCAGGGCGAAGCAGGGAATATCGTCGCCACGGGCCAGCCGCGGCAGGTAGTGGTTGCGTTGCTCGTCAGTGCCGTAGTGCAGCAGCAATTCGGCCGGGCCGAGGGAGTTGGGAACCATCACGGTGGAGGCGAGGTCGCCACTGCGGGTCGCCAGCTTCATCGCCACTTGCGAGTGGGCGTAGGCGGAAAAGCCCTTGCCGCCGAACTCCTTGGGAATGATCAGGGCAAAGAAGCCATGTTGCTTGATGTGGTCCCAGGCTTCAGGCGGCAGATCCATGGATTGGCCGATCTGCCAATCGCTGACCATGGCGCAGAGCTCTTCGGTCGGGCCATCGATAAAGGCCTGTTCCTCTTCGCTCAGCTGGGCTTTGGGGTAGGCCAGCAGGGTGTCCCAATTCGGCCGCCCGCTGAACAATTCGCCGTCCCACCAGACGGTGCCGGCATCGATGGCGTCGCGTTCGGTCTGCGACATCGGTGGCAATACTTTTTGAAACCAATTGAACAGCGGCGCGCTGAAATGCTTGCGCCGCAGGTCAGGCAGCAGCAACGGCGCGGCAACGGCCGCCAGCAGCACCCAGAAAATCAGCAGCAGCCAGCCTGGCGCGTGGCTGAATGCGCCCATGGCCAACAGGTAAACGGCGACCACACCCAGGGCGGGCAGGGGGGCGATGCGCCGGTGTGCCAGATAGGCAATACCGACCACCAGAACCAGTATCCACAACAACAGCATATTTAATCCTCCGTGAAACCAGGGGCAAAATCACCCTCAGAGCTTAGTCGGCATCCGATAAAACGGGTGATCAGCGCGGTACCTTTGAATCGGTAAGAAATAGCCGACAGACAACGTCAGGCGGGTTCTTGAGTGGGGTGCAGCACACAGCGCCAGGCACTGATAATTGGCCGAAACGTCGTTATCTCTGGGCCGGATGCCTGGTTAGACTCCAGGTTTGCGCCGGAGACCAGCCTCATGCATCAGTACCTGAGCCCCAGCCGCTTCATCGATAGTGACCACCCAGCGGTGGTGGAGTTCGCCGAAACTCATCGAGGTTCCAGTCGTGACCCTCGACAGCAGGCGATAAGCCTCTACTACGCGGTTCGCGAAGCGGTGCGCTACAACCCCTACACCTTCAGTCTCGATCCCCAGACCCTGTGCGGCAGCTACGCGTTGCAGGCTGGCGAAAGCTACTGCGTGCCCAAGGCCACCCTGCTTGCCGGTTGTGCCCGGCAGTGCGCGATACCGGCGCGGATCGGCCTGGCCGACGTGCGCAATCATCTGTCGACTCCGCGCCTGCTGGAGTTGCTGCGCAGCGATGTGTTTGCCATGCACGGCTATACCGAGCTGTACCTGGAAGGCCGTTGGGTCAAGGCCACACCTGCCTTCAACGAAGGTTTGTGCACCCTGTTCGATGTGGCGCCGCTGGAGTTCGACGGGGTGCACGACAGCGTGTTCCACCCGTTCAACCGTCAGGGCGCGCCGCTGATGGAGTATCTGGTGGACCACGGCCAGTTCCCCGATGTGCCCGAGACCTTCTTCTTTGCCCACCTGGAAAAATGCTATCCCCACCTGTTTGGCGAGCAGCAACCCCAGCTGTTGGGGGACATGCAGAGTGATTTGAGTCGCGGCTGATCCGGCGTAGACTGCTGCGCACTCACTATTTAGGAGCGGTCATGCTGAAGATCTGGGGTCGGAAAAACTCATCGAACGTCAGGAAGGCACTGTGGTGCGCCGAGGAACTGGGGCTGAGCTACCAGGCCTTGGATGCCGGAGGCGCCTTTGGTGTGGTGGACACTCCTGAATACCGGGCGATGAATCCCAACGGGCGGATTCCGTTGATCGAGGACGACGGTTTCGTGCTCTGGGAATCCAACACTATCGTGCGCTACCTGGCCGCGCGCCACGCCGCCGATTCGTCCTGGTACCCCGCTGATCCCCAGGCCCGAGCCAGCGCCGAGAAGTGGATGGACTGGACCACCTCGACCTTTGCCGAACCGTTCCGGCATCTGTTCTGGGGCGTGTTGCGCACTCCTGCGGCGGAGCAGGACTGGGTCAAGATCAACGCTGCGCTGAAAACTTGCGGTGATCTGTTGCAGGTGGTCGATCAGGCACTGGCGCAGCATCCGTACCTCTCCGGCGAGGAAATCGGTGTCGGCGATATTCCCCTCGGCAGCTTTATTTATGCCTGGTTCGAGATGCCCGTCGAGCGGCCGCAGATGCCCAATCTAGAGGCCTGGTATCAACGTTTGAAGGCGCGTCCGGCGTATCGCCTGGCGGTCATGACCGCGTTGACTTAATACTGACTATCACTACGCGTGACTGTACTTGTGCGGCGTCGCCAAGCAACATTGCCGGGTTCGACGCCGTTGTAATTGCAACGGTGCGCCCTTATTTATTCTCTTTCCCCCTTCTTGGTGCATGAATCCGATATGAGTTCCGCTCTGTCCATCCGGCAGTTAACCAAAACCTACGGCAACGGTTTCCAGGCCCTGAGTGGTATCGATCTGGACGTCGCCGAAGGTGACTTTTTTGCCTTGCTCGGCCCCAACGGTGCCGGTAAATCCACCACCATCGGCATCCTCTCGACCCTGGTGAACAAGACCAGCGGTACGGTGAACATCTTCGGCCACGACCTGGATCGTCAACCGGCCGCGCTCAAGCGCTGCATTGGCGTGGTGCCGCAGGAATTCAACTTCAACCAGTTCGAAAAGACCTTCGACATCGTCGTGACCCAGGCGGGCTACTACGGCATCCCGGCGAAAATCGCCAAGGAGCGCGCCGAGCAGTACCTGACCCAGCTTGGCCTGTGGGACAAGCGCGATGTGCCCTCACGCTCGCTGTCCGGTGGGATGAAGCGGCGTCTGATGATCGCCCGGGCCCTGGTGCACGAGCCGCGGCTGTTGATTCTCGACGAACCGACGGCTGGCGTGGACATCGAGCTGCGGCGTTCGATGTGGACCTTCCTCACCGAACTGAACCAGAAAGGCATCACCATCATCCTCACCACCCATTACCTGGAAGAGGCTGAACAGCTGTGCCGCAACATCGGCATCATCGACCACGGCACCATCGTCGAGAACACCAGCATGCGTAACCTGCTGGGTCAGTTGCATGTGGAAACCTTCCTGCTCGATCTGAAAAACGACATGCAGGTGGCGCCGCAACTGATCGGTTACCCGAACCGTCTGGTCGACAGCCACACCCTCGAAGTGCAGGTCGACAAAGCCGTGGGCATCACTGCGTTGTTCGGGCAGTTGGCATTGCAGAACATCGAAGTCCTGAGCCTGCGTAATAAAACCAATCGCCTTGAGGAGTTGTTCGTGTCCCTGGTGGAGAAAAACTTGTCGAAGGTGGCGGTATGAGTTCCGAGCTGCAGCCCAACCTTGTCGCGCTCAATACCATTGTCTACCGCGAGGTGCGGCGGTTTACCCGGATCTGGCCCCAGACCCTGCTGCCGCCGGCGATCACCATGGTTCTGTACTTCGTGATCTTCGGCAATCTGATCGGTCGGCAAATCGGCGATATGGGTGGTTTCACCTATATGGAGTACATCGTGCCGGGGCTGATCATGATGTCGGTGATCACCAACTCCTACGGCAACGTGGTGTCGAGCTTCTTCGGCAGCAAGTTTCAGCGCTCCATCGAGGAACTGATGGTATCGCCGGTGTCGCCGCACACCATTCTGATCGGCTACACCCTGGGCGGCGTGCTGCGCGGGTTGATGGTCGGGGTGATCGTGACCTTGCTCTCGCTGTTCTTTACCCATTTGCAGGTGCATCACTTGGGCCTGACGATCCTGGTGGTGGTGCTGACGGCGACGATCTTCTCCCTGTTGGGCTTTATCAACGCCGTGTTTGCGCGCAACTTCGACGATATATCGATTATCCCGACCTTCGTCCTGACGCCACTGACGTACCTGGGCGGGGTGTTCTACTCCATTACCCTGCTGCCGCCGTTCTGGCAGACCGTGTCCCTGGCCAACCCGGTGCTGCACATGGTCAATGCCTTCCGGTACGGCATCCTGGGTGTTTCGGACATCAAGATCAGCGTGGCCATCACCTTTATGCTGGTGGCGACCGTGGTCCTGTACATTGGGTGCGCGCGGTTGCTGGTCAGCGGGCGCGGCATGCGCCAGTAGGCGTCATGGCCACGACCGTTGCATGAAAAAGGCCTCCCATGTGGAGGCCTTTTTGCATTTCAGGAGCGGCTGCGCTTGCGGCGCTTCCATTGTCGAGCCACCCACCAGCGCCAATAGAGCATCGTCAGGCAATAGGCGAGGGCGCCAAGCACCACGCCGGCCACCACCGAACCCAGCAGGAATGGTTGCCACAGGGTCGAGAGCTGGCTGCTGATCCATTCCCAGGTCAGCTCATCGGGCAGGCTGCGAGGCGGTACATTCATCAGCCAGGCGCCGAGCTGGTAAGTGCAGAAGAACACGGGAGGCATGGTGATGGGGTTGGTCAGCCACACCAGGCTGACTGCAATCGGCATATTGCCGCGCACCGTCACCGCGAGCACGGCGGCGAGCAGCATCTGCATCGGTATCGGGATAAAGGCCGCGAACAGACCCACGGCCATGGCTCGGGCCACCGAGTGCCGGTTCAGGTGCCAGAGGTTCGGGTCATGCAGCAGGGTGCCTAGAAAGCGTAAGGACTTGTGTTCCCTGATGCTGCTCGGATCGGGCATGTAACGTCTGATTAAGCGCCGGGGCATAAGGCTTCTCGGTCGGTTCGAGGGGCAAGTATGCCCGGATTCTACGAGGCGCCCATTCAGACTTTGTGACAAATGATATAGCGGTGGCGGCCGCCGCTGAGCTAAGCCAGGAGAGGGGATTCTCAAGGACTGGCTTATGCGCACAGGGATGTTGGCGCTGGCTACGGGGCTGCTGACGCTGCGTTTTCTGCCGCAGTTGCCGCCTGGCTGGCTGTTGTGGCCGATGCCGTTACTGGCATTGATGCTGTTGCCGTTTCGCAGTTATCCGCTGGCTTTTTGGCTGCTTGGCTTCAGTTGGGCCTGCATCAGCGCGCAGTGGGCGTTGAATGACCGTCTGTCGCTTGAGCTCGACGGCCAGACCCGCTGGCTTGAAGGGCGGGTCAGCGGCTTGCCGCAGCAGGTGGACCGCGTGGTGCGTTTTGAGTTGGAAGAGGCCCGCTCCAGGCGCGGGCGCTTGCCGCAGCGTCTGCGCCTTGCCTGGTATGGCGGGCCGCCGATTCACGCCGGCCAGCGCTGGCGGCTGGCGGTCAAACTCAAGCGTCCGGTGGGGCTGCTCAATGTGCAAGGCTTTGACTATGAGGCCTGGTTGTTTGCCCAGCGCATCGGTGCCACCGGCACGGTCAAGGACGGCCAGTTACTGCGCTCCGCCCGCACGCCCTGGCGTGATGACCTGCGCCGGCGTCTGCTGGAAGTCGATGCCCAAGGCCGCGAAGGCGGCCTGGTGGCCCTGGTGCTGGGCGACGGATCAGGTCTGACGAGGGAGGACTGGCGGGTGCTGCAGGACACCGGCACCGTGCACTTGATGGTGATTTCCGGGCAGCACATCAGCCTCCTGGCCGGGGTGATCTACGCCGCGGTTGCAGGGCTGGCACGCTACGGGCTGTGGCCACGACGCGTGCCCTGGCTGCCGTGGGCCTGTGCGCTGGCTTTTGCCGCTGTGCTGGGTTACGGGCTGTTGGCGGGGTTCGATGTGCCGGTGCAGCGCGCTTGCGTGATGGTCGGCCTGGTATTGCTCTGGCGCCTGCGCTTTCGCCATCTGGGGGCCTGGTGGCCGCTGCTGCTGGCATTGAATGCGCTGTTGTTGTGGGAGCCGCTGGCCAGCCTGCAGCCGGGATTCTGGTTGTCTTTTGCCGCGGTGGCGGTGCTGATCTTCACCTTTGGCGGGCGATTGGGGGCGTGGCGCTGGTGGCAGGCCTGGACCCGTGCCCAATGGCTGATTGCAATCGGCCTGTGCCCCGTGTTGCTGGCGTTGGGGCTGCCTATCAGTCTCAGCGGCCCCTTGGCCAACTTGCTGGCGGTGCCCTGGGTCAGCCTGGTGGTGTTGCCTCCGGCCCTGCTCGGGACCTTGCTGCTGCCGCTGCCGCCTGTGGGCGAAGGGTTGCTGTGGTTGGCCGGTGGATTGCTCGACGGCTTGTTCTGGGCCCTGGCACTGGTGGCCGGCTACTGGCCGGCCTGGGTCGCACCGCTGATTCCGTTCTGGGCCTGGGTGATCAGCACCTTGGGCGCACTGTTGCTTTTATTGCCCAAGGGCCTGCCGATGCGCCTGCTGGGTTGGCCGATGTTGTTGCTGGCGGTGTATCCGCCGGGCAACCGCGTGCCCGAAGGACAGGTCGAAGTCTGGCAACTGGATGTCGGACAGGGCCTGGCGGTTATTCTGCGCACCCGCGATCACGCGATGTTGTACGACGCCGGCCCGCGCTTTGGCGACTTCGACCTGGGCGAACGCGTGGTGCTGCCGGCCCTGGGGCAACTGGCGATCCGGCGCCTGGATCTGTTGTTGCTCAGTCATGCCGATGCCGACCACGCGGGCGGAGCCTTGGCGGTTCAGCGCGGCTTGCCCGTGGCTGAGGTCGTCAGTGGTGAGCCGAGTGCCTTGCCCGCCGGCTTGCAGGCCGGTCCTTGCGAAAGCGGACGCGGTTGGCAGTGGAATGGGGTGAACTTCAGGCTCTGGCAGGCACTCGACGGGGCGACCGGCAACCAGCGTTCCTGTGTGCTGCAAGTCGAGGCCAATGGCGAGCGCCTGTTGCTGACGGGAGATATCGACACCTGGGCCGAAGCCCGATTGCTCGCCGGGCCATTGGCAGTTGCTACCGACTGGTTGCAGGCGCCGCACCATGGCAGTCGCAGTTCGTCATCCATGGCCTTGTTGCAGCAGTTGTCACCGGAGGCGGTACTGATTTCCCGGGGCCACGGCAACAGTTTTGGCCACCCGCACCCCGAGGTGCTGGAGCGTTATCGGCGGCTCGGAAGCGAGGTGTACGACAGCGCGCGCCACGGCGCCCTGAGGCTGCAATTGGGCGCTTTCAGCGCGCCGCAGGTGATGCGCGCGCAACCCAGGTTTTGGCGCCAGGCGTCAGCATCTCCTTAAATAGCCGTGAGTTATTAAAGCGTCGGAGGATGCGACATCACGGTCTTCGGTGCGCCCGGACCCTATGTTAGAGTGGCGCACTTTTTCGAGGGGGCTGTCACTGTGTGGGAATTGGTCAAATCCGGCGGCTGGATGATGTTGCCGATCATTCTGAGTTCCATCGCCGCTGTCGGCATCATTGCCGAGCGTTTGTGGACCCTGCGCGCCAGCCGTGTCACTCCGCCCCATTTGCTGGGCCAGGTATGGCGCTGGATCAAGGACAAGCAACTCAATAAAGACAAGCTCAAGGAGCTGCGTGCCGATTCGCCCCTGGGGGAAATCCTCGCGGCGGGCCTGGCCAACTCCAAGCATGGTCGCGAGATCATGAAGGAATGCATCGAAGAGGCAGCGGCCCGGGTCATTCATGAACTGGAGCGCTACCTCAACGCCCTCGGCACCATCGCCGCCATGGCCCCATTGCTTGGGTTGCTGGGGACGGTACTGGGCATGATCGATATCTTCAGCTCGTTCATGGGCTCGGGCATGACCACCAATGCCGCGGTGCTGGCGGGTGGTATCTCCAAGGCGCTGATTACTACTGCAGCCGGTTTGATGGTCGGTATCCCTGCGGTGTTCTTCCACCGTTTCCTGCAACGCCGGGTCGATGAACTGGTCGTGGGCATGGAGCAGGAAGCGATCAAGCTGGTTGAAGTGGTACAGGGCGACCGTGACGTCGACATGGTCGAGGGCAAAGCGTGAAATTCCGCCGAAAGCCTCGGGAAACCGTCGATATCAACCTCGCGTCATTGATCGACGTGGTGTTTATCCTGTTGCTGTTTTTCGTCGTCACCACCACGTTCACCCGCGAAACCCAATTGCGTGTCGACCTGCCCGAGGCCGTCAGCGGTTCGCCCGCTGAAGACCAGCAGATCAAGCAACTGGATATCGCCATCAGTGCCGACGGGGTGTTTTCGGTAAACAACCAGTTGCTGCCGAAAAACGACCTGGCCGGCCTGATCGATGCCTTGCAGAAGGAGTCGGGGGGGGACACCAATATGCCGCTGTCCATCAGTGCGGACGGCAAGACCCAGCACCAGGCGGTCATTACAGCCATGGACGCCGCCGGCAAGCTCGGTTTCAGCCATTTGCGCATGACCACCGTCGAGGCGGCACCGGCACCCTGATGGCACTTTCTGATCGCTTGCTCGCCGCCTGGTACAACGGCCATCCCGCGTTGAAGCTGCTGCAGCCCCTGGAATGGCTGTATCGACGGGTGGTGGTGCGCAAGCGCGAGCGCTTTCTGGCGGGAGAGGGGGCTGTCTACCAGCCGCCGGTGCCGTTGATCGTGGTCGGCAATATCACCGTTGGCGGCACCGGCAAGACGCCGCTGATCTTGTGGATGATTGAACACTGCCAGCGCAGCGGTTTGCGGGTTGGCGTGGTCAGCCGAGGGTATGGCGCCAAGCCGCCACAACTGCCCTGGCGCGTCACGCCCGAGCAAAGCGCGCAGGTCGCCGGTGACGAGCCGTTGCTGATTGTCCAGCGCAGCGGCGTGCCGTTGATGATCGATCCGGATCGCAGCCGTGCCGTGCAAGCGCTGTTCGCCGCCGAACCTCTGGACCTGATTCTTTCCGACGACGGCATGCAGCATTACCGCATGGCCCGTGACCTGGAGCTGGTACTGATCGACGCCGCCCGGGGCCTGGGCAATCGCCGCTGCCTGCCTGCCGGCCCCCTGCGTGAACCGGTGGAGCGTCTGCAAAGCGTCGATGCCGTGCTTTATAACGGCGCCGGTGATGATCGCGAGGATGGCTTTGCCTTTCGCCTGGAGCCCACGGCGCTGATCAACCTGCTGACTGGCGAGCGCCGTGGGCTCGAGCATTTTGCGCCAGGCCAGGGGGTGCATGCGGTGGCGGGTATCGGCAACCCGCAACGTTTCTTCACTACCCTTGAAACGCTACACTGGCGACCCGTCCCCCATGCTTTTGCCGACCACGCCGAATACAGTGCCCAGGCCTTGAGTTTCACGCCGTCGCTGCCCGTGGTCATGACCGAAAAGGACGCGGTGAAGTGCCGTACTTTTGCGGCGGCCGACTGGTGGTACCTGGCGGTGGATGCGGTGCCGTCGCCGGCCTTCGTGGCCTGGTTCGATACCCAACTGATGCGCCTGTTGCCTGCTCGTCTTTTGCCTTAACGCTGTTATCCAGGGAATTCTCATGGACACCAAATTGCTCGATATCCTCGCCTGCCCGATCTGCAAGGGGCCGCTCAAACTCAGCGCCGACAAGACCGAGCTGATCAGCAAGGGCGCCGGCCTGGCCTTCCCGATCCGCGATGGCATTCCGGTGATGCTGGAAAGCGAAGCCCGTACCCTCAGCAACGACGAGCGCCTGGATAAATGACCACCGCCTTTACCGTTGTCATCCCCTCGCGTTATGCCTCCACCCGCTTGCCGGGCAAGCCGCTGCTCCTGATCGCCGGCAAGCCGATGATCCAGCATGTCTGGGAACAGGCCTGCAAAAGCAGCGCCGAGCGCGTGGTGGTGGCGACCGATGATGCGCGCATCCTCCAGGCCTGCCAGGCCTTTGGCGCCGAAGCCGTGCTGACCCGTGAAGACCACAACTCCGGCACCGACCGCCTGGCGGAAGTGGCTGCCCAGCTGGGCCTGGCGGCAGATGCCATCGTGGTCAACGTGCAGGGTGACGAGCCCTTGATCCCGCCTGCAGTGATCGATCAGGTGGCCGCCAACCTGGCCGCCCACACCGAGGCGCGCATGGCGACCCTGGCCGAGCCGATCGAAGACGTCGAGACCCTGTTCAACCCGAACGTGGTCAAGGTGGTCAGCGACCTCAATGGCCTGGCGCTGACCTTCAGCCGCTCCACCTTGCCCTGGGCCCGTGATGCCTTCGCCAGGAACCCCGGGCTGTTGCCGGAAGGCGTACCGTATCGGCGGCATATCGGCATCTATGCCTACCGCGCCGGCTTCCTGCATGACTTTGTCAGCTGGGGCCCGTGCTGGCTGGAAAACACCGAATCCCTCGAACAATTGCGTGCCCTGTGGCACGGCGTGCGTATCCATGTGGCCGACGCGCTGCAAGCGCCGCCGCCGGGGGTGGATACCGCCGAAGACCTTGAGCGCGTTCGTCGCCTGCTGGAGGCCTGATGCGGGTTCTGTTTGTCTGCCTGGGCAACATCTGTCGCTCGCCAACCGCCGAGGGCGTGCTGCGCCACAAGCTGCTTCAGGCGGGCCTGGCCGAGCAGGTCGAAGTGGCGTCGGCCGGCACCAGCGACTGGCACGTCGGCAAGCCTCCAGATGCTCGCAGCCAGCGAGCGGCCCTGGCGCGGGGCTACGATTTGTCGGCGCAACGTGGCCAGCAGGCCCGCCGCGAAGACTTCGCCCGCTATGACCTGATCCTTGCCATGGACCAGAGCAACGTGCGCAACCTCAAGGCCCTGCAGCCAGCGGGGGCCAAGGCTGAGCTGGACTTGTTCCTGCGCCGCTACGAAGGCGCGGTGGATGAGGTGCCGGACCCGTACTACGACGGCGACCAGGGTTTCGAGCAGGTGCTGGACCTGATTGAACAGGCCTGTGACCGACTGGTGATCGAATTGAAGGGGCGCCTATGACCTTGCAGGTGCAGGCCCGGGTTTCCCTCAAACCGTTCAACACCTTTGGCGTCGATGTGCAGGCGCAGCAGTTCGCCGAGGCCCATAACGATGCCGACGTGCGCGAGGCCCTGGCCTACTGCGCCGAACACCAGTTGCCGCTGCTGGTGATCGGCGGTGGCAGCAACCTGTTGTTGACCGCCGATATCCCGGCACTGGTGCTGCGCATGGCGACCCGTGGCCTGCGTTTGCTGAGCGACGACGGCCAGCGGGTCGTGGTCGAGGCCGAAGCCGGTGAAGCCTGGCATCCGTTTGTGTTGTGGACCTTGGGCCAGGGCCTGTCCGGTCTGGAAAACCTGAGCCTGATCCCCGGCACTGTCGGCGCCGCGCCGATGCAGAACATCGGTGCCTATGGTGTGGAGATCAAGGATGTGTTCGCCGGCCTGACCGCCCTCGATCGCCAGACCGGCGAGTTGCGCGAGTTCAGTATCGACGAGTGCGAGTTTGCCTACCGCGACAGCCTGTTCAAGCGCCAGGCCGGGCGCTGGCTGATTCTGCGCGTGCGTTTTACCTTGCAGCGAGTGGCCCATCTGCACCTTGAATATGGCCCGGTGCGCCAGCGCCTGACCGAGCAGGGCATCGATCAGCCGACCGCCAGCGATGTCAGCAGGGCCATTTGCAGCATTCGCAGCGAAAAACTGCCGGATCCTGCGATATTGGGCAATGCCGGCAGCTTCTTCAAAAACCCGGTGATTCCGGCGGCCCTGGCGGCCGAGATCAAGCTTGAATACCCGGGGCTGGTGGGTTATCCACAAGCCGATGGGCAGGTGAAGCTGGCCGCTGGCTGGCTGATCGAGCAAGCAGGCTGGAAGGGTTTTCGCGAGGCCGATGCCGGGGTGCATCGCCTGCAGTCGCTGGTACTGGTCAACTACGGGGCGGCCACCGGTTTGCAACTGTTGCAGTTGGCGCAAAAGATCCAGCAGGACGTTGCCCGGCGTTTCAAAGTGAACCTTGAGATGGAGCCCAACCTCTATTGAGTATCCGGGCTTGAGCTAGTCTCAATGCTTGAACCAAAGCCTTGCCTGGGTCACTCCAGGCAAGGCTTTTTTATTAACGGCGGCTTAACGTGACCTGCTGACAATGCAGCTGTTTTGCCCCCCAAAAGGCCCGGTGAAGATTCGTCCTCACAAGAGAGCCCATTAGCCTGAGTCAATCTGTTTGCGCCGCGAACCGCGCCATCCCGCTGCAGATTGCTCGACCCCATAACCGAACCTATGCGGGCGTGCCCATGATTACCCTGAAGCTCAATGGTCAAGATCATCAACTGGATGTCACCGAGGACATGCCACTGCTCTGGGCGATCCGCGATGTGGCGGGTTACAACGGCACCAAATTCGGCTGCGGCATGGGGCTGTGCGGTGCCTGCACCATTCATATCGACGGCTCGCCGGCCCGCAGTTGCATCACGCCGATCGGCTCGGTACTCGGGCAGAACGTCGGCACCATCGACAACCTGCACGCCGACCCTGTCGGCCAAGTCGTGCAGCAGGCGTGGCTGGACACCGCTGTCGCGCAATGTGGCTACTGCCAGGGCGGGCAGATCATGTCCGCCACCGCCTTGCTCAAGGTCAACCCCAACCCCAGCGACGAGCAGATCGAAGAGGCCATGCTGGGCAATATCTGCCGCTGCGGCACTTATAACCGGATCAAGACCGCCATTCGCCAGGCCGCGACCCACCTCAAGGAGGGCCGGGCATGAGCCAGTTACCCCATGATTTCACCCTGAGCAACCTCAGCCGGCGCGGTTTTCTCAAGGGCGTCGGTGCGACCGGTGCCCTGGTGTTGGCAGCGAGCTGGGGTTGGCAGGATGCCTTTGCCGACGACAAGAAGTTCGGCGCCGATGGCATGCCCCATGGCTGGGTCGACGATCCCAAGGTGTATGTGAGCATCGCCGCCGACGGCAGCGTGACGGTGGTCTGCAACCGTTCGGAAATGGGCCAGGGGGTACGTACCAGCCTGAGCATGGTGGTCGCCGATGAACTGGACGCCGACTGGGCCCTGGTCAAGGTGCAACAGGCCCCGGGCGATGAAGTGCGCTTTGGCAACCAGGACACCGACGGTTCGCGCAGCATGCGCCACTGGTACGAGCCCATGCGGCGCTGCGGCGCTGCGGCACGGGCCATGCTCGAACAGGCCGCTGCCGCCCAGTGGAATGTGCCGCTGGGTGAATGCCGGGCGCAGTTGCACAAGGTGGTGCATCCACCCAGCGGGCGTGAACTGGGTTACGGAGCCCTGGCCGTGGCCGCGGCGGCCTTGGCTGTACCGGCTCGCGACAGCCTGCGGCTGAAGCAGCCGTCGGAGTTTCGCTACATCGGCAAGGAGGCCACCCGCGCCATTGATGGCGCGGATATCGTCAATGGCCGGGCGCTGTACGGCGCCGACGTGCATTTCGACGGCATGCTGTACGCCACCGTGGCGCGCCCACGGGTCCATGGTGGCAAGGTCAAATCTTTCGATGACAGCGCAGCGCTGAAAGTGCCTGGGGTGATCAAGGTGTTGCAGATCGACAGTCGGCCGCTGCCTTCGGAGTTCCAGCCCCTGGGCGGTGTAGCAGTCATTGCCAGCAACACCTGGGCGGCGATCAAGGGCCGCGAAGCTTTGAAGATCGAGTGGGATGACGGGATCAATGCCGGTTATGACTCGATTGCCTATCGCAAGCAACTGGAGGATGCCGCCCGTAAGCCCGGCAAGGTCGTGCGCAGCACCGGCGATATCGATGCCGCGCTGAACAGCGCCGACAGCAGCCTGGAAGCGGCCTACTACCTGCCGCACCTGGCCCAGTCGCCCATGGAACCGATGGTGGCCGTGGCCCGTTTCGAAAACGGTGAATGCCAGACCTGGGCTCCGAGCCAGGCGCCGCAGGTCACCCGCGAGCGGATCGCCGAGCGCTTAGGCATTGCCTTCGACAAGGTCACGGTCAACGTGACCTTGCTCGGGGGCGGTTTCGGCCGCAAATCCAAGCCGGACTTCATCCTCGAGGCCGCGATCCTGGCCCAGGCGGTGCCCGGCAAGGCGGTGCGGGTGCAATGGACCCGGGAGGACGACATCCACTGCTCCTACTTCCATACCGTCTCGGCGGAGTACCTCAAGGCCAGCCTGGGCAAGGACGGCATGCCCTCCGGCTGGTTGCACCGCACTGTGGCGCCCAGCATTACCGCGTTGTTTGCCCCGGGCATGAACCACGAGGGCGCGTTCGAGTTGGGCATGGGCTTTACCAACATGGCCTACGCAATCCCCAACGTACGCCTGGAGAACCCCGAGGCTGCAGCCCATACACGCGTCGGCTGGTATCGCTCGGTGTCGAATATTCCCCACGGCTTCGCGATTCAGAGTTTTGTCGACGAGCTGGCGCACAAGGCGGGGCAGGACCCGCTCAAGTACCAGCTCAAGCTGCTGGGGCCGGATCGTCAGATCGATCCGCGAACCCTCAGCGAAGAGTGGAACTACGGCGAATCCCCGGAACGTTATCCCATCGATACCGCGCGCTTGCGTGGCGTGCTGGAAGTCGCAGCCAAGGCCGCCGGCTGGGGCCGGAGCCTGCCCAAAGGCCGAGGCCTGGGGCTGGCGGTGCACTACAGCTTTGTCACCTACGTGGCGGCGGTGATTGAAGTGGAGGTCAAGGACGATGGCACGCTGATCGTGCACAAGGCCGACATTGCCGTGGACTGCGGCCCGCAGATCAATCCCGAGCGCATTCGCTCGCAGTTCGAAGGCGCTTGCGTGATGGGGCTGGGCAATGCGGTGCTGGGTGAGATCAGCTTCAAGGAGGGCAAGGTCCAGCAGGACAACTTCCATATGTACGAAGTGGCGCGGATGTCCCTGGCGCCGAAACAGGTGGCGGTGCATTTGGTCACTCCGCCGGGCAACGTACCCCTGGGTGGAGTGGGTGAGCCGGGCGTGCCGCCGATCGCCCCGGCGTTGTGCAATGCGATCTTTGCCGCCACCGGGCAGCGGATTCGCAACCTGCCGGTGCGCTATCAGTTGCAGGGCTGGCAGCAAAAGGCCGCCAGTTGATGGACAGCGTCGATCTGAATGTCTTGCGCAGTGTGCTGGATTGGCGCCGTGCCGGGCACGCTGTGGTGCTCTACAGTGTGGTCCAGACCTGGGGCAGTGCGCCGCGGCCCCCTGGCGCCATGCTGGCCTTGCGCGGAGATGGAGTGGTGATTGGCTCGGTGTCCGGCGGGTGCATCGAAGATGATTTGATTGCCCGCTTGCAAGACGGGCGCTTGCCCGCAGAGGGACCGCCGGTGCAGTGGATTACCTACGGCGTCAGTCGTGACGAAGCCGCGCGTTTCGGCCTGCCGTGTGGTGGTACCTTGCGCCTGGCCGAAGAGCGGGTCGGCGATCCGGCCTGGGTCGCCGAACTGCTGCGGCGCTGCGAGGCTCATGAAATCGTCGCCCGGGTGCTGGACCTGAAAACCGGGGCGGTCGAGCTGGAGGTGGCGAGCAAGAGCGACGTCTTGAGCTGCGATGGCCAGACCCTGCGGGCAATCTACGGACCGCGCTGGCGCTTGCTGCTGATCGGGGCCGGCCAGTTGTCGCGATACGTGGCGCAGATCGCGCGCTTGCTGGATTTCGAAGTCCTGGTCTGTGACCCGCGCAAGGAGTTCGTCCATGGCTGGGAAGACCAGCAGGGTCGGTTCGTCGGTGGTATGCCGGATGACGCGGTGCTGACTATCGAGACCGATGAGCGCACGGCGATTGTCGCGCTGACCCACGACCCGCGCCTGGATGACATGGCGTTGCTCACGGCGCTGAATTCGCCGGCGTTCTACGTCGGCGCGCTGGGCTCGCGGATCAACAGCCAGAAGCGGCGAGACAACCTTGCCCAGCTGGGGCTGTCGGCAGACGCCATCGAGCGATTGCATGGGCCGATCGGCTTGCATATCGGCAGTCATACGCCGGCCGAAATTGCCCTGTCCCTGATGTCGGAGATTGTGGCGATCAAAAATGGCATCGACTTGCTGCAGAAAAAGCCCGCGCCGGTCGTGGACGAGGCGCCGGCTTGAGTCAGGAGCCTGCGGTGATTGTGCTGGCAGCGGGGCAGGGCAGCCGCTACCGACAGTTGGCGGGGGCTGATCAGGACAAGCTGTTAGCGCCCTGTATCGGTCGCGATGGGGTGGTGCGACCGGTGCTTGAACACGTGCTGGTCAACCTGCCTGCGCGGTTGTCCCGGCGGCTGTTGGTGACGACGGCAGATCGACACGCAGTCGCACGCCTGGGCCAAGCCTATGGGTGCCAGGTGCTGCGCGTGGATTCGCCGGGCATGGGCCATAGCATTGCGGCCGGGGTCGGCGCCTGTACCGATGCGGGCGGTTGGCTGGTGATGCCGGGGGATATGCCGTTCATCCTGGCGTCGACTGTCGAGCGCGTGTTGCAGGAGATGGAGGAGGGCGCTATCAGCGTCCCCGTGCTGGGCGCCGAGTATGGGCATCCGGTGGGGTTTGGCCGAGGCTATGGCGCTGCGTTGCTGGGGTTGTCCGGTGATCGTGGGGCCAGGCGGCTGTTTGCGCAGGGGGCGGTGGTTCCGGTGTCGGTAACGGACCCAGGTGTGCTGTGGGATGTGGATGTGCCGCAGGCGCTGCTGTTCAGCGGTTGAGTGCAGGAGCGCGACAATAGCCATAAAAAAGCCCCGCCTGGGTGACCAGGCGGGGCTTTTCAGTAGCGACCGGAATCAGACGAGGGGTTTAGTCTCGTGCTCTTCTTCCAGGGCTTTAGGTTGCTGCTCTACCGCTTCTTCGACCACCCGAGGGCTCTCGTCGATGGAAGCTGGCTGTTCAACAACCGGCTCGACCACTGCCGCAGGTTCGGCTTGGGCCGCAACCGGAGCAGGCTCTTGCGCCACAACTGGAGCTGCGGCGCCAGCCTGTTCGGCTTCTTTCTGCAGACGCTCGGCTTCACGTTTGCGGCGACGCACTTCACGTGGGTCGTTCGGCGCGCGGCCATTGCTGCCCAAGGCGCTCACAGGAGCGGCTTCGACCACTGGCTCAACCACTTCGGCAGCAACCGGAGCTTCAACGGCGGCTGGAGTCGGTTCAACGACTTCGGCTGCCACTGGAGCTGCTTGCTCAACCACGGCATCAACCACCGGGGCTGGAGCCTCGACAGGTGCTTCGACCACGATCGATTCGGCAATGCGTTCGAAAGCGCTTGGCGCTTCTTCGGCAGGTGCAGCAGCTTGCTCGGCAGGAGCCTGGAACTCAGGTTCTGCAGTAACGGCTTCGCTGATCACCGGTTGCTCGATCACAACTGGAGTGGCCGGTTCGGCAATGACAGCAGGCTCGACCGAGACTTCAAGCTGAAGTTGCTCTTCGCGAACTTCACGAACTTCAACCGCAGGAGCGACAGGTGCTTCTACCGGCGTGGTGGCTTCAACCACAGGCGCTTCAACCACTGCGGTTTCCAGAGCGGCAGTAGCGCGCTCAGCCTGCTCGTTGGCCTGGGCTTCGGCAGGTGCGCTGATCACGGTGCTGGCAACGGCGGCAGTGACTGCCAGGCCGGCAGCCAGATCGGCAGAGCTTGGTTCTTCACTGTTCTCTTCCGAACCTTCGATCACGTTGCCGTTGGCATCGCGCTGACGTTCACGACGGTTGCTGCGGCGACGCTGGCCACGGGAGCGGCGACGTGGACGATCGTCCTCGGCGTTCTCCTGGCCGTCTTCCGACAGTTGCTCTTCGTTGTTCAGCAGCTCTTCATCGGCAACGGCAGCCGCTTGTTCAGCAGCAGGTTGACGCTCTTCACGCGGTGCACGCGGTTGGCGTTCTTCGCGTGGCGCACGAGCTGGACGTTCCTCGGTGGTCGCGGCAGCAGCAGCTGCAACGGCCGGGGCGGCATCCAGAGGTTCGCGCAGTTCACGGACCGGACGCTCTTCACGCTCGCCACGAGGCTTGCGATCTTCGCGCGGTGCACGTGGTTGACGCTCTTCACGTGGAGCGCGTGGTGCGCGTTCTTCGCGAGCGGTGGCTTGAACTTCTTCGCGAGCCTCGCGTACTTCACGTGGCTGACGCTCTTCGCGCGGCGCACGTTCTTCACGTGGGGCGCGTTCTTCGCGAGGTGCACGTTCTTCACGCGGTTTGCGTTCTTCGTCGCGGCGACCGTTACGGTTGCGGCTTTGCTGGCGACCGTTGCGACGCTCTTCGTTGCGAGCAGGGCGCTCGGTCACAGGCTTTTCAACCACGACCGGGGCGACAGGCTCTTCCTTGGTAGCGAACAGGCTGACCAGGGATTTCACCAGGCCCTTGAACAGGCTTGGCTCGGCGACTGCAACTGGAGCGGCGACCGGCGCTGCGGCTTCAACCGGAACCGGAGCGTTGGCACGTGCCGGGGCGGTCTTGACGGCGGCCTCCTGGCGAACCAGGGTGCGGGTCGCGGCGGCTGGCTGGACTTCTTCAACTTCAGCAGCGGCAGCGGCGATTTCGTAGCTGGACTGGTTGATGCTGGCTTCCGGGCTGTCATCGCGCAGGCGCTGAACTTCGAAGTGCGGCGTTTCGAGGTGATCGTTCGGCAGGATGACGATGCGGGCGCGGGTGCGCAGTTCGATCTTGGTGATCGAGTTGCGTTTTTCGTTGAGCAGGAACGCAGCTACCGGGATCGGCACTTGGGCACGAACTTCGGCGGTGCGGTCTTTCAGGGCTTCTTCTTCGATCAGGCGCAGGATGGCCAGCGACAGCGATTCCACATCACGGATGATGCCGGTGCCGTTGCAACGTGGGCAGACGATGCCGCTGCTTTCGCCCAGGGATGGACGCAGGCGCTGACGGGACATTTCCAGCAGGCCGAAGCGCGAGATGCGACCGACCTGCACGCGAGCGCGGTCGGCTTCCAGGCATTCGCGGACTTTCTCTTCCACGGCGCGCTGGTTCTTGGCAGGGGTCATGTCGATGAAGTCGATGACGATCAGGCCGCCGATGTCGCGCAGGCGCAACTGACGGGCGATTTCTTCGGCAGCTTCAAGGTTGGTCTGCAGGGCGGTTTCTTCGATGTCGCTGCCTTTGGTGGCGCGCGCCGAGTTGATGTCGATGGACACCAGCGCTTCGGTCGGATCGATAACGATGGAGCCGCCGGAAGGCAGTTCAACGACGCGCTGGAAAGCGGTCTCGATCTGGCTTTCGATCTGGAAACGGTTGAACAGCGGAACGCTGTCTTCGTACAGCTTGATCTTGCTGGCGTACTGCGGCATCACTTGGCGGATGAAGGTCAGGGCTTCGTCCTGGGCTTCAACGCTGTCGATCAGCACTTCGCCGATGTCCTGGCGGAGGTAATCGCGGATCGCGCGGATGATCACGTTGCTTTCCTGGTAGATCAGGAATGGCGCGGAGCGATCCAGCGAGGCTTCTTTGATGGCGGTCCAGAGTTGCAGCAGGTAATCGAGGTCCCACTGCATTTCTTCGCTGCTGCGGCCCAGGCCGGCAGTGCGCACGATCAGACCCATGTCAGCCGGGGCAACCAGGCCGTTCAGAGCTTCACGCAGTTCGTTGCGCTCTTCGCCTTCGATGCGACGGGAAATGCCGCCGGCACGCGGGTTGTTCGGCATCAGAACCAGGTAACGACCGGCCAGGCTGATGAAGGTGGTCAGGGCGGCGCCCTTGTTGCCACGTTCTTCTTTCTCGACCTGAACGATGACTTCCTGGCCTTCGCTCAGGACGTCCTTGATGTTCACGCGGCCTTCGGGGGCTTTCTTGAAGTATTCGCGGGAGATTTCTTTGAGGGGCAGGAAGCCGTGGCGCTCAGAGCCGAAATCGACAAAGGCAGCCTCGAGGCTTGGTTCGATGCGAGTAATCCGGCCTTTATAGATGTTGGCCTTTTTCTGCTCGCGTGCACCGGATTCGATGTCCAGGTCGTAGAGGCGCTGGCCATCTACCAGTGCAACACGCAACTCTTCGGGTTGAGTTGCGTTAATCAGCATTCTTTTCATGTAGTACCGTCGGTTTCCGGGCTGCCGGAAACGGCGTTCGGCACACACGACTTCTCACGGTCGGTGTCAGGTGCGTCAGGAGTGGTTGGCCACTCGAGTGTCTAGCGAGGTTCGACCAAAGGGGGCGAAGTCGCGACTCACGCGTCCTGCTTGCTGTGGTGACATAAGGCACCGCTTAAGCAAAAGTTTGTCAGGAGGAGGAATCAACCGGTAACTGTGGACGAGATGAAGCGTCTTGATAAAGCCTAATGCTACACAGTCCGACGGTTGTGCATCTCCACCCTACACGTATCCCTGATAGTTCGGGTGCTGCCGCGCGCAGAATCCGCAGCGGGTTGGCATTTACCGTGAGCTCCGAAAGGGGAGGTCACGCATCATGGCTAATTTAGGCGTTGTTTCCGAAGCCTTCGCTCGGGGTCATTCGCAGCTGACTGCACTTTGTGAACTGGCCATGAATATTGGCTCGCAAGGCGAGTGAAAACTCTGCTTTGCCGCTTGATTCAGGCCTCATGTCACCTGCGCTCGTTACACCTGCAAACTCCACCGTTACGTAGCGAAAGCCCCGTAGGACGGCCTCGCGTCCTGGTGAATTGCGTTGGTCAGGGCCGGTTTTTGACCGTTAGTCCGCTGTCCAGGCCGCTTTTGGCGGCGTTCGCGACTATAGCAGCAATCATTAAGTGCTTCAATTCCATAAAAAATTGTTATCATTTGCGGCATGACGACTACTGCCCCCTCGACTCCAAGCGTGCAACTGCTTGAAGTCTCGCCGGAATATGCCGGCCAACGAATTGACAACTTCCTTCTCGCCCGGCTCAAAGGCGTGCCCAAAACCTTGATTTATCGCATTTTGCGCAAAGGCGAAGTGCGGGTGAACAAGGGGCGGATCAAGCCCGAATACAAGCTGCAGGCGGGCGATATCGTGCGCGTGCCTCCGGTTCGCGTGCCTGAGCGCGACGAGCCAGTGCCGCTGGCCCAGGGCCTGCTGCAGCGCCTTGAGGCCTCGATTGTCTTCGAGGACAAGGCGCTGATCGTGATCAACAAGCCCACCGGCATTGCGGTTCACGGCGGCAGCGGCCTGACCTACGGCGTGATCGAAGCCTTCCGCCAGTTGCGCCCTGATGCCAAGGAGCTGGAACTGGTTCACCGGCTCGATCGTGATACCTCCGGCCTGCTGATGATCGCGAAGAAGCGCAGCATGTTGCGGCACTTGCACGCGGCCCTGCGCGGCGATGGCGTGGACAAGCGCTACATGGCGCTGGTGCGTGGCAACTGGGCGGCCTCGATCAAGCAAGTTCGGGCGCCGTTGGGCAAGAGCAACCTGCGTTCCGGCGAGCGGATGGTCGAGGTCGACGAAGACGAAGGCAAGGAAGCGGTCACCGTATTCAAGGTTCTGCGCCGTTTCGGCGACTTTGCCACCCTGATCGAAGCCAAGCCGATCACCGGCCGGACTCACCAGATCCGCGTCCATACCTTGCACGCCGGGCATTGCATTGCCGGCGACACCAAGTATGGCGACGACGACTTCAGCAAGGAAATTCGTGATCTGGGCGGCAAGCGCCTGTTCCTGCACGCTTACATGCTGACTGTGCCGCTACCCGATGGGGGTGAGCTCAAGTTGCAGGCGCCAGTGGATGAGATCTGGGCCAAGACCGTGGAGCGCCTGAGTGCATCCTGATTACAAGCTGCTGATTTTTGATTGGGACGGCACTCTGGCCGACTCCGTTGGTCGGATTGTCGAGGCCATGCATGTGGCCTCCGATCGTTCCAATTTTGCGCGTCGCGATGACTTCGCGGTCAAGGGCATTATCGGTCTTGGGCTGCCGGAGGCGATTCGCACCCTGTACCCGGAAATCGATGACGAGCAGCTGATTGCCTTTCGCCAGCATTATGCTGATTGCTATATCGCCCTTGAGGCGGAGCCTTCGCCGCTGTTCGCTGGGGTGGTGCAGTCCCTTGACGCATTCCGGGCGGAGGGCTACCGCTTGGCGGTGGCTACAGGCAAGGCGCGGCGGGGGCTGGATCGGGTGTTGAGGGCTCATGGCTGGGAGGATTATTTTGATATCACCCGCGCTGCCGATGAAACCGCCAGCAAACCCCATCCGCTGATGCTGGAGCAGATTCTTGCCCATTGCGATGTGCGTCCCGAGCAGGCGCTGATGGTGGGTGACTCCTCTTTCGATCTGTTGATGGCACGCAATGCGGGCATGGACTCGGTTGCTGTCAGTTACGGAGCTCAATCGCTGGAGGCCTTGCGCGCATTCGAGCCGCGCATCGCTATTGATAGTTTTCCTGAGTTGCACGCCTGGCTTAGCCTGCGCGCCAATTAAGTTTTTGCTGGGGTAGATGGCATGACCGATGAATGGAAGGCGCCGAGCAAGGCGAGTGCTGAAGGCGGCGATGACAAGAGCTGGAAGCTCCTGGAAAAGACCCTGTTGGCCAGTGTGCAGGAGCAGCGGCGTTCGCGGCGCTGGGGGATCTTCTTCAAGTTTCTGACGTTTATTTACCTGTTCGGTGCGCTGGTGTTGTTTACGCCGCTGATGGACATGGAGAAAAGTGCCACCCGGGGTGCGGGCTACACGGCGGTGATCGACGTGACGGGGGTGATTGCCGACAAGGAAGCGGCCAGTGCTGACAATATTGTCGGCAGCCTGCGCGCGGCGTTCGAGGATCCCAAGGTCAAGGGCATTGTCTTGCGCATCAACAGCCCGGGCGGCAGTCCGGTGCAGTCCGGCTATGTCTATGACGAGATTCGCCGTTTGCGCGGCTTGCATGCCGACACCAAGGTTTATGCGGTGATTTCCGACCTGGGTGCCTCGGGTGCCTATTACATCGCCAGCGCTGCTGATCAGATCTACGCCGACAAGGCCAGCCTGGTGGGCTCCATTGGTGTGACGGCGGCCGGTTACGGCTTTGTCGGCACCATGGAGAAGCTGGGGGTGGAGCGGCGCGCCTACACCTCGGGTGAGCACAAGTCGTTCCTCGATCCGTTTCAGCCGCAGAAGCCCGACGAAACCAAGTTCTGGCAGGGCGTGCTCGATACCACTCATCAGCAGTTCATTGCCAGCGTCAAGCAGGGGCGTGGCGATCGTCTCAAGGACAAGGATCACCCCGAGCTGTTCTCCGGTTTGATCTGGTCGGGTCAGCAGGCGCTGCAATTGGGCTTGATCGACGGCCTGGGTAATACCAGTTCGGTGGCGCGCGATGTGATTGGCGAGAAAGAGTTGGTGGACTTCACTGTTCAGGAGTCGCCGTTTGATCGCTTCTCGAAGAAGCTCGGCGCCAGTGTGGCTGAGCAGTTGGCAATGTGGATGGGCTTCCAGGGGCCTGCCCTGCGTTAAGTTCTTCTGTATCCAGGAAAAAGCCGGCCTTCGCGCCGGCTTTTTCGTGGGCGCGGGTCAGGGAATCTCGATGCCTTCGGCAAGGAGCATGTCCACCAGGCGAATCAGCGGCAGGCCGACCAGGCTGGTGGCGTCAGGGCCTTCGGTGCTGCGAAACAGGCTGACCCCCAAGCCTTCGGCTTTGAAGCTGCCGGCGCAGTCGTAGGGTTGCTCGGCGTGCAGGTAGCGTTCGATGCGTTCTGCAGTGAGGCTGCGCATGTGTACGGTGAAGGCAATGCAGTCGACCTGGCAGGCTCCGGTCTGGCTGTTGAGCAGGGCCAGGCCGGTGAGGAAGGTCACGCTGTTGCCGCTGGCGGCGAGAAGCTGGTCGCGGGCCTTTTCGAAGCTGTGAGGTTTGCCGATGATGCGCTCGCCGAGCACGGCAACCTGATCCGAGCCAATGATCAGGTGTTGCGGATGAGTGGCGGCGAGCGCCTGGGCTTTTTCCCTGGCCAGGCGCTTGACCAGTTGCGTGGCGGTCTCTCCGGATCGATGGCTTTCGTCGATGTCCGGGGAGGCGCAGGTGAACGGCAGCCGCAGGCGGGCCAGCAATTCTCGGCGGTAGACCGAGCTTGAAGCGAGTAATAAAGGCAGCATGCGCATCTCCTGAGGCGGGTTGCGGATTCTAGCGAGGCTTGCAAGTGACCGACAGGGTTGAATTTCCTTTGACATGGCCGGGTGCATCCCTATAATGCTGCGCCTATGTTGAATGACCCGATTCCACCTCACGTTGACCCGCGCAAATTGGCTGACCGTGGCACCACCCTTCAAGGTGAACTGCTGCTGGCCGATTTGAAGAGACTCTGCGACCCGCTTTCCGACGATGTCGGTACGGTGCAGGCAAAATTCGTTTTTGAACGAGATGAACGTAAGTCTGTGGTAATCCACAGCTTTATCGACACCGAAGTCAAAATGGTTTGCCAGCGTTGTCTTGAGCTGGTCACCCTGCCGATCCATAGCGAATGCAGTTATGCTGTGGTGAAGGAGGGTGCGAATACCCAGTCGTTGCCGAAAGGTTATGACGTGCTGGAACTGGGCGAAGATCCTTTGGATCTGCAGTCACTGATCGAGGAGGAGCTTCTGCTCGCCTTGCCCATTGTGCCTGCTCATCATCCGGAAGAATGCCAGCAGCCGGCGGGTCTCGATGAGCCCGAACCGAGCGAGGACGAGGTAACGCGGTCCAACCCGTTCAGTGTATTGGCGCAGTTAAAGCGTGACCCAAACGTTTAGGAGTTAATCAATTATGGCTGTTCAGCAGAACAAAAAATCCCGCTCTGCCCGTGACATGCGTCGTTCGCACGACGCCCTGACGGCGAGCACTCTGTCTGTAGAAAAAACCACCGGTGAAATTCACCTGCGTCACCACGTATCGCCAGAAGGCGTATACCGTGGCCGTAAAGTGATCGACAAGGGCGCTGACGAGTAATCACTTGTCTGCTCAAGTCATCGCGATTGACGCAATGGGCGGGGACTTCGGTCCCCGCAGCATTGTTCAGGCCAGTCTTGCTTGCCTGTCTGCTACGCCCTCGCTGCACCTGGCCCTTGTCGGTCAACCCTCCCTTTTAGAAGATCTGATTTCCGGCCATTCGGCTGTGGATCGCGCTCGCCTGACGATTGTGCCGGCCGCCGAAGTGATCGGCATGGACGAAAAGCCCTCCCAGGCTCTGCGCGGCAAACCCGACTCTTCTATGCGGGTGGCCCTTGAGTTGTTGCGTGAAGGCAAGGTCCAGGCCTGTGTCAGTGCGGGGAATACCGGTGCGCTGATGGCGTTGTCGCGCTATGTGCTCAAAACCCTGCCGGGGATTGATCGTCCGGCGATGGTGGCCGCCATCCCGACCCAGCGTGGCTATTGCCAGTTGCTGGACCTGGGGGCCAACGTCGATTGCAGCGCCGAGCACCTGTTCCAGTTTGCGGTGATGGGGTCGGTCGCGGCCGAGACGCTGGGCATCGCGCGTCCGCGGGTCGCGCTGCTGAATATCGGCACCGAAGACATCAAGGGTAACCAGCAGGTAAAGCTCGCGGCGACCTTGCTGCAAAATGCTCGTGGCTTGAATTACATCGGCTTTGTCGAGGGTGATGGGCTGTATCGCGGCGAAGCGGATGTGGTGGTGTGCGACGGCTTTGTCGGCAATATCCTGCTCAAGTCCAGCGAGGGTCTGGCGACCATGATTGCCGCGCGGATCGAGGCGCTGTTCAAGCGCAATGTCGCTTCGCGCCTGGTGGGAGCCCTGGCATTGCCGCTGATGCGGCGTCTGCAGGCTGATCTGGCGCCGGCGCGGCACAATGGTGCGAGTTTTCTGGGTTTGCAGGGGATCGTGGTGAAAAGCCATGGTTCGGCAGGAGTTCAGGGCTTTCAGAGTGCCATCCAGCGGGCGCTGATAGAGATTCAGGAGAACCTTCCCGAGCGTCTGCACGGGCGGCTTGAGGATCTGTTGCTTTAGGCGTTTCCCCTCGGGAGTGCTTAAATGTGACCGCTCAGTTCAATTGGCCATCCAACTGTCAGTTTCTTGCGTCCGCTTCGGCAGGGCGTCAATTCTCCGACGACAAGATCATTAGGGGCTTGTTACATGTCTGCTTCCCTCGCATTCGTCTTTCCAGGACAGGGCTCGCAGTCCCTCGGCATGTTGGCCGAGTTGGGCGCGCAATACCCGTTGATCCTCGACACCTTCAAAGAAGCCTCCGATGCTCTGGGCTACGACCTGTGGGCTCTGACCCAGCAAGGTCCGGAAGAGCTGCTCAATCAAACCCATAAAACCCAGCCGGCCATTCTGACTGCGTCCGTCGCCTTGTGGCGTCTGTGGCTGGCAGAAGGCGGTGCTCGCCCGGCGTTCGTCGCAGGCCACAGCCTGGGTGAATACAGCGCGCTGGTCGCCGCTGGCAGCCTGAGTCTTGGTGACGCGGTGAAGCTGGTAGAGCGTCGTGGCCAACTGATGCAGGAAGCTGTTCCTGCGGGGCAGGGCGGCATGGCTGCGATTCTCGGCCTGGAAGATGCCGACGTGCTGGCGGCCTGTGCCGAGGCGGCTCAAGGTGAAGTGGTCAGCGCAGTCAACTTCAACTCCCCTGGCCAGGTGGTGATCGCCGGTGCCAAGGCGGCTGTAGAGCGCGCCATCGAAGGCTGCAAGGCGCGCGGCGCCAAGCGTGCCATGCCGTTGCCAGTCAGCGTGCCGTCGCACTGCGAGCTGATGCGCCCGGCTGCCGAGCGTTTCGCCGAGTCGATCGCCGCGATCGACTGGCAGGCGCCGCAGATCCCGGTGGTGCAAAACGTCAGCGCGGCAGTGCCGGCAGACCTCGAGACCCTCAAGCGCGACCTGCTGGAGCAGTTGTACAAGCCGGTGCGTTGGGTCGAGTCGGTCCAGGCCCTGGCATCCAAAGGTGCGACCCAGCTGGTCGAATGCGGTCCGGGCAAGGTCCTGGCCGGCCTGAGCAAGCGCTGCGCCGAAGGCGTATCGACCTCCAACCTGAATACCCCCGATGCCTTTGCTGCCGCTCGCGCAGCACTGGCCTGAATTAGGAGAAGCCTGCATGAGTCTGCAAGGTAAAGTTGCACTGGTGACTGGCGCGAGCCGCGGTATTGGCCAGGCCATCGCGCTTGAGCTGGGTCGTCTGGGCGCGATTGTCGTGGGTACCGCGACTTCCGCCTCGGGTGCCGAGCGCATTGCTGCGACCCTCAAGGAACACGGCATTCAAGGCACTGGCCTTGAGCTCAATGTCACCAGCGACGAATCGGTTGCGGCGGTCCTGGCGAGCATTCAGGTGCAGTTCGGCGCGCCGGCGATCCTGGTCAATAACGCCGGTATCACCCGTGACAACCTGATGATGCGCATGAAAGATGACGAGTGGTACGACGTGGTCGATACCAACTTGAACAGTCTGTTTCGCCTGTCCAAAGGCGTTTTGCGCGGCATGACCAAGGCTCGTTGGGGTCGAATTATCAGTATTGGCTCGGTAGTGGGTGCCATGGGCAACGCAGGCCAAGTAAACTACGCAGCCGCCAAGGCGGGTCTGGAAGGTTTCAGTCGTGCTCTGGCGCGTGAAGTGGGTTCGCGGTCGATTACGGTCAACTCGGTAGCACCGGGTTTCATCGATACCGACATGACTCGCGAATTGCCTGAAGCGCAGCGTGATGCCTTGCTGACACAAATTCCGCTGGGCCGTCTGGGGCAGGCACAAGAGATCGCGCAAGTGGTCGCTTTTCTGGCTTCTGACGGTGCGGCATACGTTACTGGGGCTACAATCCCGGTCAACGGCGGGATGTATATGTGAGTTAAATGTGACGGATTGCTTCAAAAAAATGTCATACGAGCTGTCTAAAATCCGTTATAAAGCTGCAATCTATTTATAGGCAGATGGCCAAAGGGTTTGAGGAGTGAAGCTTTCAGTTGAAAAGCTGAAAAGCCTTTCTATACACTTACCCACTGGCCAGCTGCCTGAATTTGTCCATTAGGAGTGAAAACAAGGTATGAGCACCATCGAAGAGCGCGTCAAGAAAATCGTTGCTGAGCAACTGGGCGTTAAAGAAGAAGAAGTTGTTAACACCGCTTCCTTCGTTGAAGACCTGGGTGCCGACTCCCTTGACACCGTTGAGCTGGTGATGGCTCTGGAAGAGGAATTCGAGACCGAAATCCCTGACGAAGAAGCTGAAAAGATCACTACTGTTCAAGCTGCTATCGACTACGTTACTAGCCACCAGGCGTAATAGTTTGTAGTCGTTGCTTGCTGTCATGGAAAAACCGCACTGCCTCATGGCGTGCGGTTTTTTCTTTAGGCCTGATGCAAAGTCGTCATTAGAAAAAGGAGAGTGCTGTGTCGCGTAGACGCGTCGTAGTCACCGGTATGGGTATGTTGTCGCCACTGGGTACAGATGTGCCGAGCAGCTGGCAGGGCATTCTGGCTGGCCGCAGTGGCATTGGTCTGATCGAACACACCGACCTTTCTGCCTATTCCACCCGTTTTGGCGGCTCGGTAAAGGGCTTCAATGTCGAGGAATACCTGTCGGTCAAGGAAGCGCGCAAGCTCGACCTGTTCATTCAATACGGTCTGGCCGCAGGGTTTCAGGCGGTGCGCAACTCCGGTCTGGAAGTCACTGACGCCAACCGCGAGCGCATCGGTGTAGCCATGGGCTCGGGTATTGGCGGTTTGACCAATATCGAAGAAACCAGCCGCACACTTCATGATTCCGGCCCACGACGGATTTCTCCGTTCTTTGTGCCAGGCTCGATCATCAATATGATTTCCGGTTTCCTGTCCATCCATCTGGGTGCCCAGGGACCTAACTACGCCATTTCCACGGCGTGCACCACCGGCACCCATTGCATCGGCATGGCTGCGCGCAATATCGCCTACGGCGAGGCTGACGTGATGATCGCCGGCGGCGCCGAAATGGCTGCCTGTGGCCTGGGCATGGGTGGCTTTGGCGCATCCCGTGCGCTGTCGACCCGCAATGACGAGCCGACCCGTGCCAGCCGTCCGTGGGACAAGGGCCGCGACGGTTTCGTCCTGTCCGACGGTGCTGGGGCCCTGGTGCTTGAAGAGTTGGAGCACGCCAAGGCGCGTGGCGCCACCATCTACGCCGAGCTGATAGGTTTCGGCATGAGCGGTGATGCGTATCACATGACCTCGCCACCCGCCGATGGCGCCGGTGCTGCGCGTTGCATCGCCAACGCCCTGCGGGATGCCAAGCTGAACGTCGAGCAGGTGCAGTACGTCAACGCCCACGGCACCTCGACGTCGGCCGGCGACCTGGCGGAAGCCGAGGCGATCAAGACGGTGTTCGGCGATCACGCCTACAAGCTGGCCGTGAGCTCGACCAAGTCGATGACCGGTCACCTGTTGGGTGCTGCGGGCGCGATCGAGGCGATCTTCAGCGTGCTGGCGATCAACAGCCAGGTGGCGCCGCCGACCATCAACCTGGATGAGCCCGATGAAGGCTGCGATCTCGATTTCGTGCCGCACACCGCGCGCAGCATGGACATAGACGTAGTGCTGTCGAACTCCTTCGGGTTTGGCGGGACCAACGGCTCCCTGGTGTTCCGCCGGTTCGCCGAGTGATGCAGAGCTGGGTCGACGGTCAGTCTGCGGACACGTTGTCGCTAAAAGACCGGGGCCTGGCGTATGGCGACGGCCTGTTCGAGACCATTGCGGTCAAGGCCGGGCAGCCGCTGTTGCTGGAGCGGCACCTTGCCCGTCTGGCCGAGGGCTGTCTGCGGCTGGCGATCACTGCGGACCACTCGCTGATCCGCAGTGAGCTGCTGGCCTATGCGGCAGCGTTGGGGGAGGGTGTGCTCAAGCTGATCCTCACCCGTGGCGACAGCTTGCGCGGTTATGCCGCCGACCCTGCCGCCCAGGCGCGTCGGATTCTCCAGGGCAGCCCGCCCGCCACTTATCCAGCCGCCCATGCCGAACAGGGTATTCGCCTGTTCCCCTGTGCCACCCGTCTGTCCGAGCAGCCCTTGCTGGCCGGCCTCAAGCATCTCAATCGTCTTGAGCAGGTCCTGGCTCGCTCCGAGTGGCGCGATGCCGAGCATGCCGAAGGGCTGATGTGCGACACAGGCGGCCGCCTGATCGAAGGCGTGTTCAGCAACCTGTTCCTGGTGGCTGAAGGGCGCTTGCTGACCCCGGATTTGAGCCGCTGCGGCGTGGCCGGGGTGATGCGCGCTGAAATAGTGTTTCAAGCCGAGTCCTTGGGCATTCCCGTGGAAATCGCCGATATCAGCCTCGATCAGTTGCGACAGGCCGACGAAGTCTTTGTCTGCAATAGCGTTTATGGCATCTGGCCGGTACGGGCCTGTGCTGACCTGAGCTGGTCGGTTGGGCCGCTCACCCGTAAACTGCAGGGCATTTCCCGCGCGCTACTGGATGTTTGATTCGTGAGACGTAAATTACTGCTTCTGCTGGAAACCGGACTGGTTCTGGCAGGGCTGCTGGCGGGCGCTTGCGCCTGGAAACTGCACTCGGCCCTGGAGCAACCGCTCAACCTGCCACAGGAGCAGTTGCTCGATGTGCCCGCAGGTTCGACACCGACCGGGACCTTCAATCGCCTGGAGGCCGACGGCGTGCTGCAGGACGCGTTCTGGTTGCGCCTGTACTGGCGCTTCAACCTCAATGGCCAGCCACTGCACAGTGGCGAATACCGCATGAGCCCCGGCATGACTGCACAAAGCCTGATCGGTGTCTGGCAGCGTGGCGAAGTGGTGCAATACAGCCTGACCCTGGTGGAGGGCTGGAACTTCCGCCAGGTACGCGCCGCCCTGGCCAAGCATGAAAAACTCGAACAGACCCTGACCGGCCTCAGCGACACCCAGGTCATGGAAAAACTCGGCCACCCCGGGGTCTTTCCCGAAGGCCGGTTCTTCCCCGATACCTACCGCTTTGTGCGTGGCATGAGCGACGCCGAACTGCTGGAAAAAGCCTACGACCGGCTCGATGACGTGCTGGCCAAGGAGTGGAGCAAGCGCGCCGCCGATGTGCCCTATACCGACCCCTATCAGGCGCTGATCATGGCCTCGCTGGTGGAGAAGGAAACCGGCGTGCCTCAGGAACGCGGGCAGATTGCCGGGGTGTTCGTGCGGCGCATGCAGATCGGCATGCTGCTGCAGACCGACCCCACCGTGATCTACGGCCTGGGTGAGCGCTACACCGGCAAGCTGACCCGGGCTCACCTCAAGGAGCCGACCCCGTACAACACCTATGTGAATGCCGGCTTGCCGCCGACGCCGATTGCCATGGTCGGTCGCGAGGCGATTCATGCCGCGCTCAACCCGGTGCCGGGCAAAAGCTTGTACTTTGTTGCCCGTGGCGATGGCAGTCATGTGTTTTCCGATGACCTGGACGCGCACAACAGCGCGGTTCGCGAGTTCCAGCTAAAACGCCGCGCCGACTACCGCTCCAGCCCGGCACCGACGCCAGCGCCTGCCCCAGCGGTTCAGGAGGCACCGAGCCCGGCACCGGCAGCCGAACCGGATGCCGCGCCGTCCGCGCCTGTACCGCAGCAAGCGCCGGCCGAGGCTCCCGTCGAGCCTGAGCCGAAAAGCCCGCAATGACTTTGATTAAGGACCGCCCGTGACTGGCTTGTTTATTACCCTGGAAGGCCCGGAAGGCGCCGGCAAGAGCACCAATCGCGAATACCTCGCCGAGCGTTTACGCGCCGCGGGTATCGAAGTGCTGCTGACCCGCGAACCCGGCGGCACACCATTGGCCGAGCGCATCCGCGAAGTGCTGCTGACCCCTGGTGACGAAGTCATGAATGCAGACACCGAGCTGCTGCTGGTGTTCGCCGCCCGCGCCCAGCACCTGGCCGGGGTGATTCGCCCGGCGTTGGCCCGTGGCGCCGTGGTGCTCTGTGATCGTTTTACCGATTCGACCTACGCCTATCAGGGCGGCGGCCGTGGCCTTTCGGTGGAGCGTATTGCCACTCTGGAGCGTTTCGTCCAGGGCGACCTGCGTCCCGACCTGACCCTGGTGTTTGATCTGCCGGTAGAAGTCGGCCTGGCGCGCGCCAGCGCCCGTGGTCGGCTGGACCGCTTCGAGCAGGAAGGCCGGGCATTTTTCGATGCGGTACGCAGCGCTTACCTGGCCCGTGCCGAAGTGGACCCTGTGCGTTATCGCCTGGTTGACGCGGCGCAGCCGCTGACGCAGGTCCAGCAGGCGCTGGATGCATTGCTGCCGCAATTACTGGAGCTTTACCGTGGCTGAGGCCTATCCCTGGCAGGACGCCCTCTGGCAGCAGCTGGCGGGCCGTACCCAGCATGCCCATGCCTATCTGCTGCATGGCCCTGTCGGTATCGGCAAGCGGGCCCTGGCCGAGCGCCTGATGGCGCGCTTGCTGTGCCAGCGTCCGGATGGGCTGGATGCGTGCGGGACCTGCAAGTCATGCATGTTGCTGCACGCTGGCAGCCACCCGGATAACTACGTGCTGGAGCCGGAAGAGGCCGATAAGGCGATCAAGGTCGACCAGGTGCGTGATCTGGTCAGTTTCGTGGTGCAGACCGCGCAGCTGGGCGGGCGCAAGGTGGTGCTGATCGAGCCGGTGGAGTCGATGAACATCAACGCGGCCAACGCCCTGCTGAAAAGCCTCGAAGAACCTTCCGGAGAGACGGTGTTGCTGTTGGTCAGCCACCAGCCGAGCCGCTTGTTGCCGACCATCAAGAGTCGCTGTGTGCAGCAGGCCTGCCCGTTGCCCAGCGAGGCCTTGAGTCTGCAATGGCTGGCCCGGGCGCTGCCGGATTGCGGCGAAGGGGAGCGGGTGGAGCTGCTGACCCTGGCTGCCGGTTCGCCGCTGGCGGCGGTGAGCTTGCACACCCAGGGCGCTCGCGAGCAGCGGGCGCAGGTGGTGGACGGGGTCAAGAAGCTGCTCAAGCAGCAGCAATCGCCGACCCAACTGGCTGAAAGCTGGAACGCGATTCCGCTGCTGTTGCTGTTCGATTGGTTCTGCGACTGGTCGAGCCTGATCCTGCGTTATCAATTGACCGAAGATGAGCAGGGCCTGGGCTTGGCCGATATGCGCAAAGTGGTGCAGTACCTGGCGCAGAAGTCGACTCAGGGCAAGGTCCTGGATATTCAGGACTGGATCCTCGCTCACCGCCAGAAAGTGCTGAGCAAGGCTAACCTCAACCGTGTGCTGCTGCTCGAAGCCCTGCTGGTGCAGTGGGCGGCCTTGCCCGGCCAGCGCTAAGCCCCGTCCTCAAGCACACCGAACCATTGGCCGCCGCCCCGGCTGCGGCCCTTTCATTGACTGGATGTAGTTGCGGCCTCTTATGCTCGTAGATTCCCATTGCCACCTCGATCGCCTTGACCTTGCCGCCCATGACGGCTCCCTGGATGCTGCGCTGGACGCGGCGCGCCAGCGCGGCGTCGGGCACTTCCTGTGTATCGGGGTCAGCGTCGAGAACGCTGCCGACGTCAAGGCCCTGGCCGAGCGCTACGCCGATGTCGATTGCTCGGTCGGCGTGCACCCGCTGGACGTGCAACCGGGGGCCGCTCCGGCGCTCGACTGGCTGCTGCGCGAGCTGGATCATCCGCGGGTGGTGGCCATTGGCGAAACAGGGCTGGATTACCACTACGAGCCGGAAGCCGCCGAGTTGCAGCAGGCGTCCTTTCGTCTGCATCTGCAAGCGGCCCAGCAGACCGGCAAGCCGGTGATCGTGCACACCCGTGGGGCGCGGGCCGACACCCTGGCACTGTTGCGCGAGGCGGCCCTGCCCCAGGCCGGCGTGCTGCATTGCTTCACTGAAGACTGGGACATGGCCAAGGCGGCCCTGGACCTGGGTTTCTATATTTCTCTTTCTGGCATCGTCACCTTCCGCAATGCCGACGCGCTGCGTGATGTTGCGCGCCAGGTGCCGGCCGATCGCCTGCTGGTGGAAACCGACTCGCCGTACCTGGCGCCTATCCCTTATCGCGGCAAGCCCAATCTGCCGCAGTACGTACGCGAAGTTGCGGAGTTCCTGGCGATGCTGCGCGGTGAGTCCTACGACGCCTTTGCCGCACAGACCACCGAGAATTTCCAGCGCCTGTTTCCGTTGGCCCATGTCGGGCGAGCTGACTGAGAACGCCGCTGTAACGGCGCGGGGTGGGTCCAAGGGGAGGGGCCTGGCTGAATCCCGGGCAAAAAAAACCCGGGTTCTGGGGGGTGAATCCGGGTTAAGACCATTAGGAGTAAAACAAAGGCACGCGGTCCTTCGGTACCTTCATCGGCGCTTCACTTGGGGGAGATGTCACGCCGACAGTTCAAGTATTGATCACTATCGCGTTCAGTCCAGTTAGGGCTGCTCGTTTTTTAAACAATTTTGGAATACGCCCGCTTCGGTTGGGTTCTCATTGTCCCGGACGGCCCGGCACCATCGGACGCTTTGGCGGATCAGCACCTATCTGTCGTCATCAGCGGCCAACGCCCGGGTTTCTCAAGGCGCTTCCAGCACACACCCTGTTGCAGTTCAGGTGCCTGGAAGCCCTCCCTGGCTGATACGTGACCGTTCGTGAAAACACTATCAAGATGACGCAGGGCTGGCCTACGCTGTGTTTCTGACCCGTTACGCATCAGGCGTCGATATTGGATGTGGTGGGTCGGATAAGCGTTCATACAATTGCTGCGCAAGTACTGTAGAGTCTCGATGGCGCCGCGGAGTGGCTTTAGAGTTCTGTGTTTTTTCCGCTGCGCCAAGGCCGCATCGGCTGGATAAGCAGGAGCAGGGCCGGAGCCCCCGGGGCAAATGGCTGGCACCCGCAGTCGATGCAAAATCATCCAGATACATCGTCATCTTCGGATGATCCGTGCATTTTTGCGCAAGTTAGGCATAATACGCGGCTTCGATTTTGACCCCGACAGACCTTTTCTTATGCAGAAAGAACCTCGTAAGGTCCGTGAGTTTCGTCGCCGTGAGCAAGAAATTCTCGATACCGCGCTCAAGCTGTTCCTCGACCAAGGTGAAGACAGCGTCACCGTCGAGATGATTGCTGATGCCGTGGGTATCGGCAAAGGCACCATCTACAAACACTTCAAATCCAAGGCCGAGATTTATCTGCGCCTGATGCTCGACTACGAGCGCGATTTGAACGAGTTGCTGCACTCGGCCGATGTCGACAAAGACAAGGAAGCCCTGTCCCGCGCCTACTTTGAATTCCGCATGCGCGATCCGCAGCGTTATCGGCTGTTCGATCGCCTGGAAGAGAAAGTGGTCAAGGGCAACCAGGTGCCGGAGATGGTCGAGGAGTTGCACAAGATCCGTGCCTCCAACTTCGAACGCCTGACCTTGTTGATCAAGGGGCGCATCAGCGAAGGCAAGCTTGAAGACGTGCCGCCTTACTTCCATTACTGCGCGGCCTGGGCGCTGGTGCACGGCGCGGTCGCGCTGTATCACTCGCCGTTCTGGAGCAATGTGCTGGAAGATCAGGAAGGCTTCTTCCAGTTTCTGATGGATATCGGCGTGCGCATGGGCAACAAGCGCAAGCGCGACACCGACACCCCGAGCAGCTGATTCATTCAGCAGCCTGATTGCGCCGTGATTCTCCTATATGGCGCAGTGCCCCAGGAATATACTCAGGCATGGGACTTGCCAAAACCTGATTTATAAGTCAGGTTTTGCCGGTTCTCTACTTCCTCCGCCGGAGTACCCCATGATCGTTGATCGTCAAGGCAGGCGTTTTCGCAATCTGCGGATCAGCCTGACCTCAGCCTGCAACTACGCCTGTACCTACTGCGTGCCCAATGGCAAGCGGTTGGTGGCTGCGCAGGATGAACTGTCGGCCGAGGCAATGGCGCGAGGCGTGGCCTACCTGATCGAATCCGCAGGCATCGAGCGCCTGCGCATTACGGGCGGCGAACCGCTGGTCAGTCCGAAGCTGGAAGCCTTCATGGGCGCCGTCGGACAAATGGGCCTGGACGATATCAGCCTGACCACCAATGGCCAGTTGCTGGCGCGCAAACTGCCGCTGCTGGTAGACGCCGGTATCCGTCGGATCAACGTTTCCCTGGACACTCTGGACGCTGCGGCCTTCCGTGGCATTGCCCGTGGTGGTGACCTGGCCACCGTGCTGGACGGCATGGATCAAGCCAGCGCAGCGGGGTTGAAGATCAAGGTCAATATGGTGCCGCTGCGCGGACAGAACCTGGACCAGGTCATGCCGCTGCTCGATTACTGCCTGGAGCGGGGCTACGAGCTGCGTTTTATCGAATTGATGCGCATGGGCCACCTGGCCAGTGATTCGAATGCCTTCCTGCAACAGTTTGTCAGCCTGCAGCAACTGCTGAGTCTGATCGGCGAGCGTTATGAATATCAGCAGGCCGATGCGCCGGTGGATGCGACGGCGGTGCGCTATGCGATTCCGGGAAGGGGGCACTTTGGCGTGATCGCCAACGAAAGCGTGCCGTTTTGCCGGACCTGCTCGCGCCTGCGGTTGTCCTCCACGGGGTGGCTGCACGGCTGCCTGTCGTCGAGCAATCGGCACTACGTCGGTGACTTGCTGGACAAGCCTCGGCACCAGGCATTGCCGGCGCTGCAGGGGCTGTTGATGAAGGCCCTGGGCGATAAGCAGGAGGTTGCATTCTCCGGTGGCGCAACGGTGATGAAAATCATCGGTGGCTGATCGCTGGCCGTGGTCATTGCTGGCCGTCGGGCAAGCTGGCGCGGAAGCTGCATCTCGTGCCCATTCGCCGGTTTTCCGTCACCGGCTTCTGGAGGGTAGGATGCGTAGCCTGGTTTTGCTGCTGGCCTTTTTGGCGCTTGGCGGCTGCATGAATGTCAGCGATATGGGCGAGGGCGTGCGTTATCACTTGAGCGACTCGGGCATGCTCGATCACAGCGATACGCGCCGCACGAGCTCGTTCCGCATTCAGCCGGACTCGTTCATATTTATCGCCCAGGGCGCGTTTGTGCCGCCTGGCAGCGCCTATCCGCGACCTAACGTCGTGGCGGAAGAAGCCTTTAACGGCTTTATCGAATACTTCCCGATGGTGCGCCGCGCCCGAGCGCCCGAAGGCCTCAACCAGGCCATGGCAGAAGCCCGGGAAGTCGGTGCGCACTACCTGCTCTATGCTCGCTTTGCCAAGGCCGACGACCGTATCGGCAACTCCGATGAGTGGTTCGATCAAGAAGCTGTGGATCGCCTGGGTGTCGACACCGGCGTCATCCAGATCATGCTGATCGAGACCAGCACCCAGTATTTGATCGATACTGCACGGATTCGCAGTCGTGGCGGTTTACTGACGTTCCACGACAACAAACCGCAAGACCTGCTCGGTCCGCCGCTCCAGCAATACGCCCGTGGCTTGCTGGGGTTGAGCGACTGAGCAACGCACAAGGAGTACATCGATGAGTGGTCCAGGCAAAGCCAACGACCTGTTGGCGCAAATTCCCAAGTCTGAAAAAGGCTTGCCGCCGGTCCACCTGTGGAACCCCGATTTCTGTGGCGATATCGACATGCGGATCGCCCGCGACGGCACTTGGTACTACCTGGGTACCCCAATCGGGCGCAAACCGATGGTCAAGCTGTTCTCCACCATCATGCTGCGCGAAGGTGACGATTATTTCCTGATCACACCGGTGGAGAAGGTCGGGATCAAGGTCGACGACGCACCCTTTGTCGCGGTAACCCTGGACGTGCAGGGCCAAGGCGAGCACCAGCTGCTGCGCTTTACCACCAACGTCGAGGAACAGGCCGAAGCCGGTACCGAGCATCCGTTGCGCGTGGTCATCGACCCCCAGACCCAGGAACCGGCGCCGTACGTCCATATCCGCAGCAACCTCGAAGCCCTGATTCATCGCAACGTCTTCTACCAGTTGGTGGAGCTGGCAGTGCCCCGTGAAATCGACGGCCAGCGCTGGCTCGGGGTCTGGAGCGGCGGTGTGTTCTTTCCTATCGGCCTTGAGCCCTGACTCCAGGCGCTACCCTCAGTTGATACCTCGGCATCACGCTGCTTGAGGTTGTCGCCTGCCCGTCGAAAAACCTTTGACAGCCAATCATGTGATCAATAGCGTGAGCCGATGCTGCACGGCTCCGTTTTTCTTCATCACGAGGGTGTCCATGTCCAACAGTTTTCACGCGTCGACGGTCGATTGGCTGGGCTCCTGGATTGCCGCCGGGCATGTTCAGCCCGGGCAGGCGATCAAGGTCGAGGCGGACCTGGGCCTGCAGCTCGGGGTCAGTCGCACGGTGATCCGCGAAGCGATCAAGACCCTGGTTGCCAAAGGCTTGCTGGAAGTCGGGCCCAAGGTCGGCACCCGGGTATTGCCGGTGCGGCGCTGGAACCTGTTCGATCCGCAGGTGGTGGGCTGGCTGTCACGCAACGGCTTGCCGGAAAACTTTGTCGACGACTTGCTGGATCTGCGTCGCACCATCGAACCCATGGCCGTGCGCTGGGCTTGCGAGCGGGCGTCGGTGGAGCAGATCGAGGCCATAACGCTGGCCTACAACGCCCTTGAGCGCGCGGTCGACAGCGGCCTGGATTACAACCTCGCCGATCAGTATTTCCACGAGTGCATTCTTGCCGCCAGCCATAACCAGTTCATCGAGCAAATGGTGCCGGCCCTGGGGGCCCTGCTCGCGGTGTGCTTCGAAGTCTCGGCCGCCGACCCCGACGAACTGCGGCGCACCTTGCCCATTCATAAGGACCTGGCCCACGCCATTGCCGCCCGGGATACCGGGCGCAGCGTGTGGGCCTGCATGACCCTGATCGACAACGCGGCCTTGGCGATCAAGCGCTACTACCCGGATCTGATGGCCGGCAAGGCCGCCAGCGCTGCCGGACGCTGATATCACCTGACCACCATAAGAGCGGGAGGTTGTATGGACTGGAAGGCGGTTACCCCGCATCGGGCCCTGCTGGGCGAGGGACCATTCTGGGACGGTGCCGAACAGGCCCTGTACTGGGTGGACATTGCTGCAAAGCAGGCGCTGCGCTTCAAGGAAGGCGGCTTGCGGGTCTGGCACCTGCCGGAACACGTGTCCGCCTTCATTCCTACGGTGCGTGGCGATGCCCTGGTGACCCTGAGCAGCGGGGTCTATCGGCTCGACCTGGAGTCCCCGGCCGATGCGCCCCGGCTGCAATTGTTGTGCGTCGCCGATCCGCATCCCGGTAACCGGGCCAACGAAGCGCGTTGCGATGAGCAGGGGCGACTCTGGCTCGGCACCATGCAGAACAACATCGGACCCCACGGTGAGGACCTGCCCGTGGTGCAGCGCAGCGGCGGCCTGTTCCGGGTCGACGCCAGTGCGCAGGTGACGCCGCTGCTCCAGGGGCTGGGGATTCCCAATACCCTGATCTGGAGTGATCAGAGCGCCACCCTGCATTTTGCCGACAGCCTGGACGGCACCCTCAATCGCCATGCCGTCGCGGCTGACGGCAGCCTCGGGCCGGCGCAAGCCTGGCTGGGGCAGCATCCCCGTGGGGGGCCGGATGGCTCGGCACTGGATGCCGAAGGTTGCCTGTGGAACGCCCGTTGGGATGGCAGTTGCCTGCTGCGCCTGACCCCGGATGGAGAGGTGGATCAGGTTATCGAGCTGCCGGTCAGTCGGCCCACCAGTTGTGTGTTTGGTGGGGAGGACTTGCAGACCCTGTACGTCACCAGTGCCGCCAGCCCGCAGGCGCATGGGCTGGACGGTGCAGTGCTGGCAGTTCGGGTCTCGGTGGCGGGCACGGTATGCACACGTTTCGCGGGTTAAATCCCTATATATGGGATGTAAAATTATATATTGAGATTTCTTAAGGGCCGGGTTTATAGTCGGCCACAGCTCCACGCACTCACACTAAAAAAATAATACCGGTGACGCGATGCAGAGATCGTCCTACGCACTCCTTAGCGGAGTCGATGTTTCAGGCCATCAAGGCCGGCCGGCGCCTGCCGGTGCGCGATGCATGCCTTCCCCTGTCGATGCTGGCCGGTCATCCCTGGATGCCCGGCGTTCGTCGTGCCCTGCCACAGGAGTCCCGATTCATGGCTGATGCTCTTTCCTTGCCGCCGGTGCCTGAACCGCCTCGGGGCGAACGCTTGAAAAACAAGGTGGTGCTGCTGACCGGCGCGGCCCAGGGAATCGGCGAGGCGATTGTTGCCTGCTTCGCCGCACAGCAGGCAAAACTGGTGATCAGCGATATCCAGGCGGAAAAGGTCGAGGGCGTGGCGGCTCATTGGCGGGAGCAGGGCGCTGATGTCCAGGCCCTGCGCGCCGATGTGTCGCGGCAGGCGGACCTCGATGCACTGGCCCGGCAGGCCATCGAGCTGCATGGCCGGATCGACGTACTGGTCAACTGCGCCGGGGTCAATGTGTTCCGCGACCCGTTGCAGATGACCGAGGACGACTGGCGGCGCTGCTTCGCCATCGACCTGGACGGCGCCTGGTACGGCTGCAAGGCGGTGCTGCCGCAGATGATCGAGCAGGGCGTCGGCAGCATCATCAACATCGCCTCGACCCACTCCACCCACATCATTCCCGGCTGCTTCCCGTACCCGGTGGCCAAGCACGGCCTGCTGGGGCTGACCCGGGCCTTGGGCATCGAATACGCGCCCAAGGGCATCCGGGTCAACGCCATCGCCCCGGGTTACATCGAGACCCAACTGAACGTCGATTACTGGAACGGTTTTGCCGATCCCCATGCCGAGCGCCAGCGGGCCTTGGACCTGCACCCGCCGCGACGCATCGGCCAGCCAATCGAGGTGGCAATGACCGCGGTATTCCTGGCCAGCGATGAAGCGCCGTTCATTAATGCGTCGTGCATCACCATCGATGGTGGGCGATCAGTGCTCTACCACGACTGACGGTGGAGTGTTTCGGGCTGAGAACTTCGCCTGAAGCGCAATGATCATATGATATGACTATTCGCTTGAAGCTGTGACTGCAACGAGATACGCCGCCAGGCTGCGCAACGCCCCCAATCGGAGGTGGTGCCTGGAGGCGGTTGGCTTTCAATAAAAATAAGGAGTGAGCTATGAATCGTCGTCGTGGGTTCCGTTCCCTGTGTCGCGCCGCCCTGGCGGTGACCGCAGTCAGCCTGAGCAGCAGCTTGCTGGCGGCCGAAGCGGTAAAAATCGGCTTTCTGGTCAAGCAGGCGGAAGAGCCCTGGTTCCAGACCGAATGGGCCTTCGCGGAAAAAGCCGCCAAGGACAAGGGCTTTACCCTGATCAAAATCGCCGTGCCCGATGGCGAGAAAACCCTTTCGGCCATCGACAGCCTGGCGGCCAATGGCGCCAAGGGCTTCGTCATCTGCCCGCCGGATGTGTCCCTGGGCCCGGCCATCATGGCCAAGGCCAAGCTCAACGACCTCAAGGTCATGGCGGTGGACGACCGCTTCGTCGATGCCAACGGCAAGTTCATGGAGGACGTTCCCTACCTGGGAATGGCGGCCTTCGAAGTCGGGCAGAAACAGGGCAACGCCATGGCTGCCGAGGCCAAGAAGCGCGGCTGGGACTGGAAAGACACCTACGCGGTGATTAACACCTTCAACGAGCTGGACACCGGCAAGAAGCGCACTGACGGCTCGGTCAAATCCCTGAAGGACGCTGGCCTGCCAGAGGATCACATCATCTTCTCGGCACTCAAGACCCTCGACGTACCAGGCAGTATGGACGCCACCAATTCGGCCCTGGTCAAGCTGCCAGGTGCGGCCAAGAACCTGATCATCGGCGGCATGAACGACAACACCGTGCTCGGTGGCGTGCGGGCCACGGAAAGCGCCGGCTTTGCCGCCGCCAACGTGATCGGCATCGGCATTAACGGCACCGACGCCATTGGCGAGCTGAAAAAGGCCAACAGCGGCTTCTTCGGCTCGATGCTGCCCAGCCCGCACATCGAGGGCTACAACACCGCGAGCATGATGTTCGAGTGGATCACCACGGGCAAAGAACCCCCCAAATACACCGCCATGGACGACGTGACCCTGATCACCCGGGACAACTTCAAGCAGGAGCTGGAAAAGATCGGCCTGTGGAACTGAGCGCCGGGCGAGTCGCTGGCGGCCCGGGTCCGGGGCGCTTGAACGGGTGGTAGGCGAGGGCGGCAGTTGCCGCACTCGTCGGATCGAGGAGGGGCTATGCAGGCGCAAACAACTACAGCGGCCGTGAACGTGGGCGGCAGCCTTCGCTTCACGGGCATCGGCAAGCGTTTCCCCGGGGTCCAGGCACTGGCGGATATCAGCTTCGTGGCGCACCCGGGAACGGTTCACGCCCTGATGGGGGAGAACGGCGCGGGCAAGTCGACGTTGCTGAAAATCCTTGGCGGGGCCTACGCGCCGAGCAGCGGCCACTTGCAGATCGGCGAGCAGGTGCTGAGTTTCAAGTCCACGGCGCAGAGCATTGCCAGTGGGGTCGCGGTGATTCACCAGGAGCTGCATCTGGTGCCGGAAATGACCGTGGCCGAGAACCTGTTTCTCGGTCATCTGCCGTCGCGTTTCGGCTTGGTCAAAGGCGCCGAGTTGCGGCGCAAAGCCCTGGCATTGCTCAAGGGCCTGGCCGATGAGATCGACCCCCAGGACAAGGTCGGCCGGCTGTCCCTGGGCCAGCGGCAATTGGTTGAAATCGCCAAGGCGCTGTCCCGTGGCGCCCATGTGATTGCCTTCGACGAGCCCACCAGCAGCCTGTCTTCCCGGGAAATCGAGCGCCTGATGACGATCATTGCGCGCCTGCGGGACGAGGGCAAAGTGGTGCTCTACGTGTCCCATCGCATGGAAGAAGTGTTCCGCATCTGCAACGCAGTGACGGTGTTCAAGGACGGGCGTTATGTGCGCACGTTCGAGCAGATGAGCGAGCTGAGCCACGACCAGTTGGTGACCTGCATGGTGGGTCGGGACATTCAGGATATTTACGATTACCGCCCGCGGGAGCCGGGTGCGGTGGCGCTCAAGGTCGAGGGTCTGCTCGGCCCGGGCTTGCGTGAGCCGGTGAGTTTTGACGTGCGCGAGGGCGAGATCCTCGGCCTGTTCGGGTTGGTGGGCGCTGGCCGTACCGAGTTGCTGCGGTTGCTCAGCGGCCTGGCGCGCAAGAGTGCCGGCAGCCTGGAACTGGCGGGGCGACCCCTGACCCTGCGTTCGCCCCGGGATGCGATCGCGGCGGGGGTGCTGTTGTGCCCCGAGGACCGCAAGAAGGAGGGCATCCTGCCGCTGGCCAGCGTCGCGGAAAATATCAACATCAGCGCCCGTGGCGCCCACTCGACCCTGGGCTGCCTGCTGCGCGGCGACTGGGAGCGGAGCAATGCCGACAGGCAGATCAAGGCGCTGAAGGTAAAGACCCCATCGCCCGGGCAAAAAATCATGTACCTGTCCGGCGGCAATCAACAGAAGGCCATTCTCGGCCGCTGGCTGTCGATGCCGATGAAAGTCCTGCTGCTGGACGAACCGACCCGGGGCATCGATATCGGCGCCAAAGCCGAGATCTACCAGATCATCCACAACCTGGCTGCCAGTGGCATCGCGGTGATAGTGGTCTCCAGCGACCTGATGGAGGTCATGGGCATTTCCGACCGCATCCTGGTGCTTTGCGAAGGCGCGGTACGCGGCGAATTGCCCCGTGCCCGGGCCAATGAATCCAATCTGTTGCAACTGGCATTGCCAGGCCAGCGCAGCCAAGGCCCTGGCCCATCCGAGAGGTCTCTATGAGTACGCAAAACACCACCTTGAGTGCACCGCGCAAAGCCCCTGACCTGCGCCGCTTCCTGGATGACTGGGTGATGCTGCTGGCGGCAATCGCGATCTTTGCCCTGTGTACCTTGCTGATCGACAACTTTCTTTCGCCCTTGAACATGCGTGGCCTGGGGCTGGCGATTTCCACCACCGGGATCGCGGCCTGCACCATGCTCTATTGCCTGGCGTCGGGGCACTTCGACCTTTCGGTCGGCTCGGTCATCGCCTGCGCCGGTGTCGTCGCGGCGGTGGTAATGCGCTCTACCAACAGCGTGTTTCTCGGCGTCAGCGCGGCGCTGCTGATGGGCCTGGTGGTGGGGCTGATCAACGGCATCGTCATCGCCAAGCTGCGGGTCAATGCCCTGATCACCACCTTGGCGACCATGCAGATTGTCCGGGGCCTGGCTTATATCTTTGCCGACGGCAAGGCCGTGGGGGTCTCCCAGGAAAGCTTCTTCGTATTTGGCAACGGGCAACTATTCGGGGTGCCGGTGCCAATCCTGATTACCCTGGTGTGCTTCCTGTTCTTCGGTTGGCTGCTCAACTACACCACCTATGGGCGCAACACCATGGCTATCGGCGGCAATCAGGAAGCGGCGTTGCTGGCCGGGGTCAACGTCGACCGCACCAAGATCATCATCTTCGCCGTGCACGGCCTGATCGGTGCCCTGGCTGGGGTCATCCTGGCGTCGCGCATGACTTCGGGCCAGCCGATGATCGGCCAGGGGTTCGAGCTGACGGTGATCTCGGCCTGTGTACTGGGCGGGGTGTCCCTGAGCGGGGGGATCGGCATGATCCGCCACGTGATTGCCGGGGTGTTGATCCTGGCGATCATCGAGAACGCCATGAACCTGAAGAACATCGACACGTTTTACCAGTACGTGATTCGCGGTTCGATCCTGCTGCTGGCGGTGGTTATCGACCGTTTGAAGCAGCGTTAAAGCAAGACAACCGGGCCAGCGCCTGCGGGGGTTGCAGGCGCTGGGGGGGCAGGGCGCAGGTCGTTTTCAACCGGCTTTGCGCAGCGCCTCGATCAGCTCCTGTTTACGCATGGTGGAGCGCCCGGGAATGTTCCTGGCCCGGGCTTCCTTGAGCAGGGCCTCCTTGCTCTGGGTGGCCAGCGAGGGGGCGCTGTTGCGGGCATGGCCCTGGCGCGTGGCGACGGCGCGGCGCGCGGATGCCTGGCGATCGCTGGCCTTGGCGCTTTCCGGCTTGTGGCGCCCGGAGCCGCCGGCACGCTCACCACCGCCGGACTGTTTGTTGACAGTGGCCCAGGCGCGGGCCTCGGCTTCGGCTTCAGGTAAGCCCTTGGCTTCATAACTGGCTTCGATATGAGCGGCTTTGCGCTTCTGCGCGGCGCTGTACTTGCTCTTGCTTGCGCGAATCATTGGATCACTCCTCAAGGCCCTGGCGCCCAGGACCTTTATGGATGGGTTTGATACTCAGTGCGAAGTATTGCCCTCGAGCTTCTGCGCGGCCTCGACGCCCGACGCGGTGAGCTTGATCGGCAGGTTGAGGGCATGTTCCCCGGCGGTGTTGCAAGTGACGTGGCCTTCCTTGATCAGCCCGCGATCCTGCAGGGCGGCCAGGGCCTGGGCTACGACTTTTTCCCCTCGGTAGTTATCCAGCACCTCCTTGCCCAGGCCACTGGGGTGGGCATGCAGCAGGCGGGTGAGGACTTCTTTCTCAAGGTTTTTATCGACGTTCATGCTGACCTCTTCGTTGGTTGAATACAGGTGTGCGTCGTCTTGCAGGGTTATTGGCTGTTGCCTTCAGAGCCGGAGCCACCGGTGGTGCTCTTCGAGCCGATGCCGGTCTTGCCGTTGTCGGGCGTGCTGGAATCCATGGTGCCTACGCCGCCCTGGCGCCCGGTATCGCTGCCCTGGACCCGCGGGTCGGTGCCGGTGGCGGGCGGCAGCGAGCCTTCCTCCATGGGCGGTGGGTTGATGTTGATCCTGGGCGTGTTTTGGGTGGCTGGGGACTTGGGACCTTCCACCGGGTTGGTGGGGCCGGTGGCGCCGGCGAAGGCTGCCGAAGACAGCAGCCCGGCCAGGGCGAAAGCGGTGAGTTGAGCCTTGATCATGATGTCGCCTCCATTCGTTTCAGAGTCGCTACCTGATATTGGTCAGCCGCTGATTTGCATTGGTGCCTGATGATCGACGAACGGTCTCAGGCATCTTGCAGGACTTTCTTGTCTTGCCCCCAGCGCCAGAGCAGGCGCCCGGCGCTGATCAGCCAGTTCAGCAGGGCCACCGCCAGAACTGTTAGCAGAAGTGTCGGCATGCCCTGTTCAACGATGATCTTGCCCGCCAGCAGGGGGAACCCGAAGACCCCGATAAAGTAGGCGAGGCTGAACAGCAGCAACGCCTGGGAGGTGCTGCCGGCCGGCGCTTCGTTGGCGGCCAGGCCATTGATCACCGAGTAGGTCAGGCCATAGCCGACGCCCAGGACCATGGCCGCCAACAGGTAGCTGAGGCTGCTGTCGACCACGAACTGCAGCAGCAGCACTGAGAGCACCATCAGCCCGGACAGGAGGCAGGCCGAGCGATAGGCGTCGCGCTTGACCACGATGCCGGCGATCAGCAGGCGGCTGCTGATGGCAGCGCCCATGAAACCGAGAAAGAACAGCGAGTAATCCAGGGAGCGTGACGCCGCATAGCTGGTTTGAAAACTCGACAAACCACCAAATACACAGCCGCCCAGGCCCACCATCAGAATCGGAAACAGCGCCCTGGATGACAGGACCCGGGCACTGCTGGCCCAGCTGATTTTTGCCGCGCCGCTGCCCAGGTGGTTGGTCTGCTGCTGCAGGCGACGGCCAAGGAACCAGAAGATGATCACCCCGGCCAGGCTGGCCGCAGCCGCGATCAGGAAGGCCGCCGTCAATGGCCAGCCCAGGGCACTGGCCGCCCGCCCCAGGAGTGGCCCGGAGCCGATGCCGGTCATCATGCTGCCCGACAGCAGGGCGAAGTATTTGGCGCGCTGGGCGGGTTCCACCAGCATCGCCACGATGATCGGCCCCAGGGTGTAAAACACCCCCCAGCCCAAGCCCAGGATCAGGCCGAACAGGAGCAAGGCATGGCCGAAGCCCGGGGTCAGGGCGAAGCCCAGGCTGGCCACCACCAGCAGGCAGCCGAACAGGGCGATCGAGCGCGCGGCGCCCAGCCAGTCCGAGAGGTGTCCGGAGAAGATCACCGCGACAAAGGTGCTGAGCATGGCAGCGGAAATCACGCTGCCGGCGTCGTGCTCGTTACCGCCACGGGCACTGATCAGCAGCGACAGCAGGAAGGTCGAGCCATAAGACAGCGACAGCAGGTAACTGCCAAGACAGAACAGCCCGAACAATGGGCCTGAAACCATGGGTTGCCGTGTACCGCGAGCAGGCATGAGTGAGCCTCGTCCTTATTGAAGTTATGCGCGATTTTCTACCACGGGCCTGGCGGTTGTTTGTTGTGTACCTGCTGGTTTCAGGATTAGCTCACAGCGGAGTAAGCAGGGCGGCTCAGGCGTCGATCTCCTCCAGCAACTCCTCCATGAAGCGTTGCAGGCGCTGATGCCGAACCTGCGCCAGGTGCGTGCCGGCCGGGGTCTGGAAGCCGCTGGCGAGGTGCAGCAACTTGGTCTGGAAATGGTCCAGGCAAAAGCGTTTGTCATCGTATTCACGATGCTCTGCGCGTGGGTCGAGCGGGTCGTACAGGGCGCTGCCCATGCGCCCGGCAATGTAGAAGGTGCGGGCCACGCCGAGGGCGCCGAGGGAGTCGAGGCGATCGGCGTCCTGCAGGATCTTGGCCTCAAGCGAAATCGGCTCGATCGCCGCAGAAAAACTGTGGGCCTCGATGGCGTGGGCCACTGCGTCGATCGACGCCTGGGCCCAGTGCAGGCTGGCCAGGATCTTGCCCGCCTGCACCGCCGCCAGGCGCGAGGCCTGGGAGCGCAGTGGCGAGTTCTTTTCCACGGCGACACAGTCGTGCAACAAGGTCGCGGCCAGCAGTACGTGCAGGTCGCCGCCTTCCTGCTCGGCGATACGCCGGACATTGCTCCACACCCGCTGCAAATGCGAAAGGTCGTGGGCGCCGTCTTCGGCAGGTTCCAGGGCATGGGGCAGCAATTGGGCGGCGAGGGTGTGCAGGGGGGCAAAGGCCTGGGCGTTCATCGGTGCAACCTGAAGGTGATCGGGCAAGGCCGCCACTGTAGCCGCTGGCGCAGGGTTGTGGGCAAAGCGTGGCGTCAATAAATGCCCGTGCATGTGTTTCCCCTGTCGATCTACTATGGCCGCCTGATTCCGCCATGAGAGCCACCGATGTCCGTCGATATCCGCCCCGCCGTGCCCAGCGATGCTCCGCAAATCCTCGCGTTCATCACGGAACTCGCCGACTACGAGCGTGCCCGCCATGAAGTGATCGCCAGCGTCACCGACATCCAGCGCAGCCTGTTCAGCGAAGGCGCGACAGCCCACGGCCTGATCTGCCTGCGCGATGGCGTACCGATCGGGTTTGCGGTGTTCTTCTTCAGTTACTCGACCTGGCTGGGCAGCAACAGCCTGTACCTGGAAGACCTCTACATCACCCCCGAGCAGCGTGGTGGCGGAGCGGGCAAGCAGTTGTTGCGGCATCTGGCAAAGATCGCCTGTGACAATGATTGCGGGCGATTCGAATGGAGCGTGCTGGAGTGGAATGAGCCGGCGATTCAGTTCTACAAATCCCTGGGCGCGCAGCCCCAGGAAGAATGGGTCAAGTACCGCATGGATGGCGACGTGCTGCGGGCGTTTGCCCGGGGCTGAGAGCGTGCCGGCGGAGGGTGGTTTTCACGGATTTGAACCAGACGGATTTGAACCAGGTTGTTCAGCGGTGAAAATGGCCAGGCCTCTGTAGCTGGTCGTGTTGCTGGCGTGTGCCTCGTGCGTGCATCGGCCGATTCTCGGCCCGGCCTAGGTGATCCTGCACGAGGACGGACGCCAGGAACACGGCGTTACCGACGCGCAGGGCAACACCCACCGGGCGGGCTCGACCGACCCGCAAGACGGGGTGTTCGACCTGGAGTGATCACCGGCTTTCTTCCCAGTCGCCTCCCAGCAAGTCATTCAGGGTCTGGGCCACCGAGGTCTTGAATGCCCCGGCCTGGTGTGCGTCGTAGGCGGTCTTCCACACCGTGTAACCCTCGCTGAAATCGGCCAGTTGCTCGGCGTGCCCCACGCGCTGGGTCACGCTCTGCTGCAACGCGCCGGCGCGAAACGGCAGGTGCGGGATGTCGCTGATCTGATTGCCCTTGAGCGGGTTGATCAGGTGAATACCATCGACCCGGATATGCACCACCTGGCCCAGGTCCGGGTACTGCTCGACTTTGAGAATGGTCAGGGTCGAGGCGTTTTCGCCAGGCCGTGTCTGGTACGACCAGATATCGCCAACCGTGAATGGCTCTGCCGCGCCGATGGCGCTACCGGTTAACAGCAGGCCGCCGATGAGCAGCAGGTTTCTGAAGCGTTGCATGGGTCTTCCTTGAAAGGGGCGGGGCGGGTGGGCGGCATTTTAAGGGATTGGGAGGCAGGTGCGAGCAGTCTGTTTATTCCCTATATATGGGATGTAAATTTATATATTGAGATTTTATTCCTGCGGGGTTTATAGTCGCCGCCAGCAGCTCTTACGCACTCACTGCCAATAACAACTCACAGGTGAAGCGATGCAGGCGCAACTGATCGGGCTCGATTGGGGAACCACTTCCCTGCGTGCCTACAAACTCGCGACAGGCGGCGAAGTGCTGGAGCAGCGCGCGCTGACCTCGGGAGTCATGCAACTGCCCAGGGCCGCTCGAATCATCGACGGCCAGGCCTGCAGCGACGGTTTTGAACTGGCCTTCGACGAAGCCTGCGGCGACTGGCTCGATAGCGCGCCGCACTTGCCGGTGATCGCCTGTGGCATGGTCGGCAGCGCTCAAGGCTGGCGTGAGGCAAGCTACTGCGAAACCCCGGCGGACGTTACCCAACTGGGTCGCGCCCTGGTCTCGGTGCGCAGCATGCGTGGGGTTGAGGTGCACATCGTGCCCGGTGTCATCCAGCGTTCGCGCCTGCCAAACGTCATGCGTGGCGAAGAAACCCAAGTGCTGGGGGCGCTGCACAATCTGCCGCGGCAGGCCACGGATAACCTGCTGATCGGCCTGCCTGGCAGCCATTCGAAATGGGTCGAGGTGGTCGACGGCCGCATCGTGCATTTCGAGACCTTCATGACCGGCGAACTGTTCGCCGTCCTCTGCGAACACAGCATTCTTGGCCGCACCCAACAGCGCGGTGCGGCGTTCGACGGTGCGGCCTTCGACCGTGGGGTTCAGGTGGCGCAGTCCCTGGAGGGGCAGATCGGCCCGCTGTCGACCCTGTTCAGCGCCCGCAGCCTGGGCCTGACGGCTGAACTTGGCGCCAGTGCCCAGCCCGATTATCTGTCGGGGCTGCTGATCGGCCATGAATTGACGGCCCTGGCCCAGGTGCAGCACCGCCGCCGCAACAGCGCCCACCTGCCTTCAATCCTGTTGATCGGCAATTCCCAACTCTGCGCCCGCTACAGCCGCGCTCTTCCTGCCTGTGGGTTCGCCCGCGTGACCCTGGCCGAGCAGGCCACCGAACGCGGCTTGTGGCTGTTGGCCGAGGCGGCCGGGCTGCTCCCTGGCGTTCAACCATAGAAGAGGTTTGCAATGCTCAAGCAAGCACTGGCACAAAACGGCCTGGTGGCGATCCTTCGGGGCGTGCGTCCGCACGAGGTCCTGGCCATCGGCGAGGCCCTGTACGAGGCGGGTTTTCGGGTGATCGAGGTGCCGCTCAATTCGCCCCAGCCCTTTGACAGTATCCGCAGCCTGCGCAGCCATTTGCCGCCCGATTGCCTGATTGGTGCCGGCACTGTGCTGGAGCCTGCGCAGGTGGCCCAGGTGCAGGCGGCAGGCGGACAGGTGATCGTCATGCCCCACAGCGACCCCAAGGTCCTGCGCGCAGCCAAAGCCGCCGGGCTGTACCTGGCGCCGGGTGTCGCCACGCCGACCGAGGCCTTTGCCGCGCTGGCTGAAGGTGCGGATGTATTGAAGATGTTCCCCGCCGAGCAAATGGGCCCGGCGGTGGTGAAAGCCTGGCTCGCGGTGTTACCGGTCGGCACTGTGCTGTTGCCCGTGGGCGGCATTACCCCGGACAACATGCGGGTGTTCGTCGAGGCCGGCGTCAAGGGCTTCGGCCTCGGCTCGGGGCTGTTCAAGCCCGGGCTGAGCAGCACTGACGTGGCCCTGCGGGCCAAGGCTTATGTCGCCGCGTGGCATGCCTTGGCTTAAGCTTTTTCCGGCGCCGCGCGCGCTGCCTCAAACCAGAGAGACAAGCAGATGAAAATCACCAAACTGACCACCTTCATCGTTCCGCCGCGCTGGTGCTTTCTCAAGGTCGAGACCGATCAGGGCGTGACCGGCTGGGGCGAGCCGGTGGTGGAGGGCCGGGCCCACACCGTGGCAGCGGCGGTCGAGGAACTCTCGGACTACCTGATCGGCAAGGACCCACGCAATATCGAAGACATCTGGACCGTACTCTATCGCGGCGGTTTCTACCGTGGTGGAGCGCTGCACATGAGCGCCCTGGCCGGTATCGATCAGGCACTGTGGGACATCAAGGGCAAAGACCTCGGGGTCTCGGTCAGTGACCTGCTGGGCGGCCAGGTGCGGGACAAGATCCGCGTCTATTCGTGGATCGGCGGCGACCGCCCGGCCGACACGGCGCAGGCGGCCAGGGAAGCGGTAGCACGGGGCTTTACCGCCGTGAAAATGAACGGCACCCAGGAGCTGCAATTTCTCGACACCCACGACAAGGTTGACCTGGCCCTGGCCAACGTCGCGGCCGTGCGCGATGCGGTCGGGCCCAATGTCGGGATCGGCGTCGACTTCCATGGCCGGGTGCACAAGCCCATGGCCAAGGTGCTGATGAAGGAACTCGACCCCTACAAACTGATGTTTATCGAAGAGCCGGTGCTCAGTGAAAACTACGAAGCGCTGAAGGAACTGGCGCCCTTGACCAGCACCCCGATCGCCCTCGGCGAGCGCCTGTTTTCGCGCTGGGATTTCAAGCGGGTGCTCAGCGAAGGTTACGTTGACATCATCCAGCCGGATGCCTCCCACGCCGGTGGCATCACCGAAACCCGCAAGATCGCCAACATGGCCGAAGCCTACGACGTCGCCCTGGCGTTGCATTGCCCGTTGGGCCCGATTGCCCTGGCCGCGTGCCTGCAACTGGACGCGGTCTGCTACAACGCGTTTATCCAGGAGCAGAGCCTGGGTATCCATTACAACGAGAGCAACGACCTGCTGGATTACCTCAAGCATCCGCAGGTGTTCGACTACGACCAGGGCTACGTGAAGATCCCCAACGGCCCGGGCCTGGGCATCGAGATCAACGAGGAATACGTGGTCGAGCGCGCGGCCGTCGGTCATCGCTGGCGCAACCCGATCTGGCGCCACGCCGACGGCAGTTTCGCCGAGTGGTAGGCGCGCGCCCGGGCCTCCCTGTGGCGGGTGGCCGAGGTGGCGCGCAGCAAGTTGTGGTCAAGGCGGGTGGGCGACCATAATGCCGCCCGTTCTCTCCCTCGGAAGGCTGGATATGCAGGAAGACGCGCCAAAGATCGCCAAGGACGCCGCACCGACCGGCACCCAGACGCTGCTGCGTGGCCTGGGCGTGGTCCAGGCCGTGGCCAGCGGTGCCCGCGACCTCAAGGAAATCGGCCGGCTGATCGGCACCACCCGTAGCACCACCCACCGCCTGGCCAGTTGCCTGGTGGAAGAGCGCTACCTGCGCGTGGTACCGCAAGTGGGTTATCTGTTGGGACCAAAGTTGATCGAGCTGGGGTTCCAGGCGCGCGAAGCGCTGCCGCTGGTCAGCCTGGCCACGCCTATCCTGGATGAGTTGTCGGCACTGACCGGCGACACCATTCACCTGGCGATTCGCGAGGACGATGACGTGCTGTACCTGCACAAGAACCCGGGGCGCAATGGCCCGGAGATGCGTTCGCGGGTTGGGCATCGGATGCCGTTGGCCCGTACCGGGATCGGCAAGGCGCTGATGCTCGACGACAGCCAGCAGGACTGGCAGCGGTTGTATCAGATCAGTTTGCCGGTGGGGGGGCGCAATGTGCTCTGGCCGCAGCACGAGGAGCCATCCTGGGAGCAGTTCCAGCAGCGCATGCTGGAGTATGTGAAGGGCGGTTATGCGTTTGACCTGGAAGACAACGAGCCCTCGATCCGTTGCGTCGCAGCGCCGGTACGGGATGCCAGCGCACGTATCGTGGCCGGCATCAGTGTCGCCAGTACCGTGCCCTACATGCCGCTGGAGAAAATGGCCGAGCTGATCCCCCTGGTGAAACAGGCGGCCGCCCGGCTTTCCGCGGAGTTGGGCGCGAAGGCCTGAATCAGGCTTTCAGAGTGGCCATGTCGATCACGAAGCGGTACTTCACATCGCCTTTGATCATTCGGGTGTAAGCCTCGTTGATCTGGCGGATGTCGAGCATTTCGATGTCGCAGGTGATGCCGTGCTCGGCGCAGAAATCCAGGACTTCCTGGGTTTCGGCAATGCCACCGATCAGCGAGCCGGCCAGTACCTTACGCCCCAGAACCAGCTTGGCGGCGTTGACGGGTGGGTCGACCGGTTCGATCAGGCCCACCAGGATATGCACGCCGTCAAAGCGCAGGGTATCGAGGTAGGGGTTCAGATCGTGCTGCACCGGAATGGTGTCCAGCAGGAAGTCGAAGTGCCCGGCAGCGGCCTTCATCTGCTCGGCGTCGGTGGAGACGATCACATGATCGGCGCCCTGGCGCCGGCCTTCCTCGGCCTTGCTCGCGGAGCGGGTGAACAGCGTGACCTCGGCGCCCATGGCCTTGGCGAACTTGATCCCCATATGGCCCAGGCCGCCCATGCCGAGAATCCCGATCTTGTCCCCGGCCTTGACCCCGTAGTGCTTGAGGGGCGAGTAGGTGGTGATGCCGGCGCAGAGGATCGGCGCGGCGCTGGCCAGGTCGAGCTTGGCCGGAATCTTCACCACGAAGTGTTCGCTGACCACGATGCTGTCGGAGTAGCCGCCCATGGTGTTGCTGCCATCGACCCGGTCCGGGGTGGCGTAGGTCATGGTCGGGCCTTCGAGGCAGTATTGCTCCAGGTCCGATTTGCAGGCGTCGCAATGGCGGCATGAGTCGACCATGCAGCCCACGCCCACCAGGTCGCCGACCTTGTGCGCAGTGACGCTGGCGCCGACGGCGGTGACTTTGCCGACAATCTCGTGGCCCGGCATCAACGGGTACACGGCAATGCCCCATTCGTTGCGCGCCTGGTGGATATCGGAGTGGCAGACGCCGCAGTAGAGGATCTCAATCGCCACGTCATCGGCACGCGGGCTGCGGCGTTCGAAGGACATGGGGGCGAGGGGAGTGGTGGCCGATTGGGCGGCATAACCGATGGCGGTGTACATAAAAAGACCTCGCAAAAGCAGGAACAGGTGAGGCGGGCCATTCTCCCCATCGAGCCTGGGCGCGGCCATGGCGATTGCTCCGAGTCTTATGCCTAAAGCTCCGGGGGAGCAGTGGAAAGCGGCAAGCGACGCGCTGCAGGCTATAAACTGTGCGCCCACGTTCGCCGCTTACAGCTAATCGCTTGTGGCTTGCCGCTCCCCACACTCCGAGAAGTGCTCCAATGCTCCTGACCCGCCATCTCGACGCTAACGCCACGCTGGTTTCCCTGATCGAGGGGCTGACTTCCAGCGACGGTTTTTCCCCGACCCACCTGCCCGGTGTGCAGGTATTGCGCGCCAGTTGCGACGTGGCGCGTGGGCCGCAGATCTATGAGCCGAGCCTGATGATCGTGGCCCAGGGCAGCAAGGTCGCGTACCTGGGCCCGCGCACCCTGGAATATGGCGCCGGGCATTACCTGATCCAGGCGATGCCGGTGCCGTTCGAATGCGAGACCTTTGCCCTGCCTGATGCACCCTTGTACGGCGTGACCGTCGGCATTGATCGGGTGGTGCTCGGGGAGTTGGTGATGGCGATGGGCATTCAGTCCGGGCCACCGCCGGCGGCGCAGACCCTGGAGTCGATGAGCTCGGTGGTACTGGATGACGCCATGCGTGGCTGCGTCGAGCGGCTGTTGCAGTGCCTGCACGATCCGCTGGAGAGCCGGATCCTGGGTCCGGCGCGGGTTCGGGAGTTACTGTTCACGGCCTTGCGCGGGCCCCAGGCCGATGTGTTGCGGGCGCTGGTGGAACAGCAGGGGCAGTTTTCCCGGGTCGCGACCTCGTTGAGTCATCTGCACGCCCATTACGCCGAGCCGCTGAATATCGAGACCCTGGCCAGTTATGCACACATGAGTGCCTCGACCTTTCATGAGCACTTCAAGCGCTGCACCTTGCTCTCGCCGGTGCAGTACCTCAAGCGCCTGCGGCTGCTCAAGGCCCAGCAGTTGCTGCTGGTAGAGGGCATGGGGGTGGCGCAGGCGGCCCACAGCGTGGGCTATCAGAGCACGTCGCAGTTCAGCCGCGAGTACAAGCGCTACTTCGAGCGCAGCCCGGGGGAGGAGCGGGCGGCTTGATCGCCCCGCGGGGGCGGGCACGCTAGATTTTCGGGCAACAAAAAGGCCCCCAGATGGGAGCCTTGATGTTCAAGCGGGCGGCTTACATGTTCGGGTAAGTCGGTCCGCCCGCGCCTTCCGGCGTGACCCAGGTGATGTTCTGCGAAGGATCCTTGATGTCACAGGTCTTGCAGTGCACGCAGTTCTGGGCGTTGATCTGGAAGCGCTTCTCGCCGTCTTCCTTGGTGATCACTTCATACACGCCAGCCGGGCAGTAGCGCTGCGCGGGTTCATCGTAGAGTGGCAGGTTGGTGCCGATCGGGATGCTCGGGTCTTTCAGCTTCAGGTGGCACGGCTGTTCTTCTTCGTGGTTGGTACCAGAGATGAACACCGAGCTGAGTTTGTCGAAGCTGAGTTTGCCGTCGGGTTTCGGGTAGTCGATCTTCTTGCAGTCCTTGGCCAGCTTGAGGCAGGCGTAGTCCGGCTTGGTGTCGTGCAGGGTGAACGGCATTTTGCCGCCGAGGATGTTCTGGTCGAACCAGTTGAAGCCGGCACCGATGATCGGGCCGAACTTGTGCATCGCCGGGCCGAAGTTGCGGGAGGCGAACAGTTCTTCGTAGAGCCAGCTGTTCTTGAAACTGTCGACGTAGGCGGTCAGTTCATCACCGCCTTCGGATTCAGCGAACAGGCGATCAGCCACGGCATCTGCGGCGAGCATGCCGGACTTCATGGCGGTGTGGCTGCCTTTGATCTTGGCGAAGTTCAGGGTGCCCAGATCGCAGCCGATCAGCGCGCCGCCTTTGAAGACCATCTTCGGCAGCGAGTTCAGGCCACCTTTGCAGATGGCGCGAGCGCCGTAGCTGATGCGCTTGCCGCCTTCCAGGTACTGGGCCAGCACCGGGTGATGCTTGAGGCGCTGGAACTCATCGAATGGCGACAGGAAGGTGTTGCTGTAGGACAGGTCGACGATCAGGCCGACCACCACCTGGTTGTTTTCCAGGTGATAGAGGAACGAGCCACCGGTGTTCTCGGCGCTCATTATGTCCAGCGGCCAACCGGCGGTGTGCACCACCAGGCCTGGCTGATGCTTGGCCGGGTCGATTTCCCAGATTTCTTTCAGGCCGATGCCGTAGTGCTGGGCGTCGGCGTCGCTGTCCAGGTTGAAGCGCTGGATCAATTGCTTGCCGATGTGGCCGCGGCACCCTTCAGCGAACAAGGTGTACTTGCCACGCAGTTCCATCCCCGGGGTGTAGACGCCTTCTTTTGGCTGGCCTTCACGGTCGACGCCGAGGTCGCCAGTGATGATCCCGCGGACCACGCCGTTCTCGTCGAACAGGGCTTCCTGGGCGGCGAAGCCTGGGTAGACTTCCACGCCCAGGTTCTCGGCCTGCTGGGCCAGCCAGCGGCACAGGTTGCCCAGGGAGATAATGTAGTTGCCTTCGTTGTGCATGGTCTTGGGCACAAAGAAGTCTGGAACCTTGATTGAGCTGTCGGCGCTCTTGAGGACATAAATGTCATCGCGTTTGACCGGGGTGTTCAGCGGTGCGCCGAGCTCTTTCCAGTTCGGGAACAATTCGTTCAGGGCCCGCGGCTCGAATACGGCGCCGGACAGGATATGAGCACCGACCTCGGAGCCTTTTTCGACCACGCAGACGCTAATTTCCTTACCGGCTTCGGCGGCCTTCTGCTTCAATCGGCAGGCGGCGGACAGGCCCGCGGGGCCGGCACCGACGATGACCACGTCGAATTCCATAAATTCGCGTTCCACTAGGCTATCTCCTACTCAAGGCTCAACGGTTTTTTTCTAATTGGAGGTTTGGCGCTGCATCCATTATTTCCTCCTCAACAGGGGGGAGGGGACAATGGATGACCCGCCTTTCTCTCTGGGCGGCGCATTATATCTACACCACTCTCAGCGTCCAATACAAACGTTTGTTTGAATTTGCTGGAAGCCAGGTAAATCAAAGAAGCGCGGCTTATGACTGGCCATTTTGCCGTATTGACCGGAAAAGGCGTTCCGGTCAAGATACGGTCGGTTTTGCGCTCGCCGTAGGCTGACTGTTGGTTTCAAGAGCACCTCTAAAGACAGGGCGAAGGCTGTACAAGGTGACGCAGTGCGCCGCGCAAGCGCGCAGTTTACACGCCGCGATAAAGAATGACTCGTCGGTCACCACTGACGAACGGTCATCATCCCCGTGAGCAAGGTCGCCTGTTCCATGCCAGCGTTTTTAGAGGTGCCCTTGTGCCGATGAGCATCAACCGCCAGGTTCTCGCCTAGGCGACTTTCTTTTCACCGGAGAGTAACGAGGAATCCATGAAGGTTCTTGTAGCTGTCAAACGAGTGGTCGACTATAACGTCAAGGTTCGCGTCAAAGCGGACAACTCCGGCGTAGACCTCGCTAACGTCAAGATGTCGATGAACCCTTTCTGCGAAATCGCAGTGGAAGAAGCCGTACGCCTGAAAGAGAAAGGTGTTGCGACTGAAATCGTCGTCGTCTCCATCGGCCCGTCCACCGCTCAAGAGCAACTGCGCACTGCGCTGGCTCTGGGTGCCGACCGTGCCATCCTCGTCGAATCTGCCGAAGACCTGACTTCCCTGGCGGTTGCCAAGCTGCTCAAGGCGGTTGTCGACAAGGAACAGCCATCGCTGGTGATCCTCGGCAAACAAGCCATCGACAGCGACAACAACCAGACTGGCCAGATGCTCGCTGCATTGAGCGGGTACGGTCAGGGCACCTTCGCCTCGAAAGTCGAAGTCAGTGGCGACAACGTTGCCGTGACTCGCGAAATCGACGGCGGCGCGCAGACTGTTTCGCTGAAACTGCCGGCCATCATCACCACCGACCTGCGTTTGAACGAGCCGCGTTATGCGTCCCTGCCAAACATCATGAAAGCCAAGAAGAAGCCGCTTGAAGTGCTGACTCCGGATGCTTTGGGCGTTTCCACCGCCTCCACCAACAAGACCCTGAAAGTCGAAGCGCCGGCTGCACGCAGCGCAGGTATCAAGGTCAAGTCGGTGGCTGAACTGGTCGAGAAACTGAAAAACGAAGCGAAGGTAATCTAATCATGACTATCTTGGTAATCGCCGAACACGACAACAAAGTGCTGGCTCCGGCCACACTGAACACCGTGGCTGCCGCCGCCAAAATCGGTGGTGATATCCACGTGCTGGTTGCAGGTCAGGGCGCAGGCGCCGTGGCTGAAGCTGCTGCGAAAATCGCTGGCGTGGCTAAAGTGCTGGTGGCCGACAACGCCGCCTACGCGCACCAGCTGCCGGAAAACGTCGCGCCCCTGGTCGCCGAACTCGGTGCTGGCTACAGCCACATCCTGGCTGCCGCTACCTCCAACGGCAAAAACATTCTGCCGCGGGTTGCCGCCCAGTTGGATGTTGACCAGATCTCCGAGATCATCTCCGTAGAAAGCGCTGACACCTTCAAGCGCCCGATCTACGCCGGTAACGCGATCGCTACCGTGCAGTCCACCGCAGCGGTCAAAGTGATCACTGTGCGTGCTACCGGTTTCGACCCGGTCGCCGCTGAAGGTGGTTCGGCTGCCGTTGAAGCCGTTGCTGCTGCTCACGACGCTGGCAAATCCAGCTTCGTCGGTGAAGAACTGGCCAAGTCCGATCGTCCGGAACTGACCGCTGCCAAGATCGTCGTTTCCGGCGGCCGCGGCATGCAGAACGGCGACAACTTCAAGCACCTGTACGCCCTGGCCGACAAGCTGGGCGCTGCTGTCGGCGCTTCCCGCGCTGCGGTCGACGCAGGTTTCGTACCCAACGACATGCAGGTCGGCCAGACCGGCAAGATCGTTGCGCCACAGCTGTACATCGCCGTCGGTATCTCCGGCGCGATCCAGCATCTGGCGGGCATGAAGGACTCCAAAGTGATCGTTGCGATCAACAAGGACGAAGAAGCACCGATCTTCCAGGTGGCTGATTACGGCCTGGTGGCGGACTTGTTCGAAGCCGTACCCGAGTTGGAGAAGCTGGTCTAATCCGGCTGCTTCACTTATAAAGAGCCCGGCCTTTTGGCCGGGCTTTTTTATTGTCTGAATTAATTGCGGGAGAGTTTCGCCATGGTTCTGCGCCGCTTGAGTGGATGCGCGGTATTGCTGGGAATGGTTCTGGCGCCTGGTTGGGTGCTGGCCGCCGGCAAGTGCGAGCGCCTGGTAGTCACTGGCAGCCCCGATGCGCCGCCTTATCTGTGGCGCGACCCGCAGGATCCGAAACACCTCATAGGCGCCAGCGCCGACCTGCTGCAGCAGGTGGCGGGCGAGCTGGGGCTCAAGGTCGAATTGCTCTATGCCGGGAAGCGCTCCGAAGCCCTGGCCGAAGTTCGCAGCGGGCGCATGGATATGCTGGCCGATGCGCCGCTGACTCTGAGCGAGCTGGAGTCGCTGGACTACATCCATCCACCCCTGGTGCAGAACGATTACCTGGTGTGGACGCGCAAGGGGTCAACGCTGGTCTACAACCAGTTGGCTGATTTGCATGGGCACCGTGGCGCTGTTTCGGAAAAGGCCCGCCTGACCCAGCCGTTCGAAGCCTTTGCCAAGGATCAGTTGACCCTGCGGCGCACGACCAACCTCACCGAAGCCTTGCAGAAACTGCTGCTGGGTGACGTCGAATATGTATTGGCCGGGCGTTATGCCGGGATGGCGCTGGCGCAGTCCCTGGGCATGGCCAACGACCTGGTGGCCGCTGCGCAGCCGGTCGACCGGCCGGGGCTATTCCTGGCGGTCTCCCATGACTCGGCCTGCAATGACCCATGGTTGCGCGGACAGTTGGCGAAAAAGATGACAGAATTGCCCGCGTCCGGCCTGACCGAGGCCTTGCTGCAGCGCAATCTTGAGCGCTGGAAAGCCCAGTTACAGCAACCCGCCGGCACCTCAAAACAGTAGGGATTTTGTGTGAGTATTCGACCTCTTTTCGCTGCCATGGCCATTGTGGCCCTGGCGGGTTGTGCAACCGATCCGGCGCCCATTGAACAGATGCGCCTGACTGAACAGGCCCTGGAACAGGCCAAGGCCGTTGGGGCCACTGTAGAAGATGTGCCGGAACTGAAACTCGCCGAAGACAAGTTCAAGCGAGCCCAGGGCAATATGCAGGATGAGTCCTACAAGCATGCACGCATGCGCGCCGAACAGGCCGAACTGGATGCGCGCCTGGCCGAGGCGCGGGTCCTGACCCTGAAAAGCCAGGAGCAGCTGAACGTACTGCAGAGCCGCATCACTCGCCTGCGCAAGCAACTGGGGGATGCCCAATGAACCTGATCACCCGAGTATTCAGCGGTGCCCTGGTGCTGGCCTGTGCGGGCTTGTATGGCTGTGCCGGTCAGCAAAGCGAAGAGGTCTTGCAACAGGCCGGTAACGACTTCCAGAAGGTCAAGGAAGACTCCAATGTGCTGCGCATCGCGCCCAAGGACGTGATTCGGGCCGGCGAGTCCCTGGCGCGTGCCGATCGCTTGTCCAGCTACTGGGGCAGCGGCTCCGACGTGGTGCATTACGCCTACCTCAGCCGGCGCTACAGCGAAATCGCCCGCGAGCACACCGAGCAAGTGTTGAATGAAGAGCGTGCAGCCAAGCTCGAACTGGAGCGCCAGCGCCTGCAATTGGCCCTGCGTGAAGCCAAGTTGCTCAGCGTGCAGCAGCAGGGCAAGTGGCTGGAAGAGCAGATTATCAGCCTGGCCACGACCCAGACCGACCGTGGTCTGGTCATGACCCTGGGCGATGTGTTGTTCGATACCGGTGAGGCGGAGCTGAAAAGCTCGGCCAATCGTACGGTGCTCAAAGTGGTGCAGTTCCTTCAGCTCAACCCCAAGCGGGTAGTGCGGATCGAGGGCTACACCGACAACACCGGCGACAAGCAAAGCAACCTGCAATTGTCCCGCGACCGGGCACAAGCCGTGGCCGATATGCTGGTAGACCTGGGCATCGACGAAAAACGCATCAAGGTCGAAGGTTATGGCGACGATTACCCGGTAGAGGCCAATGCTTCTGAACGCGGACGCGCGCAGAACCGTCGAGTGGAAATTGTGTTTTCCGACGAGAAAGGCCAGCTCGGCGCCGCCCGCTAAGGCCTGAGCAACACCCGAACCCGGTTACCTCAAGGTGCCGGGTTTTTTTATACCTGCCGATAGCCTCACAAAAAACCGTACAGTTTTTGCTGACACTGCGGTGTATCGTCGACTATTGTGACAACTGTCCCCGTACACTTCCAAACTGTTCCGGTAGTGTTTCACACAAGAATAAAATGCCCGTGAAATCGAGTGCTGCGTCATGACCAATCTCTTGCTGTATCAACGTATCGCTCAGCAACTGGCTGAGGATATTCGTCGGGGTGTGTACCAGCCCGGTGAGCGCGTACCCTCGGTGCGCAAGATGAGCTCGCAGCTCAATGTCAGCCACGCCACGGTGTTGCAGGCGTATGCCAATCTCGAGGATCAGGGGCTGATCCGCGCCCGGCCGCAGTCCGGTTATTACGTGCACCAGACTCCGGCCCTGACCGCGCCGACCCCGGACATTGCCCGGGTCGAGCGCCCGGGACTGGTCACCCGCAGCAGCATTATTCAACAGGTGTTGGTGGAGTCGCGCCGCGAAGGGGTGTTCCCGCTCGGCGCAGCGGTGCCCAGTGTCGATTACCTGCCGGTGCGCGCCCTGCATCAGCAGTTGGCCAAGGTCACCCGATTTCATAGCCCACGGGCGTTCAGCTACATGTTCAGCCCGGGTTTCGAACCGCTGCGCCGCCAGGTGGCCATTCGCATGCGCGATGCCGGTGTGGTGGTGGACCCTTCCGAAGTGGTGATCACCCACGGTTGTGTCGATGCCTTGCAGATGTCGTTGCGGGTGCTGACCCGGCCCGGCGACCTGATTGCCGCGGAGTCGCCCACCTACTACGGCCTGTTGCAACTGGCCGATCTGCTGGGGCTCAAGGTTATCGAGATTCCCAGTGACCCGGCGACGGGCATGAGCCTGGAGGCCTTGCAGCTGGCGGCCAACCAGTGGTCGATCAAGGCCCTGGTGCTGACGACGCGCCTGAGTAACCCGCTGGGTGGGACCATGCCCGAAGAGCGGCAGAAACAGTTGCTGCGCCTGGCGTCGGATTTTGACATTCAGGTGGTCGAGGACGATATCTACGGCGAACTGATGTTCGAAGTTGGGCGTACCAAGGCCCTCAAGGCCTATGACCGCCTGGACCGGGTGATCTACTGCTCGAGCTTCTCCAAGACCCTGTCACCGGGGGTGCGCATCGGCTGGATGATCGCGGGCAAGTATCAGCAGGAGATCCAGCGGCTGCAGACGTTCAGTACCCATTCGGCGTGCAGCGTGACGCAGATGGGGGTGGCGGCGTACCTGGAGAACGGTGGTTATGATCGCCATCTACGTTATATCCGTCAGGAGTACCGCAAGAATCTCAGTGCCTTCCAGTTGGCGGTGCAGCAGTATTTCCCCGAGGGCACGCAGATTACCCGGCCAACTGGCGGTTTCATTCTCTGGGTCAGCCTGCCGGGGCGAGTCAACACGCAAGAGTTGCACGTGCGTGCGTTGCAGCAGGGAATCAGCATTGCGCCAGGGCTGATCTTCAGTAATACCGAGCAATTCAACCACTGCATCCGCCTTAATTGCGGTACGCCATGGAATCGCGAGGCCGAGCGAGCGTTAATGACGCTGGGTATGTTGGCCAGTCAATTATGTCAGGAGACCGCTGGCGGTTTTTGAGGGGCGCCGGTTGCAACGCTTGTCATGAAGCTGTCGACAAGCGAGCATATGGCACCTTTCACTGCGCCCTTTTTTGTCTATGAAAGCTTTTTATCCTGCTGTCTGCCTGTTGATCTGCCTGTCGACGGCCTTGGGCGCCGGCCCGCTGCTGGCGGCGCCGACGCAGGACGAAAGTGCCCGGAGCGCGGCTTCCGGGTCAAAAAAACCGGCTGCAAATACGCCTTCTGCGAGCAAAAAACCTGCGGCCGCCAAACCCGCAGCCAAGCCCAAAAAAGCGGCCAAGACCAAAAAACGTGCGCCTATTGCTTCCAAATCCAAGTCCGCGCGTGAGATTGCCAAGACCCTGTTGCCGCCCGCCAAGCTCGACCTGAGCCTGCCACCGGAAATGGTCAAGCACCTGCAGCCCATCGGCACGGTAGCCATGCCCAAGCGCGAACCCTTGCTGCCGCAAATGTTTGGTGAGAAGCCCAAGGAAAGCAGCCCGTTTCAGCTCAACGGCCGTTTGTTGAGCAACGAAATGCAGTTGCAGTTGCGCAATGAAGAGCGGCGTGACGTCGAGGGCGCGGCCCTGGATTTCGAGTTCAAGCAATAAATTCCTTCCCCGTGTGTGACCCCTGACAACGACACTTTGTCGGAGACTGGTCAGTCACACAGCTTTCAGTGCAAAAACCGTTCTTAGAGTAATTTTAAACGGCTGTTTTAGCAGTTACTCTTGCTGTGCGTCATTTTCAATACTTTGCTCGTCGCGAGGAGCGTTTCACCATGAACTGCCGTGAAGGTTGTGGCGCTTGCTGCATTGCCCCTTCCATCAGCACACCGATTCCGGGCATGCCCCAGGGCAAGCCTGCCGGAGAACGTTGCGTGCATCTGTCGGTCGAACATTTGTGTGCGTTGTTCGGCCTGCCCGAGCGTCCGGCCGTGTGTGGGGCGTTTCATGCGGATATCGAAGTCTGTGGCGACAGCCGTGAGCAAGCCATCAAGTTGATTGGCTGGTGGGAACAAATGACGGCGGCTTGAGTGTTTTCAATGAACGGAACTTCAACAATAAGGAATAAGACAATGGGTTCGCTGCAACGAATGGCTGCGCTCTGTGGTTTGACAGTGTTACTGGCAGCAACGGCTCAGGCCGAAGATTGGCAAACGGCCAAGGATCAGGACGGGATCAAGGTCTCCCTGAGCGAAGTGGCGGGTTCCAAATACAAGGCTTACCGCGGCGTTACCGTGATCAAAACCTCGATGGCCAAACTGCAAAGCCTGCAGGAAGACGTAGCGGGTGCCTGTAGCTGGATCCACGAGTGCAAATCGCAGAAGCTGCTCAAGCACGAAGGTAACCAGAGCTGGACCTACACCCAGTTCAACACGCCGTGGCCGGTCACGGCTCGTGATTCGGTGCTGCATATCACCACCACCGAAGGCGCTGACGGTAGCCTGACGCGCAAGCTTGAAGGCGTGCCGACCTACATTCCCGAAGAGAAGGGGTTTGTTCGTGTGGCCCAGGTCGAAGGCTTCTGGAAAATGGTGCCCAAAGGTGCCGACCAGATTGAGGTGACCTACCAGGTGCACACCGAGCCTGGCGGCAGCGTGCCGTCCTGGCTGGCCAACAAGTTCGTGGTCGATGCACCGTTCAATACCCTCAAGGCGCTGAAAGAGCGCGCTGAGAAGCCTTGATCATCACCAGGCCTCACGCCAAAGGCCGCCTTCGGGCGGTCTTTTTTATGCGCAACAGCGGTGGAACGATTTCCCGGGCCTCAGGGTCGAGATGTTGTAGGCCCACCCATGGGCTTTATCGAGGAGGCACTGATGCAAAAGTGGCAAATCACTTTCGTTGACGATCATGGTGTCCAGTCAGTGGAGCAATTCGACTGTGAACAGCAGCCCAGCATGGAGCAGGCGGCACGAATGATTCGCGCAAAGCTGTTGCCGGTTTCGGCCGAACTGGATCTCAATGACCTGGAGGGGCGTACCGACGACCCGACAGTCAAAAGTCTGAAAGAACAGAACAGCATTCAAATCCTCGGCATTACTGCAATTTAGTCACCCGCCCGCTTGATCCTCAACCAGACCTTGGCAGCGCCCGGTTCTTGGCGCTACTCTGCAAACGAGATCAGCGAATGAATCGCTAAGGTCTGGTCTTGTCAGCTACATGCTTGTGTCCTGGCGGTGCTGTTTGCCGCAACGTCTGCAGCCTCTAGGTGCGGACAGGGAGTACGGAAAGTCTATCCATTGGTTCCAGGAGGACGTTTCATGAGCACAGCCTATCAAGAAGACATCAGCACCAGCGTGTTGCGCCGCATGAAAGAGGGCGGCTTCGACTTTTCACGATTCCATCCCATCGAGTTCTACGCCATTTTCCCGGATGAGGAGCGGGCGCGCAGGGCGGCAGGACATTTCCGCGGTGAATCCTTGAATGCCCAGATCAGCGTGCGCGACGATGGCGCGTGGTACCTGGAGCTAAGCAAGGTGATGTACGCCACCTACGGCGGCATCGGCGACTTCGAGCAGGACTTTGAGGCGGTGGTCGAGCCTCTGGGCGGCATCATCGAAGGTTGGGGCGTGAAGCAGGAGGTTCGAGGGTTACTCGTATAGCGCATATGAATAGCGTCAAGACAGCATCGGCTGACCCTCGGGTTGGCCGATTTGGTTTCCGCAAGGCAAAAAAAGGCCACCTGCAAGGGGTGGCCAAAAGGGAAGAGCGGTATTAGGGAATGCCGTCGGGGTGGTGAGCACCCATCAGCGGCAACGCCCTGAAGCTTAAGGCATCGACTCCGTCACGCCGGGTTACGAAGTTTTGCGCGATGCACGGATTATCCAGCGCCTCGCCCGGGCAGTGAAATCAACTCTGACTATGCTGGTGATAGCCACGGCCATTGCCTCGCATTAGAGCGTGGGCGATCAAGTTGGGGCGTTTGCTGCACGGCAATGGTGCGGTGTGACCGAGAAGTTAATCCAACTAATTGAAATCAAAGCGTTTATGCCAGTGGCACGGGCCTTGCGATGCCTAGATGTCCGGGTGACAAGGAGTACGGCATGATCCGCACCTATTTTGATGAAATGTACGATGCTGGCGGCCAGGTTCGCCCGCATTACCGGGAGTTTGCCCGTTGGCTTGCCGAAACCCCTGACGAGCTTCTGGCACAGCGGCGACGCGAGGCCGACCTGCTGTTTCACCGCGCCGGCATCACCTTCACGCTCTATGGCGACGAGCAGGGCACCGAGCGCCTGATTCCGTTCGACACCATTCCCCGCAGCATTCCGGCCAGTGAGTGGCGGATCGTCGAGCGCGGCTGCATCCAGCGGGTCAAGGCACTGAACATGTTCCTGGCCGATCTTTACCACGACCAGCGGATCATCAAGGCCGGGATCATTCCTGCCGAACAGGTGTTGGCCAACGAGCAATACCAGTTGGCGATGCAGGGGTTGGATCTGCACCGCGATATCTACTCGCATATTTCCGGAGTCGATCTGGTGCGCGACGGCGACGGTACCTATTACGTACTCGAAGACAACCTGCGGACCCCCAGCGGCGTGAGCTACATGCTCGAAGACCGCAAGATGATGATGCGTCTGTTCCCCGAGCTGTTCGCCGCCCAGCGCATCGCGCCAATCGACCATTACCCGAACCTGTTGCTCGATACCCTGAAAAGCTCCAGCGCGCTGGATGACCCGAGTGTCGTGGTGTTGACACCGGGGCGTTTCAACAGCGCGTTCTTCGAACATGCGTTCCTGGCGCGGGAAATGGGCGTGGAACTGGTGGAAGGCGCAGACCTGTTCGTGCGTGACGATCGGGTCTTCATGCGCACCACCGACGGCCCCAAAGCGGTGGATGTGATCTATCGCCGCCTGGATGACGCCTTCCTCGACCCGCTGGCCTTCAACCCGGACTCCATGCTCGGCGTGCCGGGCCTGCTGTCTGCCTATCGTTCGGGCAATGTCGTGCTGGCCAACGCCATCGGCACCGGCGTGGCCGACGACAAGTCGGTTTATCCCTTTGTCACCGACATGATCCGGTTCTATCTGGATGAAGAGCCGATCCTGAAGAACGTGCCGACCTGGCAGTGCCGCAAGCCCGACGAATTGTCCCATGTGCTGGCTCATCTGCCGGAACTGGTGGTCAAGGAAACCCAGGGTTCCGGGGGCTACGGCATGCTGGTGGGACCGGCCGCTACCGCAGCGGAAATCGAGACCTTCCGCGCGCGGATCAAGGCCAAGCCTCACGCCTATATCGCGCAACCCACCTTGTCGCTGTCCACGTGCCCGACCTTTGTCGAAAACGGCATCGCTCCGCGGCACATCGACCTGCGTCCGTTTGTCCTGTCTGGCCGTGAAACCCGTGTCGTGCCCGGTGGTCTTACCCGTGTGGCGCTGCGTGAAGGCTCCCTGGTGGTGAACTCCTCCCAGGGTGGTGGAACCAAGGACACCTGGGTGGTCGAGGATTAAGGAAGCTTGCCATGTTGAGTAGAACCGCCTCGGACCTGTATTGGATGTCGCGTTATCTGGAGCGGGCGGAAAACCTCGCGCGGATGCTCGACGTCAGTTATTCACTGTCATTGATGCCCCAGGACGGTCGCGGCGATGGCTTGCACGAACTGGCCATGCCGCTGCTGATTACCGGCACCCTGGATGACTACCTGGAGCGCCACGGCGAACTGCACGCCGAGCGCCTGTTGCATTTCTTCGCCCTGGACGCCGCCAACCCGGCCAGTATCTACAGCTGCCTGGGCTCGGCACGTGCCAGTGCCCACGCGGTGCGTGGGCGGATCACCGCCGATATGTGGGAAAACATCAACGCCACCTGGCTGGAGATTCGCGGCATTGCCGAACAGGGCCTGAGCCGTTACGGCATGAGCCGGTTCTGCGAGTGGATCAAGGAGCGCTCACACCTGTTTCGAGGCGCTACCTACGGCACCATCATGCGCAACGACGCCTTTCGCTTCATTCGCCTGGGCACCTTTATCGAGCGCGCCGACAACACCTTGCGCCTGCTTGACGCGCGCTACGAGATGGCCGGCGATCAGGCCGACGCCGTCAGCGACGGCACGGCCCATGCCTATTACCAGTGGAGCGCCTTGCTGCGCGCCTTGTCGTCGTTCGAGGCCTACACCGAGATCTACCGCGACGCGCCGGGCGCCAGGCATGTGGCCGAGTTGCTGCTGTTGCGCGCCGACGTGCCGCGCTCCCTGCGCGCCTGCACCGAAGAGATCGACCAGATCCTCGCCAGCCTGCCGGGAACCAACGGCCGGCCGGCGCAGCGCCTGGCGGCCGAAATGGATGCGCGCCTGCGCTACACCGGCATCAACGAAATCCTCGAAGAAGGCCTGCACGCCTGGCTGACCGAGTTCATCCCGCTGGTGCGCCAGCTGGGCAACGCCATTCACAGTTCCTACCTGGAGGCTGTATGAGACTCTCCATCAGTCACGAAACCGCCTATCACTATGAAAACCAGGTGCGAGCCAGCATCCAGTACCTGCGCCTGACGCCCCACGACAGCGAGCGCCAGCACGTGCTCAGTTGGCAGCTTGATCTGCCGCGTCCGGTGCGCGCGCAGCTGGATCCCTTCGGCAACATTCTGCACGTGCTGACCTTGGACGAGCCTCACGAGGCGATCATCATCGGCGCGCGCGGGCAGGTGGATATCGACGAGTTGCGCGAGGCCGAGCATGAGAGCCAGTCGCCGCTACCGTTCCTGCGCTTTACCCGGCTCACCGAGGCCGACCAAGCCCTGCGTGCCTTTGCCGACAAACAATGCCGCAAGCGTCGTGATCGCAGCGGGCTGATCGACCTGATGCACGCGCTGAACCAGTACATGACCTATGCACCGGGTTCTACTGCAGTGGACACCAGTGCGGCTCAGGCCTTTGCCGGGCGCTCCGGCGTCTGCCAGGACCACACCCACGCCTTTCTCGCCTGCGCTCGCAGTCTCGGGGTGCCGGCGCGGTACGTATCGGGATACCTGTACAGCGAGAACAGCGAGCACCTGGCTAGCCACGCCTGGGCCGAAGCCTGGCTGGATGACGCCTGGTACAGCTTTGACGTGACCAATGAGCTGGCGCGCCCCGAGCGCCACCTGAAACTGGCGGTGGGCCTGGACTACCTGGATGCCTGCCCGGTGCGTGGCATGCGGCGCGGCGGTGGTGGCGAACAGATGCACGCCAAGGTGCTGGTTGCACCGACCCCGCCGGTGATCCTGGTACAGCAGCAGTAGGTTGTACGCCGCGGGCCCAGGGGCGGCCTTTCAGGCGTTTATCTGGCAGCAGTCTTCAAGGCTGCTGTTTACGCCCCGCCATATGTTTCAGATACCCGAGCAGCAACTCCAGCTCCGTGTCCGGCAGGACGCTGCTGGAGAACCCCGGCATCTTCGCCTGGGGCCAGCGGCGCAAGCTTTGCGGATCGCGGATATAGCGCTTGAGAAAGGCTTCACCGAAGTACTCGGTCGGGCTGTAGGGGATGTTCAGGTCAGGGCCGAACTGCGAGTCGCCCGCAGCATTCAGGCGATGGCAGGCCAGGCAGTTCTTCTGGAATAACGCAAACCCTTGGTTCACCGGGTCGTCGCTCGCCAGGGCCGGGTCTGGCCGCAAGGCTGGGAAACGCTCGGCAACCGGCGCCAGGCGCTTGATGCTGGCCAGCTCGAACGGCCATTGCTCCGGGCTGATATGGCCGGCCTGGGGGTTGGTCCAGACCAGGTAGAACGGCCCTGCACTGGGTTTGCCCTGAGCCAGTTTCGGCCAGGGCCTTGACGGGTCTTCGATGGCCAGCCAGGCCCGGGCGCCGTCGCGATTGAGCAGGGGCGCGGCGGAGAGTTCGGCGGCAAACCCGTCCAGGGCCACTGCCTGCAAGTGATCGTCGGCCTTGACCCCTTCCAGCAGCGCCTCCAGTGGCACGGCGCGATAAATCATGTCGCGTTTGTAGGAGACGTCGTCGCTGATGGTGATGGTCCGCACTTCAGGGTGTGCCAGCAACTCCGCGGTCTGCCAGGTGCGGCTGCCTGCGCCCAGCTCCAGGACCAGTTGCGCAGCCTGCAATGGCGTACACAGGAGCAGGGCGCTCCAGAGGATAAGAGGTTTCAATTGATCGCCGTTCTATTGCTGAAAATGAGTGCCCGGGCGCTCCGCAAGAAGCCTGCCTGATGATGGGCAGCGGCGCGGCCATAGGCTGGCTCAGCGGCGCTGCGTCAGGAAGGTTGGCACACAACTTCGCACGCCGAAAGCGCATCGGCGCGCAACGTGCTGCATGGCGGTGAAACAGCCACGCTGACTAGCCGATCACTTTGGTGAGGTTGGGCAAGATCAAGAGCAAGGTGGTAGCGAAAAGAATGAGCCCGGCTTGACGTACTTTCGAATGCTTGAACATGGCTGTGTGCCTTTTGTTGTTATTCCTGAACATCTGATGCATGCGTCTGTCGACTTCACGATGACCCGACCATGTGTCCCTTTTCTTACACGTGCCCGGGAAATCCCCGGCTGCAACGATTTACTGCCTGCTGTTTCTACCTTAGGGGCCTTGTAACACTTGGCTTAGATCCAATTCATATCAAGTTGTCATGTAAAGCTTTTCAACGGTTATGAGGCTTATTGCCAGCTGCGTCGGCGCCCGTTGGCTAGACAGTTCCCCGTCGTTGTTGGCGACATCTATTAGCTCGCTACCGTTCGTCTGAGCGCGTGGGTCAAGGCCGCTGAGCGCATCGGTCATTGAATCCGGCGCCGCCCGGCCTAAGGTGAGCGCTCTGCCTTTTTCTCTCCCGTACAGCGGTTCGAGGACGTCATGACTGAAGCTTTGATATTCGACGCGTTACGCACGCCCCGTGGCAAAGGCAAGGCCGATGGCGCCTTGTACAGCGTCAAGCCGGTGAACCTGCTGGCCGGGTTGCTCAATGCGCTGCAACGGCGCACCGAGCTCGATACCAGCCAGGTGGATGACATCGTCCTCGGCTGTGTCACGCCGGTGGGCGACCAGGGCGCCGACATTGCCAAGACCGCAGCCCTGGTGGCGGATTGGGACATCAGCGTGGCCGGGGTGCAGATCAACCGGTTTTGCGCGTCGGGCCTGGAGGCGGTCAACCTGGGAGCGATGAAGGTGCGTTCCGGTTTCGAGGACCTGGTGGTGGTCGGCGGGGTCGAGTCCATGTCCCGGGTACCCATGGGCAGCGACGGCGGGGCCTGGGTCCTGGATCCGCAGACCAACCTGCACAGTCATTTCACCCCGCAGGGTATCGGCGCCGACCTGATCGCGACCCTGGAAGGCTTCAGCCGGCAAGACGTCGATACCTTCGCCCTGCAGTCCCAGCAAAAGGCCGCGCGGGCGAGGGCGGATGGGGCCTTCGACAAGTCCCTGGTGCCGGTCCGGGACCAGAACGGCATCCTTCTGCTGGAGCAGGATGAGTTCATCCGTGGCGACTCGACCCTCGAAGGCCTGGGCAAGCTCAAGCCGAGCTTCGAGATGATGGGGCAAATGGGGTTTGACGCCACTGCCTTGCGCGTCTACAGCCATGTCGAGCGCATCAACCATGTGCACACGCCGGGCAACAGTTCGGGGATCGTCGATGGCGCGGCGTTGATGCTGATCGGCTCCGAAGCCAAGGGCCGGGACCTGGGGCTGACGCCTCGGGCGCGGATCGTTGCCACTGCGGTCACCAGTACCGATCCGACCATCATGCTCACCGGGCCAGCACCGGCCACTCGCAAAGCCTTGGCCAAGGCGGGTTTGCGCATCGAGGACATTGACCTGTTTGAAGTCAACGAAGCGTTTGCCTCGGTGGTGTTGAAATTCATCAAGGACATGGCCATCGACCCGGCCAAGGTCAACGTCAATGGCGGTTCGATCGCCATGGGCCACCCACTGGGCGCCACCGGTTGCGCGATCCTCGGCACCCTGCTCGATGAGCTGGAGGCCCGGCACCAGCGTTACGGCCTGGCGACGCTGTGCGTCGGCGGCGGCATGGGTATCGCCACCATCATCGAACGCCTCTGAGCCCCGACTTCAAGGAAACCTCGTCATGACCGATGCCATCCGTTACGAAAAAGGCCAGGACCAGATTGTGGTGCTGACCATCGATATGCCGGGCCAGAGCGCCAACACCATGAACGCGCAGTACCGCGAAGCCATGGCCGCCAGCGTCGCGCGCCTGCAGGCCGAGGACGACAGCCTGGCCGGGGTGATCATTACCTCGGCGAAAAAGACCTTCTTTGCCGGCGGTGATCTCAACGAACTGATCAAGGTGGGCAAGCCCGAGGCCAAGGCTTTCTACGACATGGTGCTGAGCCTCAAGGCGCAGCTGCGCGCCCTGGAAACCCTGGGCAAGCCGGTGGTCGCTGCGATCAACGGCGCGGCCCTGGGCGGCGGCTGGGAGATTTGCCTGGCCTGCCACCACCGCATTGCGCTGGATGATCAGACGCTGCAGATTGGCCTGCCGGAAGTGACCCTCGGCCTGTTGCCGGGCGGTGGCGGCGTGGTGCGCATGGTCCGCATGCTGGGCCTGGAAAAGGCCTTGCCCTACCTGCTTGAGGGCAAGAAAGTACGGCCGCAGCAAGCGTTGCAGGCCGGGCTGGTCGATGAGCTGGCGAGCGACCTTGAGCAGATGTTGGCCAAGGCCCGGGCCTGGATCCTGGCCAACCCCTCGGTCAAACAGCGCTGGGATGTGGCGGGTTACCAGATCCCCGGAGGCACGCCATCGAACCCCAAGGTCGCGCAGATGCTGGCCATTGCCCCCTCGATTTTGCGCAGCAAGACCCATGGCTGCATGCCGGCGCCGGAGAAGATCCTGTGCGCAGCGGTGGAGGGCGCCCAGGTCGATTTCGACACCGCGCACTTGATCGAGACCCGCTATTTCACTGAGCTGACCACCGGCCAGGTGGCGAAGAATATGATTGGCACCTTCTGGTTCGGGCTCAATCAGATCAACGCCGGCGGTTCGCGCCCGCAAGGCATTGCGCCCAAGGTGACGCACAAGGTCGGGGTGCTGGGCGCCGGGATGATGGGCGCGGGAATCGCCTACGTCAGCGCCCTGGCGGGTATCCAGGTGGTGCTCAAGGACATCGACCTGGCGGCGGCCGAGAAGGGCAAGGCGCACTCGGCGACCCTGCTCGAGAAAAAGGTCGCTCGCGGGCAACTCAGTGGGTTGCAGCGTGATGCGGTACTGGCGCGAATCAGCCCCACCGGGCAGGACGCCGATCTGGCGGGCTGCGACCTGATCATCGAAGCGGTCTTCGAGGACCGCGAGCTCAAGGCCAAGGTGTCCTCGGCGGCGCAGCGGGTGGTCGGCGCGGAGGCGGTGATCGCCTCCAACACATCCACCTTGCCCATCAGCGGCCTGGCCAGCGCGGTGCCGAATCCGGACAAGTTCATCGGCCTGCACTTCTTCAGCCCGGTGGACAAAATGCCCTTGGTGGAAATCATCAAGGGGGCTCGCACCAGCGACGAAACTTTGGCCCGAGGTTTTGATTTCGTACTGCAAATCAAGAAAACCCCGATAGTGGTCAACGACAGTCGCGGATTTTTTACTTCGCGGGTATTCGGTACCTTCACCAATGAAGGCATCGCCATGCTGGGCGAAGGTGTCGCCGCAGCGATGATCGAAACCGAGGCGCGCAAGGCCGGCATGCCCATTGGCCCGTTGGCGATCTCCGACGAAGTATCGCTGAGCCTGATGAGCCACATTCGCCAGCAGACCACCAAGGACCTGCAGGCCGAAGGCAAGCCGCCCATCGAGCATCCAGCCTTTGCCGTGATCGATCTGCTTCTCAACGAATACAAGCGCCCCGGCAAGGCGGCGGGCGGCGGTTTCTACGATTACCCGGCGGGGGCGCCGAAGCACCTGTGGCCGGAGCTCAAGGTGCGCCTGGAAAAAGCCGAGGGGCAGATTTCAGCGCAGGACGTGCGCGACCGGTTGCTGTTCATCCAGGCCATCGAGACCGTGCGTTGCCTGGAAGAGGGCGTGCTGCACTCGACGGCGGATGCCAACGTCGGTTCGATTTTCGGCATCGGTTTCGCCGCCTGGACCGGCGGTGCCCTGCAGTTCATCAACCAGTACGGCTTACGGGATTTCATCGCCCGCAGCCACTACCTGGCGGAGCAATACGGCCAGCGTTTCGCACCACCGGCCCTGCTTCTGGAAAAGGCCGCCCAGGGCCAATGCTTCTGATGCTGAACGGCGTGCAGTGAACCTTTCCGGGGCTTGCCTTGACCCAGTGTTTCAAGGCAGGCTCTGGGCTGTTCATTATTCCCATCATCGTGTCAGGTATTTTTTATGTCGCTACGCATCTGCATTCTGGAAACCGACATCCTGCGTCCCGAACTGGTCGATCAATATCAGGGTTACGGGCAGATGTTTCAGCGCCTGTTTTCACAGCAACCGATCGCCGCCGAATTCACCGTCTATAACGTGATGCAGGGCGATTACCCGAGTGATGATCTGAGCTTCGATGCGTACCTGGTCACCGGTAGCAAGGCCGATTCCTTCGGCACCGATCCCTGGATTCAAACCCTCAAGACTTACTTGTTGGCGCGCTACGAGCGCGGCGACAAGCTGCTGGGTATCTGCTTCGGCCATCAATTGCTGGCGCTGCTGCTGGGCGGCAAGAGCGAAAGGGCGAGTCAGGGCTGGGGCGTGGGCACCCACAACTACAAACTGGCCGCCAAGGCCCCCTGGATGAGCCCGCTGGTGGAAGAGCTGACTCTGCTGATCAGCCACCAGGACCAGGTCACCGCCTTGCCGGAAAACGCCACGGTGATCGCCTCCAGCGACTTCTGTCCGTTCGCCGCCTATCACATCAATGACCAGGTGCTGTGCTTCCAGGGGCACCCGGAGTTCATCCACGACTATTCCCGAGCGCTGCTGGAGATTCGCCAGCAACACCTGGGCGAGCAGATCTACCAGCAAGGCGTGGCCAGCCTCGATCACGCCCACCATGGCGCCACGGTCGCGGAATGGATGATGCGCTTTGTGGCCCACACCCCTGAGGTCAAGTCGGCCTGAAGCGGCTCAGCTCGGTTCCTGCAACAGGGGCCGGGCCTACAACCATCCCGAGCGCTTGAAGCTGGCCCACAGGCTGACGCAGCCGACACTGATGAACCCCAGTACGCCGAAGTAGCCGTAATGCCAGCTCAGCTCCGGCATGTTCTGGAAGTTCATGCCGTAGATCCCCGCCACCGCTGTCGGAAACGCCAGGATCGCCGCCCAGGCCGCGAACTTGCGTTGCACCACGCTTTGCCGCGAGGCCTCCAGCAGCACACCGATTTCGATGGTCTGGCTGGCGATGTCGCGCAGGGTCGACAAGTCTTCCATTTGCCGCGTGACGTGAATTTGCACGTCACGAAAGTACGGCCGCATGTTCTTGTCGATAAACGGGAAGCTGAGCTTTTGCAGCTCCTCGCTGATCTCCACCATCGGCGCCACGTGCCGCCGCAGACGCAGGACGTCGCGACGCAGGCCGTGAAGGTTCTGGATGTCGCGCTCGTTCAATGAGTCGCACAGGACATTGCGTTCCAGTTCGTCGATCTCGGCGTGGATCGCCTCACTGACCGGCTGGTAGTTCTCGGTGACGAAATCCAGCAGGGCGTAGAGCACGAAGTCTTCGCCATGCTCCAGCAGCAGTGGCCGCGCTTCGCAGCGCTGGCGCACGTAGCCGTAGGATTTGGAGTGGCCGTTGCGGGCGGTGATGATGTAGCCGTTGCCGGCAAAGATGTGGGTTTCGATGAACTCCAGCTTGCCGGCCTCGCGCACCGGGGAATAAGTGACGATAAACAGCGCGTCGCCGAAGGTTTCCAGCTTCGGCCGGCTGTGTTTTTCCAAGGCGTCCTCAATGGCCAGTTCATGCAGGTTGAACTGGCGTTGCAGGTTGGCCAGTTCGTGAGCATTGGGTTCTTCCAGGCCGATCCAGACAAAGTGACCGGGTTTGGCCGCCCAGGCGGCCCCTTCGTCGAGGGTGATATCAGTGACTTTCTTACCGGCGCTGTAAACGGCAGCAGCAACAACTCTACCCATAGTTCTTGTTCGCTTCTTCTTATCAACATGATCGAGACAGACCTGCACCAGCTTAGCCTGCAATACCTGATCAGAGTCAGCAGAATCGGCGGAGTTCGCCGTTAATAAAAAGCCCGCACAAGGCGGGCCATTCGGGGCAAAAGAGGGGGCGCCAGCATCAGCCCGGTTGCAGCTGGCGATCCATCGAGGCGATGCATTCGCGCATCTGTTCACGGCACTGGGCAATCAACAGCGGCATGTCATCCATGCTCAAACCGGCAGTGGGAATGGCCGGCAGCGAGCGGATCAGGATCTTGCCGCTGCGCCAGCGACTCAGATTCATCTGTTTGATATAGCTGCTGACACACACGGGCACGATGGGCACGCCGGCCGCTATCGCCATCTGGAACGCGCCTTTCTTGAATGGCAGCAGGTCTTCACCGAAGTTGCGCGTGCCCTCGGGGAACACCCAGATCGAGGTGTCCTCGTGCTGCAAGGTGTGGGTGGTGGTCAGCATCGAGCGCCGGGCCTTTTGTGCGTTGCCACGGTCAATCAGCACGTTGCCCGCCAGCCAGAACAATTGACCGAACAAAGGCACCCACTTCAGGCTCTTCTTGCCGATGCACACGGTACGGCGCGGCACCACGTTGCCAAACACAAACAGGTCGTAGTTGGATTGGTGGTTGGCAATGATCACGCAGCTCTGTGGCTTGTCCATCAGCGAGCCAACGTCAGCCTTGACCCGCAGGCGCAGGATGCACATCGCCGGCCACGCATAGAGGCGCGCGCAGAGGCGGCTGTTGTCCGGGTTGAACGGGCGGCATAGGCCAATCAGCACGCCAAGGACCCCCGCAGCCATAAAGTGCAGCCCCATCAACAACATACGAAACAAATACAGCATCTACGAGCCCACCTGGGACAAAAGGTGGCGCAGTGTACGGATGTGCACTGGTTTCGGCAATTGCTGCCATTCACTGGAGATGGCCGATGTTTAAGCGCATGTTTCCAGCAGAAGGGCTCAGCTGCGGTTTAGAGCGGTTGCCGTAAGTGACCGGGCTCGGGCAAGAAAAAGCCCGACGCTGAGGTCGGGCTTTTGCCGGGCAAATTCCGGGGAGTTAGCCCAAGTGCTCCTGATCCTGAATGATGGCGTTGTCCAGGGTGTCCAGCAGTGCCTTGCGCACCTTCAGCTTGGTGTTCTTGTGAGCGGTCATGTTGATCTTCTTCAACTGACGTGCAACTTCCAGCGCGGCGCTGGTCAGCTCATCGGGGCTTACCACCTTGTCGAGGAAGCCTGCGTCCACCGCGCTTTGCGGGTTGAACATTTCGCCGTTGATCACTGAGCGATGGAACGCCGACCGGCGCAGGCGATCACGGGCCAGTTCGATACCGGCGTGGTGCATGGTCATGCCGATCTGTACCTCGTTGAGGCCGATGCTGAACGGGCCGTCGACGCCAATCCGGTAGTCGGCCGACAACAGGATGAATGCGCCCTTGGCCACTGCGTGCCCAGGGCAGGCAACGATCACCGGAAACGGGTGCGACAGCAGGCGCCGCGCCAGGGTCGAACCCGACGTCACCAGGCTCACGGCCTCCTTGGGGCCGGCAGTCATGACCTTCAGGTCATAGCCGCCTGACAGAATGCCCGGCTGACCGGTGATGATCACTACGGCACGGTCGGCGACCGCACGGTCCAGCGCGGCATTGAAGGCGACAATCACGTCCGGGGAAATGGCATTGACCTTGCCATTGCTCAAGGTCAGGGTCGCGATACCGTCTTCGAGATGGTAAGAAATCAATTCACTCATGACGCAATTCCTTGTATTGAAGTGGGGCAGACGTTACCCACCACCGTAGGTCAGGTAAAGCGCTGTGACTGACTGATGAGTCAGCCTTTCAGCGCTCGACAAGCCTAGCCGGCCACACAGACCGTGCATCACCCCTTCTATATAGAGGGGCGCCAGGCCAGAGATTGGCCGGTTTGCCATGGCCCAATCCCAGTCCTGAGCCCGGCAATCTGCAGAAGTGCCTTAAGCGCATGAAAATTCTCAAAAAAACCTTTGCCATCGGAAAAGCTTTCGACTACATTAGCGCGCCTCGACAGACTGAATCAGTTTGACGAGACACGGTTGGGTGTCCGAGAGGCTTAAGGAGCACGCCTGGAAAGTGTGTATACAGGAAACTGTATCGAGGGTTCGAATCCCTCCTCAACCGCCATATTCGATGTACACAAAACCCCTGGTTTCCTTGAGAAGCCAGGGGTTTTGTGGTTTCTGGCATTTGAAAATTCACCCGCCTGCGGCATTGATGACCTCGGTGGCTGGGCGAATCTCGGATTGGGCAAGGGAGTCCTGAAGATGGGGAGGCGGATTTACATCAGCGGTGCATCCGGTGCCGGCGTCAGCACCCTGGGTGCCGCGTTGGCGGCGAGGCTTGGGGTGGCGCATGTGGATGTCGATGATTACTACTGGTACCCGACTGAGCCACCCTTTGTGCAGGCGCGCCCTGTGTTGGAACGTGTGAGTCTGCTTCGTGGGGTTCTGGCTGAGGGTGACTGGGTGCTTTCCGGTTCCCTGGATGGCTGGGGCGACGAGGTGATTCAAGGCGTTGACTGGGTGGTGTTTGTCGACACGCCGACGGCGCTGCGTATTGAGCGGATCAAGGCGCGGGAATTGCAGTGTCACGGTGAGCGCATTCTTCCGGGCGGGGACATGCATGAGAATCACCTGGCGTTCCTCGCCTGGGCCGAAAGCTATGAGTCGGGCAGCCGGGCCGGACGCAATCGACCGCGACATGAGCGCTGGCTCGATCAGTTGCCGCTGCCCTGGCTGCGGGTCGACGGTGCGCTGCCGACCGAGTTGCTGTTGCAGCGGGTCCTGTCAGGGATTGCTGGTTGAGTGGCCTGCGACAAAAGCCCGCGGCCGTTCGTCGGTGCCTTGTGCCTCTGAACGGGCAGGTCTGTAAATGACCAGCTAGTCTGAAGCGCCGTGATGGTCAGTATTTCCAAGGCAATCAGGTGCTTGCCGGTGCTGGCTGGTTGTTGATAGGAGCTGGGCTTATGAGTGTTCCTTATATCGAGGACAACGGGGATGAGTTCCCCATCAACAATCTGGTGCGCTGCGGTCAGGCAGCGTTTGATGTGGACGCGGGTGAATCCCTGGCCAAGGTTGTGGCGGGCAGGAGCCCGTCGCGTGCTCCGTTGAAGGTCGGTGGAGCGAAGTTTTTCCCCAAGGCGCTGCCGTTGCGCAAATGACTCGAGTGTTGATTGAGCCCCGCCAGCCAGCGGGGCTTTTTATTGGGCGGGTTGGGGAGGGGCTGCGGCGGGTTGAATCGTGTGGGATAGGGCGGCGGCGTTTTTTTCACATAATCTTCACATCCGGGGCAGTAGGCTCAGCTCATCCGTTAGAAAGCAATCCATTGGCCCGTTACCCCAGCGGGCTTTTTTTTGCCTGTCTTAAAACTCTTTGTGTATAAGCTGTCCAACTCACGCGATATCAGGTGTGGGGCGCTCTGTCGTGCGCCCCATTCCGATCTGCACGTGGGTCTTCGATCTTCTTTTTTTGAGGTTTATGTCATGCGTTTAACACTGCCTGCTCTGGTTGTAGGGCTTCTGGTCGCTCAAGGTGCGATGGCTGGCGATGGCACTGCGGCGATTGGCGGCGGCCTGGGTGGCGTCTTGGGTAATGTGGTCGGCCAGCAGATGGGTGGCAGCACTGGCGCGGCGATCGGCGCCGGTGTAGCGGGTGCGGCCGGCAGTGCCGTGGGCGCGCGCAAGGGTAGCCGGGTCCAGGCTGCGGTAGGCGGCGGTATCGGATCGGCGGGCGGTTCGGTCATCGGCAGCAAGCTGGGCGGCAGTACCGGTTCGAATATCGGTGCCGGCCTGGGTGGCGCAGCCGGTGGCGCGCTGGGCAGCAGCATGGGTAACAAGGGTCACAAGCACAAACATCGTTGAGCATCAGCGGTCGTTGAAAAGCCCGGCAATTTGCCGGGCTTTTTTAGGGTTGAACGTTTTGCGGTTTTTCGATTCGAAATTTTACCTCCCCCGCGAAAATCGAGACTGCCATGACCCCCGAAACTGCAGGCAATGAAGAGAAAGGCCCAAGCGGACTGCCCTTTATCAACGATCCGGGCAACGAAGATCCGGGTTCGCTGATGGATGATGCGCAGGTGCCACTCAACGACGCCGACGAAGCGCTGGATGAAGACGACGAGCCGGATCCCGACGACAGTTACTGAGATTCGCCCCCGCCCTTGGCGTTGAGCCGCCCGTCGCGCCGCCCTCTGTGGCGCTTTTCACCGCGCCCGAGAATCACTGCCCGTTGCCCCTGGCCCGTGCACGCCGCTATGCTGCTGAACCCATTAATCGAGCAAAAAACTGGGCGTACCTGAGCCGCTCCCCGGATGTTTTTTGTTAACGGAGCAGACGCGATGAATGCACGGTTGAATGAATTGGGCCCGATCAAGGCCGTTATTTTCGATATGGATGGGTTGCTGCTGGACACCGAGGGCATTTACACCGAGGTCACCCAGCTGATTGCCGATCGCTACGGTCGCACGTTCGACTGGAGCATCAAACAGAACATCATTGGCCGTGGCGCCGGTGACCTGGCGCGCTATGTGGTCGAAGCACTGGAGCTGCCGATCAGCGCCGAGGAGTTCCTGGTCATCCGCGAACCGCTGATGCGCGAGCGTTTCCCCCGTGCCCTGGCCATGCCGGGCGCCCGGGAGCTGGTGCAGCATCTGAAGGCGCATAAGGTGCCGATTGCCGTGGGCACCAGTTCGTCACGCCAGTCCTTCGGCCAGAAAACCACGCTGCATACGGACTGGTTCGCCCTGTTCGACACCGTGGTCACTGCCGATGACCCCGAGGTTGGCGCGGCCAAGCCGGCGCCGGATATCTTCCTCACCGCCGCTCGGCGACTGGGGGTGGCGCCGCAAGATTGCCTGGTGTTCGAGGATTCGCCGTTTGGCGTGACCGCCGCCAAGGCCGCCGGCATGACCGCGATTGCGGTACCGGACCCGGCCATGGCTGATGAGCGCTATGCCCATGCCGATGCCATTATCCGTTCGCTGAAAGCGTTCCAGCCCGGCGCCTGCGGCTTGCCTTCGCTGCAATGGGCGTGACACCGATCAACGCCGCGTGACCGCGTGACAGCAAAGCGCCGGGCAACCTGATGACAGGGTTGCCCGGCGTTTTTGTGTGGCTGGCGGATCAGGCGCCGAAACCACCGTCGATGGTCAGGCTGGCCCCGGTGATGTAGGCCGCTTCAGGGCCGGCCAGGTAGGCGACGAAACTGGCGATCTCTTCGACCTTGCCGTAGCGGCCGACCGCCATGTAGCCCATCAGGGATTCGGCGAAATCGCTGTCGGCCGGGTTCATGTCGGTGTCTACCGGGCCGGGTTGCACGTTATTGATGGTGATGCCTCGCGGACCCAAGTCGCGGGCCAGGCCTTTGGTCAGGCCCACCAGCGCGGCCTTGCTCATGGCATACGGGCCGCCGCCGGCGAAGGGCATGCGATCGGCGTTGGTGCTGCCGATGTTGATGATGCGCCCGCCCTGGCCCATGTGGCGGGCGGCTTCCTGGGTGGCGATAAACACGCTGCGCACGTTGATGGCCAGGGTCTGGTCGAAATCTTCGAGTTTGAAATCCTCCAGAGGTGCTACTGCCAGCACGCCGGCGTTGTTGACCAGGATGTCCAGGCGGCCAAAGGTCTCGACGGTGTGGTTGACAGCCTGGCGAATGGCGGCTGCATCGGCGCTGTCGGCCTTGATCGCCAGGGCCTTGCCGCCACTGGCAATGATCGCGTTCTGCAGCTCTTCAGCCTTGGCGGTCGAGCTGACGTAGGTGAAGGCAACCACTGCGCCTTCGGCGGCCAGGCGTTTGACGATGGCGGCGCCGATGCCGCGGGAACCGCCCTGGATCAGGGCCACTTTGCCGTTGAGGGATGAGGTGTTCATGTCGTTCTCCTGAAGTTCAAGGCGGGTTGCCTTGTGAATGGAGCCGAGTATCGACCGCTGATTAGCAGCTGTGTAGCGGGTAATCCCTATACTCTGTGTAAACCAAAAGTTTAGAGTCGCCGCTAATGGAAGCCTTCAGCAGCATCGAATGTTTTGTCCGCAGTGCCGAAGTCGGGAGTTTTGCCGAAGCTGCACGGCGGCTGGGCCTGACCCCCGCCGCGGTCGGCAAGAGTGTAGCCAAGCTGGAAGCCCGGCTTGGGGTCAGATTGTTCCAGCGCAGCACCCGGCGCCTGACGCTGACCGAAGCCGGGCGCCTGTTTCTTGCTGAAGTCAGCGACAGCCTGCAGACCATCCAGAATGCCGTGAGTACCTTGGCCAATGCCCAAGGGCGTCCGGCCGGTACGCTCAAGGTCAGTGTGGGCACGGTCTTTGGCTGTCTGTACATCGTGCCGATGCTGGGGGAGTTTCTGCAGCGTTACCCGGAAATCCACCCGGACTGGCATTTTGACAATCGGCAGGTGGATCTGATCGGCCAGGGCTTCGATGCGGCCATCGGCGGTGGCTTCGAGTTGCCCCAGGGGGTCGTCGCGCGCAAATTGTCACCGGCCCATCGCGTGCTGGTGGCCAGTGCGGGTTACCTGCAAGGCTGCGCAGCCATTGACCAGCCCGAGGACCTGCACCATTGCCGGGGGATCCTGATTCGCTCGCCACAGACCGGACGAATCCGCACCTGGCAACTGACCGGGCGAGCCGGGGCCATGCAGCCTCTGGAGCTCAAGGCCGGCATGACCATGAGCGACTCCCAGGCGGCGTGCATTGCGGCCGCTCAGGGTTTGGGGGTGGCGCTGGTCAGCATGCCGTTTGCCGTCAACTACCTGCGTTCCGGTGCCTTGCAGCGGGTGTTGCCGGACTGGTACGTGGATGACGGCTTTACCTCGATCTATTACGCCGAGCACAAGCTGCTGCCGGGCAAGACCCGGGCCTTTGTCGACTTTGTGCTTGAGCAGTTCGCCGAGCAGGGGTTGGCGCAGGCATTCAGCGCGGTGTGATGGCCGGCCCCGTAGCCGGGGCCGGCCCAAGCGTCATGCCACTCAGCGCCCGAAGCGCAGCGGCCAGCCGACAATGGTCTTGGGGCGCGGCGTGGCGTAGGTGCGCACCTTGGAGGTGGACAGCCCGAGCCGCACCAGGGACTCGGCAATGGTCACCGCCGCCGTTACCCCATCCACCACGGGCACGCCGGTGCGCTGGCGAATCTGCTCGTCGAGACCGGCCATGCCGCCGCAACCCAGACAGATGACCTCGGCCTTGTCTTCGCTGACCGCCAGCTCCGCCTGGCGCACGATGGCCTGCACCGCGCGCTGTGGGTCCTGTTCCAGCTCCAGTACCGCCAGGCCGCTGGCCCGTACCGAGGCGCAACGGTCGTAGAGGCCGGAGAGCTTGAGCCGGTCTTCGATCAGCGGCACGGTGCGGTCCAGGGTGGTCACCACCGAGTAGGCGTGGCCCAGGAACATCGCTGTACTGGCGGCGGCGTCGGTGATGTCCACCACTGGCACATTGAGCAGTTCCTGCAGGCCTTCGCGGCCGTGTTCGCCATAGCCGGCCTGGATCACCGCGTCATAGGGCTGGTCGTAGGCCAGTACCCGGTCCATCACCGCGATGGCAGCCAGGTAGCTTTCGAAATTGCCTTCGACCGATTCGGCGCCGAAGTACGGGGTCAGGCCGACGATCTCGGTGCCGGGGGCCGCCACGCTTTGGGCCTGGCGGGCGATGGCCTGGGTGATGGAGTCGGTGGTGTTGACGTTGATCACGAGAATACGCATGAACATTCCTTGCACGTTTGCTTCAAGGGGGCCGTGGTGACGACCGGCTAGCGGTCAGTGGCTGACGTTGTCGACCGCGATGGATTCGCCGCTGATGTCGGCGTAAAAGGCCTCGCGCCGGGCGATCAGCAGGTACAGCAGGGCGGCGATCCCGGCGCCAAACAGCCAGGAGAAGGGCGAGACGCTGGCAAACCCCGGTACCAGCGCCAGGACAATGGCGATCAGCGCGGCGGGAACGAAGGCCGCCACGGCCCTGAGGTTGACCCCGCGGCTATAGAAGTACGCGCCTTGCGGGTCTTCACTGTAGAGCTCGGGCACGTTGATCCGGCCTTTGCGCACCAGCCAGTAGTCGACCATGATCACGCCGTACAGCGGCCCCAGCAGGGCGCCGAGCCCGGACAGGAAGTACACGATCACCAGCGGGCTGTTGTAGAGGTTCCACGGCAGGATCAGGACCGCGATGGCGGCGCTGATCAGCCCGGCGCGGCGGAAGGTCAGGTACTTGGGCGCCAGGTTGCTGAGGACGAAGGCCGGGGCGACGAAGTTGGCCATGATGTTCACCGCCACGGTGACAATCAGGAAGGCCAGGCAACCCAGGACCAGGAACCCGGTGTTGGGAATCGAGGCAATGATTTCGGTGGGGCTTTCAATCACCCGTCCGTTGATCTGGAACTGCGCGCCGCAGAGCACCACGGTAATGACGGCAAACACCAGGATGTTCACCGGCAGGCCCCAGAAGTTGCCCACCAGGATGGTCCTGCGGCAGGGCGACGAGCGGGCGAAGTCGCAGAAGTTGAGAATCAGGGTGCCGTAGATCGCCAGCCACAACGCGCCACCGGCAAAGATCTGGCGCCACATCTCGCCGCCGCTCAGGGGCTCGCGGATCGACCAGGCAATGCGCGCGTCGGCCTGGGTGTACATCCAGAGGGCCAGGGCGGCGACGGTCAGCAGAATCACCGGCCCGGCAAACCCTTCATAGCGCCGGACCATTTCCATGCCGTAGGCCAGAATCACCAACTGCACCAGCCAGATCACCACGAAGCAGGCCCAACCCAGGCCCGACAGGCCGAGGATCAGCTGTTGGTCATACTCGGCAAACCCCGGGTGGATGGCGATCAGCAACACGCGAAAGACCACCGACGCCAGGTAGGTCTGGATGCCGAACCAGGCAATGGCGATGACCGCTCGGATCAGCGCCGGAATCTGCGCGCCGTGGATACCGAAACTGATGCGGCTGATCACCGGGAAGGGCACACCGGTCTTTTGCCCCATGTAGCCGGAGAGGTTCATGAAGAAGTACACCAGCGCCGCGCCGATCCCCAGCGACAGCAGGATCTGCCAGCCGCCCAGGCCCAGGGCGTAGAGCCCGATGGCGAAGGAGTAGTTGGCGATGTTGTGCACATCGTTGGTCCACAGGGCAAAGATGCTGTAGCGACCCCAACGCCGGCCTTCGATTCTGGTGGGCGCCAGGTCTTTGTTGTGCAGGCGCGGGCTCAGGGCCGGCAATGCTCCAGGGGACGGGTCAGGGTAGGTCGAGGGGCGCGAGGAGGGCAGTTCGAGTGCGATGTTGTTAGAGGTATTTGTACGCATTCCGGCAGGCTCCTGACTGCGAGGCCCGCGATGACTGTGCTTGAGCTCATGCTCGACAATCTTCGTCGCAAGGCCCCGTAAGTCACTGGGTTCGGGGCATCTGCAGCCTGGCTCGCTGGACAGGCTTGCGGATATAAAATGTATGTATGTTTTGTGATAATTGTATACAAAACACGAATTCACTTAAGCCACTTCTGTGCCAGATATTTATCTATATCGCCGGGTTTTAATTTCCTTTTTATCTGTTCTATTTATAACTTTATGAATTTGAACAGTTATAAGTTGACCAATTGAACAGCTATTTATTTTTATAAGTCGTCATACAGCCATCAGCCTTATTTTTAATAAAGCGTTGGATGTAACTTTTATGGGCGGTTTATTGTGAAGTGCATACAGGAATGACACGGATGGTGACATCGAGTGTGTACAGGATTTTGGCCGTGGGCGCTCCGCAACATGGCCGGTGTTTAGCGCGTTCGCGGCGGCCAGGGGGAGAGGGGGCGTTGCGGAGGGGGCGGGCGGCGCTCTCGCGGGCCTGGGTCGCCGGCTCTTTTCAGGGCCGGCGCCGCCGTGTGAATCAGGCCTTGCTGATGATATTGCCGGCGTGCAGGCCGCACTCTTTTTGCGTGGCTTCTTCCCACCACCAACGGCCTTCGCGCTCGTGCTGGTTAGGCAGTACCGGGCGGGTGCAGGGTTCACAGCCGATGCTGATGAAGCCGCGCTCGTGCAGGCTGTTGTAGGGCAGTTCGAGCATGCGGATGTAACCCCAGACTTCTTCACTGCTCATCTGGGCCAGCGGGTTGAACTTGTACAGCGGGCGCTCCGGGGTCGAGAACGCGCCGTCGAGTTCCAGTGCCGCCACCTGGCTGCGGGTACCCGGGCTCTGGTCGCGGCGCTGGCCGGTGGCCCAGGCGCTGACGGTGGACAGTTTGCGCCGCAGGGGCTCGATCTTGCGGATGCCGCAGCATTCGCCGTGACCGTCCTTGTAGAAGCTGAACAGGCCCTTTTCCTTGACGAAGGGTTCGAGCTTGCTGTGGTCCGGCGAAATCAGTTCGATCTCGATCTTGTAGTGCTCACGCACCTGATCGATGAAGCGATAGGTCTCCGGGTGCAGGCGCCCGGTGTCGAGGCTGAAGACTTTGACGTTCTTGTTGAGTTTCCAGGCCATGTCCACCAGCACCACGTCTTCGGCGCCGCTGAAGGAGATCCACAGGTCATCGCCGAAATGGGCAAATGCCAGCTTGAGGATGTCCTGGGGGGACTTGTTGGCATAGGTCGCGGCGAGTTCAGCGACGTCGAACGGTTGGCTCATCAGGGCGTTTTCCTACAGGTCGGTGGCGCTGTGCGCTCTATAGGGGGGCGATCTTAACAAAAACCGGCCGGCCCTGGCGCGCTCCTCTGCGTTGCACCTCTCAGGGCGAATCGCTAGAGTTCGCCAGTCCTTTTGCTCGCTCAACTTAATAACCAATACAAATGGGAGTGTCTTGTGGAAATTGCCTGTCTCGATCTGGAAGGTGTGCTGGTCCCGGAAATCTGGATCGCCTTTGCCGAAAAAACCGGGATTGAATCCCTCAAGGCAACCACGCGGGATATTCCCGATTACGACGTGTTGATGAAGCAGCGCCTGCGGATTCTCGACGAGCACGGCCTGAAGCTGTCCGACATCCAGGAAGTGATCGCCACCCTCAAGCCGCTCGACGGCGCAGTGGAGTTCGTCAACTGGCTGCGCGAGCGGTTTCAGGTGGTGATTCTCTCTGACACTTTTTACGAGTTCTCGCAGCCGTTGATGCGCCAACTGGGCTTCCCGACGCTGCTCTGCCACCGTCTGATCACGGATGACACAGGGCGGGTCAGCAGCTATCAACTGCGCCAGAAAGACCCCAAGCGTCAATCGGTGCTGGCGTTCAAGAGTCTGTACTACCGGGTGATTGCCGCGGGGGATTCGTACAACGACACCACCATGCTGGGCGAGGCGGATGCGGGGATTCTGTTCCATGCACCGGACAATGTGATCCGCGAGTTCCCGCAATTCCCGGCCGTGCACACTTTTGCCGAGTTGAAGCAGGAGTTCATCAAGGCCTCGAATCGGGCGCTGAGTCTGTAATCGCCGAGGGAATTCCGGCGTCTGTCCCGGCCAGCGTCGCCTACGGCAGCGGCTACAACGGTGTAGCTGCTGCCGCAGGCGGCGCTGGCGATCTCTGGCAATATTTATCCACCTGACACCCCACGGCGTTTAGCGGCTGCCGAATTCAAAGGTTTTGCAGGGTTTCCAGCAGGACTCGGACCTTGGTGATGGACTCCTGGTATTCCTCCTCGCAATCCGAATCGGCGACTATTCCGCCGCCGCCCCAGCAGCACACCTGCCCGTCCTTGACCAGCAGGCTGCGGATGGCGATCGAGCTGTCCATTTCCCCGCGTACGTCCAGGTACAGCAATGAACCGCAATACAGGCCGCGCCGGGTCGGCTCCAGCTCGTCGATGATCTGCATCGAGCGGATCTTCGGCGCGCCGGTGATCGAGCCGCCCGGGAAGCTGCCGGCAATCAGGTCCAGGGCATCTTTGCCCGTGGCCAGCTCACCGGTAACGCTGCTCACCAGGTGATGCACATTGGGGTAGCTCTCGAGGCTGAACAGCTCCGGAACGCGCACCGAGCCGAGCCGGCAGGTGCGCCCCAGGTCATTGCGCAGCAGGTCGACGATCATCAGGTTTTCCGCGCGGTCCTTGGGGCTGGCCAGCAGTTCGGCGGCATTGGCCGCGTCTTCGCTGGCGTCCTGGCCGCGGGGTCGGGTGCCTTTGATCGGGCGGGTCTCGACCTGGCCCTGGCTGACTTTGACAAAGCGCTCCGGCGACAGGCTGAGCACCGCGCCGCCATCAGGCAGGCGCTGAAAACCCGAGAACGGCGTCGGGCAGGCCAGGCGCAGTGCGCGGTAAGCGCTCCAGGGGTCGCCCTGGCATCCGGCGCGAAAGCGTTGGGCAAAGTTGACCTGGTAACAATCGCCGGCCTGGATGTACTGCTGGATACGCTGGAACGCCTGGCGGTAGTCCTCGGCGCTGAGGTCGGCGGTCATGGTGCTGGTCAGGGTGAAGCGGTCCGCGGTAGGGGATGGCGCTTGGCTGAACAGGTCGATCAAGCGTTGTCGCTGGTCGTCGCCGAGGCTGGGGTGGAACACCAGTTGGCTGCTGGCTTGCTGGTGGTCGCTGATCAGGGCCCAAGAGTACAGGCCAAGACGTGCGTCCGGCAGATGCAGGTCGTCCCCGGCCTGGCTGGGCAGGCGCTCCAGGCGCCGGCCGAAGTCGTAGCTGAGGTAGCCGATCAAGCCACCGGCAAAGGGCAGTTGGCAGGGGGCAGGAAGGTCGGCCGGGCCCAGTTGCTGGAGACTGCTGCGCAGGCGTTGCAGGAACTCGGCCCCGCTTTCACCGGCCTGCACCGTCAATTCAGCCAGGGGCCAGGCGCTGAGCAGGTCGTAGCGACCGCGCTCGGCACTCGGGCGGCCGCTGTCGAGCAGCACGGCCCCTGGGGCATGCTGAATCGCTGCAAAGTAGGCGGCAGGGTCGGCGCGGTAGGGCAGTGGGTGTACGGAACAGGTTGGCATGCGGGGCAGATCAGTCATCGAAGCGCGGCTGGCGATTGTAGTCCTCTGCCAGGGTTGCTCCTAGAGGGATGTCGGCGATTACGGCGTTCGTGGCGTATTCGGCGTGCGGTGGTTTAAGGAGGGGGTGACATTTTTGCGCTGCCTTTGCCGGCCGGCGTCCGGACGCGGCCCGAGCCTTTGGCTGCGGCTACAGAGAGCGGTAGCCGCGCCGACAGGCCTAGCCTTCGACCGGCGGAATATGGCCGAACAGTTCCTGGGCGAATTTCACCCGGTCTTCGACGCTTTCTTCGATGCCGCGTGCCTTCAGCTCTTCCAGGCGCGCCTCGACCGCATGGGTGCGCAAGGTCAGGCCACAGTCGTTGGCGATCTGGATGTTGAGGCCGGGGCGGGCGTTGAGTTCGAGGATCAGCGGGCCTTTTTCCTGGTCCAGGACCATGTCCACGCCGATGTAACCCAGGCCGCACAGCTCGTAGCAGCCCGCCGCGAGCTTCATGAAACCGTCCCAGTAGGGCAGTTGCACGCCATCCACCGCGTTGGTGGTGTCCGGGTGCTTGGTGATGATGTTGTTCAGCCAGGTGCCGCGCAGGGTCAGGCCGGTGGCCAGGTCGACACCGACGCCGATGGCGCCCTGGTGCAGGTTGGCCTTGCCCCCGGACTGGCGGGTCGGCAGGCGCAGCATGGCCATTACCGGGTAGCCCATGAGCACGATGATGCGGATGTCCGGCACACCCTCGTAGCTGATGCTCTTGAAGATCTGGTCCGGGGTCACCCGGTATTCGATCAGTGCACGATCGCGGTGGCCGCCCAGGGAATACAGGCCGGTGAGAATGCTGGAGATATGGTGCTCGATCTCCTCGTGGCTGATGATCTTGCCCGACACCGTGCGATAACGGCCCTCGAAACGGTCGGCAATCACGATGATGCCGTCACCGCCGGCGCCCTGGGCCGGCTTGATCACGAAGTCGCTGCGCCCGGCGATGATTTCGTCGAGCTTGTCGATTTCCTTCTCGGTGGAGATCACCCCGTACAGCTCCGGCACATGGATGCCGGCCTTGATCGCCCGTTCCTTGGTGATGATCTTGTCATCCACGATCGGGTACAGGCTGCGCTTGTTGTACTTGAGCACGTAATCGGCGTTACGCCGATTGATGCCCATGATTCCCCGCGCTTCCAGGGCTTTCCAGGTCTTCCACAGGCCGAACATCAGGAGTCAGCCTTGACGAAGGCTTTGAAGCGTACGAGCTCGGTCAGGCGGTAGCCGCGATAGCGACCCATGGCCAGCATGAAGCCCACCAGGATCAGCAGGATCGCCGGGAAGGTGAAGACGAAGTACGTAAGCTCCGGCACGCTCATGATCAAGTGCGCCAGGGAGGCTGCGAACAGCGTGCCGATCGCCACTTTCATGGCATGGCCGCCACCGCGCTCTTCCCAGGTGATCGACAGGCGCTCGATGGTCATGGTCAGGATCACCATCGGGAACAGCGCCACCGACAGCCCACGTTCCAGGCCCAGCTTGTGGCTGAACAGGCTGATGGCGGCAATCAGCACCACCACGAACGTCAGCACCACCGACAGCCGCGGCAGCATCTGCAACTTCAGGTGTTCGAGGTAGGAGCGCAGTGATAGCCCGAGCGCCGTAATCACCGTAAACAGCACGATGCCAAAGCCCAACTGGGTCTCGCGGAAGGCCAGGGCAATCAGCACGGGAGTGAAGGTGCCCAAGGTCTGCAGGCCGATCAGGTTGCGCAGGATCAGGATCACCAGCACGCCAATCGGGATCATCACCATGATCATGAAGGTCTGCTGGGTCTGCAGCGGCAGGCCGTACAGCGAATACTCGAGGAAGTTGGCGTCGGTGTTCTCGTCGGTCAGCTTGGCCAGGCGAATGGCGTTCATTTCGCTGTTGTTGAGGCTGAAGGTGACGTTGGCTTTCTTGCCGCCATCGACGGTGATCAGGTTGTCGTCGCCGGTCCACCACAGCAGGCGGTCGGTGGGCAGGCCTTGTTCACCGGTTTCCGGGTTGAAGTACAGCCAATCGTTGCCATTGAAGCTGCGCAGCCACAGCTCCGGAGTTTGCGGCTGGTCGGCCACCAGGCGGATGGTGTGCACCTTTTCGATCGGTACGTGGGCGATGGACAGCAGCAGTTCGACGATCTTGGCCTTGTGCGGGGTGGACGGGTCGCCGGCCAGCAGCAGTTTCACGTTGTCGTCGTTGAGGTTGTTGACCCGCTTGATGGCTTCGCCGATGAAAGTCTCGACGTCGGCCGAGTGCTGGCGAATAGGTGCGAGCAGGGCTTCGGCAGCGATCTTTTCCGGGCCTTCGACGGCAATGCTGTCACGGAAGGTCGGGCCTTTGACCTTGGCTTTCTCGCCGGTGTAGCGCTTGGTCAGCACCAGGCGGTAGTACAGGGTCTGGTTGCCCTTGGCCCGGCGCGCCGACCAGGTGACCTTGCGGTTGCCATCGACGCGGTTCACCGCGACCCCGTAGTTGTTGGAGATAAAGCTTTCGTTGAGGCTGACGTAATCGCGGCTCAGGGGCGGCACGAACATCTGGATCTTGATCGGGTCCTTGGCGTTGGCGACAAACTCGACCTTGGCGTCGATGTTCCACAGGTCGTCGGTGGCGTCTTCGGTCACCGGAATACCGAGCACGAAAATCTGGTAGGCCGTGATCGAGATACCCAACACCACCAGGATGGCGATCAGGACTTTCAGATGAAGGGTAAGAGAGCGCATTGGAATTACTCTGCGGTTTGAACGTCGATGGCGCAGGCGGGTTTGCCAGCAGCGTATTTAAGACTGGGGTCGACCAGCGCGTCGAAGCGTTTCAGGGCTTCGGAGCCGATCAGCAGCGGGTATTGGAATGCACTGCGGTCGGTCAAGTTCACTTCTATGCTGCGCAGGGCCGTGCCCATGCACACATCAAGGGTAATGACCGGGCGCGAGGTGTATTTCTTGTCGTCTTCGGGATCGATGTCGCCGGCGCGGCGCTTGATCTTGCTGACCCGAGCCAGCGGCCGTTCGATCGGGTGGGAATGGGCGGCATCGATGGCCAGGTAGAAACGCACCCAGGACTCGCCATTACGCTTGAAGCGTTTGATGTCGCGGGCGCTGAGGGAGGCGGTTTTGGCCCCGGTGTCGAGCTTGGCCGCGACTTCCAGGTCGATACCGGCCAGCCTTGCGTATTCATTGAGACCGTATACGGTCTTTTCGGCGGCAGCGCTCACGCCGGGCAGGCACAAGAGGCAGAGCAATAGGGAAAAGGCCTTGAGTCTCATAAATCCTGATGTGTCGCATGGGTTCTTCAGTTCAAGGCGACTGGCATTGCTGCGCAAACTCCCTCGTGTGCCTGCCATATAAAGATGACAGGCAAATGCGGGCGGCATTCTAGCACGCTGGTTTTATGGCGCCAGCGCCGGGGGCGGGCCATTTGAGTTGTTTTGGTGCAAAGGGTTATTAGACGATTGTCGACAATGTCTATTTTTCCTTTGACTGTAATGGGGTAATTGGCTAGTTTTTGTCACATTGATTTCAAAGGTGTCGACAATATGCTGGATCAACTCGATCCCCCGGTTCTGCTTCAGGACGATTCCGAGACCTTGTCCGAGAACGTTTTCCGGCGCATCCAGGCGGCGATCGTCAAGGGCGAGATCGCCCCCGGCAGCAAGATCTCCGAACCCGAGCTGGCACGCACCTACGGCATCAGCCGCGGCCCGTTGCGCGAAGCCATCCATCGCCTCGAAGGGCAGCGCCTGCTGGTAAGGGTGCCCCACGTTGGCGCGCGGGTGGTGTCCCTGAGCCACGCCGAGCTGATCGAACTCTACGAAATCCGTGAATCCCTGGAAGGCATGGCCTGCCGCCTGGCGGCGGAGCGCATGACCACCGAGGAAATCGACGAGCTGCGCCGGGTGCTCGACACCCACGAGCGCGATGCGGCATTCCAGGCCGGCGTCGGCTACTACCAGCAGGAAGGGGATTTCGACTTCCACTATCGGATCATCCAGGGCGCCGGCAACCGCACCCTCACGCAAATGCTCTGTGGCGAGCTGTATCAACTGGTGCGGATGTACCGCATCCAGTTTTCCGCCACGCCCAATCGGCCGCGCCAGGCGTTCGCCGAGCACCACCGGATTCTCGATGCCATCGCCGACCGCGACGGTGAATTGGCCGAGTTACTGATGCGCCGACATATCGGCGCCTCCAAACGCAACATTGCGCGTCACTTTCCAGAGTCCGCGCCCTAGAGAGGTGAGTCATGAGCTCCACTAACAAAAGCACTCCAGGCCAGCGTTTCCGTGAGGCGGTCGCCAGCGAGCACCCCTTGCAAGTGGTCGGCACCATCAACGCCAACCACGCCCTGCTGGCCCAGCGCGCCGGTTTCAAGGCCATCTACCTATCGGGTGGCGGGGTGGCTGCCGGCTCCCTGGGCGTGCCGGACCTGGGCATCACCGGCCTGGATGATGTGTTGACCGACGTGCGCCGCATCACCGACGTCTGCGACCTGCCATTGCTGGTGGACGTGGACACCGGCTTCGGTTCCTCGGCGTTCAACGTGGCTCGCACCGTCAAGTCGATGATCAAGTTCGGCGCGGCGGCGATCCATATCGAAGACCAGGTTGGCGCCAAGCGCTGCGGCCATCGCCCAAACAAGGAAATTGTCTCGCAGCAGGAAATGGTCGACCGCATCAAGGCCGCCGTCGATGCGCGCACCGATGACAGCTTCGTGATCATGGCGCGCACCGACGCCCTGGCGGTCGAAGGCCTGGAATCGGCCCTGGATCGCGCCGCCGCCTGCATCGAAGCCGGCGCCGACATGGTGTTTCCGGAAGCCATCACCGAACTCGAGATGTACCGGATTTTTGCCGATCGGGTAAAGGCGCCGATCCTGGCCAATATCACCGAATTCGGCGCGACCCCGCTCTACACCACCGAGCAGCTCGGCTCCGTGGGCGTGTCCCTGGTGCTGTACCCGCTGTCGGCCTTCCGCGCCATGAACAAGGCGGCGGAAAACGTCTTCACCGCGATCCGTCGCGATGGCACCCAGCAGAACGTGATCGACACCATGCAAACCCGCATGGAGCTGTACGACCGCATCGACTACCACGTCTTCGAGCAAAAACTCGATGCGCTGTTTGCACAGAAAAAAGGTTGATTAGCCAACCACGAACAAACCGTTGATGAAGTTGCCAAGTCCCTAACAAATTCAAGATTGGAGAGAGCAATGGCCGAAGCAAAAGTATTGAGTGGCGCGGGCCTGCGTGGCCAGGTTGCCGGGCAGACCGCACTGTCCACCGTGGGCCAGGCGGGCGCCGGCCTGACCTATCGCGGCTATGACGTGCGTGAACTGGCGGCGGATGCCCAGTTCGAAGAAGTGGCCTACCTGTTGCTGTACGGCGAACTGCCCACCAAGGCCCAACTGGCGGATTACCAGGCCAAGCTGGGCAAGCTGCGCGACCTGCCCCAGGCGCTGAAGGAAGTGCTGGAGCGGATCCCGGCCGACGCCCACCCGATGGACGTGATGCGTACCGGCTGCTCGTTCCTGGGCAATATCGAGCCTGAGAAGGACTTCAGCGCACAGCACGATGTCACCGACCGCCTGCTGGCCGCATTCCCGGCGATCATGTGCTACTGGTACCGCTTCAGCCACGATGCAAAACGCATCGATTGCGTGAGTGACGAGCCCTCCATCGGCGGCCACTTCCTGCACCTGCTGCATGGCAAGAAGCCTAGCGAGTTGCACGTCAAGGTCATGAACGTGTCGCTGATCCTCTACGCCGAGCACGAATTCAACGCCTCGACCTTCACCGCCCGGGTCTGCGCCTCGACCCTGTCCGACCTGTATTCCTGCGTCACCGCGGCCATCGGCTCGCTGCGCGGCCCGCTGCACGGCGGCGCCAACGAAGCGGCGATGGAGATGATCGAACGCTTCAGCTCGCCACAGGCCGCGGTCGAGGGCACCCTCGGCATGCTCGAGCGCAAGGACAAGATCATGGGCTTCGGTCACGCGATCTATAAGGACAACGATCCGCGCAACGAGGTGATCAAGGGCTGGTCGAAAAAGCTCGCCGACGAAGTAGGCGACAAGGTGCTGTTCCCGGTCTCCGAAGCCATCGACAAGACCATGTGGGAGCAGAAGAAGCTGTTCCCCAACGCCGACTTCTACCATGCCTCGGCGTACCACTTCATGGGCATCCCGACCAAGCTGTTCACGCCGATCTTTGTCTGCTCGCGCCTGACCGGCTGGGCCGCCCACGTGTTCGAGCAGCGGGCCAACAACCGCATCATCCGTCCAAGCGCCGAATACATCGGCGTTGAACAGCGCAAGTTCGTGCCAATCGAGCGTCGCTGACCGGCAGCGTGTCGGCGCTGATATTGAATGAGCCGGGAGTCCCGTGGGGGCAGGCTTCCATTCCATGCAGCGCCGCACGCTTCCTTTGAAACTACCGTGACCGAGTCCTGACGATGAACACTGAATTTCGCAAAACGCTGCCCGGCAGCCGCCTGGATTATTTCGACACCCGCGCGGCGGTCGATCAGATCGCCCCCGGCGCCTATGACAGCCTGCCGTACACCTCGCGGGTGCTGGCGGAAAACCTGGTACGCCGCTGCGATCCGGCAACCTTGAGCGCTTCGCTGCGCCAACTGATCGAACGCAAGAGCGACCTCGACTTCCCCTGGTACCCCGCGCGGGTGGTGTGCCACGACATTCTCGGCCAGACCGCGCTGGTGGACCTGGCCGGCCTGCGCGACGCGATCGCCGACCAGGGCGGTGACCCGGCGCTGGTCAATCCGGTGGTGCCGACCCAGTTGATCGTCGACCATTCCCTGGCGGTCGAGCGCGGCGGCTTCGATCCCGAGGCGTTCGAGAAGAACCGCGCCATCGAAGACCGGCGCAACGAAGACCGTTTCCACTTCATCAACTGGACCAAGAAGGCGTTCAAGAACGTCGACGTGATCCCGCCGGGCAACGGCATCATGCACCAGATCAACCTGGAGAAAATGTCCCCGGTGATCCAGGTGCGCGATGGCGTGGCCTTCCCTGATACCTGCGTCGGCACCGACAGCCATACCCCTCACGTGGATGCCCTGGGGGTGATCGCGATTGGCGTTGGCGGCCTGGAAGCCGAGAGCGTGATGCTTGGGCGAGCGTCGTGGATGCGCCTGCCGGAAATCATCGGCGTCGAGCTGACCGGCAAGCTGCAACCAGGCATCACCGCCACCGACATGGTGCTGGCGCTGACCGAGTTCCTGCGGCAGCAGAAGGTGGTGGGCGCCTGGCTCGAATTCTTTGGTGAAGGTGCGTCGGCCCTGACCCTGGGCGACCGCGCGACCATCTCCAACATGGCCCCGGAATACGGCGCCACTGCAGCGATGTTCTACATTGACCAGCAAACCATCGACTACCTGAAACTCACCGGCCGCGAAGAGCAGCAGGTGCAACTGGTGGAAAGTTACGCCAGGCACACCGGCCTCTGGGCCGAGAGTCTGAAGACCGCGCGTTATGAGCGTGGCCTGCAGTTCGACCTGTCTTCGGTGGTGCGCAACATGGCCGGGCCCAGCAACCCCCATGCACGGGTGGCCACCAGCGACCTGGCAGCCAAGGGCATTGCCGGCCAGTGGGATGACGTACCGGGGCAGATGCCCGACGGCGCGGTGATCATCGCCGCCATCACCAGTTGCACCAACACCAGCAACCCGCGCAACGTGATCGCCGCCGGCCTGATCGCGCGCAACGCCAACAAGCTGGGCCTGACCCGCAAGCCCTGGGTCAAGTCGTCCCTGGCGCCGGGCTCGAAAACCGTGGCCCTGTACCTGGACGAAGCCGGCCTGACCAAGGAACTGGAGCAGTTGGGATTCGGCGTGGTGGCCTTTGCCTGCACCACCTGCAACGGCATGTCCGGGGCCCTGGACCCGGTGATCCAGCAAGAGATCATCGACCGCGACCTGTATGCCACGGCGGTGCTCTCGGGCAACCGCAACTTCGACGGGCGCATCCACCCGTACGCCAAGCAGGCATTCCTCGCCTCGCCGCCGCTGGTGGTGGCCTATGCGATTGCCGGCACCATCCGCTTCGATATCGAGAAGGACGTGCTGGGCCTGGACACCCAGGGCAACGAAGTGCGACTCAAGGACATCTGGCCCAGCGATGAAGAGATCGACGCGGTGGTCAAGGCCTCGGTCAAGCCGGAGCAGTTCCGCCAGGTGTACATCCCGATGTTCGCCATCCACGAAGACACCGGGCCCAAGGTCGAGCCGCTGTACGACTGGCGCGAGATGAGCACCTACATTCGGCGCCCGCCGTATTGGGAAGGGGCCCTGGCCGGCGCGCGCAGCCTGAGCGGCATGCGCCCGCTGGCGGTGCTGCCGGACAACATCACCACCGACCACCTGTCGCCGTCCAACGCCATCATGCTCGACAGCGCCGCTGGCGAGTACCTGGCGAAAATGGGCCTGCCGGAAGAGGACTTCAACTCCTACGCCACCCACCGTGGCGACCACCTGACCGCCCAGCGCGCGACCTTTGCCAACCCCAAACTGTTCAATGAAATGGTCCAGGAAAACGGCAAGGTCAAGCAGGGTTCCCTGGCGCGGATCGAGCCCGAAGGCCAGGTCACGCGGATGTGGGAAGCCATTGAAACCTACATGCAGCGCAAGCAGCCGCTGATCATCATCGCCGGCGCCGACTACGGCCAGGGTTCGTCCCGCGACTGGGCGGCCAAGGGTGTGCGCCTGGCGGGGGTCGAGGCGATTGCCGCCGAAGGTTTCGAGCGTATCCACCGCACCAACCTGGTGGGCATGGGCGTGTTGCCGCTGGAGTTCCTGCCGGGTACCAACCGCAAGACCCTGGGCATCGACGGCACCGAGACCTTCGACGTGATCGGCGAGCGCACGCCGCGCGCGACCCTGACCCTGGTGATCAACCGGCATGACGGCGAGCGACTGGAAGTTCCGGTTACCTGCCGTCTCGACACCGCAGAAGAAGTATCGATCTATGAGGCGGGCGGCGTGTTGCAGCGCTTTGCCCAGGATTTCCTCGAATCGGCTACGGCCTAAGTGGCGCGCCGGGGGCCGACTGCAAGGTCGCGCCCCCGGCCTTATCAGGACCAGATTTCCATGGCTTTCGTACCGCAAATCAAGATTCCCGCCACCTACATGCGCGGCGGCACCAGCAAAGGTGTGTTCTTCAACCTGCAGGATCTGCCCGAAGCGGCGCAGTTGCCCGGCGCGGCCCGTGATGCGTTGCTGCTGCGGGTGATCGGCAGCCCCGACCCGTACGACAAGCAGATTGACGGCATGGGCGCGGCGACCTCCAGCACCAGCAAGACGGTGATTCTGTCGAAAAGCATCAAGGCCGATCACGACGTCGATTACCTGTTCGGCCAGGTCGCCATCGACAAGCCCTTCGTCGACTGGAGCGGCAACTGCGGCAACCTGTCGGCGGCGGTCGGTTCCTTCGCCATCAGCAGCGGGCTGGTGGACGCAGCCCGGGTGCCGCAAAACGGCGTGGCCGTGGTGCGTATCTGGCAGGCCAACATCGGCAAGACCATCATCGCCCACGTGCCGATCACCGAAGGTGCGGTACAGGAAACCGGTGATTTTGAACTCGACGGCGTGACCTTTCCCGCCGCCGAAGTGCAATTGGAGTTCATGGACCCGGCGGCCGAGGAAGAGGGCGCGGGCGGTTCGATGTTCCCCACCGGCAACCTGGTTGACGACCTCGAAGTGCCGGGTGTCGGCACGTTCAAGGCGACCATGATCAACGCCGGGATCCCGACCATCTTTATCAATGCGCAAGACCTGGGTTACCAGGGCACCGAACTGCAGGGCCAGATCAACGGCGATCCCAAGGCGCTGGCGATGTTCGAGACCATCCGCGCCCACGGCGCCCTGCGCATGGGGCTGATCCAGCACCTGGATCAAGCCGCTACGCGCCAGCACACACCCAAGGTGGCTTTTGTCGCGCCGCCGGCCGACTACACCGCGTCCAGCGGCAAGGCGGTCAAAGTCGGTGATGTCGACTTGCTGGTGCGGGCGTTGTCCATGGGCAAGCTGCACCACGCGATGATGGGCACTGCGGCAGTGGCCATCGGCACGGCGGCAGCGATCCCCGGCACCCTGGTCAATCTCGCGGCCGGTGGCGGTGCGCGCAGCGCGGTGCGTTTCGGCCACCCCTCGGGCACCCTGCGGGTCGGCGCCGAAGCCAGCCAGGCCAATGGCGAGTGGACGGTGGTCAAGGCCATCATGAGCCGCAGCGCCCGGGTGCTGATGGAAGGCTGGGTGCGGGTGCCGGGCGACAGTTTCTAAGAGCAGAGGAGTTTGGATGGGGGAGCTTGCCGTGGCGAGGGAGCTTGCTCCCGCTCGGCCGCGCAGCGGTCGTAAAACCTGAGCACGCGATTTACCTGCTGCAACGCATGGGCCGCCTTACGGGCGGCTACGCCACCCAGCGGGAGCAAGCTCCCTCGCCACGATTGCTGATAGTGATGTTGTTATCGAGTAGCTGAGCAGGCGCAGACCTGCGATGCCGTTATTGACCTGACCTGTGCCTGAGGAATCGACCCTACATTCGACCCTGTAACTGGAGTGAATCGCTCATGAGCGCCAACGTTGACCTCAACAACCGTCCCGACTACGACCAGGTCCTGCAGGACATTGCCGACTACGTCCTGACCTACCGCGTCGACTCGCCCGAAGCCCTCGACACCGCCCGCAATTGCCTGATGGACACCTTGGGCTGCGGCCTGCTGGCCCTGCGTTTTCCGGAGTGCACCAAGCACCTGGGGCCGATCGTCGAAGGCACCGTGGTCCCCTTCGGCGCACGGGTGCCGGGCACCAGTTATCGCCTGGACCCGGTCAAGGCGGCCTGGGACATCGGCTGCATCGTGCGCTGGCTCGACTACAACGACACCTGGCTGGCAGCAGAGTGGGGGCACCCTTCGGACAACCTCGGTGGCATCCTCGCCGTGGCCGATCACCTGTCGCAAAAGCGCGTGGCCAATGGCGAGGCGCCACTGACCGTGCGGGCGGTGCTGGAGGCGATGGTCATGGCCCATGAAATCCAGGGCGTGATTGCTTTGGAAAACTCCTTCAACCGGGTGGGTCTGGACCATGTGCTGCTGGTCAAAGTGGCCTCCACTGCGGTGAGTGCCAAGTTGATGGGTGCCAATCGCGAGCAGTTGCTGGCGGCGTTGTCCCACGCCTTTGTCGACGGCCAGGCACTGCGCACTTACCGCCATGCGCCGAATGCCGGTTCGCGCAAATCCTGGGCTGCGGGGGATGCTTCCAGCCGTGGCGTGCGCCTGGCAGATATCGCCCTGCGTGGCGAGATGGGGATTCCCGGGGTGCTGAGCGCGCCGCAGTGGGGGTTCTATGACGTGCTGTTCAGCCATACCAACAAGGACCTGGCGCTCAAGCCCGAGGGCCAGCGCCGGTTCAGCCTGTCGCAGAAATACGCCAGCTATGTGATGGAAAACGTGCTGTTCAAAATAAGCTTCCCCGCCGAGTTCCATGCCCAGACCGCCTGTGAAGCGGCGGTGACCCTGCATCCGCTGGTGCGCAATCGCCTGCACGAGATCGAGCGCATTGTGATCACCACCCACGAATCGGCCATCCGCATCATTTCCAAGGTCGGGCCGCTGGCCAATGCCGCTGATCGCGACCACTGCATCCAGTACATGACCGCCGTACCCTTGGCGTTTGGCAACCTGGTGGCCGAGCAGTACGAAGATGAATTCCACGCCGCGCACCCGATCATCGATCAGTTGCGCGAGAAAATGCAGGTGGTCGAAGAGCCGCGCTACACCCGCGAATACCTGGAGGCCGACAAGCGCTCGATTGCCAATGCCTTGCAGGTGTTTTTCAGGGACGGTTCCAGCACCGAGCAGGTGGTGGTGGAATACCCGATCGGCCATCGTCGGCGCCGCGCCGAAGGCATCCCGCTGCTGGAAGACAAGTTCAAGGCCAACCTCGCCACCCGCTTCACCGCCCAGCGCTCGGCGCAGATCTTCGCCCTGTGCAAGGACCAAGCACAGCTCGAAGCCACACCGGTGCAGCGCTTCGTCGACCTGTTCGTGATCTGACCAGCGCCCATCCACCCTGTAGCTGATGCCTAGCCTGCGAGGCTGCGCTGGCCCGACCTAACGCCGTGGCGTGTCAGGTGTACCCACGGCGTTGAAGATGGCCAGCGTCCGAACGCGGCCCGAGCCTCTCGGCGGTGGCTACAGAGGCGCTTTGGCCTTAAACAACCACTTCTCCACCGGCAATTTGGTGATGGCAAACCCGGTCAATAACACCGCCGAGTACATCAGCAATTCCCGCGACAGGCTTTGCCCTTCGTACCAGGCGCCGATCATCACCGCGAACACCGGGAAGATGATAAACACGAACGACAGAATGATCGGGCTCAGGCGCTTGAGCAGCAGGAAGTACACGATAAAACCGCCCACCGATGCCACCAGCCCCAGGTACAGCAGCGCGCCCCAGGAGCGCGGGCTGATCGTGCCGAAACTCGGGCTCTCGACACACAGCCCGATCACAAACAGCATCAGCCCGGCAATGCCGATCGGCAGGGTGTTGTAGGTGATAACGCTGATGGCGCTGCCTTGCTGCTTGGTGATGACGTAGCACAAGGCGTGCAGCACCGCGGCGGCAAGAATCGCCACCACGCCAAACAGCTCGGCGTGGTCCAGGTGCAGGCCCTGACTGCGGATGATCATGTACAGGCTGGCAAAGCCGATGGCGATCCCGACCACCTGCGAGGTGTAGATTTTCTCCCGCAGGAAGATCGCGGAAAAAATCAGGATAAACACCGGCATGCAACTGAACAGCAAGGCCGTGAGCCCGGAAGAAACGTGCATCTCGCCGTAGTTCAGCAGGTAGTAGGGCAGGCTGAAATAGCACAGGGTGACGAACACGAAGAACCAGCGCTTGGAGCGGGGAAACAGGATCGGCTCGCGGCGTACCAGGGCGAAGCCGAGAAACAGCGGAAAGGCGATCAGAAACCGCAGGCCGGCGGCGGTCAGGGGCGGCACACTTTCCACGGCGATCTTGATGCCGAGCCAGGTGGTGCCCCAGCTCAGGCAGACGATCAGAAACAGCACGCTGGTGATCAGACCGGCCAGCCAGGGCTTGGAGACACGGGTGTTGCTGTGTATGGCTGTTGAGGTAGTCAACCTGGGATTCCTTTCATGAAGCGGAATTGACCTCTATATTGAGCGGGTCTGTTCCGGTAATTGAACCTGTAAAGCACGCTATTAGGGAAAATGATGGCTGTCAAAGTAAGTATTGACATGGTGTCAATGATCCGATCCGCACTCGAATCGGAGGTCGGCCCCAAGTACCAGCGCCTGGCCGGCGCTATCGATGACGGCATTGTTCAGGGGACCATTGCCCCGGGCAGCAAATTGCCGCCCCATCGCCTGCTGGCGGACAGCCTGGGAGTGACCATTGGCACCATCAGCCGCGCCTACGGCGAGCTGGAGCGTCTGGGGCGGGTGGTGGCGCGGGTCGGCGATGGCACCTACGTGCGTCAGCAGGGCATGGAGCGCCAGCGTGATGCGGGCTTTCGCAACGTCAGCGATGAACCGCCGGCCAGCTTCGACATGAGCCGCAACACCCATATCCCCGGGCCGGAAATTGCCCTCATGGCGCAGGGGCTGCACGCCTTGGCCCAGGACCTTGCGACTTTGCATGACCTCAGCCGCTACAGCGCCGAGGCCGGCCTGGTGCGTCATCGTGCGGCGGGCGCGCGCTGGCTGTCGCAGGAGGATTTCACTGCGCAGGCCGAGCAGGTCATTTGCGTCAATGGCGCCCAGCACGGGCTGCACATTACGTTGATGGCACTGCTCAAGCCCGGGGACACTCTGGTCACCGAACAATTGACCTACCCTGGCCTGATCAGCACCGCGCGCATGCTCGGGATCAAGCTGATCGGCCTGGAGATGGACGCGCAGGGCCTGCTCCCGCAGGCCCTGGATGAGGCCTGCCGCAACCATCGGGTGGTGGCTCTGTATTGCACCCCGAGCTTGCAGAACCCGACCACCGCGGTGCAGTCGCCAGCCCGGCGCCAGGCCATCGCCGAACTGGGTCGCCAGCACAATCTGCTGCTGATTGAAGATGAGGCCCATGCGGTGCTGATGGACCAGCGCCCGGCGCCCCTGAGTCATTTCGCCCCCGAGCGCACGGTGTTGATCGGCAGCCTGAGCAAGGCGCTGGCGGCCGGGTTGCGGGTAGGGTTCGTGCATGCGCCGGTGGCGCTGGTGGACCGTTTGGCGGCGGCGGTTCGCGCGACCTGCTGGATGGCCACGCCGTTGACCCTTGAGCTGGCTTGTGCCTGGATCGAAAGCCCGGTGGCCGAGGCCCTGCGGCAACAGCAGATCGCTGAAATCCGCCGGCGCAAGGCCTTGGTCGAAGGCCTGTTGGCGGGGCTGGAGTGGCGCAGTCCACCCGGTAGCCCGCATTTCTGGATCAAGGTCCCCGAGCCATGGCGCGCCTCGGAAATCGAGGCTGAACTCAAGCGCAACCACTACCTGATCGCCACCGCCGAAGCGTTTGCCGTGGGGCAGGCGGCCGTGCCGCAATACATTCGCGCCAGCGTCTGCAACACCTCGGACGATGATCGGTTGTTGGTGGCGGGGTTTGGCGCCTTGGCCCGGGCGCTGGGGCAGGGCGACGGGGCGAGCGCCTGGTAAATCGCCGTGGCTAAGGCGCAAACGCCTTCGCCACGGGGGAGGGGCTTACTTGAAACGGCGTTCCACGCCTTTTTCGACGAGGATTTTTGCCGAAATCTCTTCCACCGAAAAATGCGTGGAGTTGATGTGGGGGATGTTTTCGCGACGGAACAGGTTTTCCACCTCGCGCACCTCGAACTCGCACTGGGCGTAGCTCGAATAGCGGCTGTTGGGTTTGCGCTCGTTGCGGATCGCGGTCAGGCGGTCGGGGTCGATGGTCAGGCCGAACAGCTTGTGCTGGTGCGCGCGCAAGGCGTTTGGCAGTTGCAGGCGCTCCATGTCGTCCTCGGTCAGCGGGTAGTTGGCCGCGCGAATGCCGAATTGCATGGCCATGTACAGGCAGGTCGGGGTTTTGCCGCAGCGCGAAACGCCCACCAGGATCAGGTCGGCCTTGTCGTAATAGTGGGTGCGGGCGCCGTCGTCGTTGTCGAGGGCGAAGTTCACCGCCTCGATGCGCTCCATGTAATTGGAGTTGTGGCCAATGGAATGGGACTTGCCGACCGAATACGACGAGTGCTCGCTCAACTCCTGCTCCAGTGGGGCGAGGAAGGTCGAGAAAATATCGATCATGAAACCATTGGAGGTCGCGAGGATCTCACGAATGTCCTGATTGACGATGGTGTCGAAGATGATCGGGCGAAATCCGTCCTTTTCGGCAGCGATGTTGATTTGTTGTACCATGGCCCGCGCTTTTTCCACGCTGTCGATGTACGGCCGCGTGAATTTGCTGAAGGTGATGTTTTCGAACTGCGCCAACAGGCTTTGGCCGAGGGTTTCGGCCGTAATGCCGGTGCCGTCGGAAATAAAGAAAGCAGATCGTTTCATTTGCACCTTGGGCCTTAAGCTAGTGACGAATCTTGGATATGATAGGCGCGATTTGCCGGCCTGGAATGGCCCGCATTCTCACTTATTTTCCAGGTCCAGGCCATATAGCGGGCAATTGCTCCTTCGAGCAGCCGGCTTCTGAGCTTTTCCAACACAGTTAGTGGAGAGATCACCTTGGTAGAGTACGTAGTTTCCCTCGATAAGCTCGGCGTCCATGATGTAGAGCATGTGGGGGGCAAGAACGCATCCCTGGGCGAGATGATCAGCAACCTCGCGGGCGCCGGCGTATCGGTCCCCGGCGGCTTCGCCACGACGGCTCAGGCCTACCGTGATTTTCTTGAACTCAGCGGTCTCAACGACCAGATCCATGCGGCACTCGATGCCCTGGACGTCGATGATGTCAACGCCCTGGCCAAGACCGGCGCACAGATCCGTCAATGGATCATGGAAGCCGAATTCCCCGAGAAACTTAACGCCGAGATCCGCACCGCCTTCGCCGCGCTGTCGGCCGGCAACCCCGATATCGCCGTAGCCGTACGCTCCTCTGCGACGGCCGAAGACTTGCCGGACGCCTCCTTCGCCGGCCAGCAGGAAACCTTCCTCAACATCCGTGGCGTCGAGAACGTGATTCGCGCCGCCAAGGAAGTGTTTGCCTCGTTGTTCAACGACCGCGCCATTTCCTACCGCGTGCACCAAGGCTTCGACCACAAACTGGTCGCCCTGTCTGCCGGCGTGCAGCGCATGGTGCGTTCGGAAACCGGCACTGCCGGCGTGATGTTCACCCTCGACACCGAGTCGGGCTTCCGTGACGTGGTGTTTATCACCGGCGCCTACGGCCTGGGTGAAACCGTGGTCCAGGGCGCGGTCAACCCCGACGAATTCTACGTCCACAAAAACACCCTTGAAGCCGGTCGCCCGGCCATCCTGCGCCGCAACCTGGGCAGCAAGGCCATCAAGATGATCTACGGCGACGAAGCCAAGGCCGGCCGTTCGGTGAAAACCGTCGATGTCGACAAGGCCGAACGCGCCCGTTTCTGCCTCAGCGATGCGGAAGTCAGCGAGCTGGCCAAGCAGGCGATGATCATCGAGAAGCACTACAAGTGCCCGATGGACATCGAATGGGCCAAAGATGGCGACGACGGCAAGCTGTACATCGTTCAGGCCCGTCCTGAAACCGTGAAAAGCCGCACCCAGGCCAACGTGATGGAGCGTTACCTGCTCAAGGAAACCGGCACTGTGCTGGTGGAAGGCCGTGCCATCGGCCAGCGCATCGGTGCCGGCAAGGTGCGGATCATCAAAGACGTTTCCGAGATGGACAAAGTCCAGCCCGGCGACGTCCTGGTGTCCGACATGACCGACCCGGACTGGGAGCCGGTGATGAAGCGCGCCAGCGCCATCGTCACCAACCGTGGCGGCCGTACCTGCCACGCGGCGATCATCGCTCGCGAGTTGGGGATCCCGGCGGTCGTTGGTTGCGGCAACGCCACCCAACTGCTGAAGGAAGGCCAGGGCGTCACCGTATCCTGCGCCGAAGGCGACACCGGCTACATCTTTGAAGGCGAGCTGGGCTTCGACGTCAAGAAGAACTCGGTCGATGCGATGCCTGACCTGCCATTCAAAATCATGATGAACGTCGGCAATCCGGATCGCGCCTTCGACTTCGCCCAGTTGCCCAACGCCGGTGTCGGCCTGGCCCGCCTGGAATTCATCATCAACCGCATGATCGGCGTGCACCCCAAGGCGCTGCTGAACTACGCCGGCCTGCCGCAGGAAATCAAGGACAGCGTCGACAAACGCATCGCTGGCTATGACGACCCAGTCGGCTTCTACGTCGAGAAGCTGGTGGAAGGCATCAGCACCCTGGCCGCTGCGTTCACGCCGAAAAAGGTCATCGTGCGCCTATCGGACTTCAAGTCCAACGAATACGCCAACCTGATCGGCGGCAAGCTGTACGAGCCGGAAGAAGAAAACCCGATGCTGGGCTTCCGTGGTGCCTCGCGCTACATCAGCGAATCCTTCCGTGACTGCTTCGAGCTCGAGTGCCGTGCCCTCAAGCGCGTGCGCAACGAGATGGGCCTGACCAACGTCGAGATCATGGTGCCGTTTGTCCGTACCCTGGGCGAAGCCAGCCAAGTGATCGACCTGCTGGCTGAAAATGGCCTGAAGCGGGGCGAGAACGGCCTGCGCATCATCATGATGTGCGAGCTGCCTTCCAACGCGATCCTGGCGGAAGAGTTCCTCGAATTCTTCGACGGTTTCTCCATCGGCTCCAACGACCTGACCCAGCTGACCCTGGGCCTGGACCGTGACTCCGGGATCATCGCGCACCTGTTCGATGAGCGTAATCCGGCGGTCAAGAAGCTGCTGGCCAACGCCATTGCCGCCTGCAACAAGGCCGGCAAGTACATCGGCATCTGCGGCCAGGGTCCTTCGGACCACCCAGACCTGGCCAAATGGTTGATGGAGCAGGGTATCGAGAGCGTCTCGCTGAACCCCGACTCCGTACTGGAAACCTGGTTCTTCCTGGCTGAAGGTCAGGCTGCGGTCTGATCGGTGAATGAAGGCCCGGCCGGCCACGTGTCGGCCGGGCCTTTGAGATTCAAGTAGGGCGGGCTCCATCTGGATGCCGCCCTTTTTTGTGCAAGAGCATTATGCAAAGCAGCAGCAACCTATTTCCCGTCGCCTTGATCAGTGCTGAACGTCGAGGCGACCTGAGTGAAGACGTGTACCGCCTGAAGCCGGGTAACAGTCCGGACAGCACGGTGGAGATCGCCGTTACCCGTTTGGGCCTGGCTGATGAGCCTGAGGCTCGTGGTGTTCCGGTGATCTTGCTTCACGGCAGTTTTTCCAACCGCCGCTTCTGGTTTTCCCCCAAGGGCCTGGGTCTGGGCGCATACCTGGCCCGTGCCGGTTTTGATGTGTGGATCCCTGAGATGCGTGGCCATGGCCTGTCGCAGCGCAACGCTGGCTATCGCAAGAATCGTGTCGCCGACTATGCGCGTTACGACCTGCCGGTCATTGGCGCCTTCGTGCGCGAGCAGAGTGGGCAGGTCCCGCACTGGATCGGCCATTCCCTGGGGGGGATCACCCTGGCCGCGGCCTTGGGCGGACAGTACCTGGGCGAGCCGGCTGTGGCCTCGGCGGCCTTTTTTGGCAGCCAGGTCAGCCGCACGTACTGGCCGTTGAAGATTCCACCGGTGGAGTGGGGCGGTCGTTTTGTTCTCAAGCGCTTTGCCCAGCTCTCGGGGTCGCGGCTCAAGCGTGGTCCGGAAGACGAGCCGATCGGCCTGGCGTTGGAAAGCATGCGCTGGTACGGCCTGTTCGGACGTTTCGGCGACAGGGACAAGGATTGGTGGGCCGGCCTGGCCGAGGTCCAGATGCCGGTGCTGGCCGTCAGCGCCGCGGGCGATCATCAGGACCCGACCTGGGCCTGTCGCAAGCTTTATGAGCAGCTAGGTTCCGAGCACAAACAATTTGTCTGTCTGGGGCGCGAGCAGGGTTTCAGCGGTAATTTCGGGCATGTCGAAATGCTGGTGAGCAAAGCGGCGCAGGTTGAAGTCTGGCCGTTGGTTGCCCGCTGGTTGACCGACCAGCAGGCGCTGCTGCTGACGCCGGCACCTGATCTGGCCGCCGTGGTTTGATGCCGGGGCGCTGACAAGAGCATTTCGCTCGGCCCGGGTTGCGGCTAAGATATGACGCATTGAGCTGTTTTGGTCATATTCAGTTACGAAGTGGGAATTGTGTTCGTGTTGCTTGTTTCGGGCGTCGGCCGTTGATGGTCGAGCCTGATGTCGCATGATTCCCACCGCAGCATTAAACCTGCGCGGTCTGGGCTCGTTTCATCAATACAGTGCCCGGGTTTGCGGCATCTTCAATCGTGGTCTTTCTGTTACAGGAGTTTCTCGATGAATCATTACCTCACTCCCGACCTGTGCGACGCCTATCCGGACCTGGTGCAGGTGGTTGAACCGATGTTCAGCAATTTTGGTGGCCGAGATTCCTTCGGCGGCGAAATCGTGACCATCAAATGCTTCGAAGACAACTCGCTGGTCAAAGAGCAGGTCGATCTCAAGGGCGATGGCAAAGTATTGGTGGTCGACGGCGGCGGTTCGCTGCGTCGTGCCCTGTTGGGCGACATGCTGGCCGAGAAAGCAGCGAAAAACGGTTGGGAGGGCCTGGTGATCTACGGCTGCATTCGCGATGTCGACGTCATTGCGCAGACCGACCTCGGTGTCCAGGCGCTGGCCAGCCATCCGATGAAGACCGACAAGCGCGGCATTGGCGATCTCAATGTGGCCGTGACCTTTGCCGGCGTGACATTCCGCCCGGGTGAATATGTCTATGCCGACAATAATGGTGTGATCGTTTCGCCCAGCCCGCTGAAAATGCCTGAATAAACAGTCGACCTAGCAAGGGATGAGGATGTTCGAGGAAGAAAACGCGCAGTGGGGCCTGGTACATGCCCTGATTCTGGATGGTAAAGGCGGTGCGCGTTCGATTGCCCGGACTGAGCTCGACGAGTTGCAACTGCAGCCCCATGAAAGCCTTTGGCTGCACTGGGATCGCAGTCATCCACAGACTCAGACCTGGCTGCGCCGCTCCAGCGGCCTGAGCGAGTTCAGCTGTGACCTGCTGCTCGAGGAGAACACCCGGCCGCGCCTGCTGGCATTGCCGGACTCCGAGTTGCTGCTGTTTTTGCGCGGTATCAACCTCAATCCCGGGGCCGAGCCGGAAGACATGGTCTCGGTGCGCATCTTCGCCTCGGCCCAGCGGGTGATTTCCCTGCGTTTGCGTCCGCTGCGAGCCACTGACGAGTTGCTGGTGCAACTGGCCGATGGCAAGGGCCCGAAAACCGCCTCGGAGCTCATCCTTTATATGGCGCAATACCTGACCCACAAGGTTCAGGATCTGGTCAGCGACCTCTCTGAAGTGGTCGATGGCGAAGAAGAAAAACTGGATGCCGACGAACGGTATACGCCGGAGCATGGCAGCATTTTGCAGATCCGTCGGCGAGCGGCCGGGCTCAAGCGTTTTCTCGCGCCGCAGCGGGATATTTTCGGCCAGCTCAGCCGCATCAAATTGCCCTGGTTTGCCAATGACGACGGCGACTACTGGAACGAATTGAACAACAGTCTGACCCGTTACCTGGAAGAGCTGGAATTGACCCGGGAGCGCGTGGGGCTTGTGCTGGAGGCCGAAGATCGGCGCTTGAGCGTGCGCATGAATCGCACCATGTACCGCTTCGGGATCATCACCGGGATTTTCCTGCCGATGAGTTTTCTTACCGGCTTGCTGGGCATTAACGTCGGCGGCATTCCGCTTTCCGCCAGCCCCTATGGCTTCCTCGTGGCGTGCCTGCTGTTGGCCAGCGTGGCGCTGGGCCAGTGGTGGTTATTCCGACGTTTGCGCTGGGTCTGACGAATGAGCCATGTGACCCGAAGAAATTTGATCGCGTCTTTCACAGACATCACGAGAGGTGCGTATGCACGATCCGTTTGAACAGTCTTTGCGTGACATGCTGAAAGCGACGCCGTCCAGCCGTGACGACGACGCTTGCCTGGGCCGCGTACTGAAAACCGCCAACCGCCAGGTCGGTGCCGGTGATCTGTTCAGCCTGCTGGGCCGTTGGCTGCCAGCGTTGATGATCGCCTTGAATAACGGATCGGCCCACGTCGCGCCGGTGTCCCGTCGTAAACCTACTGCTCGCACTGCTGATAAGGCTGATTGAATATGGAACTTGATCTCTGGACTCAGAGCCTCGTCACCGCGATGACTGCGTTGTGGACCAAGGTAGCGAATTTCATTCCTAACCTGTTCGGCGCCCTCGTGGTGCTGTTGCTGGGTTTTGTCGTGGCCAAGTTGCTGGACACGCTGCTCTCCAAATTACTGGCCAAGCTGGGCCTGGATCGCCTGATGGGCGGCACCGGCTTGACCAAGCTGCTGTCCCGCGCCGGGTTGCAAGTGCCGATCTCGACCTTGATCGGCAAGATCGTGTATTGGTTCGTGTTGTTGATATTCCTGGTTTCTGCTGCCGAATCCCTTGGCCTTGAGCGAGTTTCAGCTACGCTCGACATGCTGGCGCTGTATTTGCCCAAGGTCTTTGGTGCTGCGCTGGTACTGCTGGTGGGGGTTTTGCTGGCGCAACTGGCCAACGGCCTGGTGCGCGGTGCTGCAGAAGGTGTGGGTCTGGATTACGCCAGCGGCCTGGGGCGGATTGCCCAGGGCCTGGTAATTATCATCAGTATTTCGGTCGCGATCAGCCAGTTGGAGGTCAAAACCGACCTGCTCAACCATGTGATCGTGATTGTATTGATTACCGTTGGTCTGGCAGTTGCCTTGGCCATGGGATTGGGAAGCCGGGAAATTGCCGGGCAGATTCTTGCGGGAATCTATGTGCGTGAGCTGTATCAGGTTGGGCAACAAGTACGCGTGGGCGAGGTCGAAGGTCAGATCGAAGAGATCGGCACGGTTAAAACTACACTGCTGACCGAGGAGGGTGAGCTAGTCTCTCTTTCCAATCGGATCCTGTTGGAGCAGCACGTAAGTAGCCGCTAACCCGGCAAACCCTGCTAATGTATGCCGCCGCAAAATGCCCTGTCCGGGATGCGGCGGACATTGACCTGACTGTCGGCCCGACTCGTTTTGAATAAAGCCCAATCGTTATCCATGCGCTACGATCCCCGCGAGCTCTCCGATGAGGAGTTGGTTGCGCGTTCGCATGCGGAGCTGTTTCACGTAACGCGCGCCTATGAAGAGTTGATGCGGCGCTACCAGCGAACCTTATTTAATGTCTGTGCACGTTATTTAGGGAACGATCGCGACGCGGACGATGTCTGTCAGGAGGTGATGCTGAAGGTGCTGTATGGCCTGAAGAACTTCGAGGGCAAATCAAAGTTCAAGACGTGGCTATATAGCATTACGTACAACGAGTGCATCACACAGTATCGAAAGGAGCGGAGAAAGCGTCGATTGATGGACGCTTTGAGTCTTGACCCCCTCGAGGAGGCGTCTGAAGAGAAGGCGCCGAAACCTGAGGAAAAGGCCGGACTTGACCGCTGGTTGGTGCATGTGAATCCGATTGACCGAGAAATTCTGGTGCTACGATTTGTCGCAGAACTGGAGTTTCAGGAGATCGCGGATATCATGCATATGGGTTTGAGTGCTACAAAAATGCGGTACAAACGAGCTCTTGATAAATTGCGTGAGAAATTTGCAGGCATTGCTGAAACTTAGTTCGGCGCAAATATCTCTTACGTCTAGGTGAGTTCTGATAGACTTACCGCCGAGTTGTCCCCCGGTATGTGGGACTGCTTTACAATCACCAGATGGGGATTTAACGGATGAAACTGAAAAACACCTTGGGCATTGCCATTGGTTCTATTGTTGCCGTGACTTCGTTCGGCGTTCTGGCGCAAGGCCAAGGCGCGGTCGAGGGTGAACTGTTTTACAAAAAACAGTACAACGACAGCGTTAATCACGTTGAAGACGGCTTCAACCCAGGCGCATCGATCGGTTACTTCCTGACCGACGACCTGTCGTTGAACGCTACCTACGACAAGACCAACCACACCCGTTCTAACGACGGCACTGGTAACCAGAAAATCAAGGGCGACAACTTCGGCCTGAACGCTCAGTACCACTTTGGTACCGTGGGTGACGCTCTGCGTCCATACGTTTCCGGCGGTGTTGCTCACAAGAGCATGACCAACGTTGAGGTCGACGGCCACAACGGTCGCGATCAGTCGACTTTCCTGACTGCTGGCGCTGGTGTTAAGTACTACTTCACCGACAACCTGTTTGCACGTGCCGGCGTTGAAGCCGACTACAAACTGGACAACGGCAAGTGGGACTACGCTCCTACCGTTGGTCTGGGCGTGAACTTCGGTGGCAGCGGCGGCAAAGTTGCTCCAGCACCTGCTCCAGCACCAGCTCCAGTAGCTGAGCCAGAGCCAGAAGCTCCGGTTGCTGAAGTTGTTCGTGTTGAGCTGGACGTGAAGTTTGACTTCGACAAGGCTGTGGTTAAAACCAACAGCTACGGCGACATCAAAAACCTCGCTGACTTCATGAAGCAGTACCCACAAACCACCACCGTTGTTGAAGGTCACACTGACTCCGTCGGTCCTGACGCTTACAACCAGAAACTGTCTGAGCGTCGTGCAAACGCCGTTAAGCAAGTTCTGACCAACCAGTACGGTGTTGAGTCGAACCGCGTTCAATCCGTTGGTTACGGTGAGTCCCGCCCAGTTGCTGACAACGCAACTGAAGCTGGCCGCGCTGTTAACCGTCGCGTAGAAGCGTCGGTAGAAGCACAAGCTAAGTAATTAGCTTTGTAGCTCAGAAAAACCCGGCCTAGGCCGGGTTTTTCTTTGTCCGCGATTTGAGCCCTGGTCCTTGCGCCGCCAGCCATTCGCCAGGCGCTACGCAAGCTGGACAAGCAGGCTGTCGGGCGCGTCCTCGATGCTTGCAGCGGCTGCAACCTTGCCTATCACCAGGATTGCCGGGCTCTGCAGCTGGAAATGCAGTGCCGCGTCGTGCATTGTCTCCAGGGTGCAGCGGCATTCCCGCTGTTCTGGCAGTGAGGCGTTTTCAATCATTGCCACCGGTGTCTTTGCAGCAAGCCCCCCTTTGAGCAGTTGCTCACGAATGTCCGCGAGTTTCGCCACCCCCATGTAGATCACCAGCGTCGTGCCACTTTGCGCCAGGGCTTGCCAATTCAGGCTGCTGCCATCCTGGGTATGGGCCGTCACCAGCGTGACGCCACGGGCGACGCCGCGCAGGGTCAGAGGGATATCGCAGCGCGTCGCCCCGGCAAGGCCGGCGGTGATGCCATTGACCAATTCCACTTCCACGCCGCGTGCCCTGAGCCACTGCGCCTCTTCGCCGCCGCGTCCGAAAATGCACGGGTCGCCACCCTTGAGGCGCACCACGCATTTGCCCTGGCGGTTGTAGCGCAGCATCAGGCGGTGAATGAAGTCCTGAGGTGTGGAGCGACAGCCACCGCGCTTGCCGACATGGACAACCCGTGCTCGGGGGCAGTGCTCCAGTAGCGCGTGGTTGACCAGGTCGTCGATCAGTACCACCTCGGCTTCGCCCAGGGCGCGGACGGCCTTGAGGGTCAACAATTCGGGGTCGCCGGGGCCGGCACCTACCAGCCAGACTTTTGCGCTCATGTATTTTTCCTCACAAGGTGATGGCGATCGGCTGCGCCGAGGCAGCCAGCAGACGTTTGATTTCCGGGATGCATGACCCGCATTGGGTGCCGCAGCCCAGTTGCTGTTTCAGGCCGTCGAGGTCCAGGCCACGTTCGATGCCGGCAAAAACCGCGTTGAGGCTGACGTTCTTGCAGTTGCACAAGGTCTTGTTGCTAGGCGACGACAGGCCGGCGGCCCCAGGTGGGGTGCTCATGGGCGCCAACAGCCAGCGGCGCAGTTGTTCATCGGCGCGGCCTTCCAACCACAGGTTGTGCAACCAGTGCTGGGCCAGAGTTTCACCGGCCAGGCGGATGGCGATGATTCGCCCCTGTTCGATTCGCACCCGTTTGCCGATGGCGCGTCGCGGATCGTCGTAAGCCAGGACAGGGCCGTGGCTCAGACCCAGTAAATGATCGATGTCCTTGAGCAGCAACGGGTCTGGTGCCTGGGCATGCGCCGCGCGAATCAACAGGGCAGGCCGTTCACGGCCGGTGAGGCTCAGGCTCAGGTAGGAAAAGCTGTCGCACAGTGGCCGCAACGCCTCGAAATGTTGCTGCACATCGCCCTCGATCAGGGCGAACAGATGCCATGGCAGCTGCACCGGCTCCAGGCGCACACCGCTGTGCTTGAGTTCCGGCTGCTTGGACAATGGGTCAAACGCCGATTGGGTGACGGCGTTGATGCCGCCCTTGAGAAAACGATCGCCCCAGTGCATTGGTAAAAAAGCCTGGCCTGGGCGTACGCCGTCGTCGCTGCCCACGGCGACGATCACGCTGCCGCGGCGGCTTTTGAGGCTGACCAGATCGCCATTTTGCAGGCGATGTCGCCGCAGCTCGTCCGGGTGCAGGCTCAGTACGGCTTCGCTGACATGGCCGAACAGCTGCGCGGCGGTGCCGGTGCGGCTCATGCCGTGCCACTGGTCGCGCAGGCGACCGGTAATCAGGGTCAGCGGGAACCGCGCATCACGTTGTTCCTTTGCCGCCTGGTAGGGGTCGCAGACAAACTGGGCGCGGCCATTGGCTGTCGGGAACACGCCATCGCCATAAAGGCGCGCGGTGCCGTGTTCGACGCCCGATGGAAACGGCCATTGCTGCGGCCCGAGGCGGTCGAGCAGGGCATGGCTGATTCCGCATAGATCCAGGTCGCGGCCTTGGGTCAGGTGTTTGTATTCGTCGAATACCTGGGCCGGCTCGGTGAACCTGAACAAGCTTGGCTTACCGGGACGCAGTTGCTGTTCCAGGCGCTGGGCGAAGTCCACGGTGATGGCCCAATCCGGGCGTGCTTCGCCCGGGGCCTTGATCGCCCGGCGGACGTGGGAGATGCGGCGTTCGGAGTTGGTCACCGTGCCGTCTTTTTCACCCCAACTGGCGGCGGGCAGCAGCAGGTCGGCGAACGGCGCGGTTTCGGTGGTGCGAAACGCTTCCTGCAACACCACGAATGGGCAAGCCTCGAGGGCTGCACGAACTGATTGCTGGTCGGGCAGCGATTGCGCCGGGTTGGTACAGGCGATCCACAGCGCCTTGATGCGGCCGCTTTTCACCTGTTCGAACAGCTCGATGGCGGTAAGCCCGGTGCGCTCGGGCAACTGTTCGACCCCCCAGTAGTGGGCGACTTGCGCGCGATGCTCGGGGTTGGCCGCTTCGCGGTGTCCGGGCAGCAGGTTGGACAGGCTGCCGGTTTCGCGACCGCCCATGGCGTTCGGCTGACCGGTCAGAGAGAAGGGGCCGGCACCGGGTCGGCCGATCTGGCCGGTGGCCAGGTGCAGATTGATCAGGGCACTGTTTTTCGCGCTGCCCGAGGTGGACTGGTTCAGCCCCATGCACCACAGGGAAAGGAAGCTCGGCGCAGTTCCAATCCACTGCGCGCACGCCTGTAGCTGCTCGACATTGATCCCGCAGAGCTGGGCCACCATGTGCGGGGTGTAGTCGCGCACCAGGGTTTTCAACGGCGCCAGGCCTTCGGTGTGGGCCTCGATAAAGGCGCGGTCCACCCAGCCTTCCCACAGCAGCAGGTGCAGGATGCCGTGGAACAATGCGACATCGGTGCCCGGCAGGATGGCCAGGTGCAGGTCGGCGAGGTCGCAGGTATCGGTACGACGCGGGTCGATGACGATGACTTTCATCTGTGGTCGCAGGCGCTTGGCTTGTTCCAGGCGGCGAAACAGTACTGGATGGGCGTAGGCCATGTTACTGCCTACTATCATCACGCAATCACTCTGTTCCAGGTCTTCGTAGCTGCAGGGTGGGGCGTCGGCGCCCAGGCTGCGTTTGTAGCCGACCACTGCCGAAGACATGCACAGCCTTGAGTTGCTGTCGATATTGTTGGTGCCGACCAGCGCTCGGGCCAGCTTGTTGAAGACGTAGTAGTCCTCGGTCAGCAATTGCCCGGACAGGTAGAAGGCCACGCTGTCCGGGCCGTGTTCGGCGATGGTGGCGGCAAACACGTTGGCCGCATGCTGCAACGCACTGTCCCAGTCGGTGCGGCTGCGGGGCAGGCGTTTGCCCAGGCGCAATTGCGGGTACAGCGCACGTGCCGCGAGGTCGCCGGTCAGGTGCAGGCTGGCTCCCTTGCTGCACAGTTTGCCGAAGTTGGCCGGGTGCGCCGGGTCGCCGCTGACGCCCAGGATCTGCTGGCCGTCATGCTCGATCAGCACGCCGCAGCCGACCCCGCAGTAACAACAGGTCGAAGCGGTCGTCTGGCGGCTCATCAGCCTGCATCCCGCAGCGCCAGCAGGACCCGGCCATTTTCCACCCGGGCAGCATGCTGGTGTGCACAGCCTGTATCGGGGGCCTGGGCTTGGCCTGATTCGAGGTCGATCTGCCAGTTATGCAACGGGCAGGCGACTTTCTTGCCGTAGATCAGCCCCTGGGACAACGGGCCGCCCTTGTGCGGGCAGCGGTCATCGAGGGCAAAGACCTGGTCGTCGCTGGTGCGAAAAATGGCGATGGCGCCCTTGGGCCCGTCGACGATGCGCGCGCCGAGGGCGTTGATGTCTTCCAGGGCGCAGATATCCTGCCAGTTCATGCCGGCACCTCCAGGTTGTTCAGGGGGATCAGGTCGAATTCTTTCTTCAGCAACGGCTGCTGCAGGCGCTCTTTCCACGGGTCCTGCTCGAACGACAGGGAGAATTGCAGGCGTTCGTTGAGTGCCTTGCGCCGCTGCGGGTCTTCCACGACCGCGCGTTTGATGTGGTCCATGCCGACCCGTTGCAGGTAGTGCACGGTGCGCTCCAGGTAGAAGGCTTCTTCGCGGTACAGCTGCAGGAAGGCACCGTTGTACTCGCGGACTTCCTCGGCGGTCTTGAGCTTGATCAAGAACTGCGCGACCTCGGTCTTGATCCCGCCGTTGCCGCCGATGTACAGCTCCCAGCCGGAGTCGACACCGATAATCCCCACGTCCTTGATCCCGGCCTCCGAGCAGTTGCGCGGGCAGCCGGAGACTGCGAGCTTGACCTTGTGCGGGGACCACATATTGAACAGGTCGTGTTCCAGCTCGATCCCCAGTTGCGTCGAGTTTTGCGTGCCGAAGCGGCAAAACTCGCTGCCGACGCAGGTTTTCACGGTGCGGATGGACTTGCCATAGGCGTGGCCCGAGGGCATGTCGAGGTCTTTCCACACGCCAGGGAGGTCCTGCTTCTTGATCCCCAGGAGGTCGATGCGCTGGCCGCCGGTGACTTTCACCATGGGCACCTGGTACTTGTCCGCGACATCGGCAATGCGCCGCAACTCAGACGGGTTGGTCACGCCCCCCCACATTCTCGGCACCACCGAATAGGTGCCGTCTTTCTGGATGTTGGCGTGGGCCCGTTCGTTGATCAGCCGCGACTGTGGATCGTCCCTGGCTTCACCCGGCCAGGTGGAAATCAGGTAGTAGTTCAGCGCCGGGCGGCAGGTGGCGCAGCCATTGGGCGTACGCCAGTTGAGGTAGCTCATGGTGTCGGCGATGGTCAGCAGGTGCTGTTCGCGGATGGCCTGGCGGATCTGCCCGTGGTTGAGGTCGCTGCAGCCGCAGATGGCTTTTTCGCTTTTCGGCTTGACGTCCGCTGCGCCGCCGACGGTGTTGATCAGGATCTGCTCCACCAGGCCGGCGCAGGAACCGCAGGAGCTGGCGGCCTTGGTGTGTTTCTTGACCTCGTCGACGCTGAACAGCCCGTGCTCCTGGATCGCCTTGACGATGGTGCCCTTGCACACTCCATTGCAGCCGCAGACTTCGGCGTTGTCGGCCATGCCCATGGCTTTGTCCTGACCTTGATGGCCGACATCGCCCAGCGCGTTTTCGCCGAACATCAGGTGGTCGCGGATCTCGCCAATCCCATGGTTCTCGCGGATCTGCCGGAAGTACCAGCCGCCGTCTGCGGTGTCTCCATACAGGCAGGCCCCGACCAGCACGTCATCCTTGATCACCAGCTTTTTGTACACGCCGCCGATGGGGTCGGAGAGGGTGATGGTTTCGGTCCCTTCTGCGCCCATGAAGTCGCCGGCGGAAAACAGGTCGATGCCGGTGACTTTCAATTTGGTTGAGGTCACCGAGCCCTGGTAGCGCGCGAAGCCCAGTTGTGCCAGATGGTTGGCGCAGACCTTGGCCTGTTCGAACAGCGGCGCCACCAGGCCGTAGGCGATGCCGCGATGGCTGGCGCATTCGCCGATGGCGTAGATACGCGGGTCGTAGGTCTGCAGGGTGTCGTTGACCAGGATCCCGCGATTGCACGGGATCCCGGCTTTTTCCGCCAGCTCGGTGTTGGGGCGGATACCGGCGGCCATCACCACCAGGTCGGCGGGGATGATGTCGCCGTTCTTGAACTGCACCGAGCCCACCCGGCCATTGCCGGCATCATGCAGGGCCTGGGTTTGCTCGCTCAGGCGAAAGTGCAGGCCTCGGGCTTCGAGGGCGGTTTGCAGCAGTTGGCCACTGGTCTGGTCCAGTTGCCGCTCCAGCAGCCATTCGCCGATGTGCACCACGGTGACGTGCATGCCACGCAGCATCAGGCCGTTGGCCGCTTCCAGGCCGAGCAGGCCGCCGCCGATCACCACCGCGTGTTTGTGGGTCTTGGCGGTGTCGATCATCGTTTGAGTATCGGCGATGTCGCGGTAACCGATGACCCCCTGCAGGGTGTTGCCGGGGATGGGCAGGATAAACGGCGTCGAGCCGGTCGCGATCAACAGGCGATCGTACTCGGCCTCGGTGCCATCCTCGGCCATCACGCGGCGCCTGGCCCGGTCGATCTGCACCACCTTGCGGTTGAGCAGCAACTTGATCTGGTTATCCAGGTACCAGTCCAGGTCGTTGAGCACGATCTCGTCGAACGACTGCTCGCCGGCCAGGACCGGCGAGAGCAGGATGCGGTTGTAGTTGGTGTGGGGCTCGGCGCCGAAGACCGTGATGTCGTACAGCTCGTTGCTCAGCTTGAGCAGTTCTTCCAGGGTACGGACCCCGGCCATGCCGTTGCCGATCATCACCAGTTTGAGTTTTTTCATCAGGTTCTCCGTGAGCTCAGGCGGTGGGTGGGGCCTGGCTCGACAAATCGCACAACAAAAAAGGCGTCCCGCTAGTTGCCTAGCGAGGACGCCTTTGTCCGGTCCCGTTCTCTCGGGAAGCCTGCCCTTCGTCGTTGAAGGTCGGGCTGTATGTCTGTTGCGTAGAACTAATGCAGCGCTTGTGCCAAGTCGCCACAGGCAGGGTTTTGCCGGGGTTGCTCCGCGCACTGGCGCCTGTTCATGCACCGAATCAAGGCGCGGCGCCCTCTTTCAGCGCGGCAGCGGCTACGGGAGGATTTGGGGTTTCAGTGCAGGAGCAGAAATAGCAGCACCAGATTGAGCAGCAGGGCGGCCAGGGCCACGCTGCGCCAGACTTTCAGCGGCTCGCGTTCGAGCAGGGGGCGCGGGCGTACGCTCAGGCTGCCGCGCTCACCGTGTTCCAGGGCCAGTAGCCATTCCTCGGCGGTCTCGAAGCGTTGGCCGGGGTCGGCATTTACCCCGCGCTCCAGGTTGTGTGCCAACCAGTCCGGCAGATCCGGGCGATAGCGACTGGCGCAGGTCGGGAGGCCGAAGCGCGGGCGCTGGAAGGCTTCGATCTCGCCATGGGGGTAGTGCCCGGTCAGCAGCAGGTACAATGTCACGCCCACGGCATACAGGTCCTGCTGCGCATTCGGCGCAGCACCGCTGAAGGCCTCCGGGGCGATGTAGCTGGGGGTGCCCGGCAGCAAGTTGGCCGGGTCCTCGCACAGGCCGGGGCAGTAGGCCAGGCCGAAGTCCAGCAGGCGCAACTCGCCGTCATCGCTGAGCAACAGGTTCTCGGGCTTGATGTCGCGATGCAGGATCTGTCGCCGGTGCAGCAAGCCCACCACGCGCAGCAGGCGCTGGGCCAGTGTCTGCCATTGCGCCAGGGGCAGCGGGCCATTTTTGGCGAACAGTTCGGCCAGGGTGCTGCCCGGGTATTCGCGCATTACGTAATACAGATGCTGGCGTGAGGTGCTGGCGTGGACCTCCGGAAAGTAGCGCCCGGCTACCCGACGCAGCAGCCATTCCTCAGCCAACAGGGCTTGTCCGGCCCGGTGATCGTTGTCCAGTTGAGTCGGCAGGGTTTTCAACAGCCAGGGCTGCAACTGGGCATCGCGTACCCGATAGCGCAATGACTGCTGGCTTTGCCCGAGCACGGCCTCGACCTGCCAGCCCTCGAACGCCTGGCCGGGCTTGAGTGGCGGCGGCAGGGGCCATTGCTGCAGGTGGATCAGGGCATCGCCGATCGAGTGTTCGCCCAGGGTGTCGACCCGTATCAGCAGTGCGCTGGCATTGTCCTGGCTGCCCGCCAGATGCGCGGCAGCGACCAGGGTCTGCACGGCGCTGTCGAGGTCGGGCTGATCATGCAGGATCGCGGCAATGGCCGTGTCGCCGAGGGTCGCCCAAACCCCGTCGCTGAGCATGAGCAAACATTCACCCTGGCGCAGCTCATCGTCGAGGAAGTCCACCACCAGGTGTTGATCCAGGCCCAGCGCGCGCTTGAGCACGTGCTGCATGCCGGGTTGCTCCCAGACGTGGTCCTCGCTGATGCGCTGCAGATGCCCGGCGTGCCAGCGATAGACCCGGCAGTCGCCAACGTGGGCCAGAGTGAATCGCCGGCCACGCAGCACCAGCGCGCTGACGGTGGTCAGCAACGGCTGGCCACCCCCGTTGGCTTGCAGCCAGCGATTCTGCGCCAGCAACAGACGCTCCAGAGCCTGGGCCACGGGCCAGGTTTGCGGGGTGGCGTAGTAGTCCAGTGCCAACGCCTGCAAGGTCGAACGCGCCGCCAGGCCTCCATCGGCGCATTGGCTGACGCCGTCGGCGATGGCGAATAGCAGCCCTTTGCTGGCCGCCAGCGCCGGTGCCGGCGTCACCAGGCGCAGCGCGTCCTGGTTTTCAGGCCGAGGACCGATGGCGCTCGCCTGGGCATGACTCAGTTGCAGGCTCATGGGCGGCTCAGACCCGCGCCGCGGTGACGGCGGCGGAGCCCCAGGTGGTGCGCCAGCGACGTTTCACCCCATGCAGACCGAACCAGGCCAGGATGCCCAGGCCGGCAAACAGCCACAGTGCCAGTTGATAGCTGCCGGTGCTTTGCTTGATCGCTCCCATGCCCGCCGCCAGGGCAAAGCCGCCGATGCCGCCGGCCATGCCGATCAGCCCGGTCATCACGCCGATCTCGCGACGAAAGCGTTGTGGTACCAGTTGGAACACCGCACCGTTGCCGGCACCCAGGCCGAGCATGGTGCAGACAAACAGCGCCAGCGCCGCGTAGGAACTGGGCAGGTTGAAGCCGACTGCGGCAATGCACAGCACCGCTACGCCGTACATGCCGAGCAAGGTCCGGATGCCGCCGAAGCGATCCGCCAGGGCGCCGCCCAAGGGGCGCATCAGGCTGCCGCCAAAGACACAGGCTGCGGTGTAGTAGCCGGCGGTGACCGGGCTCAGGCCGTACTGGTCGTTGAAGTAGCCGGGCAGAGCGCTGGCCAGGCCGATAAAGCCGCCAAAGGTCACGCTGTAGAAAAACATGAACCACCAGCTGTCACGGTCGCCCAGGGCTTTGAAATAGTCCGCCATGGACTTGGCCTTGGGCCGTTCCGGCGCGTTCTTGGCCAGCCAGGCGAAAATCACCAGGGTCAGAATCAGCGGGATCAAGGCGAAGCCGAACACATTGCTCCAGCCAAAAGCCGCCGCCAGCACTGGCGCGAGCAGGGCCGCAAATACCGTCCCCGAGTTGCCGGCACCGGCAATCCCCATGGCCTTGCCCTGATGCTGCGGCGGGTACCACTGCGAAGCCAGGGGCAACGCCACGGCGAATGAAGCCCCGGCCATGCCCAGAAACACCCCCAGCAGCAGGGCCTGTTCATAACTGTGGATACCCAGTTTCCAGGCGCCGAACAGGGCACAGATCACGATCACCTGGCCGATCAGCCCGGCGGTTTTTGGCGACAGGCGATCAGCCAGCAGGCCCATGGCAAAGCGCAGCAGGGCTCCGGCCAGGATCGGTGTCGCGACCATCAGGCCGCGCTGCTGGGTGGTCAAGTGCAGGTCGGCGGCTATCTGCACTGCCAGGGGGCCGAGCAGGTACCAGACCATGAAGCTCAGGTCGAAATAGAGAAAGGCCGCGAACAGGGTCGGGGCGTGGCCGGATTTCCAGAAGCTTGAATTCATCGCGCACCTCAGCTGAAAAGAGTCTCGAAAGGAGTCATGAGCCTTCAGGTGGTGCACCGTCACGGCCGCACCACCGGCCCCGGGCTGTGGGGCCAAAACGAAAAAACGCCGCAACCCTGTCTGCCTGAGCGAAGGGTGTGCGACGTCTTTGTCGTAGGTGGGGCAACCGCCGTTGGTTACCTGCGGAGTTTCCAAAGCAAGAGCTGAGCCAATCCGGCTGAGGCGTGGGGCGGGGGCTCAGCCAAGCAGTTCACTCATGGCGATAATCTGCTCGGCTACCTGGATCAGTTTCTGCTGACGGCTCATGGCTTGGCGGCGCATCAGGGTGTAGGCCTCTTCCTCCTGGCAGTGCTTCATTTTCATCAGCAAGCCCTTGGCTAATTCGATGCGCTTGCGCTCGGCCAGCTGCTGGTCCCGCGCATGCAGCTGGGCACGCAGCGCCTGGTCACTTTCAAAGCGAGCCATGGCCACATCGAGGATCGGTTGCAGGCGTTGGGTCTGGATGCCCTCGACTATGTAGGCGCTGACACCGGACTTGATCGCCTGGCGCATCACTCCCGGGTCGTGCTCGTCGGTGAACATCACGATCGGCCGCGGCTGATCGCGGCTGACCAGCACCACTTGCTCCAGTACATCGCGGCTGGGTGACTCGGTATCGATCAGGATCACGTCCGGACGCACCGTTTCGACCCTGGCCGGCAGGTCGATGGTCAAGCCGGACTCGTCGATCACTTCGAAGCCGGCCTCGATCAGTGCCGCCTTGAGCCGGCCGACTTTTTTTGCGGTGTCATTGATCAACAGGATTCGCAACATGCTCAAGGCTCCTGTCAGCGGCTGGCGAGAAGGGGTGAGCTGTCGCTCATGGCGTGCAATTTGAAGCTGCGTGCATAGCCGCCCGGGTCTGTGCCATCCCAGATTTTGCCGTCGATCAGTTGGCTGCTGCGCATGTCCTGGCCCCAGGACGCAACACCCACCGCCGTGGCCGCCTCGCGGTACAACCCAAGCTGTTGCACCTGGCGGGCGACGTCGAGGTAGTCCGGGTCTTCGCGCAGCAGGCCCCAGCGGCGGAACTGGGTCATGAACCACATGCCATCGGACAGGTACGGCAGGTTGACCGCGCCGGCATTGTGAAAGCGCAGGGCATGGGGGTCTTGCCACTGGTTGCCGAGGCCGTCGGCATAGTCCCCCAGCAGCCGCGGCTGGATACAGTCGAGCGGGGCGTCGAGGTAGGCGCCGGCGCTGAGCAACTGCGCGGTACTTTCACGGTTTTCACGGCTTTGTTCGATAAAGCGGCTGGCCTCGAGGACCGCCATCACAAGCGCACGGGCGGTGTTGGGGTACTGCTCGACAAAGGCGCGGGTGCAGCCCAGGACTTTTTCCGGGTGGTCGGGCCAGATGGCCTGGGTGGTGGCCAGGGTAAAGCCTTGGTCCTGGCGCACCGCGCTGGCGCTCCAGGGCTCGCCGACGCAAAAGCCGTCGATGCGCCCGGCTTGCAGGTGCGCCACCATTTGCGGCGGCGGCACCACCACGCTGTCGACATCCTGCAACGGGTGGATGCCCTGGCTGGCGAGCCAGTAGTACAGCCACATGGCGTGGGTGCCGGTGGGAAAGGTCTGGGCAAAGGTCAGCTTTGCACGACGTTGGTGCACGTGCTGGTAAAGCGCTTCAGGACTGGTCACCTGCAGCCCTTGCAGCTCTCGCGACAGGTTGATGCTCTGGCCGTTCTGGTTCAGCCCCATCAACACCGCCATGTCGCTGGCATTAACGCCGCCGATGCCCAGGTGCACGGCATAAATCAGGCCGTACAGGCTGTGGGCGGCATCCAGTTCGCCGCTGACCAGTTTGTCCCGCAGGCTGGCCCACGATGCCTGGCGCTTGAGGTTCAGGGTCAAGCCATAGGGCTGGGCGAAGCCCTGGGTTGCAGCAACCACCACCGAGGCGCAGTCGGTCAGTGCCATGAACCCCAGGTCGATGGCGCTCTTCTCCGGGGCGTCGCTGCCGTTGACCCAGGCCAGCGGGCCGATTGCGAGTTCATTCATGAGCCTGACCACCTTGCAATGAAAAAGCGCCGTACCCGAGCGCCTGGCAGAGCCAGGGCGGGTGACGACGCCTTTGTCCGTATCGATAGGGGCACCCTGCCGCCGTTGGCAGAAGTACTGATGTACACCTTGGTGCAAGGCATATGCCATTCACCGCTGATTTCACTGTGCGCCTCGCGTGCAGGCCCCGGGCCCGGCTATAATCGCCGCCTTATTCGCCGCCACCGAGTCAAGCCCGCCCATGTATACCCTGGCCCGCCAGCTGTTGTTCAAACTCTCCCCGGAAACCTCCCATGATCTGTCCCTGGACCTGATCGGCGCGGGTGGGCGTTTGGGCCTCAATGGGCTGTTGTGCAAGGCGCCGGCGCAGATGCCGGTGCGGGTCATGGGGTTGGACTTTCCGAACCCGGTTGGCCTGGCTGCCGGTCTGGACAAGAACGGTGCGGCCATCGATGGTTTTGCCCAGCTGGGGTTTGGTTTTGTCGAGATCGGCACCATCACCCCGCGTGCACAGCCCGGCAACCCCAAGCCACGGATCTTCCGTCTGCCCCAAGCTGAAGCGATCATCAACCGCATGGGCTTCAACAACCTGGGCGTCGATCACTTGTTGGCGCGGGTGGCTGCAGCCAAGTATCAGGGTGTGTTGGGGATCAACATCGGCAAGAACTTCGACACCCCGGTCGAGCGCGCGGTGGATGACTACCTGATCTGCCTGGACAAGGTGTATGCCCACGCCAGTTACGTCACGGTCAACGTCAGTTCGCCCAACACCCCGGGCCTGCGCAGCCTGCAGTTCGGCGAGTCGCTCAAGCAATTGCTCGGCGCCTTGAGCGAGCGGCAGAAGGAGTTGGCGCTGCGTCACGGCAAGCATGTGCCATTGGCGATCAAGATCGCTCCGGACATGACCGATGAAGAAACCGTGGACGTGGCCCAGGCCTTGATCGAAACCGGCATGGACGCGGTGATTGCCACCAACACCACCCTGAGCCGCGCAGGCGTCGAAGGGCTGGAGCACGGTGAAGAGGCGGGCGGCCTGTCCGGTGCCCCGGTGCGCGACAAGAGCACGCACACGGTCAAGGTGCTGGCGGCCGAATTGGCCGGGCGCCTGCCGATCATTGCGGTTGGTGGTATTACCGAAGGCCAGCACGCGGCTGAAAAAATCGCTGCCGGTGCCAGTCTGGTGCAGTTGTATTCGGGGTTCATCTACAAAGGACCGGCGTTGATTCGCCAGTCGGTGGATGCCATTGCGGCATTGGCTGCGCGGCAGTCGTAACCCTCAGGCTTAAGAGCGGCGCGCCCAGGCCTGTTTGGCCTGGTGGCGGGGAGCAGTCTTTCGTCATGAATCGCGGCCAATAAAAAGGGCTCCTTCAAGGAGCCCCTGGGCCGAAGCCCGCCGTCCGGATGGGACGTGCGTGGTTAAGTCACAAGCTATTCAAGTTTTAGTGTCGGAATGGTGCCCTTATTTAGCCGACAGCGTGAAGTTCGTTGAGTCTGTGGATGCCCGCAGTGCCTGTCATACCGTCCCAATTGTCGCCGCGTCCTTCGCGCCAGCCGTTAATCCAGGCTTGACGTACCGACGGTAGAGTAAATGGGCAAAGCTCACGGGATTTGCCGTTAACGCCATAGTGATATCCGCGTACAAATGCTTTTTCCAACGGATCACGCTTAAGTCTTCTCATAGGGTGTTTCCCTCACTTGTTGACTGTACTTATGTCCTATCGACCTCTACCTGAGGTCGGGCAGAATGCTTCTGCCGTTGGTGCTCGCTGCCGGCGTGGCGAGCTTGATTGTTGACGTCATTGCGGCGTCAACCTGTGTTGAGTTCTAACCAATAGGTCACACGGTGGGAATGATCGTTTTGTCATAAGGACGTAACGATAATGCGGGTAAGGCCATAAGAACGGCTGGATGCGAACCGTTTTTATTGGGCAAAGCCTGCTGTGATGAGCCTTTGGTTAGATGACGGTGTTAATGCTTTAGTAAGAATGTCGACCTGTTGCAGTCGGGTATTATTCGACGAAGGGTCGACTTATGACATTTTGTTGCTCGACTTTTTATCTGCCTCTGCCATCTAAGCTTTTTCTACCCTTGTGGTGAGCTGGTCGGCAGGGGTGGGACGGCACACTTTCGTGCCACGCGAGCGCTCTTCAAGAAAAGCGCTTGATTGAAAACCGGGCGGACAATGCGTTGTCCGTTCACTTATGCCAAAGGCCCTGGAACTCCCATGTCGGATCGTTACGAACTCTTCCTCACTTGCCCTAAAGGCCTCGAAGGCCTGCTGATCGAGGAAGCCGTCGGGCTTGGCCTTGAGGAAGCGCGCGAGCACACCTCTGCCGTGCGCGGCATGGCCGACATGGAGACCGCTTATCGGCTGTGTCTATGGTCGCGCCTGGCCAACCGGGTGTTGCTGGTGCTCAAGCGCTTCCCGATGAAGGACGCCGAAGACCTCTACCACGGTGTGCTGGATATCGACTGGCAAGACCACATGCTCGCTGACGGCACCCTGGCGGTGGAGTTCAGTGGCCACGGTTCGGGCATCGACAACACCCACTTCGGCGCCCTGAAGGTCAAGGACGCCATCGTCGACAAGCTGCGCACCCCGACCGGCGAGCGTCCTTCGATCGACAAGCTGAACCCGGACCTGCGCATTCACCTGCGCCTGGACCGTGGCGAAGCGATCCTTTCCCTCGACCTCTCCGGCCACAGCCTGCACCAGCGCGGTTATCGTCTGCAGCAAGGCGCTGCGCCGCTGAAGGAAAACCTGGCCGCCGCGATCCTGATCCGTGCCGGCTGGCCACGCATTGCCGCCGATGGCGGGGCGCTGGCTGACCCGATGTGCGGCGTGGGTACCTTCCTGGTGGAAGCGGCGATGATCGCTGCCGACATTGCCCCCAACCTGAAGCGCGAGCTGTGGGGCTTCACCGCCTGGCTGGGCCACGTCCCGGCGCTGTGGCGCAAGCTGCATGACGAAGCCCAGGCTCGGGCCCAGGCCGGCCTGGCCAAGCCGCCGTTGTGGATCCGCGGTTACGAGGCCGACCCACGACTGATCCAGCCCGGGCGCAATAACGTCGAGCGCGCCGGCTTGAGCGAGTGGATCAAAATCTACCAGGGCGAGGTGGCCACCTTCGAGCCGCGCCCGGACCAGAATCAGAAAGGCCTGGTGATCTGCAACCCTCCCTACGGCGAGCGCCTGGGTGACGAAGCCAGCCTGTTGTACCTCTACCAGAACCTCGGCGAGCGTCTGCGCCAGGCCTGCCTGAACTGGGAGGCGGCGGTGTTTACCGGTGCCCCGGATCTGGGCAAGCGCATGGGCATTCGCAGCCACAAACAGTACTCGTTCTGGAACGGCGCCTTGCCGTGCAAGCTGCTGTTGATCAAGGTCCTGCCGGACCAGTTCGTCACGGGTGAGCGCCGTACCCCGGAGCAGCGCCTGGCCGAACGTGAGCAGGCCGAGGCCGACAAGGCCCCGCTTGAGCCGCAAGAGCGCCAGTACAACAAGAATGGCAACCCGATCAAGCCCGTACCGGCGCCGGCCCCAGTGGTCGAGCAGGCGCGCTTGAGCGAAGGCGGGCAGATGTTCGCCAATCGCCTGCAAAAGAACCTCAAACTGCTGGGCAAATGGGCCAAACGTGAGGGCATCGAGTGCTACCGGGTCTACGATGCGGACATGCCGGAGTACTCCCTGGCCATCGACCTGTATCACGACTGGGTCCACGTTCAGGAATACGCCGCGCCGAAATCCATCGACCCGGAGAAGGCCCAGGCCCGTCTGTTCGACGCTTTGGCCGCCATCCCCCAGGCGTTGAACGTCGACAAGAGCCGGGTAGTGATCAAGCGTCGCGAGCGCCAGAGCGGCACCAAGCAGTACGAGCGCCAGAGCACCCAGGGCAAGTTCACCGAAGTCACCGAGGGTGGAGTCAAGCTGCTGGTCAACCTGACCGATTACCTCGACACCGGGTTGTTCCTCGATCACCGGCCGATGCGCATGCGGATTCAGAAAGAGGCTGCCGGCAAGCGCTTCCTCAACCTGTATTGCTACACCGCGACGGCCAGTGTGCATGCGGCCAAGGGTGGGGCGCGCAGCACTACCAGCGTCGACCTGTCCAAGACTTACCTGGACTGGGCGCGTCGCAACTTCTCGCTCAACGGTTTCTCCGACAAGAACCGCCTCGAGCAGGGCGACGTGATGACCTGGCTGGACGCCTGCCGCGATGAGTTCGACCTGATCTTCATTGATCCGCCGACCTTCTCCAACTCCAAGCGCATGGAAGGGGTGTTCGACGTACAGCGCGATCACGTGCAGTTGCTCGACCTGGCCATGGCCCGCCTGGCACCGGGTGGCGTGCTGTATTTCTCCAACAACTTCCGCAAGTTCCAGCTCGATGAACACCTTGAATCGCGCTATGCGGTCGAGGAAATCAGCGCCAAGACCATCGATCCGGACTTCGCTCGCAACGGCAAGATCCACCGCGCCTGGAAAATCACCGCGCGCTGATCGGCACTTGAATGCACGGAGCCTTGATATTCAAGGCTCTTGGCTATTTTTGCGCTGGTCAAATTAATGGCCAATAGCTATAAGTGACTCGCAGCCAGCTTGGTCCCCAAGCCCCCTCCGGCGTTGTGAGTCTGCTTATGCGGTTACGCGTGGTACGCCCCAGAATTCTCGGTTTCATCAGCGAAGACGTTTCGGCCTGGCTGGTCGCGGGCGTGGCGTTGCTGGCGGGAAGTGTATTGACCGGATTATTGGCCTGGTCGACGCTCAACCTGTACCAGCAACAGTTGCGCCAGCGCTTCCACTTGCTGGCTGGGGAGCGCTTCAGCCGGATTGAAGAGCGCTTTCAGGATCAGGAGCAGCGGCTCGAAGGACTGCGGCGCTTCTTCTCCAATTCCGACGCGGTCACCCGTCAGGACTTCGATGGCTACGCCGCGCCGTTGTTGCTCCGCACTCAAGCCTATGCCTGGGCTCCCAGGGTCAGTCGTGCCGAGCGTCCGTTGCTGGAGCGCAGTGTGCGCGAGCAGGGCATCAGCGATTTTTCAATTCGCCAGTTGAACGCCGCCGGCGAGCTGGAGCCTGCGGCCGATCGCGATGAATATGTGCCGGTGCTCTACAGCCAGACCCAAAGCTGGCTTGGCTCGCCCTTGGGCTATGACCTGCTGGCCCAGCCTCTGCGTCGCGCCACCCTGGAGCGTGCCCGGAGCCAGGGCGGGATGGCGGTGTCCCAACCCTTGCACCTGGTCAGCGTCGATCCGGCCTACGCCAACGGCATATTGCTGGTAGCGCCGGTCAACCGGCTTTCCACCAGTGGCAGGCCAACCACCGAGCCTTACGGCTACGTCCTGGCGATCATCAGCATGCGGCAATTGGTGGCCGACGGCTTGCCGCAGCCTGCCAGTGACAACCTGGCCGTGCGGATACTCGACCTGTCCACCGAGGGCCGGCATGAGGTCCTGTACGAGTCGAGCAATGCCCCTGCCGACAGCTCGCTCCTGGCAACCCGGCTGCTGCGCCTGGCTGATCACTATTACCAGGTGGATATCCGGCCCAGTGCGGCGTTTCTCCTGGCCAATCATTCATCGGCGGGCAGCCTGATGGTCCTTGGCGGGTTGCTCAGTATCCTGCTCAGTGCCTTGCTCTATGTGCTGGTCAGCCAGCGCCAGCGTGCGTTGCACCTGGTCGAGCAGCGCACCGAGGAGCTGCGCACCCGGGAGCGTGAGTTGCGTGGCACCCACGGCCAATTGCGCAGCGTGCTGGATGCGGCGACCCAGGTGGCGATCATTGCTACCGATCTGCATGGCACCATCAGCACCTTCAATGCCGGCGCCGAACAGATGCTCGGTTACAACAGCGCCGAGGTGCTGGGCAAGCTGACCCTGGAAAGCCTGCACCTTCCCACGGAGCTTGCAGACCGCGCGCGCCAGTTCAGCCGGCATTACGGCAAGCACATCTCGCTGGCTCAGGCGATGCTGGCCGGTGCCGAGGAGGAGGGTATCCACGCCGCCCGCGAGTGGACGCTGGTGCGGCGTGACGGTAGCCAGCTGGCGGTGAACATGCTCGCCACCCCGGTGCTCGATGAGCATGGCCTGTGGGTCGGTCACCTGGCGATCTGTATTGATATCACTGAACGCAAGCGGGTCCACGAGGCACTGGCCGCCCGCGATCAGTTGCTGAAAAAGCTCACGGCCCACGTCCCGGGCGGGATCTACCAGTTCAAGATGGAAGTCGCGGGGCACGCCAGCTTCAGCTACGCCAGTGACGGTATCCGTGAGATCTACGAGATCGAGCCCCATTTGCTGCAGCAGGATGCAGCCGTGGTGTTCGATCGGATCCACCCCGAGGATCTGGCGCGGGTGCGGGCCTCGATCCGGGCCTCGGCCACGGACCTCAGCCCCTGGCAGGAGGAATACCGCGTGCTCCTGCCCCGGCGCGGCCTGCGCTGGGTGCGCGGCGCGGCGACCCCGGAGAACCTGCCCGGCGGGGGCGTGGTATGGCACGGCTACATCTCGGACATTTCCGATCTCAAACGCGTGGAGGAGGAGCTGCGGGCGCTGTCGGTCACCGACTCGCTGACTGGTATCCACAATCGCCGGTACTTTCACGAGCGCCTGCAGGCCGAAATGGAACGGGTCACCCGGGGGGCAGGCGATCTGGCGGTGATCATGCTGGATATCGACCACTTCAAGCGCATCAACGATCAATTTGGGCACGGGGCCGGTGACCGGGTACTCAAGTGCGTCTGCGAGCGCATTCGCTATCGCCTGCGGCGCAGTGACGTGTTCTGCCGCCTGGGTGGCGAAGAGTTCATGGTGCTGTGCCCCGGCACCGATGGGGGCAAGGCATATGCCCTGGCTCAGGAGTTATGGCAGAGCCTGCGCAGCTCGCCGATCGACAGCGTGGGTGTGGTTACCGCCAGTTTTGGCATTGCCAGCTGGCGTGAAGGCGAGGGCGCCGATGCGTTGTTGCTGCGTGCCGACGCGGGGGTGTACGCGGCCAAGCAGGCCGGGCGCGACAGGGTCGAGCGCGAGATACCCTGAACCTGATGGGCTGAGTGCTGGCCTCGGCCCATCAGGTGCAGCGGCTTACAGGTCCGAAGCGGCAGTGGCCAGTTTTGGCTGGCGATACAGGTCCAGCAGCACCTGGTCCAGCACCGACGAGGCGCCGAAAGGTTTCGGATCGTTGAGAATCGCCACCACCGCCCAGGTATTGCCGTTGCTGTCACGGCTGTAGCCGGCGATGGCGCGCACGGTGTTCAGGGTGCCGGTCTTGATGTGCGCTTCGCCGGACATGGCGGTGCGTTTCAGGCGCTTGCGCATGGTGCCGTCCATGCCGGCAATCGGCATCGAACTGATGAACTCGGCGGCGTACGGGCTTCTCCAGGCGGCTTGCAGCAGGCCGGCCATTTCCCGTGCGCTGACCCGCTCGGCGCGAGACAGGCCGGAGCCGTTTTCCATCACCAGGTGCGGCGCGGTGATGCCTTTCTTCGCCAGCCACTGGCGCACCACGCGCTGCGCGGCCTTGGCATCGTCGCCATCGGCGTCGTTGCGGTATTGCGCGCCCAGGCTCAGGAACAGCTGCTGGGCCATGGTGTTGTTACTGTATTTATTGATGTCGCGGATGATCTCCGCCAGGTCCGGGGAGAAGGCCCGGGCCAGGACCTTGGCGTCTTTGGGCACCGCAGCCAGGCGGTCTTTGCCCTGGATGCTGCCACCCAGTTCCTGCCAGATCGCCCGTACGGCGCCGGCGGTGTAGGTGGCATGGTCGAGCAGCGACAAGTAGGTCTGGGAGCTGCAGCCATCGCCCAACTGGCCGTTGACGGTGACTGTGACGCTGCCGTCCGCCTGGGCGACCGGGTTGTAGCGCACATCGCCGGTGCATTGCTTGCCGGGCGCGGCTTTGACCTGGTTGTCGATGCGGATCTTGGCGATCGGCGGTTCAACCGACACCAGCACCCTGCCCGAGTCGTTGCGTGCGACAAAACGCAGGGCCTTGAGGTTGACCATCAGCGAGTCGGGCTTGACCAGGAACGGCTTGTTTTCGTCATTGCCGTCGTCATTGAATTCCGGCAGTTGCGGTTGCACGAAGAAGTTGCGGTCCAGCACCAGGTCGCCGGTGACTTGCTGCACGCCGTTGGCTCGCAGGTCACGCATCAGCAGCCAGAGTTTCTCCATGTTCAGCTTCGGGTCGCCACCGCCCTTGAGGTACAGGTTGCCGTTGAGGATGCCGCCGCTGAGGGTGCCATCGGTGTAGAACTCGGTCTTCCACTGATGGTTGGGGCCGAGCATTTCCAGCGCAGCGTAGGTGGTGACCAGCTTCATGGTCGAGGCCGGGTTGACCGAGACGTCGGCGTTGAAAACAGTCGGGGTGCCGGGGCCGTTGAGCGGGATCATCACCAGCGACAGGGCGTTGTCCTGCAGCTTGCTGGCTTTGAGGGCTTGTTGAACCTTGGGAGACAGAGTGGTGTTGACGGGAGCTGCGGAGACGGTGAAGGCCAGGGGCAAGATAAAACTGGCGAGAAGCAATGGACGCAAAGATTTGATCATCTGAAATAAAACCCTGCAGGCGAGGGGGAAAAAGAAGAGGGCATGAAGATAACTTCCCTCGGTGGTCATGAAAGTGTCGGCATTATGCCCCAAGGTATAGCGCCTTGTGCCGTGCGGCGGGCGGCTAATCCGCTATTTTTTTCCCAATGGCCTGCTCGCACGTCTATAGAGTCAGGCAATCACTTGCTTAAACTGCTAAAGTGCCGCCCGTTATTACTTAAGAGGATTGTTCCATGGCTACTAACCGTTCCCAGCGTCTGCGCAAAAAACTGTGCGTCGATGAATTTCAAGAGCTGGGTTTCGAACTGAACCTGGATTTCAAAGAAGATCTGGGTGAAGAGGCTATCGACGCTTTCCTCGAAGCCTTCCTGAAAGAAGCGATGGAAGCCAACGGCCTCGGCTACGTTGGTGGTGATGACTTCGGCCTGGTTTGCCTGAGCAAACGCGGTTCGGTCAGCGAAGAGCAACGCGCCAAGGTTGAAGCCTGGCTCAAGGCCCGCACCGAGCTGACCAGCGTTGAAGTCAGCCCGCTGTTGGACGTCTGGTACCCGGAAAAGCCAATCAATCCGGTAGCCTGATGTCATGAGTCGGCGGCCCGTCCGGGCCGCTGACTCGTTGCTGCCCCAGGGCGGCGTCTCGATTTCCCCACTGATCCTGTCAATGCCTCGGGCCTGTATCCCGGGATGTGCCGTGGGCGTTGATCAAGGTCATGGCGGCCCGGATTGGGTTGGACCGCCGCGTGCGCCAGTGCCTCAGGCCTTGCGCCAGTTGAGGATCGCCAGGGTCAGGACCCCGGCGACAATCCCCCAGAAAGCCGAACCGATGGAGAACAGCGTCAGCCCCGAGGCGGTGACCATAAAGGTGATCAGCGCCGCTTCGCGCTCCTTGACTTCACTCATGGCGATGCTCAGGCCGTTGATGATCGAGCCGAACAGCGCCAGGGCGGCAATCGACAGCACCAGTTCCTTGGGCAGCGCGGCGAACAAGGCCGCGAGGGTGGCGCCGAAGACCCCGGCGATGCCGTAGAAGATCCCGCACCAGACCGCTGCGGTGTAGCGTTTGTTGCGGTCTTCGTGAGCGTGGGGGCCGGTGCAGATGGCCGCGCTGATGGCGGCCAGGTTGATGCCGTGGGAGCCGAACGGTGCCAGCAGCAACGAGGCGATGCCAGTGGCGGTAATCAGCGGCGAGGCCGGTACGTTGTAGCCGTCGGCGCGCAGGACGGCGATGCCCGGCATGTTCTGCGAGGTCATGGCCACCACGAACAGCGGGATGCCGATGCTGATGGTCGCCGCCAGGGAGAAGTGCGGTGTGGTCCAGACCGGGGTTGCCACTTCCAGGTGGAAGCCGCTGAAGTCCAGCAAGCCCATCAGGCCCGAGAGCAGGGTGCCGAGCAGCAGCGCCGCGAGCACGGCATAGCGTGGCGACAGGCGCTTGACCACCAGATAGGTGAAGAACATCCCCAGCACCAGGCCGGTCCGGTGCTGGGCGGCGACGAAGATTTCGCTGCCGATCTTGAACAGGATCCCCGCCAGCAACGCCGCCGCCAGGGACGCCGGAATGCGCTTGACCAGGCGCTCGAAGCTGCCGGTCAGTCCGCAAATGGTCACCAGTACCGCGCAGGTGATGTAGGCGCCGATGGCCTCGCCGTAGGTCACCCCGGACAAACTGGTGATCAGCAACGCCGCACCCGGGGTCGACCAGGCGATGGTGACGGGCGTGCGATAGCGCAACGACAGGCCAATGCTGCACACCGCCATGCCGATGGAGATGGCCCAGATCCACGAGGAAATCTGCCCGCTGCTCAGGCCGGCGGCCTGGCCGGCCTGGAACATCAGCACCAGGGAGCTGGTATAGCCGGTCATCATGGCGATGAAGCCGGCGACGATGGCCGAAGGCGAAGTGTCGGCCAGCGGGCGCAAGGGCGCGGTGGAGGCGTCGGACATGGGGGTGCAATTCCTTGTTCTTGATAAGAGCAGAAGCAGACAACGGGCCGTTGCAGCCAGGGTGTCGGAAGTACCAACAACACTGTTCCGGTACCCGAAGTTCAAGCCTAAACTTAAAAGTAACCGGACATTGCAATACAGCCGCGACCGTAAACAGCCGTACAGTCAGGCCCTGGCGGTCGGCTTTTAACTCTTATTGCGAATGATCCCCATGGGTTGTGTACAATGTGCCATTGTTTTAACGCGATACTTGCCAGCGACCCACTGTGCCGTATTACAGTCACCGTCAAATCGCCGCAGTCCTTCCGACCCGAGTGCCCATGAACGAACAGTTGCAACCCCTCAAGAAACAACCGCGAGCCGGCAAGGCCGGTCGCAGCGGAACCCAGGACGATATTGTCTACGCACATATCTTCGAGGCCATCCTCGAACAGCGCCTGGCGCCCGGTACCAAGTTGAGCGAAGAAGCGCTGGGGGAAATTTTCGGAGTCAGTCGGACCATCATTCGTCGCGCCTTATCGCGCCTGGCCCATGAAGGCGTGGTGCTGCTGCGCCCCAACCGTGGCGCGGTGGTGGCGAGCCCCAGTGTCGAGGAAGCGCGGCAGGTGTTTCTTGCACGGCGCCTGGTGGAGCGAGCGATTACCGAGTTGGCGGTGGAGCATGCCACGGCCGAGCAGTTGGCCGAGTTGCGGCAGATGGTCAACGACGAGCGTGACAGCTTCTCGCGCGGTGATCGCGGCGCCGGTATTCGTCTTTCCGGCGAGTTCCACTTGAAGTTGGCGGAAGCGGCCAAAAATGCACCGCTCATCAGCTTCCAACGTAGCCTGGTGTCCCAGACTTCGCTGATCATCGCCCAGTATGAAAGTGGCAACCGCTCCCACTGTTCCTACGATGAGCACACCCAGTTGATCGATGCCATCGAAGCCCGTGACGGCGAGTTGGCGGTGAACCTGATGATGCATCACATGGATCACATCGACAGCAAGCTCAACCTCGACGAAGAAAGCGCTTCGGACGACCTGCACGCAGTGTTCTCGCACCTGCTGCAAACCAAAAAGCCGGGTCGAGCTGCCGCCAAGCTCTGATTGACCTGAGATAAACATCCCCCGCCCGGGATCACCGGGACGGGGGATTTTTTTGGCCGGGTGAAAAGCGCTGTGCATGTTTTTGCAGCAGCGACGGCTGCGTTCAACGCCTTGTTTTAATTACGGTCAGCCACGGCTCTCAACGCGGCCAGCAAACTATTTGAAATGTTGTGATCAATTGTTTGTGCAATTTAGTCACTGTTTGTATACAGTTTTTGCGTCGAGTCCCGATCAGGCGGTAGCGGCAGGGGCCAAGGTGCCGCGCCTCTATTTCCTGGTGGTTCAGGGCTCGATATGCACTGCCCGGCAGCCGGCCGGGCCTGTATCAGGCACAGGACATAATAAAAATGAGAAAGGCACTTCAAGGCGCAACCCTGCTGATGAGCATCATTGGCGCCGGGGAAGCGGTGGCTGTGGAATGGATGAACAACAGCGTCGGGTTTCGTTACGGCAAAGAGTTCACCAACCCCAACAACCCGCACTACATCAGCAAGCGCATCTACAGCTTCACCCACGCCAGCGGCTACCAGTACGGCAGCAACTACCTGCACCTGGACGTTCTGCTTTCCGACAATGACGACCCACGCAAGGGCACTCGCGAAGGCAGCAGCGAAGTCTACGGCGTCTATCGGCACCAGCTCTTCGCTTCACGGGTCTTCGATACGCCATTGGGCACTGGCGCGATCAAGGATTACGCGCTGACCCTGGGTTTTGACGCCAGCCGCAACAACAACCTGGGTTCGGCGAAAAAACGCGCCCTGGTGTTCGGCCCGACCCTGAAGTTCAACACCGTCGGTGTGCTTGACCTGAGCCTGTTGTACTACAAGGAAAACAACCATTCCGGGATCCCCGGGGCCAAGGATCCGGATCACACCTTTGATGACACCTACCTGCTGAACCTGGCCTGGATGCGCCCGTTCGAGCTGGGTAGCCATGGCGCCAAGTTCCAGGGTTTCATCAATTACACCGGGGAGAAGGGTCACGATTACAACTACCGCGACACCGCGCCGGAAACCCTGGTGCGCACGGCGCTGATGGTGGCGGTGTTGCCGGGTAAAAACGTCAAGCCCAACCTCTACCTGGGGGTGGGCTACGAGTATTGGCACAACAAGTTTGGTGTCGACGGCGGACGCGGAACCCGCACCTCGACCCCGACCCTGAACCTGGAAGTGACCTTCTGATCCACTGCCCGCACAGGTCGCCCTGTGCCTCTGAGCAGGCATGAAAAAAAATCCCCCGCCCGGTTGATCCCGGACGGGGGATTTTGCGTTTGCCCCTAGCGCTGGTGGACCAACTGGCCGGCGGCGTAGGTCTGGGACACGGTGCGGTCATCGCCCAGGGTCATCAGCACGAACAGGGTTTCGGCGATGCTCCTGGCCTGCTTCAGGCGATAGCTGAGCAGTGGTGTGGCGTGGTAGTCGAGCACCAGGAAGTCGGCATCGGTGCCGGGTTGCAAGGTGCCGATCCGGTCTTCCAGGCGCAACGCCCGGGCGCCGCCGAGGGTGGCCAGGTACAGTGACTTGAAGGGGCTCAGGCGTGCGCCTTGCAGTTGCATGACCTTGTAGGCTTCGTTGAGGGTTTGCAGAAGCGAGAAGCTGGTGCCGCCACCGACGTCGGTGCCCAGGCCGACGTTGAGGTTGTGTTTTTCCGCCATCGGCAGGTTGAACAGGCCGCTGCCGAGGAAGAAGTTCGAGGTCGGGCAAAAGGCCACGGCCGAGCCGGTTTCAGCCAGGCGTGCGCATTCGTCGTCGCACAGGTGCACGCCGTGGGCGAACACCGAGCGCTCGCCGAGCAACTGGTAATGGTCGTACACGTCCAGGTAGCCCTTGCGCTCCGGAAACAGCTCCTTGACCCACTCGATCTCCTGCAGGTTTTCACTGATGTGGGTCTGCATGTAGAGGTCGGGATACTCGGTCAGCAACTGGCCGGCCAGGGTCAGTTGTTCCGGGGTGCTGGTGGGGGCGAAGCGTGGGGTCACCGCATAGTGCAGGCGGCCCTTGCCGTGCCAGCGTTCGATCAGCGTTTTGCTTTCCCGGTAACCGGATTCGGCGGTGTCGGTCAGGTAGTCCGGGGCGTTGCGGTCCATCATCACCTTGCCGCCGATCATCCGCAGGTCGAGCTTGTGCGCCGCCTCAAAGAAAGCATTCACCGACTGCGGGTGCACGCTGCCGAACACCAGGGCCGTGGTGGTGCCGTTGCGCAGCAGTTCCTTGATGAAAATATCGGCCACTTCATCGGCATGGGCCTGGTCGGCGAACTGGCTTTCGCAGGGGAAGGTGTAGGTGTTGAGCCAGTCCAGCAGTTGCTCGCCGTACGCACCGACCATGCCGGTTTGCGGCAGGTGGATATGGGTGTCGATAAAACCCGGGGTGATCAGGGCATCCTGATAGTGGTTGATTTCGATATCGGCAGGCAGGCTGGCGAGCAGTTCGCTGGCGTGGCCCAGGGCGCTGATCTGGCCGTTTTCGACCACCAGCAGACCGTCTTCGAAGTACTCGTACGAGGCTTCGATACCGACCACGGCGGGGTCGGCAATGCTGTGCAGGATGGCGGCCCGGTAGGCTTTACGTGTCAGAGGCATGGAGATTCTCAATCAGTGGTTTTTCAGTTTGAAGCCTGGCTGCGGCGCGAAGCCGGCAGCAGTTTGGCAATGGGTTCGGCGCTGGCGCTGTGCTGGCCGAAATTGGCGTTATAGGTGGCGATGATTTCGCCGGCGATGGAGATGGCAATCTCCACCGGCAACTTGCCTTTGACCTCACCCAGGCCCATCGGGCAGCGCATGCGTTGCAGCACGCCGCTGTCGAAACCGCGGTCGCGCAGGCGGTGTTCGAACTTGACGCGTTTGGTCTTCGAACCGATCAGGCCGAAGTAGGCAAAGTCGTTGCGCTTGAGGATCGCGGCGGTCAGTTCCAGGTCGAGCTGGTGATTATGAGTCATGACGATGCAATAGCTGCCCACCGGTAACTCGGAAATTTCGTCGACGGGCTCTTCGCTGACGATTTTGCGCACGCCGTGGGGGATCTGTTGCGGGAACTCCTGCTCCCTTGAGTCGATCCAGCGCACCCGGCATGGCAGGCTCGCCAGCAGCGGCACCAGGGCGCGGCCGACGTGGCCGGCGCCGAACACCGCGATCTGCGCCTGCACCTGGCCCATGGGTTCGAACAGCAGCACGGTAACCCCACCACAGCACTGGCCAAGGCTGGCGCCGAGGCTGAAGCGCTCCAGGTGAGTGTTCTGCTGGCCGCGCAGGAGCATGTCCCGGGCGATCTGCATGGCTTTGTATTCCAGGTGGCCGCCGCCGATGGTGTCGAAGCTGTGCGCCGCGCTGATGACCATCTTCGAGCCGGCATTGCGCGGCGTGGAGCCGAGCTCTTCGATGATGGTCACCAGCACGCAGGGTTCTCCCTGGTTCTGCAGGTCGGCGAGGGCGCTGATCCAGTTGTTCATAATCACCTCAGAGCGAAGCCAGCTCGGTTTCGGGTACCAGCGCTTTTGCAGCGTTCAGTTGGCGCATCTGCTCGCAGCCCCACAACACCCGCTCCGGCGTCGCCGGGGCGTCAATCTTCGGCTGATGGCGGTAGTCGCCGAGGCTGGCCACGGCATCCTTGATCGCACACCAGGCGGCAATGCCCAGCATGAACGGTGGCTCGCCCACGGCCTTGGAATGGAACACCGTGTCTTCCGGGTTCTTGCGGTTTTCCACCAGCTTGACCCGCAGGTCCAGGGGCATGTCGGCCACGGCCGGGATCTTGTAGCTGGCAGGGCCATTGGTCATCAGCTTGCCCTTGGCGTTCCACACCAGCTCTTCCATGGTCAGCCAGCCCATGCCCTGGATAAACCCGCCCTCGACCTGGCCGATATCGATGGCCGGGTTCAGGGAGGCGCCGACGTCGTGCAGGATGTCGGTGCGCAGCATTTTGTATTCGCCGGTCAGGGTATCGACGATCACCTCGGCGCAGGCCGCGCCGAAGGCAAAGTAATAGAATGGCCGGCCGCGGGCCTGGCTGCGGTCGTAATAGATTTTCGGGGTCTTGTAGAAGCCCGTGCTCGACAACGAGACCTGATTGAAATACGCCTGCTGGATCAGGGCTTCAAAGGTCAGGATGTGGTCGCGCACCCGCACGTGGCCATTGTGGAACTCCACGTCTTCTTCGCTGACCTTGTACTGCCGCGCGGCAAACTCCACCAGGCGCTGCTTGATGATCTCGGCCGCGTTCTGCGCCGCCTTGCCGTTCAGGTCGGCACCGCTGGAGGCGGCGGTCGGCGAGGTGTTGGGCACCTTGTCAGTGTTGGTGGCGGTGATCTGCACCCGGTCCATTTCCACCTGGAACACTTCCGACACCACCTGCGCGACCTTGGTGTTCAGGCCTTGGCCCATTTCGGTGCCGCCGTGGTTCAGGTGAATGCTGCCGTCGGTGTAGATGTGGATCAGCGCGCCGGCCTGGTTGAGGAAGCTGGCGGTAAAGGAAATGCCGAATTTGACCGGGGTCAGCGCCAGGCCTTTTTTCAGGATCGGGCTGTTGGCGTTGTAGCGGCGGATCGCTTCACGGCGCTCGGCATACTGGCTGCTGGCTTCCAGGTCTGCGGTCATTTCCTCGAGCATGTTGTGCTCGACGGTCTGGTAGTAGTGGGTGACGTTGCGCTCGGTCTTGCCGTAGTAGTTCGCCTTGCGCACCGCCAGCGGGTCCAGCGCCAGGTGGCGGGCGATGGCATCCATGACTTCTTCGATGGCGACCATGCCTTGCGGGCCGCCGAAGCCCCGGTAGGCGGTGTTGGACGCGGTGTTGGTCTTGCAGCGATGGCCGTTGATGGTGGCATCGCCCAGGTAGTACGAGTTGTCGGCATGGAACATGGCGCGGTCGACAATCGACGCCGAGAGGTCCGGCGAACAGCCGCAGTTGCCAGCCAGTTCCAGCTGGATTCCGTGCAGCCGGCCATTGCTGTCGAAGCCGACGTCGTATTCGATGTAGAACGGGTGGCGCTTGCCGGTCATCAGCATGTCCTCGACCCGCGGCAGGCGCATCTTGGTCGGCTGGCCGGTGAGGTGCGCAATCACCGCGCACAGGCAGGCCGGGCTGGCGGCCTGGGTTTCCTTGCCGCCGAAACCGCCGCCCATGCGCCGCATGTCGACCACGATCTTGTTCATCGACACGTCCAGCACTTCGGCCACCAGCTTCTGCACTTCGGTGGGGTTTTGCGTGGAGCAGTAGACGATCATCCCGCCGTCTTCGGTGGGCATCACCGAGGAAATCTGGGTCTCGAGGTAGAAATGCTCCTGGCCGCCGATGTGCAGCGAACCCTGGATCCGGTGTTCGGCGGTTGCCAGCGCGTTGGCCGAGTCGCCGCGCTGGTGGGTGTGGCTGTCGAGCACGAAGTGGCGCTTGCGCAGGGCCTCGACCACGTCCAGCACCGGTTCCAGGTCCTGGTATTCGATGATCGCGGCCATGGCGGCCTGGCGTGCGGTGTCCAGGTCCCTGGCGGCGACGGCCAGCACCGGCTGGCCGACGAACTGCACATCATCGATGGCCAGCAGCGGATCGCCCGGGAGCAACGGGCCGATGTCCTTGAGCCCGGGAATGTCCTGATGGGTGATGACAATACGTACACCGGCAAAGGCATAGCAGGGAGCGGTGTCGATGCTGAGGATTTTCGCGTGGGCGCGGTCCGAGAGCCGGGCGTACACATGCAGTTGGTTGGGAAACTCCAGCCGGTCGTCGATGTACTGCGCTTCGCCGGACACGTGCTTGTCGGCGCTGTCGTGCTTGACGCTACGCCCGACGCCGGTGGTGAGGTCCTGCTGGAACAGGGCGGCGAGTTCGGCTTGGGTCTTCTCGACCTTGTGATGATTAGACATAAGCGGTCACCCGAGTCTCGATGTGCGGTGTTTGCAGCTCGATAAAGTATTTGCGCAGCAGGTTCTGGGCGCTGAGCAGGCGGTATTCCTTGCTGGCGCGAAAGTCCGAGAGCGGGGTGAAGTCTTCGGTCAGGGCGGCGCAGGCGCGCTCCACGGTGTGATTGTTCCAGGATGCGCCGCGCAGCACGGCTTCGCAGTTCTTGGCGCGTTTGGGGATGGCGGCCATGCCGCCGAAGGCCACGCGGGCGTCGACCACCGTGCCGTTTTCCAGGCGCAGGTTGAAGGCCGCGCAGACCGCGGAAATATCGTCATCCAGGCGCTTGGAGACCTTGTATGCGCGAAACAGCTGCTCGGCGCTGGCGCGGGGCACGATGATCTTCTCGATGAACTCGCTTTCCTGGCGCGCGGTCACCCGGTAATCGATGAAATAGTCCTCCAGGGCCAGGGTGCGGCGGGTGTTGCCTTTGCACAGCACGATCTGCGCACCGAGGGCGATCAGCAGCGGCGGCGAGTCACCAATGGGCGAGGCGTTGCCGATGTTGCCGCCCAGGGTGCCCTGGTTGCGGATTTGCAGGGACGCGAAGCGCTGCAGCAGTTCGCCGAAGTCCGGGTACTCGGCGTTCAGCGCCTCGTAGCAGTCGGTGAGGGCGGTGGCGGCGCCGATTTCCAGGCGGTCGTCGAAACGTTCGATGCGCTTCATTTCTGCGACGTTGCCGACGTAGATCATCACCGGCAAGGTGCGGTGGAACTGGGTGACCTCCAGCGCCAGGTCGGTGCCTCCGGCCAGCAACCGGGCCTGGGGGTAGGCATCGTAGAGGTCGGCCAGGTCGGCGACGGTCAGCGGCACCAGGCAGCGTTTGTCGCCACTGTTGAGTTCGCCGGTGTCACTGGGGGCAATGGCCTTGAGGCGGGCGATGGTCTCGCTTTCGCGAGCGTCGAACTGGTCCGGCTGCTCGCCGCAGCAGGCTTGCGCGGCAGCGGCCAGGATCGGCCGATAACCGGTGCAGCGGCACAGGTTGCCGGCCAGGGCTTCGTGGGCCTTGTGGGTGTCTGGCTGGTCGCTGTTCTTTTGCAGGGCAAACAGCGACATGACAAAGCCCGGGGTACAGAAGCCACACTGCGAGCCATGGCACTCGACCATGGCCTTCTGCACGCTGTGCAACTGGCCTTGATGCTTGAGGTCTTCAACGCTGATCAATTGTTTGCCATGCAGCGACGAGACAAAGGTCAGGCACGAGTTGAGGCTGCGATAGCGGATTCGCTCGACGCCTGTGGCGTCCGTCTGCAATTCGCCGACCACCACGGTGCAGGCGCCGCAGTCGCCACTGGCGCAGCCTTCTTTGGTACCGGGTTTACCCAAGTGTTCGCGCAGGTAATTGAGCACGGTCAGGTTCGGGTCCAGGACGTGCTCACTGCACAGCTCCTGGTTAAGTAAAAACTGGATCACGGAGGGCCTCGCAGACTCATTATTGTTGTTAATCGCTGTGGGCCGAATTTAGTCAGATCTGACTTTTCGGTCAACGAATTTCTGACCTATGGGTCAGGAATTTTAAGCGATCAACAATTCAAGTATGGCCAAGATCCCCGAGGCCGCCTTGCAGAGCGGTCAGCGCTGCTCAAAGGCGCGCTGTGCGTGCGCTTGCCATCAATCCTTCGCAGTGGCTCGCGGCATCAGGCAATCGCCCCGATCGGGGTGGCTTGAATGAGTAAATGTGCTTATTTCATGCCAATTGTGCTGTTTGGGCACTCCGCCATGACGTGTCAATTGCGCTACACTGCGCCGCCTGTACTGATCGAAGATTTTTGAAGGAAAACCATGACGTTCAAGGCGCCGGACAGCCTCGCCGAGCAAATTGCTCACCACCTCGCCGAACGTATCATTCGCGGCGATCTCAAGCCTGGGGAGCGCATTCAGGAGCAGAAGGTCACGCTGGCACTCAATGTCAGTCGCGGTTCGGTCCGCGAAGCCTTGCTGATCCTCGAACGTCGTCACCTGATCGCGATCCTGCCGCGACGTGGGGCCCATGTCACCGAACTCACCGCGCACAAGGTGCAGAGCTTGTGCACCCTGATGAGCGAGCTGTACATCCTGCTCGGCAACTCGGTGGCCAGCGGCTGGACGGTCCAGGTTGACATGGCGCCGTTCCTGCAGATCCAGCAGCGCCTGATCGCCGCCTACGAGCGCCAGGACATCCGCACCTTCGTTGAAGAAAGCTTCAATGTGATGCGCGCGGCCTATCCCTTTGCCAACAACCCGTACCTGCAGGAGACCGTCGAGAACCTGCAGCCGGCCATGAGCCGTGCCTACTTCCTGGCGCTGGAGCAGCGCAAGGCGGAAATGAGCGAGTTCCTGGCGTTGTTCGAGCAGCTGCTGGCGGCGGTGATGGCCCGTGACCTGCCGCAAATCCGCCTGGTGCTGACGGCCTACGCCCAGCGCAGTTGCGACCTGGTGATTTCTGCGTTGACGGTCGCCTAAACGTGCGGCTCAAGTGCATCAAGCTGGCCGGGTTCAAGTCCTTCGTCGACCCGACGACCGTCAACTTCCCCAGTAACATGGCGGCGGTAGTCGGGCCCAATGGCTGCGGCAAGTCGAACATCATCGACGCCGTACGCTGGGTGATGGGCGAAAGCTCGGCCAAGAATTTGCGCGGCGAGTCGATGACCGACGTCATCTTCAACGGCTCCACCAGCCGTAAACCGGTGAGCCAGGCGAGTATCGAGCTGGTGTTCGACAACTCCGACGGCACCCTGGTCGGCGAGTACGCGGCCTATGCGGAAATCTCCATTCGTCGCAAAGTGACCCGCGACAGCCAGAACAGCTATTTCCTCAACGGCACCAAATGCCGGCGCCGTGACATCACCGATATTTTCCTCGGCACCGGCCTGGGGCCGCGCAGCTACTCGATCATCGAGCAGGGCATGATCTCCAAGCTGATCGAAGCCAAGCCCGAGGACCTGCGCAATTTTATCGAAGAAGCGGCCGGCATCTCCAAGTACAAGGAGCGCCGGCGCGAGACCGAGAATCGCATCCGCCGCACCCACGAGAACCTGGCGCGCCTGACCGACCTGCGCGAAGAACTCGAACGCCAGCTCGAACGCTTGCATCGCCAGGCCCAGGCGGCGGAAAAGTACCAGGAATACAAGGGTGAGGAGCGTCAGCTCAAGGCCCAGCTCTCGGCGTTGCGCTGGCAGGCCTTGCATGAGCAGGTGGCCCAGCGCGAGTCGATCATCGGCAACCAGGAAATCAGCTTCGAAGCCCTGGTGGCGGAACAGCGCAATGCCGATGCGGCCATCGAACGCCTGCGCGACGGGCACCATGATCTGTCCGAACGCTTCAATCTGGTGCAGGGGCGCTTCTATTCGGTCGGCGGCGATATCGCCCGGGTCGAGCAGAGCATTCAGCATGGGCAGCAGCGGCTGCGCCAGTTGCAGGATGATTTGCGCGAGGCCGAGCGCGCGCGCCTGGAAACCGAATCGCACCTAGGCCATGACCGCACCTTGCTCGCGACGTTGGGCGAAGAGCTGGACATGCTCGAGCCCGAACAGGAAGTCACCAGCGCCGCCGCCGAGGAAGCCGCCGCGGCCCTGGAAGACGCCGAAACCACCATGCACGGCTGGCAAGAGCAGTGGGACAACTTCAACTTGAGCTCTGCCGAGCCGCAGCGCCAGGCCGAGGTTCAGCAATCGCGTATCCAGCAGCTCGAAGGCAGCATGGAGCGCCTGGCCGAACGGCAGCGGCGTCTGGTCGAGGAGCGGGCATTGCTCGCCGCCGACCCGGAAGACGCTGCGATCCTCGAATTGAATGAAGAACTCGCCGCCAGCGAGGCGACCCTGGAAGACCTGCAGGCCAGCGAAGAGTCCCAGGTCGAGCGCCTGGAGCAGTTACGCCAGGAGTTGCAGCAAGCGACCCAGGCCCAGCAGCAGGCCCAGGGTGAATTGCAGCGTCTCAACGGTCGTCTGGCTTCTCTGGAGGCGCTGCAACAGGCCGCCCTGGATCCGGGCACCGGCACCGCACAATGGCTGCGCGAGCAAAACCTGGCCGAGCGCCCGCGCCTGGCCGAGGGCCTGAAGGTCGACCCGGGTTGGGAGCTGGCGGTGGAAACCGTGCTGGGCGCTGACCTGCAAGCGGTGCTGGTGGATGACTTTGCCGGCTTCGATCTGGCGGGCTTTCATCAGGGCGATTTGCGCCTGCTGCAACTGGCGGGCGATGGTGTGCGGATTGCCGGCAGTCTGCTGGACAAGGTGGAGGCACAGGTCGATCTGTCGCCCTGGTTGGGGCAGGTCAAGCCGGTGGAAAGCCTGGAGCAGGCCCTGGCCTTGCGTGGCCAGCTGGCAGCCGGAGAAAGCCTGATCAGTCGCGATGGCTTCTGGGTTGGGCGGCACTTTTTACGGGTGCGCCGGGCCAGCGAAGCGGAAAGCGGGATGCTCGCGCGCAACCAGGAAATCCAGCAGTTGGGCCTTGAGCGCGATGAGCGTGAAGCCGCGGTCGAGGCCCTGGAAAGCCAGTTATTGAACTTGCGGGCCCAGCAACGCCAGCAGGAAAACGGCCGCGAGCACCTGCGCCGTTTGCTGCAGGACGAAGCCCGCCAGCAGGGCGAGTTGAAAGCCAAGCTCTCCGCCGGCAAGGCCAAGGTCGAACAGTTGGCCCTGCGCCGCACCCGCCTCGACGAGGAAGTGAGCGAGCTGGGCGAGCAGCGCGCCCTGGAGCACGAACAAGTGGGCGAGGCCCGCCTGCAATTGCAGGAAGCCCTCGACAGCATGGCCCTGGATACCGAGCAGCGTGAACTGCTGCTGGCCCAGCGTGACAGCTTGCGCGAGCGCCTCGATCGGGTGCGCCAGGAGGCCCGTCAACATAAGGATCACGCCCATCAACTGGCAGTGCGCCTGGGCTCGCTCAAGGCCCAGCACGACTCCACGCGCCAGGCGTTGGAGCGCCTGGAGCTGCAATCCGAGCGCCTCACCGAAAAGCGCGAGCAACTGAACCTCAACCTGGAAGAGGGCGAAGCGCCACTGGAAGAGCTGCGCCTGAAACTCGAAGAGTTGCTGGAAAAGCGCATGACGGTGGACGTCGAGCTCAAGACCGCGCAGATCGCCCTGGAAGACGCCGATCGCGAGCTGCGCGACGCCGAGAAGCGCCGCACCCAGGCCGAACAGCAATCTCAGTTGATCCGCGGGCAGCTCGAACAGCAGCGCATGGAATGGCAAGCCCTGACCGTGCGCCGCAAGACTCTGCAGGATCAGTTGCTGGAAGATGGCTACGACCTGCAAGGCGTGTTGGCCACCCTCACCGGTGAGGCCAACGAGAAAGACGCCGAAGAAGAACTTGAACGCATTGCCGCGCGGATCCAGCGCCTGGGCGCCATCAACCTCGCGGCCATTGATGAATACCAGCAACAGTCCGAGCGTAAACGTTATCTGGATGCCCAGAACGCCGATCTGGTGGAAGCGCTCGACACTCTGGAAAACGTGATTCGCAAGATCGACAAAGAAACCCGTAACCGCTTCAAAGATACCTTTGATCAGATTAACTCGGGTTTACAGGCACTCTTTCCAAAAGTTTTCGGCGGTGGCAGCGCATATTTGGAACTGACGGGCGAAGATCTACTCGATACAGGGGTAACGATCATGGCGCGTCCGCCGGGCAAGAAGAACAGCACCATTCATTTGCTCTCCGGTGGTGAAAAGGCGTTGACCGCATTGGCCCTCGTATTTGCCATCTTCAAGTTGAATCCGGCGCCGTTCTGCATGCTCGACGAAGTTGACGCGCCGCTGGATGACGCTAACGTTGGACGCTATGCACGCTTGGTCAAGGAGATGTCGCAGACGGTGCAGTTCATCTATATCACCCACAATAAGATCGCCATGGAAATGGCCGATCAATTAATGGGGGTAACGATGCACGAGCCCGGTTGTTCGCGCCTGGTAGCAGTGGATGTCGAGGAGGCGATGGCGATGGTGGACGCCTGAGTCGTGATTGACCCGGGCAGTTGGGGCGGCAAGTAACAGCGTTTTAGCCACTCATACTGCTGGCCAATCAACATAATGGCGCTAGCCATTGCGACAGACGGTGTAAAGTTATCTTTGGTCGTGCTAGTTTAATGTCAATTTTTCGTATGCGTGGGCAAAACGCCATTCAGAACATAGAGTTGGCGCCACGTTTTAAAGCGGTTTGCAGTTTGCTAAACCCCTTATTTTTCAGCATTTTTTATAGAGGCACGGGATTACATGGAAATCGGTCTGCGCGAGTGGCTGATCGTCATCGGCATTATTGTCATTGCCGGTATTCTTTTCGATGGCTGGCGCCGTATGCGCGGCGGCAAGGGAAAGTTGAAGTTCCGTCTGGATCGAAGCCTGTCCAACCTGCCGGACGAGGACACCAGTGCCGAACTGCTGGGCCCGCCACGGGTGCTGGATACCCATAAGGAACCGCAACTCGACGAGCATGACTTGCCGTCGGTGAGCATGCCTGCCCGTGAGCCCCGCGAGTCGGGTTCCAAGCGCGGCAAGCGTGGCAACGAGCCCCATCAGGGTGACCTCAACCTGGACCTGGACAGCGGTCCGAGCTTCAGCAGCCGTGACGATGATTTCCCGGACGAAAACAAAGTTTCCAGCCACGTCGACAAGGACCAGCCGCAGGCCGAAGAAGTACTGGTGATCAGTGTGATCTGCCGCGACTCCGTGGGCTTCAAGGGGCCGGCCCTGTTGCAGAACATTCTGGAAAGTGGCCTGCGCTTTGGCGAGATGGATATTTTCCACCGCCACGAAAGCATGGCCGGTAACGGCGAAGTACTGTTCTCCATGGCCAACGCGGTCAAGCCGGGTGTATTCGATCTCGACGATATCGACCACTTCAGTACGCCGGCCGTGAGTTTCTTCCTCGGTTTGCCAGGCCCGCGTCACCCGAAGCAAGCCTTCGACGTGATGGTGGCGGCGGCGCGCAAGCTGTCCCAGGAACTCAATGGCGAACTCAAGGACGACCAGCGCAGCGTGCTGACCGCCCAGACGATCGAACACTACCGTCAACGCATCGTCGAATTCGAACGTCGCGCCCTGACTCAAAAGCGCTAAGCGCTTGCTCGCCGGCCTGCCGGTTGCCGCCGATCGATCAGGATCGCGCAGGCACCGGTTGGCTGGCGATGCTTCTGGAACCATCTTCAGATCGAGCAGCCTAGGCTGCTCTTTTGCTTTGTGAGAGAACATCATGACCGCCGCCGAAACCCGCATTCTTGAGCTGCGCGCTGAGCTGGATCAGCACAACTACCGCTACCACGTACTCGACGAGCCGAGCATCCCGGACGCTGAGTACGATCGGTTGTTCCACGAGCTCAAGGCCCTGGAAGCCGAGCATCCTGAACTGGTGACCAGCGATTCACCGACCCAGCGTGTCGGCAGCGCGGCGCTCTCGGCGTTCACCCAGGTGCGCCATGAAATCCCGATGCTCAGCCTCGGCAACGCCTTCGAAGAAGTCGACATGCGCGAGTTCGATCGTCGGGTCACCGAAGGCCTGGATCTGCCGGTAGGCGATCTGTTCGGCGCCGGGGCGGCGGTTGAGTACAGCTGTGAGCCCAAACTCGATGGCCTGGCGGTCAGCCTGCTGTATCAGGATGGCGTGCTGGTACGCGGCGCGACACGCGGCGATGGCACCACCGGCGAAGACATCAGCGTCAATGTGCGCACGGTGCGCAATATCCCGCTCAAGTTGCAGGGCAGTGGCTGGCCGCCGACCCTGGAGGTGCGCGGTGAGGTCTTTATGTCCAAGGCCGGCTTCGAGCGCCTGAATGCCACGCAGTTGGAAATCGGCGGCAAGACCTTCGCCAACCCACGTAACGCGGCGGCAGGCAGCTTGCGTCAGCTGGATTCGAAAATCACCGCCAGCCGCCCGCTGGAGTTCTGCTGCTACGGTATCGGCCAGGTCACGGCCGACATTGCCGACAGCCATATCGGCAACCTGCAGCAACTGAAGCAGTGGGGCATGCCGATCAGCCGCGAGCTGAAACTGGCCAAGGGCATCGACGAGTGCCTGGACTACTACCGCGATATCGGTGAGCGCCGCAACGCGTTGCCCTATGAGATCGATGGCGTGGTGTTCAAGGTCAACAGCATTGCCGCGCAGCGCGAGTTGGGTTTCCGAGCCCGGGAGCCGCGCTGGGCGATTGCCCATAAATTCCCGGCCATGGAAGAGCTCACCGAACTGCTCGACGTGGAATTCCAGGTCGGCCGTACCGGGGCAGTCACGCCGGTTGCGCGTTTGAAGCCGGTCAAGGTCGCCGGAGTCACCGTGTCCAACGCCACCTTGCACAACATGGACGAAGTGGCGCGCCTGGGGCTGATGATCGGCGATACCGTGATCATTCGTCGGGCAGGCGATGTGATCCCGCAGGTGGTGCAAGTGGTCACCGAGCGTCGGCCGGAAAACGCCCGGCCGGTGCAGATTCCCGAGAACTGTCCGGTGTGCGGCTCCCATGTCGAGCGCACCCAGTTGGTCAAGCGCAGCAAGGGGCGCGAGACCGTCAGCGAAGGCGCGGTGTACCGCTGCGTCGGGCGCCTGGCCTGTGGTGCCCAGTTGAAGCAGGCAATCATTCACTTTGTTTCGCGACGGGCCATGGACATCGAGGGCCTGGGGGACAAGACCATCGAGCAACTGGTGGACGAGAAGCTCATTGGCTCGCCGGCTGACCTGTACAAGCTCAAGTACGACCAGATCATCGACCTTGAAGGCTTTGCCGAGGTGTCCAGCAATAAGCTGCTCAAGGCCATCGAAGACAGCAAGACCCCAACCCTGGCGCGTTTTATCTATGCCTTGGGGATCCCGGACGTGGGCGAGGAGACGGCCAAGGTCCTGGCGCGGTCCCTGGCGTCTTTGGAGCGGGTCCAGCAAGCCTTGCCCGAAGTCTTGACCTACCTGCCGGACGTTGGCCTGGAAGTGGCTCACGAGATTCACAGCTTCTTTGAAGACAGTCACAACCAGGAGGTGATCGGCGCCTTGCTGGACCCGCAACAGTGCGGGCTGGTGCTGCAGGATCAGGGCGAGCTGGGCGCCGACTTTGCCGCCAGCACCACCCTGGAAGGCATGCTCGACAAGCTGCATATCCCCTCGGTGGGGCCGGGCGCGGCGCAGAAACTGGCCGACAAGTTCGGCACCTTGCAGGCGGTGGTGGCGGCTGACTGGCTCGATATGCGCCAGGCCCTGCCGGAGAAACAGGCCAAAGCGGTGCGCGACTTCTTCGATATCGAGAGCAACGCTCAGCGGGCACTGGCCATCGAGGCGCAGTTAAAGGCGTTCGGCATGCATTGGCAGAGCGAGAAAAGGGTCGTCGAAGGCTTGCCGCTGGCGGGCCAGACCTGGGTGCTCACCGGCTCCCTGGAGTTGATGAGCCGCGACGTGGCCAAGGACAAGCTGGAAAGCCTGGGCGCCAAGGTGGCCGGATCCGTGTCGGCGAAAACCTACTGTGTGGTGGCGGGCCCCGGCGCCGGTTCGAAACTGGCCAAGGCCAATGAACTGGGGCTGAAAGTGTTGGACGAAGAGGCGTTCGTCAGCTTTCTTTCCGGGCACGGCATCACGGTCTGATCGGCGGCGGGCAATCGCGACCACCTGCCGATTAATCGAACGAATCTTGGAACCCCTGAAGCTTGCCCATGATCTAGTCTTGGCAAGCCTCAGGGAGGGATCGTCATGTACCGTTTTTTCGAGCAGCTCAGTTCTCGTATCGCCGCGCCATTCATGGCCGGGCAGAGTCGCAACAGCAAAGTCTGGCAGTGCCGCTGCGGGCAATCGCTGTTCTTTCGCAACAGCCAGTGCCTGGCCTGTTCCGCCGCCCTGGGTTACCAGCCGGAGCAGAGCCGCCTGACGTCCTTGCAGCCAGGTTTTGAGGTGGATACCTGGACGCTCGATGCCGACCCGCCGGCGGGGTTGTTTCGTCGTTGCGCCAACCTTGATACCCCGGCGGCCTGCAACTGGCTGCTGCCGGCCTATGGCGCGGGCACCCTGTGCATTGCCTGCAGCCTCAATCGGACCATTCCTGACCTGTCGGTAGCCGAGAACCCCGAGCGGTGGCGCAAGGTGGAGATCGCCAAGCGGCGTCTGGTCGCGCAGTTGGTCAGCCTGGGTCTGCAGGTCATCCCGAAAACCCAGGATGAGGACTGTGGCCTGGCGTTCGATTTCGTCGGTGTCGACCTTGAAGGCAAGGCCCCCACCACCGGCCATGCCAACGGCCTGATCACCCTGGACATCAAAGAGGCCGACGATGCGCACCGGGAGAAGGTTCGGGTGCAGATGCGCGAGCCGTACCGGACCTTGCTCGGGCATTTTCGCCACGAGGTGGGGCATTACTACTGGGACCGCCTGATCGCCAACAGCCATTGGCTGGAGCCGTTTCGCGGCCTGTTTGGCGACGAGCGGGCCAGTTATGCCGAGGCGCTGGAGCGCCACTATGAACAAGGTGCGCCGCTGGACTGGCAGCAGAACTGCGTCAGTGCCTACGCCACCATGCACCCTTGGGAGGATTGGGCGGAAACCTGGGCCCATTACCTGCACATGATGGACGCGGTCGACACCGCCCTCGGTTTTGGCATGAGTGCGCGGGAGATGGATTTCGATTACCAGCCGTTTCCCTTGAGCACCTTGTATGACCCCGAACATCCGGGCGGGCCGGCCTTCCTCTCGTTCGTCAACGCCTGGATCGAGTTGGCCGGCATGCTCAATGAGTTGTCGCGCAGCATGGGCCAGCCGGACTTCTACCCCTTCGTCCTGCCGCCGGCGGTGATTGCCAAGCTGCACTTCATTCACCTGGTCATCCAGCAGGAAGGCGGCAAGGCCGACGACGTCCTGGCTCTGGACTAACACCGCTGCTGAAGGCCGGGTGGGGCGGCCCAGCCTTCCAGGCTCCCCGACCAGCCCCATGCTGTATCAGCAACCCGTCCCCGGGATTCGGCGTAACACCCTGCCACAACGCCCGCCCGCAGCGTGCCTGCTCCTGCGACAAGTGCTTGAAGCCCATCATATTTTTTAATCTGCATGCAGCGGTTGTAACTTCGACTCAGATAGGTACAATGGCGCGGCTCGCCGTCAGGTGAGCGTCGTTATGGTGACCCCATCGGTCCCCCCGCAACGATTACCCGTGAACCTGGTCAGAGCCGGAAGGCAGCAGCCACAGCGGGAACATTGTGTGCCGGGGTGTGGCTGGTGGGGTTGCCTCCATAACGCTTACTCGTTGATGTTCTTCAACGAGTCTTTTCTCGAATCACTCTCCCTTTTTTGAATGCCATGCTTCAGGCTTATCGTGCTTGCGGTTGAATTTCGCCTGCCTTGGGCGCAGGGGAAGCTGCATTCGCAATGCGGTGCTGATGACGGGCATGAAGTACAAGGACGTTGTCGCCATAGCTTATAGCAGGCGCATTGAAAATGCCGACACGGCACTCAAAGGGAAAAAATAACGTGGTGATTCGACGTTCTACTTGGCTGGTCCTGACCGCTTCGGTCTTCAACCTGTACCTGGGGGATGCTGCGCTGGCGGCGACATCAACCCTGCAATCGGGCAAATACGAAGCCTTGATGTTGGCGGTAACCCCGGAACATCAGGTCGAGGGTTACTACTCCGAACAGATGGGGGAGGGCGTGAGCCGCAGTTGCACCTTTTACCTGCAAGGCAAGGTTGAGGCGGGGCGCAAGGCAGCGCTGGTCACCTGGCTTGATGCCAGCTACCCCGGCAGCCTTGAAGCCACCGCCACGGGCGTGAACCTGACCATCGGCAAAGGCCAGCAGCACCCGGGTTGCATCAGTGTGATGACGCCGGAGATCGCCACCGGCCTGGAGTTGACCCGGACCGCCAGCAAGCAGTGGGTCAGCCTGGTCACCGTGACCGCCGACAAGGCGTACCTGCAAAAGGCCCCTGACGCCAAGGCCGGGCATCGCGCCTATCTCGTCAAGGACGATGTGGTCGGGGTGTTGGGCTTCAACAAGGGGTGGGCGCAGGTTGAGTTCATCAACGATCAGGACCGATCGTTCAGCGGCTGGATCAGCCAGGACCAATACGCGAAGTTGACGCCGAAGCAGTAAGGCGTTTATCCGCTAGGGCCTAGGGATTGGGCAGGCATCGCCCCCGCAGTACGGGGGCGATTTTTGGCTCAGGACTTCTTCTTGAACAGTTTGCGGATCAGCACGCCAAGGCCGACCAGACCAAGCACAATGAATTTCTTGCCCGCCAGGAGCAGTACGCCGAGTTTGGCGAACAGCCCGGCCTTGCTCGCGATACCGCCGGCGACCAGGGCTGCCAGGCCGTAGGAGGCCAGTTTGTCGGTGCCCGGGTTGTAGTCGGCGTAGCGGTTGCCTTCAGTGAAGTTGGTGGAGGCCAGCACCTTCGGCATCTCGCGCTTGATGGTCGGCAAGTCGGCCATGGCCGCCACCGCGTTGAGCTCCAGCACGCCCTCGCGGCCCAGCACGCGGATGCTGTAGTTCAGGGTGCTGTCCTTGGCTTCTTCGGCCTTGAGTTCGCGGGCCCAGTACATCTTGTGCGATTGCGCGTCATAGCGCGGCTGTTCGGCCCAACCCAGCAGGTAGAGAGCGCCGTAGCCCTGTTCCTTGCGTTGTTTGTTGTCTTCTTCGTCTTCGGCCTGCATTTGCTTGAGCAGGTCGTTGTAGTCGATTTTTGCCGCGTCTTCGTCGGAGATATGCCCGTCGTCGTTGTAGCTGATGATCACGCCCCAGCCTTCGGCTGCCAGGGGGCTGACGTTGCTCGGGACGATCATGCCCAGGTTGCTGAAGCCGGGCGGGTTGCCCCAGCCTTCGGTGAGGAGCTTTTCGGTGTCGGTGGGGTTGAGGTAGTAGAACTCTTTACTCAGGTCGAGGCGGGCAATGTCGCCAGGCAGTTTGATGCTGCCGTGCTGCGGCGAGAGTGATGCCAGGAATTGCTCCGGGGTCACCTGGTCGGCGTCGCTGCTGTCGGCAGGGGCGGCGGCGCTGGCGCTGAATGGCGCGGCATAGAGGGTCAGTGCGGCCAGGAGGAGGCGCAGGTATTTCATCGTATTCCCTTACATCTTGTGACAAAAAGACGCGCAGGATACCGGCAGCGTTGGGGGCAGCTCAATCGGATTGTTCCGTTTTGCGCCAGTACGGCAGGGCGTTGCGGCGGTTTTGAATCAGCCTTGGAGCTGCTCCTGCAGCAGTTGCGCAAAGGCGTCACGTGCCGTGTGGCGCTGGATTTCCTGGTGCCAGACAAAGCGATTCTCCACCGGCTGCAATTCGGCAAAGCGATAGATCTGCAAGCTTGCGGACTGGGCGTATCGCTCCAGTACGCCCTCGGGCACCAGGGCCATGCCTGCACCCGCACTGACGCAGCCGATGATGGTGCCCCAGCTGGCGTAGCCGGTGATCGACGCCTGGACCCCGTTGGCGCCCAGCCAGTCTTCCAGGGCGCGGCGATAGGGGCAGCCGCTGGGCCACATGAACAGGGTCTGGCCGTGCAGATCGCGGGCACTGAGGATCGGTGCGGCGCAGGCATGGGTGATCAGCACCAATGGCTCGCTGTAGAGCGTGGTGCGCTGCAATTTGGCGGGCAGTGCGTCGGTGGCGACCAGGGCGCCGTCGAGCCGATGGTGCTGCAGTTCGTCAAACAGCTGGGACCAGGTGCCGGTGACCAGCTCCAGGGTGACGTGGGGATAACGGCGATGGTATTCGGCGAGCAGCGGCGGCAGGCGGCCTCCGGCGCAGGATTCGATTGCGCCGATGCGCAGGCTGCCACGGGGGCTGGCGTTGTGGTCGACGGCGCGCTTGGCTTCGTCCACCAGCGCCAGGATGCGTTCGCTGTAGCCGAGGAATATTTCCCCGGCCGGGCTGATTTTCAAGCCGCGGCCGGCACGGATGAACAGTGCGGTGCCCAGTTCGCTCTCCAGCTGCTTGATCCGGGTGGTGATGTTGGAGGGCACGCAATGCAATTGCAGGGCGGCACGGGCGATGCTGCCGGTGCGCGCTACCGCTCTCACCATGTTTAGTTGGGCCAGTTCCATCGTTCACTTCCTGTGAGGTCTGGGCTCAGTATCCATCAATTGTGGTGAGGTGTGCAGGGCGCGAGACTGAGGTTCTTTCCTCGGCTACCCGGACTTCATCCCTTGAACATTTCCCCCATATTGAAAACGGTCCTGGCCGGCGCCTTCGTCATTCTGTGCTGGGCCTATTCCCCGGTGGGTATCCACATCGGGCTCGAGGGCTATGGGCCGGGGCACCTGGCGCTGCTGCGCTTTGTCATCGCGTCGGTGTTCATGGCCGGGGTGGCCCTGGTGATGAAGATCTCCCTGCCACGCTGGCGCGATCTGCCGTGGCTGCTGGTGCTGGGATTCTTCGCAATTGCCTTGCATCACGTCAGCCTCAATTACGGCCAGCAAGGGGTCAGTGCCGGTGTGGCGAGTGTGTTGGCGCAGTCGGCGCCGATCTTCAGCACGCTGATCGCGTTTTTCTGGTTGAAGGAGCCAGTCAGCGGCTGGCGCTGGTTTTGCGTGGGGCTCGGGCTGTTCGGGGCGCTGCTGGTGATGGGCGCCGATCGTGGGTTGGCCGGGATTGAGCCCAGAGGACTGCTGATTTTGCTGGCGGCGTTTTCCTGGGGGTTGTACTTCGTTTTGCAGCGTCGTTACTCGGGGCATTACGGGGTGCTGACCACGGTGTGCTACATGGTCTGGTCCGGCACTCTGTTGCTGACTGTGTATGCACCGGGCCTGGCCCAGGCAGTGGTGCAGGCAACCTGGCGGGTGAACCTCGCGGTGCTGGTGCTGGGGCTGTTTCCCAGTGCATTGGCTTACCTGGCGTGGGCCTATGTGCTGGCGCGCACCGAAGTCAGTCGGGCGGCGATTGCGATGTACCTGATCCCACCGCTGGCGATGCTGCTGGCGTCGCTGGTGTTGCACGAACCGTTGCGCCCCGAAGTGCTGCTGGGGGCCTGCGTAGTGTTGGGCAGTGTACTGGCGATGCAGTTGGAGGGGCGTTGGCGCAAGGGCAGGGGCGCGCCAGCAGCGGGGCAGATCAGTCGAGGGTCGGCGCAAAGACCCTGAGCCGGTGCCCGTCCGGATCGACGGCGACAAAGGTGTAGCCAAAATCCAGGGCGATGGGGGCGAGGAGGATGGGCTGGCCCAGTTCGCTCCAGCGCTGATGCAGGCGGTCGACCTCGGCCAGGCTGTCCACCGCAAGGCCCAATTCGGCCGCGCCCGGGAGTGCCTGGGGCGAAGGCTCTACGGTGTGCCTGGACCACAGCCCGAGCTTCAGACCCGAATCCAGGATGAACAGGGCGAAGGTCGGCGACAGCTCCACGGGCGGCTTGTCCAGCAGGCGGCTGTAGAAGTGGGCGCTGGTGGCCGGGCTGTCGACGTAAAGCAGAAGGTAGGTGTGGGTCATCATGAGACTCCGATTTCCGTGCTGGGTGGCTGAACAGAGGCCACCAGCTTAAGTGGCGCAGCTGTCAGTTCCTGTCAGGAGTCGTGGTTAAAAAAAACCAGGCAGATTATCGCGGGCGATAGCCTGCCTTGTTCGTGCATGACTGGGCTCTAAGGCTTGGACAAGGCCTGGTCAACCGCTGCTATCAGCTTTCCCAGATCCTTCGGGGGGGCGTTGTGAATGACACCGAACAAATAAGCTCGCTGTTCGTCTTCCTCGCCCATATCGGCAAAAAAGGCTTTCAGCTTCACTCCCAGAACATCGGCAAACAGAAACAGAGCTTCAACGCTGGGGGTGTAGGTGCCGGTTTCGAAGCGGCTGATGGTTTTAGGGTCAAAACCGGTTTTTTCACCTAGTTCAGCCTGAGTAAGCCCCGCTACCTTGCGATAACGTCTTATGGCTGGACCCAAACTTGAAATTTGCATCGCTCAATTCCCATTTAGAATCAAGAACTTAACGATAAATCTTCGCATTAGACAACACCATGATTCATCACCTTGCTTTGCAAAATGTGATGTATTTCGTAGAATCGACGCTTCGGACAGGTATTTGGTGATCTGGTTTCAGAAGGCGGAGTTTGCGAAACAGGAACTCATTGCATTTGCCCTGTCCGCCCGGACCCGAGGATATGGCGCGCGCTGGACGTCTCGTTAACCTGCGCCAACACTCCGTCGCCACCGTGCCCGGTGCCCTGTTTGATCCTAGTTGGTCTTCGTCGACCCGAAGCTCGACCGTCGCGCAAACCGCTGTACGGCTGCAACCCCGGCATCAGTGTCGGTGGAGCCTTGCCGCCCCGAAGTACATTGCGAACAGCCCGCAGCCGGCCACCCCGGCATGGGTTTGGAATGCTCTCCATGGAGTTCTAACGTGCGTCTCAAATTGCCGGTTACCTGTGTTGAACGGATCTTTCCGGGGCAGCAGCGGCTCGATGTCCGGTGCCCCGGTGCTCCGGATCCAAAACGAATCTCTTCCGGGCCCCAGGCCCTGGTCGAGCGGTTCAACCGCTAGCGACAGTGAGCCTGACTCATGGATGAGAAATACCGCAGGGCCGTAGACGCAGCCGCCATTTTTTCCGAGACCGATCTGGACGGGCGTATCACTTACGTCAACGACCTGTTCTGTAAAGTCTCGGGTTACAGCCGCGAAGAGTTGGTGGGCGCCGATCACAAGATCCTCAGCTCCGGCCTGCACCCGCCCGAATTCTTCACCTCCCTGTGGCGCACCATTGCCCTGGGCCAGGTGTGGAAGGGTGAAATCTGCAACCGGGCCAAAGACGGCACCCTGTACTGGGTCGACAGCACCATGGTGCCGCTGCTCGACGATTCTACCGGGCGCGTGATGCGCTATGTGTCGATCCGCTTCGATGTCAGCGAAAACCGCCAACTCTTGCATTCATTGCAATGGCGGGTGGGGCATGACGTGCTCACGGGCTTGCCCAATCGGGCGTTTCTTTCCGATCTGTTGAACCAGGCACTGGCGTTTTCCCGCCAGGAAGACATCCCCCTGGCGGTGTGCATGCTCGATCTCGACGGCTTCAAGGCGGTCAATGATGGTTATGGGCATGCCTGCGGTGACCTGCTGCTGGTCGAAGTGGCCAGCCGCTTGCGCAGCATTGTGCGTGGCGAGGATGTGGTGGCACGGCTGGCCGGTGACGAGTTCGTGCTGATTCTGCGCTATGTGCGCGACGTTCAGGAGTTGCGGGCGGCCCTGCACCGGGTGCTGAGTGCGATTTCCACGCCCTATTCGATTCAGGGCAAGGAAATCAATGTCTTCGCCAGTATTGGTGTGACCCTGTTTCCGGCGGACAACGACGACGCCGATACCTTGCTGCGCCATGCCGACCAGGCGATGTATGTGGCCAAGCAGGGCGGGCGCAATCGCTTCCATCTGTTCGATGTGTCCCGCGACCGCGAGGTCAAGGCTACGCACCAGACGGTCGAGCTGGTGCGCCATGCCCTGAACGCCGGGGAGTTGTGCCTGCATTTCCAGCCCAAGGTGAATATGCGCACCGGCTCGGTGGTCGGTTTTGAAGCCTTGCTGCGCTGGCAGCACCCGCAACGCGGGCTGGTGGGTCCCAATGAGTTTCTGCCGCTGGTGGAAGAAACCGACCTGATCGTGGATATCGGCGAGTGGGTCATGAATCAGGTCATGACCCAGTTGCAGCAATGGCAAGTGAGCGGTCAGGGTTGGCCGATCAGCGTCAATATTGCCGCGCGGCACTTCCAGCGCGCTGATTTCGTCGAGCGCCTCAAAGCGATGCTGGCGCGTTATCCGCAGGTGGCGCCGCAGTTTCTGGACCTGGAAATTGTCGAATCGGTGGCGATCGAGAATATCGAGCACGTCAGCGATTGCCTGCAGGCCTGTCAGGCCCTGGGCGTGCAGTTTTCCCTGGGGGATTTCGGCACCGGTCATGCCTCCCTGAGTTACCTCAAGCGCCTGTGCACCCAGACCATCAAGATCGACCGGGTATTTGTCGCCGATATCCTGCAAGACCAGAACGATCTGGCCCTGGCCCAGGCGCTGATCGGCCTGGCCCGTGCGTTCGGGCGCAAGGTGGTGGCCGAGGGCCTGGAAACCCGCGAGCACGGGGAAGTGTTGATGGCCCTGGGCTGTGACGTGGCCCAGGGCTACTTCATTGCCCAGCCGATGCCGGCGCAGGAGATTCTGCGTTGGGTGGCGAGTTTCAGCGCCCCTCTGGAATGGCAGGCCCGGGAAGTCGCGTTGTGAGGCTCAGGGCTGATCGGCGACCGGCACGGCCTCCGCTGACTCGCGGATGCCGGTGTAGAGCTGGATGATGTCGTCGATTTCGCCGGACATTTTCATCCGCAGCAGGGTACGCAATATGGTTTGCACCGGCACCTGCGGGTCATTGCGCACGTAGCAGCCGATGGCCTGTTCCTGCAGGACCGCCACGCTGTGCAATTGTTTGTCGGGCATCAGCCGCTGGTTGAACCAGTTCAGGGTCCATTGATTGCTGACCGCATAGTGGTAGCGGCCGGCGCCGAGTTTCTCCAGCACCTGTTCCTGGTTGCGCGCATCGTCGCGTACCAGTTGGCCGCGTTCGAACAGCGGCTGCAGGGACGGGTAGGTGTAGCTAAGCACCGTGCCGATGTTTTGTGGCGGCAGGTTCGCGGCCGTGATCGCCTGTGGGTCTTGCCCGGTACTGACCAGCAGGTCGCGCTGCACGAACAGCGGAATGCTCCAGATGTAGTCGCCCGACTGATTGGGCAGCCAGGACTGCGCGACATAGCAGCGCACGTCGATTTCACCGCGTTCCATGGCGGCCTGTACCCGCGCCCGCGCCAGGACATGAAATTCGGCGGGGCGACCGACCTGGGTGGCGAGGCTGGCCATCATGTCGTGGAGGATGCCCTGGGTCGGTTTGCCCGCCTCAATCTGCACCAGGGGCATGGCCCAGCTATCGGCGATCGCAAAACGCAGCGCCGGCTCGCTGGCCGAGGTACTGGCACTGATCAGTAGCAGGGCGCCCCAGGTTAAGCGCATACGATCTCCGTCCGTGATTAGGCCGCTTGCAGCCCCGCAAAATGCAGCTTAGCCAGATTAGACGAGCACACCGGATGCAATTTCGCCCTTGCTCCGCTAGCATTACCGGCTTCCGCTTCCCAGTTGCGACGGTTTTCGATGAGTTATCAGGTTCTTGCACGTAAATGGCGTCCGCGCTCGTTCCGCGAAATGGTCGGCCAGACCCATGTGCTCAAGGCTCTGATCAATGCCTTGGACAGCCAGCGGCTGCACCACGCCTATCTGTTTACCGGCACCCGCGGGGTGGGCAAGACCACCATCGCGCGGATCATTGCCAAATGCCTGAACTGTGAAACAGGTATCACTTCCACGCCCTGTGGCACCTGCTCGGTCTGCCGCGAGATCGACGAAGGGCGCTTCGTCGACCTGATCGAGATCGACGCCGCGAGCCGGACCAAGGTCGAAGATACCCGCGAACTGCTGGATAACGTGCAGTACGCGCCGAGCCGCGGGCGCTTCAAGGTCTACCTGATCGACGAAGTGCACATGCTTTCCAGTCACTCGTTCAACGCCCTGTTGAAAACCCTGGAAGAGCCGCCGCCCTACGTCAAATTCATCCTGGCCACCACCGATCCGCAGAAACTTCCTGCAACCATTCTGTCGCGCTGCCTGCAGTTCTCCCTGAAGAACATGACGCCGGAGCGTGTGGTCGAGCATTTGACCCACGTGCTGGGCGTCGAGAACGTGCCGTTCGAAGACGACGCCCTGTGGCTGCTGGGGCGTGCCGCCGATGGCTCGATGCGCGATGCCATGAGCCTGACCGACCAGGCCATCGCCTTTGGTGAAGGCAAGGTCATGGCTGCCGACGTGCGGGCGATGCTCGGTACCCTGGACCACGGTCAGGTATTCGATGTCCTGCATTCACTGATCGAAGGCGATGCCAAGGCATTGCTTGAGGCGGTGCGCCACCTGGCCGAGCAGGGCCCGGACTGGAATGGCGTGCTCTCGGAAATTCTCAACGTTCTGCACCGCGTCGCCATTGCCCAGGCATTGCCCGAGGGTGTCGACAACGGCCATGGCGACCGCGACCGGGTGCTGGCCCTGGCCCAGGCCCTGCCGGCCGAGGATGTGCAGTTCTATTACCAGATGGGTCTGATCGGCCGGCGCGACCTGCCGCTGGCTCCGGACCCGCGAGGCGGCTTCGAGATGGTGCTGCTGCGGATGCTGGCCTTCCGCCCGGCAGACACTGCGGACGCGCCGAGGCAGGCGCTAAAGCCAGTGGGGATCAGCCAAGCCACAGTTGATTCCGCTCAATCCGTGGCGCGCACCGTACCTGCTGCACCCGTAGCGGCAGTGGTGGCGCCGGTCGCTGCTGTCGAGCCTGTCGCCCCCGTTGTCCCACAGGCTGCCCCACCAGCCGTGCCTGAGCCGGTAGTGGCGGCCGTTGTGGCCCCAGCGCTTGAAGTCGTCCCCGAGCCGACGCCCGAACCGCCAGTTGCCGAAGCGGTGGTCGACTTGCCGTGGAATGACCCGGTTGAGCCGAGCATCGAGCAACAGCCCGCTGTCGAACCGGTGCTGGAAACCGCCGCCGAGCAGCCAGAGCTGACGCCGATGCCGACCCCCACGCCTGACAGCGTGGTGCCGGACGCGCCGGAGTGGGTCAGCGCGCCGGTGCCGGAGCCGACGGTGGCCGAGGTGGACGCCGCGACACCAGGTATTGACCTGGACGACGAGCCGCCGTTGGACGAGGACTATATTGAGCCGGACATGGATTCGGCCTACAGCTACCTGGACGAACTGGCCAGTGAGCACGCCGCTGAACCGGCCCCCGAGCCGGAACCGGAGCCTGCGGCGATGCCGGCCACCGGCCTGGCATTGGAGTGGTTGGAGCTGTTCCCGAAACTGCCGATTTCCGGCATGACCGGCAGCATTGCCGCCAACTGCACCCTGATGGCGGTGGACGGCGACAACTGGTTGCTGCACCTGGACCCGGCGCACAGCGCGCTGTTCAACGCTACCCAGCAACGCCGGCTCAACGATGCACTGAATCAGCATTTCCAGCGCACCTTGAGTATCAGCATCGAGCTGATCAAGCCCGAGCAGGAAACCCCGGCCCAGGCCGCATCGCGGCGGCGGGTCAATCGCCAGCGCGAGGCCGAGGAGTCGATCCACGGCGATCCGTTCATCCAGCAGATGGTGCAACAGTTCGGCGCGGTGGTTCGGCACGATACTATTGAACCTGTCGAAGCCCTGGTCACTCAGGGCTAATAACTGAAGGGCGCCGGGTCCTGTTGGCCGGGCGCGATGTTTATCCAAGTACTTTGAGGTGATTCCCATGATGAAAGGTGGCATGGCCGGCCTGATGAAGCAGGCGCAGCAGATGCAGGAAAAAATGGCCAAGATGCAGGAAGAGCTGGCCAACGCCGAAGTCACCGGCAAGGCGGGTGGCGATATGGTCACCGTGGTCATGACCGGTCGTCACGACGTCAAGCGTGTCAGCATCGACCCAACCCTGCTTGAAGGTGTCAGCGAGGATGACCGCGAAGTACTGGAAGACCTGTTCGCTGCGGCGGTCAACGACGCCGTGCGCAAGATCGAAGCCAACAGCCAGGACAAAATGTCCGGCATGACTGCAGGCATGCAATTGCCTCCAGGCATGAAGCTGCCGTTCTGATTCGCGCGAGCGCATCGGATGTAGTACAAAAAAAGCCAGGCTTCGAGCCTGGCTTTTTTTTGCTTCAGCGCACCTGCCCGGCGCCGGCGATGCCTGGCATGAACAGGTAGAAACTTCGAACGCCCCCGGCATGTCGCGGTCTGCACCCTGTATGACCCATTCAATCCTTGATAAGGAGCGCCTCTGATGTCGCAAGCATTGACCCTCAACCAGCGCGTGGTTCTGGTTTCCCGGCCGAACGGAGCGCCTGTGCCGGAAAACTTTCGCCTGGAGCGCGTGGCGTTGCCGGACCTGGCGGACGGCCAGGTACTGCTGAAGACCTTGTACCTGTCGCTGGACCCCTACATGCGTGGACGCATGAGTGATGCACCGTCCTATGCTGCGCCCGTCGAGATCAATGAAGTCATGACCGGCGGTGCTGTCAGCCAGGTCGAACGCTCACGCAACCCGAAATTTCAGGAAGGTGACCTGGTGGTGGGCGCCACCGGTTGGCAGAGCCACAGCATTTCCGACGGGCGCAATCTGGTGCCGGTGCCGGTGGGGCTGCCCAGCCCGTCCATGGCCTTGGGGGTGCTGGGCATGCCGGGCATGACCGCCTACATGGGGTTGATGGACATCGGCCAGCCTAAGGCCGGGGAAACCCTGGTGGTGGCTGCGGCCTCCGGCGCCGTGGGTTCGGTGGTAGGGCAGGTGGCCAAGCTCAAGGGGCTGCGAGTGGTCGGGGTGGCCGGCGGTGCCGAGAAATGCCGGTATGTGGTTGAGGAATTGGGTTTTGATGCCTGTATCGATCACCACAGCCCGGATTTTGCCGACGAACTGGCCCAGGCCTGCTTCAAGGGGGTGGACATCTATTTCGAGAACGTCGGCGGCAAGGTGTTCGATGCAGTGTTGCCGCTGCTCAACCCGAAGGCACGGATCCCCCTGTGCGGGCTGATTGCCCAGTACAACGCCCAGGAGGCGCCACCCGGACCGGATCGCCTGCCGCTGCTGCAACGTGCATTGCTGACCAAACGCGTGCGCATCCAGGGTTTTATCGTGTTTGATGACTACGCTGATCGCCAGCCGGAGTTTGTCAGCGCCATGGCGCCCTGGGTGCGCGAAGGCAAGGTCAAGTTCAAGGAGGACGTGGTCGATGGCCTGGAACAGGCACCTGAAGCCTTTATCGGCCTGCTCGAAGGGCGCAACTTCGGCAAGCTGGTGGTGCGCGTCGCGCAACCTTGAGCATTTGACGCTAATCGGAGGCGCGGGTATAAACCGCGTCTCGTTGTTTTGTCGGACCTTTGCCCATGAGCTTCAGCCCCCTTATTCGCCAACTGATCGACGCCCTGCGCACCTTGCCCGGTGTAGGTCAGAAAACCGCCCAGCGCATGGCCCTGCAATTGCTCGAGCGCGACCGCAGCGGCGGCTCGCGGCTGGCCCTGGCCCTGAGCCAGGCCATGGAGGGCGTGGGTCATTGCCGGCTGTGCCGGACCCTCACCGAAGACGATCTGTGCCCGCAATGCTCGGATAATCGCCGCGACGACACTTTGCTGTGTGTGGTCGAGGGGCCGATGGATGTGTACGCGGTGGAGCAAACCGGTTATCGCGGTCGCTATTTTGTGCTCAAGGGGCATTTGTCGCCGCTGGACGGCCTTGGCCCTGAAGCCATCGGTATTCCACAATTGGTGGCACGCATCGAGGAGCAGGGCAGTTTCACCGAGGTGATTCTGGCGACCAACCCTACGGTCGAGGGCGAGGCTACGGCGCACTACATCGCTCAACTGCTGAGCAACAAGGGCCTGGTGACCTCGCGTATTGCCCATGGCGTGCCGCTGGGTGGCGAGCTGGAGCTGGTGGACGGCGGGACCCTGGCCCATTCGTTCGCCGGGCGCAAACCTATCGCCTTGTAAGGACTCGTGGCGCGCCGAGCGTGGCGCTGCCTTGAAAACCAAGCAAGCGCTTGGTAAGTTCCTCCGACCTTCAGAGGAGCTTGCCGATGTCTGCCTGCCAGGAATACTTCGACCCCAGCCACCAATTGATCCGCGATAGCGTGCTACGTTTCGTCGAGCGCGAGATCCTTCCCGATATCGACCAGTGGGAAGAGGCCGAGACCTTCCCCCGCGAGTTGTATCTCAAGGCCGGCGCTGCCGGGATCCTCGGCATCGGCTATCCGGAGGCACTGGGTGGCAGCCATGAAGGTGACGTGTTCGCCAAGATTGCCGCCAGCGAAGAGCTGATGCGCAGCGGCTCCGGCGGCCTGGTGGCGGCCTTGGGGTCACTGGATATCGGCTTGCCGCCGATCGTCAAATGGGCCCGGGCGGAGGTTCGTGATCGGGTGGTGCCCCAGGTACTGTCCGGGGAGAAAATCAGCGCCCTGGCGGTGACTGAGCCCGGCGGTGGCTCGGATGTGGCCAATCTGCAAACGCGGGCCGTGCGCGAGGGCGATTATTACCGGGTCAGCGGCAGCAAGACCTTTATCACCAGCGGTGTGCGCGCGGACTTCTACACCGTGGCGGTGCGCACCGGGGCGCCGGGCTTTGGTGGTATCAGCCTGCTATTGATCGAAAAGGGTACCCCGGGCTTCAGCGTCGGCCGTCAGTTGAAGAAAATGGGTTGGTGGGCCTCCGATACCGCCGAGCTGTTCTTCGATGATTGCCGGGTGCCTGTGGAACATCTGATCGGCGCCGAAAACATGGGGTTTGCCTGCATCATGGGCAACTTTCAGAGCGAGCGGCTCGCCTTGGCGCTGATGGCCAACATGACCGCGCAACTGGCTCTGGAAGAGAGCCTGAAGTGGGCGCGTGAGCGTGAGGCGTTCGGCAAACCCATCGGCAAGTTTCAGGTGCTCAAGCATCGCCTGGCGGAGATGGCCACGGCGCTGGAAGTCTCACGGGAGTTCACGTATCGGCAGGCCGCGAAAATGGCCGCCGGCAAGAGTGTGATCAAGGAGATTTCCATGGCCAAGAATGTGGCCACCGACACCGCCGACCGCATCACTTATGACGCGGTGCAGATCCTCGGCGGGCTGGGCTACATGCGTGAAAGCCTGGTGGAGCGGCTGTACCGCGACAATCGCATCCTTTCCATCGGCGGTGGCACCCGGGAAGTGATGAACGAAATCATCAGTAAGCAGATGGGTTTGTAGCGCGATTTGCCGGCAAGGCCGCTGCCACATTGCATGGGGCGGTAGCGGCGGGCGTGCCGGCGAGAAGGATAATCAGCGCTCAGTCAGGGAAAACCGGGTCAGGCAAAAGGTCGGGATGCCCATGTCTTCCAGTTTTTGCGAGCCACCCAGTTCCGGCAGGTCGATGATGGCGGCGGCTTCGAAGATCTTCGCTCCCATGCGCCGTACCAGGTTGGCCGCGGCGATCAGGGTGCCGCCGGTCGCGATCAGGTCATCGAACATCAGCACCGAGTCGCCTTCGCACAGGCTGTCGGCGTGCACTTCGAGGAAGGCCTCGCCGTACTCGGTCTGATACCCCTCGGCCAGCACATCAGCAGGCAGCTTGCCCTGTTTGCGGAACAGGATCAGCGGTTTGTTCAGTTGGTAGGCGATGATCGAGCCGATCAGAAACCCACGGGCATCCATGGCGCCAATGTGGCTGAAGTCTTCTTCGACATAACGCTGGGCAAAGCTGTCGGCTACCAGGCGCAGGGCCTTGGGCGACTGGAACAGGGGGGTGATGTCGCGAAAGATGACGCCCGGTTTCGGAAAGTCGATGACGGGGCGGATCAGGGATTTGATGTCGAAGCTGTCGAAGACCATCGTGAGGGTGTCCTGGCGGGCAAATGGGCCGCGCCAGTATACCCGCGCCTGCGCCGCTTGGCTCGGCGCGGGCGGCTGGGGTCAGACTTCCAGTGCGCCGCCAGCGAGGGCGCAGAGCTGGATCGGATCGAGGATGTGCACTTCCTTGCCTTCGGCCGCGATCAGTTCGTTCTGCTGGAAGCGCGTGAACACCCGGGACACGGTTTCCACCGCCAGGCCCAGGTAATTACCGATTTCGTTGCGTGACATGCTCAGACGGAACTGATTGGCCGAGAACCCGCGAGCCCTGAAGCGCGCGGAGAGGTTGACCAGAAAGGTCGCAATGCGTTCGTCGGCGGTTTTTTTCGATAGCAGCAGCATCATTTGCTGGTCGTCACGAATTTCCCGGCTCATGACGCGCATCAGCTGGCGGCGCAACTGTGGCAGTTGCAAGGCCAGTTCATCGAGGCGTTCGAAAGGAATTTCGCAGACTGAGGTGGTTTCCAGCGCCTGGGCGGAAACCGGATGGCTTTCGGTGTCCATCCCGGACAGGCCTACCAGCTCGCTGGGCAGGTGGAAGCCGGTGATCTGTTCTTCGCCGCTGTCGCTCAGGCTGAAGGTCTTGAGCGCGCCGGAGCGTACCGCATAGACGGAGTCGAATTTATCGCCCTGGCGAAACAGGAATTCGCCTTTCTTCAGTGGCCGACCACGTTTGACAATTTCGTCCAGCGCATCCATGTCTTCCAGATTCAGAGAAAGTGGCAGGCAGAGGGGGGCCAGGCTGCAATCCTTGCAATGGGCCTGGTTGTGAGCGCGCAGTTTAACTGGCTCGGACATTACTAAAATCCTTGTGGGGAAACACACATAAGCCGTAAGGGTACCTCACAGTACAAGGTTCAAGCCAGTCCGCGCCGCAGTGACGTTCAGTCGTAAAGCATTCCTTTCAGGGGTCGATAACCTGTCATCGCCAATCGTGCAGGGAACCTAAATCATGTCTTCCATTGGCAGCATTTCCAGTGGCAACAACAACTTGCAGCCACTGATCGAGCCTTCGCCGATAGCGGGCGATGACCCCTCTCATGCGGCCAATGGGGCCATTGCACTCAGTGCCGAGGGCGTCAAAGTGTCGCTGTCCGGTGCCGGGCAAAGTAAATCCTCCGCTGCCAAGGGCTCCGACAACGATATTGAAGAAAGCGGCCTGCCCGAGAATATCCAGCAACTGTTGAAGATGATTCGCAAGTTGCAGCAGCAGATCGCCGAAAAAATGGCCGAAATGCAGGCGGTCATGGCCGACAAACATCTCACGCCGGAACAGGTCAAAGCCCGCCAAGGCAGCTTGCAAGCCGCCTTGGCGGGGCTCAATGCCGGTTTGCTGACCGCCAACAACGCCTTGGCCAAAGCCATGAAAACGTCCGGACTGTCTCCTGAGCAAGTGCTCAAGGCCGCCTCCTTGTTGATGAAGTCCTAGATCACCCGGGAAAACCGCTGACGATTCTGTTGTTCCAGGTAGGCGTCGAACACCATGCACACCGAGCGCACCAGCAGGCGCCCGGCGGGCAGTACGGTGATGCCGGTGCTGTCCAGCTCAATCAGGCCGTCATTGGCCATGGCCCGCAGTTGTGGCCACAGGTCTTTGAAATAGCCGTGAAAGTCGATATTGAACGCCTGTTCGATGGCTTCGAATTGCAGGCTGAAATTGCAGATCAGTTGCTGAATCACCTCGCGCCGCAGCCGATCGTCCGGGTTGCACACCAGGCCGCGGCTGGTGGCCAGTTGGGCGCCGGCCAGGGCGTTCTGATAGTGATTGAGGTCGCTGCTGTTCTGGCAGTACAGGTCGCCGATCTGGCTGATGGCCGAGACGCCGAGACCAATCAGGTCGCAATGGCCGTGGGTGGTGTAGCCCTGGAAGTTGCGCTGCAGGGTCGAGTCTTCCTGGGCAATGGCCAGCTCGTCGTCGGGCAGGGCGAAATGGTCCATGCCGATATAGCGATAGCCCGCCGCTGTCAGTTGCTCGATGGTGCGCTGGAGCATCTGCAATTTGTCGGCCGGGGCCGGTAGTTCATTGCCGTTGATCCGCCGCTGAGGCATGAAGCGCTCGGGCAGGTGGGCGTAGTTGAACACCGAGAGCCGATCCGGCTGCAGGTTGATCACCTCCTCCACGGTGCGGGCGAAGTTGTCCGGGGTCTGCTTGGGCAGGCCGTAGATCAGGTCGATGTTGATCGAGCGAAACTGCAGGGTGCGCGCGGCTTCGATGACGGCGCGGGTTTCTTCCAGGCTTTGCAGGCGGTTGACCGCACGTTGCACGGCCGGGTCTAGGTCCTGCAGGCCGATGCTGACCCGGTTGAAGCCCAGCTCGCGCAGCAGGCCCATGGTCGACCAGTCGGCTTCACGGGGATCGATCTCGATGCCGTAGTCGCCGGAGTCGTCGTCCAGCAGGTTGAAGTGCTTGCGCAGCTGGGCCATCAGTTGCCGCAGTTCGTCATGGCTGAGAAAGGTCGGGGTGCCGCCGCCGAAGTGCAGCTGCTCGACTTTCTGGTTGGGGTCCAGGTGGCAGGCGATCAGCTGGATTTCCTGCTCCAGGCGCTGCAGGTAGGGCTGGGCGCGGCCGCGGTCCTTGGTGATGACTTTATTGCAGGCGCAGTAATAGCAAATGTTGGCGCAGAACGGCACATGCACATACAGCGACAGCGGGCGCAGGGCCTTGCGACTGTCGCGAAGGGCGTGCAGCAGGTCGAACGTACCGACCTGGCTATTGAATTGCACGGCGGTCGGATAAGAGGTGTAGCGAGGCCCCGCCAGGTCGTAACGGCGGATCAGATCAGTGTCCCAACGAATGGCGTCGAGCATGCGGGAATTCCCCCGGATAGGCTGGCAGTGTTCGCGAGTCTAGGGGGTCGATGCGGCGCCCATCTTGATTTGCATCAAGGGTGGTCGGTGGCTCGCGGGTCGATGCGACCAGCGTAAAGCGTGATGCTAGACGCCTGTCGGGCGTTGCTCAGTGCCCCATCAGCCAGTGCTGGTGCGGGCCGGGCAGGGTCCAGATACCAAACAGGATCACCAGCAGGCCACCCGTCATGCGGATGCTGCGCTTGCGCAACAGGGCCGTGACCCGCTCGGCGGCCAGCCCAGTGGCCAGCAGCACCGGCCAGGTGCCCAGGCCGAAAGCCAGCATCAACAGTGCGCTGTCCACGGCATTCCCCTGGCTGGCCGACCACAGCAGGGTGCTGTAGACCAGCCCGCACGGCAGCCAGCCCCAGAGCGCGCCCAGGAGCAGGGCGCGGGGCAGGCTCGACACCGGCAGCAAGCGATTGGCGAATGGCTGTATATGGCGCCACAGGCCGCGTCCGAGGCTTTCGATGCGGGTCAGGCCGCTCCACCAGCCGGCCAGGTACAGGCCCATGACAATCAGCAGCAGCCCGGCGAGTACCCGCATAAACAGCGCCGCCGGGCTGTTGGCCACCGCCCATCCGGCGAGACCGAGCAACAGGCCGGCCGTGGCGTAACTGAGAATCCGCCCCAGGTTGTAGGCCAGCAACAGGCGAAAGCGTCGGCTGCGCTGTTCCTTGGGGATTGCCAGGGTCAGCGCGCCCATCAGGCCGCCACACATGCCCAGGCAATGCCCGCCGCCGAGCAGGCCGAGGATGACGGCAGAAACCAGCAGCGGCGCCAGTTCAAGCATGGGGCGGTGCCTGGTCTTTGCCGGGCGCCGGCTCAGCCTCGGGCTGGCCTTTGGCTTCGTCGACGGCGGCCTGGTGCTTCGGGTCCTGGTCGTCGAACAGAATGCTGTGGGCCGGGCCGTCGAGGTCGTCGTACTGACCGCTGTCGACCGCCCAGAAGAAGATGTAGATGGCGATGCCCACGATCAGCAGGGCCGCCGGGATCATCACATAAAGAGCTGGCATCTGGACTCCATGCTGGCGCGGCTCAAGCCGGCAACGGGCGGGTTTCAGGCGTGGCGCTGGCTGCCTGCACGGCTGGCATGCGGGTCAGGCGTAGGGCGTTGAGCACCACGGTCAGGGAACTGATGGACATGCCGACCGCAGCCCAGACGGGAGTGATCCAGCCGAGGGCGGCGAACGGCAGCATGAGGCCATTGTACAGCCCGGCCCACAGCAGGTTTTCGATGATCACCCGCCGGGTACGCCGGGCCAGGCTGAAGGCCTGTACCAGGGCCTCCAGGCGATTGGACAGCAGCACCGCGTCGGCACTGGTTTTCGCCAGGTCCGTGGCCGAGCCCATGGCCACGCTGATATCGGCCGCGGCCAATACCGGCACATCATTGACCCCGTCGCCGAGCATCAGCACCTTGCGTCCCTGTTGATGCAACTGTTGCAGGACTTGCAACTTGTCATCCGGGCGCAAGCCGCCGTGGGCTTCATCGATCCCCAGTTCGGCGGCGACGCTGGCAACCATCGGCGAGCTGTCGCCGGACAGCAGCAAGGTGCGCCAGCCGCGTGCCTTGCAGGCGGCGAGCAGGGCAGGGGCGTCGGCGCGCAGCCGATCATCCAGGACGAACCAGGCCAGCGGGCCCTGGCGGTTGCCCAGCAGCAGCCATTGTCCGGCCTCATCAGGCAGGGCTGGCAGTGCCGCGCCGCTCAGGGCGCAGACAAAGGCCGGCTGGCCGATGCGCAAGTGCTGTTCGCCGACTCGGCCTTCAAGGCCCAGGCCCGGGGTGCTGAGCACTTCTTCGGCTGCCACCGGGGCGCGTCCGAATGCGCGGGCGATTGGGTGCTCCGAACGATTTTCCAGCGCGGCGGCAAGGCCCAGGCACTGCTCGCTGTCGAGGTGGCTCAGCGGCCGGATGGCGCGCAAGGCCAGGCGCCCTTCGGTGAGGGTGCCGGTCTTGTCGAAAATGACCGTATCGATCTGGTTCAGGCCCTCCAGCACATGGCCGCGAGTGAGCAGCAGGCCCAGTTTGTGCAGGGTGCCGGTGGCCGCGGTGAGTGCGGTCGGGGTGGCCAGGGACAGCGCGCACGGGCAGGTGGCGACCAGCATCGCCAGAACGATCCAGAACGCCCGGGAGGCATCCAGTTGCCACCACAGCAGGCCGATGGCGGCTGCGGCGATCAATGACAGCAGGAGGAACCACTGGGCGGCGCGGTCGGCGATTTCCGCCAGGCGCGGCTTCTCCGCCTGGGCCCGGTCCAGCAGGCGCACGATGGCCGAGAGGCGGGTGTCCTGGCCCAGGGCCAGAACCTCGACGGTCAGCGCGCCCTCGACGTTGAGGGTGCCGGCGGTGACCGCATCCCCAGTGGTGCGCGGTTGCGGCAGGTATTCTCCGGTCAGCAGCGATTCATCGATGCTCGATTGGCCGTCGAGGATCTTGCCATCGGCCGGCAGGATGGCACCGGGGTGCACCAGCACCCGGTCGCCCAGGGCCAGTTCGCTGAGCAGGATGCGCTCGCTCTGGCCGTCCGCGCCCAGGCGCAGGCACGAGGCGGGCAGCAGGTTCACCAGTTGCGCGGTGGCGGCAGCGGTACGTTCCCGGGCCCGGCGCTCCAGGTAACGCCCAGCCAGCAGGAACAGGGCGAACATGCCCACCGCATCGAAGTACAACTCGCCGACCCCGCTGATGGCGGTCCAGATCCCGGCAATGTAGGCGCCGCCAATGGCCAGGGACACCGAGACGTCCATGGTCAGGTGGCGGGTGCGCAGGTCGCGCATGGCGCCCTTGAAGAACGGTGCGCAGCTGTAGAACACGATCGGGGTGGTCAGGAACAGTGCGACCCAGCGCAGGATGGTGTGCAGTTCGGGGCTGAGGTCGATGTTGAATTCCGGCCAGGTGGCCATGGTGGCCATCATCGCCTGGAACCACAGCAAGCCGGCCACCCCCAATTGGCGCAGGGCCAGGCGATTTTCGCTGGCCAACTGCTCGGAGGCGCGATCGGCCTGGTAGGGGTGGGCCGCGTAGCCGATATGCCGCAGTTCACTGAGCAGTTGGCTCAGCGGCAGTTGGCTGTCGACCCAGCTTACGTGCAGGCGATGGTTGGACAGGTTCAGGCGCGCCTCAGCCACGGCGGGCAGGCTGCGCAGGTGTTTCTCGATCAGCCAGCCACAGGCGGCGCAACTGATGCCCTCCATCAGTAGCGTGGTTTCTGCCAGGTCGCCCTGGTGCCGGACAAAGGGTTTTTGCACATCGGCGCGGTCGTAGAGCGCCAGTTCATCCACCAGTTGCACCGGCAGCGCCTCAGGGTTGGCCGAGGCTTCGCTGCGATGCTGGTAGTAGCTTTCCAGGCCGCCGGCGACGATCGCCTCGGCAACCGCCTGGCAGCCGGGGCAGCAAAATTCGCGGGCCTGGCCCAGGACGACAGCGGTGAAGCGGCTGCCGGACGGAACCGGCAATGCGCAGTGGTAGCAGGGGAGGGGCGTGGTCATGTGCGTAGCCATTAAAACCGTTGTGGCCAGGAAGCGGGCGCGTGCCCGCCAGTCAGGTCGATGCACTGTCGCGCAAGCGCATGACCTGAACGATCGGCGTCGCAAACCATGGTGCCGCGGTGCGGCCTTGCGGGAGCACGCTCCCTAGCCACAGGGGTGCGCATTACTTCTTCAGGTCTTCGGCGCCTTGCAGAGGCTCGTCGCCTAGCAGCAGGTCCTTGTCATGGCTGACTTGCTCCTCTTCGAACATGCGCCAGGTCTTGTCGCCCTCCACGCCCAGCAGCTCGACAAAACGACGGCCCTCGACCTTGTCGGTCAGTTGCCCGATATAGCGGCCTTGCTCGGTTTCGCTGCGGGCCAGGGTGATCTTGCGGTCTTTTTCCGGCTGGGTCGGCGAGATCAGGTTCAGCTCCAGGGTGGAGGGCTGGCTGTTGCCGCTCAGGCGCAGCTCGACTTCGCCGGTCAGCTCGTCGAGGTGCACGTTGGCGCGCATTTTCAGGGTCTGGGCCAGCAGTTCGCGGTCCAGCGAGCGATTGATACCCTTGCCGGCCTCGTAATAGTTGTCGTTGACCAGGTTGTCCGGGTTGTTCACTGCAATGGTCACCATGGACAGGGTCAAGGTCACCGAACAGGCCAGGATGCCGATGATGATCCAGGGCCAGAGGTGCTTGTACCAAGGGCTTGCGGCGGTTGCTGCGGGCATGATGACTTCTCTCAACGAATTTGTGGGCCGATGAACCGGCTCTTGGCTTCAACGTGGACGCTTTCATCGTCGGCGTCCTTGAGGATGAACTTCACCTCGTTGGTGCTCGACGGCAGTTGTTCCGGGGCGCTCGACAGCTCCACCGGCATGCTGACGATATCGCCGGCCGCCACCTTGATCTCGCGTTTGCCTTGCAGTTTCAGGTCCGGCAGGCCGGCAGCGTCGAGGACGTAGGTGTGGTCGCGCTGGTCCTTGTTCATGATCTTCAGGCTGTAGACGTTTTCGATCCGGCCCTCGGCGTTTTCACGGTAGAGCACGCGGTCTTTGCTGACGTCGAAACCCACCAGCGAACGCATGAAGAACGCGGTGACCAGCAGGCTGATCATGGCCAGCAGCACCAGCGCATAACCGATCAGGCGCGGGCGCAGTTTATGGGTTTTCTGCCCGGAAAGGTTGTGCTCCGTGGTGTAGCTGATCAGCCCCCGCGGGTACTCCATCTTGTCCATGATGCTGTCGCAGGCGTCGATGCAGGCGGCGCAACCGATGCACTCAATCTGCAGGCCGTCGCGGATGTCGATGCCGGTCGGGCAGACCTGTACGCACATGGTGCAGTCGATGCAATCGCCCAGGCCCATGGCCTTGTAGTCGGCGCCTTTCTTGCGCGGGCCACGGGCTTCACCCCGGCGCGGGTCGTAGGAGACGATCAGGGTGTCCTTGTCGAACATCACGCTCTGGAAGCGCGCATACGGGCACATGTAGATGCACACCTGTTCGCGCAGCCAGCCGGCGTTGCCGTAGGTGGCCAGGGTGAAGAAGCCGACCCAGAAGTACGACCAGCCATCTGCCTCGCCGGTGAAAAAGTCGATCACCAATTCGCGAATCGGTGAGAAGTAACCGACGAAGGTCATGCCGGTGACGAAACCGATCAGCAGCCACAGGCTGTGTTTACTGAATTTGCGCACGAACTTGTTGGCGCTCATGGGCGCCTTGTCGAGTTTGATGCGCTGGTTGCGGTCGCCTTCGGTGACCTTTTCGCACCACATGAAGATCCAGGTCCAGACGCTTTGCGGGCAGGTGTAGCCGCACCAGACACGCCCGGCATAGACAGTGATGAAAAACAGGCCGAAGGCGGCGATGATCAGCAGCCCGGACAGCAGAATGAAGTCCTGGGGCCAGAAGGTGGCGCCGAAGATAAAGAATTTGCGCTCCGGCAGGTTCCACCAGACGGCCTGGTGGCCACCCCAGTTGAGCCAGACGGTGCCGAAATACAGCAGGAACAATCCGGCACCCCCGAGCATCCGCAGGTTGCGGAACAGTCCGGTGAAGGCGCGGGTGTAGATTTTTTCTCGGGAGGCGTAAAGGTCGACGCTGTTGTTCGCGTTCTTGGCAGGCGGGGTAACGTTTTGTACCGGAATCTGATTGCTCATCATTGCATCCCACGGCAGTGGAAAAATGCCTCGGTCAGTACGTGCCGACCGCGGTCAAGAAAGGTAGTGCAGTGGCGCAATGATACGCCTGTCGCTCTGGCCCAAGGGTGCGACCTTTGGTCGCGTTGGGGGAAATCAATTGATGGTGTAATGACTTGAATCAATTGACTTGTGAATTATGGACGGCTTTGCCGGGGCGGCGAGGGCATGAAAACAAAAAGGCCCCGCTCATTTACATGGGCGGGGCCTTTTTTTGTTTCAGGCGTTTGCCTTACTGGGCGTCTGCCTCAGGCGCCTTGTCGCTGTGCGACAGGCTGTAGACGTAAGCGGCCAGCAGGTGAACCTTGTCGTTGCCTTGCAGTTGTTCCTGGGCAGGCATCTGGCCCTGGCGGCCGTAACGGATGGTCTGCTGCAGTTGGGCAAAGCTCGAGCCGTAGATGAAGGCGGCCGGGTGGGTCAGGTTAGGTGCGCCCATTGCTGGAGTGCCCTTGCCTTCCGGACCGTGGCAGACCGCGCAGTTGGCGGCGAACAGCTTCTGCCCCGCAGCCACGTCGGCCTTGGCGCCTTCCGGCAGCTTGCGCCCATCGAGGTTGGTCAGGACATAAGCCGCCACATCGCTGACGCCTTGCTCGCCAATGACTTCGGCCCAGGCCGGCATCACTGCGTGGCGACCGCCCATGATGGTGGTCTTGATGGTTTCCGGCTCGCCGCCCCAGCGCCAGTCGGCGTCGGTCAGGTTCGGGAAGCCGTAGGCGCCCTTGGCATCGGAACCGTGGCACACCGAGCAGTTGGAGGCGAACAGGCGACCACCCATCTTCAGCGCTTGCGGGTCCTTGGCCACTTCTTCAATGGGCATCGAAGCGAATTTGGCGAAGATCGGCCCAAACTTGGCGTCCGACTTGGCCATTTCCTTTTCCCATTCGTGCACGCCGGTCCAGCCGGACTGGCCGTTGGCGAACTCGGTTTTCTTGTCGTTATCCAGGTAGGCATAACCCGGCAGCAGGCCTTTCCAGTTGCCCAGACCCGGGTACAGCACCAGGTAACCCAGGGCGAAGATGATGGTGCCGACAAACAGCATGAACCACCATTTCGGCAGCGGGTTGTCGTACTCCTCGATCCCGTCGAAGGAGTGGCCAACCGTCTCGTCGGTCTGCTCGGCGCGCTGGCCCTTGCGGGTCGACAGCAGCAGCCAGGTCAGGGCGAAGATGGTACCCAGACTGAGGACTGTGACGTACAGACTCCAGAACGTAGTCATTCTTTGTTACTCCTAGAAGCTTGCTCGACGTGCTTGATGGCTTCGGGATCATCCGCGAAGGGCAGCAAGGTCGCGTCTTCAAACTCGGACTTGCGCTTGGGGCTGAACACCCATAGCGCCAAGCCGATGAAGGCCACCATCACGACAACGGTGCCCAGGCCTCGAATCATCCCGATATCCATCTAGATCACCGTTTGCTTTTGATGATGGTGCCCAGGCCTTGCAGATAGGCCACCAGCGCGTCCATTTCGGTTTTGCCCTTCACAGCATCCTTGGCACCGGCGATGTCTTCGTCGGTGTAAGGGACGCCGAGCGTGCGCAAGACTTCCATTTTTTTGGCGGTGTCCTTGCCGTCGAGCTTGTTTTCCACGAGGAACGGATAAGCCGGCATTTTCGACTCGGGCACTACGTTGCGCGGGTTGTACAAGTGCGCACGCTGCCAGTCATCGGAGTAACGACCGCCGACTCGGGCCAGGTCCGGGCCGGTACGCTTGGAACCCCACAGAAACGGGTGGTCCCAGACGCTTTCACCGGCGACCGAGTAGTGGCCGTAACGTTCGGTTTCAGCGCGGAACGGACGGATCATCTGCGAGTGGCAGCCGACACAGCCGTTGGCGATATAAACGTCGCGGCCTTCCAGTTCCAGGGCGGTGCGCGGCTTCATGCCTTCGACCGGCTTGTTGGTCACGTCCTGGAAGAACAGAGGGACGATCTGGGTCAGGCCGCCGATGCTGACGGCGATGACCATGAAGAAGGCCAGCAGGCCGATATTCTTCTCGACTACTTCGTGCTTCATCAGTGAGCTCCAACTACAGCGATCTGAGCAGCGGCTTCAGCTTCAGCCGGGTTCGAGGCGCGAACGGTGCGGTACACGTTGTAGGCCATGAACAGCATGCCGCTGGCAAAGAACGCACCGCCCAGGGCACGAACGATGAAACCAGGGTGGCTGGCTTGCAGGGCTTCGACGAAGGAGTAGGTGAGGGTGCCGTCATCGTTGATTGCGCGCCACATCAGGCCCTGGGTGATGCCGTTGACCCACATCGAAGCGATGTAGAGCACGGTACCGATGGTCGCGAGCCAGAAGTGGGTGTTGATCAGGCCGATGCTGTGCATCTGCGGGCGCCCGAAGACTTTCGGGATCATGTGGTAGAGCGCGCCGATCGAGATCATCGCCACCCAGCCCAGAGCACCGGCGTGTACGTGGCCGATGGTCCAGTCGGTGTAGTGCGACAGCGAGTTGACGGTCTTGATCGCCATCATCGGACCTTCGAAGGTCGACATGCCGTAGAACGCCAGGGACACCACCAAAAAGCGCAGGATCGGGTCGGTGCGCAGCTTATGCCAGGCGCCCGACAGGGTCATCATGCCGTTGATCATGCCGCCCCAGCTTGGCGCCAGCAGGATGATCGACATCGCCATGCCCAGGGACTGTGCCCAATCCGGCAGTGCGGTGTAGTGCAGGTGGTGCGGGCCGGCCCAGATGTACAGGGTGATCAGGGCCCAGAAGTGCACGATCGACAGGCGATAGGAGTAGATCGGACGCTCGGCCTGCTTCGGCACGAAGTAGTACATCATCCCCAGGAAGCCGGTGGTCAGGAAGAAACCTACCGCGTTGTGGCCGTACCACCACTGGATCATGGCGTCGGTCGCACCGGCGTAAGCCGAGTAGGACTTGAAGAAGCTGACCGGCAGCGAGGCGTGGTTGACGATGTGCAGCATCGCCGTCACGACGATGAAGGCACCGTAAAACCAGTTGCCGACGTAGATGTGCTTGGTCTTGCGCTTGGTGATGGTGCCAAAGAACACCAGACCGTAGACGACCCAGACAATGGCCAGCAGGATGGCCAGGGGCCATTCCAGTTCCGCGTATTCCTTGGTGGTGGTGTAACCCAGCGGCAAGGTAACGATCGCGCCGACGATCACGGCTTGCCATCCCCAGAAGGTGAAGGCGGCCAGCGTGTCGGAAATCAGTCGCGTTTGGCAGGTTCGCTGCACGACGTAATAGGAAGTGGCAAACAGTGCACATCCACCGAAGGCGAAGATCACCAGGTTGGTGTGCAGTGGGCGTAGGCGTCCGAACGTCGTCCAGGGAAGACCGAAGTTCAATTCAGGCCACACAAGTTGTGAGGCAATGAAGACACCAAGCCCCATGCCAAGGATCCCCCAGACCACCGTCATGATGGCGAACTGGCGGACTACCTTATAGTTATAAGCAGTCGGACTGATTGCTGTGCTCATTCTAAGGTTCCACGGTTTGGGTGTTTTATTAGGAGTAAAAAGCGGTCGCAAGTATGGAGAAACCGGGGTGCCATTGCAACGCAACCTGATCTGCGTCAATGCTTGCCAAACCAGATTCTGCGCCCTTTCCATGTTCCGCGTAGGGACAAAATCAGGTGGCAAAAATTGTCGCCTCGGACAAAAAATCCATGGCCGTCAGGTGAGATGTAACTGACTGTGTATGAACACGTTATTCAGGTGACGGACGGCGAGTGACGCGACAGCCGGTATAAACCAGCCTTTGCGCCTGACATCACGCAGAAATGTCTGAGTCGTCGGTTGTCGTCAGCTGCTGAATGGCGGTTCCAGGCCCACTGTCGAAACAAGCGTAGACCCGAATGGGAAGAGGGGAAAGCGAGGTCGGCGAAGGGTGCGACACTTGGTCGCGCAGTAGCGGGGAGCTGCCGCATCTTGATCCGATGCGGCAGCCAGGTCGAGCAGCCGGGGCTTATTCGGCTTTGCTTTCTGGCGTTGTGCCATCAGCAGGGTGGGACAGGCTGTATACGTAAGCGGCCAGCAAATGCACTTTATCGTTGCCTTGCAGGGCTTCCTGGGCTGGCATCTGGCCCTGGCGACCATGGCGAATGGTCTGTTGCAGTTGGGTCAGGCTGGTGCCGTAGATGAACGCGGCCGGTTGCGTCAGGTTCGGCGCCCCCATGGCTTCGACGCCGTGGCCTTCAGGACCATGGCACGCTACGCAGGTGGTGCTGAACGCTTGCTGTCCTGCAGCGAGGTTGGCGCTGCTGTCGGCGGGCAAGGGCAGCTTGGCCAGTTCGTGACGGACATAGGCTGCGACGTTTTTGACCCCGTCTTCACCCAGCACTTCACCCCAGGCCGGCATTGCCGCATGGCGCCCATTCATGATGGTGGCCTTGATGGTGTCTGCCGAACCACCCCAGCGCCAGCTGTTGTCAGCCAGGTTGGGGAAGCCGAACGCGCCCTTGGCATCCGAGCCGTGGCACACCGCGCAGTTGGAGGCAAACAGACGGCCGCCCATTTTCAGCGCTTGTGGGTCCTTGGCCACGTCTTCCACGGGCATGGCTGCGAATTTGGCGAAGATCGGCCCGAACTTGGCGTCGGCCTTAGCCATTTCCTTGTCCCATTCCTTGGTTTGGGTCCAGCCGTCCTGATAACCCGGCAGCACGCCTTTCCAGTTACCCAGGCCTGGGTAAAGGATCAGGTAGCCCACGGAAAATACCAGGGTGCCGGCGAACAGCAGGAACCACCATTGCGGCAACGGGTTGTCGTACTCCTCGATGCCGTCGAAGCTGTGGCCCATGGTCTGGTCGACGCTGCCCTTGGTTTCGCCCTTGCGCGTGCCGATCAGCAGCCAGGTCAGACCGATCAGGCTGCCAATGGTCAGTACGCAGATCCACGTACTCCAGAAGGTGGTCATGGCCGAATGCTCCTTGTTGCAGGCTCTTCAGGTTGAGCGTCAGGTTGGGTAACGGCGTCCGGCAGCGGCTCGTCGGCAAACGGCAGCAGGCTCGCCTGGGCGAACTCCGGGTTGCGCTTGGAGTTGAATACCCAGAGCGAGAGGCCGATGAAGGCAATTGCCACCACCAGCGTGCCGAGGCCGCGGATCATTCCAGTATCGAATTCAAGACCCATGGCTCACCTCTTGCTCTTGATGGCAGTGCCGAGCACTTGCAGGTAGGAGACCAGCGCGTCCATTTCGGTCTTGCCCTTGAGGCTGGCGACGGCGCCGCTGATGTCTTCGTCGGTGTACGGCACGCCGAAGCCGCGCATGACCTTGAGCTTGGTTTCGGTGTGGCTGCTGTCCACCGGTGCGGTGACCAGCCATGGGTAGGCCGGCATCTTCGACTCAGGCACCACGTTGCGCGGGTTGTACAAGTGCGCGCGGTGCCAGTCATCGGAGTAGCGCGCGCCGACCCGGGCCAGGTCCGGACCAGTACGCTTGGAACCCCACAGGAACGGGTGGTCCCAGACGCTTTCACCGGCGACCGAGTAGTGGCCGTAGCGCTCGGTCTCGGCGCGGAACGGCCGGATCATCTGCGAGTGGCACTGGACGCAGCCTTCGCGGATGTAGATATCGCGGCCTTCCAGTTGCAGCGCGGTGTAGGGCTTCATGCCTTCCACCGGCTTGTTGGTGACGTCCTGGAAGAACAGCGGGACGATCTGGGTCAGGCCGCCGATGCTGACGGCGAACACCATCAGCAACATCAGCAGGCCGACGTTCTTTTCAATCGTTTCGTGTTTCATGGCTAACTCCTCAGGCCATCTGCGCAGCGGCGGCAACTTCAGCGGGTTGTGCATCCCGCACGGTGCGCCAGGTGTTGTAAGCCATCAGGAACATGCCGCTGAGGAAGATTGCACCGCCCACCAGTCGCACGATGAAGCCTGGGTGGCTGGCCACCAGGGTTTCGACGAAGGAGTAAGTCAGCGTGCCGTCTTCGTTGACTGCGCGCCACATCAGGCCCTGGGCGATACCGTTGACCCACATCGAGGCGATGTAGAGCACGGTGCCGATGGTGGCGAGCCAGAAGTGCGCGTTGATCAGGCCCAGGCTGTACATCTGCTGGCGACCAAAGACTTTCGGGATCATGTGGTAGAGCGCGCCGATCGAGATCATTGCAACCCAGCCCAGGGCACCTGCGTGCACGTGGCCGATGGTCCAGTCGGTGTAGTGGGAGAGGGCGTTCACAGTCTTGATCGCCATCATCGGACCTTCGAAGGTCGACATGCCGTAGAACGCCAGGGACACCACCAAAAAGCGCAGGATCGGGTCGCTGCGCAACTTATGCCAGGCGCCCGAGAGCGTCATCATGCCGTTGATCATGCCGCCCCAGCTTGGCGCCAGCAGGATCAGCGACATCACCATGCCCAGGGACTGCGCCCAGTCTGGCAGCGCGGTGTAGTGCAGGTGGTGCGGACCGGCCCAGATGTAGAGGGTGATCAGGGCCCAGAAGTGCACGATCGACAGGCGATAGGAGTACACCGGACGCTCGGCCTGTTTCGGCACGAAGTAGTACATCATCCCGAGGAAGCCGGCCGTCAGGAAGAAACCTACGGCGTTGTGGCCGTACCACCACTGGACCATGGCATCCGTCGCGCCGGAGTACAGCGAGTAGGACTTGGTCAGGCTGACCGGCACTTCCAGGTTGTTGACGATATGCAGGATCGCCACGGTGATGATGAACGCACCGAAGAACCAGTTACCGACATAGATGTGCTTGGTGTTGCGCTTGACCAGGGTGCCGAAGAACACGATGGCGTAGGCGACCCAGACGATGGTGATCAGGATATCGATCGGCCATTCCAGCTCGGCGTATTCCTTGGAGCTGGTGTAGCCCAGCGGCAGGCTGATGGCCGCCAGGACGATCACCAGTTGCCAGCCCCAGAAGCAGAACGCGGCGATTTTCGGCGCGAACAGTTGGGTCTGACAGGTGCGTTGCACCGAGTAGAAGGAGCTGGCGAACAGTGCGCAGCCACCGAAGGCGAAGATCACCGCGTTAGTGTGCAACGGGCGCAGACGACCGAAGCTGGTCCACGGCAGGTTGAAGTTAAGTTCGGGCCAGACCAACTGGGCAGCGAGAAAAACCCCGAGCCCCATGCCGACGATGCCCCACACCACCGTCATAATGGCGAATTGGCGGACCACCTTGTAGTTGTAGGCGGTACTGATAGAAGTGTTCATGGTTCCCCATCCACGGTTCAGCTGAAGTGAAAGCGACTGCGCACGGCAAGGCGCGCTCACTTCTTCTGGAGTTATAGGCAGACTAAAAGCGAGGCAAGCATGGGCAAAGAGCACAAGGCCAGTATTGACGGGGATCAATGGGCGCAGTGCGTCAAGGAACTCGGCGGGTTGTGGGATGCTGCGCGGGCGCCGGGCAGTGGCGAGCCGCTGACACTGATCCTGGCTCACGGAGCCGGTGCGCCGATGGACAGCGGGTTCATGAACGATATGGCTGCACGCCTTGCCAGCCATGGGGTCGGCGTCTTGCGTTTCGAGTTTCCCTACATGGCCCAGCGGCGCCTGGACGGTGGCCGGCGCCCCCCCAATCCGGCCCCGAAACTGCTGGAATGCTGGCGCGAGGTGTATGCCCGGGTGCGACCCCATGTCGCTGGGCGCCTGGCCATTGGCGGCAAGTCCATGGGTGGGCGCATGGCCAGCTTGCTGGCCGATGAATTGAGCGCCGATGCCCTGGTGTGCCTGGGTTACCCGTTCTATGCCGCGGGCAAACCGGAGAAGCCTCGCGTAGCCCATCTGGCCGAGATTGCCACGCCGACCCTGATCATCCAGGGCGAACGTGATGCCCTGGGCAATCGGGCGACGGTCGAGACCTATGCATTGGCGCCGAGCATCCAGCTGCACTGGTTGGCGGCCGGTGATCACGATTTGAAGCCGCTCAAGGCCTCTGGCTTCATCCATGAGCAACATCTGGAGGCTGCCGCGAGTCAGGTCGCGTCTTTCCTATGCGCGCTTTGAGGAGGGTCGTGGGCGCCTTGCAGTGGCCTGGACGACGCCCATAAAAAAACCGGAAGCCTGGGCTTCCGGTTTTTTTTACCGCTCAAGGCATCAGCGGTTGAAGCGTTCCACCAACGAGTACTGAGTGTTGGCGGTGCGGGTCAGCTCTTCGCTGAGTTGCGCCGAGTGCTGGGCCTGTTCCGACGTTTGATCGGCCAGTTGCGCAATGGTGCTGATATTGCGGCTGATCTCTTCGGCCACGGCGCTTTGCTCTTCGGTGGCCGCGGCGATCTGGGTGGTCATGTCGGTGATATTGGCCACCGCCTCGCTGATGCCGATCAGTGCCTGGTCGGCTTCCAGAACCCGTGCCACCCCTTCTTCGGCCTGGCGATGCCCGGCGTCCATGGTTTGCACGGCGGTGCTGGCGGTTTGCTGCAGCTTGGCGATCAGGGTGTGGATCTGCCCGGTGGACTCGCTGGTGCGCTGGGCCAGTTGCCGCACTTCATCGGCCACCACGGCAAAGCCGCGACCCATTTCCCCGGCGCGCGCCGCTTCGATGGCGGCGTTCAGCGCCAGCAGGTTGGTCTGGTCGGCGATGCCCTTGATCACATCGACCACGCCGCCGATTTCATCGCTGTCCTTGGCCAGTTGGGTCACGGTCAGGCCGGTTTCACCCACGACCACCGACAGGCGCTGAATCGCCTCGCGGGTTTCGCCGGCGATGTCGCGACCGCGACCGGTCAGGCGGTTGGCTTCCTGGGTCGCGTCGGCGGTGCGTTGCACGTGGCTCGCCACTTCCTGGGTGGTGGCCGCCATCTGGTTTACCGCAGTGGCCACTTGTTCGGTCTCGACCCGCTGGCGTTCCAGGCCGGTGGAGCTCTGGTGGGCCAGGGTGTCGGACTGACGGGCTTGCTCGTTGAGGTGCTCGGCGGTGTCCTGCAAGCGTGTCAGGCAGGTCTTCAGGCGAGCTTCCTGGCTGAGGATGGACATCTCCAGACGCGCCTGTGCGCCACGGCTGTCGGTGTACATCTGCGCAATCAACGGGTCGGATGTGGTCTGTTCGGCCAGGCGCAGCAGGCGCTTGAGGCCGCGTTGCTGCCAGCTCAGGCCGAGCAGGCCCAGGGGCACCGACAGCGCGGCGGCCAATGCGAAGCCCCAGTGGGAGTTGAGCCAGGCGCCGATCATGAAGCTCAGCTGGCTGACCAGGATAAACGGCAGCCAGTCCTGTAGCACCGGCAGCCATTTGTCGCGTTTCGGAATAGCCGACTTGCCCTGGTTGATGCGCTGGTAAAGCGCTTCGGCGCGGCGGATCTGTTCGGCAGTGGGCTTGACCCGCACCGACTCGTAACCGACCACCTGATTGCCTTCGAACACCGGCGTGACATAAGCGTTGACCCAGTAGTGGTCACCACTTTTGCAGCGGTTTTTGACAATGCCCATCCATGGCAAGCCTTGTTTCAGAGTGCCCCACATATGCGCGAACACCGCAGCTGGAACGTCTGGGTGACGGACCAGGTTGTGCGGTGCGCGAACCAGCTCTTCACGCGAAAACCCGCTGATCTCGACGAACGCGTCGTTGCAGTAGGTGATCACGCCTTTGGCATCGGTCGTGGAGATCAACCGTTGCTGAGCCGGGAAGGTACGTTCGCGCTGGGTGACGGGCTGGTTATTACGCATGGTTTTTCAATCCGCAAGGCTTTGATGTGTTGTCGGCCGGGTCGGCCAATTATTGAGATTATTTTTCAATAATCTGCACCAGGTCTCATTGGCGGGAGGTGTCGCTTGCAAATAAGCGTGAGGGGCAGTTGTCGCCGTAGGGCGAGGGCAACAATCAATAGGCTTGGGCGCGGGCAGTCAATAGTACTGAAGTACTGTTTATAAGTACTTCAGTGCCAATTGCCGGCGGATTCAGCCCGCGAGCATGGGGTAGGTGAATAGCGCGAAATGCAGCAGATTCAGGCCGAAGTGGGTGGCCAGCGCCGCCCCCAGGCCGCCAAACCGATAGGCCAGGCCATAGCCGACGCCGGCGATGCTGGCCAGGAGCATCCATTGCCAGCCGGCACCCAGGTGCACCAGGCCGAACAGCAGGGCGGCGCACAGCAGTGACAGGTTCTGACCGTAGGGCAGGTGGTGCAGGCGCCGGCTCAACCCGCCCTGGATATAGCCGCGAAACAGCGCTTCCTCGACCAGGGTGACCAGCAGCAGGTTATTGAGCAGCCACAGCCAGGCCGAGTCCGGCCATTTTGGCGCCCAACTGATGATGCCAAGCCACACCGCGCCACCCAATGCCGCGAGCGCACTCAGCGCCAGCGCCATGGCGCCTGCGTACAGCCCGAGGCGCAACGAGCGGCGGCCGACGATCCAGGGGCAGGCCAGCAACAGCCAGAAGCCGATCATCGGCTTGTCCAGGTTCAGGTACATGGAAAACGGCACGGCGTCGTCAGTGAAGCGCTCGGGACCGATGGCCCGGCCGTTATGGAAGCCGGGCAGCCAATGCATGGCCAGCGCCAGGGCCAGCACCACAAACAGGCCGTGGCCGAGGTAGCGACCGACGGGGCTTCGGCGCTGGCGCACCGCCAGGCCTGCGCACAGCAGCAGGGCCACCGGCACGGCGGCGAGCAGACCCAACTGGCCATAGGTCAGGGCCAAGGCGTAGCCCATGGAAAGAACAGCCAGGTACAGCCATGGCAAGGCGCTCATGGGGAATCCTTGTTGCAAAAATGGGCAGATGGCGTGCCGGTGCAGCCATCGTGCGCGGCGGGGGATTATAGCGAGGCAGGCCAGGCGGGACAGGGCGACGAAAAACACCGCCCGAAGGCGGCGTTTTGTCAGCGTGGTTCAGGACCCGATCGCGTCTTACGAAGCGATCAGTTGGCGCAGCACGTAGTGCAGAATCCCCCCCGCCTTGAAGTACTCGACTTCATTCAAGGTATCGATCCGGCACAGCACCTCGACTTTCTCCTGGCGCCCATCCTCGCGAGTGATGACCAGGGTCAGGTTCATCCGTGGGGTCAGTTCGACGTTGGAAAGGCCGAGGATGTCCAGGGTCTCCTTGCCGGTCAGGTTCAGGCTCTTGCGGTTCTGATCGAGTTTGAACTGCAACGGCAGCACGCCCATGCCCACCAGGTTGGAACGGTGGATGCGCTCGAAGCTTTCGGCGATCACCGCCTTGACCCCCAGCAGGTTGGTGCCCTTGGCCGCCCAGTCACGGCTGGAGCCAGTGCCATATTCCTGGCCGGCAATCACCACCAGCGGCGTGCCACTGGCCTGGTAACGCATGGCGGCATCGTAGATCGCCAGTTTCTCGCCGGTGGGAATGTAGATCGTGTTGCCGCCTTCCTCGCCGCCGAGCATTTCGTTGCGGATACGGATGTTGGCGAAGGTGCCGCGCATCATCACTTCGTGGTTGCCACGGCGCGAGCCGTAGGAGTTGAAGTCACGCGGTTCCACCCCTTGCTCGCGCAGGTATTGGCCCGCCGGGCTGTCGGCCTTGATGTTGCCGGCCGGGGAGATGTGGTCGGTGGTGACCGAGTCGCCAAGCAGCGCCAGGACCCGGGCAGCGCTGACATCCTTGATCACCGGCAGCGGGCCGGAGATATCGTCGAAGAACGGCGGATGCTGGATGTAGGTGGAGTCCTTCTGCCAGACATAGGTCGCGGCCTGAGGCACTTCAATGGCTTGCCATTGCTCGTCGCCGGCGAACACTTCGGCGTATTCCTTGTGAAACATCTGGGTGCTGACCTGGGCCACCGCGTCGGCGATTTCCCGGCTGCTGGGCCAGATATCCCGCAGGTACACCGGCTTGCCGTCCTTGCCTTCACCCAGAGGTTCGCTGCTGATATCGGTGCGCACAGTGCCGGCCAGGGCATAGGCCACCACCAGGGGCGGCGAGGCCAGCCAGTTGGTTTTCACCAGCGGGTGGACCCGGCCTTCGAAGTTGCGGTTGCCGGAGAGCACCGAGGCCACGGTCAGGTCGGCCTTCTGGATGGCTTTCTCGATCGGCTCGGGCAGCGGCCCGGAGTTGCCGATGCAAGTGGTGCAGCCATACCCCACCAGGTCGAAACCCAATTGGTCGAGGTATTGAGTCAGGCCGGCGGCCTTGTAGTAGTCGGTGACCACCTTCGAGCCCGGTGCCAGGGACGTCTTGACCCAGGGTTTGCGCTTCAGGCCTTTTTCCACCGCTTTTTTCGCCACCAGGCCGGCCGCCATCATCACGCTGGGGTTGGAGGTGTTGGTGCAGGAGGTAATGGCCGCGATCACCACCGCGCCGTTTTTCAGGCGGTAGGTCTGGCCTTCGTAGTCGTAGTCGGCTTCGCCCACCAGGTCGGCATTGCCCACGGCCACGCCACCGCCACCTTCGCTTTCCAAGCGGCCTTCTTCCTTGGTGGTGGGTTTGAATTGCAGGTCCAGGAAGTCACTGAAAGCCTGGCCGACGTTGGGCAGGGAAACTCGGTCCTGGGGCCGTTTCGGTCCGGCCAGGCTGGCTTCCACGGTGCCCATGTCCAGGCCCAGGCTGTCAGTGAAGACTGGCTCCTGGCCGGGCAGGCGCCACAAGCCCTGGGCCTTGCTGTAGGCCTCCACCAGTTTCACCAATGGCGCCGGACGCCCGGACAGGCGCAGGTATTCCAGGGTCACTTCATCCACTGGGAAGAAGCCGCAGGTCGCGCCGTACTCCGGGGCCATGTTGGCGATGGTCGCGCGATCGGCCAGCGGCAGGTCGGCCAGGCCATCGCCGTAGAACTCGACGAATTTCCCCACCACGCCTTTTTTGCGCAGCATCTGGGTCACGGTCAGCACCAGGTCGGTGGCGGTGATGCCTTCCCTGAGCTTGCCGGTGAGCTTGAAGCCGATGACTTCCGGAATCAGCATCGACACCGGCTGCCCCAGCATCGCGGCTTCGGCTTCGATCCCGCCCACACCCCAGCCCAGTACGCCGAGGCCGTTGATCATGGTGGTGTGGGAGTCGGTGCCCACCAGGGTGTCGGGGAACGCATAGGTGCGGCCGTCTTCGTCCTTGGTCCAGACCGTGCGTCCGAGGTATTCCAGGTTGACCTGGTGGCAGATACCGGTGCCCGGCGGCACCACGCTGAAGTTGTCGAAGGCACTCTGGCCCCAGCGCAGGAAGGCGTAGCGTTCGCCGTTGCGCTGCATTTCGATGTCGACGTTTTGTTCAAAGGCGCTGGTGGTGCCGAACTTGTCGACCATCACCGAGTGGTCGATCACCAGGTCCACCGGCGACAGCGGGTTGATGCGTTGCGGGTCGCCGCCGGCCTTGGCCATGGCCGCGCGCATGGCGGCCAGGTCGACGACGGCGGGCACGCCGGTGAAGTCCTGCATCAGCACCCGCGCCGGGCGGTATTGGATTTCACGATCGGAGCGACGCTCCTTGAGCCAGGCGGCAATCGCCTTGAGGTCGGCGCCGGTGACGGTCTTGTCGTCTTCCCAGCGCAGCAGGTTCTCCAGCAGGACCTTCAGCGACATCGGCAGTTTGTCGAGGTCGCCCAGGCTCTTGGCGGCCTGTGGCAGGCTGAAATAGTGGTAGGTCTTGTCGTCGACTTTTAACGTTTCAAGGGTTCTCAGGCTATCGAGGGACGGCATTGAATGACTCCTTATGGTCCGCACGGCTACGGACCTGACGGGACGGACAGAGCTCTTAACCTAGCCCTGTTTTAAGTAGCTGGCTAATAACTGGACTCTATGGACAAGTCCAAGGTTCCGAACTCGGCTATCATGCGCCCGTTTTCGTGACAGGCTTTGCTACAGGGCAAGTCCGCGATTCATTGACGTTGCCCAGGAGATTCGATGAACACCCTCTTTATGCATTGCCGCCCAGGTTTTGAAGGCGAAGTCTGCTCCGAGATCGCCGACCATGCCGCGCGCCTCAACGTGGCCGGCTATGCCAAGGCCAAGACCGCTGCCGCCTGCGCCGAGTTTGTCTGCACCGAAGACTACGGTGCCGAGCGCTTGATGAAGGGGCTGCGCTTCGCCGAGCTGATCTTCCCTCGGCAATGGGCGCGGGGCATGTTTATCGATCTGCCGGAAAGCGACCGGATCAGCGTGATCCTGGCTCATTTGGCGAGCTTCCCGACCTGCGGCAGTTTGTGGCTGGAAGTGGTGGACACCAATGACGGTAAGGAACTGTCGAACTTCTGCAAGAAATTCGAAGGCCCGCTGCGCAAGGCCCTGACGGCCGCTGGCAAGTTGGTGGATGACCCAGGCCGGCCGCGTTTGCTGCTGACCTTCAAGAGCGGGCGTGAGGTGTTTGTCGGCCTGGCCGATGCCGGTAATTCGGCAATGTGGCCGATGGGCATTCCGCGGTTGAAATTCCCGCGCGAAGCGCCCAGCCGTTCGACCCTGAAGCTGGAAGAGGCCTGGCATCACTTCATCCCCCGTGACCAATGGGACGAGCGCCTGCACAGCGACATGACCGGTGTCGATCTGGGGGCCGCCCCCGGCGGCTGGACCTGGCAACTGGTCAACCGCGGCATGCTGGTGACGGCCATCGACAACGGGCCGATGGCCGAGAGCCTGATGGACACCGGCCTGGTCCAGCACCTGATGGCCGACGGCTTTACCTTCAAGCCCAAGCAGCCTGTGGACTGGATGGTGTGCGACATCGTCGAGAAGCCGGCGCGCAACGCTGCCCTGCTGGAAACCTGGGTCGGCGAGGGACATTGCCGCGAGGCGGTGGTCAACCTGAAGCTGCCGATGAAGCAGCGTTATGCGGAAGTGAAGCGCCTGCTTGAGCGCATCGAAGAGGGCTTCAAGGCCCGCGGGATTCGTGTGGCGGTGGGGTGCAAGCAGCTGTACCACGACCGTGAGGAAGTGACCTGCCACCTGCGCCGGCTGGATGTCAGCAAGCCCAAGGCCCGTTGAGAATCGGCGTGGCCTGGTGGTCGCGCCCGCAACAATTCATCTGAAAAAACATGGCTACGGATGACCTGGTTTCGGTGTTGCGCGACAATGCCGGCCAGTTTCAGGAGTGAGTAATGAACCCAACCATCGATACCCCCGTTGACGGGACCCTCGACGCCACGGGCCTCAATTGCCCGGAGCCGGTGATGATGCTGCACCAGCACATCCGCGACCTGGCGCCTGGCGGCCTGCTCAAGGTCATCGCCACCGACCCGTCCACCCGCCGCGACATTCCCAAGTTCTGTGTGTTTCTCGACCACGAACTGGTGGCGCAGCAGGAAGAGGCCGGAACCTATCTGTACTGGATCCGCAAGAAGCTCGCTTAACCCAGCGAGCGGCTGATGCGGATCCGCTTGCGCGCACTGCGGGTCAGGCGGATCGACAGCATCAGCGCCGCGCAGCTCAGGCCCACGATCAACCCTTCCCAGAGCCCGCTCGGGCCGCGGGCGGGGCCGAACCAGTCGGTCAGCCCCAGCGCATACCCCACCGGCAAACCAATGCCCCAGTAGGCGAACAGGGTCAGGACCATGGTCACCCGGGTGTCCTGATAGCCGCGCAGGGCGCCGGCGGCGGTGACCTGGATCGCGTCGGAAAACTGGAACAGTGCCGAATACACAATCAGCATCGACGCCACATGGATCACCATGGGGTCGGTGGTGTAGATGCTCGCAATCGGTCCGCGCAGCAATAGCATCATGCTGGCCGAGAGGCAGGCATAAGCCAGCGCCGTGCCCATGCCGACCCCGGCGGCAAACCGCGCCTCACGTGGTTCGCTGCGGCCCAGGGCCTGGCCGACCCGCACGGTCACGGCCATGCCCAGGGAGTAGGGGATCATGAACACCAGGGAGCTGACGTTGAGGGCGATCTGGTGCCCGGCGACCACGGTGGCGCCAAGGCTGCCGATCAGCAGGGCAATCACCGCGAAGATGCTTGACTCGGCAAATACCGCGATGCCGATGGGCAGGCCGATGCTCAACAAGCGCTTGATCACCGCCCATTGCGGCCAGTCGAAGCGACCGAACAGGTCAATGTTGCGATAGGCGGGGGCCCAGCGGGTCCAACTGGCCATGCCGAACATCATGGCCCACATCACGATGGCCGTGGCCCAGCCGCAGCCGACGCCGCCCATGGCCGGCACGCCGAAGTGGCCATAGATGAAGACGTAGTTGATCGGGATATTCAGCGCCAGCCCGCACAGGCCCATGACCATGCTCGGCCGGGTGCGGCCCAGGCCGTCGCTGAAGCAGCGCATGACGTGATACAGCGCCACTGCCGGCAGGCCGCTGGCGATGCCGCGCAGGTAGCCCATGCACGGCTCGATCAGTTCGGGGTCGACCTTCATCAGGTGCAACACCGGCTCGGCGTTGAACAGAATCAGGGTCGCCATCAGCCCCACCACCAGCGCCAGCCACAAGGCCTGGCGCACCAGCGGGCCGATTTCGCCAGGTAGCCCGGCGCCGTGGCGTTGCGCAACCTTGGGCGTGGTTGCCAGCAGGGTGCCGGTCATCAATAGAAAGACCGGGATCCAGATCGAGTTGCCCAGGGCCACTGCCGCCAGGTCCCGAGGCCCGACCCGGCCGGCCATCACCGCATCGACAAAGCCCATGGCGGTGGTCGCCAGCTGCGCGATCATGATCGGCAGCGCCAGCCCAAGCAGGTTGCGCAGCTCGAGATAGACCCGGGCGGGGCGCTTGAGGGAAGTGGCGGCGGGGGTGTCGGAGACAGAATTCACAGGCGAAGCGTCCATAGGTGGGGTGGCGCAGGACGCGACATTCTACGCGTTGACGCTGCGGTCAGGAAAACATCCTGTGTTGCGGATTTGTAAGCGCTGCAGCCCGCCTGAAATCGGGCTGCGGCGGTATTGGCACTGGCCCCTGACCCTCCACTACGCCTACACTGCGGCTCCGCGAAAGGAGCCTGCCATGCTGATTGTTGCCGACGAAAATATCCCGCTGATCGAAGAGTTCTTTGCCGGTTTCGGTGAAATTCGCCGATTCCCAGGACGCTCCATCGACCGTGCGACCGTTGCCGAAGCGGATGTGCTGCTGGTGCGTTCGGTGACCAACGTCGATCAAGCCCTGCTTGAAGGCAGCAAGGTGCGTTTCGTCGGCACCTGCACCATTGGCACCGATCACCTGGACCTCGAGTACTTCGCCCAGGCCGGTATTCACTGGTCCAGCGCGCCGGGTTGCAACGCCCGTGGCGTGGTGGATTACGTGCTCGGCAGCCTGTTGACCCTGGCGGAAATCGAAGGCGTCGCGCTGCCCGGGCGCACCTATGGCGTGGTGGGTGCGGGCGAGGTGGGCGGGCGGCTGATCCAGGTACTGCGTGGCCTGGGCTGGAATGTGCTGGTGTGCGACCCCGTGCGCCAGGCCGCCGAAGGTGGCGACTACGTGAGCCTGGAACAATTGATCGAGCAGTGCGACGTTATCAGCCTGCACACGCCCTTGACCCGCAGCGGCGAACTCTCGACCTGGCACCTGCTGGATAAGGCGCGCCTGCAACAACTCAGGCCGGGTACCTGGCTGATCAACGCTGCCCGTGGCCCGGTGGTCGATAACCACGCCCTGCGCGAAGTGCTGCTTGAGCGCGAAGACTTGCAGGCAGTGCTGGACGTGTGGGAGGAGGAGCCCAGGGTGGATCAGGCCCTGGCCGATCTGTGTGTCCTGGCTACGCCGCATATTGCCGGTTACAGCCTGGATGGCAAGCAGCGCGGCACCGCGCAGATTTACCAGGCCTACTGCCGGTTTTCAGGCCAGGCGGAGCAGGTCAGCCTGGATACGCTGCTGCCCCAGCCGTGGGTTTCGCACCTCTGGCTCAACGCCAATGCCGACCCTGCCTGGGCGCTGGCGACTGTCTGCCGCGCGGTGTACGACCCGCGCCGGGACGACGCCGACTTCCGGCGCAGCCTGGGCGGCACCCCGGCCGAGCAGCGCAGTGCCTTCGACGGTCTGCGCAAACACTACCCTGAACGCCGTGAGATCGACGGCCTGAGCGTGCACATTCAGGGCGATTCGCCAGCGCTGCAGCAGATCGTCACTGCCTTGGGTGCGACCCTGGCCTGAATAGCCTGCGGCGGGTCGCGAGGCCCGCGCAGTGGGGAAGGCAGGCATAAAAAACCCGGCTTCGAGGCCGGGTCAAGAGAGTGCGAGGCGAGGGCTCAATCTTGCTGGGCAGGCTTGACCAGTCGCTTTTCCAGTTCGCGGCATGCGCTCTGGATCATGTCTTCAGTAATCGGTACTTCGCGACCCTGAGCGTCGATGATGGCACACCCTAGAGACTGGTTTGGCTGGGTACGAATCACTTGAATCTTGTCATCGCTGCTGTGTTGCAAGGACATGGCCTGTCTCCTCATCAGGTTGTGTGCTTAGTTTATAACCGCCAGGTGACCGGGCTGTGACAGCGGACTACAGGGCCCCGGCAGTGCTCTCACTCCACCAGAAATCCCCCACGAGTGCCAGCCGGACATTAGATCAATAGCCTCTAGGCTCTAGTGTCAGCGGTCATATTTAACCTGACTCATTGTGATTCGCGTAAGTTCCGGCCAATGGGTCGGTGTAGGCTTGGCAGTGCCTCGCTCCTGGTGACCTATCGGATGATCGTCATGCTTTCTTCGCACCAACGCCGGGCTATTCGCCTGGCCAGTCAGTTTATTGCGCCTTACCGCTGGCAGGCCCTCGGGGCACTGCTGGCGCTGATCGTCACTGCCGGCATCACTTTGTCCATGGGGCAGGGCATTCGGCTGCTGGTGGATCAGGGGTTCATGACCCGTTCGCCACACTTGCTCAATCAATCCATCGGCCTGTTTCTGTTGCTGGTGCTGGGGCTGGCCGTGGGCACTTTCGCCCGTTTCTACCTGGTGTCGTGGATCGGCGAGCGGTGTGTGGCAGATATTCGCCGGCAGGTGTTCAACCACCTGATCTACCTGCATCCCGGGTTTTACGAGAGTAATCGCAGCTCTGAAATCCAATCGCGGCTGACCGCCGACACCACCTTGCTGCAGTCGGTAATCGGTTCGTCGCTCTCGTTGTTCCTGCGTAACGCGCTGATGGTGATCGGCGGCATCGTGCTGCTGTTTATCACCAACCCCAAGCTCACCAGCATCGTGGTGGTGGCCTTGCCGCTGGTGCTGGCGCCGATCCTGATTTTCGGCCGGCGGGTGCGCAATCTGTCGCGCTTGAGCCAGGACCGTATCGCCGATGTCGGCAGCTATGTGTCCGAGACCCTTGGCCAGATCAAGACCGTGCAGGCCTATAACCACCAGCGCCAGGACGAGCAGCGATTTGCGCTGACCGTGGAAGAGGCGTTCAACACCGCGCGCAAGCGTATCGTCCAGCGTTCCTGGCTGATCACCCTGGTGATCGTGCTGGTGTTGGGCGCGGTCGGGGTGATGTTGTGGGTCGGTGGCATGGACGTGATCGCCGGGCGGATTTCCGGTGGCGAGCTGGCGGCGTTCGTGTTCTACAGCCTGATTGTGGGCAGTGCGTTCGGCACGTTGAGCGAGGTGATTGGCGAGTTGCAGCGAGCGGCGGGGGCTGCCGAGCGAATTGCCGAGCTCCTGCGCTCGGAAAGCATTATCCAGCCGCCGACCACTGATGGGGTGGCCCTGCCGCCGCGAGTGCGGGGTGAGCTGGCCCTGGAAAATGTGCGCTTCTCCTATCCTTCACGGCCTGAAAGCAATGCGGTGGATGGCTTGAGCCTGGAGATCCATGCCGGCGAAACCCTGGCCCTGGTCGGCCCGTCAGGCGCCGGCAAGTCGACCATCTACGATTTGCTGCTGCGCTTCTACGACCCGCAGCAGGGGCGAATCCTGCTCGATGGCGTACCGCTGACCCAGCTCGATCCACAGGATCTGCGGCGCTGCTTTGCCCTGGTGTCACAAAGCCCGGCGCTGTTTTTCGGCAGCGTCGAGGAGAACATCCGCTACGGCAACCCCGGGGCGACCCTGGAGCAGGTGCGTGAGGCGGCGAAGATTGCCTACGCCGATGAATTCATCGAGAAGATGCCCAACGGTTACCAGACCCATCTGGGGGATGGTGGGCTGGGGCTTTCCGGTGGCCAGCGCCAGCGCCTGGCCATCGCCCGGGCGCTGCTGGTGGACGCGCCGATCCTGCTGCTGGATGAAGCCACCAGCGCCCTCGACGCCCAGAGCGAGCACCTGATTCAACAAGCCCTGCCCAGCCTGATGCAGAACCGCACCACCCTGGTCATCGCCCACCGTCTGGCCACGGTCAAAAACGCCGACCGAATCGCGGTGATGGACCAGGGCAAGCTGGTTGCGGTGGGCACTCATCAGCAACTGATCGCCAGTAACCCTCTCTATGCACGTCTGGCGGCGTTGCAGTTCAGCGAGAAGGAGTAGGGGCAGCTCTAGGCCGCAAGCTACAAGTTTGTAGCGGTTTTTGAATCGCATACAAAAATGCCCGCATTTCTCAATGCGGGCATTTTGCTTTCAGGCTTGAGCTTGCGGCTTGTAGCTTACCGCTCGCCGCTGCGTCTCTTATTGATCGTCGAAATATCGCTCATGCCAATCCACCAGCGGCTGTGGCGAGTTGAGTTTCTGGCCGTAGATCACCGAGTACGACAGCACGTTCTGCACGTATTGCCGGGTTTCGTCGAAGGGGATGCTTTCAACCCAGACGTCGAAGCTCAGGTGGTCGGCGCCCTTGAGCCACTGGCGCACGCGGCCGGGGCCGGCGTTGTAGGCGGCGGAAGCGAGCACGCGGTTGCCGTTGAACTGGCTGTGGACCTGGCTCAGGTAGGCGGCGCCGAGCTGGATGTTCTTGTCCGGGTCCAGCACTTGCTGGGGTGATGCCAGGGGGATGCTGAACTTGCGTGCGGTTTCCTTGGCGGTGCCGGGCATCAGTTGCATCAGGCCGCTGGCGCCGACGCCGGAGCGGGCGTCGTCCATGAAGGCGCTTTCCTGGCGGGTGATGGCGAACACCCAGCTCGAATGCAGGCCGCGGACCTTGGCTTCGCGCACCAGGGTGTCGCGGTGGGCCATCGGGAAGCGAATATCCAGGTCATCCCAGTACTGCGCCTGGCTGATGGTGCGGATGGCCGGGAAGTACCATTTCAGGTCATAGGCGAGCTTGGCCTGGGCCACCATTTCGTCACGGTTGAAGTGACGGCTGACGTGGTACCACTCGCGCCGGCCATCGACGATCTGGCCGCGGGCGTGGAACTCCAGGGCGCGGCGCACGCCGGGGGTGTTGCGTACCTTGTTGATCAGCGCCTGGCTCATGACCAGCGGTTTGTTGACCAGGGAGTAGGGCGATTGCGAACGGTCGGCAGCCAGGAAACCATAGAAGTCGCGCTCGCGGGCCAGGTTCTTGTAGAGGGTCTGCGCCTGCGGATTCTGCGGCTGTGCCAGTTCCAGGCTGCGGGCCTGCCAGTAGCGCCAGCGGTTGGTGGTGGCCAGGTCCTGAGGCAGGCGTCGGGTCAGTTGATAGGCGTCGTCCCAGCGCGCCAGGCGCAGCAGCAGGCGCAGGCGCCATTCAGACACGGTGTTGTCCCGCAGCTCCGGGTCGTACTTGGTCATGACGTCCAAGGCGCGGCCGTCGAAGCGGCGCGCCAGGGTCAGGCCGATTTCACGGGCGATGGCGACTTTTTCATCGCGGGAGAAATGCATGCTGCTGGCATAGCCGTCGAGCAGGGCCATGGCCTTGTCCGGATCCTGGCGGGCCAGGCGCCGCAGGCCGAGGCTGACGATGTCGGACATCGGCTCATCGGCAGGGGTGAAGCGTGTGGGCTGGTTGAGCAGCTCCGGCTTTTGCGCCACTTCCACCAGCAAGCGCCCGCGGGGGGCGAGGGTGGTCAGGCCGTTCACCAGGCTGTTGGCCAGCGGGTAGTTGCGGGCCTGGGCCGCGAGTTTGGTGCGCTCCCAGCGTTTCTGTTCGGTCAACTGGCCTTCGGCGGCCCACACGCCGAACAGGCCATCACAGGCGGCCGGCTGGCTCTTGCCGCTCAGCCAGAGTTTTTCGGCGTTGGCGTAGCCTTCGGCCTTGAGGTTGTGGCCGATCTGATACTGCGCGTTCAGGCAGTCCAGTTCGGTGAAGTTGAGTTTGGGGTCGTAGTACTTGACGAACGTCGCCCAGTCACCGCGATCGGCCAGCCAGCGCAACCAGCGCAACTTCATCCAGTTGGCCTGGGGCAGGTCGCCATGTTCGGCGAGGAATTTCTCGATCTCGGCGTTGCTCGCGGTTTTCAGGCGCGCGGTCAGCTCGTCGTAGGCAAGATAGGGTTCCAGCGGGTAATCGCTGAGGGCCTGGCTGTAGCGCATGTAGGGCCCGGAATCGCCTTTGGCCAAGGCGCGCTTGGCTTCATCGTAATACTGGCGTTGGGTGGAGAGGTCCACGGCCTGGGCGGATTGAGCAGCGGTGGCAGAAAGAAGCAAGCACGATAAAAGACTGAAAAGGCGACTGCGCATGAGACATCCGTGCAGAGAAATCATGACAAGTGCAAGCCACGCTCGCACTGAATTGTCCGTAGCTTAGCCTTTTGCCGCCAGCAGACGAAAGCTTTGCAGGCTGTGCGGCATCAGTTCGCAACATTTGTTATGCAGAGTGCTTCGACATTGAAAATGCCGGCCTTCTGCGGTCTCAAGTCAGGTAGAATGCGCGCCCGGTTTTTGGAGAAGCTCATGACCCTGCTCAAATTCAGCGATGTGTCCCTTGCTTTCGGCGCTATGCCGTTGTTGGACAAGGTGTCCTGGCAGATCGCCCGTGGTGAGCGGGTGTGCATCATCGGCCGAAACGGCACAGGCAAGTCCAGCATGATGAAGCTGGTCAAGGGCGATCAGAAGCCCGATGACGGCTCCGTCTGGCGCGCGCCTGGCCTCAAGATCGGCGAATTGCCGCAAGAACTGCCGGTGGCCGACGAGCGGACAGTGTTCGACGTGGTCGCCGAAGGCCTGGATGGCGTGGGCGCGTTGCTCGCCCAATACCATCACCTGGCGCAGAACTGCGTCACCGAAGAAGACCTGGACAAGCTGATGCATGTCCAGCAAGACCTCGAAGCCCGTGATGGCTGGCGCTTGCAGCAATTGGTCGACAGCACCCTGAGCCGCCTGCAACTGCCGGCCGACAAGACCCTCGCCGAATTGTCCGGCGGCTGGCGTCGTCGCGTGCTGCTGGCTCAGGCGCTGGTGTCCGAGCCGGACCTGCTGCTGCTCGACGAACCAACCAACCACCTGGACATCGGTGCGATTGCCTGGCTGGAAGAAGCCCTCAAGGATTTCCAGGGCGCCGTGCTGTTCATCACGCACGACCGTTCCTTCCTGCAGAACCTGGCGACCCGAATTCTCGAACTGGACCGTGGCGGCCTGATCGACTGGAACGGCGACTACGCCAGCTTCCTGGTGCACAAGGAGGCCTCGCTGGCCGCCGAGGAAACCGCCAACGCCCTGTTCGACAAGAAACTGGCCCAGGAAGAAGTCTGGATCCGCCAGGGCATCAAGGCTCGTCGCACCCGTAACGAAGGCCGTGTACGCGCCCTGAAAGCCTTGCGCGTCGAGCGCAGCGAGCGTCGCGAGCGTACCGGCAAAGCCAACATCCAGCTGGATACCGCCGACAAGTCCGGCAAGCAGGTCATGGTTCTGGAAAACGTGAGCTTCGCCCACCCGGGTGGCCCGTTCCTGATCAAGGACTTCTCCATGGTCCTGCAGCGCGGCGACCGTATCGGTCTGCTGGGCGCCAACGGCACTGGCAAGACCACGCTGCTGAAACTGATGCTCAACGGCCTGCAACCGACCAGCGGCACTGTGGAAGAGGGGACGCGCATCGACGTGGCCTACTTCGACCAGTTGCGCCACCAGCTGGACCTGGAAAAGACCGTGATCGACAACGTCGCCGAAGGTCGCGACTTTATCGATATCGATGGTCAGAGCCGTCATGTGCTGAGCTACCTCGGCGACTTCCTGTTCAGCCCGCAGCGTGCCCGCACGCCGGTCAAGGCGCTGTCGGGTGGTGAGCGTGCACGTCTGTTGCTGGCCAAACTGTTCAGCAAACCAGCCAACCTGCTGGTCCTCGACGAACCCACCAACGACCTCGACGTGGAAACCCTCGAACTGCTGGAGGAGGTGTTGCTGACCTTCAACGGCACCGTGCTGATGGTCAGTCACGATCGGGCATTCCTCGACAACGTGGTCACCAGCACCCTGGTCTTTGAAGGCGAAGGCAAGGTTCGTGAATACGTCGGCGGGTATCAGGACTGGCTGCGTCAGGGCGGTTCGCCGCGCCTGCTGGGCGTGACCGAGAACAAGTCGGGCAAGGCCGAGCTGAACTCCGCGGTGGTGGCTCCGGTGGTGGAAGCGGCACCGGTTCAGGAGGCTTCGACGGCGAAGAAAAAGCTCAGCTACAAATTGCAGCGCGAGCTTGAAGCTCTGCCAGGTGAGATTGAAGCCATGGAGCAGCAGATTGCTGCGGTCGAGGCCGAGATGGCTGATGCCGGTTTCTATCAGCGTCCATCCACTGAAACCGCGGCGGTGATTGCCGGTTTGGAAAAGCTCAACGCTGACCTTGAAGTGTTGGTCGAGCGCTGGGCCGAGCTGGATGCCTGAGTGAATCAGCACTGACAAAAAGCCCGACGATGATGTCGGGCTTTTTGTAGGGGCTGGCGCGTAAGACTTAACGCTTGACCAGGTGCACCGCCAGTACGTCGCAAGGCGCGCCATGCAGCACGTCATTGGCGGTGGAGCCCAGCAGCAGGGCCAGGCCGTGCCGGCCGTGGCTGCCGACCACGATCAGGTCGCAAGCCTGCTCCTTGGCCAGGTGATGGATCTCTTGGCGTGGCTGGCCGTAGGTCAGGTGGCTGTATTCCTTGGACAGCTCGGGGTACTTGATGATCAGCCGGTCCAGGCGCTCTTTGGCCTGGTCAAATTGTTGTTGCTGCAGTTGTGACAGGTCCATCGGCACATCGCCGCCGAACGCCATGGCCATGGGTTCGACAATATGCACCAGGGACAGCTTGGCGCCGTTGCTCACCGAAAGTTCGCGAGCGCGATGGATAACAGGATCGCACTCTTCGGTTAGATCTACAGCGACCAGAATATGGTGGTAGGACATGAGGTGCACCTCCTGAGGATTGCAATAGCTTCAAGTATGGCTGGTTTCAAGCGGGTTGGTCCAAAGGTGGCGCAACCCGCTCATCAAGAATCGGGAGTACAGATATGACGGTATGGATAGTGGTGTCAATCCTTGCGGTGGTCTTGAGCCCCCTGGCATGGTTGCGCCCCTCGCACCGCCAGAGCGGCCAGATAGCCATGCGCATGGAGGCGCGGCGTATCGGCCTGGCCATGCAGTTGGCGCCCCAGGAGTGGCCGCACTGGCTGGGACAGGAGCCGCCGAACCCGTGTCCGCAGTATCACCGGCCAAGGCGCAGCACCCAGCCGCTGTGCTTCAGCTATTGGCAGACCGCACCCGGGGTGTGGGTCAATCAGTGGCGTGAAGCATGCGTGGATGAGGCGTTGTTAGGGCATTTGGAAAAGTTGCCCGCCACCGTGTTCAAGATCGAGGCCGACAAGCAGATGATCGCCCTGTACTGGAACGAGCGCGGCGAGTTGAGCGTGCTGCAGGACATCGCCTCGGTGCTCAAGGCCCTGGCCTGAACCGGGCAGGCCTGGTGCCGCAATGGCGCAGGCCAAATCGCAGGCAATAAAAAGCCCGATATCATCATCGGGCCGGGGTTGGCCAGGCAGGCCGGTAATTCAGTCTTGAAACAGCGCACCACTAGCTGGTGCGGGTCTTCGCGTGCGCTCGATCTTACGCCCTGTCTCGGATAAACGTGCAACGGTATCTATTCTGCGGTGGTTGCCAGCGTAGACGGTGTATCGGTGCCTGGCATAACAGTTAGGGCGAATTTTCTAACTATTGATTCTATGAATGGCAGAGGATACGCCGGCCTGTTGCTGCGAGCCCATGATATTGAAGTGACCGCAAGGTCGCATTTCAAACCGCATTTTGGGCGATTGACAATTGGTGGTTTTTCCCTGAATGTGGCGTACCCAAATCAAACGGGCGTATGAATTGAGCGTTTGTATTAGCAGGCGACTCTCGCAGAATCCCGACTATCGCGTCGGCGGGTGTGCCTGGCGGATTGGCATCAGCACCGACATTCAGGTCAGTGCCAAGCCAGAAGTCAGCGTCCGACGTGTACTGTTCAGCTTCCATATCGTGGAGATCAGTTGATGATTTACGAAGGTAAAGCCATCACGGTTAAGGCTCTTGAAAGTGGCATCGTCGAATTGAATTTCGACCTCAAGGGTGAGTCCGTCAACAAGTTCAACCGTCTAACCCTGAACGAACTGCGTCAGGCGGTAGACACCATCAAGGCAGATGCTTCGATCAAAGGTGTGATCGTCAGCAGTGGCAAGGACGTGTTTATCGTCGGCGCCGACATCACCGAATTTGTCGACAACTTCAAGCTGCCGGATGCAGAGCTTGTTGCAGGCAACCTCGAAGCCAACAAGATTTTCAGCGATTTCGAAGACCTCAACGTTCCGACCGTTGCCGCGATCAATGGCATCGCGCTGGGCGGCGGTCTGGAAATGTGCCTGGCGGCGGACTACCGCGTCATGGCCACCAGCGCCAAGATCGGCCTGCCGGAAGTCAAACTGGGCATCTACCCGGGCTTCGGCGGTACCGTGCGTCTGCCGCGCATCATCGGTGCCGACAACGCCATCGAGTGGATTGCCGCCGGCAAGGAAAACCGTGCTGAAGACGCGCTGAAAGTCGGCGCCGTCGATGCCGTCGTCGCCTTGGACAAACTCAAGGATGCCGCGCTGGAGCTGATCAAGCGTGCCATCTCCGGTGAGTTCGACTACAAGGCCAAGCGTCAGCCGAAGCTGGAAAAGCTCAAGCTCAACGCGATCGAACAAATGATGGCTTTCGAAACCGCCAAAGGTTTCGTAGCCGGCCAGGCTGGCCCGAACTATCCGGCGCCGGTTGAAGCGATCAAGACCATCCAGAAGGCCGCGAACTTCGGTCGCGACAAAGCCCTGGAAGTCGAGGCCGCAGGCTTCGTCAAACTGGCCAAGACCTCTGCCGCGCAGAGCCTGATCGGTCTGTTCCTGAACGATCAGGAACTGAAGAAAAAGGCCAAGGCCTACGACGAAATCGCCAAGGACGTGAAGCAGGCTGCCGTACTCGGCGCCGGCATCATGGGTGGCGGTATCGCTTATCAGTCGGCATCCAAGGGTACGCCGATCCTGATGAAGGACATCAACGAGCACGGTATCGAGCAGGGCCTGGCAGAAGCCGCCAAGCTGCTGGTAGGCCGCGTTGATAAAGGCCGCATGACCGCCGCGAAGATGGCTGAAGTGCTCAACGGCATTCGTCCGACCCTGTCCTACGGTGACTTCGGCCACGTCGACCTGGTGGTCGAAGCGGTTGTCGAGAACCCGAAGGTCAAGCAGGCGGTATTGGCTGAAGTCGAAGACAAGGTCAAAGAGGACACCATCCTCGCGTCCAACACCTCGACCATTTCCATCACCTTGCTGGCCAAGGCCCTCAAGCGTCCGGAAAACTTCGTCGGCATGCACTTCTTCAACCCGGTGCACATGATGCCCCTGGTGGAAGTGATCCGTGGCGAGAAGTCCAGCGAGCTGGCAGTTGCCACCACCGTTGCCTACGCCAAGAAAATGGGCAAGAACCCGATCGTGGTCAACGACTGCCCGGGCTTTTTGGTCAACCGCGTCCTGTTCCCGTACTTCGGCGGTTTCGCCAAGCTGGTCAGCGCTGGTGTGGACTTCGTCCGTATCGACAAGATCATGGAAAAATTCGGCTGGCCAATGGGCCCGGCGTACCTGATGGACGTGGTCGGCATCGACACCGGCCACCACGGTCGTGACGTGATGGCTGAAGGCTTCCCGGACCGCATGAAAGACGACCGCCGCTCGGCAGTCGACGTGCTCTACGAAGCCAAGCGCCTGGGCCAGAAGAACGGCAAGGGCTTCTACGCCTACGAGACCGACAAGAAGGGCAAGCAGAAGAAAGTCGCCGCCCCGTCGGTGCTGGAAGTGCTCAAGCCGATTGTCTACGAGCAGCGTGAAGTCACTGACGAAGACATCATCAACTGGATGATGATCCCGCTGTGCCTGGAGACCGTGCGTTGCCTGGAAGACGGCATCGTCGAAACCGCCGCCGAAGCTGACATGGGCCTGGTCTACGGTATTGGTTTCCCTCCATTCCGTGGCGGTGCGCTGCGCTACATCGACTCTATCGGTGTTGCAGAGTTTGTTGCCCTGGCCGACCAGTACGCTGATTTGGGCGCGCTGTACCACCCGACCGCAAAACTGCGTGAAATGGCCAAGACTGGCCAGCGGTTCTTCGGTTAAGCGTCCAAACACTAGAGCGAGAGTGAAATTTTATGAGCTTGAATCCTAGAGACGTCGTGATTGTCGACTTCGGTCGTACTCCGATGGGCCGCTCCAAGGGCGGCATGCACCGCAACACCCGCGCCGAAGACATGTCGGCGCACCTGATCAGCAAACTGCTGGAACGCAACGTCAAGGTCGATCCGAACGAAGTCGAGGATGTGATCTGGGGCTGCGTCAACCAGACCCTGGAGCAGGGCTGGAACATCGCGCGCATGGCGTCGCTAATGACCCAGATCCCGCATACGGCTGCCGGCCAGACCGTCAGCCGCCTGTGCGGCTCGTCGATGAGCGCGCTGCACACTGCTGCGCAAGCGATCATGACCGGTAATGGTGACGTGTTCGTGGTAGGCGGCGTCGAGCATATGGGCCACGTGAGCATGATGCACGGTGTCGATCCGAACCCGCACATGTCGCTGTACGCGGCAAAAGCCTCGGGCATGATGGGTCTGACCGCTGAAATGCTCGGCAAGATGCACGGCATTACCCGCGAGCAGCAAGATGCCTTCGGCGTGCGCTCCCACCAACTCGCCCACAAGGCGACGGTGGAAGGCAAGTTCAAGGACGAAATCATCCCGATGCAGGGCTACGACGAGAATGGCTTCCTGAAGCTGTTCGACTATGACGAAACCATTCGTCCGGAAACCACCCTGGAAAGCCTGGCGGCACTCAAGCCAGCGTTCAATCCCAAGGGCGGCACCGTGACGGCCGGTACTTCGTCGCAGATCACCGATGGTGCCTCGTGCATGATCGTGATGTCGGCGCAGCGTGCCCAGGACCTGGGCATCCAGCCTCTGGCGGTGATTCGCTCGATGGCCGTGGCGGGTGTGGACCCGGCGATCATGGGCTATGGTCCAGTACCGGCGACCCAGAAAGCACTCAAGCGTGCGGGCCTGGGCATCAACGATATCGACTTCTTCGAGCTCAACGAAGCTTTCGCCGCACAGGCCCTGCCAGTGCTGAAAGATCTGAAAGTACTCGACAAGATGAACGAGAAGGTTAACCTGCACGGCGGCGCGATCGCCCTGGGTCACCCGTTCGGTTGTTCCGGTGCCCGTATCTCCGGCACATTGCTGAATGTGATGAAGCAGAATGGCGGCACCTTTGGGGTGGCCACCATGTGCATTGGTCTCGGCCAAGGCATCTCCACCGTCTTCGAACGCGTTTAAGCGTCTCGTTGATGGAAGCCGGGGCCAAGTGCCCCGGTTTTTGTTTTTCGGAAGATTTATTTTGTTTTTATTTTGAAAAGATTTGTGTGAGGGCCAAAGCATGCCGTTACAACCCGGGCTCTATCAGCATTACAAGGGGCCGCAGTACCGCGTTTTCAACGTGGCGCGGCACTCGGAAACCGAAGAAGAAGTGGTGTTCTACCAAGCCCTGTATGGCGATTACGGCTTTTGGGTGCGTCCCTTGAGCATGTTCCTGGAGTCCGTCGAGGTTGACGGCGAGCAGGTGCCACGCTTTGCTTTGGTGCAGGCCGAAGCCAGTCTTTTTTCAAAGGCATAAGCGCAGGTCGCGCAGTACCCTGCGCTTGACCTCACCTTGTTGCCACTATATATAGCGGTGCCGCGTCAGGCGCCAACCGCCTTTCTCTTCTCGAATTCAGGAATTTTCTGATCCATGGGCAAATCGCTGGTCATTGTGGAATCCCCGGCTAAGGCCAAGACCATCAACAAGTACTTGGGTAACCAATACGTGGTGAAGTCGAGTATCGGCCATATCCGAGACCTGCCCACCAGCGGTTCGGCGAGCGCCGCCAAGGAGCCTGCCAAGCGTGGCAAGGCCGCTGCAGGCGAAGCTCCGGCCTTGTCGCCTAAAGAAAAGGCGCGCAAGCAGCTGGTCTCGCGCATGGGTGTCGATCCGGAACACGGCTGGAAAGCCAAGTACGAGATCCTTCCTGGCAAGGAAAAGGTCATCGAAGAGCTGCGCCGGCTCGCCAAGGATGCTGACACCATCTATCTCGCAACCGACTTGGACCGCGAAGGGGAGGCTATTGCCTGGCACCTGCGGGAAGCCATCGGTGGTGACGACAGCCGCTACAAGCGCGTGGTGTTCAACGAAATTACCAAGAAGGCGATTCAGGAAGCCTTTTCCAAGCCGGGCGAGCTGGACATCGATCGTGTCAACGCCCAGCAGGCGCGGCGTTTCCTCGACCGTGTCGTGGGCTACATGGTGTCGCCGCTGCTGTGGGCCAAGATCGCTCGTGGCCTGTCCGCCGGTCGCGTGCAGTCGGTAGCCGTGAAGCTGGTGGTGGAGCGTGAGCGCGAGATTCGTGCGTTCAACCCGGAAGAGTACTGGGAAGTCCATGCCGACCTCGGTACAGCCAAGGGCGCCAAGGTGCGTTTTGATGTGGCCCGTGAAAACGGCGAGGCCTTCAAGCCGCTCAATGAAGCCCAGGCCATGGCCGCGCTGGAGAAGCTCAAGGCTTCCAGCTACAGCATCGTCAAGCGTGAAGACAAGCCGACCAGTAGCAAGCCTTCGGCGCCGTTCATCACCTCCACCCTGCAGCAGGCCGCGAGCAACCGCCTGGGCTTCGGGGTGAAGAAAACCATGATGATGGCCCAGCGTCTGTATGAAGCGGGCTACATCACGTATATGCGTACCGACTCGACCAACCTTTCGGCCGATGCCGTGGCGATGGCGCGTACTTATATTGAAGGTGAGTTCGGCAAAAAATACCTGCCGGAAACCCCGAACGTCTACAGCAGCAAGGAAGGCGCACAAGAGGCTCACGAAGCGATTCGTCCTTCCGATGCCAACACCGAACCAAGCAAGCTGTCGGGCATGGAACGTGACGCTGAGCGGCTCTACGAGCTGATCTGGCGCCAATTCCTGGCTTGCCAGATGCTGCCGGCGCAATACCTCTCGACCACCGTCAGCGTCGCCGCTGGAGACTTCGAGCTGCGGGCCAAGGGCCGCATCCTGAAGTTCGACGGTTACACCCGCGTCATGCCGCAAATCAGCAAGCCGGGCGATGACGATGTATTGCCGGACATGGCTCAGGGCGATGTGCTCAAGCTGATCAAGCTCGATCCGAGCCAGCACTTCACCAAGCCGCCGGCGCGCTACTCCGAAGCCAGCCTGGTCAAGGAAATGGAAAAACGCGGTATCGGTCGTCCTTCGACCTACGCGGCGATCATTTCGACGATTCAGGACCGCGGCTACGTGGCGCTGCATAACCGTCGTTTCTATTCGGAAAAAATGGGCGACATCGTTACCGAGCGTCTTTCAGAAAGCTTCTCCAACCTTATGGACTACGGCTTTACCGCCGGCATGGAAGAGAACCTCGATGACGTGGCGCAGGGCGAGCGCGACTGGAAAAGCGTGCTGGACGAGTTCTACGGCGACTTCAAGAAGAAACTCGAAGTAGCCGAAAGCGCTGAAAGCGGCATGCGTGCCAATCAGCCAGTGATGACCGATATTCCGTGCCTGACCTGCGGCCGGCCGATGCAGATCCGCACTGCCTCTACTGGTGTGTTCCTCGGTTGCTCGGGCTACAGCCTGCCGCCGAAAGAGCGTTGCAAGGCCACCGTGAACCTGGTACCGGGTGATGAAATTGCCGCGGATGACGAGGGTGAATCCGAATCCCTGGTACTGCGCGGCAAGCACCGTTGCCCGATCTGCAGCACCGCGATGGACGCCTACCTGCTGGATGAGAAGCGCAAGCTGCACATCTGCGGTAACAACCCGGATTGCGCCGGTTACGAGATCGAGGAAGGCAGCTACCGGATCAAGGGTTATGAAGGCCCGAGCCTGGAATGCGACAAGTGCGGCAGCGAGATGCAACTCAAGACCGGCCGTTTCGGCAAGTTCTTCGGTTGCACCAACCCGACCTGCAAAAACACCCGCAAGCTGCTGAAAAGCGGTGACGCGGCGCCGCCGAAGATGGACCCGGTGAAGATGCCTGAGCTGAAATGCGAAAAGGTCAACGACACCTACATCCTGCGTGACGGCGCTTCGGGACTGTTCCTGGCTGCCAGCCAGTTCCCGAAAAACCGCGAAACCCGTGCGCCGCTGGTGATCGAGATCCTGCCGCACAAGGACGAGATCGATCCGAAGTACCATTTCCTCTGTGATGCACCGCAGAAGGATCCGGACGGTCGTCCAGCGGTGATCCGTTACAGTCGCAAGACCAAGGAGCAGTACGTGCAGACCGAGGTGGACGGCAAGCCTACCGGCTGGAAAGCGTTCTACGACGGCGGCAAATGGAAGGTCGAAGACAAGCGTTGATAGGGTGATGCCCGGGTTCATTTCCGGGTGCTGAAGACAGGCCGCGTGCGCTCTCAAGGGCTACGCGGCCTTTCTTTTGGCTTGCGGTTGGCGGGAATGATCCACGACACTGTGCGACCAGCTCGCTGTTTTCTTTCCGTTGTGGAGGCTGCCGTCATGGCCCACGAACTCTATACCCGTACCAATCAGAAAATTTACTTCGCCGGCTTGTCCCTCGAAGCGTTGGCCAGAGCCGAGGAAGGGCGGGCGATGAACGCCCAGGCGCTGATACAGGCCGGTCGCGAGTCGGTGCTGTTTCACTTGTACGGTGCGTTGCTGGGGCTGTGTCATGAGATTGCGGGGTTCTATCGCTTGCCCCAGGCCAATGCAGCCCGTGCGGAATTGATTCTGACCCGTGAGGTGCTGGACAGCCTTGCGATCCCCGAACTCGCTGAGTTGGTCGAGTTGGCGCAAAACCGCGAAACCTGGCTGGCGAAGCTGCTGGCGGCTCATGCCGCGCTGTTCCAGCCGCCGCGCGCCCCGCACAAGCCCAAGGGCGACGTTACCCAGCCGTTGATTGTGGCTGTCAGCCTGGATGAAGAAGAGCCGGTGGATGAGTTGAGCCGGGACGAACTGGAAAGCTGGCGGCAGAACCTCAAGGCCCTGGCGATTCGCTTTCGCGATGGCTTGAACGAATGCTGAGGCCGAGCGCGGATTGATCCGCGCTCAGGGGTGAGATCAAGGATGAATCATGTTGTTTTTCTTGCGTGATCACGCGTTGAATCGACTGTTGCAAGACTGCCGGGTACGGGTCACTCGGGCCCAGTCCACGGCCGACCTGTTAGACGTGCTGGACAGGCTTGAAGTCTTCCCCGGTGAGCTGGAGTTTGATCACGCGCAGTCAATACTGCTGCTGGTAGTGGCCTTTGCTTCGCTGGTCGTTGCGCTGTTGATGGACGGCATGGGTGGCATGGTCTGGGTGGCCGTGGCGTGTTGTATTTTCAGCTACTACGTGAAGAAAGGCCTCTCTGGTTCGCTGACGGAGCTGTCGGCGAGTATCGCCTGCAAGTGTGCGCTGTTCAGCAATGGCTTGAGCGAACCGGACAGCAGTGCTGACTGGTGCCTGACGAAGCTCGACAGCCAGTTTGGTGATTACCGGCGCGGTAATGAGCGGCGTCATATTGTGGCCTCGGCCCAGGGTGTCTACCAAGGCACCCGCCATTCGCTGGCGTTCGAGTATCACCATCTGCTTTACGTAAACGCCGTCAGTGAGCGGGGCGCCAGCGGCTACAGGACGGCCTATAAAAGCTTCGATCGCTATAGCCTGGTGCTGGAGTTTCCCTGGTTGAAGGGGATTTCGGTCCAGTCCGACCCTCTGGAAATGCCCTTGGCGGGTCAGCGCTTCAAAACCGACTGCGACGAATTCGATCGCACTTTTCTGCTGCGAAGCAGTGATCAGGTCCGTTTCGAAAGCTTCGCCACGCCCGCGACCCTGAGCCTGCTGTTGGACTTATCACGGCTTTTGAACAAGGTGAATCTGGAGTTCTACAGTGAGGGCCGGCTCTGCCTGAGCTTTGATAATGCAGAAGTCTTTGCCCATGCCGATCCGGGGCCGCTCAGTGACCTGGCGGCGTTTCGCCAGCGGATGATCGAGGGCATCGCGTTGCCGGGGCTTAATCCGGCACTGGAGCGCATGCATCGGTTGGCGGAGTTGCACGACCATCCGCTTGATCATCTTTTGGCCGTCACCAAGAAAGTGGCGCTGTAACCTGCGCAGGCTTTGGCGTGGTTCCCTCACCTGAAAAACCCGAAAGAGCGACCGGCCATGGCTGGTACAATTCCGACCTTTCGTGGAAACCGGCCATCAGGCCTGCGCTATCTACAGAAAGTTCTGAATCCAGCAGATTGATCAAGGAAGAGTGATGCAGTTTCTGAAACATGATGCTGAGTTGGTCCGGCTCCTGGAGCGCAGTGACTCAGAGGTCGCACGCGCCAGGTCCAATGACGACCTGTTGCAAATCATCGATAACCTCAAGTCGTTCAAGGGGGGGCTGACGTTCGATCATGCTCTGCCTTTGGTGTTGCTGCTGCTGGCCATCGTTTCGGCGATACCGGCCATGGCGGGCGTGATCTGGATGTGGTTTGCCACCGGATGCCTGGGGTTTGCCAGCCTGTATACCTGGATGAGCCGCGCCAATGTCATTGATGATCTGCCGAAGAAAATAGCCCGCAAGTGCTCCTTTCTCAGTAACGGCCTGCGCGATCCGGGCGGTTCCGCCGATGAGCGTTTCCAGCGATTGAGCGAAGAGTTCGATGACTATGACCGCGGCAATGACAGCCGCCGCATTAAGGACTCGGCCAAAGGTGTCTATCAGGGGACGCTGCACCAGCTGTCCTTTGTTTTTCACCACCTGTATTACGTGAATTCCCGCGATAAAACCGACTCTGACGGCAAGACCGAGAGGATCTATACCGGTTTTGATCGCTACAGCCTGGTGGTGGATTTTCCCTGGGTCAAAGGTGTGAAGGCGCGCACCCATCCTTCGAATAAAAAAAGAACCAAGCTCAAGGGGTTCGACACTACGTCCGATGAATTCAATCGAGTGTTCAGTCTGAGCGGCGAGAGCGAGTTGGCTTGCGCGAAATTCGCGACGCCTACCACCATGGCGTTCTTGCTCAACCTTTCCCGACGGCTGACGAATGTGAATCTGGAATTTTCCGATCAAGGCCACCTGTGCCTGAGTTTCGATAATCCCGAGGTCATGGCCTACAAGGACCCTGGGACGCTAAAAGACCTGCCGGCCTTCTACGCCAATATCAAACAAGGACTGGAACTGCCGGGTCTGTTCCCAGTCCTGGCGTTGGTGCACGAGCTGGCAGAGTTGCATGACAATAATTTCGAGCCTGCCTTGAAAGCCACTGATGAAATGGAGCGGTAAGTATGGAATTGTTGTTGATCATCGCGGTTGCCGTGGGAGTCCTGGCCTATGTGCACTACAACAAGATCGTCAGTGCCTATAACCGCGTGCAGCGCGCCTGGTCGGATGTGCTGACCTATGAGCGGCAGAAGATCAAGGTGCTGGATGTGCTAGAGCCGCAGGTGGCTGGTTTTCAGGAGTACGAAAGTCAGTTGCTGGAGAAGATAGTCGGGCTGCGCACGGCCATCACCAGCTTGCCATCGGTAGCGGATGGCGATGCGCTGAAGTCGGTGGATCAGGGCACCAAGGCGCTGATGGGGGGATTGAACCTGGCGTTTGAGGCGTACCCGGATCTCAAGTCCGCGGGCTTGTTGAACAACTTGATGCGCGAGGTTGCCGAGCAGGAGAGCAATATCGGTGGCGCTATTACGCTGTTCAACCTGAGTGTGGAGAATTTCAATAACACCATTCAGTTGTTCCCTGGTTCCGTGGTCAATCAACTGACCCTGAAGAAGTCGCTGATCACTCCGTTCTCCGACAGCCAGGCCTCGGCAGGTTTTGAATACAAACCCAATTTCTGAAGGCCCTGGCATGCTGCGCTGTCGGCTCGGCTAGAGGTTTGATGTGTGGGGCCAGGGTGGAGGCTCTCGCGCCCCATACGCAAGATCCTGAGCGGGGCGGGGGCGATGACTGATATAATCGCGCCCTTTCGTGGAGAACAGACCTTTATGCCAACGTCCTTTCTAGAAATTGTCGAGTTGCCAGACGGCCGTATCGAGCTGCGCAGAGCTGAGGACGAGGGTTCTCTGGTTACTTTGGATTTCTCCGAGGATGCCAAAGCCTTTTTGCAAGGTCAGCACGTGGAAGTGGCAAAAGCCATGTTGAGCGTCGGCGTACAGATGGCTGGACGTCTGGTTGAAGGCGAAATCGAGAAGGAAGATGGGCCGCGGGTTCTTCACTGAGTCCGTTTGTCGGTTTTTCAGCGGTTATTCGTCGCTTTATATCGGCTTCTCAATCCTGGAGAAGCCCTGTGTCATTTGAACGACTACGGGTCGAGACCCCTCTCAACTAGCCCAGGCGGATATTCAGGCTCTGCGCATCACCCGTGCGCGCGGCGCTGATCAACTGCTGCTTGGCGTTGCTGCTCAGCGGGTTGAGCCAACTGACCACGGTATGGCTACGGCCCAGGCGCAGTGCCTCGCAGGTCAGTTGTTGAGCACTTTGCGAGCCCCTTGGCTGCAGCAGTAGGATCCGCTCGCGATTGAGCCCGGCATCTCGCAACCAGGCCTGGGTCAGGCTGGAGGGTGGAGCGATCAGGGTCAGCCAGCGTGCGTCCTGCTCTTCGCTCAGATCCCTCAGGATTGGGGCCAGCAAGCTCAGGCAGCTCCCCGCCGCACCGCGTAACGACAGTTCACTGAAAACTTCCGGATCGTTATTCCAGGGCGTCTCGACTACTTCGTTGAGCAGCGGTGCCAGGGGCTGCATCATGAATGCTTCGAACAGTGGCAGTTGTGTTTGCTGTGGTGCGTGTGGGAACTGCATAAAGCCTCCTTTAGCGGCGAATCACGCCGACACTCAAGCCTTCGATCACCAGTTCCTGATCTTTCAGGTTGACTTCGATGGGGGCAAACTCAGGGTTTTCGGCAATCAGGAAGACTTTGCTGCCTTCACGCTTGAAGCGTTTTACCGTGACCTCATCACCGATGCGCGCCACCACGATCTGGCCGTTACGGGCCTCGCGAGTGGTGTGAACGGCAAGCAGGTCACCGTCGAAAATGCCGATGTCTTTCATGCTCATGCCGTTGACGCGCAGCAGGTAGTCGGCACGGGGGTGAAAGAAGGTCGGGTTGATGTTGCAGGACTCTTCAATGTGCTGCTGGGCAAGAATCGGCGCGCCGGCCGCAACACGACCGATGATCGGTAGGGTGGAGTCGTCATTCTTGGCTTCGAAGCCGGGGATCCGGATGCCGCGAGAGGCGCCTGGGGTCATCTCGATCGCGCCCTTGCGGGCCAGGGCCTTGAGGTGTTCCTCGGCGGCGTTGGGCGATTTGAAGCCGAGCTCCTGGGCGATTTCCGCACGGGTTGGCGGATAGCCGTTGTCGTCAAGGCAGCGTTTGATAAAGGCCAGAATTTCAGCTTGGCGTGGCGTCAGTTTTATCATCTCGATCGCTCTGTCTTTTTATACAGTGACTGGGATTATATACAGTGAATCGTACTTGGCAATCCTCCTTTTTTCCGCTGCCGCCGGGCGGTCACCGTGGGGGTGGCGGGGCCTTGCCGGGCGAGGCTGGCTACAGCGGGCTGCAGGTGTGATTAAATAGCTGACTGGCCGGCCGCAAAACGGACCGGCAGGCTTGACAATACAAGGGCTGAAACGTATGTTTCAAACAAGTGTTTGTCAGGCGGAGTAGTCATGGCCCAGTCGGAAACCGTTGAACGCATTCTTGATGCTGCGGAACAGTTGTTCGCGGAGAAAGGTTTTGCCGAGACTTCATTGCGGCTGATCACCAGCAAGGCCGGGGTCAACCTGGCGGCGGTGAATTATCATTTCGGTTCAAAAAAGGCCCTGATCCAGGCAGTGTTTTCACGCTTCCTGGGGCCGTTCTGCGCGAGCCTCGATCGAGAGCTCGAACGTCGCCAGTCCAAGCCGGACAACAAGCCAAGCCTCGAAGAACTGCTGGAAATCCTCGTCGAGCAGGCGCTGGTGGTGCAACCACGCAGCGGTAACGACCTGTCGATCTTCATGCGTTTGCTGGGGCTGGCCTTCAGTCAGAGCCAGGGTCACTTGCGGCGTTATCTGGAAGATATGTACGGCAAGGTCTTTCGCCGCTACATGTTGCTGGTCAACGAAGCGGCTCCGCGTATTCCTCCCATCGAATTGTTCTGGCGCGTGCACTTCATGCTCGGTGCTGCGGCATTCAGCATGTCCGGGATCAAGGCGTTGCGGGCCATTGCCGAGACCGATTTCGGGGTCAATACCTCGATCGAGCAGGTGATGCGCCTGATGGTGCCGTTCCTCGCGGCCGGGATGCGCGCCGAAACCGGCGTCACCGATGACGCCATGGCCAGCGCACAGTTGAAGCCGCGCAGCAAATCGGCCCCGGCAGTCGCCAAGGCCTGATCGCACGGGTGGGCGCGGCAGCTTACATCCGCTAAGCTAGCCGCCCATGCCGACTCTGGTTTTACACCTCTTTTCACTCTCTTCGCCGACTGCGGTTTGCCGGGTTGTATTCGTGGCAAGCCGTTGCTGTGCCCGCGTCTTGCCGGCACGATGTTCGGCGCCGGGCATGCACCGGGTTACTAAGGATTTTCTATGAGCGCTGGCCTGCAAGGCTCCTTGATGGTGGACGTCGCCGGTACCTGGCTGACGGCCGAAGATCGCCAACTTCTGCGCCAGCCCGAAGTGGGCGGCCTGATCATTTTTGCCCGTAACATCGAACATCCACGCCAGGTGCGCGAGTTGAGCGCAGCCATTCGTGCCATTCGCCCCGACCTGTTGCTGGCTGTGGACCAGGAGGGCGGCCGTGTGCAGCGCCTGCGCCAGGGGTTCGTGCGGCTGCCGGCCATGCGCGCCATTGCCGACAACCCGAATGCCGAGTACCTGGCCGAGCAGTGTGGCTGGATCATGGCCACAGAAGTGCTGGCGGTCGGGCTGGACCTGAGTTTCGCCCCGGTGCTGGACCTCGACTATCAGCGCAGTGCGGTGGTCGGCAGCCGTTCCTTTGAGGGCGATCCAGAGCGTGCTGCGCTGCTGGCCGGCGCCTTTATCCGCGGGATGAACAGCGCGGGCATGGCGGCTACCGGCAAGCATTTCCCCGGGCACGGTTGGGCCGAGGCGGATTCCCATGTGGCAATACCCAATGACGAGCGCAGCCTCGACGAGATTCGCGCCAAGGACCTGGTTCCCTTCGCCCGCCTGAGCAGGCAGCTCGCCGCAGTCATGCCGGCCCACGTGATCTATCCACAGGTAGACCCCCAGCCCGCCGGCTTCTCCCGGCGCTGGTTGCAGGACATCCTGCGCGGCGAATTGCAGTTCGATGGCGTGATCTTCAGCGACGACCTGTCGATGGCAGGCGCCCACGTGGTCGGCGATGCGGCGAGCCGGATCGAGGCGGCGCTGTCGGCCGGGTGTGACATGGGGCTGGTGTGCAACGACCGTGCTGCCGCCGAGCTGGCCCTCAGTGCTGCCCAGCGGCTCAAGGTCAAGCCCTCGGCCCGGATTGTGCGGATGCGCGGGCAGGCCGTTGCCAGCACCGAATATCGCCAGAACCCGCGCTGGCTGACTGCGCTTGGCGCGCTCAAAGATGCCCAACTGATCGATTAAGGACTTTTCACAATGACGGTTTACGCGATTATCGGTGGTACCGGCCTGACTCAGCTCGAAGGCTTGAGCATTCGCCAGTCGTTGCCGCTGGACACGCCCTATGGCGCGCCTTCGGCCGAGATCCAGATCGGCGAGTATGCCGGCCGTGAAGTGCTGTTCCTGGCGCGCCACGGTCACCCGCACCGCTTGCCGCCGCATCAGGTGAACTACCGGGCCAACCTCTGGGCCTTGAAGCAGGCCGGGGCCGAAGCGATCCTGGCGGTCAACGCGGTGGGTGGCATTCATTCGGCAATGGGTACCGGGCACTTCTGTGTGCCGCACCAACTGATCGACTACACCAGCGGGCGCCAACACACCTACTTTGCGGATGATCTGGAGCAGGTCACCCATATCGACTTCAGCTACCCCTACAGTGAGCCGCTGCGCCAGCAGTTGATTGCCGCGTTGGCCGCTGAAGGCGCCGCCTACAGCAGCCATGGCGTGTATGCCTGCACCCAGGGCCCGCGCCTGGAGACCGTGGCCGAGATCGCGCGCCTGGAGCGTGATGGCTGCGACATCGTTGGCATGACCGGCATGCCTGAAGCGGCGTTGGCCCGTGAGCTGGAGCTGGATTACGCCTGTCTGGCGCTGGTGGTCAACCCGGCGGCTGGCAAGTCCACCGCGGTGATTACCATGGCCGAGATCGAGCAGGCGCTGCATGACGGCATGGGCAAGGTGAAATCAACCTTGGCCCGGGTGTTGGCGGCCAACGCTTAAGCTGCGACGAAGAGCCTGCGTGCCTCAGGGGGGCGCAGGCTGTTTCAGCGGCCGGTCTTTTTGTCTGGCAGGGGCGCGAACAGTGCCTCGATATCTTCGCTCTGCAGTTTCCAGTCCCCGGCCTTGCGCCCATCCAGCACGCCCGCCGCCAGGTCGGACTTTTCCTTTTGCAGGTGCTGGATTTTCTCCTCCACCGTGCCCCGGGCAATCATCTTGTAGACGAATACCGGCTTCTCCTGGCCGATGCGGTAGGCGCGGTCGGTGGCCTGGTTTTCAGTGGCCGGGTTCCACCACGGGTCGTAGTGGATCACGGTGTCGGCTTCGGTCAGGTTCAGGCCGACCCCGCCGGCTTTCAGGCTGATCAGGAAAATCTGCAGTTTGCCGCTCTGGAAGTCCCTGACCGGTGTCCGCCGATCGCGGGTTTGCCCGGTCAGCAGGGCGTAGGCGATGTTGCGGCGTTTCAGTTCGGCCTCGATCAGGGTCAGCATCGAGGTGAACTGGGAGAACAGCAGAATTCGCCGACCTTCCTCGAACAGCTCTTCCAGCATTTCCATCAAGCTGTCGAGCTTGCCCGAGGTACTGCCCCTTGGTGGTGGCGTGTCATTCACCAGGCGCAGGTCGCAGCAGACCTGGCGCAGCTTGAGCAGGGCTTCAAGGATGATGATCTGGCTGCGGGCCACGCCCTTGCGGGTGATTTCGTCGCGGACCTTCTTGTCCATGGCCAGGCGCATGGTTTCGTACACATCGCGCTGGGCTTCATTGAGGTCGACCCAGTGAATGATCTCGGTCTTGGGCGGCAGTTCGGTGGCGACCTGCTCCTTGGTGCGGCGCAGGAGGAAGGGTTTGATCCGGCCGTTCAGGTGTTGCAGGCGCACTTCGCTGGCGTGTTTCTCGATCGGGACTCGGTAGTCGCGGTTGAAGCTTTTGACGTCGCCGAGCCAGCCGGGCAGCAGGAAGTGGAACAGCGACCACAGTTCCCCCAGGTGGTTTTCCAGGGGCGTGCCGGACAGGCACAGGCGTTGCCGGGCGTTCAGCGCGCGGGCGGCCTGGGCGGCTTTGCTCGACGGGTTCTTGATGTACTGCGCCTCATCGAGCACCAGCACATGCAGCGCCACGGCGCTAAGCTGATCGATGTCCTTGGGCAGCAGGGCGTAGGTGGTCAGGAGCAGGTCGTAGTCGGCCAGTTGCTCGAAATGCTTTTTACGCCCCGCGCCATACAGCGCCAGGACTTTGAGCTGCGGCGTGAAATGCGCCGCCTCATCCAGCCAGTTGGGGATCAGGCTGGTGGGCATCACCACCATGCACGGGCGATCCAGGCGCCCGGCGTTTTTCTCACTCAGGACATGGGCCAGGGTCTGCAGGGTTTTGCCCAGGCCCATGTCATCGGCGAGGATGCCGCCCACTTCCAGTTGCCGCAGCGACTGCATCCAGTTCAGGCCTTCCAGCTGATAGGGCCGCAGCGTGGCATTCAGGCCCTCGGGGGCCGGGGCTGAATAGTCGCGGATATCCCGCAGGCGCTGGGCAAAGGTGCGGATGTGATCACCGCCCTCCCACAGCAGGGGCAGTTCTTCCAGCGGATTGAGGCGGATCGCATCGGCGCTGTTCAGGCGCAGGGCGGTTTCACCCGGCTCTTGCAGGTAAAACTCGCCCAGGGTCGCCAGCACCGGTTTCAAGCGGCCATAGGGCAGCGCCACCTGCAGCGCGCCGTGGGGTGAGTTGGGGCGATTGGGGATGTTCACCAGAACCAGCTCGTCGTCGCGGCGTTTGGCCAGGCGTTCCGGGTTGAGCAGTTCGGTGTGGGAGCGCATCAGGTTAAGCAGGATCGGCAGCAGGCTCAGGCGTTCGCCGTTGACGATAATCCCCAGCTCCAGGTCGAACCAGTCGCGACCGGGTGCCTCTTCAACAGTGGCGTACCAGTCATCGACGGTGGTCAGGTCGAAGCCGAAATCTTCGTCGATCTGCAGTTCCCAGCCCTGACTGCGCAACTTCGGCAGCTCATTGAGGGTGAAGGTCAGCCAGGCGCTGTCATTGACCATCTCGAACAGTTCGCCGGCGCTTTCCGGCAGGGCCTTGCTTTGCCGAGTGGCGATCTTGAAGCCCAGGCCGCGCAGTGTTTCCCGATGACGTTGCTCGACCTCGGGCTGGCGCTTGATGCGCAGGACCTGATGTTCCTGGCGGATCAGGATGTCAGCGTTTTTCTGCCCGCTGACGTACTCGTCCAGGTAACTGAAGGAGAGGGCGGCGCGGTGCTGAATATAGCGCTGCATCTTGCCGTTGCGCGGCTCGAAGGCGCTGAACTCGACACTCGCCAGCCACAGGCGCGGCACCGGCTGCACGTTGTCCAGCAGCTGCTGCGGCAGGGCGGCGGGGCTGCGATTGTCGAGCACCGCCTGCAGCTTCTCCAGCAGTTCGGCGTCCTTGGCGGCTGCGGGGTAGGCCAGGGTTTCCTGGACCTGCAGCAGCACCGCCGCCAGGTGTTTGCAGTGGTTGTGCACCGGGCAACTGCAGCTGGATTCGCCCAGCAGCAGGGTGCCCTTGGCCGACTCGCGCAAGTGGATGGTCTGGCGGTAAACGTTGCCGCCGGAGCCTTCACAGCTGGCAGTGATGGTGCTGTCGCCGGCCTGGACAATCCTTACGCGGTTTTCCAGGGCGTAGCGTCGGCCACGCTCCAGGGCTTGTTCCTTGAAACGGCTGACCCACGAAGGCGCCAGGGGTTTGGTCAGGGTCGAGGGCATGGGGACTTGATTCAGTCCGGTATTTCAGCAGGCGCTTGGCGTGGCGCAGGTGCGGAGAGTGAGGTGATCTTGATCAGCAGCGCCAGGTGGCCATTGTCGAGGTAGTTGAGCTGCCCGTTTCGGGTGTGGCTTTGCTGCTTCAGGCGTTCGCTGGCGGTGACCAGGCCGTTGCCATCGATCTGGTTGACCCAGAAGTCGGCATCGACATCGGTAAAGCGCCCGAGCTTCAGGCCCAGGGTGCCTTCGATCGGGAACTGGCCGAACTGTTCCTGGCCGTCGCTGACGGCCACCTTGACCGGGTTCTCGCCCAGTTGCTGTTGCCAGGCCTTGTGCATCAGCACGCTGTAGTCGCTGCTGGCGGCGAGTTTCTCCACGATACCGCCCAGGGCCGGGGTGCGTTGGCTGTCCGCTGACAGGCGCTGCGCCCCGGCGGCCCAGTCCTCGGGCGCTGCCCGGCTGATGATGGCCGGCTCGGCGTTCTGCCGGACCAGGATCATTTCCACCTGGTACAGGTCGTCGGCCAGGACGGCAGGAGTGACCAGGACCAGAAGCAGGGTCAGCGAGCGAAACAGGCGCATGTGGCGTCCTTCAAGCAGATTTCGGAGTGAGGCGCTCGAACAGCGCCTCCAATGTATTGAAGCGTTCTTCCGGGCGCTCCATCGGCACCATGAATTTAAACAGCGTAGCGCCTTCGAACTTGTAGCGTTTGGGCTGGCCCTGGATCAGCTTGATCAGTGCCAGCGGGTCGACCGGAGTGTCGGCGGCGAACTCGATGCGGCCACCCTGCGGCCCGCCATCGACCTTCTTGATCCCCAGTTGCTCGGCCTGCAATTTGAGCAGGGTCAGGCGCACCAGATTCTTGGTCGGTTCCGGCAACAGGCCGAAGCGGTCGATCATCTCGACTTGCAAGTCCTTGAGGCCGTCTTCGTCGGTGGCCGAGGCGATGCGCTTATACAGAATCAGCCGCGCATGCACGTCCGGCAGGTAGTCCTCGGGAATCAGTGCCGGCAGGCGCAGGTTGATTTCCGGGCCGCCGCCCAGAGGTTGGTCCAGGTTCGGCTGTTCACCCTTGCGGATGGCCTTCACCGCGCGTTCGAGCATCTCCATGTAGAGGGTGAAGCCCACGGCCTGGATCTGTCCGCTCTGGCCGTCGCCCAGCAGTTCGCCGGCGCCACGGATCTCCAGGTCGTTGGTGGCCAGCACGAAACCGGCACCGAGGTCCTGGGTGTTGGCGATCGCCTCCAGGCGCTTTTCCGCGTCCGGGGTGATTTGCTGGCGCGGTGGCGTCAACAGGTAGGCATACGCCTGGTGGTGACTGCGCCCGACCCGGCCGCGCAACTGGTGCAACTGGGCCAGGCCGAATTTGTCGGCACGCTCGATGATGATGGTGTTGGCACTGGGCACGTCGATGCCGGTCTCGATGATGGTCGAGGCGATCAGCACGTTGAAGCGCTTGTGATAGAAGTCGCTCATCACCTGTTCGAGTTCGCGTTCGCGCATCTGGCCGTGGCCGATGGCGATCCGTGCTTCCGGCACCAGTTCGGCGAGGTCGGCGGCGCACTTCTCGATGGTTTTCACATCGTTGTGCAGGTAGTACACCTGGCCGCCGCGCAGCAACTCACGCAGCAGGGCTTCCTTGACCGTGCTCTTGTTCTGCTCCATGACGAAGGTGCGCACCGACAACCGGCGCGCCGGCGGCGTGGCGATGATCGACAGGTCGCGCATGCCCGACACAGCCATGTTCAGCGTGCGCGGGATCGGTGTGGCGGTGAGGGTCAGGATGTCGACTTCACTGCGCAGAGCCTTGAGCTGCTCCTTCTGGCGAACCCCGAAGCGGTGCTCTTCATCGATGATCACCAGGCCGAGGTTTTTGATCTTCACGTCATCCGACAGCAGCTTGTGGGTGCCGATGACGATGTCGATCTTGCCTTCGGCCAGGTCGGCGATGGCGGCATTCACTTCCTTGGCCGACTTGAAGCGGCTCATCACTTCCACGGTCACCGGCCAATCGGCGAAGCGGTCGCGGAAGCTGTTGTAGTGCTGCTGGGCGAGCAGGGTGGTTGGCACCAGGATCGCCACCTGGCGACCGCCGTGGACTGCAATAAAGGCTGCGCGCATCGCCACTTCGGTCTTGCCGAAGCCCACGTCGCCACACACCAGGCGATCCATCGGCTTGGGCGCGAGCATATCGGCTCGAACGGCTTCGATAGTGGTTTGCTGATCCGGGGTTTCTTCGAACGGGAAGCCGGCGCTGAAGGTGGCGTAGTCGGCTTTCGGGTCGGCGAAGGCATAACCTTCGCGGGCGGCGCGCCGGGCATAGATGTCCAGCAATTCGGCGGCCACGTCGCGTACCTGTTCGGCGGCTTTGCGCTTGGCCTTCTGCCAGGTTTCCGAGCCCAGGCGGTGCAGCGGGGCCAGGGCGTCGTCGCTGCCGGTGTAGCGGGCGATCAGGTGCAGGTTGGCCACCGGCACATACAGCTTGGCGCCCTCGGCATAGGCCAGGGTCAGGAATTCCGCGGCCTGGTTGTCGATTTCCAGAGTGGCCAGGCCCAGGTAGCGGCCGACCCCATGGTCGATATGCACCACTGGCGCGCCTTCGCGCAGCTCGGTGAGGTTTTTGATCACCGCATCGTTGTTGGCATCGGCGCGTTTTTCCCGGCGCCGACGTTGCATCACGCGCTGGCCGAACAGCGGGCTCTCGGCGATCAGCGCCAGTGCCGGATCTTCCAGGAGCAAGCCTTCGTCCAAGGGGGCGATGGTGATCGCCAGGCGATCCTTGCCGGCGACGAAGTCTGGCCAGCTGTCGACGGTTTTCGGGCGCAGCTTCAGGCGTTCGAGCAGTTCCAGCAGCACCTCGCGGCGTCCGGCGGACTCGGCGGTGAACAGCACCCGCCCGGAGAACTGCTCGAGGAAGCCGGCCAATGCCGCCAGCGGCTGGTTAGCCTTGGCTTCGATGGCCAGGTCCGGCAGGACCTGGGCCGGGAAGCGCTCGCGGCCGACGCCGGTGTCGATGTCCTGCTGGCTGGCAACGACGCGCGGCCAGTTTTTCAGGCGGGCGAAGCAGTCTTCCACAGGCAGGAACAGTTCGGCGGGTGGCAATAAAGGACGGGACGGATCGACGCGGCGCTCTTCGTAGCGGTTGCGCACGTCGTTCCAGAAGTTTTCCGCAGCCTGCTCGATACCCGGCAGGGAGAACACCTGGGTGTCCTGGGGCAGGTAGTCGAACAGGGTCGAGGTGTCGTCGAAGAACAGCGGCAGGTAGTACTCGATACCGGCCGGGGTGATCCCGCTGCTCAGGTCCTGGAAGATCGGGCAGCGACGGAAGTCGACATCGAAGCGCTCGCGAAAGCGTGCCTTGAAGCGGGTCACGGCATCCTTTTGCAGCGGGAATTCCCGCGCCGGCAGCAGGCGCACCGATTCCACTTTGTCGATCGAGCGCTGGTTCTCCGGATCGAAGGTGCGCAGGGTTTCGATTTCGTCGTCGAACAGGTCGATGCGATAAGGCAGTTTGCTGCCCATCGGGAACAGGTCGATCAGGGCGCCGCGTACCGCGAACTCGCCGTGCTCGTACACCGTGTCGACACAGCGGTAACCACTGGCTTCGAGGCGCGTGCGCATCTGCTCGACATCCAGCTTCTGGCCGATGTCCAGCACCAGGCTGCTGCCCAGCAGGAACTTGGTCGGCGCCAGGCGGTGCAGGGCGGTGGTGATGGGCACCACCAGCACGCCATGGTCCAGTTCGGGCAACCGATAGAGGCTGGCGATGCGCTGGGAAATGATGTCCTGGTGCGGCGAGAACAGGTCGTAGGGCAGGGTTTCCCAATCGGGAAAATGCAGCACCGGCAAATCGGGGGCGAAGAAGCTCAGCTCCTGCTCCAGGCGTTCGGCGCTTTGGCTGTCGGCGGTCAGCAGCAGGGTGAAGCGCTTGGCAGCGCTGGCAGCCTCGGCAATGGCCAGGCTCAGAGCGGCACCGGGCAGGTTGCCCCAGTGCTGTTTACCTGCCGCGGCAGGGAGTAGCGGTAGACGCAGAACGGGCACGGAAGGTTGAGCTCCAAGCGTTGCGACAAAGTCGGTAATTGTAGCGGCCCCGGGTGCCGCCTGTCAGTTGCTGACTGTGCCTATTACGTAATGAGGGAAATGTAGTGGTTATGACAAACAATGCCGCTCTTTGACTCAATATGTAGTGCCAAAATGCACGTATGGTTCGGAGGGTTACGGACAAGTCGCCGCGGGCTTTCCGCTAGGGGTGCTCTGAAAGCCGCGTATTTACTGGGCTGGAGCGACGCGTGTTTTTTGCGCAAGGGCTTTTGTTGCGGACCGCGCATTGCTCGCAGGGCGACTGGGCGGCATAATGTAGCCCCTTTTTTAAGCCCCTACATGTGGAAGGTTCCCGTGACTCAGAAGCCCGACCAGTGTCTTGGTGAATGGATCGACCGTGAAGCACTCGCAGAAGCGATGATTCCGCTTATCGGTCAGCTGTACCGCAATAACAATGTGGTGAGCTCGATCTATGGCCGCAGCCTGATCAACCAGTCTGTCATCGCGATTCTCAAAGCTCACCGCTTTGCTCGCCATCGTTCCTCCGACGACAGCGAACTCTCCGTCCACGAAACATTCCCTCTGTTGAAAGCCATGAGCGAGCTCAAGCTCGGCGCGGCTTCGGTAGATTTGGGCAAGTTGGCGTTCAAATTCCGCGTCGAAGGCAATGGTCGCACCGCCGAGCAGTTCGTGCGTGAAGAAATGGCCGACGTCGTTGGCCAGCAAAATGCTTCGGCGCGCAAAGGCACTGACGTGGTGCTGTACGGCTTCGGTCGTATCGGTCGCCTGCTGGCCCGCATCCTGATCGAAAAAACCGGTGGTGGCGACGGCCTGCGTCTGCGCGCCATCGTGGTGCGCAAAGGCGCCGACAACGACCTGACCAAACGCGCCAGCCTGCTGCGGCGCGATTCGGTACACGGTTCGTTCAACGGCACCATCACCATTGACGAAGAAAACAACACCATCACCGCCAACGGCAACCTGATCCAGGTTATCTACGCGAAGAACCCGACCGAAGTGGACTACACCCAGTACGGCATCAAGAACGCCCTGCTGGTGGACAACACCGGTGTATGGCGTGACGCCGACGGCCTGGGCCAGCACCTGGCGTGCCCGGGTATCGACCGCGTGGTTCTGACCGCTCCTGGCAAAGGCAAGCTGAAGAACATCGTGCACGGTATCAACCATGCCGAGATCACCGCTGACGACAAGATCGTTTCCGCCGCTTCCTGCACCACCAACGCCATCGTGCCGGTGCTGAAAGCCGTGAACGACAAGTTCGGTATCGTCAACGGTCACGTTGAGACGGTTCACTCGTACACCAACGACCAGAACCTGATCGACAACTTCCACAAAGGCGACCGCCGTGGTCGTAGCGCCGCGCTGAACATGGTCATCACCGAAACCGGTGCTGCTACCGCTGCTGCCAAGGCCCTGCCTGAGCTGGCCGGCAAGCTGACCGGTAACGCGATCCGTGTTCCGACGCCTAACGTGTCGATGGCCATTCTCAACCTGAACCTTGAGAAAGCCGCCACCCGTGAAGAGATGAACGAGTACCTGCGCTACATGGCGCTGCACTCCGATCTGCATAAGCAGATCGACTTCGTCAATTCCCAGGAAGTGGTTTCCACCGACTTCGTTGGCTCGCGCCACGCGGGTGTAGTGGATGCCGAAGCGACCATCTGCCAAGACAACCGCGTTGTTCTGTACGTCTGGTACGACAACGAATTTGGTTACAGCTGCCAGGTGGTTCGCGTGATGGAAGACATGGCTGGGGTCAACCCGCCTGCATTCCCGCGCTAAGCGTCAGCGGTAAATGAAAACGCCCCGACATGTCGGGGCGTTTTTTTTGCCTGGGATTTAACCCTTAGCGGGCGATAGCCGCTTCGGCGGTACGCAGTTCATGACGGTTGCCCTTGAACAGGATCAGTGTGGCGATCAAGCCAAGCACCGCTGCGGCGCTGAGCCAGATGCCCGGTGCGGCCTTGTTGTCCAGCACGTGGATCAGGTAGGTACAGGCCGCCGGAGTAAAGCCGCCAAAGGTCGCGGTCGCAAGGCTATAGGCCAAGGAGAAGCCGGTGGTGCGCACGTCTACCGGCATGATTTCGGTCAGTGCCACAACCATCGCCCCGTTGTACGAGCCGTACAGGAACGACAGCCAGAGCAACACGATCAACAGATGGCTGAAGCTCGGGTTGGCCACCAGCCAGGACAGCGCTGGATAAGCAGTGAGAATCGCCAGAATCGTCGCTCCCAGCAGCAGGGGTTTACGGCCGATCTTATCGGACACCGCGCCCATCACCGGCAGCCAGATGAAGTTGGAAATACCCACGCAGACGGTTACCAGCAGCGCGTCGAAGTCCGACAGGTGCAATTCGGCCTTGCCGAAGGTCGGGGTGTAGGCGGTGATCAGGTAGAACGACACTGTGGTCATCACCACCAGCGCCATGCCGGCGATCACTATGCCGAAGTTTTGACCGATCGAACGCACGATTTCCCGCAGGGTAGGGCGGTGTTTGCGCGCCTGGAACTCAGGGGTTTCTTCCAGGGAGCGACGAATGACGAATATCACCGGCACGATCAGGCAACCAATCAGGAAGGGCACGCGCCAGCCCCAGTCACCCATTTGTTCGGGGCTGAGCCAGTGGTTCAGGCCCACGCCCAGCAGGCCGGCGAACACCACTGCCGCTTGCTGGCTCGCGGACTGCCAGCTGACGAAGAAGCCTTTGCGGCCCGGTGTGGCGATTTCCGCCAGGTACACCGACACACCGCCCAGCTCGACACCGGCGGAGAAGCCTTGCAGCAGGCGACCGAACAGCACGATCAGGGGCGCCGCGACGCCCAGGGTGGCATACCCGGGAACGCAGGCAATCAGGACGGTGCCGGCAGCCATCAGCGCCAGGGTGATCACCAGACCCTTTTTACGGCCGTGACGGTCGATGTAGGCACCGAGGAAAATCGCCCCCAGCGGACGCATCAGGAACCCGGCACCAAAGGTCGCCAGGGACAGCATCAGGGAGGCGAAGGCGCTGTCGGTAGGGAAGAAGGTCTTGGCAATGGCCGTGGCGTAAAAGCCGTACACCATGAAGTCGAACATCTCAAGGAAGTTGCCGCTGACAACGCGAAATATCGCCTTGCCTTTGCCCGTGGTCGTGGACATTTTTTTCACTCACTTTGGCTGTCTTGTTAGCAATCCCTGGTCATTACTCGTCCTTACTGCAAAGTCGGGGCGCGAAGCTGGACGCTGAACAGTTTTGTAACGATATGTGTATGAGGGCTGTCAGGCAACAAAAACTCTTGGCCTTGGAGTGGGAAGTGCACCCCGGACTAGAGCTTTATCAGGGAATGGAATAGGGCTGATGGTCGCACCTGTGTCTGAGTCATAATGGCGCCCCCTGAAATCTCATGGCTGATGGGGGTTGGGTCCTGTGCTGGAGAAGGTCTTTGGCGGTAAATGATTGGCGACGATGGGCTGCTCCTTGGGTGCTGGTGCTGGTGCTGGTGCTCCCCGGGTGTGGCGACGGGCGCTCCCAGGAAAGTTTCGGCGGCCCGACCATGGGCAGCACCTACTCGATCAAGTATGTCCGCCCGGCCGGAGGGGCGGAGCCTGGCGCGGTGCAGGCCGAGGTGGAGCAGATTCTGGCCGAGGTCGACCGGCAGATGTCGACCTACCGCAGCGATTCGGATATCGAGCGCTTCAACCAACTGCCCGCGGGCAGTTGCCAGGCGATGCCCAAGCCGGTTTTGCAGTTGGTCAAGGTGGGAGAGCGCTTGTCCAGGGAGAGTGACGGTGCGTTCGACCTGACGGTCGAACCCTTGCTCGACCTCTGGGGCTTTGGCCCTCAGGGGCGGGCAGAGCAGGTGCCGAGCGACGAGGCGCTGGCCCTGGCTCGGCAGCGCGTCGGGCATGGGCATCTGCGGATCGAAGGCGATCGGTTGTGCAAGGATGCAGCCGTGGAAGTGGACTTCAACAGCATCGCCGCCGGCTATGCGGTCGATCGGATCGCTGCCCGATTGCAGGCCATGGGTATCGACAACTACCTGGCGGAGGCCACTGGCGAGCTCAAGGCGGCCGGCAGAAAACTTGACGGCTCGGCCTGGCGCATCGCCCTCGAGGAGCCGCGGGACGATCAGCAAGTGGCCGAGCGCATCATCGCGGTGGATGGCCAGGGCGTTTCCACCTCTGGCGATTACCGTAATTACTTCGAGCGTGACGGGCGGCGCTACTCCCACACCTTCGATGCCCGCAGCGGCCGGCCGGTGGAGCATGCCCTGGCGTCCGTCACGGTGATTCATCCTTCGGCATTGATGGCCGATGGCTTATCGACCCTGTTGCTGATCCTGGGTCCGGAGCGCGGCTGGGCGTACGCGGAAAAACAGGATATCGCCGCATTTTTTGTGATTCGCGCCGATACAGGTTTCGTCACACGCAGCAACCCGGCGTTTGATCGCCTGTTTGCTGGGAAAAAGCAGTAACCTTGCGCGGTGCCGATGCCGGGGCAATGCAGGCAAAAGTAGCCTACGACGCGACCAAGGGTTAATGTGCGCGGCGTTGACGCTTCTATAGACTGTGCCCGGGTTCGTAACCGAGCCAAATTGATCCTTCATGCCGCTGGCCGCGGCATGATTTAGCCGGAGGCGCCAGAAGGGTGTCTCGGCCTGTTCTGAGGAGTACGCATGGCTGTCTACAACTACGACGTAGTGGTGCTGGGTTCAGGCCCCGCTGGAGAAGGTGCGGCGATGAACGCCGCTAAAGCAGGACGCAAAGTGGCGATGGTCGATAGCCGTCGTCAGGTCGGCGGTAACTGCACCCACCTGGGTACCATCCCGTCCAAGGCCCTGCGTCACTCGGTCCGGCAGATCATGCAGTTCAACACCAACCCGATGTTCCGGGCCATTGGTGAGCCGCGCTGGTTCTCGTTCCCCGACGTACTGAAAAGCGCCGAGAAGGTCATTTCCAAGCAAGTCGCTTCGCGTACCGGCTACTACGCCCGTAACCGCGTCGATGTGTTTTTCGGCACCGGCAGCTTTGCCGACGAGCAGACCATCGAAGTGGTGTGCGCCAATGGCGTGGTCGAGAAGCTGGTGGCCAAGCACATCATCATCGCCACCGGGTCGCGTCCGTATCGCCCGGCCGATATCGATTTCCACCACCCGCGTATCTACGATAGCGACACCATCCTCAGCCTTGGCCATACCCCGCGCAAACTCATTGTGTACGGCGCCGGGGTGATCGGCTGCGAATACGCGTCGATCTTCAGCGGCCTCGGGGTGCTGGTGGAGCTGGTGGATAACCGTGGCCAGTTGCTGAGCTTCCTCGATTCCGAGATTTCCCAGGCCCTGAGTTACCACTTCAGCAACAACAACATCACCGTGCGCCACAACGAGGAGTACGACCGAGTCGAAGGCCTCGACAACGGTGTGATCCTGCACTTGAAGTCGGGCAAGAAGATCAAGGCCGATGCCTTGCTCTGGTGCAACGGCCGGACCGGCAACACCGACAAGCTGGGCATGGAAAACATCGGGGTCAAGGTTAACAGCCGCGGCCAGATCGAAGTCGACGAGAACTACCGCACCTGCGTGCCGAACATCTACGGTGCCGGCGACGTGATCGGCTGGCCAAGCCTGGCCAGTGCCGCCCACGACCAGGGGCGTTCTGCTGCAGGCAGCATTGTCGATAACGGCAGCTGGCGTTTCGTGAATGACGTACCGACCGGGATTTACACCATTCCGGAGATCAGCTCGATCGGCAAGAACGAGCAGGAACTGACCCAGGCCAAGGTGCCTTACGAAGTGGGCAAGGCCTTCTTCAAGAGCATGGCGCGGGCGCAGATTGCCGGTGAGCCGCAGGGCATGCTGAAGATCCTGTTCCACCGCGAAACCCTGGAAGTGCTGGGTGTGCACTGCTTCGGTTACCAGGCGTCGGAGATCGTCCACATCGGCCAGGCCATCATGAGCCAGCCGGGCGAACTCAATACCCTGAAGTACTTCGTCAACACCACGTTCAACTACCCGACCATGGCTGAGGCCTATCGGGTAGCAGCTTACGACGGCCTCAACCGGCTTTTTTGAGCGACTCCGGCCGGTGGCCTGAGCCGGCCGGGGAGACCGATTTCAGTAATTCTCGAGCGTGGCGCTGGCCAAACCGGGAAAGTCTGTAATCAGGCTATCTACGCCGAAGTCGGCGAGCCTGCGCATCAGCGCGGGTTCGTTGACCGTCCACACCGACACATGCAACCCCTGACGCTGCGCGCGCTGCAGTCGTTCGGGGGTGCAGAGTGTCCAGTTCAACGCCAGAATCTCGCAACCATAGCTTTGTGCGACCTTCAACGGGTCGAGCCAGGCGTATTCGGCCACCAGTCCGCGTGACAGGTCTGGCGTCAGCTCTACCGCGGCCTTCAGCACTTCGCGCGAACTCGAGGTCACGGTGACCTTGTCCAGCAAGCCGAAACGCTGCGCCATCTCGCGAATCGCCAGGACCGTGGTCGCCGCCCGTGTACGCGAAGCGCTTTTGACTTCCAGCTGCCAGTGCTCGAACGCGCATTTCTCGAATAGCTCTTCCAGGCGCGGGATCGGGCAGGGGTTGACCCAGCCCGGGCCGCCCTTGCGCGCATCGTAGGTCACCAGTTCGGCAGCGGAGTGCTCAACCACCTTGCCGCGACGGTCGGTGGTGCGTTTGAGGGTCGGGTCGTGGATCACCATCAACTCGCCGTCCATGGACAGGTGCAGATCGAGTTCGCAACGACGTACGCCGTGTTTCAGGCATTCCTGAAAGCTGGTCAGGGTGTTTTCCGGTGCTTCGCCTTTGGCGCCGCGATGGCCATAAATCAGGGTCACGATTGCTCCTTCACGGAAAGTATTTCCATTCGATGGTGATTGCCAGGTAGATCAATCCGGCGTCGGGTCGCTCTGTTCGCGCGCCAGGCGGCGTTCCTGTGCCTGTTTTTGCAGGATATAGCGCGCCAGGAGCTGGCGCTGGGCGTCGGTCAATGATTCGAACTCGGTGCCGATTTCGAAGTTGCCGAAGCTGCGGGGTTCGCAATGGGTGACCTTGGCCCGCAGCAGGAGGCCCAGGGCCTGGGGCATCAGCAACAGCTTCAGGGCCAGGTGGCTGCCGGCCGGGTAGGCGAGGTTATGCTCGAATTCGATGCCGCCTTCGGACAGTTTCACTCGCTGGGGTTCGCCAAACTTGCCGAGTACGGTCTGTGCCACCACTTGGCCGAGCAGGTCGATGCGCTTGTTCATCACTTTGAGGTAGCTGGCCAGGGTTCGATCACGCTCGCTGACCTGGCGCAGCAGATGCTGGGATTCGAACTCGCTCAAGTGCAATTCGCTGAGCAAATTGAACAGTGGCGAAGCATCCTGCAACACTTCCTTGCTCGCCGCGTCATGGGCGGACAAGGGGCTAATTTCCAGTGCGATCATGTCCTCGATACGGTAGTATTCGCGGCGATCTTCTTCATCTAATGTCGACATGGCGAACCCATGGTAGCGGCGGTGGTCTGAGTGTAAAGCTGCTTACCAAGCCCCGCCACAAGGACGTCTTCTTTTCCTCCGAACAAGCCCCGACATGTTCAGACCTCTCTTCGTATTTATTGGCACGCGTTATACCCGTGCAAAGCGACGCAATCATTTTGTGTCATTCATTTCCCTGACCTCGATGATCGGACTCGCCCTCGGCGTAGTGGTGATGATTGTCGTGCTGTCGGTGATGAACGGCTTCGATCATGAGATGCGTACCCGCGTGCTGGGCATGGTGCCCCACGCGACCATCGAATCCGGTGAACCTATCAGCGACTGGCAGGGCCTGGCGGATAAAGTCCGGCAGAACCCCAAGGTGCTGGCGGTTGCGCCCTTCACCCAGATGCAGGGTCTGTTGACCAACAGCGGCCAGGTGCAGAAGGTGCTGCTCAACGGCATCGACCCGGCCCGCGAGCGGCAAGTTTCGATCATCGATAACTTCATGCAGCAGGGCAAACTGGACGACCTGGCGCCCGGCAGTTTTGGCATCGTCATCGGCGACAAGGCGGCGACCAAGCTCGGCGTCGGCCTGGGCGACAAGCTGACCTTTGTCGCGCCGGAAGTCACGGTGACCCCGGCCGGGATGTTCCCGCGGATGAAGCGCTTTACCGTGGTCGGTATTTTCCATGTCGGCGCCGGCGAGCTGGACGGTTACCTGGGGGTCACCAACCTTGAGGACCTGAGCCGACTGCACCGCTGGAAGCCGGACCAGATCCAGGGTCTGCGCTTGAAGTTCGACGACCTGTTCGAGGCGCCGCGCACTGCCTGGGAAATCGCCCAGCAGTTGGGTGAAAGCCACTACTACGCCCGTGACTGGACCCGCACCCACGGCAACTTGTATCAGGCCATCCGCATGGAAAAAGCCATGATCGGCCTGTTGTTGCTGCTGATCGTCGCGGTGGCGGCCTTCAACATCATTTCCACCCTGGTGATGGTGGTCAACGACAAGAAGGGCGATATCGCCATCCTGCGGACCCTGGGCGCGACCCCTGGCACGATCATGGCCATCTTTATGGTGCAGGGCACGGTGATCGGCGTGGTCGGTACATTGATCGGTGCGGTGGTCGGGATATTCGCCGCGCTGAATGTGAGTGCGGCGATATCGGCCCTCGAAGGCCTGATCGGACACAAATTCCTCAACGCCGACGTCTACTTCATCGACTACCTGCCGTCGCAACTGATGGCCGACGACGTGTTGATGGTCTGCGGTGCCGCGCTGGTCCTGAGTTTCCTCGCCACCCTGTATCCAGCCTGGCGTGCCGCGCGCACCCAGCCTGCGGAGGCGCTACGTTATGAGTGAGTTGGGCATGAGTGAAAAAGCAATCTTGAGCTGCCGCGATCTGGGTAAGTCCTATGACGAAGGCCCGGAATCAGTCGTGGTGTTGTCCGGCCTGCAGCTGGAGCTGCACCCGGGCGAGCGAGTGGCCATTGTCGGGACGTCCGGCTCGGGCAAAAGTACCTTGCTCAACCTGCTGGGTGGTCTGGATACGCCTTCCAAGGGCAGTGTCTGGCTCGACGGTGAAGAGCTTTCAGCGTTGAGCGAGAAAAAGCGCGGCCTGTTGCGTAACCGCTCCCTGGGCTTCGTCTATCAGTTCCACCACTTGCTGGCGGAGTTCACCGCGCTGGAAAACGTCTGCATGCCGCTGCTGATCGGCAAGACCGCGATCCCGGAGGCCCGCCAGCGTGCCACGGCGTTGCTGGAGCGGGTCGGGTTGGGTCACCGCCTGGAACACAAACCGGCCGAGCTCTCGGGCGGCGAGCGCCAGCGCGTGGCCATTGCCCGCGCCCTGGTCAACCAGCCGGGCCTGGTGATGCTCGACGAGCCCACCGGCAACCTCGATTCGCACACCGCCCAAGGCATTCAGGACTTGATGCTGGAGCTCAGCACCTCGATGCGCACGGCGTTCCTGGTGGTGACCCACGACATGAACCTGGCTCGGCAGATGGACCGCGTACTGCACTTGCAAGAAGGCCATCTGGTCGCGATTTGATGCGGCCGCACACGGCGCTGGCGGCTACACCTGCCGGCGCCGGGTTTTTAATTTTTCTACGGTGCCTCGCCCATGTTCAGACCGTTATCGATCTTTATCGGCGCGCGCTATACCCGCGCCAAGCGTCGCAATCGCTTCGTTTCCTTTATCTCGATGACCTCGATGATCGGCCTCGCCCTCGGTGTGCTGGCAATGATCGTGGTGCTGTCGGTGATGAACGGCTTCCAGCGCGAAATGAGCTCGCGCATCCTCGGTATGGTGCCCCACGCCACCATCGTGGGCGTCAAGCCGATCGATGACTGGCAGCCCGTCGCCGCTGCTGCGCTGAAAAATCCTGAAGTCACCGCCGCCGTGCCCTTCACCGAGATGGAAGGGATGCTGTCGTACAAGGGCGCGATGCAGCCGATCCAGATCAGCGGTATCGACCCGGCCCAGGAAGGCAAGGTGTCGATTGTTGCCCAGCATATCGTCCAGGGCCGCCTGGAAGACCTCAAGCCCGGCGAGTTCGGGGTGGTGATCGGTGAAATCACCGCACGGCGCTTTCGCTTGAATGTCGGCGACAAGCTGACCCTGATCGTGCCCGAAGTCAGCAGCGCTCCAGGCGGTATTACGCCGCGCATGCAGCGCCTGAACGTGGTCGGCGTGTTCAAGGTCGGGGCCGAGCTGGACGGCTCCATGGGCCTGATCCACGTGGCCGACGCGGCCGAGATGCAACGCTGGCAGCCCAATCAGGTGCAGAGCGTGCGGCTGGCGGTCAAGGATCTGTACGCTGCGCCGCAAGTCTCCAGTGACATCGCCAAGGGCCTCGGCGCCGACTTCAAGGCCGACGACTGGACCCACACCCAGGGCAGTCTGTTCAGCGCAATGAAGATGGAAAAGACCATGATCGGCCTGCTGTTGCTGATGATCGTCGCCGTGGCGGCCTTCAACATCATCGCGACGCTGATCATGGTGGTGAACGACAAAGGCGCGGATATCGCGATCCTGCGTACCATCGGCGCCACGCCACGGCAGATCATGGCGATCTTCATGGTCCAGGGCACGGTGATCGGGATTGTCGGCACGTTGATCGGTGGTGTGCTCGGTGTGATTGCGGCGTTAAACGTGAGCGAATTGGTGGGCTGGCTGGAGCGGATCAGCGGCCAGCATATCTTCAGTTCCGACGTGTACTTCGTCAGCAACCTGCCTTCAGAGCTGCAAGGCGGCGATGTGGCGCTGATCTGTGGTGCCGGCTTCGTCCTGAGCTTCCTGGCCACGGTGTACCCGGCCTGGCGCGCGTCCAAGGTCGAACCGGCGCACGCGTTGCGTTATTCCTGAGGCTTGAGGCCGTTATGCCGGCCGGGGTCAGTCCCTGGTCGGCAGCTCGATCACAAACCGGGTCCAGGCACTGCCTGATTCGCAATGAATCTGCCCTCCATGGGCACGGATGATCGACTGGGTAATCGCCAGCCCCAATCCCGCATGTTCACTGCTGCCTTCACGGCGCGCCGGATCGGCGCGATAGAAACGGTCGAACAGGCGCGGCAGCAGTTCCGGGGCAATCCCCGTGCCGCTGTTCTCGATGCTCAGTCGTAGCCCGCCAAGTGTCTCCTCGATGCTTACCCGAACCCGCCCTCCGACCGGGGTGAAGCGCAGGGCATTGTCCAGCAGGTTAGACAGGGCCCGGCGCAGCATGCTGCGGTCGCCATTCAGGCGCGCCGTGCCTTCGCGGGTCAGGCTGACCTGTACGTCTTCCGCCAGGGGGGCGTAAAACTCCAGCAGCATGTCGGCCTCGTCCGCCAGCTCCAGGGCTTCACGCCGTGGGGTCAGCAGGCCGTGGTCGGCCTTGGCCAGGTACAGCATGTCGTTGACCAGTTGCGCCATCCATTGCAGCTCTTCGAGGTTGCTGTGCAGCGCTTCGCGGTAATCCTCCAGCGCGCGCGGGCGGGTGAGGGTGACCTGGGTATGGGTCAGCAGGTTGGACAGCGGCGTGCGCAGCTCATGGGCAATGTCGGCAGAAAAGGCCGATAGTCGCTGAAATGAATCATCCAGGCGCCCGAGCATGTCATTGAAGGTGCGCGCCAGATTGGCCAGTTCGGCGGGCATCTGGTCCTGGGGCAGGCGTTGGGTCAGCGAGCTGGCAGACACCCCGGCGGCGACTTCACTCATACGCCGCAATGGGCGCAGGCCGCTGCGGGCAGCCCAGGCGCCGAGCACCGCAGTGGCCAGCGCCGAGAGGCCCACGGTCAGCCAGATCAGGTGTTGCATGCGCTGCAGGAAATGCTGGTGATGGGTGATGTCGAGCATCAGGGTCAATGTGGCCGAGTGCGGATTGTCCGGTTCTAGCGCGACGCTGTACACGCGGTAGGCGTTGTCTGCGTCATGCAGGCTGTGCAAGTTGCCGTCCATCGGCGCGGGCATGCTCAGGTTCGCAGCGCTGTCGAACCAGGTTTTCCCGTCCGGGCCCTGGACGCGCAGCGCCAGGTCTGGCTGATGGTTGAGCTCAGCCTGCAACTGATGCTTGCGCTCGGCAAACCGCTGGATGTCGCTGGCGCCTTGCAGTGCGCTGCGCAAGGTCATCAGCTTGCTGTCCAGTAATTGCTGGTCGAGTTCGATGAAGTGGGCTTCACTGGCGCGGCTGAACAGCACCCCGGCGAGCAGCGAAACCACGGCGGTGCACGCTGCAAACAGCAGCGCCAGGCGGCCACTCAACGACAGCCGGCGCATCAGGCCTGGCGCTCTTCAAGCACATAGCCCATGCCGCGCACGGTGTGGATCAGCTTGTTGGGGTAGTCGTCATCGATCTTCAGGCGCAGGCGCCGAATCGCGACTTCGATGACGTTGGTGTCGCTGTCGAAATTCATGTCCCAGACCTGGGAGGCGATCAGTGATTTGGGCAACACCTCGCCCTGGCGTCGCAGGAGCATTTCCAGCAGGGAGAATTCTTTGGCGGTCAGGTCGATGCGCTGGCCGTCGCGTTCGACTCTGCGGCGGATCAGGTCCAGGCGCAGGTCGGCCAGTTGCAGGCTGGTTTCCTGCGGGGCGGCGCTGCCACGTCGCAGCAGGCTGCGGACCCGGGCCAGCAGTTCAGAGAAGGCAAAGGGTTTGACCAGGTAGTCGTCGGCCCCCAGTTCCAGGCCGTGGACCCGGTCTTGCACGGCATCGCGGGCGGTGAGGAACAGTACCGGCGTATCGAGCCCGGCGGCGCGCACGGCCTGGAGAATCTGCCAGCCGTCGCGCCCCGGCAGCATCACGTCAAGGATCAACAGTGCGTAATCGCCGGTCAGCGCCAGATGTTGGCCGCTGGTGCCGTCGGCCACCAGCTCGGTACAGAAGCCGGCCTCGCTCAGGCCCTGGCGCAAGTAATGGCCGGTTTTCGGTTGGTCTTCGACGATCAGCAGTTTCATGGGCGACTCGTGGCAAACGTAACGGCTGCTTTATACCTTGGGTGGTTGCAAGGTGGCGCAAGCTGACAAAGTTGTAATCTAGCAGTCAGCTGGCTGGCAGCGGCGCGGCGTTAGAGTTTCCCACAAGCTGAATGTAATCGTGTTGGAGTGTGACTATGGCGTTGGCAAGAAAGCACCTTTTAACCCCGCTGCTAGTGGCCGGCTGTTTGCTGGTCTTGAGTGGCCCGGCACCGGCTTCGCCGGCGCAGGGCTATGATTTCGGCCAGCCGGCCGCTGCATCCAAGGCTACGCGCACGGTGGAAGTGGTGATGGGGGATATGTCGTTCGATCCCAAGGCGCTGCAGATCAAGGCCGGTGAGACCGTGCGTTTTGTGCTGATCAACAAGGGGCAGTTGCTGCACGAGTTCAACCTGGGCAATGCGGCGATGCACGCCGAACACCAGCAGGAAATGCTCAAGATGCAGCAGAGCGGAATGCTCACCCCTACGGCCATGAACAGCATGCCCGCCGGGGCCATGGACCATTCAGCCATGGGCCATGGTTCGATGCCGGGCATGGATCATCAGGCCCTGATGAAACACGATGACCCCAACAGCGTGCTGGTGGAACCGGGCAAGACGGCGGAATTGACCTGGACCTTCAGCAAGGCCGGCAGCCTGGAGTTCGCCTGCAATATCCCGGGGCATTATCAGGCCGGCATGGTCGGCAAGCTGACCGTCAGCCAGTAAGCGCCGGGGGCTCAAGGCGCGAGCAAAGGCTGGTAGAATCGCCTGATTCTTCAGTCAGGTTTCCGCCATGCATCCCGCAGCCGAACATTCGCCGCTGGGCAAGTCCAGTGAATACGTCTCTACCTACACCCCGTCCTTGCTGTTCCCGATTCCACGGGCGGCCAAGTGGGCCGAGCTGGGCCTGAGCGCCGAAACCCTGCCTTATAAGGGCGTGGACTTCTGGAATTGCTTCGAGTTGTCCTGGTTGCTGCCATCTGGCAAGCCCGTGGTGGCGATCGGCGAGTTCAGCATTCCCGCGGACTCGCCGAATATCATCGAATCCAAGTCGTTCAAGCTCTACCTCAATTCGCTGAACCAGACGTCGTTCGCCGATCGCCAGAGCCTCGAGGAAACCCTGCGCCGCGATTTGTCGGCCGCTGCCGGCAAGCCGGTGGGGGTGCGTGTTCGCAGCTTGAGCGAGGTCGAGGCCGAAGGCGTGGTGGCGTTACCCGGGACCTGCATCGACGAGTTGGATATCAGTGTCAGTAGTTATGAGCATCCGCGTCCGGAGCTGCTGCGCTGCGATCCGTCACGTGTCATTGAAGAGAGCGTGCACAGCCATCTGCTGAAATCCAACTGCCCAGTCACCAGTCAACCGGACTGGGGCAGTGTGGTGGTGGAGTACCGCGGTGCGGCGCTGGACCATGCGAGTTTGCTGGCGTACCTGGTGAGCTTCCGCCAGCACTCGGATTTCCACGAGCAGTGCGTGGAGCGGATCTTCCTTGACCTGCAGCGCCTGTTGCAGCCGGAGAAGCTGACGGTCTATGCGCGCTACGTGCGCCGTGGCGGGCTGGATATCAACCCGTACCGCAGCACCGAAACGGCGCAATTCCCCAACTTCAGGCTGGTGCGTCAGTAATAAAAAGCCCCGCTTATTGAGCGGGGCTTTTTTGTTTGATGCCGTTCAGATTCCGATGTTGCCGAGGGTCTGCACAATGTTGCGCAAGGTTCCGGCAATGGCGGGGTGTTCAAGCTCGAAGCGTTCGACGGCAAGGTTGACGCCGTCGGCGAGGTTGGAGTCCTGGGTGGCATTCTCGAGTTTGATTTCCAGTTCGATCTGTTGCATCAGATCTTGCAGATTGTCGCGCTCGGCTTGCGAAAGCGGAGGGTTCTGCTCCAATTGCTCGCGCAGGGTATCGAGTTGTTCTTGCAGTTCGCGGGCAGGCATGGCGTTCTCCCTTTATTGATAGGCACAGGCATGGACCGCGGCACTGAGCTAAAGGTCCATGGCCAGGCTGTTAGAGTAATCCACTCCCACGTGTGCTGCATGATCTCGATCAACGAGGGTATGTCAGGGTTTTTCGCCCTTTTGCCGGCGCAAGCCGATGTCTGCCAGGCAGGTGGAAAGCTCCCCCAGATGGTCGATCACCGAATGCACGCCGAGGCCGAACAACTGCATGGTTGCCCTGCCGCGCTTGAGTTCGCGTTCCTGCTGGCTCAAGGCCTGCCACTCGGCCGGAGCCAGGCCGCATAGCGAGCCGCAGGATGCCAGACCGATGGTCCAGAGACCGGCGTTCAAACCGGATTGCAGGAGTCGCGGTTCGCCGCTGACCAGCACGCAGCCGTCCAGCCGAGTGACATTCAGCGCCATCAGCGCCTGCCAGCAGGCATCCGGGGCGGGCCATTGGGTGGGGTTGGCGATAGTCGGTTGGATCCATGGCGGCAGCGCCGCCGCCAATTGCTGACTGACATCGCCAGGCAGTTCATCGAGCCAGGCGCAGGGGATTCCTTGATGCTTGAGGTTGCCCAGGGCCTCCAGTGCGCCGGGCGTGGCGTGGCTGTGGGCGCGTTCGGGCGCGCGATGGGTCTGGGCGCCAAAGTCCACCAGGCAACCGCTGAGGCCGAACAACACGGCGGTCAAAGTGGGAGAGGGCAGGGGTAAGGCGTCAGCGTTCGGCATATCAACGTCCTTGAAATAGCCGCAAGGCTAGCGGGCCCTGATGACGGTTGGGTGACAGCCCGGTGAATGGCAAGTCATGCTTGAGGCATCAACTTGGCGTGCGCAATGCTGCCTAAACGTCGCCATCCGTTTTATACTGAGCCGCTTAACGCCAGGGCATAGCCCCCGCGACAGAACAATCCAAGGAGTTTCTGCTATGCGCTGGAGCAGTCATCTAGTTCAGCTATGCGTGTGTGCCGGTGTGATGTTGGTGCCGTTTGCGGCCCAGGCCGCTGAAGATGATCCATGGGAAAGCATCAACCGCCCGATCTTCACCTTCAACGATAAACTCGACACCTATGCCCTCAAGCCACTGGCTCAAGGCTACCAGGCGATTACCCCGCAGTTTCTGGAAGATGGTATTCACAACTTCTTCCGCAATATCGGTGACGTCGGCAACCTGGCCAACGACCTCCTTCAGGTCAAGCCGCGCGCGGCCGGCGTCGACACCGCGCGCCTGCTGATGAACACCACCTTGGGTCTGGCCGGGTTTTTCGATGTCGGCACCAAGATGGGCCTGCAGCGCAACGACGAAGACTTCGGCCAGACCCTTGGTTACTGGGGCATGCCTAGCGGCCCATACGTGATGCTGCCGTTCTTCGGGCCCAGCACTGTGCGTGACGCGCCGGCCAAGTATGTGGACAGCTACACCGAACCTTACCGCTACATGAATGACATTCCGGCGCGCAATATGTCGATCGGCCTGGATATCATCGATACGCGCGCCAGCCTGCTGTCGGCCGAGAAGCTGATCAACGGCGACAAGTACACCTTTATTCGCAATGCCTACCTGCAGAACCGCGAATTCAAGGTCAAGGATGGCCAAGTTGAAGACGACTTCTAACCGTCGGCGTTAAATGAAAAAAGGCGGCCAGTGGGCCGCCTTTTTCGTGGGCGAGGGTTCAGTTCATCTTAAGGATTGTAAGGCCAAGTTTCTGAGTGTGGTCCTGAAGCTCGGTGACCCAGACCACTTCGGTCTCTGCTTCCAGCCCTCTGAGCGCCGTATGCTCGGAGTCGATACGCACGCTGAGCCGATCACCGACCTTGAACGGGCGTGTCGCCTGAACCTGCATCCCACTGCTGGAAAGGTCGATACAGACGGCTGGAATCACTTGCCCCTGATGAATCAGCGTGACCTCTGCATCCACGCGCATGCGAATGTAATCGCGCTTTTCACTGTAGTCCCGTTCGTTTTGGCTCATGGGTTCCGTCCTGCGATTACGTTGCGGTTTTGCCTGTTCTTATAACTCCCGGTGATTTGCGGTGTAAAGACGCCAGGCGACCATCGGCGTGAGCTTGAAACGCCCCGCGGATGGGAGTACCGTCTGCGCCTTAGAAGGGCACCTCTGTTGGACGAGCGTGCAGGGCTCCGGGCCTTGGCTCCAACTCCAGAGTGGCTAGAAAGCGAATCCAGTAGTGTGCGCCGGGTCTCAGCCTCGCCGCCTACGCCAACCTAATTCTGGCGCCGTTTGCCCACATGCAAAAAACCAGTGCCACGCTGCTGATAATCGATGACGACGAAGTAGTGCGCGCGAGCCTCGCGGCCTATTTGGAAGACAGTGGCTTCAGCGTCCTTCAGGCCGGCAACGGCCAGCAGGGTCTTCAGGTATTCGAGCAAGAGAAGCCCGACTTGGTGATCTGCGATCTGCGCATGCCGCAGATGGGCGGCCTCGAACTTATCCGTCAGGTAACCGACATCGCACCGCAAACGCCGGTGATCGTGGTATCGGGTGCGGGCGTGATGAATGACGCGGTCGAAGCATTGCGTCTTGGTGCGGCGGATTACCTGATCAAACCGTTGGAAGATCTGGCGGTGCTCGAGCACTCGGTGCGTCGGGCCCTGGATCGTGCGCGGTTGCTGCTTGAAAACCAGCGTTACCGCGAGAAGCTTGAAGCCGCCAACCGCGAGCTTGAAGCCAGCCTGAATCTGTTGCAGGAAGACCAGAATGCCGGGCGCCAGGTGCAGATGAATATGCTGCCGGTCAGCCCCTGGTCGATTGATGAGTTCAACTTCGCCCATCAGATCATCCCGTCGTTGTATCTGTCGGGGGATTTTGTCGACTACTTCAGGGTCGACGAGCGCCGGGTTGCTTTCTATCTGGCGGACGTTTCCGGTCATGGCGCCTCGTCAGCATTCGTTACTGTCCTGTTGAAGTTCATGACCACGCGCTTGTTGTTCGAGTCCAAGCGCAATGGCACATTGCCCGAATTCAAGCCTTCGGAAGTCCTTGGCCATATCAACCGTGGCCTGATCAGCTGTAAGCTGGGTAAACACGTCACTATGGTCGGTGGAGTCATCGACGAGGAGACCGGTTTGTTGACCTATAGCATTGGCGGACACCTGCCATTGCCTGTGTTGTACACGCCAAGCAGTGTGCGTTACCTGGAAGGGCGCGGTCTGCCGGTGGGCTTGTTCACTGAAGCCACCTATGAAGACCACATCCTGGAATTGCCGCCGACCTTCAGCTTGACGCTGATGTCTGATGGCATTCTGGACCTTTTGCCAGAACCCACACTCAAAGAGAAAGAAGCCGCCTTGCCTGAACGGGTAAGAACGGCAGGCGGCAGCCTGGATGGTCTGCGGCAGGTTTTTGGATTGGCCACGCTAGGGGAGATGCCGGATGATATCGCCCTGTTGGTGTTGAGCAGGAATCTTTAATGAGTACCGGTAGAATCCAGTTCGCCGAGCAGGACGGCACCTTTGTCCTGAAGTTCGTCGGTGAAGTACGCCTGACCCTGTGTTCGGCGTTGGATGCGACTATTGAGCGGATTTTCACGGCGCTGAACTTCTCGGCCATCGTGATCGATCTGACCGAAACCCGCAGCATCGACAGCACCACCCTTGGCCTGCTGGCCAAATTGTCGATCCTGTCGCGGCAGAAGGTCGGTCTGTTGCCGACGGTCGTCACCACCCACGAAGACATCACCCGTCTGCTGCAATCGATGGGCTTCGATCAGGTGTTCAACATCGTTGATCGTCCGATTCCCTGCCCGGAATGCCTGACTGACCTGCCGTCTCAGGATCAGTCGGAAGAAGTGGTGCGGATCAAGGTGCTGGAAGCGCACAAGATCCTCATGGGGCTCAACGACTCCAACCGCGAAGCCTTTCACGACCTGGTGAATGCGTTGGAGCGTCACTGATCGATTAAGGCGCCAGGCGCATAAAAAAGGGCGAACCCTCACGGGTTCGCCCTTTTTTGCTTGGGCGTGGATCAGTTCACAGCTTGGCGGCCAGCAGGGCTTCCAGTTTCTCCTGGTCGCGGGCGAACTGGCGAATGCCTTCGGCGAGTTTCTCTGTGGCCATGGCATCCTCGTTCGAGGCCCAGCGGAACTGCGACTCAGTCAAGCTCTGGCGGGGTTCGCCTGCTGCGCCCGGGGCCAGCTTGCGTTCCAGCTTGCCGTTGTCGGCAGCCAGTTTCTCGATCAGGTCCGGGCTGATGGTCAGGCGATCACAGCCGGCCAGTTGCTCGATCTGGTTCAGGTTGCGGAAGCTGGCGCCCATGACCACGGTCTTGTAATCGTTGGCTTTGTAGTAGTTGTAGATACGGGTTACCGACTGCACACCCGGATCGTCGGAACCGCTGTAGTCGGTGCCGTTGGCTTTCTTGTACCAGTCGTAGATGCGGCCTACGAAGGGGGAAATCAGGAACACCCCGGCTTCGGCGCAGGCGACGGCCTGGGCGAAGGAGAACAGCAGGGTCAAGTTGGTCTGGATACCTTCACGCTCCAGCTTCTCGGCGGCGCGGATACCTTCCCAGGTGGAGGCGATCTTGATCAGCACGCGATCGCGGCCAATCCCGGCTTTTTCATACAGCCCGATCAGGCGATGGGCGCGTTCCAGCATGGCATCAGTGTCGAACGACAGGCGTGCGTCCACTTCGGTAGAAATCCGTCCCGGAATCACTTTCAGGATTTCCTGGCCGACGGCAACGGCAAAGCGGTCGCTGGCCAGGCCCACATCGCCCTTGCAGTCGCTGACGCAGGCGTTGAGCAGTTCGGCATAACCTGGGATGGCCGCAGCCTTGAGCAGCAGCGAAGGGTTGGTGGTGGCATCCACCGGCTTGACCCGGGCAATGGCTTCGAAGTCGCCGGTATCGGCAACGACGGTAGTGATCTGTTTGAGTTGTTCCAGCTTGGAAGTCATGGGCGTGCTCTGTCCTGTGGGTCTGGTGACATTACCCGAGCGCTGACAGCGGCTCAAGGGCGCATAGGCGTATCGTCGGCTGCAGGGGCAACTCCCTGAGAACAGGCGTTTGAATGCGCAGGCGCTATGCGCTAACTACGATGCCAAAATAGCCGACAGGTTCCGGGTAATTGATCGAAGGCGGTCGCGTGGAGTGACGGCGGCCGTTCTGCTCGGGCGCAAATGGTCAGTGGGGCGGTGGATTGAGGCGGGTATCCAGGGCAAAGCGTTCTTGCTGGACCACTTCGTACAGCCCCTGGGCCAGTTGCGGGTTCATGACGATGTTCCAGCTGTGTCGGGACACCGTCGAAGGAATCAGGATAAACGGATGGCGCTCCAGCAGTTCGTCACCAAACTTCTGTTGTCCCAGGCTGGGAGTTCCGGGTATCAGCCAATTGGGGTTGGCAATCTGGCTTGGCACAATCCGTGGGACTCGGGAAGGATCGAGGATACGCGCTGCGGTCAGCACATGGGGGACACAATCAAGGGCGCGGAAGCCTTTATGCACGGCCACTTCGAGGATGGCGGTGGAAGGATCGGCAGAGCCATACACCGCTTTGACCCCTTTGGAGTTCCAGCGACCGCCGCCCAGCTCCGCACCGATACCGCTGAACCAGGTGGCGGCATGTTCCGAGCGGTCGAGTCGCCAGAAGTACAGTTCGGTTGGCGCGAGTGGGGCAGGACTCAAGAATAAACCCCGTAGTCCATGCGGGTCAGGAAATCATCGACCAGCTCGAAGCCGACTTGGGTGGTCAGCAAATCGATGGGCGCACGGTTTTCCAGGCCCAGTGCGGGTGTGACCATCCAGTTCGCCGCCTCCTGAAGATCGCCCAGCACTCCCTCGGCCTTGCTCAACACCTTGGCCAGGCGCCAGGCACTGCTGCTTTGTTCCGAAGTGAGAGGCTCCGGATTCTTGATCCGCCGCTGCACGGTCCGCTCCGACAGGCCGATGATTTTGCCGAACACCTGCTTGTCCTTGAAGCGCGTGACCGACTGCACAAAGTTGATCACCGCGTCCGACGGAAAGCCTTTTTCAATCAGCTCATGCACCTCAAAGGCGTCATGGGCGCGAGGAGGCCGGTTGCCGAACAGCAGTTGCAGGGGCTTGGTCGGGTCTTGGGACTGGTAGTGATGGGTTTCGCTTTGAGCAGCCATGGAATCACCTCGTTTTGCCATCTGGCGAAAGTATACTGCCAAGTGGCGAAGCTGGCGAATGCTTGCCCTGGCTTTACGCCGAACGGAAAAGCACCAGGCGCCTGGCCTGGCGGTATTTGGGCAACCGCAGCAAATAGCGTCTGGCTCAACGCCCTTCCAGCAATAACCCTACCTGATCCAGCAGCGCCAAAGGGTCCTTGGCCTTGTGGATATCCACCGACAACAACTGGCGGAATTTACGCGCCCCCGGAAACCCGGTGCCCAAGCCCAGCACATGCCGGGTGATATGGTGCATCGCGCCGCCCGCAGCCAGGTGTTCGGCTATGTAGGGGCGCAGTTGTGCCAGCGCCTCGGCGCGGGAAATCACCGGCTTTGTGCTGTCAAACAACTGCTGGTCCACTTCGGCCAGCAGGTAGGGGTTGTGATAGGCCTCACGCCCCAGCATCACCCCATCGAAGGTCTGCAAATGCTCGTGACAGGCCTCGAGGGTCTTGATTCCGCCATTGAGGATAATCTCCAGCTCCGGGAAATCCTCCTTCAACCGCGCGGCAACGTCATAGCGCAGCGGCGGAATATCGCGATTCTCCTTGGGCGAAAGCCCCTCCAGAATCGCAATCCGGGCATGCACGGTAAAACTGGTGCAACCCGCATCCCGCACCTGGCCAACGAAATCACACAGCTCTTCATAACTGTCACGACCATTGATCCCGATGCGGTGCTTCACCGTCACCGGAATCGTCACCGCATCGCGCATTGCCTTCACGCAGTCAGCCACCAGTCCAGGATGCGCCATCAGGCACGCACCGATCATATTGTTCTGCACCCGATCACTGGGGCAGCCCACATTCAAATTCACCTCGTCGTAACCATGCTGCTGCGCCATCCGCGCGCAAGCCGCCAAATCCGCCGGTGTACTGCCACCCAGCTGCAAGGCCAGGGGATGCTCGGACGGGTTATGGCGCAAAAAACGCTCGTGATCGCCATTGAGCAGCGCACCGGTGGTGACCATCTCGGTGTAGAGCAGGGCATGTTTGGACAGGATGCGCAGGAAGTAGCGGCAGTGGCGGTCGGTCCAATCCATCATCGGCGCCACAGAAAAGCGGCGGGACGGCTCTGGCCGGGAAGGGGCTGGGTTGTTCAAAGGCATGGAATAGTGTCGCTGTGGTTCGGCTGGTGCGCAGGTGCGCGCGGGCCTGATGGGCGTAAGCAGGGCGGCGCGAAGTTTATCAGTAATTGATTGGGGACTGGCGGACCTTGGTCGGGTCCGCCAATCACGCTATATCGGTCACTTCGTCAAAGCCCCAACCCTTCCTCCACCACCGTCAGCAGGTTGTCTTCATTGAACTCCACAGGCTCCTGCTGCGGTCGCCCCGATTGCGGAGCCGTGTGAATCATCCAATGCCCTTCGCCATGATCGCTGGCGGTGCGCAGCAGGTATTTTTCCTGGCCTTTGGCATGGATGTCGATGCGTCCGGTGGCGCCCGGGATGAAGCGTGCGATGGGGTCGAAGGTGATGCTGGTGTGGTTGCCTTCGAGCACCAGTTGATCGATGGCGTAGTTGAAGGTGGCGCCGGAAGGCGTGCTCTCGAAGACCCGGGTGGCGTTGCGGCGGATGCCCAGGCCGGCCTCGGACACGGGCGTCAGCCAGGTTTCGATCTGCTGGTACAACTCGTTGACCTGGACGGGCCAGAGTTCGATGGTTTTGTCTGCGCTGGCCTCCTTGTCGGCGCGGCCTTGTTGTTTTTGCTTTAGCTTGGCAGCGAGCTCATCAGCCTTACTCATTCCGATTTCCTATCGTGTGGTGAGTGTGGGGTAGCGCCTCAAGTTACTGCACCTTGGCCTGCGCTGGCCAGTCCGCCAAGCCGACTGTTGACCGCCGGGGTTCATTTGCCCGCTATCGGCCCTTACGCTAAGCTCACCGACATCAAGGGATTTGGGCGCTGGCTCATGCCTTCCCCTTCAGGATGATGCTTTTGCCTATCCCCATTCATGACCCGCACTCCACCTCCGATGGCTCGCTGAAACGCCTCCCTCTGCTCAAGGCTGCGGTGGCATTTATCGCGACGGTTTGCCTGTGCCTGTGTGGTCTGTTGTACCTGCAGTTGGAACAGTCGCGGCGCCATGATCTGGCGATGGCGGAGGTGGTGTCGATCAACCTGACGCGCGCCATGGCGCAGCAGGCGGAAGACACCTTCATGGAGGCCGAGTTGGTGCTGACCAGCCTGGCCGAGTGGGTCCAGGCTGATGGCTATGAAGGGGCGGCGGCCGCACGATTGCACAGTACCTTTTCCCGGCGAGTGCAGGCGCTGCAACAACTGAGCGGGCTGTTCATGTTCGACAAGCATGGGCAGTGGGTGGTGACATCCTTCGATGATCTGCCGCGTGGGGAAGGGGTGGCGGACCGTGATTATTTCCGCTTCCACCAGCAGAATGCCTCGTTGCTGGTGCATATCGGCCCGGCGATTCGCAGTCGGGAAAACGGCGAGTGGATCATTCCCCTGTCGCGCCGGATCAACGATAAGCAGGGCAACTTCCAGGGCGTGCTGATGGCCGGGATCAAGTTGGCTTACTTCGATCAGTTCTTCAAAAGTTTCAATATCGATGACGACGGCACGATGTTCCTGGCCTTGTCCGATGGCACCTTGTTGACGCGTCGGCCTTTTGAAGAGCGGCAGATCGGTGCTTCGCTGAGCCGTGGTGAGATTTTCCAGAAGTATTTGCCCAACTCGCTCTACGGCAACGCGATGATCACCTCGGTGGTGGATGGCGTGGTCAGGTTGTATGGCTATCGGCAGCTGGAGGCCTACCCGCTGGTGGTGGCCGCCGCAACGTCAAGGGATGCGATCCTCAAGGGCTGGTACGCCACGGCTTATCAGTCCAGCGTGATTGTGGCCTTGGTGGTGCTCGGTATCGGTTTGTTCGGCTGGGTGTTTGTGCATCAGGTGCGTGACGGCCAGCGTATCGAGGCTGACCTGCGCAAGGCTCAGGAGGCGCTGGAGGTGATTGCCACCCATGACAGCCTGACCGGGCTGGCCAACCGGCGGCTGTTCGAGCGGGCCCTGGAAATCGAGTTTGGGCGCGGAGCGCGCCAGTCAAGCCCGCTGAGCCTGATCATGCTCGATATCGATTACTTCAAAAGCTACAACGACACCTACGGCCACGTCGCGGGAGACCATTGCCTGACCGAAGTGGCGCAGGTCTTGAAAAACTGCTGCCAGCGCAAGGCTGACCTGGCGGTGCGCTACGGTGGCGAAGAATTCGCGGTGCTGTTGCCGGACACTGATATCCAGGGCGCCCTGACCATCGCCGAGCAGATTCGCCTCCGGGTCATGGAGCAAAATATCGAGCACGGTGGTTCTCCCACGGGTCGCCTGACGGTGAGCCTGGGCTGCTACGCCTTCGTGCCACGAGGGGCGGACAGTATCGAGGCCTTTATCCAGCGCGCGGACGCAGCGCTGTATCAGGCCAAGAAGGGAGGGCGCAACCGGGTGGAGGTGCTGTCCATGGAAGAGGCGGCCGCGCCACTGCTGCGTTCTGACCGCTAGCCCTGTCCCTCCACCTGCTGCGCGAGTTTGCTTTCCAATTGCCGGCGTACTGCTGGCCATTCATCGTCAATGATGCTGAAACGCACCGAGTTGCGCTTGCGGCCGTCGGGCATGATCCGCTCATGGCGCACGATGCCTTCCTGTTGGGCCCCGAGGCGCAGGATGGCCTGGCGCGATTTCTGGTTGATTTCGTCAGTGGTGAATTGCACCCGTACGCAGTCCAGGGATTCGAAGGCGTAGCGCAGCATCAGGTACTTGGCCTCGGTGTTGACGAAGGTTCGCTGCCAGCGGCTGGCGATCCAGGTACTGCCGATTTCCAGCTTGCGGTGCTGGCGGTCGACCTTCCAGAAACGCGTGCAGCCGATCACCTGACCGTTGGTTTTCAGCACCGTGACGTAGGGCAGTACCGTTCCGGCATCCCGCCCGCTCAAGGCCTGTGCGATGTAGGGGTGGACCGTATCCCGCGAAGGCACCACGGTGAATGGCAGGTTCCACAGCTCGCCATCTTGCGCGGCGTCGACCAGGGCCTCGGCGTCGCTGGGCAGCAGCGGGCGCAGGATGATTCGCGGGCCTTCCAGGGTTTGCATGCGGGGCCTTCTCATTCGGGGGCGGGCAGACGGTATTACAGGCAAGCGCGGTGGCCTTGGCAAGATCCAATCCAGGGCCAATGCCATAAAACTGATTGGCTAAATCAATTGTCGAGCCGTGCCCGTTATGACTTATACATAGCCCGCGATTCCCAAGACTGGCCCGCCATACCTTCGTAATACCTTGTGGACAAGGACCGCACTATGAGCCAACCCGCTGTGATGGACTTCGACCTCTACCTGCACCAGCTCGGCTTCGATGCCGCACCCGCGCCGACCCTGGACACCTTGCGCCGGCTGCAACTGCGCCACACCAGCACCTTTGCCTTCGAAAGCCTGTCGACCCTGCTGCGGCTGCCGGTGCCCATCGATTTGCCGACGGTCGAGAAAAAAATCCTGCATGACGGCCGTGGCGGCTATTGCTACGAGCTCAATCAGATGTACCTGGCACTGCTGCAGCATCTCGGGTTCCAGGCCCGGGGCATTACCGGGCGCGTGGTGCTGGGCGGGCCGGAAGATGCCCTGACTTCGCGCACCCATCGCCTGGCGCTGGTGACCCTCGACGACGTGCAGTATTCGGTGGATGTCGGTTTTGGCGGCATGGTGCCAACTGCTCCGCTGCGCCTGGACACCGATGCGGAGCAGGCCACGCCCCACGAGCCGTACTGCATCGTCCGGCGCGATAGCGGTTATGCCTTGCGCGCCAAGGTCATGGGCGAGTGGCGACCCATGTATGTGTTCGATCTGCAGGTGCAGGGCGACGCCGACTACGAGATGGGCAACTGGTACGTCTCGACCCACAGCCGCTCGCCATTTCTCGGGCAATTGAAAGCCGCGCTGACCGGTGACGGCTGGCGCCGGACGCTCAACAACGGCAGTTATGCCCTGCACCGCATGGGCCAGCCCAGCGAGCGGCGACAGATCAGCGATGCGGATGAACTGCTCGACTTGCTGCAGCGCGAGTTTCGGATCCGCTTGCCGCAGCACCCGGCGTTGCGCGAGGTGGTTGCGCAACTGATCAGCGAACCCGCGGCGGTGTGACTGACACTGCGCTGGCGGACGCCTCCAGTCGCTCTCGGCCCTAAGGGTCTTCAGCGTAGGCGTCGACGCGCAGGTAGATAAAGTCGATGTCCTGCAGTGCTTCACGACGGTTGACCGGGGTTTCTCCTGAGCCCATGAAGACCGAGTAACCGATTCCGGTATGCGGATCGCGGAAGAAGCCCGGGGGCGCATCCCAGATGCAGCAGGAGCGGCGCAGCGGCTTCATGGCGAAGCGTTCGGCGGCATAGCGCTCAGCGTTGTACACCTCGCGCCCCGGCAGGCGGTAGGTGGCCCGGAACGGGGCGCCCTGGAGCTCGGGCTCCTGATGACACTCGAGAAACTCCAGGTAGGCAGGCTTGCCGCCAGCATTCGCCAGAAAGTCATCGCAGCTCAGTTCTGCGTGGGCGCTACTGATCAGCAGCAGGAGCGCCACCGGCAGCCAGCGGGTCCATGTACGTCGGTTCAATGTGGGGTTTCCTGGGCCGGGGCCCTTACCAGGGGTCGAATGTCCATTTCCCGCTTTTACGGTCCAGGCGCCGGCAGCGCATGCCCAATCGCGGGCTGACCAGGGGCCAGTGCCGGAGGCGCAGGGTGAAATAAAAGCGGTAGTGCTCAAGTCCTTCGATGGTCAGGTAAAAGTGCCGATCATCCTGCCACGCCACCTCTTCCAGGTAATACGAGCTGTACCAGCGTGTCAGCGTGCGGTGGGCCAATACCCGTTGCAAGTCGAGGCTGACCAGCACCACAAGGACAGCTTCTTCGACCCAGTAGTCGAGCTCGGTAATCAGCACATAGCCCAGTGCGGTCTGGTACTGACGCCGCAGTAGCCGGCCCGGAATACGCAGCGCGGACACTTGCCCGTCGACGATCAGGAGCGCATCGGCGGGGTCGGTCTGCGGCGAGCCATGGTGGGGCTGCAGGGCGAATCGTTCGATCGTTTGCATGAGTCGAGGCGAAGAGGGCGAGGCGGCATTCTAGCAGGGCTCAGCAGCCAGTGATTTATATCCTGGGCCCGGATCGTTGCTCGTCCGGAGCCACTTGGACGGGAGTTGCGAAGCATCAGTGGGGTGTTATGGCACAAAAGCCGTCCTGTATTGTCCGACAAACTGTATACAATTGTATGGACAGTTGTCTTGGATGTTGAATACAGTGTGCCCATAACAAAAACAGGGAACCCCAAACCATGACTACCCCCCTCGATTCACAGCAGCGCCCGGAAGATGAAAACCTGGGTCTGGGCGCCAACATGGCCTACGGCCTGCAACACGTGCTGACCATGTACGGTGGCATCGTTGCGGTACCGCTGATTGTCGGCCAGGCGGCCGGGCTGTCTGCGGCGGAAATCGGTCTGCTGATCGCTGCGTCGTTGTTCGCAGGGGGGCTGGCAACCTTGCTGCAAACCCTGGGCATTCCATTCTTTGGCTGCCGTTTGCCGCTGGTTCAGGGGGTGTCCTTCGCCGGCGTCTCGACCATGGTGGCGATTGTCAGCAGTGGCGGCGAAGGTGGTTTTCAGTCGGTGTTGGGGGCGGTGATCGCCGCTTCGTTGATCGGGCTGCTGATTACTCCGGTGTTCTCGCGTATCACCAAGTTTTTCCCACCGTTGGTGACCGGCATTGTCATCACCACCATCGGCCTGACGCTGATGCCGGTGGCCGCGCGCTGGGCCATGGGCGGCAACAGCCGGGCGGCGGATTTCGGCAGCATGTCCAATATCGGCCTGGCGGCAATCACCCTGGTGCTGGTGCTGCTGTTGAGCAAAATCGGCAGTGCGACCATTTCTCGCCTGTCGATCCTGCTGGCGATGGTGTTTGGCACGTTGATCGCGGTCATGGTCGGCATGGCGGACTTTTCCGGCGTGACCCAGGGGCCGATGTTCGGCTTGCCGACCCCCTTCCACTTCGGCATGCCCACCTTCCATCTGGCGGCGATTCTGTCGATGTGCATCGTGGTGATGGTGACGCTGGTGGAGACCTCGGCCGATATTCTCGCGGTCGGTGAAATCATCAACACCAAGGTCGATTCCAAGCGCCTGGGCAACGGCTTGCGGGCCGACATGCTGTCGAGCGTGCTGGCACCGATCTTCGGTTCCTTTACCCAGAGCGCCTTTGCGCAGAACGTCGGGCTGGTGGCGGTCACCGGGGTCAAGAGCCGCTTCGTGGTGGCCACCGGCGGGGTGTTCCTGGTGATCCTCGGCCTGCTGCCATTCATGGGGCGGGTGATCGCTGCCGTACCGACCTCGGTACTCGGTGGCGCCGGTATCGTATTATTCGGCACCGTGGCGGCCAGCGGCATTCGCACCTTGTCCAAGGTCGACTACCGCAACAACGTGAACCTGATCATCGTTGCCACCTCCATTGGCTTCGGCATGATTCCGATCGCGGCACCCAACTTCTACGATCATTTCCCCAGCTGGTTCGCGACTATCTTCCATTCCGGCATCAGTTCGTCGGCGATCATGGCGATTATCCTCAACCTGACCTTCAACCATTTCACCACCGGCAACTCGGATCAGCAGTCAGTATTTGCCGCGGGCACCGAACGCACCCTGCGCTTCCAGGATCTGGCGGCGCTGCGCGAGGGCGATTACTTCAGCGATGGCAAGTTGCACGATGCCGAAGGCAATGAAGTGCCGGTGGTGGTCGAGCCGGTTGGCAAGGCGGGCGCACATGGGGCGGAAGGGCCGGCGGTCGGCCATGCCAGAAGCGCAGCCGAGACCAGCAAGGTCTAGGTGCGTCCGACGGCAGTGAAGCCTGAGCAAACCGGCGCCCCCAAGGGCGTCGGTTTTTTTGTTCATGGGGTTGCAGGCGCTTGCTGCTCGGGCGCGGGTTCGGCGTCGTCGGCATCGTTGCCACCGTAGTGGTCGCCCAGTTTCAGGCGTTTTTCTTCGACCCAGCCGCTGTAGTCCTGACCGTCCTTGGCGATGTACATCACCTGCGCCCAGCCGCTTTGGCTGGAGGCATATACCGTCAGGCTGTCACCCGGGATGACAAACAGCTTCTTGTTGATGCAGGCCGGGCTGGGAGCGCTGTGGAAATACAGTCGGCCCTGGTCGATGACGGTGGCCTCCAGGGGCGGACGATAGCTGCCAGCCTCCAGGGACGCGTTGTCGCCCAGGGTGTCGCAATCAATGGTTTCGGCCTGGGCGACAGCCAGGGGCAGCAGGCTGAGCAGCAGGCAGGACGGCAGCAGGCGCAGGGATCGGTCCATCGGTATGGGTCCAGGGCGAGGGGGCGGGTGGCGCGATAGTAGTGACAAAAGCCGAGGCTGCCCACCCCGGCCACATGCCCTTTGGCTGGCGCGTATTACTCCGTGATCTGTTGCGCCTGGTGTTGCCTGAGCAGCGAGCAGGCAAACAGCACCACCACTGCTGCGGCAGCCGCGAGGGTCAATGGCAAACCATGGGAGCCGCCGCTCATGGCGGCGCCGCTGAGCAGCGGCCCGAGCAGGCTGCCGATGCCCCATAGCAGGCCGGCACTGGCATTGGCCGTGACCAGGTCCGGGCCGCTGAATTTTTGCCCGATCAGGATGATTGCCAGGGTATACACCCCGCCGGCCGCGGCCCCGAGTACCACCAGGCTGGGCCAGAGCAGTGCCGGATAGCCGATCAGCAGCGGCAGGCCCAAGCCGATCAGCAGTGCCACCAACCCGCAGCCGAGGTAGATGGCGGCGCGGCCGGTCTTGTCCGATAGCCAGCCCAGGGGAAACTGAAACACCGCGTCGCCGAGCAGAATGATGCTGACCATCAAGGCTGCGAGCTTGATGCTGTAGCCGTGGCCTGCGGCATAGACCGGGAACAGCGAGAGAATCACCGTATCGAAGAACGCGAAGAACAGGATGCCCACGCACAGGGCCGGCGCCACACGGATGAAGCCGAGCACCGAAAAGGTCTTGCTCTGGGTGTGATCGGCCAGGATGTGCTGATGGGGCAGGGTCAGCCAGATCACCGCGATGGCCAGTACATAGCCGGCGAGAACGATGGCCAGCACCTGGGGGCCGTCGGTACCCAGCAGGGCGACCAGGCCCGGACCGATCAATTGGAACACCGTGAAGCAGGTGGTGTAGACCGCGATGATGCGCCCGCGGGTGGCCTCTTCGGCCATTTCATTGACCCAGGTTTCCCCGAGGATGATGATCAGGCCGGCGCCGAGGCCCATCACAATGCGCGCCATGCCCAGGCCATAGAGGCCGACGCCGGGAATCTCCAGCAGGGCGATGCTCAAGGCACACAGGCTGAAGCACAGCAGGTAGATCTGCCGCCGACTGAGTTTCAGGCACAGCCAGTCCACCAGGAAGGCCGAGAGCATCATCCCGGCGGCGGGCAGTGCCGACATGATGCCGATCTGTGCATTGGAGGCGCCGGCCTGGTACAGGCGTAGCGCAATCACCGGCACTGTCGAGCCGATGCTGAGGCCGACGATCGAGATGCCGAGAATAAGTGCTGCTAATAGTTTGCTGTTCATAAAAAGTGCCTGTGCCTGGGTTATCAGGCATCGAGGTTGTTCCGTGGTCTGGCCGCAAGGGCCGGGCCTGTACATGACTGCCGGGCAAGGCGCTTTTCTGGACGCAGCACGAGGTTCCGAAGCGCGGTGGCGCTAGCGGTTTCGGGTTCTGCGGTGAAAGGCGTCAACAGCTTTGATCCGAGGCATCAGGGCTGCCGGGGTATCAAAGTCGCGCGGGGTTCAGTCGCAACCGTGGGTGGCGTGGTGCGGCGAGAAGGTGAAGGCGAACAGCACGCTGCGGCGCCGGCGATTGATCGCGCAGTCGTGTCGGGTAACGGCGAGGATGTCCGTTGGGCTCATTGAGGTAAAAGCGCAAGCGGATAGGGCAGGGACATACATCGGATTGGTCGGGTCGGATTAAAAGAGTCGCACAGCCTACGCCAGGCCCGGAGGGCAAAGCAATTGCGGGTATCGAGAGCACGCTGGTCTACGTGTAATTGCCATCAGAATGCCTTTTCGGTTAAATTGAGATTGGTTCTCAACTGCGTATCATTACCATGTCCTCCGGTGCCTCTCCACCCGAAGCTCCTCAGTCCATCACCAGCCTGTACTGTGACCACCATGGTTGGTTGGTGCGCTGGTTGCGGATGCGCCTGGGATGTTCTCATCAGGCGGCAGACATGGCCCAGGACACCTTTGTGCGGTTGCTGCTCAGTGAACGCAAAGGCCCGGCCACTCCTCTGCTGCAAAAGCCCCGCTACTATCTGGCGACTATCGCACGGCGAGTGATGGTCGACAGTTTCCGCCGCAGAGCGCTGGAGCAGGCTTATCTGCAAGCGCTGGCCCAGCAGCCGGAGGCCTATGCGTTGTCACCTGAAGACAAGCTGCTGATGGTCGAAGCGCTGCATGCGGTAGATGCCATGCTCGACGGCTTGGGGCGCAAGGTGAAACAGGCGTTTCTCCTCTCGCAATTGCAAGGCATGGGCTACAAGGAAATCGCCGCCAGACTGGGGGTATCGGTCAGTTCAATTACCCAGTATGTGGCCAAGGCTTCCGAGCATTGCCTGTTGTTCGCCCTGGAATCCGAGCTGTGACTGTCGACGAAAAACGTCAGGCATTGCGCGCTGCAGCACAATGGTTAGCCCGCCGCTCGGGGGCGCCAGACGATATAGCGCTGCAAGACGCCTGGCGCCGCTGGTGCATGGAAACCCCGACCAACCACTGGGCCTGGCAGCGAGTTGAGCGACTGCAACTGCAATTGGGCAAACTGCCGAGTGCCATGGCGTACGAGGTGCTCGATCACGCGCCTGTCGCGCTGGCGCAGCTGAACCGTCGTTCACTGCTCAAAGGAATCATCGTGATCGGTGGTGTCAGCGGTCTGGGGTGGTCCGGCTACCGGCAGGCACCCCTGTGGATGGCTGATCAGCGCACCGCGATCGGCGAGCGGCGCAGCCTGCAATTGGCCGATGGCACCCGGCTGACCCTCAACACCTCGACCGCTGTGGATATCCAGTTCGACGCCCAAGTGCGCTTGATAAAGCTGCGGGCCGGGGAAATCCAGGCCCAGACCGGCAAAGACCCCCGGCCCTTTATCGTGCGTAGCGCCCAGGGCGATATGCAGGCGTTGGGCACCCGGTTTGACGTGCGGCAGCATGCCGGCACTACCACGTTGAGCGTGTCGGAACATGCGGTGCAGGTCCGCCTGGGTAACGGTCGGACTCAAAGGGTCGACGCCGGGCAGACGATGAGTTTCAGCCGCGACGATTTCGGCCCACTGCAAGCGGCGGCGCCGGGCAGTGACAGTTGGGTGGAGGGCTTGTTGCGGGTTGACGACTGGCCCTTGCAGCGTCTGCTTGGCGAGTTGAGCCGCTATCGTCCGGGCTACCTGGGCTGCTCGGACGACGCAGGCAGCCTGGTCCTGTCGGGTGTGTTCCCGCTGGACAACACCGAGCTGGCCCTGGCCGCCATCGCTCGTGCACTTCCGGTGCAGGTGCTCCAGCGCACCCGCTACTGGACCCGGGTGCTGAAGAAAACCTGATCGGCAAAAAAAACACTCGGGTCTCTGTAGAAAGGCCTGAGCCTGTTCGACCTACTCCTGAACTTATAAAACTCTGCCAAACATTTCAGGAGCTTTCATGTCCCCCCGGCAAATCAACTACCTTGATGATCGCCCCTATCGGGCTCGCAAATCGCCGCTGGCCAAGGCCATTCTCTGCGCAAGCCTGGCCTTGCCGTGCATGCTCCTGACGCCCATGGGCGTCAACGCCGGGCAGGCTCAGCCCAGTACCGAACAGCGAAGCTTCAGGATCCCGGCAGGCCCGGTGGGGGCGGCGATTACCCGCTTCTCCGCAGAGGCCGGGGTGGTGGTGTCGTTCGATGCCAGCTTGGCCGCCGGGCGCAAGACTTCCGGGTTGAATGGCGCCTACAGCATCGAGCAGGGGTTCGCCGTATTGCTCGAAGGCAGCGGTCTGCGGGCACAGAAGATTGATGCAAGAACCTATCTGGTCTCCCGCCTGGAGCCTAACGGAGCATTGGATCTTGGCGCCGTCCGCATCGATGCCCAGGAAATGGAGGGCACGACTGAGGGGACGGGCTCGTACACCACGGGTGTGACCAGCACCGCGACCAAACTGAACCTTTCACTGCGCGAAACGCCGCAGTCGGTCAGCGTTATGACCCGCCAGCGCATCGACGACCAGAACTTGCGCAGTATCGGGCAGGTGCTGGAACAGACGCCTGGAATCAACGTGCAAAGCCCGGGCAGTGACCGGCTGTATGTTTTCTCCCGGGGTCTGGCCATTGATAACTATCAATATGACGGCATGCCCACCACGTCCTTTGCCTTCACCCAGGCCTTGCCGCAATCGCTGTCCGACATGGCGATCTATGACCGGGTCGAGGTGCTGCGCGGGGCTTCCGGGTTGCTGTCCGGCGCTGGTGATCCTTCCGGCACGATCAACCTGATTCGCAAAAAACCGACCTCGACGTTTCAGGGGTACATCAGTGCCGGCCTGGGCTCCTGGAACCTGTATCGCAGCGAAGTGGATGTGTCCGGACCGCTCACCGAGAACGGTGCTTTGCGCGGGCGTGCAGTGGCGGCCTATCAGCAGGGCAACAGTTTTACCGATCATCTGCAGCAGGAAAAAACCATCCTCTATGCAGTGATGGAAGCTGATGTGAGCGACAGCACGCTGCTGACCCTGGGTGTCGAGTACCTCGACAATGACCCGCGTGGGTTCTCCACCACCGGGTTGCCGTTGCTCGACAGCAAGGGCAATCGCCTGCACACCTCGCGCAGCGATAACCCTGCCAGCCGCGACAGCAGCAATCGCCAGGAATCGGTGAACACCTTCGCCTCGATCGAGCACAAGCTGGCGTATGACTGGACCTTGAAAGTCTCCGCCAACGCCATGTATGGCACCCGGGATTACGACTCGATCATCGTCGGTACCACCACCGGTTTCGTTAACGCGCAGACCGGCAGCGGCCTGAGCTACACCGCAACCAAGGGCGACAACACCCAGGAACAAAAAGGCCTGGATATCATGTTCTCGGGCCCGTTCCAGTTCATGGGGCGCGAGCATGAGTTGGTGTTTGGCTTCAACTTCCAGGACTACGAAAACCGCCGCGACGGCTTTGGCAACCTGCTGGCCAATGGCACCAGCAACAACGGCGTCAGTGGCAAACCGGTGAATATCTACAGCTGGGACAACTACGCGCCCCGCGCTGCCTACAATTTCAACCGCGAAGACGACAACATCGACCAATGGCAGAATGGAGCCTACCTGGCGACTCGTCTCAAGCCCACCGATGAGCTATCGCTGATCCTCGGGGCACGGGTAAGCAACTACCGCTACGATGCCTCGCTGCACTACAACGTGGCCAACATGGTGGCCTATAACACCGACGATACATTGCGGGTCAACGGCGAAGTCACGCCCTATGCCGGCGTGGTTTACGACCTGACTCCCAACCACTCGGTCTATGCCAGCTACACCAGCATCTTCAAGCCGCAGCCGTACCGCACCAGCGCGGGAAAGATGCTGGATCCCCGGGAAGGCAACAACTACGAGATCGGCCTCAAAAGTGATTACTACGACGGTCGGCTGAACACATCCATCGCGTTGTTCGAAGTTGATCTGGAGAATGATGCCGTGGCCGATGGCATGGTCGCTGGCAGCGATACATTGACGGCCTATGTGGCGAAAAAGACCAGGACCCGGGGCGTCGATCTGGAAGCCAGCGGCGAGCTGCTACCGGACTGGAACCTGGCTGCCAGTTACAGCCACAGCGTGGTCAAGGACGATGACCACGAGCGGATCAAAACCACGATCCCTGCCGATCTGCTGAAAATCTGGACCACCTACCGCCTGCCCGGCGAGTTGGATCGCCTGACCATAGGCGGGGGTGTGAACTGGCAAAGCGGGATCCACATGACGATCGATAGCGGGCGCCTGCCTGCCCCGACACAGGTCAAGCAGGGCGACTACGCCACCGTGAACCTGATGACCCGCTATCAACTGACGCCCCAGTGGTCGGCCACTGCCACGGTCAACAACCTGTTTGACAAGAAGTACATCAGTTCCCTGGATAGCAACTTCTACAGCGGCTCATACGGCGAGCCGCGCAACTTGATGGTGAGCACCAAATACAGCTTCTAGGCCGGTAGCCGCTTCGTGGGCGAGGGGTAACCTCCCTCGTCTGCGATGGCCCGTGACCGGTTTGGGCTCATTCAGCACAACGCTGTTTAAAACGGCGAGCAACCAGCGCCAGGCCAAAACGAAAAAACCCGCCAGAAGGCGGGTTTTTTGGTGGTTTCAGAGCTTTTGAAAGCCTTCTCTGCAACCTTGTGTGGCTCCACGACCTGGACTCGAACAGAAAAATAAGCATTTGTTTTACAATGAAATTATGCTGATTTTTAGTATTCATATCCCTACGATTATCCTAATCAAGCCCGTATTTTATTGGAGTTCTTTCGATTCCCCATGAGCACGGCAGCAGCAAGCTGCCGAAGGTGGCGTACCCAGGCCATTCTGTGCTGGATCAGGAAAGTACATCCGAATGACTCCTTTTGGTTGTGACTGCTTGTCATAAATGGCCGAAAGCAACCCAAAGCAGCCAATCAATTTCAATTCAAGTTGGGTGCGTTCACCTGTGAGCGGGGCGAGCAACTGTTCAGGTCATAAAACTGGAGCATGACTGCAGGTGGCCTGAACACGATGCGAAGATCCATGTGAGGTCAATCAACGGATCCGCTGGTTACCACGGTGAATTTCCGGCTGAACTCAAAGACCTCGCAGACCCCCGTGTGCCCAGCCGGAATCGAGACGGCATCGCCCGCGCTCATCTCGAATCGCTCGCCGGTGTCCATGGTGATGGCGATGCGACCTTCGATCAGCACGAAGGCTTCATCATTATCGAAGCGCCAGTCAAACTTCGACGGTTGTGAAGTGAAGAACGCCACGGCTTTGTACGGGGTTTTCACGCCGACCGTACGCAGAAGCTTCATCCGGGTGTCGGGATTGCCTTCGATCACATCATCGCCCAGTGGGTAGGCAAGCCAGCCATCGGGAGTGTTCAGCGATGCCAGGGCTACGGAATCGATTGGATTGGGAAGTGTGGGGCGAACGGTCATCTTTTCGGTGCCTCGTATTGGAAGAGGTGGATGAACGACTATGACAAGTGGCATAGTCGAGGTCGAGACTACATCAAAATATGACAGGTGGCATAATTTTTACGATGAGCGCTTCCACTCGTGACCGAATGATCGTCGGCGCCGCGGATCTTCTGCGCCGCAAGGGCATGACCGCGACCAGCATGCGCGAGGTCGTTCGTTACTCGAACACGCCGCGCGGCTCCATTGCGCACCACTTTCCCGGCGGCAAGCGTCAGCTGCTTGAGGCCGCCGTCGACCACGCGGGTCGAGAGGTTAGCGAGCCGCTGGTGCAGCTGCTGGGCAAGCATGGTCCTTTGAAAGGTTTGGAGCTGTTCGTCGCCCTGTGGCGCAGCACCCTTGAAGAGACGGCCTTCCAGGCCGGCTGTGCGGTGTTGGCCGTGGCGGTCGAGCAGTACACGTCCGACCAGCGCGGCGAGTCGGAAACCGAACTGGAAGCGCAGATCCAGTTGCAGCTGCTGGATCAGGCCAACGGCATCTTTGTGCGATGGCAGGAAATCATCAGTCATTCGCTACAGGAAGCGGGCGTAGCGGAAATCCGCTCTCGCAGCTTGGCACTGTTCGCGATTGCTTCCATCGAGGGTTCTGTCGCGCTGTGCAGAGCCGCTCGCAGTGTGGAGCCGCTCGACCTGATCTGGCAGGAATTGCAACGGAGTTTTGAGCGGGAACTGGCCTAGACGCCTACGCCCGCTGATTCCAGCTGATGCAGGCCTCGCTCGGTCACAGCATCTATGTAGCTCGGATCGCCATAGATACGAGCCAGCAAGATAGCCCCCTCGAAGTCGGCAACCAACTGCCTCGCCAGCCGTTGCGCCTCCTCCTGGCTGTACCCGGCGCTATAGAGCTTGGCGAACGCGGCAGTCCAGTCATCCAGGAAGAGCCGGATCGGCTCCATCAGCTCCACCTTGCCATAGGTGGCATCGACCGCGACGACGCCCATCAGACAACCGATCGAGTCGTCCTGGAAGAGCTTCTTGGCTTTGCGCCCCATGCTTGTGAGTCGCTCTTGCGGAGCCAGGTTTTCATCGAAGGCGATGGAGAACAGCGACTGTTTCAACCGCTCATGCGTCCAGCCCAGCACGTCCCGCAGTAGCGATTCCTTGTTGGGGTAGTGATGGTAGAAGGACGCCTTGGTCAACCCGCAGGCGGACGACAACGCATCCATGGTGGTGCCGTGGTAGCCGAGGCGCTTGAAGGTATTGGCGCAGCGCTGCAGAAGCTCATCGCGTGGGATTTTCAGTGGGCGCACGGGTTACTCCTGCTCTAAATCATGCAGATTGATTCTACGTCATAAGCCTTGGCGTCTCAATTTGACGGTTACCGAATGTTTGTTTAGTTTTATCAAACCGAACATTCGGTAAGTAATTAGAGCCCGCCTGGAATTGCCAGGCAGCCCCCTCATTAAGCCAGGAGAAGTCTCCCATGAGCGAAGCAAACAGCGGTCCGGGTCGCGTTACCCGAGAGCAGCGTGGTCATCTGTTCCTTATCGGTCTTGAACGGGCCGGCAAACGCAACGCTTTCGACAGCGCCATGCTCAATGACTTGGCCCTGGCCATGGGGGAATTCGAGCGCAACGATGAAATGCGCTGCGCCGTCGTGTTCGCCCACGGCGACCATTTCACGGCAGGCCTCGATCTGATGGAGCTGACGCCGAAGCTGGCTTCGGGCGGCTTCAAGTACCCGGACGAGGGTATCGACCCGTGGGGCGTCTCGAAGCCGCGCCGCACCAAACCAGTGGTCCTCGCCGTGCAAGGCACCTGCTGGACTGCGGGCATCGAGCTGGTGCTCAACGCCGACATCGCGATTGCCGCCAGCAACACCCGCTTCGCCCACCTGGAGGTGCTGCGCGGCATTCCGCCGTCTGGCGGCTCCACCGTGCGCTTTACTCAGGCCGCAGGTTGGACTAACGCCATGCGCTACATGCTGACCGGCGAAGAGTTTGGGGCTGACGAGGCGCTGGCTATGCGTTTGTTGACCGAGGTCGTTGAGCCAGGCCAGGAACTGGCGCGCGCCATCGAGTACGCCGAGCGCATCGCCAAAGCCGCACCGCTGGCCATCAAGGCCACCCTGCAGTCTGCCTTCCAGGCGCGCGACGAGGGTGACGATGCCGCGCTCTCCAAGCTCAACGAACTGCTGTTCACGCTGATCAAGAGCGAAGACGTGCGTGAAGGCGTCATGGCGATGATGCAGAAGCGCGAACCGGTGTTCAAAGGTCGTTAACCAATAAGGCAGGGGCAAGAGATGCTGCAGTACCAAGCACCACTGGAGGAGTTCAACTTCCTCGCTCACAAGGTTCTTCGACTTTCAGAGCTGTTGCCTCTGCTGCCAGAGCACCACCATATCGACGTCGACCTGTTCAAGGCCACTCTGGAGGTCGGTGCCGAGCTCACCCAAGAGCAACTGCTGCCCTTGAACGGCAGCGGCGATGCCGAGGGTTGCAGGCTTGAACAGGGTGGGGTCAAAACCCCACAGGGCTTCAAGTCAGCTTACCGCCTGTTTCAGGAGAACGGCTGGCCCGCCCTGACGGTCCCACTGTCCATTGGGGGGCAAGGTTTCCCAGGAACGGCAGGTGTCTTCTTTGACGAGATGCTCGCCTCCACCAACCTGTCTTTCAGCATTTTCGCCAACGTGCGCGAAGGTGTTCTCCGTTGTGTCGACCGATTCGGCGATGAGCGGGTTCGATCCCTGTTTTCCGACAAGCTTGCCAGTGGCGAATGGCTTGGCACCATGTGCCTTACCGAGCCTCAGGCTGGCAGCGATCTTGGTCTGATTCGCACGACTGCAGTCACGCAGTCGGATGGCTCCTACCTCCTGAGTGGAACCAAGATATTCATCTCGAACGGCGATCACGACCTGACCGAGAACATCGTTCACCTGGTGCTCGCCAGAACGGAAGGGGCCCCGGCAGGTACTGGCGGCCTCAGCCTATTCGTCGTGCCGAAATACCAATTGGAGGTTCCTGCCTCAGCCAACGGGGTGTCGGTCATCGCGCTTGAGCACAAGCATGGCATTCGTGCCAACGCCACATGCGCCCTGGCATTCGAGAATGCCAGGGGCTACCGCGTCGGCGAATTGAACCGTGGCCTTGCCTGCATGTTCCTGCTGATGAACAGCGCACGGCTCGCCGTCGGTGTCCAAACCGTAGGTCTGGCCGAGGTCGCTTACCAAAACGCGCTGCGCTATACCCAGGAGCGCTTGCAAGGCCGCGCGCTGAATGGTGCCACGCACCCCGATCAACCCGCTGACCCTCTGTTAAGTCATATTGGCGTCAAGTCGAGCCTTGTTCAGCAGCGGCTGTTTATTGAGCCAGCACGCTTGCTCTGCGCCTGGGTCGGCACCCTGCTTGATGAAGCGCGTTGCCACCCGGATGACGCGCGACGCAAGGAGGCCTCACAGCTGGCAGAGTTGTTGACCCCCATCGTCAAGGGCTACCTGTCTCAGCACGCGGGTACACATATCTCGTCCGCTCTCCAGCTGTTCGGTGGGCACGGTTACATCGTCGAAACCGGCATGGAGCAGCTGCTGCGCGATGCGGCCATCTGTCCGATCTATGAAGGCACGAACTACATCCAGTCTCTGGACTTGCTAGGGCGCAAGACTCTGAGCGATCAGGGACAGCGCTTGGGGATCTTCCTCAGCCACATCCCCGCGCTAGCCGAGCGTCTGCGCCAGCGTCCAGGACTGGAAGGGGTCGCCACGACCTTGGCGTCATGGGGGACCGAGTTCGAACCATTGGTTCAGCAACTATCGGTCGATACGGTTTTCAACCGGGACGTTGTGGGTTTGGTTGCGCCGGACTTCCTTGAACTGCTGGGTACCGTTGTTTTTGGCTATTTGTGGGCATGGATCGCGGATGCCGTCGCGCCGTCAACGTCTGATGAAGAATTCCTCAGAAGCAAACCTGCTCTGGCCCGTCTGTATTTTTCCGAAGCCGAAGTACGTGTTCCTTCACTTATCGAAAAGCTGAAGCGCAATGCATCGCGTCTTGGGCTGCTCGAACAGATCCAACTCTGCTAGGGCGGACCACAGATGAATCGTTCAAATAAAAAAGATAATGAGAAACTGAAGTTAGTCAGTACCCCGCAGAGTGGCAGCGAGCTTGCTGACCTTGGGGTTTGCACCATAGAAGAGCTGCTGCAGCGTAGCGCTATGAAAACGCCTAAAGCCCCGGCCCTGTCGGCAATGGGTGCCAACATAAGCTACGAGCGATTACAGAATCTGAGTGCTGCGGTAGCGACCTGGTTGATCAACCAGGGGCTGCAACCGGGAGCTCGGGTTGCAGTCGCTTTGCCGAACATGCTCGCCCATCCGGTGGCGTGCCTGGGAATAATCCGGGCGGGTTTGATCGCCGTCTGTGTGAACCCTTTGTATACGCCGCAGGAGCTGGCGCAGGTTTTCAAGGACAGTGAAGTCAAAGCCGTATTTCTCTTCGAACCCATGGGCCAGGGTGTCCAGCAGGCCATGCTCAAGGCCGGTGTAAGTATTGCTGTGCAAGTCGCCCCAGGTGATCAACTAGGCTGGCGACGGTCATTGGTTAATTGGTTAGCTCATCGACGCTTGGGTAGTAAGTTCACCCGCATAGAAGGAGCCGTCGACTGGCGCAAGGTCGTAGCGACTCGTGCGACCAAACTAAGTCGACGCGCGCCCATTACAGCCGAGCAGACGGCCTTCATACTCTATAGCGGTGGCACTACAGGGCAGCCCAAAGGAGTGCCCATCAGTCATCGGGCTTTGCTGTTCAACGTTGGCCAACAGCATTCGGCTCTGCGTCCGCATCTTTTAGGCAGGGCCGAGCCGGATTACGTGTTGCTGCTCGCGGTGCCGCTCTACCACATTCTCGGCCTGGGCAATCTGCTCTTCACCCTGGCCAAAGGCGGTAAAGCGATATTGGTGATGAATCCACGCGATACCACGGCGTTTGTCAAAGAGTGGTCCCGGCACCGCATAAGCAGTTTCCCCGGCGTCAACACCCTCTACAACTCGCTCCTGGAGAACGAAGAATTTCACTCGCAGGACTTCACGGACCTCGCTCTCTGCCTCGGTGCGGGCATGCCGGTCAGCGAGTCCACGGCCAAGTTCTGGCACCGGATCACTGGCTGCCATATCACCGAAGCCTACGGTATGACTGAAACCGGACTGATTTCCTGCAACCCGGCCGGACGCTCCCGCCCCGGCTCGGTAGGTTTGCCAGTAGCGGGAATTGAAATTTCCCTACGAAGCGAGAATGACGACGAGGTCACCGTCGGTGCCGGCGAGATATGTGTGCGCAGCCCCGCCATCATGGCCGGTTACTGGCGACGGCCCGAAGAAAACGCGTCTGCATTCACCAGCGATGGCTTCTTCCGCACGGGGGACATCGGTCTCTTCGACCCGGACGGCTATCTGCGCCTGGTCGACCGCAAGAAGGAAATGATCATTTCCTCGGGATTCAAAGTCTTCCCTTCGGAGATCGAGCGAGTTCTGAATGCTCACCCCGGGGTGATGGAGTCGGCGGTCGTGCCGGCTCCTGACGAGAAGGCCGGAGAAATACCCATCGCCTACGTCGTTCGTCGCCAACCCTATCTGGATGAGGCCCACGTGATCGCACACTGCGAAAAGTATCTGGTCAGCTACAAGCGTCCCCGCCGCATCATCTTCCGAGACGACTTGCCCAAGAGCAATGTGGGCAAGATTCTCCGAAAAGAACTGGTTGGCGCAGAACAGCAGGAGTGCTCTGAATGACTCTGCCTAATTCAGCCGCCACCTTCTCGGTGATTGATCAACTGACGCTAGTGGCCGACGACGGCTACCGCCTCGCCGCCACCCACTATTCAGCACAGGGCAATCTGAAGGGCAACCTGATCATGGCCGGTGCGACCGGTGTGCAACAGCGTTTCTACCGCCGCTTCGCCGAGCATGCCAGTAAACAAGGCTTCAACGTCCTGACTGTCGATTACCGAGGTATCGGAGAGTCCAGGCCCACATCCCTGAAAGGTTTCGAGATGTCCTACCTGGACTGGGGCTTTCGCGATCTGGCAGCAGCCGTTGAGCACATGGACGATGGCAGGACTCCGCTGTTCTGGGTCGGCCACTCCTTTGGTGGGCATGCTCTGGGCTTGCTGCCCAATCATCACAAGATCACTTCTGCCTATTGCTTCGGTACTGGCGCCGGATGGGCCGGGTGGATGCCCAGGCTTGAAGCCTTCAAAGTTCGCCTGCTGTGGTCTTGTGTTCTGCCGCTGATCGTCGCGTACAAGGGCTACATGGCCTGGAGCATGCTGGGGATGGGCGATGACCTGCCACTGGGTGTCTATAAAGACTGGCGGCGCTGGTGTGCCCACCCCCATTACTTTTTCGACGATCCCTCAATGGCTCCGGTCGCCAGCCTTTATGCCGAAGTCCGCATGCCCTGCGTCTTCGCCAATGCGGTGGATGACCCATGGGCGCCTCCTGCCTCGCGAGACGCCTTCCTCAAGGGTTATCGCAATGCTCCGTTGCTGACGCGTGATCTCCATCCCGAGACGAAAAAGCACCCCATCGGTCACATGGGGTATTTCCGGGCTTCAGCTACGGATGCCTGGGACGAGGTGCTCAACTGGTTTGCGGCGCAGAGCAACAGTACAACGACGCAAAGTCGCGCTGGCACGGGATGCCGCTGATGAGCACCACCGCGCCACGCACAGAGTTTTCTGCATCTGCCAAGGTATTCCGCTCACTGGTCGAAAGTCGGCGCGCAGTGCGACATTTCACGGCCGAAGCGGTGCCCAAGGCGGTTATCCAGGAGTGCCTGGAGCTGGCAATGCTGGCACCTAGCTCATGTAATCTGCAGCCTTGGTCTTTTCATGTCGTACGCAATCCCGATCTCCTGCAACAACTGCAGCCTGTGTGTTTGGGCCAGAGCGCTGCGAAAGCACCGCTGATCATTGCCGTGTTCGCACATTCGAACACCTGGGAACAGGCATGTGCCGATGTACTCAGGCTTTGGCCAGAACCCGCTGTGCCCAAGGCGATTGAGCATTTCTACAAGAACAGCGCCCCATTCCAGTACAACCAAGGCTGGTTGGGTTGGCGCGGTTTGCTCAAACGACAGATGGTCAGGCTGATGGGCTTCAGGCGCCCCGTCATGCGCACGCCCAATAGCCTGGAACAGATGCGACTCTGGGCCGTGAAGTCGACAGCGCTGGCGGCGCAGAACCTGATGCTGGCGTTCCAGAGCCACGGCTACAGCACCTGCCCCATGGAGGGCTTCGATGAGAAGCGTCTGAAGCAGGTGCTGCCCGTTCCGAAAGGCGCAATCCCAGTCATGCTGCTGGCGGTCGGGATGCCCGGAGAACGCGCGGTCTACAACCCACGGTTGCGCTTCCCGCTCAATCAGCGCGTGGCGTGGCATTGATCATCCGCACAGAACAATAACAAGAGGGCTAGCTGCCATGGCTTTTACCCAAATCGACTACGAGACACACGGCCCTATCAGGGTCATCCGTTTCAATCGCCCAGACAAGCGCAACTGCATTGGGCCAACCACCCACTTGGAGCTGGTGGAGGCCTGGACACGTTTCCGGGATGACCAGAGTGCTCTGGTTGCGATCATCACTGGTGCCGGCGACAAAGCTTTCTGTACCGGTGGAGACCTTGAGGCAGGATTTGACCTGGTGCCTTCCACCGCGGACGAGATTGCTGCGCACGACCGCGGCGAGCGCCCGGGTATTCTCGGACCCAGCCGTTGGACGGACATCTACAAGCCCGTGATCGCTGCTGTGAATGGCGCTGCCTACGCCGGCGGCCTGGAATGGGCCTGCTTCGCAGACATGCGCATCGCCGAGGAGCACGCCTCCTTCGGTGTGACCTGTCGCCGCTGGAACATTGGCCTGGCCGATGGCGGCAGCCAACGCCTGCCGCGCATCGTGGGGTTGGGCAGGGCAATGGAGCTGATCCTGACAGGCAAGGTCATCTCGGCCTCTGAAGCCCTCACCATCGGCTTGGCCAATGAAGTGGTCCCCAAAGGGCGCTCACTGGAGCGTGCGATGGAACTGGCCAAATTCCTCTGTGCCCTCCCTCAACCCGCCATGTGCGGGGACAAGGAGGCCGCGATCCGCGGCTATGGCCAACCCCTGTCTGAGGGCTTGCGCATCGAGGCGGAGTGTTTCAACCGTTCCATCCATCAACCCGAGACCCGCGAGGGGCTGCGTCGCTTTCTTGAGCGCGATCATCCCGACAGACGCTCCGATGCGCCAACTAAGACGCCAGGTTTGATCAGGGACTGAGGAGAACACCATGCGATTTAACCTTTTGCTTCAACTACATCTTTTCGCCGTGGCCTTCTGGCTGGGCGTCGTAGCGGTCGAGTACCTGCTTGAACGCACCCGAGCACAGAGTCGGAGTCAGGGCTTCACAGTCGCCAGGCTGCACAGCCAGATCGATCTGTTCTTCGAGATGCCCGCCTTCAGCGTGGTGCTGGTGACCGGATTGCTGCTCATCGAGCCTGCGCGCTCCGACGGAATTTATGCCCTAAAAGTTGTGGCAGGAGGCATCGCTGTTCTCGGCAATGCACTGTGCCTTGTGCCCGTACTGAAGCGACGTGCATCCGCAGAGACAGACGACCTCGCCGATGTCATTTATCAGTCAAAGATGATCGACCAGATCTCCTTGTTGGCCATCCCGGCTGGGCTGGTGGCACTAGCCTGTGGTGTCTATCTGACGGTACTTCGCTGACATCTTGATACCCTGCTCAAAGGTTCGTTTTTGGCCGGTTGTTGGCCCTTGTTTGGCGGTTGAACTGCCAGGACTTTCCTAGACGATGAGCAAGCAAGTGCACGGTCAGCAGATAGTAATAGCGCGTCGATTCAGCGTGCTGGTTCATATGGTGATATAGGAACCATGCGAGATGCTTTTGCTGCCAAGTCCATGGATTGTCGCGTCGCCAGCGATCAGCTATTGCTGTTTGGATAGCCTTCGCTGACGCAGGTGGCGTTGGCGTGTGGTATGAGACCCGCCCGCCAGGAACAACTCCATATCGAATGCCTTACTCATGCTCGGCCCCCTATGTAAGCCGAAACTACGTCGATACGACCGTGCCCCAGCTCATAGCTGATTTGTGCTCGGGCCTCCTGATCGAGGTGTCGGTCGGGCTGGTAGCAGCTGCCACCGTTGATGGGTGCAGGATGCTGGGTGATTTGCTCATAGCGTTTGCACGCATAGGTCGCCCGCAATTCGTGGAAACCCTTGAGGTTGTGCGCATGGAGAATCTCCCGTGCGGGGCGAACGATTACCTGTTGGAAATCGAGGTAGCGTTCATTCGCTGCAAGCAGGTTGCGGCTACCGTCAGGCGAGACTTGAAGGGCGAATGCCAGTGCGTCGAGGATGTGCTCATCCACCGAGGGGCCGAGGCGCCGGATCGGCCACCTTTGGTGCCGTCTTGGATGTTGATCCTCCCGAGTTGCTCGGCTTCCCGTTGTAGTCGGGGAAGGTCGGCCAAAATCGCCTCGCGTAAGCGCATACCGGTTGCTCGCGCCAACTGCGCGATGGAGGCGGCGCGCGACTGCTGATGTCCGCAGAGCCCGTCTACGACCCGCTTCACGTGTTCGCGGTCTTGGCCTTGCGGCACCGAGCGACGAACACTGGTGCGCCGCATTCCCAACGCCTTGCTCGGACTCGCCACCTTCACATACTGATCACCGCGCAGCGCAGCCATCGTTCGGTTCACGCTGGACAACCGGTTTTGCGCGGTGGCGATGCCGATAGCGCCTTGTTCAACGTGCTGGCGCAGATGTCCGGCGTAGTCCAGCAAGGTCTGCCGATCAATCTGCCGCGCATCGTTAAACCCTGGCCCATCCTCCGAGCGACACCAGCGTACAAACGCCTGCCAGCGATCACTGTGCGCCTTGACGGTCCCGTAATGCCCGCCGCCAAATAGATCGCGCAATGCCTGCGGCCCGGCATAACTCAGTTGCCGGCCATAGCCAAAATTGCGTCCATCTCGCCTGCCCACCAGTGCCATGATCGAACGCCTCTCGAAGCCAATACTTTTAAAACCTTCCCCACGTCATCCCGCCAAGAATGTTGAGTGTTATCAGGGATCAAGGCCCCTGCGGCCTGTGAGGGTTGTCCACTCACGCGGGACTGGCGGCTCCTTACGACCGGGAGCTTGGGCATCTCATGATCTGACCTCCTGAGCACTTCCGAGGAAGTGGGCGGGTGGAGGCTGCACTGGCTGACGAGACCAGCGCCGCGAGATCCTGAGTCGGGTGAAGGCAGTGATGAGATGACCGGGGCATGCCTGACTGTCAGTCAGGTGCAACCCATTCCTTGGGCTGCGGCACCATCATCTGCATCGCTGTTGCTGGTGACTTCGGTGTTTGTCACGCCGATTGTCACGAGGGGGAATGCCGCAAAGCCTTGTACGAGTTGGGCTGCAGCAGCGGTAGGAGCGCCCGTCTCTTTCCGGGAGAAAGAGACGGGCGCAGGTTGGCGCAATGAAATGGCCAAGCGAATAGGTTGCTGCAGGGCAGCTATAAAAGGGTATGAGTTGCCGCAGTGGGCACACTGGTAAAAGTAGGCATCCATCACTCGGTGAGTGACCGTGCGAGCCGCCGGACGCTAATCGCACTTTGGGAGAACCACCACGGTGTGGCGTAGCCTTAAAGGTTCTGGCTACCTGGGTTGCTGTCAGCGACAGCGCTTTGCCCGACCTTTTCTACGCCTGTGGAGAATTAGGGTCAAGGCTCGAATTTTCGGGAGTTCTGCGGCTGTGGATGAAATTATCCACTAATGGAAATCAGTGGTTTTCCACAGACAATTGCGTGGGCTTTAGATTTTTTAAGTGAGGTCCATCCAAACAGGGCGGCTTTGCAGCCCTGTTTGGATGGACCCGCGTGGACAAACGGATCACTGAGATATGAGGACCGAGCGCTTACTCAGTTGCGCCACGTTTTGCTTTTAGGCGAGTGACATTGGCACCCGTCTGATTGGCGAATTCGCGTGGGCTGACATGCTTCTGCTGATTAGCCTCAAGGTAGCGACTCCACCAGTTCATGATCAGCCTGCGCTCCTCGATGAACTCGGCCTTGTGGATGTAAGCGGCGCGGACGTTGTTGCGTTCCTTGTGGCTCATCTGCCGCTCGATGGCTGTGTCCGTCCACAAGCCTGACTCGATCAGTGCGCTGCAGGCCATCGAACGAAACCCATGCCCACAGATCTCGGATTTGGTGTCGTACCCCATCTTCCGAAGCGCGCTGTTCACCGTGTTTTCGGACATTGGTTTCCAAGACTTGGTATCGCCTGCGAACACCAAGTCAAATTTGCCTGTGATTGCGTGGATCTGCTCGAGCAGGGCGATCGCTTGCGGCGATAAGGGTACAAGATGGATATCGCCTGCCATCTTCGTACCCCTTGTGGAAAAGGGTACGCCTTCCAACGCTGGTCGCGTGTCGGGTATTTCCCAGACGCCACGTTTGAGGTCGAACTCGCTCCAGCGGGCGAAGCGCAGCTCGCTGGAGCGTACAAACACGTGCAGCGACAGCAAGACCGTCAGCCGGGTAAGTGCGCGGCCTTTATAGGTGTCGATCCGTTCCTGCAATTCAGGCAAGCGCGATAAGGATAAGGCGGGGCGGTGGACGACCCGCGAGGCTTTGATCGAGCCTACGAGGTCGTAAGCAGGGTTTACGGTGATAAGCCGGAGGCGCTTTGCCTCGCGCATGATGCTCTGCAGGTAGTTTTGTACCCTTAAAGCAATATCTATCGTTCCGCGCTTCTTAATCGCGTCCAGGGGCCGCATAAGGTCGTGGGTATCAAGGTCGACAATGGCGCGGGCGCCGATCAGCGGGAAGAGATGAGTTTTGAGGCGACTCATCACTGTCTTGGAATAGTCCGGTGCCCACTTGGCTGACATTTCCGTGTGCCAGCCGAGGGCAACGCTTTCAAAGGTGCGGCCTTTGATTAGGGCTTGCGTCTTGGCTTGGTGCTTGGCTCCTATAGGGTCAATGCCATCCGCCAGCATTCGCTTGACCTCCAAGCGCTTGCGGCGCGCATCCGAGAGGCCAACGATGGGGTAGTTGCCGAATGAGGTCAGTCCTTCCCGGCCATCAGGTTTGACGTATCTGAGACGCCAGCCTTTGCGGCCATTGGGTTGGACTAGAAGGTAAAGGCCGTCGCCGTCGAAAAGCTTGTAGGCGCGGTCTGTGGGCTTGGCCGAACGGCAAGCGGCGTCGGAGAGTGGAGCAGTAGTGCGCGACATAAGGGTACTCCCTTTTATCGAACTGACCTTTATCCCAAACTCTACCCTTAAAATGGCTGGTATCCACCGGAATCCGACAGAACGCCAAAACGAAAAAACCCGCCAGAAGGCGGGTTTTCGGGGGTTTCAGAGATTTTGAAAGCCTTCTCTGGAACCTTGTCTGGCTCCACGACCTGGACTCGAACCAGGGACCCAGTGATTAACAGTCACTTGCTCTACCAACTGAGCTATCGCGGAATGCGCCGTATCTTACTGATTGGAAAAGAGAAGTCAAGCGCGAGAAGCGATTTTGTCGGTGCTAGGGGTGTCAACCGTCGCGCGCGCGGCGGTTAAGGGTCAATCGGCAGTTGGCGGTTACCAGAACGGCGGTAGCGGTCTACCATGGCGCCCCGGAAGTGGTTTCACGCGCTGCCGGCCTCAAGCCGCAAAGGTACGCTTTATGACCCGCTTCATGGTTTCACCCGTTGCACCTGCCATTTCCTGCGCCCTGTGGGAGGTGTTCGCATGAGCATCGACCAGATCAGCCTGCCCAAGGGCGTAGGTCCACAGGCCAGCAAGTTGTGGGACGCCATTACCCAGGCCGGCACCGCCGAGGATCTGAATCGCGCCGGGGGCAAGGCCGAGGGTTTTGTCCTGGGCCTGGAAAGCGCTAAGGCGATCAAGAGCCAGGTTGCCGAATCCTTGTATGTCGCCTTTGACGACGCTGCCAGCCAGCGTGCCGCCGAACTGGCTGGCTGAGTTTCTCAGCCGCCGAAGGTGAGGGTGCCCAGCATGAACTTGGCGGCCAGTGTGGTGGCAGCCAATTGCACTAGCCACAGCGCCAGGCCGCCGAGAAACACTCCCAGGGCAACTTGCAGTACCAGGCTTTTTTCACGCTTTTGCTGGCGTGGGATGAAATGGTCAAGCTCGTCGCGGTCTGCCCGCAGGTCATCGTTTTTCATAGGCATTCTCGACAGGGAAGAGGAGGCGGATCGTGGTAGAAGCCGGCTTCTACAGGTGAGCGTAGTGTGGACTAAAAAGGGGAAGCCGATTGGCTTCCCCTTTTTGGTGTTGCCGGGTTGGACTCAGATCACCTGCACGATGGCCTTGGTCACGGCTTCGATGTTGTTCTGGTTCAGCGCGGCGACGCAGATGCGGCCGGTGTCCAGGGCATAGATGCCGAACTCGCCGCGCAGACGCGTCACTTGTTCAACGGTCAGGCCGGAGTAGGAGAACATGCCGCGCTGGCGACCGACGAAGCTGAAGTCGCGCTGCGGCGCGGCCTTGGCCAGCATGTCGACCATTTGCATGCGCATGCCACGAATGCGCAGGCGCATTTCTGCCAGTTCCTGCTCCCACTGGGCGCGCAGTTCCGGGCTGTTGAGGACCGCGGCGACGATGCTGGCGCCGTGGGTCGGCGGGTTGGAGTAGTTGGTGCGGATCACGCGTTTGACTTGCGACAGTACGCGGGCACTTTCTTCCTTCGACTCGCTGACGATCGACAGCGCGCCAACACGTTCGCCATACAGCGAGAACGATTTGGAGAACGAGCTGGAAACAAAGAAGTTCAGGCCCGATTCGGCGAACAGGCGCACGGCGGCGGCGTCTTCGTCGATGCCATCGCCAAAGCCCTGGTAGGCCATGTCGAGGAACGGCACCAGGTTTTTCGCCTTGACCACTTCCAGCACGTCTTTCCAGTCGGCCGGGCTCAGGTCGACGCCGGTCGGGTTATGGCAGCAGGCGTGCAGCACCACGATGGACTGGGCGGGCAGGGCGTTGAGGTCTTCCAGTAGGCCGGCACGGTTAACGTCGTGGGTGGCGGCGTCGTAGTAGCGGTAGTTCTGCACCGGGAAACCGGCGGTTTCGAACAGCGCGCGGTGGTTTTCCCAGCTTGGATCGCTGATGGCGACTACGGCATTGGGCAGCAGCTGCTTGAGGAAGTCAGCGCCGATTTTCAGGGCACCCGTGCCACCAACGGCCTGGGTAGTGATGACTCGGCCAGTGCTGATCAGCGGCGAATCGTTACCGAACAGCAGTTTTTGCACGGCTTGGTCGTAGGCAGCGATACCGTCGATCGGCAGGTAGCCCCGGGAAGCGTGTTGGGCTACGCGAATCGTCTCGGCTTCGACAACGGCGCGCAGGAGTGGAATTCGCCCCTCCTCGTTGCAGTAAACACCGACCCCCAGGTTGACCTTGTTGGTACGGGTGTCAGCGTTGAATGCTTCGTTGAGGCCCAGGATTGGATCGCGTGGTGCCATTTCGACAGCGGAGAACAGGCTCATTTTTACGGCGGCTCTGAATGGAGTGTGGAGGGACGTGTCGCGCTCCAGCCGAATGCACTAGAGCGGTGCACAAACGGGGAGCTAGTATAGAGGCCATCACTGCGGGCGGCGACAGGCGATTGAGCTTTTGCCGCAAGTTTTTCGGTTTATTTTTCGACCGTTAGTCTTATTGCAACGTCAAAGGCGTTAAGGGGTGTAGGACCTTTGCCTTGAAAGCGGTGGTATTTGCCACCACATCTAGGACAATCCCCGTTTCCCCGGCGACAGTCGTCGTTCGCGGTCTTTCTCATTCCTGCCTGGCCACCCCCCGGCCCAGGAGTGAATCCAGAGGTATGTTATGTCCGACTTCCAGCTAGTCACCCGCTTCGAGCCCGCCGGCGATCAGCCGGAAGCCATTCGCTTGATGGTCGAGGGCATCGAGGCCGGGCTGGCGCACCAGACGCTGCTGGGTGTGACCGGCTCGGGCAAGACCTTCAGCATTGCCAACGTGATTGCCCAGATCAACCGCCCAACCCTGGTGCTGGCGCCGAACAAGACCCTGGCCGCGCAGCTGTATGGCGAGTTCAAGGCGTTCTTCCCGAATAACGCGGTGGAGTACTTCGTTTCCTATTACGACTACTACCAGCCCGAAGCCTATGTACCGTCGTCCGACACCTTTATCGAGAAAGACGCCTCGATCAACGACCACATCGAGCAGATGCGCCTGTCCGCGACCAAGGCGCTGCTGGAGCGCAAGGACGCGATCATCGTCACCACCGTGTCCTGTATCTACGGCCTGGGGAGTCCGGAAACCTACCTGAAAATGGTCCTGCACGTGGACCGCGGCGACAAACTCGACCAGCGCGCCCTGCTGCGCCGCCTGGCCGACCTGCAATACACCCGCAATGACATGGACTTCGCCCGTGCGACCTTTCGTGTGCGCGGCGATGTGATCGACATCTACCCGGCGGAATCCGATCTGGAAGCGATCCGCATCGAACTGTTCGATGACGAGGTCGAGAGCTTGTCGGCCTTTGACCCGCTGACCGGTGAGGTCATTCGCAAACTGCCGCGCTTCACCTTCTACCCCAAGAGCCACTACGTGACGCCGCGGGAAACCCTGCTCGACGCCATCGAGGGGATCAAGGTCGAGTTGCAGGAGCGCCTGGAGTACCTGCGTTCCAACAACAAGCTGGTGGAAGCCCAGCGTCTGGAGCAGCGTACCCGTTTCGACCTGGAGATGATCCTCGAGCTGGGTTACTGCAACGGCATCGAAAACTATTCGCGCTACCTCTCGGGCCGCCCCTCGGGTGCCGCGCCGCCGACCTTGTATGACTACCTGCCGGCCGATGCCTTGCTGGTCATCGATGAGTCCCACGTCAGCGTGCCCCAGGTCGGCGCGATGTATAAGGGCGACCGTTCGCGCAAGGAAACCCTTGTGGAGTACGGCTTCCGCCTGCCGTCGGCACTGGACAACCGGCCAATGCGCTTTGACGAGTGGGAAAGTGTCAGCCCGCAAACCATCTTTGTCTCGGCCACCCCGGGCAACTATGAGGCCGAACATGCCGGCCGCGTGATCGAGCAGTTGGTACGGCCCACCGGTCTGGTGGACCCGCAGATTGAAATCCGCCCGGCCCTGACCCAGGTCGACGACCTGCTGTCGGAGATCACCAAACGCGTGGCCCTGGAGGAACGCGTGCTGGTTACCACCCTGACCAAGCGTATGTCCGAGGATTTGACCGACTACCTGGCCGACCACGGCGTCAGAGTGCGTTACCTGCACTCGGATATCGACACCGTGGAGCGGGTCGAGATCATCCGTGATCTGCGCCTGGGCACCTTTGATGTGCTGGTGGGGATCAACCTGCTGCGTGAGGGCCTGGACATGCCAGAGGTGTCGCTGGTGGCGATTCTGGATGCGGACAAGGAGGGTTTTCTGCGCTCCGAGCGCTCGCTGATCCAGACCATCGGCCGCGCCGCGCGCAACCTCAATGGCCGGGCGATTCTCTATGCCGACCGGATCACCGGTTCCATGGAGCGGGCGATTGGCGAAACCGATCGTCGCCGGGAAAAGCAGATCGCCTTCAACCTGGCCAATGGCATTACCCCCAAGGGCGTGTTCAAGGATGTCGCCGACATCATGGAAGGCGCCACCGTGCCAGGTTCGCGCAGCAAGAAGCGCAAGGGCATGGCCAAGGCGGCCGAGGAAAACGCCAAGTACGAAAACGAACTGCGTTCGCCGAGCGAGATCACCAAGCGCATCCGCCAGCTGGAAGAGAAGATGTACCAGTTGGCCCGCGACCTGGAGTTCGAGGCCGCCGCGCAGATGCGCGACGAAATCGGCAAGCTGCGTGAGCGCCTGCTCGCCGTTTGATTGGTTGTGGGGCAGGGCTCCCGTGGCAAAGGAGCGTGCTCGCGCCAGGCTGCAGCGCAGTCCTGTCTAGTGCGCTTCCCCCGCCTTCACGCCCGCCGGCAAGGCCTTGGTCAGCAACACCGCGAGCATGCTGATGCCCAGGGCAATCCCGACAAAATGAAAGGCGTCGTTGTAGGCCATGATCTGCGCCTGCTGGTGGGTGATTTCGCTGAGTTTGCCCAGCGCTGCGTTGTCGCTGCCGAACTTCTCGGCCAGGCTCGCCAGGCGCTCGGCCACTTGCGGGTTGCTCGGGACAATGGCTTCGCGCAGGTAGTCGAAGTAGGTCTTGGTTCGTGCATCCAGCAGGGTGGCCAGCAGGGCAATCCCGATCGCGCCGCCCAGGTTGCGCAGGATATTGAACAGGCTCGACGCCGACCCTGCGTCCTGCGGCTGTATGTAGGCGGTGGCAATCAGCGAGATGGTGACCATGATCAGCGGCTGGCCCAGGGCGCGGATGATCTGGATCTGGTTGAACTGCGGCCCGGCGAAGTCCGGGTTCAGCACTCCGGAGGAGAAACTCGCCAGGCCGAACAGACCGAAGCCCAGGGTGCATAGCCATTTCGGCGAAATGTACTTCATCAGCTTGGGCACCAGCGGAATCAGGAACAGCTGGGGAATGCCCATCCACATGATCACCTGGCCGATCTGCAGGGCGTTGTAATTCTGAATCTGCGCCAGGTACAGCGGCAGCAGGTAAATCGAGCCATAGAGGCCGACCCCCATTCCCAGGCTGGAAATGCTCGCCAGGCCGAAATTGCGGTTGCGCAGGATGCCGAGGTTGATCAGCGGGTTGGGCTTGGACACCTGGACGATGACAAAGGTGATCAGACTGAGCAGGGCGATGCTGCCCAGGGCTACGATCAGGTTCGATTCGAGCCAGTCCTTGCGGTGGCCTTCCTCGAGAAACACCTGCAGGCATCCCAGCCCCACCCCCAGGGTGAAAATGCCGGTGTAGTCGGTGCTTTTCAGCAGTTCCCAGTGCGCGGCTTTCTTCTCCAGGCCATACAGCAGGCCGGCGATCATGATCAGGCCCGGCGGGATGTTGATATAGAAGATGTACTCCCAGCCCCAGTTTTCCGTGAGCCAGCCGCCGATGGTGGGGCCGATGGAGGGGGCGAAGGTGGCAGTCATGGCGAACATCGCCATGCCTTTGGCGCGGTGATGTTCGGGGAGCTTGATCAGGGTCAGGGTGAACGCCAGCGGGATCAGCGCGCCACCGGTAAAACCCTGCAGGGCGCGGAACACGATCATGCTCTCCAGGCTCCAGGCCATGGAGCACAGCAGCGACGCCAGGAGGAACCCCACCGAGACCCAGACCGCCAGCCGGCGTGCCGACAACAGCTGCACCAGCCAGGCGGTGAGGGGGATCATGATGATCTCCGCCACCAGGTAGGAAGTGGAAATCCACGAGCCTTCCTCCAGGGTGGCGGACAGCGCGCCCTGGATGTCCTTGAGCGAAGAGTTGGTGATCTGGATGTCGAGCACCGCCATAAAGGCGCCGAGCATCACGCTCATGACGGCAATCCAGTCGCGCCGGGTCGGTTCGCCGACCGGGCGCAGCAGTTGGTCACCGGCCATCGACAGGGTCTTTGATATTCACATTGACGGTGACCGACATGCCCGGGCGGATCTTGCCGTGCAGCGGGTTGTCGGCAGCGAAGGTCAGCTTCACCGGAATGCGTTGCACCACCTTGGTGAAGTTGCCGGTGGCGTTGTCCGGTGGCAGCAGGCTGAACTGCGCGCCGGAGGCGGCGAACAGGCTCTCGACCCGGCCCTCGATCGGTGTGTCGCTGTAGGCGTCGAAAATCAGCTCGGCTTTCTGCCCAGGCTGCATATGGCCGATCTGGGTTTCCTTGAAGTTGGCCTGAATCCAGATGTCCTGGTCCGGGACGATCGACAGCAGGTAGGCGCCGGCCTGGACGAACTGGCCGTTGCGGGCGGCGCGCTGGCCGATCAGGCCGCTGATCGGGGCGTGGATTTCGCTGCGGGTCAGGTTCAGTTCGGCCTGGGCCAGGTCGGTGCGGGAGTTGGCGATCTGCGCGTCGAGGCGCTTGATCTCGGCGTTCAGCGCATTGACCTGCTGGCGCTGGCCTTGCAGGTCGGCCTGGGCCTTGGCCACTTGCGAACGGGCAATATGGCTGTCGGCGGAGAGGGTGGTGACCCGCTCTTCCGAGACGTACCCGGGCTTGCGCAAGGTCTGTGCGCGGGACAGGTCGATTTGCGAGCGGCCCAGGCTGGCCTGGCTCGACTCTACCTGGGCTTCACCGGCGGCGATCAGGCTGGCTTGCTGGGTCAGTTTGCTCATGGCTTGCAGGCGCTCGGCTTCGCGAGTGGCCAGCGCGGCATTGGCGCGGTCGACGGCGAGGTGGAAGTCATCGCCTTCGAGGCGGACCAGTAATTGGCCTTTTTCCACGTGCTGGTTGTCCTGCACCAGCACCTGCTCGATACGTGCCCCCAATTGGCTGGAGACGCGGGTGATCTCGCCCTGGACGTAGGCGTTATCGGTGCTCTCATAAAAGCGCCCCTTGAACCACCAATGGGCGAAAAAGCCGAGGACGATGATCACGACCAGAAACAGGAAAACAAACAGGCGACGCTTGAGTTGGGCAGGCATGGGCAGGCTGGATTCAAAAAGTGTAAGGAGATATATCCGTGGGCGAATTTGGCATATAGCCACCTAGGGGTAAATGCCACAGCAAGATAATCGCCGTTGCAACGGGGCTACAGTGGTTTGTAGGCGCAACCTTGGCTTAAATGCCCTCCTGACTGGAGCCGGGTCGGCATCGCCTGTTACCATTCGCCCCCTGTTTGATCTCCGCTTTTATATCCTTTCCGAGACATGCCATGACCACCGTCCGCACGCGCATCGCGCCATCGCCCACTGGGGATCCCCACGTCGGCACCGCTTACATCGCTTTGTTCAACTATTGCTTTGCCAAGCAGCATGGCGGTGAGTTCATCCTGCGTATCGAAGACACCGACCAGTTGCGTTCGACTCGCGAGTCCGAGCAGCAGATTTTCGATGCCTTGCGCTGGCTGGGCATCACCTGGGCCGAAGGTCCGGACGTTGGCGGCCCCCACGGCCCGTACCGCCAGAGCGAACGCAGCGACATCTACAAAAAGTACACCCAGCAGTTGGTGGACATGGGCCACGCCTTCCCGTGCTTCTGCACCGCTGAAGAGCTGGACCAGATGCGCGCCGAACAACAGGCCCGGGGCGAAACCCCGCGCTATGACGGCCGTGCACTGTTGCTGTCCAAGGAAGAAGTGGCCCAGCGCCTGGCCGCCGGCGAGCCCCATGTCATCCGCATGAAAGTACCGAGCGAAGGCGTATGCGTGGTGCCGGACATGCTGCGCGGCGATGTCGAGATCCCGTGGGATCGCATGGACATGCAAGTGCTGATGAAGACCGACGGCTTGCCGACCTACTTCCTGGCCAACGTGGTCGACGACCACCTGATGGGCATCACCCACGTCCTGCGTGGCGAAGAGTGGCTGCCATCGGCGCCGAAACTGATCTTGCTCTACGAGTACTTCGGCTGGGAACAACCGCAGCTGTGCTACATGCCGCTGCTGCGTAACCCGGACAAGAGCAAGCTGTCCAAGCGCAAGAATCCGACCTCGGTGACCTTCTACGAGCGCATGGGCTTTATGCCGGAGGCGATGCTCAACTACCTGGGTCGCATGGGCTGGTCGATGCCGGACGAGCGCGAGAAGTTCTCACTGCAGGAAATGGTCGACAATTTCGATCTGTCCCGTGTCTCCCTGGGTGGGCCGATCTTCGATATCGAGAAGTTGTCGTGGCTCAACGGCCAATGGCTGCGTGACCTGCCGGTGGAGGAGTTCGCCAGCCGTGTGCAGCAGTGGGCGCTGAACCCCGAATACATGATGAAGATCGCGCCGCTGGTGCAGGGCAGGGTGGAGACCTTCAGTCAGGTCGCGCCCCTGGCCAGCTTCTTCTTTGCCGGTGGCGTGAACCCGGACGTGAAGCTGTTTGAGTCGAAGAAACTCTCGGGTGACCAGGTTCGCCAGTTGATGCAGTTGATCCTGTGGAAGCTCGAAAGCCTGCGCCAGTGGGAGAAGGATGCAATCACTGCGACTATCCAGGCCGTGGTTGAATCCCTGGAATTGAAACTGCGCGATGCGATGCCACTGATGTTCGCCTCCATCACCGGCCAGGCGAGTTCGGTGTCGGTACTCGATGCGATGGAAATTCTGGGCCCGGACCTGACCCGTTTCCGTCTGCGCCAAGCCCTTGATTTGCTTGGTGGTGTGTCGAAGAAAGAAAACAAGGAATGGGAAAAGCTGCTGGGCGCTATCGCTTAACCCGGCTGATGTAACGGCCAAACCCCGGTTTTCCGGGGTTTGCTCGGTAAGTGATTGTTATCTCGGCAAAAAATTTTGAAAATTGTTGAAAATAAATTTGACAGGTTTCAAATACGCCATTAAGATTCGCCCCGTCCTCACCGACGAGGGGCTATAGCTCAGCTGGGAGAGCGCTTGCATGGCATGCAAGAGGTCAACGGTTCGATCCCGTTTAGCTCCACCAATTTACAGGTTCAAGGTCTGGCCACACCGTCCTTGAATTCGATCAGACTCAGCCTGATCACGTTGTATAGAAGGTTTGTGTCCCCTTCGTCTAGTGGCCTAGGACACCGCCCTTTCACGGCGGTAACAGGGGTTCGAGTCCCCTAGGGGACGCCAGTTTTACAGAAGTGATGTTGCAAGATGTCACTCCGCCGCGAGGCGAAAAATCTGGGGCTATAGCTCAGCTGGGAGAGCGCTTGCATGGCATGCAAGAGGTCGACGGTTCGATCCCGTCTAGCTCCACCAATTTTACAGTTCAAGGTCTGGCCACACCGGCCTTGAATCGATCAGCACTCAGCACTCAGCACTGATCAGTTGTATAGAAGGGTTTGTGTCCCCTTCGTCTAGTGGCCTAGGACACCGCCCTTTCACGGCGGTAACAGGGGTTCGAGTCCCCTAGGGGACGCCACGTTTACCCGCTCTGCGGGATTTTTAAGGGTCATTCAATTATTGAATGGCCCTTTTGTTTGTCTGGCGTTTGGCCAATCCTCTTTTCTTTCCTGAAAATCCCTTCTGACCAGCGGTCACAATCGCGACTTGCGAAAATTTATTATGAGAATAATATTCTGTTCGTAATATTCGGAGGCAACGATGAACGATAAAAAAGCTCAAACCCGAGAACGCATTCTCCAGGCCGCCAGTTCGGCGTTGATCCAGCGTGGCCCGGCCGAGCCGAGCGTGGGCGAAGTCATGGGCGCTGCCGGGCTGACGGTGGGCGGTTTCTACGCCCATTTCGAAAGCAAGGACGCGCTGATGCTCGAAGCCTTCACCCAGTTGCTGGCCCAGCGTCGGGGACTGATTGCCGATATGGACAGCGAACTGACCGGTGAGGAACGGCGTGCCCTGGTCGCGGCGTTTTACCTGTCGCGCAAGCACCGCGATTCCACCGAGCAGGCCTGCCCGATCCCGGCTTCGATCGGTGAGCTGGGTCGCCTGCCTGATGAGTTCCGCAAGGCCCTCAATGAGCATGTGGAGTTGATGGTCGCGCAGCTGGCGTCCAGCCCTGAAGACACGGACAAGGCTCTGGCGGATATGGCCCTGATGATTGGCGGCCTGGCCATGGCGCGGGCCCTGGGCCCTGGTGAGTTGTCGGATCGATTGCTGCGCGCCGCCAAATCGGCGGTGCTCTGACCCGGGCCGTCCTGGCCTGAGGAGATGAACCATGAGCGGGTTGGGCTGGATTCGAAGCGTTAATGGCACCTTGGGGCATGTGGCCCCGCAATTGATTGCCAGGAAGATGCGGCAGGTGTTCATGACGCCCCGCGAGCGCCCGCCACGGGCCTGGGAGTTGCCGTTGCTGGCGCGGGCCGAGCGCATCACCCTGCGTTTCGGGCTTTCGGCGTTGCGCTGGGGTGAAGGCCCGACGGTGTTGCTGATGCACGGTTGGGAAGGGCGGCCGACGCAATTTGCCAGCTTGATCGAGGCCCTGGTGGCTGCAGGCTATACGGTGGTGGCGCTGGACGGCCCGGCCCATGGTCGCTCCCCGGGGAACGAGGCGCACGTCGTGCTGTTCGCCCGCGCCATGCTCGAGGCCGCGGCGGAGTTGCCGCCCCTGCGGGCCGTCATCGGTCATTCCATGGGCGGTGCCAGTGCCATGCTCGCGGTGCAATTGGGCCTGCGTACCGAGACCCTGGTCAGCATCTCGGCGCCCGCGCGTATTCTCGACCTGCTGCGCGGGTTTGCACGCTACATGGGCCTTCCGCCACGGGCGCGCTCGGCGTTTATCCATGAAGTCGAGCAGAAAGTGGGCATGCGCGCCGCCGCCCTCGATGTGGCGCACTACCAATTGGACATGCCCGGGCTGATCGTGCACGCCGAGGATGATCACTTCGTTGCGGTGCAGGAGTCGGAGCTGATCCATCAAGCCTGGTTTGACAGCCGCCTGCTGCGACTGGAAGAGGGTGGCCATCAGCGGGTACTGGCCGACCCGCGAGTGATCGATGGCGTGCTGTCGCTGGTCACCGGTCGTCGCCTGCCGGCGCGGCAATCCGCCTGAGCATCCGGTACACTGCCCCGGTCAAAAAAACTGACCGGGAGTGAGGCATGGGCTGGGATCTGGCAACGCCATTTATCATTGATCTGCAGGTGGACGCACAAGACATCGACGGCTTGGGCCACGCCAATAATGCGGTGTATGTCAGTTGGCTGGAGCGTTGCGCCTGGCGCCACTCTCAGCGCCTGGGCCTGGACCTGGTCGAGTACCGGCGGCTGGACCGGGCCATGGCCGTGGTCCGGCATGAAATCGATTACCTGGCCGCCGCCTACGAAGGCGACGAGCTGCAATTGGCAACCTGGATCGTCGATTGGGACCAGCGCCTGAAAATGACCCGCCGCTTCCAGCTGATCCGCCCCAGCGACAACACCACCTTGTTGCGCGCCCAGACCACTTTTGTCTGCATCGAGCTTTCCAGCGGCAAGCCAAAGCGCATGCCAGCGGAGTTTCTCGAAGGCTACGGGCCGGCCTTGCAGGCGGGTTGAGAGCGGAGCGTTCTGTCAGCCCAAACACCTGCTGGTGTGCGAAACCCAGTAAACTGCCGCACGTTTTTTTGCCCGTGTTTTTCGTTGAGTGTGATTCATGCAAATTGCTTTGGCGCCCATGGAGGGGTTGGTCGACAACATCCTGCGCGATGTACTGACCCGAGTCGGCGGTATCGACTGGTGCGTGACCGAGTTCATCCGGGTCAATGATCGCCTGCTGACCCCGGCCTATTTCCACAAACTCGCGCCTGAATTGCTGCACGGTGCCCGTACCGCTGCGGGGGTGCCGCTGCGTGTGCAATTGCTCGGCTCCGATCCGGTGTGCCTGGCGGAAAACGCGGCGTTGGCCTGTGAGTTGGGTTCCGAGGTCATCGACCTCAACTTCGGCTGCCCGGCCAAGACCGTGAACAAGTCCCGGGGCGGCGCGGTGCTGCTCAAGGAGCCCGAGTTGCTCAATGAAATCGTCGAGCATGTACGGCGTGCCGTGCCGGCCCATATCCCGGTTACCGCCAAGATGCGCCTGGGTTTCGACAGCCCGGACGGTGCCCTGGTCTGCGCCACGGCCCTGGCCGAAGGCGGTGCGGCGCATATCGTGGTGCACGCGCGGACCAAGGCTGACGGCTACAAGCCGCCCGCGCACTGGGAGTGGATCCCGCGGGTGCAGGAAGTGGTCAAGGTGCCGGTGTTCGCCAATGGTGATATCTGGAGCGTCGAAGACTGGCGGCGTTGCCGCGAAATCAGCGGCGTCGAGGACATCATGCTCGGCCGTGGCCTGGTCTCGCGTCCTGACCTGGCCCGGCAGATCGCCGCAGCGCGGGCTGGAGAAGAGGTGGTGGAAATGTCCTGGGCCGAGTTGCAGCCACTGCTCCAGGATTTCTGGGCCCAGGCCGTGGCGCAACTGACCCCGCGCTCGGCGCCGGGGCGTCTGAAGCAATGGATGGCGATGCTCACGCGCAATTATCCGGAGGCGGTCGAGCTGTTCACGGCCATGCGCCGGGAAACCGATCTGGATCAGGTCGGGCGTCTGCTGGGTGTCCAGGGCAGCGCCGCCGCCTGAAAATTTTTTCAAGAAAAACCTCTTGAAATGCCTGCCTCCATCCCTATCTCTTGGGTACGCGATGCCGAATTCGGGTCGCGGAGATAACCACTCGCTGAACTAATCAGGAGATACCCATGAGTACTGCATTTTCTTTGGCTCCACTGTTCCGTTCCTCTGTTGGCTTCGACCGTTTCAATGACCTGTTCGAGTCGGCGTTACGCAACGAGCCGGGCAGCAGCTACCCGCCCTACAACGTCGAGAAGCGCGCGGACGACCAGTACCGCATCGTGATCGCGGCGGCCGGTTTCCAGGAAGAAGACCTGGAGCTGCAAGTTGAAAAAGGCGTGTTGACCGTAAGCGGTGGCAAGCGTGATGCCGATGACAGTGTCACCTACCTGCATCAGGGCATTGCCCAGCGGGCGTTCAAGTTGTCGTTCCGCCTGGCCGACCACATCGAGGTCAAGGCTGCCGGCCTGAGCAGCGGTTTGTTGAATATCGACCTGCTGCGCACCGTGCCGGAAGAGGCCAAGCCAAAACGCATCCCGATCAATGGGGTACAGCAAGCAGCCCTGCAAAACTGAGGCGGCGAGCTGGGAGGGGGCGTGTCGCCGTCACTTAAACGCTGATCCAGCACGCCCCTTCGGCAAAAAAGGCTCCGACTTGTTCGGGGCCTTTTTTTATGGCTTCGGTGTTCTGTTTGAAGGGGATTGTCCGCACCAGCAGGCGATTGCCGTGCAAGGTCAGTGGGGCGGTTCTAGCGCGATCTGGGCACCACAGGCGGCTGAGGCGCTGCTTGGAAGGCCTAGCGCAGCATCAGCCGCAGGTCCTTGAGCGGCAGCGGCCGACTGTGCAGGTAGCCCTGGTACAGATGGCAGTCGAGGCCCTGGAGGAACTCCAGTTGCTGTGGGGTTTCCACGCCCTCGGCGATCACCTTGAGTTGCAGGCTGCGGGCCATGGCCACGATGGCGCGGATGATTTCCGCGTCGTTCGGGTCGTGGGTGGCGTCGCGGACGAAGGATTGGTCGATCTTCAGCGTGTCCACCGGCAGGCGCTTGAGGTAGGTCAGGGAGGAGTAGCCGGTGCCGAAGTCATCCATCGCGAAGCTGATGCCGAGTTTTTTCAGGCGGCGCATCTTGCTGATGGTGTCTTCCAGGTTCTGGATCACGATGCCTTCGGTGATTTCCAATTTCAGCAGCGAAGCGGGCAACTGGTAGTGGGCCAGGCAGTATTCGATGCGCTCGACAAAGTCGTTCTGGCGAAACTGCCGGGGGCTGATGTTCACGCACAGGCTGAAATCCAGCGGGTCGATCAGCCCTTCGTTGATCAACTGGCTGAAGGCCAGGCAGGCTTCGTCGAGAATCCAGGTGCCGACTTCAAGGATCAGCCCGCTGTCTTCCAGGACCTTGATGAATTCCGTGGGCGATTGGGCACCCAATTCCGGGTGCTGCCAGCGCACCAGGGCTTCGGCGCCGACAATCCGGTTATCGCGGGCATCCACCTGGGGCTGGAAGTGCACACTGAACTCTCCCCGTGACAGGGCCAGGCGCAGGTCGGTTTCCATGCGCAGCCGCTCGCTGGCCGCCTTTTGCATGGTGTTGTGGAACATCTGGGTGGTGTTGCGCCCCGAATCCTTGGCTCGGTACAGGGCGATGTCGGCGCGCTTGAGCAGGTCGGTAGGGGTCGAGCCGTGGTCGGGAATCAGCGCAATGCCAATGCTCGGCGTGACTTGCAGGCGCTGGCCGTCGAGGAACATCGGCTCGGACAGCAGCTCGCGCAAGGTATCGGCCAGCTCGCGGACCTGTTCGGTGACGGCGCTGCGGGTGCCGTCCAGGCCACTGAGCAGCACCACGAACTCGTCGCCGCCCAGGCGCGCCACGGTGTCCTCCATGCGCACGCTGGCCTCAAGGCGTGCAGTGATGATCTTCAGCACGGTGTCGCCCACCGGGTGGCCGAGGGAGTCATTGATGTGCTTGAAGTGGTCGAGGTCGAGAAACAGCAGCGCACCGCGCAGGTTGTGGCGCTTGAGCAGGGCGATCTGCTGGCTCAGGCGATCCATCAGCAGGGCGCGGTTGGGCAGGTTGGTCAGCGGGTCGTGGTAGGCCAGGTGGCGGATCTGCGCCTGGGCATTCTTCAGCAGGCTGACATCCCGTGCCGTCAGCAGCAGGCAATCGGTTTCATTGAGGGTGATGGGTTCGACCGACACTTCCAGGGTGATGATTTCCCCGCGTTTGTTGCGTCCGAGCATTTCCAGATGGTGCACCCGGCCCTTGAGTTGCAACTCGGCCATCAGCATCGCCAGCTGCCCGCCGTCGGCCCAGATCGCGACTTGATACAGGGTGTGGCCGAGGACCTCCTCCGTGCGGTAGCCGGTCAGGCGGCAGAAGCCGTCGTTGACCTCCAGGTACCGCCCGCTCTCGCGTTCGCAGATGATGATGGCGTCGGGGCTGGAGTGGAACGCCTTGGCGAATTTCTCTTCACTGGCCTTGAGGGCCGCTTCCGAGCGCTGCTGCTGGGTGATGTCGCGCAGGGTGGTGACGATACAGGGCTGCTTGTCGACGGTGATCTGGCGGCTGGAAATGATGCAGGTCAGGGACTGGCCGTTCTTGTGCCGCACCACCACTGCAACGTTGTTCAACGCCTGTTCGCGGATGACTTGTTCTACCCGTTGCAGGCGTTGTGCGGAGTCTTCCCAGAGGCCTATCTGCTCGGCGCTGCGGCCGATCACTTCGTCGACGGTCCAGCCGAAGGCCTGGGTGAAGCTGGAATTGATCTCGATGAATTGCCCGGTGGCCAGCAAGGTCACGCAGATCGGGTCGGGGCTGACCTGAAACAGGCTGGCGAACTTCTCTTCCGAGGTCACCAGGCGCTGCTCGCGCTCGACCTGTTCGGTGATGTCGAGCAGGGTCCCGGCCATGCGCAGCGGGTTGCCCGCGTCATCACGATAGAGGCGGGCGCGGCTTTCGAGGTAGCGCGAGCTGCCGTCTTCCAGTTGCACCCGGTAGGTCAGCTGATAATTGCCGGCCGGGCCTTCGCGCAGGCTGCGATAGGCGTTGCGCATGCTGTCGCGCTCTTCGTCGGGCACGCCTTCGAAAAATGCGTCGAATGACTCGTGAAAGGGCGCGGGGTCCAGGCCGTGCAATTGGGCGGCCCGCGCCGAACCGTAGAGCATGCCGCTGGGAATGTGCCAGTCCCAGGTGCCGAGCTGGGCCGAATCCAGGGCCAGGTCCAGGCGTTCCTGGCTGTCCTTGAGCGCCTGTTCGGCGCGTTTGCGCTCGCTGGTGTCGAGGAACGTGCTGAGCAGATAGGCCTGCCCCTCCAGCTCGACCTTCTGTGCGCTGAGAATGCCATCGTGAATCTGCCCGTTGCTGGCGCACAGCTGGACTTCAAGGCTCGCGGCCCGGCCCTTTTTCAACACGGCCTTGATCAGTTGCACCCGCTGCTCGGGGTTGACCCATAGGCCGATTTCCACGGTGGTGCGACCAATCACGGTGTGCGCCGGCCAGCCGAACAGGCTTTCGAAGTATTGATTGGCCTCGCTGATCAGGCCGTCTTCCAGCCGGGTCAGCAGCACCATGTTGGGGCATAGATGAAACAGCGTGGCAAAACGCTTTTCCGAGCTGCTGAGGGCTTGCTCCCGTTGACGCTGGTGGGTGATCTCGCGAATCACCCCGATCATTCGGGGCTTGCCGTTTTTGTCCGGGAGCACGCTGCCGTTGATTTCCAGCCAGTGCAGGCTGCCATCGGGCCAGCGGATGCGGTGGTGCATGGCGTGTTCCAGCGGCGCGCCGGCCAGTACCGAGTGGAAGGCGCGGACGGTCTTGGCGCGATCTTCGGGGGGCAGCAGGTCGAGGTATTCCAGGTCCTTGGGCAGTGGCTGGCGGGGGTCGAAGCCAAACAGCGCCTGGGTGCCCCGCGACCAGCTGATTTGCCCGCTTTCGATGTCCCAATACCAGGCGCCCAGGCGTGCGCCATTGAGTGCGGCCAGCAATTGCGGTGCACTCTCCCAGCTTTGCTCCGACTCACGAGGGTCAAGCGCATGGACACGTGGCATGGGGGGCATACGGTCGGCGGGTTTGGGCATTGGCTGCGGGCCTTGGGCTGAATAGGGCGTTTGGCGCGGGAAGCTCAAAGTATTAAAGGGTAGGCACAGATTATTGCCGGGGTTCTTGTGCCTGACTCCCTGGCCAATCGATTTGTGCATCCAATAAGGCCATGAAAGCCCGCGCAGCGTTCGACAGCGTCCGTTCGGTGTGCAGGATATAGCCTAGCTGGCGAGTGAGCTGTATGCCCGGTAAAGGGATGCGCGCCACCTGATCGTCGAGCATGGTGCGCGGCAGAACGCTCCAGGCCAGGCCGATGGACACCATCATTTTTATAGTTTCCAGATAGTTAGTGCTCATGGCGATGTTCGGCGTCAGCCCCTGGGCTTCGAACAGGCGCTGCACGATATGGTGGGTAAAGGTATTGCCGCCGGGGAAAACCGCCGGGTGCAAGGCAATGTCCGCCAGGCTGACCTGGCCATTACTGACCAGCGGGTGCTCGGGCGCGGCGACGAAATCCAGCGGGTCGTCCCATACCGGTTTGGCCTTGACCAACGCATGGGGCTCGGGGGCCAGGGTGATGACCGCCAGTTCGGCGCGGCCATGGAGGATTTCTTCGTAGGCCACTTCCGAGTCGAGAAACTGGATGTCCAGGGCCACGTCCGGGTATTTCCGGGTAAAGGCCCGCAGCAGCGGAGGCAAGCGGTGCAAGCCGATGTGGTGGCTGGTGGCCAGGGTCAGGCGCCCAGTGACTTCGCCGGTAAGGTTGGTCAGCGCCCGGCGCGTGTCATCCAGTACGTTGAGAATCTGATAAGCCCGTGGCAGCAGGGCGCGCCCGGCCTCGGTCAGGCCCACTTCACGACCCAGGCGATCGAACAGCCGGACCTTGAGTTGCTGCTCCAGCCCGGCAATACGTTTGCTGATGGCGGGTTGAGTCAGATGCAGCCGTTCGCCTGCCCCGGAGAAACTGCCGGTCTCAGCGATGGCAATAAAAGCATTGAGGTTGGCCAGGTCCATGTTCGTATTCCAGTTGGTTATCCAAAGCATAAAAAATATGAATTTGAGTTATTTAATGTAACGCCATAGCATCAGCCTCACAAGCCAAGGGGTTATTGATTGGGTGTCAGCAATGACCCGCGGCATAGAAACAAGCTGATGAGGAAACGTCTGATGGCCGGCAAAACGCTCTACGACAAGCTCTGGGATTCGCATTTGGTCAAACAGCGCGACGATGGTTCGGCGCTGATCTATATCGATCGTCACATCATCCACGAAGTGACTTCGCCGCAAGCCTTCGAAGGCCTGCGTCTGGCCGGGCGCAAGCCTTGGCGCATCGATGCCAACATCGCCACCCCGGACCACAACGTACCCACCACGCCTGAGCGCAAAGGCGGGATCGAAGCGATTGCCGACCAGGTCTCGCGCCTGCAGGTTCAGACCCTTGATGACAACTGTGACGAATACGGCATTGTCGAATTCAAGATGAACGACGTGCGCCAGGGCATCGTCCACGTGATCGGTCCGGAGCAGGGTGCAACCTTGCCGGGCATGACCGTGGTCTGCGGCGACTCCCATACCTCGACCCACGGCGCCTTCGGTGCCCTGGCCCACGGTATCGGCACCTCCGAGGTCGAGCATGTGCTCGCCACGCAGTGCCTGGTCGCCAAGAAAATGAAAAACATGCTGGTGTCCGTTGAAGGCACCTTGCCTTTTGGCGTGACCGCCAAGGACATCGTGCTCGCGGTGATCGGCAAGATCGGCACCGCCGGCGGCAACGGCCATGCCATCGAGTTCGCCGGCAGCGCGATCCGTGACCTATCCGTCGAAGGCCGCATGACCATCTGCAACATGTCCATCGAAGCCGGCGCTCGCGTGGGTCTGGTGGCGGCGGACGAAAAGACCGTGGAATACGTCAAGGGCCGCCCGTTTGCACCCAAGGGCGCCGAATGGGACCTGGCCGTCGAAGCCTGGAAAGACCTGGTGTCCGATGCCGACGCCACCTTCGACACCGTGGTCGAGCTCGACGCTGCGCAGATCAAGCCGCAAGTCAGCTGGGGCACTTCCCCGGAAATGGTTCTGGCCGTGGATCAGAACGTGCCGGACCCGGCCAAGGAAATGGACCTGGTCAAGCGCGACTCCATTGTCCGCGCCTTGAAATACATGGGTTTGACCGCCAATCAGGCGATCACCGACATTCAGTTGGACCGTGTATTCATCGGCTCCTGCACCAACTCGCGCATCGAAGACTTGCGCGCCGCCGCCGTGATCGCCAAAGGCCGCAAAGTGGCCTCGACCATCAAGCAGGCCATCGTGGTGCCGGGCTCGGGTCTGGTGAAGGCTCAAGCCGAATCGGAAGGGCTGGACAAGATTTTCCTCGAGGCCGGCTTTGAATGGCGTGAGCCGGGCTGCTCGATGTGCCTGGCAATGAACCCGGACCGTTTGGAGTCGGGCGAGCACTGTGCATCGACCTCCAACCGCAACTTCGAAGGCCGTCAGGGCGCCGGTGGTCGTACCCACCTGGTGAGCCCGGCCATGGCCGCCGCCGCCGCAGTGAACGGTCGCTTCATCGACGTCCGTGAATTGACCCAGGGAGCGCAGTAATCATGAGAGCTTTTACCCAGCACACTGGTCTTGTCGCGCCTTTGGACCGTGCCAACGTCGACACCGACCAGATCATCCCCAAGCAGTTCTTGAAGTCCATCAAGCGCACCGGCTTCGGCCCGAACCTGTTCGATGAGTGGCGTTACCTGGATGTGGGGCAACCGTATCAGGACAACTCCAAGCGTCCCTTGAACAAGGATTTCGTGCTCAACGCCGAGCGATACCAGGGTGCCAGTGTGTTGCTGGCCCGGGAGAACTTCGGCTGCGGCTCGAGCCGCGAGCACGCGCCCTGGGCCCTGGAAGAGTACGGTTTCCGCAGCATCATCGCGCCCAGCTATGCCGACATCTTCTTCAACAACAGCTTCAAGAACGGCTTGCTGCCGATCATCTTGAGCGACGCTGAAGTCGACGAACTGTTCCAGCAAGTGGAGGCCACCCCCGGCTACCAGTTGCAGGTCGACCTGCAAGCCCAGACCGTGACCCGTCCTGACGGCAAGGTCTTGAACTTCGAGATCGATGCGTTCCGCAAACACTGCCTGCTCAACGGTCTGGACGACATTGGCCTGACCCTGCAGGACGGCGATGCGATTGCGACGTTCGAAGCCAAGCATCGCGCCAGCCAGCCCTGGTTGTTTCGCGACGCCTGAGCCGAACCTCGGTAGTCATCCGTCGAGTACTGTCACGTCGCTGCCTGCGCCCATGCGCAGGCAGCGCTCCCACCGGTTTCGACCGAAAATTCATAGTCTGAACCCGGCAACATCTTCCCAAAGGACTTCATCATGACCAGCAACGCCCATAGCCAAGTCGTGCAAAAGCAATTCGGTGAACAGGCCTCGGCCTATCTGAGCAGTGCGGTGCACGCTCAAGGCACCGAATTCGCCCTGCTGCAATCGGCACTGGCGGGGCAGGGCGCTGCGCGCTTGCTGGACCTGGGCTGTGGCGCCGGTCATGTGAGTTTTCATGTGGCGCCGCTGGTCAGCGAAGTGGTGGCCTACGACCTCTCGCAGCAGATGCTGGATGTGGTGGCGGGGGCGGCAGTGGACCGTGGCCTGGGCAATATCAGCACCGTGCGGGGCGCCGCCGAGCGCCTGCCGTTTGCCGATGGCGAGTTCGACTTTGTCTTCAGCCGCTACTCGGCGCACCATTGGAGCGATCTCGGCCTGGCCCTGCGTGAAGTGCGTCGGGTGCTGAAACCCGGTGGCGTCGCGGCCTTTATCGATGTGATGTCGCCGGGCAGCCCGCTGTTCGACACTTACCTGCAAAGCGTCGAAGTGCTGCGCGATACCAGCCATGTGCGCGATTATTCGGCGGGTGAGTGGCTGCACCAGGTCAGCGAGGCGGGGTTGCATACACGCAGTACCACGCGCCAGCGCCTGCGTCTTGAGTACAACTCCTGGGTTGAGCGCATGCGCACGCCGCAGGAGCTGCGGGTTGCCATTCGCCAGTTGCAGCAAGCCATGGGCAACGAAGTGCGCGATTATTTTGAGATTGAGGCCGATGGTTCGTTCAGTACAGATGTACTGGTGCTGTGGGCCGAGCGATAACATTTTCCCGGGTGTGCCCGCGGGCACGCCGACAGAGCAAACGAGGAACGCATGAGCAAGCAGATTCTGATTCTCCCCGGTGACGGTATCGGCCCGGAAATCATGGCCGAGGCGGTCAAGGTCCTGAACCTGGCCAATGACAAGTACAACCTGGGTTTCGAGCTGAGCCACGACGTGATCGGCGGCGCGGCCATCGACCAGCATGGCGTACCCCTGGCGGATGAAACCCTGGAGCGTGCCCGCGCCGCTGACGCAGTATTGCTGGGCGCCGTGGGCGGTCCGAAATGGGACAAGATCGAGCGTGATATCCGCCCTGAGCGCGGCCTGCTGAAAATCCGTGCCCAGCTGGGCCTGTTCGGCAACCTGCGTCCGGCGATCCTCTACCCGCAACTGGCCGACGCGTCGAGCCTGAAGCCGGAGATCGTTTCCGGTCTCGACATCCTCATCGTGCGCGAGCTGACCGGCGGTATCTACTTCGGCGCGCCACGGGGCACGCGCACGCTGGAAAACGGCGAGCGTCAGTCCTACGACACTCTGCCGTACAGCGAGAGTGAAATCCGCCGTATCGCCCGGGTCGGTTTCGACATGGCCCGTGTGCGCGGCAAGAAGCTGTGCTCGGTGGACAAGGCCAACGTCCTGGCATCCAGCCAGCTGTGGCGTGAAGTGGTCGAGCAAGTGGCCAAGGATTACCCGGACGTCGAACTGAGCCACATGTACGTGGACAACGCGGCCATGCAACTGGTGCGCGCGCCGAAGCAATTCGACGTGATCGTCACCGACAACATGTTCGGCGACATCCTGTCCGACGAAGCGTCGATGCTCACCGGTTCCATCGGCATGCTGCCGTCGGCATCCCTGGATGCCAACAACAAGGGCATGTACGAGCCATGCCACGGTTCGGCGCCGGATATCGCCGGGCAGGGCATTGCCAACCCGTTGGCGACCATTCTGTCGGTGTCGATGATGCTGCGTTACAGCTTCAATCTGCACGACGCGGCGGCTGCCATCGAGCAGGCCGTGAGCCTGGTGCTGGATCAAGGTTTGCGCACCGGTGACATCTGGTCTGCCGGTTGCGAGAAGGTAGGTACGCAGGAAATGGGCGATGCAGTAGTCGCCGCGCTGCGGAATCTGTAATCTTTCGGGCCCACCGCTCAGACGGTGGCCCACTTTTGTATAGGTGTAGTTGCGATGAAACGTGTAGGTCTGATCGGTTGGCGCGGTATGGTCGGTTCCGTGCTCATGCAGCGGATGCTGGAAGAGCAAGACTTCGACCTTATTGAGCCGGTGTTTTTCACCACCTCCAATGTCGGCGGCCAAGGCCCGTCCGTGGGCAAGGACATTGCCCCGCTCAAGGACGCGTACAGCATTGAAGAGCTGAAAACCCTCGACGTGATTCTGACCTGCCAGGGTGGCGACTACACCAGCGAAGTATTCCCCAAGCTGCGCGAAGCCGGCTGGCAGGGTTACTGGATTGATGCCGCTTCCAGCCTGCGCATGCAGGATGACGCGGTCATCGTCCTGGATCCGGTCAACCGCCGGGTCATCGACCAGCAGCTCGACGCCGGGACCAAGAACTACATCGGCGGCAACTGCACCGTCAGCCTGATGCTGATGGGCCTGGGCGGCCTGTTCGAAGCCGGCCTGGTGGAATGGATGAGCGCCATGACCTATCAGGCGGCCTCCGGTGCCGGCGCGCAGAACATGCGTGAGCTGATCAAGCAGATGGGCGCCACCCACGCGGCGGTCGCCGATCAACTGGCCGACCCGGCCAGTGCGATCCTCGACATCGATCGGCGTGTGGCCGAAGCCATGCGCAGCGATGCCTACCCGACCGAAAACTTCGGCGTGCCATTGGCCGGCAGCCTGATCCCGTGGATCGATAAGGAACTGCCGAACGGCCAGAGCCGCGAAGAGTGGAAGGCCCAGGCCGAGACCAACAAGATCCTCGGTCGCTTCAAGAGCCCGATCCCGGTGGACGGCATCTGCGTGCGGATCGGCGCCATGCGTTGCCACAGCCAGGCGCTGACCATCAAGCTCAACAAAGACGTACCGATCGCCGATATCGAAGGGCTGATCAGCCAGCACAACCCTTGGGTCAAGCTGGTGCCCAATCAGCGTGATATCAGCATGCAGGAGCTGAGCCCGACCAAGGTCACCGGCACCCTGAACATTCCGGTAGGGCGCCTGCGCAAGCTGAACATGGGTTCGCAGTTCCTCGGCGCGTTCACCGTGGGTGACCAACTGCTGTGGGGCGCGGCCGAACCGCTGCGTCGCATGCTGCGGATCCTGCTGGAGCGTTGATCGGCTGATGGTCTGAACGAGCCCGCGCCTTGCAAGAGGTGCGGGCTTTTTCTTGGCGCCGAAAGTCGGCTTCCTTTCAATAACGCCCAAACCGGGCACGCCGTGACCCGCGGGCGAATTGCCTCGTCCCCATGCGCCGGGTAAAGTGCCGCTCCCCACGTTTCGCCAGAGGTAGCACCATGAACCAGTCCTTTGATATCGCCGTTGTCGGCGCCACCGGTACTGTCGGCGAAACCCTCGTCCAGATTCTCGAAGAACGCGATTTTCCGGTCGGCAATCTGCACCTGTTGGCCAGCAGCGAGTCCGCCGGGCATTCGGTGCCGTTTCGCGGCAAGAACGTGCGTGTGCGTGAAGTCGACGAGTTCGATTTCAGCAAAGTGCAGATCGTGTTTTTTGCCGCCGGCCCGGCGGTGACCCTGAGCTTCGCCCCGCGCGCCAGTGCGGCCCAGTGCACGGTGATCGACCTGTCCGGCGCGTTGCCGTCGGCCCAGGCGCCGAATGTGGTGCCCGAGGCCAATGCCCAGGTGTTGGCCGGCTTGCAGAAGCCGGTGCAACTGAGCAGCCCGAGCGCTTCGGCGACCTCGCTGGCGGTGGTGCTGGCGCCCCTGGTGGGTTTGCTCGATCTGCAGCGGGTCAACCTGACAGCGAGCCTGGCGGTATCCAGCCAGGGGCGCGAAGCCGTGACGGAGCTGGCACGCCAGACCGCCGAACTGCTCAACGTGCGCCCGCTGGAGCCGCGCTTTTTCGATCGGCAGATGGCCTTCAATTTATTGGCCCAGGTCGGTACGCCTGATGCCCAGGGCCATACCCTGCTGGAAAAACGCCTGGTTCGTGAGCTGCGTGAGGTCCTGGGACAACCTTTGTTAAAGATTTCTGTCACTTGCGTTCAAGCCCCGGTGTTTTTTGGCGATAGCTATAGCGTGACCTTGCAGTCAGGCCGCGCCATCGACCTGGCAGCGGTCAATGCGGCGCTGGAGTCCGCGCCGGGTGTCGAGTTGGTGGAAGCCGGCGATTATCCGACAGCGGTGGGTGATGCGGTCGGACAAGACGTGGTGTATGTCGGCCGGGTGCGTACGGGGGTCGATGACCCCGCGGAACTTAATCTGTGGCTGACGTCAGATAACGTACGCAAAGGCGCTGCACTCAATGCGGTGCAGTTGGCTGAGTTGTTGATAAAAGACCTTCTGTAAAAGATACTTGGCGACAATTTGCAGAATGAATCTAGCCGGGCGCTATGCTTGGCTGGTTTGCTGGAGGTGAGCTACCGTCAGGTGCTTCCAAGGGCATGAGTAAATAATCGCGCGCAATGGCTATTCAAGGCCGCGCGCAGTGCCTTACGGCAGTTGCTACAACACCTTCTCGCTGGCCGAGGAATGTTCAGACAAAGGATGAGGCTATGGTTCAAGTTCGCAAACTGGTGTTAGCAATAGCGGCCGCATCGGCGCTGTCCTCCGGTATGGCGCATGCGCTTGGGCTCGGGGAGCTGACGCTGAAGTCGACTCTGAACCAGCCTTTGGTAGCAGAAATCGAACTGCTGGATGTCAAGGATCTCACCGCGGCCGAAGTGGTCCCCAGCCTGGGTTCGGCAGATGATTTCGCCAAGGCCGGTGTCGACCGCCAGGCCTTCCTCAACGATCTGAGTTTTACCCCGGTCATCAATGCCAGCGGCAAAAGTGTCTTGCGCGTCACGTCGAGCAAGCCGCTGTCCGAGCCGATGGTCAAGTTTCTGGTGCAGGTGATGTGGCCCAACGGTCGCCTGCTGCGGGATTACAGCGTGTTGCTGGATCCGTCGAAATTCTCCGCACAAACCGCCGAAGCCGCCGCCAAGCCTGCCCCTGCAGTGGCTGCGGTGCGGGCACCGGTCACTGCGGCCAGCAAGCCTGCGCAATACACCACCTCGGCCCGCGACACCCTGTGGGAAATCGCTGCCAAGGCCCGCAACGGCGGTTCGGTGCAGCAGACCATGCTGGCGATCCAGGCGCTGAACCCGGACGCCTTTATCGATGGCAACATCAATCGCCTGAAAACCGGCAAGGTCCTGCGCCTGCCTGATCCGGTGCAGAGCACCAGCTTGCCGCAGCCCCAGGCGATCGCCGAAGTGGCCGCGCAAAATGCTGCCTGGCGCCAGGGCCGTCGCTCCGCGACACGTGGACAGCAGCAACTGGATGCCACTCGTCGTGGCGGCGGCGACAAGGTGGCCGGGCAGGGGCCAGCCAAAGACAGCCTGAGCCTGGTCTCTGCCGACTCCGCCAAGGGGCGTGGCAAAGGCGCGGCCGGGGACAGCAAGGATTTGAGCAACAAACTGGCGGTCACCCAGGAAAGCCTGGATACCACCCGCCGCGACAATGCCGAGCTGAAAAGCCGCATGACCGATCTGCAAAGCCAGCTGGATAAGCTGCAACGCCTGATCGAGTTGAAAAACAATCAATTGGCCAAACTCGAAGCTGAAGGCGCAGCCAAGCCTGCAGCCGCTGCGGCAGTGCCGCCGGCCATGCCCGCAGAATTGGTGGCCAAGCCTGAAGCTCCAGCAGTTGCTGCAACCCCGGTGACCGATCCGGCCCCGGTTGTCACGCCCGCTGCCGCTCCCGACGCTACCCCGGTGGCGGCTCAGGAGCCCAAGTCCGATGACGCCACGTTCAACGAGCTGCTGACCAACCCGATCCTGCTGGGTCTGGTAGGGGGCGGCGCGGTCCTGGTCCTGCTGTTGCTGTTGCTTCTGGCGCGCCGTCGCAAGGCCCAGCAGGAAGCGGAAAAGCATTTGCGCATGGCCCGGGCCTTGTCTGAAGAGAACGACATCACCACCGAGGAGCTGGATCTGCCGGAAAGCAGCTTCGAAGGCCTGGAAGTGCCTGCGCCGAGCGTCAAGCTGGCGGTCGCCCCAATACCTGCTCCGGCGCCTGCGCCAGTTGTGGCGCCGGTCGCAGTGGTAGCCCCTGCGGTGGCTGCTGCGGTTGAACATCCGACCGATGTGCTGGAGCAGGCGCAGAACCATATCAATGCCGGGCGCCTGAATCAGGCCGCTGAGCTGCTTGAAGAAGCGGTCAAGCTGGAGCCGCAGCGCAGCGAATTGCGCCTGAAACTGATGGAGGTCTACGGTCTCCAGGGCGATCGGAGTGCCTTTGTTGCTCAAGAGCGGCAGTTGGTGGCCAATGGCAAGAACCACGCGGAAGTCGAGCAACTCAAGAGCCGTTTCCCGGCGATGGTGGTTGCGGCAGCAGCGGCTGCGGGCCTGGGCGCGGCGGCAGTGGCTGCGGAGTTGGATGCCGAATACGTCAAGGAGCTGTTGCAGGATGAGCCTCCGGCGCCGATTGCCGAGCTGCCAATCGAAGGTTTTGATGCTGATTTCGATCTGAGCCTGGACGATCTGGAAGCGGCCTCGCCGGCTGTGGTTGCGGCAGAGCCGGTCCTGGACGAGTTCCCGCTGGATGATGACCTGAGTTTCGAATCGGTGCTGCAACAGCAGACCGAGGCCAAGGAAAGCCTGGACGATCTGTCGGACTTCGACCTGGACCTGGGCGAAGACTTGCCGGCTACGGCTCAGAGTGACGAGGATTTCCTGTTGAGCCTGGAGGACGATCTCAAGGATCTGCCGCTGGGTGAGGTGCCTACGATCACCGAAGCACCACTGGATGATCTGGATCTGCCGGCCGACTTCGATCTGTCGCTGGCCGACGAGATGGATGCCCAGCCCGAGCCCAAGGATGCATTCGCTTCCGAGCTGGACGATGTCAACGCCGAGTTGGATCGTTTGTCTCAGAGCCTGGAGCAGCCGGCCGTAGCCGAGCCTACTTTTACGGCTGAAGACGCGGCGGTCGGCATGGACGAGGGTGATTTTGATTTCCTCTCCGGCACCGACGAAGTAGCCACCAAGCTGGACCTGGCCCAGGCCTACATTGATATGGGTGATAACGACGGCGCCCGGGATATTCTCGGCGAAGTGATCACCGAAGGCAGCGATGGCCAGAAAAACGAAGCCAAGGAGATGCTGACGCGTCTGGCTTGATCGACGCTGAGGTCCAAATAAAACGGCAGCCCTTGAGGCTGCCGTTTTTGTTTGTGCTTCGGCTTGAGCGCTTGCCTGCGATGGCCATCTGGCCGGTGCAAGGCGTTGTTTGCAGCGGTTTCAGGTAAGCAGGTCTTCGTAGAATGCGCCGAAGGGCCGGGTAGGGTGGGCGATCTGGATCTCCAGGATCCACAGGCCGACGTTCGGGCACTCGTCGAAATCTCCCAGATCGCCCGCGCGGTAGATCGCGTGGGGAAAGTCACTGACGCGATGGCCCTTGATGTCCAGGTTCAGCACCCAGCCCATGGCGCTCGCCTGCTCTTCGGCGTAGCGGTAGAGTTCGGGGCCGGCCACCTGGTGGTTCTTCCAGTGGTCGTGCACGCGGTCGAACAGGGTTTTGGCCGCGGCGGCGCAGGCCTGCATCTCGGGGTCGTTGCCGGTGGTAAAGGTGGCACCGGAGTCGCCCTCGTGGCGATCCCAGACCACCCCCAGGTCAATAAAGAAAATATCGTTCTGCCCCAGCCGGGGATCGCCTTCGGAGCGTTGCTTGAAGGTCTTCAGGGTGTTTTCGCCAAAGCGAATCAGCAGCGGGTGCCAGATCCGCTCCATGCTCAGGTCCTTGAGAATCGCCAGTCCCAGCTCCCGGGCCTCTGATTCGAGCATGCCCGGCGTGATGCGCCTGGCCATCTCGGCTATCGCTTCCCAGGTCATGCGTTTGGCGTGGAGCATGCCTTCAAGGCTGTACGCCAGGCCCACGGCTTCTTTGCTTGTGGCGGTCATTCATCAGGTCTCGGTCGGGTGGGTCTTTTATAGTTCGTTATATATTTATCTATATAGCGATTACCTGGGTGGCGATGCAATCCCATTAGGTGTGGCCCTGGGCGGAAGATCGATCTGCAACTAAAAGCCGGTGGCGCATGGCGTCTGCTTCCGGCGGCCTTATAATGGCCGCCTTTGCGTACATCAGCGGGCTGTAAGTTCTTGGCAAATATAGATAACGCGGCCGCCGAAATGGCGGCCGCAGGCTTTTTCAGAATCGCCCTGGGTGTTGAATACAAGGGTTCGCGCTATCGCGGCTGGCAGCGGCAGTCGTCCGGCGTGCCCACCGTGCAGGAAACCCTGGAGAAGGCCCTGTCCAAGGTGGCCGACTCCCCGGTAGTGCTGTCCTGCGCCGGACGTACCGATGCGGGCGTGCATGCCTGCGGGCAGGTGGTGCATTTCGACACCCAGGCCGAGCGCTCGCTCAAGGCATGGGTCATGGGCGCTAACATCAATTTGCCCCATGACGTCAGCGTCAGTTGGGCCCAGGTCATGCCGGCGCATTTTCATGCGCGCTTCAAGGCCATTGCCCGGCGTTATCGCTATGTGATCTACAACGATCAGATCCGCCCGGCCCACCTCAACGAAGAAGTCACCTGGAACCACCGCCCGTTGGATGTCGAACGCATGGCCGAGGCCGCGCGCTACCTGGTGGGCACCCATGACTTCAGCGCCTTCCGGGCCGGACAGTGCCAGGCCAAGTCGCCGATCAAGGAAATTCACCATCTGCGGGTTACCCGGCACGGCAAGATGATCGTCCTGGATATCCGTGCCAGCGCCTTTCTGCATCATATGGTGCGCAATATTGCCGGCGTGTTGATGACCATTGGCGCGGGTGAGCGTCCCGTGGAGTGGGCCGGTGAGGTGCTGGAGAGCCGCATTCGGCGTACTGGCGGGGTTACGGCGCATCCGTTCGGGCTGTATCTGGTGCAGGTCGAGTACCGGGATGAGTTCCAACTGCCGGAGCGATACATCGGGCCACATTTCCTCACCGGTTTCACCGAACTTGACGGCTGACGCTGGGAAAAGCATTTGCTACCATCCAGAACTTTTACGGATTTGCCCCGGGGTTTAAACAACATGACAGCCGTTCGCAGCAAAATTTGTGGGATTACCCGCATAGAGGATGCGCTGGCGGCGGTCGAAGCCGGGGCTGATGCCATCGGCCTGGTGTTTTACGCCAAGAGCCCAAGGGCGGTCACGGTGCAGCAGGCGCGGTCGATCATTGCCGCGTTGCCGCCGTTTGTGACCACTGTTGGGCTGTTCGTCAACGCCAGCCGTTGCGAGCTGGGGGAGATTCTCGATGCGGTGCCCCTGGATCTGCTGCAGTTTCATGGCGATGAGTCGCCGGCCGATTGTGATGGCTACCATCGGCCCTACATCAAGGCGCTGCGGGTCAAGGCCGGGGATGATATCGCCGGCCTTTGCGCGACCTATGCAAAGGCCCGCGGGATTTTGCTGGACACCTATGTCGAGGGCGTACCCGGTGGAACCGGTGAAGCCTTCGACTGGTCACTGGTACCGCAGGGCCTGAGCAAGCCGATCATCCTTGCTGGCGGTTTGACTGCGCAGAATGTGGCCCGGGCGATTGCCCAGGTGCGCCCCTACGCGGTGGATGTCAGTGGTGGGGTGGAGCAGGGCAAGGGCATCAAGGACCAGGCAAAGATTCGCGCATTTATGCAGGCCGTGCGCGGCAGCAGTGAGTCGATGTGACGGCTGGCAGTCTGCCGCCGTCCATAACTCCACTGTACAAAACAGGTGGGCACTGTCTTCGGACAGGCCGAAGTCGAAGTGGCAACCGCTCTGTTGCGGGCTGTCGGGATGGCTGAGGAGCAGTTCGCTACAGGCAGGTCGAGCCTCGTGCTGACCGCGGTAGCGCACCGATCATCGCCGCACACATGAATTTAGCTCAAGGGCATACGCGGGGCTGCGAACCAGAGCGTTCGGGCCGCCGGTACTGGAGAAAGAAAGCATGAGCAACTGGTTAGTAGACAAACTGATCCCTTCGATCATGCGTTCCGAGGTGAAGAAAAGCTCGGTGCCTGAAGGTCTTTGGCACAAGTGCCCGTCCTGCGAGGCGGTGCTGTATCGGCCGGAGCTGGAAAAAACCCTGGATGTTTGCCCTAAGTGCAATCACCACATGCGTATCGGTGCTCGCGCCCGTATCGACATTTTCCTCGATGCCGAAGGCCGTGCCGAACTGGGCGCCGACCTGGAGCCGGTGGATCGCCTGAAGTTTCGCGATGGCAAGAAGTACAAGGATCGCCTGACTGCTGCACAGAAGCAGACCGGCGAGAAGGACGCGCTGATCTCCATGAGCGGCACCCTGCTGGGCATGCCGGTGGTGGTTTCGGCCTTTGAGTTCTCCTTCATGGGCGGCTCCATGGGTGCCATCGTCGGTGAGCGTTTTGTTCGTGCCGCCAACTACGCCCTGGAAAACAAATGCCCGATGATCTGCTTCGCCGCCTCCGGTGGTGCGCGGATGCAGGAAGCGCTGATCTCCCTGATGCAAATGGCCAAGACCTCTGCGGTACTGGCGCGTCTGCGCGAGGAAGGTATCCCGTTCATCTCCGTGCTGACCGACCCGGTCTACGGTGGTGTGTCGGCGAGCCTGGCGATGCTGGGTGATGTGATCGTTGCCGAGCCCAAGGCCCTGATCGGTTTCGCCGGTCCGCGGGTTATCGAGCAGACCGTGCGTGAAAAGCTGCCAGAAGGCTTCCAGCGCAGTGAGTTCCTGCTGGAGCACGGCGCGATCGACATGATCATCGCCCGTCAGGAACTGCGCCCACGTCTGGGCAATCTGCTGGCGCAATTGATGGGGCTGCCGACGCCTGAGTTCGTCGCCGCACCTGTCGAGCCGATCGTGGTTCCGCCGGCTCCAGCCAACCTATGACCCAACGTACCCTTGGCGAATGGCTCGCCTACCTCGAGCAGTTGCATCCGTCGGCCATCGACATGGGGCTCGCGCGCTCGCAAGAGGTAGCGTCCCGCATGGGATTGGGCAAGCCGGCGCCTCGGGTGATTACGGTGACCGGTACCAACGGCAAGGGTTCGACCTGTGCGTTCGTGGCATCCCTGCTGCGAACCCAGGGTTTGCGAGTAGGGGAGTACAACTCGCCACACCTGTTGCGTTACAACGAGCGGGTGCAGATCGATGGCGTCGAAGCCAGCGATGCCGAGCTGTGCGAAGCCTTTGCCGCGGTCGATGCCGGGCGTGGCGAGATTTCCCTGACCTATTTCGAGGTGGGCACCCTGGCTGCCTTCTGGCTGTTCCAGCGTGCCGGGCTTGATGCGGTTGTGCTGGAGGTCGGCCTGGGTGGGCGCCTGGACACGGTCAACCTGGTGGATGCGGATCTGGCGCTGGTGACCAGTATTGGTGTCGATCACGTTGACTATCTTGGCGATACCCGTGAGTCCGTGGCCTTCGAGAAGGCCGGGATCTTCCGCCAGGGCGCGCCGGCGCTGTGTGGGGATCTCAATCCGCCACAGCCGCTGCTGGACAGGGCGCGTGAGCTCAATTGCCCATTCTTCCTGCGTGGGCGCGATTTCGACCTGGGTATGACCGAGCAGCACTGGCAATGGCGCGGCCTCGATCTTTCGGGTGCCCCGGTGGAGCTGCACGATTTACCGTTGCTCGATCTGCCCATGGAAAACGCCGCCCTGGCCTTGCAGGCCTATTTGCTGACGGGCCTACCTTGGCAGCCAGAGCGGATAGTGGCTGCCTTGCGCCAGACCCGGGTGGTCGGTCGCCTGGATCGTCGGCAGTTCGATTGGCAAGGCAAGCGCCTTAATCTGCTGCTGGATGTGGGCCACAACCCCCACGCCGCGCAGTATCTGGCCGAACGCCTGGGCCGTCGGCCGCTGGCTGGCAAGCGTCTGGCGGTGTTTGGTCTGCTGGCAGATAAAGACCTGGCTGGCGTGGTTGAGCATCTGCATCCGCAGGTCGAAACCTGGGCGGTGGCCCCTCTGGATTGCCCTCGGGCGCGTCCGGTTGCGGACTTGCAGGCGGCGCTGGAGAACCTTGGGGCTCGCGTAACGTCCTATGACAGCGTTGCTGCCGCTTTGGAAGGGCAGTGCGCGCTTGCAACGGCAGAGGATGAAATCCTGCTGTTCGGATCTTTTTATTGTGTTGCCGAGGCGCTTGAGTGGCTCGCCCGGCGCTCCACGGAGGAAGCTGCACATGGCTATGCTGGATAACGTCTACAAGCAGCGAATGGTTGGAGCTCTGGTTCTGGTGGCACTGGCGGTGATCTTCCTGCCCATGCTGTTTTCCCGCGAAGATGAGCAGCGTCATGTCAGCGTCGAGGCGCCTGCCGCGCCGCAAGCGCCTGTCATGCCTCAGGTGCAGGTCGAGCCGGTTGTGGTTCCCGAGCCGCAAGCGCTGCCCCAGGAGCCGATTCCGAGCGATGACGAGGTGGTGCAGCAGTCCGCACCGTCTGCGCCGATTGTGCCCAGTGCACCGGCGATCCCTGTTGCACCACCGACAGCTGCGATCAAGCCAGCTCCAGCGCCGGTCGCGCCCAAGCCTACACCTGCTCAATCTGTTGCCAGCACACGGCCGGACACCAGCCAGAGCCGGATCGATGCCAATGGCCTGTCGGTGAGTTGGTCGGTGCAACTGGCCAGCCTGTCCAGCCGCGAAAGCGCTGAAAACCTGCAGAAAACCCTGCGCAGTCAAGGCTATAACGCCTATATCCGTTCCGCCGATGGCAAGAACCGGGTATTCGTCGGTCCGCTGATCGAGCGTGCCGAAGCTGATCGCCTGCGTGACTTGCTGGGTCGCCAGCAGAACCTCAAGGGGTTTGTGGTGCGTTTTCAGCCTGAGCGTGGTTAAGGCTATCTGCTTGATTTGAAAAGCACAGTGAATCGCAGCTTACCGACAGCCAAGCGCTCTGCTAAAATGCGCCGCCTTATCCGTCTGTAGGCTGCACTGTGCCATTTACCTGGGTTGATTGGGCGATCGTTGCAATAATCGCCATCTCCGCGTTGATCAGTCTGAGCCGCGGCTTCGTCAAAGAAGCACTGTCGCTGCTGACCTGGATTATCGCTGGAGTCGTTGCCTGGATGTTCGGTGGCTCACTGTCCGAGTACCTCGCCGGATACATCGAAACACCTTCGGCTCGCGTGATCGCGGGCTGTGCCATCATGTTTGTCGCCACCTTGCTGGTAGGCGCAATGATCAACTTTCTTATCGGCGAATTGATTCGCGTCACCGGCCTCTCCGGGACCGATCGATTTCTCGGCATGGCCTTTGGCGCCGCGCGTGGCGCGTTGCTGGTGGTCGTGGCGGTCGGGCTTTTGAGCCTGGGGCCGGTACAACAGGATTCCTGGTGGCAGCAGTCGCGACTGGTGCCACAATTTCTATTGGTTGCAGACTGGTCGAAGAACCTCATATTGGGGTGGAGCAGTCAGTGGCTGGCCAGCGGTATCAGCGTACCCGCTGATATTCCGTTCAAGGAGCACCTCTTACCGGCCAAAACGCCTCAGTAAGATGTGTTCAGTTCAGTTTCATTAAGTAGGGGTTGCGTCGCATGTGTGGCATCGTCGGTATCGTCGGTAAGTCGAACGTCAATCAGGCGCTGTATGACGCGCTAACCGTCCTCCAGCACCGCGGCCAGGACGCTGCCGGTATCGTGACCAGCCATGATGGCCGGTTATTCCTGCGCAAGGACAATGGTCTGGTCCGTGATGTATTCCATCAACGGCATATGCAGCGCCTGGTCGGCCACATGGGCATCGGCCATGTGCGCTATCCAACCGCAGGCAGCTCGACTTCGGCCGAAGCTCAACCGTTTTACGTCAACTCGCCGTACGGCATCACCCTGGCGCATAACGGTAACCTGACCAACGTTGAACAGCTGGCCAAGGAGATTTACGAATCCGACCTGCGCCACGTCAACACCAACTCCGACTCCGAAGTCCTGCTCAACGTGTTCGCTCACGAGCTGGCCCAGCGCGGCAAGTTGCAGCCGACCGAAGAAGACGTGTTCGCGGCCGTGACTGACGTGCACAACCGTTGCGTCGGTGGTTACGCAGTCGTGGCCATGGTGACCGGTTACGGCATCGTCGGTTTCCGCGACCCGCACGGCATCCGCCCGATCGTTTTCGGCCAGCGTCACACTGACGAAGGCGTCGAGTACATGATCGCCTCGGAAAGCGTTTCCCTGGACGTGCTGGGTTTCACCCTGATCCGCGACCTGGCACCGGGTGAAGCGGTCTACATCACTGAAGACGGCAAGCTGCACACCCGCCAGTGTGCGACCAACCCGCAACTGACCCCGTGCATCTTCGAGCATGTGTACCTGGCGCGCCCGGATTCGATCATCGACGGCGTCTCGGTGTACAAGGCGCGCCTGCGCATGGGCGAGAAGCTGGCCGAGAAGATCCTGCGCGAGCGTCCTGAGCATGACATCGACGTGGTTATCCCGATCCCGGATACCAGCCGTACCGCTGCGCTCGAGCTGGCTAACCACCTGGGTGTGAAGTTTCGCGAAGGCTTCGTGAAGAACCGCTACATCGGCCGTACCTTCATCATGCCGGGCCAGGCTGCGCGGAAAAAATCCGTACGCCAGAAGCTCAACGCCATCGAGCTGGAATTCCGCGGCAAGAACGTGATGCTGGTGGACGACTCGATCGTGCGCGGCACCACCTGCAAACAGATTATCCAGATGGCTCGCGAAGCCGGTGCGAAAAACGTCTACTTCTGCTCCGCGGCGCCGGCCGTGCGCTACCCGAACGTGTACGGCATCGATATGCCGAGCGCTCACGAGCTGATTGCGCACAATCGTTCGACCCAGGACGTAGCTGACCTGATCGGTGCCGATTGGCTGATCTACCAGGACCTGCCAGACCTGATCGAAGCGGTCGGCGGCGGCAAGATCAAGATCGAGCATTTCGACTGTGCAGTGTTTGACGGCAAGTACGTCACAGGCGACGTCGATGAGGCTTATCTGAACAAGATCGAAAACGCGCGTAACGATGCCTCCAAGGTCAAGACCCAGGCGGTCAGCGCGATCATCGATCTGTACAACAACTGATTCAGAGCATTTAGAAGACTTGAGGAGTAGGCGGCATGAGTCAGGATTGGGATGCCGGTCGGCTGGACAGCGACCTTGATGGCGTAGCTTTCGACACCCTGGCCGTACGTGCCGGCCAGCACCGTACGCCGGAAGGCGAGCACGGTGACCCGATGTTCTTCACCTCAAGCTATGTGTTCCGTACGGCCGCCGATGCGGCCGCGCGGTTCGCTGGCGAAGTGCCAGGCAACGTCTATTCGCGCTACACCAACCCGACCGTGCGTGCCTTCGAAGAGCGCATCGCCGCCCTGGAAGGTGCCGAGCAGGCGGTGGCCACGGCTACCGGCATGGCTGCCATTCTGTCGGTGGTGATGAGTCTGTGCAGCGCGGGCGATCATGTGCTGGTGTCGCGTAGCGTATTCGGCTCGACCATCAGTCTGTTTGAAAAGTACTTCAAGCGTTTTGGCATCGAAGTCGATTACGTGCCCCTGGCGGACCTGTCCGGCTGGGATGCGGCAATCAAGGCCAATACCAAATTGCTGTTTGTCGAATCGCCGTCCAATCCCCTGGCAGAGCTGGTGGATATCGCCGCGCTGGCCGAAGTGGCTCACGCCAAGGGTGCGATGCTGGTGGTCGACAACTGTTTCTGCACGCCTGCGTTGCAACAGCCATTGAAGCTGGGTGCCGACGTGGTGGTGCATTCGGCGACCAAGTTCATCGACGGCCAGGGCCGTTGCATGGGCGGCGTGGTGGCCGGCCGGGGTGAGCAGATGAAAGAAGTGGTGGGTTTCCTGCGTACCGCAGGGCCGACCCTGAGTCCGTTCAATGCTTGGATCTTCCTCAAGGGGCTCGAAACTCTCAGCCTGCGCATGCGTGCCCACTGTGCCAATGCCTTGGCCTTGGCGCAGTGGCTGGAGCAGCAGGATGGCATCGAGAAGGTGCACTACGCCGGCCTGCCGAGCCATCCGCAATACGAACTCGCCAAGCGTCAGCAGCGTGGATTCGGGGCGGTGGTCAGTTTTGAAGTCAAGGGTGGCAAAGACGGTGCCTGGCGCTTTATCGATGCCACGCGCCTGATTTCTATTACCGCCAACCTGGGTGACAGCAAAACCACCATCACTCACCCGAGCACCACCTCTCACGGTCGCCTGGCGCCGCAGGAGCGTGAAGCGGCGGGCATTCGCGACAGTCTGATCCGGGTCGCTGTGGGTCTCGAAGACGTTGCCGACCTGCAAGCCGACCTGGCTCGCGGCCTGGCCGCCTTGTGATCGAGTTGTCCTCGCAGCAGGGCAGTGCCAATGGTCGCGTTGCGCTGGTCACCGGCGCGGCACGGGGCATTGGCCTGGGGATCGCCGCCTGGCTGATCAGCGAGGGCTGGCAAGTGGTATTGACCGACCTTGATCGCGCGCGCGGCGCCAAGGTGGTCGAGGTCATGGGGGAGAGCGCCTGCTTTATCGCCATGGATGTCTCGGACGAAAAGCAGGTGGCCCAGGGTGTGGCGCAAGTGCTCGGCCAGTTTGGTCGGCTCGATGCGCTGGTGTGCAACGCGGCCGTGGCCGATCCGCGCAATATCACCCTGGAAAGCCTCGATCTGGCGTACTGGAACCGTGTACTGGCGGTGAACCTCAGTGGGCCGATGCTGTTGGCCAAGCACTGTGCGCCTTACCTGCGCGCTCACGGCGGCGCCATCGTCAATCTGGCCTCGACCCGCGCCGGCCAGTCCGAGCCCGATACCGAGGCTTACGCGGCGAGTAAGGGTGGGTTGCTGGCCTTGACCCATGCCTTGGCTATCAGCCTGGGTCCGGAAATCCGCGTCAATGCGGTCAGTCCGGGCTGGATCGACGCACGTGACCCGGCAGCGCGCCGTGCGCAGCCGTTGAGTGATCTTGATCATGCTCAGCACCCCGCGGGCAGGGTCGGGACGGTCGAGGACGTTGCGGCGATGGTGGCCTGGCTGTTGTCGAAGAACGCTGGGTTCGTCACGGGCCAGGAGTTCGTGGTCGACGGCGGCATGACCAAGAAAATGATTTATCAGGAATAAGAGCAGCGACAAGCTTTTAGCTGCAAGCGGCAAGCAGGGGTGAGCAGTATCCCTTGTTGCTGCTTTTTCTTGCAGCTTGAAGCTAGCTGCTCTCAGCTGTTTTTGAAAAAAACTCCAACGCTGCTATTGACTTAGCTTCGGTATCTGCGTAAATTTCGCGGCCTCAACGAAGCAAAGGGTGATTAGCTCAGCTGGGAGAGCATCTGCCTTACAAGCAGAGGGTCGGCGGTTCGATCCCGTCATCACCCACCACTTCTTGAGTGTCTTTCGAAAGAAAGGCGGAAGCTTCCAAGGAAGCCTCCAACCGACGCGCAGCGGTAGTTCAGTCGGTTAGAATACCGGCCTGTCACGCCGGGGGTCGCGGGTTCGAGTCCCGTCCGCTGCGCCATATTTTCCAAGTCAGGTTCGCCTGGCTTGAGATTGAAAAGCCTCGAAGCTGATCAGTCCGACGATTTAAAAGGTTCAAATGGACGCAAGTCCAAGCGATACGCAGCGGTAGTTCAGTCGGTTAGAATACCGGCCTGTCACGCCGGGGGTCGCGGGTTCGAGTCCCGTCCGCTGCGCCATATCTGCCTCAAGGCCCACTGAACGCCTTGAAGCTACGAAGACGCCACAGGTGCTTCGGATTGATAGCAAAGACCCTGGTCGAAAGACCGGGGTTTTTTGTTTTCGATATTTGGAATGTCAGTCGCGTTTTTTGGTTCTGCCGCACACATGAAAACCCCGCCTGTTTGGCGGGGTTTTTTGTGGGAGTTTAGAAACCGTATTTGTCCCGCAGGCTGTAGTACCAGGCGCCCAGGGCGGTAAATGGAGTGCGCAGCAGCTGGCCGCCAGGGAAGGGGTAGTGCGGCAGGTCGGCAAAGGCGTCAAAACGCTCTGCCTGGCCGCGCAGGGCTTCGGCCAGGACCTTGCCCGCCAGGTGGGTGTACGTCACGCCGTGGCCGCTACAGCCCTGGGAGTAATAGATGTTGTCGCCCAGGCGTCCGACTTGCGGCAGTCGCGAGAGGGTCAGCAGGAAGTTGCCGGTCCAGGCGTAATCGATCTTGACGTTTTTGAGTTGGGGGAAGGCCTTGAGCATCTTCGGTCGGATGATGGCTTCGATATTGGCCGGGTCGCGGGCGCCGTAGACCACGCCACCGCCGAAGATCAGGCGCTTGTCCGCAGAAAGGCGGTAGTAGTCCAGCAGGTAATTGCAGTCTTCGACGCAATAATCCTGGGGCAGCAGGCTGTTCGCCAGTTCGTCGCTCAAGGGTTCGGTGGTGATGACCTGGGTGCCGCAAGGCATGGACTTTGCGGCCAGTTCCGGAATCAGGTTGCCCAGATAGGCATTGCCCGCGACGATGATGAACTTGGCCCTGACCTTGCCCTGTGGCGTGTGTACCACCGGATTGGCGCCGCGCTCGATGCGCAGGGCCGGGGATTGCTCATAAATAGTGCCGCCCAGGGACTCTACGGCTGCCGCTTCGCCCAGGGCCAGGTTCAGCGGGTGGATGTGCCCGCCACTCATGTCGAGCATGCCGCCCAGGTATTGATCACAGGCCACGACTTCGCGGATGCGGCGTTGGTCCAGCAGTTCCAGTTGGCTATGGCCGTAGCGCTCCCACAGGCGCTTCTGCGACTCCAGGTGGCCCATTTGCTTGCTAGTCAGGGCGGCAAACACGCCGCCGTCCTTCAGGTCGCACTGAATGTGGTACTTGGCCACGCGTTCGCGAATGATCCTTGCGCCCTCAAAGGCCATTTGCCCTAGCAACTGCGCCTGCTTGGGGCCGACGCTGCGTTCGATCACATCGATATCGCGGCTGTAGCTGTTGACGATCTGCCCGCCATTGCGGCCCGAGGCGCCAAAGCCGACCTTGGCCGCCTCCAGTACTGTTACGCGAAAACCGTTTTCCAGTAGAAACAACGCGCTCGACAAGCCGGTATAGCCGGCACCGATCACACAGACATCGGTTTCTACCTCGCCCTGCAGTGAAGGGCGTTCTGGCACGGCGTTGGCCGACGCTGCGTAATAGGATTCTGGGTAGGGAGTGTTCGCCATCCTGCAGCCTCTGTTTAATATATTTTACGAGTGCGCCGATCGTACCTGAGTTGAAAATCGGCTGCCAGCCGCTGATAAAGTCTTGCTCGCCACTAAAAAATTAAATAATTCGCATATTCATAGGCTTAGCTGCAAAAAAGGTGTTGACACCCCTCCGGAATTCCGTAGAATGCCGCCTCACAGCAGGCACGTAGCTCAGTTGGTTAGAGCACCACCTTGACATGGTGGGGGTCGTTGGTTCGAGTCCAATCGCGCCTACCAAACAAAATCCGCTCTGCTGGGCGGTCTAGAAGGGCTCACCGAAAGGTGGGCCCTTTTTTGTTGTCTGGGATTTGCAAAGCCCTCATTCATTGATTTCCCCATTGGCATTCACTACCAATCACCGGGATTGGAGCAGAGCCGCCTTTATGGCGGCTCTGGTCGATGGTGGTCAGTCCTGGGGGATGAATGTCGGGCCGGCAAACGACCTTACAGCGTTGCCCCGCTCGACCTTGTGGTGGGAGTCCCGGCGCTGCAGGCGCAGGGTGTTGTGGGCTTCCTGCTCAAGGCCTGCGAGGCGCTGCTGAATCAGCAGCACTGCCAGGCGCTTGTTGTCGTGCTGGCTGCGCCCGGACTGGACCTTGACGCTGATCCCTGAAGCCAGGTGAGTGGCGCGCACCGCCGAGTCGGTCTTGTTCACATGCTGGCCGCCGGGTCCTGAAGAACGCATGGTTTCAAAGCGTATCTGGCTCTCCTGGTTACCTTGCGGGGCGTTGAAGACCTGGCCGGCGAAGAACCAGTTCTTGCGCTTGTGCCCGGGTCGGTAATGGCTCTTGCAGCTCCAGAGCAGGGTGCCGGTCCAGCGTCCGGCAAGCGCCTTGGCATTGTCGCCATCAAGGCCGACCAGTACCGACTTGCAGGTGCCGTTATGCCAGCCGGGTTCGCGCTCTATCACGCACAGACTGACCGCCTGGGTTTCGGCTTCGTCATGCAGCCTTTGCAGGGCCTTGGTCACGGCCAATTCACACTCGGCCGGCCCCTGTGCCGATGACAGCTGTAACAGAACCATCAGCAGCACCCCCGGCGTTTGTAGGTCAGCACCGGCTTGAGTCGCGCGATGATGTGCAGCAGGCCTGCGTCACGCAGGCTGCCGACCACGCTGTCGATGGCCTTGTAGGCTTCTGGAGCCTCTTCGTACATCAGGGCGCGATCTTCGCAGATCACTCGACTGCCGAGGCTGGTGCGCTTGAGCTGATCGAAGCTGAAGCGCGCCGCCAGGCGACCCTTGCAGTCGCCGCGAATCCACTTCCTGCCGGCGCCATGGGCCAGGGAGTACAGGCTGCTGGCAAGCGGGATGGGCTGCACCAGGTAGCTGTAGTCACCGCGGGAGCCGGGGATGACCACCACGCCCTGATCGGACGGTGTGGCGCCCTTGCGGTGGATCCAGCCGGCTTCGCCGTCGACGCTGCCGGGCGATACCAGGTTGTGGTTGATATCCAGCGCGCTGCGGCCTTTCGCCCGCAGATTGACCAGGATGCGCTCCGCAATCAGCCGGCGGTTGGCTTCGGCAAAGCGCAGGGCTTCGTCATGGCGTTGCAGGTAGTCGACGCCGGCCGGGCTGTCGACCGCGATACCGGCATGGCCGTGTTGATCGACATGCCGGCGCAGAATGGCTTCGCCCAGGCCGCGCGAGCCGCTGTGTACCAGCATCAGCAGCGAGCGCCGGTCCAGGCCCAGGGTTTCCATGGCGTCGCTGTCATGGATCTCGTCGATCTGTTGCAGCTCGGCGAAATGATTGCCGCCGCCGATGGTGCCCAGGGAGTGTTCGTGGCCGGTGGCGGCCAGCGCCAACAGCGCCAGTTCCTCCTGCCATTGCTCATCCAGGGCGGTGTCGATGTTGCCGATTTTCTTTTCCAGCTTGTCCAGGTTCAACCGGGCGCTCGGGATGTCCGTCTGCCACAGCGTCATGCCGCAACCGATGTCATTGCCCACCAGTGCCGGGTAAAGGGTTTCGCTGGAAAAGAAGGCTGCACCTACCGGATAGCCGCGACCTGGGTGCAGGTCAGGCATGCCGACCACGCGGCGCATGCCGGGCAGTTGTGCGGTCGTTTGAAGTTGCTGGATCGCTTTGTCTTCGATCCAGGTGCTGTCGGAGGCGATAAGTGATACGCCGGCCGACAAATTGCGGATGCAATTGTCCATGTCCAATTCCTGATTGGAGAAAATATTCAGGTAAGTGGCAGGGCGGATCCGGAGTAAGCGAGGCGCTAGAAACTAGCGGGTATAGCGTTTAAACCAGGCACGTCCTGCAAAGAGCGATCAGGTATTTCATGGTGGATCTCCTTTGCGAAAGTGTGGGAAGGGCGCGCAGATTAATCCGCGTTCGCGAATCTGGCAATGGTTGTCGCGGATTTTTGTCGGTGGGTGGCTGTTCCGGGCGAGACCCGGGGTTGGAAAAGGGCACGTTTGGGACGGCGCAGGGTCCTAATCGTGTTGCGTCATGAATGAGGAATTCCATGGACAAGTTTGGAGAACGGTTGAAAGAGGAGCGCAAGGCGCTTGGTCTTTCCCAGCAAGAGTTTGGTGCCATTGGCGGGGTTGAGGCCAATGCCCAGGGTCGTTACGAGAGCGGCGAGCGGCTGCCCAAGTCGGATTACCTGATGGCGGTGGGGCGCAAGGGCGTGGATTTGCTGTATGTCCTGACCGGTGAGCGTTCGAAGCTGTCGGACGGCCAGCTGAGTGCGGAAGAAAGCCGGATCATCGAGCATTACCGCAGCCTGGGCGAAGACGATCAGGAGGCCATTGCCCAACTGGCCTCATCCCTGGCGGAGTGCTGAGCGCGGGTCGCCAGGGGTTTTTCTGGCTGTGTGGTATCTGCCGGCTCCAGGGTGGGCGATACTCTCGGTTTTTCAGCACGAGGTAGCATCATGCGGGTGTTAATGGCGATGATCGCCGCGGCGTTGCTTGCGGGATGCGCGAGTTCGGCAATGAATGAAGCGCGCTCCAAGAGTCCTTCGCGGGTGCTCTCTTCGGCCAAGGCCGATCAACTGGTGGCGCAGTGCGTGCAGTTTGCCTGGCAGGACGAGGCGGTCTTCGGCGTCGATGCTGCTGCCTATCTGGAGCCGCGCAAAGGCGGTGGGTACACGGTCTATACGCGTTCCGCGGAGTCCTTTGCCGATATCCAGGTGCAGGCTTCGGGCACCAGCGTCAGTTACTACGCGCTTCACGACGACTGGATCGCCAAGCGCAGGCTCGCGGCCCTGGGTACGTGCCTGTAACGCGTAGCAGGGCCCAAAGGCGTCTCGGTTTAGGCGCCTTTTTTATGCCTGATGCAATGGGGGGCTTCACCGCGTCATCTGTTGCGAAGTTTTAATCAGTTGTGAACATTGGTAAGCGGGGGCTGCGTAAACCGGGTCGGGGGTTGTAGGCTCGCCCCTCAAATTTACCTGAATGGACGCAGCCGATGTTTGTGATGAATGCCCTGGTTCCGGAGATGCTCGTCAGTGACTTGCAGCGGAGTCTGACGTTTTACCGCGATGTGCTGGGGTTCAAGGTCGAATACGAGCGTCCGGAGCACCTGTTTGCCTTTTTGTCGTTCCATGGCAGCCAACTGATGTTGGAGCAGGACGATGGCGAAGCGTCCCCATGGCGCGTCGGCCCACTGGAGCAGCCGTTTGGGCGCGGTATGAACCTGTCGATCGAATGCCCTGACCTTGCAGTGTTGGTTCAAGCCCTGGCCGACGCCGGTTACCCATTGCGCAAGGAAATCGAGGAGCGCTGGTATCGTCACGATGCCCTGTTGCATGGGGAACTGAACTGTTTGCTGCTCGATCCTGATGGTTATCTGTTGCGCTTCACTCAGGACCTGGGGTTCAAGCCAGTGGAGGGCGGGGCTGCCTAGGAAAGCTGGCTGAAGGCTTTGCAGACCGTGTCGCGATTGGTTTTGTACTCAGCCTGCTGCACCGGAATGATGCCGAATTCATCGCTGATGATGGAGAGGGCGCGGTGCAGGAAGTCGACATTAGCCCTGGAGCGGAACGTGAAAATGCCACGCTTGACCTGGTACAGGCCTTCTGTGGAGCACGCGGCAACGGTTCTCATCGCATTCGGGTCATTGGTGATCAGCAGATAAGCGAACTCTTGCATCAAACTGCTCCTGGTTCATAAGGCATCGACTGGCGTCGTTGACGCTGGCTGACTCGCGTACGTGCGATAGCTGAAAGCTACTCCTGCGACAGCGCCATGCGTTACTGGGCATTTATACAAAGGTGGCTAATTGCCGGTGGTGCAGGCAGCCGCGTGCCTTGGGCGCAAAAGGACAGGGCCTTGCACTTTTCAGGTCGAGTTGCAGGAAGGGGGCGCTAGCGAAGCAGGGAGGGAATGAGACTGAGTCCAGCGCCAGCCATTGTGGTCAGACAAAGGGCTGGCAACTCATCAAGCTCAAGGTGTTTCGCGTTTGTCCGGAGCGGTAAGCCCGGCCTGGATCCGTTGATAGATCTCTTCACGGTGTACGGCTACGTCTTTGGGGGCGTTGATGCCGATCCGGACTTGCTGGCCGCTGACGCCCAGGATGGTGATCGTAATGTCGTCACCGATGTTTATGCTTTCACCGACTTTGCGGGTGAGTATCAGCATGAGCTTCTCCTTGATTGCGTAGTAGGGCACCTGATTTCAGACAGTGCAGATATCGGTCGTATGTATAGATTAGTGCGAAGTTCCACTGAGTGGGTGCCTCTTTTCTGACGCGCAGACGATGTATTAATTCCCAGGGTGCAACTATACAGAGGCGATAAACATGATTCTCCCTGTTTCGGCCTGTTTTTGTGGCAGTGACCTGGCAGCCGGCAGTGTTAAAATCGCCGCCTCAGAATTTTAAGGGGTAGGTTGTGCGCACAGTAGCGATGATGGTTGCGGTATTGGCCTTGGCTGGCTGCGGCGAAGGCAAGGTGGCAGACGCCGGCAATAAGCCCGCTGCGCCGGCCCAGGCTCAACAGGTACAAGAGGCGGCGACCCCGCAGTGGGACGTGCTGGTGGGTAGCGATCTGCCGCAGGCGGTGAGCGATATGACCGGCTGGCTGATCGAGCACGGCATCATCTCCAGCGTGGTGATGCAGGACGGCAAGCAATTGATTCTGGTTGGGCCGTTCAACTCCCAGGCTGAAGCCGAGGCGAAAAAGGCCGAGCTCGAGGAGAAGTTGGCCAAGGCCAAGAAGCGCAACGTCAATGCAACGGTGATCGAGCACCGGGCAACGCAGTGAGCTTGAAGGGGCTGACGACAGGCACGGTCGGCAACCTCGCCTGAAAGGTTGGATCCAGGCCTCGCAGAACCGGCGAGGCCTTGGCGCTGAAGGCTAGCCGCAGGCTTTCAGATCCACCGGGCCAACAAAGTCGTTACCGTGGCCCATCACGCAGCCTACGCTTTGATTGCGCTGGCGTTCCCAGGCCTGGACCGGGTAGGTCTTGTTCCAGGCTTCATACAGCTGGCGATCCTGTTTGGACAGGTTCAGACCGTATTGCTTGCTCATGTAGAAATAAGTACGGGCGATCATTCCGCGAATCGAAGGGCGCGGCATGACCTTCTTCGCCTTGAAGTCGACCTGGGTCAGGCATGAGCCGTATTGCCCGGTTTTCTCCGGCAGCCAGCCAAAGCTGAAGTTATTGCGGTCGCCATTCACCTCGCCGATGCTCGGCACCAGGTTGTGCAGGTCTGCCTCGGCGCGCTGGTAGATCTTGTCGGTGCGGGTGCAGTTCTTGCGCCCGCCCTGTTGCCAGCATTGGCGCTGGTGGCCAATCTGCCAGGCCGGGACGATGTGCTCCCACTCGATACGGGCTGCGCGATTGGCGTTCTTGCGCGGTATGTAACCGCACGCCGCAAGGTCCACGCGATTGCCGTTGTATTTACAGCCACAGTAGAACTCGGTGGATTGCGGGGCGTAGAGCTTCCAGGCGACCTTTTTCGCTTGGCTGAACGTACTTGGCGCATCGGCTTGGGCATTGAGGGCAACGCAGAACAGCAAAAAAACCAGACAGCGGACAATCATCGACTCAATCTTCCTTCGGCACGACCCAGAAAATCTGCACGCCGCCGTCGTCCCGATAGGCCAGGGTGACATTGTCGTTTTCAGCAATTTCCTCCAATAGACGCGCCCATTCGTCCGCAGGCTCATCTTCAAGGCGGAAGATCAGTGCGGCTTTGGCCTTTTGTGCGGTAGGGGAGTTGATGATTTTTTGAACGCGTAGCCCCATCCGTTCGTAGGAGCCTGGCGGGGTATTGCTTGCAGCAGAAGACTTGGCCACGGAGTAATCCTTATTAAGCTGTACGTGCGTACAGTATTTAACTGTAGGCAATTTCGCAACTGCTTAAAATTCAAGAAAATCTTCTGACAGCACTTTTTCCGATTTGTCTGAAATCGTGGGGGTTTTTTATTGCGGCGGGCGGGAGGGGGGCCGCTCGCCCGGGCGTGCAAGCGGCAGGGTGCCCGACCAGGGAAGGTCGGGCGAGTGCTATCAGTATTCCCAGAACATCCGTTGCAGCTCTTTGCTGTCCTGAGTCTTGGTCAGGGCAACCATGGCCAGGATGCGGGCTTTCTGTGGGTTCAGATCATGGGCGACGACCCAGTCGTACTTGTCGTCAGGCTGTTCTGCGTTGCGCAGAACAAAGCCGCCGGCATTGACATGGGACGAGCGAATGATCTGCACGCCATTCTTGCGCAGTTCCTGCAGGGCCGGCACAACCCGCGAAGACACCGAACCGTTGCCGGTGCCGGCGTGGATGATGGCTTTGGCGCCGCCTTGGGCCAGGGCTTTGTAGGCGGTGTCGCTCACGTTGCCGTAGCCGTAGGCGATTTCGACGTCAGGCAGGCTCTTGATGTTCTTGATGTCGAATTCCGAATCCATGGTGTGGCGCTTGGCTGGCAGGCGGAACCAGTAGGATTTGCCTTCGACCACCATGCCCAGCGGGCCCCATGGGCTCTTGAAGGCTTCGGTCTTGATGTTGATCATTTTGCTGACATCACGACCCGACTGGATCTCGTCGTTCATGGTGACCAGTACGCCCTTGCCGCGAGCGTTCTTGCTGCCGGCAACAGCCACGGCGTTGTACAGGTTGAGCATGCCGTCAGCCGACATGGCGGTGCCTGGACGCATGGAGCCGACCACGACGATTGGCTTGTCGGTTTTTTCCACGAGGTTGAGGAAGTAGGCGGTTTCTTCCAGGGTGTCGGTACCGTGGGTGATCACGATGCCATCGACGTCCTTGCTGTCGGCCAGTTCGGCGACGCGACGGCCCAGTTGCAGCAGGTTGTCGTTGGTGATGCTTTCGGAGGCGATCTGCATGACTTGCTCGCCACGAACATTGGCCAGCGTGCTCAGTTCCGGAATCCCGGCGATCAGTTGTTCGATACCCACCTTGGCGGCCTGGTAAGTGGCGCTGTTGGCGGCGCTGGCGCCAGCGCCGGCAATGGTGCCGCCGGTGGCAAGGACCACGACGTTGGCCAGTTTCTGTTGGGTCTCGGCTTCTTTTGCTTGCAGTGCAGTAGGCAGGAGCAGGAGCAGGGCCAAAGCGCCCGGAACAAAGGTATTAAAGGCAGATTTCATTATTTTCTCTCTAGTGGTGAGACGGTGCTGGTGCAAGTTCATCTAGAAACACCCCGGCGGCAGATCTGAATGCCGTGGGGCGATGAGGAGGGAGCAGGATCTGTACCAGCGTCACATTGGCTCGTTAAGTATTTTAAGTTATTGATTTATATCAATTTTATTTCAGTTGTTATTTGATCGACGTGGAACTTTGTCCGGGTTTCCGAACATTTGGCGAGTGCTCTGTTCGGCAATCCGAAAACGGCCCGTGTCCGCTAATGGCGTTTTGCCACGGGCTAAAGAATCGGCCTGGCCGGTCGATGCTGTTCAAAGGGTATTTTTTCAGGAGCTCATATGTCTTTTTCAGTCGGTTTCCCAAGTGCCGGTGCGATCACCATCAATGGCAAGTCGCCGGCCACCATCGACGCGTTGAGCAAGGCGACTGCCGATACGGCGTCACAGGTCCTGGGCACCGATGACCAGGACAAGGTCAAGGCGGGTGGGGCGTCGCAGGCCGAAGAAGGTTCTGCGCAAGGTTCCGATGGCGGTGGCAACAGCATCGCGGTGCAGATCCTGCTCAAGCGCATGCAGGAGTTGCAGGAGCAGCTCAAGCAACAGCAGCAACAACTGGCAGCGGCCCAGGCGGCCAACTATCCGACCCCTGAAGCGAAGCAGACCATGGTGATGGCGGTTCAAGGTCAGATTGCCGATACCAATGGGGCGCTGCTGGACGTCTCCGGCCGTTTGGTCACGGAGCTGAGCAAAGGCTCATCCTCCGGCTCAGTGATTAGCACCACCGCCTGAAAAAGTGCCAGTGCCGACCCTCGAAAGAGGGTTTTCGGCATGTTGGAGCGGGGGTGTCGAGGATTCTCCGATGATAGGGTTATGCGTTGACAAAACGCCGTAGCGTTCGCATAGTTGATTTCCGCAAACGTTTGCGAGGTATTCAAGGGGTGACTTTCATTCCTTGAAGCGCGCGTTGATTGCCGTTGTCAGCGGTGGCGATCGTCAAAGCTTCTAACCTTGCAGGCGCTGCTCACAATAATCATAAGATCGGAGTCAATCCATGAAGCTGCCATTTGCTGGACGTCTTCTCGCTGTCGCTATCCTGGCCGCGGCATCCGCTGCGCTTCCTTTCTCTTCGGCCTACGCCGATACCGCTCAAAAACCCAAGGTCGCCCTGGTCATGAAGTCCCTGGCCAACGAGTTCTTCCTGACCATGGAAGATGGCGCCAAGGCTTATCAGAAAGAACATCCCGCCGATTTCGACCTGGTCTCCAACGGCATCAAGGACGAAACCGACACCGCCAACCAGATCCGTATCGTCGAGCAGATGATCGTGTCCAAGGTCAACGCCCTGGTGATTGCCCCGGCTGATTCCAAGGCCATGGTGCCGGTGATCAAAAAAGCCATGGATGCCGGCATCACCGTGATCAACATCGACAACCAGCTCGATCCGGCAGTGCTCAAGAGCAAAAACATCAGCGTGCCTTTTGTCGGGCCTGATAACCGCAAGGGTGCGCGGCTGGTGGGCGAGTACCTGGCCAAACAATTGAAGGCCGGTGATGAGGTCGGGATCATCGAAGGCGTGTCCACCACCACCAACGCGCAGCAGCGTACCGCTGGCTTCAAGGACGCGATGGAGGCGGCCCAGGTCAAGGTGGTTTCCCTGCAGTCCGGTGATTGGGAAATCGACGCCGGCAACCGCGTGGCGTCGGCCATGCTCAGCGAGTACCCGAATATCAAGGCGCTGCTGGCCGGCAATGACAGCATGGCCGTCGGTGCGGTTTCGGCAGTGCGTGCAGCAGGCAAGGCGGGCAAGGTCCAGGTGGTGGGCTACGACAACATCAACGCGATCAAGCCGATGCTCAAGGACGGCCGAGTACTGGCGACGGCCGACCAGTTTGCCGCCAAGCAGGCGGTGTTCGGCATCGAGACTGCGTTGAAAATCCTCAAGGGCGAGAAGGTCGACAGCGGCACCAACGGCGTCATCGAAACTCCGGTTGAACTGGTCACCAAGTAGTCATTCTGGCGGCACAACGGCGTCCGTCCACAGGGGCGGGCGCATGGAGAGTTTCCTATGTCAGTTTCCGCTGCGAACGCTGTCCTGACGGTCAGCGGTATCGGCAAGACCTACGTCCAACCGGTCCTGACCGGCATCGATCTGACGCTGATGCGCGGTGAGGTGCTGGCACTGACCGGTGAAAACGGCGCCGGCAAAAGCACCCTGTCGAAAATCATCGGTGGCCTGGTCACGCCCACCACCGGGCAGATGCAGTTCAATGGCCAGGCGTATCGCCCTGGCAGCCGCACCCAGGCCGAAGACCTGGGTATCCGCATGGTCATGCAAGAGCTCAACCTGCTGCCGACCCTGTCGGTTGCGGAAAACCTGTTTCTCGACAACCTGCCCAGTCGCGGCGGATGGATCAGCCGCAAGCAATTGCGCAAGGCGGCGATCGAGGCCATGGCCCAGGTCGGGCTGGACGCCATCGACCCCGACACCCTGGTCGGCGAACTCGGCATCGGGCACCAGCAAATGGTGGAAATCGCCCGCAACCTGATCGGCGATTGCCATGTGCTGATTCTCGACGAACCGACCGCGATGCTCACCTCGCGGGAAGTCGAAATGCTGTTCGAGCAAATCACCCGCCTGCAAGCCCGGGGCGTGTCGATCATTTACATCTCCCATCGCCTGGAAGAACTGGCGCGGGTGGCACAGCGCATCGCCGTGTTGCGCGACGGTTGCCTGGTCTGTGTCGAGCCCATGGCCAATTACAACAGCGAGCAACTGGTCAACCTGATGGTGGGGCGCGAGTTGGGCGAACACATCGACCTGGGACCACGGCAGATTGGCGGCCCAGCGTTGACGGTGAAGGGGCTGAGCCGTTCGGATAAGGTGCATGACGTTTCCTTCAGCGTGCGCAGTGGCGAGATTTTCGGGATTTCCGGCCTGATCGGGGCCGGGCGTACCGAGTTGTTGCGTCTGATCTTCGGCGCGGATAAAGCCGACAGCGGTACGGTGGCCTTGGGAACGGCGGAGCAGGTGGTGAGCGTTCGCTCGCCTGCCGATGCGGTGGCCCATGGCATTGCTCTGATCACCGAGGACCGCAAGGGCGAGGGGCTGCTGTTGAGCCAGTCGATCGGAGCGAATATCGCCCTGGGCAACATGCCGGCTATTTCCAGTGCCGGGCTGGTCAACGGCCAGAGCGAGGCACGGCTGGCACAACGGCAGATCGATGCCATGCGTATCCGCAGCTCCGGACCGGCACAACTGGTCAGCGAGCTTTCGGGCGGCAACCAGCAGAAGGTGGTCATCGGCCGCTGGTTGGAGCGCGATTGTTCGGTGCTGCTGTTTGATGAGCCGACTCGCGGCATCGACGTCGGCGCCAAGTTCGATATCTATGCCTTGCTCGGCGAGTTGACGCGCCAGGGCAAGGCGCTGGTGGTGGTTTCCAGTGATCTGCGCGAGCTGATGTTGATCTGTGATCGCATCGGTGTGCTGTCCGCCGGGCGCCTGATCGACACCTTCGAGCGCGACAGCTGGACCCAGGATGAATTGCTTGCCGCCGCATTTGCCGGCCATCAAAAACGTGATGCGTTGCTCAATGAAGCGGCGCCTAGGAATGCACCATGAAAACTGCACCTGCAACCGGCAAGCGTGCTGGCAACTATTACGGCCTGGGGACTTACCTCGGCCTGGCGGGCGCCTTGCTGGCGATGATCATCCTGTTCTCGACCCTGAGCAGTCATTTTTTGTCCTATGACACCTTCAGTACCCTGGCCAACCAGATTCCCGACCTGATGGTGCTGGCGGTGGGCATGACCTTCGTACTGATCATCGGCGGCATCGACCTGTCGGTGGGTTCGGTGCTGGCCCTGGCGGCGTCGACCGTCAGCGTGGCGATTCTCGGCTGGGGCTGGAGCGTGCTGCCTGCCGCCTTGTTGGGCATGGCCTGCGCGGCGCTGGCCGGAACCATCACCGGTTCGATCACCGTGGCCTGGCGCATTCCGTCCTTTATCGTGTCCCTCGGCGTGCTGGAAATGGCCCGGGGTGTGGCCTACCAGATGACCGGTTCGCGAACTGCCTACATCGGCGATGCCTTTGCCTGGCTGTCGAATCCGATTGCCTTTGGCATTTCTCCCTCGTTTATCATTGCCCTGTTGATTATTTTCGTCGCCCAGGCAGTGCTGACGCGTACCGTGTTTGGTCGCTACCTGATCGGTATCGGCACCAACGAAGAAGCGGTGCGCCTGGCGGGGATCAATCCCAAGCCCTACAAGATCCTGGTGTTCAGTCTGATGGGGTTGCTGGCCGGCGTGGCGGCACTGTTCCAGATTTCACGCCTGGAGGCGGCGGACCCGAATGCGGGCTCCGGCCTGGAGTTGCAGGTCATCGCTGCGGTGGTGATTGGCGGCACCAGCCTGATGGGTGGGCGTGGTTCGGTGATCAGCACCTTCTTCGGCGTTTTGATTATCTCTGTGCTGGCTGCAGGTCTCGCGCAAATCGGCGCGTCTGAGCCGACCAAACGCATCATCACCGGCGCGGTCATCGTGATTGCCGTGGTGCTGGATACTTATCGCAGTCAGCGTGCACTTCGGCGGGTTTGATTCATGGCAACAATCAAGGATGTGGCGGCGCTCGCGGGGATTTCCTATACCACGGTGTCCCATGTAGTGAACAAGACGCGGCCGGTCAGCGAAGAGGTGCGGGTCAAGGTCGAGGCGGCAATCAAGCACCTCGATTATGTGCCCAGCGCCGTCGCGCGGTCGCTGAAGGCCAAGACCACCGCGACCATTGGTTTGCTGGTGCCCAACAGCCTCAATCCGTACTTTGCGGAGCTGGCTCGGGGTATTGAGGATTACTGCGAGCGCAATGGTTACTGCGTGATCCTGTGTAATTCCGACGATAACCCGCACAAGCAGAGCAGTTACCTGCGGGTGCTGCTGGAGAAACGCGTCGACGGGCTGATCGTCACCTCGGCTGGCGGCGACAGCGGGCTGGCGGAAGGCCTGGCTGCTGTGCGCACGCCCATGGTGATCGTCGACCGTGGGCTCGAAGGCGTGGATGCGGACCTGGTGCGCATCGATCACGAATACGGCGCGTACCTGGCCACTCGGCATTTGCTCGAACTGGGCCATCGCGATATCGCCTGCATTGGCGGCCCGGCCAATACCAGCGTGGCGCAGATGCGCCTGGCGGGGTTTCTCCGGGCATTGAAAGGGGCGGGGGTTGCGGTCCCGCCAGAGCGCATTCTGCAAAGCGATTTCACCAGTACCGGTGGGTATAGCGCTGCGGCGTTGCTGCTGCAGAACAACCCGCCAAGCGCCATTTTTGCCGGCAACGACATGATGGGCATCGGCGTGCTGCGAGCGGCGGCAGAGCGCAATATCCGGGTGCCCAGCGAACTCTCGGTGATTGGCTTCGACGATATCCAGATGAGCCGTTACGTCTATCCCGCGCTGACCACCGTCGGCCAGTCGATCCTGCAACTGGGCGAAAAGGCCGCGGAGCTGCTGCTGCGGCGGATTGCCAAGCCGGGCCAGGCGATCGATCAGCGCATCGTTACACCCAACATTGTCTTGCGAGAGTCGACTGCACCGCTGGCCGGGGCATTCGCCGAATACCGCTGAATCGAATTGATGAGTACCGATGTATGTCAGCAAAAGTAGTGGTAGTGGGCAGCCTGAACATGGACCTGGTAACCCGGGCCGAGCGCCTGCCCCGAGGTGGTGAAACCCTGATTGGAAAATCCTTCGCCACGGTGCCCGGCGGCAAGGGAGCGAACCAGGCGGTGGCTGCGGCCCGGTTGGGCGCACAGGTGTCGATGGTCGGCTGCGTGGGCGACGATGCCTATGGCGAACAGCTGCGCGGCGCCTTGCTGGCCGAGACCATCGATTGCCAGGCGGTCAGCGTGATCGAGGGTTCCAGCGGGGTGGCGCTGATCGTGGTCGACGACAGCAGCCAGAATGCCATCGTCATTGTTGCCGGGGCCAACGCCCAGCTCGCCCCCGAGGTGGTGGCAGGGTTTGACGCAATCCTGCAGGCAGCCGATGTAATCATCTGCCAGCTTGAGGTGCCGTATTCGACTGTGGGTTATGCCCTCAAGCGCGGGCGGGAACTGGGCAAGACCGTGATTCTCAACCCGGCGCCGGCCAGCGGGCCCTTGCCGGCTGATTGGTATGCGTCGATTGATTACTTGATTCCCAATGAGAGCGAGGCTTCGGCCCTGAGCGGCTTGCCGGTGAATTCCCGGGAGAGTGCAGAAGCCGCAGCCAGCCAGCTGATTGCCGCCGGTGCGGGGAAGGTCATCGTGACACTGGGGGCTCAGGGCTCGTTGTTCGCCGATGGCGCACGCTTTGATTACTTCCCGGCGGCCAAGGTCGAGGCGATCGACACCACGGCGGCGGGCGACACCTTTGTCGGCGCATTCGCGGCGGCCTTGGCTGCCGGTAAAAGCGAAGCCGAGGCCATCAGTTTTGGCCAGGTCGCTGCGGCGTTGTCGGTGACCCGAGCCGGCGCGCAACCTTCTATCCCCACGCTGTCCGACGTCCAGGCGTTCTCTCCCTCATGAAAAAGACACCTTTGCTCAACGTCGCACTGTCGCGTTTGGTTGCCTCCCTGGGGCATGGCGATATCGTGGTGATCGGCGATGCCGGGCTGCCGGTGCCGGCTGGCGTCGAGCTGATCGACCTGGCCTTGACCCACGGCGTCCCGGATTTCGTCACGACCCTGCGGGTGGTGCTCAGTGAAATGCAGGTGGAGAGTCATGTACTTGCCGAAGAGATCTTGCTCAAGCATCCGCCGGCCCTGCAGGCGCTGGATGAGTTGAGCACCAGTGGCGAGCTGGGCTCGCGCGAGCTGTTGAGTCATGAGGCATTCAAGGTACTCAGCCGCCGGGCACGAGCCGTGGTGCGCACCGGTGAGTGTCAGCCTTACTGCAATATCGCCTTGATTGCCGGGGTGACCTTCTAGCCAACCCGGCCTGTTATTTCTTCACGCACAAGGAGTGCGCCATGCACCGCTATGCTCAGCTACTGCACCATTGGCTTCGGAGTCTGCTGCTTTTGTCTTTGCTCACTGCTACAAGCGCCCAGGCGGCGGAAAAAATCGACCTGATCATCGACACCGATCCGGGGGCCGACGATGTGGTCGCCTTGCTGTTCGCCCTGGCCTCACCCGAGGAGTTGCAGGTGCGTGCGCTGACCACGGTCGCCGGCAACGTGCGCCTGGACAAGACGTCGCGCAATGCTCGCCTGGCCCGTGAGTGGGCAGGGCGTGAAGAGGTTCCGGTGTACGCGGGGGCGCCGGGCCCACTGCTGCGGACGCCGATCTATGCCGAAAACATTCATGGCAAGGAAGGTATTTCCGGGGTCACTGTACATGAGCCCAAGGCGGCGCTGGCCAAAGGCAATGCGGTCAATTACCTGATCGATACCCTGCGTGCAGCCAAGCCTCACAGCATCACCATCGCCATGCTCGGCCCGCAGACCAACCTCGCGCTGGCCCTGATCCAGGCGCCGGATATCACCCAGGGCATCAAGGAGGTGGTGGTCATGGGCGGCGCGCACTTCAATGGCGGCAATATCACCCCAGTGGCTGAGTTCAACCTGTTTGCCGATCCACAGGCCGCCGAGGTGGTGCTCAAGAGTGGGGTGAAGCTGACGTACCTGCCGCTGGACGTCACCCATAAAGTGCTGACCAGCGAGGCGCGCCTGCAGAAAATCGCGGCCTTGAACAACCAGGCGAGCAAGATCGTGGGCGATATTCTCAACGAGTACGTCAAGGGCGATATGCAGCATTACGGCATTCCGGGCGGTCCGGTGCACGATGCCACGGTGATCGCCTACCTGCTCAAGCCCGAATTATTCAGCGGGCGTCAGGCCAATATGGTGATCGACAGTCGCGAAGGTCCGACTTTCGGCCAGACCATTGTCGATTGGTACGACGGTTTGAAGCAGCCGAAGAACGTGTTCTGGGTTGAAAACGGCGACGCCCAGGGCTTCTTCGATCTGCTGACTGAGCGCCTGGCTCGGCTGAAATAAATCTGCGTGCTTGAGCGCGGTCAGCCTGAGGGCTGTCACTCGCGCTCGGGATCCGGAGCGCCCGGGTGGTCGGCAGGGTACTTTTCGAAGACTTGTCGGATAAACGCCTGGGCAGCCTGGGTTCCGAACTCCTTGACCAGCAGGTCGATACCGATGATTGCCAGTTCCTCCGGGCTGCCGGGGCTGTAGGAGCAATGGCCTTGTGGCCACTTGGCTTTGATGTCGGCGTCGATACTTACGATGGCCATGAAAATCTCACGATGTCTGTAGTTGAGGCGGGGCCTGAAAGGCACTGGTGCGGTATTGGCGGTGCGGCAAAGTTAAACATCTTGCCAGATTTTTAGCACTGCTACTTAGGCATGAGGGGAGGGCTATGCGACACTTGGGTTTTGTCTGTTTTCAAGGAAGCTCGCGTGCAGATCGATTTGAATAACCCTGACGCCTTGACCCTTGAGGCGGTTCGGCAGTTGCTGGCGTCGGCCAGTGACAACGTTCATACCCAATTGCGGGTTACCAAAGGCGGTATTGCCTACCTTTCCTCGGGAGTGGTGGGAGGCGTTGATATCGATGACCTGCTGTTCCGGCTCGAAACTTGGGCCGCCGGCTCTGGTTATGTAGGTCTGGTGGCGGCCAGCGATGAAGTCTGGGTCATGCAGATATTCAACGCGTTGAAACAGAACTGGCCCAAGCCGCCGTTCGACTACATCGACATTTATTGAACGCTGTTCATATTCAGTGACGATTGTGTGCTCAGGCTTGAGTCGCGTCTGAGGCAGACTTGTCCGCCACAGGGCAAATGGCCATTTTTTTGAAACCAAACGTCCCTGCCGCTGTCGCACGATCTCTGCTTATTTTTGAAAAGGAGGCTTCATGCCTTGGAAGCTTGCATCATTCGCCACCCTGCTGGCCGCGATCACCCTGGCTGGGTGCAGCACCTCGGGAGCGGAAAAGGACCCAGTGGTTGCCGATTCCGGTAACAGTCGTTGTGAGTCGAAAGCCGCCGAGTTCGCTATTGGCAAGAAGGCTTCCCCTGAACTGCTGGAGCAGGCCCGTACCCGTGCGGGGGCGCAGAATGCACGAATTCTCAAGCCGAATGACATGATCACCCTAGAATACCGTTCTGACCGCTTGAACCTCAATACCGATGCCAACCTGGTGATTACCCGGGTCAATTGCGGCTGATTGCTTCAAGACATTGTCAGCGCACATAAAAAACCCCGTCACATGGACGGGGTTTTTTTAGCTCGCGTAGATTTTACTCTGGGCGAACTTGTGCAGCTTGCATACCCTTTTGGCCTTTCTCAGCCACGAAGGAAACGGTTTGGCCTTCTTTCAGGCTTTTGAAACCGTCGCTTTCAATAGCTTTGAAGTGTACGAACAGGTCGTCACCGCCACCTTGAGGAGTGATGAAGCCGAAGCCTTTTTCATCGTTGAACCATTTTACGGTGCCGGTTTGGCGATTAGACATGGTGTATCTCCAAGAAACATATATTTTCAGTAGTGCTGTGCTGCTCAGGCCAACTGGGCACACCGGGCTATCATAGTCGAAATGTTCGACTTGGGAGCCCCCCGGCGGTGCTGTTTACCTGGTAGTTGCATGCTTTTTGTTGCTCTGGTCGGCTGAAACCCCCGGTTTAAGGGGCTTTGGCAGAAAATAATCGGTTATAAAAAAAGCCGTAAAAGCTGCGTAAATTGTGAAAAAAGCCACTTTTTCAGCCTGCTTTAGCCCTGAAAAAGTGTCCCTTCACTGATAGCTTCGAGCTATTTCACTACCCGGCAAGCTGCAATTGCATCCAGCGCCTTGGTTCTGAGTTCTGCGCTGGGCGGATTCTGCTTGCTCATCAGCTCTTTGATTTGCTCACCGGTGAATTTTTCGTTCAGTTTGTCCGCGCCGCACGCGCAGTGCTTCTCAGCGGTCTTGGCATCGACGCTCTGGCTGGCAGCGGCGGTGCAATCCTTCATATAGTCGGCGCGCAGACCGGTGGGCCAGGCAGCTTGGGCGCTAAGAGGCAAAAGCAGGGCAAAGGGGGCGGCTAGGGCGAGTAATTTAGTGAGGCGCATGAGTCGGGCTCTCCTGAGGTCGATAGCAAGAATGGCGATTCTCCGATTATTTGAGGCCGCCGGTACACATCAAGTTCACTTTCTTGCACAAAAGCCTATTAACCAGGTGGCCGCAGCGCGATGACCGTTCATCTGTGCTAGCATGCCCGGCTTGGGTATTTGCCGGCTTTGGACGAATTCAATTGTCCTTGCCCCTTATGCCCCAATCTTTTGATTTGAATCCCAGTCACTCTGGTTCGATTTTCCGGTTGGCCGCCAAGGCCCCTGCCACTGTGCGGCAGGCGTTGTCAGACAACGGCCTGGATTGAACCGCGTACTGGCTCATCCCAACCCACGTGACCTTTGGTAGGGGTCACCACTAGGAGAGGAGGCGCCATGCCCACCATTACTCTTCCCGACGGCAGTCAACGTTCATTCGATCATCCGGTTTCCGTAGCCGAGGTCGCCGCATCCATTGGTGCAGGCTTGGCCAAGGCCACCGTGGCCGGCAAGGTCAATGGCAAGCTGGTCGACGCCTGCGATTTGATCGACGGCGACGCGACCCTGCAAATCATCACGCCAAAGGATGAAGAGGGGCTGGAGATCATTCGCCACTCTTGCGCCCACTTGGTCGGCCATGCGGTCAAGCAGTTGTATCCGACTGCGAAGATGGTTATCGGCCCGGTCATTGATGAAGGCTTCTATTACGATATCGCCTATGAGCGTCCTTTCACTCCGGACGACCTGGTGGCGATCGAACAGCGCATGCAGCAGCTGATCGAAAAAGATTACGACGTGATCAAGAAAGTCACTCCGCGCGCCGAAGTGATCGATGTGTTCAAGGCCCGTGGCGAAGAGTACAAGTTGCGCCTGGTCGAAGACATGCCGAATGAACAGGCCATGGGCCTGTACTACCACGAAGAATATGTCGACATGTGCCGCGGTCCACACGTGCCGAACACACGCTTCCTGAAGTCTTTCAAGCTGACCAAGCTGTCCGGCGCCTACTGGCGTGGCGATGCCAAGAACGAGCAATTACAGCGCGTTTACGGCACCGCCTGGGCCGACAAGAAGCAACTGGCGGCTTACATCCAGCGAATCGAAGAGGCTGAAAAGCGCGACCATCGCAAGATCGGCAAGCGTCTCGGTCTGTTCCATACCCAGGAAGAAGCACCGGGCATGGTGTTCTGGCACCCTAACGGCTGGACCCTGTACCAAGTGCTCGAGCAGTACATGCGCAAGGTTCAGCGCGATAACGGCTACCTGGAGATCAAGACACCTCAGGTCGTGGATCGCAGCCTGTGGGAGAAATCCGGGCACTGGGCCAACTACGCTGAAAACATGTTCACTACTCAGTCGGAAAGCCGCGACTACGCGATCAAGCCGATGAACTGCCCGTGCCACGTGCAGGTGTTCAACCAGGGCCTGAAAAGCTACCGCGAGCTGCCGCTGCGCCTGGCCGAGTTCGGTGCTTGCCACCGTAATGAACCGTCAGGTGCGTTGCACGGCATCATGCGCGTGCGCGCATTCACTCAGGACGATGCGCACATCTTCTGTACTGAAGAGCAAATGCAGGCTGAATCCGCTGCATTCATCAAGCTGACCATGGATGTCTATGCCGACTTCGGCTTTAAAGACATCGAAATGAAGCTTTCCACTCGCCCTGAAAAGCGCGTGGGTTCCGATGAGTTGTGGGATCGGGCCGAATCGGCCTTGGCTGCGGCGCTTGATAGCGCGGGCCTGCCTTACGACTTGCAGCCGGGCGAAGGCGCGTTCTACGGTCCGAAAATTGAGTTCTCGCTGAAAGATTGCCTTGGCCGTGTCTGGCAGTGTGGTACCTTGCAGCTCGATTTCAACCTGCCGATCCGTCTGGGTGCCGAATACGTCTCCGAAGACAACAGCCGTAAACATCCGGTCATGTTGCACCGGGCGATTCTTGGTTCGTTCGAGCGCTTCGTCGGAATTCTGATCGAGCACTACGAGGGGGCTTTCCCTGCGTGGCTGGCTCCGACTCAGGCAGTGATCATGAATATCACTGATAAACAGGCAGATTTTGCCCTTGAAGTCGAAAAAACTCTCAATCAAAGCGGATTTCGTGCCAAGTCCGACTTGAGAAATGAAAAGATCGGCTTTAAAATCCGCGAGCATACTTTGCTCAAGGTTCCTTATCTCTTGGTTATCGGAGATCGGGAAGTCGAGATGCAGACTGTCGCTGTGCGTACCCGTGAAGGTGCTGACCTGGGCTCGATGCCCATCGCCCAGTTTTCGGAGTTCCTCGCACAAGCGGTTTCCCGGCGTGGTCGCCCAGATTCGGAGTAATTACTATTAAGCGTGAAATGAGACAAGATAAACGAGCTGCACCGAAAGCCCCGATCAACGAGAATATCTCGGCACGCGAGGTTCGGTTAATTGGGGCTGAAGGTGAACAGCTTGGGATTGTGTCAATTGAAGACGCGCTTCTTAAGGCTGAAGAGGCCAAGCTGGATCTGGTGGAGATTTCCGCCGATGCAGTGCCCCCTGTTTGCAAACTGATGGACTACGGCAAATCGATCTTCGAAAAGAAGAAACAGGTTGCCGCAGCGAAGAAAAACCAGAAGCAGATTCAAGTAAAAGAAATCAAGTTTCGTCCAGGGACGGAGGAAGGGGATTACCAGGTAAAACTGCGCAACCTGGTACGTTTCCTGAGTGATGGGGACAGGGCCAAGGTATCCTTGCGATTCCGCGGCCGTGAGATGGCCCACCAGGAGCTGGGGATGGAACTCCTCAAGCGGGTTGAAGCTGACCTGCTCGAGTACGGTTCGGTCGAACAGCATCCTAAGATGGAAGGACGCCAGCTGATCATGGTCATCGCCCCGAAAAAGAAGAAGTAATCAATAGGGCACGGCAGGCCTTCTGATTATGTTTATCAACTGAATGCGGAGTATCCGAACATGCCAAAGATGAAAACTAAAAGTGGTGCTGCTAAGCGGTTTCTGAAAACTGCTAACGGTATCAAGCACAAGCACGCTTTCAAGAGCCACATCCTGACTAAAATGTCGACCAAGCGTAAGCGTCAACTGCGCGGTAGCAGCTTGCTGCATCCGTCCGACGTGGCAAAAGTCGAGCGCATGCTGCGCCTTCGTTAATTTTAGTCAAGAATAGAGGAAGTAACTCATGGCTCGTGTAAAGCGTGGCGTCATTGCCCGTAAGCGTCACAAAAAAATTCTGAAACTTGCTAAAGGCTACTACGGTGCACGTTCGCGCGTATTCCGTGTTGCCAAGCAAGCGGTAATCAAGGCAGGCCAATACGCCTACCGTGACCGTCGTCAGAAAAAACGTCAGTTCCGCGCTCTGTGGATCGCTCGTATCAACGCTGGTGCACGTGTTAACGGTCTGTCCTACAGCCGTTTCATTGCTGGCCTGAAAAAAGCGTCCATCGAGATCGACCGTAAGGTTCTGGCTGATCTGGCAGTGAACGAAAAAGCGGCGTTTGCTGCGATTGTCGAGAAAGCTAAAGCCACCTTGGCTTAAGTACCCCCGACAGTCACCTGGGCTCACCTCTGTGGGCTAGGGTGTTAAACGTCATAAATAGGGGAAGAGCCTTCAAGCTCTTCCCCTATTTTGTATCTGGAGTCTGTACATGGAAAACCTGGATGCGCTGGTCTCTCAAGCACTAGAGGCTGTGCAAAGCGCTGAAGATATCAATGCCCTGGAGCAAATCCGGGTTCACTACCTTGGCAAGAAGGGCGAGTTGACTCAGGTGATGAAGACCCTGGGGAATTTGCCGGCAGAAGAGCGTCCGCAAGTCGGCGCCCTGATCAACGTTGCCAAGGAGCGTGTCACAGAGGTTCTCAATGCGCGCAAGGCGTTGTTCGAGGAGGCCGATCTTGCGGCCAAACTCGCCGCCGAATCCATTGACGTGACCCTGCCTGGCCGCGGCCAGACCTCTGGTGGTCTGCATCCGGTTACTCGGACTCTGGAACGTATCGAACAGTTCTTCACCCATATCGGCTACGGCATTGCCGAAGGCCCTGAGGTCGAAGACGACTATCACAACTTTGAGGCGCTCAACATCCCAGGCCATCACCCGGCCCGGTCGATGCATGACACCTTCTATTTCAACGCGAACATGCTGTTGCGCACCCATACCTCGCCGGTACAGGTCCGCACCATGGAGTCGACCAAGCCGCCAATTCGCATCGTCTGCCCGGGCCGTGTGTATCGCAGCGACTCCGATATCACCCATTCGCCGATGTTCCATCAGGTCGAAGGCCTGCTGGTCGATCGCGATATCAACTTTGCCGACCTGAAAGGCACCATCGAAGAGTTCCTGCGGGTGTTCTTCGAAAAAGAGCTTGCGGTACGTTTCCGTCCTTCCTACTTCCCGTTCACCGAACCTTCCGCCGAAGTCGATATGGAGTGCGTGATGTGTAGCGGTAAAGGCTGCCGCGTCTGCAAGCAGACTGGCTGGCTGGAAGTGATGGGTTGCGGCATGGTGCACCCGAACGTGCTGCGCATGTCCGGGATTGACCCGGAAGAGTTCTCGGGTTTTGCCTTCGGCATGGGCGTTGAGCGTCTGGCCATGCTGCGTTACGGCGTGAACGACTTGCGTCTGTTCTTCGACAACGACTTGCGGTTCCTCGCGCAATTTCGCTAGTCGTAACGGATCTTTAGGAGAGCAGGATGAAATTCAGTGAACAATGGCTGCGTGGCTGGGTAAGCCCGCAGGTAAGTCGCGACGAGCTGGTTGCTCGTCTGTCGATGGCCGGTCTTGAGGTCGATAGCGTAACGCCGGCCGCCGGTGATTTCAGTTGCGTGGTAGTGGCCGAGGTGCTGAGCACCGAGCAGCACCCGGATGCTGACAAGCTGCGTGTATGCCAAGTCAGCAATGGCGCGGAAACTTTTCAGGTGGTATGCGGGGCGCCCAATGTGCGTCCAGGCCTGAAAATTCCATTCGCCATGATCGGTGCCGAGCTGCCTGGCGACTTCAAGATCAAGAAGGCCAAGCTGCGCGGTGTCGAGTCCAACGGCATGTTGTGCTCCCAGGCAGAACTGCAAGTGGGCGAGGGCAACTCCGGCTTGATGGAGTTGCCTGCGGACGCGCCGGTGGGTGAAGACATTCGTACCTACCTCAACCTGAACGATGCCAGCATCGAGGTCGACCTGACCCCGAACCGTGGCGACTGCCTGTCCCTGGCGGGCTTGGCTCGCGAAGTCGGCGCCTTGTACGCCGAGCCGGTTGCACGTCCAGCTGTGGCTGCCGTTGCAGCGGTGCACGATGAAGTGCGTCCGGTTGAAGTGCTGGCGCCCGCTGCGTGCCCGCGCTACCTGGGCCGCGTCATCCGCAATGTCGACCTGTCCAAGCCTACACCGCTGTGGATGGTCGAGCGTCTGCGTCGTGGCGACGTACGCAGCATTGATGCGGTCGTGGATGTAACCAACTACGTGATGCTGGAGCTTGGCCAGCCGCTGCACGCTTTCGATCTCGCCGAAATCAATGGCGGCATCCGCGTGCGCATGGCTGACGAAGGCGAAAAACTAGTCTTGCTCGATGGCCAGGAAATTACCCTGCGTGGCGATACCCTGGTCATCGCCGATCATACTCGTGCCCTGGCGATTGCCGGTGTCATGGGGGGGGAGCACAGCGGCGTTACTGCTGGTACTCGCGATATTTTCCTTGAAAGCGCGTTCTTCGATCAGATCGCGGTAGCCGGCAAGGCGCGTTCCTACGGCCTGCACACCGATGCCTCACATCGTTACGAGCGCGGCGTGGATTGGCAATTGGCCCGTGAAGCCATGGAGCGTGCTACCGGCCTGCTGCTGGAAATCACTGGTGGTGAAGCTGGTCCGATCATCGAAACCGTTAGCGAACAGCATCTGCCTTCGGTTGCGCCTATCACCTTGCGTGCTGAGCGCGTCACCCAAATGCTTGGCCTGGAAATCGACGCTTCCGAAGTCGAGCGTCTGCTCACTGGTTTGGGTTTGAAAGTTTTCGCTGATGGGGCAGGGCAGTGGCGTGTTGAGGTGCCAAGCCATCGTTTCGATATCAGCTTGGAAGTTGATTTGATCGAAGAGTTGGCCCGCCTGTACGGCTACAACCGTCTGCCGGTTCGTTACCCGCAGGCTCGCCTGGCACCTCAAGCCAAGGCGGAAGCGCGTAGCGACCTGCCTGAGTTGCGTCGCCTTCTGGTCGCTCGTGGTTATCAGGAAGCGATTACTTATAGCTTTATCGATCCGAAGCAGTTCGAATTGTTCAGCCCTGGCGTTGAGCCGCTGTTGTTGGCCAACCCGATTTCGAATGACATGGCAGCCATGCGCGCCTCTCTGTGGCCTGGTCTGGTCAAGGCACTTCAGCACAACCTGAATCGTCAGCAGGATCGTGTCCGTCTATTCGAAAGCGGCTTGCGCTTTGTCGGTCAGTTGGAAGGTCTGAAGCAAGAGCCAATGCTGGCTGGTGTGGTTTGCGGCAGTCGCTTGCCTGAAGGCTGGGCGCAAGGTCGCGACGTCGTGGATTTCTTTGACGTCAAAGCTGATGTCGAAGCGGTATTGGGCTTTGCCGGTGCTCTGGATTCGTTCAGTTTCGTGCCTGGTAGCCACCCAGCGTTGCACCCGGGGCAAACGGCCCGCATTGAGCGTGAAGGTCGCTTGGTGGGTTATGTGGGCGCCATTCACCCCGAGCTGTCGAAAAACCTCGGTTTGGATCGCCCGGTCTTCGTCTTCGAGCTCGTTCTGGCCGAAGTTGCTCTGGGTAAAATGCCTAAATTCCAGGAGTTGTCGCGTTTTCCTGAAGTGCGTCGTGACCTTGCACTGGTGGCCGACAAAGACGTCGCAGCCAGCGCTGTGTTGGATGTAATCCGTGAAAATGCAGGTGAATGGCTGACAGACCTCAGGCTATTTGACGTGTATCAGGGTAAAGGCATTGATCCGCATAGAAAAAGCCTTGCAGTTGGCTTGACCTGGCAGCATCCATCGCGCACTCTTAATGATGATGAGGTGAATTCTGCGACACAAAATATCCTCACCTCGCTCGAACAAAGGTTGAACGCCACGTTAAGGAAGTGACGTATGGGGGCTCTGACGAAAGCTGAAATGGCCGAACGTCTCTACGAAGAGCTGGGTCTGAATAAACGTGAGGCCAAGGAATTGGTCGAACTGTTTTTTGAAGAAATCAGACACGCTCTCGAAGACAACGAACAGGTCAAATTGTCCGGTTTCGGTAACTTCGACCTTCGGGATAAACGCCAGCGTCCTGGCCGCAACCCGAAAACGGGAGAAGAAATCCCGATCACGGCTCGCCGTGTGGTCACCTTTCGTCCAGGGCAGAAGTTGAAGGCCCGAGTTGAGGCTTATGCTGGAACCAAGTCATAACGACGAGCTACCCGTCATCCCGGGTAAACGCTACTTCACCATCGGTGAGGTCAGCGAGCTCTGTGCGGTCAAACCGCATGTGCTGCGTTATTGGGAGCAGGAGTTTCCTCAACTCAACCCCGTCAAACGCCGCGGAAATCGCCGGTATTATCAGCGCCAGGATGTGCTGATGATCCGGCAGATCCGCGCGTTGCTTTACGATCAAGGGTTTACTATCGGAGGTGCGCGCCTGCGTCTTTCCGGTGATGAGGCCAAAGACGACACCACCCAATACAAGCAATTGATCCGCCAAATGATCTCCGAGCTGGAGGATGTCTTGGTGGTGCTCAAGAAGTGATTTTTTGCTTTTAAAATACTTCCATATTTCAAAAGCTTGCGATATATTCTTCATCGCTTCGTTAGAAGCGAACCCAGTATCACGCCTAGTCGGGGCGTAGCGCAGTCCGGTAGCGCACTAGCATGGGGTGCTAGGGGTCGAGTGTTCGAATCACTCCGTCCCGACCATATTTTTCAATGACTTAGGCCAATGTTCACAGCATTGGCCTTTTTCGTGTGCGTGACTTTTGCGTGACTTCTCTATTTTTCACGCCTGCTTCCTCTTCAAAATTGTCAGGACCGGTCCTCGCGAATCGGTTGCTGATACCATGTTCGCAGCTTCAATCAGATGCCCGAGCTCTGCGCCCGAGTAGTGGCTGGTGATGCTGCCGTTCTTATGCCCCAGAAGAGCCTTTCGGTCTTCCTCGGTTACGCCTGCCGCACGCAGCCGGCGGCCAAATGTGTGCTTGAGGTCGTGAATCCTTATGGATGCATAACCCGGGTGAGCGGGGCGAAGGTTTTCCTCCTGCCAGAGTTTCGCCGCTCTCACCCGCGCCTTCTTCCAGGCCGAGTCGTTCATTCGGTGCATCGCGGTGCCGTTGTATGGGAAAACCCACTCCTTGCTTATGCCGCGCTGCTTCTCGATGATCGACCTGGCCACGCTGTTCAGCACAACCAGGCGCTCGTCGCCGTTCTTGACGCCGGAGCGTTCGTGCCTTCCCCCAAAGTCGGCCGGTATCAGAAATACGCTGGTGCCCAGTTCCGGTACCGCGATCTCCCAATCCCACCTCAGCTTGCAGACCTCCTGCTCACGCGTGCCGGTGTTCACCTTGAACAGCGCCATCGTTTGCAGGTGAGCCGGCAACTCTCCAAAAAGAATCGACTGCTCCGGCCATGACATCGGGTACGGCTTGCGGCTCGACTTCTTCTCTTCCAGCTTCGTGAGCATCGGCACGCTATCCAGCCACGGCCTGCGCTCATCGTCTCGCCACTTCCTGGCACACAACGACAAAACCCGAACCACGCGCTCGATCGAGATATTCACCGTCCTATTGCTGACACCCTTCTTTACCTTCCCGCCCTCCAGTTTCTTCGTCGCCAACCGATCCTTGATGAATGGCACCAAGGCCTGGTCATCAATGTGGGTCAGCGGCATGTCGCCAATGAATGGGTCGAGCTGCGAAAGGTGATGCGCCGACAGCTTGATTGAAGGCTGATCTTTGAACTCCAGCAGAAAGCGAGTCGCCGCCTCCCGCCAGATCCTCACCTTCTTTACGCCGTACACCTTCTGTTGCCGGATCTGCTCCAGCCGGTAGATCAGGTAGCGCTCCGCTTCTTCCCGGTCACCAGTTCCAGTGCTTTCGTAAAGTCGTTCTCCGTTGATTTTCTTGTCGATATGCCAGATACCTTTCCTTTGGGAGAGGCCTGTGATCGATTTTCGCGCCATGATTTATCTCCTTTCTGGCGCTCGCTGCGGGGCGATTGTTGCTCCGTTGCGCCTTTTTTATCAATCGCCTTTGCCTCGACGTAGGCCGTGGCCCAGTCGTCCAGTTCCTGCCGATCAAACCCGACGCCGCGCCCGCCGATGGGGAACTCACTTACAAACGGCCTGACTGTCTCGTCGAAAATTGCCCGGCACATGCCCAGGTATCCAGGTGCTTCCTTTGCCCTGATGAATCTAGGGATCAGCTGTTGAGCGCCCATAGCTATCTCCCACAGCCCATTCGGGGCCGCGCTGAATTAATGGTCATTTGGTGTCCTTGCCGCGCTGGGCGGCAGAAGGTGGTTGTTAGAAGTTCGGCTGCTGGTGATATGGGGTCGGCGCCGGCTGGCGCTTCTTTTTGGCTGGCTTTAGCGAATCGTCGAGGAAGTCGCCAAACTCCCAAATCATGTTGGTGATGGCGAGAACTCTTGTGCGAGGCCCGCCGACTGATTTGAGTCCGGCGCTCAAAATGTTCCACGCTGTCCCTTTGGTCATTCCAGGATTTACAGCACTGACTTGTTCCCAGTTGGTGATCCCGGCCTTGGCGCGCTCGAACATGGTCTCCAGCTGTTCGATAGTTATGGTTTCCGCAATGCGTTTTGCGTCAGTTTTGTTCATGCGTGCATACCTCGCCCGCCGGCCGGCAGGCTGTTTAGATTGTTGAGTGGGATGTTTCAGATGGTGCTGATAGCTGCCAGCGTTGCGCCGTGGGATGGTTGCGTGGCTCGCCCGGCCTATGTCCTGGCCACCCCGCTGACTGCTCTAGGGGCTGGGCGGGCTGTAGCGCTTCATGAACGTGATCCAGTGCGTTTTTTCCCGCTTGCCGGACTTGTGGCCAAACAGGGGCTTTTCGTTGGTCAGTGCCAGCAGTTCGCTCACCAGTACCTGGGTCTCGTTCCACTTGAAGATCAAGATTCCTTCCGGCTCCAGCACTCGGAAGCACTCTGCGAAGCCTTGACGGATATCCTCGCGCCAGTCGCTGGTGAGCATTCCGTACTTCGCCCGCATCCAGCTATCCACCCCGGCCCGGGTCAGGTGTGGCGGGTCAAACACGACCAGGCGGAAGGCACCATCGGCGAAGGGCAGTTGCCGGAAGTCCATCAGAACGTCCGGCTCGACCCGCAGCACCCGACCATCACACAGCAGGTGTTCCTCATCGCGGATATCGCCGAACAGGGCCCGCTGGTCTTGCTTGTCGAACCACATCATGCGGCTGGCGCTGCAGGGGTCGAGAACCTTCGCCGCGGCGCTCATGGCCTTGGCCCCGTGTAGATCAGGTAGAGCATGTAGGCGAGGGCGATCATGGGGTCACCAGTTCATCAGGGACCTCGAAGAAGTTGAGTCGGCCTTTCAGCGGCGTGAACGACAGAGGCTTCGGGTCTTGCAACAGGAACGCCTTCTCGCCCATGTACCAGGGCGAGTCGCTGTGATCAAGACTGTCCACCAGCTCTACAGAGCCGATAATGCCGCCACACTGCATGTCGTTACGATCCGGTAGCGTCAGTCCGCGGTCCAAGCAGTACAGCAGCGCCTGGGTGAACTCATCGCTGGTCATCCCCTTGGCCGCGTGCACTAGGAAACGGCCACGATACTTGGTGTGCCAGGAACGGTTCTCGACGTCCTTGCCGCCGTGGATGATCAGCCACGCCCAGGGCTGGCGAATTGAAAGGGCCTTCACGGGGTCACCTGGGTGCAGTAGCCGCACTTCAGGAGGATCTCTTTGCACTTGTCGGCTGCTTCCGGCCCCTGGTCGACTGCTACCCCCTCAAGCCATTCCTCTACGGCCTCATTGCGCAGAGCAGCCAAGGGGGCATTAATTTCCTCCCGGCGCGCCCACCAGCAGACAGGGCCGTCGTCGGTGTCGTGAATGGCCAGGCAGAACCAGCCTTCGCCATCAGGCCGATCCGGCTCCCAGTAACTGCAGTCTGGGTCCCCAGCTTCGAAATAGCGCTCAGAGACCGATTCGTCGCTGTGGTATTCGAGCTCCACCATCTTCACCTGCAAGTGCTGTGAAGCGACCCAGGCCTTGCACTTATCACCGTCGCCCTCGTCGAAGTCGGGCATATCGGGATGAGCGAACATGCCATATTCATCGCGCACGACCGGGGCTGGCTGGATCAATTTGATTTCTTCAGGCATGACTTCGTCCTTGGCCGCAATAGCGGCTAACTTGAAAGGGAGGGATGGCTTTATGCCTCGATAGAGAGTCCACCCGATTGGGTGTAAAAGTATGGTTTAACTTGGTTCTTAATGGTTCATCATGGTTCAACTTGGTTCAATTAAGGAGGGCGTGTGTCACACATTCGGGATGTGCCAATCGAACATGAATACCGCGGGCAGAAGGTGTTTCTGAAGTTCGAATGGGAGCGGCCAAACGATGTGGCACCGGTCTTATTCCGGGTGATTGAGTCGAGCGAGATTCCCGGCTTTGGGAATGTGGCGGCGGAGATCGCCGGCCCCTGGCAGGACTACCAGGCCGCCCTGGCAGATGCGATGGCAGCGGCCGAACGTTGGATCGACTGGCAACTGACTTAAGCGGGATGCTCGCCATGGGGCTGGGCGGCGTAGAGCGGCGTATCGCAGTACTCCGTGCGCAGTGCGCTACCCGCGATATTCCTCGGCAGGTTGTGCATCATCGGATTGTTCGGCTGCACCTCTCGCGGCGAACGACTGCACAGCAGTAGCTGCTCACCATTGGCCCACGCCACCGGCTCGCCCTGGTGCTGGACGGCTGGCTTGGCGAGAAGGGCGCGCAGCTCTTTCCACGCGCCCCAGAATTCAGGCCCAGCAATCGAGACGTGAGCATCCCTCAGACGCTCCAGCAGTTTGCGCAGTTCGTTATTCATGGCTCGCGCCCTCGGCGGTCTGCTGCTCCTGGCGCAGGGCTTGTTGCACGGCCTCGACAACGCGGCGCAGGTATGTGTATTCGTGGTTTTCCTCGACAGCCTTCCCATCGAGCGGGTAGTGCCATTCGTCCCCGAACAGCTCGGTCAGCAGCGCGCTGTGATGCCAGCACTCGCTCGATCTCTCGACACTGCGCAGAATATCGATGTCGTCCCAGAGCTGGCGGGCTTCGCTTTTGCTCAGCTCGCCCAGTTCCCAGTCATGGCGGCCTGTCTGCTGCCGGCGGCGCTGCACGATGCACTTCTGGGCCAGGGTGTGCAGAGCTTTGCCGCTGAACACCGTAGGGCTGATACCGCGATCCAGGCAATTCAGGATGTAGTCCCAGCCGCAATCGCCCACAAACTCGGCGACGGTGCGAGGGCCCATGTCGCCCCAGTAGGCGTTCCAGCTATTGTCCCAGCAGTTGATGGTGATCTTGCCCTGGGCGGTCTGGTAGTTCGGATCGGATTCAGTCGGGCAGTCGCGCCGGCCGAAGTCCTCGAGGAAGACGGTGATAGGGTCCAGCCGCGGAGCGCCGGTGATCACCAGCTTTGTGACTGTCGAGCGCACGACCTGCAGCGGTGTGGTCGGTTTGTTTTCTGTAGGCATGGTGAGTCCTTGCCGGGCCAGGCCCAGACAGTGGGTGCTACGATGGCGCCTCACTCAAACGAGCAAGCCCATGACAAAGCACGATATTTATGATGAGCACGAAGGCTTTCAGCTCTGGAACTACATGGAGTGCGAGAAGGACGAGGAGGGCCGTGAGACCTGGCGGATCAACGTCGAAGTGAAGCGGGGCGGCGAAGTGGTGGTGCCGGTTGTTGCGGGTGACCGAACCTATGTTGACCGTGGCCTGGCGCAGGTGGCCGGCCGAGAGCTGGGTGCCAAGCTGGTAGCCGGCAGGGCTTAAGCCGCCTCCGACACCCGTTCAGTAACGCGCCACGGGTCATTGGCCCGCGCCAGTGCCGCCATCGGCGGTGGGCTGACGCTGTTGCCGCACATGTGCACCTGTTGGGTCTTGGTGAACGGCTTGCCGTCGGCGCCGTGGCTGATGATGTAGTCGGCCGGGAAGCCCTGGGCCTTGTACAGCTCAGCCGGTTTCAGCATCCGCAGGCAGATGTCGACGATCACATACGGCGTCCCTTGGAGCATTACGGTGACCATGGCCAAGCGATCCTTGGTGGTGATGGTCGGTGCTGGTGAGTCGCAGGCGCTGATGTTCTCGGTGCCGTAGTAGCTGATCAGGAATGCGGCGACACGCAGGGCGCCCGCCTCATGCTCTGGCGAGAGTGTCAGCGATACCAGCGAGCTCTTTCCGCCGCCACCGGCCGTGATGGTAGGCGCCGGTTCTTCCAGGCCCTGGCCAACACTGGCGCCGAACGCCCGCTCCATGAATGCGCTGGCCAGCCCGTGGTGCTGGCCGCCGGCGCTGATGGTGTGCAGCGGGTCGTTTACGTCCCGTGCGTCACAGTTACCGCGCAAGTGCACCAGGTTCGCTGCCACCAGTTGCTGCTGGCTGCCGGTATTAGTCACCGTGGTCATTGGGTCTTCGATGCTCTTGGCGGCCGTGGTGTTGAATCCGCCATTCATCTGGGCCATGAACACCGTGGATATGCCCATGGCATGAGCGGCCCCGGCCGGCCGCTGATAGTTGCCGCCGCTGGTGATGGTCGGCAGTGGCTCATCCAGAGCCTTGCCCGCGTCGTTGAATCGGAACTTCACCAGGTGCGCTGATGCGATCGAGTGCCCGCCGCTTGCTGTGACGGTGCCCAACGGGTCAGCAGAGGATTTGCAACCGTCTCCCCAGCGCTGAACGCCTCCCGGCTTCCCTTCGCCGTGGGCAGCGGTAACCATCACGGGACTGATCAGCGTTAGTTCCCCACGGTTCGCGCAGGTGACTGTCGGTAACGGTTCAAGCGGGTCGTTGATCCGGTCGCTGCCCTGGTGGGTTGCCGGGGCAATGATTGGGCTCACCACCGAGAAGGCGCCGCCCTTTGGGTAAGAGGTGATGGTGCGCAGCGGTTCACCGGCCGACTGAACTGCCTCCCCTGACCAGTTGGCAATCGGCACAATGAACGGCGCCGGATTGTCGATGACAAACTTCTTCATGCCCTTGGCGACACGGCGCAGGGTGGCCTGGGCCAGGTCTTTCTTGCGGCCAAAGATGCTTTTGCCCAAGTCGCTGAAATCGATGCAATCGGCGGCCGTTTTCCACTTCTGCTGTCCCTTTGCTGGGATCTTTGCGTGGGTGGGGGCCGGCCACACGATCGGCTGGCCATCGCACCGCGCGATCATGAACAGCCTTTCGCGGCTCGTCGGTGCGCCGAAGTCGCACGCTTTGATCACCTTCCACTCAACGACGTAGCCCATGCCTTCCAGCAGGGCCACGAAACGGCGCCAAGTCCGGCCACGTTGTTTCGGGTCAGGGATCAGGAACTGCTGGCCCACCGGCACAACCTCACCAGGTGCAGCAATCTCGCCGCCGAGCTTCACCACGCGGCCGGTGGCCTTATCGCGCTTGGCGATCAGCCGGCCCCACTGCAGGATCTGCTTCACATTCTCCAGGCTGATCACCCGGGGCCGCTTCATGCCTGCCCACTTCAGGCCGATCCACGACAGGTTGCGGATCTCGCGCTTGCGCGGCTGGCCGCCGGCTGCCTGGCTGTGGTGGGTGCAGTCCGGGGACATGTGAAACCAGCCGACGGCCTTGCCGCCGCATTCGGTATCCGGATCACCCTCAAACACGTCGGTGGTGAAGTGCTTCGCGCCCGGGTGATTTACGGTGTGCATGCTGATTGCCTGGGGGCTGTGGTTTTTCGCCACATTCACCGTGCGGCCCAGGCCTATCTCCAGACCGGTCCCGGCACCGCCGCCGCCACAGAAGAAGTCGACAACGATCTCATCGTCCTGAGGGTTGAAGCCGAGTCCGTATTGGGTTTTGAAATCGAAGGGGTGTTTCTTCTGTTGTGCGGACATAGGGGATCCTCGCCGGCTGGCGTGATTCGTTGATGTTGGGTGGTTATTCGTCGTGGCAGATGCGCAGTGATTCGCGGGCGTAGGCGAGTTGAAGTTTTGCCGACACGTTTTCGGGTATCACGTATTCGTGTCGCGGCGGCGCGAGGAACTGAGCTGACCCCGCCGGGCCCAGGCCGTGCAGATGGTGAACCATCAATGTCATGGCCTCGCCCTGTTCCTCAATGCCGTGCCAGGCCATCAAATCAGCCAAGGCCTGACGGGTGCCGGCCATGGTGTGCAGTCGCAATTCTTCCTCGCCGCGAGTCTTTCGCCTCGCCGCAGTCTTTGCTGAGCGTTCTTTCGGGGCGGCAGCCATGGCTTACCTCTTCGATTGCGCTGGCGGGTAGATCCAGCCAGGTTTGGCGTTTGCGTTGCTGGATGCGGGCTATGCGGCGCATGAAGTGCCCTGGCGTGCTTTGGGGTAGTCGATGCCGTGGGCGGCGATGATCCGTTCAAAGGCCTTGTTGCTTATCGCCAGACTTCCGCAGCACTGGCGCCGGGTTATGCCCAGTTCCAGGAAGGCGCGAATCCGCTCGGCATACTTCGCGTCTCGGGCTTCCAGCTGTTCCGATCGCTCGGCACCGTTGGCCCCGCCACGAGTTGGCTTCTTGAACTTGATCCCATGTTCTTGAGCCATGCTGCAGAGGGTCCGCCTGCTGATGCCCAGAATGGCTAAAGCCTCGGATTGGGTGTGAGTCGGGGCCAGGGCGATAGCGCGCTCGACATTCCTCATCCGCTTTTCCGTGCGCCCATTCACCGGGGCCGGCGGCAGAGGGGCTGCCTCCACCCGCCGGCGAACGAACGGCTTGGGCGCCGGCGGCATCTGGTTGCTGTAGGTGATTTCCTTAGGCTTGTAGCCGCTCGGCGGCCCTACTTCGATCTTGCCGCCACGCGCCACAAACTCGGCCATCTGTTCGGCCAGCTCATCGTGGAACGGGCGAAGCCTTTCGACTTCGTTCTGCAGGATGCTGATCATGCTGCTTTACTCCTGAGCGCCGACTCGTACCCGTCTACCAGCAGCTTGAATTCCCAGAGGTCTTCTTCGAGGTTTTCGATGTAGTCGTTGTCGCGCTTGAACTCTCTCCACCAGAGCTGGCGACCCACCGCTTTCAACAGCGGGCAGTACATCCCGATGTGCCACCACTTGCGGTCGGTAATCCACATACAGCCCTGCACCTGGTCGATGACTTCGCTGGCATCATTGTCGATGTGGAATGAGCGGAGTTTGTCGGGGGCCAGGAAGCACTTGTACTCAGAGCCGCCGTCATCACCGATGAATCCGTCTGCACTGGCGCCGAATACGCCGTCATCTGTTTTCACAAGGCCGACCTGGGTGACGATGAGTCCGGTCTGGATTTCGTGTTCCATTCGCGCCTCGGGCTCCAGTTCATGCCCTCGGCGCATCTGCCAAGTCTCGAACCCGCCGTCCAGCGGCGCGCCGCCGATGCGCTCGACGGCCAACTCAAAGGCGTAGGACAGTGCTGCGTTCGAAGGCTCCCCGACCTTTTCACCGTCCAGAGCGCGCTGAACGACCTCGGCCTTTGGGCCGGCCTTGTACCCGGCTAACTCCATCGCTTTCGTTTCGCCTTTCCCGGCAAGCATGGCGTCGACATATTTTTTCTGCTGGGCGTTCAGCCCGTTCACTTTGGAGCGTGCGGTGCTGAACATGCTGGCGGTGATGACTCCAGCTCGGGCCTGGAGCCATTCAGGGGAGCCCTGAGTGCAATTCACGATGATCATTGAGGCGCCTCCAGCTTGGCTTTATGGACGGTAACCGCCGTCTTCACTGTGGAATACCCGTTGGTGTCTCCCGACGCCTGAAGAACTTTCAGGCTGGCCTGCCAAACATCCTTCAGCTCATCCGGCGTCGTGGTCTGCCCAACACGCTCAAGGATGTCCGCGACGACCTGGGCGCGCATATCCTCTGTTTCAGAGCCGTCCGACGACTGTCCGTCGTCGTCGCGGATATCGCCGGTCGTGATGTTCAGCAGCGCACACATCACGTAGCGCTTGCCGTAGGTAGTCGATGAGCCAACGGCCTGAACGTCGTTGCGACCCTTTCCAATATCAGCCGGGAGGGTCATGGTTGTTTGTTCGCGGTGCCCACCCCGATGCATCAAAATCCCGGTGACCTTGATTGCCTTGTCCGCGTTTTCAACCTTAAAGGTGATGGCGAACCCGTGCTGCTGCATGATTGGCTTCAGGGTGTGGGTGATGTGGTCCAGAGTGGCGTAGGAGTTGCCTGTGTGCAGATTCACTGCACCCTCGAAAACCGTGGGGATGTTGCACTGCATTTCTGCCATCGCTGCGTTGAAAGCTTGCTCCGCCTCCTTGGCCTGCATGCGCTCGTGCATGGCCAGCAGGCGCTCCATCTTCTCAATGTCGCAGGTTGGATCGGCGGCGGCACGGCTGATGACGGCCATGATGCTGTTGTCCGTGGAGATCGGCGCCACAGCCTGGCGCCGCTGTTCGGGAACGATGATTTGGCCGCTCATGCTGGCTACCTCAGAATTGGATGGTGATGTGTGGGACTTCGCGGCGTGCAATCTTCAGAACAATGGCCTTGGCCAGTTCCTCGGTGATGTTCATCGACATAAGCGCCTCTTTGGCGGCGCCCATGATCTTCACCTTGTGAGCCTGGTCCGCCTCGCGCGCCTTCTGCTGGCGCCGCGTCTCTTCAGCCTCCGCTGCCTGCCGGGCAATCTCCGCCAGTCGCGCCTGCTCTACGGCCTCTTCCTGGCGACGCGCCGCGGCGATGCATTCTTGCTCGGCGCGCTGTTCAGCGGCGATTCGGTTCGTCTCGGCCTGTGCCGCTGCTGCGCGGGACTGTTCGGCCTGCAGTTCCAGTTGCAGGCGTTGGCGTTCGGCGGCGGCCTCGGCATCCAGTGCAGCCTGTGCCGCGGCCCGCTGAGTGGCGGCGGCCTGGTCCAGCAGTTCCTGTTCACGTCGTGCGGCAGCTTCGCGCTCGGCTTGGGCCCGCTGCTCAGCCTGGAGCCGGGCTTGTTCGGCGGCGACTCGGGCAATCTCCGCATCGCGGTCGCGCTGGGCTTGCGCCTCTGCCTCGGCGCGCAGGCGCACTAGTTCGGCTTGTTCGGCTTCGTAGGTAGTGCGCTCAGCCAGCAGGGCGCGCAGCTTCGCCAGTGTCTGGTCCTTCACCTGGGCGGCTTCGGCCAGGAACTCTTCCCAGGTATCGTTGATTTCGACCAGCTCAAGGTCGGCAATGACCTGGGCGACATGGGCGGCGGCCGGTGTTGCCTCGAAAACAGCCAGATCCTTGATTCCCTGAATCCCGTCAACATGCTTGTCTTTGCGGGCCTGCTCGGCCTCTTCCCACTCCGTCAGCGGCTGGCGGGTGGTATCGCGCAGGTTGTCCATCTTGGTGACAAAATCGCGCAGCTCGGCTTCCACCACCTTTGGCATTTCCTTGAGGCGGCGCAGGTAGTCACGGCCCGGCTTTTCCACGGCTGCTTTCGACTTGCTGACTGTGGCGGCGAGGGAAGCGATGCGCTCGCGGCCCTTGCGGGTGGTCAGATCGGGCACCTCACCGGTGACTTCGGCCTTCACCGCGTCGAAGAACTGGCCCAGGCCACCGGCAACGTAGATGGCCGGCGCGTTGTCGGCGCTGATGTCGTCGATGGTGATTACTTGCTGTTTTGCGGACATGGGGATTCCTTGCCGCGATGCTCGCAGCGATTGAAGGTGTTGGTTACTGGGTGACGCGATCGGCGAGGGCGCCAAGCAGCATCAATAGAGAGAGGAGGGTTAGCGTGATGGCAGACCCGCGCCAGAAGCAGTAGCGCTTGGCTCTTTGGTAGGAGGTCATTCGTAACCCCTTGCTTCGTCAGCCCAGGCTTTGCAGGACGCAATATGCTGGGAGTATTTCCGCCACTTTCGCTTTTCTTCGGCGGCCATGCTTCGAAGGCAGTTCTTGCAGGTGACATGCTTGCGTATGCCGGTCTCCTGAATTTCATAACCTTCGATCATGCAATGCGTGCTGCACTCGCAGTCATCCACCGCCGCGCAATGGTGCTCAACCAGATGCACCGCCTTGATCCGACTCACATCGCCACCTTGCACGTCCAGCGGCCCGCACACTTGCAAGGCTGCTCGATCCATTTCACGTCCACCAGAAACAAGAAACCCTGATTTCTCAGGGCCTCGGCGATTCCTTTGAATGATCCGGCGATGATGGTCATGCGGCCTCCTTGCGCTGCCTGACGATCTTCAGCAAGCGCTGGCAGTAGTGACTGAATTCGTCGAGGGTGATGAGTCCATCAGTCATTAACCTGGTGATGATCTGCTGGACCAGAATGCTGTTATCTGGCGGGCTGTCGGGATGGTTGAGGCCATCGAGAGCCACGTCGATAAGAATGTGAGGGCTCACCATCCGACCCTCCGCTCAAGCTTGTCTTGCTCTTCCTGGAGCGCCACAGCATTGGCTGCGTGTGGCTTGAGCAGGCCCACAGCAATTTCCTTTCGGGCCGTCTTGGAGCCAAGCAGATAGACGGACAGGTCAAACATCTGACCGCCGCTGCCGAAGTTTCCGGCTGCAGCCAGAAGCTGCCCGAAGGCGTCGATCTTGTCCTCGCCGTCGATCTGCCGCTGGTTGGCGTGATCCTGAAGGGCCCGGTAGTAGTCGGCCTGGGTCACTTCACCGCGGTCAGCTTTGTTGTAGCCCCACTCAATTCGGTACCCGAGCATCAACCGCTCAGCGCTCGCTTCGATCCATTCAATCTCCGCCAGGTCTTCTTCGCTCACCGGAGGCGGCAGTAGTTCGTCATGCTCAAATTGAGCCTTGCGTAGTGCTGACATGGTCGCCTCCAGGGTGGCGTTATTCTGGGTTACGTTCAGGCTTGATGATGTCGTCACCACCAAGTGCCCAGCCCAATGACCAGCAGCGCTCGCATGGCTCTGGATGGGCATAACAGCCGCACTGGGATGCCTCTTCCTCAGTCCAGCCAACCTCCTTTTCTACTTCTTCTACGGTTCGCATGGCGACCTCCAGTGTTTGGGGTTAGGCGGAACGGGCCGAGATTTCTAAAATCTGCTCAGCCCACTCGGTGCAAAAATCTTCAAAGTCGCTGCTCTCAAGCCACTGCGAGTGGACTTGGTCGCAGTCACCGCTTGGCGAAGTTCGCTGCAGCCAATCTTCAAACACCCGTTGTTCTGCGTTATCGACGGCAGAAGACAGCGCCGTCAGAGGATCTGGAGCGATTTTTGATTCCATGACTCTCTCCATTCGTTGGTTCACCTGTATTCGTCAACACTCATGCCTCCCGCTGGTTGCCGATGGGCGCGGGGGAGGAGTGCTGAAGGGTAGAGGCGGGGAAGGGTGCAGGCGCCCGGCACTGCCCGGGATGTGTCGAGTCTGGCCAGCTATGCCCTCGGACTCGCCTGCGGTGTTCGTCTTCGTTTTGGTTGGGCCTACCTTTCGGCTGATGCGCGGTGACATCGTCGGCCCTGCTTTCCGCTGCCTGTCAGGGTGCTGGGCGAAGCCTTCAGGCTTGCTACGCCACACGAGTGAACCGTTGATCTACTTCATGGCCGTATCTCCTGCTGTTCGCTCACTGGGAAGGCAGCGGCCACCTATTGAATCTGCATCGGGGTGTGATCTGCCCAGGAATCGAACCTGGAAGACTTACGCGTTCGGCTACCGGGCGCCCGTCGCCTTGCGCTGCATATCTGTGGCGATACCGGCCTTCATACCGTCGAACCGATCCACAGATCACACTCCGATGCAGCCTGGTGCTGGGGAGTACCAGGGCCTCGGGCAGTTAGCGACAGGCTGTCGTAGCACTGGTTGTTCAAATAATCGCTGTCAGCGTTTTTGATCCATCAGGGTTCTGGCTGGTGATGTGCATTGCCAGTGATTGCGGCGCTCCACGTCGGATTGTTACGGCACACTTGCTGTAGCGCTCATCAAAAACCTGATCGCCATCGGGGAGATGGGACGTGCATGTCAGGTTGGAGCAGTCTTCACCGTCCGGGCCTTCGCCATCGTGAGCGATATTGAAGCTGGCAATCATCGCAATGCCCTGGGCCTTGCAGATTTCGATAATTTGCAGCATCAGGGGGCTGATCTGGCTGTCGTAAATCTCTTCTTTGTTCATGGTCACGCTCCGGTTGTTTTCCCGATGCACCCGGGTAACCAGGTGCATCAGTAAAAAGGTCCGTCATGCTTGCAGCGTGCTCAGTTTCTGGCGGCAGTCGCGAACTTCTGCCATGCATCGAGCGGCTTCCGCTTTGTCACCGCCGCGCAGCGCTTGCTTGGCCCAATGCGTCCAGTCATCAATAAAGCCCTGCAGATCGGCGGCCATTGCCGTGTTGGTGCTGACGAACTGACCTTTGTCGTTACGAATAGCCATGGTTAATTCCTCTTGGTTGTCATCCCAAGCAGCCCTCGCGAGAAGGCTGCTCAGTGATGCTGTCCAGTTGAACCCCCGAGGATTTCTCGGTAGTTCGTTTCTCCACCACGCGCTTCGCCCGATTCATATCTCTGGCCAGGTCACACATTTCGTGTCCGGTGTTCTTCCTGGCTGGCTTGCGTGGTTTCGCGCACTCGCATGAGGGAGTGCGGCAGCTATCCAGAGGCTGCATGGGCGGCGATTTAGCTTCTTCCGACCCAGGTGATTGCCTGGGTACGTCGCGGTGGTCACGTCATGTTTTTAAAGAGCGGCAGGCCGGAGGCCCTTCGCAGTGGCTGTGTCGCTGCGATGGAGTTAATTTAGCCTCAAGCTAAAATATCGTCAATAGCTCCAAGCTAAATATTTAGCGATTGGCGAAATTAAATCGACTCGACAGATCTCTCCGCGCCGTTGGCTTGAGTCCATAAGCGCTTTACGCGGCAGTTAGCAGTGAGCTATGATTTTTCCGTAAGCTGTATGGATATACAGCATTCGGCTGGGAGGGGATTTCATGGCGAAGAAGCAGGCTGCACCCGCATCTCGGGGAGAATTGAGTGGCATGGAGCGCCTTGCGCTGCGCGTCTCATCGATGATCAATCACCCCGTCGCGCAGACGCAGCGCTGGGTGACGATCCATCGCCTGGACACGGATGGAGATCGCGAGTGGGAAGAGGTGCTGAGCGTAATCGCCGAAACCGACGAGCTTGAGCTGACACTCAATGACGACGGCAGCGTGACGGTGAGGTGGGAGCAGCAGGAAGTCGAGGTGGCGGGCAGGGGAGAGGTCGAGTTTCAGCCAGAAGAAGAGGCGGCGCCTTTCTGATAGGCATGAAAAAGCCCGCTCAGTGGCGGGCTCTGGATTCAGGTCGGGGGGAGCTAGGCTTTATGCGTTGCAGTACAGGGTGTTCGCTTGCCGGTCACAACATAAAGCACGTCCACGCCAGCCTTGGCGATGTTGGCCAGGTAGATTGCATTCGGCACTCTCGCCCCTCTCTCGTAGATGCTTTGGGCATTCACTCTTAACCCGCCAGCCTTTGCAAGATCTGCCTGGGTCAGGCCTAGACGAATCCTCTCTTCCCTGAGTCGATCAGTGATCTCTTTCAATGACGCTACCTCGCAATTGAGCTCGGACTTTAGCATTCGTGGCGTACCGCCCCCATTGAATCGTGGGGTGAAGAGCCCTTCTAGCCCTACACGTTCTCACTGAGCTCATCCTCGACTCGCAACTCTGCACCGCGCAAAGCCAAGTAGTAGGCCGCGCACCATCCGATCAGCGTCCAGCCTGTCAGTAGGTTGATGATAAATATACGTCGCGGGGGAACTGGTTCGACCAGGGCGATGTAGATTGAGGGGAATAGGTACAGGGCAACGGCGGTGATGTAGAACATAAGGTCAGCTGCAATAGCGACTCCATTGTCGCCGCTACTGATGAAGTAACTGACCAGGCAGGTCGGTGCGAGCAGTGCCAATCCAAAAACCTTCATCGCAGTTACTCCGTGAGAACTGGTCGATGGCTAATTGATACCATGCGGCACGCGCTTTAGATAACGGGCGTTTTCATGACCAATATGCGCGCTGCTCAGAAGGTGGATGCGATGGCTTGGGCCAGCTGCATATCTGACATGAGAGGGGAGGGATAGGAAGACCGATAGTATCTGGAAGCCTGCTCAAATTGAGCCCCACGAATCTCTCCATCTGACCCAATGAACGCGAGGGCATCGTCCTTCGCCTTTATCATCATTGACGGGCCGTAGACCGTAAATGCTGTGGTTCCACCGAGGATCATCGTTGGAACCATGGTGGTGACTGTCAGGGTTCTCTCGACGGGGTTCTTGACTTCAAACGCTGCAGCGTCAGCGCTGATCGATGCCAGTAGGGCGATTGCCAGAGTCTTCCATGAGTCCATTCTTCGAAGCTTCCGTTGCGATCAGAGGGCGCCACCATAGCAGAGCAGGGCGCTTGCCAGATACAAGAAGCCCGGCGCTGGGCCGGGCTTGATTACCAGGGGAGCTGGGATAGGGTATATCGCGGCCTGCCTTTGCCCACCGTTCTAGCACGAACTTGAATGGTAAAGGCTTTATTCAGGTGCATATTGATAACTGCCGGATTTTCAATTTCGGCGGCAATTCTTCCGTGTATCACAATCCCTTCCTGAGTCTTGAATTCGAACCGTCTTTCCGCAGGAAAGGCCCCCAAGAACTCGCCAGAAAATTCGACGCCTTTCTCGGAAATGTTTTCAGTACTGAGGCGGGACCTGCTAATCCTGACCTGATCAACACTCGTAAACGAGAACAGATGGTCGCGGGTTGCCACTGAGCAGTAGGCTTCGTATGAGATCAGCTTGTCGAGGTAATCCGAAATCGTTGCTATCGCCCTGGTGCCTAGCCGAGAGGCAGGCTCGGATAACTCCTCATCACTCTTGGTGGAGGCTTCGAGCAGCTCAGCTACCAACTCAAATGCCTGCGAAACAGACGTGGTTCCCTCAAGAGGCAATTGCGCCTCAAGTGATGGAGCCTCTTCAAACTCAAATCCGAAAGAGCCGACAGCCGTGCCTGTTATGAGTATCTGATTCTGGGCCTTGTTCGGTATGGGGCCAAAATCATTCAAAACACCCCCGATAGAAGCGGCTACGGCAGCAATAGCTTCCGAGAACTTCGCAGTTGCTATGGCGCCAAACTCAGCAACGACACCATGCACACCCCAAACGGGAGCGCCTCGGTAGGTCACTACAGCTTTTGCGGGAGAAAATGCCCCTCTACCAGGATCAAGCAGGCGCGATTCAACCTGCTCTTTTCTTGAGCTCATTGAAAGTTGCGCGAGCTTGCTCAGCCCCGGTTTGCGCGACATGCGATCCAAGAAATTGATTTCAGCCTGCGCATGGGTGAATTCAGTTCTGTTCATTCTGGACCTCCCGCTTGCGATTCTCCAAAAGACGCCTGGCACCATCATCATGGTCCGGCTCGAGCCTGACGCTCAAAAAGCCTTTCCACTGCTGAGACCTTCTGTGAGACCACATACTGTACCAGTATGCCGACATCTCGACTAAAAATTCCGCAGGTTCCGACAGAGGGAGAAGGTAAAAGTCAACCTTATAGGTTTGCTTTATCCACGGGTTATCGGTTAGCGCCTTGATGTCCTCCGGCGCCAAAGCAGCTTCCACTTCCGGTCGAATATCCGCAAAGGTCACAACATCCATGTCGTTTGGCGCTCTCCCTTCCAGCAACTCAACGTGCTCCATAAAGCTTCCATTCAACCACTGAAAGCCAGAGACAACGCCTATACGGTGCATTTCAGCTCGGTGGGATAGGAAGCCTTCGAGAATCTCGCACCTTTCAATTGTAGTAGAAAATCGCTCAACGATTTGCTCGACGGTTACCGGATATGGCGCCCTCTCAAGCGCCGTCGGGTCGTTTTCATCAATGGGGGGAATTATCCCTTGGTGATTCCATTGCGGGATCAACACTTACCTCCTTGTGGTGCTGTTATAAGAGCGCTAGGTGCAGCTTAATTTGATTTTGAGCGCGTTATCTGGCCAGCCTTCACCTCATCCGCATACCCATCCATCAGCTCCTCGACCTCCTGGAACCTCATAGCGATCGCTATCAGTTCGCGAGCGTCATCTTCCTGGCCGGCATCAGAAAGCTTTACAGCAGCCTGCTTCAGGTCGACGCCTGACCACTTGAGCAGGGCGGTAGCCTCTTTAAGGTCGCGGTGCAGTTGCTGGTTAGGTTTGGTCAGGGCCATGGCGTTAAACCGGCTGTCCGTTCCACACGTAAAGCACTCGAGCAAGGATGTGCGTGTCATCCACCCGGATGTCCTCGGGGTCGTGGTGCTTGTTGTCCGAGATCATCTTGAAACGATCCTTGCCCTTCTTCTGCAACCGCTTCACGTAAAGCATGTCGTCGTGGGAGAAAAGGTAGATGCCATCCCCAGTGAACTCCCGGATCGTGATGTCGACCAGTAGCGGGTCTCGATCCTTGATGGTTGGAGCCATCGACTGTCCCCACCCGGTGATCATCTTGAGGTGGAAGTGCTCTTTGAAGGTTACGCCCAGATCACGCAGGTGCTTCGGGCTGACCCTTATGTCCTGGAGCATTTCCGGGTATTCGTGCGGTATCTGTCCGCCGCCCATCGCCGCACGCACGTCGTAGTGGGCAATCCACACCTCATCGCCGACTTGGCCCGGGCGAGAGAAGTCGACTGTTATGACGTTACTCGTCTCGTCAGCCGCCGCGATGATTCGGTCACGAGCAGCGCTCGTCAAGCCGCTGACCTTCGCAAGCATTTGTCTTACCTGGTCGGCCGCGCTCTGCGCCGATGCTTCGCCTTCCGCGGCGCCGCTATTTAGAGATGTCGACTCGTCGGCCGAGATGGAGTCAAACCAACCCCTTGGCAGCTTCTCGACAACCTCAATTCGCCGCGCAACATCGTCCCCAAGGTTCTTTGCAGTCTTGTCCGACAGAATCTGACTCAGGTGCGCAGGTGCCATTCCCCAGCGCTCGGCGCAAGCGCCCTTTCTCTGGGTTCCTATCAGACTGATCAGTTTCTGCTTGCGAATCGCATAAATATCCATGCGGGCAAGAATGCCAGCCTTTAGCTCAATGCTAAATGTGCTCAAAGCTAAATATTCCTTGCTACGATATTAGCCATAAGCTAAATTTCTCCTATGTTTAAGGAGAGATCCCATGAATGACCATCTGCGTGACTGGCTCGCCAGCGCTTCAAACGAACGGCGCCAGTCAGTGGCTGCCGCTGCTAAGACGACGGTAGGGCACCTGTGGCAGCTGGCAGGCGGTCACCGCAAAGCCTCTGCGGACTTGGCTGAACGCCTTCAGGACGCATCTGGTGGCGAGATCACCATTGCGGGTCTTCGCCCTGATCTTCTCGACTTGGCGCACAAAGTCCTTCGCGGCGCCGCCTGACATCCCTGTCCGCCGTTCCATTGAGCAAATGATCGCCTCTGCACCTGCAGGGCGCCACGTAAAGAATTTCGAGGTTTTAGGCATGCAGGATTTTTTGAGGGCTTGCGACACCGCCGTAGAAGAGGCGAACACCAAGAATCTCGCCACGTTGATGAGTATGCCTCCTGTGAGCCTGCTTCAGCGTGCCAACGCGAATTACGACAACGCCTGGTTCAACGTAAAGCACCTGTATGCCTTGCTGCTACATACGGATGACATGCGCCCCTTGGCTGCACTGGCTGGCGAGTTTGGTTATTCGATCATGAAGACGGATCAGCCCTCGGCAATCGACATTCATGAGGCGCTGGGGCGCGCAACTCTAGAGTTTGCCGAGGTGACCGTCGAAACGCATGCAGCGATGGCTGATGGCCGAGTAGATCAGGTCGAGCGAGCGCGAATCCTGCGCGAGATCGACCATGCCGAGAGCGCTCTGGCACAGCTGAAAGCCTCGGTGAAGGTCGCCTGATGAAAGCCGAACTGAAACTTCAACTGAACGCCGAGCCGGGCCTTTCCGAGCTTGAGGGGCTATTTGCCGCCCTTGAACAGATTCTCTCCGATGCTCCGCACCTTCGCATGAAGGTCATCGATCTGCTTTTCACCCTCAGCGACGGCAGCCTCAAACCCGGCCTTGTCGAGTTGGTGGCGATTCCCGCATTCGGGGCAGATGGTCATTCGGTCATTGAGCTTCAGATAACCGACCGAATGAGGGAATTGGTGGGCGCACTCGCCGCAGGTGATGTTGAAGTTTTGAGTATCGATTAATGACATGTCCGGCCTCCTGGCCTTCGTTTGTGGAAATTCGAAATTACCACGGATGCGCCGGACACCTATAACGCCTGAATCTCAGGCACAAAAAAACCGGGTTCACGGCCCGGTTCATTGCTACATCACTTGAGGCAACTCTAATGCAACAGATAACTCAAGGCAATACCCCCAACAATCTCGCGCCACGTTTTTCGCAATCTGAAAACGTGGCGCGGATTAAACCAGTGACACCTTTCGACTTCCACGGCTTTCCCGTCCGCGTAATTGACGACGGTCACGGGGAGCCATGGTTCATCGCCAAGGACATCGCCGAAGCCCTGGGCTACTCCAACACATCGAAGGCGATCAATGTCCACTGCAAAGCGGTCAGTACCTGCAATACCGAAATGGGAGGTCAGGTCCGCGCAGTGCAAATCATCCCTGAACGCGATCTCTACCGGCTGGTGATGAAGTCCAAGCTTCCGGCTGCTGAGCAGTTCGAAGAGTGGGTGGTTGGCCAGGTCCTGCCGACCATTCGAAAGACCGGCTCTTACACCGGCCAGGAGACGAACAACTCCAAGGTCATTGGCGAACTCGCCATTCTGGAATGCTTCGATCGCCTGCTGAAGCCGGCGCCCTCCAGCAAAATGATGATGCTTGCGCAGATCGCCGCCAACAACGGCCTGGATGCCAAATTCCTCCCAGGCTATGCAGTGGACGCCGCCTCTGACGCTGCCGGCGGGTCTTCGATGCCGACCAAGGCAATTACCGCCCTGATCAAAGATCACGCCATCGCCAGCACCGCCCGCGCCTTCAACCTTGCACTTGAGGCCCACGGCTTCCTCAAGGTCCTCCAGCGCAAAAACTCCAAGCAGGAAATGGTCGATTTCTGGTCCGTGACCGAGAAGGGCATGGCCTACGGCAAGAACCTCACCAGCCCTCAATGCCCCCGCGAGACGCAGCCTCACTGGTACGTGGATCGTTTCCTTGAATTGTCCGGCCTTGTCGGCAAAGGAGCCAAGTAATGGCCCGCATTCGCACCATCAAACCAGAATTCTGGTCGAGCGAGCAGGTGATGGAAAGCCGTCCGCTCGCTCGACTGCTGTTCATTGGGCTCTGGAATTTCTGCGATGACGGCGGCAACCACCCGCTGGCCCCGCGCACTATTAAGGCTCTGGTATTCCCAGGCGACGACATCACTACCGAGGCGGTCAGCGAATTGCTGGGCGAGCTTGAAGGCTCTGGTCTGACCCGCAGCTATTCCGTATCCGGAAAGCAGTACCTCCACGTTAACGGCTGGAAGCACCAGAAGATCGAAAAGCGCACCTTCAAGTACCCCAAGCCTCCGCAACTGATCGTCGAGGACGAAGAGCCTTACAGCGACGATAAGTCGATCAATCAGGAAGAAGTCGTCGAGCAGTCGTCGAGCGGTAGCGGAGAAGTCGTCGAGGAGTCGTCGAATTATCCTCGAGACCTCGACCCCGGAAGGGATGTAGATGTAGAAGGGAATGGAAGGGATCAACACCACTCTCATAACGCGGGCGAAGAAGTCCCGGGCTCAAGCTTCGAAGGCTTCGATGATCTCGAAGACCTTCCCCCGGAAGAGGGCGAACCACCTGTTGACCCAAAGGCCCCTGTCGAGATGACCCTGGATTGGATGCCTGACGCCAGTCTGCTGAAGACCTACTGCATCCACTTCGGCGTCTCGACTGACCTGTTCACCAAGGAGGCCGTGGCCCCGTTTACCGCTCACCACGAAACAACCGGCCTGCTGCAAACCCAATCCAAATGGGTTTCCCTGTTGGTGAAGTGGGTCAAGGACGACAAGAACAGGGCCAGCAACGTCCGCCCGTTCGTGAAGCGTGAGACCCCATCTCGCCACACGGGCTTCGCTGAGCGCGACTACACCGCAGGCTTGATCCAGCGGGAGGACGGCACCTATGCGCTCTGAGAAAGCGGTGTCAGTTCCGGATGGTGTGCTGCCAATCCGCACCCAGCCGGCCGATTGCGAGAAGCACGGCAAATTCGACCAGAAGGTTACCGTGATCCTCGGGCGGGAGCTGAAGGGCGGATGCCCTGAGTGCCTTCGCGCTATTGCCATTGAGCGTGAGGAAAGCGCCAAAGCCGAGAAGGCATACGAGCTGCGCCTGTCCCTGGCCCGGAAGTTGGGTGACGCGCTGATCCCGAAGCGCTTCCTGAGCCGCACACTGGATAACTACCAAGCCGAGCATGACGAGCAGCGCCGGGCGCTGAAGTTCTGCCGCCACTACGTCGCCACGTTCGACCAGATCCGCGAAGTAGGGCGCTGCATGGTTCTGATCGGAAAGCCCGGAACCGGAAAGACGCACCTCGGCGTAGCCATGGCCAATGAACTGCTGCACAAAACGCCACTTACGGCCGTGTACCGAACCGTCGGGGCAGTCCTGCAGGCCATCAAGGCAACCTTTGACCGCAAGAGCGAACTGTCCGAGTCGGACATCCTGTCCAGCCTGATCAATCCCGACCTGCTGGTGCTGGACGAGATCGGCGTGAGCAAGGAGCAGCCGAGCGACTTCGAGCTGACCACCCTGTTCGCGATCATCAATGGCCGGTACGAGCGTGAAGCTCCGACGGTGATTATTTCCAACCTGGGCGCCGGCGAACTGGGGCGGGCCATGGGCGACCGCTGTGTCGACCGGTTGCGGGAGGGCGGTTTGATCGTCGTTCCGTTCGAGTGGGAATCTCAGCGTGGCAAGGAGGGTTTTTGACATGGCAGTTACCAGCATTCGATACAGCACCGCACAGGCCAAGGCAAAACCGCAGGCCGGCGACGAACGCTTCCTGAAAGGCCGTGGTGTCCAGCAAATCCGCCAGCAGCAGTACAGCCAGATGTACCGGGCTTACATGGTCAGCAACGGCCGTCCTGTGTGGGAGTGGGTCGACAAGGGCAGCGAGAAAGATCGCACGTCTGAGGCGTGGCTCCAGGCGCGCAAGTTGGAGCGCATGGCATTGATCGCAGAAGCAGCGGAGAAGCGGACATGAGCAATCACACCAAAGAAGAATGGCTGGTAGACCGCCAGGACTATTGCGTCTGCGTCCTGCGAGATGGAGAGCCTCTTGAGATCGCCACCATTGGCGCCATGGATCACAACGGCATCAAGTTTGTGATCGGCGACGAGAGCTGGGCGAATGCTTACCTCATGCGCACCGCTCCAGAACTGCTGAAGACCCTCGAAGCCATGATGGCCAAGGCCTACAAGCAGAATTGGAATGATCAGTACCCAGAGTTGCTGGAGCAGGCCGAGAAGGTCATTGCGCTGGCGAAGGCTGGATCTGCGCCGGGCGATGGTGGTGAGTCGCTGGAGCAAGAGCTATGACCTACGTCCGGGAACAAACATCCGCCGAGCTTGCCGCACACATGCGCAGCTTGAAAAAAATGGCTGGCTGGTTCGATCCACTTGCTGACCGGTTGTGGCAAGAGGTTGAAGCGCTCAAGGCCGAGAACGATGCGGCGCGCAAGGATCTGCAAAACCTGCGTTCCGATAACGCCCAGCTGACTTACGCGCTCAAGCAGCAAGAGCAGAGCTATCTGGTGCTTCGTGCCGACCGGGACCGGCTCAAGGCTGAGAGCGAGGCGTTGCGCGACGACATTGAGCAGAGCCAGTACGACGCCAACGCATGGCGCAATGGTGAAGAATCGGTCTGGATCGAGGTCTTCAACAGCGAAGGCGACGATCCATTCATCAGCGCTATAAGCGGCCAAATCACCGTCGAGCAGCTGGCCTTGATCCAGGCGGAGATCCTTGAATATCGGGAGGACTATTTCGATAAGGGGCCGGGCCTTTACGTTTTCAGGTGCGGCCACTGCCAGGCTTATCACGACAACGTGGGCATGACTGAGCCCGCTCATTGGGAGACTGACTTCGAGTCGCACAGTCCTTTCCCTTGGGAAGAAGAGGCCTCCGCCTTGGGCAAGGGGGAGCGGTCATGACTCCAGTTCGCCCTTGCCCAAAATGCCGCGGTTATGACATCGAGCGCCGCTGGTGCGGTCTTTGCGGTGGTCGTGGAGTGGTCGAGCCTGACCGTCGCGATGCGGCCGCAGAAGTTTTCAAGCTGTTGCGGGATGGCAAGTGATGGCTGACCGAATCAGCGTCAACTGCCGCTCCATGCTTACCGAGGCTATCACCCGCATGTCCAAGATGTTCGAGGACAAGCACTTTGTGGTGGTGAGCCTTCGCCCGGGCAAGGATCGCACGCTTGACCAGAACCGCCTGTGGTTCGCGATGTACAAGCGTATCGCCGAGATGACCCAGATCGGTGACGCCGCCGACGCCCGCCAGTACTGCAAGCTGCACATCGGCGTGCAGATCCTGCTGAACGAGGATGCCGGTTTCCAGGCCGAGTGGTACCGGGTGATGCGTCACCTCCCGTACGAAACGAAGCTGGACATGATGGGCGAGTGCCACCTGTTCGGGCCGGACGGCTTCCCGGTGACCAGCCTTTTCAATCGCGCCCAGGGCATCGCTTACACCGACCGCATCGTCGCTCGCTTCGAACCGCAGGGCGTGTACTTCTCTGACCTGCTTAGCCAGGAGGCTGCATGAGCCCATTCAAGGAAAGCCCAGAGTTCACGCGGCAACGGGAAATAGATGAGGCCCGCTGCCGTGCGTACGAGGCTTACGTTTCACCATGGATGAACCGAGCTGCGCGCCGAACTGCAAGAGGTCGAATGCTCGTAGCGCAGGGAGAGGCTGCAGCAATGAAGGCCGAGATTGAAGTGCTGCGTCGTCAGGTTGAGGAGATGAGCGCATGAGCCTCTCAGCCAAACAACCCCGCCCGAAACCCTGCAAAAACCCAGATTGCACGGAATCATTCGTGCCTCAGCGCCTCGGGCAGAAGGTATGCAGCCCCAAGTGCGGCCTTGCCATCAAGGACGTGAACGAGGCGAAGGCGCGCAAGTCGCTGGGCCATGTCGAGCGATCTGAGATCCGGGTACGCAAGGAGAAGCTGAAGAGCAGGGCGGATCACTTGCGTGAGGCCCAGGCCGCCGTGAACGAGTACGTTCGCCTGCGTGACGTGCACCTGCCGTGCATCAGCTGTGACTCGACGCCGAACGACAACGACCTCATGACCGGCAGCCGGTGGGACGCCGGGCATTACCGCTCCGTCGGCGCCTGCCCGGAGCTGCGCTTTGAACCGCTGAACATCCACCGGCAGTGCGTGAAGTGCAATCGGAATCTGTCCGGCAACGCCGTGGAATACCGAATTCGCCTGGTGCAGCGCATCGGCGCCGAGAGGGTTGCCTGGCTGGAAGGGCTGCATCCGGCCTGCAAGTACACCGTGGAAGAGATCAAGGCCATCAAGGCCGACTACCGGGCAAAGACCAAAGAACTGAAGAAGGGGCAGGCAGCATGAAACTGATCAACGCACGTCAAGCGTGGACTGATGCGCAGCACGAATCGAACGCCTCAATCAGTGCCGCGGCGGCTGATCGGGCCAAGTCCGCAACCGTAGTAAGGACGGAAAAGGCAGCACTGCGCGAGATCATCTTCGCTGCCCAGGGCGAGGACAAGGAAGAGCGCATCATGGCTGCGCGCCAGAAGATCAGCATTGCCGAAACGCGACGCGCACCGATTGGACGCTCCACCGATCGTGCAGCTCACCTTCTCACCATGGGGAAGGTGCAGAAGGCAATCGAGTCGCTGCCGTTCCAGGTGCAGCAGTTGGGGCACTACCTCTATCACCCGTGCATGACCGTCGTGCACATGCTCAACGCCGAAAAGCTGATCTGGTCGGATACGGACTTTAGCGCGCTCACCGACGCCAAGGCGGTGAAGGTTCATTGCCTGATCACATGCGCCTTGCAGTCCTACAAGGTAGAGGTGAGCGGCGGTGACCCATGGGGCCCAGCTCGAGTGTCTGACGCCATGATGAAGTTGTATGGGATCACCATCGAGCCCAAGCACTGGGACCGCGACTGGCTCGATATTTGGAATTTCCTGCGAAAAGCTATCGAGGAAGTGGATATTCAGGCGCAAGAGCCGGTGTGGCAGGTGATACACGCGGAAAACTCAGAGGATGCGGCATAAAGTTGTTGCTGTGGTGGGGGATTTGATGTACTTTTCCCACACTGCGCAACTTACCTCCAGCGCACGATCACTTCAAAGCCCAGCCAAAGCTGGGCTTTTTTTGTGCACGCAAATGCGAAATGCATCCTTCTGAGGATGGAGGTCAGCGGATGTCTGGCGGGAGCCCGCTGAATTGCACGTGGATAAGATGCGTGCGCTCCTCGTTAGCGTTTTCACCCCAACCTACCGATGCCCCGCCCCCCATCTTTTTTGCCTTGATCGCGAATTCGATGTTTCTGTCTTCTGAGAAAGAAGTGTTTTCCTTCAGCTCCAGGGAAGCCTCGGTGCATCCACCGTGCTCCCTGGCAAACAGAACCGCTTTCCAAGAGGGCTCAAATGCGAGCCAAAAGAAGCTGCTGCGATCTACTTGTGTTGAGGCGCTCCAAGGACATCCGTTGAGATTGAATACTCTTGTGTCCGTAGTCGCGGCTGCAAGTTGGGTATTGTCCTTGTAGCCTGCTTTCGCCGTAATAATTGGGCCTGCATCTACGGAGCCGCTTGTTTCAAGCCTGTCCCCGTTGCTGGCCGTAGTAATCTTCGTAATGCTGATTCGGATCGCGCCAAGTGAAACCAAAAGCCTAATCAGCTCTGACTCTCTCTCTTCCAAGACATGTGCGTCATAGCTCTCGCTCGGGATGTATAAATTTTCTGTTTCAGTGATAGAAAAGTCTGCGAGGGGATGGCGTCTATACGATTTTCCCGCCATTGGGTGCCCAGGTTGGAACCGATATCCAGCCGCTTTCGCTTGCGTCGGCGAAAAAGTCGCTCGTTCCACAAATGCAGCGAGCAACATTTCTTTCTGTGCTCGTGCAGTCTTGTCCTCTCCTTCGTCAGCGCTTAGGAGGCTACCCAACGTTGGGATGCTAGATATAGCAGCCTGGACAATTGAGTTGGGGAGGGGCCAGAGGATGTCCTGAGTAAGAGCGACAGCAAACGACCCTAGCGGATTTCCGACTGGGTTGCGGCCAACCATAGTGAAGTTCTGAGCTGAGTCGTCTTGCTTCTGTTTAGGTTTTACTAGGTACTCATCAATGATGTGAATGGTGTCAAGCACAATGCAGCTCCAAGTCAGTTTGCGCCCGGCGTTCAGGCTGCCGTGACGCTTTAAAGCAATTCAATCCTGTCGGCACTGAGGGCACGTCGAAGATCATTTTTCGTCAGCTTCTTGAATTCTGTCTGCCTCGATAGGCTGTGTAATACGGATATTACTAGGCAAACTCTCAACAATCTCCTCTTACAATAAGCAGCGCTATTTCAGCCTCAATTTTGGTGTGCCGCGCTGGCGCGCTGTGACCTGCACATAGGGATAACTCATGGATCCTACTGACCTTGGCCCAGGCACAGCTACCTGGCTGGGCGGTAGCGCCACCGTAGTGCTGGGCGGCCTGTTATGGCTGCGCCGGTTCCTCTCCAAGGACGCAACCGACCGGGCAATGGACAGCGCCGATATCGGCACGCTGAAGCGCCTGAACGAGTTGCTGAACCAGGAGCGCGCCGCGCGCAAAGAGGCCGAGGCCCGCGCCGATCAATTTGCGAAAGAGCGGAATGATCTGGCCGCTGCAGTAGGGCGCATGGAAGGCAAGATCGAGGCTCTGACCAGCCAGGTCGCCCAGCTCACTGACCGCGTGACGCAGCAGAGCGATGAGATCACTCGCCTGCGCACCAAGCTGGGAGGAATCGCCTGATGGACAGATGTGCATTGGAATTTATCGCGCGCCGCTGGTGGCGCCGGGCCGAGGTCTGGGCGATTGCTGTCGTGCTGGTCGGTGGTGGTGCTGTTCTCGGTTACCAGGCCGCCTACTGGTCTCTCGCCGAGAGCCAGAGCAACCAGGTGACCGACATCCGCAAGGCCTACGACACCGCAATGGGCGAGCGTGACAAGCGCCTGGAAGAGCTGACCCGCCAGACCGGTACCGCCGCCGACAAGGCGACGAAAGCTGCAACGACCGCGGCTCAGGCTGCCGACAAAGCGGACGAGGCCCTCAACCGGGTATCGCAGTGATCCACGCCACGTTTTCGAATGTGCCAAATCGTGGCGCGCAAGTGTGAGGGGTCGCATGACTATCAAAGTTCTGGAGTTCAAGCGGGAGGACTGGCGCGATGCCGCCAAGACCCTGCGCAAGATCGCCGACGACCTTGATGCAGGTGAGCATCCAGAATGCACTGTAGGTGCCTTGACGCTTATCGGCGCGAAGGGAGAGGTCACGGTGTTCGGGCTGGGGCCTAAATGCGATGACTTGCAGTGCTTGGGCGCCATGCGCCTGGGTGAGCAGAAGCTGATTGATGTGCTGTTGGATGGCGGCGCGGGGTAGGTGTGCCGCAGATGAGGGCGGTACATTCCATCATCGGGCGTTTTCGGCATTCAGCTTCGCACAAACCGAATCAGCCTCTGGTTTGTCTGAAAACACTCCGTTTTTGCTGAGATCGCTTGGATCCTCTTTATCGAAGATTCGGTATTTCTTCTGTCCCGTTGGCCTACCTTGTTCGTCGATAACGTTGGTGTCTATCACTTTGAATCTGACTTCCATATTAGATCTCCGGGAGTTCACTAATCCTCATCAATACCGGCATCCAGCCATCATTTCAAGCATCAGAGTGAACCTATGACAGCCAAGCAGCCCGACTGGGAGGCAATCGAACGCGCCTACCGGGCCGGGGCGCTTTCCATCAGAACCATTGCTGAGCGCCAAGGCGTGAGTGATACCGCAATCAGAAAGAAGGCCAAGGTCCTGGGCTGGGCTAGAGACCTTTCTGACCAGGTGCGCAAAGAGGTTCGCAGCAAGCTGGTTCGCGGAGAGGTTCGCAACGACCAAGGCGCGAACTGCGAACTTGACGCAGAGATCATCGAAGAGGCCGCAGAGGAAGGCGCTCGGGTGGTTCGCAGCCATCGCCGAGACATTCGTAAGGCCTCGAACCTTGCGAACTTGCTGATGGATGACCTGCTCAATACCATCCAGCGTCGCGAAGAGATCGAAGATGCGATCATCGACGAGACAAGCGAGGACAACAACGGCATGCGCCGGGCTTCGATGCTTGCTGCTGTCGCGCTACCCAGCAATTCCAAAACCTTGTTCCAGCTTTCCTCTGCAATGAAGAACCTGCAAGTCCTGGAGCGTCAGGCATTCAGCCTGGACGAGAAGGAGAAAACGGACGACGCCGATGAGATCTCGAAGATGATGGATGAACTAACACAGGACGCCTGATATGAAGCCCGAGCACATGAAGCTGCTCCGGGATCGATTCTGGCGACTGAATAACCTCTACTTCATCACCGACAAGCAGGGCAAGAAGGTTCGCTTCCGCATGACGCAGGAGCAGATCGATTACTTCCAGGGGATGCACACCCGCAACATCATCCTCAAAGCGCGTCAGCTGGGCTTCACCACGCTGGTCTGCATCGTCCAGCTGGACGCCGCGCTGTTTGAGGCCGCCAAGTGCGCGTTGATCGCCCACACCCTGAACGACGCCAAGCGCCTGTTCCGGGAAAAGGTGAAATATGCTTACGACAACCTGCCGAAAGAGATTCGCGCCGCCAACCCTGCGCGCAACGATGCCGCGGGCGAGCTGGTGTTCAGTAAGGGCGGGTCGTTGTACGTCTCCACCTCGTTCCGGGGCGGCACGCTGCGCTACCTGCACGTATCCGAGTTCGGAAAGATCTGCGCAAAGTTCCCGCACAAGGCTCGGGAGATCGTCACCGGTGCTTTCGAGGCGGTGGCCGTTGAGTGCTTCGTCACCATCGAGTCAACGGCAGAGGGCCGGGCCGGGTATTTCTTCGATTACAGCCAATCGGCGGAGAGGCAGCAGCTTTCCGGTGTACCGCTTGGCCTGCTCGACTGGAAGTTCTTTTTCTTCAGCTGGTGGAACAACAAGGCCTACAGCCTTGACGCGACTGACGTGGTCATCCCGCAGCGCTTGACCGATTACTTCAACGAGCTGCGCGCCAAGCACGGGATCGTCACGAACGACGGCCAGCGCGCCTGGTACGCAGCCAAGGAGAAGACGCTCGGCGACGACATGAAGCGGGAATACCCGTCCATTCCTGCCGAAGCCTTCCAGCAGTCGGTCGAGGGCGCTTACTACGCGCAGCAGTTGACCAAGCTTTACGCCCAGCAGCGGATCGGGGTGATTCCCGACAATAGCCACCTTCCAGTGATGACCTTCTGGGATATCGGTGTCGGCGACTCCACGGCCATCTGGTTCGTACGCCAGGTCGGCGAAGAGTTTCACGTCATCGACTACTACGAAAACTCAGGCGAGGGTCTGCGGCACTACATGAAGGTGCTCAAGGACAAGGGTTACACCTATTCCGAACACTGGGGGCCGCACGACATCGACAACCGAGAGTTCGGCAGCGATGCCAAGACCCGCCGAGAGCTGGCCCGTGAGGGCTACGACATCGATGGGCAAAAGTACTGCATGACCTTCCAAGTCGTTCCAAAGCTCGGCGTCAATGATGGCATTGAGCAGGTTCGGGAGATCCTGCCTAAGTGCGCCTTTGATGACTCGAAGTGCGAGCAGGGCGTGTCCTGCCTTGAGAACTACCGCAAGGAATGGGACGACAAGCGCGGCTGTTGGAAAGACAAGCCGCTTCACGATTGGACCTCTCACGGCTCCGACGGATTCCGTTACTTCGCTGTCGCCAAGAGCGCCAGGAAGCCGGTCAAATCAATCAAAATGGGATTCGCACGCTAATGGCAGACGTCACATACACCCGCCCGGAATACGACGCGGCGCAGTCCCGTTGGCGGCTGGTGCGCGACGTGTGCAAGGGATCCGAGACGGTAAAGGGGCGAGGCGATGTGTACTTGCCGAAGCCCAACGAGCACGACACGAGCAAAGAGAACCAAGATCGGTACAAGTCCTACAAGCAGCGTGCCGTGTTCTATAACGCCACAGGGCGCACGAAGCACAGCTTGGTAGGCGCAGTTTTCCGCACCTGGCCAACGCTGACTGTTCCAGGTGCGCTCGATTACGTCGCCACGGATATCGACGGGCAGGGCGTGAGCGTCTACCAGCAATCACAATCGGTCATAGGGCATTTGCTTGAAGTTGGCCGGCACGGATTGCTGGTGGACTACGCAGCTGTTCAGGCTGGCACGGTGAGCAAGGCTGATGAAAAGGCGGGGCGAGCGCGCGCAAATGTGGCGAGCTATCCGGCCGAATCCATCAGGAACTGGAAGACTCGCAGGGTCGGCGGTCAGCACTTGCTGAGCTTGGTCGTGTTGCGTGAAGAAGCTGACATAGACACTGATGATGGCTTTGGTAGCGAAAAGGTCGTTCGGTATCGTGTGTTGCGCCTGGATGAGGCTGGTGTCTATACCCAGGAAGTTTGGCAGGAGAGCTCAAGTGAAACGGCGATGATCATCCCGCCGTTCACACCACTGAACGGCGCCGGCCAGCCTTGGCGCGTTATCCCCTTTCAGTTTCTCGGCAGCGAGAACAACGACACCAGCATCGACGACTCGCCTCTGTACGACATGGCCGTGCTGAACATCGGCCATTACTGCAACAGTGCGGACTATGAAGACTCGGTCTGGTTCTCGGGGCAGCCACAGTTCTGGATTTCCGGCCTGGACGAGGCTTGGCGAGACCACCTTGAGGCCAATGGCATCTATGTCGGCTCCAGGGCGCCGTTGACGCTTCCAGTGAGCGGGGCGTGCGGCTTTGCTCAGCCTGAGCCGAATACGCTTGTTAAAGAAGCCATGGACGCCAAGAAACAGGACATGGTTTCTCTCGGCGCCCGACTCATTGAGCGCGGCAGTGCAGTGAAGACCGCAACCCAGGCCGACAACGACAGCGCTGCCGAACACAGCGTTCTCTCCTTGATGGTGAGCAACGTCAGCGAGGCGTACAGCCAGTGCCTGGTGTGGATGGCCGAGTTCGTCAACGCCCCGGGAGAAGCGATCTACAAGCTCAACCAAGACTTCAGCCAGATCACCCTGGACGCGACGATCCTGGCGGCACTGTTCAACGCAGTACAGGGCGGCAAACTTCCCGAGGGCGACTTCTGGCAATACCTACGCGACCGCGGCGTGATAGACCCCGAGAAGACGGACGACGAAATCCGGGATGAACTGGAGGCACAAAGCACCGGGCCAGCCCTGGACGACACCGAGGTAATTCCGAATGGCGGCAAACCAAGCAATCCTTGACGCCACCATCCGTCATGCCGTCTTCCTGGAGCAGCTGAAGTCGGGGGAGGTGGAGAAATTTGCGCCTTTACTCAAGGAGATCGACCGCTCGATTCGTGAGCGGCTGACACGGGCGGACCTTACGGATTACACCGTCGCACGCCTGGAACGGCTGCTGAGCCAGGTTGACAGCCTGTTGCTGGGCATCTTCGACCGATACAGCGAGAAGTTGAACCTCGACCTGGTGGACATCGCCAATTACGAGGCCGAGTTTGAAGCGACCTGCCTGACCCGGGCGGCACCGGTTGGCGTGTCGTTCGATGCCGCGGTGCCAGGTGCTGCCGCAATAAGGACGGCCATCCTCACCAATCCGCTCAGCGTACGCGGCGCTGATGGCGGGAAGCTGCTCAAGTCGTTCATCGATGGCTTTACTGCTACCGAGCGACAACGCCTCACAGGCGCGATCCGGCAGGGTTTCTTCGAAGGCCAGACCAACTTCCAGATCATCAAGAACATCCGCGGCACCAAAGCGCTCAACTACAAAGACGGCATCCTGGCCACGACCAACCGCAACGCCGGAGCCGTCGTGCGGACGGCCGTGCAGCACGTCGCCACCCAGGCGCGTATGGAGACGCTCAAGGAGAACTCTGATGTCGTGCAGGCAGTCGAGTGGGTTAGCACCCTGGACACGAAGACGACTAGCCAGTGCCGGACGCTCGATAAGCGCCGGTTCAAGCTGACTGAGGGGCCGAGGCCGCCGATCCACATCAACTGTCGCTCGACGGTGGTGGCGGTGACCCGATTTAGCACGCTGTTCGCCGAGGGCGCTACGAGGGCTTCCGTCGGCGATGCTGGCCCGCAGCAGGTGAGGGCAGACCTCAGCTACTACGACTGGCTTGTACGGCAACCGGCGGCGTTCCAGGACAAGGCTATAGGCCCGAAACGCGCCAAGTTGTTGCGGGATGGCGGCCTGAGCATCGAACGATTCTCCGAGCTGCAGCTTGATCGCAACTTTGCACCTCTGACCCTTGTGCAGATGAAGGTTCTTGAGCCCCTGGCGTTCGAGCGGGCTGGCATTCGTTAAGCCTTGATGTAAAGTGCTCAGTCGTAACTTTAGGAATGGATGCCAATGTTCAGTAAAATGCCGGGCGGAAGCAATCGCATCGAGTTGAATAGGTTGTTGATAAATTACCTTTGTTACTATGATGACGAGGGGCGGCGAACGAAACTTTATGATGAACTCGTTAAGACGCTGAATTTTTCGGAGTCGAAAGGCTGGATAAACAAGTCCGTTGTTCTAAATGATCTTAATTTAATTGCTTCTTATAAGTCGCTGAGACTTTCAGCTCGATATCAGTCTAGTGGTTTCATCATGGGTTGGGTGATGAGCGCCGCAAGCAAGCAAAAAATCATTGATCTGGTTGAGTTTTTAGAGAGCCATGATATTTGGCCTGTTCTTAAAGAGGTTTCGATTTTTAGTGTTATTGAATTTATCGAGACTGACCTTGAGCCTCCGCCTTACTGTGAGCGGCATTTTAATTTAGTGCGCATGCATTTCATCTGAAGCCTTCTTCGTTTCACAAAGCCCGCCATCAGCGGGTTTTTTTATGCCCGCAGGCAGGGCCTGCACCTACGTCTCTGGGAGACAACCAATGCTGAAATTCCAACTGGATACCCTGGAAGGGGTAGATGAAGCCGTGCGCGCTCTTTACACCGAGAAGGACGGCAAGTTCGTACTCGGCATAGAAGGTCTGCCTCAGCAAGAAGATGTCACCGGCCTGAAGGCCAAAGTTGATGAGCTGCTTGGCGAGAAGAAAGCTGCCGAAAAGAAGGCGCGCGAAGCTGAAGAAGCAGCTCGTCTTGAGCGAGAAGAACTCGCACGTAAATCGGGCAACGTCGACGAGCTCGAAAAGTCCTGGTCCGAAAAGTACGCGCGCCGTGAAGCTGAGCTGAGCGGTCAGCTGGAACAGGAGCGTGGGGCGCTGAGTGGGCAGATCCGGGATCTGACCGTTGGCCGTACCGCCACTGATATCGCGTCTGCCCTGGCAATCCCAGGTAGCGCCAAAGCCCTGTTGCCGCACATTGAACGCCGCCTGAGCGTCGAGCAGCGCGACGGGAAGCCTGTTGTGGTCGTCCTCGACCAGCAGGGCAAGCTCTCGGCGGCAACGCTGGACGAGCTGAAAGCAGAATTCGCAAACGACACGGCCTTCGCGCCGTTGATCGCGGGTAGTAAGGCATCTGGCGGCGGGGCTGCTGGTGCTGGAGGTGGCGGCGGGGCCGCAAAAGGAAAAATCGGCGGCACCAAAGAGGAACGCACTGCCGCAATCGCCGGCAAGTTCCCAGATCTCCCTCTCAATTAAGGATTTGACTCATGTCCCTGTCGCAAATGCAGGTTTTCAACGAATACATCATGCCAGCGACTCTCGAGACGCTGGATCAGTATCTCGCCGCTTTCAACGCCGCAAGCCGTGGCGCAATCGTGCTCTCTCCGGACGGCTTCACTGGTGACTTCCTTCAGGAGTCGTTCTTCCAGACTCTGGCCGCCGCCCAGCGCCGCGTGGATCGTTACAGCTCGAACGCCGCCGTTGCTGCCACCGACCTGACCGAGCTGAAGAACACTTCGGTGAAAGTCGCCGGTGGCTTCGGCCCGATCCGCTACGAGCCGTCGCAGATGACCTGGCTGGAGCGTCCAACCGCGCAAGGTATCGAAGTCGCCAGCCGCGCGTTCGCTGAAATCCTGTTGAAGGACCAGTTGAACACCGCGATCGCCGCTCTGGTTGCAGCAATCACCGCCCAGGCCGCCGCGGTCAACGATGTGTCGGCTACCGCCGGCATCACCTACGCTGGCCTGAACAACGCTCACGCGAAGTTCGGCGACGCAAGCCAGAACCTGGTCACCCAGGTGATGCAGGGCACCAGCTACCACAAGTTGGTGGGTCAGAACCTGGCGAACCAGCAGCAGCTGTTCCAGGCGGGCAACGTCCGCGTGGTGGACATCCTCGGAAAGATCTCCGTTGTGACGGATGCCCCGGCTCTGATGCAGGCCGGCACCCCGAACAAGGAAATCATCCTGTCCTTGGTGCAAGGCGCTGCGCTGGTTCACGACGGCCGCGACATCATCAGCAACGTCCAGACCACCAACGGCAAGGAGCGTATCGAAACTACGCTTCAAACCGACTACACCTTCGGCCTGGGCATGAAGGGCTACACCTGGGACACCACCACTGGCGGCAAGTCTCCAACGGACGCCGAGCTGGCGACCGGTACCAACTGGGACAAGACCGCCACCAGTATCAAGCACACCGCTGGTGTTGCTCTGATCGGCGACGCCTCCAAGTAACCATTCAATGACTGCGCCGGGGTGTTGAGCCCTGGCCCAGCGGAGTGACAACGATGACTGATAAAAACGTCTGGTATCTCCCGGGCCCTTTCCACCGCTATGAAGACGACGTAAAGGCTCTCGCGAAGAAGGCTGGCCTGCGCATCATCGATGCGAACATGACCGAAAACCGCGACAATGAAGCCGAGAAGCCGCCCAAGGCAAAGCTCAAGGCTGAGTATCGCGAGTCGGGAAAAGCTGCCGCTGATCCTCGAGACAAGTTCGATCTCGACCAAGTGAAGGCCGCCCTGACAGAAAAGTCAGTAACCTTCGACGACAAGGCTGATCAGCCAACCCTGCTGAAACTGCTCAAAGCACAGGACTGACACATGCTCATCATCGAGGACGGCACCGGCAAGCCTGACGCCGACAGCTACGCAAGCGCCGAGGACCTGGCCATGTATGCCGTGAAGTTCGGCACGGTCATTCCTGCGGGTGTTCCTGAGCAGGAAGCGTTGCTGCGCCGGGCGGCCTTGGCGATGGATGGCATGACCTGGAAGGGGCGCAAGACCAACAGTGAGCAAGGCCTGTCCTGGCCGCGCCGGGAGGTGCTGCTGGACCAGGAGATCAAGCCAAACAACTACCTGCCGGCGCGAATCCAGTACGGGCAGATGGCCTTGGCCGCTGAGATTCATCAGGACGATATTGATCCGGTAGAGAAACGGAAGGGGGCGGTGCTGCTAGATCGTGTTGAGGGCGCGGTGACGCGGCAATACGCGGCTATCCCCAGCACCAGCACCAGGCTGTTGCCGGCGGCGCCGGATCGGCCGAGTGCTACTCAGTTTGCTGATTACCTGCAAAAGCGAGGCTTGTTTGCGGTTCGGGCATGAAGCCCTTGGTTGTTTGACAGAGCATTTCGTTTGGTGGATCGTAGCTACTCCCCGAGCAAGTAGAGCCGCAACTGAGGTGGCTGAAAGCGAAGGGATAATCAGATAACGACAGAGGTTATTAGCATGTTGAATAGCACAAACAAATTCAAAGTCCAGAGCATCATTTTCAATAATGGTGAGTTTGCAATCGCATCGGGATTTTGGGATGGCCAGCCTAATCTGAGCGTTGCGTGTCGATGGCATGAAGATGGGGGTATGGGCTACCCGCAGACTTTCGGAAAACCTCAATGGATGTTGCTACCCGAAGTTGGAGTGGACATTCTTAACGCCTTGGATCCATCCAACTCGACGGTTACGCTGACTTTCGGCTGATCATCACTGCCTTACTAAAACCCAGCCATTGCGCTGGGTTTTTTGACTCTGGAGCCATCATGACCTTCTACGACGAAATGGCCTTGATGGCTCTGGAGATGATCACAGAGGTCGGCCAGCCCGTGACCATCCGCGACATCGTCAAGGGTGAGTACGATCCTGATACCAGTATGACCCCGCCTGATTCTGTGGTTGAGCGAACTGCCCAAGGCATCCTGCTGGACTTCACCGGGCAAGAATTTCAAACCAACTCGCTGATCAAGGTCGGCGACAAAAAACTGAAGATCGCGGCCGCCGGCTTGGGCCCGGCTCCCAGTCTGCTCAGTAAAGTGGTGGTCCAGGGGAGAACCTGGATGATCATTCCCCCGCTGAAGGAGATCAACCCCGCCGGTACGCCGATCCTGTATGAGCTGCAGGTCCGATCATGAGCAGTCGGTACGCGGGTATGAACGGCAGCTTCGCCGAGAACATCCGCCAGTTCGCCGAGCAGGCCCAGGCAGGTATAGACGCCACCATCCGCGAAATCGTGATCGAGATCGGCAGCAGCGTGATTCGCATGTCACCGGTGGGCAACCCGGAGATCTGGGCGGCAAACGTGGCTCAACGGCAGGTCAACACGCGCGCAGCTGATGACTACGACTTCAAAGTGGCGGTCCGCAACACACTGATCAACCTGAACGAAGGCAATTTCACCAAGTCGGGCAAGCTGCGCCGAGGCGTGAAGTACGCCAAGCCCCTGACCAAGGCCGAGCGTGACCAGAACTTCAATGTGAACGGTCTGGTCGCGGGCAAGGATTACGTTGGCGGGCGTTTCCGGGGTAACTGGCAGTTCTCGATCGATACCCCGGCCGACGGCGTCTTGGATGAGATTGATCCGTCGGGCGGCGTGACCATCGCGGTGCTTAGGGCGCAGGTGCAGTCACTGACGGCGGGGCAGACTGCCTACATTGTGAACAACCTGCCGTACGGCATTCCGCTCGAGTACGGCCACTCCAGGCAGGCGCCCGGCGGCATGGTGCGAGTGACACTGGCCCGCTTTCAGCAAATCGTCGCCGAAGCCATCAGGAACAACCAAATATGAGCCACTTGATCATCCGGCAGCTGTACGAGAAACGCCTGAGAGATTGGGCTGCGGCACGGCTTAAACCGCTGCGAATTGCCTATGAGAACGTCGAGTTCACGCCTGCGGACGGTGAAACCTACTTACGGGCCTTTGCTATCCCGGCCGGCACCGATAGCAACACCCTCAGCGGTGATCACAGAGCGTTCACGGGCGTGTTCCAGGTTAGCGTCGTGTCGCCTTCGGGTTCCGGCGCCGGCGCTGCTGAGTCAATCGCTGAAGAGCTCGCTGCGTTGTACCCGATTTACCTGCGGCTACAGCGAGCCAGCTTCGAAGTGGTGACCATGACCCCGGTCGAACCAGGTCCAGGCATTCCGGACGACAGCAGCTACACAGTCGCCGCGTCGTTCCAGTACCGCGCCGACACCAACTGATTCCGCCCATCGGGCAACCCCACAGACCCGCCATTGAGCGGGTTTTGTTATTTCTGAAGAGAGGAAACACCCAATGGGATACCGAATTCCTAACGGCGGCACCTTCCAGCACGCAGCCACCTATGAGGTTGCACTGCCGTTTACCGCCATCTCCAACGCAGCAGAGGCGGTGGCCACGGTCGTCGGTGCTGATCTCGATGCCGGTGACATCGTGCTGATCACCTCCGGCTGGAGCAAGTTGGATAACAAGGTCGTGCGCGTGAAGGCAGCGACAGCGACCGCCATCACCTTGGAAGGTATCGACACCACCGATACCCAGATCTTCCCGGCCGGCAACGGCGCGGGCACCCTTAAGAAGGTGCTGACCTGGGTACAGATCCCGCAGGTAACTGACCTGGCCTTCTCCGGCGGCGAGCAGAACTACCTGGATGTGGTGTTCCTCGAGAACGACCAGGGCAAGCAGATCCCCACCGACAAGTCGGCGGCCAGCATGGTGCTGACTATCGCTGATGACCCTGCACAGCCTTTCAACGGTGTGCTGATGAAGGCGGATGCCGGAAAGCAGGTCGAAGCGGCTCGCTTGAACCTTCCAGGTAACGACACGCTGTTCTACGGGGCATACACCTCGTTCTCCAAGCAGCCGGCCGTTTCCCGTAACAACCTGCTCACTCGCACCGTGAGCCTGGCGTTGCAGTCCGAGCCCACTCGCTACCTGACCGCGGTGATCTAACCCATGGCCAAGTTCACACTGATCCAAAAGCCGACCTTTCACGCCACCGTCATGGTTCCTCAGGTCGGCGGCGATCCGGTGCAGGTCGGGTTCGATTTCAAATACCTGGACCGAACCGCGCTTGCGGATCTGTATGCCGAATGGGGGGAGCGCCACAAGACGCTCGGCTTGAAGGTAGAGGAGATGGACCTCAAGTCGTTTACCGCCGCCCAGATCGATCTGCAGGTGGATCAGGTCAAGGCGGTGGTGGTCGGCTGGGAGTTTGACGAAGAGTTGAACGACGAGAATATCCGCATCCTCGTCAGCTCCATTGTCTCGGTACCCAGCGCTGTGTTGGCAGCCTACTCCGAGGCCTTCAACCAATCCCGCCTGGGAAACTCCTAAGCGCCGCACGTGCCCTCTACGCCCAAGGCCCCTCGGCTGAAGAGCTGAAGACCTTTGGCTTCTTGGTCGGCGATCTCTCCGGACAGGACTGTGAGGTCTGGCCAGATAACTGGCCGGCCTTCACCGTCTTCGAGGCGATGAGCACCCAGTGGCGCGTGGGCGCGTGCGGCGCTACTGGCCTGGACTATGCCGTCCTTCCGAGCGTCATTCGAATGTGTGGTGTGCCCGCCAGCGAACGGCAAAGCATCTTCAGCGATATCCGGCACATGGAAGCTGAGGCCCTGCAGGTGATGGCGGAACAGAGAGACAACAAATGAGCACCAACTTCGCATCGCTTGGCATTGCAGTTGAGTCGTCGGAAGCCGTGAAAGCGGCCGAAGATCTGGGAAAGCTGATAGTCGCAGCCGAGGGCGCGGAGAAGGCTGTAGATGATCTGGGCAAGGCCGGAGATGGATTGGCCAGCACTGGCAAGAAGATTGTTCAGGCCGAAACAGAGGCCGCTCAGGGGATCGACAAGTCCACCGGCGCGCGGGAGCGGCAGGCCGGCGCCCGGCGGAAAGCTACCGAAAGCGCCACCAGCGAAATAGCTGTGATCAGCCAGCTCGACAAGGCGATGACGGGTAGCCTCGACAGCATCCAGCAACTGATTCAGGCCGAAGGGCTGCTGGAGCGCGCTCGTAAGGGCGGCCTGGTCACGATTGAGGAGCGGACCCGCTACCAGGATCAACTGGGCAAGGCCTACGACAAGATCGAAAAGGCGGAAGTTAAAGAGGCGGCACAGAAGCAACGACTGATCGAGGCTGAGAATCGCCAAATTGAGGCTCTGAAGCGCACCGTCAACAGCATTGATCCAGTAACGGCAAAGCTCGCCAAGCTCGAGGCGCAGGAGAAGGCCCTGGAGGCCGCTCACAAAGCCGGTGTGGTTGATGCCAATCGCTACAGTGCAGCGCTTGCAAAAATTGGCGGTGACCGCGCAGCCCTGGAGAAAACTGCAACTGGATTCGACAAGCTACGACTCGGTTCCCGCCAGGCTCAGGAAAACGTTGTTCAACTGGGTAACGCCCTGTCGTCTGGAGATTGGGGGAGCGGGGTTCGTGCGGTCGCACAGCTTGGCGCCGGCGCCGGAGCCTCCGCTGCAAGCCTGTTGGCAGCATTGGGACCAATTGCTTTGGTGTCCGCCGCTGTGGCTGCGCTTGGCGTCTCCTATTACAAGGGCACTCAGGAACAGGACGAATACAGCAAATCGCTGATTCTGACTGGTGGCGCTGCCGGAGTGAGTGCCGGTCAGCTCGGGGACATGGCACGCCAAGTTGGCTCACTGATTGGCACCACTGGCGCCGCCGCCGACGCGCTCGCTTCCTTGGCCGGCAATGGCAAGATTGCCGGTGAGAGCTTTCAAAGCATTACTCAGGCCGCTGTGTCGATGCAGGAAGCAACCGGCAAAGCAGTGGGCGAGACGATTGCCGAATTTGTGAAGATCGCGGATGACCCGGTGAAAGCGTCCGCGGCGCTCAACGAGCAATACCATTACCTGACCGCGTCTGTTTATTCGCAGATTGCTGCCCTGGAGGAACAAGGCGATCACGCTGGCGCCGTAAAGCTGGCCACTGAGCAATACGCCGATGCGATCAACGAGCGCACCCCGAGAATCCTCGAAAACCTGAGCTTTTGGGAGAAGGGCTACAACGCAGTCGCGCGGGCAGCGGACAACCTCAAGAATATTGGGCGTCGCGATATCGGTTCGGACATTGATCAGGCCCGTCTGGACCTTGCGCGGGCTCAAAAGGGCGATGTTGGGGCCTTCCAGAACAAGAAGGAGATGATCGAGTTCTACAGCAACCGTCTCAATATGCTGGAGGACCAAAAAGCAGCCGAAGCGGATATTGCCAAGTTCGAAGGAGAACAGGCAAAAATCCAGAAAGACGCGGTTGCGGCGATGACTAAGGTCGATGCCCTTGCCAAGTCCGCTTGGACGAACGAGCAAAAGCGTACGGAAGCGCTGAAGGAGTATCGGCAACAGTTAGACGATATCCGCAAGGCGAATCCCAGCGATAAGCGCCTTGATAAGGACGTCGTCGCAAAGAACATCTCGAACATCAACGACAAGTTCAAAGACTCCAAAGCTGCAGCTGGCTCAGTCGACCTGACTGCTTTCAACGACTCCAAGAATACGCTCACCGGCATCCTGGCCGAGTACAAGAATGCCCAGAAGGAACTGGACGCCGCCCAGAAGGCTGGCCTGGTCTCTCAGGCCGATTACCTGCTGAAGCGCCAGGCCATGATTGGCAACGAGCGGGACGAGGTTTCGGCGGCGTATGAAGCCGAGATCGCAGCGCTTGAGGCCGCGAAAGGGAAGGCCGGCACATCGGCTGCGCAGCGTATCCAGCTGGACCAGAAGATCGCAGATGCGCGTGCGGCCATGGTCAAGGCGCAAAAGGATGCCGATACCGAACTGAGCGTGCTGGCCAAGAACGAAGAGGGCAGACTCAAGAAGCAAGAACTGGCGGTAAAGACCTACACCAGTGCGCTGCAACAGCAGGTCGATACTCTGCGGGAGCAAGGTATTCGAGCTGCAGCTGGACTTGGCCAAGGTGACCGCCAGCGAGATCTGACAAACCAGCAGAATGGCATCGACGACCGTATTAACCAGAAAAAGCTGGATTTGGCGAACCAGTATGGCGATGGCTCTCGAGGCATGAGCCTCGATGAGTACAGCGACAAGCTGAAGGCGCTCGAGGCAACCCAGCAGAAGCTCCACGACACGGTCGTCAGCAATTATGACGATATGTCGGCAGCCCAAGGCGACTGGACGAGCGGGGCGTCATCCGCTTGGCAGAACTACCTGGAGTCGGCACGTGACGTCGCCGGCCAGACCAAAAGCCTGTTCACCAACGCCTTCAGCTCGATGGAAGACGCGATCGTCAACTTCGCGTTAACCGGAAAGCTGTCGTTCGCTGATTTCGCCAAGTCGATCATTGCCGACATGGCTCGGATTGCGGCCCGCCAGGCGGCATCCTCGGCGCTTAGTTCGCTGTTTGGTATGGCGGCGTCCGCTGCTGGGTCGTATTTCGGCGGCGCTGCCTCTGCGGGCTCTACCCAGGCCGGTTACACCTCTGGAACGGACTTCTCCAGCTACCAGGCCAATGGCGGCATGTGGTCGGGCGGTGTGCAGATGTTCGCAGATGGTGGGGCGTTCACCAACTCCATCGTCAGCAAGCCCACCGCGTTCGGTATGGCGGGCGGGCAGGCTGGGGTGATGGGTGAGGCAGGGCCCGAGGCAATCATGCCTTTGACCCGAACCGCAGGCGGCGCGCTGGGCGTGCGAGCGCTGGGGGGCGGGCAAAGCTCAAGCAACAACCAGGTGGTGATCCAGCAAAGCTTTGCAGTGCCTGAAGGACAAGGTGGTGCGAGTGACGCGGATAGCCAGGCCGTGGCCCAGGCCTACGCGAAGTCGGCCAAGCAGGGCGCCCAGGAGCAGATCGCAAAGGATCTTCGCCCCGGCGGCCAGATCTGGGCCGCAATCAACGGTCGATAAAATAGCAGCCCCATTTCGGTGGGGCTTTTTTATGCCAGGAGGAAAACATGGCTACGGAAACTTTCACCTGGACACCGAATGGCGACCCGGCGGCAACCATCAACTTTCGCACGAAGTCTGCCAAGTTCGGTGATGGCTATGAGCAGAAGGCTGCGGACGGCATCAACAACCGCACGCAGTCCTGGCCCCTCACGTTCTCTGGCCAGAAGGCGCGCATCAAGGAAATCATGGCGTTCCTCGATCGTCAGGCGGGCGCGACACCCTTTTACTGGACCGATCCGCTTGGCGACCAGCAGCTCTACCGCTGCGCCGAGTATCAGCCCAAGGCCATGGGCGGCGACACCTACACCCTGACTGCCACCTTCGAACAGGCATTCCACCCATGAGCATTGACCTACTGAATCTTGGCAGCGCGCCTGATGACGGCAACGGGCAAGATTTGCGCTCCGGCGGTCAGGTCATCAACGACAACTTCGCCGAGCTCGATACCCGAACTTCCGCCGCTCAGGCTGCGGCTGACGCTGCCGAACGGACGCTGGTTGCAGGCGAAAACATCCTTATTGATCGAACCGATCCTGATCACCCTGTTATCAGCGCATCGGGTGGTGGTGCCGGGACTGTCCAGACAGTTGCGGGCGTTACTCCGGACGGGGGTGGTGATATCCCTTCTGCCGGTCTGTCCTCTGCGATTGGCCTGGACAACAAGGTCGACAAGGTGCCGGGCAAAGGCCTGTCGTCAACTGACTTCACATCGGCCGAGAAGACCAAGTTGGCGGGCGTGGCCACGGACGCCACCAAGAACGCCACGGATGCCGCTTTGCGCGACCGCGCCACCCATACCGGCACTCAGCTTGCGGCGACCATCAGCGACCTGGCAGCGACCGTGCGCGCCGTGCTCCTTACAGGGCTCGACACGTCGACGAACGCAGTTCTCACAGCAGCAGATACCGTCCTTTCTGGCCTGGGCAAGCTGCAGAAGCAACTCAGCGATGCCGTTGTTTCAATCGCCAACAAGGCAAATAAAGGCGCGAACAGCGATATCACATCGCTCTCCGGGCTCACCACGCCGCTGAGTGTGGCGCAGGGCGGTACGGGCTCGACAACGGGCGTTCCGACTCTGGCGGGAGCCACGGCCTCGACTGCCGGGGCAAAAGGTCTGGTGCCGGCTCCGGCGGTCGGTGATCAGCTCAAGTTCTTGCGTGGCGACGGCACGTTTCAGGCGGTTACGGCTTCTACGGTTTGGGGCGGGGTTACGGGCACGCTTTCGGCGCAGACGGATTTGCAGGCGGCTCTTGACCTAAAGCTAGACAAAAGCGATGCAACTCCAATCAAATCGTACGCCTCTCCTGATCAGACAATCACGCCGGGGGGGTCACTAACCTTGCTTCACCAGCTTGGCTCTGAGCCCTTTGAAGTTCAAGGGTTTATCGTTTGCAGAGATGCGGACGCCGAGTACGCAGTAGGCGACGTTGTCCCTGTACCGCATTTCGCAGTGGACTACGCGTACAACTATGGGGTCTCGCTCGTAACCAGTTCTACAAGTATCTTCTGCCGTTTCGGCACAGCCGCTGGCGCATTCTTTGTATTGCGAAAGACTACAGCCACAACAGTTGGAATTGTCCCTGCAAAATGGCGTTTCATCGTGAGGGCTAGAACATGACCACTAAATATTTCATTAATAGCGACGGCAGATTTGTCGGCGCGTTTGGCGAAGGGGCGGAGCCTCCAGCAGGAGTTATTGAGGTTGAATCCCCGCCACCCATTCACGCCGACCAGCCATGGCGTTTCCCCGGCTGGGGGCCAAGCCCAAGCCATACCCGCAAGGTCGAGGATGAATGGCGAACAGCCGAGATGCCTATCGCCCGCGAGAATGTGACCGCTATCGAATTCGGCGACGATTCAATCCCAGGCAAATCCGCCGATTGGAAAGCCTACTGGCTCGCACTGCGAGCCTGGGTCGTCGGCGCCGATGGCTACCCGGACCCAACCCGCCGACCAATCAAGCCAACCTGATACACCGCACCCGCCAACGAGCGGGTTTATTTTTGCCTGAGGAAACACCATGCCGATCACGGCCGATATCCAGACCCTGGAGCCTGGCGCGTGGGTGGAGCTTTTTGAGCTCGACGCCACCGTCCTTGGCGCCGAGCTTTACCGCTTCCACGGCTACCCCCAGCAGGCCTCGATCTTCTGGCAAGGCAACGAGTACTCGCCCTGGCCGATCAAGGCTGAGGGGTTCGAAATGACGGGGCAGGGTGCCCAGCCGACACCAACGCTTTCTGTCGGCAACGTTGGCGGGTTCATCACGGCGCTCGTGCTGTACTTCGAGGACCTGGTCGGATCGAAGCTGATCCGCCATCGAACCCTGGGCAAGTACCTGGACGGCCAGCCTGAGGCCGACCCTGATGAAGAGCTCCCGCCTGACATCTGGTACGTCGAGCGCAAGTCGGCCGAGAACAACGAAACCGTGCAGTTCGAACTGGCCACGGCCTTGGACTTCGCGGGCGTTCAGCTCCCGCGCCGGCAGATCGTGGCCAACGTTTGCTGGTGGTTGAGCTGTGGCGGTTACCGCGGGCCTTACTGCGGCTACAACGGGCCGCCCGTGGCTGATGAGAACGACGTCATTGTCACGGATGCGGCCAAAGACAAATGCGGTGGGCGCCTGACGAGCTGCAAGCTGCGCTTTGGCGAGAACAACCCACTGCCTTTCGGTTCATTCCCGGCCGCCGGCCTGCTTCGGAGCTGACCATGAACAAAGCAAATAGAGCTGCAGTCGAGCGGCATGCCCTGGCCGAGTATCCCAAGGAGTGTTGCGGGCTACTGGTGCGAGAAGGGCGCAAGGAGGTCTATGTGGCTTGCCGCAACACCGCGTCCACGCCGAGCGAACACTTCCGCCTGGCGCCTGAGGATTATGCGGCCGCCGAGGACCGCGGGCGGGTGCTCGCTGTCGTGCATAGCCACCCTGACTATCCAGCGGCCCCCAGTGAGGCTGATCGCGTCTCCTGCGAGGCCTCCGGGCTTCCCTGGTACATCCTTGAGGTCCGCAAAAGCGAGGACGAACAGGTGCGCCCAGGCGAGCTTGTGAGCTTCGCGCCGGAGGGCTACCAGGCTCCACTGATCGGCCGCAAGTTTGCCCACGGTGTGCACGACTGTCTGAGCATCATCCTCGACTTCTACCGGCGCGAGATGGGCATCGATCTGGGCGATTACGAGCGCGAGGATGGCTGGTGGGACAAAGGCGGCAACCTCTACCTGGAGAATCTGCCGGCCGCCGGCTTCGAGAAGGTCTCAACCCTGGAGCATGGCGACATTGTGCTGATGCAGATCCGATCGCCAGTGCCAAACCACGCCGGGATCTACCTGGCCGACGGCGTGCTGAAGACCGAGCCCGAACATTACCCGGCGCCTGGATCAATCCTGCACCACCTCTACAACCGCGACAGCAAGCGTGACGTGTACGGCGGCTACTGGTCAGAGGTGACGGTGGGCTACTGGCGACACAGGGATGCACTCAAGAACGCTTAGTCATACTGGAGGCTCAAATGCCGGAAGCTCTTGAAACTCGTGTAGGAAGAGATGGAAAAGCTCCACAAGCTGACGATGAGTCGATTCTTCCGTCGCGCGATGGTAAGCGGTTATCAGATATTGCGGCTCACTTCCGCGGAGTGAAAATGAACGATATGCCAATACCACGTTTGCCAGAATCGGTGCGGCGTAGTCTGGGTATTTTGACTTAACCCAATCGTTCCATGCCAAATCAAAGGCGTGAACGGCGTCAATGCTCAGAGCCCGCTCATGGTCTCGAAGAGTGAACTCGATGTATGAGTCGTACGTACCATCCATGCCAGAGGCGCAGCCGAGAGACATGAACTGCCCACCTGGCTTGTTCATCTCAATAAGGAGAGGTCGCAGGCCGTTTTCGTCGGTGGCCTCATGGATGAGCGTGATCCGCTCGGGGTGCTCAATTAGATCTATGCCGCCATTATTGTTGTTCCCGTCCTCTCGAAGCTCGGGAATATATGGCCACCGCTTGAAGTGGTCTGAATCGAAGTCCTGTTTCATTGGCATGTGCTTGTCCTTGGCTGTATGAGGCAGAGGAAGGCTACTACCGCACGCCTCCCGCCAGTTACTGAGGATTCATCCAGCCTGAAAATGCTATCGTCTGCCGATCTCAAAAGGAGCTGGATCTATGCGGATTTTGATTGGCGCGATGGCGCTGGCGGTTTTGGCGGGGTGTTCGACCTCCCCGATGCCTTCTGAAAAAGCAAAGCCTGCGCCTATAGAGCGCGTCACTGGCTTTCAAAGTCCTTCCGAAAACGCAGCGACAATTGTTGTTACCAGGGATACGGGCTATGCGGGTGGCGGTTGTTTTGCAGCTGTTTACCTGAATGGTAATCGTGTCGCCAAATTGAACCCTGGAGAAAAAGCGACTTTCTTCGTACCTGCAGGGGAGTGGATTATTGGTGCGGGACTTGAAGGGGCAGCACTTTGTGGGGCTAACCCAGCAAGGCTCGAGGTGACAACGAATGTAGGGCCTGGCCAGTTGAAAAAGTTCAGAGTTTACAATCCAGGGGACAGCGCATTTCACATAGCGCCTACAACATTCTAAAAACAGCCGCCTCCGGGCGGTTTTTTATTGCTCGGAGAATTTATGTCGCAGACTGTTGAAAAAATGCAAACCGTTCTCCTGTCTGGCTCGCTGGCTCAAAAGTTCGGCCGACGCCACAGGATGACTACAGGCAGTGGCTGGCGGGACATCATGGGCTACTTCAGGCAGTTTCCCGGATTTGAAAAATACATTCTTGAGAGCTCAAGCAAGGGTTTACGTTTTGCGATATTCAACGGCAAGGAAACCATTGCCGAGGATGACCTGGCGAAGCCCACCGGGCGTGACGTTATCCGGATTGTGCCTGTTATAGCAGGCTCGAAAAGGGCGGGCCTGCTGCAAATCATTGCCGGTGTAGTGTTGATTGCGGCCAGCTACTTCGGTGCTCCCACTGCCCCTGTAGGTTTCGCATTACTTGCCGGCGGCGTTATCCAGATGCTCAGTCCTCAAGCCAAGGGCCTTGGAACCCAAGACAGCCCCAACAACCGACCCAGCTACAGCTTCAACGGCCCGGTAAACACCAGCGTCCAGGGCAATCCGGTCCCGCTGCTTTACGGCCGAATGATCGTCGGCAGTGCAGTGATCAGCGCCGGGATCTACTCCGAAGACCAGATGTAGCTCGAACCCCAGCCAGCACACCCGCCATGAGCGGGTTTTTTTCGCCTGAAGGAAAGCCATGACCACCAAGAAAATCACCGGCCGCAAGGGCGGCGAATCGAAGCCGCGCCCCTCTGTTGAGGCGCCCGATAGCCTGCAAAGCACTGCCTACGCGCGCATCCTGGACCTGGTGAGCGAGGGGGAGATCCGCGGCCTCGCCAGTGGCATGCGCTCCGTATTCCTCGATGAGACCCCGCTGTCGAACGCTGATGGCGGGATCAACTTCAGCGGCGTCACGTTGGATGCGCGCACGGGCAGCCAGGATCAACTGCATATCCCCGGCTTCCCGGCCGTAGAGAGCGAGATCAGCATCGGCGTCGAGCTGCGTTATGGCCAGCCCTGGGTGCGCGCGGTCACCAACCTTCAGCTTTCTGCCGTGCGCATTCGCCTTTCGGTGCCGCGCCTGGCCCAGACCAACACCAGCAATGGCGACACCAACGGCTACACCGTCCAGTATTTGATCGAGGTGGCCACGGATGGCGGCGCATATGTCCCGGTTTTGACTTCGGCCTTCAGCGGCAAGACCTCGACCAAGTACGAGCGATCGCACCGTGTAGATCTGCCGCCGGCGACGTCAGGCTGGCAGGTGCGTGTAACTCGCCAGACGCAGAACTCGACCAGCAGCGCGATCGCCGACACCACCAACATCGACGCGATCACCGAGGTCATCGACGCCAAGCTGCGCTATCCCGGGTCGGCCATCATCGGCCTGCAGTTCGATGCCTCGCAGTTCCAGTCGATCCCGACGCGCTCGTTTGACCTGTACGGCCGGATCATCAAGGTCCCGAGCAACTACGACGCCGAGAGCCGGATCTACGCAGGTGTGTGGGATGGCAGTTTCAAGACCGCATGGACGGACAACCCGGCCTGGATCTTCTACGACCTGCTTCTGCACTTCCGCTATGGCCTGGGCCACCTGCTGAACGCCGGCCAGGTCGACAAATGGGAGCTGTACCGGATCGGCCAGTACTGTGATCAGCCGGTCCCGGACGGGAAGGGCGGTACCGAGCCGCGATTCACCTGCAACCTGTTCTTATCGGTTCGCGCCGACGCCCTGAAGGTGCTGCAGGACCTGGCCACTACCTTCCGTGGCATGGCCTACTGGGCGGCCGGCTCCGTTATGGCTGTGGCCGATATCCCTGAAGACCCGGTCTACACCTATTCGAACGCCAACGTCATTGACGGCAAGTTCGGCTATTTTGGGTCGGCGAAAAAAAGCCGGTACACCGTGGCCCTGGTGAGCTGGAACGACCCGACGGACTTCTACCGGCAGAAGGTCGAGTATGTAGACGATCAGGCCGGCATTACTCGCTACGGCATCCAGCAGACCGAGATCACTGCCACCGGCTGCACTTCGCAGGCCCAGGCCCAGCGCGTGGGCAAGTGGGCGCTGCTGACCAACCGCCTGGAGCCGGAAAGCGTGGGCTTCTCCGTGGGCCTCGACGGTACTCTGGCGCGCCCCGGGCAGATCATCCGCATCGCTGACAATGATCGGGCCGGCCGCCGCATCGGTGGACGCCTGCGCTCGTCCACGATCAATACGCTGGTGCTCGACGCGGACGTGAAGGCGTACCCAGGCGACACCATCACGATCATCATGCCCAGCGGCAAAGCTGTATCGCGCGTCATCAAGTCGTCGGGGTACCCGCTGACCTGGGACAGCAGCGGCATCAGATGGGACAACGGCAGCATCACCTTTGACACCACGGGCTTTCCGGCCGAGGTCCAGCAGGTGGTGCTGGCCGAGGACTTGGATGATCTACCGCCTCAGCATTCGATGTGGGCGATTGACTCGGCAACCTTAGCCACGCAGTTGTTCCGCGTGATGTCTGTGGCTGATGATTTCTCCGACACCGATATCAAATTCACCATTACCGCGGTGCGCCATAACGCGAGCAAGTTCGGCGCCATCGACAATGGCACTCGCATCGAGCGGCCGCCGGTGACGGTGATCCCCCCGAGCGTCCAGAGGCCGCCGGCGAACGTCACGGTCAGCAATGACCACTTTGTGGATCAGGGCAGCGCAATCAGCGTGATGACCATTGCCTGGGAGAAACCAGAGGCCGCGATCGCGTACGAGGTTTACTGGCGCAAGAACGACGGCGACTGGATCTTCGCCGGCCGCACGGGCACCACGTCCATTGATGTCAGTGGTATCTACGCCGGGCGCTACGTGGCGAAGGTGCGGGCCATCAACTCGCTCGATATCGGCTCGGTGTTCGCCACTTCGGTTGAGACCGTGCTGAATGGCAAGACCACGCCGCCGCCAGTGCCGTCCTCGTTCACCGCCGAGTCGATCGTATTCGGCATCAAGCTGAAGTGGGGCATTCCGGCAGGGCTCAGCACGGCCGACCTCCAACGGACTGAGATCTGGTACAGCCAGACCAACCAGGTCGGCACGGCGATAAAGTTCGGTGATTACGCTTATCCGCAGACAGACCTGACGATCATGGGGCTGGCCGCCGGCGTGCAGTTCTTCTTCTGGGCCCGCCTGGTCGACCGTATAGGCAACGAGGGTGCATTCTTCGGGCCGGTCACCGGGCAGTCGTCCTCGGACGCTGGCCCGATCCTGGATTACCTCAACGACCAGATCACCGAGACCCAGTTGAGCCAGCACCTTCTGGATAAGATCGACTCGGGCGGTGGCGCCTCGGTGGAGGTGGAAGCGCTGAAGACCGAACTGGCAGCGATGTACACGATCAAGACCCAGCTCACCGTCGACGACAAGCCGTACTTGGCCGGCATCGGGGTCGGCGTGGAGAACGACGAGGGAATTATCACCAGCCAGGTGCTGATCGCCGCAAGCCGGTTCGCCATCATCGACCCCAACACCACCGACGTGTTCTACCCGTTTGTGGTGCAGGACAACGCTGCCTATATCGACACCGCATTTATCCGCAATGGCAGCATCAGCATGCTGAAAATCGGGGAGTCTTTGCAGTCGGATAACTTTGTCTCTGGTTCTACAGGGTGGCGGTTTGCCAAGTCTGGAGGTCTGGAAATGAATGGAGCTATTGCGGGAGGTGCAAAGAAGATTGATACCAACTCAAGCACCAGAATCTACTACCCGAACGGTCAGCTCGCGCTTGCCATGGGGATTGATATATGAGCGTTGGGATTAAGGCGTGGGATGAGGCGGGTAACTTAATCCTTGATTATACAGACCGAATCTCAAAAGTTTTCAAGACGGGATTCATAACGTTTAACTCGCCCAACCAAACAATAAGTGTCAGCGTTCCAGAAATGGCGGACACAGATGATTGGGCAGTTTTAATTCCGAATGGCCATTATGTAAGAATAAATAATGGTTCATTTACGGCTATCGCCTCAAATTCCTGGACTGACCCAGGGGCGTCTGTTCCCTATACGGTGATAAAGAGATAATGAGCATTGGATTTAAGACATATACTCCCGACGGCAAAGAGCAGCTGAATAGCATGATTCCAAATATGCGCGTGGTAGCAACTGGTTATGCTTCGGGTAGCGCCGCGATTGAAAGGATCTCAATCCCGGATTTGTATCCGGAATCACCCATGATGCTGATCAAGCCGGCGCCGGGGACATTTGTGGGTGGAGTGCAGTGTTTCCAGAGAAATAGCCTGATTGGCAACTGCTTTCAATACCAGGCTAATGGCCAATTCCAATGGGCGCTATGCTCGACAATTGGAAATCCGATCACAATAGGAGAAGGGAAGGTAGGATTAAAAATGTGGGATGAAAGCGGAAAGCTGATATTCACCCCGCAATTTAAGTACCCAAGAATCCAGACCCTTGTGTCTATTGAGTCTCCTCCTTACAGCCAAAGTGCAACCAGCAGGACGGTTACCTTTCCGGCGCTAACCCAGACACCTTGGATTATTGCGCAAGATGCGACGTTGGTATTTGAAGTCTCAGGCGGTGGAGACACTGGATATCCGCCTTATTGCTACTCCATTAGCATTGGGGGAGGGCTGAATTCACTTACCGTGCAAATGCGAAATACTGATGATTTCTCGCCAGCTGGATATCGGGCGGCCAATGATGTTTTTAATGGAAGGCTAATGCGCTTTCCGCTTTGCGATATACCCGGTCTGTAGGCTATATCGAAAGCCATTCATTGTATTGCGCATAGTTTCCAAGATCTGACCAAACCCGTTGGTCCTTGCATACAAACTCATACACAACTCGGCGCTGCGGGATTTTATAAACGGAGCCGGCAAGTAGTTCTTTCTTATTCCCAGTAGCCACGCAAGAGTTAGCCTTGGAGAAGGCGGCCCACCGATCTTGGTTCGAGTAGCAAGAAGCGCATGCTGCGAATGCAACAAAGATAATTAGTTTTTTCATGAGTTCGTCCTTGATCACATCGCCGCACTATATGGCAGTGATCGGTTATTGATAGTTTTTGAGGTGTTTGCTATGCCCATCACCCAGCGGCAGTTGCTGCAGATCCTTCCCCAAGCCCGCCAAGTTGCGGGCTTTTTTGTGCCCGCGCTGAATGCAGCGATGGCCCGTTTCAAGATCAACTCCCCGGTGCGCATGGCGGCCTTCATCGCCCAGGTCGGGCATGAGTCCGGCCAGTTGACGCGGATGGTCGAGAACCTGAACTACAGCGCCGATCGTCTCCAGGTCGTCTGGCCGAATCGCTTCGACGCCGCCCTGGCCGCGCAGGTGGCTCGCAAGCCTGAGCAGATCGCGAACATCGCGTACGGCGGCCGAATGGGTAACGTGTTGCCCGGCGACGGGTGGAAGTATCGAGGCCGCGGCCTGATCCAGTTGACCGGTGCGAACAACTACCGCGCCGCCGGCGCCGCCCTGGGTCTGGACCTGGTAAATCACCCTGAACTGGTGGAGCAGCCCGAGACTGCCGCCCTGGTCGCCGGGTGGTTCTGGCAGTCGAACGGCCTCAATGAGCTGGCCGATTCCGGGCAGTTCGCCAAGATCACCCGAACCATCAACGGCGGGCTGACTGGCCAGGCGGACCGCGTGGCACTGCGTGACCTGGCGGCGAAGGTGTTGGCATGAACGTCCTGGCCCTGAAGGTTGGCGGCATTGCCCTGGCGGCCCTGCTGTTTCTGGGCGTGGTGTTCGGCGCGCTGTACGTCGCATATGGCCACGGCAAGTCGGTCAAGGATGCCGAGTGGCAGTCACGATGGAATGCCCGTGATGCTGGAGACAAACAGGCCTGGGCCTTGGCCGACGTCGCCGAGCGCGATAAGGAGCAGGCCCGGCAGAACGCGATCAATAAGGTGGTTCAAGATGGACAACAGATTATCGACCAAGCAACTGCTGATGCTGCTTCCGCTCGCGCTGCTGCTGGTAGCCTGCAGCGGTCAGTCGACGACCTTGCCGGCCGTCTCGCAGCCCAGGCCCGCAGCCATTCCTGCACTGCCGCCACAAGCGAGGCAGCTTCCCGCGCCGTCCTGGTGCTTGCCGACGTGTTCAAGCGCGCTGATGAAAGAGCGGGAGACCTGGCGGCTGATGCTGATCAAAGCCGGAGCAGGGGAGTGACGTGCGAGCAGGCCTATGACGGTGTTTCGACGGGCTCTATCAATTCAGGGCCCTGATTCTTCACATTGCCTACGGCCTTTCCGACTGGGTACCACTCAAACTCTTCAGTGGGTTGGCACAGGTTTTTGGCTATTTCCTCGGCACGCTCGGGCGATAGCTCTGGGTCGAGCCATTCGTTCGCATGCTCAGGTGTCAGCACAAGCGGCCGGCGGTCGTGGATATCGACCATCCCTGAATCACTCGCCGCGGTGATGATCACAAAGCCATCCCCTTCGTGCGGCTCCAGCCCGGGGTGAACTTGGGCCAGGGCGCCGAAGAACATGGGCCGCCCGCTCTTCAAGCGGATGAAGTAGGGCTGTTTCTTCTTGGGATCATCGGGATCCTTTACCCACTCATACCACCCTTCGCTGGGTACGATGGCACGACCTTTCGGCCAGAGCTGTTTGAAAAACTTGCCGGTGGTAACCGTCTCAACCCGGGCATTGATCGGGTCGGGCCGCTTTCCCTTCGCCCAAAATGGCGCCCATCCCCAGTGGACCGCATCTATGTGTAGTCCGTCCTCTTGGCCGTGCAGCACCTGCACGCGCGTCGAAGGTGCGACGTTGAACCGGTTTATCGGTTGAGCGTCGTAGCCGCTGAACAGCTTGAGCTGCGGGCTCAGCTCTTCCATGTAGACCGCCATCCCCTCGTATTGCACGAAGCGTCCGCACATCGCTGCCTCCACATGTCGGAAGTACTGAACGGCCCGGCGTGGCCGTTTTCAATACTGTAGACCCCGACCGGTGCGCATCGTCATGAAAATCGACATCCAAAAAATCAACGAGCTTGAAGCGTGGTACGCGCTGTTTAACGATCCCGAGTTTTTAGCCGGGACCCCTGAAGATCGCTACGACGCCAGGTTGGCCCTTGCTGATGACCTTGTGGCGCGGGGCGTTATTGACAAGTGGGAGTGGAAAGAACTGATGGAAGAGGCTGACGCTGGATACGCTGACGAGCTCGGCTGATATCAATCCGCCTGTCAGATAAATCCTACGTGGAAATTGACCGCAAGCCGTTCTCACAGTTAACTGTACATTCGTACAGTATTGAGCGTCTGCGTCATGAGCTTTTCAATTTTAGGCCCTATCGCCGAGGGCGGCCGGAAGCTGCCGCTGTGTCTCTTCCAGGTCCCTGCCGGGTTTCCATCTCCGGCGGCTGACCACATCGAGGCACACATCTCATTGGATGAGGTTCTAAATATCCGTGCTCCCCATGTGTACCTTGTGTCGATCACCGGTGACAGCATGCAAGGTGCCGGAATCTATGAGGGGGATCTGGCCGTGGTCGACCGCTCTATTGAGCCGGCCCACGGCCATGTCGTCGTCGCATTGCTGAACAATGATCCCGTCTGCAAGCGTCTATGCAAGCGCGGCAAGGAAGTCATTCTGCTGTCCGAGAACCCTAAATACCCGGCCCGGTATGTCTTGGAAGGCGACGAGCTCTCTATATGGGGTGTGATTACCAGCACAGTGCGCAGCCATGTCTAAGGCCCCGTCTGTTTTTGCCCTGATCGACTGCAACAGCTTCTATGCCAGTTGTGAGCGGGTATTCCGGCCGGACCTGGCAAAGGTCCCGATTGTGGTGCTTTCGAACAATGATGGTTGCGTCATCGCTCGTAGCTACGACGCCAAGCCCTTTATCAAGATGGGCGAACCGTACTTTCAGATCAAACAGATACTTCGCCAGCACGGCATCATCCCGTTCTCATCGAACTACGCGCTTTATGGCGACATGAGCGAGCGGGTGATGACGCTGATTGAGTCGATGGTGCCGGCGGTCGAGGTCTACAGCATCGATAAGAATAAGTTGCATACTGTGGACGCCCAAAGTTAGATGGTATCCCCATGGACATTGACGCTTGTTCTTACAGAGATTTCACTTGCCTACCGTCGAACACATTCACTTCAGTCCGCATGACCTTTCTGTCAAAGACCGCCTGATTACCTACTCGCTGAATAGCTCTCGTGTAGTGATCGAAGGACTACCACAAATATTCTGGGAAGACGGCTTGCCCTGGAGAGAAGCCAATCTCTGGGCTATGGAGAGAGTCACCAATGGTGAGGCACTCCTTAAGACCGTTTCTAGCAACCTGAACGGGCTGTTGAACTACGCGAAGTTTTTGGAGAGTCGCGGGCTTCAGTGGTTTGAGTTTCCGTCTCGAAAGGCTGATCGATGTCTTGTTCAGTACCGTGGGGCGCTTATCAAGGCTCGTGATGCTGGTCATATCAGTCCTGCCACGGCTTCCGAGTACATGCGTAACTGCATCAGTTTCTACAGATGGGTTAGGAGGCGTGGCCTTCTAAACCCGATATTGCCGCTGTGGAAAGACAAGCGCTATTTCATCAAATACTTTGACCAGGTTGGCTTCGAGCGAACGCTAGCTGGCACCACCACCGATCTGGGTATTCCAAACCGAAAACGCATTGGGGTCACATTGGAAGGTGGGCTACTTCCTGTGTCTGCGGCTGATCGAGACGCCATTCTTGATTTCGCAAAACAGAACGCCTCACCCGAGCTTTATCTGATGTTGGCTCTAGGTTTCTTTACGGGTATGCGACTGGGAACGATCTGTGACCTTCGTATTGATACGTTGGAGCGTGCCTTACACGATCCGTCTGCTAAAGGTCTATTTCTGATATCCGTAGGGCCAGGTGCGTCCCCACCCGTGCATACCAAATTTGGAGTAACTGGCCAGGTATGGATTCCCGAAGCTTTGTGTTCAGAAGTCCTGGAGTACACCAAGAGTCTTCGCAGGTTGACTCGCGAGGCATCTGCTGCTGGCGAGCATCAAGACTTAGTGTTCTTGACACGATTCGGAAACCCTTTCGGACGTCGCGACAGTGATCAGTCTTCGGCCATAAACGTTGAAATGTCATCGCTTAGAAAATTAGGTATCGCGTCGGGCATCAAAGCGCTCAGGAAATTTCGCTTTCACCAATCGCGATGCACCTTTGGAACTGAGCTAGCTAGGCTCGCTTTAGCAAATTGCACTGATGTGGCGATAGTGATTGCGACGGTCAGCAACGCATTGCTTCACGGGCCAAATTCGGAGGCTACCACCTTCAAATACATCAAATTTGTGCAGGCCGCACCCGCTAAGCAGGCCATTGCGAACAGCTTCATGGCTGCGTTTACAGGTATTGCTTCGATGCAGGGAGCAAGCAATGAATAACCTAACGTTTTCAGACCTAACGTTTCCAGTGCTTGAGTACGCGAAAAATGAGACGCCCTGGGATCTGGCACCACTTTTATACAGCGGTGGTGCTGAGGCAAAGGTGAAGACTGTACGCAGTAAAATCACATCAGGTGCTTTAGGTGATCCTTTGCTGGAGCGAGTAGAGCTTGTGAAGGGGCTCCATGACTGTTTGACCGACGACCTTGTCGGCGGGGGGAGCCGCTTTTCGGCAAATAACAAGATTGGCGCGTTGAGGAAGTTTTTTCAGTGGGTGGATCAGTGCGAGCGTCCGTTGAGCATTGATACGGTCGCGGAGGAATACCTGGGGTGGGCTGAACATCTTCTACAGCGTCATCGCGTGGAAGGATATCTAACTGCCGGATCGTTATACGACGCGGCAAGTTTAACCGCGACGATGCTCGACCGAGTTCTAGGCCGAAGCTCGACGCTTCTGTACAGCACCCGAATCCGCAAGCCTAGAGGCAACGGAAAGGCCAGTAATGGGGGCGCTGATAAGCAAAGTTTAGAAGAGAGCTTTTCATTCGGGCAGTTCATTGCCGACGTCTGTACGTCCCTTACCTATGAAGCTGTGACGGGGCCATTTCCCATCCACGTGGAGTTGCGGTCGGGTTCGACGCTACCTATCTGGTGCGGCCTGCGCGATACAGAGAAGGAAGCGTCGCGACGGATTCGACCTCAAACCAAATTCCAGATTGCGGCCATTCTTAGAAACCGCGAACTTCGGAACGCTGACGTTTCAATCGAGACTCGATACCCGGCGGTGAATCTGCGAATCGAAGCCGAGCTGCTCATGTTCATCGCACAAACCGGCATGAATTTGTCGCAGGCGCATCAGCTTCGGATCGACCAATACCATTACACGAGTCATTTTGATGGTTACCAAGTGAGGTCTTACAAAAAACGCCGTCAGGGTGAAGTGCTGTTTGACGTTTTCTCAAGCTACAAGCAGTGGTTCGAACGCTACATTGAGTGGCGTAACACGTGGTTTCCAGACGATCTAGAGGGACTTCTTTTCCCTCTCGTCCGCCCTGGGGGACGTCTCGTTTTAGAAGCTCCTCAGTTCACGGCTATTGCGCGCGTCTGCACCGATTCCAGTGTTCGATTCGTTCGACCTCGTAAGCTCCGGGGGGCGCGTATTAATTGGCTGTTACGTGAGTCGCAACGCCCCGAACTGGTGGCGGAAATCGCACAGCATACCGCTGAAACTTTGATTCGTGTGTACGCCGAGCCCAATCCGCAAATTGCGATGATTGAAATCACTCGATTTCACCGGCAAGCAGATCCCGTCGTTTGCTCACCTGCTCCAGGTACTTGTGTGGCGCCGATACCAGAATCGGTCGTGGATGCTCCGACTAATGCTCCTGATCCCGATTGTATCAACGCTGCGGGTTGCCTTTTCTGCGTCAATCATCGGGATATTGAAAGCGAGGATCACGTCTGGTCTCTGAGTAGTTTGCGAGTGCTCAAGAGCTTGGAGCTAGTTAGATATCGCCCAGCTTGCACGGATAGATCTGACGAGGCTGACCATCCAGCGATGCTTGCGGTCGAGCGTCTGAGTGCGAAGTTACGGTTCTTTCAAGAGAGTAGCGAGGTACGTCGGCTTTGGGTGGAAGAGGCATTCGCACGCATAGCTGAGGAGGACTATCACCCAGCTTGGGACGGATTTATTCGGCTTGCGGAAGTTACAGCGGGGGCTTCCCTATGAATATGCTCACGACGTTAGGGCTTTCTATCGAGTCGCCTCTCGCCGTTCCTGGGGCATCGAATTACCGTCCAGAGAGCTGGCCTCCGCCACCTGATTGGCCCGTCATAATTGATGCGCAGGGCAACGTAGTAAGCCGCTGGGGTGATCCAATTTGGAGGCTTGATCCATGGGCCAAGAAGGCACTGACCCTGAATTTTGGTGATGGGCCAGTTAAAAAATCAGCGGCGCCAATTAGCTCAAAGAACGCAAATTTACTTCGAATCATCACTGGCTGGTGGCTATACGGGCCGTACGGCGCTCGTGGCTACAGATCCCTTAAAACGCGTTTCGATCAGATGCGGCGGCTCTTTGTTCTTTGCGAAGAGGCAGGAATACTTGCCAGCGAATTAAGCCACTTTCCACGTGTATGCGAACGGATCCCTGCCTTTCTTCATACCTCAAGAAAAACCGAGTTTCTGTCGTTAATGCATGAGCTTTACGCGTCCAGGGATGCCGTAGGGTTTACGTTGCTGGATTCAGGCTCCCTAACCCGTCTGGCTGCGCTTTTTCCAACTCATCATACAGCTCAAACACCTTACATTCCTCCACGTATTTGGCGCTATCAAGTTACTAGGCTGCGAGAGTGCCTTGATGACTTCCTATCCCATCGAGAACAGGTTGAAGCTTGTTACCGGTTCTGCTTCGCGGCTTACGAACATAACCAGAGGGTTTCAGAGAGAACGGCGTGCGTAAACGCACCGCCTTTTTGCGGCCATAATATGCAGTTATCAGGCGCTAAAACGGGGCTTCGTTTTCTCGGCGCGTTTGCAGATACCGCGAAACGCTTCGGCATCTTTGAGCTGCTTGAACGTTGGGTGGGTCGCAGTGGCGACTTACAAGTAAGAGCGCTGACTAGCTATCTGAAACTGGTCAACGGCGCGGGATTAGCTTACATCCTTAACTTCAGTCTCATGCGGGTCGAGGAAGCATGGAATCTTCGAGCCGGGTGCCTTGACATCGAGCACGACAAGAGCTTCGGCGACATTTTTTTGTTACGTGGGCAGACGACAAAAACGCTCTCTGATAGCGACGCCGTTTGGGTCACATCCCCATCTGTGGCAGTCGCCGTGAAGGCGATGGAGGTTATTTCTCTATTTCGCTCACTATACGCGCCTCACGAAGCCGCGAGAGTTCTCGCCGGGCGTTACTTGACCGATTTTTCTTACGAGCCCTGGAGTTCATTGCGCAATAAAGGTAATCACTCACTGAGACCGAGCATTCAGCCATATTCCGACCTTTTGGGGCACGGGAAGCTCTTTGACTTAGAACGTTTGCGTATCACGACTGAGGATTTGAAATTGGCCCGGCTAGCTACCCCTACACTGCCGGAGGAGTATCAAGTGGGCGCTGTATGGCCGTTGGCGTGGCATCAGTTGCGTAGAACTGGGGCAGTAAACATGCAAGCTTCCGGGCTCGTAAGTGATGCTTCGCTTCAGTACCAGCTCAAGCACGTCACTCGAGCGATGAGCCTTTACTACGGACAAAATCACTCTCGGCTGCGTCTAGAGGAGAAGGCTCACACCCTGTACGTTCGCACAATGTACGAGACGCTTGGAAGAGAGTTACAGCAGCTTACGAGTGAGCGTTTTGTCAGTCCCCATGGAGACAAACGAAAGGCTGAGATCGTTCGGCTGATTTCGCCAGAGGATGCGAAGAAGATGATTGGTTTGGCAAAGAAAGGCGCAGTCGCCTGTCGCCCGATCATTCTTGGCGTTTGTTCGAGTCGCGAGCCTTGTCCGTACGGCGGAATTGACAACATTGCCCATTGCGGGGGCGGTGATTCAGAGGATGCAAAACCTTGCCCTGATGTGCTGTATGACTCAGAACGATTGGGTGCGGTAGATGATCTTGAACATGTACTCAAAGAGCGGCTTGCTACTGTTCAGGATGGAAGTCCGCTAATGGAATCGTTGATGGCTCAACAGCGAAGCGTAGAGAGCTTCCGTCGTGTCGTAGGGAGCGCAAATGGACGTTGAACTCCCCACTCGCCGCAGCGCTGCTGATCAATATCGTGATGCTTTTGAGCGCCTGAAACTCAATAGGCCACAGCTTCTACCGAAGGGGACACCGGTCACTCAGAACAACGTGGCCAAAGAGGCCGGGAGCGATCCGTCGGCGCTTAAGAAATCTCGTTTCCCGAGTCTCGTCGCAGAGATAAAAACCTACGTGGATCAACATGCGGAGGAGCGACCTCCTTCGTTGAACAAGGTAAATATTCTCGCCCGCCAGAAAAGCCGCGCCCTGCGTGATCGGATTGAGCAAGTTGCCCGGCAGCGCGACCAACTCGCTAGTTTATTGAGCGAAGCGGATGCGAAAATCATTGAGCTGTATGACCGTATCGCTGAGCTTGAGCGGCAGTTGCCTGCGTCAAATATAATTTCGTTGGATCCGCGCGGGCCGAGAAAGCTTTGAGATAACAGCGCGTATGCAGCTAGTCGCCTGGGTGTAGGGACTGGCCTATTCCGACCACTCTGCTGCTCAACCTTGATGCGGCGAGCCGGAAGGAGCTGAGCGCTCTGCTAGATTGATGCATCTCAGCCGGCAGCTCCGGGCTAGATGCTTCCTGCCTACTGGCTGCGATCCGCCGATGGAAACAGGCAGCTATCGGCCGATTCTGTTGAAAAAGTCGGCCATGGTTTCCTCCGCAGAAAAGTACGCGCTTGAGATTGATATCTTTAATTTGAGCAGAGGATTCCAGGCTCAGATTTCGCGTAGCTGCACGCAAAAAAGGTATTTTCAGCAGTCACTACGTGGGCGGTCGGGAAAGACCGACTTTTTCAACAGAATCGGCCAGTAGCAGTCATTCAAGCTTGATCAAAACCATGTCGCGACGTTTCGATTTCTATCGCGTTATTGACGCAGTCTGCGAACTTTTTCGCCAAATTAGTGCCGGTACTGCGCGGATGTAGATCAGCTCACCCACCAACTCGACTAGCGTCTGGGTGATCACCGCCGCCGCCGCAAGGCCTCGAATCTCTTCAGGCAATGCCAGGGCCAGTGGGAGAACGACCAAAGAGTTGCGTGTTGACGAGCTGAATGTCACTGCTCTGGCAGTCGTGGACGGCAGCTTGAAAGCTCTCGAAGCCAAAGCGCCAACCAACGGAGCCAATAGCATGAAGCCGATGTATACGGGGATGACCGGAGCAAGTTTGTCGATGTCGCGAACGACCGAGGAGATTTGAGAGCCGACCACCGCGACCAGAACCGCAGCCATTGCTGGGACAGGTAGCCAAGCCCAGGCGGCATTCCAACCACTGACGATTTTCGACTTTTGGCTAGCGCCGCTGTTACCACCGCCAATAACAACGGCGCGACAATCAGCACGAGAAAGGCTTCAACAAAGGGGCCAACCGAGATCATGACTTCGGACTGTCCACCCAACATGAAGGCCAAGTACACGGGTAGCAGAACCAGCTGAAGCAGCAGCAGGATTGGTGTGGCTGCAAGGATTCCACGAGAGTCGCCCTTGCCAATATGAGTAAAGACCACCACGTAGTCGATGCAGGGTGTCAGCAGTACCAGGAGAGCACCAACAAGGATCGCCGGATGATCCGTGAGTCCCCGAGTGAGCCCCCATACCAACAGCGGAATCAGTACAAAGTTGGCGATCAGCAGGGCTGACATGAAGCGTCTATTGCTCAGTCCTTCACGCAGATTAAGAAAGGGAATCTGTAAGAACATCGCGTACATCAGCACGGCGATGGTTGGCGTTACCAAAGCGTTCAACCCCTGAGCAGCCACAGGCGCCATGAACCCACCGATTGCTGCGGCAATGACCGCGACGAAATAGATCGGTATTTGGTTCTGTTCAAGTGCGTCCCTATCCATAGCGCTCCCCTCGGGTATCAAAAAAAGGCCGTCAACCTAAACAACACCAGCTCGTCCGTCGAGTGATGGTGTAGGCACACGGTCATGCCATTATATGTCACGTATCATCGCGGTTTATTTGGGGCAAGGTTGCTTTTCCAAAGGGCACAACAAGCTGCTCCAAATAGCCCTGCGGGAATCCCTGTTCATGCAGTCCAACCTCTGCCTCGCCCAGCTTCCCTGCGCTGTCGTAGAACGTGCCGAACAACCGATCCCATACCATCAGAAACTCACCAAAGTTCACTTGGGCATCTTCGAAGTCACGCTTGTGGTGCCAACGATGGATTTCGGCGACCCCAAACACATGTCGTAACCAGCCCACCCGGTAATCCAGGTTCGAGTGCTGGAAGGCCAGGTGCACGCTCAAAATGCCAAACCAGGTCGCGACCACCGCCGAGGGTGCCCCTGAAGCGAGCAGCACTACCAGCCCAGGGCCTGCCATGAGCGCAGCGTGGAGGGGGTGGCGCCGCTCACCGTTCATCCAGTACAGCCGTTCGGCACTGTGGTGAACCATGTGGAAACGCCACAGCCAGGGCACCTGGTGGCTGATTCGGTGGATGCTGTACAGACTCAGGTCGAGCACCACCACAACTAGCAACAGCTGCAGCCATAATGGGCTCTCACTGGGAAATAGACGCATCGAGGCAGGTACCGCATCCCCCAGTTTGGCCACGATTTCTGCCGTGAACTGAATGACGGAAAGGTTTACTAGCAAGTGCAGCAAGTCCGTCTGGGTGTCCTGGTGATCTTCCAGCCACTCCTGCCGAAACGGCAGAAGATGCTCCAATGCCGCGATGGCCAGCAGCCCGACCGCAGCGACAAGGGGGGATGTCGGCCAATAGGGCATTCCAGCGTATAACGCCCACACCATGAAGGCCGCACAGCCGCCAAATACTAAGGGATAGCTCAACCTTCGAATGGCGAAACGAGAAATGCTGGACATTATCGGGCTCCTGAGTTGTGAGCCTTTACGATATGTGTGGGTACGCGCTGGCAGCTTGAACGAAAGAGCTAGCCTTCCTGCAGGCGAACCTCGGCAAGCGCTGAGGATGGATCTATGCCCAGCAGCGCACGAAAGGTTCGTGAAAAATGGGCGGAATCGGAGAAGCCTACCGCGTGTGCCGCTTCGGTCATCGATAGCCCACTGGCCAATAGCTGAACTGCATGGGTGAGGCGCAGCCATTTTGCATAGCTACGCATCGGCAGGCCGGTCTGCTCCACGAACCAATGGGAAAAACGCGTCGGAGACAGGTGCACCAAGGCGGCGAGTTGGTCACGCCGCACGCTGCCGCTGTGCACGGCTGCGCTGACCGCAGCCAGGCGCGGGTCGGTTGTCGGCAGGTCGATTACTCCCAACGCCCTCCGAACTGCCCTTCGGACATCGAGGGTCGTCTCGTCTAAGGCATCGATCAGCCTCGTCACGTCGGCCGTAGCAATTTCGAGCGGCGCCAGGGTTCTGCCCTCGGGCAGAGCCCGGGCTTCATCCGACAATACATCTAGGTAGATCGACATGACGATGTCGCCGCTGAGCCGATGGCGAACACCCGCAGGAATGCGAACCGCGGCCCCGGTGTGGCAACCCTGGGGGGACTCTACGGAGACGAGCGCATTCACTCCCAGTGCAATCTGGTGTGCCTGATGATGGTGCCGGTCTTGATGCCCGGCGCGGCCGATGAAGATAGCCATGCCAGGGGCAATCCACGCACGACCGGACCAGCGAGGCGAGTCGACCGCTGCGGGCACCTTCATCCCGTCCGACCTGCTTGTGGACTCGGTTGCGACAGGCTGCTCAGGAACAACAGTAGAACACCACCGACGATGGCGATATCCGCTAGGTTGAACGCCGGCCAACTCCATGTCTGGTAGTAGAAGTCCAAGTAGTCGACAACATAGCCGCGGAACGACCGATCGATGAGGTTACCGATAGCGCCGCCCAAGATCAGGCTATAACCCAAGGCTTCGCTCGGGGGGCGCGCACGACGAAGCAGCAGGGCGAGCACCACGGACACGGCCAAAGCGATGGCGATGAAAAAATAACGCTGCCAACCGCCCGCTTCAGCCAAGAAGCTGAAGGCTGCGCCGGTATTCCGGGCATGCACGAGATTGAAAAATGAACTCAAGGGAAGCGTTGAACCCAGCGCGAATAGACGCTCAACGATGGATTTGAACCCTTGATCGAGGGTGGCAACTGCAGTCGCCAGTCCCCACCAAAACCAAGGTGTGACGTAGTGCGTTGCTTCCTGATGTGCCTTCACTGGTGCTTACCTTGCAGTAGTCGTTGCAGATCCTTTGGTACTGGCATCGAGCGGAATGCACTGATCCTGGCCCGTCCGGTGTTGCCGATTGGTACCCAGAGTTTGCTGAACAGCAAGGCGGCCATTATCCGTGTGGTTTGGCCAAGCATTTCCCGGTAGTCGCGCTGTTGCCAGCCAGCCCGGAGCATCAACCAATGGCTGCATACGTGCAGCACTGGCAGGCGCTGACTGAGAATGTGGGCGCGCTCCAACCAGGGATATGCGCGCCAAGGCTCCTTGGCCGCAAGTGCCTGCTCGGCTTGCTGGAAGGCCATGCCGATGGCAGTACGTAGTTCGCTGTTCATCTCGCCCTCACTTGCGCAGCAGGCGCAATCCATTCAGGACTACCAACAGACTTACCCCCATGTCGGCGAATACCGCCATCCACATCGTGGCGTGACCGGCCAGCGTGACTACCAGAAAGATCGCCTTAATCCCCAGAGCCAGTCCGATGTTCTGCATAAGCACCGCAGCGGTTTGCCGGGAGAGGCGGATGAAGGCCGGGATCTTGCGCAGGTCATCGTCCATGATCGCCACATCTGCAGTCTCGATCGCGGTATCGGTACCCGCCGCGCCCATGGCAAAACCGACATCGGCACGAGCCAGTGCGGGGGCATCGTTGATGCCATCCCCGACCATGCCCACGGTAGCTCCGTTGTTGATCAGGTCTACAATGGCGCTGAGCTTGTCGGTCGGTAACAGGTTACCTTTGGCTTCGTCGATGCCCACCTGCGCGGCGATCGCTTCGGCGGTGTACGGATTGTCGCCCGTCAGCATCAGCGTTTTCACGCCCAGTGCGTGGAGTTCGCCAATGGCAGCCTGGCTGCTGTCCTTCACCGTATCGGCCACGGCGAACAGGGCCAGCACCTGAGTTTTGTTGGAGAGGATGACAACCGTTTTGCCCTGACGCTCGAATCGTTCGAATAACGCTTCGAATCCAGTCGAACAAAGACCGAGCTCCTCTAGCAATCGATGATTGCCCAGATGGTACTGATGAGCGTCAATAACACCGCGGACGCCGCGCCCAACAATAGCTTCAAAACTCTCTACGGCCAGCAACGGTATTGAGCGCTCAGCAGCCTGGTTGGCAATGGCTTGCGACACTGGGTGGTCAGAGCGACTGGCCAGACTCGCCGCCGCCGAGAGGTATTCCGCTGGCAGGTCTGTGCCAATGGGTAGGAAGTCGGTTTGAACCGGCTTGCCATGGGTGAGGGTGCCGGTTTTGTCCAAAGCCAGGTGCGTGATCTTGCGGCCGCTTTCCAGGTACACCCCGCCCTTGATCAGAATGCCTTTGCGAGCGGCGGCCGCCAGGCCGCTGACGATGGTGACAGGGGTGGAAATCACCAGGGCGCAGGGGCACGCCACCACCAACAATACCAGGGCACGATAGATCCAGTCGAACCACATCCCGTTCATCAGCAAGGGCGGTACGACAGCCACAGCCAGCGAGAACAGGAACACCGTCGGCGTGTAAATCCGCGCGAACTGATCAACGAAGCGCTGGGTTGGCGCACGGGCACCCTGAGCCTCTTCGACGGCGTGGATGATTCGAGCCAGGGTGGTATGGCTGGCTTCCGCCGTGACGCGATACTCCAATTCGCCAGCTTGGTTAATGGTGCCGGCGAACACCGTATCGCCTGGCCCCTTTTCCACAGGCAGGCTCTCGCCGGTGATGGGTGCCTGGTTGATCGTTGAATTACCTTTGACCACCTCCCCATCCAGGCCGATACGCTCACCTGGGCGAGCCCGGACCAGACTTCCGATGCCGACCGTGGCCACCTCCAGCTCGATCCAACGGCCATCGGGTTGCTGCACCGTCGCCTTGTCCGGAGCCAGGTCCATCAGGCCGCGGATAGCATTCCGAGCGCGATCGAGGGATTTGGCCTCGATCAATTCCGCGACCGCAAACAGGAACATCACCATGGCAGCTTCGGGCCATTGCCCAATTAGAATCGCGCCCGTAACGGCAATACTCATCAGCGCATTGATGTTGAGGTTGCGGTTCTTGAGGGCGATCCAGCCTTTCTTGTAGATGGCCAACCCGCACAGCAACACGGACGCCAGGGAAATGGCCGCAACGCCCCATTCGGGCACCAACTGGGTGAAGTGCAAGATCTCCGCGGATGCGGCGGCGGCTCCGGACAGCCCAAGCCGCCACCAGTAAGCGTTGGTCGGTGGATGCGGTTCGGTCGAGGATTGGGTTTCGGCCGCAAGCTGGGGAGTGAAGCCGAGCGCGCGGATCGCGTCCAACGCGGGCGCCAGTGCCTCCGGCTCATGGCTGATGGTGAGTGTTCGTTGCAGCAGATTGAACCGCAGTGCCGAGATGCCCGGCATACCGGACAGTTTGTCGGTGATCAGTCGCTCCTCGGTGGGACAGTCCATTTGCGCAATTACCACACGAGTGCCCTGCGCGGCGGTCAATGGCTCAGCCTTCATCCCCAATGAAGCTATGGCCTCCACAAGCACCTGTGGAGACAGCGGCTCGTGACGAACGTCGAGAGTTCGGTTTAGCAGATTGAACTGCAGCGCCTGCACCCCGGGCAGTTTCTCCAGTTTGCCGCGGATCAGCGCTTCTTCAGTAGGGCAATCCATTTGTTCAATGCGAAAGCTGCTCAGTTCGCCTACCGGTGCTGCCGGTGCCGCGCAAGCCGTTGCACTGCAGCTTGTCTCCGCAGAATCGCCGCAGGAGCTTTTTTTCGGGGTGTCGTCGCAACAATTAGCCATTATGGCGTCTCCTCTGTTGTTGCGCAGTGAACACCCTATAGTCGCTATATGGTCAAGGACTAAATTTTTGAGCAAAAGCGAAGGGGCGCGTGCATCAGGAGTGTGTTGAACCGCCCTCCACCAAGCCCGAAAGTATTCCGCAGTCCAAGCTTTGTCGTTCGTTATCGCAGCAGCGGCGCAATCTCACCAATTGCTCTTCCAGGACTTGCAAGGACGTGATTTGGGTTCTGACCTGAACAATATGACTATCAAGCAGCGCATTCACCGCCGCGCAAGGTTGCTGCGGCTGTGCTTGAAAGCTCTGCAAAACAGCGATTTCCTCCAACGACATACCGAACGACCGGCAGCGACGGATGAACAGCAGTCTTTCCACATGTTCCGCTTCATAGGCGCGGTAGCCATTGGCCTGACGATTGGGCGGTGGAAGCAGACGTTGGCGCTCATAAAAACGAATGGTCTGAATATCCGCTCCTGTCAGCTGTGCTAGTTGACCGATGCGCATCAGTGGTTCCTCGATAAAAATCTAGTATATCTACGCTTGACCCTATACCTACTATATGGTTTTCAATGGCCAGAGTGGAAACCGATAGGAAAAGTGGATCATGAGCGCCTGTGATAAATCCTGTGGTTGTGGCCCCGCGTCAACAACCACTGAAGCGGCATCTTCGTCGTCGAATGATGGAACATGGGTTAGCAGTTTTTTGGTGCCCAAAATGGATTGTCCGTCAGAAGAACGGATGATTCGGCTCGCATTAAATGGCTTGCCTGAGCTCCATTCATTGTCCTTTGATCTGGCGAGCAGGCAGGTACGCGCTTTCCATGACGGGCCTGTTGATCTGATCACTACAAAACTGGAGTCACTTGGCCTGGGCGCAACGTTACTGGGGACTGAACCGGCCAGTCAGGAAGCGGCCTCGGCCAACAGTTCCAATGAAGAGCTGACTACTGCCAAGGAGGCAAGCACGCTCAAAATCCTACTCGGTATCAATGCCGCGATGTTTGTCATGGAGATGGGCGCAGGTTTGATCGCCCAGTCGGCTGGCCTGGTGGCCGACTCACTGGACATGTTTGCTGATGCTGCCGTCTATGGCCTGGCTCTCTATGCAGTCGGCCGAAGTGCACGGCTGCAGGTTCGCGCTGCGCACCTGGCGGGTTTCTTTCAGATCGTGTTGGCCCTGGGTGTACTCGTGGAAGTGGCGAGACGCTTTCTCTACGGCAGCGAACCTGAGTCGATGCTGATGATGGGTATTGGCGCAGTCGCACTGGTTGCCAACGTCAGCTGTCTCTTGATGATCTATGGCCATCGCGAAGGCGGTGCACACATGAAAGCAAGCTGGATTTTTTCAGCCAACGACGTGCTGGCGAACCTTGGCGTTATCGTTGCCGGCGTGCTGGTCGCCTGGACAGGTTCTGCCTATCCAGATTTGGTGATTGGTACTGTTGTGGGCCTCATCGTCTTAAATGGGGCACGCCGAATTCTGGCCTTGAAAGCGTGATTTAGGGGCATTTGCTGGCTGCTGTTCACGCCTTTCCTCCAACCAGAGGCTCGTGACGTATGACTGATAATTACACGCTTGAGATAGAGCAGTTAATGGCGGGTTTAAACCGCACTATCGCCGAAGGGCATGCCGTCCAGAGTCGAGATGCGGCTTATGCTGTCTACCTGAAGTTGATGGCACTGCGCGAGCAGTCGGGCATCAGCGCTGAGGCAGAGAGACTTCTGGAGCAGAACTGTCAGAAGGCCTGGTTGCTCTATGAGGCCTTCCACCTGGAGCTGCAGCATGAGTTGGAATGGGCGAACAGCCGCAGTTACGAGGATGTTTAGGGCTCGTCATTGACGGAGCAGCAGACAACCTAAGCTCCCTACAGCACAAGAAACAACTCTCTCAGCCCATAAAAGAGGTTTCCTTTATGCCGTATCGAACGACAAGATGGTTGATTGCGGGGGTTTTTGCTTTGGCGATGGCGCCCGGATTTGCCGAGACGAAGTCACCCCCGAAGGTATTTGGGTGGGTGGAGGAAGGGCAGATTCAACCAGAAAACATCTCGGTGAAAATCAAGCTCGATACCGGAGCGTTAACCTCGTCCATGGATGCGAAGGATCTGGAACGGTTTGAAAAGGACAACGAGAGGTGGGTCCGCTTTAACGTGGAAGTCAAAGACAACATGACTGGCAAGATGACCAACTCATCCTTTGAGCGCAAGGTCGTTCGTAACGTAAAAGTGCGTGGCGCCGGCGGCGCGGAGCGGCGTCCGGTTGTGATGATGAAAATATGTATCGGATCGCGTATGTATGATGAGGAGTTCTCGCTGAAGGATCGGGGCAAGATGAATTATCCCGTGCTGATTGGGCGCAGTACCTTAGCGCGTATTGGAGCGGTTGATGCCTCGCGGACCTTCACCGTGGAGCCGAAATGCGACACCCCATGAATGTTATGGGCATCGAACAGCATCTCGTGGCCTTGGCTGGGATATGCAACCAACCAGAACGCGCGACTGGCGCACAGCTTCATGTGGGAAACCTGGATGCGTCGGAAAAGGCCGCCGATCAGCAGACCTTCTTCACTCCAGTCAAATTGAAAAGCCTCACCGAGTGCAAACGTCAGCGGTACAAAGGCACGTAAAGATTTGCCTTGCTCACCGCGCCACGAGCGGATGAAGGCGGTGAGCTGGCTGTAGCCGCCGTCGTAACCCTCGGCCTTGATCTGCTCGAAAAGTGCCTTGGCGCTCCTGCGGTTGTGCTTTGCCCGAAACGAATCGGCCTTGAGCGCCTGCTCCAGCGTCTCGTGAAATGGACTGAGTTTGTTGAAGGTAGCGCCCCGCTGGTACGCCGGCTGACTGGCTTCGGGTGCTCTGACCCATTTTCGGATGGTGTTTCTCGACAGCCCGGTACGCTTGGCGATCTGGTGCAGCGACAGTTTGTCGCGAAAGTACATCCTCCGAATTTTCCCCAACATTTCCATGCTGATCACCCTGTGTTCTCCTGCTCGGAAAGTGAGCAGAAGTAGTTGAACACCTGGGTCAGTTTTCAGTCAGCGGCAACACCATAATACCTACCCAGCGGTGGCAGAGAAAATTCGCAATCTGATGGGAAAATCAGTGCGCGCACAGCGAGATTCGAAGCACCAGGCGTTGATGAATGAGAAGGAGAAAAACAGGGCACTCCGAGCGGAAAACGATCAGCTTTTAGAGGAGCTTGTCCGAATTGCTTCTGTTAACCAGCGTCTACTGTTCGAAATGGCTGAGTTGAAAGCAGTCGTCAGTGGAAAGGTTGTCTCTATAACCCCGAAGCCCGGAAAATAGCCCCTATTGGAATTTGACCGTCCAAAGCTGATCAAGCCGGGTTGTGTAGCTGGGACTAAGCATCTTGCGCTTCATACCCCATTCTGGGCTCGCTGGGACACGACCTGGTCATTCAACCTGATCATTCATTTGCATCGAATTTGACCAGTATGTTTCGTGGCCCTGACCGGCAGAGAACGCCCCATAGCTGTCAGTCAGTATCGGCTGAAATTGGCTTTTCGAAGTCTGTCGCGGCAGGCTGCAAACGCATGGTCACGGCTTATCAATTGGTCATGGCCGTGTGGATGCTGCCCCTTGCAGCCATGAGGGGGCTGTTGGGCATCGCCAAGTGCTCATCCGGGCTCTTTGGTCTCCGGCGCAAACAGCGGACTTCGGAGACCGCCTCAGGCTATGACATAAATCAAGGTCGACGTGGGTAGTTCTGCTAATCATTGAGCGTTAACAGGCGATTGTCATGCTGAGGTCTATAATTTCGGGCGAATGCGGTTGAACCCAAGCACCGTAATCGTTTGGCTCATTAGATTTTGGTTCGGCTCACCCCCACAAAGGCAGCGCGAAATGAAAAATACCAAATTGGCCGTTCTTTTCCTCGCCGCATCGCTTTCCCCCATATGGGCGTTAGCAGCTCAGCAATCTCAAGTGACGGAGACGCAGCAACAAACTCCAAATGTTGCCGAGTTCGATAAGCAGATGTCCCAGGCGCAAGAAACCTTCAAGAAAATGCAGGCGGAGATGGAGAAAATTCAGCAGACCCAAGATCCCCAGCAGCGTCAGAAGCTCCTTCAGGAGCATTGGAATACCATGCAAAATGGAATGAGCATGATGAACGGTATGTGGGGGCCGGGAATGATGGGCTGCTGCGGAGGCGGCATGATGGGCAATGGACACATGATGGGCGGTGGCATGATGGGCGGCCACATGATGGGGTGGCAGGACTACTCGAACTTGACCCCGGAGCAAAAGAGTCAACGCCAGTACATGATGGACAGGTACACGGGGATGCAACAGATGATGATGGATCACATGATGTGGCACCAAAACTATATGCAGGGGCAGCCACCGGCCAAGCCTGGACAGTAGGTCTTTGCTCGATTTTTGATCGTGGAGTACGTTCTTCGTTAATTCGGGGCGTACTCCTAAAACGTTGCCCCTTCACCTATGGCTGGTGGCTGACTCGGTAGTGCCCACTGCGGTGCTAGTGGTCATTCTGAACGGTTGCGCTGGCGCAGACGATAGCAGATGGATGCAATCATCTTGTCGTCGCAGAAAAGCTCAAGCCAACTACGTGCTACAGCAGTGGAAACGCTTTGTTTTTTGTCGTGGCCGACAGTCATCTATTGGCCTTTCTCTGCCGATCAGGCCACGAAACGTATAATAAATGATGCAAGCCACCGCTCTGAACACGGCGAAACGCCAGCCGAAGACTCGCCGCCAGGCCAAAAAACACAAAAAATGTTAGCTGAATAATTTCTTTATAAATCAGTAAGTTATTCTCTGCTAATTGTTAGGGTCATTCAGATATAACGATGGTTGTGTGATTGCTCGTAGCGCCGACGCAAAGCCATTCATCAAGATGGGCGAGCCCTACTTTCAGATCAGAGAAAAACTCGTGCAGCACGGGATTGTGGCTTTCTCTAGCAACTACGCCCTCTACGGTGATTTGAGCCAACGAGTGATGACTGTTATCGACAGTCTGGTTGTAAATTCGATGGCCTACAGCATCGACGAAGCATTTTGTGACCTAAGCGGAATGACTGTGCCATTGGAGCGGTTGGGCCGACAAATACGCTCGAAGGTGCTTCGTTACACCGGCATTCCTGTGGGGGTAGGTATTGCCGGAACCAAGACACTGGCCAAGCTCGCAAACCATGCAGCAAAGCGTTGGCAACGCCAAACCGGTGGTGTCGTAGACATCACTGACTCAGTTCGCCGGGACAAGCTGTTGAGCATACGCACCGGCATGTTCAATCCCGACGAGCCCAAATATGCTCGCGGTGTTATCTGTGAACTGCCATATCCAACGGACGACACGCGGGTCATCACAAAGGCTGCGGTTGCGTCTCTAAACGAGCTGTTCCAGGAGGGATTCAAATTCAGCAAGGCGGAGATACTGCTGATGGATCTGCGGCAGCCTAACGAATTCACCGGCGACCTATTCGCGCCATCACAGCCAGAGGCAAGCGGGCGAGTGATGAATGTTTTGGATGAGATAAATGCCAAGTGGGGGCGAGGTACATTGCGGACTGCCAGCGTCCCTGTATCACCTGAATGGGGTATGAGGAGAGAGCTTAAGAGCCCCAGTTATACAACCAGGTTGGATGAGCTTTGGACTATTGGAGCGGGCTCATCTTGGTCACGCTAGCTTTCGTCGTCACAAAATTCGCGTATTTGCCATGGACACCACGTGATCCATTTCTGTGAAAAATGCGTGTGGTCTATGGACATCGGACACCTGATCTAAACCCTGAAAAATATTCATTCAAACCGATGTCCATGGGTTGACATCTTTCCTTTAAATCGATGAGGCCTTCGCCGACCTTACTGGGATCGATGGCCTGGACGGGCTCGGCCGGCGGATCCGGGCCCAGGTGCTGCGCTGTACCGGCATCCCGGTCGGCGTCGGTATTGCCCACACCAAGACCCTGGCCAAGTTGGCCAACCACACAGCGAAGCGCCTGCAGGCGCAAACCGGTGGAGTCGTGAATATCTGCGATCAGGTCAAACGCGACTGGGTGTTGCGCAACACCGATGTGTCAGAGGTATGGGGCGTCGGCCGGCGGATGAAAGCGCACCTGGACGCCATGGGCATCAAGACCGCGATGGACCTGGCCAAGGCCGACCCTTGGACGCTGCGCAAGAACTTCAGTGTGGTAATCGAGAAGACGGCCCGGGAGCTGGCCGGCACGCCGTGCCTGGAGCTGGACGAGCCCGACCCACCGAAACAGGAGATTTGCTGCAGCCGGATGTTCGGCAAGCGCCTCAAGGACCTGGCACCGATCAAAGAGGCCGTGGCCACCTACATGATGCGTGCTTCGGAAAAGCTCCGCGCTCAGAGCTCACTGTGCAAAAAGATTCGCGTCAGCATCCGTACCGGCATGTTCAATCCGGAGGAGGCCAAGTACGCCAATGGCGTGATAGTGGATCTGCCATACCCGACCGACGATGTTCGGCTGCTGACCAAGGCCGCGGTTGACGCCCTTGATCGGGTGTTCAGGCCCGGCTTCAACTACAGCAAGGCGGAAGTGATGCTGCTGAACCTGTGCCAGCCTGGCGAGTATACCGACGATCTTTTCGCTACATCTCAACCAGCCGAGGCTACGAAGGTGATGGCGGTACTTGATCAGATCAATGGCCGGTGGGGCAGGGGAACACTTCGATCGGCCAGCGTACCGACCAATCCGGACTGGGGAATGCGGCGGGAGATGATGAGCCAAAGCTATACCACGAAGCTTGATCAGCTGTGGAAGGTTTCATGTCGATGACGTAGAAAATCAACAGGTAGCTTACGGCTCAGAGTGTGTAAAAACGCTTTTCCAAAATTGAAGTGCGCGCGTCTACGTTAAATCTCAAATTTATCGGTACGTCAGCAGATGTGGATTTTGCGTAGAAACGCGATTTTCAGTCCGGTTTTGAGTACCTGTCGCGCTCAAAAACGGTTTCACACAGCCTCGGCCAGAAGCGGACGTTAAACGGCCTTACCCAACTCATGGCAAGCGTTTGCTAACAAAAGTTGCGCAGGTAGAGGGACATTCTGTTCAGCCGCATCGGTCTCACCTGTTCTAGCCCACCACATTTGAGACACCTCAAGGTGACGCTCATGGCTATCCTATCGATGGAAATTCTGCTGGATCCCTTCCATGCCGCTCCCCTGCGAAATACGGTCTGTTACGTGATCACCTGTACTAGACCGTCATTGACTATCAGCCGTACAAAGTTGGTTTGCTAGGTGATCCCATGCAATGAGTATCTTGGAACATAGGATCTAAATGCCACGCTGGTTTGAAAAGGTTCGAATAAGTAAATTCTTGATGAGAGCAGCCTAGTCAAAGCTATGGCTAATTCTAGGCTGAGCAATATCAAATTTTCTCCAAAAATTTATGAGAAGTTTTTAATTTGAAGTCTTGAATTCTACCTTGAATGTATAAGTAGTCCCTTTCCAGCAACCAGTTATCCGGCCCAATTCTGCGATTGACCAGCTTCTGTAAATATACCTGTTCGAGTGCTTCATCTTGTAACAATCTCAGCGTTTTTGAACTCAATGCCATTAGTCGACCAAGCAATATATCGTTCCGCTTGGCTTCAAGTATTTGCCATAATGACGAGTGAGCCGACCTGAATAACTTTTCGAGCCGCTGGCTTCTGGCGTAATCGTAACACCTACTTAAGGACTTAGTTACATGTTTATTTATGGGGGTGTTCGAGGCCAATAAAAGCTCGACGTATCTTGTGCAAGCTCTTACGTGGTTGTAAAGGTCGTCTTCTCTAATCGCCGTCATGGTAATTCTGCCAAAAGTTTGCATGGCGATTTCGCTTGTTTCAAAGCGATTGGCCACGCGTAGAGCAATGTTGTTGGCAGCTCTCAAATGGTTTTCCTGCTGACATTTTTTTTCTAGCGATTTGAGACGGCTGTGCATATTGCTCGTTTTGGAGCGAATAATTATTATCGAGCGTGCATGGTAATAGGTTGACTTCTTGGCATAGTCTTTCTTTACTGCCTTTGCATGTTTTAATGTGTTGGGCTCATCATCTAGCTCGTCATACAACAGCGCTAAATTAAGATTCAGCCTAGACTGTTGGCTAGTCGATTGCTCGGGTGTTTCAAGAAGCTCTTTATAAAGCTCCTCCGCCTCTTCGAAGTTTTTAAGCATACGCATCGCGTTCGCATATCGAAAAAGAATATCTCGAGCAGCGCTCCATTTAGTGAGGCTTTGTAAGGTCGGAACAATTAAAGCTAATAACTCGCAGATTTCTTTATGGCGGCACTTGAAGTCAAGTTTTGCTGTATAAAAGTTTATAAGCCCCAGCGCATCTTGCATTTTTCGAGGTGTTTTGGAGAGTTGAGCGTCTTTAAAAACCCGACGGAGTAGATTAGTCGCGTTTCGCGTGGAGTATTCGAATTCTGTTAAGATCTCAAGGCTAAAACTCTGGCCTAGTTTATATTTTCCAGAGCGCCAATTTTTTCCAAAATAAAGGTCGATAGCTCGCTCTGTGAGTTCAAAGAACTGGTCAGGATCAGTAGCTCTTATGTATTCATTTGTTGAGTCGCTTGAGATTACGATCTTTGGTAGGTCTTCTTGTTCACGATCAAAAAAGTCCTGTTTAATAGTATTCAAGAGGCCGCGCTGAACTAATTTCGCGGACTGCATTGGGTAGAGTGGCTTTCCCTGTCTCAAATTTCTAAGCTGCTTAATATCCTCGCCGTAAGGAAAGACGCAGAATACAGCAAGAAGGTCGAATAATTCCTGGTCCCCGCTGTTCTTTAGCTCTTTGATTTTAAAAACCAAGCTAGAGTCTATAAGGCTCAGGTCTACGTTTTTAACTGCCATTTCTGAACTTTCGCTGACAACCTCGCCAATGCTTGTGAAAGTTAGCTTATTTAAAATTCTCTGAATTGCTCCGGGATAGCCTCCCCCCAGTCTGTGGATCTCTCCTGTGGCTGCTGCACTACTAGGAACGTTGTCCCTAAGAGGATGTGTTAGAACGAACTGATTTGTGTCAGCTTCATCCATAACATCCAGATAGATGTAAGGCATGGGCGGAGAGAGCGGTATGGATCGAGAGCGTAAAATTAACCTAGTTGTACTGGTTAACCGGATGATGTCCTGGGCAAAAGATATAGCATCCTCAAGGAGGCTAGTGCCTGTCTCAAGCTTCTCATGGCTCACATTATCGAGGATGAGAATTGCCTGAGGAGTTGAGTTTAATATAGCCACCAAAGAGGCATAATTAAGTCCGCAAATATTCTCAACAGATCTTAAAAATGACGTTGAGTTTTGGAGTTGAGAAAAATCCACACGAAAGTATCTGGATGGCTTCGGGGTTACGGCCTCGCTTAATGCGGAAATAAATTGGTCACCGTAAGCATCCCATGGGGATATGTGCCAAGTCAGCCTTTCGGACTCTAATGCGGCCACCGAATTTGCAAGCAATTTCGGATAATAAGTCCACGTCATATAACGTTGGAAAGGGGGGATAGGGTAATTTAGCTTCAACAGGTGATGCTGTAGCGGAAGCTCTTCAATTTCAAGCTTCCCTACATCTTGGTGGTTCCGCTCTAGTGTAGTGAGCGTTAAATTTTTTTTTTTTGTAGTTTGGAAGGGGATTTCTCCGGTTTCAAAGCTTCCCTCGGGGAGAGAGCTGGTTTCTGGAGCTATCTTCCAACCTCCTGCGCCGGTCATCAACTCAGCTTTTCGTGGCCAGTATTTAAGTTTTTCAGTTTCAAAATTAACCTGACCATAGTAGTAGCCGTGGCGTCTTTCTATGTTTTTTTCTGAATACTTTTCAAGGCCGAATAACGATGCAGCTTGTAGTGAGGCTTTGTTGGTTGTGTGGCCATAATTTTCAAACTTTGCAGTTGACTCGTGCATGTGGCCGAATAAGTGTCCGCTGAAAGCGCCCAAAGGGTTTGTGTAATTATTGAAAATAACTTGGGATTCATCCGTCAGCCAGTCGTAAGGATGATGAGTTACCAAAAGGCTAATATCGTTATCCTGAGTCCAATCGTCAAGAGAGGTTGGTAGCACAAGAGAAATTTGTTGCTCGCTAATATGAAGGTGGCGTTTCATGTCTCCACCTTTCCATTGAGACCAAGCAGTATTTAGCCCTACTAAGCCAATACGTTTCCCCCTGACTGTAATTACGCATGAAGAGTCACCGGGAAGCGCGCCAGATTGATCAACTTGGAAGTTGATGCCTATTTTGGCTAGCTCTCCAGTAAAATTGGTGTATTCCTTGAAAATGTTCTTGAGTTCGGTGTCATACGCACTTTCTTTCGAAAGAAACTGCTCTTCTACAGACGTATCCCAATTGGAGATTGCAAGCGCAACTGGTGTTCCTGCTTTAGGGCGAGTGAAGTCGTGGTTGCCCGGCACGCAAAATAGAACTGGATTGCAACCAGTCTCTGCAAATTTTCCCCAAATTGCTTTTAGTTCAGATTTTAAATAATCAAACTCTTCTTTTTTGCCAGCTTGGGTTAGGTCACCTGAAAATATGACTAGATCTATAGTTCCATTTTGTTTGATGAAGTTTGAAATATCATCAAGGAATTTTTTCCTTACTTGATCCCATTTTTTGCTGGCACCATCCATGCCTGCGTGAAAATCGCTGATATGAAGCCATCGGAATGTGTTGCTACTATCCATAGATATCCCCGGGTTCAAGTGAGCTCAGAGTAAACCTCGGAGCGACCAATCAGTCCTCCCTCTTCAGGCGAGAAGGTAGGTATATACTGTCGAAGATAACCTAAAGACGATAGAGTCGCTACCGATGGCCCCCCCAAATAGTCTATCTTTCTGCGGGGCAATCGATCTCGGTGTGTACCATCGTCAACAATTTTCACTTGCGGGTATTCGTCGCAAAGTCAAAAGGTTGGTTTCGCTAACCTATCGGATCGTCAGCAACTATTAGTGCAGATAGCTCAGACGACAGGGCTTATTGGTCGCAGCGAAGGTACTGATTGAATGACCCAGCCCTCATCAGCGATTTTCTTGCTTTTTACCCCACTTGATCTGCTCGTGTGCAAAGCGATCAAGAGTGTGCTGAATTAAAAACGCAGATCACTCAGGAGTCTGCTTTAGATCATAAACGTCGATGGAGGTCTTCTCCTCTGTTCCCTCGAACGCTCGTTTCAGGGGAAACGGCAACGCAGGCTGGTGCAACGTTGCGAATGTCAGCTTCTGGCTGTGGATTCAACCAGCCAAAAGCAGTCACTCCTTTTCTCTTCGAAACACTGGCAATTCAGTCACCGATGGTTTATCCCGCCAAGTCAGGATTTACCAAGTAGACTTGGAAGCCTTGTCCTGCTCCCAATGGGTCACATCCTCAATTTCCTGGGTGTCGTCTGCGGACAGCATCAAGGAGCTGGAGTAGAAATCCATCAACTGCGGCATGCGGGCGAAGAACTGCATCGTCTCCGCCGATTCGTAACGGTTTTCGTACGGGTAATAATTCGCACCATGAATCAGAATACCCATCACCAATGTGCCGGAAGCGTCAACCGTTGAAAGGCTGTCGATGTTTTTAAACTGGCGAATCTCCTCGATATCGACCCCCTCTACTGTCTCGTACCAAATATGGACGATCCCCGGTTTATCAGGGGGAATCTGAGCAATCCCATTTTTGGCAAGCCCCTTGAAATGACGTGAGCGACGCTCATGCGAGATCGCATGGTCACACCGCCATTGGGCCGCTACACAATTGGCAACATCTTGAACAAAAATATTGAGAATGGTGTTTGAGTCACCTGGCCGAACGATGCTTGCTGCTATCGTCGCAATGCTGCGTTTTTCATTGCTATCTATGTCACCGAATACCAGTAACTCATGCTGAGGACTGTTGGCCCTGACAGAGTTGCTGTGGTAATGGCATTCGAGGTGCTCCCTATCAATCCTACGAATATGCGCACTGATCGCTCCCTCCCGAACCCTGCCAGATCCAATTTCGATAGCGCGATTCACCACCTTGATCACATCGTCCGCAGTCACATCAGATACCTGATTATGGAAGGTCAGGTCAACGATGCTCCATGGTGCGACCTTAAGCATATGCTGGCTCAACTGACTCCATATACTGACCCAGCTCTCTTCTTCAATCTGCGAATATTGAGTCTGCTTGTCCGCTCGCTTGCACTCAACGTAGATCTCCACGTCCTCGTTTTTGACAAGCAGATCAGGGGACTTTTTCGTTTTTCCGTCCTGCCAAATGAGACTGTTCTCTGGAATGAAGCTAACCTTATAACCATTTTTCAGATAGAAGGAGGCCGTCAGCAACTCGAAAATCTGCGTCTCAGGCTTCGTGTTATTAGCCAGCATCTTATTCAAAACCCCGTTCACATTAGGGACTTTCCGAAGCTGTTCTGAAAAGGCACCGATGGCCTTAGCGTAAGGATAGATCCGATCGCTGCTGTAGGCGCAGTCGCTGTATGGGCTGTCATAAGCCAACTCAGCCACCAAGATATACCAGTCAATATCGTCCTCTGGCGGTATGAAAAGTTGGGGCTCGATTGGCATCTTAAGATCAATATTCGACTCTTTAGCTCGGATACGATCCTCAAAAGCTGCTCTTCTCTTGGCCCAGACTTTAGCCCCTAGCTTATCCACCAGCAGGTTGTAGAAAGCTTTGATTTTTGCATATTCAACCTCACGAGCATCCATTATAATTTTTCCTAGTTGGGTGTTCGTACCCTGCACCTAATTACCTTAGAAGATTAGTATTGCCGAGGGAAATAATGTCCATCGGGGTATGGTAGCCGCCCATTTATAAACTTCACGAACTCTAGAAACTTGGACAACGCAGCATGCAGCTCATCTGTGGTGCCGATGGTTTTGGCCTTGAAAGCGTGTATCGCGTTCCGGCGCTGTTGAACCATCCGTACCCATGTCTCCCATTCTTCTTCGGGGGCCCAAACTCTTCGTTTGAAAAAGAGAATCAACGGTTCCAGAGATACTCCGTCAGGATCTAGTGTACGCCCTTTCTTTTTGATGGCATCAGCATCTGTTAGGTAAGTCTGGTAATAAACCGAGATATACAACTTCATCTGACCCTCAACTAACGCACCTAGGTTTGCCCAGGCGAGAATAAGCTGGCCGTCACTCAACGTGCCGCACCATACTGACAGTTGATCTGCCAGTGAGCCCTGCCATTCAAGCATTGATTTATTCAGAAGTTCTGCAGCCTGGGTCGGAGCCCAACCTTCAGCCTGTTTCCAGAACTCCATCATGTCTTGAATTAAGCGCGTGGTTCGTTTGACTGTTTCGGTAAGTGGTATCGACATTTGACTTCCTTGTCTAACACGTAGGCGCGTGGGCGTTCGCTTGCCTGGATGGGCGAATCCTGAGCAGATTTGGATCCAACAAGCATTACTGATGTCGCTATGCCGGCGCAACCTCAAAGGGATGTCGAATTGTCACTTCGTCGATTGTTAGATAGGGCTTGCTGTGATCAATACAGGAATGGCCGAGGATGATCTAGACCGTCTCAACATCCCCTGTTGCCGCCAACACTTTGGCCGGCAGGGAGCGTCCGCAGCTGTACGAGGATTCCTGTTTGATGCCGGCCTATCTGTAGAGCCAGCGGATTGTCTGCTGAAGCGAATCACATGCCGGGTAACCCCCCCCCCCCGCTCACTGGTATAGCTGACGATGCTTGAACGCGAGTTCAAAGGCTTGGCCCTTATGTGGCGTGACCAGCGTTGAACCCGGTCGCAAACCTAGGTATTCGTCGGCGCCGAAAAGGCCACAGTGGCGCTGCAAGCGAACTGCGTTCCAGCCGTCCAGGGCAGCAAGGCATCGTGAATGGGTCAGGTGCACATTGTGCGGTCGGCAGCCCTTGGTGATATCTGCGCCCAGATACACCTCGGGCCTTATGACTCCGCTGGGGTACCGCACGTCTGCGACCTCCAGCAAGGCAAGCTCGGTTTTCTCTGGTATGCGCAAAACCTCCCCTGAAGGCCGTGAGTTTTCGTTTGCATAAGAACAAAAACGATGAGATTTTGCCAACCTAGAATCGAAAGTTATTTCTTTTAAAACAATAGGTTATAGGTTTTCTGGTGTAAGCATGGGGTGCTAGGGGTCGAGTGTTCGAATCACTCCGTCCCGACCATATTATTCAATGAAAAAGCCCAACTTTAGCGAGTTGGGCTTTTTCATGTGCGTGACTTTTTCGGCCCTACCTTTTTGTGAGTTGGCAGCAGATTTGGGTACTCACTAGCAACAACGAGCTTTCGAGCCCAACTCCAGTGCCTTATCCAGCGTCAGCGCCATTCACCTCAACTCCAGGTTTAATCCCGTGCTCGCCCGAAACAGCAACGTCGCCTGCCCGCTGACGGCCGACCTTCGCCGTTTCTAACCGCTCCCGCCTAAGCAGCGCCCCCCCAACCCTCAACTCGTTGCATAAAACGCAACAAGTTACTCACGCCCTGTGATTGTTGCCCCTCCAGCTCATCGCTAATTTCCTGTCATCGCAATGTAAACGCTGGCAGGTGCTCTCTTATGAATTCATCCCTTGCAGATATTACGGTCCTGGCCGAGCGGGTCAGGGTGCTTGAGGCTGAGTCGGCGGTGCGGCGGGTGCTGCATCGCTACATGGCGTTGTGCGACGTTCCCGGTGAGGAAGATCGTCTGCCGGCGCTGCGTCAGTTGTTTTGCAGTGATGCGTATTGGCAGGGTGTGGGGTCGCGTTATGCCCGCAAGTTCGGTCGGCTTGAGGGGCGTGAGGCGATTGTGGCGATGCTTGCGGGTTATCTGCCGCCTAATCCGCACTTTCGCTTCAATGCGCATTTTCTGGCGGGCGAGCAAATTGCCGTTGACGGTCTTGAGGTGACTGGCCGTTGGTTGCTGCAGCAGCTCTCGCGTTATGACTCGGGGCAGGGGGAAGCCATTGTCGCTGCGCTGAACCTGAGGTTTCGCCTGGAGGAGGGCGCCTGGCGCATAGCGTCTTTCACCACTGAGCGACTCGATGTCTGCTCCCTTGCGCGCGCACAGGAAGGACAGTCATGAGCCCGCTGGTTGTTGAAACTCATAAGCGGGGGCCAGGGCCTACCGTGGCCATAAAGGATTCGCTGGATGTGGCCGGCTGGCCAACCCGCTGTGGCAGCCGTGCCTTTGAAGCGGCGCCGCCGGCCCAGCGCAATGCTACCGTGGTGCAATCGCTGCTGGACGCGGGTTGGCAGGTGATCGGTAAAACCGTGTTGCACGAGCTGGCCTTTGGCGTCACCGGGATCAACGATTGGGCGGGTACGCCGATCAATCCTCAGGCTCCCGAGCGCATTGCGGGTGGCTCGTCCAGCGGTTCTGCGGTGATTGTCGCCCAAGGCGCGGTCGATGCAGCGCTGGGGACTGATACCGGTGGCTCGGTTCGCATGCCTGCCGCCTGCTGCGGTGTGTACGGGCTCAAGCCGACCTTTGGCCGCTTGAGCCGGGAAGGTGTGTACCCGCAGTTCAGTTCCCTGGACTGTGTCGGCCCCATGGCCCGCGATCTCGACACATTGGTCGCCGTGATGCTCGCCATGGACGCCACTTTTGTCATGCCCCGGGCGCCCGAGCGGGTCCGTATCGGCCTGGTGGATGTGGCCTGTGACTCCAACATCCGCGCCGCCATTGACCAGGAAGTCAGCCGTCGTGGCTGGGAGTGTGAAGTCGTCAGCCTGACCCTGCTGGACTCGGCGTTCGAAGCGGCGTTGAGCGTGATCAATGCTGAAACCTGGGCCGCCTTTGGCCAATACACCGGTCGCGGTCTGCTGGGTGCAGACATCGAAGCCCGGCTGCTGCGTGCAGCCGCCACCGATGACGACGAGCTGCGCGCCGCCGAGGCTGTCCGCGCTGCGTTCAGTGAACAGGTCGACGGGTTGCTTGCGCAGTTCGACGCCCTGGTGCTGCCCAGCCTGCCGCGATTGCCGCCCTTGCTGGCGGATGTGCGCGCTGGTGCGCCGGTAATCGATCTGACCCGTTTTCTACGCCCGTTCAACCTCAGTGGCCACCCGGCGCTGAGTGTGCCCATCCCCTGTCCACAAACCTGTTTGAAAACCAGCCTGCAACTGATCGGGCGCAAGGGCGGCGATGCGCAGTTGTGCGCCATCGCGAACGCCTGACTCATAAAAACGCTGCTCGACATCAACGTATAGGACCTGACCGTGACCCAACTTATCGACGCCGTGAACCTGGGCATCAACCCCGCTGACCTGGTCAAGCCGGACCGTGTCCACACTTCGCTGTATACCGACGCCAAGCTGTTCGACGCAGAGCTTGAAAAGATTTTCTACAGCACCTGGGTCTGGGTGGCGCATGTCAGCGAGATCCCGGAGTCGGGCAGTTACAAAAGCACCTACATCGGCAAGCAGCCGGTGATTGTGGTGCGTGATCGCAAGAAGCAGGTGCACGTGCACCTCAATCGTTGCCGTCATCGCGGGGCAACCGTCTGCGAGCACAAGAAGGGCAAGACCAACAGTTTCGTCTGCCCCTACCACGGCTGGAGCTACGCCCTCGATGGGTCGTTGCGCGGTGTGCCGCATCCGGAGAGCTACGGGGACTGCCTGGATAAAGGCGAACTGCCCCTGGTGAGTCTGCGGGTGGAGGAGTACGCCGGGATGCTGTTCGCCACCTTCAAGGACGACATCGAACCCCTGGTGGACTTTCTCGGCCCGGCGAAAAAGTGGATGGACCTGTTCATGAAGCAGGGCGCCGGTTATCCGATCAAGGTCCCGGGCGAGCACCGTTTCCGCTTCCCTGGCAACTGGAAGATTCAGCTGGAAAACACCACTGACGCCTACCACTTCCCCTTGGTGCACAAGTCGTTCCTGTCGTCCGTGGATGAACAGACCCTGGCGCTGTTCGATTTCGTCGAAGGCCCGGGCTACGTCGAAGACCTGGGCAATGGTCACAGCGTGATGGTGATGATTCCCGACCTGGTGGACCTGGAAGCCGATCTCGACAAGCCGATCCCGGAGCGTTTCGCCGGGCTGGCTGCCGAGTTGCGCGATGAAGGCCTGGAAGAGAACCAGGTGCGGCGCATTGTTCGCGCCGTGGGTGGTTCTGGCTTCAACCTCAACCTGTTTCCCAACGTCGCCTGCTCTATGGCGTTCTTTCGCGTGTTGCAGCCGATCTCGGTGCTGGAGACCGAAATCCATCATTCGGTGATCACCATGGACGGCGGGCCCGTTGCGGCCAACCGTTACCGCCTGCGGCTGCACGAACACTTCCAGGGCCCCATGGGCTTTGGCACGCCGGACGATTCCGAAGCCTGGGAGCGGGTGCAGAAGGGCGCCAGTGCCGGGGAAAACCTCTGGATCATGCTCAACCGTGGTTTGCCCGGCGAACGGGCGACCGAGGATGGCCTGGTCAGTGATGTCAGTGCTGAGACCGGAATGCGCGCGGCCTACCAGCAGTGGAAAAAGATGATGTCGGTGTAACTGGCGGAGAACCTTGATGAACCTGAATTTACTGAACGAAGTCACCGCTTTCATCTGGCAGGAAGGCGACATGCTCGACCATGGCGAATTCGATGCCTGGCTGGACCTATGGGCGGAGAAGGGCACTTACATCATCCCGATCGACCCCCAGGAGCAGGACTTCGAAAACACCCTCAATTACGCCTATGACGACGCCGACATGCGCCAGCTGCGGGTGCAGCGCCTGACCAGCGGCGAGTCGATTTCCACCAGCCCGCAGCCGCGTACCGTGCGCACGTTGTCGCGCTTTCGCGTGCTGTCGGAAAACGCGCAACAGGTGACGGTGCGCTGTGCGCAGAACCTGCGGGAGTTTCGCAAGGATTCGCTCAAGCACTACAGCGCCGACATCGTCTATGAGCTGGAACGGGACGCAGGCACCTTCAAGATTCAGCGCAAGCTGATTCGCCTGATCAACTCCGACGATACCCTCGCCGGTATCGGTTACATCCTCTGATCATGGGCGTGAATCGATGACTGACAGTGTATTGAAGGTTGTGGTGCACAAGGCCCGGCAGCAGGGCGGCAAAGTGCTGGTACTGGACCTGTGTGCCTCGGATGACACGCCGTTGCCCGCGTTCGAGGCCGGGGCCCATGTGGATGTGCATTTACCCGATGGCCTGGTGCGCCAGTATTCGCTGTGCAGCGATCCGGCAGACCCTGGCCTCTATCGATTGGGGGTGCTCAAGGATCCGGCCTCGCGCGGTGGCTCCGAGGCGGTTCATGCCACGTTGCGCGAGGGAAGCGTGGTGACCATCAGCGCTCCGCGCAATCTGTTTCCGCTGGCGGTTGATGCCCAGAGCTCACTGCTGATAGGAGGCGGAATCGGCATCACACCGATGATCGCCATGGCCTATGCACTGCACGCCCGGGGCGCTGATTTCGAGTTGCACTACTGCGGTCGCTCGCGCAGTCAGGCGGCGTTTTTGCAAGAGCTGGCCAGCGCACCGTTTTCCCAGCGGGTCAGCACCCATTTCGATGATGAGCCGGCCGGCAAGCTCGACCTGAATGCCGTGCTCGGCACTGCGGCTCCAGGCTGCCATGTGTACACCTGTGGGCCGTCGGGGTTCATGACCTGGGTGATCGACGCGGCCACGGCGGCTGGCTACGGCGATGAGCAGGTGCATCGCGAGTATTTCCAGGTTGAGGTTGACGGTTCCGGTGAGGCCTTCGAAGTCCACACCGCCCGCAGCGGTAAAACCCTGCAGGTGCATGCCGGGCAAAGCATCGTGCAGGCCCTGGCCGAAGTGGGCATCACCATTGACGTGTCGTGCGAGCAGGGCGTCTGCGGCACTTGCCTGTGTGACGTGCTGGAAGGAGAGCCCGATCACCGTGACGTCTACCTGACTGCAGACGAGCGCGAGGCGAACGATCAAATGCTGCTGTGCTGTTCAAGGGCGCGCTCCGGGCGCCTGGTTCTGGATATCTGATTCACCACTCAAACAACAATAAAAAACATGACAGCCGCGGGCGTTCAGATCGGCGCTGTCATTCACTGCCATGTCTCTGAAGTTCTGCCCCCAACCGTGGCAAACCTGTATGGATGTAACTATGTCAAAGCGAGCTTTGCGTGTGCATGCAATTCACTACTTAGGGCTTATAGGGATAGCAATACCGTGGTCGGCCCACGCCGACCTGATGGACGAGAGTCACCTGTCCTTGAACTTCAGGAACCTGTACCTGAACCGCAACTTCACCAACAGCGAGGCGCCCACCTCCAAAGTCGGCAACTGGTCCCAGGGCTTTGATCTGCAGTTTCAATCCGGATACACCGACACCCCGCTGGCCATCGGTTTCGATGCCAATGCCCAGTACGCGTTGCGGCTTGATTCCACGGGCAACGATGGTTCATTGCCCTACAGCACCTACGAGCAAAAGGCTGCTAATGACTACAGCCGCGCCGGTGGCACGCTGAAGCTGCGTTACTCGAAAACCGAAGTGAAAATCGGTGACCAGAAACCCAACCTGCCGATCGCTTCCAACGATCCCAGTCGGCAGCTCGATACCATCTACCAGGGGGCGGTGGTCAACTCTCGGGAAATAGACCGCCTGGAGCTGACGGGAGGGCGCTTCTGGTCCAGCGTCACCCGGCAGTCTTCCAACCACGAGCAGCTCTACAAGTACGGCTCTACCGACGATCTGGACAGCAAGGGGCTGGATTTCGGCGGCGGCACCTACTCGTTCACGCCGACCCTGCAAGGCACTTATTTTTATGGCGTGCTCAACGATATCTACCGCCAACACTACGCCGGTCTCAAACATGCGCTGGACCTGGGGGACGGCTACGTCCTGAAGACTGACTTGGGCTACTTCAACAACAGTGAAGATGGCAGTGCCCTTGCAGGCAAGGTCGACAACCGATCCTACAGCGGCCTGGTGACCCTGCAAAAAGGCGCCCATCTGTTTGGCGTCAGCTATCAGCGCATGCTGGGTGAAACGGTGTTCCCGACGCTCAACGGCTATGTTCCGCAACCGTATCTGCCGAACTGGGCAGGCCTGCCGTTCATCCGGCCGGACGAGCGATCGTGGTCGGTGCGTTATGGCTATGACTTCGCAAATATGGGGATACCCGGCCTGAAACTGTTCACGCGCTACATCAAGGGCACCGCCATCGACCGTGGTGCAGGGTTGAGCCATGACCAGGAAAGTGAACGCAACATCTTCCTGTCTTATGTGGTTCAAAGCGGTGCGCTCCAGGGCTTGAGCGTTGACCTGAAGAACTTCAACACCAAGCAGAAGTACGGCAACAACTATGACGAGTACCGCCTCGTCACCTCATACACCTGGAAGATCTGGTGAGCCGCTGGCTCGGTTTGGAGAAGTATATGAGTAATTTCAAAGCAGGCGTCACCCAAACACCCAGCTCTTCCACCATGCGCCGAATTGTCATCGCCTCGGTGTTTGGCAACGCATTGGAGTGGTATGACTTCTTCCTGTACGGCACGGCGGCGGCGTTGATTTTCGGCCCGCTGTTCTTTCCTGCCGGGACTGATCCGGTGCTTGGCACCATGGGCGCGTTCGCAGGTTTTGCCGTGGGCTTTTTTGCCCGCCCCCTGGGCGGGATTATCTTTGGTCATATCGGCGACCGGGACGGGCGCAAAAAAGCGCTGGTCATGACGCTCAGCATCATGGGGGTTTCGACATTCCTGATGGGCTTGCTGCCGACATTCGAACAAGCGGGTTATCTGGCGCCCATCACCCTGGTGCTGTTGCGTATCGCCCAGGGCATCGCTTCGGGGGGCGAGTGGGGCGGTGGCGTGTTGATGATCAGCGAAAACGCGCCGGCCAATCGCGTCGGTTTCTATGCGGCCTGGAGCCAGCTTGGCGTTTCCGGTGGGTTTGTGCTCTCGGCCGCAGCGTTCTACCTGGTGCAGATGCTGCCCACCGAGGATTTCCTGAGTTGGGGCTGGCGCCTGCCGTTCCTGGCCAGTGTCCTGGTGTTCGGGGTCGGTATCTACATTCGCCGCAACCTGCCGGAGAGCCGCGATTTCGAGGATGCTGCGGCGCAACGGGCGAAGGTCAAGCATCCGCCGGCGATGGAGGTTCTGCGCAAGCACCCCAGGGAAGTGTTCCAGGCCATGGGGCTGCGCATGGCCGAAAACAGCTGCGCGTATATCTTCCTCGCCTTCGTGATGGCTTACGCAAAACTGACCGGCTTGAGCACGCAAGTGGTCTTGGGCGGGGTGATGGTCGCCATGATTGTCGAGGCCTTCACCATTCTGTTCTGGGGTTGGCTGTCCGACATCATTGGCCGGCGTACGGTCTATGCCATCGGTTCCATCAGCCTGGTGCTGTTCGCGTTCCCGTTCTTCTGGTTGATCGATACCCATGTCAGCGGCTACGTCTACCTGGCATTGCTGGTCGGCCTGGCCTTCTGCCATGGCGCCATGATCGGTACCCAGCCGGCGTTGATGGGGGAACTGTTTCCGGCCCATGTGCGCTATTCCGGCATGGCGTTGGGGCACGAGATTGCGTCGATTTTTTCCGGTGGGCTCGCACCGTTGGCGGCAACGGCCTTGTTCGGGGCCTTCCACTCGGCCTGGCCGGTGTCGGTGATGTTGATTGTGTTTGGCTTGATCACCACGGGCACCTTGTTCAGCATCCGGCGCAAACCGGATTTGCCTCACTGACCTTGCCCTGACAAAAAAGGCGGAACGGTTTCTACGTTCCGCCTTTTTTGTGGTTCCGGTTCAGCCGGCGTTGCTCAATTTGCTGATTGAACGCGCCAGGTGGCGGATCAGTTCCTGGGTGACGGGGGGCAGTTTGCGTGACTGGCGGCGAATGATCTGCAACTCGGTGCTGTTCATTTCCGGGCACTCCACCTCAAGGGCCACCAGGGTTCCGGCCTTGAGCTCCGGCAGGATCATCACCTCGGCCAGCAGGGTGCTGGCCATGTTGGCTTTGACGAAGTCGATGATCACCTGCAGTGAGTTGGCAGTGATTGCCGGTTCAATTTCAAATGGCCTGCCCTTGCAGGACAGGGTGACCAACTCCCGCACCCGATAGCCGTGGTTGGGCAATACCAGTTGGGTGCTCGCCAGTTGTTCCAGGGTAATGGATGGCTGTCGGGCCAGCGGGTGATCAGGGTGGACGATGGCCCGCAGCGGCTGCTTGATACCGAACTGGCGGCGCAATGCAGGGTTGGGATGGGGGGCGAAGAGCACGCCGATCTGCGCCTGGTCTTCCATCACCATGTGCTGAACTTCAAGGGTCGGGGCAATCAGGATCTCGGTGCGCAGGCCCGGGTAGGATTTGAAAAAACTCTGCAGTTTGCCGATCAGCTGCGCACCGAAGAGCCCTTCACCCACGGCCACCACTGTCTTGCCCAAATGCTGGCCGCGCAAATCGTCCAGCCGGTTGAGCAGCGCCTCATGTTGGCTCGCCCGTGCACGGTAGTAATCCACGGTGACCAGGCCCGCTTCGGTCAGGCGAATGCGGTGAGTGCCGGCTTCGATCAGATCGATGCTCAGCTCTGTCTGCAGTAAATTTATTTGCCGGCTGACCGACGATGGGGCGATCCCCAGTTGGTCTGCCGCAGCGCGCATGGACCCTAGTTGATAGCTGAGAAAGAGATACTTCAGCCGCTGGTCCTGAAACTCCAGGGACGGGGTAAGTTTTGAAAGATCCATGCAAGGGCGACCTCTGAACTGCACATCAGGCGAAAGGAGCGCGACTCGTTGTTCGTGCTCTCGTTATGGTTATTTTTTTGCAATTAACGTGCCCCACCCGACTTCGTTTCCAGCTCCGCGCGTGCGCTAGTTTCTGATGGCCGTCCCTGATCAAAGCCGCGTGCATGCGCTGAAGGGCATGCAGGTGAGCAAGACGCCGTGTGGGTGGTTGAGGCTACTATTTGCGCGGCTCTGGGCGTTACTGGAAATTCGTACAGACAGGCAACTGCAGGGTTTGCATGGACAACAAAGCCCGCACTCGGCGGGCTTTGGCGGATCAGTGCTCAGGTCATTGCTGCGCAGTGGATAGGCTGGATCTGCAGCCCCGAATGTTTAGACAAACGGCTGCGAAGCAAAGCCGCGAGGCAAGCGTTGCGGCCCCTTCATGGCGGTCAGTCTTTCTCGCCATGCGGCGCGCCAATCATTGGCGGTGTGGGTGGCCCTGGCTTTGCGGGCGGCGCGACGGGTGGCGTTGCGCTCATCCTTGCGGGCCTGTTTGTAGGCCTCGGTATTTCTGCAGCTACGGCATTTGACCCGGGTCAGTTCGGAGCTTGAGACCAGGTGGGTGCCGTGGTGGCCGCAGGCAAGGTGCCCTGCGACCTTGTAGTGGGTAACCATTGAGTGTCTCCTTCGTTAAGCGGGCGGCACCCGGAACATCTGGGGTGCTCGCTCGATCAGGCGAAGTACTCGATTGTCAGAGTGCTTCGCTGCGTCTGAATCCGCTTATCGCTGATCACGACATCTTGACTCTCGCCCGTATCAGCAGCGTCTTCATAAAGGTTTCGACCTTTATGGACCTGTGACGTTCACCTGCGGGCCGGGACGTTGCACGGCCCGGAAGATCGCGTCGCACGCCCACTCTGTTGTATTTTTGCCCGCGGTCGCAATTTCGCGCCCGCTTTGCGGATTACGCCCCATGGACGCCAAGCAACTGAAGGAGGCCTGCGAACGCCTCATCATGACCGACCACGAGGACCATGAAGAAATCATCTGGTCGCTGCAGCAGGCCGCCGACCCTGGCAGCGTGCCGTTCCTGCGCCAGGCGGTGTTGTTGAAGCCGCTCCTGGAGTACCTGGAATACGACGACTATGGCGCCTACTACAAGAAGTGCTTCTGGGCGCTACGGGCGATTGGCACCAGCGAGGCGGTGGCGGTGATCAAGGCGTTTGCCGAGTCCGAGGACCAGGTGCTCAAGGAGCAGGCGCTGTATCGCCTGCACAAGATCCGCAATCCCGAGACAGGTAGCCGCTACCCGCGCCTGGATATCTGAAGCAGCGCGGGCTCAGTCGAGCAGCCCGGCCTTCTTCAGCAGCTCGTACAGCCCCACGGGCACCAGTGGCGCCTGGTGGGTGAAGCTTGAGCTGTCATGCCAGCTTGCGGTAAAGGCCATGCCGTCGGTTTCATGGCCATTGAGGTGAGGCTGTTGGTAGAGGCTGGAGTCGTCGAAGTCGGCGTCGTAGATCTGCACGATTTCATGACCCTGGGTGCCGTCGTACATAAACAGGCTTTCCAGAGTGCCGAGCAGCCGAACGCCGCTGATGGCCACGCCCAGTTCCTCACGGACCTCCCTGACCACCGTCTGTGCACTCAGCTCACCGAACTCGATGCCGCCACCGATCGGGCGGAAGAAATGCTGCTCTTTGACCTTGTCGTACGCCTGGTTGACCAGGATTTTGCCGTTGTGGTGAAAGACGCAGAGGGCAAGTGGGCGAATGCGTTGGGCAGCCATGGGCGGGGTCCGGTTAGCTGAAAAAAGGGCGCCATTAGAGCACGCTTTTTTTGATTTTCAGCCAGGGTGACTGTGCTCTGCCGCGTGCATCGCCAGGTAGGCGTCCAGGCGTTCATCGTGGATGCCCGCGACCCGCAGGATCTGCGCCATAAAGCTCACGGGTGCGGTGCCCGGGGCGGTGACGACACGCTGGTCGGCCACGGCATAGGGCACATCCTGATAGTGGGCGGCTCCCGCATAATTGAGGGCCAAGAGGTTTTCTGCCGAGTTGGAAGTGTGGCGCACCGCATCCAGCACGCCTGCCTGGGCCAGGACCCGGGTGCCGTCGCAGATGCCGGCGACGATCAGGTTTTTAGCATGGGCGGTGCTGATCAGGGCGCTGATGTCCGGGGCCTGCTCGGACTGCCAGACCGTGCCGCCACATACGATCAACAGATCGAGTTCATCGAGGTCGATGGCCTCGATCGCCAGGTCAGGAAGGATGCGCATGCCGCCGGAGGAGGTCACCGCCGCGCCGCCAGGGGTGGCAAAACGCGTCTGGAAGCCGAAGTAACCGCGGCCCGTGGAGTTGATCAGGGCGGTTTCCCAATCGGCAAAATTCTCGCTGAGGATGGTGATGGAGCGTGTCATCGGAGTGTCCTTCTCATGGGGGCTTGCTTCAGGCGTCGAGTAGCCTGAAGTCGCCGTCAGCCTAACCGGGTTTGGTGTCAGTTTCTGTCAGGAGCGGGCCAGGCCACTGGTGCAGTCCCCTGATGGAAGATGGCTGGATTGATCAATGAGTTGTCCAGGTTGAACGATGCGGTCAATTTTGCTTTTGCAGATGATAGATATTCTTGTTTGTCAGTTTCCGAGGAAGCCTCCCATGATCATCGATCACCGCCAATTTCCCCTGGTCTGGTTGCACTACCGCCCAGCCGTGGGCCAGGACGATCCATTCGCCCAGCTCGACGCCTTGCTGCAACGCCAGCAGCCCTTTGTGCTGGTCACCGCCGACGTGCCGGGCGAGCAGCCGCAACCGAAAGAGGATAGCCAGGCTTCGCTCAAGCAGGCATCGCTGTGGATGAAGCAGAACAAGCAGGCGCTGCGCCGCTGGATCAAGGCCAGTATCGTGATTGCCCCGGACGCCGAGGCCCAGGCCCGGGTCGAGGCCTTCGCCGACAGCTACCAGAAGTTCTGGGGTTACCCCTTGTTGCACTGCGCTTCAGTCGAGGCCGCGAGTGCCAGGGTCGACAGCCTGCTGAGCCGCGCGACGGCCACCCGCCACAATGGGTAGGGCGCGTTGTCGCCCGGGGCCCCTGTACCAGGTGCCTTCAGGCGGTGCCCGGGTAGCGGGTCTGCATCACGATCGACAGGGCATCGGGGCGCCAGAACTCCTGGTCGAACTCCACCGGCTGATCCGCTTCGCCGAAGTTCAGGCGCTCCAGGTAGACGCTGGTGGAGCCGGGAGACAGTTGCAGCAGTTCGGCTTGTTGCTCGTTGACCGTGCCGATGTGCATGTCCAGTTCGCAGCGCGATTGCACCCGCGAGAAGCGTTCGCGCAGCAGTCGGGTGAGGGAGGTGTTCAAGTCGGCGTCGAGCAGGCCCGGGCACCAGCTGGCGAGCAGCGCGTTGAACTCCAGAAGCACCGGGCGGCGGTCGATCCAGCGTCGGCGCTGAAGGTAGAACACGGGCTCGTCGGCCGAAGCCAGGCCCATGCGCCGTGCCAGCCAACTGCCGGCCGGGCGCAGTTCGGCCTGCAGGCATTCGGTGCGCGGGGTACGGCCCTGGGCGCTGACGTATTCCATGAAGCCGCTGATGCGCGTCGGGTCATAGCGGATGCGCTGCGGGCTGACGAACCAGCCCCGGCGGTTTTCGCGGTACACCAGGCCTTCGGCTTCCAGTTGCTGCAGGGCCTGGCGCAAGGTGACCCGGGTGCAACCGAAGCGTTCGATCATGTCGCGCTCGGAAGGGAATTTCTGATCGGCCTCGGGTACGCCATTGGCGATGTCGCTGGCGATCTGCTCGCGGATCCGCTGGTAGTGGGGGGAGATGGGATCGAAGGGCATTCGGTCTGGCGCCTGTTGGCGAAGCGAAGAGGACGATGGCGCCAAACGGCGCCATCAATAGGCTGTCTACACTAACCAATCGACTTGCCAGCCGTCGAGCGGGCTCACACGGGGCGCGCGTGTTGTTCCTGGCGCGCCAGGTCCTGTTGCCAGGCACGCAGGCCGTACACCGCCAGCACCACGAAGCCTGCGTACAACCCGGCCGTCAGGCGCAGGTCCTTGAACAGGAACAGGCCGACATACAGGCAGTCGAGGACGATCCACAACCACCAACTGACCACATATTTGCGCGCCGCCCAAACGCTGGCCACCAGGCTGAAGGCAGTCAGCAGCGCGTCCATCCAGGGCGCCGAAGCGTCGGTGTAGCGGTGCATCACTGCCCCCAGCAACAGTGCGCCGATAGCGCCGCACAACAGGCCCAGCAGGCCTTCGCGCAGCGGCAGGCGCGCCACCCGGACCTTGCCGTCGGCCAGGCCGCCCTGGCTCCAGCGCCACCAGCCGTAGCCCTGCAACACCACGAACACGCCCTGCAACAGGGTGTCGGAGTAGAGCTTGGCCTCATAGAAGATCCACCCGTACAGCAGCACCGCAAGCACGTTGACCGGCCAGCACCAGCGGATCCGCCGGGCGGTCAGCCAGACGCCAAGGATGTTGGTGATGACGGCAGCTATTTCGAGATCGGACATAGCAGGTTCCTTAACTCACACGTCAGGGGGGCAATCAGAAGTTGATCGAAGCACTCAGGCGGGCCGTCAGTGGCGCACCCTGGAACAGGTAGGCATCGCCCATGTATTCGCCGGCATCACGCCAGTAGCGCTTGTCGAACAGGTTGTCGACCGTCAGGCGAAACACCGTGTCGTAGCCGTCGATGCGAGTGCTGTAGCGGCTGCCGAGGTTGAAGATGGCGTAGGACCCGGTCTGCACCTGGCCCAGGTTGTCGGCGTACTTGCGGGCACTGTATTGCACGCCGCCGAGCACTGCCAGGCCATCGAACCAGGGCAGGGCGTAGTCACCGTAGAGGCTGGCCCGCAGCTTGGGGACGTTGATTGCCTGGTGCCCGTCATAGGCGTCGGTGCCACTGTCGCTGACCCGGGCGCGGATCGCCGCCACGCTCGCCGAAATCTGCAGGCGCTGGCTGGCCCAGCCATTGGCCGAGAGTTCCAGCCCAGTGTTTTTCTGTTGGCCCTGCTGGACGAAGGTGAAAGTGTTGGCGACGTCATTGTTGGGCCGCGAGTACTGGTAGGCCTGGCGCAGCTGGAACAGCGCGGCGGCGAAGCTGATGCGCTGTCAGTCATACTTGACCCCGGCCTCGATCTGCCGCGACACGCTGGGCGCCAGGATTTCAAATGAGTTGCTGGCAAACCACGGCGCTTCGCCGCCCAGGGACAGGCCCTTGCTGTAGCGGGTGTAGAGCGCCAGGTTGGGCGCCGGTTTATAGATCAGCGCCGCCTCGGGCAGGAACACGTATTGCTGGGTGTGGCGGACGTCGCTGCCATCTTTGTTGAAGGCCTGTTCGTCCAGGCGCACTTCGCGCCCGCCGAGCACGGTCTGCCATTGCTCGTTGAAGCTGATCCGGTCATTGACGAACAGCCCGTACTGGCGGCTGTCGAGGCGGGTGTGGGACTTGTTGAGCGGGCCGCTGTAGCGCTCCAGGTCCGCCGGTTCGCTGTTGATGTTGCCGCTGCCGAGCCACTCGTTGATCGGCTCGCGTTTATCCACCACGCGGCGCAAGGCGCTGGTGCCGACGCTGAGTTCATGGCCCAGGCCGGCGGTGTCGAAGCGGCCGCTGAGCATGGCCTGGGCTTCGTCGGTGCGCCGGGTGTCGTCGGGGCTGCGGAAGTCGTAGATGTCGTAGTCGCCTTCCGGGCTGAAGTAGTTGGCGACGCCGGGGGTGATGCAGCCGACGGTGCAGCCGCCCCAGGCGAACGAACTGTAGTCGTCGATCACCACCTGGCTGCGCGACGCGCTGAAGCTGCCTTTCCACTGTTCGTTGAAACGGTACTCGAAGTTGCCATTGAGGTTCAGCGCCTCGCTGCTGACCGGCTTGGAGCCGCTCTGGTGTGCCAGCAGTTTTTTCGGCGAGGCGTGGTGCGGCAGCTGGGTGCCGCCAAGCAGTTGGTAGCCCGGCACCGAGCGCTGTTCCTTGGTCTGGTACTCGGCATCCAGTTGCAGCAGGGCGTCGGGGCTGATGTTCCAGTCGAAGGCCAGGGACACGAAGTCGCGCTGGCCATTGGCGTGCTCGACGTAGGAATGCAGGTCTTCATGGGCCACGTTGGCGCGCAGGCCGAATTGCTGCTGGCTGCCGAACCAGCCGCCGACATCGGTGGCCAGGTAGCCGCTGCCGCGATCGTCGGTGGAGACCGTCACCGAGCGCACGTCGGTCGGACGCTTGGTCACGTAGTTGATCAGCCCACCGGGTTCACTGATGCCGCTCTGCAGGCCGGCCAGGCCCTTGAGCAGTTCCACCTGCTGCTTGTTTTCCAGGGCGACATTCTGTTCGCCGGTGATGGTGCGGCCATTGATCTTGTAGCTGCTGGCGGCGTTCAGCGAGAAGCCGCGCACCACGAAGTTTTCGTAGTAGCCGACTGGTGCGTAGCTGTCGCCCACCGAGGCATCGTTGCGCAGCACTTCGCTGAGCAGGCGGGCCTGCTGATCCTTGATCATGGCGTCGTTGATCACCGTGATCGAGGCCGGGGTTTCAAGCAGGGGCGCGGCTTCAAAGCCGCCGACCGACGCGCTGTGGGCCTGATAGCCTGAGGTGTCTTCGCCGGTGACGGTCACCGCCGGCAGTTCGGTTTCGCTGGCCTGGGCCGCAGGCATCGCGTTGGCCAGCAGCAGGCCAAGGGTCAGCAGGTTCAGTGCGAACCGCGGGGCGGACACTCCTTGGCGGGCCGTCCGGTAAAGCGTATCCATGTAAAGCTCCTCGACGACTGCGATCCCGGGCCAGGCGCGTGCCGGGCGCAGTAGCCCAGGCGCGCTCCAGGAAGGAGCCGTGCTGTTAAGACAGGAAAAAGCGATGAGTGCCCTAAGGGCGTCAGGCCGGAGTTGCTCCGGTGGTCATTGGCAAGTCTGAATCCGCGGCCCACTCTTGAAGCGAGCCATCATACAAGAGGACGTCGTCGCGTCCGACCCTTGTCAACGCCAGCGCGAGCGCCGCCGCTGAAATACCACCGCCGCAATACAGCACCAGCGGGCCCGGAGCCTGGAGCAAGTCGCTGCCCAGTTCCTGCTGCAGTTGTCTGCGTGGCAGGTAGCGGCCCTGGGCGTCGAACACGGTGCGCGCCGGCACGTTCAGGCTGCCCGGCAGGTGCCCGCGGCGGGCGTAACGGCTGGCCGTGGTGCCATGAAACAGCGCCGCCGACAGGGCGCAGATCAGCAGCCCCGGGCGCTCGCCAGCCAGCACGGCCTGCACGCCCTGGCGCTCGATCCAGAACCCCGGGCCCTGTTCCAGGCGCTGGGGTTCGACCGGCACCGGGGTCGATTCACCCTGTTCCAGTGGCAGCCCGGCATCGCGCCAGGCGCTGAGGCCGCCGTCCAGCACTTGGGCGTGAATGCCCACGCTGCGCAGCATCCACCACAGGCGTGCGGCCCAGAAACCGTCGCCACGGTCATAAATCACCAGGCGGCTGCTCGCGGCGATCCCCAGGCGGGACAGGCCGTTGGCCAATGCCTGCGGGCCGGGCCAGGCAAAACTGAATGGGGCCTCGGGCAGGGCCAGGTCATGCAGCAGGTCGGCATGCAGTGCGCCCGGAATATGGGCCTGGCGCCAACCCTCGCGGCCGCTGGCCACGCGGTAGTCCTGGTCGAAGCGCGGCGACGGCAATTCGACGCTGGCGTCGAGCACCCGCCACTGGGGTTGGCCCAGATGCCCGGCCAATTCGGTGGGACTGATCAGGATCGGTTTCATCGGCCATGACCTCCCAGGCTGGCCAGGCGTTGCAGGTGCTCCAGCAGGCCTTGACCGGCATCGCCGGCAAACCAGTGCAGGTGCCCCAGCAGGTAGGCGTGGTAGGCCACATCGGCACTGGCGGTGGAGCCCACCACGCCCTGGAAATAGGCGATTTCCGACAGGGCGAAATCCACATGCACCACCGGCAGCAGGGCGGCCAGGGTCTGCAGGTCCCGGGCGGACAGCGGCTTGACGCTGGCGTAGCCGTCGAGCAGGGCGTCGATATCCCCGAGGGCGGCCCGGGCGCTGCCGCCCTGGTCGAGTTCCAGCCAGGGGATGGCGTTGCGTTCAATGGCCGTGGCCAGGTCGAACAAGGCAAAGGTGCGATCAGCCAGGCCGAAGTCGAGCACGCAACTGACGGCGGCATCCTTGGCGCTGGAACTCCACAACAGGTTGGAGCCGTGCCAGTCGTTGTGGGTCCACAGTGCCGGTTGCCGTGCCAGCAGCGGCTGCAAGGTGCGGTGCCAGGGTTGCAGCAGCGGCAGCAAGTGCGCGTGCCAGTCACGCTGCCCCAGGTAATCGGCCAGCGCCGGATCGCGGGCGATGGCTGCGTTGAGGCTGGACCTGAGGTCGCCACCGGCGAGCACTGTGCAGTTGGCCAGCAGGACACGGGCCTGGCGTGCGGGCGCCGGGTAATCCTCGGCGGCACGATGCAGGCGGGCTAGAGCCTGGCCGGCGGCCCAGGCCTGTTGCTGGCTGAAAAACGGCGTCCAGGACAACGCGTCGCGGTACAGGTCCTGGCCTTCAGCCAGGGCGTGCACCTCGTACGTCCATGGGCCCTGGGCGATGGCCGTGGCGCCGTTTGCGTCCGCCAGCACCGGGCTGACGTTGATGCCGCGCTGGCCCAGGTGCGCCATGAAGCGGTGTTCTTCCTGGAGCCAGGCCGGGGTGCGCACACTCTGGTGATGGCGTTTGACGAACAGGGTCGCGGCGTCGGTCTGGACCAGGCTGGCGGCGGAAAACGGCCGGGGGCTGTGCCAGTCGATACGCTGCACCGACCCCAGTTGCGGGTAGCCGCGCAGCAACTGCTCGACGTCGTCGGCCTGCAATGCTGGCCAGTCGGCGGCCACCGGTTCGAGGCTCAGGCCGTGGGCGGTCAATGCCTTGAGCGCAGTCATCAGACTGGCTCCGGCAGGAAGGCATTGCTGGTGGCCTGGCGCCAGGCCTGAGCATCGTCCAGCACCCCGTTGGCGTGCAGCCAGTGGGCGTAGGGTTCGAGCAGTTCATCCCGTTGCCGGCCCCAGGCCCCCTCATGCAGCCAGGTGGGGGCGATCTTGTGCAGCGATGCCGCCAGCAGTTCGCGAGGGAAATAAGGCGTCACGTTTTCGTAGGCCTGCAGGGCGCTGGCCGGGTCCGCCGCTGCGGCCAGGTAACCCCGGGCACTGGCCGCAAGGAACGCTCGGGTCAGCTCCGGTCGGGCCTGCAATGTCTGTTCGTGGGCGCCCAGCAGGTAGCTGTGGTAAGCCGGTGCGCCCAGTTGGTCGACTGGCCAGACCACTCGCCGTTCAGCCTCGATCGGGCTGTCCATCAGGGCCTCCCAGGCCCAGTAGCCGCCGAAGCTGGCATCGGCGATGCCGGCGGCCAGTTGCTCGGGCCGCAGTTCGCGGGTGCCGCTGTCCACCAGGACCAGGGCATCCGGGTCGCCGCCGTCGACCCGCACCAGGTGCCGCACCATGGCCAGGCCGCGCGGTGTGGGGTTGAGCGCCAGACGCCGACCTGCAAGGTCTCGTGGGCGCCGGATTCCCGAGTCGGTGAGGGTCTGGATCGACTCCAGGCCCTGATGATTGATCGCGGCCACGCCTTGCAACGGCTGCCCCAGAGCCCGGCGTACCAGCAGGCGATTGCTGGGGAACAGCCCGAAGTCCACGGCACCGGCCAACAAGTGATCCAGGGTGTCGCCGCGCCAGGGGTCATGCACCACCAGCTCCACATCCAGCCCGGCTTCTTGATACCAACCACGTTCGCGCGCCAGATACAGGCCGGCCGAATTCGGCCAGGGGTGAAAATATTCCAGCATGACCCTTACAGAAACCATCGCATTCGACTCCAACCCGAAGCCTTCGACGGCCTCGTGCACTGTGTTTGATTGCGGCGATTTATAAGGGAGCAATCTGGTATATACCAATATCCTTTATCACTATGGATATACCCGGAATGCGCAACGCCCGCACAGGGCGGGCGTTGCTTGGGGTGGAGCCGCAGTGCCGGTGCTCCAGGTACGTCGCCCGCAAGTGCGGACGACAACTCAGCCAGGACTTATGCCCAGCGCTTGAACAGCACGCTGGCGTTGACCCCGCCAAAGCCGAAGCCGTTGGACAAGGCGTACTCCATGGGCCATGGACGGGCCTGGCCGCTGACCAGGTCGAGGCCCGCGGCGGCGCTGTCGGGGGTTTCCAGGTTGAGGGTGGCGGGCACGATCTGGTCGCGCAGTGCGAGCACGGTGAAGATCGCTTCGATGCCGCCAGCGGCGCCCAGCAGGTGGCCGGTGGCGGATTTGGTCGAACTGATGGCCAGGCCGCTGCCTGGGCCGAACACCGCCTGGATTGCCGCCAGTTCGCCTTTGTCGCCGACCGGGGTCGAGGTGGCGTGGGCGTTCAAGTGCTGGATCTGCGCGGCCTGTACCCCGGCCTGGCGCAATGCCTGGAGCATGGAGCGGCGTGCGCCGTCGCCATCTTCCGGGCCGGCGGTCATGTGATAGGCGTCGGCGCTGGTGCCGTAGCCCACCAGTTCCGCCAGCGGCGTCGCGCCACGGGCCAGGGCGTGTTCCAGTTCTTCGATCACCAGCAGGCCGGCGCCTTCGCCCATGACGAACCCGTCCCGGGCCTGGTCAAAGGGCCGCGAGGCGCGCTGCGGGCTGTCGTTGTAATCGCTGGACAAGGCGCGGGCGGCGGCAAAGCCGGCGAGGCTGACCCGGTGGATCGCGGCTTCCGCGCCACCGCATACGGCGACATCGACTTCACCGGCGCGGATCATCCGCGCGGCATCGCCAATCGCCTGGACCCCGGCCGCGCAGGCGGTGACCGGCGCGCCCAGCGGGCCCTTCAAGCCATGGCGGATCGACACGTGGCCGGCTGCCATATTGCTCAGGAATGAGGGGATGGTGAACGGCGACAGGCGCCGCGGCCCCTTGCTGTCGGTGGTGCGCACGGCTTCGGCAATCGCCGGAAAACCGCCCACGCCCGAGGCGATGATGGTGGCGGTGCGTTCCTGGGCCTCGGCGGTTTCGGGATGCCAGCCCGCCTGGGTCAGGGCTTCTTCGGCGGCGGCCAGGGCGAACAGGATGAAACGGTCCATCTTGCGCTGTTCCTTGAGCGCCAGCAGGGCGTCGGGATCAAACCCGGCCTCGGGGTCCTGGTCACGGTCCTGGACCTGGCCACCGATGCTGATCGCCAAGTCGCCGATCAATTCCTCGGGCAGACGACGGATCCCCGATTGCCCGGCCAGCAGGCGTTGCCAGATCTGTTCGACGCCACAACCCAGTGGGGTCAGCGCGCCCATGCCGGTGACGACTATGCGTTTGTTCATGAGGGTCCAGCTCCTTCAGCGTTTGGGGGGGAAGCGTCTTATGGACGTCACTATCATTATGAAAGTAACATGGCGCAGCGATAAAAGTCCTGGCCCACCCCGCCCGCTCGTCCAAGGAGACCCCATGCAGCGCAAGACCCTGATCCACGCCGAATGCCCGATTGCCCTGAGTCTGGAGCGGGTAGGGGAGTGGTGGAGCATCCTGATCATGCGCGACGCTTTGCAGGGGCTGCGGCGCTTCGAGGAGTTTTCCCGCAGCCTGGAAATCGCCCCGAACATGCTGACCCGGCGCCTCAACTCATTGGTCGAGGACGGCCTGCTCGAACGCCAGGCCTACAGCCAGCGCCCGCTGCGCTACCAGTATGTGCCGACCGCCAAGGGCGAGGATTTCGCTGGGGTGCTGCTGGCCCTGGTGGCCTGGGGCAACCGCCATTACGCCCCCGAGGGCGAGAGCGTGCAGATTGTCGAGCGCGGCAGCGGACGCCCGCTGCAACCGATGATGGTAGACAGGGCCGATGGGCGCCTGGTGCCCCTGGACCAGTGCACGGTGCAGGCCGGGCCTGCGGCCAGTGCCGGTATGCGCCAGCGCCTGGAGGGCCTGGTCCTGGAGAGCCTGGCCGAGACGCCATGAGCCTCGTGGGCCATTCGTCAGTTGCCTCGCACCTTGGTTGCCGTGGGGGCTCTTAGCTGTAGGCCGGCGCTTTTGCCGGGCCCTGAGCAGGAGGTGCACATGAGTGCCAGAACACCCACCGGGCCGCGATCGTCCGAGCATGGTTCAGGTCAGGATGATCTGGGTTTCGACCCTGACTCCCCGGACCTGGCCGACCCGCAAGTCGACCCCATCGGCCCGGCCAAGGCGCCACTGGACGAGCACGATGACCCGTCCGAGCAGCGCTCCCGGGCCTACGATCCGCTGGCCAACCTGAAGAAAAAGTGAGGCGCCAGCACCGGCGCCGTCCCGACGTCTGGCGGGCACGGCCCGACCAGCCGGGTGTAAGGTAGTCCAGGCCATGTGCTCGGTCTCGGTCGAGACGGAGCGGCGATAAGGAGGTGACTATGAGCGTTGCGATGCTGAACAAAATGCATATCAACGGCTACGACGTGCTCAGCGTGAACAATGGGCCCTGGCGAGTCTGCACCCAGGGCGACCGTCTGGGTTCCTTCGGTACCCGGGAAGAGGCCCTGGCCTACGCCGCCTGCCTGCCGGTGCGCAAGGAACGACCGGCACTCAAGGCGAGCACGCGCTGAGCGATCATCCACTAATCCACTGGCCTGGAGCCTGGATCGACCTGACCCTCGCCACACCCCCCCTGTGGCGAGGGAGCTTGCTCGCGTCGGCGCGCGAAGCCGCCCTGAAAAATCGAACGGCTACCCTTGGCACCACTCAGTGACCTGATCCCCCCGCCTGACCCTGCGCTTTATCCTGCGTCCCCACCCCCAGCGAGACCTGCCGTAGCGGCTTGTCATCGCGAGTCAGGCGCACCTGCAACACCAGCAGCGGCAACCCCAGGAAGTAGATCAGCAGCACCCCGGCGGCGATCATCTGCAACAGGCCCTTGCGCCGAGTCAGGGGCGGTCGCTGGCGCGGCGCCGGCTTGCGGCAATAGAAAAACCAGCCGATGCCCAGCCAGCCGATCGCCAGCCACATGGCCAGTTCAAGACTTTTCGGCGGTGGGCTGTATAGCAGGTTGCCGTCGAAATCATCCGGGAAGTTCAGGCGCCAGCCCAGGGAAATGCACAGTTGTACAAGGCCACCGGCAAACCACGCCAGGCGCGCTCCGGGCAGGCGCAGCAGGGCCAGCAGCATCAGGCCCAGGCAGGCCAGGGCCCAGCCCATGGCGATCCAGATAAACCCTATGGACCCGCCAAACAGCGTGCCGCCGATGTCCCTAGGGGTTAGCAGCTCCCAGCAGAAGTAGACGCAATGGGCCACGATCATCGCGGCGGTGAGCCCGCTCAGGGCGTAATACGGGCGTAACCACGAAGGCGGTAACAGACGGGGCATAGAACCTGCTCGGTTGATAAAGGAAAGCAACGCCATGGCTCAGGCCAGCAACAGCGCGGTGCCGACGGCGAACAGCAGCAGCGCCAGACCGATACCCACCAGCGGGACTCTGAACCAGTAGCGTTGCGCCAAAAGCAGCATGGCTCCCAGAAACAGCAGCCCGATGGCTAGCAGCAACGGCGCGTCCAGCAACATTGGCAGGTGCAGCAGGCCCATGTAGCCGTAGAGGGCGCCAAACAGCATCGCCCCCAGGCTGTGGCTGGCGTTGAAGCCGATCCAGGCGCGCCACAAGGTGGTTTGCGGCGAGATGGCCGGTGACACGCACTGCATATGCGCGGTCAGGGCTGCGTCGCGGGGCACGAATTTGGCGCTGAAGTAGGTGAGTAACAGGTGCAGGGTGCCGAGCAGCAGCACAATGGCCGCGCTGGTTACGATCAGGGTTTGCGCCAACACAGTCGTTCCTTGGGTGTGTTTGGGGGCGCAAGTATGCCGTGCCCGGCGCTAATTTGCATGGGCAGGCGCCGGGCCTTGCGCCCGACGCCGGATGGCGCTCTAGAACTGTTCGGCAGGCAGTTCGAACAGCGGGCTGCTGCCGGCGCGAATGCTCTGTTCCAGGCTGAGGATGCGCGGTAGCAGGCGGCTGAAGTAGAAGCTCGCCGTGGCCAGCTTGGCGCTGTAGAACCCCTGGTCCTCGGCGCGCCGATGCTCGGCAATCTGCGCCATGCGCGCCCAGAGGTAGGCGTAGGCCACATAACCGAACAGGTGCAGGTATTCGACGCAGGCGCTGCCAATCGCGTTCGGGTCGAGGGCGGCTTGCTGCTGCAGCCAGTCGCTGAGGGTTTCCAGGCGTTGCACCGCATCCAGCAACGGCGCGGCGTAGGCGGCGCCCGGCAGGACGGCATAGGCGCGGATCTCGCTGGTGAACAGGCGCAGCGCCACACCGCCATTGCCCACCACTTTGCGTCCCAGCAAGTCGAGGGCCTGGATGCCGTTGGTGCCTTCGTAGATCTGCGCAATGCGCACGTCGCGCACCAGTTGTTCCTGGCCCCACTCGCGGATATAGCCATGGCCGCCGAACACTTGCTGGCCGTGGATGCAGCTGTCGAGGCCGGTGTCGGTGAAAAACGCCTTGGCCACCGGCGTCAGCAGCGCCACCAGGGCCTGGGCGTTGTCGCGCTCGGCCGCCTGGTCGGAGAACTTGGCCAGGTCCAGCTGTTGCCCGACATAACTGGCAAAGGCTCGGCCGCCTTCGGTCATGGCCTTCATGCTGAGCAGCATGCGTCGCACATCGGGGTGGACGATGATCGGGTCGGCGCTTTTATCCTTGGCCTGGGCCCCGCCCGGGGCGCGGCTTTGCAGGCGGTCGCGGGCATAGGTGCGGGCGTTCTGGTACGAGGCTTCGGCGCAGCCAATGCCCTGGATACCGATCGACAGCCGCTCGTAATTCATCATGGTGAACATCGCTGCCAGGCCCTTGTTGGCCTCGCCGATCAGCCAGCCGCTGGCGCCGTCGAAGTTCATCACGCAGGTGGCCGAGGCCTTGATCCCCATCTTGTGCTCGATGGAGCCGCAGCTCACTGCGTTGGCCGCGCCCAGGGCGCCGTTGGCGTCCACCAGGACCTTGGGCACCAGAAACAGCGAAATGCCTTTGGGCCCGGGCGGTGCGTCCGGCAGTTTGGCCAGCACCAGGTGGATGATGTTTTCGGTCAGGTCCTGATCGCCGCCGGTGATGAAAATCTTGCTGCCGCTGAGGCGATAGCTGCCATCGGCCTGGGGTTCGGCGCGGGTGCGAATCATGCCCAGGTCAGTGCCGGCATGGGCTTCGGTCAGGCACATCGAGCCGGCCCAGCGGCCTTCGTACAGGGCGGGCAGGTAGCGCTGTTTCAGCTCCTCGCTGGCGTGGGCGTCGATGGCCAGGCAGGCACCGGAGCTCAGGGCCGAATACAGGGCGAAGCTTGAGTTGGCGGCGTAGAGCATCTCTTCGAACTGCACCGCGAGCATCTTCGGCATGCCCATGCCGCCGAACGCCGGGTTGCCGCTCAGACCCACCCAGCCGCCGGCGATGTACGTCTGGTACGCCTGCTTGAAACCCTCGGGGGTGGAGACCTGGCCGGCCAGCCATTGGGCGCCCTGTTCGTCGCCGCTGCGGTTGAGCGGGGCGATCAGGTTGCCGGTGACCTTGGCTGCTTCTTCGAGGATCGCGTCGGCGGTGGCGCCGTCGACCGTCTCGGCCAGGGCCGGCAAGCGCGCCCAGAGGGCCGGGGCGTCGAACAGTTCATGCAGGACAAAGCGCATGTCGCGCAGCGGAGCGTTGAATTCGGGCATTGCACAAAACCTCGTGTCAGGCGGGGCAGGCGGCCGCAACCGCCTGCTTCAAAAGGGTCCAGGCCGAGTGTCATCAGCCTGGCGTCGCAGGCGCCGCTAGAGCGCCTTGGCCATGTCGCGCAGGACGAATTTCTGGATCTTGCCGGTCGAGGTCTTTGGCAGCAGGGTGAAGACCACGCTGCGCGGGACCTTGAACCCTGCCAGATGCTCGCGGCAGAAGGCGATGATCTCGGCTTCGCGCACCTGCTGGTGATCGGCCTTGAGGGTGATAAAGGCGCAGGGGGTCTCACCCCATTTTTCATCGGGCCGGGCCACCACGGCCGCTTCCAGCACCGCCGGGTGCCGGTAGAGCACGCCTTCGAGTTCGATGGTGGAAATATTCTCGCCCCCGGAAATGATGATGTCCTTGAGCCGGTCGCGGATCTCCACGTAACCGTCGGGGTGGGTCACCGCCAGGTCGCCGGTGTGGAACCAGCCGCCCTCGAAGGCTTCGGCGGTGGCGCTGGGGTTTTTCAGGTAGCCCTTCATCACCGTGTTGCCGCGCATGAAAATCTCACCGATGGTCTGGCCGTCATGGGGCGTGGGTTCGAGGGTTTTCGGGTCGGCCACCATCACCCCTTCCAGGGTCGGGTAGCGCACGCCCTGGCGCGCCTTGATCTGCGCCCGCTGCTCTAGGGGCAACTCGTCCCAGGCCGCGTGCCAGGCACACAGGGTCACCGGCCCGTAGACCTCGGTCAGGCCGTAGACGTGAGTGACCTTGATGCCCATTTCTTCCACGGCGCCTATCACTTTGGCCGGCGGCGCGGCGCCGGCGACCATGGCGTTCACCGGGTGGTCGATGGCGGCCTTGGCCGAGTCCGGCATGTTGACCAGGGCATTGAGCACAATCGGCGCGCCGCACAGGTGAGTGACCTGGTGCTCGCGGATCAGGTTGAGGATCTTCTGCGGGTCGACCCGGCGCAGGAACACATGCACCCCGGCCAGGGCGGTCACGGTCCAGGGGTAGCACCAGCCGTTGCAGTGGAACATCGGCAGGGTCCAGAGGTACACCGGGTGGTTGCCCATGGCCCAGGTCATCTGGTTGCCCAGGGAATTGAGGTAGGCGCCGCGGTGGTGGTAGACCACGCCCTTGGGGTTGCCGGTGGTGCCCGAGGTGTAGTTCAGCGAGATCGCCTGCCACTCGTCATCCGGCCATTGCCAGGCAAAATCCGGGTCGCCCTCGGCCAGGAACGCCTCGTAGTCCAGTTCGCTGACTGCCTGGCCTTCGCCGTATTCCGGGTCGTCGAGGTCGATCACCAGGGGCGGGTGGTCGAGCATGCCGATGGCCGCCTGCACCACATCATGGAACTCGCGGTCGGCGATCAGCACCTTGGCTTCGCCGTGGGCCAGCATAAAGGCGATGGCCTCGGCATCCAGGCGCACGTTGAGGGCATTGAGCACCGCGCCGATCATCGGCACGCCGAAGTGCGCCTCCAGCATCGCCGGGATATTGGGCAGCATCACCGCCACCGTGTCGTTCTTGCCGATGCCGCGTCCGGCCAGGGCCGAGGCCAGGCGTCGGCAGCGGCGGTAAGTGTCGGCCCAGGTGCGGCGGATCGAGCCGTGGATCACCGCCGGGTAGTCGGGGTAAACGCTGGCGGTGCGCTCGATGAAACTCAGGGGCGAGAGGGCGATGTGATTGACGGCAGTCGGCGCAAGGCCTTGCTCGTAGATGGACATGGTTCGGGTACCCGGTGGCTGATTATTAGCTCTATGGACCGAGGCTTTTTTAACGGCGCTCGGTGACTTATCCGGGGTCTTTTATATACTGTTTGCCGGTTGGTATGGAAGTACTACCTGAGTTGTATAGTAGTTGTACTATAATCATAATTCGCTGCTCCGGCTCACAGGTTGATCGACGATGCCCAGCTCCACTCCCTTGAACCGCTGGTTGCGCCAGCAACGTGAAGGCCGGCTGACGGACACGCCCTGGCTTGGCCACGACCCGCAACCCAGTGTGCTGCTGGATGCCCAGGCGCAGCCCCTGGACCTCAACCCGGCCCTGGAGCAATGGCTGGAAACAGCGGCGCCGTGCACGGTGTCGGCGCTGTTGCCGGTCAACCACCCGGCCCTGGTGCGGGCCTGCCTGGAGCAGCAGCGGGCCATCGAAGACGTCGAGGCCCAGTGGGGCGAGCGGATCCTGCTCTGGAGCTTTATCCCCGACCCGCAACGGCAACGGGTCCTGGCCCGCTGCCGTGAGGCCACGGCGCAGATCCACGCCGAGCGCGAGTCGGCCCGGGCCCGGCGTCTGTACCGGCTGATCACCGAAAACACCACCGACCTGATTTCCCGGCACACCCCCGACGGCTGCTTCCTCGATGCCTCGCCGGCGTCCTTTACCCTGCTCGGCTACTGGCCCGAAGAACTGCGCGGGCGCCTGGCCCGCAGCCTGTTCCACAGCCAGGACCTGGCCGGGCTGATGCAGCGCACCCGCGATGCCCTGGAGCAGGACGGCTATCACACCATGACCTACCGCATCCGCCATCGCGACGGCCATTACCTGTGGTTCGAGACCGCCTGCCGGGCCATCCGCGAAACCTACACCGGGGCGGTGGTGGAGGTGGTCAGCGTGTCGCGGGACATCACCGCCCGGGTCCAGGCCGAGGAGACCAAGCGCCGCCTGGCCGAGGTGGTGGAAGCCCATACCGACCCGGTGCTGTTTATCCAGCCCAGCGGCGCCGTCACCTACCTCAACCCGGCAGCCCGGCGCACCCTGGGCCTGACCGCGCGCCAGGAGATGCCCAACCTCGACCGCCTGCTGGCCCCCGAGGCCCTGGCGCGCCTGCAGCGTGAAGGCTGGACCTGCGCCGAGCGCGATGGCCGCTGGAGCCTCGACACTCGCCTGCACCCCGTGGTCGATGGGCAATCGGTGGCGGTGTCACTGATGCTGCTGGCCCATCGCTCGGCCAGCGGCGAGCGCTTTTATTCCCTGGTGGCCCACGACCTGACCGAGCGCGAATTGCGCGAAGCCGAGCAACGCCATCACCAGGACGAACTGGCCCACACCGCGCGCCTGGTGACCCTGGGTGAACTGGCCTCGGGCATCGCCCATGAGATGAATCAGCCGCTGGCCGCAGTGGTCAACTACGCCAGCGCCAGCCAGCGTTACCTGCAAGCCCTGGGCAGCCAGCCCCAGGCGGCTGAGCGCGTGGCCCAGGGCCTGGAGCGGATCGTGGTCCACGCCACCCACGCCGCCGAAGTGATCAAGGGCCTGCGCGCCTTCTTGCGCAAGGGCCGGCGGCGCATGGAGGCGCTGGACATCAGCGAAGTGGCCCGGGAAACCGTGCGTCTGTGCGCCTGGGAGGCCGGTGCCTGCCAGGTGACGATCGAGCAGCAGTTGCCGGATAATCTGCCGCCGATTTATGCCGACCGGGTGCTGCTCGAACAGGTGCTGCTCAACTTGCTGCGCAACGCCATCGACGCCAACCGCGAGGTGCACGCGGATGCGCCGTCGCGGATCATCCTCGGCGCCCAGGGGCTGCCTGATGGCGGGGTCCAGGTCAGTGTCAGCGACCAGGGTCCGGGCGTTTCCGAGGCGCAGTTGCAGCAGATCTTCACCCCGTTCTACACCAGCAAGGCCAATGGCCTGGGGCTGGGGCTGTCCATGAGCCGCAGCATTATCGAAGGCTTCGGCGGCGAGTTGCAGGCCCGGCCCCAGGCGGTCGGCTTGCAGATGTGCTGCCGCTTGCCGGCCCCCGCGCTGAGCGGGGCAACCTCACAACAACAGGAGTAAGGCCATGGCGAATGTGGCGCAGCAGGTGGTGTATGTGGTCGACGATGACCAGGGCATGCTCGACTCCACCGTCTGGCTGCTGGAGTCGGTGGGCCTCAAGGCGCTGCCGTTCACCAGCGGCCGCGAGTTTCTGGACGCCTGTGACAGCCGGCTCAATGCCTGTGTGCTGCTGGACGTGCGCATGCCGGGCATGGGCGGGCTGAATGTGCAGGAAGAGATGCGCAGCCGCGAGTTGCGCCTGCCGGTGATTTTCGTCAGTGGGCATGCCGATGTGCCGATCGTGGTCCGCGCCTTCAAGGCCGGGGCCCATGACTTTATCGAAAAGCCCTACAACGAGCAGTTGCTGCTGGACAGCGTGCAACAGGCCCTGAGCCACAGCGATGAGCGTCAGCCCGACGCGGGCCTGGGCGCGGTCCAGGCGCGCCTGCAAAGCCTCACCCCACGGGAGAACGATGTGCTGCTGCCGCTGGTGCAGGGGTACAGCAACCGCGAGGTGGCGGAGCAACTGGGGGTCAGCGTCAAGACCATCGACCTGTACCGGTCGCGGGTGATGAAGCGCATGCAGGCCGATAACCTGCCGCAATTGGTGGGCATGGCCATCGCCGCCGGCCTGGTCGATCCGCTGCAACTGCGCTGAGGGGCCGCTTCAGGCCACCGCCACCTGCAGGCTCGGCTTGGCCGCCAGCACTCGCTCGATGGCCCCGGTCAGCAGGTTTTCCAGCAGCTCATCGCGTTCGCCTGGCTCCAGCGCCTGCTGGGCCAGCCAACTGGGGGCGCTGTTGAGCAGAATGGCGATGGCATGCCCGGCCGCCTGCAGCGCGCCCGGGCTCAAGCGGCGCGGGCGGCCGAGCATCAGCAGCAACTGGCGTTCGTATTGCTCGCGCAACTTCCGCACCCGCAGTTGTTGATCGTCGTTGAGGCAACTGCTGTCGCGCTCCACCAGGCGAAAATGCCAGGGCATCTCGCGGTACAGCTCCAGGTGCGCGCGAATCAGCCGCTGCAGGTTGCCGCGCCGCGAGCGCGGTGTCTGCTCGATGCGCTCCAGAGTTGCCAGCAGCTCTTCGTAGAACTCTTCGATCAGGTCCAGCAGCAAGTGCTGCTTGCTCGGGTAATGGTGATACAGCGAGCCTGGGGTCAGCCCCAGGTAAGTCGCCAACTCGCGCATGCCGACCTGGCCGAAGCCCTTGCAGGCGAACAGCTCCAGAGCCTTGTCGCGGCTCTCGGCAAAACGCGAGCAGCGCTCAGCCATAGACATGGAAGCCGCGTCCGGTTTTGCGCCCCAGGTAACCGGCGGCCACCATTTCCTTGAGCAGCGGGGCGGGGCGGTACTTGCTGTCGTTGAAACCGTCGTAGAAGGCTTCGAGAATCGCCAGCAGGGTGTCCAGGCCAATCAGGTCGGCCAGGGCCAGCGGGCCGATCGGCTGGTTGCAGCCCAGGCGCATGCCGGCGTCGATGTCCTCGGCGCTGGCCAGGCCCTCCTGAAACACCAGGATCGCTTCGTTGATCATCGGTACCAGGATCCGGTTCACCACAAACCCCGGGCGGTTGCCGGCGGTGATCGCGGTCTTGCCCAGGCGCTGGGCCAGGTCCATGGCCAGGGCGTGGGTCGCGTCGCTGGTTTGCAGGCCGCGAATCACTTCGATCAGGCCCATCATCGGCACCGGGTTGAAAAAGTGCAGGCCGATAAAACGCTCGGGGGCGTTGACGCTGGCCGCCAGTTGGGTGATCGACAGCGACGAGGTGTTGGAGGCGATCACGCAGTCGGCGCCGACCACGCCGGCAATCTGTTGCAGCAGGCGCAGCTTGAGGTCGAGGTTCTCGGTGGCGGCTTCGATCACCAACTGCGCCTCGGCCAGGCTGGCGTAGTCGGTGCTGGTACGGATCCGGGCCAGGGCGCTGTGTTTTTGCTCTTCGGTCAGGGTCTGCTTGGCGATCTGCCGGTCGAGGTTCTTGCTGATGGTGGCCAGGGCTTTTTCCAGGGCGCTGGCGCTGATGTCCAGCAGGGTCACCTCGAAACCGGCCAGGGCGCAGACCTGGGCGATGCCGTTGCCCATGGTGCCGGCGCCAATCACGCCAAGGGTGTGCAGATTCATAAAGGACAGTCCTGTGCAAACGGTTCGAATGAGCGCGTAGGGCCGAGGAGGCATCGTCGGTCGCCTGCGACTGGCGTACCATGGCGCGCGGCCCTCGACACGGGGTTGGGCGCCAGTCTAGAGGCCACCGCCTGGCGGGCCTATGCCATAACTGTTCAGCGATGCTGGCGTTTTTTGCCATTCGGCTGATGGGGAGAACCGGCTTTGATGCGGGAAAAGGATTCGGTCGCGGCGTATTTCGTGCACGCCATGATCCACGGGCTGCGTGATCAGCCCCAGCGCCTGGCGGCGGTACTGGCCGAGGCCGGCATCGACCCGTCGTTGATGGAGCAGCCCCACGCCCGGGTGCCGGCCAGTGCGTTCGCCGCGTTGTGGCTGATTCAGATCCGCGAGTTGCAGGACGAGTTCTTCCAGCTCGATGCCCATGGCATGCCCGTCGGCAGTTTCGCCCTGATCTGCCGCGCGCTGATCCAGGAGCCCGACCTGGGCAAGGCGCTGCGCCAGTGCCTGGCCAATTTCGGGCTGTTCCTCAAGGACTTTCACGGCAGCCTCAGCGTGCGCGGCAAGCGTGCGGTGATCAGCCTGCACACCACCGCCACGGACCCGGACGCGCGGCGTTTTGGCGAAGAGACTTTCCTGGTGCTGATGATCAGCCTGCTGTGTTGGCTGGGCGGGCGGCGTATCCCTATCGACCGGGCGGATTTTCGTCAGACGCGCTTGTCCTTGAGCGACGACGCGTTGCTCTGGGGGCCGAATTTGAGTTTCGGCGCCGAGCGCACCGAGATCGAATTTGCCAGCCGCTTTCTGCGCTTGCCGGTGGTCCAGGACCTGGCCTCGCTCAAGGTGTTTTTACGCAGCGCGCCGCAGTGGCTGGTGATCCGCTTTCGCAATCAGCACGGGCTGGCGACCCAAGTTCACCAGCGGTTGCGGCGCAGCCACTACAGCCAGTGGCCGACCCTGGATGCCTTTGCCGGCGAGCTGCAAATGAGCCCCAGCACCCTGCGCCGGCGCCTGGAGCGGGAGGGTTGTTCGTACCAGGAAATCAAGGACGAAGTGCGCCGCGGCATGGCCGTGCAACTGCTGCGCAACAGCGCCACCAGCATCGGCGAAATCGCCGAGCAGACCGGCTTCCAGGAACCCAGCGCCTTCCACCGCGCCTTCAAGAAATGGACCGGCGAAAGCCCCGGCCGCTACCGCGCCCGTTTCCAACCCCACACCCTGTAGCCGCTGCCGAGGCGCGAGGCTGCGCTGGCCGGCCCGAACGCCGCAGCAATACGGCGTCAATCAGGGCTGTCACCAGCGGCTACAGGCTTCGGCCGGGCATTTCGATGCCGTGCTGGTGCACGCGGCGGTACAGGGTGGCGCGGGAGATGCCCAAGGCCTTGGCGGCGGGCAGGGGTTTCCAGCGGTGGCGCACCAGGGCGTCGAGCAGGGCCTGGCGTTCCGGGCTGGCGTGGCTCTCGGCCGGGCTGTCGAGGGGCGTGCCGTCCACTGCCAGGCCTTGCAACTGTTCGGGCAAATCCCGCAGCTGGATCAGGTCGTCCTCGCACACCGCACAGGCGTAGCGCAGCACATGCCGCAACTGGCGCACATTGCCCGGCCAGCGGTAACCCAGCAGGCATTCCAGTGCGGCGCTGCCCAGCTGCACCGGCGCCCCGCACAGCTGCGACTCTTCCTGCACAATGCGCTGGATCAGCGCCAGGCGATCGCTGCGCTCGCGCAACGGCGGCAACTGAAAGCGTGCGCCGCCCAGACGAAAATACAGGTCCTCGCGAAACTCGCCCGCCGCCACCAACTGCTCCAGGTCACGGTGACTGGCGCACACCACCTGGATATCCACGGCCTTGCGCCGCGAAGCCCCCAGCGGCGCCACTTCGCCCTCGGACAGCACCCGCAGCAGCCGGGTCTGCAACGCCAGGGGCATATCGCCGATTTCATCGAGAAACAGCGTGCCGCCATCGGCCTGTTGCAACAGGCCCTGCATGCCCTTGTTCGACGCCCCGGTAAAGGCCCCGGCGACATACCCAAACAACTCGCTTTCAATCAGGCTTTCCGGGATCGCCGCGCAGTTCACCGCCACGAACGGCCGCTCGCGGCGTTGGCTGGCCTGGTGCACCTGGCGGGCAAACACCTCCTTGCCGGAGCCGGTTTCACCCTGGATCAGCACCGGCAGGTTGCGGTCCTTGACCCGTACTGCCAGGCGCAGGCTTTCGGCCAGGCGCGGATCGAGTTCGGCCGGCGCCAGGGCCAGGCGCTGGCGATTGCGGTTGACGCGCCGCGGCGCACTCAGGCGCCCGTGCAGCGCCTGGCGGCCGCCCAGGCAGGGCAGCAGGCACAGCGACTCATCCCGGGCCCGGTGCAGCGACTGTTGGTCGAACACCTGGCCGATGTGCTCCGGCAGGCGCCCCAGCCCCTGCAATAACCACTGGCGCGCCGCCGGGTTCAGCGCGTGCAGGCGGCCATCGTCGTCCCAGGCCAGCAGGTAGTCCGGCTGGCTGTCGACATAGCCCGGGCTGTGGTGGGCCCGCAGCACCCAGAAGCCCTGGGCGCTGCTCATGAAAAACGCCTGTTCGATCTCCCGTGCGCTCTGCACCACCATCTGCCGGATCAGGTGCTGGGAGCGGCGCTCGTCCGGGGAGCGCACCGCCGACACATCGAGCACCCCGAGCAGTTCGCCCTGGGGGTCGAAGACCGGCGCGGCGGAGCAGGTCAGGCCGATAAAGGCAGCGCGAAAGTGGTCGCGCTTGTGCACCGTCACCGGGGCCCGGGCGGTCAGCACTGCGGCCACGCCGCAGGTGCCTTCCTCGCCCTCGGACCAGCAGGTGCCCAGGTACAGCCCGGCCTTGCGGCAATCATTGCGGATGGTGCTTTCGACCCGGTAGTCGATGGTCTGGCCCTGGGCGTCGGTGAGCAGCACGCAATAGTCGGCGTCGCGCACCCGGCCGTGCAGGCGCGCGACCTCTTCGCTGGCGATGCGCAGAAACAGCTCGGAACGCTCGCGGCATTCCTGCAGCACATTCTGCGACAGGATCCGTGGCCCCTGCAGCGAGCCCGGGTCCAGGTGATGTTGCTCCATGGAGCGGCGCCAGGAATCGAGGATCAGGTCCGAGACCGGCAATTGCGGCAGGTGTTCGGCGTTTCTCAAGACACGGCTGACGCAATCCACATGCGCCTTCGAGTGTGCGCAAAGCATGAGGGCCTCCGGTTCCAGCTTCTTATCGTTGTGCGGGCATTAAGCGCCGAACACCGGCCGCCGACAAGCGCCCTCTGATCGCAGGTCGGGGTGAGACGCAACGTCTCAAGGTCTCGTCCAGGCCCCGTGCAGCCTGACATGCAGCGTCTCAGCCGGTGTCTTCCGATGCCACTCGGCCATCGCTTGCACGAGGCCCTGGGCCGGGCTTTTGCGGGGTTTTTTCGCAACCTGGCACCGGCCTTGCTCTAGCTCTGATACCCAGCCTGACTGGCCAGATAATAAGAAGAGGTGCCCTATGTCGTTCGCTCAAGGTTCGTTCGCCGTTGTGCCCGGGGTGGCTGCATGAGCCGTTTGCCCTTGACCGTGGGCATCATCGCCAACCCGGCCTCGGGGCGCGACGTGCGCCGCCTGACCGCCAATGCCGGGCTGTTTTCCAGCACCGACAAAGTCTCGGTGATCCAGCGCCTGCTGGCGGCGTTTGGCGCCACCGGTATCGAACGGGTGCTGATGCCCACCGACATGACCGGCATCGCCGCTGCGGTGCAGAAAAACAGCCACAGCCGCCAGGCCCGGGACAGCCATTGGCCGGCGCTGGAGTTTCTCGACCTGACCCTGCGCCAGAGCGTCGAAGACACGCGCAAGGCCGCACGCTGGATGGCCGAGCGCGGCGTGGCGCTGATTGCCGTGCTCGGGGGCGACGGCACCCACAAGGCGGTGGCCGCCGAGGTCGGCGATATTCCGTTGCTGACCCTGTCCACCGGCACCAACAACGCCTTCCCCGAGCTGCGCGAAGCCACCAGCGCCGGGCTGGCCGGCGGGTTGTTCGCCAGCGGGCGGATCCCGGCCGAGATCGCCCTGCGGCGCAACAAACGGCTGCTGGTGCGCGAGCCCGCACGGGGCCTGCACGAGATCGCCCTGGTGGACGTGGCGGTGTCCTCGCTGCCCTTTATCGGCGCTCGGGCCATCAGCCGTGCGGCGGACCTGGCCGAGGTCTTCGTGACCTTTGCCGAGCCCCAGTCCATCGGCCTGTCTGCCCTGTGCGGGCTGTGGCTGCCGGTCACCCGCCAGGAACCCTACGGCGCCTGGATGCGCCTGGAACCCAATGCGCCCCAGGCCCTGCTGGTGCCCCTGGCCCCGGGGTTGTTGCAGGGCTGCGGGGTGCGCGACGCCGGTTACCTGCAACCCGGGGTACCCCGGCCCCTGTCCCTGCCCAGCGGCACCCTGGCCCTGGATGGCGAGCGCGAAATCGAATTCAACCTGCACGACCGACCCACGGTCACCCTCGATGGCGGCGGCCCGCTGAGCATCGATGTCCAGGCGGCCCTGGCGTTCACGGCGCAAGAGCGCCTGTTGGCCATCGGTCGCGAACACCCGCAACACCCCGTGAACCTTCAGCACCAAGACACTCCTGGAGAATAAAAATGTCGACACCTTTGACCTCTGATCAGTTGCTGCATGCCTACCAGGTGATGCGCACCATCCGTGCCTTCGAAGAGCGCCTGCACGTGGAGTTCGCCACCGGCGAGATCCCCGGTTTCGTCCACCTGTATGCCGGCGAAGAAGCCTCGGCCGCAGGCGTCATGGCCCACCTGGGCGACGATGATTGCATCGCCTCCAACCACCGCGGCCACGGCCATTGCATCGCCAAGGGCGTTGACGTGTACGGGATGATGGCCGAGATCTACGGCAAGAAAACCGGGGTCTGCCAGGGCAAGGGCGGCTCCATGCACATCGCCGATTTCGAGAAGGGCATGCTCGGCGCCAACGGCATTGTCGGCGCCGGCGCGCCACTGGTGGTGGGCGCGGCCCTGGCCGCCAAACTCAAGGGCACCGACAGCGTGGCAGTGGTGTTTTTCGGCGATGGCGGCTCCAACGAGGGCGCGGTGTTCGAGGCCATGAACATGGCCTCGGTGTGGAACCTGCCGTGCCTGTTCATCGCCGAGAACAACGGCTACGCCGAGGCCACGGCCTCCAACTGGTCGGTGGCCTGCGACCACATCGCCGACCGCGCCGCCGGCTTCGGCATGCCCGGGGTCACGGTCGACGGCTTTGACTTCTTTGCCGTGCACGAAGCTGCCGGCGCGGCCGTGGAACGGGCCCGGGCCGGGGAGGGGCCATCGCTGATCGAGGTCAAGCTGACCCGCTATTACGGCCACTTCGAAGGCGATGCCCAGACCTACCGCGCGCCGGATGAGGTCAAGCATTTTCGCGAGCACAACGACTGCCTGATGCAGTTCCGCGAGCGCAGCACCCGCGCCGGGCTGGTCCAGGCCAGCCAGCTGGACCAGATCGACCACGAGGTCGAACTGCTGATCGAAAACGCCGTGCGCAAGGCCAAGTCCGACCCCAAGCCGAGCCCCGCCGACCTGCTCACCGACGTCTACGTCTCCTACCCCTGAATACTCCCTATAACAAGAATCGAGACCTCTATCATGGCGAGAAAAATCAGTTATCAGCAGGCCATCAACGAAGCCCTGGCCCAGGAAATGCGCCGCGACCCCAGCGTGTTCATCATGGGTGAAGACGTCGCCGGCGGTGCCGGTGCCCCCGGTGAAAACGATGCCTGGGGCGGGGTGCTGGGCGTGACCAAAGGCCTGTACCACCAGTTCCCCGGGCGCGTGCTCGACACGCCGCTGTCGGAGCTGGGCTATGTCGGCGCGGCGGTCGGCGCGGCCACCTGCGGCGTGCGTCCGGTGTGCGAGTTGATGTTCGTCGACTTCGCCGGTTGCTGCCTGGACCAGATCCTCAACCAGGCGGCCAAATTTCGCTACATGTTCGGCGGCAAGGCGGCCACCCCGCTGGTGATCCGCACCATGGTCGGCGCCGGGCTGCGCGCGGCGGCCCAGCACTCGCAGATGCTGACCTCGCTGTGGACCCACATCCCCGGGCTGAAAGTGGTCTGCCCATCCTCGCCCTACGATGCCAAGGGCTTGTTGATCCAGGCCATTCGCGACAACGACCCGGTGATTTTCTGCGAGCACAAAATGCTCTACAGCATGCAGGGCGAAGTGCCGGAAGAGCTCTACACCATCCCCTTCGGCGAGGCCAACTTCCTGCGCGACGGCAAGGACGTGACCCTGGTCTCCTACGGGCGCACGGTCAACACCGCGATGGACGCGGCGCGCAGCCTGGCCGGGCGCGGCATCGATTGCGAGGTCATCGACCTGCGCACCACCAGCCCGCTGGATGAAGACAGCATCCTCGAAAGCGTGGAGAAGACCGGGCGTCTGGTGGTCATCGACGAAGCCAACCCGCGCTGCTCCATGGCCACCGATATCTCGGCCCTGGTGGCGCAAAAAGCCTTTGGTGCGCTCAAGGCACCGATTGAAATGGTCACCGCGCCGCACACCCCGGTGCCGTTCTCCGATGCCCTGGAAGACCTGTACATCCCCGACGCGGCGAAGATCGAAAACGCCGTGCTCAAAGTCATCGAATGGAGCAAGCGCTGATGAGCCAGATCCATACCCTGACCATGCCCAAGTGGGGCCTGTCGATGACCGAGGGCCGGGTCGATGCCTGGCTCAAGGAAGAAGGCCAGGCCATCACCAAGGGCGATGAAGTGCTGGACGTCGAGACCGACAAGATCTCCAGCAGCGTCGAGGCGCCGTTCTCCGGGGTGCTGCGGCGCCAGATTGCCCGTCAGGACGAAACCCTGTCCGTCGGCGCCTTGCTCGGCATCGTGGTCGAGGGCGACGTCAGCGACGCCGAGATCGACGCGGTGATCGAGCAGTTCCAGGCCGACTTCGTGCCCGGTGCCGGTGCCGAGGAAGACAGCGGACCCAAGCCCCAGAAAGTCGAACTGGACGGGCGCCTGGTGCGCTACTTCGAGCGCGGCGAAGGCGGTGTGCCGCTGGTGCTGGTGCACGGTTTTGGCGGCGACCTCAACAACTGGCTGTTCAACCACGAAGCCCTGGCCGCCGGGCGCCGGGTGATCGCCCTCGACCTGCCGGGCCATGGTGAGTCGGCCAAGCAGTTGCAGCGCGGCGACCTGGATGAACTGAGCGGCGTGCTGCTGGCGCTGCTCGATCACCTGGATATCCCCGAGGCGCACCTGGTGGGCCATTCCATGGGCGGTGCGGTGTGCCTCAACGCCGCGCGCCTGGCCCCGCAGCGGGTGCGCTCGCTGACCCTGATCGGCAGCGCCGGCCTGGGCACGGAAATCAACGGCAGCTACCTGCAGGGATTCGTCGAGGCGGCCAACCGCAACGCCTTGAAGGCGCCGCTGATGCAGCTGTTCTCCAACGCCGAGCTGGTCAACCGGCAGATGCTCGAAGACATGCTCAAGTACAAGCGCCTGGAAGGGGTGGACAGCGCCCTGCGGCAATTGGCGGCGAACCTGTTCGGCGAAGGCCGGCAACAGCTCGACCTGCGAGCCGTGGTCCAGGACGGCGCGCAACCGGTGCTGGTGATCTGGGGCAGTGATGACGCGATCATCCCGGCGGCCCACAGCCAGGGCCTGGCGGCACAGATCGAGATCCTGCCGGGCCAGGCGCACATGGTGCAGATGGAAGCGGCGGAACAGGTCAACCGGCTGGTGCTGGAGTTTATCCGCCAGCACTGAAGCCCGTGATGGCTGCGCCGGCCCCCTGGCTGCGCAGCCCTATAACAATAAGGAGTAGCCAAGATGGGTGTTTCTCTCAAATCGACTCAAAGCATGCGTGCCGCCGTGTGGCATGGCCGCAACGACATCCGCGTCGAAGACGTGCCGCTGCCGGGCGCGCCACCGGCCGGCTGGGTGCAGATCCGCGTCGAGTGGTGCGGGATCTGCGGTTCCGACCTGCATGAATACGTGGCCGGCCCGGTCTTCATCCCGGTGGATGCGCCGCACCCGCTGACCGGCATCAAGGGCCAGTGCATCCTTGGCCATGAGTTCTGCGGCGAGATCGTCGAGCTCGGTGCCGGGGTCCAGGGTTTCAGTGTCGGCGAGCCGGTGGCGGCCGATGCCTGCCAGCACTGCGGCACCTGTTATTACTGCACCCACGGCCTGTACAACATCTGCGAAAACCTGGCCTTCACCGGGTTGATGAACAACGGCGCTTTTGCCGAACTGGTCAACGTACCGGCCAACCTGCTGTACAAATTGCCGGCCAACTTCCCGGCCGAAGCCGGGGCGCTGATCGAGCCCTTGGCGGTGGGCATGCACGCGGTGAAAAAGGCCGGCAACCTGCTGGGGCAGAACGTGGTGGTGGTCGGCGCCGGGACCATCGGCCTGTGCACCATCATGTGCGCCAAGGCCGCCGGCGCGGCCCAGGTCATCGCCCTGGAAATGTCCGGCGCACGCAAGGCCAAGGCCCTGGAAGTCGGCGCCACCCACGTGCTCGACCCCAAGGAGTGCGACGCCCTGGCTGAGGTCAAGCGCCTCACCGGCGGCCTGGGGGCCGATGTCAGCTTTGAATGCATCGGCAACAAACGCACGGCCAAGCTGGCCATCGACCTGATCCGCAAGGCCGGCAAATGCGTGCTGGTGGGCATCTTCGAAGAGCCCAGCGAGTTCAACTTCTTCGAGCTGGTGGCCACCGAGAAACAGGTGCTGGGCTCCCTGGCCTACAACGGCGAATTCGCCGATGTGATTGCCTTTATCGCCGACGGCCGCCTGGACATCACGCCGCTGGTGACCGGGCGCATCCAACTGGAAGAGATCGTTGGCCAGGGCTTTGAGGAGCTGGTCAACAACAAGGAACACAACGTGAAAATCATCGTTTCACCGGGTCGCGTGTAGCACGCCCAAGCGGGCGATTTGGCGATGGCCGTGGGTGGCCATCGCACTTTTTTAGGTTTTGCCGCTCTATTCATGGCCAGGCCGCGCTGATCCCCAGCTGTGCCAGTGAATATTGACCCGGTGCCGATGGCCTACGCCCCCTTCTTTTGCATGAAGCAATTGCTGCGCCGCCCCCTGCTGTTGGCAGGGCTGTTGGTGCTCTGTTCCAGTGGCTGCAGCCAGCAGCAAGGACGCGATATCGCGGAACAGTTTCGTAAAGGCAAACCCGACGAATTCTTCCAGACCAGCGTCGACCGCATGGCCACCCTGGGCATGCGCGACAACCTGCAAAGCCTGTACCTGCTGATGGGCAAGCTGTACCTACGCAACCCGGCGCAGTGGCGCAAATCGGGCTACCCCGACGGCACCACCGCCCAGCGCGAAATCCGCAACGCCATCGAAAAACGCCAGCCGCTGCCTTCATTGGGCGATCGCCGGGATCTGGCGGCCTTGAGTTATTCCCTGAGCCCGGAATTTCAGGGGGACCGGGTCGGGGCGTTTATCTATGCCATTGGCAGCATGCTGGTGACGGCCCATGGCGGGCGCACCGAGTTTTATATGACTGATGCGATTGATCCGCAGTTTGTCAGCAATGCGGCGCGCAATATTGAGAAGGCCACTTGGTTGTTGAGCCAGCGGCAGGATGCCAATGGGGTGCTGCTGTTGTTTTCCAATGAGATTTCGGAGGAGGGCAGTAATCTGAGTTTTGCGGTTGAGTTTGGCAAGATTGTGGCGCGGTTGGATTTGCTGACGCAGATGTTGGATGAGCGGTATCGGCGGATTGGGTTGAATTATGCGCAGAGTTTGCTGTTTATGAATTTTTTGCCGGTGCAGTAGTTCGCAACTCCCAGGCGGCCCTCCGGCCGACCTGGCTCACGGCTTACCCCGCATCCCTGTGGCGAGGGAGCTTGCTCCCGCTGGGCCGCGCAGCGGCCCCAAGACCGGGCGCCTCGGTTTTATGGGTGTACATATCCATTGCTGCGGGTGTGGCGGCTGAGGGTTCCGCCCTTACGGCGGCTCACTTTTGAACAGCGCAAAAGTAAGCAAAACGCTCTTGCCCCACCACTCGGTGCCTCGCTTCGGCTCGGCATGCCCTCACTCCGGCATTGATCCGTGGGCCGCCGCGATGGGCCATCCTTGGCCCAGCGCGGCTAACCCGGCGTCCTGCCGGGTTGCCCACGGCTCACTGCCTGCGCTCGGCCAGCGTGGTTTAACGGAGCGCTTCAGATCAAAATCAAGGGCAAGACGGCGGCCTTCCGGCCGGCCTGTTTTTGGTTCGTTCTGTCCCTGTAGCCGCTGCCGAGCCTGCGAGGCTGCGCTAGCCCTTACCGCCGCCCAACACACCTGCTACTGCCACCGCCCAAACGCCCCCCAATCCTCAACGCCCCAATTTCTCCATCGCCGCATCCGCCAGAAAAGACGACCGGCTCTTGATGTTGTGCTCGCGCACGAACCGGTCGATCCGTTGAATCACGTACCCGGGCAAGGTCACGTTGACCTTCTCGGTTTTGCCCAGGTAAGGCGCGACGTCGATGTCCAGCATGCCCCAGCCCATCCCCGCGAAATCGGGGTTGGCGCGGTGCTGGCCGATGGAGGTGGGCAGGGGAATGGCGTGTCCTGCACGGGCCAGTTCTTCGAGCATGATGTGGGCGATTTCCATGGCGGCGCCGTACGCGGACTCGAAGCTGTCGCCAGCGGTGACGGCTCCAGGAATGTCGGGAATCTGGATGCCGGTGGCCGTCTGTTCGTCGCCCCACTCGATGCAGATGGGATATTGCACGGGGATTTCCTCAATAGATGAAGGCTGAAGGGCTATATCAGTCCAGTTAGTTTCCGGATGGCCCTGACCGTGCCCGTGGCAGGTCCTTCTTCGGGTGCGGCACCGGAACGGTCTCGGGCCGGTAGGGATGCTTGAACAGGTGGCGGCTTCCGGTGATCCGGTCCAGTACCCATCCTGCGGCTTCAAGCTCCTTGATCAGCTGTCTGCTTTGCACCTCCATCTCCTTATCGGGGTGAGGGGTGCTTTATAACTCTAGGCGCATGGTAACGCAGGTTGAATTGTGTGTCTGGAGTTATGTATCGGAAAGTATCGTTCAGGCGTCTTGGCAAACATCAAAGCGCTTTCGGCCAACGGCTGCCGGTTGTAAGGGGCTGCAAGGGGTCGATTTTTGAAAAAACCGCGCTTTGTACAACACTTAGGGTTCGCCTGTGGATGTGCCTAGGTTCAGCGCGGCTGGAGTGAAGGTATCAGGCCTGATTCTGGAGAAGAAAAATGCTCAACAAAAACACCATCTGCCTCTGGTACAACGGCACCGCGCAAGACGCTGCGCAGTTCTACGCCCAGACCTTCCCGGACAGCGCCGTAATCGCCGTTCATCACGCGCCTGGCGACTACCCGGCGGGCAAGCAGGGCGATGTCATAACGGTCGAGTTCACGGTCATGGGCCTCCCTTGCCTCGGATTGAACGGCGGGGCGGGGATCACCCATAACGAGGCTTTTTCATTCCAGGTGGCGACCGACGACCAGGCCGAAACGGACCGCTTGTGGAACGCGATTGTCACCAACGGAGGCCAGGCAAGCGTCTGTGGCTGGTGCAAGGACAAGTGGGGCGTGTCATGGCAGATCACGCCCCGTGTGTTGACCGCCGCGATCATCGACCCCGATCCCGCGGCGGCCAAGCGCGCTTTCGACGCCATGATGACCATGACCAAGATAGACATCGCGGCCATCGAAGCCGCACTCGCCGGTTAGCGGGCCTGTGAGCCGGTGCGTTTTGGTATTGGCCGTCATCCGAACGCCAGCGGCTACAGAGCCTGTAGCCGCGCCGAGGCACGAGGCTGCGCCGTGATACTTCAGGCGCATCAGAGCTCTTGTCCCGTACGCCACTGAATCACCTCCAACACCGCGCACCCTTCCCGGGTGAGCAGATGCACCCCACGAGTGATCCGCGTCAGATCACAGTCGGAAATATCTTTCAGATTAAGCGTGGACAGCGTGTCCATCAGATCCCGCACCACAGTGAAACGATGGGCCGCACTGCTGGCCAGATCGTTCAGGGAGGCTTGGGTGTCGAGGTAGAAAACCGCTTGATCGGCGTCGTGGGTGTCGACGGCGGTAAAGCGCGAGAGTGCTTGGTCAATCATCGGTGCAGCTCCTATGCATGGAGCAATCACCTGAGGTGCCGGCTACGAGGGAAATGACGATTGTGCGGGTATGTGCCGACCTGGGATCCACCGCGCACAGCCGTCATAACATCCTGTCGCGGGCACCTGATAGGCGACTGCAAGAGTGTGTCGAACGCTGATGCTGCGTTGTAATCCCGACCGGCCAAGGTCGTTCGCGATTTTGCTGCGAGGGCGAACTATAGGGTGGGTGATTGAGAGCGACAACTGGGTATCGGTTGAGATTGTTTGAGTAGGTGTGTCGTGGAAGCAGTGGCGACGACACATAGGTGATTAAGCTGTGGTTTGCCTTCGGGCATTGAGTACATACAAGAGGCCGCTATCGGCCAAAAGGAGTCACTCATAGCATCTACTAAACTGGGGCGATTGATGTATTAATCAAAGGACGCCAAGGTTAGATGTTGATTTATTTCAGTAGACTTTGACCCTCTGGGAGGGTTGGCAGCTGGAATGGAAGTCAAAATGTATATACCCATAGTTCATTAAATACATAATCAGGGTCAAGGATATCGCTGAGGCTTTCAAAGTCGTCAAGCTCTTCGGGAAGAGATAACCCAATTCCGCGAAGCTGGTCTATTTGAACAAAACCCGACCACGCTATTTGTGCTTTTGAATTGGCCAGTACTTCTGAAACGGTAATTCCAGGCCATAATTTATCCATGTACCTTCCTTGGAATTTTTCATTGCATGATACTGCCGAAATTATACCTTCGCTGTCATGGTATGCGGTTATTAATCCATTATTTATGACTAATGCATTCGTTGTTTTTTCAATAAGGTATTCGCTTTTTAATATTGCTCTGGCTATGTTCTCTATCTGCTCGCCAATCGATATTCCCCCAATAGATACTCCGGGGATGATGATGTTGTTTATTTTCATGGTTGCCCTCTATTTTGGCGAGTTAGCCAAGATTTCATTAATGAATACGCTGATGACCGTCTCGCTATCCTTACCGACCAACTTCACCAGCATTACGTTTTATTCGTTCGTTGCCTTTCACGAAGGGCTGCTTCTGGCCGATAGCCGTCCTTCGTTAACGACCGCTATCGGCCAGAAGCCGCCAGTGGCGAAAGACTACTCTCGATCCAAAGCTGACCTTCACCCAGCCTGCTAAAACCGAGAAGCTGAATCAATGTAGACGATCAGCACCAAGGGAAAACGGCTGGAGCATGCTCGACCTCAAGCCGCACCAGTCTTCCTTAGCGACCTTCCAAACAATGTAAAGCTGAGTAAAAAGTAGAGCAGGCGAGGATCAGGACATTAGATTCGTTACCGCTCCAACGGCTACATGGTTGCAACGAATGCTTCCGCCAATTCCCCAGATCGAGACGATCTCCACGAGAATCGATAAGTCTTGTAATCGCTTCAGATCAATTGATTCGAGCACGTTTTGATGATTGAAATCTGTCAGTGAAAGGTCATGGATATCACTGAATATCAGCTCAACCAGTAAACTTTTCTGGCATACGTATTCAAAGTCCGCCGTCCCAACGCCAACCGCATCATGCTCTCGATAGTGCACGCACAGCTTCGCGATCGTAGCCGAACCTTGGTCCGGCAGGGCACGCGATACCAAAAAAGAGATCACCTCTGCGTCGTGAAACGATGGCCAGAAACCAATAGTTTCAATCACATTTTCGGCTCCGCTGATCAGCTCTTCGGGTTTCACTGTGTGCCTCCAGGATGACGTCAATGATTGATATTCATCAGATATGCAGCAAACGGCAAGTCATTGTGCAGCGACCGCGCCTCACACTGTAGAGATCCTATGCAGGAAAAAGCCTGAATCGGTAGGCTTGCTCAGTGATGACTGCAAAGGATCTTTTGGGTCGACTGTAGCCCTTCGCGACAGGCAGAAATCGGCTCTAAGTCTTCCTTCTCGTAGAAGGCTATTGATCAGAGGCTGCTGGTCAATGTTTCTCAATATTCACGCACAGTCCATCCCGCAAGACTCCCAATATTTCCTACACCAGAAAACCCCAACCGGCTTTTCATGGACGCCCCCATGCCGTCCATTGCACTATTGCGCCGACCTTTCAGTCATCCACCATCCTCCCGTCAATGGCCGCCCCATCAACGGCCCACGCTAAGGAAGCAACCGTTTTATGACCGTCTCCGAACTGTTCGCCGCGATTCGTAAACCCTATGTTGAAACGCTGTCACGTGTCGCTGCGCAGTGCGCGTCGCACGTTGAGCCGGCTTATAGAAACAGCGATGGTTCATTGGCCACTGAAGGGGCAATGGACACGCCCTGTCGGGTGGATGTCATTGCAGCGGAGGGCGTTTCGGCTGGGCAGCTGGTGCAGGTCGACTCTGAAACCGAGCTGGCCTTTGAGCCTGTACGTTTTGAGCTTGGGCAGACGGCGGTGGTCATTTCTCCGTTTGGTTGGGACTGGTTGCCGTTGCAGGTGCGGGGCTTGAGTGGGGAGGTGGCTTCACAGGTTATTCGGACCTGGTTCCTGGAGTGGTTCGATGGGGAGGATGAGAACCCGCCCACCGAAGAAGGGCTGCAAGGTGTGGTGCATTTTGTGTCGGACCCGGAGGCGACGGAAGAGGGGTACAGGGTGAAGATTGATTTGGGGTCGGCTCCGGGGGAGGCGGTGGAGGGGCTGCTTTTTGAGTTGTCAGATGCGGGGGCTGTTGGGGTTGCGCTTGGGTGAATGAGTACATCTGAGGGGGCATGGTGTTTTTGAGGGCCAGCGCAGGCTCGGCAGCGGCTACAAGGACGCGAACGAACCAAAACCAGGCCGGCCGGAAGGCCGCCGTCTTGCTCTTGATTTTGCTTTTGATCTGAAGCGCCCCGTTAAACCACGATGGCCGAACGCAGGCAGTGAGCCGTGGGCAACCCGGCAGGACGCCGGGTTAGCCGCACTGGGCCAGGGACGGCCCATTGCGGCGGCCCACGGATCAATGCCGGAGTGAGGGCATGCCGAGCCTAGGCGAGGCACCGAGTGGTGGGGCAAGAGCGTTTTGCTTACTTTTGCGCTTTTCAAAAGTGAGCCGCTGTAAGAGCGGAACCCATAGCCGCCACACCCGCAGCAATGGATATGCACCCCCATAAACCCGAGGCGTCAGGTCTTGGGGCCGCTGCGCGACCCAGCGGGAGCAAGCTCCCTCGCCACAGCAAGCTCCTTCGCCACAACAAGCTCCACCTCACAAAGTCAGCTCGCCAGACCCGCAGATCACACATCTACATCCCAAAAATCAATGCACAATCTGCGCAAGAAACGCCTTGGCCCTCTCACTCTTCGGCGCCCCAAAAAACGCCTCCGGCGGCGCATCTTCCACAATCCGCCCCCCATCCAAAAACAACACCCGCTCCGCCACCTGCCGCGCAAACCCCATCTCATGGGTCACACACAGCATGGTCATACCACTCCCCGCCAGCTTCACCATCACATCCAGCACCTCACTGACCATCTCCGGGTCCAGCGCCGAGGTCGGCTCATCGAACAACATGATCTTGGGCTCCATGCACAACGCCCGGGCAATCGCCACGCGCTGCTGCTGCCCGCCGGACAGCTGGCTCGGGTATTTGTCGGCCTGGTTCTCGATCCCCACCTTGGCCAGAAACCCCCGGGCCAGTTCCTCGGCTTTTTTGCGCGACAGGCCGCGGACGGTGATCGGCGCCAGGGTGCAGTTGTCGAGCACGCTCATGTGCGGGAACAGGTTGAAGTGCTGGAACACCATGCCCACTTCGCTGCGCACGCGGGCCGCTTCGCGGGTGGCTTGGGAGAGGTCGGTGTTGTCGATGAGGATCCGGCCTTTCTCGGCGATTTCCAGGCGGTTGATGCAGCGGATCAGGGTCGATTTGCCCGAGCCGGAAGGGCCGCAGAGGACGATGCGTTCGCCCTCGCGCACTTTGAGGTCGATGTCGTGCAGCACGTGGAACGCACCATAGAATTTGTTCAGGCCGCTGATATCCACCACCACTTTGCGGGTGTCGGTGGCGATGATCGGCGCGGTGGTCAACGGGGCAGTCTGGGTCAGCATGGTCGGGTCTCCGGCGATCAGTGGAAGCGGTCGGCGCTGTAGGGCGCAGGGTCGGTGAACGGCGTGGCGCCGGTGAGCATTTCCGCCAGCAGGCGGCCGCTGACCGGGCCCAGGGTCAGGCCGTGGTGGGCGTGGCCGAAGTTGAACCACAGGCCTTTATGGCGTGCGGCCGGGCCGATCACCGGACACATGTCGGGCAGGCACGGACGACGGCCGAGCCAGGGCTCGGCGTCGACCCGTTCGCCCAGGGGGTAGAAGCGGCGGGCCAGGGCTTCGCAGCGGCGCAGCTGGATTTCATTGATCGGGTCGTCGCGGTCGGCGAATTCAATGCCGGTGGTCAGGCGAATGCCGCCGACCATCGGCGCCAGCACGTAGCCGCCCACCGGGTCCAGCAGCGGGTGTTGTAAATGAGTGCCCGGCAGCGCCGCGTAGTGCATGTGGTAGCCGCGCTTGATCGCCAAGGGGATCTGGTAGCCCAGGGGTTCGAAAATCCCCCGCGCTTCAGGGCCCAGGGCCACCACTGCCTGTTCGGCGCTGATCACCCCAGCCTCGCTCTGCACCTGCCATTGGCCGTCGACCTGGCGCAGGCTCAGGGCATCGCCGATCACGAAGCGGCCACCGCGCTGCTTGAACAGTTCGGCGTAGCCGCGGGTCAGGCCGCCCGGGTCGGTGACGGTCTTGGGGTCGAGCCAATGCAGGCCGCCCACCACGTCGGGGTGCAGCCCGCTTTCCAGTTGATGGATCTGCTGGCGGTCGAGCACCCGGTAGTTCAGGCCGTATTCCTCCAGGGCCAGGGCGTCGGCCTGGGCCTTGGCGAAGGCGGCCGGGTCGTTGAAGGCTTCGATCCAGCCTTCACCCTGGATCAGGCCCTGCATCCCGGCGGGTTCGGCCAGTTGCATATGTTCGCTGACGCAGCGCTCGATCAGCGGCAGCATGGCGCGGGTGGCACGGGCCAGGCCTTTGGGCGCGGAATGGCGCCAGTACTGCAGCAGCCAGGGGCCGGCCTTGGGCAGGTGGCTGAAGCTGTAGCGCACGTCCGATTGCTGGTTGAGGCCGTAGCGCAGCAGCTTCGACACTTCCCGGGGGAAGGCGTAGGGGATCACGCTGGCGCGCTCGATCAGCCCGGCGTTGCCGTGGCTGGTGCCGTTGCCCGGTGGCTGGCGGTCGAGCAGGATCACCTGCTGGCCGCGCGCTTGCAGGTGCAGGGCGGTGCTGACGCCGACGATCCCGGCGCCCAGAACGATGGTTTGGCAATGCATGGGGTCAATCCTTGGTACGCGGGCCGCCAGGGCGTCCCGCTGGAGTTCGGTCAGTTGAGGTGGCGGCTGAGGCGGCCTTCGAGGAGTTTCAGGCTGCGCCGCACCACTTCAACGATCACCAGGTACAGCACCGCGGCCCAGAGGTAGATCTGGAAGTCGAAGCTGCGGGAGAAGGCCAGTTTGGTCACGCCCATCAGGTCATAGATGGTCACCAGGGAGGCGATGGCGCTGGCCTTGATCATCAGGATCAGCTCATTGCCCAGGGGCCCGATGGCCACCAGCAACGACTGCGGCAGGATCACTTTGCGAAAGCTGGTCCAGCGCGACAGGCTCAAGGCCTTGCACGCTTCGCGCTGGCCCTCGGCGACCGCCAGCAGGCTGCCACGCAGGATCTCGGCCTGGTAGGCGGCGGTGTTCAGGGTGAACGCCAGCAGGGTGCAGAACCACGCATCGCGGAAGAACCACCACAAGCCCACGTCCTGCCAGAAGCCTTTGAACGAGCCCAGGCCGTAATACAGCATGAACAGTTGGGCCAGCAGCGGCGAGCCGCGGAAGAAGTACACATAGGCGCCGCTGACGTTGCGCAGCAGGCGGCTGTTGGACAGGCGGGCGAGGGCGATCAGCAGGCCGAGCACGGCGCCGAGGCTGAAGGAGATCGCCACCAGCTTGCCGGTGACCAGCAGGCCGTCGATAAAACGCGCGCCGTAGCGGTCCAGCAGCTCGGGGCTGAGGAACAGGTTGAGCAATTCATCCAGGCTCATGGGCGCGCGCTCCGTTGATGACGGTTGAAGTACTGCTCAAGGAAGCGGAACAGTTGCCCGGACAACGCCGAGAAAAACAGATAGCCGAAGCAGGCCACGGCGTAGAACAGCATCGGTTCCTTGGTCACGCTGACGGCCAGGTTGGTCTGGCGCATCAGGTCCACCAGGGAGATGGTCGAGACCAGGGAGGTGTCCTTGAGCAGTGACAGCCAGTTGTTCGACAGGCCCGGCAGGGCGATGCGGGTCAACTGCGGCAGCACCACCTTGGTGAAGGTGGTACGGCGCGACAGGCTCAGGGCCGAGGCGGCTTCGTACTGGCCCTTGGAGATGGTCTTGAAGGCGCCCAGCCAGATCTCGCTGGAGAACGCGGCGAACACCAGGCTGAAGGCGATCATCGCGGCGACGAAGGTGTTGATCGCCACTTCGCCGGGGTAGCCCATGGCGCCCAGGATCTTCTGTGCAGCAATCTGGCAGCCGTAGTAGATGATCAGCAGGGTCAACAGCTCCGGCAAGCCGCGAAATACGGTGGAGAAGGTGGTGGCCCAGGCCCGCACCCAGCGATTTTTAGAGCGGGCGGCCAGGGCGACGGCGAGCCCCAGGGGCAGGCCGATGGGCACGCAGCTCAGGGCCAGGGCGATGGTGACCAGGGCCCCGGCCAGCAAGGCCGAACCCCAGCCGCCGCTGGCGAACGATAACAGTGACAGATGTTCGAACATGCTCGAACCCTCAGGACAAATTGAGCCTGCACGCCGGCGCCGCACTCAAGGGGTGAGTGCAGGGCAGGGGTACTCGAAAGAGGCGGGCCGCCACGCGGCCCGGGGCGGTCAGTAGATATCGAAGGCGAAGTAGCGGCTGGAGATCTTCTTGTAGGTGCCGTCGGCCACGATCTCGTCCAGGGCCTTGTTCAGGCGCTCGCGCAGGGCGTTGTCTTCCTTGCGCACGGCGATCGAGGCGTCGGCGGTGGTGCCTTGCACGTCACCGATGATCTTGCAGCAGTCCTTGCCGGCGGTTTCGGCCCAGGCCAGCAGCGGAAACTTGTCGGCGATCACCCCGTCGACACGGCCGGCGGCCAGGTCGCTGTTGGCTTCGTCCAGGGTCGGGTAGAACTTCACGTCGGCACCGGCCGGGCCGTAATGGTCTTCGGCGTAGATGGCCTGGGTCGAGGACGACTGGGCGCCGACGGTGCGGCCTTTAAAGCTGGTCTGGGCGTCGGTGATGTCCGAGTCCTTGGCCACGGCGACCGACAGCGGGGTGCGGTAGTAGTGGTTGGTGAAGGCGATTTTCTTCTTGCGCTCGTCGGTGGCGATCATCGAGGCCACCACGGCGTCGTATTTCTTCGCCAGCAGCGCGGGGATGATGCCTTCCCAGTCCTGGGCGACGATGGTGCATTCGACCTTCATGCGTTCGCACAGGGCGTTGGTGATGTCGACGTCAAAGCCGTGCAGCTTGTTGTCGGAGTCGACGTAGTTGAAGGGCGGGTAGGCGCCTTCGGTGGCGATTTTCAGGACTTCAGCCTGGGCACCGGTAGCACCGGCGAGGACCATGGCACATGCACTGGCAAAGCGAACGACATTCTTCATTTAGCACCTCGATTATTGTTTTGGTCTGGCAGAGGATGTGTAACCCACGAACTCGTTATGCAGGGCGGCGGTGGCTTCCAGGCGGCGCTCGACGTCCGGGCCCAGTTGCTTGCACACCTCGTTCACCAGCAGGTGCACCAGCGACAGCATGGCTGCGGTGGACTCCCAGAACAGGTTGAACTCGGTGGGCACGCGGAAAACTTCATCGGCGTTCTGCTCGGCCCAATCGCAGAACGTGTCGGTGACCAGGGTCACCGCGATCCCGGCCTCACGGGCCTTGCGGCACAGGTTGAGGGCGTGGCGCGAATAGCGCCGGGCCTCGAACACCACCAGGGCGCAATCCCCCGGCTGGCTCAGCAGCACCTCGGCGTAATGCCCGGCGGCACCGTCCACCAGGTGCACGTCATCGCGCAGGTACTGCAGCAGGTGGACCATGGACGCGGCAATACCACGCTCGGTCTGGAACCCGGCGACAAACACCTTGCGCCGGGTGGCCAGGCGCTGGGCCACGGTGATCCAGGCCGGGGTCAGGCTGTATTCATAGACTTTCATCAGGGCGCCGACTTCCAGCTCGAAGCTGCGCGGCAAACCCTGGGGCGCCTGGTTCGGCTGCTGGCGAAACTCCTGCAACCGATCGCCGACCAGCCACGGGCCTTCGCCGAGGTCATTTTTCAGGTCGTTCTTCAGGTCTTTGAAGTGGCTGTAACCGATGGCGCGGCAGAAACGCCCAACGCTGGATTCGCTGACGCCGAGTTTGTCGGCAATGTCGGCGGCGGTCTGGAAGGGCAGCTCGTAGAGGTTGGCCAGCATGTAGCTGGCAATGGCCCGGCCCGAAGCGGTGGCGCTCGACAGACTGCTTTCAAGGCGTTGTTTGATGGGCTGGCTCACGGCGAATTCCTGTGGTTGGACAGCGCGTGGAGTGGAAAATGAATGTTTTCTGTCATTAAGTCAATGTTTGACAGATAACTGGCGTGACGCGATAGTCAGGCCACTTCCAATAACAACTCCACCGGAGCCTGCGATGTCCGAAGCCACCCCCGTGCACGCCGAAATCGAGCACCTTGAGCTGTCCGAATTGACCCAGTTGTTGCAGCGCATTTTCCTGCGCCACGGCACCAGCGCCGAGGTCGCGCAGGTACTGGCCGACAACTGCGCCCGGGCGCAACGCGACGGCTCCCATAGCCATGGGGTGTTTCGCATCCCGGGTTACCTGGCGTCCCTGGGCAGCGGCTGGGTCGATGGCCAGGCGCTGCCGGTGGTGGAGGATGTGGCCAGCGGTTTTATAGCCGTGGATGCGGCCAACGGCTTTGCCCAGCCGGCCCTGGCCGCGGCCCGCGAGGCCCTGATCGAGAAGGCGCGCAGTGCCGGGATCGCGGTGCTGGCGATTCGCAATTCCCACCACTTCGCCGCGCTCTGGCCCGATGTCGAGCCCTTTGCCGAAGCCGGCCTGGTGGCCCTGAGCGTGGTCAACAGCATGACCTGCGTGGTGCCCCACGGCGCCCAGCGGCCGCTGTTCGGCACCAACCCGATTGCCTTTGCTGCGCCACGCGCCGGCGCCGACCCGATTGTGTTCGACCTGGCCACCAGCGCCATCGCCCATGGCGATGTGCAAATCGCCGCGCGCCAGGGCGAGCAGCTGCCGCCGGGCATGGGCGTCGATCGCCAGGGCCAGCCGACCTGCGACCCCAAGGCGATTCTCGACGGTGGCGCCCTGCTGCCGTTTGGCGGGCACAAGGGCTCGGCGCTGTCGATGATGGTCGAGCTGCTGGCGGCGGCGCTGACCGGCGGCAACTTCTCCTTTGAGTTCGACTGGTCCCAGCACCCCGGCGCGCAAACCCCCTGGACCGGCCAGTTGCTGATCGTCATCGACCCGAGCAAATCCGGGGGCGGGCGCTTTGCCAGCCGCAGTGACGAGCTGGTGCGGCAGATGCAGGCGGTAGGCCTGGAGCGCCTGCCGGGCGACCGCCGTTATCGCAGCCGCGCCCAGGCCCGCGAGCACGGGATCCCCCTGGCCGCTGCCGAGCTGGCCAAGTTGCGCCAGTTGGCGGGTTGAGCCGCAAGTCGTTCATCCTCTCGGGCCGGGGCTTGTAGGCCTTAAGTTTTGCTCCCGGTAGCGGTCCGGTCTTACGTCGAGTTTGCCGGGCCCTGCCAGCCACTCCAAAGCAGCCGCCATTCAGCGCCAAGGCAGCATGGGCCTGGCCGCAGGTCCTTTTGATAATCGCCTCCGACATCTCGTCCCCCGTTTGCGGAGCGCGCCATGCATAACAATAAGAATTTGCGGCAGTCTTTCCTGCCGGCCCTGATCGCCGGCTTTTCGACCCTCGGCCTGAGCACCATCGCCGAGGCCGAGATCATGCTGTACGACAAGGACCAGACCACCTTTTCCACCGACGGCTACATCAACGCCTTCTACGTCAACAGCGATGTCGACCGTGCCGGCGATCAGTACGACCGGCGCCAGGCACGGGTCAAGATGGGCTTTTTGCCCAACTACCTGGGCTTCAACATGGGCAAGCAGGTGGACGATTTGAAGCTCGGGGCCCGCGCCTCGTTCTGGGTGACCATCAACGACAGTGAAACCAACGGCACCGACACCGCCATCGACGTGCGCCAGTTCTACGGCACCGTGGCCAACCCGGAGTGGGGCGAGGTGCTGATCGGCAAGGACTTCGGGCTGTTCGCCCGGTCCAACATCCTGCTCGATGAGCTGCTCGCCGGTTACGGCCAGGTCAGCGACAGCCTGGGCCTGGTGGATGGCGGCGGGGTGTCGTTCGGCAATATCGGCAGCGGCTACCCGTACCCGTTCCCGACCTCGCAGATCACCTATCGCACCCCGGTAATGGACGGCCTGCGGGTCGCGGTGGGGATCATGGACCCGGTGGACACCAACGACAGCAGCCCGACCGGCAAGGCCTACCAGGAGAACCCGCGCACCGAGAGCGAGATCACCTACCAGTTCGACCTGGGCGGGGCCAAGGTCTACAGCTGGCTCAACGGCAGTTACCAGAGCTCGGACAACACCGACTCCACGGTCAAGTCCGTCACCTCCAAGGGCCTGGGCTATGGGGTGCAAGCCAAGATGGGCGGTTTGTCCCTGACCGGTTCGGGGTTCCAGGCCAAGGGCATCAACCCGTTCTTCACCAACAACGCCGGCGAAGCCACGTTGCGCAATGTCGACAGCAACGGCTACCTGCTGCAGGGCTCGTACAAACTCGGCAAGAACCGCCTGGCCCTGTCCTATGGCAAGACCCGTGACGACGGCAACGGCGTGGTCGGCAGCGGCGCCGACTATGAAACCCGCGGCATCGCGCTGTTCCACGACATCAACGACAACCTCAAGCTGGTGGCCGAGTACAACCAGTTCCAAATCGATGGCCACGACACCAGCGCCCAGAACGAAAACACCGACACCTTCGCCGTCGGCGCAGTCCTCACCTGGTAACCCCCTGGCCCGGATCCCGCCGTGCGCATCGCGGCGTGGCCCGGGCCGTCTGCCTGGCGCTGGCGGTCGGCGTCTCATCCCATTGAAGCGCCCACCCACTACCCAAGTAGCATTCGTCGGGCGCGGGCGACTTCGTACACTCATGCCTCATACAGCGCACCCGCGGGAGGCGAAGATGCAACAAGCCCAGAGCGAGGGTGTCGTCAGCGCGATGTCCCAGGCCACCGATGTGCAGCAGGTCGCCCAGGAGCTGGCGCGGCAGCTGTTGCACCCGCACCTGGGGTTCGTGCTGTTTTTCTGTTCGGCCGAATATGACCTGCAGGCCCTGGGCCAGGCCCTGCATCAGGGTTTTGGCGGGATCCGCCTGGTGGGCTGCACCAGCGCCGGGGAGATCACCCCCCAAGGCTACGGGCGCAATTGCGTGACTGCGATCGGCTTTGACCACCGGCACTTTTCCATCGCCACCGAGCTGATCGACCAGATGGAGCACTTCAGCCTGATCGACGCCCAGCAGATGGTCGAGCGCCTGGTCAGCGACTGTCGCAGCAACACCCTGGCGCCGATCAAGGGCAACAGCTTTGCCCTGACCCTGCTCGATGGCTTGTCCAGCCGCGAAGAAATGGTCCTCGCGGCGCTGAGCGCGGCACTGGGGGATATCCCGCATTTCGGCGGCTCGGCCGGCGACGACAATTACCTGACCCACACCCATGTCTACTTCGGCGGCGAGTTCCACAGCGGCGCGGCGGTGGTGGTGCTGGTCAATACCTGGCTGGATTTCGAGGTGTTCACCACCCACCACATCCTGCCGCGGGAAGAAAAACTGGTGGTCACCGGCGTCGACAGCAGCTTGCGCCGGGTCTACGAACTCAACGCGGAGCCGGCCGCCGAGGAATACGCGCGGCTGATCGGGGTGCCGGTGGCCGAACTCGACCACCGGGTATTCGCCGCCCACCCGCTGGCGGTGCGCATCAACCAGCACTACTACGTGCGCGCAGTGCAACAGGTGCACCCGGACCTGAGCCTGAGTTTTTACTGCGCGGTGGAAAACGGCATCGTCCTCACGGCCATGACCCCGGGGCCGTTGCTGCCCAACCTGCAAGCGCTGTTCGACGGCCTGCAACAGCGCCTGGGCGGGCTGTTGCTGACCATCGGCTGTGACTGCTTTTTGCGTCGACTGGAGCTCGAAGACCGCGGCAGCCTGGACGAGATCGGGGCCTTTTTGCGCGAGCAGCGGGTGATGGGGTTCAACACCTACGGAGAACAGTTCAATGGCATGCATATCAACCAGACCTTTACCGGGGTTGCCATTGCCCGCAGCCGAACCCCCGCCAGCCGCTGAGCTGCAAGCCCAGGTCACGCGGCTTGCAGAAGAGAACCGCAAACTGCGGCGGATCAACGCCGCGCTGATCGAGCGGGTCGAATCCGGGGTCACCCGGGGCAACGACCCCTACGCGGCGTTCCAGCATTCGGTGGTGTTGGCCGAACAGGTGCGCGAGCGCACCGATGCGCTGAACCAGGCCATGGCCGAGCTCAAGGCCGGCAATCGCCTGTTGAGCGAGGCGCGGCTGCGGGCCGAGACCGCCCATCAGTATCTGATCGATGCCATTGAGAGTATTTCCGACGCCTTTGTGCTGTTCGACGAAGAGCAGCGCATCGTGCTGTTCAACAGCCGGTTCAAGGCGTTCTGGAGCAACAGCCGAGTTCGGATCATGGCCGGCATGCGCCTGGCCGAAGTCAAGCGGCTGATGACCAGCACCGGGATGTTCAGCGAAGAACCCCGGGGCCATGGCGACGAACACCTGCTGTATCGCTTGCAGGACGGGCGCTGGTTGCAGATCAGCGAACGGCCGACCCTGGAAGGCGGGCGGGTGATCCTGTTCACCGACATCACCGAGGTCAAGCTCAGCGAAACCCTGCGTCGGGAGCAGGCGGTGGCGCAAAAATCCCACCTGCTGCAGCGGGCGGTGGACAACCTGTCCCAGGGCGTGGCCATGGTCAACGCCGAGGGCATCCTTGAACTGTGGAACCGGCGCTTCCTGGAGCTCAGCGGCCTGGCCCCGGTGGCGGCCCACCGGCCGTTCGCCGAGGTCATCGCCGACAGCGAACTGAGCCTGCTGACCCCCGCCAGCCGCGACAGCAACGGACGGGTGATCCATGAATGCGAGCAGCGCCTGTACGACGGGCGCATGCTGGAAATCCGCACCCATCCGCTGCCCACCGGCGGTTTCGTCAACACCTTCACCGACATCACCGAGCGCTACCAGCACGCCGAGGCCCTGAGCGAAAGCGAGCGCTGGATCCGTCTGATCACCGACCATGTGCCGGCGCTGATCGCCTACCTCAACGCGGACCTGGTCTACGAATTCACCAATAAGGTCTACGAGGAATGGTACTGCTGGCCGCGCGGGGTGATGCTCGGCCAGAGCCTGCGCGAGGTCCACAGCGAACAGCACTACCAGCGCCTGGAGTCCTACGTGGCGCGGGCCTTGGCCGGGGAGAGCGTGACCTTCGAGTTCCCGGAAACCAACATCAATAACCAGGAGCGCTACATGCTGCGTTCCTACGTGCCCAACCGCCTGGCCACGGGTGAGGTGGTGGGGATTTTCGTGCTGATCCGCGACATCACCGAACGCCGGCGCACCGCCGAGGCGCTGCACCAGGCCTATCAGAACCTGGAGCTGCGGGTCCGGGAACGCACCGCGGAATTGACCACCCTCAACCAACAGCTGCTGCGGGAAATCGACGAGCGCAGCCGGGTCGAATCGCGCCTGCGGGAAGCCAAGCTGGAAGCGGAGCAGGCCAACCTGTCGAAAACCAAATTCCTCGCGGCGGTCAGCCATGACCTGCTGCAACCCCTGAACGCGGCGCGGCTGTTCACCAGCGCGCTGCTGGAGCGGCGCGAGCCCCAGGCCTGCCAGGTGCTGGTGCGCAATGTCAGCAATTCCCTGGAGGACGTGGAAAACCTGCTGGGGACTTTGGTGGATATTTCCAAGCTCGATGCCGGGGTGATCAAGGCCGACATCGCGCCGTTCGCCCTCAGCGAGCTGCTGGACAACCTGGCGGTGGAATACGCCCAGGTGGCGCGCAGCGAAGGCCTGGAGCTGCATTTTGTCGGCTGCTCGGCACTGGTGCGCAGCGACATCCAGTTGCTGGCCCGGATCCTGCGCAACCTGCTGAGCAATGCCATTCGCTACACCCGCAGCGGGCGCGTGGTGCTCGGCTGCCGGCGCCAGCGCCAGCGGCTGTCGATCGAGGTGTGGGACAGCGGCATGGGCATCGCGGAAAACCGTCTCGAGGAAATCTTCCAGGAATTCAAGCGCGGCGATGTACAGCGCCCGGACCAGGATCGCGGGCTGGGCCTGGGGCTGGCGATCGTGGAGAAAATCGCCGGCATCCTCGGCCACCGGATACGGGTGCGCTCGTGGCCGGGCAGGGGGTCGATGTTCGCCGTCGAAGTGCCCCTCAGCGCCACCGCGCCCAAGGCCCTGCCCAGCCTGAACATGAGCGAACCGATGCTCGAACGGCTGCGGGGCGCGCGGGTGTGGGTGCTGGATAACGACGCGGCGATCTGCGCCGGCATGCGCACCCTGCTCGAAGGCTGGGGTTGCCGGGTGGTGACCGCCTTGTCCGAGCAGGACCTGGCGCGTCAGGTCGATAACTACCACGCCGAAGCCGACCTGCTGATTGCCGACTATCACCTGGACAATGACCAGAACGGCGTTGACGCCGTGGCCCGGATCAACGCCCGCCGCGCGTCGCCGGTCCCGGCACTGATGATCACCGCCAACTACAGCAACGAACTCAAGCAGCAAATCCGCGAGCTGGGCCATACCCTCATGCACAAACCCGTGCGCCCGATGAAACTCAAAACCGCCATGAGCCACCTCCTGGGCCCCAACCCATAGCCGCTGCCGCCAGGCTGCGCTGCGCCGAGGCACTCAGGTCAATTGGGGGCGTTATTGAGGGCCAGCGTCCGACCGCGGCCCGAGCCTTCGGCAGCGGCTACAGGGTGCTGCGGCTTCCCGTTTCGGGGCGCGTTCAGACGCCGATGGGCTACCGGCTCAACGACGCAAATAGGCGCCGAAGTCGATGTCCCCGGCGCTGAGGATGGCCTGCACGCGGTTGTGGACGTTGAGTTTGCGCAGGATGGCCGAGACGTGGGCTTTGACCGTGGTTTCGGCGATGTCCAGGGTGTAGGCGATCTGTTTGTTCGATTCGCCCTTGGTCATGCGTTCGAGTACCAGCAGTTGCTTGCGGGTCAGGGCCTGGAGCAGTTCCGGCGGGAAGCTGGGGTTTTCGTTCATGCGCCGCCCGGAGCTGCTCTTCTGGGTGCGGATGATGTCCGGCGGCAGGTACACGTTGCCGTTGAGGATCTGCTCGATGGCCTCGGTCATCTGCGAGCGCGGCGAAGACTTGGTGATAAACCCCACCGCGCCATAGGTGATGGCCTGGAGCACGATCTGCTTGTCCTGCTCGGCCGAGACGATCACCACCGGGATGGTCGGCGCTTCGTTGCGCAGGTTGATCAGGCCGTTGAGGCCGTGCATGCCCGGCATGTTCAGGTCGAGCAGGATCAGGTCCAGGTCGTCGTGCTGCTGGGTCAGGGCCAGGGCGCTTTCCAGGTCGGCGGTTTCCATGACTTCGCTGCCGGGGAAACCATCGCTGATAACGTTGTGGATCGCTTCACGAAACAGGGGGTGATCGTCGGCAATCAGAATTTTGTACATGGCCTTTCACCTCGTTATTTTTTGATTGTGGTGGGGCTGGAGCACGCGGGTATTGGCTCAGGGAAAGGGTTCGGGCTGGGCTGGCGACACGGGCAGGTTGGCGGCTTGCCAGGCGTCGAGGCCGTCGCGGTACCAATACAGGGTTTTATAGCCCAATGCTGCGGCGCGTTTTACCGCGTTCCAGCTCAACCAGCAATCGGATCGGCAATAAAAGACCAACGGTTGTTCCAGGCGGCCGGCGCTGGCTTGTTGCAGATGGCGGGCGAAGTAGGCCTGCCAGGGCGCGCTGAGTTCGCCGTCGCCGGTATTGGCCAGCCACAGGCTGCCGGGCAGGTTGGCATGGGGTTCGTCCTCGATGAAGCGGCCTTGCAGCCATTGCCGGCGATAGACATCGACCAGCACCGGGCGCGGGGTCTGTTGCAGCAGCTGTTGCAGGGCGGGGGTGTCGATGATCTGCGCACCGTCCAACTGGTTCGGCGTCGGGCTGCGGTACAGGCTGGTGCGATAACCCTCGGCGGAAAACAGCGGGGTTTCGGCGTGTGCCGGGCCGGCCAGCAGGCTCAGCCAGGCAAGTGCCAGGCAGGGGCGTAACAGACAACGCAGGGCACGTGGCATAGGGCTTTTATCCTTCTTGTTATAGGCCCATTACATGCCACGGATGGAGCTTTGTGAATGCGACGATAGACAGTAAAACCGCTACGAAAGTACTGTTTTCTGCCCACGGCAGGCCCCGGCGGCGCCCTCAGCCCTGTTTGCGCAGCGCCGCATGCTGCGGGTTGAAGGTCAGCACCGCCAGCAGCGAGAACAGCAGGGTCAGGCCCAGGCACACCGCCAGGGCCAGCGGGTTGAAGCGCTGGTACAGGGCAAAGCGCACCAGTTCCACGCCATGGGTGAAGGGGTTGAGGGCGCACAGCCAGTACAGCCACTGGCTGGCTTCGAGCATCTTCCACAGCGGGTACAGCGCTGACGACAGGAAGAACAACGGGAAGATCACGAAATTCATCACCCCGGCAAAATTCTCCAGCTGGCGAATGGCATTCGACAGCAGCAGCCCTAGGGCGCTCAGCATCAGGGCCACCAGCAGCAACGCCGGCAAGGCCATCAGCAAGCCCATGGCCGGCGGCTGCACGCCGTACAGCCAGGCAATGGCCAGGAAGGCATAGACCTGCAGCAACGAGATCAGCGAGGTGGCCAACAGCTTGCTGGCCAGCAGGAAGGCCCGGGGCAGGGGGCTGGTGAGCAGCACCCGCATGCTGCCCATTTCCCGGTCGTAGACCATCGACAGCGAGCCCTGCATGCCGTTGAACAGCAAAATCATGCAGGCCAGCCCGGGGATGATGTAGACCTCATAGGGGATGTAGGTGTCGTAGGGCTCGATGATGGCGATGCCCAGTGCCGCGCGAAAGCCGGCGGCGAACACCAGCAACCACAGGAGCGGACGCACCAGGGCACTGAGAAAACGCGTGCGCTGCAACACGAAACGCAGCCATTCGCGCAGCACGATACCGCTGAAACACTGCCAGTAGGCGTTCATCGGCCTGCGACTCCAGAAGGGGATGGGGCGGTGAGGCGGGCGAACGCCGAATCGAGATCGCCGCCGTGTTCTTGGCTCAAGGCTGCGGCCTGTCCGCTGGCCACCAGCCGGCCCTGATGCAGGATCAGCAGGTCATCGCTGGCCTGCACTTCGTCCAGCAGGTGGGTGGTCCAGAGCACGCTTAACTGCTGCTCGCGGCACAGGTTGCGGATGTGCTGGTTGAGGGCCAGGCGGCTGGCCGGGTCGAGGCCGGCGCTGGCCTCGTCGAGCAATAACAGGCGCGGTTCATGCAACAGCGCGCGGGCGATTTCGACCCGCCGCCGGTGCCCGCCATTGAGCTCGCGGACCCGTTCCCGGCGGCGCTCGGCGAGGCCCTGGCGCTCCAGTTCAGCGTCGATGCGGGCATGGCTCTGGCGCCGTGACAAACCGTGCAACGCCGCGTGGTAACGCAGGTTCTGCTCGATGCTCAGGTCCAGGTCCAGGGTGCTTTGCTGGAACACCACACCCAATTGGCGCAAGGCCGGGCGCGGGGCCTCGCGCAGGGAATGACCGCCGACCCGGATCTCGCCCTGCTGCACGTCATACAGCCGGGTGAGCAAGGCGATCAGGGTCGACTTGCCGGCGCCATTGGGCCCCAGCAACGCGGCAAAACGCCCGGGTGCCAGGCTGAAGCTGACCTGTTTCAGGGCCTCGCGCGGGCCGTAGGCAAAGCTCAGTTGGCTGACCTCCAGGGCATTCATGGGGTGACCACCACGCCCCACGGATAACGCCCGACCTTGATCGACTTCAGCACCTTGCGGCTTTGCACATCGATCACCGAGACGTCGCCGCTGACGCCGTTGGTGGCCAGCAGTTGGCGCTGGTCCGGGGTAAATGCCAACTGCCAGACGCGCCGGCCCACCAGCAGGTAGTCGAGAATCTCGAAGGTCTTGGCGTCGATCACCGCCACATGGTTGGCCGGGCCCAGGGCAACGAAAGCGTACTGGCCGTCGGCACTGAGCTTGATCCCCACCGGCTGCACTTTGTCGGGGTGCACGCCCTTGATCTGGAAGTTCAGGGTCTTGAGGATCTTGCGTGTGGCGACGTCGAGAATGGTCACCGTGCCGCCGATTTCTGCCGAGGCCCAGAGCTGCGAACCGTCCTGGTTGAACTCGACAAAGCGCGGGCGCTGATCCACCAGGGTGCTGTCGGCCAGGGTCTGGGTGCTGGTGTCGATCCAGTGCAGCATGTTGGTGGTTTCACTGGTATTGACCGCCCACTTGCCGTCGGGGCTGACTGCCATGCCTTCGGGCTCGACCCCGACATTGATCTGGCCGATGACCTTGGAGGTCTCGGTGTCGATCACCGTCACCAGCGCATCGTCCTCGTTGGACACATACAGCCAGCGGTTGTTGGGGTGCAGGGCGAACTGCTCGGGGTCCTTGCCGGACGGCAGTTCCTTGATGATCTTGCGCGTGGCCACGTCCATCACCTGGACCCGGTCCGAGTCGCTGGCGCAGATGTACAGCAGCTTGTTGTCGTGGGACAGCAGCAACCCGCGCGGACGCTGGCCCACGGGCAGGGTCTCGGTGACTTGCAGGGTCTGCATGTCGATCAGGCTCAGGCTGTTGTCTTTCTCGTTGGAGACCCAGGCGGTGGCGGCCGCGGCGTTTCCGGCAGCGAGCAGCAGGGCGCATGAGAGCAGGGTGCGACGCATGGCGGATTCCTTGTTGTTGTGGTGTTGGGATCAGGGGTAGCGGCAGGTCACCTCGGGCTTGTCGTAGCCCAGGCTGTCCATTTCATTGAAGGGGTGCAGGAAGCCGTCCTGGGGCGAGGTGCTGACCAGTGCCCGGGGTTGGACGATGGGGATCGGTTGGCGCAACTGGCCGTTCCACGGGCGATAGCTGAGCTTGCGGCCCTTGAACCCGTCCAGGGGCAACTGCTCGGACAGTTCCAGCTGCTGGATGGCCACGGGGTCGGCCTGACGCAATTTGCTGACGGCGCTGGCGATGCTGCGCACGGCGATCCAGGCGGCGAAATCCCGGTCGTTCATCCAGCGTCCGGCCAGGGCCTCGAAGCGTTTCTGCAACTGCGCGGCGCCGTAGGTTTCCACGGTCTTGTGCCAGCCGGTGGGCGTCAGGCCCTGGGTCCCGGCCACCGGCCGCGGGTACCAGGTCTGGTACGGCACGTACTCGCCGAAATCACCGCGTTCATCGGCCACCAGCACCACGTCGTATTCGGCGGTCTGGGTGAACAGCGGCATGTCGGCCTGGGCGCTGCGGCGCTGGTCGTTGTCGAAGCTCCAAGGTTTTTCGGCGACGATCTTCACCCCGAAACGCTTGCTGGCGCGGCGCAGGGCGGCCGCATAGGCCTCGTCGTCCGGGGTCTGGCCGACGATCAGCAGCGCGCGCTGCCATTTGCGCACGGCCATGAACTGCACCAGCGCGTCGGCGAGCATGGCCCGGCTCGGCAGGCTGTGCAGCACGTTGCCCAGGCAGGCGTTGCTGCGCAGGCTGTCATCGGCGCTGCCGGCGTTGAACAGCAGGCTGTCGGGCAGGGCGGCGCTGAGCTGGCGCAGGCTGGCCGCCGGGGCATTGACCACGAACAGCCGCAGGCCCTCGGCGTGCTGGGCCTGGGCGGCTTGCAGCAGGGCCTCGGGGCTGTCGACGCTGGCGCTGCGCAGTTGGTAGTCGTGCTTGAGAAAACGCCCGGTGCTGTTGCTGTCCTCGATCGCCAATTGCGCGCCGCGCTCACCGGCGTCATTGGGCTCGGGAATGACGTTGGACAGCAGCGGGCCGGGGTCGGGACGATACCCCAGGTAGCCGATGCGCACGCTCAGCGTGCCCTCGTCGGCCTGGCTTTGAGTCGCCAGCAACGCGGCGCTGGCAATCGCCAGCAAGTAGATCAAGGCGTAACTGACGAGCTGGCGCATGGGGCACTCCGCTAGGGGAGGCGTCAGCATAGGAAGCCCTGGCGGGCGGGGAAATATGCAGAAAGTACCGCTCGGCCAGTACCAAGGTAGTACCCCGCTGGCTCCGGCGCGGTTTTAGCATGAGGGCAACGGTCACCTGGCGCGCCACCTTCCTTGCATCGCCACCTTGGAGAGCACCGAACATGCGGATTCTCAAAGCGTTGCTGTTGCCGCTGTTACTGATCCTGAGCCTGATCGGCGTCGACAAACTGCACCCGGCGCGACCCTTGCAGACCCTGGTCGCGCCTGCAGTGCCGGGGCGTTAGGGATGTCGGCACTGTGGCGGATCAACCTCTGGGTGACGGCATTTTTCGCCCTGGTCACGCTGGCCTGCATGGCGCTGCTGCTGCACCAGGCGGTGGCGGATGTGGAGCGCGAGCTGCAATCGGCCGAGGCGGTGGTGCAGTACCTGGGTGAAACGGCCGAGCGCGATCCGGCCAGCCTGCAACCGCGCCTGACCCGCAGCCTGCGCCATGTGCGGGTGCACTGGCTGGCGCCGGGCGAGTCACTGGAGCTGGCCTCCGAGCAGGGGCTGGATGCCTGGCTCGGTCGCCAATTGTTCGACGGTAGCCGTCGCAGCCATAAGGTGCTGGACTTGAGCGACGGGCGCCGGGTGCTGATCGGCGTCGACCCCAGTGATGAGATCGATGAAGTCTGGGATTCATTGCAGCAACTGCTGAGCCTGTGTGGCCTGGCACTGTTGCTCAGCCTGCTGACCATCCGCTGGGCGGTGCGCCGCGGCATGGGCCTGCTGGACGACCTGCTGCGCGCCTTGCGGCAAGTGTCGGGCGGGCAACTGGCGGTGCGCCTGCGGGCCGAGGGTCTGCCCGAGGCGCGGCAGCTGGCCGGCCACTTCAACCACATGGTCGAGGCCCTGGAACAGGCCCGGGGCGATAACACGCACCTGACCCAGGCCCTGCTGGCGGTGCAGGAACAGGAGCGCACCCACCTGGCCCAGACCCTGCACGATGACCTCGGGCAATACCTGGCGGGGATTCGCGCCCAGGCCTGCCTGCTGCGGGTGGTGACCGACCAGCCGGCGCTGCTGGCGCAGACGGTGCAAGCCCTGGAATCGAACTGCGAACACCTGCAACAGGGTTTTCGCGCCCTGGTGCACGACCTGTATCCGGTGGTGCTGCAACACCTGCCGCTGGACCAGGCCCTGGGCCTGCTGGTGGAGCATTGGCGGGGTAGCCAGGGCATCGATTGCCAGCTGCGGGTGGACCAATACCTGCCGCCGCTGTCGATGCCGAGCAAGACTCACCTGTATCGGCTGCTCCAGGAAGCCCTGACCAACGTCGCCCGCCACGCCGGGGCGAGCCGGGTCCGGGTGCGCCTGCAACACCGCGCCGGGCGCCTGCGCCTGTCGATCCGCGACAACGGCCGTGGCGCCCAGCAGCCGCAGCAGCCTGGAGTGGGCCTGCATTCGATGTTCGAACGCGCCCGCAGCCTGGGTGGCGAACTGCGCATCAACAGTCAGCCCGGCGCCGGTTGGGCGCTGGCCTTGAGCATTCCCTTGGAGGCGTGATGAATATTTTGCTGGTCGATGACCACGCGGTGGTCCGCCAGGGCTATGCCAGCCTGCTGCGGGCCTTGTTGCCGGCGATCCAGGTGCGCGAAGCGGCCACGGGCGAGGAGGCCCTGGTTCGGGTCCAGGAAGAGGTGCCGAACCTGGTGATCATGGATTTTGGCCTGCCCGGCATCAGCGGCCTGGAAACCACCCGGCGCTTGCGCCAGCGTTTGCCACAGCTGCGGGTGCTGTTCTTCAGCATGCATGACGAGCTGCCGCTGGTGCGTCAGGCGCTGGATGCGGGGGCTTCAGGCTACCTGACGAAGAACTCGGCACCTGAGGTGTTGATCGAGGCGGTGCGCAGGATCCTCGCGGGGCACGCCTACATCGAACAACCCCTGGCTACGCAACTGGCCTGCACGCCCCAGCAGAATGCCAGCGACCCGCGCCTGCAAAGCATGACCCAGCGCGAACTGGAGATTTTTGTGATGTTGGCCAAGGGCACACCGGCGCGGTTGATTGCGCAGCAGCTGTGCATCAGTGCGAAAACGGTGTCCAACTATCTGACCATGCTCAAGAGCAAGTTGCAGGTTAGTTCTCATGCGGAGTTGGTGCATTTGGGGATTGATATGGGGGTGGTTAGGGTGGCTGGGTGATTTTTGGGGGGGAAAATATCCGTTGCTGCGGTAACGGCTACTTAGGGTTTCGCCCTTACGGCGAGTCCCTTTTGTCAAACGCCCGGAATGCCGGCCCAGCCAAAAGTAACCAAAAAGTCTCGCCCCGAGCGTACGGCCCTCGCTGCGCTCGGGTTCCCTCGTTCCGGCGTCCCTCAGGGGGCATCGCTTCCAGCGACGTCTTCGACTGCGTCGAAGGGCGCTGCGCGCCAATCCCCTGATGAACACCTCCACTCGGCCTGCCGAAGGGGCGGGTAGATCAAAATCTGAAGCCACTGCCGCCAGGCTGCGCTGGGCGGCATTGGCGCTGTGGTTTATCAGGTTGATGAGGTGGTGTGAGGGCCAGCGTCCGAGCGCGGCCCGAGCCTGCGGCAGCGGCTACAGATGGCCGGTAAAGTTGCAGTGATTTTAGGGGCGCGGGACGCGCAGGTACCGGCCCAGGCCGGCCGGAGGGCCGCCTCGCTCTTGATTTTGATCTGAAGCGCCCCGTTAAACCACGATGGCCGAACGCAGGCAGTGAGCCGTGGGCAACCCGGCAGGACGCCGGGTTAGCCGCACTGGGCCATGGATGGCCCATTGCGGCGGCCCACGGATCAATGCCGGAGTGAGGGCATGCCGAGCCTAGGCGAGGCACCAAGTGGTGGGGCAAGAGCCCTTTGGTTACTTTGGGGCTTTTCCAAAGTGACCCGCCGTAAGGGCGGAACCCATAGTCGCCACAACCGCAGCAACGGATCTGCCCCCAATCCCAAATCCCCCGACCGACCCCCTACTTATCCCAACTCCCCGGACACCCCCCACACCCCTCCATATTCGCATCCTGAAAATTCGCATAATGCTGCCGCGACCCACTCAGGTTCGCCCGCTCCAGATTACTCTCGCCAAACTTGGCCTCCTGTAGATTGGCATCCCGCAAATCCGCCCCCTGCAAATCCGCCTTGCTCAACCAGGTCATTTCCAGGTCGGCAGCCTGCAGATTGGCCTGGTGCAACTTGGCCCCGGACAACCTGGCAAATTGCAGATAGGCACCGCTCAAATTGGCGTTCTGAAACTGCGCCCCCTGGGCAAACATCCCCCAGCCCTGAATCGACATCAGCTTGGCGTCCGTGAAATCCGCCAGGCGCAGGTTGCTCTGCTGCAAGCTGGCGCGGGTCAGGTTGGCGCCTTGCAACTGGGCTTTTTCCAGGTTGGCCAGGTCCAGCTGGGCATGGCGCAGGTCGGCATCGCGCAGGTCGGCGCCGGCCAGGTTCATCTTGCGCAGGTCCTGGTTGGCCAGGTTGGCCCCGCGCAAGTTGGCGCCAGGGCACTGGCTGGATTCGTCGATCAGGCAACCATTGATGGTCAGGGGGACATCGTTGCCGTCGTCGTCGATATTCACGGCGAAGGCAGGGGAGAGGGTCAGCAGCAGGGCCAGTGGCAGATAGTTCATGGTGCGGTTCTCCGGCTGGAGTGAAGGCGGGTGTGGTGAGGGCGCGGGCTGGCCGGCGCCCCGGGGCGTAGCCGTGGTGAATCCGGCCCACGCGCTATGCCTGAGCTAGCGTGTGGGCGGGTTTCGGGGCCGCTGCGCGCTGGTACGCCAGCCCGGCCCGGCGGGAGCAAGCGCCCTCGCCACACGTCGGTTAGCGCTGGGCGGTCTTGGTATCCCAGCTCGGGATCTTGAACACCCAGAACGAACCGCCTTGCGCCACCGGCTTGGTCAGCTCAGCCATGTCGCCACCCCACAGCGGCACCGCGCCGCCGTAACCCACGGTCACGCCGATGTACTGCTCGCCATCCTGTTCCCAGGTGATCGGCGGCGAAACGATGCCGCTGCCGGTCTGGAACTTCCACAGCTCCTTGCCGGTTTTCGCGTCGAAGGCCTTGAAGAAACCGTCGCCGGTGCCGGTGAACACCAGGTTGCCCTTGGTCGCCAATACCCCAGCCCACAGCGGCAGGTGTTCCTTGTGCTCCCACACCACCTTGCCGGTGGTCGGGTTCATCGCACGCAGGGTGCCGACGTGGTCGTCGTACATGCGCTTGATGCGGAACCCCATCCCCAGGTAGGCCGAGCCTTTCTTGTAGTTGACCTCCTCGGTCCAGTACTCCTCCTTCCACTGGTTGCCCGGGATGTAGAACAGCCCGGTGTCCTGGCTGTAGGCCATGGGGTTCCAGTTCTTGCCACCCAGGAACGGTGGCGAGACTTCCACTGGCTTGCCCTTGGTTTCACCCGGTAATGGCTTGGCCGGACGCTGGCCTTCGTTTTCCACGGGGCGACCGGTCTTCAGGTCGATATGGCTGGCCCAGGTGATGTTGTCGACGAAGGGGAAGGCGTTCTGCAGTTTGCCGTTGTTGCGGTCCACGACGTAGAAGAAGCCGTTGCGGTCGGCGTGACCGGTGGCCTTGACCACCTTGCCGTCCTTGTCCTTGTAGTCGAACAGCACCAGCTCGTTGTTGCCGGAGAAGTCCCAGGCATCGTTCGGCGTGTGCTGGTAGAACCACTTGACCTCGCCGGTGCTCGGGTCGACGCCGACCTGGCCCGAGGTGTAGAGGCTGTCGTAGTCGTGGGGGTTGCCGTCTTTCGAGGTCCGGGCCCAGGTGTTCCACGGGCCGGGGTTGCCGGCGCCGACGATGATGGTGTTGGTTTCGGCATCGAAGCTCGCGCTCTGCCAGGGGGCACCGCCGCCGTGGCTCCAGGCTTCGACCTTGCCGGTTTCGGTGGTCTTGTCATCGGGCCAGGACGGCGCCTTGACGTCGCCGGTGGTGGTGCTGTCCTTGCCATTCAGGCGGCCCATGTGGCCTTCGACGAAGGGCCGCATCCACACCTCTTCACCGGTGTCCGGGTCGCGGGCGAACAGTTGGCCGACCACGCCGAACTCATCACCGGAGCTGCCGTGGATCAGCAGCACCTTGCCGGTGACCTTGTCTTTGATCAGCACCGGGGCGCCGGTCATGGTGTAGCCGGCGCTGTGGTCGCCGAATTTCTTGTTCCACACCACTTTGCCGGTGTTTTTGTCGAGGGCGATCAGGCGCGCATCGAGGGTGCCGAAGTAGATCTTGTCACCGAAGATCGCCGCCCCGCGGTTGACCACGTCGCAGCACGGACGGATGTTGTCCGGCAGGCGGTGGTTGTAGGTCCACAGGCGCTTGCCGGTCTTGGCGTCGAGGGCGAACACCCGGGAATAGGAACCGGTGACGTAGACCACGCCGTCGCTGACGATGGCCTGGGATTCCTGGCCGCGCTGTTTTTCGTCACCGAAGGAGTAGGACCAGGCCGGGGTCAGCTTGAACACGTTCTTGTCGTTGACCTGGGCCAGGGGGCTCCAGCGCTGGGCATTGGTGCCCATGCCGTACTGCAGCACGTCCTTGGTGGTCAGGTGATCGTTGGCGATGTCTTCCCAGGTCACGTTCTTGGTGGCAGGCGCCGCCGGGGCAGTGGCGGCCACGGCGGCCGAGGTCAGCGACAGGCTGCTGACCAGCAAAAAGGCTTGCACAGACAGGGTCAGGGGCGAAAGGGCGGGTAGCGATCTTATTGTCATGGTTGCAGTTCCCAGTGGAGGTTTTGGCCTGCATAGGGTGGGTTGCCGCCGGTTTTGCAGATACGGAAAAAGTCCCGCCCTTGCCGGGAAAAGTTCCCAGGCGGCACATGATTTAGGCCCTCGCCACAAGCCCTACTACCAAGGGAGTAGGGGCCGACCACCAAAGCAGCATACGGCTGGCGCGGGGGTGTTCCTAAGATGGCGGCATAGCCTCTGTAGAGAGGTCTTGCGTGCAATCTTGAGGGCATAACAATGACAACAAAACGCAACGCCTTGCTCGCGGTAGGGCTCCTGGCCGGGTTGATCAGTACCGGTGCGGTCTGGGCCCATGGCAACGTGGTGCCGCAGGCGGTGGAAACCAAAGGCCTGACCCCTGTCAAGGACGCAGGCGTGACCGTGGATGGCGACGGCTGGGCGGCGGTCAACCCGTACCGCACCTCCGCGGAACACGACAAGGCGGTGGAAATCGGCGCCTCGGCCTACAACCAGAACTGCGCGGCCTGCCATGGCCTTGAAGCCAAGTCCGGTGGTATCGCCCCTGACCTGCGCATGCTCGATGTCGGCGAAGCCGGCGATGAGTGGTTTGTCGAACGCGTGCGCCATGGCGCCGTGCGCGACGGCCGGGTGTACATGCCGAAAATGGCCGACTACCTGAGCCAGGAAGCCCTGTGGGCCGTGCGCACTTACCTGGACAGCGTGCACGTCGAGGAGTAAGCGCCATGCGCCTGTTTGCCGCGCTGTTGACCGGCCTGCTGCTGTGCTGCCAGGCGGCGCAGGCGCAGGTGCGCACCTTCGACCAGATGATCGCCGACGGCGAATTGAAGGTCGCTGTCTACAAGGACTTCGCCCCCTACAGCTTCGAGGACCAGGGCCAGGCCAAGGGGGTCGACGTCGAGTTGGCGCAAGCCCTGGCCAAGGCCCTGGGCGTGCGCCTGCAACTGATCTGGGCGCCGCCCGGGGAAAAACTCGACGACGACCTGCGCGACTACATCTGGCGCGGCAGCCAGCTGCGCAACCAGCAGTTGGCCGACCTGATGATGCGCGTGCCCTACGACCATGACTACGCGCAAAAACGCAACGAGCTGGGGGAGCTGAACAATGACCATGTGGTGATGTTCGGCCCGTACCAGAGCGAGTGCTGGCAGGTGGCCTATGACCGGCGGCGCCTGGACTCGGTGGCCAGCGTGGCGGTGTTCGAGCAGCACCCGATCGGGGTCGAGGTCGACAGCGTGCCGTCGTTTTACCTGACCTCGGTGTTCAACGGCATGCTCAGTGCCAAGACCCATCATTACCCCGATGTCGGCCAGGCCTTTGCCGCGATGAAAGCCGGCGAGGTGGACGCCGTCATGGCCATGCGCGGCGAGATCGACTGGCAGGTGCACCAGGCCGCCGACCCGCAACTGGCGCTCGCCGAAAACGCCTACCCGAACATGGGCAAGCAGCTGTGGGAGATCGGCATGGCGGTGCATGAAAGCAATCGCCAGCTGGCCTACGCCGTGGAAGAGGCCCTGGAAGGGCTGATCCGCGACGGCACGCTCAAGGCGCTCTACGCCGGCTACGGCCTGCGTTACGAAGTCCCGCAGATGTATCAATAGGAGCGTGTGATGAACTGGCGAGCGAGTTGGCTGCTGATCTGCTGGCTGCCCCTGGCAGGCCAGGCGGCGACGGTCGACCCGGGCAAGGACCCGGTGCCCTCGGTGATGTGGGCCTTCTACCACAAGCAGATGCTCGGCGATGCGCCCTTTGTTTTCGATGACCGGGTCAAGCTGCTGGCGCCGCCCTTTGCCGAGGATGCACGGCAGGTGCCGCTGGAGATCGACGCCCGGGCATTCGCGGGGCAGGTGGTGAAGATCCTCGCCTGGGCCGAGCTCAACCCGTTGCCGAAGATTGTCGACTTCCAGCCCGGGCCGGGGGTACAGCCCTGGTTGTCGATCCGCATCCGTATCGAGCAGGCCACGCCGCTGCGGGCGGCGGTGCAGACCCGCGACGGCCTGTGGCACGTCGGCTCGACCCTGATCGACGCCGCCGGCGGCGGTTGTACCGCACCCAGTGTGGTGCGCACCCAGCCCGGCTGGGAGGAGCACATCGGCGAAGTCCTGGGCGGGCGCTACCCCCGCGGCGACTCCAGCCGCCTGCGTTTGCAGGTGGCGCACCCGATGGACAACGGCATGGTCAGTGGCATCCCCGAATTCTTCCTCAACCACGCCGAACTGCAGGACGCCCAGGGCCAGGTGCTGGCGCGCCTGGAGCTGTTTCCGGCGGTCAGCGAAAACCCCAACCTGGGGTTCGACCTCGAGGGCGCCGGGCAGACCCGCCTGCTGCTGCGTGACAACAGCGGCAATGAGTTCGAGGCAGCGATTCCCTGAGCCCATTGCCGCACCCCATTCGCTGAACAAGGGAGCGCGCCATGCGCTGGATACTGCTGTTGTGCCTGAGCCTGTGCCTGCCGGCGTGGGCCGAGCTGGACTACCACCTCAAGCCCCGGCAGATCGCCGAAGGCACCTGGCTGCTTGAGGGCAGCACCGACAACTTCGCCAAGAACAATGGCGGCAATATCGTCAATACCGGGTTTATCGTCACCGACAGCGGGGTGGTGGTGATCGACAGCGGGCCTTCCCGGCGCTACGGCGAAGCCCTGCGCCGGGCAATCGCCGCGACCACCGACAAGCCGGTGATCCAGGTGCTGCTGACCCACCATCACCCGGACCATGTGCTGGGCAACCAGGCCTTCGCCGACGTGCCGATCGGCGCCCTGGCCGGCACCACCGACCTGCTGCGCCAGCAGGGCGATGCCATGGCCGAGAACATGTACCGCATGGTGGGCGACTGGATGCGCGGCACCGAGGTGGTGCTGCCGACCCAGGTGCTGGAGACCGGCACCCTGAACATCGGTGGCCACCCGTTGCGCCTGCTGGGGTTGGGCGGGCACACCGGGGCGGACCTGGCGATCCTGGATGAAAAAACTGGGGTGTTGTTCGCCGGTGACCTGGTGTTTTACCAGCGCGCCCTGACCACCCCCAACAGCCCCGGGCTGGACGTTTGGCTCAAGGACCTGGATACCTTGCAGGGCCTGCCCTGGAAACTGATCGTCCCCGGTCACGGGCCGCTGGCCAGCGATGCCGCGCCCTTTGCCCAGATGCGCGATTACCTGGGCTGGCTCGACCAGTTGATGCGCGACGGCGCGGCCCAGGGCGATGACATGGCCGAGATGATCCGCCGCCCCATCCCCGAGCGTTTTGCCGGCATCAGCCTGAGCCGTTACGAGCTGATCCGCAGCGTCAGCCACCTGTACCCGCGTTATGAGCGGCAACAGTTGCGGCGTGTGGACACGCAGTAGTCCAGGCGCCGAGGGCTTTTTCTGTGACGAAGGTGTTGGCGCTGCTGAAGGGCTTCATGTGGCGAGGGCGCGTGCTCCCGCTGGGTTGCAAAGCAACCCCAACCCCGGCGCATGGAGTCTGCCTGATGCAACCCGTACCCAGGTTTTACGGCCGCGGCGCAGCCGAGCGGGAGCAAGCGCCCTCGCCACAGGAGTGTTCACAGCCGCGCTCTTACATTCACCCCCCACCAAGGAACTAGAAAACTCCGTACTGCGGGTAATTGTTGGGAAGCGGGCCGGGACCAAGAATCTGCGCCAGACCGGGAAAATTTCCCGGGTACAACAAAAAACCGCAGAGGTAGCCGCCATGTCCCATCCCGCACGTCGCCCGTCCTTCGCCGTGAGCCTGTTGCTCAGCGCCATGCTGCTGTCCGGTACGGCGCTGGCTGGTGTCACCGATCAGGAAATCCTCCAGGACCCGCAGAACCCCGAGCAGATCGTCACCAACGGCCTCGGGGTCCAGGGTCAGCGCTACAGCCCGCTGGACACCCTCAACGTCGACAACGTCAAGGAGCTGCGGCCGGTCTGGGCGTTTTCGTTCGGCGGCGAGAAGCAGCGCGGCCAGCAGGCCCAGCCCCTGATCAAGGACGGGGTGATGTACATGACCGGCTCCTATTCGCGGGTGTTCGCCGTGGATGCGCGCACCGGCAAGAAGCTCTGGCAATACGACGCGCGCCTGCCGGATGACATCCGCCCCTGCTGCGACGTGATCAACCGGGGCGTGGCGTTGTATGGCGACCTGGTGTTCTTCGGCACTCTGGACGCCAAGCTGGTGGCCCTGAACAAAGACACCGGCAAGGTGGTGTGGAGCAAGAAAGTCGCCGACCACAAGGAAGGCTATTCCATCAGCGCCGCCCCGATCGTGATCAACGGCAAGCTGATCACCGGGGTCGCCGGTGGCGAGTTCGGCGTGGTCGGCAAGATCGAAGCCTACGACCCGAAAAACGGCGACCTGCTGTGGACCCGGCCCACGGTCGAGGGCCATATGGGCTACGTCTACAAGGACGGCAAGGCGGTGGAGAACGGCATCTCCGGTGGCGAGGCCGGCAAGACCTGGCCCGGCGACCTGTGGAAGACCGGCGGTGCGGCGCCGTGGCTGGGGGGCTACTACGACCCGGAAACCAACCTGCTGCTGTTCGGCACCGGCAACCCGGCACCGTGGAACTCCCACCTGCGCCCCGGCGACAACCTCTACTCATCGTCGCGCCTGGCCCTGAACCCGGACGACGGCAGCATCAAATGGCACTTCCAGAGCACGCCCCACGACGGCTGGGACTATGACGGCGTCAACGAGCTGATTTCCTTCAACTACAAGGAAGGCGGCAAGGAAATCAAAGCGGCGGCCACCGCCGACCGCAACGGTTTCTTCTACGTGCTGGACCGCACCAACGGCAAGTTCATCCGCGGCTTCCCCTTCGTCGACAAGATCACCTGGGCCACCGGCCTGGATAAAAACGGCCGGCCGATCTACAACGAAGCCAGCCGTCCGGGCGCCCCGGGCAGCGAGGCCAAGGGTTCTTCGGTGTTCGTCGCCCCGGCCTTCCTCGGGGCCAAGAACTGGATGCCGATGGCCTACAACCGCGACACCGGGCTGTTCTACGTGCCATCCAACGAGTGGGGGATGGACATCTGGAACGAAGGCATCGCCTACAAGAAGGGCGCGGCGTTCCTCGGTGCGGGCTTCACCATCAAGCCGCTGAACGAGGACTACATCGGCGTGCTGCGCGCCATCGACCCGGTCAGCGGTAAGGAAGTCTGGCGCCACAAGAACTACGCGCCTCTGTGGGGCGGCGTCCTGACCACCAAGGGCAATCTGGTCTTCACCGGCACCCCGGAAGGTTTCCTCCAGGCCTTCAACGCCAAGACCGGCGAGAAAGTCTGGGAGTTCCAGACCGGCTCAGGGGTCCTGGGCTCGCCCGTGACCTGGGAAATGGACGGCGAGCAATACGTCTCGGTGCTCTCCGGCTGGGGCGGCGCGGTGCCGCTGTGGGGCGGGGAAGTGGCCAAGCGCGTCAAGGACTTCAACCAGGGCGGCATGCTCTGGACCTTCAAGTTGCCTAAAGCGTTGGTGAAGCAGTAGCGAGCGGCAAGCGGCACGCTGCACGTTAAGAGCGTTCGGTGTAGCGCTTTGGATGTGCAGCAGGCGCGAGCGGCAAGCTGACCGCGTTCCGCTCCGCACTTGCCGCTTGCAGCTCCAGGCTTGCAACTGGGCCGCAAGCGGCCCCGCCCTACTACCAAATAACGAGAGTCCCCCTGCCAACGGCGCATTCGTCTGGGGCCCGGGGCTCTCTACCATCGGGGTATCGCCTGTTGACTGACAGGCTTCGACCCAAGCAGAGGCCCAGCATGATCTACGCACAACCCGGAACCCCAGGCGCTGTCGTTTCCTTCAAGCCGCGCTATGGCAATTTTATCGGCGGCGAGTTCGTGGCCCCGGTCAATGGCCAGTACTTCAGCAACACCTCGCCGGTCACCGGTGAAGTGATCGCCGAATTCCCCCGCTCCAGTGCCGAAGATGTGGAAAAGGCCCTGGACGCCGCCCACGCCGCCGCTGACGCCTGGGGCAAGACCTCGGCCCAGGACCGCTCCCTGGTGCTGCTGAAAATCGCCGACCGTATCGAGCAGAACCTGGAAATCCTGGCGATCACCGAAACCTGGGACAACGGCAAGGCCGTGCGCGAAACCCTGAATGCCGACGTGCCCCTGGCTGCCGACCATTTCCGCTATTTCGCCGGTTGCATCCGCGCCCAGGAAGGTTCGGCCGCCGAGATCAACGAACACACCGCCGCCTATCATTTTCACGAGCCCCTGGGCGTGGTCGGGCAGATCATTCCGTGGAACTTCCCGCTGCTGATGGCCGCCTGGAAACTCGCCCCGGCACTGGCCGCCGGCAACTGCGTGGTGCTCAAGCCGGCCGAGCAGACGCCGCTGTCGATCATGGTGTTCGCCGAGCTGATTGCCGACCTGTTGCCGGCCGGGGTGCTGAACATCGTCCAGGGCTTTGGTCGCGAAGCGGGCGAGGCGCTGGCCACCAGCACGCGCATCGCCAAGATCGCCTTCACCGGCTCCACGCCGGTGGGCTCGCACATCATGAAATGCGCGGCCGAGAACATCATCCCGTCCACCGTGGAACTGGGCGGCAAGTCGCCGAACATCTTCTTCGAAGACATCATGCAGGCCGAGCCGCAGTTCATTGAAAAGGCTGCCGAAGGCCTGGTGCTGGCGTTCTTCAACCAGGGCGAAGTCTGCACCTGCCCGTCGCGGGCGCTGGTCCAGGAGTCGATCTACGAACCCTTCATGGCTGAAGTCATGAAGAAGATCGTCAAGATCAAGCGCGGCAACCCGCTGGACACCGAAACCATGGTCGGTGCCCAGGCGTCGGAGCAGCAGTACGACAAGATTCTCTCGTACCTGAAAATCGCCCAGGAGGAGGGCGCCGAGCTGCTCACCGGTGGCGCTGCCGAGCACCTGGAGGGCGACCTCTCCAGCGGCTATTACATCCAGCCGACCCTGCTCAAGGGCCACAACAAAATGCGCGTGTTCCAGGAAGAAATCTTCGGCCCGGTGGTGGGCGTGACCACCTTCAAGGACGAAGCCGAAGCCCTGGCGATTGCCAACGACAGCGAGTTCGGCCTCGGTGCCGGCCTCTGGACCCGCGACATCAACCGCGCGTACCGCATGGGCCGGGCGATCAAGGCCGGTCGCGTGTGGACCAACTGCTACCACCTGTACCCGGCCCACGCCGCGTTCGGTGGCTACAAGAAGTCCGGCGTGGGTCGGGAGAACCACAAAATGATGCTCGACCACTATCAGCAGACCAAAAACCTGCTGGTGAGCTACGACATCAATCCCCTGGGCTTTTTCTAAAAGCCAGGGTAGTAGCGGGGCAGTTGGGTGCTGCCTCGCTCCGACCTGAAGGAACACAATAAAACGGCGCGACGTCTTGGGTGGACGCCGCGCCGTTTTGCGTTGCCCCTCAACCTCATCCCCTACCAACGCACCCCGCCAGCTTGTCCCAAAGTAGCATTCGGCCTCGTTGCCCCCCGTGCATTAATGCCTCTACCGGAATCGCCCGGCACAAGAAGAGGATTGACCCATGTGGCATAAACCCGCGTACACCGATCTGCGTATTGGCTTCGAAGTGACCATGTATTTCGCCAACCGCTGATGCGTTCCGCTCCGGTCAATCGTCTGCGTTGGCCGGAGTCTTCCTCGATTCCGGGAGCTTGCCCATGCATATCCGCATTCTTGGTTCCGCGGCCGGTGGCGGCTTCCCGCAGTGGAACTGCAACTGCCGCAACTGCGCCGGCGTGCGCGACGGCAGCGTGCGCGCCCTGCGCCGTACCCAATCCTCGATTGCCCTGAGCGACAACGGCGTCGACTGGATCCTGTGCAACGCCTCGCCCGACATCCGCGCCCAACTCGAATCCTTCCCGGCCCTGCAACCGGCGCGGCAGCTGCGGGACACGGCGATTGCCGGGGTCATCCTGCTGGACAGCCAGATCGATCACTGCACCGGCCTGCTCAGCCTGCGCGAAGGCTGCCCGCATCAGGTCTGGTGCACCGAGATGGTCCATCAGGACCTGAGCAGCGGCTTCCCCTTGTTCAACATGCTCAGTCACTGGAACGGCGGCCTCGACTGGCAGCCGATCGATCTTTCGGGCGAGGCCTTCAGCGTCCCGGCCTGCGAGCACCTGCGGTTGCGCGCAATCCCCTTGCGCAGCAGCGCGCCGCCCTATTCGCCGCACCGGGGCAACCCGCACCCGGGGGACAACATCGGCCTGTTTGTCGAGGACCTGCGCAGCGGCGGCACCTTGTTTTATGCGCCGGGCCTGGGCCAGGTAGACCCGGAGCTGCTGGGCTGGATGCGCCGCGCCGACTGCCTGCTGGTGGACGGCACGCTGTGGCGCGACGATGAAATGCGCGTCTGCGAAGTCGGCGACAAACTGGGCAGTGAAATGGGCCACCTGGCACAAAGCGGCCCTGGCGGCATGCTCGAACTGCTCGACGGCTTTGCGAGGGCGCGCAAGGTGCTGATTCATATCAACAACACCAACCCGATCCTCGATGAGGACTCCGCCGAACGGGCGCTGCTCGACAGGCGCGGGATCGAGGTCGCGTTCGATGGGATGGACATTCACCTCTGAGCCCCTGCTGTAGCCGCTGCCGCACGCTCGGGAACCACCGCAGTTCCACGGCGTGCTTCAGGGCCGGTGCAGCCTCGCCGGCCCGGCAGCGGCGACAGGCATTGGGTGGTGTTCGAACTGCCACGGCGTAGTCAGGCAGCGGCTACAGGGGTACCCGATGGTCGGATTGCATTCGCAGCGGGATGCTTTAGGCTGGCGTTCATCTTCCAGAACAACAAGAAACAGGCTTCCCATGGGCCAGAATCTCAGTCTGCTGCGTAAATTCGTTTCCCCGGAAATCATCTTCGGTGCCGGCTGTCGGCACAACGTCGGCAACTATGCCAAGACCTTCGGTGCGCGCAAGGTGCTGGTGGTCAGTGACCCCGGGGTGATCGCCGCCGGCTGGGTGGCCGATATCGAGGCCAGCCTGCAGGCCCAGGGCGTCGACTATTGCCTGTACAGCGCGGTCTCGCCCAACCCTCGGGTGGAAGAGGTGATGCTGGGCGCCGAGATCTACCGCGAGAACGGCTGCGACGTGATCGTCGCGGTCGGCGGCGGCAGCCCGATGGATTGCGGCAAGGCCATCGGCATCGTCGTCGCCCACGGGCGCAGCATCCTTGAGTTCGAAGGCGTGGACATGATCCGCGTGCCGAGCCCGCCGCTGATCCTGGTGCCCACCACGGCCGGCACCTCGGCCGATGTGTCGCAGTTCGTGATCATCTCCAACCAGCAGGAACGGATGAAGTTCTCCATCGTCAGCAAGGCGGTGGTGCCGGATGTGTCGCTGATCGACCCGGAAACCACCCTGAGCATGGACCCGTTCCTCTCCGCCTGTACCGGCATCGATGCCCTGGTGCATGCCATTGAAGCCTTTGTCTCCACCGGCCACGGTCCACTGACCGACCCCCACGCGCTGGAGGCGATGCGCCTGATCAACGGCAACCTGGTGCAGATGATCGCCAACCCGACCGACATCGCCCTGCGGGAAAAAATCATGCTCGGCAGCATGCAGGCCGGCCTGGCGTTTTCCAACGCCATCCTGGGCGCGGTGCACGCCATGTCCCACAGCCTCGGCGGCTTCCTCGACCTGCCTCACGGCTTGTGCAACGCGGTGCTGGTAGAGCACGTGGTGGCCTTCAACTACAGCTCGGCCCCGGAGCGTTTCAAGGTGATTGCCGAGACCTTCGGCATCGACTGTCGCGGCCTCAACCATCGGCAGATCTGCGGGCGTTTGGTCGAACACCTGATCGCCCTCAAGCACGCCATCGGCTTCCACGAAACCCTGGGCCTGCACGGCGTGCGCACCGCGGATATTCCGTTCCTCTCGGAGCACGCCATGGATGACCCGTGCATCCTCACCAACCCGCGGGAATCGAGCCAGCGTGACGTCGAGGTCGTGTATGGCGAAGCGCTCTGAGGAGCAGCAACGCGCCCTCGCCGGACTGCTGGGGCTGGGCAACCACTCGGCGCGCAAGAGTCACTACCCGGAGCTGGCGGCGCGCCTGGACGACCTGGAAGCCGAGCGCAACCGCTACAAATGGCTGTTCGAGAACGCCGTGCATGGCGTGTTCCAGGGCAGCCTGCTGCAAGGCATGCGCGCCGCCAACCCGGCCCTGGCGCGGATGCTCGGTTATCAGGACCCGCAGGAGGTGCTGTTTTCCCTGGCGGACCTGGCCGGCAACCTGTTTGTCGGCGGTGCCCCGGAGCTGGAAGCCATAGGCGAAATGCTGCAACGCCAGCGCAGCCTGCTGGGCTATGAAACCCAGCTGCGGCGCAAGGACGGCAGCAGCATCGATGTGCTGATGAACCTGTTGCTCAAGCCGGACCAGGATGAACTGGTGGAAGGCTTCGTCGCCGATATCACCGAGCGCAAACTGGCCCAGCAGCGCCTGCAACAACTCAATGACCAGCTTGAACAACGGGTCGCGGCACGCACCGACGAACTGCTGGAGGCCAACCGTAACCTGCAGCAGCAGATCGCCCAGCGGGAACAGGTCGAACAGGCCCTGCGCGATGCCCGGGACGCCGCGCAAGCCGCCAACCGCAGCAAGGACAAATACCTGGCCGCCGCCAGCCATGACCTGCTGCAACCCTTGAATGCCGCGCGGCTGCTGATTTCCACCCTGCGTGAACGCCAGTTGCCCGCTGCCGAAAAGGTGCTGGTGGAGCGTACGCACCAGGCCCTGGAAGGCGCCGAAGATCTGCTCACCGATCTGCTGGATATCTCCAAGCTCGACCAGGCCGCGGTCAAGCCGGATGTGGCGCTGTACCGCCTGGATGAACTGCTGGCGCCGCTGGTCTCGGAATTCCAGTCGGTGGCCGAGGCGACCGGACTCGATTTGCGCGCGCGCATCGGTGATTTCGCGGTGCGCACCGACCTGCGGCTGATGACGCGCATCTTGCGCAACTTCCTCAGCAACGCCTGCCGCTATACCGAGCGCGGCAGCATCCTGCTCGGTGCCCGCCGACGTGGGGCCATGCTGCGCCTGGAGGTCTGGGACACCGGCCGCGGTATCGCTGCCGATCGCCTGGACTCGATCTTCCTCGAATTCAACCAGCTGGATGTCGGCCGCGCGGCCGATCGCAAGGGCGTCGGCCTGGGCCTGGCGATTGTCGAGCGCATTGCCAAGATCCTCGGCTACCCGGTTTTGGTGCGTTCCCAGCCCGGGCGCGGCTCGGTGTTCAGCATCGATGTGCCGCTGTCTGGCGAAGTGCCGCTGCCCATCAGCCTGGCCATGCCGCAGCCGAGCACCGGCAACCCGTTGCCGGGCCGACGCCTGCTGGTGCTGGACAACGAAGTCAGCATCCTGGAAAGCATGGCCGCGCTGCTCGGGCAGTGGGGTTGCGAGGTGCTGACCGCGACCGACGAGGCGGGGGCACTGGAGGTTCTGCAAGGGCGGGCGCCGGAGCTGATCCTGGCGGACTTCCACCTCGATCACGGGGTCATAGGGTGCGAGGTGGTGCGCCACCTGCGGGAACATTTCCGTTTGCCGCTGCCAGCGGTGATCATCACCGCCGACCGCAGCGACCAGTGCCGCCGCGCCCTGCAACAGCTCGGCGCGCCGCTGCTGAACAAACCGGTCAAGCCGGGCAAGCTGCGGGCGGTGCTCAGCCAACTGCTGGGCTAGGCTGCGCCGGGCGCTGCCGTTAAGATGCCGCAGTTTTTTCACGGACGAAGGCTGCGGGCCAATCGATGAAACCCCTGTCGCTGTATCACCCGCTCCTGTACTGGCTACGGGTCCGGCAAAAACGCCTGGTGCGGCACCTGGCCTGGCGCTTTGGCCGCCGGCGTTATGCGCGTCCCGAGGCGGGCAGCGAGCGCCTGGCGTACCGCTATATCAAGCACACCTCGAAACTGATCCGCAAACTGGGCGACTCCGACCTGGCCCTGCAGCACAACAAGGTGATCAACCTGCGGCTGGCGGTGGCCAGTATCGATGGGGTGCGCATTCCCCCGGGCGAGTACTTTTCGTTTTGCCGCCTGGTCGGTCGCCCAAGCCGCGAGCGGGGGTTTGTCGAAGGCATGGAGCTGTCGTTCGGCGAGGCGCGCAGCGGCATCGGTGGTGGCATCTGCCAGTTGAGCAACCTGATTCACTGGATGGCGATCCACTCGCCGCTGGTGGTGGTCGAGCGTTCCAACCACAGCTTCGACCCCTTTCCCGACGAGGGCCGGGTGCTGCCATTCGGTTCGGGGGCGGCGATCTTCTACAACTACATCGACCTGGTGCTGCATAACCCGAGCACAAGCACCTTCCAGCTCAAGTTGAAGGTCGGCGAGTCTCAGCTCGAAGGCGAACTGCTGTGCGAGCAGCCGCGGGATTTCAATTACCACATCTTCCAGCGCGGCCATCGCTTCACTCGCGAAGGCAGCCGGGTGCTGCGTGAGAACGAGATCTGGCGCGATGTGCTGACCAAGGGCCAGAACCCGCAGCTGGAGCGCCGGGAGTTGCTGTACCGCAACCGGGTCGTGGTCAAGTACCCGGTGGCGGACGAGCTGCTGGACCCGCCGCTAAAGGACCCGCAGCGTCCACAGTAGGCCGAGGAAGACCACCGCGATGCCCAGGGGCAGCACGTACAGCAGGCGCGCCTGGGAAAAGAACGAAGGCACGTCGCCGATCAGGGTCGAGTCCTCTAACTGCTGGCGGGTCATCACCGGCACGCCGTCCTGCGCCGGGGCGCTGAGCTGGGCCTCGATATGGGGTTCGACGGCCGCCACTTTGCGCATCAGTGCCCGGCCCGAGGCGAACAGTGCGGCACCGACGAAGATCAGCAGGTAAATCACCAGGTATTTCCAGTGCTGCGAACTGTGGAGCCGAATGAAATCCGGGACCGGGCTGTTACTCCAGAACCAGTCCAGGGGCCGGGTGTTTTCGTAGAGCCAGTACATGAAGTTCTTGATCGGCCGGTTGATGGTGCCGGCCATGGCGGTGTAGTCGTCCAGGCGCCACTTGAACATCTGCAGGGTGGAAAACACGGTGGAGATCAAGGCGCCGGTGAACATCAGTGCACCTACGCCGATGAACAGCCGGTATTTCAATTGGGCGCGGGTGTAGTTCATGTGTGCTTCCTGCCATGAAGAAAAGGGGCGCAATACTATATTCCGCCGCGCCTGGCCGATAGGGGCGGCGCGGGTTGATGGGCGCTCAGGCATTGACTGCCTGGAGCGGCGAAGGTTTCAGCGCCACGCACACCTCGAAACTGATCCGGAAGCTGGGTGACTCCGAGCTGGCCCTGACGCACAACAAGGTGATCAACCTGCGGCTGGCGCTGGCCAGTAGCGATGGGGCGCATTGCCCCGGGCGAGTACGTTTCGTTCTGCCGGCTGGTCGGTCGCCAGCGTCGGGCATCAGATGATGCCCAGCATCCACAGTAGGCCCAGGTAGACCGCCGCGGCGCCCAGCGGCCAGACCACAAGCAGGCGGACCTGGCTGAAGAACGACGGCGCCTTGTCCACCAGGGTCGAGTCTTCCAGCTGTTGCAGGGTCTTGGCCGGTACGCCTTCCTCCACCGGGGCCTTGAGCTGGGCTTCGATCAGCGGCTCGACTGCTTCGACCTTGCGCATCATTCCCCGGCCCGTAGCGAACAGCGCCGCGCCGACGAAGATCAGCAGGTAGATCAGCAAAAATTTCCAGTGGGACGGGTAGCTCAGGTCGATGAAGCTGGGTGTCGGGCTGTTGTCCCAGAACCAGTTCAGCGCCTGGGTGTTGTCGTTGACCAGGTACACGAAGTACTTGATCGGGCGATTGATAGTCGAGGCCATGGTGGTGTAGCTGTCCAGGCGCCAATAGAGCATTTTCAGGGTCGAGAAAAAGGTCGAGATCAAAGCACCGGTAAACAACAGTGCGCCTGCGGCGATGTACAGCCGGTACTGCAATTGGACCCTGGTGTAGGTCATGGATGCTTCCTGCAATGAAAAAAGGGCTGCAATACTATATTCCGCCGCGCCAGGCCGATAGGGGCGGCGCGGGTTGATGGGCGCTCAGGCATTGACTGCCTGGAGCGGCGAAGGTTTCAACCGGCCTCGGGCGCTGCACGCGCTATCCTTGGGCCTCATCTTCGGTCGGACGATTCAGCCCATGCTCGATGTACAAGGCGTGTTCAAGAGTTACGCCACGCCCCAGGGGCCGTTGGCGGTGCTGCAGGGTGTCGACTTGCAACTGGGGCAGGGCGGCAGCCTGGCGCTGATGGGTGAGTCGGGCAGCGGCAAGAGCACCTTGCTGCACCTGGTGGCGGGGCTGGATCAGGTTGATCGCGGCAGCATTCGCGTTGGCGGGCAGCCGCTGGAGCACATGAACGAACACCAGCTGGCCAACTGGCGACGCACGGAAGTGGGCCTGGTGTTCCAGCAGTTCAACCTGATCGGCAGCCTGCGGGTTGACGACAACCTGGCGTTCCAGGCGCGCCTGGCCGGGCGTTTCGATCCGCGCTGGCAGGCGCAATTGGTGGAGCGCCTGGGCCTGGGCGAGTTGCTGCGGCGCTACCCGGAGCAGTTGTCCGGTGGCCAGCAGCAACGGGTCGCCCTCGGCCGCGCGCTGGCGTCCAGGCCTGGCCTGCTGCTGGCCGACGAACCCACCGGCAGCCTCGACGAAGCCACCAGCGACGAAGTGCTGCAGCTGTTGCTCGACCTGCTGGCCGACAGCCCCACCAGCCTGCTGATGGTTACCCACAGCCAGCGGGTCGCGAGCCGCCTGGGGCAGATTGTGCTGTTGCACGGCGGACGCCTGGCCGACCCGGACGGGCACTGAGATGGGGGTCTTCAGAGGCGCCCTGGGCGCGTTGCTCAGCCATTGGCGCCGGCACCCGGTGCAGTTCTTCAGTGTGGTGACTGGTTTGTGGCTGGCCACCAGCCTGCTGACCGGAGTCCTGGCGCTCAACAGCCAGGCCCGTGACAGCTACGCCCGGGCCAGCCAACTGATCGGCGGCGAGCCCCAGGCCAGCCTGGGCACGGCCAGCGCCGGCAACTTTACTCAAGCCTGGTTCGTCAGCCTGCGCCGTGCCGGTTGGCCGGTATCGCCCGTGCTGCAAGGGCGCATTACGCTCAAGGAACATCCGCAGGTGCGCCTGCAATTGATGGGGATCGAGCCGCTGTCGCTGCCGGCCGGGGCCGCGGTGGCCGGCAAGGCCCTGGACCTGCGGCAGATCGTCGACTTCTTCGGCCCGCCCGGGCGCACCTGGGTCGCGCCGCAGACCCTGGCTGCCCTGGGTTATCACGAGGGCCAGCAGCCGCAGACGGCGGATGGCCAGGTGCTGCCGCCGTTGCACAGCCAGGCCGACATGGCCCCGGGCATGCTGTTGCTGGATATCGGTTTTGCCCAGGCCTTGCTGGGCCAGCCGGGGCAAGTCTCACGGCTGCTGTTGCCCCGGGACTTCGCCGCCCATGCGCCGCCGTTGCCCGCCGAGCTGGCCGGGCAGTTGCGGCTCAAGCAGGGCGCCGATGAGAGCGACTTGTCGCGCCTGACCGAAAGCTTTCACCTCAACCTCAATGCCCTGGGCTTTCTGTCGTTTGTGGTCGGGCTGTTTATCGTCCACGCCGCCATCGGCCTGGCCCTGGAGCAGCGCCGCAGCCTGCTGCGAACCTTGCGTGCCTGCGGTGTCAGCGCGCGGATGCTGATCTTCTGCCTGGCGGTGGAGCTGGGCGGCCTGGCGCTGCTGGGCGGGATTGCCGGGGTGGCCAGCGGTTACCTGCTGGCGGGGTGGTTGCTGCCGGATGTTGCTGCCAGCCTGCGCGGGCTGTACGGCGCCGAGGTGGCGGGGCAATTGAACCTGAGCCCCGGGTGGTGGCTGAGCGGCATCGGCCTGAGCCTGTTGGGGGCCTTGCTTGCCGGCGGCAACAGCCTGCTGCGTGCCGCGCGCCTGCCGCTGCTGGCCCTGGCCAACCCCCAGGCCTGGCATCAGGCCCACGCCCGCTGGCTACGGCGCCAGGGCCGGGTCGCCGCCCTGGCGTTGGCCGTGGCGGGCGCGGCCTGGTGGCTGGGCGACAGCCTGAGCAGCGGCTTTGTACTGATGGCGGCCTTGCTGCTGGGGGCGGCCCTGGGATTGCCGGTGCTGCTCGATGCCTTGCTCGGCGGCCTGCTGGGGCGCAGTCGCTCGGTACTGGGGCAGTGGTTTGTCGCCGATTGCCGTCAGCAACTGCCGGCACTGAGCCTGGCGTTGATGGCGCTGCTGCTGGCCCTGGCGGCCAATATCGGCGCCGGCAGCATGACGTCGGGTTTTCGCGAGACCTTCACTGACTGGCTCGAACAGCGCCTGACCGCCGAGCTGTACCTCAACCCCCAAAGCCCGGCCCAGGCCCGGGAGCTGCAACAGTGGCTGCCCGCGCAGCCGGAAGTGACAGCGCTGCTGCCCAGCTGGCTGGTGCCGTTGCAAGTGCAGGGCTGGCCGGCGGAGCTGTACGGGGTCATCGACCATCCAACCTACCGCCAGCACTGGCCGCTGCTGGAAGCCCTGGGCGAGCAGCCCTGGGACCAGTTGGCCCGGGACGACAGCCTGATGCTCAGCGAACAGCTGGCGCGTCGGCTCAAGGTGCGCGTCGGCGACCGCTTGCCGATCCCGGTGCCCGGAGGCCAATGGGCGCCGCAGGTGGTGGGGATCTACGCCGACTACGGCAACCCCAAGGGCCATATCCTGGTCAACGCCGGGCACCTGTTGCAGCACTGGCCGCAACTGACGCCGAGCCGTTTCAACCTGAGGATCGAGCCGTCGGCCATCGGCCCCCTGGTCAGCCGCTTGCACCAGCAGTTTGCCCTCGACGACAGCCGGATCATCGATCAGGTGCAACTCAAGGGCTGGTCGAGCCAGGTCTTCGAGCGCACCTTCGCCGCCACGGCAGCCCTCAACAGCCTGACCCTGGGGGTGGCCGGCGTGGCGCTGTTTATCAGCCTGCTGACCCAGAGCCAGAGCCGCCTGGGCCAGTTGGCGCCGCTGTGGGCCCTGGGCGTGACCCGGCGCCAACTGATGCTGCTCAACCTGGGCCAGACCTGGCTGCTGGCGGTGCTGACCCTGGTCCTGGCACTGCCCCTGGGCATCGCCCTGGCCTGGTGCCTGGACACCGTGATCAACGTCCAGGCCTTCGGCTGGCGCCTGCCGTTGCGGGTGTTCCCATGGCAGTTGCTGCAACTGCTGGGGCTGGCGCTGCTGGCCACCTTGCTGGCGTCGGCCTGGCCGCTGTTCACGCTTTACCGCACGCAACCCGTGGACCTGCTGAGGACGTTTGCCGATGAGCATTGATCGGGCATGCCGCCTGTTGCTGGTGTTGAGCCTGTGCCTGGGCGGTTGTGATCAGCCCGCTGCACCGCAACAGGGCTTCGCCGGGCTGGGCAACCAGGCGGCCGACTTCGCCCAGGTGGTGCCGGGCCGCACGTTCGGGTTTCCCGCCGATCACGGCGCCCATGAGGGGTTTCGCATCGAATGGTGGTACCTCACCGCCGATCTGGTGGACCCTCAAGGCCAGCACTTCGGCGTGCAATGGACGCTGTTTCGCAGCGCCTTGCGGCCTGGCCCCGAGCAGCCCGGCTGGGGCGCGCCGTTGGTGTGGCTGGGCCACGCGGCGGCTACATCGGCCGACGCCCATCACGCCGCCGAGCGCTTGGCCCGGGGCGGGGTGGGCCAGGCCGGGGTCAGTGCCCAGCCGTTCCAGGCCTGGATCGACGACTGGAGCCTGCGCAGCCTCACGCCCGTCGGCGATCCCCTGGCCCACCTGCAGGTGCAGGCCAGCGGGCCGGGCTTTGCCTACCAATTGCAACTGCACGCCAGCCAGCCGCCGGTGTTGCAGGGCGAGGGCGGCTACAGCCGCAAGTCGGAACAGGGCCAGGCCTCCTATTACTACAGCCAGCCGTTTTTCCAGGCGGCGGGCAGCTTGCAGATCGATGGTAAGACCTATCAGGTCAGCGGCCCGGCCTGGCTCGACCGCGAGTGGAGCAGCCAGCCACTGGCGGCCGGGCAGAGCGGTTGGGACTGGTTCTCGTTGCACCTGGACAGTGGCGAGCGGCTGATGCTGTTTCGGGTTCGGGAGAACGATCGGGAGCCGTACCTGACCGGCACCTGGATCAGCGCCGATGGCCGCACCCAGACCTTGCACAAGGATGATATCGAACTGCTGCCCCTGGACCTGACCCGGGTCGCCGGCCGCGACTTGCCAACCCGCTGGCAGCTGAAAATCCGCTCCAGGGGCCTGGATATCAGCACCCAGGCACTGAATCCCAAGGCCTGGATGAACCTGAGCATTCCTTACTGGGAGGGACCGGTACGCCTCAGTGGCAGCCATGGCGGCAGCGGTTACCTGGAAATGACCGGCTACTGAGGTCGCGGCAAAATCGGGCGCCGGGTGTGGCGTGCAGTGGGCGGCCGGGATGACGAGCTGGCGGGCGCACTCGCCAGCAGCGTCTATGCTCATGCCCCACGCCTGATCGAACACCTCGATTGGCGGTCGGTTTTGTTTTCAACCACAAGGAATGTTGCCCTATGAAACTGCACACTTTAACCAAGGCCATTGCCCTGGCCACTCTGCTGTCAGCCGCCAGCCTCAGTGCCCATGCGGCGGATATCCCGCTGGCTGGCGCGGTGGAAGCCGATGAGGTGGTGACCAAGGTCCTGTCCGTGGACGCGGCCAAGCACCAGGTGGTTCTGGAAGGCGCAGGCGGCAAGCCGGTGCATGTGCAACTCAGTGACCAGGCCAAGGACCTGGGCAACCTCAAGGTGGGCGATCAGGTCAAGGTCCTGGTCACCCATTCGGTGGTCGCCGTGCTCGACACCCAGGTGGATAAAGGCGCGCCGGATGCCAGCGAAAGCAGCGGGGTGATCCGTGCCACCAAGGACAACCCCAATCCGGGTGGCGAGGCCTATCGCCAGGTCCAGGTGCAGCTGAAAATCACCGCCATCGACCTGAAGAAAAACCAACTGACATTCGAAGGCCCGGCCGGCAATAAAAAGGTCGTGAGCGTCGAGAAGCCGGAAGTCCAGGCCCGCCTCAAGGATCTCAAGGTCGGCCAGAGCGTGGTGGTGACTTACACCGACGTGCTCAAGGTCACCAGCGAGCATGAAAGCTGATCGAGGTTTGTCGCCGCACCCGGTTCGGTTTGAGGCGCAATGGGTGTCTCAAATCGAACATTCAGCGCGGTGATTGTGTGCAGATTTGTTCAGAATCTGTGCACGGACTTTCTTCGGACGTTCGATTAAAATAGCCCCCGTTCGCCCGGTGCAAAGGCTCTTTACCAGTGCATGGATTGCCGAGGCCAAAGCACTGGGCGAACACCTTTTTTTCGACGCGATGCAAGGCAGGGCTTCAGCACTTCAAGGTCTGCAACGGACCGAGCTTCCGGCTCAACGCTGCTGCGAATTGCGCCTCGTCCGCAAACTGTTCGGTCTCGATAAAATCCAGAAACCACAGCCCCTCGGCCCCGGCCAATACCTCCAGCCAGCCGGGCTTGCGGATCTGTTCCTGGGGAATCGTGCTGCCGCCCATGCCATGACCTTTACCCTCGCTCAGCATGAACAGGCGCTGCTCAAAGCAGTAGGCAACCTGTTTGGGCCACTCGGCGTGATGGGGGTACTGGGGAAACAGGTCTTTTTCGGCGATCACGTAAAAGGTTCTCATGGGCAGGCCACCATCGGCGCGACATCACCCTTGAGGCAGCGCTCGAGGAAGGCACGGGCCGCCTGCGGATCACGCTGGAACAGCTCGAAGGACGCCGCGTCCAGCTCGAAGTAATGATCGAACTCCACCAGGCTGCGGCCCGGGCGTATCGGGGTGGACATATAGGTCCGGCCCGACTCCTGCTCGATACCGAGGCAAAACTGCTCGGTGCGGTTGATGAATACGTCGTGGTACGTCATGTGCGCTCCTGATAGTTGACGCAATGGGCCAGCAGGAATTGCAGGAAGTCGGCCGGGGCGAAGCTGCTCCAGCGCTCATCGTCGTGCCGGTAGATCGACACCCGGGGCAGGCAGCGACCGTCCCTGATTGCAAAACCGTACAGGTCACCGCAACCGTTATCGGAGAACAGCACATGTTGGCCGCGCAGGGCAGCGTATTGCTGGTTGAGCTGGACCAGGTTCAAGCTACTGGCCGGGTCCAGCGAGTAGACCGTGCCCAGGGCAAAGAAGCCGCCGCCATGGCGGCTGATGAACCTGAGGTAGTCGTCGGGCAACAGGCAGTTCAATTGCTGCTGGGCATGCTGGATCTGGCTGGCGTTCGGCGGTTGGTCCGTCTCCAGTTCGAACCAGATCGGCTGCCGTTGGCGCGCATCGTCGATCAGGCGCTCAAAGATTTCAAAGTCCATGCTGCACACCCGGTGATGGGGCAGGGAGATGCCTGCGATTCATGAGTACTGGCCCTCGCAGCTGTCCAGCAGGTTGCCCAGGCATTCCTCGTCGAGGGTGACGTTGTCCAGTTGCTGCGGGTCCAGCTCGCTCCAGTCTTGTTCGGCGCTGATTTCATGGATGGTCAGGGGGATTTCCCGGGCCTGGAAAAACGCCAGGATCGCACGCAACGTGGCCGCTTGTTGCACATGCTCGTTGCTGTAGACCTGCCCGTCGTAGAAGAACCCGGTTGCGCCCGCCGCCAGTTTGGCGCTGGCCATGGACAGTGGCAGGCCCAGGCGTTGGTGAAGGAACTTGGTGGCTTCGAGGTTTTTCAGCGGCAGGGTTGAGGCAATTCTGATTCTGGACATGGTCTGGTTCGCTGAGCCCGTAGTAGAGAGTGGGAGGTGCCAGGTGTGGACGCTCGATGGCGTCACAGTCGCAGGTTCACGTAGTCCTGGAAAAACAGCGAGAAGCTCGGGTTGAGCACGCGCTCGATCTTGCGCTGGAACAGGCTGTAACTCAGCACCCGGCCCTGGCCCTGGTCACTGCAATCCACGGCCCAGCAGACTTCGTCGTCACGCAGGTAGATGACGGCCAGGTGTTCGGGCAAGCCGAATTCGCTGCGGCAATAGGTGGTGGCGTAGAGCAGGCTGCCGCCATTGCAGAGTGTCGCGTCGTTGTCTTCAATGCCGGCGATTTCCGATTGCACCACGCCTCCGCCGCCGCAGGTCAGCAGGAACGCCACCAGGTCGGCAGGCAGTTGCAGTTTCAGCAGGCCTTGCAGGCGCTGTATCTGCTCCGCGCTGGCGGGGCCGAACCAGAAGGTTTCCTCGTCGCCGGCGTCCAGGGCGTCGATCAGGGGCTGATAGTCAGTCATGGTTGTGCGCTCGATGGAGGGCCTGGTTGCGGTTGCGGTGCCCGGTCGTACCGACAGTCGTCGGCGATGATGCTCAGCACCGGGCGGCCGCTCCAGGCGCAGATAAAACTGTAGCTGTCAGGGGCCGATGACAACTCCCCCGGGTCCACCTGGGCCAGCAATTGCGACAGAGGAGCGCGGCTCAATTCGGCTATCTCCGTGCCTTCGGCGCCGAGGCTCTGGTAGGCCACCAGCCCGGTGAAGGACAGCACCCAGGGCTGTTGCTGCCAATCGATAAACTCGACGCGCAACAGCCCCGGGCTGCTGCCGAGGTGTTGGATGCTGCCGTCGGCGACACAGAACGGGGTGTCCGGGCCTGGTGTTGACGGGGTCACAGTGCAACACCCTGCAACGTGACATCGCGCGCGACCAGTTCGACCCACCCGGTGCGAGCCTCCGGGTTCGGTGCCAGGGAAATCAGCACAATCGAGCCGCCAACGTTGAGCGCCCCGGTGCCGTCGGCCTCGATGGCGATCAGCTCGGCGCGCAGGTGCAGGGCATCATCCTGGACGCGCAGCTGGCAGTCGTGGTGGGTACTGGGTTTGAGGTTTTCCCCCCAGTGGAATGCATCGTCGAGGTCGAGCTCGACCTCCAGCCAGGCGTCGAGCGCCGGCCGCGGCCCTGACCAGTTGGCCTGGCCCGTGCCGTGGGCGCTGAGGAAGCTGACCCGGGCCGGGTCCGAGGGCTTGCATTGCAACAGACGAACCTTCATTGGCGCGGCTTTACTGCATCGAAGGTTTCACCGGTTACCGTCAGCACATCGCCGTTGAGCTCGGAGGTGAACAGGTTGTTGATCACCAGTTCCAGGCAGCCCTCATTGTAGGGAAACAGATGCTCCAGCAATTCCTGCCACAGGTACTCGCGGATCAGCCAGGCCGCCACGTCTGGCCAGCGCTCGGCCAGGGTCTGTAGGTCCGGGTAGCCCAGAACCTGTATTTCGGGGATGTCGACGGTGCCGTATTGCTGGTCATCGATCGGGCATTCGGCGATGAAGATATCGGCCAGGGCAAAGAACGCCGGGCGCAATTCATCCAGGGTCACGCTGAAGCTGAAGGCCTTGGTAGGGCGGTCGACTTTCTGCGAAAAACCCGGCTCGCGTTGAGTGATTGTCCGTGGGTCGACCACGTTGCCTGCTGATAGGACGATCATGCCGTTCCCTGTTGATGTGAATGAACGCTTCCTTGTGCCAGCGACCCGGGCAGAAGGGGCGCTGCCGGGGGATTTTTACACAGTAAGTGCTTGCCGATCAGCTGCTTATTTTTCCGGGGGCGGTTTTTGTTCGGGCCCTAGCTGTTCAGTGCCCATCGGGCCGCTCGCCATGGCTCTGCTCGGCGCTGTAAAGGCTGCTGAGTCCCAGGGCTTCGAGGTGCTGCTGCACCCGCTTCACGTTTGCGGCATCGGGTTTGTCGGTGCCGTGGACGCGGTAAATATCGTTGAGCACCCGATCCGGATCCCTGGCACTGAGCGTGGCGATCAGTTCGGCCAGATTGCGGTCGGAAAAGTGTTCGTAGAGCAACGCCAGCAAGGGCCGGTAGTCCGCTTCGGGCAGTCCCTGCGGGTAGGCGATCTGCAGCATCTTCAAGCTGGTTGGCATGGGGCAGGTCCTCACCTGGAGCGATGGTTCAAAGCACGTGCAGGTCAAGCATCTGCAGCTGTGGGCGGTCGCCTTCGAACAGCACTTGCAGCGACAGGGTCAGGTCGCTCAAACCTTCCTCGGCGGTCCACAGCGGTACGTCCAGGTGCAGGCCCGACCCATCCTGATAGGCGTAGCGCTCGATGCTGTCGATAAAGGCGGGGGGCGGAGCCACCAGCGTGGCGCCGTATTCGTGCAGGCACAGTTGCACGTCGTCCTGGCGCAGCCGGCCGAGCCAGCCTTCAGCGCAAAGGGTGGCGTAGTCCGCTGTCACCAGTGCATTGACCAGCTCGCGGATTTGCTGTTGCAGAGGGGGATCGACGTCCATTGTCCAGGGCCTTTCAAGTGAGGGCGAAGCCTGTCGCGGTGCGGTGCTTTTTACAAGCCGGCGCACTGGTTTTTTTGCGACCTGCCGGGGTTGTTCGCCGCGATGCCTGCGCCAGGGCGACAGGCTGCCGGGTATTCAGGGCCGCCTGCCGGCTTCAGCCGTGGGTCACTTGGGTACGCAGTTGAATTCCCAGGGCGCGCATGACCTTGACCACGGTGTCGAAGCGCGGCTTGGCGCCGGGGGCGAAGGTTTTATAGAGGCTGGCGCGGCCCAGGCCCGAGTCGCGGGAAACCTGGGCCATGCCCCGTGCACGGGCGACGTGGCCCAGGGCGCGCAGCAGTTCATCGGTGTCGCCGTCGGCCAGGACCTGGGACAGGTACTCGCTGATGGCCTCGTCGCTGTCGAGCAGGGTTGCCATGTCGAAGGGAACAAGTGTGCCAGCCATATTAAAACTCCTTTGCCAGGGCGCGGGCCTTGTGGATGTCGGCTGCTTGGGTCGCCTTGTCGCCACCGTGCAGCAGAATGATCAGCCAGGTGCCACGCCGAATGAAATAAATGCGGTAGCCGGCGCCGATATCGACGCGCATTTCACCGAGTTCGCCGCCCAGCGCCTTGACGTCGCCGAGGTTGCCCGCCGCCGCGCGCTCGAGGCGCCGTGCGATGGCGATCCTGGCCCGCAGATCGCGAAGTGAGGCATGCCAGCGCGCAAAACCGGGCGTCTGCTGGAGCGTGTAATCCATGGCTGAGTGTATCCATATAGAGACAAAAAACAATGCCGTCATGAAGCCATCCGACTGGCGGCTCACAACGAATGCCTGGCTATAAGGTAAGCAGCGAAGGGTGCGGGGAGGGCGGCATTTTTCGTATCGGAATGTTCGGTGCATACCCCCGGCCAGAGCCAGGGGCGCGAGCTTCAGCCTTGTACGGCGTCCAGCGCGGCGACAACCAGGCGCGCCAGTTCCGCGTCCTGCTCGGGCCTGACGCCGGAAACGCCGATCGCGCCGATGCATTGCCCCAGGTGCAGGATCGGCACCCCGCCTTCAAGCATGCCTTGCAGCAGCGGTGCGCTGAGAAATGCCTGGCGACCGCCGTTGATCATCTGTTCATAGGCCCCGCTGTCGCGGCGGCCGAGGGCGGCGGTGCGGGCTTTTTCCGTGGCGATGTAGGCGCTGATGGGCGCCGCGTCGTCGAGCCGCAGCAGGCCCAGGGGATGGCCGCCGTCATCGACCACGGCAATGCTCACGGCCCAGCCGCGTTCACGGGCGGCGTGCTCGGCCGCAAGTAGCATCTGGGTGACGTCGGGCTGGGACAGGACCGGTTTGTTGCGCATGCTGTTTCCTCTATCGAGCGCCACTGGCCAGGCGCGTGTCACGCGCCCGGCCAGCTTCGTGGGGTTTAGGTCTGGCACGTTCACCGTTGCCGGCTAGCGGGCCGCAACGGCGTCCGCCAGGGGGAGGGCTTACTCGCCGTAGATATCGAAGTTGAAGTACTTCTTGCGGATCTGCTCATAGCTGCCGTCGGCCCGTATTGCCGCCAGGGCCTGGTTCAGTTCGGCGCTCAGCGGGTCGTTCTTGCGCACCGCGATGCCGATGCCAGTGCCGAAGTACTGCGGGTCGGTGAAGCTGGGCCCGACAAAGTGATAGTCGCCGCCTTCGGGCCGTTTGAGCAGGCCTTCTTCGACGGCCACCGAACTGGCCAGGGTGGCGTCGACGCGGCCGGCCAGCAGGTCGAGGTAGATTTCGTTCTGCGAGCCGTAGCGCACGATCTGCGCACCGGCCGGCTCGAAGGTGGCCGAGGCGTAGCGGTCGAAGTTGGTGGCGCGCTGCACGCCGATGCGCTTGCCGGCCAGGGACGCTGGAATGGCCTCGATGCCGTTGCCCTTGCGGGTCACCAGCTTGGCTGGGATGCGGTAGTAGCGGTCGCTGAAGTCCACCGATTTGAGGCGCTCGGGGGTGATCGACACCGAAGAAATCGCCGCGTCGATCTTGCGCACCTTGAGCGCCGGGATCAGGCCGTCGAATTCCAGTTCCTGCCACTGGCAGGTGACCTGCATCTTGGCGCACAGGGCCTGGCCGATGTCGTAGTCGAAACCTTCCAGGCGGTTGTCGCTGGTCTTGTAGGCAAACGGCGGGTAAGCCGCCTCGATGCCCACGCGCAGGGTTTTCTCGGCGGCCTGGGTGCTGGCGCCGAAACTGGCGAGGCTGGCCAGGCCAAGGACGGTGAGGGTTTTTTTCAGGTTCATACAAAGCTCCGGATGCGTGTTGTTGTACATCGGGCACTCGCCAATGCAAGGCGCCCGTTATCGGCAGTCGCAATGAGAACGCAGGGTCGGGCGGCTCGCAGGTGGCTGCCCTGACCGGTTGCCCGCGTGTGCGGGCGGCTTGCCTGAGCCTCAGACGGCGGCGGTGACGATCAGCTCGAGGCGGATCTCGGCGTCGTCGAAAGCCACCTGGGCCGTGGCTCGGGCCGGGGTTTGCGTGGGGTCGACCCAGGCGCTCCACAGCGCATTCATGGCGTCGAAATCGGCGGTCATGTCTTTCATCCAGATCTGCACACTGAGCAGGCGGCTCTTGTCAGTGCCGGCCTCGGCCAGCAACTGGTCGACACGCTCCAGCACCTGGCGGGTCTGGCCCTGGATGTCCTGGCTGCAATCGGCGGCGACGATGCCGCTGAGCCAGGCCACCTGGTTGTGCACCACCACGCGGCTTAGCCGTGGGTTGCTTTGGATACGCTGGATAGAGGTCATGGGTGCTCCTGGGAACGGTCGAGGCAGGCTTCACCTGCGAGTTGGGTGAGGGTGATGGGTTTGAGTGGCGGGCGGATGCGGTAGTAGCCGACGGCGGCCGGGGAAACCTGGCGCCGCTCGGCGATCACTTCGCTGACGCTGAGGCCGCACAGGCGGCCCTGGCAGGGGCCCATGCCGCAGCGGCCGAAAGCCTTGGCCTGGTTCGGCCCGAGGCAGCCCAGGTCGACGTAGTGGCGCAGGTCGCCGGCGCTGACTTCTTCGCAGCGGCAGACGATGACGTCGTCGGCGGGGATGCGGTTCTGCTGCTGCGGGCGGTACAGGGCGTCGATCAGCGGACGGGCCGCCAGGTGCCGGGCCAGGGCGCGGCGCAGCGCTGGCAGTTGGGCATTGATCTGCGCGGCAGCATGGGGCTGCAACTGACGGGCGATTCCCAGGGCCGCTATCCGCCCCTGTTCCCGTGCGGCCAGGGCGCCGCCGATGGCCGCGGCATCGCCGGCGATAAACACGCCGGGCTGACTGGTTTCTCCAAACGGGTCGCGATGCACGGTCCAGCACAGTTGTTGTTCGTCCCACTGGTGCTCCAGGCGCAGCGACCAACTGATCTGGGTGTTGGGCACCACGCCCTGATGCAACAGGATCAATTGCGCCGGGAGCCGATGTTCATCCCCGCCGCAGCGAAAGCGCAGGGCCCGGGCCTGGTCTTGGCCTTCGATCTGCAAGTCGCGCGCGCCCCGGAAATGGCGGATCCCGGCACGCCGCAGTTGCCTCAGCAGGCCCAGGCCCTTGCGCAGTTCGCGCCAGCCGCCGAGGGCCGCCGGGATCTGGCGCCAGGCGCGCAGCAGGTCGGCGTGGCTGCTGGTGTCCACTAGGGCCGCGACCTGGACTCCGGCCCGCAGGTATTGCGCCGCCAGCAGGTACAGCAGCGGGCCACAGCCGGCCAGCAGCACCGGCACCGCCGGCAGCAGCGCAGCACCCTTGAGCAGGATCTGCCCAGCGCCGGCGTTCATCACCCCGGGCAGGGTCCAGCCGGGAATCGGCAGGGCGCGTTCGTAGGCCCCGCAGGCAATCAGCAGGCGCCGTGGGTGAAGGGTTCGCGCCTGGCCCTGGTGGAGAAAATGCACTTGCTGTTGCGGGCTCACCAGCCACACCGAGGCCTGGGGGATATAGCGCGCGCCGCAGGCCAGGAAGCGCTCGACCAGGGCCAGCCCGGCCTGGTAGTCGGCACCCAGCACGGCCAGGCGCTGAGGGTCGGCGAGGCGCACATCACGGTAGATCTGCCCGCCGGGGCTGGCCTGTTCGTCGAGCACCGTCACGCTCAAGCCCAGGCCGCAGGCCTCGATAGCAGCCGCCATGCCGGCGGGGCCGGCGCCGATGATCAGCAGGTCCACAGGTTCAGGCTTCATCGTCGGCCCCCTCGGTAGTCGACACTGCACGCACCCCGTGCTGGCTGCGCACACGCATGCCTTCGCGCACCGGCAGCAGGCAGGCCTGGCAACTGGCTTGGCCGTCGACCTCCACCAGGCACTCAAAGCACACCCCCATCATGCAAAACGGCGCCCGCGGGCTGGCACTGACCACGCTGCTGCGGGTGCTGCGCACGCCACTGGCGAGCAGCGCCGCCGCCAGGGAAACACCGGCCGGCACCCGCAGGGGTTGGCCGTCGAATTCGATGGTCAGGGTCGGGTTGCTGGCGGACATGGGTTGAAACAGGCGATCAGCCGGCATGCTGCACCTCGCTGGCAGATTGAAAGCGCGCCAGGCCAAAAGGCTGCACGTCGGGAAGTTGGCCCTGGCCGCTGAGCCACGGCGCCAGCAACAGGGCGTGGGCCGCGGCCAGGGTGACGCCGCTGTGGCAACTGGCGACAAACACCTGCGGGCACTCGGGCAGCGTCTGGTAAATCGGCAGGCCATCCGGGCTCAGGACCCGCAGCGCACCCCAGGCCCGAACCAGGCGCACATCGGCCAGTAAGGGGAAGCAGCGCACGCCGCGCTGGGCGATGTCGGCCATCACCTCGGCGCTGCCCCGGTCGTCGTAGCCCACGGCTTCCATGGAGTCGCCGAGCTGCACCGTGCCTTCGTCGGTCTGGCGCACATAGGTGGTGGGGTAGTGCAAAAAGGGCGCGAGGCGCTCGGTGACCAGGATCTGCCCGCGATTGGGCTGCACCGGTACCTCGACGCCGAGCAGGGCGCCCAGCGAACGGTTGCCCAGGCCGGCGGCCAGCACCAGTTGCCCGGCCTGCCAGCGCTGGTCGCCAGCGCGCACTTCAAGGCCATCACCGACCTGGCGGATGGCGTCGACCCGATGGCCGTTGTCGATCTGCACTCCATGGCGGCGGCAGCCGGCATACAGCGCTCGCAGCAATTTCAGCGGGTTGACCTGGCCATCCATCGGCGAATAGCAGGCCCCGACCACATCCGGACCGACGCCGGGCAGGCGTTTGCGCAGCTCGCCCGGGCTCAGCAGTTCAAAGGGGTAGTCGCCGTCCTGGGCTTGCTGCAGCCAGGCCAGACGCTGGCTTTCCTCGGCCATTTCCGCCTCGGACAGGCACAGCTGGAACCCCCCGGCCTGTTGCAGGCAGACATCCACGCCGCTGTCCTCGCGCAGGTACGCCGCCAGTTGCGGCCACAGCGCCACCGACTGCCGGGTCCACTGGGCATAGGCGCTTTTGCGATAGCCCTTGCCCTGCACCCACAGCAGGCCGAAGTTGCCACGGGCCGCGCGCAGGGCACTGTCGCCCTCGTCCAGCACGCGCACCTGGCGCCCGCTGCGGGCCATGCCGTAGGCGATCGCTAGGCCCACGAGGCCGCCGCCGATTATCAGTGCATCAGGTTTTTGCATGGGTGGGTCCAGTTCCAGGCCGGTCAGGCGTTATCCCGATAAATCGGGTGCAGGCTGAGGCGGTTGAGGCATGGCTGGGATGCTAGGGGGCTGATGCAGCGATGAAAAATGCTTTATTTTGCGCAGGTCATGTCTTTTTGTTATGGGGTGCGGTGGGATGAATTTGCGTCAGCTGGAAGCCTTTCGTGCGGTGATTCTCGGCCAGACCGTGACCCGCGCCGCCGAGATGCTGCATATCTCCCAGCCCGCCGCGACGCGTTTGATCAGCGCGCTGGAGGAAGACATCGGCTTTGCCCTGTTCGAGCGTCTCAAGGGGCGCCTGCAGCCGACGCCCGAGGCCCTGGTGCTGTATGAGGAGGTGCAGCGCTCATTACTCGGCGTCGAGCGCATTGCCCGCACCGCCCAGGAAATTCGCACCCTCAAGCGCGGCTCGTTGCAGATCGCCTGCGCCCCGGCCATGGGCCTGGGATTCATGCCGCGGGCCATCACCGCCTTCCAGCGTGAACACCCCGAGGTGCAGATCAGCCTGGTGGTGCACTCCTCGCGTGAGGTGGTCGACCTGGTGGTCGGCGGGCGCTGCGACCTGGGGGTGATCGTCGAGCCCAACACCTACCCCAGCCCGCGCGCGGAGAAACTGCTGAAATCGCGCATGCTCTGCGCCTTGCCGGTGGGGCATCGCCTGGAACCGCAGGCGCTGATCGTGCCCGAGGACCTGGAGGGCGAGGCGTTTGTTTCCTACCCCCATGCCATCGCCTCGCGCCAGCACGTCGACGCGATCTTTGCCGCCCATGGCGTGCAGCGCCACTTGCGCCTGGAAACCCAGCTGTCGCTGCCCATGTGCCTGTTTGTCGAAGAGGGCGCCGGGGTGGCGCTGGTGGATGCCATCAGCGCCCTTGAATACCGCGGGCAGGGCGTGGTCTTCCGTGCCTTCGAGCCGGCCATCGAAATGGACTTCAGCCTGCTGCTGCCGCCCCAGGCGCCCCTGTCCCGATTGCAGGAGCGCTTTGTCGAGCACATGCGCGAGTTCGTCGCGACCCAGGTGCCGTCGGCGTATCGGGTGCAGTAGGGATCCGGGCGCGGCGAATTTCGCTGCCCAGGGTTCAACCGGAGCTGGCACATGCCCTAAGATGCGTCGGACTTTTTGCGCGGATGACCCCGCCGAACTTTGCAGAAGTGAATGCACATGAGCGATTTTGAACGGCTGGCCGAGACCGCAGGTATAGCCTTGCCAGCGGAGCTGCAGTGGCTGCTGGCCGAGGGACGGACCCGCTACGGCAATAGCCGTGAGGACTGGAGCAAGGGGTGGCGTGAGTACACCCTGTCGGCACAACCGGCGTTGTCCTGCGCCTACGACTTCGAGTGGATCGACGGGCAACAGGCCGGCGACGTTATCGAAGAATGGCTCAACCCGGCCTACCAGGACGGGCGGCGGTTCTTGCCGTTTGCCCAGTCCGGTGCCGGCGACGCGTACTGCCTGACTCCCCTGCAAGACGGGCAGGTCGGCGTCGCCCTGGTCTGGCATGACCGAGAGTCCAGCGAAGTGGAAAACCTGTCGTTTGCCGGGTTCGCCTACCGATTGCTGGTGGAGTCTGCTCAGGATATTGAGCATCTGCTTGACGACGACTGGGCGTTCGACGATGCCAGGCACTGCGTGATCGCCAACCTGCAGCTTATGGAAAACTGCCTGCCGGAGCCCTTCAAGGCCGGGCTCAAGCAACTGGTGGCGCAGGTGCAGCAAGCCCATGCAACCCCGCACGCGTTGATCACGGCAGAACAGGCGCGGGTTGCGCTGGCGGTTGTGCCCGAGCCTGTCGCGCAGCGGTTTTCAGTGACCGCCAGATGGGAGTGCGGGCAGGGTTGAAGCGGCGCTGAGGTCAGGATCCACCGACAACGTCAGTGCCATGGCGGTGGATCACGCGCCGCCTGTATTCACAACCCGGGCAGGCCCAAGGCACTCGCACACTGCTCCAGCGAGCGCTGCTGGGTCTGGGCGTAGAGCTGCAATTCATCGATGGTCGGCCGGCCCAGGGCCTGTTCGAAGGCCTGCTGGTTGGACTGGCCGGCGTAGTGACTTTGTGCGTCGTCGCCGAGGTTGGACTGGAAGATCCCGGCGGCGCTGACCGGCAGGAAGTCTTCATACACCAGAGGTTCGAAGCGCACGTGCCCGGCGGCAATCAGTGTGGCCAGGGTCGTGGGCCGCTGGGCCTGTTCGCGTGCGGCCAGGCCCTGTTCGGTGGCGAAATAGCGGAAGTACGCCAGGTCCTCTTCGCGCATGGCGTCGTGGCTGTCGGGGAAGGTTTCGAAGTGGTCGCGCATCAGGGCGTCGTAGCGATCGGCGTTGGACTCGTTGGGGAAGGCATTGAGCTGGTCGCGGGCGGCATTCAGCAGGCGGTCGTACAGGGCGCGGCCTTTGGGGGTGAGGGCCGCACCGCGTTGTTCGATTTCGCCGAAGCGTGCGCTGTGGCTGCCCTGGCTCTGTTCCTGGTCGGTGAAGGCCACGGTTTCCTCCAGGGCCTTGAAGCTGGTCTGGCGCAGCAGGATCGGGCAGTCCCGCCGTGGCGGGCCTTCGATCACGGCCTTGGGGGTGATGCCGTGGGCGGGCATCAGGCGTTGCACCTGGTCGATGTCCAGGGTACGTGGGGTCAGGTGGTTGATGTGCGGACCCTTGAACGCCACCACATCGGCGATCAGCCGGTGCTGGGCGCTCAGTTGCTGATACTGCGCGGCAGTCACGGTGGCGCTGTGGTGCCAGCGGAAGGTTTCCAGGGCCTGCTCGACGAACGCCTCGGCATCCGCCTGGTTCAGCCCGCCATCCGCTTCGCACTGGGCGATCAGGCTCAGGGCCCGGGCGGTGAAGATCGAGCGCCGGGCCAGGACCGATTCGGCAAAGGCGCGCAGTTCGGGGTTCTCGATCAGTTCCAGGCGCAGCAGCGAGGTGAAGACCCGGAACGGGCTGATGTGCAGCGCCGTTTCATGCACCGCGCGAAAGGCCGTGGAGTGCACCGGGACCCCGGCCGGGGTCAGGTCGTAATAGCCCACCGGCTGCATGCCCATGACCGCGAACAGGCGGCTCAGGGTCGCCAGTTCGGTCGCGGTGCCGACGCGGATGGCGCCGTGGCGCTCCAGGTCCAGGCGTTCGATTTCACCGGTCTGGCGCAGGTGCCGGGCCAGGTCGGGATGCTGTTCCAGGGTCTGGGCGTTGACCTCGGCCACCAGTTCCATCAGCGCGCCATACAGCGGCACTTCATCGCGGTACATGTCCGACATTGCCCGCGAAAAGCGTTGGCGGATCAGGTCAGGGCTGACGAAGCTCTGGTTGCTCATAAACAGGATTCCCGCTGCAGTGACATCAAGGGTGGAGTGGGGCCGATTCTGTTCGGCGTCGGGGGCGCTGACAAACGAAGTTTCCTCTGAACTTCATTCTGCAAATGAATGCACTGCCGTTCGGGCTCCGCGCGTCGGGCGCCGTGCCCGGGCGTCGCTGGCAAAGTGGGCTCGAGCGTTCAGCGGCTATTGCGCAGGGCTGCCTGTTGCAGGAACTGGCGGTACAGCCGGGCGCTGCGGTTAGGGCGCTCGACCATGGGCATATGGCCGATGCCTTGCCAGATCTCCACCTGCAACTGGGGGATGCCCCGGGCCCAGATCAGCGCGCTGCTGGCATGCAGCAGCCGGTCCTCGCGGCCCCAGAGCAGCAGGGTCGGGGCCTGGATCGAGCCCAGCAGGGGTTCCATGGGCGCACTGCCATGGAAGTCGTCGAAGATTTTCGCCAGCTGCGGGCGCCGCTGCCGGTAGCGTTCGGCGATGGCCGCCAGGACCACCTCCGGCACCCAGGGCGGATCGGCCATGGTCATGCCGTAGAAGGTGTCGAAGTCGGCGCGGGTGTCGATCAGGAACGGATTGCGGCCCGCCGCCAGCATGCGCTCCAGGTCGCTGGGCTCGGGCGCGCTGACGCCGGCGGGGTCGAACAGGGTCAGTGACGCTACCCGCTCCGGGCTGGTGGCCGCCAGCCACGCCGCGATATAGCCGCCCATGGAGTTACCGACCAGGTGCACCCGTGCCACCTGGCAGGCGTCGAGCAATTGCAGCAGGCGTCGGCCCTGGGCCGGGATGCTGTAGTCCTGGCTGGCGTCGAAACCGGTGGCGCCATGGCCGCCCAGGTCCGGGATCAGCACCCGGCAGTCTTTGCTGAAGTGCCGGGCAAAACGCAGCCAGATGCTTTTGTCGGCGCTGTAGCCGTGCAGCAGCAACAGGGTCTGGCTGGCGGTGCTCGGGCCGCCCATGTAAGTCGCCAGGGTCATGCCATCGATGGCCACCGGGTGTTTTTTCAACCGGTAGAGCCGGGCCTCCAGCGCGCTGCTGGCGTCATACAGCCAATGGCCGATGCGCGGGTAGGTGCGATAGCACCAGAACAGGCCAAGGGCGAGCAGGGCGACAATCACGAACATCGGGTGGCTCCTGTGCGGGCACGGGTCAGGACAGTTGATGGTCCACGGGCTTGAGGCCCCGGGTCAGCCAGTGGTAGCTGAAGCTGAAGCCGGGAAACAGCGCCGTCACATGCCCGCTGCTGCTGCGGTACCAGCTCTGGCAACCGCCGGATTGCCACACCGTGCGCTGCATCTCGCGGTGGATCATCGCGGTGTAGCGCGCCTCCGCTTCCGGGCGAGCTTCAATGGCCTGCAAGCCCTGGGTCTTGAGGGCCCGGATGCAGCTGAGAATGTAGCGGGTCTGGGATTCGATGATGAACAGCAGCGAGGTGTGGCCGATCCCGGTGTTGGGGCCGCAGAGGATAAACAGGTTGGGGAACCCCGGCACACAGGTGCCCAGGTAGGCGCGCGGGTAGGGCGCCCAGGCATCGCGCAACAACTGGCGGTCCTTGCCGCGCACCGGGTAGGCGATCATGCCGTCGGTGGTGTCGAAGCCGGTGCACCAGATGATCAGGTCCAGCTCCAGGTGCTGGCCGTCTCGGGTGTTGATGCCGCTGGCGTCGAGGCTCTGGATGCCTTGCTCGCGCCCGTGCAGGCTGACGTTGGCTCGCCCCAGCGCCGGGTACAGGGTGTTAGACAGGATCACCCGCTTGCAGCCGATGCTGTAGTCCGGCGTCAGTTGGCGGCGCAGTTGCGGGTCGGGCACCTGGCGTTTGAGCAGGCCCAGGGCCTGGCGCTGCACCAGGGCCATTGCCGGCCGTGAATACTTGAAGGCGATGATCCGGCTTTCCAGCTGCCAATAGATCAACCAGCGCAGCAGGGTGTAGGCCGGCTTGAACCCCAGCAGGCGCCGTTCCAAGGCACTGAAGTGCCGGTCAGGGCGCGGCAGCACCCAGTGCGCACTGCGCTGGAACACATGTAACTGGGCGACATCGGCGGCAATTGCCGGGATGATCTGCGCCGCGCTGGCGCCACTGCCGACAATCGCCACGCGCTTGCCACGGTAGTCGTAGTGGTGGTCCCACTGGTTGCTGTGGAACTGGTGGCCGGTGAAGTCGGCGAGGCCCTGGAGGGGCGGAATCAGGGGTTGGCTCAAGGGCCCCGAGGCGTTGATCACGAACTGCGCCTGGAATCGACCGCGGGCCTGGGTCTGGACGATCCAGCGTTGCTGCGCCGAGTCCCAGTCCATGGCCTCGACCTCGGCCCCGAGCAGCACCTTGTCCTGCAAGTCTTGCTGGTGCAGCAGATGCTGGGTATAGCGCTGCAATTCGTCCTGGGTGGCGTACATCTGGCTCCACCGGTAAGGCGCGAACGACAGGGAGTACAGGGGCGAGGGCACATCGACCGCGGCGCCGGGGTAGGTGTTCTGGCACCAGGTGCCGCCAGGGAAGTTGCGGCGCTCCAGCAGCAGGAAGTCATCTATTCCCGCCTTGAGCAGATTGACCGCTGCACACTGTCCGCCAAAACCGCTGCCGATGATCAGTACCTGATAGCTGTGCATGCGCCTCCTCCGGGGTACTTGGCAAGCGGGCGCAGAGTAATGTTATGTGCCCACCGTCAGTTATAGCCAAATATTCCCGCAATGCCGGGCCAGGGCGCTGTAAACAGGGGGGAAGGGGTAATGGCTATTTGACTCTTCGCTGGTAGACTGCTCGGCAGTCCCAGTAGCCTCATCGACCCTCGTACTGCTTGCACGGAGGAGCCTTGGCCCCTACGCCACATACACCAGGGAAGGGACTTTCATTGGCCAGGAGGCTATACAAGTCGCGGATCCTGGGTCTGGCCCTGGGCTTCTTCTGCGTCGCCGCAGCCATGCAACCGCTGCAGCCCCCGGCCTGGCTCTGGGGCTTCATGCTGTTCAACGCCTTTGCCTGGCCGCACCTGGCGTACCAGTGGGCGCGCCGGTCACGGGTGCCGTTTCGCGGCGAACACCGCAATTTGCTGGTGGACTCGTTCCTCGGCGGGTTCTGGGTCGGCGCCATGCATTTCAATCCGCTGCCGACCACGACCACCCTGGCGATGATGGCGATGAACAATATCGCCATTGGCGGTGTGCGTTTCTTTCTCGCCGGGAGCCTGGCTCAGGCCCTGGGGATCGGCGTCTCGCTGCTGCTGTTCAGCCCGTTGTTCATCGCCGAAACCAGCCAACTGCAAGTCTATGCCTGCCTGCCGATGCTGACGTTGTACCCGCTGGCCCTGGGGTATATCTGCTACCAGCAGGCGTGCGTGCTGGCCGGGCACAAGCGCGAGCTGTTGGCCCTGAGCCGCACCGACAGCTTGTCCGGGCTACTTAACCATGGCGCCTGGAAGGATCAGCTGGAGGTTGAGTTCCAACGCTGCCGACGCCAGCAGCAGGGTGGGGCCATTGCCCTGATCGACATTGATCACTTCAAGGTCATCAACGACACCTACGGCCATGTGGCCGGCGATATCGTGCTGCGCCAACTGAGCAAGATCCTGCGCCAGAACCTGCGGGTCAGTGATCAGATCGGCCGTTATGGCGGTGATGAGTTTTGCGTGATCCTGCCGGACGTGCCCCTGGAGCAGGCGGCCCAGTTGATGGAAGGCCTGCGCACCCGCTTCGGTGCCCTGGGCTACGAGCAGAACCCGGCGCTGCAAGTCAGCCTGAGCATTGGCCTGGCGGCGTTTGATCCGGAGTACAGCGACGCGGTCAACTGGCTGGACGACGCCGACCAGGCGCTGTACGAAGCCAAGACCACCGGCCGCAACAAAGTCAGCTGCCGACCGGGAGACGTGCCGTCGCGGGTGCTGCTCAATTCCTTGCATTGACCCCACCTGTAGCCGCTGCCGAGCCTGGCGGCAGCGGCTACAGGTGCGCCGGTTTCTATCGATTATCGATTGAAAGGACCCGCGCAACCTCGCGCTAGCGGCTACAAAGGTTCCTGGATTTTATAGGGTTCGCCGTTGCCCAGTTTGTTCAGCAGGAACAGGTACACCACGCCGACGACGATCCAGATGGCGCCCAGTTTCTGTGCCTCGATCCCCATGTTGAACAGGATCGCGCAGACGATCAGCAGGCCGATGGCCGGGCACACCAGATGGCGGATCACCTGGCCGGACTTGAGTCGGCGCCAGTAGTAGTTGATCACCGTCAGGTGCAGCAGGATAAACCCGCTCAAGGCGCCAAAGTTGACCAGTGAGGTCAGGGTGTCCACCGAGTCGATGAACAGGTAGCAGATCAGCAGCGACAGCACGGCCACCAGGTAGATGCTGATATGGGGCGTGTTGTGTTTGCGATGGACCCGGGCCAGGACCTTGGGCAGCTTGCCGTCGCGGGCCATGCCGAACAGCAGGCGCGACACCGCGGCTTGCGAGGTGATCGCCACCGCCACGCCCCAGGCCAGGGCCGTGGCCACCCCGGTCAGGGTCGCCAGCCAGCTGCCGGCGGCGATCTCGGCGATCTCGTAGAAGGCGGTGTCGGCGGACTTGAAGCCCATGCCGGCCGCGAGGTCGGTGGCGATCCAGGTTTGCACGACAAAGATCAGCCCCATCACCACCAGGGTGATCAACGCCGCCCGGCCGACGCTGCGCCCGGGGTCGCCCTTGACCTCTTCGGCCAGGGTCGAGATCGCGTCAAAACCCAGGAACGACAGCACCGCGATCGACACCCCCTGCATCAACATGCCGAAGTGGAAACCTTGCGGGTTGTACAGCGGCGCCAGGGTCAGTTGACCGTTGCCGGCGCCCCCGTGCAGGGCCGTCCAGGCGTAGAACAGGAAGATTCCCAGCACCACCAGTTGCGCCAGCAGAAACACGATGTTCATCCGCGCGGTAAAGGTGATACCCCGCAGGTTGACGAAGGTGGCACTGACCAGGAACGCGAGGATAAACCCGACCTTGGGGATGTCCGGGTACAGGTGGTTCAGCGCCATGGCCGCGTAGACGTACAGCAGCGGCGGGATCAGCAGGTAATCCAGGAGCATCAGCCAGCCGGCGATAAAGCCGACATGGGGGTTGAGGCCGCGCTGGGCGTAGGAATAGACCGAGCCGGCGATGGGAAAGGCCCGGGCCATGCAGCCGTAGCTGAGGGCGGTGAAGACCATCGCCACCATGCCGATGATATACGCCAGGGGCACCATGCCCGGGGCTTCCTGATTGACGTAGCCATAGACCCCGAACGGCGCGATGGGGATCATGAAAATCATCCCGTAGACCACCAGGTCCCTGAGGGTCAGTCCGCGTTTGAGTTCCTGTTTGTAGCCGAATTGTTCAATCTCCATGACACAGTGCTCCTGAGCAGGCATTGAGTGGGGTGCAGGCCCGCGCAACGTGGCGCGAGCGCACGTTGAACAAGGCCCGGTGTTCGAACCTGGCAGGTTAAAAGACACACCACGGCGGTTTTTGTAATTGTTCTACCGGTCCGGCAAACAGCAGTTGGTGCAACAGCGACAGCGTGATTCGACAGCAGGGTCTACAACAGCGGCGCCAGGTAATCGCTCCAGCGCCTTACCGCTTGCGGGGTGCGCAGCAGGTCGTTGCGCACCTCGATCAACACCGAGTCCAGGCCGCGCCCGTCGCCGTGCACCGGCACCGTCATGTCGCTGCCGGCCTCGATCCGATACGGCTGGTTGCCCGCCACCTGCAACGGGTGCTGGCCCAGGCCGGCCACCAGGCGTTCGGCGTAGGCCTGGGCGCGGTCGTAGAGCACGCCGATTTCCAGTTGGCGCGGCTCGCCGAAGTACACCGGGGTGAAGCTGTGGATGCCCACCACCCGTAGCGTTTTTCCGGCGGCCAGGCGCTCGTCGATCAAGCTCGCCAGGCGTGAGTGAAACGGTCGGAACAGGCACTGGCGCCGGTATTCGCGGGTGGCTTCATCCAGCGCCTGGTTGCCCGGCACCGGGTAGATCTCGCTCTTGAGCGGGATGCTGTCGGGGGCGTGCAGCGGGCGATTGAGGTCGATCAGCAGGCGTGAGTAATTGGCCGTCAGCAGCGTCGCGCCCAGGGCCTCGGACAGGCTCTCGGCCAGCGCCAGGGCACCGATGTCCCAGGCGATGTGCTGCTGCGCCGCTTCCGGGTCCAGGCCCAGGTCATTGAGCGGCGCGGGGATATAGCGGCTGGCATGCTCGCAGACCAGGATCAGCGGGTGCTCGGACGCTTCACGCAGCAGGCCATAGGCCGGCCGGTCGAAGTAGCCAAGCTCGGGGGTTTCAGTAGAGGCGTGCATAGTGTTCACAGAGTTGGGCCGGGTCAAGGTCTTGGGTCAGGCGCAGTTCTTCGTGCTTGACCGCCAGGTAAGTGTCGAGCAGTGGCTTGGGCACGTCCTGGGTCAGCGCCGGGTTGGCGGCCAGCAGCTCCAGGGCCTGGGCCAGGGAGCCGGGCAGGGCGACGATGCCGCGCTCCTTGAGCTGAGCCGGGCTCAGGGTGTCGGGCGCATCATCGGTGGTGGCGCGCAGGGCCAGCCCCTGCTGGATCCCCAGGCGCCCGGCGATCAGCACCATGGCCATGGCCAGGTGCGGCGAGGCGGTGGCGTCCAGGGCACGAAACTCCAGGTTGTACTGCGGCGCCACGTCCTTCCCGCCGAGGCTGACGGTCGGGCAGATACGCAACGAGGCTTCGCGGTTGCGTTGCCCGAGGCAGGCGTAGGCGGCGCTCCAGTGATGGGGTTGCAGGCGCTGGTAGGAGATCGGTGTCGGTGCGGTAAAGGCGCACAGCGCCGGCAGGTACTTGAGCACCCCGGCGGCCCAGCGCCGGCCCAGTTGCGACAGGCCATTGTCGGCCTGCGGGTCGTAGAGCTTCGGCCGGCCGTCGAGGTCTTGCAGGCTGATATGCAGGTGCACGCCATTGCACACCGCATGCTGCGACACCTTGGGTGAAAAGCTCACCTGCTGCCCCAGTTGCCGGGCGATTTCCCGGGTGATCTCCCGCACGTTCACCGCGCGGTCGGCGGCGGCCACGCCCGAGGTCGGGCGGCAGGTGATCTCGTACTGTTGCTTGCCGTATTCGGGGAGGAACATCTCCGGCTCGACCCCGGCGGCGCGCAGGGCGCTGAGCAGCCAGCCGCCGAAGTTCGCCCCCTGGCGCTGAGCGCCCAGGGAGAACGCCAGTTGCTCGGCTTGCGCGGGGGCGCCCTGCAGGTTGAATTCGTGTTCGAAGGCGGCGGTGATCTGCAGTTTCAGGTCGTCGCGATAACGCGCCACCTCTTCGCGCAGCAGGGTGCGCGGGCAGGCGGCCCAGGGCGTGCCGTCGGTTTCGCAGATATCGGCGTGGAGGTAATCCAGGGGCGCGGCCTCGGGATCCGGGCCGTTGGCGACGCTGACCCGGCTCGCCATGTCCGGGATCAGCCGCAGGTCGCCATAGGCGCCCCAGGGGTTGGCCTCGGCAATCTGGTCCTGCGGGGTCAGGGCGCTGTTGGCCGGGACCCAGCCACAGCCGGCAGCCTGGTAGCTGTCCAGCTCGTCGCTGGGAAAGGAACGCCCGCGGGTCACGCCGATCAGATCGGTGGTGACGATGCTGGTCATGGCCACGGCGGTCAGCGGCGTCACGCCGCTACCCCGGCTCATGCCGCCAACTCATGCAGGCGGTCGAGCACGGTCCGGGTGTCGGTGATCCAGCAATAACCCTTGATCGCATTCAGGCAGGCCAGGTGCCGCGCCTCGGTGTAGGTGGCGCAGGCGTCTTCCACCAGGGTCACCAGGTAGCCGCGATCGGCGGCATCGCGCACGGCCATGTCCACGCACTGGTCGGTGACGATGCCGGCGATGATCAGGTGCCGGGTCTGCAGGTTGCGCAGCACGTAGTCGATATTGGTGGAGTTGAAGACCCCGGACGAGGTCTTGGGCAGGATGATTTCGTTTTCCCCGGCCGCCAGTTCATCGATGATCGCCGCCTGCGGGCTGCCCTTGGGCAAGTGCATGTCCGACAGCTTGTGGTCCAGCGAGCGGTCGCGGCCGTCGGCGGTCAGGCTTTCGATCAGGGTGTGCAGCACGTTCTGCCGGGCGCTACGCATGGCTGCCAGGAGCTGTTGCTGGTTAGGGATCACCTGGGTCCGTGTCCGTTGCAGGAAGTACTGCGCGTCGGCGTCCTGCAGGTGCGGGTCGAACTGCGGTTCGAGCCAGGCACGTTGCATATCCACCAGCAGCAGGGCGGTGTGGTCGGCGACAAAGGGCAGGTCGCGGGGCGAGCGATGGGGCAGGCTGAACATGCTTACTGATCCTCCAGCAGGTGGGTGGCAAAGCTGTCCCGCAGGGCGTCGATACCCTCCAGGCGATCTTCAAGATGGTCGCCGCGCAAGGTCAGGCTGGCGATCAGCGCTTCGACCTGGGCCAGGGCCGGCACCAGGGTGTCGAAGGCCGAGACCGACTCCACCGGGGCGCTGATCACCAGGTCCGCCAGTTCGCGCAGGGGCGAGGCGTAGATGTCGGTGAACAGCACCACCCGGGCGTAGCGCGCCTTGGCCGCGCTGGCCACGCGCAGGGCCTGGGCCTGATAGCGGCGGTAGTCGAACAGCAGCACGATGTCCTGGCGTTGCAGGTCGTACAGGCGGTCGGGCAGGTGCGCGTTGTCTTCCAGGGCGAAGCAGCCCGGGCGTAGCAGCCGCAGATGGTTGAGCAGGTAGCCGGCGAGGAAGCTGCTGAAGCGGCCACCGAAGCAGTACACGGCGTGCCGGCTGTCGAGCAGCCACTCCAGGAGGATGCGGATGTCTTCGGGCTGGGTCAGCGCCTGGGTCTCCACCAGGCGCCGGGCGCTGTCATTCAGGTAGTGATTCCAGGCGTCATCCTGTTGCAGGTGCGAGCGCGGCTGCAACAGGGTGCTGGGCGAGCGCAGGCGGTCATCCATGTCGCTGAGCAGGGCTTCCTGGAAATCGGCATAACCGCCGAACCCGAGCTTTTTCACCAGGCGCACGATGGTCGGATCGCTGACCCCGGCATGCTCGGCCAGGCGCGACATGGGCCCCAGGCCGTTGCGCGGATAGTGGTCAAGCAGGGCCCGGACCACCTTGCGCTCGGCGGGGGTGAGTTCCAGTGCGGGGTCGGTGATCAGCTCTCTGAGCGAGGACATGGCAGCGCCTTGAATGTCGTGTGTTGTTTTTATTTCATATCGAGTGAAATTAGTATTTATGTAATTTACGCTACATGTCCAGCGAAAGTTTCAGCGCAGGTGAAATGCCCCGCAAGGGGGCGTAATGCTGTTCACTTAAGAACCAACACCGTACCTGTGGCGAGGGAGCTTGCTCCCGCTGGGGCGCGAAGCGGCCCTAAAAATGGGATGGCTGCGCACTGGCGCGCCGGCCGGTCCAGTCGGAGCAAGCCCCCTCGCCACATTGACCACACCTATAGCCGCTGCCGCCAGGCTCGGGCCGCGTGCGGACGCTGGCCGGTAGGGCGCCTAGGTCGGGGTTGGCAACGCAGTGGGAAATTGCCCGCCGGCCATGCTACAAACGCAACCTCAGCCCAGGCCGTCGATGGCCCTTTTTCGAGAACGCCCCGTGCAAGCCACCCGCTTGACCCTGATTTGTCATGCCCGAACCGTCGCCCAGAAACGCGCGTGCTTTCCCCTGGACGAGCCGCTGGAGCTTGACTGGCAAGCACTCGCCGGCTCGCGGGCGGCGCTGTTCAAGCGTCCGCCGCGCCTGCTCAGTGCCCCGGAGTTGCGGGCACGGCAGAGCGCCGGGTTGTATGGTGCCGAGCCGCAGATCGTCAGTGCCTTGCGCGACTGCGACATGGGTGATTGGGCGGGGGTGGCGCTGGATCACTTGCAGCAGCACCAGCCGCAAGCCTTGCAGGCGTGGCTGGCCGATCCCCAGGCGGCGCCCCATGGCGGTGAGTCGGTGGCGCAGTTGTGCGAGCGGGTCGCGGCCTGGCTGGACAGTGTGAGCCAGAGCCCCGGCCATGTACTGGCGGTGACCCATCCGCTGCTGATTCGCGCGGCCTTGCTGCAGGTCATGCAATGCCCGCTGGCCAGCTTCAATCACATTGATGTCGAGCCGCTGTCGGCCCTCGAACTACGCTTCAACGGGCGCTGGCGCCTGCGCCTGGATGCCCGGCCATAAGTGGCCGGGTCCCTAAGCCCCCCATACCGGGCTCCTGCCCACAGATTGAGAACCGCCCATGAAAACCCTCCTGATCATCGGCATCGGTGCCGGCAACCCCGACTACATCACGATGCAGGCGGTCAAGGCGCTGAACCGCAGCGATGTGTTCTTCCTCATGGACAAGGGGGCGAGCAAGGACTCATTGATCGACCTGCGCCGCGAGATCTGCGAGCGCTATATCACTGAGCCGGGCTACCGTTTCGTGCAGGCGCAAAGCCCGGAGCGGCTGCGTGGCGATGTCGATTACCAGGCCAGCGTCGAGGACCTCAACCGCGACAAGCAGGCGACCTTCGAACGCCTGATCGACGAGGAATTGGCCGATGGCCAGACCGGGGCCTTCCTGGCCTGGGGCGATCCGGCGTTGTACGACAGCACCCTTCGCATCCTGCAGGCGATTCTGGACAGCGGTCGCTGCCGCTTCGAGTTCGAGGTCATCCCGGGTATCACCAGCGTCCAGGCCCTGGCCGCGCAGCATAAGGTGCCGCTCAACCGCATCGGTCGCTCCGTGGAAATCACCACCGGGCGTCGCCTGGCAGCGGGGCAGGTGAGCGACGCCGACAGCCTGGTGGTGATGCTCGATGCCGAGGACTCCTATCGCCAGGTGCTGGACCGCGAACTGGATATCTACTGGGGCGCCTACCTGGGCACTGCGGACGAGATTCTGATCAGCGGCCGGTTACAGGACGTGGCGGATGAAATCCAGCGCGTGCGCAAGGCGGCGCGGGAGGCCAATGGCTGGATCATGGACACCTACCTGCTGCGCAAACCGGACGCCTGACGGGCGCCGCCGGCTTCATACCGGAGTCTTGGCGCCCCGGCCAAAGCGCTCGCGGTACACCGAGGGCGGCACCCCCACCACGCTGCGAAACGCCACGCGAAAACTCTCCACCGAGCGATAACCGCAGCGCAGGGCGATGTGCTCGGTGTGTTCGCTGCCGCTTTCCAGCAATTCCCGGGCCCGGGCCAGGCGCTCATGTTGCAGCCAGGCCTTGGGCGAGGCACCGGTGGCTTCGCTGAAACGCCGCAAGAATGTGCGCTCGCTCATCAGCGCCTGGCGGGCCAGGTCGCGCACCTCCAGTGGCTCATGCAGGTGTTCGCGCGCCCACTGCATGACTTTCGACAGGTCGCTGCGCGGCGTACGGCTGACCGGCGCCGGAATGAACTGGGCCTGGCCGCCGGTGCGCTGCGGCGACATCACCAGGCGCCGCGCCACCGAGTTGGCAACGTGGGTGCCGAAATCCCGGGCCACCAGGTGCAGGCAGGCGTCGATCCCGGCGGCGCTGCCGGCCGAGGTGATCAACTGCCCGGCGTCGACGTAGAGCACATCCGGGTCCACCTCGATCAGCGGGAAGCGCGCCGCCAGTTCCTCGGTGTAGCGCCAGTGGGTGGTGGCGCCACGGCCGTCCAGCAGCCCGGTGGCGGCGAGGGCAAACACCCCGGAGCAGATCGACAGCAAACGTGCGCCACGCCGGTGGGCGCGGCGCAGGGCGTCGATCAGGGGGCCAGGCAAGGGATCGCTGCGGCTGCGCCAGCCGGGAATGATGATGGTGCGGGCCTGCTCCAGCAGCTCCATGCCGCCGTCGGCCGTCACCTGGATCCCGCCGGTGGCGCGCATGGGGCCTGGGTCCACGGCGACGATGCGGTGCTCATACCAGGGGAAATCGAACTCCGGGCGCGCCAGGCCGAAGATCTCCACGGCAATGCCGAACTCGAAGGTGCACAGGCCGTCGTAGGCCAGGATCGCGACTAAACCGGGGTGGGCGTGCATTTGGCGGAAAGTTACCAGTCAGTGTCTTGTGCGCCACTGTAGCGGCGCGGGCGTGGCGGATAAAGTCTTTCTCTCACCCCCATTCGCTTTCGGAGATGCCCCCATGACCAGCCTGGTTCGTGATGTTCCCGCCGCCCCCTCGGCCATTGCCCTGATGCATTTTTCCAGCCGCCTGACCTTTGAAACCGACTGCTCCGATGTGCACGCCAGCCAGCAGGCGGGCGCGCTGGACTTCGTGTTGCTGGACGTGCGCGGCCCGCAGGCGTTCGAGCGCGGGCATGTGCCGGGGGCGATCAATATCCCCGGGCGGCAGATCAGCGCCGAGCGCCTGGCGGGTTACGCCCGGGACACGCTGTTCGTGGTCTATTGCGCCGGGCCCCACTGCAACGGCGCGAACAAGGCCGCGGTAAAACTGGCGGCGCTGGAGTACCCGGTCAAGGAAATGATCGGCGGCATCACCGGCTGGCTGGATGAGGGGTTCCACCTGAGCGCCCCCATCGAGCGCCCAGCACCCACCGTGATCGAGTGCGCCTGCTAAACCTGGCCTCCCCAACGACGCCAGTCGACCCACCCCGATTCCTGTAGCCGCTGCCGCAGGCTGCGGCTACAGGTGCAAGGCGTATTTCAAGGCCAGCACAGCGTTGCGGCAGCGGTTACAGGATTTGTGGAGGGGGTGTTTTCAATTCGACCGCCGGGTCGGATTCCGGACGGCGGGTGGGCGCTTTACCGGCTTTTGCACCGCTCTGGGGCGGGGCTTTCAGGGGGAAATGGCACGCGTGACTTTTTCATAAATATTTGTCGCATAAACGCAATTTGCTTCCCGGGGGCGCCTCTAGACTGCTGGCCACTTCGATTTCCCGTAATCGAAACCCAGCCAATAAAAGTCTCCACCCTTGGAGTTATAAATGAACAAGTTTGCGTTCTTCGGTGCCCTGGCACTGTCGATGTTTTCCCTCTGCGCCGTGGCCGATGAAGCCAAGCCGATTCGCATTGGTATCGAAGCCGGCTACCCACCGTTCTCGATGAAAACCCCCGACGGCAAGCTCACCGGTTTTGACGTGGATATCGGCGATGCGCTGTGTGAGCAGATGCAGGTCAAGTGTGTGTGGGTCGAGCAGGAATTCGACGGCCTGATCCCGGCGCTGAAGGTGAAGAAAATCGACGCCATCCTGTCGTCGATGACCATTACCGACGACCGCAAGAAAAACGTCGACTTCACCATCAAGTACTACCACACCCCGGCACGCTTCGTGATGAAGCAGGGCATCGAGATCAAGGACCCGCTGACCGAGCTCAAGGGCAAGAAAGTCGGTGTGCTGCGCGCCAGTACTCACGACCGTTTCGCCACCGAAGTGCTGGTCCCGGCCGGGATCAGCCTGGTGCGCTACGGCTCGCAGCAGGAAGCCAACCTGGACATGGTCTCCGGCCGCATCGACGCGCTGCTGGCCGACTCGGTCAACCTCGACGACGGTTTCCTGAAAACCGACGCCGGCAAGGGCTTCGCTTTCGTCGGTCCCGAGTACAACGATCCGAAATACTTCGGTGGCGGCGCCGGCATTGCCGTGCGCAAGGGGGATACCGCCCTGGCCGAAAAATTCAACACGGCGATTACCGAAGTGCGCACCAACGGCAAGTACAAGGCCGTGCAGGACAAGTACTTCAAGTTCGACGTTTACGGTGAGTAATCGCCAGCAGTGAAAAAAAGGTGGCGCCCGTTGATACGGCAGCCACCTTTTTTATGCGCTGCTGTTTTATCCTGCGCCACCCCATTTTCCTCAGGGAGCTGCCATGCAACGTATTGACCACCCATTGCCCTGGAGCCACCTGGGCAGCGAGCGCCAGCTCAGCGTGTTCCGCTTTGGCGCAGGTTTGCGCAAGGTGTATATCCAGGCCAGCCTGCACGCCGATGAGCTGCCGGGCATGCGCACCGCCTGGGAACTGAAAAAACGCCTGGGCGAACTCGAAGCCAACGGCCAGTTGCATGGCGTGATCGAGCTGGTGCCGGTGGCCAATCCCATTGGCCTGGACCAGTACGTGCAAAGCAGTCATCTGGGGCGCTTCGAGCTGGGTAGCGGGAAGAATTTCAACCGTGCGTTCTTTGAACTCAGCGGCCCGGTGGGCGACCTGATCGGTGGCCAGCTGGGCACTGACGCTGCGGCCAACGTGGCGCTGATCCGGCGCACCATGGGCCAGGTGCTGGACCGCTTGCCTGCGCCGGGCTCCCAGCTCGAAGCCTTGCACCGCCTGTTGTTGCGCCATGCCTGCGAGGCCGAGATCACCCTCGACTTGCACTGTGATTTCGAAGCGGCGATCCATCTCTACGCACTGCCCCAGCACTGGCCGCAGTGGCAACCCCTGGCCGCGCGGTTGAAGGCGGGCGTGGCCTTGCTCTGCGAGGACTCCGGCGGCAGCTCGTTCGATGAGTCCTGCTCCGCGCCCTGGTTGCGCCTGGCCCGGGACTTTCCCCGGGCGGCCATTCCCCCGGCCAACCTCGCTACCACCCTGGAGCTGGGCAGCATGGGTGACACCCGGGTCGAGCAGGCCCAGGCCAACTGCGAGGCGATCCTGGGGTTTCTGGCCGAGCAGGGTTTGATCAGCGGCGACTGGCCGCCAGCCCCCGATGCGTGTTGCGAAGGCATGCCGTTCGAAGGCACCCAGTACCTGTTCGCCCCTCACCACGGCGTGGTCAGTTTCCTGCGCGAAGCCGGCGAGTGGGTCGAGGAGGGCGATGCGCTGTTCGAGGTGGTCGACCCGCTGCAGGATAAAGTCAGCGTGGTACGGGCGGGCACCAGCGGCGTGCTGTTTGCCCTGGACCGTGGGCGCTACACCCAGCCGGGCATCTGGCAGGCCAAGGTGGCCGGGCGCGACGCGATTCGCGCGGGCAAGCTGATCAACGACTGACCCGATCTCTTTGAAGGCGAATGGCTCCATGCACCGATGTTCTCTGCTGATTCGCCTGCTGTTCGCCTTGTGCCTGTTGGCCGCGACCGCCAATCACCTGCGGGCCGTGCTCGATCACGGCTGGCTCTGGGATTACGGCTATGGCCCCCAGACCTTGCTGGCCAGCCGGGTGTTCTGGGGCGCGTTGACCGTGCTCGATCCGCTGGCGGCGCTGCTGCTGTGGTTCAGGCCGCGCTGGGGCCTGCTCCTGACCCTGGCGATCATTGCCTGTGACGTGCTGCACAACAGTTTCTACGTCGCCGCCCATGGGCAATGGACACAGACCTTTTACCTGTCCCAGCTGGGCTTTTTACTGGCGGTGCTGGTGCTGTCCCCCCTGGCCTGGCGCGGAGTGCGCTACCCGCTGAGGCCGGTCGGCTGAATCTCATCGCTGTTTGTCGGTCCGATCTTCAGTCACCCGCCTTGTGGCTACCCGCCGCGCCGTGAAAGGAAAACGCCTCATGTCCAAGACCTCGCTGCTCAAGTGCTGGCTGGTGCCGTTGCTGCTGGCCTGCGCCTCAGCCCAGGCTCAGCCCGGCTCGCCCACGCTGCACAGTGACCTGCCGTTGCAGTACCTGGAGCAGGCCGGCGCCGATACCCGCAACCAGCCGCTGGTGATTTTCCTGCATGGCTACGGCAGCAACGAGGAGGACCTGTTCGGGCTCAAAGAGCAGCTGCCGGCCGGCTACACCTACCTCTCGGTACGGGCACCCCAGGTGCTGGAGGAGGGCAGTTATCAGTGGTTCCACAAGAAGGGCGACGGGGCCTATGACGGCGTGACCGAGGAACTGGCCAGCAGCGCCCAGGTGCTCGAGGCCTTTGTGGCCAAGGCTGCGGCCAAGTATCAGACCCCGCCTGACAAGGTGTTTTTACTGGGCTTCAGCCAGGGCGCGATCATGTCCTATGAAGTCGGCTTGCGGCACCCGCAGGCGGTGCGTGGGATTGCGGCACTGAGCGGCAGTGTGCTGCCGGTGCTGAGGTCGCAGCTCAAGCCAGACCAGGGGTTGCAGCACCTGGCGATTTTCATCGGCCATGGCACTGCCGATCAGCGCCTGCCCTACAGCGATGGCTCAGAGGCCAACAGCCTGCTGCAGGGCCTGGGCCTGGCGCCGGAATTTCATGCCTACCCGGGCCTGGGGCACAGCATCAGCGAGAGTGAAGTCCACGACCTCAAGGACTGGTTGCAGCGGCTCAACCCCTGAGAACCTGTTCACGACCTGCTGCGCCTAGCTCAGGGGCGTTAACAATGCCTGAGCGTCGCTGGCTGGTTCGTGAACAGGTTCCGGGACCGCTGCCAGGCCTGCTCAGCGGCCGAGGATCTGTTTCATCAGGGCTTCGTGACCGGCCTTGTCGATGATCCGCGACACCACCTGGATTACCGCGATACGCCCGCCGGAAGCGGCCAGCAGGGTCGAGTTCAGGGTCTTGCCGCCGCCCATGGTGGCGCTGCTGTCGATCTGGCGTACGCCCAGGCCCTTGATGGTCAGGCTCTTTTCACTTTGCTTGGTGAAATCCGGCAGGGCCGCTGCCTGTTGCTTGAGAAACCCCGCCACGGCTGCGTCGAGGAACGGGGCGTCGTTGTCCTTGGCCTGTTGCCCATTGGGGATGGTGTTTTCCGCAGCGATCACCGCAGTCTTGGTGTCGTTGTTGGAGTACAGGGTGCCGGTCGCCCCGGCGGTGCCGTTGGCCGCGCTGCCGGCGGGCAGCACCGTGGCCGTGAAGCCTTTGGGCAGGCTGAAGGCAAGTTTGCCGCCCAGCATCGAGACCTTTTGCGCCGTGGCGCCAGCGGCACTTGGCTGGGCCGCATAGACGCTCGCCGCGCCCAGGCCGAGCAAGGCTACCAGGGCCAGGCCCAGGGCTTTTTTACCGAACAATGACATGCAGATTCTCCAGAGTGATCGCGTCAGGCGCGCATCATCCCACGGGCCCCGAGCGACACTCCAGCGGGTTATGGCGGTTCGGATAAAAGGCGCCGGCGAGCAGGGCAGCCCCTGGCCAATCATTGCACCGCGTGTGCATCCATTCTTCGACCTGATCCGTATGTACAACCATGGGCAGGTCGACTTGTTCGTTTTGTATAGGTTTTTTCGGATTTTGATTGGTTTTTGCGTCAATATCCGCTAAATAGTTATACATTCTTAATTGTGTTGTATAGGTATTGAGAGTGGCGGGCCTGCGAATGGGATCGGCCGCTCCATGGTTAGTGGACCCGAGGTCAAGTCCGGGCAGCGCCAGGGCTGGGCCAGTCAAGCAATCGGCTACCTCGGGTCCACCTTTGTTCAGCCGGGCCAGGCACTCAAGCAGATTGAGGCGGGCTCCTATCAGGACGTGCTGCCATGAATTCGCTTGTGCCCGAGCCTGGAGGAAGCTGCAAGCGTTGCGGTGGATCCGCCTGGCGGCCCTGGTTGTGGCTGCTGCTGGTGCTCAGTGCCACGGCGGCGGCCGGCTGGCAGCAGACGCTGCCCGGTGCCCGGGTGGTGGGCAGCGGCGAGTTCAGCTGGTTTGGTTTCAAACTCTACAACGCCCGGCTCTGGAGCCCGGTCACGCCGCTGGCAGCGGACACCCCGTTCGCCCTGGAGCTGACCTATCGCCGCAGCATCAGCCGCGACGATCTGGTGCAGGCCAGCCTCGACGAGATCAAGCGCCTGTCCGGTTCGGCGGTCAGTGCCGAGCAATTGAGCCGCTGGCAGGCGCAGATGCAGCAGTCGTTTGTCGATGTGCAGGCGGGCACCGTCATCACCGGGGTGTTTCTGCCGGGGCAGGGCGCGCAGTTCTTTGTCGACCAGCAACTGCGGCATGAGGTCAGGGACCCGGCGTTTGCCCGGGCCTTTTTTGATATCTGGCTGGACCCGCGTACGCGCAACCCCGAATTGCGCCGGCAGTTGCTGGGCCAGGCAAAACCCTGAACGGCCGAGGGCCATGAGCATGTGGAAAACCTGGATTCTGTTGTTGGGCCTGGGCGCCGGCCTCGCCGGTTGCGGCGGTATTGATGTCACTCACTACCGCGAACAGACGCCGCCCCTGGAACTGCGCCAGTTCTTCAGCGGACGGGTCGAGGCCTGGGGGCTGTTTCAGAAGCGTTCGGGGGAGGTGATCAAGCGCTTCCATGTCGTGATCGACAGCCACAGCGAGGGCGACACCTTTGTCATGCACGAAGACTTCACCTACAGCGACGGCACCCGCCAGACCCGGATCTGGACCCTGCACCCGGACGGTCCGGGTATCTGGCGCGGCACTGCGGGCGATGTGGTCGGCGAAGCCCTGGGCGAGGTGTCCGGCAATACCTTGCGCTGGCGCTATGTGCTGAACCTGCCGGTGGACGGCAAGACCTATCAGGTGCACTTCGACGACTGGATGTACCTGCTGGATGAAAACACCCTGGCCAACCGCTCCTACATGACCAAGTTCGGGGTCGAACTGGGGCAGGTCACGTTGTTCTTCCGCCGCCAGCCGGGTCAGTCCTGATGGTTGAGAAAGCGTCCGCGGTGCTCGGCGCTGGGCAGCAGGCACTGGTCGTAACGGCCGAACAGCCGATAGCGGTTGCGGGCGATCCGGTCGTAACCCCAGTCGCGCAGCGGTCGCGGCACCAGGCGCAATACCCTGAGCCAGGACCAGGGCCGAGGCAGGTGGCGCATCAGCTGGATAAAGGCCCCGGAGCGGGTATACAACTGCTGATCGTCGATCAAGGCCACGGTGTCGAAACGCTCGGTGGGCAGGCCGAACCAGGCGAGCAGGGCCTGGCCCTCCACCGACTGCACCGAGGCCAGTTTGATCCGGCGCCGGGTGTCGTGGCGGATGACGAAGCCGACCGAGGCATTGCACAACTTGCACACACCGTCGAACAGCAGCACCCGGTCACCGGGTTGTAAAAAAGGCGGGGAGCTGGAGTTCATGCCAATCCTTGGGTGCCAGGGTTGAGGTGCCAGCAGCATACGCGCCTGGGCCTCGGTTTTCAGGCTTGGGCGTGGCGGCGCAAACGTCTAAGCTGGGCCATTGTTTCATGTTGCTGGATGTGTCCGTGAAATTGACCTTGCCGAAAATCGCTACCGCTCCCTTCTGTCCACCGGAAGTGGCGGGCAGCATCAGCGTTGACCCCACTGCCTCGTTGTTCAAGCGTGTCCTGCGTTTCGCCGGCCCCGGACTGCTGATTTCCATTGGCTACATGGACCCCGGCAACTGGGCCACGGCCATCGAGGCCGGCTCGCGCTATGGCTACAGCCTGTTGTTCGTGGTGCTGCTGGCGAGCCTGGCGGGGATGGTCGTGCAATGCCTGTGTTCGCGGCTGGGCATCGCCACCGGGCGCGACCTGGCGCAACTCTGTCGCCAGCGCTACAGCCCCCGCGCGGCGCGCACCCAGTGGCTGCTGGCGGAGATCTCGATCATTGCCACCGACCTGGCCGAAGTGCTGGGCTGCGCTCTGGCGTTCCACCTGTTGCTCGGGGTGTCGCTGAGCACCGGGATCATCATTACCGCCTTCGACACCTTGCTGATCCTGGCCCTGCAGAACCGGGGCTTTCGCCGCCTGGAAGCGATCATGCTGGTGCTGGTGGCAACCATCGGCGTGTGTTTTTTCATCGAGTTGCTGCTGATCAAACCCTACTGGCCGGACGTGGCTCGCGGCTTTGTCCCGTCGCTGGCGGCGGTCAGCGACGCCGCGCCGCTGTACCTGGCGATCGGTATCCTCGGCGCCACGGTGATGCCCCATAACCTGTACCTGCACACTTCGATCGTGCAGACCCGGCTGGTGGGGCACGACCAGGCCAGTCGCGAGGATGCGATCAAGCTGTCGCGCATCGACACCATCGGCTCCCTGGCCCTGGCGCTGCTGGTCAACGCGGCGATCCTGATCCTCGCTGCCGCGGCGTTTCACCAGACCGGGCACACCGAGGTGGTGGAAATTCAGGATGCCTATCACCTGCTTGATCCCCTGGTGGGCGGGGCCCTGGCCAGTGTGCTGTTTGGCGTGGCGTTGCTGGCGTCGGGGCAGAGTTCGACCTTTACCGGGACCATTGCCGGCCAGGTGATTATGGAGGGTTACCTCAATCTGCGTTTGCCGTGCTGGCAGCGGCGTTTGATTACCCGTGGTCTGGCGCTGATCCCGGCGTTTGTTGGGGTTTGGTTGTTGGGGGATGGGGCGGTGGGGCAACTGTTGGTGTTGAGTCAGGTGGTGTTGAGTCTGCAATTGCCGTTTGCGTTGTATCCGTTGATTCGTATGACTAACGATCGGCAGTTGATGGGGGTGTTTGTTAATCGGTGGCTGACTCGGGTTCTCGCTTGGGGGTTGTTTGTTGTGATTAGTGGGGCTAATGCGTGGTTGATTGGGCAGTGGTTGGTTTGAGTGTTCTGTAGTGGGGTTGAGGGTTTTTTTGGGGGGCTTTGGATGTGGTTTCGGGGGGGCGCACATTCTGTGGTGAGGGAGCTTGCTCCTGCTGGATCGCGTAGCGGCCGTAAAACCTGAGGTTGCGGTCTTTTTGGTGTACATATCCATTACTGCGGGCGTCGCGAGTATGGGTTCCGCTCTTACAGCGGCTCACTTTTGAAAAGCGCAAAAGTAAGCAAAACGCTCTTGCCCCACCACTCGGTGCCTCGCCTAGGCTCGGCATGCCCTCACTCCGGCAGTGATCCGTGGGCCGCCGCGATGGGCCATCCCTGGCCCAGCGCGGCTAACCCGGCGTCCTGCCGGGTTACCCACGGCTCACTGCCTGCGCTCGGCCATCGTGGTTTAACGGGGCGCTTCAGATCAAAATCAAGAGCAAGACAGCGGCCTTCCGGCCGGCCTGGGTTGGCAACTGCGCGTTCCCGACACACGGCCAGCAAGCGGCTACACCCGACCTCGGCGGCTACGGTTATTGGTCCCAGTAGGGCACGGGCCCGAATTTTTCGACGAAGAAGTCGATCACGGTGCGCACTTTGACTGACAGGCGTCGGCTGCCAGGCCACAGGGCGGCGATTTGTTGGGGTTCGAGGCTGGTGGCTACCTGGTAGTCGCCGAACAGCGCCACCAGCCGTCCTTCGCGCAGGGCTTCGCCGATCAGCCACGACGGAAACAGTACCAACCCCAGCCCTTGCTCGGCGGCCTGGGTCAGGGTGTCGGCGTGGTTGCCGGTGATCGCGCCTTTGACGCTGTAGGGTGTCCAGTCCATGTCGTCCTGGCGGAAGAACCAGCGCTGCTGGCCGGTCTCGCCCTTGTAGGCCAGGCACTGGTGCGCCGCCAGTTGCTCGGGGTGGTGCGGCGTGCCGTGTTCGGCGAGGTACGCCGGGCTGGCGGCGATGCGGTAGCGGTGCGGGGCGAAGATCCGTGCCTGCATCCCCGAATCGTTGAGGCTGCCGATGCGAAACAGCAGGTCGGCGCCTTCCTGCAAGGGGTCGACGTAGCTGTCGGTCTGCTGGATATCCAGCTGCAATTTCGGATAACGCCGACACAGTTCCCCAAGCCATGGCGACAGGTGGCGCTGGCCAAACACCACCGGTGCGTTGATCCGCACCAGCCCGCTGGGCTCGCTTTCCTGTTCCTGCAGCGCCTGTTCGGCTTCTTCCCACTGCGCCAGGACCCGCCGCGCGTGGTAGCCCAGCAGGCGTCCGGCCTCGGTGGGGCTGACTGCTCGGGTATGGCGGTAGAGCAACTGCTGGCTCAGGGCCTGTTCCATCAGCTGGATCTGCCGCGAGATCGACGACGGCGCCAGGCCTTCGCGCCGGGCCACCGCGGAAAAGCTGCCGAGGTCGAGCACCGCCACAAACAGGCGCAGTGCCTTGAAACCCAGTTCATTGAAGCCGTGCATGATCGGTCCTTGCTGTGCGTAATACGCAAAGGTGTTGTCGGCATGCTCCCATTTATCGCAAAGGATCGGCAATCGATAATGGGCGCATTCCCTTACTCCTTGACGCAGGTTTCCCATGCAGGCTTCTTCCCTTGATCACGTCGCGGCAGCCCCGACCCCGGCCGTGGCGGCCCCCGTTCCCAACCCCTGGCTGCGCCTGTTGCTGCTGCCGCTGGTGATCCTCGCCGGCATGGGCCTGTCGGTGGAGGCCGGGCTGCTCGGGCCGCTGGGGGTGCAAGTCGGGCACCTGTGGGCGACCTTGAGCATCTTCGGCGTCGGTGCGGCGCTGCTGTTTCTGCTGTTGCTGCTCAGCGGCCGCCAGCAGGGCCCGGCCTTCAGCGAGCTGCCGCGCTGGCAGTTGATCGGCGGCTTTCTGGGGCCGATCTATGTGGTGGTGCTGACCCTGGCCACGCCCCATATCGGCATTGCCATGACCATGATCGCGATCCTCTCCGGCCAGGTCGGCAAGAGCGTGTTGATCGACCATTTCGGCTGGTTCGGCAGTGCCCGCAAGCGGGTCAACGGCGAGCGCTGGCTGGCCCTGGCGCTGATTGTCGCCGCCCTTGTCCTGATTGCCCGAGGTTAAGCATGAGCCTGATTCTATTGTTGGTTGTGGTAGTGGCCGCCGGTGCGGTGTTGAGTGTGCAGGCGGCGATCAATGGGAGCCTGGGAGAGACGGTTGGGGTCCTGCGCAGCAGCCTGCTGACTTTTGCCGTGGGCGCGGTGGTGACGGCGCTGCTGATTGTTTTTTTCGAGCCGGCGCACGCCGTGAGTCTGCTTGATGTGCCCAAGTGGCAACTGGCCGGCGCGCTGTTCGGTGTGGTGTACATGATGGTCATGGTCGGCGCGGTGCCCCGGGTTGGCACGGCGGTGGCCACGGTGGCGGTGATCGTCGGGCAACTGGGCATGGGCATGCTGATCGACAACTTCGGCTGGCTCGGCAACCCGGCCATCGAGTTGTCGGGCAGCCGGGTGCTGGCGATGGTCTGCCTGGCCCTGGCGCTGCTGTTCATGTACCGCAGCAGTGCCCGCCAGGCCTGAGCCACGGGGGATTCAGCCGAGGCTTTGGGCGCCGCGGCGGGCAACCTGGGCGTCCTGCTCGGACTTGACCCCCGACACCCCGATGGCGCCGACCACCTGGCCGTCGACGATGATCGGCACCGCGCCTTCGAGGCAGATCAACAGCGGTGCCGAGAGAAACGCCGTGCGCCCGCCGTTGACCATCTCTTCGTAGAGCCGCGATTCGCGGCGACCCAGGGCCGAAGTCCGGGCCTTTTCGGTGGCGATATAGGCACTGGCCGGCGAGGCGCCGTCCAGGCGTTCGAAGGCCAGTGGATGGCCGCCGTCATCGACGATGGCGATGCTCACCGCCCACTGGTTGGCCTGGGCCTCGTCGCGCGCGGCGGCAAGGATCTGGCTGACTTCGGTCTGGCTCAATACGGCTTTGCTGTTCATGGGGTTCTCCGGGGAGCAGGGGGCTGATGGGGCAATGCACCGTCCACCAGTTCGATCCAGTGCCGGACCGGCGTGCGGCCGGCGCCGTCGAGGTGGGTCTGGCAGCCGATATTGGCGGTGACGATGACATCGGGGTGGCCACTTTCCAGGGCGCTGAGTTTATTGTCACGCAGTTGTCGCGCCAACTCGGGCTGGGTCAGTGAATAGGTGCCCGCCGAGCCGCAGCACAGGTGGCTGTCGGGCACCGCCGTGAGGTTGAAGCCCAGGCGCACGAGCACCGCCTCTACCGCGCCGCCGAGTTTCTGCGCGTGCTGCAAGGTGCAGGGGCAGTGGAAGGCCAGGCGCTGCTCGCCGTGGACGCCGAGTTGTTCCAGGGGTTCGTCGCCCAGGACCTGCACCAGGTCGCGGGCCATGGCACTGACCCGTTCGGCCTTGGCCGCATAGCGCGGGTCGTGGGCCAGGAGGTGCGCGTAATCCTTGACGAAGGCGCCGCAGCCGCTGGCGGTCTGGACGATGGCTTCGGCGCCGTTTTCCAGCAGTGGCCACCAGGCGTCGATATTGCGTCGCGCCCGATCCAGGCCTGCTTCCTGGGCATCCAGGTGATAGTCCACAGCGCCGCAGCAGCCGGCCTGGGGCGCGGGCCGGATGCCGATGCCCAGGCGGTCCAGGACCCGTGCCGTGGCGGCATTGGTATTGGGCGACAGCCCCGGCTGCACACAGCCTTCGAGCAGCAGCACCTGGCGCACATGGGCGTTGCCGGGGCGCGCCTCGGCCACCTGGACCCGGCGCGGCAGCTTGCCTTGCAGGGCCTGGGGCAGCAGCGGGCGCAAGCGTTCGCCGCTGTTGACCAGGGCCTTGAACAACTGCGGGTTGGGCACCAGCGCCCTCAGCCCCTGGCGCAGCAGGCGCTGGCCCAGCGGGCGCGGCACCGTGGCGTCCACCAGCGCGCGGCCGATGTCCAGCAGGTTGTGGTAGTCGACCCCGGAGGGGCAGGTGGTTTCACAGTTGCGGCACGACAGGCAGCGGTCCAGGTGCTGCTGGGTCTTGACCGTCGCCGGCTGGCCTTCGAGCACCTGCTTGATCAGGTAGATCCGCCCGCGCGGGCCATCCAGTTCATCCCCCAGCAGCTGATAGGTCGGGCAGGTGGCGTTGCAGAAACCGCAATGCACGCAACTGCGCAGGATGCGTTCGGCCTCTGCGGCGCGGGGCAGTTGCCGCGCCTGGTCGCTCAACGTGGTCTGCATGGTTCAAAGCTCCGCGTACAGTCGGCCCGGGTTGAAGATCCCTTGCGGGTCCAGTTGTGCCTTGAGTTGCCGGTGATAGCGCAGCAGGGTCGGCGCCAGCGGCTGGAACGGGCTGTCGATCAGGCCCGGACGGTAGCAGGTGGCATGCCCGCCGACGGCCTGGACCCGGGCGCGGATCTGTTCGGCACTGGCGTCGGACTTGAGCCAGCGCTGGGCCCCGGCCCAATCGATCAACTGCTCGCCGGGCAGGTCCAGGGGGCCGGTGTTGGTCGGCAGCGACAGGCGCCACAGCGGCAGTGCCTGGGCAAAAAATGCCAGGCGCTGTTCGTTCAGGTCGCTCCAGTAGGCGGACGCCAATGGCTCGCCCCCCAGACGCTCGTGGGCCGCCGCCACCGATCCGGCGCCGCCCTCCAGCCGCAGGTGCAGGCGCTGGCCATCGTGGCTGGCGGCACTGATCGGCAGTGGCTGCTGGCCCCATTCGGCGAGCTTGGCCAAGGCCCGGGCGCTGTCCATTTCCAGGGCCAGGCTCAGGCACTGCCGGGGCTTGGGCAGGACCTTCAGAGAGACTTCGGTGAGCAGGCCGAGGCAGCCGAAACTGCCGGCGAGCAAGCGCGAAAGGTCGTAGCCGGCGACGTTTTTCATCACTTCGCCGCCAAAGCGCAGGTGCTTGCCGGTGCCGGTGATGACCCGGGTCCCGAGCACAAAGTCGCGCACCGAGCCCGACCACGGCCGCCGTGGCCCGGACAACCCGGCGGCGACCATGCCGCCAACAGTGGCCTCGGCCCCCAGGCTCGGCGGCTCGCAGGGCAGCATCTGCCCGGTGCGCTCCAGTGCGGCGTGCAGCTGGTGCAGCGGGGTGCCGGCGCGGACGGTGATCACCAGTTCGGTCGGGTCGTAACTGACGATGCCGCGATGGGCGCGGGTGTCGAGCACCTGGCCCTCGGTGGGGCGCCCGAGGCCGGCCTTGCTGTTGCCGCCCTGGATCCGCAGCGGTGTGCGGCGCAGCAGGGCCTGGTTGACCTGTTCCAATAGGCTGGCGCTGGCGTCGACGTTCTGTGGCCCGGTCATCAGAAACGCTCCAGCTCAGGGAAGGGCAGTTGCCCCAGGTGCACATGCATTGCGCCGAATTCGGCGCAGCGATGCAGGGTCGGGATGTTCTTGCCCGGATTGAGCAGGCCGCCGGGGTCGAAGGCGGCCTTGACCGCGTGGAACAGGGTCAACTCGTCGCTGTTGAACTGGGCGCACATCTGGTTGATTTTTTCCCGGCCGACGCCGTGTTCGCCGGTGATGCTGCCGCCGACCTTGACGCACAGTTCGAGGATCTTGCCCCCCAGGGCTTCGGCGCGGTCCAGTTCGCCGGGCTGGTTGGCATCGAACAGAATCAGCGGGTGCATATTGCCGTCGCCGGCATGAAACACGTTGGCCACCCGCAACTGGTACTCGGCGGCCAGCGCGGCAATGCCCTTGAGCACCCCGGGCAGTTCGCGGCGGGGGATGGTGCCGTCCATGCAGTAGTAATCCGGTGACAGCCGGCCCACCGCCGGAAACGCGTTCTTGCGCCCGGCCCAGAAGCGCACGCGTTCAGCTTCGTCCCGGGCCTGGCGCACCTCGGTGGCGCCGGCGCGTTCCAGCACGGCGCGCACCCGCTCGCAGTCGTCGTGCACATCGGCTTCCACACCGTCCAGCTCACACAGCAGAATGGCCTCGGCCTCCACCGGGTAGCCGGCGTGGATAAAGTCTTCGGCGGCGCGCAGCGCCAGGTTGTCCATCATCTCCAGGCCACCGGGGATGATGCCGGCGGCGATGATGTCGGCCACCGCGGCGCCGGCCTTTTCCACCGAGTCGAACGCCGCCAGCAGCACCTTGGCGATCTGCGGCTTGGGCAGCAGCTTGACCGTGACCTCGGTGATCACCCCGAGCATGCCTTCGGAACCGGTGAACAGCGCCAGCAGGTCGAACCCCGGGGAATCCAGGGCTTCGCTGCCCAGGGTCAGGCGCTCGCCCTCGACGGTGAGCACGTCCACCTGCAACAGGTTGTGCACCGTCAGCCCGTATTTCAGGCAGTGCACGCCACCGGCGTTTTCCGCAACGTTGCCGCCGATGGAGCAGGCGATCTGCGACGACGGGTCGGGCGCGTAATACAGGCCAAAGGGCGCCGCCGCCTGGGAGATTGCCAGGTTGCGCACCCCTGGCTGGACCCGGGCGATGCGGGCTGCCGGGTCGATGTGCAAGATGGCGTTGAAGCGCGCCATCACCAGCAGCAGGCCTTTTTCCAGGGGCAGGGCGCCGCCGGACAACCCGGTGCCAGCGCCGCGTGCCACCACCGGAACCCGCCATTCATGGCAGATCTGCAACAGGGTCTGCACCTGGTCGAGGTGGCGCGGCAGGGCCACCAGCATCGGCGTGGTGCGGTACGCCGAGAGCCCGTCGCACTCATAGGGGCGCAATTCTTCCAGCTGATGCAGCAGCTCCAGGTCCGGCAAGCGCGCTTGCAGGGTCTTGAGCAATGCGGCTTTGTCCACCGTCGGCAGGGCACCGTCGACGCGTTCGTCGTAGAGAATATTCATGGGCGGCTAATGACCCTGAGTTGTTTTTATTAGGGCGCGTTGTCAGCAACGGCTGCCTTGCATCATTGGCCCGGCGGGCTTTACTGTCCATCGGGCGCCAGGGTGGTCGAACCAGTTTGTGCAGCGGTGACTGCTTGCGGGTCGACTTAAAACCACGCATTTCAATGGCTTGAATCGCCCAGTCGGTGGCCGGGGTTTAGCGGTCGCTTCTGGTCATACCAGTTGGAGAGCCCATGAGCGCCAGCCATACCCCGCCACAACCCCATGTCGCAGACGTGGTGTGCCAGCGCATCGAGCGCTTGATCGTCGACGGCGTGCTCAAGACCGGGCAGCGCTTACCCTCGGAGCGACGGCTCACGGAAAAACTCGGCGTCTCGCGCACCGCCTTGCGCGAAGGCCTGCAACTGCTGCGGGCGCGGGGCATTATCGACACCGCCCAGGGCAAGGGCTCGTTCGTCGCGGACTTGTCGGGGCAGGGCCCGGCCTCGCCGTTGATGCACCTGTTCAGCTCCCAGCCGCGGACCCTGTATGACCTGTTCGAGGTGCGCAGCCTGCTGGAAGGCGAGTCGGCGCGCCTGGCGGCATTGCGTGGCACCGAGGCCGATTTTGTGTTGATCGGCCGCGCCTATCAGGCCCTGGTCGACGCCCGCGAGCAGACGCTTGAGGCCTCGGCCCACGCCCGGCTCGATCATGCCTTCCATCTGGCGATCTGCGAGGCCTCCCATAACCCGGTGCTGGTGCAGACCCTGGCTTCATTGACCGATCTGCTACTGAGCTCGGTGTTCGCCTCGGTCAACAACCTCTATCACCGCGACGTGCAGAAACGCCAGATCGATCGCCAGCATGCGCGGCTCTACAACGCCGTGACCGGCCGCCTGCCCGAACAGGCGCGCAAGGCGGCGGTGGCCCATATCCAGAGCATCTGCGACAACCTGCGGGAAATCGAAAACGAAGAGCAGCGCCTGGTGCGCGCCACCTTGCGCCTGGAGGGCTGGGACTGATCAGCCCCGCTCAGGTCTGGCGCCGCTGCCGAAGCGCCACAGCGCGCCGATGCCGATCAGCGCACTGAGCCCGGCCAGGGCCAGGATCACCCGTTGTGTGCCCCAGGGCGTGGCCAGCAGCGCCACCAGCAAACCGGCCAGGGGTTGCGACAGGTTGTTGAGCAGGGTCAGCACGCCCACGGTCTTGCCGAAGTCCCGGGTCGGAATCACTTGCTGGCGCAGGCTGCGGATATAGACATTGAACATTTTGTCGAAGCCGACAATCAGCAAAAAACCCAGCACATAGCCCGACAGCCCCGGGCTCAGGGCGCAGATAAAGGCGCCGCCGCCAATCATCAGGTAGGCCACCAGCCCCAGCACCCGCAATGGCAGGGTGACGCGGGCGAGAAACAGCAGGATGCCGATGGTCACCAGGGCGCCGACCGCTTGCAGGCTGGCGTAGTCATCTTTGCTGGCGCTGTACTGGCCGATGACCATGGCCGCCGAGGTGGCCAGGGTCACGCCGATGATCAGGTTGACCCCGACCGCCAGGGTGATGATTTTCTGCAGTTGCGGCTGCTCGCCGATATGCCGGAAGGCGATGCGCAGCGGTTGCAGCCAGATATCCCGGTGTTGATCGAAGCTTTCCAGGGGGGTGCGGTTGTGGCGCTGCCACACTCCCATCCCCAGGTCGGCCAGCAGGAACAGCCCGGCCACCCACAGCACCACCCAGTGCCAGGCGCAGAATTCCAGCAGCAGCGCGGCCACCAGGGGCCCGAGCACCAGGCCGGCCTGATCGGCAATCTGCGAGTAGGACAGGGTCTTGGTGTAGCTGTAATCACTGAAGATGTGCGGCAACAGCACTTCCCGGGCCATCAGGCCCTGGGTGGTCAGCACCCCGCACAGCGCCGAGAGCGCGATCACCCAGCCGATCCCGCCGAAGACCCCGTGCAGCGCCATCGCCAGCACACAGGCCAGGGCCCGGTAGACCTGGCTGATGTGCAGCACCTTGATCGGCGAGTACTTGTCGCAGAGGGCGCCGCACACCGGAAAGGCCAGGTAGCGCGGCAGTGATTCAATGAAAAACGCCAGGCCGGCCCAGGCAGCGCTGCCGGTGGTCTGGAACACGATCAGCGGCACCAGGAATAGCAGAATCTGATCTGCCAGCCGCGAGACAAACAGCGAGCTGAAAAAGGCCAGGTATTCCTTGCGCATGGTGACGTCCTGTCGGGGCGGGCGGTGGGGCGGCTATCTTAGCCGGCGCCGAGCCGCGTTGCTTGAGCTTGAGCGAGCGTCAAGTTCCCGGAACTTGCTTTCACCCCAGGCAGTCACTGTTTCAGGGGCGGAAAAACCCTGCGCCCTGACGACCACTGCCAAAGGAGTCACACCATGAATGATCAGACCTGTGCCTGCCCGAGCTGCAAATGCAAAGTCGGCGCCAATGCCATCGTCCATCAGGGCAAGCACTACTGCTGCGAAGGCTGTGCCGAGCACCATGCCCAGGGCCAGCCCTGTGCATCGACCGAGGGCTGCAAATGTGCCGAGGGTTCCGGGGAGGGCTGACGGCCAATGACAGGCGGAGCCGGGTAGGGCTCCGCTTTCAACGCCTGGCGTGATGAAGGTGAATCTGCTTTATCGGGATCAAGCCTGAGGTTTCAGACTGACGGGCGCCATGTCACGTTTTCGATGCCGAATTTCTCCGCCAGCGGCTTGCTGGTTTTTTTCACCTGCTCCCGACCGAAACGCCCGATCCGGCCGACCCCTGCATCGCAGCTTGCCCAATGCCAGGCTTCGGCGTTGTCCATCTTGTCCAGGCGGATGATGAAAGACTTCGGCGTGCCGTGCAGGGTGTATTCGATGACGAAAAGTTTTGCGTTGTTCATAAAGCCATTAATTCTCCCTGTGATGGTTAAGTGATCCTGCGTGGCGCAAATAATTCACTCCGATTGCCCGGCGGCGGCACCAGCGGTAGAGCCCTTGGCGCCGATTCATTCGAACGGGTTCGTCGCGCAGTGCACAGGGCTCCGTTCGGGGGGATCTGCGGGCGCTGGCGGCGCCCGGAGCGGCTGGTTACCATGGCCACCCCTCGATCAATCACGTGCCTTGTCATGGCCCTTGCCACGCCTCCCGACCTCAGCGATACCGATGTGCCGGTGCAACCCCTGGCGCGCACCTACCCGCGCGGGCTGTTTATCGAGCCGCATCAGCATGTCTGGGGCCAGTTGCTGTACGCCATGAGCGGGGTGATGTGGGTCGAGACGCCCAGCGAGGCGCTGGTGGTGCCGCCCCAGCGCGCGGTGTGGTTGCCACCGGGGGTGCCCCACGGCATTCGCGTGGTCAGCGACCTGCAGATGCGCAATATCTACCTGCGCCCGTCCCTGGCGGCGACGCTGGACAGCCAGGTCCAGGTGTTGCAGGTGGATAACCTGCTGCGCGAGTTGATCGTGCGTCTGGTCGAACAGGATCAGCCGCAGCCGGAGTACTACGAGGCGCTGGTGGGGCTGGCCTTGCTGGAGCTGCGCCGGGCCCGGCGTTCGTTGCTGAAAATCCCCCTGCCGGACGGTGGCGAGCGACGGCTGATGAACCTGTGCCAGGCGGTGATGGCTGCACCGTCCCTGGCCATTTCCTTCGAGCAGCACGCCGATGCGGCCGGGGCCAGCGTGCGCACCCTGGCCCGGCTGTTCAAGGATGGTCTGGGCATGGGCTTTGCGCAGTGGCGCCGCCAGGTGCAACTGGCCACGGCCGCCGCCGAGCTGATCCAGGGCGTGCCGATCGGCAGCATCGCCCGGGCGTTGGGCTATTCCCCCAGCAGCTTCAGCGACATGTTCCGCCGCGAGCTGGGAGTGGCGCCGTCGCAGTACGGCGCGGAGCAGGGCCTGCGCGCAGCGGGCTGACAGCGCCGGGGCAGGGCAAGGGCGCTGGCGATGGCCGTGCGTCGACCCGGTGTCGCGCCTCATCTTGGCCGAAATTCAGAAGCCCTTGACCGATCGCCTGGGAGGCACCTGCCTACACTCGCGGCATGCCCAATCACTCCCGCCCCCCATGGAGTCTGTCATGAGTTACCTCATTTCCCTGGCCATCGGCCTGGGCGTCGGCTTGCTCTATGGCGCCCTGAACGTTCGTTCTCCGGCACCTCCGGCCATCGCCCTGGTGGGCCTGCTCGGCATGTTGGCCGGGGAGCAGCTGTGGCCCATCGGGCGGCAGTGGCTCAGTGGCTGGTGGTCCTGAAACCCCTTACTCAGTTGGATGAAGACACTTATGAAAGCACTGCAATTTTCCCGTACCGGTGACCTCGCGGCGCTGCAATCGGTCGAGGTGCCGACCCCGGTGCCGGGCGCCGGGCAGGTATTGGTGCAGATCAAGGCGGCGGGCCTCAACCCCAGTGATGTGAAGAACGTGCTGGGGCGCTTTCCCTACACCACCTTGCCGCGCATCCCCGGGCGCGATTTTGCCGGGGTGGTGGTGGACGGGCCGCAGGCGCTGCTGGGGCAGGAAGTCTGGGGCACCGGCAAGGAACTGGGCTTTTTCGCCGATGGCTGCCATGCCGAGTACGTGGTGCTGTCGGCCAAGGGCGTGGCGCCTAAACCCCGGCACCTGAGTTTTGCCCAGGCCGCCAGCCTGGGGGTGCCGTACACCACGGCCTGGGATGCCTTGCAACGCAGCCAGGTGGGCTCGGGTACGCGTCTGCTGGTGATCGGCGGTGGTGCCGTGGCCACTGCGGCCCTGGCCCTGGCCAAGGTCAGCGGTGCCCAGGTACTGGCGGCGGTGCGTCGACCCGAGCAGGCCGAGGCGCTGCGGGCCCAGGGGTATGCCACCTTGCAATTGACCGAGTCCGAAGCCTTGGCGGCGCAGGTCAATGACCTCTACAGCGGCGGTGCCGAGGTGATTTTCGACACCACCGGCTTCTGGTTGCCGGCCGCGGTGCCGGCCCTGGCCCCGTTTGGTCGCATCGCGATCATCGCCGCACCGGTCGACGGCCACGTGCAACTGCCGGCCCTGGCCCTGTACCGGCGGGGCGGCTCGCTGGTGGGGATCAACTCTCTGCTGTACGGCGTCGACGCCTGCGCCCTGATGCTGGAGCAGTTTGGTCGGTTCTTCGATCAAGGCTTGCTGCCATTGCCCGAAGGCCTGGTAGAAGCGCCCCTGGAACAGGGGCTGGAGCGCTACGCACAGGTCAACCAAGGCACCAGCGAGAAAATAATCCTCGTGCCTTGATGCGCCACGGTGTCCTCACGGGCCAGCGTCCAAACGCGGCCCGAGCGGCTACAGGGGGTTTCCCGCGGGGTTTCCCCGCGGGGTGTTCGCGAGGGCTGCAGCGCTTGCGATGTCTATGTCGATTTGGAATACCCAGGGTCACCTTTTCTATTATCGGGTAATGGATGCCGGAGTTAGGATCCGCGGGCGTCTGTGGGCTGTCTGCCGCACCGACTAATAAGAACAATGCCCCGAGGGATCCGTATGTCCAGCTCGACCCCGCTCCGTACGCGCGATTATTGCGTTCATCTTGACCAGGTGGATGAACTCAGGCGTTTTCGCGCACGTTTTGATTTGCCCAGGGACCAGATCTACTTCGATGGCAACTCCATTGGCGCGATGCCGGCCCATGTGCCCGAGCGCATGGACAAGGTCTTGCGCCAGGAGTGGGCCCAGGGCCTGATCCGGTCCTGGAACGATGCCGACTGGTACCCGGCGCCGCAGCGCACCGGCGCCAAAATCGCCCGGCTGATCGGAGCCCAGGGACATGAGGTGATCGTCGCCGATTCGACCTCGATCAACCTGTTCAAGGTGCTGGTGGCGGCCCTGCGCATGCAGCCGGGGCGCAAGGTGATTCTGGCCGAGCGCGGCAACTTCCCCACCGACGTGTACATCGCCCAGGGCGTGGCCGAGCTGACCGCCTGCGAGTTGCGCTGCGTGGAGCCGGAGCAGGTGCTGGACGCCCTTGGCGAAGACGTGGCGATCCTCTCGCTGACCCACGTCAACTTCAAGTCCGGGCGCCGCTACGACATGGCGGCCATTACCGCCCGTGCCCACGAACTCGGGGTGCTGGTGGTCTGGGACCTGTGCCACTCGGCCGGGGCCATGCCCATCGAGCTGAACCAGGCCGGCGCCGACTTCGCCGTGGGCTGTGGCTACAAATACCTCAACGGTGGCCCGGGAGCGCCGGCATTCGTGTTTGTCGCCGAACGCCATATTCCCCAGGTGCGCCAGCCGCTCACCGGTTGGCACGGCCACGCCAAGCCTTTTGATTTCACCCACGACTACGTCCCGCACCCGACCATCGACCGCATGCTGGTGGGCACCGCGCCGCAACTCGGGGTATTGGCCCTGGAGGCCGCGCTGGAGGTGTTCGACGACGTCGACATGAGCGCCCTGCGGGCCAAGAGCGAAGCCCTGGGCGACCTGTTCATCGAGCTCTGCGATCAGCACCTGGGCGGGCTCGGTGTGGAGCTGCGCAGCCCGCGCGAGGCCGGGCAGCGCGGCAGCCAGGTGTCCCTGGCCCATGCCCAGGCCTACGCGGTGATGCAGGCACTGATCGCGCGCGGCATCATCGGCGACTTCCGCGCGCCGGACCTTTTGCGCTTCGGTTTCGCGCCGCTCTACAACGGTTACCAGGATGTCTGGGATGCCGTGGCCGCCCTCAAACACATCCTTGAACAACAAGAATGGGATCGCCCGGAATTCCTCGCCCGTAAATCGGTGACCTGAGTTCCCACGCCAAGCCCTGGAGCATGAATGTCATGACAAAAACAACACGCACATTCGAACAGGTTTCAGACCGCGAAAAAGGCCTCAAGCAGAGCCTGACCAGTGGCCAGCTGTCGATGATCGCCATCGGTGGCGCCATTGGTACCGGGCTGTTCCTGGGCAGTGGTTTCGCCATCGGCTTTGCCGGCCCCAGCGTGCTGATCAGCTACGGCATCGGCGCGGTGATCGCGCTGCTGCTGATGGGCTGCCTGGCGGAAATGACCGTGCGCCACCCGACCTCGGGTTCGTTCGGCTCGTTCGCCGAGTTCTACGTCGCGCCCTGGTTCGGCTTCGCCATCCGCTATGCCTACTGGGCCTCCATCGTGTTTGCCGTGGGCACCGAAATCACCGCGGCGGCGATGTACATGAAGTACTGGTACCCCGAGGTGCCGGGTGGCTACTGGATGGTCACCTTCTCGATGGCGCTGATTCTGGCCAACGCCTTCAGCGTCAAAGTGTTCGGCAGCATCGAGTATGTTTTTTCCTTGCTCAAGCTGTGCGCCATCGTCGGTTTTATCCTGCTCGGCGCCTGGGTGGTGTTCGACGCCCCGGCCCAATCGAGCATCGGCTTTGCCAACTACAGCAATGACCGCGGGTTCTTCCCCAATGGCCTGTGGGGCACCTGGGTGGCGGTGATCGTGGCGTTCTTCAGTTACCTGAGCATCGAGATGATCGCGGTCGCCGCCGGCGAGGCCAAGGACCCGCAACAGGCCGTGACCCGCGCCTTTCGCATTACCGTGGTGCGGCTGGTGGTGTTCTACCTGCTGACCATCGCGCTGGTCCTGGCCATTGTGCCCTGGGGCAAAAACAGCGGTGGCGAAAGCCCGTTCGTCACGGTGATGGCGGCCACCGGCATTCCCTATGCGGGCGCGGTGTTCAACGCGGTGATCCTGATTGCCGCGCTGTCGGCGATGAACAGCCAGCTGTACATCACCACCCGGCTGATGTTCAGCCTGTCGCGCGCGGGACAGGCCCCGGCGGTGTTCGGCAAGCTCAGCGAGAAGGGCGTGCCGTTGCCGGCGCTGCTGCTGTCGTCCCTGGGAATTGCCCTGGCGACCTTGCTCTACCTGGCGTACGCCGACAAGGCCTTCACCCTGATGATGTCGATTGCCATGTTCGGCGCGATGTTCACCTGGGCCGGGATCTTCCTTACCCACCTGTTCTTTCGTCGGCAACAGGGCGACCAGCCGCTGGCGTTCAAACTCTGGGGCTACCCCTGGACCAGCCTCGGCGGGTTGCTGCTGATGCTGGCGGTGATGGTCACCACGCTGTTCACCGCCGAGTTCGAATTGACCCTGTGGATCGGCCTGCCGTTCCTGGGGGTGATCCTGCTGATTTACTTCCTGCGTTTCCGGCACAAGGCGCCCCTCATTGCAGACGCCCCCAAGCCGTTGCCGATCCGTCACTGAGTACCCGGGGCCGGACACGGCCCCACCTTCACCCTGACCCTCCTGGACCGTTCCGGGCCGCTTATCGGCTTGGGCTCACGGCTGTGCGCGATGGCGCGTGCAGGCTTATTACAACAACAAGAAAAGAGGCACCCATGCGTCAACCAACCCATCCCCATACCCTGTTGCTGCTGCCCCTGCTGTGCTCGCTGCCGTTGGCGGCCGCGGCTGGCGAGGGCGAAAGCGGCTTTATCGAAGACAGCCACCTGACCCTGCTCAGCCGCAACTACTACCTCAACCGCAGCATCCAGGACGGGCGCCGCGACCGCAAAGACTGGACCCAGGGCTTTATCGCGCGTTTCAGCTCCGGCTTTACCCAAGGCACGGTCGGGGTCGGGGTCGATGCCTTCGGCACCCTGGGCCTGAAGCTGGATGCCTCGGGCGGCAAGATCGGCACCTACAACCTGCCGGTGCACGATAACGGCAAACCGGCGGACGAATACTCCAAGGGTGGCGCGGCGCTCAAGCTGCGGATTTCCGAGACCGTGCTGCGCTACGGCGAGCAGTCGGTGGACACCCCGGTGTTCGCCGTCGGCCACAACCGCCTGATTCCCCAGGCCGCCACCGGCTTTGCCCTCGACAGCCGGGAAGTGCAAGGCCTGACGCTGCGGGCCGGGCACTTCACCTCGGCCAGCGGCCACGTCACCACCAACAGTGACGGTGATCTCTGGGCGTTCTACGCCGGGGTCACCACGCCGTCGGTGGACTACCTGGGTGCCGACTACCAGTTCAGCGACAAGCTCGGTGCCAGCCTGTACACCGCACGCTTTGCAGACATCTGGAACCAGTACTACGCCAACTTCAACGGCAGTACCGACCTGGACGAGCGCCAGCAAGTGGGCTTCGACCTGAACCTGTACCGCACCGTCGACACCGGCCAGGCCAAGGCCGGGGCCATCGACAACACCACCCTTGGCGCATCGGTGTTCTACGGCCTGGGCGCCCATCGCCTGACCCTGGCCCTGCAGAATGTGGATGGCAACACGCCGTTCGACTACCTCGGGGTGGGCGATATCGACCGCAACGGGCGCAATGGCCGCGACCAGGGGGCGTCGATCTATCTGCCGAACTCGGCGCAGTATTCGGACTTCAACGGCCCCAACGAACGCTCCTGGCAATTGCGCTACGACCTGGCGATGGACAGCTACGGCGTACCGGGCCTGAAGCTGATGGCGCGCTACCTGCGCGGCTCCGGCATCGACGGTACGCACATGCCGGTGGGCAGCCCCTACGCTGGTTTCTACGGCAAGGACGGCACCCACCGCGAGAGCAACCTCGAAGCCCGTTACGTGGTGCAGAGCGGCCCGCTCAAGGACCTGAGCCTGCGCCTGCGGCAAACCTGGCACCGCGCCAATGCGGCCCAGGGCGAGGGCAATATCGATGAGTTCCGCCTGATCACCGACTACCCGCTGGATATTTTCTAAGCCGGTTGCCGCATAAAAAATGCCGCTGGGCCTGTTGGGCGCAGCGGCATTTTTTTCAGGTTCAGCAGTACCTGGCCATCAGCTCTCGACCGACGCCTCCTGGTGCCGGCCCTGGCTGTTCATCAGCATCAGCGCCAGGCTGGCGATCAGCACCGGCACCGCGATCCAGATAAAGAACTGCGGCAGGTCGCCCGCGCTGCTGAAGATCCAGCCGCCGAGCATCGAACCGATGATCGAGCCGGCGCGCCCGGCGGCCAGTGCCCAGCTGACGCCCGTGGCGCGCGAGCGGGTGGGGTACAGGGTCGCGGCCAGGACACTGAGGTTGTTCAGGGTCCCGGTCAGGCTGAAACCGGCCAGGAACACAATCGCCAGCAAGCGTGCGCCGTGCTCCAACTGGCTGCCGGTGCAGGCCAGGGCCACGGCGCCGGTCAGGCACAGCAGCGGCAGCACGCGCAGGGCGCCCAGGCGGTCCATCAGCAAGGCCATGGCGATCCCGCCGAGCACTCCGCCCAGGGGAATCATCGCGCTGATCTGCGCCGCATTCGCCGTGCTGTAGCCGCTGCCGCGGAGCACGGTGGGCAGCCAGTTGGTCAGCAGGTAGAACACAAACAGGCAGCAGAAGAAGGTCAGCCACAGCAGCAGGGTGCGGGCCATCTGGCCCTGGCTGAACAGCGCCGCCACCGACGAGTGCCCGGCGCGTTGCGCGGCGTCGCCGATAAAGCGCACACCGTGCCAATCCTCGCGCCCGCTGATGCGCTCCACCGTGCGCCGCAACGCGGCCTGATGGCGCGGGCTGTCGGCCATGAAACACACCGACTCGGGCAAGGCGAACCACAACACCGGCCACAGCAGCAGCGGCGCCAGGCCACCGATCAACAGCAAGCCCTGCCAGCCCACCAGGGGCAGCAGCACCCCGGCCACCGCGCCGCCCAGGGCCAGGCCCAGGGTAAACCCGGAATAACTCAGGGTGACCAGCAGCATGCGCCGCCGCGCCGGTGAGTATTCGGAGCTCAGGGTGATGCAGTTGGGCAGCACCCCGCCCAGGCCGATGCCGGTGATAAAACGCAACACCGCCAGCACCTCCACCGACGGCGAGATCGCCGAGGCCAGGGTGCCGAGGGCGAAAATCAGCACACACACCAGCAGCACGCTCTTGCGCCCATGGCGGTCGGCCAGGGGGCCAAAGCAGAAGCTGCCCAGTAGCATGCCGAACAGCCCGGCGCCAAACACCGGCGCCAGTTGGGCGCGCTCGATGTGCCAGCTTTGCAGGAGTTCCGGGGCGATGTAGCCGATGGCGGCGGTGTCGAAACCGTCCAGCAATACCACCAGGAAACACAGGACCAGCACCCGTATCTGCAAACGCGAGAGCGGGCTCTGGTCGATCAGTTCAGTGAGGTTTTGCGTGCTGTGGGACATGGCTTGCTCCTTGTGATTGTTGTTGGAGTTGAGCGCAGCGAAGCTGTCTGGCGGCCACAGTCGCCCGTTACCGGGCACGCCCGGCGCGTTGTACCAGCGCCGTCAGACAGGGGGTGGGCCGTCGGGGCCCGGGGATCAGTGCAGGTCGAAGAAGGCCTGGGCGTTGCCGGCGAGGATCTGTGCCTGCTGGGCGCGGTCCAGTTGCGGGTGTTCCAGGACCCCGGCACCGATGCGTTGCTCGCCGAGGGGGAAGGGCGAGTCGGAACCGAGCATCACCCGGTCGCTGCCCATCACGTCCACCAGCAGTTTGAGCGCGCCCGGGTCGAACACCGCCGAGTCGACGAAGAAGCGTTTGACGTAGCTCGACGGCAACTGCGGACAGTCCTCGCGCACGATGTCGCGGTGCAGCCAGGCGTTGTCCACCCGCCCCAGCAAAAAGGCAAAGCCGCCGCCACCATGGGCGAAGCAGATACGCAGCGACTCGGGCAGGCGCTCGAAGGCCCCGGACAGGATCAGCGATAGAATCCCCAACTGGGTCTCCGCCGGCATCGCCACCAGCCACGGCAGCATCCATTTTTTCATGCGTTCGCCGCCCATCATGTCCCAGGGGTGCACCAGCACCGGGATGTTGTCGTGGGCGCAGTGAGTGAGGAAGCTCACCAGGTTGTCGTGGTCCAGGTCATGGTTGCCCACATGGTTGCCGATCTGCACCCCGATGTGCCCACAGGCCTTGGCCCGGCTGGCTTCGCGGCAGGCGGCGTCGAGGTCCTGCAGTGGCACCTGGGCCAGGACCTTGAGTCGCTCGGGAGCGCTGGCGGTCATTTCCAGGGCGCGGTCGTTCATCAACTGGGCCCAGGGCAGGGCCTTGGCGATGGGCGCGTCGTAGGCAAACATCACCGGCGTGGCGCACATGACCTGCTGGTCCAGGCCTTGCTCGTCGAGGTGCTCGATGCGCCGCTGCGGGTCCCAGAGCACGTCGTGCACCGGGCGAAAGGCCTTGTCGCCGACCATGATCTGGCCCTTGCGCCCCTCACGCTGCAACCAGGGCGCGCGCTCGGGGTTGAGCCGAGCCGCCTCGGCCTGGCTGATGGGGGGGAAGAAGTGCGAGTGGATATCGATTTTCATGGGTGCTTCGCTGCGTTGAGGGTTCGGTGCCAGGTCTGCCAGTCGCGGCCAGGGTGGGTTTCGCCGCATTCATTGCAGCGCCGCTCGCTGTCGCTGGTGGCGTAGAACTGTTCGTACACCGGCGGCAGGTCGTGGACGATGCTCTGCAACTGCATCTCGTAGCGCTTGATCAGGGTGCCGCAATGGGCGCACGACCATTGCAGCGCGTCATGCAGGCCCTGGGGCCGCTGGCGCTCGATGACCAGGCACAGGCTGCCGGGCTCCGGGCGCTGGGGCGAGTGGATGACGTGGGGCGCCATCAGGTAGATATCGCCCTCGCGCAAATCGATGCGCTCATAGCGCCCACGGTCCCAGATATTGAGGTAGGCGTTGCCCCGGAACTGGTAGAAAAACTCCTCCACCGGGTCATCGTGAAAGTCGGTGCGCTGGTTCGGGCCACCGACCACCGTGACCATGAAATCGGCGTCCTGCCACACCTGGCGGTTGCCCACGGGGGGCTTGAGCAGGTGTGCGTGTTCGTCGATCCAGCGGTTGAAGTTGAAGGGTGGGCTGTAGTGATGCTTGTCCATGTTCGAGGTGCTCTTTTTTATTGTTGTTCTGGGGCGCCACCGCGATCGAGCGGGGCGTAGGCCACGGCCTTGATTTCGATCCGCAGGTGCGGGTGCGGCAATTGATGCACGGCCACGGTGGTACGGGTCGGGCCGCTTTCATTGAAGTACTCGGCGTAGACCTGGTTGTAGCCGCCGAAGTCGTTCATATCGACCAGGTAGCTGCACAGTTCCACCAGGTCCTGCAGGCCGGCATTTTCGCTGGCGAGGATATCGCGAATGTTCTCGATGACGGCGCGGGTCTGGGCACGAATGTCCAGGCAGGTGGTGCCCATGGCGTCGACTTCGACCCCGTCGAAACTGTTGTCCGGGCGCCGCGAGCTGGTGCCCGAGACATAGAGAAAATCCCCTGCGCGCCGGATATGGGGGAAGCGCCCCCGGGGCGTGGCCTTGCCGGCCACCACGGTCGAGCGGCTGGCGGTCATGGCGCGACTCCCGGGCGGGTGCCGCTGCAGGTGAAGCCACATTCGCCGTAGCCGGCGATCTCCACCGCGACGTGGCTCCCGGGCACCAGGGCAACCGCAGCGGTGGCGGCGCCGGCCATGATCAGGCTGCCGGCCGGCAGGGCGATTTCGGCCTTGGCCAACAGCTGCGAGGCCTGCACCAGGCTGCGCAACGGATGGCCGAGAATCGCCGCGCTGGAGCCGCATTCCACCAGGCGTCCGTCGACACGCAACAGCACCCCGGCATTGGCCAGGCCGCTGAAATCCCGGGACCAGGCGCCCAACACCAGCCCGGCCGATGAACAGTTATCCGCCACCACGTCCTCCAGGCTGAACTTGAAGGCCTGGTAGCGCGAGTCGATGATCTCGATCGCCGGGGCCACCGCTTCCAGGTAGTCGGCGGCTTCGAGCTGGGTCAGTGGGCCGTCGATGGCGCGTTTGGTGAGAAAGCACAGCTCGGGTTCGGCCCGGGGGTGGATGTAGCGCGACAGGTCCACCAGGCCGCCGTCCTCTTCGAGCATGGCGTCGGTCAGCCAGCCCCAGATCAGGCTGTCGACCCCCATCTGGATCATCTTCGCGCGGCTGGTAAACCCCAGCTTCACGCCGATCATGCGTTCGCCATCGGCGTAGCGGTGCTGCATCGAGGCGCGCTGGATCCGGTAGGCCTGTTCCAGGCTGAACGGGGTGACGCTGCTGAATTGCACCAGGGCTTCGGCGCGGCGCGCGGCCTGGTCGAGGGCGTGGGCGATACGGGCGGTATCGGGGGTCATGGGCGCTGCTCCTGAGGGTGGGCGAGAAGGTCGAGGGCGACGTCGACGATCATGTCTTCCTGGCCGCCGACCATGCGCCGGCGGCCCAGCTCGACCAGGATGTCGACGGTTTTCAGGCCGTACCGGGCGGCGGCCACTTCGGCGTGGCGCAGGAAGCTCGAATAGACCCCGGCATAGCCCAGAGCCAGGGTTTCGCGGTCGACCCGCACCGGGCGATCCTGCAGGGGCCGCACCAGGTCGTCGGCGGCATCCATCAAGGCATAGAGGTCGGTGCCGTGGTCCCAGCCGAGCTTGTCGGCGGCGGCGATAAACACTTCCAGCGGTGCGTTGCCGGCGCCGGCGCCCATGCCGGCAAGGCTGGCGTCGATGCGGTTGCAGCCTTCTTCCACGGCGACCATGGAGTTGGCCACCCCCAGGCCGAGGTTGTGGTGGGCGTGCATGCCGGTCGCGGTCTCGGGCTTGAGCACGGCCTTGAAGGCACGGAAGCGCTCGCGAATGTCCTGCATGTTCATCGCGCCGCCGGAGTCGACCACGTAGATGCAGGTGGCGCCGTAGCTTTCCATCAGCAGCGCCTGCCGGGCCAGTTCGGCTGGCGCCAGCATGTGGCTCATCATCAGGAAACCCACGGTGTCCATGCCCAGTTCCCGGGCGGCCTCGATGTGCTGGCGCGACACGTCGGCTTCGGTGCAATGGGTGGCGACCCGCACGATGCGGGCACCGGCGTTGTAGGCGGCCTTGAGGTCATGCACGGTGCCGATCCCGGGCAGCAGCAGGGTGGCGATCCGGGCGTGGCGCACCACGTCGGCGGCGGCTTCGATCCACTCCAGGTCGCTGTGGGCGCCGAACCCGTAGTTGAAGCTGGAGCCTTGCAGGCCGTCGCCGTGGGCCACTTCGATGCTGTCGACCCGGGCGGCATCCAGGGCCTGGGCGATGCGCTGCACCTGGTCCAGTGAGTATTGATGGCGCACGGCGTGCATGCCGTCGCGCAGGGTCACGTCGCTGATGTACAGCGGGGTGTTGGGGATTGCAGTCATGGCGCGGTTCCTCAGCGGCAGTGGCTCATGGACTGGGCCATGCGTTCGGCGGTGGCCAACGCGGCGCAGGTCATGATGTCGAGGTTGCCGGCGTAGGCAGGCAGGTAGTGGGCGGCGCCTTCGACTTCAAGAAAGATCGAGGTCTTGAGGCCACTGAAGCGTCCGATCCCGGGCAGGTACAACGGCGCGTCGGCGTTGATCGGGTCGAACTGCACCTGCTGCTTGAGGCGATAGCCGGGCACATAGGCCTGGACCGCCGCGGCCATCTCTTCGATCGAGGCGGCGACCCGCTGCGGATCGGCGGCGGCCGACAGCACGTACACCGTGTCGCGCATCATCAGCGGCGGCTCGGCCGGGTTCATGACGATGATCGCCTTGCCCCTGGCTGCGCCTCCGATGACTTCGATGGCCTTGGCCGTGGTTTCGGTGAACTCGTCGATATTGGCCCGGGTCCCGGGACCGGCGGATTTGCTGGCGATCGAGGCGATGATTTCCGCGTAATGCACGGTCGCTACCCGTGACACCGCAGCGACCATGGGAATGGTCGCCTGGCCGCCGCAGGTGATCAGGTTGACGTTGAGCTGGTCGAGGTTGTGTTCCAGGTTGACCACCGGCACGCAATACGGGCCGATGGCCGCCGGGGTCAGGTCGATCAGGCGGATGCCCGGCCGGGCCTGGCGCAGCAGGGCGTCGTTGCGCACGTGGGCGGTGGCCGAGGTGGCGTCGAACACGATCTGGATCTCGGCGAACTGCGGCATCCGCAGCAGGCCTTCGACCCCTTCATGGGTGGTGGCCACGCCCAGCCGGCGCGCGCGTTCAAGGCCGTCGGAGGCGGGGTCGATGCCAACCATCACGCTGATCTCCAGGTGCCGGGCCTGGCGCAGAATCTTCAGCATCAGGTCGCTGCCGATATTGCCCGAGCCGATGATGGCGGCTTTTATTTTCGGTTGCATGTGCCAGTCCTTGTTCAGTGCGCGGCGGCGAAGGCGGCGGTGACGCTGCCCAGGCCCTGGATATGCGCGGTAAAGCTGTCGCCGGGCCGGGCCACGACCATCGGCCCCAGGGCTCCAGTGAGCAGCACGTCGCCGGCACGCAGGGGCTGGCCGAGGCGCACCTGGGTGTCGGCCAGCCACAGGGCGGCGTTCAGCGGGTTGTCCATGCAGGCCGCGCCGGCGCCGACCGAGACCGGCTCGCCGCGCAGGGTCATGTGCATGCCGCAGCGCACCAGGTCCAGGGTCGCCAGTGGCACCGGGCGGCTGCCGAGCACGAACAGGCCGGAGGAGGCGTTGTCGGCGATGGTGTCGAGCAGGCGGATGTCCCAGTTGGCGATGCGGCTGCCGACGATTTCGATGGCCGGCAGGGCAAAGGCGGTGGCGCGGATCAGGTCGGCCACGGTGTGCCGCTCATGGGTCAGGTCGTGCTCCAGGATCAGGGCGATCTCCGCCTCGACCTTGGGTTGCAGGGTGTCGGTCCAGGCGATGGGCTGGCCATCACCCCGGGCCATGTCGGCGAACAGCTGGCCGAAGTCCGGTTGCTCCACTCCCAGCTGTTGCTGCACGACGCGCGAGGTGAGGCCGATCTTGTGCCCCACCGGGCGCCGTCCGGCCGCAATCGCTCGTTGGTTGTTATGGCGTTGCACGGCATAGGCCAGGTCGATGGCGGCCTGTTGCGGCAGGTCGGCCTGGGCGCTGGCGATCAGCTCGCGCAGCGGGGCGCAGGGCTGGCCGGTGAGCTGGGCCTGGTGCAGGCGCTCGGCGGCTTGAAGAAGTGCTGCATGCATGGGGAAGCTCCCGCTCAAGGGTTGACGCAAATGGTGGTGATCGCGGAGTAGAAATCCAGGGAATGGTGGCCGCCTTCGCGACCCAGGCCCGACAGCCGCGCACCGCCGAACGGGGTGCGCAGGTCGCGCAGGAACCAGGTATTGACCCACACCATGCCCACGTGAAAACGCCGCGACACCTGGTGCGCGCGCTTCAGGTCGCGGGTCCACAGGGCAGTGGCCAGGCCGTAGGCGCAATCGTTGACCCGGCGCACCACTTCGTCCTCGCTGTCGAACGGGGCGATATGGCACACCGGGCCGAACACCTCTTCGCGCATGCAGCGCGCGTCGTCGCCGAGCCCGGTCCAGATGGTCGGCTGCACGTAGGCGCCGTTGTCCCGGGCATCGCCAAAGTGCGGCACGCCGCCCCCGGTGACCTGGGTCGCGCCTTCATCCCGGGCCAGCTGGAAATAGCCGAGGACCTTGTCCCTATGCTTGTGGGAGATCAGCGAGCCCATGTTGACCCCGTCTTCATCCGGGTAGCCGATCTTCAGTGCCTCGGCCCCGGCCGCCATGGCCGCGACAAACCGCTCGTAGATCGGCCGTTCGACGTACACCCGTTCCGAGCACAGGCAGACCTGGCCCGAGTTGCTGAAGCTTGAGCGCAAGACCCCGGCCACGGCGGCGTCGAAATCGCAGTCGGCAAACACCACCGCTGCGTTCTTGCCCCCCAGTTCGAAGGACACTTCACGCACCCCTTCGGCGGCGGCTTTCATGATGGTCGAACCGGTGCGGGTCTCGCCGGTGAAGGTAATGGCGTCGACGTCCGGGTTGCGGGTCAGGAACTCGCCCGTGGACTGCGGGCCGAAGCCGTGCACCAGGTTGAATACGCCGCTGGGCAGGCCGGCATCGCGCATGACCTCGGCCAGCAGGGTGGCGCTGGAGGGCGAGTCTTCCGACGGCTTGACCACCACCGAGTTGCCGCAGGCCAGGGCCGGGGCGACTTTCCAGGTCAGCAGCAACAGCGGCAGGTTCCACGGCGAGATGATCGCCACCACGCCATGGGGTTTGCGCACGGTGTAGCTGAACACCTCGTTGCCATCGGCGGCGCGCATCTCGAAATACTCGCCGCCGGACTGGCGCAGCAGCTCGGCGAAGGTGCGGAAGTTGTGCACGGCGCGGGCGATGTCCAGGGTTCGCGCCTGATGCACCGGGCGCCCGGTGTCGGCGACTTCGGCGGCCACGAACTCTTCGAAACGCTGCTCGATGCCCTGGGCGATGCGCAGCAGCATGTCGGCGCGCTGGCTGCTGCTGTAAGCGGCCCAGGGGCCTGCCTGGGCAGCGCGGGCGGCGGCCACGGCCTGGTCGACCTGATGGGCGTCGGCCTCGCAGACCTGACTCAGCTGGCGGCCGTCGATGGGCGAGATGTTGGCAAAGGTCTTGGCGCTGGCGACAAATTCGCCGGCGATGAAATGGCGCAACAGGGGCAGGGCAGTGGACACGCGAACCTCCGGAACTTGGGTTTCGGAGCGAGTGTAGGCAGGCCAAGTATTAGTTAATAATCAAATACTCCGGGTTGTCTATTAGTGATTGGAATACATGGGTTCAGGTCTCGAGGCTGGCCTGCTGTGGGTCCGAATCTTCGCGGGCGGCCAGGTACAGGCATTCGCGGAACAGGCGCGCGGCCGGGCCCAGGTTGCGGGCATTGGAGAAGAAACAGCCGATATCGCCGAACTGCATCGGAGCCCCCAGATCGAAGGCCTTGAGCATGCCGGCCGCGACAAACTGCAGGGTCGCCTCGTAGGGCATCAGGGCCACGGTGCGCTGGTCCTGCATCAGGCTGAGGTTGGTCAGGATCGACAGCGACTCTGCAACATTGTCCGGCGTCGACAGCCCGGCGGCGGCGAACATCTGGTCGGACGTGCGGCGCAGCAGCGAGTCGCGGGTCGGCAGCACCCAGGGGTAGGCGTGCAGGTCGTGCAGGCTGATGGCGCCCTTGCCATGCAGCGGGTGCGCGGCCCCAGCGACCACACTCAACTCTTCGCCATACAGCACCTCGACGTCCAGGCTCGGCGACTGGTTGCGCCAGCTCCAGTCGTCCGGAACCCGGCCCACCACCAGGTCCACTTCGCCCACCGCGAGCGCCGGGAACAACTGGTCCATCTGCCCTACGCGCAACGACACCAGGACCCCGGGCGCCCGTTGCTTGAGCAGGCGAATGGCCTTGGGCAGCAGCGAGGTCGAGGCGGAAATCAGCGTGCCGACCATGACCTGGCCCGCGGTGCCTTCCTGAAAGGCGTTGACCTCGTCGGTCAGCGAGCGCAGTTCGGCCAGCAGCGACTTGGCCCGCAGTACCACCAGTTCGCCGAGCTCGGTGGCCGTGACCCCGCGGTTGCTGCGTACCAGCAGCGGTGCGTCGAAATAGGATTCCAGCTCGTGGATGATCTTGGTCACCGCCGGCTGGGTCAGGTTCAGCGCCTGGGCCGCGCGTACCAGCGAGCCGCTTTGCAGCACCTGGTCGAACACCAGCAGTTGGTAGAATTTGAGCTTGCGGGCAATGGAGATGGTGGTGAATTTCATGCAGGGCCTCGGTTCGTTCGCTGGGGTCGCCGCGTGGCGCCGGGCAAGACTAACCAAAGCTGCGGGCTTTTGCTCCTTTGGCACGGCGTACCGTGCTGGCCGGGTTGTCAGCGGCGCGGCAAGAGGCTGGACAGGGGGGGCGCCACCGGTTAATGATCGGGCGCCGTTTATTTCAGCCTACGGGCTGCAACACGCCTGAGTGCGTGATGCCGCGGCATCGATGACGTGGCCAGGAGGCCTGGCCTGTCGATTATCCAAGGAGGAGAACCCCATGAGTCTGCATCAACAATTGCTCGATCTGGAAAACCGCCTGCTGCAGGCCGAGGTCCGCGCCGACCGCGAAAAGTTGCGGGCACTGTTGGCCGAGGACTTTTTTGAGTTCGGCGCCAGCGGTGGCACCTGGCACCGTTCCGAAGTGCTGCAACGCCTGCCCGGGGATGAGTTCGTCGAGCGCAGCATCAGTGATTTTTCGGTCAAGCGTCTGTCGGACGTGCTGGTGCTGGCGACCTATCGCTGTCGTCGCGCCGAGACCGCCGGGCAGCCGGCGCTCGATTCCCGCCGCAGTTCGATCTGGCGCTTTGACCAGGGGCGCTGGCAGATGATCTTCCATCAGGGCACCCAGGTCCCGGCCTAGGGGTCAGCTCGGGCAACTTTCCTGGCCGTTGTCCAGGCCTTGCTTGTAGTTGCGGCTGAGCAGGGTGGCCTTGCCGTTGTGCCAGGTCAGGGTCAGCACATACAGGGTGTCGAAATCGTTGGAAGCCCAATCGTCGGTGATGGTGCGCTTATCGCCGACGGCTTCCTGGGCCACCTTGTTGATCAGTTCCGGCAGGTAACCGTGGGACCAGGCGGTGTAGATAATCGAGTTGTGGTAGCGGTCTTCGAGCAGCTCATCGGCCAGGGCACTGGTGTCGTTGGCCGAAAACTCGATGTTCACCGGCAGGCCGAGCTTGATTGCGCTGGGGCTGATGGTCATAAGCGGACGGATGTAGCTGTAGGAATTATCGAACTCGCCTTCTTCGACATTGCGCGTCGGGTTGGCGGCGAACACGTAGTCGGCCTTGCCGAATTTTTCGGGCAGCAGCGAGGCCAGGTCGATGGCGCGGTTCAGGCCCTGGCAATTGAGCTGGCCGAGACCGCCGGCGGGTTTTTCCGCGTGGCGCAGGAACACCAGGGTCTGGGTACCGTCGGCCGGCTGGGCGCGGCTCTCGCCGGACTCCAGCGACAGCAGCAGGCCGCTGACGAGCAACAGGGCCGGGAGCACGATGTAACCGCGATGTTTAAGGCGTTTGGCGAGGTTCAGCAGCTTGGTCATTGAATAGGTGTTCTTCAGCGCATTCGATTGAGGCTGACAAACCTTTGCACGGCACCCTGGCGGTGGCCTGTGGTTTTCCCTGTCATAAGCGATGCATCCACCCGAAGGTAGTTGTCTGAGTCCCTGCACGGCTTTTGGTTCGATCCTGGCAGGCTGATGGCACTGTATGCGCCTTGGCCCCAGGGTGTGAGCGAGCTTAACCACAGGATGTTGCCGATTTAAGAATGCGTCTCGCCGCGTGACGCTTATAATCGATCCGCCGCCGCTCTAGCGCCTGCGGCACAGCCCCCCTGACCGTCACTGGAAACCTGTCATGACTGATCTCTCAGCCTTTCCCATCACCCAGAAGTGGCCCGCGCAGTTTGCTGACTGGATACAGCTGTACTCCTTGCCCACGCCCAACGGGGTCAAGGTCTCGATCATGCTCGAGGAAATCGGCCTGCCCTACGAGCCGCACCGCGTCGGTTTCGACACCAACGATCAGTTGTCCGCCGAGTTCCTGTCGTTGAACCCCAACAACAAGATCCCGGCGATTCTCGACCCCCACGGCCCGGGCGACCAGCCGCTGGCCTTGTTCGAATCGGGGGCGATCCTGATTTACCTGGCCGATAAGAGCGGGCAATTGCTGGCCCAGGAATCGGCTGCGCGCTACGAGACGATCCAGTGGCTGATGTGGCAGATGGGCGGCATCGGCCCGATGTTCGGCCAGCTTGGCTTCTTCAATAAATTTGCCGGCAAGGACTACGAGGACAAGCGTCCGCGCGACCGTTACGTGGCTGAATCCAAGCGCCTGCTGGGCGTGCTCGAAGGGCGCCTGACCGGCCGTGACTGGATCATGGGCGAGCGCTACACCATCGCCGATATCGCGGTCTTCCCCTGGGTGCGCAACCTGATCGGCTTCTATGAGGCTGGCGATCTGGTGGGCTTCAAGGACTTCCCCAACGTGCAACGGGTGCTGGACCGCTTCCTGGCCCGGCCCGCCGTGATCCGCGGCCTGGAAATCCCCAAGCCGGTGTAAACCTGTAGCCGCTGCCGAAGGCTCGGGCCAGCGCCCGAACGCGGTCCGAGCCTGGCGGCTACAGCGCTATCCGATAACCCTTCTTCAGCGTGCTAATTCAACCCGGGAACGGCAATGCGCCAATTCGATTTCAGGCAAGTGGATGTGTTCAGTACCCAACCGCTCAAGGGCAATCCGCTGGCGGTGGTGCTGGGGGCCGATGAGTTGAGTGATGAGCGCATGGCGGCCTTCGCCCGCTGGACCAACCTCAGCGAAACCACCTTTGTGCTCAAGCCCCGGGACCCGCGGGCCGACTATCGGCTGCGGATTTTCACCACCCTGGAAGAGTTGCCCTTCGCCGGTCATCCGACCCTGGGCAGTTGCCATGCCTGGTTGCAAGCCGGTGGCGTGCCCCAGGGCGAGGAGGTGATTCAGGAGTGCGAGGTCGGCCTGGTGCGCATTCGGCGCCAGGGCGCGGACCTGGCTTTTCTCGCGCCGCCGCTGTTGCGCTCGGGTGCGGTCGAGCCCGAGTTGCTGGAGCAGGCGCGGCGTGGCCTGGGGTTGGCGCCGGGGGCGATTGTCGAGGCGCAATGGGTCGATAACGGCGCCGGCTGGATGGCGCTGATGCTCGCCGAACGCCAGCAAGTGCTGGAGTTGCAACCCGATTACCCGCAGCTGCAAGGCCTGGCCGTAGGCGTTATCGCCCCATGCGACCCGCAACGCGACGATACCGATGCGCAGTTTGAAGTGCGGGCCTTTATCGCCGGGGACGGCATGCCCGAAGACCCGGCCACCGGCAGCCTCAATGCCGGAATCGCCCAATGGCTGCTGGGTGCGGGCCTGGCGCCGTCGAGCTACGTGGTGAGCCAGGGCCTGAGCATGGGCCGGGCGGGCAGGATTCACGTGCAGCAGCGGGGCGAGGAAATCTGGATCGGTGGCGCGGTCGTGACCTGCATTCAGGGCCGCCTCGACCTGTGAGCCAACACCCGGCCCCCGGCGCACCGGGGGCCAGGGTCATCAGCGGTTGTTGGTCGCCAGCTTGATGCCAAAACCGATCAGCGCCAGGCCGGCAACCCGGGTCGCGATGCGCCGCGCCATGGGCAGGGCCTTGAGGCGGATCGCCGCGGCGTTGCCCAGGAGCACCAGGCCGACCTGATACACCAGGCTGATGGCGGTGATGTGCAGCATCATCACCAGCAGGGTCATGCTGGAGCCGTCCGGACGAATGAACAGCGGGAAAAACGCCACGAAAAACAGAATCACTTTCGGGTTGGTCATGGCCACGGCCAGCCCGGTGCGGAAATAGACCCAGCCCGAGGTTTTGGGCTCGAGCCCCGAGTCTTCCGCCTTAATCGGGGTGCGCAGCAACTGCACGCCCATCCAGCACAGGTAGGCCGCGCCGAACCATTGCAGGCCCTGGAACAACATTGGGTTGGCCTGCATCAGCGCGGCCAGCCCGGCGACGGCGGCGACCATATAGATGATGTCCCCGAGCAGGGTGCCCATCGCCGCGCCGATCCCCGCGTTGACGCCATTGCGCGCCGTGGCATTGAGAATGGTCAGGGTGCCGGCGCCAGGAATCATCTGGAAAATCACGATAGCGGCAATAAAACTGCCGTAGTTCTGGATATCGAACATCGGAGTGACTCCTGTCACGGGGGGGAGGCCAATACTAGTCAACAATTCCATTGTTACGAAAGCGGAAAAATACTCTTGGCAAAGCGGTGTTTGTGCCCTTGGCATTCAAGGCATAAGCTTTGCCCCTTTTTAGACTTTGGTCCTGTTTACACTTGGCCTGCCGTTAGGAAATCCCATGTCCAGCCAGTTCCCCGAAGCCCGTCCACGTCGCCTGCGTCGCACCGAGCAAATGCGCAGCCTGTTCCAGGAAACCGAGTTCACCCTCAACGACCTGGTGCTGCCCATTTTCGTCGAGGAAGAAATCGACGACTTCGTGCCGATCAAGAGCATGCCGGGGGTGATGCGCATCCCCGAGTCCAGGCTGGCGGGCGAAATCGAGCGCTACGCCCGGGCCGGGATCAAGTCGGTGATGACCTTTGGCGTGTCCCACCACCTGGACAGCACCGGCAGCGACACCTGGAATGACAACGGCCTGGTGTCGCGCATGTCGCGTATCGCCAAGGACGCCGTGCCGGAAATGATCGTGATGTCCGACACCTGCTTCTGCGAATACACCGACCACGGCCATTGCGGCGTGGTGCACGGCCATGAAGTGGACAATGACCAGACCCTGATCAACCTGGGCAAGCAGGCCGTGGCCGCGGCCCGTGCCGGCGCCGACGTGATCGCGCCGTCGGCGGCCATGGACGGTCAGGTCCAGGCCATTCGCCGGGCCCTGGACCAGGCCGGCTTCAGCCACGTGGCGATCATGGCCTACTCGACCAAGTTCGCCTCGGCGCTCTACGGCCCGTTCCGTGAAGCCGGCGGCAGCGCGCTCAAGGGTGACCGCAAGAGCTACCAGATGAACCCGATGAATCGCCGCGAAGCGGTGCGCGAGTCGTTGCTCGACGAGCAGGAAGGCGCTGATTCACTGATGGTCAAGCCGGCGGGGGCCTACCTCGACATCATTCGCGATATCCGTGAAGTGTCGCGCCTGCCGCTGACCGCGTATCAGGTCAGTGGCGAGTACGCCATGATCAAATTCGGCGCCCTGGCCGGTGCCATCGACGAGCAGCGGGTGGTGCGTGAAAGCCTGGGTTCGATCAAGCGTGCCGGCGCCGACCTGATTTTCACCTACTTCGCCATGGACCTGGCCCGCGACGGGATCTGACCCGGATCAGGCCGCAGCCGGCGGCAGGTGCTGCTCCAGCAGCGCCTGCAGGTTCTCCAGCGGGATCGATGCCGGCAGCCGGTTCCAGTTCATGTACAGGCCGATGCCCGGGTTCGGCGTCTGGCTGACCGGGGCCAGCGGGCGCAACACCAGCTCATCCCTGAGGCCGCTGGCGGCGAACGATTGCGGCACCAGGGCTACACCGAAACCGCAGGCCACCAGGCCCAGCAGGGTCTGGATCTGCGCCGCCTCCTGCACGATGCGCGGGTAGAAACCGGCGCTTTCGCACAAGGCAATCAACTGTGCGTGGTACCCGCTGCCCAGCACTTGCGGGGTAAACACAAAATCCTCGGTGGCACAGTCCTGCAACCGCACCTCGCTGTGCGCGGCCAGCGCGTGATCGCGGGGCAGGGCCAGCAGCACGGGTTCATCGAGAATCAGCCGTGACGCCAGATGACCGCCCGGCAGCGGCAACTGGCGCATAAAGGCGATGTCGCTGTCGCCGGTCAGCAGCGCCTTGGCCTGCTCGGCGGACGGCATCTCGCGGATGATCAACTGCACCTGCGGGTAGGCCTGGCGAAAGGCCTTGAGGCTGTGCAGCAAAAACGGGTAGCCGGCGATGGAAATGGCGGTGACCGTCAAGCTGCCGGCCATGCCCTTGGCCACTTTGCGTGCCTGTTCGACGCCGTGCTCCAGGGTCTGGAGGGTGGCGTGGGCGGTGGCGAGAAAGTCCGCGCCGGCCACGGTCAGCCGCACTTCGCGCTTGTCCCGGGTGAACAGGCTGAAGCCGAGTTTGTCTTCCAGGCGGTTGATTGCCTGGCTCAGGGGCGGCTGGGCCATGTGCAGGCGGATCGCCGCGCGGTGAAAATTCAGCTCCTGGGCCACGGCGATAAACTGCCTGAGCAGGCGGGTTTCGATCATTCGAGGGGTTCTCCGGGCAAGCGGCGAAGGGGCGGCAATCCATAGCATGAACGGGCAGTGTGCGTGGGCCCGGGTTTAACCTCCGACCCCATACGCATCCCACAATTTATTGCGAAATTTATTCCCTGGATCGACCCGTGCCTTGAGCGCAAAAAACTCGGGCGCCCGTGGATAGGCCGCGCGAAACTGCGCCGGCGTGGCGTGGATCTGGTAGGGCAGGTAATAGCTGCCACCACGCTCGATCGCGCTGTCCACCAGGGTCCGGGTCCATTCCCGCACGTCATCCCGCGCTGCCGGCGCGGTGCTCTGCTGGTAATACAGTACGAGCGCGAAGACGTCGGTCTTGGCCCAGGCCAGCAGGGTGCCGGGATCTGCCTTGGCGTGGCGGATCGACAGGTTGATCACGTTGACCTGGTGCGCGCGCAGGGTGGCGCCCATCTCCTGGATAAAGCTCTCCAGTTGCGCCGGGGGCACGAAATATTCCTGCAGCACGTACGTGCGCTTGGCCCGGGAGTCGGGTTCTAGTTCGCGCACGTCGAGGCTGGCTTCGTGGTTGCGCCAGCTCACTTGTGGCTTCTTCAACACCAGCGGGTCGATCACATCCTGGCGCAGGGTCTTGCCCATGGGCCACTGGCTCACGACCTTCAAGGCTTTCTGTTCTTTCCAGTAGTTGCGGTCCAGGGGTGTCAGGCGTTCGGCGACGGTGAGCGGCAGCTCGGTCTGGCGGTAGGACACGGCGCGCAGGGTCTGATACTGGTCGGGGTAGAGCACGGCGTTGTGCAGGATGACCTTGGGATCGTGCTCGATCTGTTTGAAGAAAAAGGGCCGGTAGTCGCTCAGGGGCATCTCTTCGACGCTGCGCAACAGGCGCACGTTATCGCTCAGGCGCAGGGTGGCTTCGACTATCACCCCCAGGCCGCCGTAGCCGCCGATGGCGCCGTAGAACAGATCGGCGTTGTGCTGCGGGCTGGCCTCGACCACCTGACCGTCGGCCAGCACCAGCTTGATGGCCTTGACCGAGGTCACCAGCGGGCCATAACCGACGTAACGCCCGTGGGCGTTGACGCTCAGGGCGCCGCCAACGGTGAAGTTGGCGTAGCTCTGCATGATGCTGACAGACAGGTCATGGGGGTCGATAACGTCTTGCAGGGCCCGCCAGGTGATCCCCGGCTGGACCGTGATCTCCTTGCGCTCTTTGGAAAAATCCAGCACCCGGTTGAAACCGCGCATATCGATCTGCAACGCATGCTCGGTGGCGGTCTGGCCGCCCATGCTGTAGCGCCCGCCACCGATGGCGATGGGCCCGGGGTGGGTGGCCACCAGTTGCGCGATCTGCTCCAGGGTCGTGGGCCGGGCCACCTGGTCGACCACGATGGGGTTGAGCTGAGTGATGTCGTTGACGGTTTCTGCCGCGTGGGCATTCAGGGCGGTGCCGAGCGCACAGCAGAAAAACAGGCCGATCGCGAATCTCATTCGCCGTGTCCATCCTTGGTGGAGCGCCACCGGTTCGGGCGCGAGTGGCGGCAGAATAACTTTCTCGCCCGGTCCTGACCATGGGCCCCTGCCATCGGGTCGCCGCGCGGCGTTGTGGCTGATACCTGGAACGTCTCAAAAGCGCCTGTATTAAGTATTAAACCCTTGATTTCATTGTTGTTAGGCTGGAAAAAAAGGAGGACTCCAGCATGAATTTCAAAGGTAGGACCGCCATCGTTACTGGCGCTGGCCGCGGCTTGGGCCTGGTGTATGCACGGGCGCTGGCCGAACGGGGCGCCCAGGTGCTGATCAATGACCCGGGCACTGATCGCAGCGGAGTCGGCAGCGATGCCGACGTGGTCCAGGAGGCCGCACGCAGCCTGCAAGCCGACGGTTTGTCGGTACTGGGCGACAGCAGCAGCCTGGCCGAGGAGGCGGGTTGCCAGCAGTTGATCGCGCGTGCCCTGGACGCCTTTGGCGGCCTGGACATTCTGATTCACAACGCCGGCTGGGTCGGTTACCAGCCCATCGAAAGCGTGGACACCGGGTTTATCGAGCGGGCCGTGGCGGTGAATATCCAGGCGCCGATCTGGCTCTGCAAGCATGCCTGGCCGCACCTTCGGCAATCGCCGGCGCCACGGGTGGTGCTGACCACTTCGGACCGGGCCATGTACCAGCGTTACGCCCAGGCCGGACTGGTGGCCTATGCCGCCGGCAAGATGGCGCAACTGGGGATCATGAACGCGTTGAGCATGGAGGGCGCCGCGCACGGGATTTTGGTCAACGCCGTGTCGCCGGTGGCCAAGACACGCATGTGGGGTATCTCCGGCCAGCCGCCGGACCTCACGCCCGAAGCGGTGGCGCCGGGTGTCATCTACCTGGCCAGCGCCGATTGCCACGACAGCGGCTATATCCTGCGGGCCAGCAACGGCCAGTTCAGCGCCACCCGCTTCGAGGAAAATCCCGGCGTCGACTACCCGCTGGACCTGGCCCGGGTGCACGCCGCCAGCGCCGTCGACGTCGCCCGGTTGTGGGCCAGCATCAAGGAGACACGGCATGCCTGAGCCTTTGAGGGTGCGCCGGGTGGCCAAGGCCCAGGCCGACCTTGGCGAAAGCCCGGTCTGGGATGAGCAGCGGCAGATTCTGTACTTTGTCGATATCTCCGGCGGTCGCATCCATCGCCTGGATGCCGGGGGCACACTCGCCACCCTGTACCGCAGTGCGGCACGGATTGGCGCCCTGGCCCTGACCGACAGTGGAAACCTGATCTTCACCGAAGACACTGCCGTGGCGATTCTCGATAGCCGGAGCCTGGCACCTGTTCAGCGCTCGGCGGCGTTGGCCGGGCCGGCCTCCTGGCGCTTCAACGACGGCGCCTGCGACCCGCAGGGGCGATTTGTCACAGGGCTGATGGACGAGGGCCACAGCCCGGACAGCGGCAAACTGCTGCGCTACGACCGTCAGCTCGGCTCCAGTCTGCTGCACCAGCCCCTGGGCCTGCCCAACGGGCTGGTCTGGTCCGAAGACGGCCGGCAGCTGTTTTTTGTCGATTCGGTGGCGCGGCGAATCTACCAGGCGCCTTACGCGGCGGGCGAGGGCGGGCTGGGGCCGGTCTCGGTCTTTGCCGAAACCCCGGCGCACCTGGGCCGCCCCGACGGCCTGGCCATCGACCGCGAAGGCGGGATCTGGGTCTGCCAGTTCAACGGCGGCTGTCTGTTGCACTACGACCGTCACGGCGAATTGACCCGGGAGCTGGCGATGCCAGTGCCACGTCCCACCAGTTGCTGTTTCGGCGGGCCGGACCTGCGCACCCTGTTTATCACCAGTGCCCGCTTCGCCATGAGCGCCGAGGAACTGGCGCGCTACCCCGAGTCCGGCGACCTGTTCGCCATCGACTACTTGGTGCCCGGGTGCCCACGGCACCGTTTCCGGCAGGGCTGAGGCATTGGCGGCGAACCCGGGCTGATCCCTGAGGGCTCACAAGTCCTTCCGGACGCTCCTTGCAAGCCAGTACGCGCCAAAGGAGAATGGCGCGCTTCTAATCACCGTGATTAGTGTTTGTTCAACTAAATCAACGTATTGAAGTCAGGTTTGTGGGGCGCGGCCCATTGCCAATCAGCCCTCTCGGTTTGAGCATCATCGAGAACATGGAGGGTTGCGGTGGCGCTGTCGGGATAGCCCTGGAGTCAGAGCTGATTGACACCATAAGGACATGTGGCACATGAAAATAAGAAGATTGTTCATCGCTTCGCTAGGGGTGTTATCGCTGCTTCAAACATCACTTTCCGTTGCGGATATTGCCAATGGCAAGACGCTCTATCTGCAGAGATGCGCCATGTGCCACGGAGCCGATATCAAGGCCACAGGGCCACTGGCCAATAAAAGCAATCCTCCTACACCCGACCTCACGACGTCCGCGTTCAAGAAGCGTCTGAATGATTATCCGGGGGTTATCGTGTCGTCGGTAATCCTTCGCCCCAACGGCAACCTGATTCCAAAGACCTTGCAAGAGAACGGTGTAAAGCTGGCGCCGTTCTCGTGGAAAGTTCAGGATTTTCGCGACTTGAATCAATACATGACGGGTGTGATTGCAAAAAGTCGATAGAGGGCCCGCGTCACGGTCCACCTCCCTTACCGAGATCGGTCGATCGGTCATGAGCCCATCGCGATTGAACAAACCCGGATGATGGCTATTGCCAAGCCCTGAGTGCTACATGACAATGCGATTCATTATCAAACGTGAATTTTCTGTGTCATGCCCGCCGACGACTTGTCCCTTCGCAGCGCCGTCAACACCCTCTACTCCGAGCACCAGAGCTGGTTGCACGGCTGGTTGCGCCAGCGCTTGGGCAATGCCTGCGATGCCGCGGACCTGGTCCAGGACACGTTCGTACGGGTGATCACGGCGCGCAATGCCATGGAAATCCGCGAGCCGCGGCCCTATCTGTCGCGGGTCGCCAAGGGCCTGCTGATCGACCTGTTCCGCCGCCGCTCCCTGGAGCAGTCCTACCTGGAGGCCCTGGCCAACGTGCCCGAGGCCGAGTACCCATCGCCGGAAGAGCAGGCGATCCTGTTGCAGGCGCTGCTGGACATCGACCGCATGCTCGAAGGCCTGGGCAGCAAGGTGCGCCAGGCGTTCATCCTGTCGCAGTTCGACGGCTTGACCTACCCGCAGATTGCCGAGCGCCTGGGGATCTCCGAGCGTTCGGTGAACAACTACATGGCCAAGGCCATGGAGCATTGCTGTCTGATGCAGATCCGGATGCAGTGCCCATGAGCCTGTCCGGCCCGCAACTATCAGCTGCCGAACTGCAAGCCATCAGCGCCGCTGCGCGCTGGTATGCGCGGCTCAGGTCCGGCAGCCAGACCGAACAGGAACAACAGGCCTGGCACCAGTGGCTGGCTGCCGACCTGCTGCACCGTGAGGCGTGGACGCGCATGCAGCAGGTCGGCGAGCAGATGGCCGCCGTGCCGGGGCGCCTGGCCGCGCCGACCCTGCGCGGTGCCAGCCATTCGCGGCGCGAGGTCCTGCGCGGGCTGGTGCTGGTGGCTGCGGCCGGTTCCCTGGGCGCCCTCGGCTGGCGCAGCGAAACCGCGCAGAACCTGCTGGCCGACTACCGCACCGAGGTCGGCGAACGCCGCGAAGTGCGCCTGGCGGACGGCAGTTCGCTGCTGCTCAACACCGACACGTCGGTCAATGTGCGTTTCGATGGCCAGCAGCGGGTGCTGGAATTGCTCTGGGGCGAGATTCTGGTCAACAGCGTGGTCGATCCCTTGCAGCGACCGTTGCGGGTCGACACCCGCTACGGCCAGGTTCTGGCCTCGGGCGCGCGGTTCCTGGTGCGCTCGTCGGCCGAGGGGGACCAGGTGGCAGCCATGGACCAGGCACTGCAGGTCAGCCCGAGCGGTGCCGGTGCGCCCCTGCGCCTGGACGCGGGCCGGCACCTGCAGTTGAACGCTCAGGGCCTGGGCACGGTGGCGCTCAATGACGTCACCCTGGGCGCCTGGCGCCAGGGCAGCATCATTGCCATCAATCGGCCGTTGGGCGAGTTGCTGGCCGACCTGTCGCGTTACCGGCGCGGTGTCGTGCGCTGCGATTCGCGCATCGCCGACCTGAAAATCTCCGGGGCCTTTCCCATCGATAACACCGACCTGGCGCTGGCGGCGTTGCAGAGCGGTTTCTCCCTCACGATCAATCGCTACACGCCTTACTGGGTCACGGTTTCCGGGGCCTGAGCAGTTTTTTTGAAAAATTCTCATTAGCCTTTGCAGTTTTTTTGCCCCTGGTTCGGCTTATCCCCCAGTGGATTCATTTTTGTCATTGGGGAAGGGAAAGCATGTCTGAAGTTCACAAGCCGAAGCCGGCGGGGCTGTCGATTGCGGTGAAGGCAGGGTTGTGGGGAATGGTCGCGTTGTACTCGGCGCTCACGCTGCCGCTGGCCATGGCCGAAAGCCCCGTCCAGCAGGGCGCGGTGCGCAGTTTCGATATCGCCGCGGGCAACCTGACCGAGGTCCTGAGCCGTTTTGCCAGTGCCGCCGGGGCGGCGATTTCCTTCGATGCGCAGCAGACCGAAGGGCGGCGATCGGCAGGGCTCAAGGGTGATTACGGGGTCGACGAAGGCTTTGCCCGGATCCTCTCCGGCAGCGGCCTGCAGGCCGAACCGCAGAGCAACGGCAGCTACGTGCTGCGCGCCGCGCCCAATGCCGGCTCGGCCCTCGAGTTGGGTGTGACCAGCGTCCAGGCCCAGGCGCTGAACGCCACCACCGAAGGCTCGGGCTCCTACACTACCGGCGCGGTGACCATCAGCAAGGGTGCCCATTCGCTGAAGGAAACCCCGCAGTCGGTGACGGTCATCACGCGCAAGATGATGGATGACCAGCACCTCGACACCATCGATCAGGTGATGGAAAAGACCCCCGGCATCACTCTCTACGACTCGCCCATGGGCGGCAGATACTTCTACTCCCGGGGCTTTCGCATGACCGGCCAGTACCAGTTCGACGGCGTGCCGCTGGACATGGGCAGCAGCTACGTGCAGGCCGACAGCTTCAACAGCGACATGGCTTTTTATGACCGGGTCGAAGTGTTGCGCGGCGCCGCCGGGATGCTCAAGGGCGCGGGCGGCACCGCAGGTTCGGTGAACTTTGTGCGCAAGCGCGGCCAGGCCACCCCCCACACCGAGCTGACGATGTCGGCCGGCTCCTGGGACAACTACCGGGGCCAGGTCGATACGGGCGGCCCGTTGAATGAATCCGGCACCATTCGTGGCCGGGCCGTGGTAGCCCAGCAGAGCCGGCAGTATTTCTACGACAATGCCGAGCGCCGCGATCAGGTGTACTACGGCGCCCTGGACTTCGACCTCAGCCCCGACACCACCCTGGGCCTGGGTCTGGCGTATGAAGATGTGGATTCCACCCCATGCTGGGGCGGCCTGCCACGCTACAGCGACGGCAGCGACCTGAAGCTCAGCCGTTCCACCTGCCTCAACACCGCCTGGAACAACTCGCGCAGCAAGAAAATCACCTACTTCGGCGATCTCAAGCACCAGTTCGATGACAACTGGGCGCTCAAGGTGGCCGGGGTCTACAGCAAGAACACCCAGGACATCGCGTACGCCTTCCCGAGTGGCGCGGTGCCGGTGGGCAGCACCAGCAGCAACACCCTGATGCTGGGCAGCATCTATGACTACGATCAGGTCGACTACGGCTTCGATGCCTACGTCGATGGCAAATTCCAGGCCTTTGGCCAGGAGCACGAACTGATTGTCGGGACCAATGCCAGTCGTTCGCGCAAGGACGATTTCTACGCGGTGGCGGCATTGCCCCAGCGCCAGAATGTGTTCAACCCGGATAAACACATCCCCGAGCCCGACGACAGCTACTACGACACCCACTCCACGCGGGGCGGCCCGGTGGACATCCATATCCAGCAATACGGCGCTTATTCGACCTTGCGCCTGAAGCTGGCCGACCCGCTGACCCTGGTGGTCGGCAGCCGCGTCAGCTGGTACAGCTCGGAGAATGACTCCCTCAGTTACTGGATGGACACGCGCACGCCGATCAACGCCAAGTCCAAGGAAACCGGCCAGGTCACGCCCTTTGCTGCGGTGCTGTATGACCTCAACGATAACCTGACCGCCTACGCTAGCTACTCGGATATCTTCACGCCTCAGGGCAGCTACCGCAGCTTCGACGGTTCATCGCTCAAGCCGCTGATCGGCAAGAACTACGAACTGGGGATCAAGGGCGAGTGGTTCGACGGGCGCCTGAACAGCGCGTTCAACCTGTTCCGCACCCTGCAGGAAGATGCGGTGCAGGACGACCCGGCGTGCCCGGACAGCAGCTGCTCGATGAACTCGGGCAAGGTCCGGGCCCAGGGCTTTGAGGCTGAAGTCAGCGGTGAAGTGATCGAGCGCCTGCAACTGCTGGCCGGCTACACCTACACCCAGACCAAGACCCTGGAAGACGCCGATACCAGCAAGAACGGTTCGGCGGGCAACTCCTATGTGCCGCGCCACCTGCTGCGGGTGTGGGGCGACTATGCCCTGGACGGGGCGCTGGACAAGTTCTCCATTGGCGCCGGGGTCAATGCGCAAAGCGACAACTACCGCACCTCGCCGACCAGCAGCAGGCATATCTCCCAGGCCGGTTATGCGATCTGGAACGGGCGCATCGGTTACCGCATCGATGACACCTGGTCCCTGGCCCTGAACGGCAACAACCTGTTCGACAAGCGCTACTACCGGACCGTCGGCACCGAAGGCTTCGGCAACTTCTACGGCGATCCGCGCAACTTCATGTTGTCGGTCAAGGCCAGCTTCTAGGGCTTGGGTACGCCGTTGCTCCAGGGCGTGAGGTCGCGTTCGGCAAAGTAACGCTCCAGCACCTTGGGGTCCGCCGAACGTTCGGCCAGCGCCACGTAGGTGTCCGGGCGCAGCAGGTAAAAGCCGTTGCGCGCCAGGCCCGCCGTGGCGTGGGCCGGGTGCCAGGGAAACTGCTGCACGGGCAGTTGATGGGCCCTGCACCAGGCCTGCAACTCATCGCTGGTGTCGCCATACACATGCACTTGCCAGCCAATCAGCGCCAGGCTGGCGAAGTTGTCGCTGTCGGCGTCATGGGCCCAGGGCAGGCGATCACCGCCATGCACATGGCCGCTGCTGCCGACGCTCAGGGGCATGCCCCGGTAGTTGAGGGTGATCTGCGACACGGTGCGAAACAGCAGCTCGCGGGCCGACTCCAGCGCCGCGACCCGGGGGATCAGCAGCGGCGCCAGGCGCGTGCGCAGCAGGTTGGCAATCGGCCCGTCGGCGGTGGCGAAGCTGAACACCCGGTCGGTGGTCGCCACCAGGCGCCGGGCAAACTCGATGCGTTCGATTTCATAAGTGTCCAGCAGGCTTTGCGTGGCCTTGCCGGTCAATACTGCGGCGAGTTTCCAGGCCAGGTTGATGGCGTCTCCGATCCCGGTGTTCATGCCCTGGCCCCCGGCCGGGCTGTGCACATGGGCCGCGTCGCCGAGCAGAAACACCCGGCCGCGACGAAATTGTTCGGCCACCCGGTGGTGCACCCGATAAGCGGAAAACCAGTTGACCTGCGCCACCTCGACCTTGAGGTGGTGCAGGGCGCGCTGGCTGACGTCTTCGAACTTCAGGGCCTGCGGGTGCTGCGCACGGGCGTCGCGCACGGTGCCGATCAGCCGGGCGTGGCCCGGGTCGGCCAGGGGGAACACAGCGAGAAAGTCCGCTTCGTCGAGGTCGATATGCAGCTGGCCATCCAGCGCCGGGCCGCTGGCTTCGACGTCGGCCACGTAGAACACTTGTTCATAGGTGCCGCCGGGGAAGCCCGTGCCCAGGGTCTTGCGCACCGTGGAGTGGGCGCCGTCGCAGCCGGCCAGGTAATAGGCCTGGCAGGTTTCCTCGACGCCATCGGCACCGCGCAGGCGGGCGCTGAGCAGGTGGCCGTGGTCGTCAAAGGCCAGCAATTGGGTGTTGCGTTCCACGCTGACGCCCAGGTTTGCCAGGCGCTCGATCAGCAGCTGTTCGTGCAGATCCTGGGGGAAAATTTCCAGGAACGGGTAGGGTGTCAGGTCGGCGCCGATGGCCCCCAGCGGCAGCTGGGCAGTGGGTTCGCCACGGACCCAGAGATTGACCGCCGGCACTTGATGGCCCTGGTCGAGGATGGTCTGGGTCAGGTCGAGCTGACGGTACAGCTCCAGGGTCCGGGCCTGTACCGCCAGCGCCCGGGACGTGGTGCCGGGGCCGCTGGTCTGGTCGAGGATCCGCACCTTGATTCCCTGCCGGGCGAGCCACAGCGCCAGTACCAGGCCGGTGGGGCCGGCGCCAATGATCAGTACGTCGCTGCGGTTCATGGCCTTGTCCTCGGTCAGGGATCAATGCATGCCGGTGGTGCGGCCCCGGGCCGCGGGTTTCAGCGCTGGCTGAACGCCAGGTTCAGCCCCAGCCCGGCAAAGCTGGCGGCAAAGCTGCGGCGCAGCCAGTTCTGCACCTTGGGCGACTCGATCACCGCCGTGCGGAACAGGTTGGCCAGCACGCCGTAGAGCACGAACACGGCAAAGGTCATGGCCATGAACACACCGCTCAAGGTCAGCATCTGCATGGCCGGTGCGGCGCCATCGTGGCTGATGAACTGCGGCAGGAAGGCCAGGAAGAAAATCGTCAGCTTGGGGTTGAGAATATTCAGCAGGCAGGCCTTGAGGATCAGGCCGCCGGCGCTGCTGGCGGGCAGCGAGCTGTCGACGGCAAAGGCCGAGCGATCACGCCAGGTGGCATAAGCCAGGTACAGCAGGTAGGCGACGCCGGCGAACTTCAGGCCCTGAAAGGCCAGGGCGCTGGTGTGCAGGATGGCCGAGAGGCCGAGCACCGAGGCCAGCAGATGCGGGACGATCCCGGCGGTACAGCCCAGTGCGGTGTACAGGCTGGCGCGCTTGCCGGCCACCAGGGCGGTGGAGATGGTCAGGATCACGCCACTGCCGGGGATCAGCACCACAATCAGCGAGGTGATGAAAAAATCCAGGGTCAACATTGCACACTACTCCATGTCGGAAAGGTCGAGCGGGGTGGGCAAAACCTACACAGTGCGCGACCTACACACAATAGTCCGCCACGGGGTTTTACGCGGTGCTGGTCCAATAAAAATGCAGGTACTCGTGGCTGTATTCGGCAAACAGCGACACCAGCAGGTCGGTGTCCAGCGAATACATCAGCAACGCGCCCTGGAAGGTTTGGTCGCTGATCAGGGGCAGCGGCGGCGGTTGGATCAGTTCGGCGCAACAGTCGGCAATCTGCTTGAGCAGGGCCGGTTCGGACAACGGTTCAAAGGCGGCATCGGCCAGGTAGGGCGCAAAATAGCGCTCGCGCTGGGGCGTGAAATCCACGCTCTCGGCGGCCAGCCAGAACCCCAGGCCATTGTCGGCAGCGGCCTTGGGCGCGCGGGTGATGCGCAGGGTCTGCTCGCTGTCCGGCACCTGGAACGCGTATTGCGGGTAGGTGCTGTAATGCAGGCCACGATAGCCCGCCACGAACCTGGGGTTGGCCAGGGAGGTCCGGGCCAGTTGCTGGAAATCTTCGCGGGTAAACATGGGGCTGGGGTCCGCCGGGAGTGAGGAATCTGCGAGGCGAGTGTCGCAGGGGCGGGGGCCACTATAATCGCAAATGGGCCAGGGCGACCGAGGTTGCGCGCCGCCTTCGGGCGCTGCTGGCGAACCACCGGGCGCGCGGGCAGTCGATATCCTTGCCTGCCTGTTTCTCGGGCACTGCCTGGTTAGGAGCCTTATGCACGTTTATCGTCCCCTTGCGCTGCTCGGCGCGCTGCTGGTCCTGGCCGGTTGCGCCGGCTCGGGCACCGCGCCCCAGGTGGCGCCCTTGTCTCCCGCCCAGGTCCAGGCCCGGGTCGGGCGCCTGCTGCCGGCACAGACCGCCGACCGTGCCGGCTGGGCCCGGGATATCCAGGTGGCGTTCACCGCCCAGGGCATTGAGCCCAGCACGCAGAACCTGTGTGCGGTGCTGGCGGTCACCGAGCAGGAGTCCACCTTCCAGGTCGACCCGGCGGTGCCGGGGCTGGGCAAGATCGCCCGCCAGGAAATCGACCGCCGGGCGGCCACCGTGCATGTGCCGGCGCTGCTGGTGAGTGCCGCGCTGCAAGTGCGCTCACCCACTGGCAAGAGCTACAGCGAGCGCCTGGCCAGTGCTCGCACCGAGAAGCAGTTGAGCGCGATCTTCGACGACTTCATCGGCATGGTGCCCATGGGCAAGACCCTGTTTGGCACCTTCAACCCGGTGCACACCGGCGGGCCGATGCAGGTCAGCATCGCCTTTGCCGAGAAGCAGGCGCGGGACTACCCCTATTCGGTCGACGGTTCGATTCGCCAGGAGGTCTTCAGCCGGCGTGGCGGGATGTACTTCGGCATTGCCCACCTGCTGGGGTACCCGGCCAACTACCCGCAGCCGCTGTACCGCTTTGCCGACTTCAACGCCGGCTGGTACGCCAGCCGCAACGCCGCCTTCCAGAATGCCGTGAGCCGGGCGTCGGGCATTGCCCTGGCCCTGGACGGCGACCTGATCCGCTATGACTCGATCATGCCCGGCACCACCGAACTGGCGGTGCGCGCCCTGGGTAAACAGCTGGACATGCGCAACCCGAGCATTCGCGATCAGCTGGAGCAGGGCGACAGCCTGGACTTTGAAAAGACCCGGCTCTACCAGCGCGTATTTGCCCTGGCCGACCAGGCCGCCGGCAAGCCAGTGCCGCGCCAACTGCTGCCGGGGATCGAGCTCAAGAGCCCGAAAATCACCCGCAAACTGACCACCGCCTGGTTCGCCAAGCGGGTCTATGAACGCTATCAGCGCTGCCTGAAGCGGGGTTGAGAAGCGCTTGTCAGTACCCCGTGCGCCGTGCAAGGATGCGCGATGATTTTTTCTGACCTGAATTCCCGCATCCATCATCACGGACCTCATTCCCGGGGGCCGTGGTCGCTTATGCGCATCGAACCGTCAGTGGCTGCAACGACTCACTGACCAACGATGAAAAAACCAAGGCGCCCACAAGGCGCCTTTTTTATTGCCTGGCAAACAGCCAGAACGAGGAAAAACCAATGACGATGCTCCGTGGAACCCGAATGATCACCGGCCAACAAGCCGCCGCCCTGCGCACCCTGGAAGGACGCTTCCGGAGCTGGCTTCATCGAAGCGGGTGCTGAAGAAGTCATAGTTCCGGCGCTCTGGGGCCAGGACACCTTTATCGAGAAAGCCGGTGGCAGCGAAGTGATCGGCCAGATGTGGGCCTTCAACGACAAGGCCGGGCGGCCGTGCTGCCTGATTCCGGAAGCCACGGCGCTGTTCCAGGAAACCGCTGGTACCTTGCTGGCGGGGCGTGAAGAGGCGGCGTTTTTCTATGTGGCGCGTTGTTATCGCTATGAGCGGCCGCAGGCGGGTCGTTATCGCGAGTTCACCCAGTTGGGGCTGGAGATTCTGGGGCCGGATCCGCAGCGTGCGTTGCAGCGCAGCCGGGAGTTGTGTGTGGGGTTTCTTGATGGGTTGGGTCTGGAGTATCAGCTTGAGTTGGGGGTCAAGCGGGGGTTGACCTATTACCTGGGTGGGGAGGGGTTTGAGGTGCGATGTCCGCGGTTGGGGGCGCAGCAGCAGGTGGTGGGGGCGGGGGCTTATCGGGAGGGGGCAGGGTTTGGGATTGGGTTGGAGCGGTTGGCTTTGGCGTTGCAGGGGTGAGCTTTTTGGCTGGTGGTGCAGGGGGATTTGGTGCGGGAGCTGATTCGTTGCTCTGGCAAGGGCGTTTTTTGAGGTGAGGGAGCTGGCTGTGGTGAGGGCGCTGGCTGTGGTGAAGGAGCTTGCTGTGGCGAGGGAGCTTGCTCCCGCTGGGTCGCGCAGCGGCCCCAAGACCTGGCACCTCGGGTTTATGGGGGGGCATATCCATTGCTGCGGTCACGGCTACTTATGGTTCCGCTCTTACAGCGGCTCACTTTTGAACAGCCGGAATGCCGGCCCAGTCAAAAGTAAGCAAAACGCTCTTGCCCCACCACTCGGTGCCTCGCTTAGGCTCGGCATGCCCTCACTCCGGCATTGATCCGTGGGCCGCCGCGATGGGCCATCCCTGGCCCAGCGCGGCTAACCCGGCGTCCTGCCGGGTTGCCCACGGCTCACTGCCTGCGCTCGGCCATCGTGGTTAACGGGGCGCTGCAGATCAACATCAAGAGCAAGACGGCGGCCTTCCGGCCGGCCTGGATCGATACCTGCGCGCCCCGTCCTTTTACTGACCAGCGCAGCCTCGTGCCTCGGCAGCGGCTACAGGCGATCTCCGCTCTGTAGCCGCTGCCACAGGCTCGCACCTCACTCTCAGCTACGTCGACGCACAAACTTGCGCCACAGCCAGACCCAGATCAGCGCCAGGGGGAAGGCCAGGATTACGAAGGGCAGTGCGTGGCTGATTTTTTCCACTGCGCTGGCGGTGCCGTCTGCCAGGTTGCCGAGGATGTTGCTGAAGGCCTGGCGCAGGTTGGACATGCCTTCGCTGCTGTCGGTGGGTTCGAAGTTCAGGGTCAGGCGGTTGGTGTCCAGGCGTCGTTGCTGTCCGGCGGCGGCCTGGGCCAGGGCTTGCAGGTCGTTTTCGATAGCGGCCTGTTCCTTGCTCAGGGCAATCAGGTCGCTGACGGTGATATCGCGGCGCGCGGCCAGTTCGTCGAGGCGTTTTTGTTGTGCCTTGAGGCGTTCCTGCTGGCGTTGGACGTCGGCGACGGCGTCGGCCAGGTCTTCGGCGGTGGTCACTCGTTCGGCCAGTTGCGCGCCCTGGGAGGCGAGCTTGACGAGGGGCTCCACACCGTCGGGGACGATGCGCACAATCACTTGGGAGCGATACTTGCCGTTTTCGATGCGCAGCACGTTGCAGGCGCCGAACTGGGCGTTTTCGCAGGCTTCACGGGTGGCGGTGAGGCGCGCGGACACCAGGTCGGCGGGCAGCGACAGGGTCAGTTGGTGTTCGTAGGCGAGCAGGGCGCCAGCCTTGCCTCGGGCGCCGGCGAGTTCGGCTGACGAGGAGTCGCCACCGCCGGAGCAGGCGCTCAGGGTCAGGCTGCTCAGCAGGACGAGGGCGAGGCGGCGCAGGGTGGTGGATTTGCCATCCGGGTGGTGCATGGTCGTTCCTTGAGATCGTGGGTCGTGGCGTTTTTTCTGGCGCGCATCTTACCGCTGATCGATAGGTTGGGAAGGGCTTTCGTCTGGCTTATCGGGTTTGATTTGCCGTCCTGATACAGCTGGGCAGCGGAGCCTGGGTGCACTACATATCAGGCACCTCTTTTTAAAGGATTCAGCCCATGGACGCCCCGGACATTCCCCACGGTTACAGCCCGCTGTCGCGCAGCAGCCCGTTACTGGAGCTGATCGGCCCGGTCTATAGCCGAGGCAGTGGCCTGCAACTGGAGATCGGCCTGCGCGCCGATCAACGCCACGCCAATGGTCGCGGCACGGTGCACGGCGGCATCATCGCCACCCTGGCGGACATCGGCATGGGCTACGCCATGGCGTTCTCCAGCGATCCGCCGTTGCCGCTGATCACCGCCAGCATGACCCTCGACTACCTTGGCGCGGTGCGGGTCGGGGAGTGGATCGACGTGCGCCTGGAACACTCCAAACGCGGTCGGCAAATGGCGTTCGCCACCGTCAGCCTGCACGTCGGCGATCGCCCCGTCGCCCGCGCCAACGCGGTGTTCGCCGTACCTCTGTAGCGGCTGCCGATAGGCTCGGCTACGGGTTCAGGGCTGGGTTTCGCTGATTTTTTTCCAGTCGATGTCGAAGCGGGCCAGGTATTTGCGCAGGCGGTCGGCGTCGTTGGGGGTGGCTTTGGCTTGGCGGGAGACGCCGAACAGCTGGCGGCCGGCGGCAGAGAGGCTGCCGGCCTGGCGGCAGACGCCGATCACGGCCTTGAGTTGCAGGCGGTCGAACAGGTCCAGTTGCAGCTCGTCCGCCAGCAGCGGCTCCAGGTCGTCGTGTTCCTGGGTCAGGCCCCAGGCATAGCGCAGGCGCTGGATTTCCTCCGCGACCTGGGCTTCGTCGATGCGGCCGCTGTCGGCCAGGGTTGCCATGCGCGTGATCGACGCCGACAGCTCGCGAAAGTTGCCCAGCCAGGCCGCCTCCCCGGAGCTGGCAAAGGCCAGGTAGCGGCGCCGCGCTTCGAGGTTGAAGCGCACCAGGCGCCCTTGTTCGCGGGCATGGCGCTCCAGCTCGAAATCGATGTTCGGCTCGATGTCTTCACGGCGTCCGGCCAGCCCTGGCAGGTCGAAGGTCCAGAGGTTGATCCGCGCATACAGGTCTTCGCGGAACAGGCCCTCGGCCACCCGCCCGCGCAAGTCGCGGTGGGTGCCAGCGATCACCAGGAAGTCACTCGCTACCTCCTGGTCCGCGCCCATGGGGAAGAAGCGTTTTTCCTCGATGGCCTTGAGCAGCATCGCCTGCTCGTCGGCCCCCAGTTCGCCGATTTCATCCAGGAACAGCATGCCGCCATCCGCCGCCCGCAACAGGCCGTCGCGGGCATTCTGCGCCCCGGTAAAGGCGCCCTTGATATGCCCGAACAAGGTCGACATGGCGCCGTCGCCGCGCAGGGTGGCGCAGTTGACCTCGACAAAGCGCCCCTCGACCTGATGCCGGCTGCGCTTGAGTTCGTAGATGCGGCGCGCCAGGAACGACTTGCCGGCGCCGGTCGGGCCAATCAGCAGCATCGGCGCCTTGGAGCGCACCGCGACCCGTTCGATCTGCTCGATGGAGCGGTTGAACGCGCTGTTGCGCGTGGCGATCCCGGACTTGAGAAACGCCAGGCCCTCCAGGCGCTTGTGGGCAAAACGCGAGGCGATGCGGTCGTAGCGCGACAGGTCCAGATCTATCAGCGCGTAGGTGCCGGTGGCCTGCTCGTCGAGGTTGCGCCGGCGGGACGGGGAGGTCTGGATCAGCCGCGCCGGCAGGTAGCGGGCCTCGGTCAGCAGGAACCAGCAGATCTGCGCCACGTGGGTCCCGGTGGTGATGTGCACCAGGTAGTCCTCGTGCTCGGTGTCGAACGGGTAGGCGGTGGTGAAGTCGTGCAACGCGCCGTAGACCTCTTCGAAGTCCCAGGGGTTGCGCAGCTCCATGGGGTGCAGGCGCACCTCGGTCAGCGGCGAGACCTGGCGGATATCCTCGCGCACCCGTTCGGCCAGGCCGAGGTCGCGGGCTTCGGTGCCGTGGATCAGGTCCAGGCGATCCAGCAGCAGGTCGTCCTGCTGGCACAGGCCGACGCTGGGCCGCCAATGGCTCCAGCGATTGGCGCCCTTGCCGACGCGGTCGAGGTTGGAGCCGATAAAGCCGATGGCGACCGTGCGCTTGGCGGGCATGTTTATATCCTTGGATAAAAGGCGATATGAAAGGATAAATAAATCCAGGGTATTACGCTTGCCTAAAACACTGTTTAAATTCTTTTTTAAAAATAAAACTATATAAATCAATAAGTTAAAAATAATTTCAGCCAAGAAAACAAACCTGGCACGTGCTCTGCAACATCTCTAGCAACGAACGAGACAACAGAGCGAGACGCCAAGATGGCCAACTTCAAGCTGTTCAACAGCCAACCGGCAACCCTGCCAGCCTGCGACACCTTGAACGCGGCCCAGGCCCCGGCCTACGCCTACAGTGCCAAGCACAAGCTGGCGCAACTGGCAGTGACCGGTTGCCTGAACCAGACCTTTTACGCCTCGGCTGAAAGCCAACTGGCCGACGTGCTGCAACTGGTGGCCGAACTCGACAGCCGCTATGTGGCCAAGGCCGCGCTGTATGCCCGGCGCAAAGGGCACATGAAGGACATGCCGGCGCTGATGCTCTCGGCCCTGACCGCACAACGTTCGGCCCTGGTGCCGGAGCTGTTCGAGCAGGTGGTGGACAACGGCAAGATGCTGCGCAACTTCGTGCAGATCCTGCGCAGCGGGGCCACCGGGCGCAAATCCCTGGGCTCGCAACCCAAGCGGCTGGTGCAGAGCTGGTTGAACAGCGCCAGCGAATACCAGCTGTTGCAAGCCTCGGTGGGCAACCAGCCGTCGCTGGCGGATGTGGTGAAGATGGTTCACCCCAAACCCAAGGAAGCCTGGCGTGCAGCGTTTTTCGCCTGGCTGATCGGCAAGCCGGTGGATATTGCGGCGCTGCCGGAGCTGACCCGTTCGCTGCTGATGTTTCGCAGCGGGGCCAGCACACAGATACCGCAGGTGCCGTTTCAGTTGCTGAGCAACCAGACCCTGAGCCCGGAACAATGGGTGGCCCAGGCGCGGAACATGGGCTGGCAGGCGCTGCGCATGAACCTCAACACCCTGGCGCGCAACGGTGCGTTCCAGGTGGCCGGTTGCGCCGAGTATGTGGCGGCGCGCCTGGCGGATGCCGAGGCGGTGGCCAAGGCCCGGGTCTACCCGTACCAGTTGCTGGCGGCCTACCGCATGGCCGGCGACGATGTGCCGCTGGTGGTGCGCGAGGCGTTGCAGGATGCCCTCGAGCTGTCGCTGGCCAACGTGCCGGCGCTGCAAGGTGCAGTGGTGGTGTGCCCGGATGTCTCGGGTTCGATGCACAGCCCGGTCACCGGTTATCGTCCGGGAGCCAGCACGGCGGTGCGTTGCATCGATGTTGCGGCGCTGGTGGCGGCAGCGGTGCTGCGCAAGCAACCGACGGCGCGGGTGATGCCGTTTGAAGTGCAGGTGGTGGATATCTCGCTCAACCCTCGCGACAGCGTGATGAGCAATGCACAGAAACTGGCGGCCATCGGCGGTGGCGGGACCAACTGCTCGGCGCCCCTGGCCAGGCTGGCCGATACCAAGGCCAAGGTCGATACCCTGATCCTGGTCTCGGACAACGAGTCATGGATTGACGCCCGGCGCCGTGGTGCCAGCGCGACGATGCAGCAATGGGCGCGGATCAAGAAGATCAACCCGCAAGCGCGGCTGGTGTGCATCGATATGCAACCCGGCGCCACCACCCAGGCAGCGGACCGCGAGGATATCCTCAACGTCGGCGGCTTCAGTGATGCGGTGTTCGATGTGATCGCCCAGTTCACCGCCGGCCACTACGGTGCGCGGCACTGGGTCGAAGCGATCGAAGCGATGCAGCTCTGATCGTGGCAACAACAGTCGTCCGCCGCTGACCCGGCGGGCGCAACAGAAATTGATTTTCGGCGTGTGTGAATGCCGGCGGGACTACATTGACGGCGTCTCGCCAAACCCTTGTCACACGCACTGAAGGCACGAATGCCCGTGGCTGTACATCATGGATACGCCGGTTCGATTCCGGCTAATCAGTCACACCTTTTGTCGTGCCACCTATTTGCGGTTTTATGCGACGAATGCTTGTGGAACTACATCCCAGGTTCGTGATGCGGGTTCGACTCCCGCCGGTGGTTGAAAGACCGCCGTAGTTCAAGGGGCAGAACACCAACCACTGTTTCCACACACCCTTGTCGTCGCACCTTTTGACCCGCCTCGGCGGGAGGCAGCGAATGCCACAGGTACTCCATTGTGTCGCGGGTTCGAGCCCCGCCCCGGCAACGGGTAGCTCAGTCGGTAGAGCAAATGTGCCTGTCCCCTTGTCGCTGCCAGCAGGCCCAGGCTTGCAGGTTTTATCGATTGACCCGGCGAATGCCGGTGGAACTACAGAACAGCGTGGTAACGGGTTCGACTCCCGTGCGCCTCACGGCGCTAGCTCAACGGTAGAGCGTGCTGCAATGTTTCACCTGACCCTTGTCGCCGTTTATGCGGGCTTCGGCTTGCAGTGGTTTGCCTGACTGATTGAACGAAGCGTCTGAAAAATTTGTGCCGGATCGCCGGCCCACGGAAAAGAGTCGAGAACATGGAACACAAAACCTATCAATTGCTGGAAGTGGCCAACGGTAAGCCGATCAAGATGTGGACCCAGGGCGTGCCTGTGGAAAGCGAAGCCAAGCAGCAATTGATGAACACCGCGCAGATGCCGTTCATCTTCAAGCACCTGGCGGTGATGCCCGATGTGCACCTGGGTAAGGGGTCGACCATTGGTAGCGTGATCCCGACCCAGGGCGCGATCATCCCGGCGGCGGTCGGGGTCGATATCGGTTGCGGAATGATTGCCGCGCGCACCTCGCTGACCGCCGCCGACCTGCCGGATAACCTGCTGGGTCTGCGTAGCGCCATCGAGCAGGCCGTGCCCCATGGCCGGACCTCGCCCCGCAGCGGCCGCGATAAAGGCGCCTGGGGGGAGATTCCGCAGCAGGCCGACCAGGCCTGGGCGGCGCTGGATCCACGGTTCAAGGCCATCACCGACAAGTACCCGGCGCTGGCCAACAGCAACAACCGCAAGCACCTGGGAACCCTGGGGGGTGGTAACCACTTCATCGAGGTGTGCCTGGATGAGGCGAACCGGGTCTGGTTTATGCTGCACAGCGGTTCCCGTGGGGTCGGGAATGCCATCGGTAACCTGTTTATCCACCTGGCCCAGGCCGATATGCGCCAACATATCGCCAACTTGCCGGACCGTGACCTGGCGTACTTCGAGGAAGGCAGCCAGCACTTCGACGACTATGTCGAGGCCGTGGGTTGGGCTCAGGATTTCGCCCGGCAAAACCGCGAGCTGATGATGCTGGCGGTGATCAAGGCGACGCGCCAGGTGATCAGCAAGCCGTTCGAGGTGGCGCTGGAGGCGGTCAACTGCCACCACAACTACGTGCAGAAAGAGCGGCACTTTGGTGAAGAGGTGCTGGTGACCCGCAAGGGCGCGGTGTCGGCGAAGAAGGGCGAACTGGGGATCATTCCAGGGTCCATGGGGGCCAAGAGTTTCATTGTGCGTGGCCTGGGTAACGAGGACGCCTTTTGCTCGTGCAGCCACGGTGCCGGTCGCACCATGAGCCGGACCCGGGCCAAGAACACTTTCACCCTCGAGGACCAGATCCGCGCCACGGCCCATGTGGAGTGCCGCAAGGACGCCGATGTAATTGATGAAATACCGATGGCCTACAAGGACATCGATCAAGTCATGCACGCCCAGCGCGAGCTGGTGGAAGTGCTGCACACCTTGCGTCAGGTGGTGTGCGTCAAGGGATAAGAACATGGATTGCATCACCCAACTCAAGCAGCTGCGCAGCCAGTCATGGCAGCAGCGGCCCTATGAAGCCGATCAGCTCGACGAACTGATCGCCGCGCTGCAAGGCCCGGACGATCACCAGGGCTGGAGTGCCCTGAGTCAGTTCCGTTGGGGGTATGTGCGGGAAGTGGCGGTCCGGGCCCTGGGCCAGCGGCCCTCGGCCCAGGCTCTGGCGGCGTTGCTGCTGCGCCTCAATGACTGGGTGCCGCAGGTTCGGCAACTGGCCGCAGCGGCGGTCGAGCCCTACCTGCGCCGGGAGTACGTCGGCCTGCTGTTGCAGGCGCTGGGGCCGTTGATCGCCCTGGGCGACAAGCAGCGGGTGGATCACCTGGCGACCCTGACGGCGGCGCGTGCAGTGCTTCAGGCGCCCGAGGTGCGGGCCGAGGTCGAAGCGGCGTTCGTCAGCCTGCAAGGCAAGCCGGCGCGCTTTTTGTTCGGCTTGCTGCACGAGGCCACGGCGCAACCTGAGGTGCTGATCCGTCGGGCCCTGGTCCACCGCGACATGATGGTGCGGCAATTGGCGGTGGAAGCCTGCGCGGCATTGACCCTGGAGCAGGCCGTGCCGTTGCTGGAGTTCGCCCTGCACACCCGGGGCGCCAGTGTCCGGGTCAAGGCCCTGCGCCGGTTGCTCGGTTTGGTGCAGGCGCCGCAGGCGTACCTGCAACGAGCCCTGCTGGATGATTCGGCAGCCATGCGGTGCCTGGCCCGCTGGGCGGCGCCGCAATGGCAGGTGGAGGCGCGCCAAGTGTTGCTGGTACGGCTGGCCCTGCCGGCGCCGGCTTCGCGCCGTGAATGGCTGGGGCTGGCGGGCCTGGCCCGGGAGCTGAATGAGCCGGCGGCCGAGCCGCTGCTGTGCCTGGCCCTGCAATCGCCCTTGGCGTCGGTGCGTCTGCAAGCGCTGGAGGCCCTGGGCGAGCGCGGCCTGGAGCAGCAGCTGGCAGCCTTGGACGATGAGTCGGACAAGGTCTTCACGCGGGCGGTGGAGCTGTTGCGCGAACAACCCTGGCGGGACCTCGACGAGCCGCTGCGCCAGCGCCTGGATGCGGGCTGGCAAGGGTTGCCGGCACAACGCCGGGCGGCCCTGATGACGCTGTGGCCCCGGGGTTATCAGTTGCAGTACCTGCTGCAGCGTCATGCCCGGGCCGGTGCGGATCAGGCCTATTGGTTGACCTGTGTCCAGGGCTGGTGCCGGGGCCGTGTCACCCTGGCCGACGCGCATACGCCCAAGGCGTTGCGCGAGGCGTTGCTGCAACAACTGCAGACAATGGAAGAGGCCGCTGAACTGAGCCCCGGCACGGTCAGCCGCCTGCGTTAGAAAAGGATTGAGCGTGATCAGACAGACAACCCTGCTGCAGGGCATCGAGCAGGCCCATTGCGCCTCGCTGCGAAATCGCATGGACGCGGCCGGTTGCGTCTTCGAGTTCGTGCTGCTGGCGCCCGAGGCCGAAACCCGGGTGGACGAGGCCCTGCATCGCCAGGCCTTGCAGCAGTTGCATGAGCACCTGATGCACGGCCAGTTGGAGTGGCACCGGGCCTTGATCCAGAACCCGGAATACGCTCATCGTCCGCCGCCCAGCATGACCTGGGAACAGCATCGGGCCCAGGCCACGCCCCTGGCGGCGGAGCAGGTGCAGCGTTTGTTGCGGGTCGAGGAGGCGCCCCAGGAACCGCTGGAGCTCTACCACGGCTTTCGCCGGCCGCCCTATGGCACCCGATTCAAGGGTGGGGAAGAGGAGGCCCGGGCACTGTTTCACGAGTGGTGCAACCTGCTGGGCCTGGAAGCCGCAGAGGGGGTGCAGGTGATCAATTGGGTCGACGGCTTTGTCCTCGACTGGCAGGACGGCGACGACAACCCGCCCTGGAGCGACTATTTCGCCAGCGGCCTGGAGTGGTGGGGGATCTGGTGCATGACGGTGTGGAACCCTCGGCGCCGGACCCTCAGTGCCCTGGTCGCCAGTGCGACTGATTAAAGGAAGAGCAACATGGATTTCGAACAGCGCCACCCCCTCGACGCCGCGATGCGCGAGCGGGTGCTACAAGAGCTGGAACGCATCGAGCGCGAGCGCAACGTCAAGGTGCTGTACGCCTGTGAATCGGGCAGCCGCGCCTGGGGTTTTGCCTCCACCGACAGCGACTATGACGTGCGTTTTGTGTACGTGGAAAAGCCCGAGTGGTTTATCCAGGTCGACACCCCGCGGGACGTGATCGAACGCCCCCTGGACGACGAACTGGACGTCAGCGGCTGGGAGCTGCGCAAGACCCTCGGGCTGTTGCGCAAGTCCAACCCGACCCTGCTCGAATGGCTTGACTCGCCCCTGGTGTACCGCAGCGAAAGCGTCGCCACCCTGCGCCTGCGGGAGTTGGCCGAAGCCTTCTACAGCCCGCCGGCGGCCCGCAGCCACTACCTGTCGATGGCCAGGAAGAATTTTCGCGGCTACCTGCAAGGCGACAGCGTGCGCCTGAAAAAGTACTTCTACGTGCTGCGGCCGTTGCTCGCCGTGCGCTGGATCGACCAGGGCCGTGGCCGGCCGCCGATGACCTTCGACGACCTGCTGGGCACCGTCGACGATCTGGCGCTGCTGGCGGAAGTGGCCGAGCTGCTGGTGCTCAAGCGCAACGCCGATGAGGCCACCTATGGCCCACGACGCCCAGTCCTGCATCGGTTTATCGAAACGGAATTGGCGCGTGCGGTGCCCAAGCTGCCCCGCACCCAAGAAGACAACAGCGTGCTGGATGCCTACCTGAGACAGATGGTTGGCCACTACGCCTGAGGAATGGTGATGAAACAGGATGTGATTGAAATAGACGGCGCCATCGGCGGCGGGCAGGTATTGCGCAGCGCCTTGAGCTTGTCGATGGTGACCGGTCGTGGGCTGCGGATTAAGAATATTCGCGCCAGGCGCAGCAAGCCGGGGCTGTTGCGTCAGCACCTGACCTCGGTGCTGGCGGCGGCCGAGGTGTGCCAGGCCCGGGTCGAAGGGGCCGAGCTGGGTTCGCAGCAGTTGACGTTCGAACCCGGGGCGATTCGCGGTGGCGACTACCGCTTCGCCATCGGCAGCGCCGGCAGCTGCACCCTGGTGTTGCAGACCTTGCTGCCGGCCTTGCTCCATGCGTCGCAACCCAGCCGGGTGACCATCAGCGGCGGCACCCACAACCCGATGGCGCCTCCCAGCGATACCCTGGAGCGGGCCTGGCTGCCGCTGCTGCGGCGCATGGGCGCGCAGGTCGAGCTGCAACTGCTGCGGCACGGTTTTGTGCCCGCGGGCGGTGGCGAACTGACCCTGTTCGTCCAGCCTTCGTCGTTGCAGCCTTTGCACCTGCCCCAGCGTGGAAAGCTGCTTGAGCAACGGGCCACGGCCTTGATTGCCGGCGTGCCGTGGCGCGTGGCCGAGCGCGAGCTGGATCGGGTCGCCAAGCGCCTGGGGTTCGCTGCCGAGCAGTTGCAGGTGAGCCAGATCGACCAGGAGCACGGCCCCGGCAATGTGCTGTTGCTGGAGTTCGCCTTTGAGCACCTGACTGAGGTCTTCAGTGCTTTTGGCCAGACCAGCGTGCGCGCCGAGACCGTGGCGGACCGGGTCGTCGACCAGGCTCGCGAATGGCTGCACAGCGAAGCGGCCGTGGCCGAACACCTGGCCGACCAGTTGCTGCTGCCGATGGCCCTGGCCGGGGGTGGCAGCTTTACCACGCCGCGCATGAGCGATCATCTGCGCAGCAACCTGGCCGTGATCGAGCGCTTTTTGCCGGTGCGCATCGAATGCCGGCAGCAGGCCGAAAACCTGTTGCTGGTGGAGTGCCAGCCCAGCGCCTGATTGCACCGCCTGCGTCGCAGGCGGCCGCGGCAATCGGCGCTTGAATCGCCAGGGCGGAAACTGGCAGGCTGCGCGCCTGGATGACCATTGGCTTCACACTCAAGGACGCGCGCGATGCAAGGCAGCAAGGGGCTCAAGGCCCTGAACAGAGTGCTCAATCTCCTGCAGCGCCTGATATCGATCAGTGGCTGGTTTATCGCCGCGCTGATCCTGGGCTTCGGCATAAAGTCCGGGCTGCAGCCGTTCCTGGCCATGGCCCTGGCCACTGTGCTGGGGATCATCGGTCTGGTGGTGCATGAGGGCGGGCATTACCTGGGGGCCCGGCTGGCGGGAATGCCGGTGTTGCTGGTGCGTATCGCGGCGCTGGAGATACAGGTGCAGCGGCGTGGCTGGCGGGTGCGCTGGTCACCTCAGCTCAAGCGCAATCGCCTGGGCGGCTATGTCATTCCGGCGACCAATCCGCAGCGTCCCTGGCGCTCGCAGTGGATGCTGGTGGCCGTGATGGGGCCGCTATCGAATCTGGTGGTCGGGCTGCTGGCCCTGGGGTTGGGCTTGTACGCATCCTCGGTGGTTGGGGCGATGTGCCTCGCGTTCGCCGCCATCAACCTCAGCATGGGCCTGGCGAATCTGCTGCCGTCGTGGCACGTGATGCCCAGCGACGGCATGCTCCTGATCGCCTGGTATCGGCATCGCGATGACCAGAGTGCGGCATTGGCCCAGGCGCGCCTCACCGCCTTGACGGTAGCCGGGGTGCCCAGCGGGCAACTGCCGGTGGCCGATCTTCAGTTGCTGGACCAGGGCGCCATGCCCGAACCTTTGATGGCCTTCAGCTACCGGCTAAATGCCGCGCAGGATCGCGGCGACTGGCCAGGGGCGGCGCAGATGAGCCAGGAGCTGGACGGGTTGCTCAAGGCCCGGGCCGGGCAATTGCACGGCATGAGCGCCTTGATCGAGTTATTGCGCGCCGAGTTGGCCTTTTGCCAAGCCAGCGAGCAGCAGGATGCGACACCCTTGAATGACAGCGGCCTGAGCGCCGATGCCGATTGGTACGCGCCCTGGCTGCGCCCACGTTGCCAGGCCTTGCGCGCGCTGCTTGAGGGGCGCCCGCAACAGGCCGAGGCCTATCTTGCGCAGGCGCAGCAGGCGGCGGATAACAGCCCGGTGCTGTCCCAGGGCCACAGTGAGCGGCTGCTGGCCGCCAGCCTGCGCCAGTTGTCAGCGGGCACCTGCGCAGCGTCCGAGAAAGCCCTCGGCCTCGGGCGCTAAACCTCTTTATACTGGCGCGCTTTTTTCCGCCCATTGATGAGGAACGCCCCTATGACTGACGAAGCGGCCAACCAGACGGCTAACGAAACGGATCAGGATTTCTACAACCGCGCGGACGCCATTATCGAACTGGCCAACACCCAGATCGCCGACAGCAGCCGTGGCAAGACCAGCGCTTCACTGATGTACGCCAACTCGCGTTTCAGTGCCTGGGTCAGCGCCTGCGGGTGCCGCAATGCCGAGGAACTGGCGGCGGCCAAGCAGCAGGCGGTGGATTATTTCGTCGAGGAATTCCGCTTGATGATGGAAGAGAACCTGACCGACTACATCGAGAACTTCGACCGCTACATGACCCGCCAGGACCACTGACAGCCCAGTGTCAGGCGTGGGCCGCGCTGCGCCACTGCTTGGGGCTGAGGCCGAACCAGCGCTTGAACGCCCGTGAGAAGGCGCTGGTTTCCGAATAGCCGAGTAGGGAGGCGAGCTGGGTCACGCTGAGGTTCTGTTGTTGCAGGTGGTTCATCGCCGACTCCTGGCGGATCTGGTCCACCAGTTGGGTGAAGCTCAGGCCGCAGTCGCGCAGCTTGCGCTGCAAGGTCCACTCCGACAGCTCCAGGCGCCGGGCCAGTTCATCCAGTGACGGTTCCCCCAGGTGCAGGGTGGCGAGGATCGCCTGGCGCGCCTGATCCAGCAGGCTGACCTCGCGCCCGCCGTCACCCAGCTGGCGAATTGCATCCTTGATCAGCATCAGCAGCATCGGGTCGCTGCCGGGCATGGCCTTGGCGTACAGCTCGTGCTTGGGAATCAGCACCGAGTTGCAGGCCTGGCCAAAGCGCACATCGCTGCGAAAGGCCTCGCGGTGCTCGTGCCAGTCCTGGGGCTTGGCATGTTCGAAGCACACCTCGCGCGGCGCCCAGTCCGCCCCCAGCACATGACGCACCAGGTTGGTGGCCATGCCCATGGTCAATTCGGCGTCCTGGCGCCGTTCGCTGATGGCGCCGTGGCGCACCTGATAGTCAAAGCGGTAACAGTCGCCCTGGTCCACCAGCTGGATCAGGGTGCTGTGCTGGTGAAAGGGGAAGGCGGCGGCGAAGTTGACCAGGGCCTCTTCCAGGGTCGCCGAGCACAGGCCGATATAGCCCAGCAGGCCCAGGGCCTGGGGCTGGAACTGCTGGCCATAGCGCAGGCCGAAGTTGTCGCACTCGGTTTGCCGGGCGGCTTCTTCCAGCACCCGGCAGTAGTTGGGCAACGGCAGGCTCAGGGTCGGGTGCAATAGTTGCTCGGGGTCGATCCCCGAGCGGCCGAAGACCCGGTCCAGGTCCCCGCCATGCTGCACGATAAAGCCGTCCAGGCCATTGGCAGCGGCCGACAAGACTCCACGATTGCTGGTGCCCGAGGCGTTCAACGGTGAGGGCGAAAGCAGGCTCTGGAACATGGAGATGAAGGACCGTCATGGTGTGTATGAAAATAATTCAAGCAATTGTCATACCTTGTTACGTCTGACGTTGCGCTACCGCAGTCCGCCCAGGGCAGGCGCTGCTTGAGCGCAAGGGTTGCGGGCGGTTGCTGCGAGGCATAGGTGCTCGGGCTGGGCCGGTCCGGTGCACAGCGCTTTGCTACTTCGCGACTCAATGGCGCCCAGGCTCCCGGGGCCCGGTTGGGGTGATCGGTGGCAGCGCACAGGGGGCGTCGGTGACCTGATTTGAGGCGCTGTGCCAGATTCGTGCGCCGCCGTGCAGCATCAGGCAGCACGCCGCTGAAAACTTGACCGCAGACGACAAAAGCGGCGTTCCCGGGTCAAGCCTTGGCGCCGTCGCTGTGACTATTCTCGACTCCAGGCAAATACCGTCGCTTGGCTTCCGGGGTGCACGATCATGACCGTTACACAACTCAAACCTACATTGGGCACCCTGCATCTGTGGGGGCTGGCCGTCGGCCTGGTGATTTCCGGCGAGTACTTCGGCTGGAGTTACGGCTGGGGCACGGCGGGCACCTTGGGCTTTCTGGTCACCACACTGATGGTGGCGGTGATGTACACCTGCTTTATCTTCAGCTTCACCGAACTGACCACCGCCATTCCCAACGCCGGCGGCCCGTTCGCCTACAGCCTGCGAGCATTCGGCGTCACCGGCGGGATGATTGCCGGCCTGGCAACACTCATCGAATTCGTCTTTGCGCCACCGGCCATTGCCATGGCCATCGGCGCCTACCTGAATGTGCAATACCCGACCCTGGACCCGAAGGTGGCGGCGATTGGCGCCTACTTCGTGTTCATGACCCTGAACATTCTCGGGGTGAGCATCGCCGCGACCTTCGAACTGGTGGTCACGGTGCTGGCCGTGGCCGAGTTGCTGGTATTCATGGGCGTGGTTGCACCAGGTTTCAGCTTCAGTAACTTCGTGCTCGGCGGCTGGTCCGGCTCCGATACCTTCGGCCTGCCGGCGATCAGCGGCATGTTCGCGGCGATCCCCTTTGCCATCTGGTTCTTTCTCGCCATCGAAGGCGCGGCCATGGCCGCCGAAGAAGCCAAGGACCCCAAACGCACGATTCCCCGGGCCTATGTGGCGGGCATCCTGACCCTGGTGGTTCTGGCCATTGGCGTGATGATCTTTGCCGGCGGCGTCGGCGACTGGCGGACCCTGGCCAACATCAACGACCCGCTGCCCCAGGCCATGAAAGCGGTGGTCGGCAACAATTCGAACTGGATGCACATGCTGGTGTGGATCGGCCTGTTCGGCCTGGTGGCGAGTTTCCACGGGATCATCCTCGGCTACTCGCGGCAGTTCTTTGCCCTGGCCCGGGCCGGTTTCCTGCCGGCGAGCCTGGCCAAGCTCTCGCGTTTCCAGACCCCGCACCGGGCGATCATCGCCGGCGGCGTGGTGGGCATCGCGGCGATCCTCAGCGATGGCCTGGTCAACCTGCAAGGCATGACCCTGACCGCCGCCATGATCACCATGTCGGTGTTCGGCGCGATCGTGATGTACATCGTCAGCATGCTCAGCCTGTTCAAGCTGCGTAAGAGCGAGCCCAACCTGGAGCGCACCTTCCGCGCCCCGGGCTACCCGGTGGTGCCGGCGATTGCCCTGGTGCTGGCGGTGGTCTGCCTGGTGGCGATGGTCTGGTTCAACCCGCTGATCTGCGCGATCTTCCTGTGCCTGATGGCACTGGGTGCGCTGTTCTGCAAAGTGGTGCGCGCTCGCGGTGCGGTCGCGCTGCCGGCGGCCTGATAACGGAGGTCCTGTATGAGCTTCGCCCACAGCATCGGTGGCATGACCTGGCGTTTCGAGCACCTGCGCGAGCTGATGGCCAAGGCCACGCCCGCGCGCTCCGGGGATTTCCTGGCCGGGGTCGCGGCCGCCAGCGACGCCGAACGGGCGGCGGCGCAGATGGCCCTGGCCGATGTGCCGCTCAAGCGCTTTCTCAACGAGGCGCTGATCCCCTACGAAAGCGATGAAGTGACCCGGCTGATCATGGACAGCCATGACCTGGCGGCCTTTGTCCCGGTCAGCCACCTGACCGTGGGCGGCTTTCGCGACTGGCTGCTGGGGGACGAGGCCACCGAGGCCAGCCTCCGGGCCCTGGCCCCGGGTCTGACCCCGGAAATGGCCGCCGCGGTGTCGAAGATCATGCGTGTGCAGGACCTGGTGCTGGTGGCGCAGAAGATCCGTGTGGTCACGCGCTTTCGCAACACCGTGGGCCTGCGTGGGCGGATGTCGACCCGCCTGCAACCCAACCATCCCACCGACGACCCGGCGGGCATCGCCGCCAGCGTGCTCGACGGCCTGCTGTACGGCAACGGCGACGCCATGATCGGCATCAACCCGGCCACCGACAGCATCAGCGCCATCAGCGAATTGCTGAAGATGCTCGACGGGGTCATCCGCCATTACGAGATTCCCACCCAGTCCTGCGTGCTGACCCACGTCACTTCGTCGGTGGCGGCCATCGAGAAAGGCGTGCCCCTGGACCTGGTGTTCCAGTCCATCGCCGGCACCGAAGCGGCCAACAGCAGCTTCGGCATCAGCCTGGAAATCCTGCGTGAAGGCCACGAGGCCGGCTTGAGCCTGAATCGCGGGACCCTGGGCAACAACCTGATGTACTTCGAGACCGGGCAGGGCAGTGCGCTGTCGGCCAACGCCCATCACGGCGTCGACCAGCAGACCTGCGAAACCCGGGCCTACGCCGTGGCCCGGCATTTCAACCCGTTCCTGGTCAACACCGTGGTCGGTTTTATCGGCCCCGAGTACCTGTACAACGGCAAGCAGATCCTGCGCGCAGGCCTGGAGGATCACTTCTGCGGCAAGCTGCTGGGCGTGCCCATGGGCTGCGACATCTGCTACACCAACCACGCCGAAGCCGACCAGGACGATATGGACACCCTGCTGACCCTGCTGGGGGTGGCCGGGATCAACTTCATCATGGGCATCCCCGGTTCCGACGACATCATGCTCAATTACCAGACCACGTCCTTCCACGACGCCCTGTACGCGCGCAAGACCCTGGGCCTGCGCACGGCCCCGGAGTTCGAGGCGTGGCTGGCGCGCATGGACATCCTGCGCCACGACGACAGCGGCCTGCATCTGGGCCAGGGCGTGCCGCCGCTGTTCCGTCAGGCCCTGGCGCGACTCACTTAAGGAGCGGCCATGAGTGCCCGCGATACCTCACCGGCCCACGGCAGCGCCTGGCGTCAATTGCGCGGCCTGACCTCGGCGCGCATTGCCCTGGGCCATGCCGGCACCAGCCTGCCCACCGGGGCCCAGCTGGATTTCCAGTTCGCCCACGCCCAGGCCCGGGACGCGGTGCACCTGCCGTTCGAGCCCGGGGTCCTGGCCGAGCGCCTGGCGGCCCGCCAGCGCGAGACCCTGAGTGTGCATAGCTCGGCGCCCGACCGGCATATCTACCTGCAACGGCCGGACCTCGGGCGGCGCCTGTCCACGGCGTCGGCCGGGCAACTGCGCGAATGGGGACAGGCCCATCCCCAGGGGTTCGATCTGGCGCTGGTGGTGGCCGATGGCTTGTCCTCACTGGCGGTGCAGCGCCACAGCCTGCCCATGCTGGAACGCATCGATGAACTGGCCGCCGCCGAAGGCTGGAGCCTGGCGCCGGTGGTGCTGGTGCAGCAGGGGCGGGTGGCGGTGGCCGATGAAGTGGCCGAACTGCTGGGGGCGCGGATGGTGGTGATCCTGATCGGCGAACGCCCCGGCCTCAGCTCGCCGGACAGCCTGGGCCTGTATTTCACCTTCGCCCCGCGCGTGGGCCTGAACGACGCCGCGCGCAACTGCATTTCCAATGTGCGCCTGGAGGGCATGAGCTACGCCATGGCCGCCTACAAACTGCTGTACCTGATGCGCGAGGCCTGGCGCCGGCAGTTGTCCGGGGTCAACCTCAAGGACGAGGCGCCGGTACGCAGCCTGGACACGGCGGACCAGGGCCGGGGCAATTTCCTGCTGGGGGCGCCGATGCCCTGAACGGTAATGCCTTTGACTTTGATTGATGTCAATGTGACATTGTTTGTGGCGTGTCAGAGGCGCTTTTTTTCATTCGCACCTCCCGGCTTTGGCCAGGGGCTGCGCCTGCCGCTTCCAGTGCCGCGACCTGGGCCCCACGCCCGGCTGCCACGCGGCCGACATCGATCCAGAGCCTTTTACCCGGAGTTCACCATGGCCTTGCTACCCGTTCGTCTGTCTCAGCGTTTGACCTTGGGCAGCCTGATGCTGTTGTTGTGCACGGCCCTGGCGGTCTTTGCGGTGATGACCCTGCGCGGCCAGCCCCGGGTGGTGGCCGCCAGCTCGGCGCTGATCGAGCAGACCGGCAGCGCCATCGTCCGCCAGCTGGCCTTGCAACTGGCGGGCATCGAAGGCGTGACCGCGAGCATGGCGCACCTGGTGGAAGGGCTGCCCAGGGAGGCGCCGCTGTACATGGGCACCTTGCCCAATGTGATTGACCACCAGGGCGACAAGGCGATTGCCGGCGGCGGGATCTGGCCGGAGCCGGGGGCCTTCAGCGCCGGGGTCGAGCGCCGCAGTTTCTTCTGGGCCCGCAGCGATGCCGGGCAACTGGTGTATTCCGATGACTACAACGCCGCCAGCAGCCCGGCCTATCAGCAGGAGGCCTGGTACAGCAGCGCGCGCAACAGTGCCCTGGGGCGCTGCCTGTGGTCCGAGGCCTATCAGGACCCGGTGACCCACGTGCCGATGACCACTTGCAGTGTGCCGTATCGCCAGGGCGGGGCGTTCGCCGGGGTGGCCACGGTGGATTTGCGCCTGGAAGACCTGGCGCGCTTTCTCAAGGAGCAGGGCGCGGTCACCGGCGGCTACGCCTTTGCTGTGGATCAGGCGGGCAACGTGCTGTATTTCCCCGATGCGCCGCAGAGTGCGAGCGGCATGCTGGGTTTTGACGCGTTGAGCAAACAGCAGCCCTGGTTGCAACCGGTGGCCCAGGTTTTAGCGCAGGCCAAAGGGCGCCCGGGCGAAGTGCGCAGCCTGGACCTGGACGACGACGGGCGCTTGCAGCAGGCCAGTCGGGTCAGCCTGTTTTCCATGCCCGACACCGGCTGGACCATCGGCCTGGTGACGCCGGAAACCCGGGTCACCGGCCTGGCCCGGGCGCTGACCGCCGAGATTCTGTTGTTCCTGTTGCCGCTGCTGGCGTTGCTGCTGTTTCTGGCCTGGCTCGGCGGGCGCAAATTTATCAAGCAACTGGAAGAAACCACCCAGCAGATCGACGCCCTGGGCAGCGGCCAGGCCAGCAGCAGCGCCGAGCTGCATGTAGAGCGGGCGGATGAAATCGGCGCCCTGCGCGGCGCCGTCAACCGCTACGCCGGGCAACTGCGGCAGATGCTCCAGGACATTGCCAGCGAGGCACAGCGCCTGCAGAGCGAAGCCGGGCGCCTGGGGGACCTGAGCAGCACTCTGGCCCGTCGCGCCGAGCAGCAACGCCAGGAAAATACCCAACTGGCCACGGCCATTACCGAGATGTCTTCCAGCGCCCTGGAAGTGGCGCAGAACACCAACAACTGCGCCGACACTGCGCGCCAGTCGCTGGTGGTGGTGCAGGACGGCCAGCAGCGCGTGGCTGCCAACAGCCAGTCGATCCAGCAGCTGTCCACGGAGATGGCTGCGGCGGCCGCCGTCATGCAGCGCCTGGAGCAGGACAGCCAGCAGGTGGGTGCGGTGCTGGACGTGATCAAGGCCATTTCCGAGCAGACCAACCTGCTGGCGCTCAACGCCGCCATCGAGGCCGCCCGGGCCGGTGAGCAGGGCCGCGGTTTTGCGGTGGTGGCCGATGAGGTGCGGACCCTGGCCGGCAGGACCCAGAGTTCGGCCAATGAAATCAGCGGCATGATCGGCACCTTGCAGCAGGCCTCGCGCCAGGCCGTCGAGGCGATCCAGGCCGGCGAGTCGCGCACCCGGCAAGCGGTGGGCGAAGCGGCGGGGGCGGCGGATGCCTTGTCCAGCACGGTCACCAGTTTCGACGACATCTCCCAGCGCGCGCAGCAGATTGCCGTCGCCGCGCAACAGCAGAGCCACGTGACCCAGGAAATCAACGAACTGGCGGTGCGTATCCACGGCATCAGCGAAGACAACGCCCGCGACGCCCAGGCCCTGGATAAAGTCAGCGAGGCGATGCAGGCGCTTTCCGGGCGCCTGTCGAACCTGAGCCAGGGGCAGCGCTAGGGGTCAGCCCGGGTTCGCGGCGCAGCGTTGCGCCGCGAACAGCGTCTTGAGCTGTGCGCTCATCCACTGATGGGCATCGCTGCGGGCATATTTGCTGTGGCTGTAGAGCTTGAGCCGATAGGGCGCAATCTTGAACGGCGGCGGATACAGGGCAATCCCGGCGGCGGCTTGCAGCGCCACGGCGGCCGGGCGCGGGAGGGTCATCAGCCACTCGCTGTCGGCGATGATGAACGGCGCGACCATGACGGCCGGCAGTTGCAATGCCACCTGGCGTTGCAGGCCCATGGCCTGCAACACATGGTCAACCACTCCCAGGGTTTCGCCCCAGGGCGTGATCACCACATGCCGTTCAGCCAGGTACGCCGAAAGCTCGGGAGGCCCCTGGATGCGTGGATGGCGCTGGCTGGCGATCAGCACGTAGTCGTCCTGCAACCAGTCCTCGCTGTGGATGCCGGCCGGCAACGTGTCGCGGTCTTCGCTGTAGCCCAGGGCAAAGTCGATCCGCCCCGAGGCCAGGTCTTCGATGGACACCTTGCGATCGGAATACACCACCCGCAGGCATAACCCCGGCGCACTGCTCTGCAGTTGCCGGATCAGGCCCGGCAGCAGGGCGAAGGCGGTGTAGTCACTGGCGGCGAAGACAAAGGTGCGCTGGCTGGTGGCCGGGTCGAAGGGCTCCCACTCGGCCAATTGGTCACCCAGCAGCTTGAGGCTGGCACCGACCGCCGTGGCCAGTTGATCGGCACGCTGGGTCGGGTGCATGCGATTGCCCTGGCGAATGAACAGCTCATCGTTGAGGGCGTCGCGCAGCCGTCCCAGGGCATGGCTGAACGCCGAGGCGCTGATGGAAAGCTCATTGGCCGCGCGGGTCACGCTGCGGTGGCGGTACAGGGCGTCGAACGCCAGCAGCAGGTTGAGATCGAGACGTCGAAGAATGGAATGCATAGTCTTCACTTTGAGCTGAATAAGTTGCACTACATGCATTCTATGGCGGGCTTTAGCATCGGTGCTCCTGACTTTTTACGGATGCACCCTCTTGGAACTTCAGATCCGAACCGCCCAACCGGCCGATGCCGGGCAAATCCTCGCGCTCATCACCGAACTGGCCGATTACGAACGCGCACGCCACGAAGTTGTCGCCAGCGTCGAGGACATCCAGCGCACGCTGTTTGCCGACGGGGGCGCGGCCAAGGCATTGATGTGCCTGCGCGGTGAGCAGGTGATCGGTTTCGCGGTGTATTTTTTCAGCTATTCAACCTGGCTCGGGCAGCCGGGGTTGTACCTGGAGGACCTGTACATCACGCCTCAACATCGGGGCAGCGGCGCCGGTCGGCAGATGCTCCAGTACCTGGCGCGCGAAGCCTGCGCCCAGGGTTGCGGCAGGTTCGAGTGGAGCGTGCTGGACTGGAACGAGCCGGCCATCGGCTTCTACCAATCCATCGGCGCCCAACCCCAACCCGAGTGGGTGCGCTATCGCATGCAGGGCGAAGTCCTGACGGCATTTGCCGAAGGCCGTACCGTGCCTGCGCAATGCCATTCAGTTAGCTGAAAGCCCACGCTGTTCTCGCGGGCTATCAACTCACCTGAAACCCCACGGCGCCCTCGAGGGCCAGCGTTCGAACGCTGGCCCGAGCCTGGCGGCAGCGGCTACCGGCTACAGGCCGATTTCCAGTTGCAGCAGGTCGGCCAGGGGTTGGCGGCGGCGGATGAGGTGGGTGGTGCCGTTTTCGAACAACACTTCCGGCAGCAGCGGCCGGCTGTTGTAGTTCGACGACATGCTGGCGCCGTAGGCGCCGGTGTCGTGGATCACCAGCAGGTCGCCGACTTCGGCCCGGGGCAGCAGGTGGGGGGTCAGGGCTTCGTCGTCCTGGGTGAAGATATCGCCGGACTCGCACAACGGCCCGCCGACCACTGTGGGTTGCAGCGGACGCTCCAGGGGTTGGCCGTTGCCGTCGAGCAGGGTCATGGCGTGGTAGGCGCCGTACATGGCCGGGCGCATCAGGTCGTTGAAGCCGGTATCGGCCAGCACGAAGTGATGGTTGCCGGCAGTTTTCACCGCACGCACCTCGGCCACCAGGCAGCCCGACTCGGCCAGCAGGAAACGTCCCGGCTCGATTTCCATGCGCACGCCGTGGCCGAGGTAGGCTTCGATCTGCTCGCGGGCCTGGCGCCAGGCGTTGGCGTAGCGTTGCACGTCCACCGGCTCGTCGTCGGCACGGTACGGCGTGGACAGACCGCCGCCGATGGAAAAGGCCTCGATGTCATGGTCCAGGGACTTCACCGCCGTCACCATGGCCGCGCCCACTTGTTCCAGGTGGTCGTAATCCACCCCCGAACCAATGTGCATATGCAGTCCCACCAGGTGCAGGCCGTATTGGCGAATCACCGCCAGGGCCTCACCCATCTGTTCGTGCCAGATCCCGTGTTTGCTGTTCTCGCCGCCGGTGTTGGTCTTGCGGCTATGGCCGTGGCCGAAGCCCGGGTTGATCCGCAGCCACACCCGATGCTCGGGCGAGCGCTGGCCCAATTGGCACAGCATGTCGATGGAGCCGGCGTTGACCTCGATCTTGAGCTCGACCACCCGCTGCAAGGTGGCCTGGTCGAACAGGTCGCAGGTAAAGACGATCCCCGCCGGGTCGCCTGCCGGGCTGAAGCCGGCCAGCAGGGCACGTTCGATTTCCCCCAGGGACACGGCGTCGACCTGGACCCCGGCTTCGCGGATCAGGCGCAGGATGCTCAGGTTGGACGAGGCTTTCTGCGCATAGCGCACCACGTCGAAGGCTTGCAGCTGGGCGATGCGCGCCTTGATCGTCGCGGCGTCGTAGCACCACAGCGGGGTGCCGTACTGGCGGGCGGCGGCGGTCAGTTGCGGGAAAGCGAAAGGGATCGGCATGGACGGGTTCATCTGCGGCATGAAAGAGAGCTGCATGATGCCGAGCTGTGTGTATTCAATAAAATATCTATTCTTTGTCCATCGATTCAGTTTTGATATGGGTTTTGTTCAACGGAGAACCACGATGGGCATGTCCCTGCGACACATCGAAGTGTTCCGCGCCATCATGCAGGCCGGCAGTGTCACCGGTGCCGCGCGCCTGCTGTTCACTTCGCAACCCACGGTCAGCCGCGAGCTGGCGCGGCTTGAAGCGCTGTCCGGGCTCAAGTTGTTTGATCGCGAGGGCGGGCGCCTGCTGCCCACGGCCCAGGCACTGATGCTGCTGGAAGAGGTGGAGCGGGCCTATGTCGGCCTGGAGCGGATCAACAGCGTGGCGCAATCGATCCGCCGTTTCGAACACGGCCAGTTGAGCATCACCTGCCTGCCGCTGTTCTCCCAGACTCTGCTGCCGCGGGTGTTCAAGCATTTCCAGCACCAGCACGCGGGCATCGGCCTGAATATCAGCGCCCAGGAATCGCCGTTGCTGGAAGAGTCCCTGAGCGCCCAGCGCCACGACCTGGGGTTGACCGAAAACCAGCATGTGCCAAGGGGCACCCAGGGCGAGTTGCTGTTTTGCGCTGACATGGTGTGCGTGCTGCCTGACGGTCACCCGTTGCTGGCCAGGCCGCTGCTGCAGATGGAGGATTTTCGCGGTGTCGATTTCATCAACCTGGCCGGCCTGGATATCTACCGCCAGACCCTCGACGAGCGTTTTCGCCAGGGCGCGGTGGACCGTCGGGTGGTCATCGAAACCACCAATGCCGCGTCAGTCTGCGCCATGGTTCGCGAGCAGCTGGGAGTGGCGATCATCAACCCGCTGACCGCCATGGCCGAAGCCGGCCGGGGTTTGGCGATTCGTCCGTTGCAGTGGTCGATTCCGTACCGGGTGATGCTGATTCGCCCGGACTATCGACCGTCGTCGAGTTTTGTCGAGGGGTTCTGCCAGTCATTGCGGGAAGAGGCGGTGCGTCTGGATGAGCAGTTGAAGGCGATTGTGCACACCTGCAATCCGCTGTAGGCCCTGTAGCCCTGTAGCCGCTGCCGAGCCTGCGAGGCTGCGCTGGCTCTATGCAACAACCCACTTCTACCCGGCGTATCCCAGGGTTTCACAGCACCTGTGGCGAGGGAGCTTGCTCCCGCTCGAGTGCGTAGCGCTCGTAAACCTTGGTGTACATATCCATTTTTGCGGGTGTGGCGGGTAATGGTTCCGCCCTTACGGCGGCTCACTTTTGAGAGGAGCGCAAAAGTAAGCAAAACGCTCTTGCCCCACCACTCGGTACCTCGCCTAGGCTCGGCATGCCCTCACTCCGGCATTGAGCCGTGGGCCGCCGCGATGGGCCATCCCTGGCCCAGCGCGGCTAACCCGGCGTCCTGCCGGGTTGCCCACGGCTCACTGCCTGCGTTCGGCCATCGTGGTTTAACGGGGCGCTGCAGATCAACATCAAGAGCAAGACGGCGGCCTTCCGGCCGGCCTGGTGCCGCGCTCTGTAGCCGCTGCCGAGGCTGCGCTGGCCCTACGCAACAATTCATTACTTCCTGGCCTATCGCGCTGCCTATTTTCGCCAGCGGCTCCCTGGGTTTCACACCACCTTGTGGCGAGGGAGCTTGCTCCCGCTCGAGTGCGTAGCGCTCGTTAACCCTGGTGTACATATCCATTTTTGCGGGTGTGGCGGGTAATGGTTCCGCCCTTACGGCGGCTCACTTTTGAGAGGAGCGCAAAAGTAAGCAAAACGCTCTTGCCCCACCACTCGGTGCCTCGCCAAGGCTCGGCATGCCCTCGCTCCGGCACTGAGCCGTGGGCCGCCGCAATGGGCCATCCATGGCCCAGTGCGGCTAACCCGGCGTCCTGCCGGGTTGCCCACGGCTCACTGCCTGCGTTCGGCCATCGTGGTTTAACGGGGCGCTTCAGATCAAAATCAAAATCAAGGGCAAGACGGCGGCCTTCCGGCCGGCCTGGTGCCGCGCTCTGTAGCCGCTGCCGAGGCTGCGCTGGCCCTACGCAACAACTCATTACTTCCTGGCCTATCGCGCTGCCTATTTTCGCCAGCGGCTCCCTGGGTTTCACACCACCTTGTGGCGAGGGAGCTTGCTCCGGCTCGAGTGCGTAGCGCTCGTAAGCCCTGGTGTACATATCCATTGCAGCAGGTGCTGCGGCTTTAAGTTCCGCTCTGACAGCAGCCCATTTTTTGAATAGCCGAAATGCCGAGGTCAGTGCAGTCTCGTGGCTCGGCAGCGGTTGGATTGTGGCGAGGGGAGAGGGAGTGTGGCGAGGGGGAAGCCCCTCGCCAGCGGTGGTTAGCGTTCGATGGCCAGGGCTACGCCTTGGCCGCCGCCGATGCACAGGGTGGCCAGGCCTTTTTTGGCGTCGCGCTTGATCATTTCGTGGAGCAGGGTCACCAGCACTCGGCAGCCCGACGCACCGATCGGGTGGCCGATGGCGATGGCGCCGCCGTTGACGTTGACCTTGCTCGGGTCCCACTCCAGCTCTTTGCCCACGGCCAGGGCCTGGGCGGCGAAGGCTTCGTTGGCTTCGATCAGGTCCAGCTGTTGCAGGGTCCAGCCGGCTTTGTCCAGGCAGCGGCGGGTGGCCGAGACCGGGCCGATGCCCATGATGGCCGGGTCGACACCGGCGTTGGCGTAGGCGGCGATTTTTGCCAATACCGGCAAGCCCAGGGCCTTGGCCTTGGCCGCGCTCATCAGGATGACCGCCGCGGCACCGTCGTTCAGCGACGAAGCGTTGCCGGCGGTCACCGAGCCGTCTTTCTTGAAGGCCGGCTTGAGCTTGGCCAGGGCTTCGGCGGTGGTGCCAGCACGGGGTTGTTCATCGGTGGCGAAGGCCACCGGGTCGCCCTTGCGCTGGGGAATCAGAATCGGCGTGATCTCATCGACAAAACGCCCGCCCTCGATGGCGGCGATGGCTTTTTGCTGGGAGGCGGCGGCGAAAGCGTCCTGGGCTTCGCGGCTGATGGCGTATTTGTCCACCAGGTTCTCGGCGGTGATGCCCATGTGGTAGTCGTTGAAGGCATCCCACAGGCCGTCGCTGATCATGGTGTCGATCATCTGGCTGTGGCCCATGCGCAGGCCGGTGCGGGCGCCGGGCAGCACGTAGTTGGACAGGCTCATGTTTTCCTGGCCGCCGGCAATGATCACCTCGGCATCGCCGCAGCGAATGGCCTGGGCTGCCAGGTGCAGGGCCTTGAGGCCCGAACCGCAGACTTTGTTCAGGGTCATGGCCGGTACGGCGTGGGGCAGGCCGGCCTTGATCGCGGCCTGGCGCGCCGGGTTCTGGCCGGCGCCGGCGGTGAGCACCTGGCCCATGATCACTTCATCGACCTGGGCCCCGTCGAGGCCGGTCTGGGCCAGCAACTGGCGGATGACGGCGGCGCCCAGGTCCACGGCGCTGATACTGGCCAGCGAGCCCTGGAAACTGCCCACGGCGGTACGGGTGGCGGCAACGATTACGACGTCTTGCATGGAATTGATCCTCCTCAGGCGAACTGCATTTCAGGTACATGGTCCGGCACGATCAGCTTGCCGGCGGTCTTGCTGACGATTTCCTCGACGCTGACCCCGGGCGCGCGTTCCTTGAGGATAAAGGCGCCGTTTTCGATTTCCAGGTAGGCCAGGTCCGTCAGGACGCGTTTGATGCATTTGGCGCCGGTCAGCGGCAGGCTGCAGCGGGCCAGCAGTTTCGACTCGCCGTCCTTGGAGGCGTGGGTCATGGTGACGATGATGTTCTCCGCACCGGCCACCAGGTCCATGGCGCCGCCCATGCCCTTGACCAGTTTGCCGGGGATCATCCACGAGGCGATGTTGCCCTCGACGTCCACTTCAAAGGCACCCAGCACGGTGAGGTCGATATGGCCGCCGCGGATCATCGCAAACGACTCGGCGGAAGAAAAGATCGAGGCGCCGGTGCGGGCGGTGACCGTCTGTTTGCCGGCGTTGATCATGTCGGCGTCGACTTCGGCCTCGGTGGGGAAGGCGCCCATGCCCAGCAGGCCGTTTTCCGATTGCAGCATGACTTCCATGCCTTCGGGGATGTAGTTGGCCACCAGGGTCGGAATGCCGATGCCGAGGTTGACGTAGTAGCCGTCCTGCATTTCGCGGGCGACGCGTTGAGCCATTTGTTCGCGGGTAAGAGCCATGAGGGTTGTCCTTTTATTCTTGAGGCTGGAGGCGTGGGTTCACTTGCGCACGGTGCGCTGTTCGATGCGCTTCTCGAACGTGCCGCAGATGACCCGGTCGACGTAGATGCCAGGGGTGTGGATCTGCGTCGGGTCCAGCTCGCCCGGTTCGACGATCTCTTCGACCTCGACCACGGTGATCTTGCCGGCGGTGGCCGCCAGCGGGTTGAAGTTCTGCGCCGTGTGGCGGTACACGACGTTGCCGAAGTGGTCGGCCTTCCAGCCTTTGACGATGGCGAAATCGCCGGTGATGGACTCTTCCATCAGATAGGGGCGGCCGTTGAATTTACGGGTTTCCTTGCCGTCGGCGACCGGAGTACCCACCCCGGTGGCGGTGAAGAAGGCCGGAATGCCGGCGCCGCCGGCGCGCATTTTTTCCGCCAGGGTGCCTTGGGGGGTGAGCACCACTTCGATTTCGCCGCTGAGCAGCTGCTTCTCGAACAGGGCGTTTTCGCCGACGTAGGAGGCGATGACCTTGCTGATCTGCCGATCTTCAAGCAGCACGCCGAGGCCGAAACCGTCGACCCCGCAGTTATTGGAAACCACCGTCAGGTCGCGGGTGCCGCGACGCTTGATCTCGGCGATCAGGTTTTCCGGAATGCCGCACAGGCCAAAGCCGCCGGCGAGTACGGTCATGCCGTCTTCCAGACCTTCAAGGGCTTCTGCATAAGACGCCACGCGCTTGTCGAAACCTGCCATTGGACCATCCTCTTTTGTTATTTGTCGGCGGCTGGCTAGCCGTATGGGGAAGCAGTGTTGCGCCGCTGGATTGATTTGTTAAGTTGTTTTTTAAGGGTCATTGATTTAGAAAGCAGCACAATAAGCGGCGAGTTGCTCGCGGCAAGCTGCGAGCAACAGCCACTCACATCCCGCTTTTCCCTTGCAGCCTGCAGCTTATAGCTTGCCGCTGCTCCTCTGGAGCTGCCGATGACCGTTAAACAGATTCGGGCTTTTCTGGCTGTTGCCCACAGCCTGAGCTTTGCCCTGGCATGTGAACGTCTGCATTTGTCGCAGTCGGCGTTGAGCTTGACCATCAAGGCCCTGGAGGAGGGGCTGGGGGGGCGGTTGTTCACCCGTAATACGCGCAACGTGGCCCTGACCCCGGAAGGCGAGGCCCTGGTGCCCCTGGCCCGGCGCCTGATCGCCGACTGGGATAACGCCGAGGATGACCTGCGCCAACGCTTCACCCTGCAGCGCGGGCGCGTGACCCTGGCGGCGATGCCATCGTTTGCCGGCAACCTGCTGCCGCCGATTCTCAAGGCGTTTCGCGCCCGGTATCCCAAGGTCAATGTCACGGTCAATGACGTGATCAACGAGCAGGTGCTGGAGATGGTCCGCGACCGCCAGGTGGAGTTGGGCGTGGCCTTCGAACCGCAAGACAGTTCGTCCCTGGAGTTCACGCCGCTGTATATCGACCGTTTTATCGCGGTGGTGCCCAGCGATTCGGAGCTGGCCCGGCGCAGCGAGATCGATTGGCAGAGCCTGTTGCAGCAGCCCTTTATCACCTTGCAGCGGCCGTCCACGGTGCGGGTCATGCTTGAAGAGCACTTGCGCGCCCGGGGCATGCCGTTGCCGGTGGAATTTGAAAGCCACCAGTTGGCGACCGTGGGACGCATGGTCGCCAGTGGCCTGGGGGTGAGTGCGGTGCCGGCCTTGTGCGCCGGGCAGATGCGCGAGCTGGGGGCGCACTGCATCACCCTCGGCGACCCGGTGGTGGAGCGGGCGATTGGCATACTGACCAAACCCGGGCACGAGTTGTCGGCGGCGGCCCAGGCACTGTTCGATACCTTGCGCGCTGCGCGCCTGGGCGAGGCCATGTTCAACCTTGACTGAGCAGAGCGTCACCAGGCACTTATGCCAGGCGCTCCACCAGCAGCGGCAGCAACACCTCGCAAGGGGTGGCGATCTTCATCTGCAACAGCTCGTCGGCACGGGTCCTGCCGAAGTTGATGGCGATCAGTGGCTTGTGCTGCTCGACGATATTCAGGCACAGGCGATACGCCGAGTAGGCCATCAGCGACGACCCCACCACCAGCAACCCCGCGCTCTGTTGCACTGCCTGCATGGCCTGAGCGGCGGTGGCCGGGGCGACGTTTTCGCCAAAGAACACCACATCCGGCTTCAGCCGTTCGCCGGCGCAATGGGGGCATTGCGGCACCTGGAAGCGCGACTCGAAGGCCGGGTCGAGCAGGGTGTCGCCATCCGGCGCCTGGATGGCATCGACTCCGGCCAGGTAGGGGTTCTGCTGCTCCATCACCTCCTGGATCAGCTGGCGCTCGCTGCTTTGCCCGCAGTCCAGGCACCGCACCCGGTGCAGGCTGCCATGCAGTTCGATGGCCTGGGGGCTGCCGGCCTGGTGGTGCAGGCTGTCGACGTTCTGGGTGATCAGCCCGGCGATCTGCCCACGCTCCTGGAGGGTGGCCAGGGCCGAGTGGGCGGCGTTCGGCCGGGCCTGGCGCACCCGTGGCCAGCCGAGCATGGCGCGGGCCCAGTAGCGGCGGCGGGCTTCGGCCCGGGCGAGGAATTCCTGGTACATCATCGGCTGGCGTCCACGGCGCACACCGTCGTTGTCGCGGTAGTCGGGAATGCCCGAGGGGGTGCTGATGCCAGCACCGGTGAGCACCACAAAGGATTGCCCGGCCATCACCCGGGCCAGGGAGTCGAGGGCGTTGCGAGTTTGGCTGTCGATCATGCTGGAGGCCCGGGTACGGAGGCGCGCTGAGCGGTACCCAGGAATAAACGCAAACGCGGCGCCAGGCCAGTTTTTTATGCAGCGGCGGCTGATTGCCCTGGCGTTCCGGGCGCCTGCCGCGCCGTTGCGCTCAGCGGCGCTTGCCGAACACCGACTTGGGCGGCTTGCCGAAGAATCGGGTAAAGGCCGCGCTGAAGTTGTTGGGGAACTTGTAGCCCACCTGATACGCCGCCTGCGCCACCTGGCAGCCGCTTTCCAGCAGGGTGTAGGCCTTGCGCATGCGCAGCTCGTGGAGCATGCGATGGGGGGTGGAATTGAAGCGGTGGTGCAGGCCTTCCTTGAGCTTGAACTCGTTGAGCCCGACCGCGGCGCACAGGTAGGGAATGGTCAGCGGCTGGTCCATCTGCTCGATCATGATCTCGCGCACCCGTTCCAGCTTCTCGATATCGGCGGCGGCAAATTGCAGGTTTTCCGGCGTGCTCGGCGGGCTCAGCAGTTTGAGCTGTTCGGACAGCAGGCTGAGGGTGTGGATGTGCAGCTCCAGGGTGTCGCTTGCCCCCTGGTTGAGGTAGCGCGTCAGGGCCGTGGCGTGGCAGATGCTGGTGGCCGAGGTCTTGGCGAAGCCCAGTTGGCGCACGTTGCCGTTACCCAGCAATTGCCGGGTGCGCTGCTCGCCAAGGTACTTGCACAGGGTGTGTTCACCGATCAACAGGCGCAGTTGCGAAACCGTGGCCCCCGCCTCGTAGCAGCGCTCGCCGAGGCTCGACTGGAACGAGGTGATGGTGGTGTGGCCGGCGCGGAACACCACGGCTGATCCGTCGGCGCCCTTGTAGCCGGAGTCGCCCTGGATGCCGTAGGTGATCACCAGCATGTGGCGGTTGTGCGGGCTTACGGTTTCTTCGATCAGGTTGCGGGTGGGGCGGTAGCGCGAACGCACCACCATCAGGTCGTCCTCCAGGGAGAAACGTTCGGAATAGCATTCGCCCAGTTCGTGGGGCAACTGATGGCGCATCCAGCCGCAGGCATCGTTGCTGACCAGCCGCGAGTGCGTTGACGCGACTCGATACGACTGGGAAATCCTTTGTAAAGCCGCCACTTTTGCTGTCCTCCCTTGAGTTGGCTCCGGCTCGCATATGGATTGATCCAGAATCCATACGAACACACATGATAAGCATTCGCATTAATGAATAGCATGTTTCCACGGCAACTGCTATCGCCAGGACGAAGCGGGCGCTGATTCATTGATGGGGAGCACGATGAGCAAGCATGTGTTGAAAGCCGGCGGTTATACGCTGTGGGTCGGCTGCTGGCTGGGTGGGGTCGCCAGTGTGGCGGCACAGACCGAGCTGGCGCCGGTTCGGGTCACCGCAAACAAGATCGAACAGACCCAGGAACAGGTTCCGGCCAGCCTCTCGGTGCTCAACGCCGAAGACTTGCGCAAGGGCGGCATCGACGACCTGGAACGCCTGGCACGTGTGACCCCGGGATTCACCTTTCAGCCTTTCGGCCAGTCCGGCACCAACCTGCCGGTGGTGCGCGGCCTGACCTCCAGCCCCACGGCGTTTTCCTCATCGATGCTGATGCTGGTCGATGGTGTGCCGACCCTGATGGGCCAGGGCTTCGACCACAACCTGCTGGGGGTGGAGCAGGTGGAAATCCTGCGCGGCCCGCAGTCCACTCTTTATGGGCGCAACGCCGAGGCCGGGGTGCTGAGTATCCGCACCCGCCAGCCCGACGCCGAACCCTACGCGCGGATCGAGGCCGGCACCGGCAGCCGCGACCAGCGCACCCTGAGCGCCGACGCCAGCACCGCGCTGGTGCCCGATACCTTGTACGCCGGGGTGTCCGGGCAATGGCTGGAGCAGGACGGTTTTATCGACGACGGTTACCGGGGCGGCCAGGCCGATGACCGCGAGCGCCACAGTGCACGCATGGTGCTGCGCTGGACCCCGAGCCTGAACACCGACGTCAACCTGCGCTACAGCCGCCAGGACTATCGCGACGGTGCTTCGTTATGGGGCGCGGTCAATGCCTCGCGGCGCGAGGTGCGTTCCGGCACCCCGAGCTGGAACCACTCCAGCGGACGCAGCCTGTCCCTGGACGTGCTGCATGAGTTCGACTCAGGGCTCAAGCTGCGCTCGATCACTGCGCGCAACGACTTCTACGACCGGGTCCAGCAAGACACCGACTTCATGCCGGCCGACCTGTTTCACCTGCGTCGCGACTACCACATGAACACCCTGTCCCAGGAGTTTCGCCTGGAAGGCCAGTGGCGCGACAGCCAGTGGCTGTTGGGGGCCTACGCCGATCGCGATGACCACGACCTGTCGTACCAGCAGAAACTGCCCCTGCGCCTGACCCGGACCGATGTGCAACTGGGGGGCAATACCACGGCGTTGTTCGGCCAGTGGGTGATGCCCCTGGCCGAGCGCTGGACCCTGACCCTGGGTGCCCGTGCCGAGCAGGACAAGGTGCATATCGACCCGGCCATCGGCAGCCGTCAGAGCGATCAATGGCAGCGCCTGACCCCCAAGGCGGCGCTGCAATACGAATGGCAGCCTGATGCCTACCTCTATGGCAGCTACTCCGAGGGCTTTCGCGCCGGCGGCTTCAACGCGTTTTCCAGTGCCGCCAACTACCCGGGCTATGACCCGGAAAAGGTCAAGACCTACGAGGTCGGCGCCAAGGGCTGGATGGACGACAAGCGCCTGCGCTACTCGGCGGCGCTGTACTGGATGGACGTGCGCGACATGCAGGTGCAGCAAATGATCCAGCCGGGGGTGGTGTACATCACCAACGCCGCCTCGGCGCGCTCCACCGGCCTGGACCTGGAAGCCGAATACCTGCTCGCCGACAACTGGCGGCTGGTCAGCGCCGTGGGCCTGAACCGCACCCGCTTCCAGAGCTTTCGCGAGGGCAGCAACGACTACCAGGGCAATCGCAACCCCTACGCCCCGGACCTGACCGGCCACCTCAGCCTGCGCTACGACGCGCCCCAGGGCTGGTGGGCCCAGGGCGGCGTGAGCGCCGTGGGCAAGACCTACCTCGACTCGGCCAACCAATACAGCCGTGGCGGCTACGGCCTGATCGACCTGAACGCCGGGTACGACTTCAGCCACTACGGCATCAGCGCCTATGTAAAAAACGCCGCCGACAAGCGTTACGACGCGGTCGGCTATTTGAACGGCACCGCGCGGGTCTACAGCCCGCCCCGGGAAATCGGCCTGCGTGTGAGCTATGAACTGTGAGCTGCGAATTATGAATGGCGTCAACCTGGCAACCCCGCACCCGCTGCAACCTTATTGGGACCTGACATTGGCCGCCGTGCGCGCCGATGCCCTGCGCATCGCCCTGGAGTGGAAGCTGTTCAACCTGCTGCACCTGCCGGCCTCTGCGCAGTCGATCGCCCGCCAGCTGCAACTGGACCCGGCCAACACCGGTTACTGGCTCGACACGCTGTGGAGCATGGAACTGCTGAGCCGCGATGACAGCCAGCCGCCGCAATACCACAACACCTCGGTGGCCAGCGATTACCTGCGGCCCGAGGCGCCGGACTACTGCGGCGATGCCTGGAGCTTTCGCCTGCGCGGGTTGCGGCATTTTGCCGGGCAGCTTGGGGATCAGGTCCGGGCCGGCCGTCCCAGTGGCCAGGCGCCGGACGTGGCGACCACCATCGACAACTGGACCAGCGCCGCCCGCCTGCAGATCGCCCAGGAGCAGCGCGCGGTCACCGTCGACCTGGCGTTGCGCCTGATGGCGCAGATTCCGGAGTTCCCCGGGGCCCGGCGCATGCTCGACCTGGGCGGTGGCCCGGGGCTGGTGGCGATAGCCCTGGCCCGCGACAACCCGCTGCTGTGTGGCGAGGTGTTCGACTTTGCCCAGACCGTCAGCGTGGCCGCCGACAACATTCGCCTGGCCGGCCTGGAGCAGCGGCTGACGGTGCGTGGCGGCGACCTGGCGAGCGACCCGATCGGCGAGGGCTACGACCTGATCTGGTGTTCCTCGGTGCTGCATTTCGTGCCGGACCTGGCGGCCACCCTGAAAAAAATCCACGCCGCCTTGCGCCCCGGCGGGGTGCTGGTCAGTGCCCATGCCGAGATCCCCGAGGACCCGCAACAGGCGCGTCGGGTCATGCCTTACTACCTGTCGATGCAGATGCTCGGGCGCCAACTGACCCCCGCCGGCGGTCTGGTTGAAGCCCTGGGACAGGCCGGCTTCGAGGCCATCGACAGTCATGCCGAAGTGGCGTTTGCCGTGGCCCCGGTGGCGGTCCAGGTGGCGCGCCGGAGTCCGTCATGAGCCCGCTGTCGACTGCTCGCGCCTGGCGCCTGCAACTGATGTTCGGTTGGCTCAACTTCGTGCTCGCGGTGCCCAGCATCTACCTGCTGCTGGGGCTGCCGCTGGTGATGCGCGAGCACGGCTGGTCGGGCACCGATATCGGCCTGTTCCAGCTGGCCGGCCTGCCGGCGGTGTTCAAGTTCCTGCTGGCGCTGCCCGTGCAGCGCTATCGCTCGGTACGCGGCCACTACCGGGCCTGGGCCTGGGTGTTGTGCCTGTTGCTGGCGCTGTTGCTGGTGGTGGTCAGCCAGCAGGCGATCAATACCCATCGCCTGTACCTGTTCGGCCTGGCGTTCGTGGCCGGGGTCCTGGCGACCTGGGCCGATATTCCGGTGAATGCCCTGGCGATCAAGTTGCTGCCCCAGGCGCAGCAGATCCGTGCCGGTGGCATCCGTTCGGCGGCGCTGTTCCTGGGGGCCATTGTCGGCGCCGGGGTGATGCTGCTGGTGCAGAACCGCTGGGGATGGCAGGCGCCGTTCCTGTTGATGGCCGGCGGTCTGCTGCTGGCGCTGCTGCCCCTGGGCCTGCTGCGCGAAAGCGCCAGCGACGCCGATCAGCTGCAGCCGGCGCGGCCCTCGCTGACGGACTGGTCGGGTTACTTCAGCCAGCCGGGGGCCCGGCTCTGGACCTGGGTCCTGCTCAGCAGCTTTCCCTTTGTCGGCGCCGCCTGGCTGTACCTCAAGCCGCTGCTGCTCGACCAGGGCATGCCGGTGCAGCAGGTGGCGTGGGTCGCCGGGATCGGCGGCGGCGTGGTCGGGGCCCTGGCCAGCCTGCTGGGCGGGCGCCTGGTGCGACGTCTGGGCCCGGGCCGGGCGATCCCCTGGTTCATGGTCTTCGCCCTGGGCGCGTTGCTGGTCCTGACCGCCGCGCTTGGTCTCCAGGCCTCGTTGCCGTGGCTGGTGTTCGCCGCGTTTTTGCTGGCCTGCGCCATGGGTGCAGTGTCGACCCTGGTCTTCGGCTTGATGATGTTTTTCTCGCGTCAGAACCGCCAGGCCGCCGACTACGGCCTGCAGGCCAGCCTGTTTGTGCTGACCCGGCTGCTGGTGCCGATCGGTGCCGGGGTCTTGCTCGACCGCAGCGGCGCGCTGGGCATGCTCGCCGGCCTGTCGCTGGCGATGGTCGGCGTATGCGGCCTGGCACTGGCCGCACGGCATTCGATTACCCAGGCCACGGCCGGGGTGTATGGGCAACCCGACAAGGCAGTCGGCGCCCCACCGGGTTCCGGCTGACGGGGCTTGAGCCACCCCCGTCAGCCACTCGGAACCTGTTGACGATTTAGCGAGTGACGTTCAGGCAAGGCAAAAATGGCTGAGGAAGCGGAGTTTAGACCTCTAAATGAGCATTTTCGAAGCCATTTTCAACGCCGCATGGGCTAAGCGCAGCAACTCGTGGACAGGTTCTCAAGCGTAAGTTCGACTTAATAGGGATGAGTCCATGAAGGCTACTTTAGGTATCTGTCTGATTACCCAGGCTCAGCCTCTGATCGAAGACGTGGCATTTGTCATCGAGCAGTTGCAGGCCGGCTTGCAGCCACCGGCCAACGCCGCGGATTGGCCGCTGGCCAGTGCCGATTGCGAAGCCATGCACCGTGCCCTCGGGCCCCGTCCCCACAGTGAGGCGGTGCTGGAAACCCTGATGGTCCAGGCCCGGCGCTATCTGCAAGGCAACCCGGCGAACAGCGCGGCCTTGCCCGATCTGTGGCTGCTGACCTTCGACTCGCCACGGGCGGCACAAGAGCACTTGCGCTGCCAGAATCCGCCGCTGTCCAACGAGCTGTTCATTCTCGACCTCGGGCACCAGGCCGAGGCCGGTGCCGAGGACCCCTTCGACGAGCTGATCGAAGCCGCGCCCGAATCGCGCCTGTCACCCCATTCGGCGCTGTTGTATTGCGCCTTGCCGGCGCTGCCGGGGTGGATGAACCGCATTGGCGGCAACCGTCATCTGCGGGTGGCGGGGGAGGACCGTGCAGCGCGCCGCGCCGACCTGCTGCGGATCGTCCTCGATCACCTGGAGCACGCCCACTTCAACCGGCTGCTGGCGCGCTCCATCAGCGGCCCCTTGCTCTCGGTCAGCCTGGCCACTGAGGTCACGCGCTTTATGCGCAGCCGCTGGCAGGAGCTCTGGGACTTTCATTCCTACACCGGCTCCATGGTCGCCGGGCTGATCCAGTCGATGCAGGACAACGTCGCCGGCAGCGGCATCCGTTGCCTGGGCGGGTGCAACGAACACAGCCTGGCCGTGAGTGCCATGGCCGGCTGGCAGCTGTTTGGCCGGGCCTATGTGATCACCGTGACCTCGGGGATGATCGACGAGTTTCGCGGCACCCTGGCCAACCTCAAGCGCCTGGGCGCGCCGGGCCTGATCATCTGCGCCGACAGCCCGGACAGCGTGTGGTACGCGTTCCAGGGCACCCAGGACGTGGACAACGACGGGCGCCGGGTGATCGAGGCGCGGGGCCTGCGCCAGGTGTTTATCCGCAAGGTCGAGGAGATCGGCGCCCGCCTGGAAGAAGCCTTCGCCATGCTCGCCGAGCGTGCCGAGCCGGTGTTTATCCTGGCCACCCAGGGCGTGCTCGAATCGCGGCCCCAGGTGCCGTTGGATGTGCGCCTGCCGGAGCCCGCGGCGGCCCTGGCCCGGGTTCTCGAGCCTGGCCAGCGTGCGGCCCTGGACCAGGCCCTGGACCTGATCAACCACCAGCCGCTGCACCTGCTCTGGCAGTGCGGCAAGCTCAGCGCCGAACAACGCCTGCGCGTGCATGCCCTGGCCGAACGCGGCGCCATCGGCCTGGCCGACAGCATCACCCAGCCCGGCAGCATTGGCCCCTATCACCAGGGCCGGCCGGTGGCCGAGTACCTGGGGCCGCTGTCGCTGTATGGCTTCAGTCGCCGGGTGTATCGCTTCGTGCACACCGAGCACGAACTCAACGGGCCCCAGGAGCACTGCGTGTTTTTCCTCAAGGGCAAGGTCGACCAGGCCTCCACGCCGTTTTCCGAGGGCAAGCTCAAGCGCCAGTTGCGGGTGGTCCAGGTCAATCATGAGCCGCGTCACCTGTCGCCGTTCACCGACCTGGCCCTGGATGTGCCGTTGGATGTGTTCCTCGACCATATCGAGAGCGGCCTGCAGGTCGAGCCACAGATTCTCCAGCTGCGCCGCGACAAGTTGCAGGCCATGGCCCGCAGCAGCGAGAGCGTGGCGGCCGACCACATCGAAACCCTGCCGATGACCTCCAACTACTTCTTCCAGCGCCTGGGGCAACTGGTGCGCGAGCTGATCGAGCAGCAGGGCTATCGCTACACCGGGGTCTACGACGTCGGCCGCTGCGGGATCTCCGCGGTACGCAACGTGCCGCGCACCGACCCCGGGTTCTCCGGCTGGTATGGCCGCGCGCTGATGGGCGACGGGTTGATGGCCTTGCCCTATATCGCCATCACCGGCGAGCGCAATGTGCTGGCCTTTGTCGGTGACGGCGCCCGGGCCCTGGTGCCGGACATCGAGACGCGCCTGGCCGAAGGTCTGTCTCGGGACCCGACGGCCAGCGCACGCAACGTCAGCCTGTTCTACCTCACCAACGGCATGCTCTCGCTGATCCAGACCTACCTCGACAAGCGCTATGCCCACAACGGCGCGCAGCAAGTGACCATCACCCACCGCGCGCTCCAGGCCGCGCCGCTGCAGCAGGTTGGTGCCATCAGCGTGCACCGCGAGCGCCTGGTGCGTTTCGACGAAGCAGCCCTGCGCAGCGCCCTGACGCGCCCCGGCCAATTGAATATTTTCGACGTGTTGCTGGCCCATAACTCGGAAGGCGACGGCTTGAGCCTGGTCTCCGAAACCGCCTGGAACCGTCAATGAGTCAGCACCAAGGACAACCCACCATGAAATTCGGTTTTATCGCTCACCCGACCTCCATTGCCCTGCAACGCCAGGTCAAGATCATTGATCTGCTGGACCGCACCCTGGCCGAGCAGGATCGCGGCTATCAGCCTCACCTGTGGCAGCCGCGCAACCTGGTGCCGTTCGCCGATTTCGGGCGCATCGTCAGTGCCACCGGCGCCACCTGCGAAGGCATCCTGCATTACCTGCCACTGACCGCCGAGCAGATGCTCAGCCAGCCGCGCACCATTGCCGGCCGGGTGCTCGAAGGCGTGCACAGCCTGCAACAGCAGGGCGCGCAACTGGTGGGCCTGGGGGGCTTTACCGCGATTGTCGGCAACCGTGGCTTGCAGACCCTGGACCGCAGCGGCGTGGCGGTGACCACCGGCAACTCCCTGACCGCCTATGCTGCCTACAAGAACGTGCTGGAGGCCATGGCGCGCCTGGAAGTGGCGCCGGACGAGGCTGAGGTGGCGGTGGTCGGTTACCCGGGTTCGATTGCCCTGGTGATCGCCAAGCTCCTGGCCCGCGACGGCTGCCGCCTGCGCCTGGTGCACCGGGGCAGCGCCGAGCAGGGACGTGAAAGCCTGGCCTACCTGCCGGCAGAAATGCACGGCCAGGTGCACCTGACCTCGGACATCGACAGCTGCTACCACGAGCTGCGTTTCTACGTCGCCGCCACCTCCAGTGGCGGGGTCATCGACCCGTACCGCCTGGCCCCGGGCTCGGTGGTGGTGGACGCCGCGCTGCCCCGCGATGTGCTGCCGTACCGGCACGACCGCAAGGACATCCTGATCATCGACGGCGGCCTGGTGTCGGCCAGTGAAGCCCTGCGTTTCGGCACCGAGACCCTGGGCCTGGCACCCAAGAAGTTCCTCAACGGCTGCCTGGCGGAAACCCTGGTGCTGGCCCTGGAAGGCCGAGCCGAAGCGTTCTCCATTGGCCGCGAACTGCCCGAGGAACGGGTCCTGGAAATCGGCCGCATCGCCGAGCTGCACGGTTTTTCGCCGTCGCCCATGGCCTCCTATGGCGAGCGCCTGCGCGAGGAAGACTTCCAGGCCCTGCGCCGTTTCCATCGCCGCAGCGTGGCGGCCACCCCCATCGATCAGCCGGCGGCCCTGCGCGCCGAAGCCCTGCGTTGCTTTGGCGAGCACATCAACCCGGTGCTGCGCGAGTTCTACCAGTTCAACCATATCGAGCGCGTGTTCACCCATGGCAGCGGTTGCTGGCTAACTGATCTGGACGGCGGGCGCTACCTGGATTTCGTCGCCGGCTACGGCTGCCTGAACACCGGGCACAACCACCCCCGGGTCAACCAGGCGTTGCAGGACTACCTGCAACAGCAGCACCCGACCTTCGTCCAGTACGTCTCGGTGCCGCTGCAGACCAGCCTTCTGGCACAGCGCCTGAGCGAATTGGCGCCGGGCAATCTGGAGCGGGTGTTCTTCAGCAACTCCGGCACCGAGGCGATCGAGGCCGCATTGAAATTGGCCATGGCCGCGATGCAACGGCCGCGGGTGCTGTACTGCGACAACGGCTACCACGGCAAGACCCTGGGCGCGCTGTCGGTGACGGGTCGCTACAAGCACCGCGACCCGTTCAAGCCGCTGCTGTCGCGCTGCGATTCGATCCCCTTCGGCGACCTCGATGCACTGGAAGCCGCCTTGGGCCAGGGCGATGTCGGGGCCTTTATCCTGGAGCCGATCCAGGGCGAGGGCGGGGTGATCCTGCCGCCGCCAGGCTACCTGAAGCAGGTGCGTGCGCTGTGCGATGCCCACGATTGCCTGATGATTCTCGACGAGATCCAGACCGGCCTCGGCCGCACCGGCAAGCTGTTCGCCTGTGAGTGGGAACAGGTGGTGCCGGACATCATGGTGCTCTCCAAATCCTTGTCCGGCGGCGCCGTGCCCATTGGCGCCACGCTGTCCAGCGCCCAGCTCTGGGACCGCGCCTACGGCAGCATCGACACCTTTGCCTTGCACACCTCGACCTTCGGCGGCGGCAACTTCGCCTCGGCCTCGGCCCTGGCCACCCTGGACGTGATCGCCGACCAGGACTTGGCCGGCAATGCCGCCCGGGTCGGCGGCCAGCTCAAGGAGGCCCTGCGCGAGGCGGTCAGCGGCTACCCGTTTATCCGCGAGGTGCGCGGCGTGGGGCTGATGATCGCCATCGAGTTCCAATACAGCTTCGCCGGTGGGGTCGAGGCCTTTGTCCGCGAGTTTGCCAGCCGGATCCCGGGCAACGCGGCGGGCACCTACCGCATGCTCTCGGGCAAGGCCAAGCGGCATATCGAGGAAGCCATCAGCGAGGTCGAGAAGAACTTCGAGGAGATGTTCGTGCTGCGCTTTGTCAGCAAGCTGTCCCGCGAGCATGGGGTGCTGACCTTCGTCACCGCCAACAACAACCGGGTGATGCGCATCCAGCCGCCGCTGGTGCTCAACGACGCCGAGGCGCGGCATTTTGTCGAAGCCTTCAGTGCCGTGTGCAAGGACATGTCGACCTTTCTCGCCTGATTAATCGCGGAGGCGGCCGGCCCTCGGAAGAGGGCCGGGCACCGGCCGGAAAGTTGCGCCCGATGTTCGATTGAATACGAATTCGTCCCCTTCGAATATGAAAAACGCCGGTGGTTGAATTGCTTAATCCAAGTTGCTAGTTGAGAATCGATTGCATTCATAAACAGGTATTACTTATGAAACTTCCTGCACTTGTAGAACCTACAGCGAACTTAAGTAACGAAGAAATAACCCGTTATAGCCGCCACTTGCTGATCCCTGATGTCGGCCTTGATGGCCAGCGTCGGCTCAAGAGCAGCAAAGTGCTGGTGATTGGTGCCGGCGGCCTGGGTTCGCCCGCGTTGTTGTACCTGGCCGCGGCCGGTATCGGCACCCTGGGCATCATCGATTTCGACCGGGTGGACGAGTCCAACCTGCAACGCCAGGTGATCCACCGGGTGGCCACGGTTGGCCAGCTCAAGGTCGACAGTGCGGCCGCCGCGATCCACGATCTCAACCCCCATGTCCAGGTCCAGGTCTACGACCAGCGCCTGGAGCCGGAAAGCGCGGTCGAGCTGTTCAGCCAGTACGACCTGATCCTCGACGGCACCGACAACTTCGCCACCCGCTACCTGGTCAACGACGCCTGCGTCCTGGCCAATCGGCCCTATGTCTGGGGCTCGATCTTCCGCTTCGAAGGCCAGGCCTCGGTGTTCTGGGAAAACGCCCCGGGCGGCGTCGGCCTCAACTACCGCGACCTGTACCCCGAGCCGCCACCGCCGGAACTCGCGCCTTCGTGCTCCGAAGGCGGGGTGCTGGGGATTCTCTGCGCCTCCATCGGCGCGATCATGGCCACCGAGGCGATCAAGCTGATCACCGGCATTGGCGAGAGCCTGCTCGGCCGCCTGATGGTCTACGACGCCCTGGAAATGTCCTACCGGCAAATGCCCCTGCGACGCTTGCCCAACCGCCGCCCCATCGAGGCCCTGAGCGACTACCAGGCCTTTTGCGGCCTGACCGCGCCGGTCGGCGTGCAGCCTTCGGACATCCCTTCGATCAGCGCCCGCGAGCTGCACCAACTGCGCGAAAGCGGCCAGGATGTGCTGTTGATCGATGTGCGTGAACGCACCGAGTGGGACATCGTGCGGATCCAGGGCGCCCAGCATCTGCCCAAGGGCCCCAAGCTCGCCGAGCTGATCGAGACGCGCTTCGGCAAGCACGCCAACCTGGTGCTGCACTGCAAGTCCGGGGTTCGCTCCAAGGCGGTGTTGCTGGAATTGCAGCAGCGTGGGTTCAGCAACGTGCGCAACCTGGACGGCGGGGTGCTGGCCTGGGTGCGTGATGTCGAGCCATCGTTGCCGTCCTACTGAGCCGGGACTGGGGAGCCGAGATGTTGAGTCTTCGTGCCGGTCTGCTGGAGGCCATGCTGGAGCAGGCGCGGCGAGATCACCCCCTGGAAACCTGCGGCATCATCGCCGCGCCGCTGGGGGAGAAAACCGCCGAACGCCTGATCGCCATGGACAACGCCTCGCGTTCGCCGACCTTCTTCAGCTTCGACCCGAGGCAGCAGCTGCGGGTCTGGCGCGAGCTGGATGAGCGCGACGAGGAATGCCGGGTGATCTACCACTCGCACACCGCCAGCGTGGCGTATCCGAGTGCCGACGATGTGCGTTACGCCGGCGACCCGAGCGTGCACTACGTGATTGTTTCAACCCTGGCGGACACTGAAGCGCCGATCCGCAGTTTTCGAATAATCGATAACAAAGTGACTGAAGAAAGTATTTATATCGTTCGCTAAATCCACGACTGGCCAACTTTAACTAACGATCAACTTATTAATAACGGGCTGTATAAAGCTCGGGGAGTTCTGTATGTCGATTTCCGTCAACGTGCCCACTTTGTTGCGCACTTTTACCCACGATAAAAAGCGTGTCGAAGTTCAAGGCACTACTGTTCTGGAAGTTATCGAGCACTTGGAACGGGACTATCCAGGGGTCAAGGAACGCCTGATCGGCGATGGCCAGGTGCACCGTTTCGTCAACATCTACGTCAACGACGATGACATCCGTTTTGCCGACAACCTGGCCACCGCGCTCAAGCCGGGCGACGCCATCACCATCCTCCCGGCCGTGGCCGGCGGCTGAGGTACGCCGAACCCTCCGGGCCTGCGCGGCGTACCTCACCCGAGGCCATCGCGCAGTGGCATGCAATCACTCTGGCGTCTGTCTTATGTCTCCTCTCTTACAGGGCTGTACCCTCAGCGGCGGCTTTGCTCCATCGGCCACCGGGTTCGCCCCGCTGGCAGCGTCACTGCGCTATCAAGCGACGGCGCTGGGCCTTGCGCCGCGCATCATCCATGCCGATCCGGCGCAGCAGGGGTTGGGTTTCACCTTGCGCCATCCTGACCTGCAACCGGTGCAGGCCCTGGTTCACGCCTGGCCTGATGGCCGCTCCCAGGCGTTCAGTGAACATACGCTGCAGGCCGCCTGCGGCTTGATGTCAGTGCACGGTCGGGCCAGTGGCAAGGCCCAGGGGCTGGGGCTGGACTATGTGGCCAACCTCAGCGCCAGCCTGGCCTTGCAAGGTGCCTTCGCCGCCGCCCTGGGCCAGTTGCGCGGTGGTGAGTGGCGTGAGGTGCACAGCTCGATGGCGGCGGCCGGGGTGCTGGGCATCGGCCAATACCTGGCGGGTGCCACGGCCGGCGCCGAGGCCGAGCACCTGCTGCCGGGCGCCACCTGCGCCAAGAATCGCCCGCCCTTTGTCTCGGCCGACGGCCTGCACTTCGAACTGGAAACCCTCGACGCCGAACCCTGGCGCCGCTTCTGGTCCGCCGTGGGCATCGACGGCGAGCTGGCGGGGCAGGGCTGGAAGGCTTTTCTGCTGCGCTATGCCAAGGCCATCGCGCCTATGCCGCCGGCGTTTCGCCAGGCGCTGTCGCGCTTGTCGATGGCCCGCATCGAGGCCTTGTGCGCCTTGAGCGGCATGGCCGTATGCCCGTTGCGCAGCCTGCAACAGCGCGCCACCGATACCGATCTGTCACGCCAGCGCAGCCAGGGCCCCTGGGCCTTCAGCGCCGGCCTTGGCAGTGACGCCGGCTGGCCGGCCCTGGCCCAGGACGGCTTGCCCTTGAGCGGGCTGACGGTGATCGAATCCTGCCGTCGGATTCAAGGCCCGCTGGCCGGCCACTTGCTGGCCATGCTCGGGGCCGAGGTGGTGCGCATCGAACTGCCTGGCGGTGACCCGTTGCGTTCCATGGCGCCCTGTGTCGATGGGGTATCGGTGCGCTTTGATGCGCTCAACCGCCTCAAGCAGGTGCGCGAGCTGGACATCAAGTCGGCGGCCGGCCGTGAAGAGTTGTATGAGCGGGTCCGCAACGCCGCGGTGTTCCTGCACAACTGGGCGCCGGGCAAGGCCGCCGAGCTGGGCCTGGACCGCGCCGACCTGGCGCGGATCAACCCGGGCCTGGTGTACGCCTATGCCGGTGGCTGGGGCCATGACCGTCCGGGCGAACCCTTGCCGGGCACCGACTTCATGGTCCAGGCCTGGTCGGGGGTAGGCGAGTGCATCGGCCAGGCCTCGGCCACCCCGGGCGGTTCGCTGTTCACCGTGCTCGATGTGCTGGGTGGCGTGGTCGCGGCCCAGGGCGTCACCGCCGCCTTGCTCCAGCGTGCCCTCAGTGGCCAGGCGGTGCGCGTCGACAGCTCGCTGCTGGGCGCCGCCAACCTGTTGTGCGAACCGCTGTTGCAGGCCGAACCGGCGCCGGACTCAGTGCTCAAGGGCCTGTACCCGACCCTGGACGGGCTGCTGGCCATCGACTGCCAGACCCCGGAGCAGCTCCAGCGCCTGGCACGAATGCTCGACTGCGACCTCAGCGCCGGCCCGCCAGGGCAGGACGCGGCGTTGCGCAGTGCCCTGGCGTCGCAATCCGCTGCTACCTGGCAACAGGTGCTGGGCGACGCCGACATCCCGACCTCCGTGGTCGTACAAGACCTGTCGCAGCTGGCTGAAGACGGGCGATTGAAGACGTGTTTAAGCGTGAATTCCTATACCTCGGTCAACGCTCACTGGAGTTTTCGATGAATAACGCAGGCATTATTGATCTGGTCCCCGCCGATGTACGCCGTGTCTGGGAATCCGACGGCACCTACCCCAATCGTTCGGTGTATCAACTGTTCCGCGAGCACGCCCTGCGCGAGCCGCACAAGCCCGCAGTGCTCTGCGCCGAAGGCACCCTCAGCTATGGCGAGCTGCATGACGCGGCGTTGCGCATGGCCGCCAGCCTGCGCGCATCGGGCATCGTCGCCGGTGATGTGGTGGCCTACCAACTGACCAACAGCTGGCGCAGTTGCGCCATCGACCTCGCCGCCGCTGCCCTGGGGGCGGTGGTCGCGCCATTCCCGCCGGGCCGTGGCAGCCTGGATATCCAGGCCCTGGTGCGCCGCTGCGATGCGCGGGCGGTGATCGTCCCCGCCGAGTACGCCGGGATCGACCTGTGCCAAGTGATCGAAGCGCTGCGCCCGACCCTGTTGTCGCTGCGGGTGCTGATTGTCGAGGGCGAGGCCCGTGCCGGCTGGCTGAGCCTGGAGTCGATGCTCAAGGCCGAGCCCCTGAGCGACGCGCAATTGCCCACGGTCTGTGCCAATTCCCCGGTGCGCCTGCTGGTGTCGTCCGGCACCGAATCGGAACCCAAGCTCGTGGCTTATTCGCACAACGCGCTGGTGGGCGGTCGCGGCCGTTTCCTGCAACGCATCCACCCCGAAGGTGCGACTTTCCGTGGCCTGTACCTGGTGCCGCTGGGATCGTCATTCGGCTCCACCGCGACCTTTGGCAGCCTGTCCTGGCTCGGCGGTTCGATTGCGCTGCTGTCGCAGTTCGACGTCGGCGCGGCCATCGAGGCCATCGAGCAGTTGCGGCCGACCCATATCCTCGGGGTGCCGACCATGCTCCAGCGCATCGCCGCCGATGCGCGCCTGGCCGAGGTCGACAAGTCGAGCCTGCTGGGCCTGATCTGCGGCGGGTCGCTGATCGACGAGGTCACCGTGCGCCGTTGTGTCGAGGCCTTCGGCTGCGGCTTTATCAGCCTCTACGGCTCGGCGGACGGGGTGAACTGCCATAACACCCTGGACGACGCCCTCGACGTGGTGTTCTACAGCGTCGGCCGGCCGAACCCGGCGGTCTGCGCGATCAAGATCTTCGACGAACACGGCCAGGAACTGCCCCAGGGCAGCATTGGCGAAATCAAGGCCCGGGGGCCGCTGAGCCCGATGCAGTACGTCAACGCCCCGGAGCTCGACGCCCAATACCGGGACGCCGAAGGCTGGGTCAACACCGGCGACCTGGGTTACATCGACGCCGATGGCTACCTGATTCTGTCCGGGCGCAAGAAGGACATCATCATCCGTGGCGGGGCCAATATCAGCCCGGTGCAGATCGAAACCCTGGCCACCGGCCACCCGGATGTGGTCAGCGTGGCCTGCGTCCCGGTGCCCGATCCGGACCTGGGCCAGCGCGTGTGCATCTGCGTGACCCTGCGCGACGGTGCGCCGCGTTTCTCCCTGACGGAGCTGACCGATTACCTGCGCGAGCAGGGGCTGGAGGTCAACAAACTGCCGGAATACCTGCGCTTCTACCGTCAACTGCCGCTGACCCCGGCGGGCAAGATCGACAAGAAATCCCTGGCCGCCGAAGTGGCGTTTCTCGAAAGCGGGGCGGGCATCGCATGTTGAGTGCACTGGCGGTCGCCGCCCCCCAGGACAGCGCCGAACTGGCGCGGCAGGTCCGGCAGTTTGTCGATGAGCGGATTCTGCCCCATGAAGCCGAACTGGCCGGTGAGCCGCGCCAGGCGGCGCGGCGCATGGCCGAGCTGAGCGCCGCGGCCCGGGCCGCCGGGTTGTGGGGCAGCTTCTACCCCCAGGCCCTGGGCGGACGGGTCAGCAGCCTGCGCAGCTACCTGGCGGTGGCCGAGCAGGAAGGGCGCTCGGAATACGCTCCGGCGATCTTCGGCGACGACGCGACCCTGGACCTGCACATGCTCACCCGGCATGCCAGCGAAGACATCCGCCGGCGCTTTCTCGCGCCCCTGGCGGCGGGGTCGATGGTGTCCAGCTACGGCATGTCCGAGCCCGACAGCATTGGTTCGATCCCGGCGACCATGAGCAGCCGCGCGCAGTGGGTCGACGGTCATTGGCTGCTGAGCGGACGCAAGTGGTTTATCTGCCGCGCCGAGCGTGCAGCGCTGGTCACGGTGATCGCGCGCACCGCCGAGGGGCCGCTGGAAGGGGCACTGTCGATGTTGCTGGTGCCCAGCGATGCGCCGGGGTTTGGCGTGGTGCGGCCGCTGTCGATCCTCGGGCGGTTTTGCGGCCAGGGCGAGTTGCTCTTCGATCAGGTCAAGCTGCCCCCCAGCCATGTGCTGGGGCAGGCGGGGCAGGGCCTGGCGCTGATGCAGGAGCGCTTGCGCCTGGGGCGGGTGCTGCGCTCGGTGCACTGGCTGGGCCTGGCCCAGCGCTGCTTCGACCTGATGTGCGCGCGCATCCATTCGCCGCGCGGCGAGCAGGCGCGGCTGGGGGACAAGCAACTGGCGCGGCAGCGGGTGTTCCGGGTCTACCAGGCCATCGCCAGCGCCCGTGCGCTGTTGCAGGACGCCGCCGATAAATACGATGCCGGGGTGGCCAACAGCGTCGAAGTCAATATCGCCAAGGTTGCGTCTTCCCAGGCTCTGAGCATGGCGGCCGACTCGGCGATCCAGATCATGGGCGCCGAGGGCCTGAGTGAGCTGTCGCCGCTGTCGGGCATTTACCGCACTGCGCGCACCACCCATATCCTCGACGGCACCGACGACGCCCTGATCAGCGCCGTGGGCCGGCAACTGCTGGACAACTGCGGCGAGGCGGGGCTGGATTTCGACTGGCCATCACGGCCGGCGGGAGTCCCACGATGAGCGAGGGCAATACGGCGCGCGGCGGTGGGTTGCGGCTGGTACTGACCGCCGCCATGGCCCTGCCGATGCTGATCTTCTACGCCGTCGGCACCCTGGGCCCTTTGCTGGTGGCCGACCTCGGCGTGCCGACCCACTGGCTCGGCTGGCTGATCATGAGTGCCTTTGGTTTTGCCGCGCTGCTGTCGCTGTGGGCCGGGCCGCTGGTCAATCGCCTGGGTACCCGGCGTGCCCTGGCCTGGCTGTTCTGGGCCACGGCCGGTGCCTATGCGTTGCTGGCGAGCCTGCCGGGATTTGCCGGGGTGGTCCTGGCGCTGGCGGTCTGCGGCATTGCCCAGGCCCTGGCCAACCCGGCGACCAACCTGTTGATCGCCGAGCGTGTCGCCCCCCGGGACAAGGCCTCGGTGGTCGGCCTGAAGCAATCCGGGGTCCAGGTTTCGGCGCTGTTCGCCGGCCTGCTGCTACCGGGCCTGGCCTTGGGCCTGGGCTGGCGTGGGGCCCTGGCCACCATGCTGGTGCCGGCCTTGCTCCTGGCGGTCCTGGGACCGCGCGTGGCCCCGCGTACGCACCAGGCCAAGCCCATGAGCCTGGCCCTGCACCGGCCCAATGGACGCCTGGCGCTGCTGATGAGCGTGCAGCTGTGCGTGGGCATCGTGCTGTCGTCGTTCGTGACCTTTCTCGGGGTGTTCGCCACCCGCCAGGGCATGAGCCCGGGCCTGATCGGCGGCTTGATCGCCAGCTTCGGGGTGATGGGCATCGTCGCCCGCACCTGCCTGACCCCGCTGGGCGCGCGCATGGCCGATGAGTCCTGGTTATTGCTCGCGCTGTTGCTGCTGTCGGGGGTGGCGTTGTGGCTGACCTCCCTGGCCACCCCGGAGCGCCACTGGTTGCTGTGGGCCGGCGCCCTGGGCATGGGCCTGACGGCGGTGGCGACCAATGCCATCGCCATGAGCATGGTGTTGCGCGACCCGGGTTTCGGCAGCCCGGCCCCGGCGGCAGGCATGCTCTCGGTGGGCTTCTTTGGCGGTTTCGCCCTGGGCCCGGTGTTGTTCGGGCAACTGTTACGCGGGTCCCTGGGCTTCGCCGATGCCTGGCTGGCGCTGATTGGGGTGCTGCTGCTCGGCGGCGTACTGAGCCTGCTGCTGTACCGCGCCCGGCAACGCCATCGGCGTGCACCGGTAGTGGCGGCCAAGCCGCTGCTGAGGGCTGTCGAATGAACGCCTTGAGCCGCACCCAGGCGCCGCTGCAATCGGCGGAAGTGCAGCGCGCCATCGACCAGTTGCTGGCGCGCCTGGAGCTGATCGACGCCGCCTGTGGCGAGGGCTTCCCGTTGTATTGCCGGGGCCTCGACCAGCCCTGGAAAGTCTCCGCTGGCGGTTCCTGGCTGGGCGGTTTTTGGGCCGGCCTGTGGTGGCTGCGCGCCTATTGCCGCGCCGCGGACCAGGACCGGCAACAGGCCGAGCAGATCAGCCAGCGCCTGGCCGACAAGCTCGACAGCGACACCCATCACCGCAGCCTGATTTTCTGGTACGGCGCCGGACTTGGCGCGCGCCTGCTGGGCAGCGAGCCCGCTGCCGAGCTGGCACGCCAGGCCAGCCAGCGTTTGGCCCAGGCCTTCAATCCGTTGCTGGGGGCCATTCCCCTGGGGCGCGACATGGGCGGTGGCGAACAGGGCGATCAGAGTCTGAGTATCGACCCGTTGGTCGCGACCCTGCACCTGTTTGCCATGGACGCCGAGCCACGCTCCCTGGGCCTGGGGCGCCAGCAACTGCACAGTTCGTTTCGGGCCTGTGCCGGGCCGGACGGTGCCTGGAGCAGCCATGGGCGCTTCGTCCAGGGGCAGTGGCAGGCTGGTGATGCGCCCGGGAATTGGTCCCGGGGCCAGGCCTGGGCCATGCTCGGCCTGGGGGTGGGGGCCGAGCTTTACGGCGCGCCATTCACTGCCGATGCCCAGCGCGCGGCCGCGTACTGGTTGCGCAGCCGGGCGTTGGCCGGGCCGGTCAATCGGTTGTATGAACCCCAGGGTGCGGATGATCCCTGCGCGGCGGCCATGGCCTCCCTGGCCCTGCTCGGGCTGGCGGCCACGGCGGCCGATGGCGAGGCCTTGCGCCTGCAAGCCGAGGCGCAACTGGCGGCGATCATTCGTGGGGGCGACTTTCAGCAGGGCTGCTTTGTCGGTCACTGCTACCGCACGGCGCCGGCCGTGGAGCAGAAGGTCGAAACCGCCTGTGGCAGTTTTTTCCTGCTGGCGGCGCTGCTGGCCTGGTCCGGGAAAATCGACCCCAGGTGGATCTGACATAGCGCTTCACCTGCGTGAAGCGCTGGGTCCGGCGGGTTTACAGGCGGAACACATTCACCTGCTGTTCGAGGTTCTGTGCCAACTGCTGCAGCGAGCGCGCGGTCGCGGTGGTTTCCTCCACGGCCTGGCTGTTCTGTTGGGACATCTGGGCGATGCGCTCGACGTTGCGCGCCACGTCCTGGCTGGCGGCGGTCTGTTCGCGCAGGGCCAGGGAGATCTGATCCACCACCCGCACCACGCTGCCTGAAGACTGGCGGATATTGACGATGGCTTCCCCGGCCTGCTGCGCCAGTTCGACCCCGGTCTTCACCTGCTCCACCCCCACGTCCATCTGAGTGACGGCATCCCGGGTGCCGACCTGGATTTTCTTGATCATCTCGGTGATTTCCTGGGTCGAGTTGGCGGTGCGTTGCGCCAGCAGCCGCACTTCGTCGGCCACCACGGCGAACCCGCGGCCCTGTTCGCCGGCGCGGGCGGCCTCGATGGCGGCGTTGAGGGCCAGCAGGTTGGTCTGCTCGGCGATGCCCTTGATCACGCTGACAATGCTGGAAATCTGCTCGGAGTGCTGGTCCAGTTCAGCGATCTGGGTTGCCGAGGACTGCACCGTGTCGGCAATCAGACGCATGCTGGCCAGGGTGTCCTGGATCACGCTGCCGCCTTCCTCGGACTGGCGCCCCGAGTCGCTGGACATGGCGTGGGCTTCGCCGGCGTTGTCGGCCACGTGGTTGATGCTGACCGTCAGTTCTTCCACCGTGGCCGCCATGGACGAGGCCGAGTGGGATTGTTCATGGGCCGACGCCGAGAGCTGGGTCGAGGCGCTGGAGATACTCTGGGACGCGACCACCAACTGATCGGCGCCTTGCTTGATGCCGGTGATCATGCTCCGCAGGCGTTCCTGCATCACGGCGAAGGCGCTGAGCAGGTTGCTGACTTCATCCTTGCCGCTGCTGGCGATGCTGCTGTCCAGGCGCCCGTCGGCAATCGCCTTGGCCACGTCCACCGCCTGGCGGATGCGCCCCACCAGGTTCGACGACAGCGACCAGGCCACCAGCAGCGCCAGGACTGCCGCAGCCAGGCCGCCGCCGATCAGGATCACCAGAGCCGAGCGCTTGGCCTCGACCATGGCGGTGGAGCGGCTCTCCAGCAGTGCTCGTTCGTCGTCGCGCAGTTCACTGATCAGCTGGCGCATGCCATCCATCTTGGCCTTGTCGCGGCCGGCGGCGATCTGCTCGAGCAGCGCCGACAGCGGCTGGGTGCCGGCGGTCACCGCACGCCGCAGGTTGAGGTGGCTCTGGATATCGTCCTGCATCCACTGATCGTGCAGGACCTTGATGCGCTCCAGGCGCGACTGCTGCGCCGGGTTGTCGGCGGTGCTGCTCTTGATGCGGGCGTAATACTCGGCGAAGGCTTTTTCACCGTCCTGCAAGGGTTGCAGGAAACTCTCCTGGCCGCTCAGGGCAAAACCGCGCACGCCGGTTTCGATATTGATCAGGCTGCGCAGCAGGGACCCGGATTCGTTCATCACTTCGTAGCTGTGGATGTTGCTTTTGACGCTGCTGCTGACCTGATCGAAGCCGCGCAACGCCGAGAGCACCAGGACCAGGATAATCAGCAGGACCAGGCCGAAACCTGCATACAGCTTTTGCGAAATGCTCAGATTGGAAAACATGGGAGGTGGTTCCTGAACCGTTGGCCGAAGAAGTCACGGGCGCCTGCCACAGCGGGCGCCAAGTGATGGCTTATTGATATTTAAATGACATCAACGGTCGGACTTAAGCTGTACAAAAAAAGTTTCATGTACAGGTAATTTTAATTGCCGGAATGGCCGGCGCAGTTGTTTCAGCAGGTAACGGTGGGGGCGGCAGCTGGCGCAGGGCGCGCTCGCAGCACTGTGGCGGCAGGGGCTGAGGCGAGGTGGTGATGCCGTTGCCGCGGCGTCGAGGTGCGCGGCAACGGCGGCGGCTCAACTGGATTGGGCGACGTGGTCGTCCGGCACATCGTCCAGGGCTTCTTCCTGCCCGGGCACTTCGGTCACCACGCTGAAATCACTGACTTCAATGGCGCCATGGCCATAGCCCAGCAGGTGGAAGGAGAACGCTTTGCGCGACTCCGGGTTGGCGAAGCGGAAGTCCAGTTCCAGGGGCTGGTCCGGAGTCACCAGCATCTCGCCGTCCGGCAGGCCCAGTTGCACATCCTGCTCCAGTTCCTTGGCCTTGAGCAGGATGTAGGCGTTTTGTTGCGGGTCCAGGGAGCGCACCTTGAGGCGCACGCTGGTCTGCGAGCCCTTGGGCATTTCCAGGTACTGGGCGCCGATCAGGTTGTCGGCCCAGTCATCCTTGATCTGCGCCTGCAACGGGATCACCGCCGGGCTGCCGAACTGGTAGTGCTGGTTCAACGGCGTGCGCAGCAGGGTGCCGTCCAGGGCCGTGGCCCGGGCGCTGATCAGGCGCGCGCGCTGGCCGCCGTACTGCCCCAGCAGGGTGGCGCGCTCGGCGATAAAGCCGGGGCTGGCGTAGTAGCGGCAGCGCTGCTGGAAGTCGCACTCGGTCAGGGTGCCCAGGCCATCGTGGTAGCGCAGCTTGCCGTTGGTGTAGGACATGATCTCGCGCCCGCTGCTGTACTCGCGAAACAGCGAACGGCCGCTGAGGGCGGAGGGCACCGGCAAGGCGAAGTAGTCGAGGATCGATGCGCTCAGGTCCACATGCCCGTAGACCCCGGACTTGATCCTCGGCAGTTGCGCCTGCTCCGGTGCCAGGGTCAGGTTGAACCCCCAGGAAGAGGCCAGGCGTACGCCGTCGATGCCGTGGGATTCGTCCGAGGTGATCACCACCAGGGTGTCCTTGAGCACGCCTTTGCGTTCCAGGCCGCTGAGGAACTGTTCCAGGGCGTCATCCAGGTAACCCACGGCGGCCTGCTTGGGGCTGTCGTAGCGTTGCAGGTAGTCGTCGGGGGCGGAGTAGGGCTGGTGGGTGCCGACGGTGAGCAGCGTCAGCATCCAGGGCTTTTTCTGTTTTTTCAGCTGGCCGACGTAATCCAGGGCGCCTTCGAAAAAGGCCTTGTCGTCCTTGCCCCAGGGAAATTCCAGGTAGTTGTCGTTCTTGAACCACTCCAGCCCGTGGGTCGCGGCAAAGCCGATGTGCGGCATGATCTGGTCCTTGGCCATGAACCGCAGGCCCGCACCCTGCAGGTAGTGGGTGGCGAAGCCGTTCTTGCGCAGTTGGGCCGGCAGGCAGGCCTGGTTGCGCTCGCTCTGGGTGAGCATTTCCACACCCTTGGGCGTGCCGTTGTCGAGTTTGTCGTAGTCGCCGCAGAGCATGGCGTACAGGCCGCGAATGGTCTGGTGGGTGTGCAGCACGTAGTCCGGGGTGTTCATGCCGCGCTCGGCCCAGCGGCTGAGGTTGGGCATGAGGTTTTCCTGGTAGCTGCTGTGCAGCGCCTGGCGATTGGCGCCGATGTAGGCCCCAGGGATGCCTTCCAGGGCAATGATCAATACGTTGCGTGCCCGGCCCGGGGCCGCCAGCAGTTTTTCCCCTTGCAGGTCGAGCTGGGTCAGCCCGGCCATCTGTGGAGGGATATCGGCGATATCGCCTTCGAGCCAGTCTTCGGCGCGGGTCTGGAGTTCACCGACACCGGCGGCCAGCAGTTGATGGGGCAGGTTGAACAGGCGCCACTGGTCAGCCTCGGACGGCTGCAGGTTCTGGGTGCCCCAATGGGCGATCAACAGCAGCACCGGCACGCAGCCGCTGTAGCGCGGCAAGGGCGGGGCGGCATGGGCCCGGCCGGCCCAGCGGGTGGCCAGCCACAGGCCCAGGGCCAGGAGCAGGGCGACGCCGATCCAGGGCTGGGACATACCGCCGCCGGTGGAGTTGCCCAGGAATTGCGGGTCGATCAGGTAGTGCAGGTCTGCCGGCGTCGGCAACCGGCCGACAGCGGTGACCAGCTCGGCGGTGGACAGGGTAAACAGGCTCCACACCAGCAGCACGGGCAGCGCCAGCCACCAGGGCCGGCGATGCAGCGTGACCACCAGCAGGCTGCCGATGGCCAGGTCGGAGACGTAGCCCAGGGGTTCGGACCAGCCCAGCACGGCGCGCAGGACCAGGGGCAGGACCAGCACCCAGCCGATCAGGGCGATAAGCGCGGCGCGGGGGTGTTGCAACCCGTGACGAATGAAATTCACAAAGAGGGTTCCAGTCATTAAGTGGTCATAAAAGTGTGCGCGATGTTACCGGGCTACGAGGGCAAATGGGGGATATTCCCGGCCACGCAGGTGTTGGCGAATGCTTCGCCGGGGATGCAAGTGGCCTGCATGCCGCGCGCTGCAAGCCCTGGCGCGCAGACAGGGCACAGGCGCTGAACGGGTGAATCGGGGGGATTAACTGTTTCAGGCTGTTAAACGATGCCCTACGTCATACGCCTGTAGCCGCTGCCGAGGCACGAGGCTGCGCTGGCCCTGGAGGATGCCGGAGGTGTGTCAGGTGCATCTTCGGCATCGATCAGGGCCAACGTCCGAGCGCAGCCCGAGACTGGGGCAGGGGCTACGGGCTATTCGCCACGGATGTATTGCTCCAGCTGGCGGATCAGGTCGGCCTGTTCGGCGATGGCTTCCTTGACCAGGTCGCCGATGGACAGCAGGCCCAGCAACTGCCCGTTCTCCACCACCGGCAAGTGCCGCAGATGGCTGTCGGTCATGATGCCCATGCAGGTCTCTACGCTCTGGTGCGAGTCCACGGTGATCACCGGCGAACTCATGATTGCGCTGACTGGGGTGCCAACCGAGGACCGCCCGTGCAACACCAGCTTGCGCGCGTAGTCGCGCTCACTGATGACCCCCACGACCACGCCGTTTTCCAGGACCGGCAGGGCGCCGACGTTTTTTTCCGCCATCAGCATCAGGGCCTCCAGCACCATCTGGTGGGGCGCGATGGTGTGGACTTTCTGGTTGTGTTGGGCCTTCAGCTTGAGTAATTGCGCGACGCTCTTCATGGGGCGCTCCTGTTGTTGTGCCTGGAACGACGACGCATCGCCCGCAGGGGTTCCTACAGAATCGTAGAGACTGGCCCAACCGGCAAGGTTGAATGCGTCGCCCAAGCACGAAAAAACGCCGTACCCAGGCTGTTTTTGCCCAATAGCCCAAAGATCGGCGCTTTTAGCCGCTCATAGCGCCTGCCCGCTGCTGAAGCGCTGCAAGCTGAAGGCGCTCAGGTCGACATCGCCGCGGCCATCGACACAGCGTTGAGCCAGGGCTTCGCCGATGGCCGCCGAGTGCTTGAAGCCATGCCCGGAGCAGGCGCTGACCACCGTGACATTGGCCAGGCGCGGGTGCTGGTCGATGATAAAGCCCGAATCCGGGGTCACGGTGTAGGCGCAGACCGCCGACTTCACCAACTGCGGGGTGACCCCGGTGAAATTGACCGCCACCAGATGGCGGTACATCTGCTCGGCCTCGGCGCTGCTGACCTGGCGATCCAGGGTGTCCGGCAGCGAGGTGGCGCTGTACTGCTCGGTGGCGATTTTCATGCTGCCTTCCCCGGGAACCGGCGGAAAGCCGTAGCAGGTCTCGGCCTCGCTGGCGCCGTGGATGATAAAACTCGGCGAGCGCGGGGCGAAGGGCGTCGGTTGCGCGAGCTTGAACCAGTACAGGGTTTGCCGGCAGACCCGCAGCAACTGGTCGAACGGTGCCCCCAGCAGCTCGCTTGACCACATGCCGGCACAGACAATGGCCTTGCCCGCCGTCACGCTGCGGCCTTGGCTGGTGATCCGCACCAGGCCGTCTTCGTTGGCCAGCGCCATCACGGTTTCGCCGCCGATCCAGGTCGCCCCGAGGGCTTGGGCGCGGGTCAGTTGTGCCTCGATGCAACGTTCGGGGCGCACATATCCGCCGCCGGGCTCGAAGTAGCCCAGGGCACTGTCGTGGATCGGCGCGAACTGCGGGAACCGCTGGCGAATCTGCGCCGCGTCCAGCACCTCATGCTCGATGCCGTTGCGCCGCGCCAGCTCGATGCTGTGTTCGGTGAAGTCTGCGGCGCTGTCGGCGGCGGGCGCGGTGGCGCTGGAGGTCATCACCAGCACCCCACACTGTTCGAACAGTTGCACATCCAGCTCGCTTTCCAGCTCGCGCCAGATCTGCTGCGAGCGTATCGCCAGCGGCACATAGGCCGCGCCTTCGCCCACCGCCTGGCGGGTGATGCGCGTGTCGCCATGGCTGGAACCCAGGTCGTGGGGCGGGGTGAACCGGTCGATGCCGAGCACCTTCACCCCGCGCTTGGCCAGTTGGTACAGGGTAGCGGCGCCCATGGCGCCCAGGCCTACGACAACAACATCGAAATCGGGTGTATGCACGGCAAAAATCCTTGGACAGGGAGGTTCAGCGGCGATTGATGGCGGACAGGGTTATAGGCGCGATGATCCGGTGAAACGGCGCCACCGGCAGCATGTACAGGCGCCCCAGCCAGTTGTGCGGGTGTACCACGGTGGACAGCACCACCGGCCGTTGGCCATCGGCGGTCAGTGGCAGAAGGTTCAGCGACAGGTGCACATCCAGATGTTTGTCGCGGTCCACCACCAGCACCTCGTCGGGGCGCTGGGAGATCAGGGTGAAGATGCCGACCCGGTCGCCGGGCTGGTAATCCTCGTCGGGGCGGGACAGGTCGATACGGGTCAGGCGCCCCAGGTCCTTGAGGCCGAACAGCTGCACCACGCGGTTGCGCAGGCTCATCAGGTGGTCGATCCAGGCCGGCGTCTGGCTCATCAGGTTCAGCACATGGCGCATGGCGGTGCGTTCGGGATCAGTCGCCAGGGTCTGGCGGCAATCGATGAAAGTCGCGCCGGCGGCCAGGGCGGCGATGCTGGAGTCACTGGGCAGCGGGCAAGGGTGAACGGGTGACTTCATCGGTACGGCTCCCTGAAAAATGGCGGCTTCGGGCTTCATGCCCCTTAGCCATGGCAGACGCGGGGAAAAATACCACTTCTGTGGGCTGGCAGCTTGCGCAGGCTAGGGCGCAGTCTCCCTCGCCACCGATATGCCTCGGGCCTGGGGCTCGGCGTTGTGCACCAGCAACTGGCCGAACGCCTCGGCCGCCGCGCTCTTCTCGCCGCTGCTCCAGGCCAGCAGGAAGCGCGCCCCGGGCAGCATCGGCAGGCCGTATTCGCCGTCGACAATGCGCAGGCCCGGGCGCAGGTCGCTGGCCATTTGCACGGTCACCCCGAGGCCGGCGAGCACCGCATTGCGAATGCCTTCCTGGCTGGGCGAGCTGAACGCCAGGTGCCAGCTGCCGGCGCTTGCGCCCAGGGCGTCGAGGCCGATCTGGCGGTTGACGCAGGGTGCCGGCGCCAGGGCCAGGGGCAAGGAGGCCCCCGGGGCCAAGTCGAAGTGCTCGGCGGCGACCCAGACGAAGCGGGCACTGCGCAGCACTTCGCCGCTGTCCCGCCGCCCCGTCTCCGAAAGCACCACCGCCAGGTCCAGTTCCCCGGCCTTGAGCATTTTGCGCAGGTCGAGGTAGGTGCCGACGCTGACGTCCAGGCGCACCTCGGGAAAGGCCCGGGAGAACTGGCAAAGCAGCGGCGGCAGACGCTCGCCCATAAAGGTTTCGGGGACGCCGAAGCGCACCACGCCGCCCAGTCGCGAAGGCTGGAAGCGCCGCGCCAGGGCATCCAGGGAGGCCAGGATCTGCTGTGCGTGCTGCAGCACGTCCTGGCCGTCTTCGGTCAGGCTCAGGCGCCGGGTGGTGCGCAGCAGCAGGGGTTGGCCCAGTTGCTCTTCCAGGCGGCGGATCTGATGGCTGACTGCCGACTGGGTGAGGTTCAGGCGTTTGCCGGCGCGGGTGAAGCCGCCGCATTCATGGACCGCAACCAAGGCCCGCAGCAGGGTGGGATCGATATTCAAGGCAGGCTGCCATTCATGATGGGAATTACTGGATCCTACAAAATTTAATCATTTCCGTCATCAAGCGGGCTTGCCCAGACTTGAGCCCGCAGTCGCCAGCGGCTGAAACCTGCCGACCCTCTTTCTGGAAACCACTCGATGTCACCATCTCCTTCATCCAACCCACTGGCCCTGGCAGCGGTCTGCCTGGCCGCGCTGATGTTCGGCCTGGAAATCTCCAGCGTGCCGGTGATTCTCCCGGCCCTGGAAAGCCGCCTGCAGGGTGATTTCAAGGACCTGCAATGGATCATGAACGCCTACACCATCGCCTGCACCGTGGTGCTGATGGCCACCGGTGCCCTGGCCGACCGCTTCGGGCGCAAGCGGGTGTTTGTGCTGAGTATCCTGGCCTTTGGCCTGGCCTCGTTGCTCTGCGGCCTGGCGCAGGACGTGAACCTGCTGATTGCCGGTCGAGCGCTTCAGGGGCTGGCCGGTGGCGCGATGCTGATCACCCAGGTGGCGATCCTGTCCCAGCAGTTTCGCCAGGGACGGGAGCGCAGCCGGGCCTTCGCGGCCTGGGGCATGGTGTTTGGCATCGGCCTGGGGTTTGGGCCGATCATCGGCGGGGTGATCCTGGCGCTGTCCAGTTGGCCGTGGATCTTCCTGGTGCACGGGCCTCTGGCGCTGCTGACCCTGGGGCTGGCTTTGGGCGGGGTGGAGGAATCGCGCCAGGCCCGGGCCGGCAAGCTGGATGGCGCGGGGATTGTGCTGCTGTCCCTGGCGGTGTTCGGCCTGGCGTTTCTCCTGACCCAGGGCTCGAGCCTGAGCCGCCCCGGCGCCGTGCTCATGGTCCTGGCAACCCTGGCCTGTTGCGCCGCCTTTGTCCGCGCCGAGCGCCGCAGCCCGCAACCGATGTTCGAGCGGGAGGTGTTGCGCAACCGTCGCTTCTGCGGGGCGTTGCTGGGGTCCATGGGCATGAACTTCAGTTTCTGGCCCTTCATGATCTACCTGCCGATCTACTTTCACAGCGCCCTGGGCTACGACAGCCTGCACAGCGGCCTGGCGCTGCTGGCCTATACCTTGCCGACCCTGGTCTTTCCTCCGGTGGGCGAGCGCCTGGCCCTTCGCTTCGAACCCGGCCGGGTGATCCCCCTGGGGTTGTCCTGCATCGGCCTGGGGTTTGTGGCGATGTACGGTGCCAGCCAGTGGGCAGCGGTCAATGACCTGGCGATACTGCCCGGCGCCTTGCTGGCGGGGATCGGCCTGGGCATCACCAATACCCCGGTCACCAACACCACCACCGGTTCGGTGCCTGCCGAGCGTGCGGGCATGGCCTCGGGCATCGACATGAGTGCGCGGATGATTTCCCTGGCGCTGAATATCGCCTTGATGGGCCTGATCCTGGTGGCCGGGGTCGGCGCCTATCTGCAGCGTCACCTGAGCGGCGTGCTGGATGCCGGGCAAGTGCACCTTTGGGCGGAGCAGATCGCCGCCGGCCAGGGTGCGCTTGAGGGCTTGCCGTGGCTGGCCGGTGGTTCGGCGCAGGCGGCCCTGGCCCATGGCTTTGGCTGGGTGATGCTGTACGGCGGCTTGAGCGTCTGCGGGCTGGCGCTGTTCAGTGTCCTGACCTTCGCTCCCTGGCGGCGCGCGCGGCTGGGCAGTGTCAGTTGAACGCAAAAAAGGCGCCCTGACAGACCGTGTGAAAACGCAGTGGTTTTCACGCGGGCAGTGAAGGCGCCAAGGGGTTCACCCCAACCGAGGGGGGCCGGGTGAAGCCGTTCGCAACAAAGGTCGCGGTGGTAAGGCGCGACGGGAACGGAAGTGAGGGGCGCGCCGAGTGCTGGCGCGCCGGGGTTATTTGCCGAGCTTGACCTTGGTCCAGCCACGGGTCATCAGGCGCTGCACGGTGATGGGCTGATCGGGGATCGCGTACAGGGTGGCGAGCACTTCCTGAGGCGGGTAGGACGCCGGGTCGTTGCGGATCGCTTCGTCCACCAGGGGCGTGGCCGCCGCGTTGGCGTTGCTGTAGCCGACGCTGTTGGTGACCTCGGCGATGATGTCCGGGCGCATCAGAAAGTTCATGAAGGCATAGGCGTTGTCGACGTTGCTCGCGTCCCGGGGGATGGCCACCATATCGTAGAAGCTGCCGGCGCCTTCTTTGGGAATGCTGTAGTCGATCTTCACCCCGTTGTTGGCTTCTTCAGCCCGGGCGCGGGCTTGCAGCACGTCGCCGGAGTAGCCCACGGCCACGCAGATATTGCCGTTGGCCAGGTCCGAGATGTACTTGGACGAATGGAAGTACGCCACCGAAGGGCGGATCTTCATGAACACGTCCTGAGCCTGGGCGATCTGCTGTTTGTCCTGGGAGTTCACCGGGAAACCCAGGTAGTGCAGGGCCGCGGGCAGCATTTCGGTCGGCGAGTCGAGGAAGCTGATGCCGCAGGCCTTGAGCTTCTCGGCGTTCTCGGGTTTGAACAGCAGGTCCCAGGAGTTCAGCGGCGCGTCGGTGCCCAATGCCTGGCGGACTTTTTCCGGGTTGTAGCCGATGCCGATCGAGCCCCACATGTACGGGAAGGCATGGGCGTTGTCGGGGTCGCTGGCGGCGGCGTTTTTCAGCAGCACCGGGTTCAGGTTCTTCCAGTTGGGGAGCTTGGACTTGTCCAGGGGCTGGTAGACCCCGGCCTTGATCTGCTTGGCCAGGAAGCTGTTGGACGGGACCACGATGTCGTAGCCCGACTTGCCGGCCAGCAGCCGCGCTTCCAGGGTTTCATTGCTGTCGAAAACGTCGTAGGTGACGTGGATGCCCGTCTCGGCCTCGAACTTTTTCAGGGTGTCGGGGGCGATGTAGTCCGACCAGTTATAGACGCGCAGCACCTTGTCGTCGGCCTGGGCGCCGCCAGCCATGGCGCCCAACAGGGACAGTGTGAGCAGAGTCCTGCCAAACCTTTTCATGCATCCAACTCCATTTCTTGTTGTGGGGTAAAACGCGACGGCCTAGGCCGTCGCTGGCGTTCGTTGTGGCTGCTTGGGTTGCGCCTGCCAGGTTTCGCTGGCGGTCTGCTCCATGGCTTCCTGGATCGCCCGCTTGCGGTTGGCTTCGGCCTTGCGGCTGAAGTACCAGACCATGAAGGTCACCAGGGACACCGCCAACAGAATCAGGCTGGCCACGGCGTTGATCTCCGGCTTGACCCCCAGGCGCACGGCGGAGAACACCTCCATCGGCAGGGTGGTGGAGCCGGGCCCGGAAACGAAACTGGCCAGCACCAGGTCATCCAGGGACAGGGCGAACGACATCATGCCGCCCGCCGCGAGCGAGGGCGCGATCATAGGGATTGTGATCAGGAAAAACACCTTGAATGGCCGCGCACCGAGGTCCATGGCGGCTTCTTCGATGGACAGGTCCAGCTCCCGCAGGCGCGCCGAGACCACTACCGCAACATAGGCGGCGCAGAACGTGGTGTGGGCGATCCAGATGGTCACCAGCCCGCGTTCCATAGGCCAGCCGATCATCTGTGCCATGGCCACGAACAGCAGTAACAGCGACAGGCCGGTGATCACTTCGGGCATCACCAGGGGCGCCGTCACCAGGCCGCCGAACAGGGTCCGGCCCTTGAAGCGGGTGACCCGGGTCAGCACGAAGGCGGCGAGGGTGCCCAGGGCCACGGCGGCCACGGCGGTGTAGCAGGCAATCTCCAGGGAGCGCGCCACCGAGCCCATCAATTGGGTGTTGTCGAGCAGGCCCAGGTACCACTTGAACGACCAGCCGCCCCAGACCGTCACCAGCTTGGAGGCGTTGAACGAGTAGATCACCAGAATCAGCATCGGCAGGTAGATGAACAACAAGCCGAGCACCAGCATCAGGGTCGAAAAACTGAAACGCTTCATGCCCGTGCCTCCATTTCTTTGGCCTGGCTGCGGTTGAACAGCAGGATGGGAATAATCAGGATCGCCAGCATCACCACCGCCAGGGCGGACGCCACCGGCCAGTCACGGTTATTGAAGAACTCCTGCCACAGCACGCGGCCGATCATCAGGGTTTCCGGGCCGCCCAGCAGTTCCGGGATCACGAACTCGCCGACCACCGGGATGAACACCAGCATGCACCCGGCAACGATGCCGTTCTTGGCCAGGGGCACGGTGATTTTCCAGAAGTTGTTGAAGTTGCTCGAGCCCAGGTCCGAAGCCGCTTCCAGCAGGCTCTGGTCGTGCTTGACCAGGTTGGCGTACAGCGGCAGCACCATGAACGGCAGGTAGGCGTAGACCACGCCGATGTACACCGCGGTGTTGGTGTTGAGGATTTCGATCGGGCTCGAGGTCAGGCCGCTCCACATCAGGAAGGCGTTGAGCAGGCCGTTGTTGCTGAGGATGCCCATCCAGGCATAGACGCGGATCAGGATCGCGGTCCAGGTCGGCATCATGATCAGCAGCAGCAACACGTTTTGCGCTTCCTTGCGCGCCTTGGAAATCGCATAGGCCATGGGAAAGCCGATCGCCAGGCACATCAGGGTGCTGAGCAGGGCGATCTTCAGCGAGCCCAGGTAGGCCGAGATGTACAACTCGTCGGCGCCCAGCAGGCTGTAGTTGCCCAGGTTCAGCAGCACCTGGAGTTTCTGGTCGACGAAGCTGTAGATCTCCGAGTAGGGCGGAATCGCCACCGCCGCTTCGGAGAAGCTGATTTTCATCACCAGGAAGAACGGCAGCATGAAAAACAGGAACAGCCAGAGGAAGGGAATGCCGATCACCAGCTTGCGACCGCTGGGCAGCACACGGATCAACGCCTGATTGAAAGTGCTCATGGTCGAAGTACTCATGCCCGCAGTACCACGCCGCTGTCGTCTTCCCACCACACGTATACGGTGTCGTCCCAGGTCGGCCGGGCGCCACGGCGTTCGGCGTTGGCCATGAACGACTGGACGATCTTGCCGCTGGGCAGCTCGACGTAGAACACCGAGTGGCCGCCGAGGTAGGCGATGTCATGCACCTTGCCCTGGGACCAGTTGTAGCTGTTCTCGGGTTTGACGGTGCTGACCAGCATTTTTTCCGGGCGGATGGCGTAGGTCACCGACTTGTCCTGCACCGAGGTGCTGACCCCGTGGCCGACGTAGATCGGCTGTTCCAGCTCGGGGCAGTGGATGATGGCGTGGCCTTCGAGGTCTTCGACCACGGTGCCGTCGAAGGCATTCACGTTGCCGATGAACTCGCACACCAGACGGCTCACCGGGGCTTCGTAGATGTCCACCGGGCTGCCGATCTGGGCGATCCAGCCCAGGTGCATGATGGCGATGCGCTGGGCCATGGTCATGGCCTCTTCCTGATCGTGGGTCACCATCACGCAGGTCACGCCCACGCGTTCGATGATCTCCACCAGCTCCAGTTGCATCTGCGAGCGCAGCTTTTTATCCAGGGCGCCCATGGGTTCGTCGAGCAGCAGCAGTTTCGGGCGCTTGGCCAGGGAGCGGGCCAGGGCCACGCGCTGGCGCTGGCCGCCGGAGAGCTGGTGGGGTTTGCGCCGGGCGTACTGGGTCATGTGCACCAGCTTGAGCATTTCCTCGACCCGGGCTTCGATCTCGCTGGCCGGCAGGCGATCCTGCTTGAGGCCGAAGGCGATGTTCTGGGCCACGGTCATGTGCGGGAACAGGGCATAGGACTGGAACATCATGTTGATCGGCCGCTCATAGGGCGGCATATCGGTGATGTCCACGCCATCCAGCAGGATGCGGCCTTCGGTGGGCCGTTCGAAACCGGCGAGCATGCGCAGCAGGGTGGACTTGCCGGAACCGGAGCCGCCCAGCAGGGCGAAGATCTCGCCCTGGTGGATCTCCAGGGACACATCGTCCACGGCCACGGTTTCATCGAACTTCTTGGTTACGCGGTCGATCTTCACCAGCACCTTTTGTGGTTGCTGATGACCTTCCAGAGCCTTGCGATAAATGCTGGAGGCGTTTGCCATGTGAAACTCCCAACAGGTCGTCGGGCCAATGCGGCCTGACTTAATGAGGTTGATTGCAAACCTGCACCGTCAGTGCTGTGCAGGTTTATTCGGCGCCGCCGTCCTGGCTGCCTGGCCTTGCTTGTTGTTGTTCAGGTATTGCCGTTCACGCCGCACGACGGGCGCACGGAAGTGCGCGCGCCGGGTGGGCAGGGCGTGTCAATCGGTGACTCGGGTGCTTGCAACCCTGTGCGGGCTGCCTTGGGTTAAAGGCGCTGACGCTGCGCGGCACGGTGCCGGCAGGCATCGCCAAAGGCCTGGAAAATGCTCAGGTAGGCCGGGTTCGACAGGACCTGCCATTCCGGGTGCCACTGCACGCCGAAGGCAAACGCCTGGCTGTGCTCCACGGAAACGGCTTCGATCAGGCCATCCGGGGCCACGGCCTCGACCCGCAGGCCATCGCCCAGGCGGTCGATGCCCTGGCTGTGGATCGAGTTGACCTGGATCTCGCCGGCCAGGCCCATGGCCTCGAACGCACCGCCGGGCTGGATCGCCACCGGGTGCGCCGGGGCGTACTGGACTTCAAGGCGCGGGTCGTCGGCTTCGCGGTGGTCCATATAGCCCGGCAGTTCATGCACCTTCTGGTGCAGGCTGCCGCCAAAGGCCACGTTCATTTCCTGGAAGCCGCGGCAGATACCGAGGACCGGCACGCCGGCCTCCACCGCCGCCCGCAACAGGGGCAGGGTGGTGGCGTCACGCTGCGGGTCATGGGCGGTGCCCGGCGCGCTGGGAGTGCCTTGATAGTGGAAGGGTTCGACATTGGATGGCGAGCCGGTAAACAGCAGGCCATCGACGTAGCGCAGCAGATCCTTGATCTCGCAGAGGTCCGCCAGGGAAGGGATGATCACCGGCAGCCCCAGGGCCGCGACGCTGACAGCACGCAAGTACTTGTCGCCGCTGACATGGTAGGGGTGCAGGCCAATCTCTTTGACGCACGCAGTAACACCGATCAATGGCTTGAGTGCCATTTTTATCACCTCGAAATTCACGCTGGAACGAGTTTTTCCAGAGCTTATCCTCGTTGATTTTAATTAACAACTTTCCTGTAAAAAATTATAAACACCGCATGGCGTGATCAGGTTGATTAGCGGGGTGTGCACCCTGTATCGGCCTGATTGGTGTCAATATAATTAACGAAACACCTCAGGTGTTCGCTATTGACTTCACTTTCCCTTTCGGATTGACTGCTGTCACGAAACAGATTTGAACATAATAATTAACACAATAGGTGCATCATGTCGGTCCCACTGCGTGCCGTTCAGCTCAACGAAGCCAACGCCTTTCTGAAAAAACACCCTGAGGTCCTGTACGTCGATCTGCTGATTGCAGACATGAACGGCGTGGTGCGCGGCAAGCGCATCGAACGCACCGCGCTGCACAAGGTGTACGAAAAAGGCATCAACCTCCCGGCCTCGTTGTTCGCCCTGGACATCAACGGCTCCACCGTGGAAAGCACCGGCCTGGGCCTGGACATCGGCGACTCCGACCGCATCTGCTACCCGATCCCGGACACCCTGAGCATCGAGCCCTGGCAGAAGCGCCCCACCGCGCAGCTGTTAATGACCATGCATGAACTCGAAGGCCAGCCGTTCTTCGCCGACCCGCGGGAAGTGCTGCGTCAGGTGGTGAGCAAGTTCGACGAACTGGGCCTGACTATCTGCGCCGCGTTCGAGCTGGAGTTCTACCTGATCGACCAGGACAACGTGAACGGTCGCCCGCAAGCGCCGCGCTCGCCCATCTCCGGCAAGCGCCCGCATTCGACCCAGGTCTACCTGATCGATGACCTCGACGAATACGTCGATTGCCTGCAAGACATCCTTGAAGGCGCGAAAGAGCAGGGCATCCCCGCCGACGCCATCGTCAAGGAAAGCGCCCCGGCGCAGTTCGAGGTCAACCTGCACCACGTCAGCGACCCGATCAAGGCCTGCGACTACGCGGTACTGCTCAAGCGCCTGGTGAAAAACATCGCCTACGACCACGAGATGGACACCACCTTTATGGCCAAGCCCTACCCGGGCCAGGCCGGTAATGGCTTGCACGTGCACATCTCGATCCTCGACAAAAAGGGCAACAACATCTTCGCCAGCGAAGACCCCGAGACCAACGACGCCCTGCGCCACGCCATCGGCGGCGTGCTGGAAACCCTGCCGGCGCAGATGGCGTTCCTCTGCCCCAACGTCAACTCCTACCGCCGTTTCGGTGCGCAGTTCTATGTGCCGAACTCGCCGAGCTGGGGCATCGACAACCGCACCGTGGCCGTGCGCGTGCCGACCGGTTCGGCGGATGCCGTGCGCATCGAGCACCGAGTGGCCGGCGCCGACGCCAACCCCTATCTGCTGATGGCCTCGGTACTGGCCGGTATCCACCACGGCCTGACCAACAAGATCGAGCCGGGGGCGCCGGTCGAAGGCAACTCCTACGAGCAGAACGAGCAAAGCCTGCCCAACAACCTGCGTGACGCCCTGCGCGAGCTGGACGACAGCGAAGTCATGGCCAGGTACATCGACCCGCTGTACATCGACGTGTTTGTGGCGTGCAAGGAAAGTGAGCTGGCCGAGTTCGAGAATTCGATTTCCGACCTTGAGTACAACTGGTACCTGCACACGGTCTGACGGCCCTCCCACTTTTTGCGTTGAGCACTGCATATGACCAAGCATCGCAATGACTGGGAGCAGCACTTCCAGTCCCTGAGCCTTGAAGGCCGGGCCTTTATCGACGGCGAGTACCGCTGGGCCGAAAGCGGCGAGACCTTTGACAGCATCAGCCCGGTGGACGGGCGGTTTCTGGCCCGGGTCGCCAGCACCGATACCGCCGACGCCGACGCGGCGGTGGGCGCTGCACGCCGGGCGTTCGAATCCGGGGTCTGGCGCTTGCAAGCCCCGGCGGCGCGCAAGCGGGTGCTGCTCCGGTTCGCCGAGCTGATCCTCGAGAATCAGGAAGAACTGGCGCTCCTGGAAACCCTGGACATGGGCAAGCCGATCGGCGATTCCATGGCCATCGACGTGCCGGCCACCGCCAACGCGATCCGCTGGAGCGCCGAGGCCATCGACAAGCTCTACGACGAAGTGGCGCCCACGCCCCACGACCAGTTGGGCCTGATCACGCGGGAACCCTGCGGCGTGGTGGCAGCCATCGTGCCGTGGAATTTCCCGATGATCATGGCCAGCTGGAAGTTCGCTCCGGCCCTGGCGGCGGGTAACTCGTTCATCCTCAAGCCTTCGGAAAAGTCGCCGTTGACCGCCATTCGCCTGGCCCGGCTGGCACTTGAGGCCGGCATTCCCCCAGGCGTGTTCAACGTGCTGCCGGGCTACGGCCACACCGTCGGCAAGGCCCTGGCCCTGCATATGGATGTGGACGTGCTGGCCTTTACCGGTTCCACCGGAGTGGCCAAGCAACTGCTGGCGTATTCCGGCCAGAGCAATATGAAGCGGGTGTGGCTGGAGGCTGGCGGCAAGAGCCCCAACGTGGTGTTCGCCGATGCCCCGGACCTGCGCGCCGCAGCAGAAGCGGCAGCGGCCGGGATTGCCTTCAACCAGGGCGAAGTCTGCGTGGCCGGTTCGCGGCTGCTGGTGCAGCGCTCGATCCGCGAGGCATTTATTCCGTTACTGGTGCAAGCGCTCCAGGCCTGGAAGCCGGGGCACCCCCTGGACCCGGCGACCAAGGTCGGCGCGGTGGTCGATCAGCGGCAACTGGACAACGTATTGCGCTATATCGAGATCGGCAAGGAGCAGGGCGCCCAGCTATTGGTCGGCGGCCAGCGCACCCTGCAGGACACGGGCGGGCAGTACGTGGAGCCGACGATTTTCGACGGCGTGACCAACGCCATGACCATCGCCCGCGAAGAAATCTTCGGCCCGGTGTTGTCGCTGATCAGCTTCGACACCGAAGAAGAAGCGCTGGCGATCGCCAACGACAGCATCTTCGGCCTGGCGGCTGCGGTGTGGACCGCCAACCTCAGCCGCGCCCACCGCTTCGCCCGGGGCCTGCGCGCCGGCAGCGTGTGGGTCAACCAGTATGACGGCGGCGACATGACCGCGCCGTTCGGCGGCTTCAAGCAGTCGGGCAATGGCCGCGACAAGTCGCTGCACGCCTTTGACAAGTACACCGAGCTCAAAGCCACCTGGATCAAGCTCTAAGCCCTAATAACAACGGCGATTGCCGGCCTGCGCCGGCCAGTCGCCCGGGAGTCCGAACCATGCAACCTCATGTAAACAGCTACTACGCCGCGACCCGCAACCACACCGGCGAATTCCCCGTGCTTGAAGAGCTGGTGGAGTGCGATGTCTGTGTGATTGGCGCCGGTTATACCGGCCTGTCGTCGGCGCTGTTCCTGGCTGAAGCCGGCTACAGCGTCACCGTGCTCGAAGCGGCCAAGGTCGGCTTCGGCGCCAGCGGGCGCAACGGCGGGCAACTGGTCAACTCCTACAGCCGTGACGTGGATGTGATCGAACAGCGCTACGGTGAAAAGAGCGCCGAAATCCTCGGCAGCATGATGTTCGAAGGCGCCGATATCATTCGCCAGCGCATCCAGCACTGCGACATCCAGTGCGACTACCGCCCGGGCGGGATCTTCGCCGCGCTGAACAAAAAGCAGCTCAAGGGCCTGGCTGAACAGAAAAGCAGCTGGGAGCGCTACGGCAACCGCAATCTGCAGCTGCTCGATGCCAAGGACATGGCGCGTGAAGTGGGCTGTGACAACTACGTTGGGGGTCTGCTGGACAAGCAGGGCGGCCACGTCCACCCGCTGAACCTGGCCCTGGGTGAAGCCAGCGCCATCATCGGTCTGGGCGGCAAGATCTTCGAGCAATCGGCGGCCGAGGAAATCACCTACGGCGAACCCAACGTGGTGCGTACGGCCAAGGGCGTGGTCCGGGCCAAGTACCTGCTGATCGCCGGCAATGCCTACCTGCCGCAAAACCTCGACCCACGGGTGACCCGCAAAAGCATGCCTTGCGGTTCGCAGATCGTGGTCACCGAGCCGCTGTCGGAAAAAGTCGCGCGCAGCCTGATCACTAACAATTACTGCGTCGAAGACTGCAATTACCTGCTCGACTACTATCGCCTGACCGCTGATAACCGGCTGCTGTATGGCGGTGGCGTGGTCTATGGCGCCCGCGAGCCGGACGACATCGAGCAACTGATCCGGCCGAAGATCCTCAAGACCTTCCCGCAGCTGAAAGACGTCAAGATCGACTACCGCTGGACCGGCAACTTCCTGCTGACCATGTCGCGCATGCCGCAATTTGGCCGTATCGAAAAGAACGCCTACTACATGCAGGGCTACAGCGGGCACGGTGTCACCTGTTCGCATTTGGCAGGCAAGCTGATCAGCGAAGTGATCCGTGGTGACGCCGAACGCTTCGACGCCTTTGCCTCCCTGCCGCACATGCCGATGTTCGGCGGCCGTACCTTCCAGGCCCCGCTGACGGCCATGGGCGCCGCCTACTACGCCCTGCGCGACCGCTTCGGTATCTGACGCCACCGCCCTCCAGTGCTGAGCGCTTCCTGTGGCGAGGGAGCTTGCTCCCGCTGGAGGGCGTAGCCCTCCCAAACCCGGCGACCGCGATCAATCCAAACAACCCGTGCGCCTGATTGACGACCGCTTCGCGGCCGAGCGGGAGCAAGCTCCCTCACCACAAAAAGGCAGGGTTTCAGGGGGCTGTAGCCCGCGCCAACCCAGCCCGAAATCCCCCCGTCATTCCCCTCATCGCCAGTCTTTACAGCACCTGTGTCAAACATGTTTAAATAGCCGCCTTTCAGGCTCCAGGGGCAGCCAAATCGCGAAGTTCGCGACCCAACCGCCGCAAAATACCCTTAAGTTCCTCTCACATAAGGCTGTTATGGACACGGGCACCCGACTCAAACTCGTTCGCGAAAGCTACAAACTCTCCCAGCGCGAGCTGGCCCGTCGTAGCGGCGTGACCAACGCCACCATCTCCCTGATCGAACAGAATCGCGTCAGCCCCTCCGTCAGCTCCCTGAAAAAGCTGCTGGAAAGCATCCCCATGTCCCTGGCGGACTTTTTCACCTTCGACCAGCCGCCACGGGAACACCAATACATCTTCCGCGCCAACGAACAGCCCGACCTGGGCCGCGACGGCCTGCGCCTGCTGTTGGTGGGCGCACCGATCCCCAGCCGCCAGATGCGCTTTCTGCGGGAGCAATACGCCCCCGGCGCCAGCTCCGGCGAAGAACCGATCGTGCATGCCGAAGGCGAGGAGTGCGGTCTTGTCACCCGTGGCACCGTCGAGCTCACCGTCGATGGCCAGGTCAGCATATTGAATCCGGGGGATGGCTATTACTTCCCCACCACCTTGCCCCACAGGTTTCGCAATATCGGGCAGGATGAGGCGGAAATCATCAGCGCGAATACGCCGGCGAACTTCTAGGTAGGGTTGGGCAGGGCTTCTGTGGCGAGGGAGCTTGCTCCCGCTGGGGCGCCCGGCGCCCTCAATCCAGGCACCGCGCGATCAGGCATGCCACGTGCCTGACGGGAATGCCGCTTCCACCTGAAGCGGCACATCCCTTGGGTCAATCGTCCAGGTTGCCCATGGCCGTGGTGTTGAACCCGCCATCCACGTACATGATTTCCCCGCTGATACCCGAGGCCAGGTCCGAGCAGAGGAAGGCACCGGCGTTGCCGACTTCTTCGATGGTCACATTGCGCCGCAGAGGCGTTTGCGCTTCGTTGGCGGCGAGCATTTTGCGGAAGTTCTTGATCCCGGAAGCGGCGAGGGTGCGGATCGGGCCCGCCGATACCGCGTTGACGCGGGTGCCTTCCGGGCCGAGGCTGCCGGCCAGGTAGCGCACGCCGGCTTCCAGGCTGGCCTTGGCCATGCCCATGACGTTGTAGTTGGGCATGGTGCGCTCGGCGCCCAGGTAAGACAGGGTCAACAGGCTACCGTTACGGCCCTTCATCATCGGCCGCCCGGCCTTCGCCAGGGCGATAAAGCTGTAGGCGCTGATGTCGTGGGCAATGCGGAAGCCATCGCGGGTGGTGGCTTCGGTGAAGTCGCCGTCCAACTGGTCGCCAGGCGCAAAGCCCACCGAGTGCACGATGCAGTCCAGTGCATCCCATTGCTGGCCCAGCTTTTCGAAGACCTGGGCGATCTCCTCATCGCTGGCCACATCGCACGGGAAGCACAGCCCCGGGTTGGAGCCCCACTCAGTGGCGAACTCCTCCACGCGCCCGCGAAGCTTTTCGTTCTGGTAGGTGAAGGCCAGCTCGGCGCCTTCGCGATGCATGGCCGCGGCAATGCCCGATGCAATGGATAACTTGCTGGCGACACCGACGATCAGAACGCGTTTGCCCGTGAGAAAACCCATGTGTTGCTCCTTGAAAATTCGCTTTTTACTGCCGCTGCCGGGCGCTTTCAGTAGGCCTTGAACAGCGGCGCATAATCCGAGGCATGAGCACTTCAGGCCTCGGTTCGGCTGCTGGAAATCATGCGCAGGCGAGCCGGTTTCCAGGCTCTGCGCCTATGTCGGCCCAGGGAATGGGCGGCATGGGGCGAGAGCCGGGGATCGCGCAACAGGAATATGACGGACGAAATCTGTGCTGAGTTACATGGCTTGCGTTCGCAGGCGTTCAGCAGGAGGAGCCGGCGGCCCTGCAACCGATGCCTGATGATCAGGCACGTTTTGCAGCACCCGCCGGTGACCGGGGGAAGGGCAACCTACGACTTGAACCGCCCCACCAGGCCATTCAACTCTTCCGAGAGTTGCGACAGCCGGCCCGAGTCTTCCTGCGCCGAATGGGCCAGGGTTTCCACCAGTTGTGCTTCGTCGTAGATCTGCTGGATGTGCCGGTTGATCTCTTCGGCAACGCTGTGCTGTTCCTCGGCGGCGGCGGAGATTTGCAGGTTCTGGTCCCTGATTTCATTGACCGACAGCTGGATGCCTTCAAAGCTGTCACGGGCGTTTTCGATGGACGACACGCTGGCGCGGGACAGGTCGAGGCAGCTTTCCATCTTCTGCGAGACTTCCTGGGTCTTGCTGCCGAGGGTGCCCAGCAGTTGGTCGATTTCCCCGGTGGAGTCGGAGGTGCGCTTGGCCAGGGCCCGCACCTCGTCGGCCACCACCGCAAAGCCGCGCCCTTGATCGCCGGCCCGAGCGGCCTCGATGGCCGCGTTCAAGGCCAGCAGGTTGGTCTGTTCGGCGATGGCGCGGATGGTGCCGAGGATCTGGTTGATGCTGCGGCTACCGGCTTCCAGTTCGACCATGGCTTGGGAAGACTCGGTCAGGCGGCTGCCCAGGCGGTTGACGTTTTCCGTGGTCAGCTCGATCTGCTGTTTGCCCTCGGCCACCCGACGGTGCCCACTCTCGGCGGATTCGGCGGCATTGCTGCACGAGCGGGCCACTTCGTTGGCGGTGGCGACCATTTCGTTGAAGGCCGTGGACACCAGCTCCACCGCCTCACGCTGACGCCCGGCGGCGTCGTTCATGTTGTGGGCCACCTCGCTGTTGACCCGGGACGCATCCTGCAGATTGGTCGAGGCGGCGCCGATGTGCTGGATCAGTTGGCGGATGGCGGCCAGGAACTTGTTGAACCAGCCGGCCAGTTCCGCGGTTTCGTCCTTGCCCTGGACCACCAGGTCCCGGCGCAGGTCGCCCTCGCCCTGGGCGATGGACTGCAAGCCGGTGCTGACCTGGCCGATGGGCTTGACGATGACTTTGGAGAACGCCGCCGCCAGCAGGGCGAAGATCAGTGCCAGCACCACCACGATAATGGCGGTGAGGTAGGTCATGCGCGTCGCCGCAGCCATGACTTCGCTGTACTCGATCAGGCCGATGTAGCGCCAGCCCAGGCCCGGTGACGTCCAGATATTGGCCATGTAGCGCACGCCATCGATTTCCACCTCGGTGGAGCCCTGCGGGGTGGCCGCCAGGTGCGCATAGGCCGCGCCCAGGTCCTTGAGCTGCTTGAAGCTGTGCTTGGCGTCGCGCGGGTCGACCAGCACGGTGCCGTCTTCGATCAGCATCACGTAGCCGCTTTCGCCGAGCTTGATGCTCTTGACCAGTTCCGTGAGGTTTTTCAGGGAGACGCTGACCACGAACACGCCCTTGGCTTTGCCGGCGTTGTCGAGCAGGGCCCGGGCGGTGCCGACCAGGGCCACATCGTCCTTGTCGTAGTAATAGGCGGGGGTGCGCACGGTTTGCCCCGGGCTGGCCATGGCGGCCTTGTACCACGGACGTGCACGCGGGTCGTACTTGGCCAGTTGCGGGTCGTCCGGCCATTTGGCGTAGGTGCCGTCCTCCAGGCCGATGGACAGGATCGCCGCCGCCGGGTGGGTCTTGCCAAAGCGCGCAAACTGCTCGATGACCTGTCGGGCCGCTTCAGGCAGGGGCTGGCTGGCGGCATCGGCGGCCTGGTAGTCCTTCAGGCTGGCCACCGAGGTGTATACAGGATCGGCCGCCATCTGATCGACGTTCTGCTGGCTGGCGTCGAAAAACTGCCGGATATTGCCGTCAATCTGGCGAATTTCCCGGGTGCTGCCATCGATGAATTGATCCACCGCCTGGGTCCGGGTGTTGAGCACGGAAATCAGCGCCACCAGGCTGACCGGGATAAAGGCGACTGAGACGAACGCAAGCACGAGCTTATTTTTTATTTTCATGACGACAACCATCAGCGGGGAGGGCAGCGCAAATGGCCGAAAAATAAACTGCGTGGCCAAGTGCTATCACTGTTATGTCGGCCCGAGCGGGGTAAATCTTTAACCGTTTTTTGTGTACAACCCGTGCGGCACGCCTGCGGAACGGGTCCAGGCCCGGTACCCAGGGCGTTTCAGCGATTCGCGGTGGCCGTCGACGAGGCACGGCTGGGCAGGCCCGCCAGGTACTGGCGAATCTGCCGGGTACCCCGCAGGCGAACCACCGGAATGCCTGGGCCGATGGCCTGGCGCGCGGCTTCGATCCCGGGCCGTTGGCGCCGATCAAAATTCCACACGTAATTCAGAAAGCCCAGGAACTCCCGGTCCAGCTTCTCGCTGCAGCCTGCCGGAAGATCGGACCGCGGGCGGTTCAACAGGCTGCGCAACAGCACCCGACGCCAGCAGGTCAGGCGCGGCGTGTCGAGCCAGATGATCAGGTCGGCGCGGGGCAGCCGCAGGTCGAAGGTGCGTCGCGCATAGTTGCCTTCACACACCCAGGCGTCCGCCGCCACCGCCTGGCGGACCCTGGTGCGAAATGTCTCGGCATCCGGTTCGACCCAGCCGGCCTCCCAGAACAGCGTATCCAGGTGCACCACGGGAAGGCCCAGGCGCGCGCCCAATGTTCGCGCCAGGGTCGATTTGCCGCTGCCGGAGTTGCCCAAAATCACGATGCGTTGCATGAGCCGGTCCTTGCTGCAAAAAGCCGGCGATTGTAATCACCTTGGCGGGGCGGGTCACTGCGCCGTTCAGTCGGGCAGGGTGAGGGCCGAGCAGGCTGCTCAGGCGCTTGGGTTCGACGCTTGCAGCAGGTGGGCGATTTGCTTGCGCAAGTCGCCGTGGGTTTCCTCGGCGTAGGGAATGGCGGTTTTCCAGTCGTAGAACCAGGCCGGCATCTTGCGCTTCTGTTCCGGCTCCGAGGCGTAGCGGGGGAAAATATGGCAATGCAGTTCGGGCTCGGAGTTGCCGAGGATTTCATAGTTCATGCGCAGGGCGCCGGTGGCCGCCAACACCGCGTCCCCCATGCGCGCCATGTCCAGCAGATAGGCGGTGCGGGCCTCGATACTCAGGTCGTTCAGGCTGGCGACGACCGGGTCGGGCAACAGCAGGCAATAGCCCGGCAGGAACTGCACATCGCCCATGACCGCCCAGCCCGAGGGCATCCGGCAAATGACTTTATCGTTGGCTCCATGGCGTGCGAGCTCTACGCGTTGCGAAATCAGTGACATGCATCGTCCTTAATGAGGGGCACCAGGGGTGATGGGGCGCTGCCCTCGGTGCGGGTTCTGAAAAAAGCCGCCTATTCAACCACCCAATTCGGCATCGGGCACCGCCCGCGTTCAATCCACCAACCAATCCCAGAGTCGACCGGCCGCGTAGGCCGCGCCCGCCGCCAACGCAATGGTTGCAACGGCCGGGGCGAGCGCCGCGCCGCTGGCAATGCCTGCTGCGCCAAGCCCTGTGGCGGCCAGGCCGGAAACGCCGCCCGTGCCGATCAGGCCGGTTGCGGTGCCTACAGCGCCCCTGGCCAGGGTTTGGCCGACCAGGGAGCGAGCAGCCTGATTGGCGATGGTTTTGCTCGCTTGCCCGGTAATCAGATTGCGCGCAGCGGCCGTTGTCCCCTTGGCGGCCAATGAGGTTACTGCCTGCTTCGCCGCATCCTCGGCGGCTTTGCGTGTAAACAGCTGCGAGGCCAGCGCCGCGCCGACACGCATGCTCGCGGCCTCGACCTGCGCGCTGCTGTGCAGGTCGGTGACGCACCAATTGGCAAAGTGCTCGCAGTTGTTGAACAGGATGTTGTACTGATCTTCACCCAGTCGGGAGCGCGCACGCCGGCAAATGGCGGGGCCGCTGAAATAGGTTTTCTTGTAGGTTCTGATCCGCGGTTTCTTGTCCTGGCAGAACGCCGCAAGGCTGGTGGACTCGATGCAGCCCTTGTCGATGCCCGAGGCCATGCCGGAATAATGGATTACACGCTTTCTACCGACGTAAATCCCGTGGTGGGTGTACACGCCTCGACCGACAACCAGATGGGTTCCAGTGGGGTAAGTATCCATGTAAGGCTCCACATTCAATGTTTGGCGTGAGGGTGTGGGACTGCATCGACGGCCTTTTTACCTGGCGGCACGCGGTGCAGTAAAGCGGTCTTTGGCAGATTCCGGGGCTGGGATCGTTCGCTGATCGGGGTTGGCGGCAGAAGGTCCATTGCTGTGTCGATACACGCGCTGGCCGCCAGCGCCTGGGTCAGGTATTGGCCAAAAAGGCCTGTGCCTCGCCGGCCTCGCATTTCCAGTCGGCGAACACACCCACCAAGTGGCAGTTCGGGCAGTAGCAGCCGATGTAGTACCAGCGCACATCATTGCTTTGCGGGTAGAGCGCCACGGCTGACAGCAGATGGAACGCATCGCCGTCGCAGATGCACTCGTGGCTTTCCAACTCGGCCTCGCTGGCATAGAGCTCGCTGTCGCCCATCCAGTGTTCGGCACCGCACTGGGTGCAAGTGCGGCGGGCGGCACCGGCGTTTTCATCGCTGGCAAGGCGGAATGCCTGGCTGCCGCAGGGGCACGCCGCATGCCGGAAGCCAGTGGCCGGGTAGCGGTTGCGCGTGCTGTACCTGAGCACCTCGGCCTCGGTGTCGTGGGCGCTGGTGCCGTACCAGTACTTGCCCTTTTTTTGCACTGCCATGGATTGATCCTTATCTGGCCTGGCGCTGGAAAGTCGCTACCAGCGCGAACGGGGAGTATGAAAGGGCGGCGCGCAGGGGCCTGTCAACCAGGCCATGTCCCTGTCGCCTGGTGCGTGACCCGTGGACAGCGTGACTGATGCTTTGATAGCGTGCCGCCGGCCAATCGCAGCCACGTTTAGCAGGGAAGACCGGTGATCACGGAAAAAAGACAAACATTCTTGAGCGCAGCACGCTTCGACAACTTCTTTATCAACTACCGCAAGAGCGTGTGCTTCTTTGAAGAAAACACCTTCCAGGCCGACTCCGAGGCCCAGGAAAAGTCCGTCAGGGCCCGCTATTTCCAAAAGCTGATCTTCAAGGAAATCCTCATCCGCTACACCGCGGGTGATGCCATCGAATCCTTGATCCCCTTGCTGGAAACCTTGGTCGACAGCTACGAAGGGCTGCAGCGGCAATTGGCGATTTACCAGGGCATCCCCAACATCACCCCGCTGACCATCGACGACTGGCTCGACCAGTACGAAGAGTGCGTCCAGGTCTTCAGCCTGTGCATCCTGCTGCACCGCACCGACCTGCTGCAGCGCTTTGTCGCCCTGATCGACCCCGCCGGTTACGCCGGCGACGACACCCTCTACGAAGACTTGCTGTGCAAGCTGCTGCCTGAGCGCTATGACGTCGATCGTTGGTACCACGACCTCTACACCCCGCTGGTCCAGGCCATTTATGAAGAAGACCCGACCCAGGCCGCCACGCTGTTGCAGCAATACTGCGACGCCTGGTACCCGGCGTTCGAGCAGGCGCCCTGGCACGACAGCCACCTGCAAGGGGATGAGGGCAGCTACTGCGGGTACTGGGCGCTGGAGGCGGCGGCGGTGGCGTTTCTGTATGGGATCGATGACGGCGCGATTGAGTCGATGGTCTATCCCCGGGACCTGGTGGCCTACGCCAGGGATGTTCGGCCAGCTGATACGGGGCGGGTGGCGCCTTTGCCGGCGGGCCAGGCCTGTAGTCGGACGGGGTATTGGTTTGCGCCGCTGGAGACTGAGACGCGCGAGTATTTTGAGTCGGGGGAGGTGATGCCGCAGAGCGGTGGCGTTTGGTATTGGGTGGGGGAGGAATAGGGGGTGTGGATGACTGAGGTGCATCCACGGTCGAGATTTTTCAGGGCGGCTAAGGGGGGCTCGGCGTGAGCTCGCTCTTGTGATTGGAGCGAGGCTGATTGCCGGGCACACCCGTTGGGTGCCCGCCGTCCTTTGTAGATGTAACGTTTGAATAGGTGGTTTAGTCAGGGCAGATAAAATGCGTTACGGCTTGATCCACACCAACCCGGAAAGCCCCGCCGGGTGCTGTCCACCTCCGGCGAGGGCCCGATATGTTCCGCTGATCATCAGCACCCGGGCGCTTTGAGCTCCGAGCCGATGGTGACGGCAGTGACCGGCACATTTTCAAAGGCCTTCTGCGCGATGGAGGCGTATTTCTGGTCGCAGTTGAAGCGCGTTTCCATCACGTAGTCATCGCCTTCGGCCTTGCGCATGTGAGACTCCCACTGGCCGGAGGCGTCAAGCGCTGCATCCGATACCAGGACCACCTCCAGCAGGACTTCTCTGAATCCGACGGCATGGGGGCCTTCCCAGTGGGCGTAGACCGAAGGATCTGCGGCATTGCCGCACATGCTCAGGCAGTCGGCGGAGAAGCTCAGGCCACCACCGGACGAGGCGGTAAATGCACCGACGGTGAGGGGGTTGCCTGGAGCGGGAGCGTAGGTGCCGACGAACTGGGTCAAGTCAGCCTGGCATTTTGGCGTCAGTTCCAGGCGCAGCTTGCTGACTTTGCCGCCTTCGACCGTGGCGGTGATGTCACAACCCTGGACTTTGAAATGGTGATCGTTGCCGTTGGACTCCCGGGGAATGCCGGCTACCGATTCAAAGTAACGCTGATTGGTGCCCAACATGTCGCCGGTAAAGACTTCGGCAACGGAAGCGGCATGGGCAGTGTTGAGCGACATGGCCAGTGTTGAGGCGAGAAGGCTGAATAGCACCTTGTTCATAAGAGAGTCCTTTCAATGGGCGACCAGAACCCGTGGTCATCATCAAGTGGGTTCGGGGGCGGGAGTGTAGCAGGCGGCGGTTTTGCAGTGATGAGTACATTCATGCTCACGACAGAGTGCCGTTAGTTGGGCAACAGGGCGTTGTCTCTGCTCAAGGGCCGAGGCCACTCAAGCGGAACGCTGAGTGATGGTCAGGAATATGCCGAAGCTCACAAGCAGGCCGCCAAACCCTCGGTCAATCCATTGCCGTGATGCCATCAAGGTCTCGCGCATTTTTCCGCTTGAGAAGCACAGCGCGACCAGGCTGAACCAGGCTATGTGCGCACTCGCGATGAACAGGCCGTATGCCACTTGCACCGTCATCGCGGTATCCGGTCGTACTACGCCCATGAACAGGCTGACGATGAAGATCGATGTTTTGGGGTTCAACGCGTTGGTGAGAAACCCCGTACGCAGGGCGGCCAGATCCGAGATTGCCGGTGGCGGTACGTTTGGCTGTTCGCTCGCCGGCCCGGAACGGATCATCTTGATTCCCAGGTAGACCAGGTAAGCAGCACCCGCGAGCTTGAGCGCATTGAACAGCCAGGGCGTCTGCTGCAGGACCCACCCCAGCCCGAGCAGTGTGTAGCAAATGTGGACCAGAACCCCCGCGCCAATTCCCACTGCGGTCAGCAAGCCAGCCCGGCGAGACAGCAGCAATCCGTTGCGGGAAACCATGGCGAAGTCTGGCCCCGGGCTGATGCAGGCGAGTAGGGTAATGGTGATCACTGCTATCCATTCGCTCATGCTGAGCCCTTGCGTTGTTATGATGGAAAGCAATGTTTACAGATCATATTCCTGGGCGCTAACGATGATTTCTGATGAAAATGATGACTCAAGCTCACGAATCGGTGAGACGCGAATGCCTTCTTTGCTGGCATTGCGTTGCTTCGAGTCAGCCGGACGCTTCGAGAGCTTTGCCCGCGCCGCCCGCGAACTGCACCTGACGCCCGGCGCCATCAGCCGTGCCGTACGTGTGCTTGAAGAGGACCTGGGCGTTGATCTGTTCGAGCGCCGCAGCCGCAGGGTCTATTTGACGCACGCGGGAAAGCGCCTGGCGAACGCAGTGAGTGAGGGGCTCGGGATAATGAGCCAGGCAGTTCGCGAGATACGCACCGAAGCCCGGCGTACGCGGGTGCTTGTCCTGTCGTGCGAGCCAACGTTGTTGATGCGCTGGTTGATCCCTCGATGGAGCGACTTCCAACAAAGACATCAAGGGCAGGACATCCACCTGGTAGCCGGAGGTGGTTGTTTTTCGTTTGACCAGGGCATAGACCTGGCCATTCGCCGCGACGATTTTCCTCGGCCGCCCACCTACCATGCCGAGACACTGTTCACTGAAAAGGTTGGCCCTGTATGTCGGCCCGAGAAGGTCGGCCAATGGTTTGGCAAAGCCAGAAAGAGCCTGAGCCCCACGGCGCCATTGCTGCAGACCGCCAGCAGGCCTGACGCCTGGCAGGAGTGGGCCGGTGCAAGTGGACTCAGCCTTTGCGTGGCGCAGAGGCAGTCTTTCGAGCACTTCTATTTCAGCATCCAGGCGGCGGTCGCGGGCCTGGGGGTTGCCATCGGTCCGTGGCATCTGGTGCGCGATGATGTTCAGAGCGGTGTCTTGGCCGCACCGCTGGGATTTGTCGAGGATGGCTCGCGCTATTGCCTGTTCTCTCCCGCAGCGCTCAAGCAGGGCAGCCTGGAAATGGATCTGCTCAAATGGTTGCAGACAGTGGAATGAGGTGCGGCGTGCTTCAGCGACCCGCCGGCCAGACACAGGCATCGCGGCCCAACCCCAAACGTAGCTTGAGCAAACGCGGCTAGGCGTGTTGATGCGGCGATAGACGACTCTATTGGCGACCGAACTTCCAGGAGCTTTTCCAGTGTCAGACGTGCCGATCCATTTCGCTTACACAACACGCTTCAACGCCGTACTCGCCTACATTGACGCCAATCTTGAAGGTGACCTGTCGGTGAAGGCGTTGAGCCAGGTGGCGAACTTTTCGGCGTTTCACTTCCATCGGCAATTCACCGCGTTTGTTGGCGTGCCTGTCTCACGTTATGTGCAACTGATGCGACTAAGGCGCGCGGCACATCGCCTGGCCGCCGCTGCGGATCACTCGGTACTGGAGGCCGCGCTTGGTGCCGGCTTTGAAAGTCCCGAGGCATTTTGCCGGGCGTTCAGAAGGGCGTTCGGTATGACACCCAGCGCGTTCAGGAAGGAACCGAACTGGCAGGTCTGGAGTGCGGTCTTCGCCATCCCTCACTTTTCTAGGACGATCATCATGCAAGTAAGAATCGTAGATTTCCCTGAAGTCACAGTCGCAGCGCTTGAGCACTGCGGACCCGCCGGGCTGGTCAATGAGAGCGTGGGCAGGTTCATCAAATGGCGTATGCAGAGCGGCCAGTCGCCGGTGGCATCGAGTCGCACCTTTGGCATTCCCTACAACAACCCCGATACGACACCTGCCCACGCATTCCGCTTCGCAATCTGCGGCGAGATTCACGAGGCCGTGGCGCCGAATGAGTTCGGCGTGCACGAAATGGTCATTCCGGCCGGTCGCTGCGTCGTGGTGCGACACACCGGGTCGCCGGATCACATCGGCGAAACGATCTATCCGATTTACCGCGATTGGCTCCCGGCCAGTGGCGAGGAACTGCGTGATCATCCGCTGTTCTTCCACTACCTGAGCGCCTACCCCGAAACACCGCAGGATCAATGGCAAACGGACGTGTACGTTCCGCTGCAATAGCGGAACAGGCGGCTTTTAACCCTGAACGGGCGTTGACGAATGTCTGTTCAGGGGCGAAAGGTGCTTGCTTCGCAAGTGCGGGACGTTCTTCCAGAGGGGCAGGGGCGCAGTTCACGGCCGTTCCCGATGGCAGCACTCATGACCACACCAAGGGAAGGATTACTGGGACACCGCCGACATCAGCAACTTGCGAATTTCCCCGGTAATCGCACTTTTGGTGCCTTGTTCCAATATCCCCACCCGGCGTACTGCCAGGTCGCCCGGCAATGGCAGCACCCGCAGGCTTGGGTCTTTGTGCCAGTCGAAATTTTTCAGCAGCGGCACAATCGCCACCCCGACTTGCTGGCGCACCAGGTCGGCGATTCCGATGATCGAGTTCAGCTCCAGAATCTCCAGCGGTTCGACCGATTCACTCTTGATGATCGACTGCACCTTGCGCCCCACTGCCGTGGATCTGTCGTAGCGAATAAACGGCTGGGTTCTCAGCAACTCCACCGCGTCGTTGATGCCGGCGGTCTGCGTGGCATTGGCGAGCATGACGATGGGTTCGTTGTAGAGCAGGGTCCAGCTCAAACCACTGAAGTTTTGCCGCGCAGTCTCGATCAGCAGCGCGGCGTCGAGTTTGGCGGCCTGCACCAGGTTGACCACTTCGTCGGAACGGGCGGTCATCAGGTTGACCGAGATCCGGGGGTGCAGTTTTTTCAGTTGCACCAGGCAATTGGCGAGCAGGCCCATGCCAGAGGTGATGCCGCCGATCGACACTTCGCCCTCCATGGCCTCGCCATCGGGGGCTTCGGCGATCATTTGTTCGTAGTCCGCCAGCAGGCGCTTGGCCTTGGGCAGCAATAACACGCCGTCGCGGCTCAGCTTGATCTGCCGCTGACTGCGGTCGAACAGCGGGCGGCGCATTTCTTCTTCGAGTGCGCGCATTTGTTGGCCGACGGCGGCGTTGGTCAGTGCCACGCGGTCGGCAGCGGCGGCAAAGCTGCCGTACTCGGCGACGGCGATAAACGTCTTGAAAAAGCGAATGTTGCTCATGGGTCAACTCGCAGCCAGGGGTAGGGCCTGATCGTAAAGGTTTTGTTTGCTCTGGCTAAAGTTTAATTAGTTTTTCTTTTTGTAGCGCCCGGCCAATACTCAAGTCCGAACTGACTCGGCGAACTTTCCATGAGCAATCCAGATACCCATCCAGACACCAACCCCATCGACGCGGCCTTGCGTGCGGCCAAAAACGTGTATCACCTCGGCGCTACCACGGTGTACTCGCACCACGAGGACAGCCGTTTTGCCTACACCCTCTATGTGCCTGAAACCATCGAAGACAGCTCCCGGCCAGTGGACCTGGTGGTGTCGCTGCACGGCTCGACTCGTGCGATGGAGATTTATCGCAATGGCTTCGCGGAGTTTGGCCGCTGGAACGATTGTGTGATCCTGTCGCCGCTGTTCCCGGTCGGCGTGCTGGGTGACAGCAATGGCGATGGCTACAAGCAACTGGTCGAGGGCGATATCCGTTACGACCAGGTGTTGCTCGACATGATCGCCAGCGTCGGCAAGCGCTACGGGCGGCGCTTCGATACCTTTGCGCTGTTCGGCTATTCCGGCGGCGGGCAATTCACCCACCGGTTCTGCTACCTGCACCCGGAGAAACTCTGGGCGGCGTCCATCGGTGCGCCGGGCTCGGTGACCTTGCTGGACGCCGAGCAGGATTGGTGGGTCGGCGTGCGGGACTTCGCGACGCGCTTTGGCAAACCGTTGAACCTGCAAGCCTTGCAGCAACTGCCGGTGCACATGGTGGTCGGCGACTCAGACCTCGAAACCTGGGAAATCACCCACCGCGAAGGGGGCAAGCACTACATGGCCGGTGCCAACGCGGCCGGACGCACGCGCCCGGAGCGCCTGGCCAGCTTGAAGGCGAGTTTCGAAGCCGCCGGCGTGCACGTGCACTTCGACCTGCTGCCCAACGTCGCCCATCAGGGCATCAAGGCCATGCCGGCTGCCCAGGACTTCTTCGCCAAGGTGTTGCGCCGCAAGCGCAGCCTTGGCTGATACACCGTTGGTAGATGCACTCAGAACAGGCCGTATAACAATAACCAAGGATTCACTCATTCTGATGCCGGTCCTGCCTTGGCCCTCGCCACTGACCGGAAAATTTCTTCAAGGAGTCTTTCTCCCGTGAATAGTTACGTAAAGACGGCCCTGGCCGTCGCGATGTCGGCGTGCACCTTTTCCATGGCCGTCGCGCAAGACAAGGTCATCAGCGTGGGTCTCAATGGTGATATCCGCAGCACCGACCCGGGCGTCAACCGTGACGACAATACCGATGCGGTGATGATGCATATCGTCGAAGGGTTGGTGGCGTATCGCGAAGACACCAGCATCGCGCCGATGCTGGCCAGTGCCGTCGCGATATCGCCAGATGGCCTGCGCTACACCTTCAGCCTGCGAGACGGCGTGCACTTCCAGAATGGCCAGCTGTTGACGGCCAAGGATGTGCAATGGACCTGGCAGCGCTACCTGGACCCCAAGACCCAATGGCGTTGCCTGGCGGAGTTCGACGGGCGTGGTGCTGCCAAGATTGTCGATGTCGCCACCCCTGACCCGAAAACCGTGGTGTTCACCCTGGACCAGGCCAACGGCTTGTTTCTCGCCGCGATGGCTCGCCCGGATTGCGCCGGCAGCGGCATCCTGCACCCGGACTCGCTGGCCGCCGATGGCAGTTGGCGTGCGCCGATTGGCACCGGGCCGTTCACCCTGGGCAAATGGCAGAAGGGCCAGTACGTCGAACTGGATCGCTTCAAGGAATACACGCCGCGTGCCGAGGCCGAGGCGGACGGGTACACCGGCAACAAGCAGGCGTTTGTCGACAAGGTGCGTTTCGAGGTGATCCCCGATTCGGCCTCGGCCAAGGCCGCACTGCTCTCGGGTGGCGTCGACCTGTTGCCGGACGTGACGGCGATGGACGCCGCGCAACTCAAGCAGGTCAAGAATCTGCAGATCCAGGTCAGCCCGATCATGACCATCAGCGGCCTGCTGTTTCAGACCCGTGACCCGTTGCTCAAGGACGTGCGCATTCGTCGCGCGGTGGCGTTGTCCCTGGATTACGCGCAGATGGTGGCGGCCTTGTCCGATGGCTTGTCGGTGGTCAACAACTCGGTCATCCCCACCGCCAGCCCGTACTACGACGACACCGCGCACCAGGGCTACACCTACAATCTCGATGAGGCGCGGCGCCTGTTGAAAGAGGCCGGTTACGGCGGCGAAAAAATCCGCATGCTGGTCAACAAACGCTACCCGCAGATGTTCGACATGGGTTTGCTCAGCCAGGCCATGACTCAGGCAGCGGGGCTGAATATCGAGATGGAAACCCTGGAGTGGGGCACGCAGCTGGAGCGCTACCAGACCGGCAGCTACCAGATGATGTCGTTCTCCTACTCGGGGCGTTTCGATGCGGCGCAGAGCTACGAATCAGTGATTGGCGACAAGCAGAAGGAACCGCGCAAGGTCTGGGACAACCCCGAAGCCTTGGCGATATTGCGCGAGGCCCAGCGTGAGGTTGACCCCGCCAAGCGCCAGCCGCTGTTCGACAAGCTGCACACCTTGATGCTCAAGGATGTACCGATGGTGGTCATTTACAACGGCACCGCCATCGGCGCCATGGGCAAGCGCGTTGAAGGTTATCGCTCCTGGCCCGTTGCCAAACCGCGCCTGTGGGGCGTGAAGCTGGCCGACACTTCCAAGTAAGGCGTACCGCTATGTTTCGATTCATATTGCACAGGCTCGGCATGGCGGTGCCGACCCTGCTGTTGATCTCGGTGATTGTATTTGCCTTGATTCGCCTGATCCCCGGCGACCCGGCGTTGCTGATGCTGGGTGACATGGCCGACCCGCAAAGCCTCGCCGACATGCGCAGCAGCCTGGGGTTGGACCACTCGGTGGTGACCCAGTACCTGATCTGGATCAAATCGGTACTCAGTGGCGATCTCGGCATGTCCATCAGCAGCCGCCAGCCGGTAGTGGAGTTGCTGATCGAGCGCTTCAGCGTCAGCGCCACAGTGGTGCTCGTCGCGGTGTTACTGGCGACCCTGCTCGCGGTGCCGGTGGGTTTGCTCGCGGCCTGGAAGCAAAACAGCGCGCTGGATTTGGGCCTGGTGGCTACGGCGACCTTGCTGCTGTCGGTGCCGAGTTTCTGGTTGGGCTTGTTGTTGCTCTATGTGTTTGGCATTCAGCTCGGCTGGTTGCCGGTGATCGGTTACGTCGGCTTTGCCAGCGACCCGATGAAAGCGCTGACCTATGTGGTGCTGCCGATCATCACCCTGACCCTGGTGGAGTTCGGCGCGATTGCGCGGATGGCGCGGGCCAGCACCATCGAAGTGCTGCGCCTGGAGTACATCGCCCATGCGCGGGCCAAGGGGTTGTCGGAGGGAGCGGTGCTGTGGAAACACGCTCTGCGCAACGCGTTTGCGCCGACCTGGACCTTGATTGGCCTGATTCTCGGCAATTTGCTCGGCGGCATTGCGGTACTGGAAACCGTGTTCACCTTGCCCGGTATTGGCCGCCTGATGGTCGATTCGATCTTCTCCCGTGACTACCCGGTGCTGCAGGGTTGCCTGCTGCTGGTCACCTGCATCTACGTGTTGGTCAACCTGTTGGTGGATCTGTTGTATCCGCTGTTCGATCCAAGGGTGAAGCTATGAACCTCAAGACTCCTGCCTTGCCCACAGGGCTGGATGCCCAGCCGCGACGTGCCTGGCGTTACCCGCCGTTGAATGCGTTGATCGGCGGCAGCCTGCTCGCGGCACTGGTATTGCTGGCATTGCTCGGCGTGGTGTGGACACCTTTTGACCCGCTCAAGCTGGACCTGTTGTCGCGCCTGCACGCGCCCAATGCTGTGCACTGGCTGGGCACCGACGAATTCGGCCGTGACGTGTTCAGCCGATTGATCATTGGTGCACGCACCAGCCTGTGGATCAGCCTGCTCTCGGTGAGCGTGGCGGTTATCTGCGGCACGGTAATCGGTATGCTTGCCGGCTACCTGCGCGGCTGGACCGACCGCGTGCTGATGATGCTCAACGATGCCCTGCTGGCGTTTCCGGGCATTCTCATGGCCCTGGGCATCATGGCAATCGTTGGTGCCAGCCAGTACGGCATCGTGCTCGCCCTGGGCATTGCCTATACCCCGTCAGTGGTGCGGGTAGTGCGGGGCAGTGTGTTGTCGTTGCGTGAGCTGGAGTTCATCGAGGCGTCTCGGGTGATCGGCAACTCCGAGCTGTACACCATGTTCCGCCATATCACCCCCAACTGCCTGGCGCCGCTGTGCGTGCTGGGCACCAGCATGTTCGGCTGGGCGTTGCTCTCGGAGAGTGCGCTGAGCTTCCTTGGCCTGGGCGTACCGCCGCCGGCCGCGACCTGGGGCAGCATGCTCTCGGCGAGCCGCACCTACATCTCGACGGCACCGTGGCTGGGGATCTTCCCGGGCATTTTTATCAGCCTGACATTGCTGGCTATCAATCTGTTCGGCGATGCCTTGCGTGATCGTCTCGACCCGCGCATGAGGAAATGAGCATGAGCGTTCCAGTGCCATTACTGGCCGTTGAAAATCTACAGATTCGCGTCGGTGCGGACGGTCCGCTGGCCGTCGATGATTTCAGCTTCACCATGGCCCCTGGCGAGATCGTCGCGCTGGTCGGCGAATCGGGCAGCGGCAAGACCATGGCCGCACGCGCTGCCATTGGCTTGCTGCCGGCGCCGATGCAGGTGTGTGGTGGGCGCATCATGTTCCAGGGCGAACCGCTGGACAGCGGCAATGCCAAGGCGATGCGTGAAGTGCGCGGTGCGCGGATCGGCATGGTGTTCCAGGAGCCAATGGTCTCGCTCAACCCCGCGCTGACGATTGGCCGGCAGATGAGCGAGGCGCTCAAACTGCATACCACGCTGGATGCGGCGACGATCCGCGAGCGCTGCCGCGCCATGCTGCAACGCATCGGGATCAAGGATGCCGAGAAATGCCTGGGGTCCTACCCGCATCAGTTCTCCGGCGGCATGCGCCAACGCATCATGCTGGCCTCGGTGATGTTGCTGCGTCCGGCGCTGCTGATCGCCGACGAGCCCACCACGGCGCTCGATTGCCTGGCACAACTGGACGTGATCGAGTTGATGCTGGAGCTGACGCGCGAGCAAGGCACGGCGATTTTGTTCATCAGCCACGACTTGTCCCTGGTGGCGCGTTATGCCCACAAGGTGGTGGTGATGCGTGCGGGCAAGGCGGTGGAGCAGGGCCGTATCGAAGACATCCTGTTCGCGCCGAAGGCCGACTACACCCGGCAGTTGCTTGAAGCGCTGCCACGGCGCGGCGAGCTGGTGCCATTGCCGGCCGCCGACCACGCGTTGTTGCAGGTCCGGGATGTGTGCATCGAACACCCGGGGCCGCGCAGTTTCTGGGGCCGCAGCGTGCCCAAGCGCGTGGTGCATTCGGTGAACCTGAGCATCGCACCGGGCGAGACCTTGGCCCTGGTCGGTGGCAGCGGTTCGGGCAAAACCACCCTTGGGCGGGCAGTGGTCGGGTTGGTCACGCCCTGCGCCGGGGCCATCCTGTTCCAGGGCGTGGATATCCTCAAGGCCGCCAACCGGGCACACCGCCTGCAATGCCAGATGATATTCCAGGACCCGTATTCGTCCCTGGATCCGCGCATGACCGTCGGCCAGATCATTGCCGAGCCGCTGCGCCATGAGCCGGGGCTGACGGCCGCGCAAAAACGCCAGCGGGTCACCGAGACCCTGGTCGACGTCGGCCTGCCCGAGCAGTTCCGTGAGCGCTTTGCCCATCAACTCTCCGGTGGCCAGCGCCAGCGCGTGGCGATTGGCCGGGCGCTGGTCAGGCGACCCAAGCTGGTGATTGCCGACGAGCCGATTTCGGCACTGGACATGACCATTCAAAAACAGATTCTTGAGTTGTTCGAGCGCTTGCAACGCCAGTACGGGTTCGCCTGCCTGTTCATCTCCCACGACCTGTCGGCCGTGGAGCGCATCGCTCATCGCGTGGCGGTGATGAACCAGGGCGAAGTGGTTGAGATGGGGCCGCGCGACACCCTTTTCGACAGCCCGCAACATCCCTATACCCGGCGGCTGCTCGCAGCGGCCAGCCCCTTGGAGAAACGTGCGGATGGCAGTTACCGCCTCCGCGCCGGTGTGATTTAGGTACTGCTGCACCCCAGGCCATGTTTTGAAACCCAAACCTTCGTCAATCGGTGATTGGCGAAGCGGGCGAAGCCATGGCCGAAGAAAACAAAAACAACCCCACTCAACCTGTCTGCCAGGAACCTCCACATGAATAACCGCATCAACAAAGTTGTCACCAGTGCCAGCGTCATGGGCGTCGGTTTCATGCCCTTGTTTGCCCAGGCCGACTTTGTCGCCGACAGCAAGGCCTCGCTTGAATTGAAGAACTATTACTTCAACCGCGACTACCGCGAGTCCAGCGGGCAGAACAAGCGCGCCGAGTGGGCGCAGGGGTTTATTCTCAACCTCGAATCGGGCTTTACCGAAGGTACGCTGGGGTTTGGCCTGGACGCGGTGGGCATGCTGGGCGTGAAACTCGACTCGAGCCCGGATAACTCCGGCACCGGGCTGCTGGCGCGCTCCAGCATGGCCGAGCCGGGCTCTCCCAGCTATGCACGCCGTGCCCATGACAATTACTCCAAACTCGGCATTACCGGTAAGGCGCGCCTGGCCCAAAGCGAGCTGCGAGTGGGCTACATGGTGCCGGACCTGCCGACCCTGCAACCCAACCTCAGCCGTCTGTTCCCCCAGAGTTTCAGTGGCACCGCGCTCACCTCCAAGGACATCGACAAGCTGACCCTGACCGTGGGCCAACTCGACCAGGTCAAGCAGCGCGACTCGACCCACTACGAGGACATGGGCCTGACCAGCCAGTACGGCGCCTACAAAAGCAGCGCCAAAAGTGATGAGTTCCGCTACGCCGGCGGCGAGTACAAGCTCACGCCAACCACGCTTGTGACCTATCAGTACGCGCAACTGGAAAGCCTCTACCAACAGCACTACCTGGGTTTGAAAAACAGCTTCAAGTGGGGCCCCGGTACGTTCAAGACCGACATCCGTTACTTCAACGCCAGTGAAGACGCTGCGGCCCTGGCCGGCAAGGTGGATAACCGTGCGTTGAGTACCCGTATCGGCTACAGCCTCTATGGCCACAACCTCAGCGGCGGTTACCAGGCACAGTACGGCTCGACGCCGTTCACCTACGTGGACGGCACTAACACCTACCTGTTCACCGAGTACCAACTGGCCAACTTCTCCCAGACCGGCGAGCGCGTGTGGCATGCCCGCTATGACTATGACTTTGCCTCGCTGGGCCTGCCGGGCCTGCTGTTCTCGACGCGTTACGCCAAGGGCGACAACGCCAAGGTCATCGGCTTCAAGGGCGAAGGGCGCGAGTGGGAGCGCGATTTCAGCCTCGGCTACGTGGTGCAAAGCGGCACGTTCAAGGATGTGTCTGTGCGTTGGCAGAACGCCAGCGCCACCAGCAACTTCACCCGTGACACCAACGAGAACCGAGTGATCCTGGGTTACACCGTGGCGCTCTGGTAGCAGTAACGGCGGGCAACCGGGTCAGCCTGTTGCCCGCCAAGGCAGTGGAAATGAGGGGATAGATCAGATGACGAGTTTGCCGTTGCGGCGGGCACTGCCCAGCCACCAGCGCGTATCGGCGCGTGGCGTGAGTGATTTCATTGAGGCGGTGAACGCTGCGGGCCTGGAGCTGCACAGTTTCATGCTGTACCGCGACGGTGCGGTGGTGGCCGAAGCGTTTTGGGCGCCGTATCGCGCCGAACGCTTGCATGTTCAGCATTCGGTCACCAAGAGCTGGGTATCCATGGCCATCGGGCTGTTGGTGGATGACGGCGTGCTGTCGCTGGAGGCCAAGGTGGTGGATTTTTTTGCCGCAGATTGCCCGTCACCGATCAGCGCCAATCTGGCAGCCATGACCGTGCGCGATTTGCTGACCATGCGCACCGGCCATCGCCAGGGCATTTCCGGCGGGGCCTGGCGTGGGCGCAGTGAAAGCTGGGTCAAGCTGTTCCTCGATGAACCGGTTGAAGACCCGCCTGGGCAGCAGTTTATCTACAGCAGTGCCTCGAGTTTCATGCTCTCGGCGATTGTCAGCGTGGTCAGCGGCCAGACGGCCTTTGAGTTGTGCAACGCACGTATTTTCCAACCCATGGCCATGGGGACCATCGAATGGGACCTGGCACCTGGCGGCTTCAACACGGGCGGCAATGGCTTGAGTTGCAGCACCGAGGATTTGCTCAAGTTCGGTGTTCTGCACTTGCAACAAGGCCACTGGGAAGGGCAGCAGTTACTGTCCCGGGAGTGGGTGGCCGAAGCCACCCGTGGACATGTCGATGATGTATGGATGGGGGCCTTCGACGGCAAGCGCTACCAGGGTCGCGACTCGAGCGATGCAGGCGTCACGCGCCGTGAAGGCTACGGCTACCAGTGGTGGATGACCCTGCACGGTGGCTACTACGCCTCCGGGGTATTTGGCCAGCAGTGCATCGTCTTGCCACGCCATAACGCGGTGATTGCGTTTACCGCCGGGCTGCCCTTGGGCGAGCGGCGCTTGCACAGCCTGCTCTGGGAACATCTGTTGCCAGCGCTGGGCGTGCCCGCCGACGGCGCGGCGGATGCCGAATTGGCGGCGTTGTTGGCAAGCCAGCGGCGGCCGTCCCTTTCAGGGGCGTCGACTTCGCCGCGTCATGCCGAGTTCAACGGCACATTTGTGATGGAGGCCAACGACGATCACGTCAGCGAAATACGCTTGGTGCTGGGTACTGAACATTGCGACTTCTACCTCACCGACCCCCGTGGCACCCACTGCATTCGCGCCGGCCTGGCCGACGGCATCGAAAGCCGGACCAGCATGACCGGCCATTATTTGCATCACCAATACCAGCCCGAGCTCACCCCGGTGGTGGCGCAGGCGCGCTGGACCGACGACGGGGCATTGAGCATGACCTGGCAGTTTGTCGAGATGGCGTTTTGTGACCGTGTCAGCTGCCGTATCGAGCGCGGCATGTTGTACGTGGACCGCAGCGTCAACGTTAACGCAGGCCCGTTGCAGCGCCCGACGCTGACCGGCCATCCAAGAACCGCTTTGCAGGAGTCGCTATGAACGATATTTCCAACCCGACAGGTGCCGAGTGTGGCGCGTTCTGGGCACCGTTTACCCCGATGCGCCAGTTCCAACAGCAACCGATGATGTTCGCCAGTGCTGACGGCATGTACTACACCACCACCGATGGGCGTCGTGTACTCGATGCAATGGCCGGGCTCTGGTGCGTCAATGCCGGACATGGTCAGCCGAAAATCGTCGAGGCCATTCGCGAGGCGGCGGGGCGCCTGGACTTTGTTTCTTCATTCAAGATGAGCCACCCCCACGCCCTGGAGATGGCCGAGCGCCTGATCGACATCAGCCCGGCCGGCATGCAACAGGTGTTTTTTACCAACTCAGGTTCCGAGGCTGTCGATACCGCGTTGAAGATTGCCCGGGCCTATCACCAGGCCCGCGGCGACAGCCGCCGTACCAAGTTTATCGGGCGTGCCAAGGGCTATCACGGCATGGGTTTCGGCGGGCTGTCGGTGTCGGGTATCGGCCGGCAGAAGCGTGACTTCGGTCCGTTGCTGGGCGAGGTGTCACACCTGCCGCTGCCTTACGACGCGAGTATGCGTTTCAGCGCGGGGCAACCGCAGCAGGGCGTCCATTACGCCGACGCGCTGACCCAACTGTTGGACATTCAGGATCCGAGCACTGTGGCCGCCGTGATCGTCGAGCCGGTGACCGGCTCCGGCGGGGTGTACCCGCCGCCCCAGGGCTATCTGCAACGCTTGCGCGAGATCTGCAGCCGGCACGGCGTGCTGCTGATTTTCGACGAAGTGATCACCGGTTTTGGCCGCGTCGGCGAAAGCTTCGCCGCCCAGGCATTGGGCGTAACGCCAGACCTGATCACCACCGCCAAAGGCCTGACCAACGGCGCCGTGCCCATGGGCGGCGTGCTGGTCAGCGGTGCGGTATACGAAGCGTTCATGGCCGGGCCGGCGAATGTCATCGAGCTGATGCACGGCTACACCTATTCGGCGCATCCGCTGGCGTGTGCGGCCGGGTTGGCGACCATCGAGGTGCACCGCGAACTGGGCATCAATCAACACGTCAACGCGGTCAGCGGGCTCTGGCAGTCGGCCGCGCTGGCGCTGCGGGGTGTGGGGCCGGTGCTGGACGTACGCACCATCGGTTTGCTGTGCGCCGTCGAACTCGAACCGCGCCCCGGTGCCGCCGGCGCGCGTGGCAGTGACGTTGCGCAGTGGTGCTTTGAGCACGGCGTGCTGGTGCGCGGTTCGGGCGACACCATCGTGATTTCACCGCCGTTGGTGATCAGCCAGCAGGAGATCGCCCAGGTGTTCGACACCTTGGCGGCTGCCTTGAATCAGGTGGCCTGAAGGGAGTCGAGGGTATGTCCGATTTGTTTGAGTTCTACATTGACGGCGCCTGGGTCAAACCCCACGGCGAAACTGTCGAGACGGTGATCAATCCGTCCACCGAGCAAAGGGTTGCGCGCATCATCCTGGGCGACGCGCACGATGTAGACCGTGCGCTCGGAGCGGCCCGGCGGGCTTTTCCGGCGTTCGCCGCGAGTTCGCTCGAGGCACGTATCGACTTGCTGCAGCGCATCATCGAAGCCTACAAACGCCACAGCGAGGCGTTGATCGAGGCGGTTCATCTGGAGATGGGCGCGCCGCTGTCCCTGGCCCGAAGCGCTCATGTCCCGGCAGGCCTGGGCCATCTGGCGCAGGCGTTGGAAGTGCTGCGCGAGTACCGCTTCGAACGGCGCCTGGGCCAGACCCTGGTGGTGCGTGAGCCTATCGGCGTGTGCGCCCTGATCACCCCCTGGAACTGGCCCCTCAATCAACTCACCTGCAAGCTCGCACCCGCCCTGGCAGTGGGCTGCACCGTCGTACTCAAGCCCAGTGAGTGTGCGCCGTTGTCAGCGCATATCGTCGCGCAAATCCTGCATGAGGCCGGGGTGCCGAAGGGGGTGTTCAACCTGGTCCACGGCAATGGGCCGGGGGTTGGCGCTGCGCTGGCCAGCCATGCCGAGGTGGATATGGTGTCGTTTACCGGCTCGACCCGCGCCGGCATCGCCGTGGCCAAGGCGGCGGCCGATACAGTGAAGCGTGTGTCCCAGGAACTGGGCGGCAAATCGGCGAATATCCTGCTCGACGACGCCTACCTGCCTAGCGCGGTGCGCCACGGGGTACAGGCCTGTATCCGCAACAGCGGCCAGTCGTGCAATGCGCCAACACGCCTGCTGGTACCGCGCGCGCAGCAACCGGCGGTGATTGATATCGTCCGGGAAGTGCTGGCCCAGGTGTGCTTCGACGACAGTCACCCGACTTCCGCCATCGGTCCCGTGGCCAATGCCCTGCAATTCGAACGGGTACAGGCCATGATCGCCCAGGCCATCGCCGAGGGTTCGCGCTTGATCGCCGGAGGGCTGGGACGACCACAAGGGGTGGAGCGTGGCTACTACGTGCAACCGACGGTATTTGCCGACGTCACCCCGGACATGCTGGTGGCCCGGGAAGAAATCTTCGGCCCGGTCCTGGCGATCATGCCGTACGACAGTGAAGCCGAGGCAATAGCCATCGCCAACGACAGCCCTTATGGCTTGTCAGGCTACGTCACCTCGACCAGCCTCGAACGCAGCCGCGGGGTTGCGCGGCAATTGCGCACCGGCATGGTCCATCTCAATGGCGCCCGCGCCGACCAGGCCGCGCCGTTTGGCGGCTATAAGCAGTCGGGTAACGGGCGTGAGTGGGGGGAGTTGGGGTTTGACGAGTACCTGGAGAACAAGTCGCTGTTTGGCTATTGACGGTTTCAGAGGGGCGCTGCGGGGCGACAGTTAGATCAGCCGGGATTGCCGTGTTGATGATGAGTGGATCGGATCATTGCCGGTTCGACGTGGTCACGAAAATGACTAAGCGTGAGGCAGGCAATGGTGGCGGCATTTCCCGCCCATCATCAGCCCCCGCGAGCCTTGAGCTCCGAGCCGAGGGTGACGGCAGTGAGCGGCACCTTTTCAACGGCGGGCAGGGCTTTGTTTCAGCGCTCTATACAATCCCCACCCGCAAACCATAAAATGAGAAGCATTATCATTAATGCGAATCTCCCATGCACGACAACAGCCTTTTCTCCCCCGTCGCCCAGTTGTATGTGAACCATCACGGCTGGCTGCGGGGGTGGTTGCATCGGCGGTTGGGGCACAGTGCCGATGCCGAGGATTTGGCTCACGACACCTTTATCCGCGTGTTGCGCTCCCAGGAGGATGTGCGTGAATTGCGCCAGCCCATGGCCTTCCTGGCGACCATTGCCAATGGCTTGCTGATCAATCGCTGGCGACGCCAGGCCATCGAGAAGGCGTATCTGGAGGCGTTGGCGGCACGGCCAGAGGCGTACGAGCCGTCGCCGGAAGAGCGGCATTTGATGATCGAGACCCTGTTGCAGCTCGATTCGTTGCTGGTGGGGTTGTCGATGCGGGTGCGACAGATTTTCTTTTTGTCCCAGCTCGACGGTTTGACCTACCCGCAGATCGCCGCGCAGTTGAGCCTGACCGTCGCGCAGGTGCAGCGGGCCATGGGCAAGGCGTTCAGTGTCTGTTATGCGAGCCGTTTCGAATGAGTGAGGCGGTGGTTGATCCCCGGGTGCGCGATTGCGCCATCGATTGGATGGTGCGCATGCAGTCCGGACTGATGGGCACCGCCGATCAACAGGCACTGGAGCAGTGGCGACAGGCGAGTGCCGAACATGAATACGCCTGGCAGCGGGTCAGCAGTTTGCCGCTGCTGTTGCAGCCGGGGGCGAATCTGCTGGGCGATGCCACGGCGCGCCGAGCGCTGGAGGCGGCCGGGGCCGATCCGCAGCGCCGGCGGCAAGTGCTCAAGTGCCTGTTGGCCCTGGGGCTGCTGGGCGGGGTTGGCTGGCAGGGGGCGGAGTCGACCCTGGTGCGGTCGGCGCTGGCGACCTGCCGCACCCGTATCGGCGAGCGGCGACGCTGGGCGCTGGCAGACGGTGGCGCGCTGTGGTTGAACACTGCCAGTGCGGTGAACCTGGAGTTGAGCGCAACGCAGCGCAGGGTGCAGTTGGTCGAGGGCGAAATGGCCCTGGATATGCCGGCTGCGTCGGCTTCGCTGCAACTGCTGAGCGAGGACGCGGTGCTCTACAGCCATGGCGCCCATCTGCTGTTGCGCCAGGATCGACAGGGCACCCAGGTCAGGGTGCTGCGCGGGTTGGTGCAGGTCAGTGCGCGCCATCACTCGGCCCCGGTGCCGCTGCACGCCGGTTGGCAAACCCGGGTCGACGGCCGGGGCGTCGCTACGCCAAGCCCCGTCGATACGGTCCTGGCCCAGGCCTGGCTGCGGGGCATCTTGCCGGCCGAGCGCATGCGTCTGGACCAGTTGCTGGCGGAGCTGTCGCGCTACCGCCCAGGCATTTTGCGTTGCCGTGCCGAGGTCGCGGCCTTGCGCGTGACCGGCAGTTTTCAACTGGACGACACCGATGCCGCACTGGCGTTGGTGGCCCTGGCGCTGCCGGTGCGTATCGAGCACCGGACCCGTTATTGGGTGACGGTGGTGCCGGCCTGAAACTTTTTTTTCGTCGGGACGATAGTTTTTCAGATGTGCTTTGGCCTTTAGGTATTACCCACCGTAACAGGTGGGTCTCGACCCCTAGGAGCCCTGCATGATTTTCCCCGCCCGTGCCTTGTGCACTCACACCCTTGGCGTGCTTTTCCTCAGTGTGCAGCCGCTGTACAGCGTGGCGGCGTTCGCCGCTGCCGAGCGCCAGCACTACAGCATCGAGGCCGGCCCGCTGGATCAGGTGTTGTCGCGGTTTGGCGCCGAGGCCGGCATCAGCATGGCCGGCAGCGCGCTGCTCACGGCGGGCAAGACCAGCCCCGGGCTGCACGGGGATTTCAACCCGGAGGCGGGCTTGACCCAACTGTTGAGCGGGACTGGCCTGAGCTATCAGCGCCAGGCCGATGGCGGCTATGCCTTGCGCGTTGGCCAGGGGCAGGGCGCGGTGGTGCTGCCGGCGCAGCAGGTCAAGGGTGAAAACCCCGAGCAGGCCGAGGTCTACCGGGCGCCGCGCTCGTCGGTGTACATCTCCGGCGAAGACATGCAGCGCTTTGGTGTGGTCTCGGTGGGGGATGTGCTCAAGGGCCAGCCCGGGGTCCAGGTGGGCGACAGCCGCAATGGCGGCGGCCTGGATGTGAATATCCGCGGGATCCAGGGCCAGAGCCGGGTGGCGGTGACGGTGGACGGTTCGCAGCAGGCGCTGGATGTGTATCGCGGTTATGCCGGCACCCAGCAGCGCAGCTACATCGACCCGGACATGATCAGCGACATCAGCATCGACAAGGGCCCGAGCCTGACCTCCAGCGCCATCGGCGGCACGGTGAAGATGCGCACCCTGGGCGTCGGCGACATCCTCAAGGACGGCCAGAACATCGGCCTGCGCCTCAAGGGCGACGTCTGGAACAACGGCGTGGCCCCGGCCTCCCGTGACCCGCACTCCCGGACCGAAGACCTGTACTCGGAACCGCACCAGAGCCGGGGCGGCCTGTTTGGCTCCGAGGCGCAGGCCGGCAGCGCCGCGTTCGCCTATTCCCATGAACGGTTCGACGTGGTGGCAGCCTATGCCCACCGCAAGCAGGGCAACTATTTCTCCGGCAAAAAGGGCCAGGACCGCTACCGCACCTTTGACCGTTATGACCAGGAAGAAACCAGCGTGGCCACCACCTACAACGCTGGCGAAGAGGTGCTGAACTCGTCGGCCGAGACCGAGTCGTTCCTGCTCAAGACCACGATCCGCCCGGCGGACGACCACACCTTCGATTTCGGTTATCGCCGCTATGACGGACGCATCGGCGAGATCATGCCTTCGGATATTTTCCGCTTCGGCACCGGCGGCATTTATCAGTACCCCCTGGGCCATACCAAGATCGACACCTACACCGCGCGCTACAACTACCTGCCCTCGGGCAACCCGTTGGTGGACCTGACTGCCGACCTGTGGATGACCGACGCGCAAACCAGCCAGTTGACCTCATGGTCGGCACCGGCCTCCCAGGCCTTTCGTACCGACCGCGCCTGGAGCCGCCAGGCCAACCGCCGCACGGGCGGTGGCCTGGCCAACACCTCGCGGTTCGAGACCGGTTATGGCGACTTGAAACTGGACCTGGGCGGCTCGTTCCAGCTGGAGGAGCTGCGCCCGCAGAAGGGCGTGCTCACCACCCAGGACGATATCAACGCCAACCGCAGCTTGCGCGAGGGTTCCCGGCAGGAGTTCAGCTTCAACGGCAAGCTGGAGTACAAGCCACTGGACCAACTGACACTGTGGGGGGGCGGGCGATACACCCATTTTCGCAGCAAGGATCAGGTCGCCCAGGCGACGGCGCGCAAGGAGGTACGCGAGCACAAGTACGTGACGGTCAACAAGCCCGGTGACTATGGCTACCTGATGTGGTTCCCGGACCAGAACGGCCTGTACACCGACGCCACCGACCCTCGCCTGAACAACGGGATCGTCTTCAACAACACCAACTACCCGTTCGAGGGCACGCCCTATAACCAATACGGCGCGACCGATACCGACGTCGGCGACGCTCAAGTGGGCAGCGTGGTCAGCGGTTATAACTATTCCGGCAAGGACAGCAACAGCGGCGGCGCCTTTGCCCCGGCCTTCGGCATCAACATCGAAGTGCTGCCGGACACCTTCGTCTATGCCTCCTACACCCAGGGTATTCGCATGCCTTCGTTGTTCGAAACCGGTCACGGCGTGCAGCAGACGACCCCCGGCAAGGGCCTGAAACCCGAGCGCTCGAGCAACTGGGAGATCGGTGCCAGCACCCTGCAAAAAGGCTTGCTGTTCGATGACGACTCGGCGGCGATCAAGCTGGCCTACTTCAACAACAGCATCAAGAACTACATCACCCGCTACTACGACCCGAGCCCGGGCCTGTGGGGCCTGATGCGCTTCAGCAACACCGACAGCTATAAAACCAGCGGCCTGGAACTGCAGACCCACTACGACGCCGGCCGGGTATTTGCCGACCTGTCATCCACCTACTACCTGAAGACCGAAACCTGCGACGCGGCCTTCGCCGCCACCCTGCGCGCCACCGCTAACCCCTACCAGAAAACCAGCGACACGCCGAACTGCACCCCGGGCAGTTTCATGGGCTCCTACACCAACACCCAGAACCCGCCGCGCTTCGCCGGCAACCTGACCACCGGCCTGCGCTTCTTCGACCAGAGCCTGACCCTGGGCACCCGCATCACTTACACCTCGGGGCCCACGGTGACCGCCGACAAACCGTGGCAGACCGGCGCCACCACGCCACAGCTGAACTACCGCGAAGTGGCGCTGTTCGATCTGTTCCTCAACTACAAGTTGCAGGAGCACGCCCAGCTCAATGTCTCGCTGCAAAACCTGACCGACCGCTATTACCTGGACCCGCTGGCGCAAAGTTTCATGCCGGCGCCCGGACGCACCCTGCGGGTGGGGCTGCAAGCCCGGTTCTAAGGCGATCAGGCCTGGGCGTTGACGCCGATCCGGGCCTGCAGCCAGTCCTGATACTGCGCCAGGCTGTCCGTCGCCAGATCGCCGTTTTTCGCGCTCAGGGTCTTGCCCTCCAGGCGCCCGATCTCCAGCAGGTACTGCAAGCCGTTGGCGATATGGGTGGCGTCGCTTTTGCCGAGGGACTGCACGTCGGGCAGTTCGACCTTGTTGCTGCTGGGATCGAAGGTCGCCCAGCTGGGGTTGGCGCGGTAACGGGCGGTCATCTCGGCCGTGGCTTTCTGGCTGTCGAGAAAGCTGGCGTCGAGTTGGGCCTGGAGTTGCGGCGTGGCGTTGGCGACCTCGATCCTGCCGGCCTTGAGAGTGCCGTTTTCCAGCGACTTTCTGAGGGCGTCGACAGCCGGCAATGAAAATGAACTGCTTCCGATCATGGTGGTGCTCCCTGGTTGGTATCCGTGGAACTCAGCAAAACTCGGGCCATGGCGGCGCAGCCTTGCCCGGCAATGGCGTGGCCTGGGCGCTGGGCGAGCAGGTGGCAGCGGCTTGCCGACATTGGCCAGGGCCTGCCGCCCGAGCGCTTCCCGCTTAAGCCCGGGGCGGCAGATTCAGCAGCCTGATCTCGAGGATTTCCACGGTTTCCCAGACCCGTTGCGTGATGTAGGGCTCGTCCTCAAGCCATTGGTCCAGTTCCGCGCGCCGGGCAAAACCCAGGTGCACGTTGGAGCCGATCATTTTGCCTTGGGGGTCCAGCAGTACGCCGCCGCCAAGCAGTCGGCCCTGGTCGGCGAGCTGTTGCAGGCGCTGCAGATGCTGTTCGCGGCAGGCCATGCGGCGTTCCAGGGCATCGTCATAGTCGTGGGCGATCAGGGCAAAGGGCATGGCGGTGTCTCCGAGGTGGGGCGGGCACGGCAATCGCGCAGTACCCGCAGGTAGGGGATCAGGCGCGCTGGGCGAGCGCTGCGTGCGGGCGCTCGGCGGCAGGTTCGCTGGCCGGGCGTGAAAGCAGGGCAGCGATCGCGGCCACCAGGGCCAGGCCACCGATGAAGCAGCCCACGGGCAGCCAGGCATGGCCGTCCCCGAGCAGCGCATAACACACGCTTGGCGAGAAGCCGGCGACGATAAAGCTCAACTGGGTGGCCAGGCCGACGCCGGTGTAGCGCACGCGAATGCTGAACATCTCCGCGTAGAAGGACGGCCACAGGGCATTGGGGGCGCTGTAGACGATCCCCTTGAGCAGCACGGTGCTGAAGATGATCAGCCCGATCTGGCCGGTGGTGATCGACCACAGGAACAGGAACACTCCGGCGCAGCAGGCCAGGGACCCCGCGGCGAAAATGCGCTTCTTGCCGATCCGGTCCGCCAGCAGGCCGAACAGCGGTTGGCAGACCAGGGCCACGACCTGGCTGGCGGCAATCGCCGAGAGCATGGACGCGCGGTCCACCTGCTGGTTATTGGTGGCCCAGGACAGGCCGAAGATAATCACCAGCGACGACACCGAGCAGATCAGGGCGCAACAGAACACCACGACAAAGGCGCGCCATTCCTTGCTGAACATCTCCAGCACCGGAATCTGCGAAGCGTCGTGTTTTTTCGCCATGAACTCGGGGCTCTCATCCACCCCACGGCGGATGATCCAGGTAATCGCCACCATCACCGCGCTCAGCAGGAACGGGATGCGCCATCCCCAGGCCAGCAGCTGTTCTTCAGACAGCATCGACAGCGGGATAAACACCGACGTGGCGAGGATCGAGCCCATGGAGGCGCCGTTGATCAACCAACTGGTGTAGAACGCCTTGTTCTTGCCGGGTGCGTGTTCCATGGTCAGCAGGCTGGCCCCCACCTGTTCGCCTCCGGCGGACAGGCCTTGCAGCAGCCGGCACAGCACCAGCAACGCCGGGGCCCAGGCGCCGATGCTGGCGTGGGTCGGCAGCAGGCCGATGGTGAAGGTCGCCAGGCCCATCAACAACAGGGTCATCATCAGCACCTGCTTGCGCCCGAGGCGATCCCCCAGGTGCCCGAACAGCAGCGCGCCGACGGGCCGGGCGATGTAGCCGACGCCAAAGGTGGCAAGGGCCGCCAGGGTGCCGGCCATGGGGTCATCGGACGGGAAGAAGATTTTGTTGAAGACCAGCGCCGCCGCCGAGCCGTAAATGAAGAAGTCGTAATACTCGACCACGCTGCCGAGAAAACTGCCGAAGGCGGCCCGGCGGGCCATGCTCCGGTTGTCGGGTTGAGGGGTATTCATAAGCAACCTTTATTGTGATTGTGGTGGTTGAACCAAGTGCTGCTCAGCGGGTGCCGAAGGGCGCCAGCTGGCTGCCGCCGCAGACGTGAATGACTTCGGCGGTAATGAACGCAGCGTCGCTGGAAGCCAGGAACGAGGTGGTGTTGGCGATATCCTCGGGGGTGGTCAGGCGCTTGAGCGGGGTGTCGCCGATGGAGCTGTCGGCCATGCGCTGGAAGCTCTCGGCATCGCGCCCATCGAGGGTAAAGGCCGAGGGCAACAGCCCCGGGGCGATGGCATTGACCGTCACGTTGTGCGGCGCCAGCTCCCTGGCCATGGAGCGGGTCAGGCCCACCAGCCCAGCCTTGCACGCGACGTAGGCGGGCGGGCCGCCGGCGACCCAGCAGCGCGAGACGATATTGATCACCCGGCCGCTGGCCTGGGCCTGCCAGTACGGCGCGACCTTCTGGCACAGCAGGGCCGGGCCGCGCAGGTTCACCGCCAGCATGTGGTCCCACTGGGCGACGTCGAAGTCGTAGATCGAGCCCCGGTGGTTGACCGCCGCATTGTTTACCACCACATCGATGCGACCGAAGGCGGCACCGGCCTGGGCGACCATGGCGACGATCGACGACTCATCGCCGAGGTCGGCCTGAATCGCCAGGGCGCTCTGGCCCGGCTCCAGGTGCAGGGTTCGCAGCAGCCCTTGGGCGGCATCCAGGTTCAGGTCCACGGCGACCAGGTCCAGGCCGTCGCGGCACAGGCGCGTGCAAATGGCGCGGCCCAGTTCGCCGGCGGCACCGGTGACCAGGGCCACGCGGCGGTGGGTGTGGGGACTGTTCATTGGCTGATGGCCTCGTGGCGGGAAGAGACGGCGGGCTCGTTGTCGAGCCCCATGTAGTGCCGGACCAGGGCCCGGTTGCGCGACAGTTTCTGCAGGTCGCTGTAGGTGCTTGAAAAGTCCTCGATCGACACCCAGTCGCTGAAGCCACTGGCGCGCAGGGTGGCGAGCATCGCCTGCAGCGGCAGCACCCCGGCGTCGGGTGGGCACCAGTCCCACTGCCAGCCCTGGCCCGGGCCGAGGGGGCGGTAGGCGACGTTTTTGATCTGGACATGGGCCAGGTGCGGGCCCATCAGGTCCAGGGACAACTGCACATCCTCGCGGCCCTCGATGGCCAGGTTGCCGATGTCATAAATGATGCCCAGGTGCTGGTGCGGGTAGTGTTCGGCCACGCGCATGGCCAGGGATGGGCTGGAGCAGATGGTGCGCTGATGCACCTCCAGCACCAGGCGCACGCCCTGGGCCTGGGCCCGCGGCAGGATCTGGTCGAGGAAGCGGCGCATCCGGGCGTAGGCCTCGGGGTAGCGTTCGCCTTCATAGCCGGGGGCCCACAGCCGAATCCGGGCCTGATCGGCGAGGGCGGCGAGGTCGATCATGCGCAGGGTCTGGTCAAGGTCGCCCACGGTCAGGTAAGGGCTGAGGCCAAACACCTTGAGGCCCAGGGCCAGGCAATGGCGCTGGATGCCCTCGATCGCCGCAGCGTTGGGAGCGATGGTGCAGCGGTTGTTGCTGCGGGCGTTCCAGGGTTGGCTCGGGTCGAGCGGGCGGGTATCTGCCACGCGCCACTCGACCCCCTGGTAACCCAGGCGGGCCAGTTCGTCTGCCAGCGCCTCGGGGCTGAGGCTGGGCAGGGACGCGCTGGAGGCGCCTAGTCGCGGCTCGGGGTGGGTCATGGAACGGGTCCTCGCAAGGTCGGTCGGTGAAGTCAGGAGGCATGCTAAATCAAAGATTTGGTTGATTAAATTGATATAAAATCCGCTGTTAATTAACCTGTGGGTTGACTAAAAAGGTGTGTTCCCGCTGTGAGCCAATCCTCGATCAACCTGCGTCATCTGCGTGTCTTTACCGCCGTGGTCAGCTCCGGCAGCCTGGTCACCGCCTCGAAACTGCTGCACATCACCCTTTCCGCCGTGTCCAAGAGCCTCAAGGAGCTCGAGCAGGAGTTGGGGGTGCAGTTGCTGGTGCGGGGGCGCAAGGGGGTGCGCTTCACCGAAGCCGGGGAGGCCTTCCATAAACACGCGGCGCAGACTCTGGCCAGTTTCAACCAGGCCATGGACCCGACCCGGGTCGACACCCAGACCCCGCAACTGCTGCGGGTTGGGGCGTTGCCCACGGCGGCCGGCTACATGCTGGCGCCGGTGGTGGCGCAGATGCGCGAGCGCTATCCCCAGGTGCGGATCCAGGTGCTGTCCGGGGTCTACGATTTTCTGGTGGGCAAGTTGCGCACCCATGACATCGACCTGATCGTCGGGCGCCTGATTGGTCGCGACATGCTCGGCGTGGCTTTTGAAGCGCTGTACGAAGAAGACCTGCTGCTGGTGGTACGCCACGACCATCCCCTGGCCAAACGGGAACACCTGGTGCTGGATGACCTGCTGCCCTATGTGCTGCTGGCCTCGCCCCAAGGCACCCTGGTGCGCATCAGCGTGGATAATTTCCTGCTGTCCAGCGGCGCCGCGAGTGGCTTCCAGATGCTCGAATCCCTGAGCGAAACCTTTTCCCGGGTCTACCTGCAGGATTACGACGCGGTCTGGTTCGTGCAGCGCGGGGTGGTCGACCTTGACCTGCGCCTGGGCGTGGTCCGCGCGCTGCCGTTTGCCAGCCCGCTGCTGCGGGCCCCGGTAGGCTTGACCACACCCACCGATCGCCCGCTCTCGGAAGCGGCCCGGCACTTCATCCAGTTGCTGCGTGACTGGCGCGCTCGATAAGCGCCGGGCGCGGGTGCTTGACGAGATTGAGCAACCCTCGCACGATATTTTTCGCTTCGGCCAAACCCATGGTTCTCAAGATGAGGTGCTTCGTTCGTGGTCATCATGGTTTCCCCTGACCTGGCACCGTCCTGGGACGTGGACAACATCCCGCGCCCGGTCAGTGCGCTGAGTGCGTCCCTGGTGTCCAGGGACTGGGAGCACGCCAGCCATCGACATCGCAAGTCTCAGTTGCTGTATTCGCTGCGGGGCGTGCTCAAGTGCGAGGTGGACGGAGGGGTGTGGATCGTGCCCCCGCACTGCGCGGTCTGGATCCCTGGCGGGCTGGAGCATTCGGTACGCGGCTCGGGTGAGACCCACTGCTATTGCCTGTTCGTCGAGCCCGCTGCGGTCGCCGGCCTGCCCCAGGCCTGCTGCACGATCTCGGTGTCGCCGCTGCTGCGCGAGTTGCTGCTCAAGGCCGCGGGCTTTCCCCAGTTGTATCCGACCCAGGGCCGGGAGGCGCGCCTGATCGGCACCTTGCTCGACGAGTTGTGCGAGGCCCCGGTCGAAGACCTGCACCTGCCGATGCCCCAGGACCGGCGGCTGCGCCAGCTGGCGCAACTGCTCCTGGCGGACCCGTCTTGCAAGGCGACCCTCGGCGATTGGGCCAAGCGCATTGGCCTGAGCGAGCGCAGCATGAGCCGGCTGCTGATACAGCAGGTCGGCATGAGCTTCGGCCGCTGGCGCCGGCAGTTGCACATCATCCTGGCCTTGCAGCGCCTGACCCGGGGCGACAGCGTGCAGAGCGTGGCCCTGGAGCTTGGCTACGAGAGTGCGAGCGGTTTTGTCACCATGTTTCGCAAAGCCCTCGGCAAGCCACCGGCGCGTTACCTGTTCGAGCGGATGGCCACGGCCGAGCCGGCAGGCGAGGCTGCCAGCGTGCCAGGGATCGTGCTGCGGTCCTGATCCTGATGGGATGAGGCCGCTTTCGGCACGGCGGCCATGGGCCGGCGGCAGACGCGGTTCGCGTCCGGCCACCGGTGCCAACGGTTTTAGAAGGTGCCGCGCAGGGTCACTGCGACGTTGCGCGGGTCGCCGTAGTAGTAACCGGTCGCGGTCGCGGCCACCTTCTTGTAGTAGTGCTTGTCGAAGATATTGTTGGCGTTGAGTTGCAGCGAGTACTGCTCGTTGAAGCGGTAGCCCAGCAGCGCGTTGTACACCGCATAGCCGCTTTGAGTGGCCTCGGCGCTGCCGTTGCGCGAGTAGATGTCGCTTTGTGCGCTGACCCCGCCACCGACGGTCCAGGCGGCGTATTCCCCCGGCAGGCGGTAGCTGGAGAACAGCTTCAGCTGGCGCTTGGGGTCGGTGGAGCGCAGGACGTTACCGGTGTTGCCGACGGTGTCCTTGAGGTACTCGGTGGTGGTGTAGGTGTAGCCGCCGCTGACCTGCCAGCCGGGCAGCACTTCGCCGGACACTTCCAGTTCGACGCCGTCGCTGCGGTTCTTGCCGGCGGCGACCTTGCAATAGCCGGCGGTGTAGTTGGGCGGGCAGGGGTTGGGGCTGCTCAGGTCGTCCAGGGCATTGCCCACCTGGTTGATGCGGAACACCGCGAGCGAGGTGTTCAGGCGGCCGCCGTAGAACTCGCCCTTGAGCCCCATTTCATAGGCTTCGCCGGTGACCGGTTCGAGCACTGAGCCGGTGGCATCGGTGGCGCTTTGCGGGTTGAAGATTTCGGTGTAGCTGCCGTACAGGCTGAAGTTCCGGTTCAGGTCGTAGATCAGCGCCGCGTAAGGCACCACTTGCTGATCGACACTGTATTGGCCGGAACTCTTGGTGTTGTTTTCCTGCTCGTAGTCGTACCAGTTCAGGCGCGCGCCGATGATTGCGGTCAGCGGGTCGGCCAGGGAAATGCGCCAGGTGGCGTGGGCCGCTTCCTGGGTGGTGCGGGTGCGCACCGGGTGCGCGGTGATATTGATCGAGGGCTCGGCCAGGCTGGTTTTCGGGTCCCACTGGCGGATGTCGAAGACCCCGGAGGTGACGAAGTTGGTGGCCGAGGCATAGGAGTCGTTGCGGATGCGTTCGACACCGACCATCAGTTCGTGCTCGCGGCCCAGCAGTTCGAAGGGGCCGTTGAGGGTGGCGCTGAGGTTGGTCTGCTGGCTTTCGCCGCCGTCGCCTTCGGTGACCTGGTAGTTCATCAGGTAGGGGTTGGTGGTGCTGGCGCGGGTGAAATAGGTCTGCTTGAAGCCGTTGTCGTCCAGCTCGAACTGGGTGCGGGTGGCCGACAGCTTGAGGGTCCAGTCGTTGTCGAAGTTGTGCTCCAGCTCGCCAAAGGTCTGCAGGTTGCTGCGGTTCCAGCGGTTCCAGTCGGCGCCCAGGTAAGTGCTGCGCGACAGCTTCAGCGGCGAGCCGTCGAAGTTGGCCGGCAGGCCGCCCCAGGACCCCGTGGCCTCAAGCTCGGTGTATTCGATGCCGGTGGTGAAGGTGGTGCGCTCGTCGAGGTCGGCGGCCAGGGCGCCGTAGAACACGTTCTTGCGTTCCATGCGGCTGTCCTGGAACGAGTCCTTGTCGTCGTGCACGGCAATCATCCGTCCCCGGATTGCGCCGTTGTCGGTGAGCGGGCCGGAGAGGTCGGCGACGTAGCGTTGCGCATCCCAGGAGCCGGCAGTGACCGTGGCCGAGGCCTGGAAGTCGCGAGTGGGGCGCTTGCGCACCAGGTTCACCGTACCCGACGGGTTGCCCGCGCCACGCAGCATGCCGGTGGCGCCGCGCAGGATTTCGGCGCGGTCGATGATCGCCGAGTCGCTCTGGATAAACGAACCGCCGCCGCTGCCCTGGACCACGGTGGCGCCGTCGTACTGGATGGCGTCGATCTGGTAGCCGCGCGAGTAGTAGGTGACCCGCTCGCTGTCGGTGTAGTCGACGACGATGCCCGGGGTCTGCTCCATCATGCTCGTCAGGTTGGTGATGTTCTGGTCGTCCAGGCGCTGGCGGGTCAGCACCGATACCGATTGCGGCGTGTGGCGCAGGGTTTGCGGCATCTTGCCGATGGTCACGGCGCCGGTGGTGTAGGAGCCGGAGTGCTCGGTGGTGGCGCCCAGGAGCTCGCTGGAGATGGTGGTCGCGCCCAGTTCCAGGGCGCCGCCGCTGGTGGTGGCCGGCACGAGGATAAAGCTGTTGGCCGACTGTTGCTGGATCTGCACGCCACTGCCCTGCAACAGCAGCGACAGCGCCTGGGCACTGTCGTGGGCGCCGCTGACGCCCCGGGTCTGTTTGCCTTGCAGGCTCGCGGCGTCATAGGACAGGTTGAGCCCGCCCTGGCGCGCCAGTTGTTCCAGGGCCTGGTCCAGGGGACCGGGGGCGATGTTCCAGGTGCGGGCCTGTTGCGCGGTTGCGGGTTGCTCGGCACGTGCCAGCGCGGGCAGGCCGGCGCTGGCCATGGCCAGGCCGAACAGGGCGCCACGAATGGCACGCTGCAGTGGGTCGGGTTGAGCAACGCTTGGGTGAATCATTCGGAACTCCTGCGGAAGAAGGGGGCGAAAATTGCCTTTATTCCTACAGGCCGAACGCGAATGAGAAAGTACCTCATTTATCTGTGAAAAATTTCAACTCGCTGAAACACTGACCCAATAGCGGGTGCGGTAGTCGACCCGGACCGGCAGGGTTTTCGCGATCAGGGCGAGGATCTGGTCGGTGTCGGCCAGTTGATAGGTGCCGGACACCTTCACCCTGGCGACCTCTTCGGCGCAGCGCAGCAAGCCCGGGCGATAACGCGAGAGTTCGGCGATGAACTCGCCCAGTGGCATCTGCTGCACGCTCAGCACGCCTTCGCTCCAGCCCCAGGGATCGCCATGGGTGATCGCCGGCCGCACCTGGCCGCTGGCGCTGAGCAGCAACTGTTCGCCGGGGGCGGCTATGCGTAGGGCGCGGCCGCTGGCGGCATACAGCATCACATCGCCGCGACGCACGGCGAGTACCGTGTCTTCGCCCCGTTGGCGCACCAGCAGGTGGGCGTTCAGGGCCTGGAGCATGCCGTCGCGGGTGATCACCCGCAACGGACGCGGATCCTTGCCGGTGTCGATCGCCACTTCGCCCTGGACCAGGCTCAGGTTGCGCAACTGTTTGTCAAAGCGCAGGTCGATGGCGCTGGCGGTGTTGAGCTGGATTTTTGCACCGTCGGCGGTGTGGTAGGTGCGGCGCTCGCCGGTGGCGGTGTGACGGTCGGCCAGCAACGAGGGCAGCCCGAGCTGTTCGCGTCCGACCCAGCCCAGGCTGCCGACGGCGCACAGCACGCCCAGCAGCTTGAGGCTGTGTCGGCGGCTGGTGTGGTGGCTGGTGTGGTGGCGCTGGGTGCCTTCCAGGGTACGCCGGCTGAGGTCGCGGGGCAGGCCGCTGAACTCATCGCACATGGCCTCGACCTGGGTCCAGGCCAGGGCGTTATGCGGGTGCTGCTGCAACCAGTGCTGGAACCCTTGTTCGGTTTCGGCGCTGGGTGGGTTGTAGCGCCGTTGCACCAGCCATTCGATGGCCTGTTCGACGTGGGCCTGGCCCGGGGTGATTTCAGGACTGTGCATAGCGCCACCGGTAGCAGGTTGCCATGGCCTTGGCCAGGTCGCGCTCGACGGTGGCGCGGGAGATGCCCAGGTGCTCGGCGATGGTCTTGCAGCTCATGTCATCGAGTTGGGCATGCAAGAACACCTGGCGCACCCGTGGCTTGAGCAGCATCAGCAGTTGATCGAGACGCTCCAGGGTGTCGAGGATCACCCAGCGCTGTTCTTCCGACGGCGCTTCGCTGGGCGGCATCAGCGCCAGGCTTTCGAGGTAGGCCTGCTCCAGGGCACGGCGCCGGTACTGATCGATCATCAGCCCGCGAGCGATGCTGCTCAGGTACGCCCGGGGCTCCTTGAGCGGGTGCGCATGGCTCGCCTTGAGCAGGCGCACAAAGGTGTCCTGGGCCAGGTCCGCGGCATTGGCATGGCAGCCGACGCGACGGCGCAACCAGGTCGTGAGCCAGGAATGGTGGGAGCGATAGAGCAGGTCCACTTCAGAGGAATTCAGGGTGTCTCTCGTGTGCATCGTGGATCGGGTCCTGCCCCAGGGGGTTGTTATTGAAAATCGTTCTCATCTTATGCGTTCGCTGCCCGATAACGCAATTAGCAATCGTTCGCTATTTCGCTGTTTGGCTGACCATTGGTCGACTTCGCGGGCGCGGGCCAGAGGCTCGCAGAGCGGCTGCTTTCTGCTAATGTCGCCGCCAGTTATTCTCCGCCCACCCGCGCCGACCCAAGGACGACCCCTCGATGGCCTACGAAATTCATATCCTCAGAACCGCCGACGCGGGCGAGATCAGTCTGCAAGAGTGGCACGCGCTATGTGCCGCCGACCCCTCGCTGGAGCTGCAGGAGCAACTGGTCGGAATCAACCCGCGCACCGGTGAAACCATCGTTCTCGGTGAGACCGATGCGGCGTCCTGGCGGTCTCCGGTGAGCGGTGATGAGTACCTGCTCGACTATCGCCGCGGGCGCATTTCGTTTGTGCATGACGATGAACTGATCATCAAGGCCAAGGACATTGCCCGCGCCCTCGGTGCCCGGGTCGAGGGCGACGAAGGCGAAGCGTACTGAGGCGAAGGCCGTCACCGATCACACAGGAGCCCTGAAAATGTCAGCTCAGCTTGCGACTCGTGGTTATCAGCAACTTCTGCAATTGCAGCAGCGAATCCATCAATTCACGGTGGCTGCCGCCGAAGAACTGGAGGCCGATTTTGCCCGCCACGACACACCGCTTTACGTCGGCACCCTGCAATACCTGGCCCTGGCCCCGCTGCACGGAGGGCTGCACGTCGAGTTTTATGGCGAGGTGTATGACGAGCCCCTGTTCTGGACGCTGGAGTGCCTGAGCCGACAAGAGGTGGCGGATACCCTGGTGTCCCTGACCTTCACCGGCCCCGACTCGGGCGCCAATGGCACCCGTGAATGGGAATTCACGTCCTTGCTCAACAGCGATGTGCGCTTTCCCGCGTTGCGCTCCCTGGTCATCAGCCCGACCGAGCCGCAGCACCATAACGCGTCACTGATCCAGCGCGCCGGCAGCATCATGGAGGAGGGCGGCGAAGTCGCGCGCTTTTGCGCCAAGGCGCCGAACCTGACCCAGCTGGTGCTGCCCAACTCGCCCAACCGCGATTTTTTCCAGGTGCCGTTGCCGCAGTTGGCGACGTTGCGGATCGGCGGTAATTTCGACACCCAGCAATTCATCGACAACCTGGCAGCCTCAAGCAATCTGCCCAATCTGCGGTTGCTCGACTTCACCGAATCCACCGAACTGCAAAGTACCTGGGCCGACGTGCGCGAGGATGGCCTGGTGACCCGCTTTTCGTCCTATCAGGCATTATTTGCCAGCCCGGTCTGCGACGTGCTGCGAGTCCTGGTGCTGCGCAACAGTTGCTTGAGCCTGGAGCAGTTGCAGGCCCTCAACGCCTTGCGGCCGAATCTGCAATTCCAGGTGGTACAGGCGACCCATGGTGGCTATGTCAGCCATTTCGCCCGGGATGTCTTCCCTTGGCGGCACCTGGTGCAGGCGGATCCGGGGCAACGCTGAGGATCAAGCCTACGGCAGCGGCTACAGAAGACCCGTAGCCGCTGCCGAGCCCGTGACGCTGCGCAGTCCCTTGCAACCGCTCACTATCCTGCGATGGATCGTGGTGCCTATTCCGGACGGCGCAACCGTTGATGGCGTTCAATCGAACTGGGTAAAAAACTCGCCGGAGATCAGGTCCTGCAAAAACTGCTTTTGATCGGCCGTCACCAGGCTGCGTGGGGAATAGCCGTGTTCGTCGGGGGGCGCGAGCAGGCGTGCCTGGGTTTCTTCGGCGACTTGCGCCAGCGCGGCTTTTTCCGCGTCGGACATGATCGCGAAGTAGTCGGGCATGGACTCCTGCAGGCGGATGGCGAAGTCCGGGTCGAGGTAGTCGTCGTCGGTAAACATCAGGTGCCAGATGTAATCGAAAGCCAGGTTGGCGAGGGTTTTCATGGGGTGTGGCGTCCTTGCAGGGGCGAGGTGCGCTCAACAAAGGTTGAGCGCGTTGATCCTGTAGCGGTGGGCAGTTTAGGCCCGCGGGCAAAATCAATCCTGACTCTGAAAGCCATCATCGAAAATAGTTTCGATCGGCAACTGAAATACCCGCGCAATCTGGAACGCCAATGGCAGGCTCGGATCGTAGCGGCCGTTTTCGATGGAGTTGATGGTTTGCCGCGAGACATCCAGCAGTTCGGCCAGGTCGGCCTGTGACCACTTGCGCTCGGCGCGCAGTTCCTTGAGTTGGTTTTTCATTGATAGCGATGGCTGGCGAGGCGCAGGCCTACCATCCACATCACACCCATTACCGGCCACACCCACAGCCAGGAGATGTGCGGGAAACCGACATTTTCCAGAAACCCATAGCTGAAGGTCAGCAGTGCGGAGGCGGCAAAGGCGAAGCCCAGGGCTTCGAACTGGATCCGCAGGTGCATTTCGTCCAGGCGCCGCAACTGGCGCACGATCGCCCAGCACATCAGCCCGGCCGGCACCACCGGGGTCAGGGTGATGATGATGCGCAGCGCCATGCTGAAGTCCTCGGGGCGCCGCAGCAGGATCAGCGAACTGACCAATGCCAGCGCATAGAGGCCCAGGGAGGCGGCCATTTCGTAGTAGTAGCGTTTCATCCGTGTACTCCTGTATGTAAAACGTCCTTTACATGATTATGCAGTTTTGTGCGGATGTAAAGCTCGCTTTACATGGGCGATTCAGGAGCGAGATGCTCTCGAGGCGGGCAGCCCGCCGGGGCGGTGGCTGCAATCGTTTAAGGGGAGCATCAGGTCGGCCGCACGCTGCGACTGACTGAGTTACCGATACAGCTACGTGGACAGCCCGCGCAGCTGTATCGACAATCCTCAGTCAGAGAGCGTCGCTTGGGCTGCTTTCTCCGCCCAGCAGGTCGGTGCCGTAGGAGTTGTCGACCACGCACAGCCACCGGCCCGCGATGTGGCGGAACACATAGGTGGCGCGCCGGGTGATTTCGCTGCTGGCCCCTGCCGGGTAGGTGGTGTGCAGCAGGGTTTCCATGATCACCAGCGCCACGTCGCCGCCTTCTATCACCTGCATCTGGCCCTGGGTCACGTGGATGCTGTGGTTGAAGTGCTCGGCGATGGCGACAAACGCCCGGCGGATAGCTTCTTTGCCGGTGACGTTGAGGCCGGGCTTGACCACCAGGGTGGCGTCGTCGGCGTAGAAGTCCATCAGGGCGTCGAAGTCTTCGGCGTTGATCGCCCGGTCGGCGGCTTCGATGGTTTGCTGCAACAGGTGCTGGGTGCTGCTCATGCTTGCTCTCCTGGGGTGGACGCCGGGCCAGGCAGGAATGAAAAACCCGCCTGGGGAGGCGGGTCTGGTGCTGATTAAAGCGCTATCCCACCGACTGGTCAGCGGTGGTAATAATCAGGCGGTATACAGCTGGGCGTTGAAAATTCATGGCCGAAACTTGGCAGACACGGCAGCAGAGATCAACCACCCGCGCGCTTTATTTCTCCGCGCGCAGGCCCAGCAAAGACCATCGGTCGATCTAGGCGAGGGTCGATATTTACTGATTTAATGCCGCAGCCCTTTCAATACAGCGCTTCCCCGCCATGAATAATTCCCAAGCCCAGGTCGCTGCCGGCGAGCCGCCCTCCACGGATGCAGCGGTGCGCCGCCGCTCATTGTTCGCCGGCTGCGGTGCCCACGCGGTGCACGATGGTCTCACTGATCTGATCTATGTCCTGCTACCGATCTGGCAGGCGCAATTCGGCCTGAGCTTCGCCCAGGTCGGGCTGTTGCGCGGTGCCTACTCGGGGATGATGGCCGGCTTTCAGTTGCTGGCCAGTCGCGCGGCGCGACGTTGGGGCCGTGAGCGGATGCTGGTGGGCGGCACGGCCCTGGCCGGTCTGGCCTATCTGCTGGCGGGGCAGGCCGGGGGCTTGAGCGTGTTGTTCCTGGCCTTGCTGCTGGGCGGGCTGGGGGCGAGTACCCAGCACCCCCTGGCGTCGTCGCTGATCACCGATACTCATGAAGCGGGCGGTGGAGTCAAGGAAGCGTTGTCGCAATACAACTTCGCCGGCGACATCGGCAAGACCCTGATCCCGGGACTGGTCGGCCTGTTGCTGACGGTGCTCAGCTGGCGCGCGAGCGTCACGCTGATGGGCCTGCTGGGCCTGGCTGCCGCCGGCCTGTTGTGGTGGCTGATTCCGTCCCGGGCGGCCACGTCCTCCATGGCGGCCAAGGTGCCGAAGGCGGTCGTCGGCCAGGGCTCGGCCAGCGGGCTGCGGGCGCTGATTCTCACCGGCACCCTGGACAGTGCGGTGCGCATGGGTTTCCTGACCTTCCTGCCATTTTTGCTGCAAGCCAAGGGCGCCGGCACCGCGGGCATCGGGCTGGCGCTGACCCTGCTGTTTGTCGGCGGTGCCTTCGGCAAGTTGCTGTGCGGTTACCTGGGGGCGCGCATCGGCATGATGAAAACCGTGTGGCTCACCGAGTTCAGCACCGCGCTGTTGATCGTGCTCGCGGTGTACCTGCCGCTGTTTGGCCTGATGCTGATGCTGCCGTTGCTCGGGCTGGCGCTCAATGGCACCTCGTCGGTGCTGTACGGCGCGGTGCCGGACCTGGCGGGCGCCGGCAAGCGCGAGCAGGCGTTCGCGATTTTCTACACCGGCACCATCGGCGGCGGGGCGCTGGCACCGGTGCTGTTTGGCAGGCTGGGCGACCTGACCGGTGTGCCGGATGCGGTGATGCTGCTGGCGGCGACCTTGCTGCTGACGCTGCCGCTGTCGTGGTTCGTGCAGCGCGGTCTGGATCGGGATGGGGCGCGGGCTTGAGGTGTGCATGTCACGAATAGATAAAGCCTGCCCCGTGGTGCTGCGGCATGCCGCGGCGTTGCAGGTCCTGGCCTTTGCCCACCCCCTGGCGGGCTTGCAGCTGGTCAAGGGCAGCCTCGAACCGGGCGAAGCCAGTGCTGTCGCGGCGGTCCGGGAGCTGGCCGAGGAGGCGGGGATAAAGGGCGAAGTGATCGCTGACCTGGGACTCTGGGTTGCCCCCCCAGACCGGCCAGCGCTGGGCGTTCCATCAGTGTCGGGTTGCACCTGACCTGCCTGACACCTGGATGCACTTTGCCGCAGACGACGGTGGCCATGAATTCAGATTCTTTTGGCATCCCCTGGCCAGTGAGCCGTCTGCGCAGTGGCATCCCTTGTTCCAGGGCGCCTTGGCCTTTCTGCGTCAGCGCCTGGGGCCCATCTAGGCTCGCAGGCGCCCGCCTGCTATTTAGCTCGCGTCCGGCGGGTGATAGGAGGCGAACCGTTGCCGGTGCTGGACGGTTAGCGCGCAGGCGCCGGAGTGCGCCTGGGTGCCTGGCGACTGCCAGCTGCGGCGTTCGCCGCTGTAGGTGTGGATCACTTCGGCGCTGTCCCAGAACAGCTGTTGCAGCAGGCTTTCGAACTCAACCAGCCAGTCATCCTCGAAACGCCAGGCGTCCTTGTAATAGGCGGCGAAATGCAGCAGATGGCCGTAGTAGCACTGGCCTCGTGCGTTCGGCGTCAGGGCGAAGAGCGGCCTGGTCAGCCGTGCGCCGGATACCGGCAAACGGTCGAGCACCGCCTGGTTATGGGCTTGAGCGTCTTCCGCGCGGCTGAAGCAATGGATGAACCCATACAGGATGCTGCTCATGAGCGGTAGCGCATTGGGGAAACCTCGCGGGCCTTCAGTTCTGTTTGGCCAGGCGCAGAATCGAGCCGACGCCGGCCCGCATTTTTTCCACGGCTGAGGCGTTGGCGGAATGCACGTGAATCAGCGGTGGGCAAAAACCGTCGAGGGCCACAGCTTCCTCGATCCACAGGATCACGTCGTAGCCGGTGCCCCGCTCATCATCCCCCAGGTCATGGTCGAGGCTGATCTCGGTCACGCCGCCGGCCTTGAGCAGCGCGATGACTTCGTCCGGCCAGTAGGTCCGCACCCAGCCCTCGGGGGTCTGGCGCTCATCGTCGAGGTAGATTTTCATCGGTGGCTGATCGCTCCCTGGCTGATCGACGGCGCTTGTCTGCGGCCTGATCCGTATTTTTCAATCTGATCCGTATTTTTGCGGGCTATCTGCGTCTGTAATCAGTACAGCCATCGCCGCACACTAGCGCGAACTTTCGCGGCCTCGCAGCCGCCGTCACCCGCACTGATAATTTAGGATGCCCAATGTTCAAGATGGCGATGTTCCTCGGTGGATTTCTGGCTTTAACCATCCTGATCGGGATGCTGGCGACCATTTCTCCGGTCTAGGCCGTGCGCGGGTTGCAGCCCTGACTGCGCTGGCAGCAGGCGCTGCATCGGCCTTTTTTGCCTCAGCTTTGCGCCTCGCGGCGCAGAGTCACGGCGCCGCCCATGCCAAGCGGATCAGGCGGCGGCCTGGGCCTGCAACTGCAGGCTGCCATCCACGTCCTTGACCAGGCCACTGGCCACGAACAAGGGCTTGAGGCGCTTGTGCAGCTCGGGTTGGACAAATTCCTTGACCGTGTCCAGGGCCAGTTCGCCGCTGACTTCCAGCTCGGCCTTGGTGTAGGACAACCAGGCCTTCTTCAGGGCCTGCAACACGTCGCTGCCGGCGGTGGAGGCGAAGCGGCGGTTGGCCTGCTGCCCGTCGAAGTTGAAGCTGTGCGCGTGCTCGTAACCGGTTTCGTCGCCGGCGCTGGCCAGGCAGCGGCTGCAGGTGCAAGGGCCGTTGCCGAACGCTGTACGCAGATAGGTGTTGAAGTCCACCACCGGCTTGAGTGCCAGGCGTTTATCGACTTCGAACAGATCCCCGGTCATTTTTTCGTCATTACTCAACGTCCATTTCCTCACAGTCATGCGGCTGATTTTTACAGCGCGGCACAATAGCAGCCGGATCGATGACGCGGGTATTTTTTGCCCGTCCGGCGTGCGCCGACAAGCGCACGCCGGAGCCGATCAAAGGGCGCCCAGCATCAAGTCCAGGTTCTGCACTGCCGCGCCAGCCGCGCCCTTGCCCAGGTTGTCGAACACCGCCGCCAGCACCACCTGGCCGCTCTGTTCGTCGCCGCAGACCATCAGCCGCACATCGTCGGTGCCGTTCAGCGCCTGGGGATCGAGGTGGGTCAAGGCCTGCGCCTCGGCAGCGGGCAGTACCTGCACGTGGCGTGTCTCGGCGTAGTAGGTATCCAGGCAGGCCTGCAAGTGCCGGGCGTCGACCCCCGGTGCCAGCAACCGCAGTTGCAGAGGGATGGTCAGCACAATGCCCTGGCGAAACGCACCGTAGGCCGGCACGAACAGTGGCCGCTGGCTGAGGCCGCTGTGTTGCTCGATCTCCGGCACGTGCTTGTGGGTCAGTTGCACGCCATAGACCTGGAACGGCGTGGCCTGGGCCGCGTTCGGTCCTTCATAGGCCTCGACGCCGGCCCGGCCCTGGCCGGAATAACCCGACACCGCATTGATCGTGACCGGGTAATCCCGGGGCAGCAGCCCGGCCTCGATCAGCGGACGCAGCAGGGCAATGGCGCCAGTGGGGTAGCAGCCGGGGTTGCTGACCCGCCGCGAGCGGGCAATGCGCTGCGCCTGTTGCGGGTGCATTTCGGCGAACCCGTAGGTCCAGTCCGGATGCGTGCGGTGGGCCGAGCTGGCATCGATCACGCGCACCGCCGGGTTTGCAATCGAGGCCACGGCGTCGCGCGCGGCGGCGTCGGGCAGGCACAGCAGGGCGATGTCGCAGGCGTTGATCGCCTCGGCGCGGTGCTGCGGGTCCTTGCGGTGCTCAGGCGCCAGGGTCACCAGCTGCAGATCGCTGCGCGAGTGCAGGCGTTGCTGGATCTGCAAACCGGTGGTGCCTTGGTCGCCGTCGATAAATACCAGTGGAGTGCTCATGGGGTTCTCGGACAGTGGAGAGGAGAGGCGCCTATGGTCAGTCAGCGGGTAAGATAGGAAAAGTTGAATTTAATAACGATAAGATTCAGTTTTTCTGAATGAGGAGCAGGTCATGCGTGAGATCAGCCTCGACCGGCTGCGCACCCTGGTGGCGATTGCCGACCTGGGTTCCTTTGCCGAAGCGGCGCGGGTGCTGAACCTGGCACCGCCCACTGTCAGCCTGCATATCGCCGACCTTGAGGCGCGGCTGGGGGGCAAGCTGCTGTCGCGCACCCGGGGGCAGGTCCAGCCGTCGGTGATCGGCGCCACCCTGGTGGAGCGCGCGCGCCGGCTGCTGGCCGATGCCGAGCAGGCGTTACAGGAAGTGGAGCGGCAGATCCAGGGCCTCAGTGGCCGGGTACGCCTGGGGGCCTCCACCGGGGCCATCGCCCAGTTGCTGCCCCAGGCCCTGGAAACCCTGAGCCAGTGTCACCCGGATATCGACGTGCAGGTGCGGGTCCTGACCTCCCAGGAAAGCTTGCAGGAACTGGCCGCGGGCTCATTGGAAATCGGCCTGGTGGCGCTGCCGCAGACCGCGGTCAAAGGCTTGCTGATCGAGCCCTGGCGCCGCGACCCGGTCATGGCCTTTTTGCCGGCGCGCTGGGAATTGCCGGCCGTGGTCACCCCCGAATGGCTGTGCACCCAGCCGTTGATTCTGAATGACCACAGCACCCGCCTGGCGCGCCTGACCGCGGATTGGTTCGCCAGCAGCGCGGCCCAGCCCACGCCGCGGATCCAGCTCAACTACAACGATGCGATCAAGAGCCTGGTGGCGGCCGGCTACGGCGCCACGTTGTTGCCCCACGAGGCCAGCACGCCGCTGCCGGACACCCGGATTGCCATGCGGCCCTTGCAGCCCTTGCTCTGGCGGCAACTGGGAATCGCCCACCGCGACCAGGACATCGAGCGCTCGACCCAGCACGTGCTGCACGTCTTGCGCGGCCTGAGTGCCGGGTAGGGCGCCTCAGCGGTAGTAGTACTTGGCGGGGTAGGTGTAGGTGCGCCCCTGATCGGCGCACCACTGGGGGAAGCTGCCGCTCGGCGCCTTGGAGTAGGCGATCCAGTCGGCGATCAGGTCCTGGTACGCCAGCAGTTCGGTGTGCAGGTGCTGCAAGCGCTCGGGCTCGGTGGCGCCGGTTATCAGGGCCTGGGCGCGGGCCAGCTCATCCAGCGCGTACTGGACCTCGCCGATGAAATGGCTTTCATCGAGGTGGTGGGTGGCATGGTCGGCGCTGGACAAGTGATGGTCGATCAGGCGCATGCGCACCGGGGTATCGGCCGGATTCAGGGCCAGGGCCCTGAGCAGCAGTTCATGCTCATTGCGCTGCAAACCGAGCCAGCGCAACGGCACCTGGGCGTTGGGTTGCTCGTCGACCCAGGCCTGGAGCGTGGGCAGCAGGAACCGGCTCATCAGCGGCTGGTTCAGGAGATGATGCGCCTCGTGGGTCCGGGCGTTGGCTTCGAAAATGTCCACGGCCAGAGCACGCCGAGTGGCGGTGTCGAACGACGATGCGCTCGCGAGGAACTGTTCCAGCGCGCTGAACGCTTCACGCCGCAGGCCTTTTTCGCGCATGCGGCAATACTGCGCCAGCGCTTGCAGTCCGGGCTGGGCCTCAAAGTGCGCCGCCAGCGTCAGCAGCCCTTCGAAGTTCGGTTGGTTCCAATACATTGCAGTCTCCAGACACAGGGCCGGCCCGTGTGCGATTCTCCTTCGGCGCGCCGCCATGGCCGCCTGGTGCGCGCCTATCCGAGAGGCGCCTGCCCCTTGGGGCCGCGCTATAGTACCCGCGCTCACCCCCCTCACCACAGCCCCTTCAATGCCCGTCAGGATTTGCCTTATGCCCCACAACCCCATCACCCGCATCACCTTCGACGACACCATGCTCTGCGTGGGCTGGGCCGATGGCCTGGAATTGCGCCAGCACCTGACCCGTTTCGACCGCTTGCGAGAAGCCAGCGCCGCACAGCGCGCCGATTTTCAGATTATTGACGAGGGCACTTCGGTGGTTTGGCCGCGCCTGGCTACCGACGGCGTGACCATCGATGGCATCGACTGGATCTGGGAGCACCTGTGCAACCAGGCCCTGGGGCGTTTGCATGCCCTGGAGTGGCACCTGGACCAGGTGAGTGCCAAGGATCAGGCGATCGTCGCCCTCTGGCGCCTGGAGGCCGATGGCTACAACGGCGGTTTTCTGCAGTTTTTCTGCAACTGGGGCGACCAGACCTACGACCTGGCCGTGGCGGCCTTGCAGGCCATTGGCGCCGAGCGCACCCGGGAGCTGGTGAGCCGCCAGCGGCAACTGATCGATCACCTCGATGGCCATCCGCAACTCAAGGAACTGTGGGACATTCCGGGGCTGCTCAGCGATGACGAGCACGAGTTGATCAGCGTCGAACTGGACGCGAAGCTGTGGGACGTCGCCATGGAAATCCCGGCCCTGGCGGTGCGGCATTTCTACCCGGGCTGAACCTGCTCCGGCACCGGCGTCAGCAACGGCCGACCGGCAAAAAACGCCTCCAGGTTGTCGATCACCAAATGCAGGGTGGCGCTGACCGCCTCGGGCGAGCGCCCGGCGATGTGCGGGGTCAGGATCAGGTTATCCAGGCCCAGCAGCGAGCTCGGTACTTCGGGTTCGCCTTCGACCACATCCAGGGCCGCGCCGGCAATCTGCCGCTGCCGCAGGGCCTGGGCCAGGGCGCTGCTGTCGACCACGCTGCCCCGGGCGATGTTGACCAGGTAACCCTCCGGCCCCAGGGCCTGCAGCACTGCCGCATCCACCAGGTGCAAGGTCCCGGCACCGCCGGGGGTGGCGACGATCAGGAAGTCGGCCCAGGCCGCCAGCGCCTGCGGCGTCGGGAAGTACTGCAAGGTTGAATCCGGCCGTGGATGCCGGCTGTGATAGGCCACTGCCATGGCGAACCCGCCGGCGCCGCGCCGGGCAATCTGCTGGCCGATATTGCCCAGGCCGAGGATCCCCAGGTTCTTGCGCGACAGCAGCGGCCGCGGCTGGCGCGATTGGCTCCACAGGCCGTGGCGCACCGCCGCGTCGGCCTGGACAATGCCGCGCACCAGGGCCATCAGCAGCGCGATGGCATGGTCGGCCACCGACTCATCGTTGGTCCCCGGGCCGTGACTGACCTGGATCCCGCGTGCGCGGGCGGCGGGCAGATCGATCTGTTCATAACCGGCGCCCTGGGCACAGATGATGCCCAGGTTCGGCAGTGCCTCGATTTCCGCCGCGGCAAGCCCGGTGGAGCCGTTGGTCAATACGCCCCGGACCTTCGGCCCCAGGGTCCTGATGGCCTGGGCCCGCTCCCGGGCAGTGAGCGCCAGGTGCAGGGTGAAGCCCGCCGCCTCGAGGCGGGCAAGGCTGGTTGGCGCCAATTCAATCAGAACCAGAAGGTCTCGGGTCATGGCGGTGCGCTCTGGGTCGGGGGAGGGGGGACGGCCTATTTACCCTAGACGATCAGACGCACGTGTCACCCGCCACGTGCAAAGAATGAGGCGGCCCCTCGACGGCGACGGTCTGCTGCACCGAGCTCCTGGCGGCCACCCGGGCGGCGAAGGCCTGGAGGTGGGCCCAGGGCGCCAGATCCAGGCCGATGCGCCGGGCCCAGGTCAGCATCACGAACAGGTAGGCGTCCGGCGCGGTGAAGGCATCGCCCATCAGGAACTGCCGGCCCTGCAGATGCCGGTCGACATAGGCCAGGCGCGGCGCCACATGGACCCGCGTCTGGGCCTGGCCCTCGGCGGTCCTGGACAGGAAGTTGGCGGCGACCCCGTTGTGGCGCTCGGGGGTGATGAAGTTTTTGTGCAGGTCGGTGGCGATAAAGCTGAGCCATTCCAGTTCGTGATAACGTCGCCGCTCGCCGGCGGCTGCCAGCAGGTTTTTCTCGGGGGCCTGGTCGGCGATCCAGGTCAGGATGGCCAGGCACTCCGTCAGCCGGTCGCCGTCGTCCAGGGTCAGTGCGGGCACGCAGGATTTCGGATTGATCAGGTGGTAGTCGCCCTGGGCCCAGGTCTTGCTGGCCAGGTCGACCCGCTCGGCGCGAAACGGCACGCCGGCTTCATGCAGCAGAATATGCGCGGCCATGGAACTGGCGCCGGCGGCATAGAATAAATTCAGCATCGTGGTGCTCCTCAAGTCATCAGAGCCGCATCTTCTCAAACCTCTGGATCCGGTGAATCCCGTGAAAACGCAGACCAAGCGTGCGCAAATGCAGCCATGTTGAACTGGCAGGATCTTCAGTATTTTCTGGCGGTGGCCGAACACGGCTCGCTGTCCGCGGCGGCGCAGGCGCTGGGGGTTGATCACACCACCGTCAGCCGGCGGGTGGCGAGCCTTGAGGCCGGTACCGGGCTCAAGTTGATCGACCGCTTGCCGCGCAGCACGCGGCTCACCGAACAGGGGCTGGCCCTAGTGCGGGCGGCGGCGCCGATGGCCGTTATCGCCAACGATGTGCAGCGGCATGTGCGCGGCCAGGGCTCGGGCATTTGCGGCACGGTGGTGATCAGCGCGCTGCCACTCCTGGCGTCCCTGGTGATCGCCCCCAGCCTGGCGCGCTTGCGTTGCAGCCACCCGCAATTGCAGGTGGTGCTCAGTGCGACCCCGGCCCTGGCGTCCCTTGAACGGGGCGAGGCCGACCTGTCGCTGGGCCTGGTGCGGCCCGAGGCGCAAGGCCGTGTCGTGCGCAAGGTGGGCCAGTTGCCATTGGCCCTTTATGGGCATGTGGGCCATGCCGGCACCGCGCCCGAGGACTGGGTGTTTATCGGTTTCGAGCGCAGCCTGGAGCACATTGCCCAGCAGCGCTGGCTACTGGACGTCGCGGGCGCGCGGCCCTTTGTGCTGCGCAGCAACGATGTGCAGACCCAATACCAGGCGGTGAAATCCGGGCTCGGCCTGGGGCTGTTGCCCTGCCTGCTGGGCGATGCTGACGAGCAACTGGTCCGGCTCCAGGTCGATGCCGCGCCGCTGACGCGCACGTTGTGGCTGTCGGTGCACGCCGACATCCGCAAAACACCGGCGGTGCGGGTGGTGATGGATCATCTGATCGCCACGTTCGGGCAGTTGTGAGGGCGTTACGGCGCTTATTTTCTTGGCAGGACGGAGCCGGGCGTTTAACGTGCGCCGGCACCCTTTGACCGTACTGTTTCAACTCCAGGGAGAGGCGCCCGCCATGAGCATCAGCAACCCGGCACTGCAGCACTATCCGTTCCTGGCCGAGATGGCCGGGGACTCGTACTACCCGCCGCATCTGGTCGCCAAGGGCCAGCAACTGCTGGCGGCCCTGTGCGCCAGCATCGAAGCCCAGGCCCCGAAGGACCTGGACGCCTTGTACGCCCTCACTCACGCCACCACCGAGCAGTTCAACAGCCTCGCCGAAGCGTTCGACGAGCAAGGCAGTGAGATCGAAACCGTCGCCCGTGAGTGCATCGGCGCCGACGTCGCGGCGATTGCCACGGCCTACGGTTTCGATGCCGACATTGAAGAGCTGATCAGCCCGCGCGACTGGTGAGCCGGCACTGACCGCGCCTCACTCCTCCCGGCCATGGGCGTTTGCCGCCAACTGGCTGGTATCGACCCGCACGAACACCGAGTCGCCGATGGCCGTCAGCACGTCGCCGGCGTAGACCTCGCAGATCACCCGGCTCTTGCGCCCGACCGGGCCGTCGACCCGGGCGCGCAAGGTCAGGGCGACGCCCATCGGCGTCGGCTTGATGAACTTGATGCCCAGGTTGCCGGTGACGCAGTCGATGCGCGGCAGGCTGCCGGGCTCACGGTTTTGCGCACGGTAGTGGTAAGCCATGGCGGTCCAGTTCGAATGGCAGTCCACCAGCATCGCAATCAGCCCGCCATACACCAGGTCGGGCCAGCCGCAATATTTGGCTTCGGGGGTATGTTCGGCCAGCACGTGCACCCCGTCCTCGTGCCAGTGGCTCTTGATGTGCAGCCCGTGGGGGTTGCTGCTGCCGCAGCCGTAGCAGACGCCTTCAGGCGCGGCGCTGTCTTGCAGGGGGAGATCGTCCATGGATGCACCTTGTTGTTTTTGGAAAGGGTTGCCTCGGCCTTGAGCCGGGGCCGGCGAGTCGCGCGTTCGCGCTGAGCGCCCTTGAGTCGGGGATGATAATTGTTCGATTGGCCTGGCGCTGCCCATGCCTGCAAATAATCAGCGCGGCGGACAGGCGGCCCGCCAGCCTACCGGCTGATTGCGCCACGAATCCGCGCGGGGAATCGGCGAGCAGGTCGCAATTTCGCTGAAGACAGATCGCGTCCGTGGCGCTTGGGGCATATCATCCGATGCGCCGTGAATATTGACCGGCCCTGACTCGACCGAGACCCCACCCTCGGCATCCCCCCCCTGGATACGGACGCCCCATGCCTCGATCAAAACTGTTGGTCACCCTGTCTGTCGTGCTGATCGGCGCCGCGGCGCTGTGGTACGTGTGGATGCTCGTCAGCGCCAGGCTTGAGCTGGGCGGCGCCAGCCCCGACCGGCAAACCCTGGGCCGCGTGCAGGACCCCCAGCAGCGCGCCATGACCCAGTACTGCACCGGCGTGGTCGCCACGCCCCAGGGCACCTGGCTGGTGGGGCGGGTTGAGGCGCGCTCCAACCTGTTGCCGGCTGCACCCGAGGCGCTCGACCTGGATGCGCTGGTCTACGGCAAGGTCGGCGAGCCCCAGGAAGAGGAGGGCTCGGGGGCTTTTGCGAGTTTGATGCAGCCCCGCGAAAAGGAGGTTTCCTTTATCTCCCGGCTCGACGCCAACGGGCAGTTTCAGCGAATTGCCCAGGTCGGCGAGGTGGCGTGCCTGGTGGCCAGCCCGGACGGCAGCAGTGTGTTTCTGCTGACCGGCCTGAAACGGCCGCAGACCGCTGGCCGCGACGATGCAATCAGCCAGACCGTGGTCCTGCGCAGCGACGATCAGGGCAAAAGCTGGACCTGGCTGCGCCAGGGGCTGTTTCCCCAGGTCGAATCACTGGCTGAGAACCTCAGGCCGTATTTCCATGGCCCGGATGAGATCTGGGCCCTGGGCACCCCCAGCGGCCTGGACAACGAAGATGGCACCGACCGCCCCGGTGCCATTGCCACCGGGCTGTTCTACTCGGCCGATCGCGGGGCCAGCAGCACGCCCATCGTCGCCGCCGAGTCGCTGCTGGTGCCCGCCGAGTACGCCCACGGTACGCGGCCCGAAGTGCGGGAATGGCACAGCGGCGACCCCTATGGCGAGATCCGCAACCATGTCGTGCAGCTCGATGCCCAGCGCGCGGTGCTCTGGGTTTCCCAACGTTTCTGGGGCAGCCACCCGGACGGCGTCAGCGACCACATCGCGGCCACTGTCACCACCCGCGCCCAGTTGCAACGCAGCGGCGGGCACTGGCAGGTGACGTCGCTGCAGCGCGAAGACGGCCTGTACGTCGACGCCCTGGAAGACAACGGCGCCGGCCGGATCGTCGGCGTGATCGACCAGGGGACCGGGAGCCGCGATCGGGTGGCCGAGCTGGACACCACCACCTTTGCCTGGCGCGTGCTGAGCGAGCTGCCCAGTGTGTTTGCGCCCCTGGCCTCGGACAGTCACCTGCGGGGCGGCAACTTCTGGGTCGGACGCAACAGCCTGGTGGTCAACACCTGGAGCGAACACCGGCCGCCGCGCTGGCTTTACGGGTGGTCGGACGCCAGCATTTCCGCCAGCGCGACCTTCTACTCCAAGGATTGGGGTCAGTCCTGGCAGCGTTTGGCCATCGACGGCTATCTGGGCACCCTGGGTTTCCAGGGGGCCGAGGACCGGGTGATCTGGGCCAAGGGCAACTGGTACAACAGCAACGACCTCGGGGTCTATTCCTACGGTTTACAGTGAGGGCGAGGCGGTGTTGCCAGGCGTCGGACAAGGCGGGATGACCCGCGATTACGGCCAGCGTACCTGCGATCGCTGCGGCCAGCAGATCACCGCTTACTGCCCTTCGGTGCAGACGTTTTCCGCCATCGGCGCTTTTCTGGACCAGGGCCGGGACGCGGTGCTGGCCAAGATTATCGAATGGGAAGGGGTGGATTTGCCGACCCTGACCCAGTACTACGACCATCGCATGCAGCCCACCTGCCGGGTCAAAGTCGCCTTCTGCGCATTTTGCGCCGGGCCGTTGCGAACCTGGCGCGCCCGGCAATGCATGCATTGCCTGCGCGACTGGCACTGAGCGGGCCGGGCGCCGGATACCGACGGGCCTGGCTGTTTGTGCAACGCCGGGGTCGGCCAATGCAGCCTGAAGTTGCTAGTCCTTCCCCCATCGATCTGGTGCACAAGGAGCCCAGAGCCTAATGCCGATCAGTTAAGCGCTAGAGCGAACGAAACATAACCTGTGGCGAGGGAGCTTGCTCCCGTGGGGCCGGCCGGGGCTCCGGGGCGTAGCAGTCCCATTTTTGGGGCCGCTGCGCGGCCCAGCGGGAGCAAGCTCCCTCGCCACAATGACGGTGCCCGCCCTTAACTGACTGGCATTAGCCCACAGTGCCTGTTTTTGAAACCCCGAGATTGATCGTCCGCTCGCTGTCGCACCATGACCTGCCGGCATTGACCGCGATTCTGAGTGACCCGCAGGTGGTGCAGTATTCGATCCGTGGCGTGTGCGATGAGCAGGCCACGGCGCAGTTAATCGATTGGTGCCTGGGGTGTTATGCGAGCCATGGCATGGGCCCATGGGCCCTGGAAGACAAGGCAAGCGCCGAGCTGGTGGGATTTTGCGGAGTGGCCCCGGAAACCGTGGCCGGTTTCAGCGAGTTCGAGGCGCTGGAGTTCCACGCCCGGCCGGTGCGGTTGTACCGTTTGCAGCGGCAGGCGTGGAGTCGCTGAGGGCGAGCCGGGCCTTCAGAAGTCCCAGCGGGTGCTGAGCATGAAATTGCGCGGTTCGCCGTAGGCGGCGGAGTTATAGAAGCCGATGTTGGTGTAGTACGACTTGTCGAAGATGTTGTTGACGTTGAGGGTCGCCGAGAGGTTTTTGCTGATTTGGTAGCGGGTCATCAGGTCCACCAGCCAGTAGGCGTCCTGGGACACATCTTCGTACTTGCCCAGTGGCGCGTTGTAGATCGGCTGCCAGCCCACGCTCTGCCAGCGCACGCCACCGCCCACGGTCAAGCCGTCCAGGCGGCCGCGCAATTTGTAGCTGGTGTAGAGGCTGACCTGGTCTTCAGGTTCGAAGGTGGAAATCTTGGCGTCGTTCTCGTCGCGCACGACCTTGTGGGTGTAGCCGGCCTGGACCTGCCAGTTCGGGGTCAGTTCGCCGGAAAGCTCCAGCTCATAGCCCTTGGTCGTGGCCTTGGTGCCCTTGAACGCGTAGTTGGTCGGCTGGGGCCGCAGGTTGTTGTAGTCGTCGTCGGGCATCGCGCGGTTGGTTTCGTGGATCTCGAAATAGGCCAGGCTGGTGTTGAGGCGGCCTTCGAAATACTCGCCCTTGAGGCCCAGTTCGTAGTTCTGCCCTTCGTCGGGCTCGAGGATCTTGTCGTCGCGGTCTTTGTTCCAGCTTTCCTGGGGCATGAAGATGTCGGTGTAGCTGGCATACAGCGAATAGGTGTCGTTGAGGTCATAGACCGCACCGACGTAAGGCACGAAGCGCCCCGACTCGCGGTAGGACGGGGTCAGGCCGGTCAGGTGGTAATTGACCACGCGCCCGCCCAGCAGCAGTTTCAGGTCGTCGCTGAGGTTGAGCCGGGTGCTCATGTAGGCCCCGGTCTGGCGCACCACTTCGTCGATGCGGTATTGCAGCGGGCCCCAGTCCGGCTCCGCGAGTTTGCCGTTCCAGTGGTTGAAATCCACCACGTTGCCGTTTTGGTAGGTGACGTCCCAGTAGCTCTTGCCGGTCCAGTGCGAGGTGCCGATGGAGCCGCCGAGCACCAGCTCGTGTTCGCGCCCGAACAGGGTGAACGGGCCGCTGACATACAGGTCGCCGGAGTCGCTGGTGGTTTCGCCGATGTATTTGCCCGGGGTGATCTTGGCCGTGCCGTCGGCATTGGGCAGGTCGCCCTGGATCGAGCCGAGCACCGCGTGGTAGCCGTTGATCTTGTGGTCCAGTTGCAGCTTGGTGATCCAGCCATCGCCCAGGTCGTGCTCCAGGGTGGCGAAGGCGGTGCGAGTGTATTGCTCCCAGCGGCTCCAGTCGGTGGCGTTGTTGAACGAGCGCGAGACTTCGTTGTGGCCGCCGCTGGAGTTGATCAGCGGGAAGCTGCCGGACCAGCTGGAACCCTTGGGGTTGGTGTCCTGGTAGTCGCCGCCGACGGTCAGCAGGGTGTCGGGCGAGAGGTCGAATTCAAGGATGCCGTAGTACACCGAGCTGTTGCGCGAGTAGTGGTCCATGAACGAGTTCTTGTCCTGATAGGCCGCCACGGCGCGTCCGCGGACATTGCCGGTTTCGGTCAGGGGGCCGCCCAGGTCCAGCTCGCTGCGGTAGTTGTCCCAGGAGCCCATGCCCAGGGTGGCGTGGCCCTGGAAGTCGGCACTGGGCTTCTTGCGCACCAGGTTGATGGTGGCGCCCAGGGAGCCGGCGCCGCTGAGCAGGCCGGTGGCGCCCTTGAGCACCTCGACCCGGTCGTAGATCGCCATGTCGCTCAGGGTGTTGCCCGCCGAGTAGGCCACGTTGCGCACGGTGGAAGGAATCCCGTCGTACTGGAAATTGTTGATCGAGAAACCGCGGGCGTAGTAGTTGGTGCGGTCGCTGTCGAAGGCTGAGACGGTGATGCCCGGGGTGTGGCGCATCACGTCGTCGACGTTGTTGAGGCCGAAGTCGTCCATGTGCTGACGGGTGATCACGGTGATCGACTGCGGGGTTTGCCGAGGCGTGAGCACCAGCCGGGTGGCGGTGGCGATGGTGCCGGGGGTGTAGGAGCCGCTGCCCTCGGTGACGGTGCCCAGCTGGTTGCTGACGATGTTGGTGGCGCCCAGTTCCAGGCTGCCGCTGCCTTCGGGCAGGGGGGTCAGCAGCACCGCATTCGGGCCATTGCGCTCAAAGCCCAGGCGGCTGCCGGCCAGCAGTTCTTGCAGGGCCTGCTGGGTGCTCATGCGGCCATTGACCCCCGGCGACTCGATGCCCTGGGCCATGCCTGACGCATAGGCAATCTGCAGCCCGCTCTGCTCGCTCAACTGGTCGAGGGCATTGGCCAGCGGCTGGCGGGCAATGGCGAAGGCATGGGTGCTGAGCACCTGATCGTCCGAGGTGGCGGTCGCCGGCTCGACGGCCGCAGCCTGGGCGCAGGCCAGGCAGATGGCCAGGGCCAAAGTGGAGGTGGCGTAGCTGGGCTTGAGTGTTGGGAAGTGCATGCGGACACCGTGCTAATAAGAATTATTTGCAAAAGCAAACTCCTTGACGGGTTGGCATCACCAAAGCCGTAAAACTTTTTTCAGGAATTTCACGACCGGCTTTTTCAGCGGATCACCAGGATTCCACCCGGCAGGCGGGTGAGTTGAGCCGAGGCCACCTTGCTCAAGGCCTGGGCGACCGCCAGCGGGTCGTCCAGCTGGTAATTGCCGCTGACCCGGCTCTGGGCTACGCGGTCGTCGAGCACCAGGATCGGCGCCGGGTAATAGTGCCGCAGCTCCCCCAGCACCTCGGCCAGGGGCCGGTCCTGGAAGGACAGGCGGCCATTGACCCAGGCCATCTGCCGTTCGCCGCCCTCAAGGTTCAAGGCTTGCAGCTGCCCGTCCCTGAGTTGCTGCCAGTTGCCGGCCTGCAACAGCGCCTGCTGGCCGCCGTGATTGGCAAAGCGCACCCGGCCTTCACGTACCGCCACCGTCACCCCTTGTTCACGACGACTGACGCTGAACTGGGTGCCGACCACGGTCACTGTGGATTCGCCGGCCTCGATGGTCAGCGGGCGCGTGGTGTCGTGGAAGGCTTCGACGTACAACTCGCCGCGCAACAGGCGGATGTGGCGCTGTCTGTCGTTGATCTCGGTGCTGATGGCGCTGTCGCCCCCGAGCACGACATGGGAGCCGTCGGCCAGCTCCAGGCGCTGCACCTGGGCCACGGCGGTCAGGTGATCGGCTTGCAGGCGCAGGGGCACATCGGCCATCCAGCCGGCGCCCAGCATCAACACCAGCGTCGCTGCGCTGGCCAGCCAACGGCGGTGGTGGCGCACCCGGGGGCGGGCCGGAGGCAGTTCCAGGTCGAGGGCCAGGTGTTGCAGGGCCTGCTCGAACGCGCTGGCATTCCACAGGGCTTGCAGCTCGGCATAGGCCGCGGCATGTTGCGGGTCGGCTGCGTGCCACTGTTCGAAGCGTTGACGCAGCAGCGGGTTGTGGGCCATGGCCTCGCGTTGGCTGAACCAGTGGCTGGCCTGTGCTCGCAGCGCTGCGCTGGGCGGGGCATGGGGGCGCTGTTCAGTCATGGGGGCTCTGCAGGTCGGTGGCTTTGAGGCAGGCCTCAAGGGCGTGGCGCAGGTCTTTTTCCACGGTGCTCAGGGAAACCTGCAGGCGCTGGGCAATCTCGCTTTGCGCCAGGCCCTGGAGTTTATGCAAAACGAGGATTTGTTGCTGGCGTTTGGGCAGGGTCCCGAGCACCTGCTGGAAACGCTGTAATTGCTGCTGGCCCTGGGCGTGGCTTTCCGGGCCCGGAGCCGTGGTGGGAACTTCGGCAACCCGATCTTCATCGCTGTAGGAGCATTCGAAGCGGCGCTTGCTGCGCTGGTTGCGCAGGTGGTCGAACGCCAGGTACTGGGCGGTCTGATACAGAAACGGCCGCAGGTGTTCGATGGGCCGGGTGCCCAGGGCCTTGGCCACCTTGAGGTAGGTTTCCTGGGCCAGGTCCTCGGCCAGGCTGGCGCAGCCGACCACCCGCGACAGCATGCGAATCAACGCCCCGCGCTGATCGATAAACAGCACGCTGAGTTCTTGCTGATTGTCCCCGGTGTCCATGACCCTCTGCCCCCATGACCTGATGCGTCATCTGCATGACCGGCGGTATTCTAATGAGAATCCCTATCATTACCAGCTTAATCGCCCAGGGCCTGCGAACCGGCGTAGCGGCTGGCGTCCGCCGAGGGCGTCGGGGCATATCAGGGGCAGAGGCTGCGCTGGGGACGGTCAGCGCAGCCTCGCCTTGCTCGGCAGCGGCTACCGTGCTGGCTCAGATCATTGTGCAATGCACAGTGCAAAATGGCGGAAGCTGTAGAAGCCTTCAGTTTCCGGCCACTGCGCCTGTTGCAGCGCCTCCAGGGCCTGGGGCCACGGCTGGTTGTTGAGCAGCGCCTCGTACGTCGGCTCGCCCTTCACATTGACATAGAGCACCCGGCACGCCGTTACTCGGCTGGCACTGGTCTGCTGTTCAAGGGTGCGCTGGATCAGGTCGAACAGCATTGGGGGTGGCGAGACGTCGACCCCGGCTGAGGTCCGCACGCCAATGTTGCCCAGGTACAGCCGATGGGGTTGGCCGGCGACCGTGATGTCGGCACGTTGCACCTGCTCTTCATCGGTCTGGTCCCAGAAGGCCGACAGAAACACATGCAACGAGTTGCGCATAAAGTTGGCCCAGGCATCGGCAAGGCCTTTTTCGCCCTCGCCCAGGCCTGCAAAACTTTCATTGATCAGCACGCCGGCTTCAACCAGCACATCGATCGACAGGCGCCCTAGTGTCTCCTGGGGATACCAGCGGGCGCGGATCGCGGGCAGCTCGCCATAGGGCAGGACCCACTCGTCCTCGGTGGCGCACTCCAGGCCATGGCTGGTGATGAGTTCGAGCAGGGTTTCGGCGGGGTCAATCATGGGCACTCCAGGCCAGTGGCGACGTCGCTCGGCGACGATCAGGGCGTGCAAGTCTACGGGGTCGGCACGATCCTTTCGACGGGAAGTGGTGCTCGCGTGTTCGATCACGCGAGCACCACAGGACCGGGGCGACTCGACGCCTGCCATTCCCCCGGCCGGGGGCGAGGGCCTGGAGCCTGTTCACGCGCTGCTGCGCTTGGCTCATGGGGCGTCAACAATGCCTGAGCCTCGCCCGTCAGAGCGTGAACAGATGCTTAGAACTGCGGGGTGTACTTCACGCTGAGCATGAAATTGCGCGGGTCGCCGAAGCTGTTGCTGCCATTGAGCTGGTTGTAGCCGGGTACGTAGTAGTGCTTGTCGAACAGGTTGTTGGCGTTCAGCGCCAGGCCCACTTCCGGGCTCAATTGGTAGGCCAGGCGGGCGTTCCAAAGGGTGCTGCCAGGCACGTCGAAGGTGCGTTCATAACCCAGGGTGTGGCTCTGGCTGGTAAAGCCCAGGCCGGTGCTGACCCGGCTCCAGTCGCCGCTGAACTGATAGTCGCCCCAGACCCGCAGCATGTGCTTGGGCGTCCAGGTGCTGAACACCTTGCCTTTGTTTTGCGGGTCTGCGAGGTACTTGGTGGTGTTGTAGGTGTAGCCGGCGGACAGTTGCAGGCCATCGAGCACCTCGCCGCTGATCTCCGCTTCCACCCCCTGGCTGCGGACCTTGCCCGACGCCACGGAGCAGTTGCCGCCGCCGCAGGCGCCATTGGTGTTGGGGTCTTCGATGGCGCGGTTTTCCTGGTCGTAGCGAAACAGCGCCACCGAGGTGTTGACCCGGCCATCCAGCAGCTCGCCCTTGAGGCCGACTTCATAGTTACTGCCGATCACCGGCTTGAGTGCGGTGCCGCTGGCGGTACGCGCGGTCTGTGGCTCGAAGACGTCGGTGTAGCTGGCGTATACCGCCCATTCCTGGCTCAGGTCGTAGACCACGCCGGCGTAGGGGGTGACCTCGCCGGTTTCGGTCATGGTGCTCGGTTCGTTGACGGTGTAGGCGTGGGTGATGGCCTGCTCGTTGGCGTCTTTGTAGGAGTAGTCAAACCAGCTGACCCGCGACCCCAGGACCAGGGTCAGGCGATCGATGGGCTTGACCCGCCAGCTGCCGTACAGGCCTTTCTGCCGGACTTCGTACTCGGCGTAAGTGGCGCGGCCGCCTGCGGTTTCCAGCAGCCCGCCGAAACTGACTGCGGGGCGGTGGTGGTCGATGTCGAAGACGCTATCGCTGCTGTTGTTGAAGGTCCTGGCGTAACGGTCGTCGGTAGTCAGCTTGGAGTAGTTGCCGCCCAGGGTGATTTCCTGGGCCATGGACAAGGCTTCGAAGCGACCGGTGAGGTTCATGTCGAGGCCAAACTTCTCGTGGTTGAAATCGGTGTACCAGTCGGCATAGGTCATGCCGGTGCCGTCCGCCTTGAGTCCTTGAGCCGTGGATTGCACTCGCTGGTGGGTCGATTCATTGTCTTCGCTCATACGCACGGCGCCGACCTTGAGGGCCCAGTCGTCGTTGAAGTGATGCTCGATATCGGCCTGCAGCGTGGTGACATTGATCTGCGAATGGTTCCAGGTGGCGCCGCTGTAGGTGGAACGCGGCAGGTTCAACGGGCTGCCGTCGGTAAAGCGCGGCAGGCCACGCACCATGGGCCGAGACTCGGCCTCGGTGCGGCTGACGGCCAGGCCCAGGGTGGTGGCGTCGCTCAGGTCGAAGTCCAGCGAGCCGTACAGCGAGTGGGTCTTGCTCCACTCGTAGTCGATAAACGAATGGCTCTGGTCTTCATCGGCCACCATGCGGCCGCGTACGGTGCCGCTGTCGTTCAACGGGCCGCCGGCGTCCAGTTGCAGGCCGTAGTGGTCCCAGGAGCCGGCCTTGCCGGTGAGGGTCACGGTGGGCTTGGCCTGGCCGCGCTTGCGCACCAGGTTGATCGCGCCGCCTGGGCTGCCAGTACCTTGCAGCAGGCCCGAGGCGCCGCGCAGGACTTCCATGCGGTCGAAGAAAATCAGGTCCTGGGTCGCCCAGTTGCCCAGGGCGTAGATATTGCGCGGGATCGGCACGCCGTCGTATTGCCAGTCATCGATCTGGAAGCCGCGGGAGGTCAGGATCATGCCCTTGCCGATGCCCTGCACGCCCACCAGGCCGGTGGTCTGGTTGGCTGCGTCCTTGAGGTCGGTCAGGCCCTGGTCATCCATTTGCTTGCGGGTCATGACGCTGATCGACTGCGGGATTTCCTTGAGGCTGTGGCTGCCCTTGCCGATGGTCACGGCCTTGGCCGCATAGGAACCCGAGCCTTCGGTGATGCTGGGGTCGTCCACGCTGTGTTCGACGATGTGGGTCGCCCCCAGTTGCAGGCTGGTAGCGCTGTCGGCAGCCGGTTCGACACTGAAGTTGCCCTGTTCGGTCACCCGTAGCTGCAGCCCAGTGCCCGTCAGTGCGGTGTGCATGGCCTGGTCGGGGCTCATCTGGCCGATCACGGCCGAGGCCTGCTTGCCCTGCACCAGCGCCGGTTCCAGGGACACAATGCGCCCGCTCTGGCTGGCGATGGCATTCAGCGTGGCCGCCAGCGGGCCGGCCGGCAGGTTGAACGGCAAGCGTTGTTCCTGCGCCAGGGCAGGGCTGGCCAGGGTCGCCAGGGCAACGGCGACGCAAAGGGCTTTAGGCCAAGGGTTGAGCACGGCATTCTCCTGATTGTTTGAACTCGTCAGGAGATAGGTGGGACGAGAAATGAAAACCAGACACAAATAAGAAAGATTTTCAAAAAATAGTTTTCGCGTCACTTACCGCGAATCAGGGTCAGCCACGGACCGTAGCGATCGACCCGGATCGGCAGGGTCTCGGTCATGGCCAACAGCGCCCGATCCGGATCGTTGAGCGGGAATACCCCTTGCACCCGCAGGTTGCGCACCTCGGGGGCGACCCGGACAAACCCTCGGCTGTAGGGACGCAAGGCCTCCACCACGTGGTCCAGGGAGTCATCCAGCACGTTGAGCCGACCGCTGAGCCAGTCGGCGCGGTAGCGCTGGTCGTCGTTCAGGGGCGCGATGCGGTCCGGGTAGAGCAGGGCCGCCTGGCCTTGTTGCAGCGTGCGTTCGGCGCCACCGAACAGCTGCACACGCACCGAGTGCTCAAGCACCACCACGCGGCTGGCGGCGGCTTCCTGGTTGACCAGAAAACGTGTGCCCAGGGCCTGCACTTCGCCTTGGGCGGTGCGTACCCGCAGGGGCCGTTGCGGGTCGGGCGCGACCTGGATCACCAGTTCGCCATGGCGCAGGATCACCAGCCGTTGCCGGGCGTCGAAACGCAGGTCCACGGCACTGTCGGCATTCAGGCTCAGGCGGCTGCCGTCGGCCAGGGTGAAGTCCTGGCGCTGGCCGCGGCCGGCGTGCAAGTCGGCCAGCAATGAGTCGCCCAGCGGGCTGCGAGCCCCCAGCCACAGGCCACCCCCGAGCAGCCCCAGGCCGGCCATTGCCCGCAGCACGTCGCGTCGTGAACCCTGGGGCTGGAGCAGGACCTGGCGCGCCTCACCGGCCTGGCCCGGCAGGCGCCGATCCAGGCTGCGCACCGTCTGATAGGCGCCGCCGAGTCGCTGCTGCAAGCGTTCCCAGGCCAGGGCATGGCTCGGGTCGGCGTTCAGCCACAGGGTGAAGCGCTCCTGCAGCCGACTGTCGGCGGTGCCGGCGCGCAGGCGCACCATCCAGTCAATGGCTTGTTCGGCGGCCGGGTCCAGGCGCACCTTGCTCATGGCGTCAGTTCGCTGAGGTAGCACTGGCACAGGGCCTGCTTCATATAGCGGCTGACGGTGCGCTCCGAGAGCCCGAGCTTTTGCGCGATGGCCACGTAGCTCAGGCCGTCCAGTTGGCTGTAGAGGAAAGTGGCCTTGACCACGTGCGGCAAGCCGTCGAGGACGCGGTCGATGGTCACCAGGGCTTCGAGCAGCAGCAGTTGTTCCTCGGGGGAGGGCGCCAGCGGCTCGGGCAGCAGTGACAGGCGCTCCAGGTAGGCCAGCTCCAACTGCCGCCGCCGGTGCCGATCGAACATCAGTCGGCGCGCGATGGTCGACAGGTAGGCCCGCGGCTGCTCGATGCTGTCGGGGTCGACCTGGGCCGCCAGCAGTTGGCAGAAGGTATCGGCAGCCGTGTCCTCGGCGTCCGCGCGGTTGCGCAGGCGCTTGTGGATATGCTGCAGCAGCCACCGGTGATGGTCGCTGAAAAAGAACCCCAGCTTGCTGGTTGAAGTTGGTTGCACCGGTTGGCTTTCCAGGTGTGAGTGTGAATCGTTCGCAATAGTAACCGGCCCGGGATCACCACCGCAATCGGCCTCTGGCGTCGCCATGGTCGGTAGCTCGGGTATGATTGGCGTCTTTTTTTGCCCTTCAAGGACCGACCCATGCTCTTGAGCAAGCGCGAGCAGGCCCGCACCGAACGGCGCCTGGCAGCGACCCTGACCGAGGCCTGCGAAACCGCCAAGGCCGAAGTGCCGGGTTTTTGCTGGTTGACCCACAAGGTCGATTACGCGGCATTCGCCTCCAGCCTGCTGGTGCTGTGGGTGTTCGACACCCAGGCCAGCCAGGACCAGGCCCTGGTCGACGGGCAGGGCGCACGGCTGGTCGAGCTGACGGCCCAGGCCCTGTATGCGGCCCAGGTGCAGGTCAGTGCGGTGGCCGCCCATGTGCAGTTCGACAACGAAGAGCAATGCGCCCGGTCCAACGCCGGCAACTGGCAGCAACGTTTGGCGCGCAAGCGCCTGTTGCGCGGCTGAAGCGCGCCGGTATCACCCTCCAGCCCCGAGTGGGCGATCACATTGAGAACAGGACGATCCGATGGACATGCAGTTTTGCGGCAATGCCGCCCCGGGCAACCCCTCCGAAGGGCTGTGCGACGAGTACCGCTTGAGCACCATGACCCATATCGACGAGCTGTTCGCGGCCTGCGCACAGATCCTCGCCAGGCACCCGGGCTGCCGGCCGCTGGTGTCGCTGGATGATTTGCCCCAGGCCCGTTACACCTCGGGCCATGCGCGCCAGAGTATCGACCTCGACCAGGTGACCGAACTCGACCTCGCGGGCCTGCCGCCCGAGTGCTTCGAGGACGGCGAGTACGTGGGCTTTATGACCACCAAGGCCGAGTTCCCGATCTGTGTGCGCAACTTCGCCGCACTCACCGCCGGGGCGTCGTTCAGCGACGCCTGTAGCCATGGCTTGACCCTGGATGCCGAGGGGTTGGCGGAGTGGGTCGGCTATCAGCAGGAGCCGCTGGCGCTGCTCGATCAACCGCTTTCGGCCCTGGTGGTGCCGGTCGCGCAAGCCTGCGAGGCCCTGGCGGCCTTTCCCAACGGTTACTTCAGCTGCGATCTGGGGCCGGTGCACAACTTCGCGGTGGCGCGCCATCTGGCGCAGCACCATGGTTATCAACTGATCGGGGTCGGCGCGGCCTACCTCGGGTTTCTTCGGGCCACCGCTGCCGACCCGGAGACCGCCCGCGCCGTCGCCGCGGATTTTTGCGCGCTGTACAACGTCACCGATGAGCAGCGCGAAGGGCTGGCAGACACCGTGGCTCAGGCCGTGCTCGGGCGAACGTACCTGTGGCTGCGCTACGTGGAGTAAGGCCTGCAGAGCAACTGCGCAACGCTTCGGGGGAGCAGGCCTGAGGTCCTTTTCGACCTCGGCCGCCGTCTGCAATGGACGGCGGCTCGCGCCAGGCTCCTGCCTATGAAAAGTGCAATCTTCCAGGTGGAACGTGCATTTTTCATCGCCCTGCGCTTACCCATACTGACTCGGCACAGATCATTGATCTTCGCCATTGCTCCGCTGTCGGCTGCCTTGCACGACGCGCTGAGGCGAGATCAGCAGACGCCAATAATAAAAGAGTCAGTCCATGAAAAAGCCCAACCCGCTGCTTGAAGACCTGAAGTCGATCTTGCCCGCCATTGCCGCCAACGCCTTTCGGGCGGAACAGGATCGCACGCTGCCCGCCGAGAACATCGCGCTGCTGAAAAGCATCGGCATGCACCGCGCCTTCCAGCCGAAGAAATTCGGCGGGATGGAAATTTCCCTGCCTCAGTTCGCCGACTGCATCGCCCTGCTGGCGGGCTCCTGCGCCAGCACCGCCTGGGCCATGAGCCTGCTCTGCACCCACAGCCATCAGTTGGCGATGTTCCCGGCCAGAACCCAGCAGGAAATCTGGGGCGACGACCCCGACGCCACGGCCAGCAGCAGCATCGCGCCCTTCGGCCGTACCGAGGAAGTCGAGGGTGGGGTGACATTCAGTGGCGAGATGGGCTGGAGCAGCGGTTGCGACCACGCCGAGTGGGCGATTGTCGGATTCCGGCGCAAGAACGCCGAAGGCACCCAGGACTATTGCTTTGCCGTGCTGCCGCGCAGCGACTACCAGATCCGCGATGACTGGTACGCGGTGGGCATGCGCGGCAGCGGCAGCAAGACCCTGATCATCGACCAGGCGTTTGTTCCCGAGCACCGCATCCAGAAAGCCCGGGACATGATGGAGGGCACCTCCGGCGGCTTTGGCCTGTACCCCGACAGCAAGATTTTCTATTCACCGTATCGCCCTTATTTCGCCAGCGGCTTCTCCACCGTCAGCCTGGGGGTGGCCGAGCGCATGCTCGAGGTGTTCCGCGAGAAAACCCGCAACCGCGTGCGCGCCTACACCGGCGCTGCCGTGGGGGCCGCGACGCCGGCCCTGATGCGCCTCGCCGAGTCCACCCACCAGGTGGCGGCGGCGCGGGCCTTCCTGGAAAAGACCTGGGAAGAACACGCCGACCACAGCGCGCGCCATGAGTACCCGAGCCGCGAGACTCTGGCCTTCTGGCGCACCAACCAGGGCTACGCGACCAAGATGTGCATCCAGGCCGTGGATCGGTTGATGGAAGCGGCGGGTGGCGGTGCCTGGTTCGAGAGCAACGAGCTGCAACGGCTGTTTCGCGACGCCCACCTGACCGGTGCCCATGCCTACACCGACTATGACGTGTGCGCGCAAATTCTCGGTCGCGAGCTGATGGGCCTGGAGCCCGACCCGACCATGGTTTGATCCGCCCCGCTGCGGGCAGCCCTTGCACATAACAACAAATCGAGGCCGACCACTGCGCCGGCCCAGGAGTCTTGCATGCCTGACCTTTCTGAAATCGCCTTCGACACCCGCGCCTTTCGCCGGGCCCTGGGCAACTTTGCCACCGGCGTTACCGTGGTCACGGCCGCGGCCGAAGATGGGCGCCGGGTCGGGGTGACCGCCAACAGCTTCAATTCGGTGTCCCTGGACCCACCCCTGGTGTTGTGGAGCATCGACAAGCGCTCCAGCAGCCATGAGGTGTTCGAGGCCGCCAGCCATTTTGCGGTGAACGTGCTGGCGGCCGACCAGATCGACACCTCGAACAACTTCGCCCGGCCCCGGGAAGACCGCTTTGCCGAGATCGCATTCGACGCCGGTGCCGGTGGCGCGCCGGTGCTGGCCGATTGCGCAGCGCGTTTTCACTGTGAAAAGTACCAGCAGGTCGATGGCGGCGATCACTGGATCATGATCGGCAAGGTGGTGGCCTTTGATGATTTCGGCCGCTCGCCGTTGCTCTATCACCAGGGCGCCTACTCCATGGTATTGCCCCACACCCGCATGACCCGGCGCGAAGAAGGGCAGTTGCCCAGCAGCCACTTCCAGGGGCGCCTGAGCCACAACCTGTATTACCTGATGACTCAGGCGCTGCGGGCCTACCAGGCCAGTTACCAGCCTCGGCAATTGTCCACCGGCCTGCGCACCAGCGAGGCGCGCATGTTGATGGTGCTGGAGAGCGATGCCGGGCTGGACCTGGCCGACCTGCAACGGGAAGTCGCCATGCCGATTCGCGAGATCGAGGAGGCGGTGGCCAACCTGCGGCGCAAGGGCCTGGTGAGTGACGACGGCGGCCGGGTGCGCCTGACGGCCAAAGGCATCGATGAAACCGAAGGCTTGTGGAGCATTGCCCAGGAGCAGCAGGACAAGGTCTTCAGTCAGTTCGCCCCGGGGCAGATCGAGCATTTCAAAAATGTGCTCAAGGGCGTGATCCAGGACGCCTGATGGGGCTTTGCGCTGGCGGCGTCAGGCGTTCTCTTCGAGCAGAAAGTGCCTGACGGCCTGGGCGCTGGCTGCCGGGTTTTCCTGCATGAAGCAGTGCTGCCCGTCGATGACCTGGGTCCGCAGGTGCGGGTTGAGCGCGGCCCAGCGCCTGACCGAATGCGCCACATAGGGGTAGCTGTCGCGGCCGTGCAGCACCAGGCTCGGGGTCTGCACGGCACGCAGGGACTGCCACAGCCGGCGCGGGAACGAGCTGTAGATATCGACCTCCCGTTCCGGCAGGCACCTCAAGGTCACGCCGTGGGCAACGTCTTTCAGCCCGTGCTCGACATAAGCCTGCAGCGCTTCGTCGCACCAGCCCTTGAAGATCCCCCGATTGGCCAGTGCGGTGCTTGCGGTGGCGCGGTCCGGCCAGCTGTGACGGCGCGCCGCCGCCTTGCGCGCCAGGGCGTGACGGCGGTTGAGGCCCACCAGCGACAGCGCGCCGAGCATGCGCAGCATCGACGGCGGGAAGATCACCGGATCGAGCATCACCGCCCTGGCAAACAGCTGCGGCCGCTGCGCCACGATCAGGCAGGTCAGCACACCGCCGAAGCTGTGGCCCAAGGCATAGCGCGGCACATCGCCATAGGCCGCGATGCCGGCTTCGAACGCGTCGGCGGCCAGCTCGGCGCTGCGGTTCCAGCCAACAAAGCGGCCGCCATGTTCGGTTTCGCCATGGCCCTGGATATCGCACAGCCATAGGTCGAAGGACTCGGCCAGGAGCGCGAGCATCGGCCGGTAGGCCAGGGAGCAAAAGCCGTTGCCGTGAAGAAAGTGCAACAGCGGTTTGCCCGAAGGCGGGCAGCGCCAGCCGCGCAGGGTAAAACCTTCAGGGCAGGCGTAAGACCAGGGAATCAGTTGCATTGGGCCTCTTGGGCAAAGGGGTGATCAATCAGGTCGGCCACCAGCCCGCGAACCGGGCCTGGACCGGCCGCGATATTAATCGCCTTGGCCGGCGAAAACAAAAGCCCCGCTGAACACCAGCATCGCCAGCACGCCGATCACGCCGGGCTGCCACACCCGGTGGCGTTGCCGGAAATGGTCATCAACCTGTTCTGGCCCGCCAAATATCCCAAGGCCCCGGCCAATCGCTGGCTGCGGCAATTGATGTTCGAGGTGTTTTCGGACTGAGGTCGAGGCGCAGCGGGTCGGGCGCCGATTGACGGGATTATAGTTGCGCGATACAACTATGTTTTCGCGGATTTCGAGGGCCTGGCCATGAGCTCATCTCCCGTTGCGCTGATTCAGCAGATTCGTTCGGCCTCACGCCTGATGGTGCGTGAGCTTGGCTTTATGAATGCGACCCTGGCCGCCACCGACTATCCGCCCTCGGCGGTGCACAGCCTGGTGGAGCTGGGCCAGCACGGGGCCCTGACCGGTGCGGAGCTGGCGCAATTGCTGGGCCTGGAAAAATCCAGCGTCAGCCGCATGGTGCGCAAACTGATCGACGCCGGCGAGATCGAGGAACTGACCAGCACCCAGGACGGGCGCGCCAAGCCATTGCGGCTCACGGCGCGGGGGCGCAAGACCGTGCGCGCCATCGATCGCTTTGCTGCCGGGCAGGTGGGCAACGCCATCGCCCACCTGGGCCCGGAGCAGCAACAAACCGTCGGTGCAGGGCTGGCCCACTATGCCGGCGCTCTGCAAACCCAGCGCCTGGGCGCCTCGGCAGCGGTGCTGGCGCCCCTGCGGATTGTTGCGGGCTATCAGCCCGGGATCATCGGCCGCATCGTTGAAATGCACGCCCGCTATTACGCCGACCATGCTCGGTTCGGCCAGCCATTTGAAAGCCTGGTGGCCACCGATATGGCCGAGTTGATGGGGCGTCTGCACAACCCGCGCAACCAGGTCTGGGCGGCGATGGACGGCGAAAGGATTGTCGGCTCGATCGCCATCGACGGTGAAGGCGAAGACAACCAGGCGACGTTGCGCTGTTTTATTCTCGACGAAGCGGCGCGAGGGCGGGGCGCCGGCAAACGCCTGCTGGCAGAGGCCATGGATTTTTGTGACGGCTGGGGGTTCGCCCGGACTCGCCTGTGGACCTTCAAGGGCCTGGATGTGGCGCGCAAACTCTATGAAGACTGCGGGTTTACCCTGGCCCGTGAAGAGACGGGTCAGCAGTGGGGCGGGCCGGTGATCGAGCAGTATTTTGTTCGCGAAGCGCGGGCTGGCGCAGGCGTGTGAACGTGACTGGGCGAGTCGGCCAGGGGCCAACAACGCCCCGGCTAATTGGGCCCTGATGGTTACAGGGCGACCCGGGTCAGCCTTCGCAACGCGTCGATGACGCTGGGATTTCTGGCTTCGAGTACGTCGGCCTGGATCTGCGAGATCACCGATTTGAGCAACTCGGTCTGGCTCATGCGGGTGGCCTGCAACAGCCGGGTAAAGTCCTCGGCCACATGGGGATTGACCTTCATCGACAAGCGCTTCATCGACGGCGAAGGCGGCAGCTGGCGTGCGCCGAGCTGCTCGGCGAGGGCTTGGCTGAAGGCCTCGTGCACCCGCTGCAGGTTCGCGGCGGCGGTGGCCACGTGCCCTGCCAGTTCGTGGAAGTAGTAGCTGAAGAACAGCTTGCGAATATGCACGCCGGCCTCTGCGGTGACCGAATGCATCGCGGCATCCAGGGCGTCGAGGTAGATCGCCGGCAGGCGCGCCTCGATCGAGGTCTGCGGCAGTTTGCGTGACTCCTTGATCGCCGGCGTGGACTGGGCAGGGATGGCCACCACCGTGTCACACACCTGGCAGACCCCCACCAGAATATCCTTGGCCTCGCCGTGGCCGTCACTGAATGGCACGTCACGACGGACATAGGTCGTGGCGACCAGTTGTTGGCATGGCTCGCACAGCGCCTGGCCGTGATCGCCTTCGAAGAGAAGTTTCATGGGCTGCCCTCACTGGTGGACGCTGATAAACCAGGCATCCGGTTCGATGAAATAGAACTTGATGTACCACGGCCTTCTGGCCAGCACATGGACCTCGATTTGCGGCGCTGCATGGTGTGGGCTGCTGCTGTGATGCCGGCCCGTGCATTGCTCGATGATCTCGATCAGCTCCGGCACCGAGACTTCGGCGGTGGCCAGCAGGTTCTTGACCTCGATCGAACCACGCACCGCGTGCAGATAGTTGCCGGTTTGCAATGCCGCGATCAGGTCGCGCTTTGCTTGTCTGAAGCCTCTTTCCATGTTGGCCTCCATTTGTACGAAAGTAATCGTACATTGTCAAGGCGACCTTCAGTCGCGTTATTAGCCAGGTACTTGACCCGGACCGCAGATGATCGCCGATCTGTCCTCGCAGTCCTTCAAGGCATAGGTTTCAGGGTTTTTCGGCTCGTGATCGGCGAAGATTTTTGACTGCTCATGGGGTCGTCAGGCGCAAAAAAGCCGCCCGGCGCGCAAGCGACGGGCGGCTTGAGGCCAGCGACTCAGGCTTCGGCCGGGGCCGCCAGGGACGCCATGTCGATCACGAAGCGGTAGCGCACATCGGCGCGCTCCATGCGTTCGAAGGCGTGGTTGATGTCTTGCATGGCGATCATCTCGCAGTCCGGCAGGATGTTTTTGCGCGCGCAGAAATCGAGCATTTCCTGGGTCTGGGCGATCCCGCCGATGGGCGACCCGGCCAGCCGCCGCCGACCCAGCAGCATGGGCAGGGTCAGTTGTTCATCGATCGGGCCGACCTGGCCGACGATCACCAGGGTGCAGTCCACGTCCAGCAGCGGCATGTACGGCGACACGTCGTGGCGTACCGGGATGGTGTCGATGATCAGGTCGAAGCTCGACTGGGCCTTGGCCATGGCCGCCGGATCGCTGGACACGATCAAGCGGTCGGCGCCCAGGGCCAGGGCGTCGGCGGTCTTGTCGGCACTGCGGCTGAGCACGCTGACAATCGCCCCCAGGCCCACGGCCAGCTTGACCGCCATATGCCCCAGGCCGCCGAGGCCGATGACGCCGACCCGGCTGCCGGGGCCGACATTCCAGGTGCGCAGCGGCGAGTAGGTAGTGATCCCGGCGCACAACAGTGGCGCGGCCTTGGACAGGTCCAGGCCATCCGGCACCCGCAGCACAAACTCTTCGCGGACCACCAGGTGCTTGGAGTAGCCGCCCTGGGTCGCTTCCTTGCTGATGCGGTCAACGCCGTTGTAGGTCTGGGTGTTGTGCTCGCGGCACATTTGCTCTTCGCCCTTGCGGCATTGGTCGCACTCCTGGCACGAGTCGACCATGCAGCCTACGGCGACCGCATCGCCGACCTTGTAGCGCGTGACCTCGGCCCCGACCGCCGTCACCCGACCGACAATCTCGTGACCCGGGACCATGGGGTAGCGGCTGGCGCCCCAATCGTTGCGGGCCTGGTGCAGATCGGAATGGCAGACCCCGCAATACAGGATCTGCATCGCCACATCGTTGGGCCGCAGTGCGCGGCGCTGGAAGTTGAAGGGGGCAAGCGGCGCCCCGGCGTTTTGTGCGGCATAACCCAAGGTTTTCATCGGTGGCGATCCTGTAGGGAGGGAGGCAGCGATCCATAAGTTCGAGCACACAGCATAGAAGGCCTTCGCGCGCCATGACGGCGGATGTGGGCACCGTGCCCGGCCCAGCCGCTGAGGGGCCGTGGAAAAAGCTGCTGGGTCATTGGGTGAATTCGCATAAGATCGCCCGCCACAGGATGGGTTTTGGGGCGTGTAAAACAGTGAACTGGGATGATCTGAAGTGTTTCATTGCCGTTGCACAATCCGGCAGCCTCACCGACGCGGGAGCGATGCTCAAGCTCTCGGCCTCGACCGTTGCGCGCAGGATCGCCGCCCTCGAACAGGCCTTGGGCCGCACGCTGTTCGTGAAGAAAACCAATGGTTATTTCCTCAGCGAAGCCGGGGCGGCGCTGGTGCCCCTGGCCCTGGAGACCGAGGAGCGTTTTCGCCTGATCGAGCGCCAGCTGGCGCAGCCCGGCGCGGGCCTGGCCGGGCAGGTGCGTATCGATTGTCCGGAGTTGATGGGTACCCACCTGATCATTCCGGGGCTCGATGAGTTTCGTCAGCAGTACCCGCAGATCAGTTTCGACTTCAGCAACAGCGCGTCCTCGGCAAAACTCACGCAAAGCCACAGCGATGTCATCGTGCGCCTGCACCGTCCGGACCAGGGCAACTTCACCCTGCGCCGGGTGGGGTGGCTGGCCCAGGGGCTGTTCTGTTCCCCGGCCTATGCCGCGCGGCACGGGGTGCCGGGTTCGGCGGCCGAGTTGGCGCAGCACTCGCTGATCGGCTGGAGCACGGCCATGGCCCATATGCCGCTGGCGCAATGGCTGGAGCAGATCAGCGGCGGGCAGACACCCTGGATGCGCACCGCCAACCTCACGGCCCAGCTCAAGGCGGTGCAGGCCAACCTCGGCATCGCGGCGTTGCCGGCCTATGTCGGGCAGGGCGAGGGCTTGCATCCGGTATTGGATGACCTGCCGCCCCAGGGCGCCGATATCTGGTTGCTGCGCAACCAGGCGACCCAGGGCCTGGAGCGTGTGGACCGGGTGGTGGAGCACCTGGTGGCGCAGTTCCAGCGCTGCCTGGCGCCGCGGCCTTGATCGTGCCCCTCAGTGGGCGCCGCTGCGCATAAAGATCCAGACCGCCACTGCCATCAGCATCAGGCCGAATAGCCTGTTCTGGGCCACCAGCAATCGCGGCCGGGTGCGCAGCAGGCGTTGCACGCTCGAGCCCATGGAGACCCAAATCAGGTGCGCGCAGAAGTTGAGGCTGATCAGCGCCGCGCTGAGGGCCAGCACCAGGGCGATGCTGCGGCTGTCACCGCTGGGCATGAAGGTCGAGAACATCACCAGCAGCATGACCATGCCCTGCACATTGCCCAACTGCACCATGACTCCGTCACGCCAGCGCAGTTGCCGGGCCTCGGCCCCCGGAGCGGGCAGTGCACGCCACAACAGGCGCAGGCCGAGCCAGAGGATGTACAGGCTGCCCGCGACCCGCAGCAGCCACAGCAACTGCGGCTGGTTCATCAGGCTATGGGACAGCCCCAGCCCCACCAGCAGTGCCAGCAGGAAATAACACAGGTCGAGCCCGGCGATAAAACCCAGGGAGCGGCGTGCGCCACTCTGCGCGCCGGAGGTCGCGACCATCAGGTTGCCGGGGCCGGCGCTGAGGGTCAGTGGGGCCATGGTCGAAAGCCAAAGGGCCCAGTTGATGTCGAAAATGTGCTGCACCTGTCGCTCCCGGAGACGGTGCGAATTGCACCGGCGGCCAGTCTAAGACGCCCTCGCGGCCGAGGTTATCGCCAGGAATGCAAAGCGCTTTTGCACAAATGCCTGCAAGCCGCGAACCGATTGCCGCGGCATGCCCTGGGCCGCGCTCGGGTTATGATGGGCCGGCCCGGCGCCGCCCCTTGTGGCGGCGGGCACGCCTCAACCCCCGGAGTCAGACGTTCGATGTGCACTATCAGCCTTTTCCAAGCCCCGCCTCCCGAGTCGGTCAACAGCCAGATCCTGCAAATGGTGGTGGACTACCTGAGCGATGTCAGCCTGCTCGCCATCACCCCCAGCAACCCCCTCTACAACCTGTATCAATACGGCGTCGGCTACGAGGTACACCTGTACCTGGCGGCCATGGACGGCTCGCGCGGCATGGCCGTCGAGCTGATCGTGGCCCTGGACCCGGAGCAGCCCGAGACGGTGCTGGGCTTCCTGCTGTGCCTGCCGGTCAAGGACGATCCGCAGGCTTGCGCAGTGCCCTATATGGCCGTGCACGCCCGCCATCGGCGCCAGGGTATTGCCCGGGCCATGCTGGCGCAGATGCTCGCGCGCTACCCCCACGCGGAGCTGGCCTGCAGCGTTGCCAAGGTTCCGTATTTCGAGGCGCTGGGGTTTCAGGTGCTGGGCACCCGCGGCCCCCAGGTGTTGATGAATACCCGCGACCACAGCACTGAAGGCTTGCTGCCGGTGCTGGACGTGGCGCCGATCTACAGCTCGCTGGAGGTGCGGCAGATTCACAGTTACCTGCTGGCGCAGCACGGCAGGAAGGCCATGCTCGAGGCCGAGAAAAAACGCGACCGGCAACTGGATCAGATGACCCGCCAGGCTGCCCGTTTTGTCCAGGAGCACCTGGGCCTCGCCGCCGAGCCAAACCCGGGGCAGGGGCCGCGCCTGCAGTAGGGCAGGGCCGGTGACCCGGTTCGCCAGCCCTCTGGGCGAGCCTGCAACAGCCTGAAAAACACTTTCACGTTTTTTTCACGCATGGCTGGTATTCTCCGCAACCTCTTTGGGGAGTAGCCGGCCGTCACGTGAGTGATGGCGCTGTTGGTCAACATTCTCGGCAACCTGCCGTGGCCACAGCATCCGTCGGGATTGGCGAGACCAACGACATACCTGTGCTGAAGTCGGGCGCGCAGGGCTATGTCGTTGCTCAGGCCCGACTGGTACATAACCGTGAATGCAGTAGCCCTTATCTTCCTCGCGTTTGCCATGTCCACCGATGCGTTTGCGGCGGCCATCGGCAAAGGCTCCAGCCTCAACAAACCCCGTTTCAGCGAAGCCCTGCGCACCGGCCTGATCTTCGGTGTGATCGAAGCCATCACCCCCGTGATCGGCTGGGCCATCGGCCAGGCCGCCAGCAGCTATGTCACCGAGTGGGATCACTGGATCGCCTTCGTCCTGTTGCTGGGCCTGGGCCTGCACATGATCTATGCCGGCCTCAAGCCTGACGACGAACAGGAAGTCGAAAAGTCGACCCAGCACTCGTTCTGGGTACTGGCCGTCACCGCCGTGGCCACCAGCATCGACGCATTGGCGGTGGGCGTGGGCCTGGCCTTTGTCGAGGTCAATATCCTGGTGGCCGCTGCGGCCATCGGCCTGGCAACCATGGTGATGGTGACCCTGGGCACCCTGCTCGGGCGTGTACTGGGCAGCCTGGTGGGCAAGCGCGCCGAGATCCTTGGCGGGATCGTGTTGATGATCGTCGGCGGCACCATTCTCTATGAGCACTTGAGCGCGGTCTGACCCGCCGCCGCAGGGTTGATGCCCCGACGCTGTCAAAGGCGCCGGGGCTTGATTCGAACACGGGCTTTCAAACGATATACAGCGGCTGGCCTTGCGCCTTCCAGGCCGCGAAGCGGGCATCCATCAGCGGTGCCAGGCGCTCGTAGTTTTCCCAACTGTCTTCGACGCCATACAGCGACGCCTCGTCGACCTCGAACACCTGGAAGTAGTCGTCGATGTAGCGGCTGTCGTTATCCAGGCCTTTGTAATAGGCCAGGGTAAAGGCGTTGCCTTGCTCGCTGAATTCCTGATCGGTGAGCTTCTCGTCCAATACCCGCCGCACAAAGGCCGGCCCGCTGATGCGCCGCGCCTGCAGGTCGTCGATGTCACTGTCGGCATCCTCCAGCAATTCCTCGCTGGCCAAACCGTTGAGCAGCATCCAGGCCAGGAACATACCGATATGGGTCGCGGCTGCGGTGTCCGGCAGGTCCTTGGGATAATCGCCTTCGTAGTGCCAGGCGGCGTCGTCATATTTCATGTTTCAGGTCCTGGGGTGGGAGAGGGGCGCGCAGGGCGCTACAGAATGCTCGATTGCCATTTCTCGGTGCCGGCCAGGCGGCGTTTCACGCTGTCGATGCGCCATTGCCCGGCCGTGCGCTTGAGCAGGAAGCGGTGCTCGTAGCACAGGCTGCGTTCGGCCGGATCGCGGATGATGACCGCCGTCTGGTTGGCCGACAGCGGGTCACACGCCAGCAACTGATCCTCGGGCGCGTAGGTGGTGGGCCAGCCGTGGGAATGATGTTTGTAGACACGCTGGCGCTGGGTGCAAAAACGCTCGACGATCTGCTCCTGTTCGGCCCAGAAACTGCCATCGCTGCCATGCCCGGGGTCGGCTGCGCTCAGGGCGTTGCCCCGTTGTTCCCAGGCGTGCATGGCCAGGGTGTAGCCGCGCACGACGCTGATCGGATCGGTGCGGTCATCGACCGGGTCCGGCCACGGCAGGACCGGGGTGGGCGCAGGCGCAGGCGGCGCGCCAAGCCCGGCTTGCTCCAGGCGTTGCAGCACCGCCTGGTGGCCTTTGTCCTGGGCCAGGGACCAGGCGCTTTGCTGCTTGAAATCCAGCAGCTGCGGGTTGGCGCCGGCATCCAGCAGCAGCGCGACCAAGGCGGGATGGCCGGCCTGCGCGGCGCACATCAGCGCCGTGCGTTTGAGTTCCGGGGACGCCAGGTCGAGGGCGGCGCCGCGTTTGATCAGCAGCGTGGCCAGGGAGGCGTTGCCTGCATGGCTGGCCCAGGCCAGGGCGCTGTAGCCCAGGGCTGTGCATTGATGGTCGATATGGGCGCCGCGATCGAGCAGGGCCACGGTCGCTTCCCATTGCTCGGCGATGACTGCGCTGAGCAAGGCCGTGCGGCCGGTGCCCTTGTGGGTCCATTCAAGGTCCGCGCCGCCCTCGAGCAGGCGCAGCAGGGCAGGAAGGTTGCCGCTCTCGGCGGCTTTTGCCAATAGGTGGGACAAGGTCGGGGCGCTCGTGCAGATCAATCAATGAATCGCCTGCCGCACAAGCTGCATCCGTGCGTGGCGCTGTAAGGGCGCCCATGGTAACTGCGCAGCACCTTGATTCGCCACGCCGGGTTTTCAGCGTCCCTTGTGCCCGCCATTGACCACCAGGTACAGCAACGGGCCGATGGACACGAACAGCGCCGTCAGCGCCAGGTACGGCAGCACGCTGCTCATTGAGCGGCCCCGGGCCCGGGCATCGCGCAGCATCCATATGCCGGCCAGCAGCGCCATCAGGTACAGGTCGATCACCACCTGGGCGGTGTCGGGGCGTGACATCAGCTGCAGGCCGAATTGCAGCAGCGACTGCTCGGCGGTTGCCAGGGTGAAGAGGGTGTAGGCGCTGAAGGCCAGCAGGGTGACGAGGGCGAGGGTGGGGCGGCGCATTTCACTTTCCTTGTGCGGTCAGGGGGCGGCGGTGGGTCGAGAGGCGGTCCATGAGAGTCAGAAGCAGGTACAGCGATGCCACGGCCGCGCAGCCGAAAATCAGCAGTTGCGACAGCACTGAATCGAAGCTGTAGAGCGGGTGCAGGCGCAGGTTGAAGTGCAGGCCAGCGTGCACCACGGCAAAACCGGCCAGCAGCCTGCGGCTGGATTCGCGCCAGCGCCTTGCCGGGTGCCAGCCCAGCCACAGCACCACGCCCATCAAGGGCACATGCAGCGCCACGAACAGTGCCCGGGCGCTGTCTGCCTGCAGCTCGCGCAAGCCATACAACAGTCGCCATTCGGCCTGGCTGACGGCGTCCAGTTCATGGCCGAAGAACAGGCTCAGGCAGGTGATGAATACGAGGTTCTTCATGGTTCAAGGCTGGCGTGGCGAAGGGTGAGCACAGGCTAGCCGGGGTGCGCGCCGACACTCAATGACCTCCCAGGTCATAGACACGCCCGCGACCAGCTGCCAGAGTCGCGCCATGCTAAAACTCCTTGATCCTCAGCAACCGGTCGGTGCGCAACTGCGCCGCCTGCGCCAGCGGGCGCGCCTCAGCCAGCTGGAGCTGGCCCTGCAATCGGGAATTTCCCAGCGGCATTTAAGCTGCGTCGAAACTGGCCGCGCCAAGCCCAGCCCGGCGATGCTGCATGCCCTGCTGACCGCCCTGGACACGCCCCTGGAAGAGTGCAACGCGGCCTTTCTCGCCGCCGGCTATGCGCCGCGCTACGAGGCCTTGCCCCTGGCTGATCCGAATATGCAGGCGGTGCACAGCGCGCTGATGCACTTGCTGCACGCCAACAATCCGGCCCCGGCCATTGTGCTCGACAGCGCCTGGCAGGTGCTGGCGGCGAATGCCGCGACCGGGGTGCTGTTCGGGTTGGTGGGGTTGCCCGCGAGTGCGGCCCCGGGCGAGTTCAACCTGCTGCGCACGTTGCTTGAGCCCGGCGGCCTGGGTGACCACTTGCTCAATGCCGATGAAATCCGTCAGGTCGCCTGGCAGCGTGCATCCCGCGAGGCGCTCAATTGTCCGGCCCTGGCTGCGCTGCTGACGAGCCTGCCTTCGGCTGCCGAGGTCGATCCGGCTTCGAGCGCCAGCCCGTCGGCTCCGCTGTTGCTGACTCGAGTGGCGTCGACAGTGGGCGAGTTGCGCTTTCTGTCGACCTTCACCACCTTTGGCATGCCGCTGGATATCACCGTGGCCTCCTTGCGTATCGAGCACCTGATTCCTGCCGACCCGGCGACCTGGCGCATCATGGGCGAAGCCTACGAGCGTGCCAGTGCCGGCCAGGTCACTGTCGAGGCCTAAGCCGCTCTGTGCAGCTGCCACTGGCGGGCCAGGCGCAGGTAGACCAGCAGGTTGATCAGCAACACCACGCTGCCCATCACCAACTGCATGCCATTGGTCAGCCCGGCCGGGTAAATCAGCGGGATCAGGTAGTGCTCGATAAACCCATCGGCATACCCCTCCTGCCCGGCGTAATGGCGCAGCAGGTTTTCCCAGCGGGTCAGCGGGCAAGTCAGGTGAAACACCTCCACCGCCACCCCCCAGGCCGCCGCCGGCAGATGCAGCCACATCACGCCGCGCCACTTGAGCACCAGCAGCCCGCCGAACAGCACGAACAGAATGAACAGCAGGTGAAACAGCACCAGCCCATCGGCGGCAAATCGGAAGAACATCGTGACTCCTTTTTTTCTGATCCGCGTCCCTGGCGTCAGCGCCGCGGCGAATATACAGGGTGAGCCGGGGCGTGCGGGAGGTTGCAGGTGAAAGAGGGGTGGTTTGGCGCGGGGACCGGGTCAGCACTGCCCCTCGCCACAAGGTAAAAAACGCCATGTCCCGCTTAAAGGGCATGGCGTCTCTGTTGATTCGCTGGCCCGGTCAGGGGCAGCGCGCAGTCAGTCTCAGCTCACCACTCGATAGCACGGCACATACGCCGCGCCGCCGGGCAGTTTCATCCGGTGCTGCTCGACGAAGGCTTTAAGCAGTCTGTCCAGCGGCTGCATGATCGCAGGGTCGCCGTGGATGCTGTACGGGCCTTGCTCCTCAATCAGGCGGATGCCTTTGTCCTTGACGTTGCCGGCGACAATCCCGGAAAACGCGCGGCGCAGGTTGGCTGCCAGTTCATGGGGCGGCAGATCAAGGCTCAGTTGCAGTTCGGCCATGTTGGCGTGGGTCGGGTCGAAGGGACGTTGCAGGCTTTCGTCGATCTTCAGCAACCAGTTGAAGTGGAACGCATCGTTGCGCTCGCGACGGAACTGTTTGACCTGCTTGAGCCCTTCGGTCATCTGCCGGGCCACTTCGGCCGGGTTGTCGATGATGATTTCATAGTGGCGCTGGGCGGCATCGCCCAGGGTCGCGCCGACGAAGGCGTGCAGTTGTTCGAGGTAGGCCGCGGCGCTTTTCGGGCCGGTGAGGATGACCGGGAACGGCAGGTCGCGGTTGTCCGGGTGCATCAGGATGCCCAGCAGGTACAGGAACTCTTCAGCGGTGCCGGCGCCACCGGGGAAGATGATGATGCCGTGGCCGACGCGGACGAAGGCTTCCAGGCGCTTCTCGATATCCGGCAGGATCACCAGTTCATTGACGATCGGGTTCGGTGCCTCGGCGGCGATGATGCCCGGCTCGGTCAGGCCCAGGTAGCGGCCGCCGCTCATGCGCTGCTTGGCGTGGGCGATGGTGGCGCCCTTCATCGGGCCCTTCATCACGCCCGGGCCGCAGCCGGTACAGATGTCCAGTTTGCGCAGGCCCAGTTCGTGGCCGACCTTCTTGGTGTACTTGTATTCGTCGGTATTGATCGAGTGTCCGCCCCAGCACACCACCATCTTCGGCTCGACGCCGGGACGCAGGGTGCGCGCGTTGCGCAGCAGGTGGAACACGTAGTCGGTGATGCCCTGGGAGTCGCTCAGGTCGATGCGCTGGCTGTCCAGTTCGTTCTCGGTGTAGACGATGTCGCGCAGGGCGCTGAACAGCATTTCCCGGGTGCTGGCAATCATTTCGCCGTCGACGAATGCGTCGGCGGGCGCGTTCAGCAGCTCCAGGCGCACACCGCGATCCTGCTGGTGAATACGCACTTCAAAATCGTGATAGGCGTCGAGGATGGTCTTGGCGTTGTCGACGTGGGCGCCGGTATTGAGGATGGCCAGGGCGCACTGGCGAAAGAGGGTGTAGATACTGCCTGAACCCGCTGCGCTCAATTGCTGGACTTCGCGTTGGGAGAGTGTTTCCAGGCTGCCTTTGGGGCTGACCGAGGCGTTGATGACTTGTCTTGGGGGCATTCTAAAATTCCCTGAAAGCGGAGCCACCGGGCCGGCTGGGGCCGATGGCGAAAAAAGTTGCACATCCAATCTGACCGCGTGCACCGGGGATTTTCTCCGGTGGCGGTGCGCGAAAGCAAACTTCGGCGCGGGATCTGTCGCGCGGCGGATCTCACTTCGGTATAGCGTTTTTCGCCGGGAAGGGAAATGCGCCGCGGCACGCAGTGTGCCAGAAGAGAGGGCGTCGAAGCGCGGGTGCTGAAGCCTTTGCCGGCTAAATGGCACAGTGGCATCATTGGGCGTTGGTCAGTGCCGTATCAATCCAGACAATCAAGAATGAATTTCTGCGCCGGTCGTGGCTCATAAGAGCAGATAGCGTCGTTCATCCGCTCAGTCGTCCATGCAGTCAGGGAGCAACAATCTCATGAATCCAGCCTCGTCCACCCGCGCCGATACCGCCCGCCGATTGATCCTGATCGTGGAGGACGAGCCGACGGTGCTGGAGTTCCTGTGCGAGATTCTGCAGGACGAAGGGTTTGCCACTCAGGCGTGCGCCAGTGCCGACCTGGCGTGGGATTTTCTTCAACAGCACGCCGATGAGGTGTGCCTGCTGCTGACGGATATCACCATGCCCGGCCGGCTCAACGGTGCGAGCCTGGCCAACCTGGTGGGGGAACACTGGCCGGCGATGCCGGTGGTGGTGATGTCCGGCTACGAAACGCCGGAGAGTTCCGGGGTTCGTCAGCCGGTGACGTTTATCCGCAAGCCCTGGACCATTGGCCAGATTGTCGATTGTGTCGAGGGTGCACTCGGCAAGGCAGTGGCCCGCTGATTACTCCTTGACGCTCATGTACTCCTTGGCCCAGACGATGTAGTCCTCGGGCTGGGTGTAGGTGTGCGCCAGTTCCGTTGCGCTCAGGTCCGAGGCCTGGGTGAAGATCTGGCGCTGTTCGCGCAGGCAATCGTAGGTGGCCTTGATCGCGGCGAAGTAGGCGGCGTGGCCGTCGACTGCAATGCGCACACCGAGTTCGGCCAGGCGTGCGTCGTCGCGCAGGGCCGGGTTGCCGTAGGTCACCAGCATCAGCGGCACAGTCAGGTGTTCGCTGATCTGCTCCAGTTGTTCGAAGTCACGCACGCCGACCATGCAGATGGCATCCGCGCCTGCCCGTTGGTAATGCTGGGTGCGGCTGATGATTTCCTGGATCGGCAGGATCGCCGCGTTGGTCCGGGCAATGATCGACAGCTCCGGGTCGACCCGGGCTTCCAGTGCCGCACGGATCTTGCCCACGCCCTCGGCGACCGAGATCAGGTCGGTGGACTTGCGGCCGAATTGGGCCGGCAGCAGGGTGTCTTCGATGGTTAGGGCGGCGATGCCGGCACGCTCCAGTTCCACCACGGTGCGCATCACGTTGAGGGCGTTGCCGTAGCCGTGGTCGGCGTCGGCGAGTACCGGCAGTTGGGCGACGCGGCCGATGCGGGTGGCCTGTTCGGCAAATTCGCTGAGGGTGATCAGGGCAAAGTCGGGTGCGGCCAGGACCTGCAGCGAGGCGACCGAACCACCGAGAATCCCCACTTCAAAACCCAGGTCGGCGGCGATTCGCGCGGACATCGGGTCGAAGACTGAAGCGGTGTGGTAGCAGGCGTTGGAGGCCATGAGTTCACGGAAGGCGCGGCGCAGATCTTGATGGGAAAGCCTGGACATAACAGCTCCGAATTTGAAACGAAAAGGTGCCGACACTAGGGCCGAGTCAATATTTGCTGTCGGTTTTCCTGAAGGTCTGTAGTGGATAGACCCAGAGTGAAACGCTGAGCTGGGCAGAGAAGATCGAAGCAAGCATGTACAAGGCTTCTTTATCCTGCGCGGGTGTTCGAAGCGAACAGGCAGGTTTGTTGTACGAAGCCACAGAGGAGCGGAAGGCTATCACGCTCTTAAAGTCGGGATGATGACGAGTTTGCATAGCATTATGCCGCAGCGGCATTGGATTTTTTTCTCAGTCTGTAGGTCAGTCGGATTTTTCCGGGCTAAAAACGGGCACTTTCCGGCCCGGGAGGGCGACTGTGCTTGCCCCTGCCGGATAAATCGGAGAAGCTCCCGCGCGCCGGCCCCCAAGCCAGAAAAGGGACCGTCTGAGCCACTGATGCAAGGAAGTCATAGATGACGTTGAAGGTAATGGTGATCGGTGGTTACGGAAATTTCGGCAGCATCGTCTGCCGTCATCTGGGCCAGATGCCGGGCGTGAGCCTGGTGAGTGCGGGGCGCAACCGGCAAAAGCTAGCGCAACAGCTCGACGAACTGCGCCAGCAAGGCGCCCAGGATTGCAGCAGCTGGTGCGGCGATGCGATGGGGCCCCAGTTCACGGCGGCCCTGGGCAGCCTGGGCATCGAGCTGGTGATCCATACCGGCGGGCCCTTCCAGGGCCAGCCCTACACCGTGGCTCGGGCCTGTATCGAGGCCGGGGTCAATTACTGCGACCTGGCCGACTGCCGGACCTTTGTCGGCGGCATCGGCGTGCTGGACCAGGCGGCGCGCGAGGCCGGGGTCACGCTGCTCAGCGGCTGCAGCTCGGTGCCGACCCTGGCGGCGGCGATCATCGACCAGCATCGGGCGCGCTTTGCCCGTATCGAACGCATCGAACACGGTATTTCCTCCTCGGCGAAAATGCCCGGCCTGTCGACCATCGAAGGCGTGCTGGCCTATGCCGGCAAGCCGATCCAGCAACTCAAGGACGGCCGACCGTACCCGGTGATCGCCTGGCAGGGCCTGACCCTGCGCAAGATGCCGTACCTGGGCAGCCGCTTGCTGGCCAACGTCGACGTGCCGGACCTGGACCTGTTCGCCGAGCGCTACGGCGCCCACACCCTGGTGTTCAAGGCCGGCGCCGGGCTGAAGATCGCCGGCCTGGCCAATGCGCTGCTGGCCCAGGCGGTGCGGTTCGGGCTGGTGCGTTCGACCCAAGCCTGGGCGGCCCGGCTCTACCGGTGCGGCCTGTGGTTCGAAAAACTCGGCGACGGCCAGAGCGCGATGTATATCGACGTTCAGGGGCAGGACGTCGACGGCCAACCCCTGGCCATGACCGCACAACTGACCGCCGCCAACGACAAGGGGCCGCAGATTCCCAGCTGCGCCGCCGTGGCCCTGACCCGCAAACTGCTCGACGGCTACGTGCCGCAACCCGGGGCCCGGGCCTGTGTCGGTGAAGTCACCCTCGACGAGTACCTGGCCGCCATCAACGATCCGGAAAACCTCAAAATCGAGGCCTGGTTCTCTGCCGGGAACGCCTGAGACGCCGGGCAAGACACGCTCGCCAGCGGTCTTGGCAGGCGCGCGATATCAGGGTTCGAGTGATGGCACAACGGTATTTTTGTAGGACAAAGTAACCATAAAAAGTATCAAATGAGAATGAGTATTGATAATATTCGATACCAATTCTTGTCGGGCTCCTGTTGTGCCCGGCATCTCTTTAAGGGCAGTCCGTTGATGCGTCGAACTCTGGTTTCTCTGTGTGTGATCCAAGCCATTTCCCAGGCCGCCTGGGCTGAATCGGCAGCCACTGATAGGTCGACAATCGAGCTGCAGGCGATTGATATCAACGGCACCACCGAAGAGCAGGCCCAGGGTCCGGTCCAGGGTTATCGCGCCACCCGTTCCGCCAGCGCCACCCGCACCGACACCTCGATTCATGAAACCCCGCAGTCCATCAGCGTGGTCACCCGCGACGCCGTGGAAGACCTCGGCGCCACGCGCCTGCAGGATGCCCTGGACTACGCCGGCGGCGTGGGCCGGGCGAACAATTTCGGCGGCCAGGGCCTGACCACCTTCACTGTGCGCGGCTTTACCACCGGCGAGTTCTACCGCAACGGCTTCCCGATCAACCGCGGCTACCCGAACATGCCCGACGCCAACACCATCGAGCGTCTGGAAGTGCTGCGCGGCCCGGCCACCATGCTCTATGGTCGTGGCGATCCGGGCGGCACCTTCAATGTGGTGTCCAAGCAGCCGCTGAAAGAGACGGCGGTGACCCTGGGCAGCCAGCTCAGCGACCAGGGCATGCGCCGTGGCACCCTGGACGCCTCGGGGCCGCTGGACCAGGAAGGGCGTTTCGCCTACCGCCTGAATGTCATCGGTGAGGGCGGCGATACCTTCCGCGATCATGTGGAAACCGAGCGCTACGGCGTGACCCCGGTGCTCAGCTGGCAGGTCGACGATCGCACCAAAATCACCTTCGAGGGGGACTTCATGCGCAACAATGCGCCCCTGGATCGCGGCGTGACCCGCTATCCGGCGCAGATCGGCGTGGCCTCGCGCGAGACCTTCTTTGGCGAGAAGGACATCGGCAAGCTGCACAACGACAACAATATGGGCCAGTTGCGCTTCGAGCATTTCCTCAACGACGACTGGACCCTGGGTGGCGGTGCGCAGATCCTCGACGGCTCGCTGGCCGGCAACGGCATCGAGGCCAATGGCATTGCCGCCGACGGGCGCACCCTGGGGCGCAACTTCAACTACCGCAAGCTGGAGTGGCGTGACCGCGACTACCAGTTGAACCTCACCGGGCATTTCTCCCTGGCGGGTTTCGAGCACACCCTGCTCACTGGCGTCGAGTACGAAGACTACGATTACCAGTCGATCATCCAGCGCTCCGCGGGCGGCATCAGTTACCCCACCGATATCTTCGATCCGGTCTACGGCCAGGCCCGTCCGGCGCTGACCCGCACCACCACCCATGACCAGGAAAACCTCAAGACCTACGCCGCCTTCATCCAGGACCAAGTGAGCCTGACCGAGAACTTCAAGGCGCTGGTAGGGGCGCGTTTCGAGCGTTTCGAACATGACTACGACAGCTACCTGGCCGGCACGCCGAGCTGGACCAACAGCGACAACGCGGTGACCCCGCGCGCCGGCCTGCTCTACAACCTGACGCCGACCGTGGCGGTGTATGCCGACGCCGCGCGTTCCTTCAAGCCGAACACCGGCGCGGCGCGTACCGGTGGCGGCTTCAAGCCGGAGGAGGGCAAGTCTTATGAGGTGGGGGTCAAGTGGGAGGCCCTGGAGCGCCAGTTGAGTGTGGATGCGGCGCTCTACCAGATTGAAAAGCGCAACGTGCTCACGGCCGATCCGGTGGATTCGACGTTCAGCGTCGCCGCCGGCGAAGTGCGCAGTCGTGGCCTGGACCTGAACGTGGCCGGCAACCTGACCCCGGAGTGGCGGATGATCGGTGGCTACGCCTATGTCGACGCCGAGGTCACCAAAGACAACCGCCTGGCCTCGGGAACCCGCCTGCTGAACATTCCGCGCAACAGCTTCAGCCTGCTCAATGTCTACGAGTTCCAGGACGGCGGGCTCAAGGGCCTGGGCCTGGGGCTGGGAGCCAAGTATGTCGCCGAACGCGCCGGGCAGACCGCGGCCAACGCCTTCAGCATGGACAGCTACCGGGTGTTCGACCTGCTCAGCTACTACAAGCTCAACCAGCACGTGCGCCTGAACCTGGACGTGAAGAACCTGTTCAACGCCGACTATGACGAAGGTGCCTTCGGCAACGTCTACGCCTACCCGGGCGCGCCGCGTACGGTGCAGATGGGGATTGCCTACACCCTGTAGGGTGCCCTTGTTCCGGCCCGCGGGCGGCAACCGCCGCGCGCCGGCCGGGGCTTAGCAGACCAGGGGTTTGGCGAAACTCTTCCAGAACATCCAGCGCCGCACTTCGTGGTGATCGCCGGTGCCGATCTGCCATTGCGGGCGCCCGGTATCCAGGTCGATCTGCACGATGATCCCGGCGCAGGTGGCCGCCACCAGGGTCTTGCCGTCGGGGCTGATGTCCATCGCGCTGAAGGACGAGCCGACATAGTGCTGCCAGCGCTCCTCGCCGGTTTCACTGAAGGCGCGCAGGTAGCCGTAGGCGTCGCCGACGATGAACTCATCGTGGCGGGCCGCACCGGCATAGACCCGGGCACCTTCCTGCAACACCGGGGTACGGGGGTCATCGCTGTAAAAGTCGGTGCGCAGGCCCGGCAGATCAGCCACCGCCACCCCCAGGGTGCCGCCGTTGTAGAAGTGGCAGGCATTGAGGATCAGTCGGTCGCCGGCCTGGTTGAACATCGCGAAGTGCGGATATTCACCGGCCGGGCCGACCTCGGCCACCACCTCCAGCTGGGCGTTGAGCACCAGGTGATGCCCGCACTGTTCGCCGATGGCGATCCACTGGCCGTCAGGGGAGATCGCCCCGTGCTCCATGGACAGGCCCACGGCCAGGTCATCGGGGGCGACACCGTCGGCCAGGTCTTTGTCGAGTTCTTCCGGGCGCCGCAGGACCCGGGTGGCGCCTTCGGCGTGCAGCACGAAGATCCCGTCCGAACTCACCAGCAGCACCCGCTGGCCATCGGGGAAGGGGATCAGCGCGCTGGGCAGTATTTGCGCCTCTTCTTCCAGTACCAGGCTGTCCGGCAAGCCTTCACGCCCGGTGGGCCAGGGAAACTCGGCCACTTGCGGGCCATTCCAGCCGTCGGTAACACGCACGCCGCTGGGTACCGACCAGGCAAAGAATCGGCGCTGCGGGCAACGTCCGAAGAACTCGCCCTGGCTGACCTTTTCAATGTGCTGTCCGTCGATATGCACCACATGGCCACCTTCATAGGGGGCGCCGATGCGTGCCAGCAGGGTGCCGTCGTCCAGCAGTGCCAGGGCCGGGATCGAGCGGCCCTCCTGCTCCAGGCGCGAATGCAGCGGGAAGTGCGCCGGCGGCCACTCTTCACGCCAGGCGGCGAATGCGGCGGCATCCCGGGGTTGCTGGTTGAGGGTTTCGAGGGCGGCTTGCCAGGCATTCAGCAGGTGTTCGGTTTCCGGCAGTGTCGGCTCTTCGAGCCCGTCCCAACCTTGGGCCATGCCGTCTTGCACGTATTGGTTGATGGCGCGGGTGTATTGCAGTACGGCGTTGTGCCACTGCTGTTGAGGGGAGGCTGTTCGAGGATCGGCCATGGCCAGAGGACTCCTTGTTCCGGCAATTCAGGGGAGAGGTCGCATTGATGCAGCCAATGTGGACCGCGAGCTGGCGCACTCTATCCGCAGCCCGGGCTTTTTTTTAGCCCGGCGCCGCACTTGGCGCCCGGAGTCAGCCCGTGTAGCTGGACACCCGATTGCGTCCGGCATGTTTCGAGGCGTACAGCGCCTGGTCGGCCCAGCCGATCAGGCAGCGGTGGTCCTGGGTCGGGCGGTCGAGGCTGGCGACACCGAGGCTGATGGTGAAGCGGATGCTCTGGTCCTGATAAATGACTTCCTGGTGCTCGACCGCCTGGCGCAGGCGCTCGGCCAGTTTGCAGGCGCCGTCATGGTCGGTGTGGGGCAGGAGCAGGGCGAACTCTTCGCCGCCATAGCGCCCGGCCACGTCACCTGCACGCACGTGCTGGCGGATCAGGGTCGAGACCTGGCGGATCACGGCGTCGCCGGCGGGGTGGCCGTAGCGATCATTGATCGACTTGAAGTGATCGATGTCGAGCATCACCAGGGACATGCCGTGGCTCTGCCGCTGGTAGGCCAACTCCACGCTCTGCTCCCAGTGCCCACGGTTGTAGAGCTGGGTCAGGTGGTCGGTGCGCGACAGGTGCTGCAACTGGGCATTGGCGCCTTGCAGGGCCTGGCTGTTGATCGCCACATCGGTGACGTCATAGATCACCAGGCACACGTGGTGGATTTCGCTGTTGGACGAGCGCAGCGGCAGCAGGGTGGTGTTCTGGAACATGAACTCGCCCTGGCCGGTGATTGGCTGGTAGTTCTTGAACCGCACCAGGTACGGGCGCTGCTTCCAGATGGTGAAGGCCGGGGTACCCAGGGCCACCACCCGGCCGAGCTTGCGGCTGAACCACTCCTGGTCGACCTCGGGAAACAGCTCGAAGAACGAGCGGTCGATGGCGTCCTTGGACTGCACCCCGGAGCGGTTCTCCATAAAGCTATTCCACACCTGGACCTGGCATTCGAGGTCCAGGACCACGATGCCGACGTCAATGCTCTGGACGATCGCCAGCAGCCAGTGCAGCTCACTAAAATCCATTCGGTTGCGCATGGGCTCAGCTCATCAGGTAGGAAAGTTTTTGCTCCAGCAGCTCCATGGAGCCTTCGGTGAACAGCAGCAACAGGTCGAAGTGGATGTTCTGTTCTTCGAGGCTGTAGCTGATTTCCACGGCCTGGGTCTTGGCCCAACGTTGCTGATTGAGGCGGATCAATTCATCGATCGAGGTCTGCTCCCCCAGCACCTGCGGGTGGCCGACGGAAAAGAACACATCCAGCTGGTCGGCGATGCTGCTCAGGCAGGCGCCGATCAGGACGCTGGAGAGGTCGATCAGTACTTCCATTTCCTGGTACTCGGCGGTGCCGTGCTCCATCAGCTTGGCGATGTCGGCGACCTCCGAGTCATAGAACATCAGCAAGGCCTCGCCGGCGATGCCACTGCCGATGTAGCTCTGGCAAATGGCGGTCAGTTGCTGGGCGCGGTTGGCGTCGGCCAGCAGCATCTGCAGCTCGCCGGCTTCGAGCACATTGACGTGGGGAATCGGCAGGTGCACGAACACTTCGAGCACCTTGGCGATCAGCGCCGCGGCGTAGCCCATGGATACGTTGACCGTTTCGCGGAACGCGTCGCGAAAGGTCACTTGCGGGGCTGGGGAGGGCGCCAGGGCCGGGACCTGGACCGTGCCGTCGAGCAGGCGCAGTTCGCCGAGCAGCGCGCGCAACTGGTCCGGGTCGAAGGGTTTTTTCAGGAAGGCCCGGGCGCCCAGTTCGCGGGCCCGGCGAATGGCTTCTTCCTGCACATCACCGGAGATCACAATGATCTGCGCCTCGATTCCTTCGGCCTGGACCGCGCTCAACAACTGATAGCCATCCATCACCGGCATGGTCAGGTCCAGCAGCACCACCTGGCCCAGCCCCTGGCGCAATGCCTCAAGCCCCTCCTGGCCGTTGCAGGCCTGAGTGACGGACACTCGCCATTCGCTGGGCAGGGTTCGCAGCACCTGCTTCCTGGCCATGCTCGAATCATCACAGACCAATAACGGGATCATGGGGAGGCAGGTTTCATTGCGAAATATCCAGGCAGCCGCGGACTGTTTCAGGAAGTGCAGTGCGGTCCTTGCGCGGCCACTTCTTGAACGGGTTTTTTTATGCAGCGCGCACTATAGAGCGGCCGATGCTTATAGAACAAGCCAGTTTGACGCTGTATCGGGCTTATATAAGGAGTGCCAATCGGCTTGTTTAATCGCGTGGTTTATTCCGCGCCGCACGTCTCGGGCCTGGCGTGTGAATGGTGCGTATTATCTGGCGTCAGGCAATTGGCGGCTGGCACTGGAGGAGGAACTTCGATTAACAAAAGTTTGAAATGAAGCGATTGAGCTGAGTCAGTCTTTATTGATTGAACAGCAACTTTCCCTGGCAATTGTTGGCAATTACCGTTCGTAAGTTGTTCATGGGCGTTGCACAGTTGTGTTGCACTTTTGTGGTGCTCGGGTAATGCAATTGTTTACTTTATGGGTGGCCGGGTTCGGGTCGATCTGCGCGAGTTGTTGGGACACGCCCGTGCTCGACCCAGGGGCCGCAGGTTAAGATTGCCGGCACTTTTCACCGTCGATGCCGTCAATAGGCGGACCCGTACGATCGACCCCAAGGAGCGACATGATGTCCGACACCCCCCTCGAGCAAGACGAGCTGCCATCGACCGTGGGCTGGGACGGGATTTCCCAGCGCCTGGAAGCGCTGTATCCCGGCCAGGAACCCCAGCATTTCGGCACCATCATTTCCTATAGCCTCGGCGGCAACGATCCGTTGGACGGCATCAGCGTCTACAAGAACCTGGAGCCGCTGCCCCATTGGCACTTCATCACCTACGGCTTTTCCGAGCTGTACGCCAAGGAAAACGATAATGCGCAGACCAGCGGCTTTGGTTTCGAGCTGACTTTTCGCTTGGCCTGCGCCGCGGATGAAGCCCATCCGCCGACCTGGGCGATGAACTTTTTGCAGAACCTGGCGCGCTACGTATTCGGCAGCGGCAATGTGTTCCGTGATGGCGACTGGATGCCGGCCAACGGTCCGATTGCTCGCGACCAGCCGACGCAGATCTGCTCCATGGCTTTTATCAGCGACCCGCAATTGCCCGAGTTGGACACCGCCAATGGCAGCCTGAAGTTCCTGCAGGTGGTGGGCCTGACCGATGACGAAGAGCAGGCCGCCAAGCGCTGGCGCACCCACAAGCTACTGGATGTTCTGCTGCCTTATATGCCGCTCTGGATCACCGATCTTGAGCGTGAGTCGCTGCTCGACCGGGGCCAGGTTCGCCAGCAGATTGCCGAAGGCCTGAGCCGCGACGGATCCGCCAGCGGCTACCTGTACACCGACCTGCTGCAAGTGACCCAGCAGGAACGCCTGCTGCGCTCGAACCAGACCCGCATCACCCTGGCGGCGCGCCAAGCCGATGAACTGCTGGCCCTGTTGCCATTGCGCCTGCCATTCGGCAAGCCGTTCCTGGTGGCGGGGGCCGACTGGCAACTGCGTTTCGTGGCCGGGGAGCAGGACCAGTTGCAGATCGAAGACCAGTTGCTGACCCTGACCCTGACGACGGCGAGCCTCGACGAGTTGCTGCGCACCCTCAAGCCGCAGGCCGGTGAATACCGGTTGGCCGGCTTCAAAGGGCTGGAGTGGCAGTTGCAGTAACGGGCGCTCAGCGCATCATCAGCCCGCCATCCACCGGGTACTGGCTGCCGGTGACGAACGAGGCGGCATCGGACAGCAGGAACAACGCCACCGCTGCCGCTTCATCGGCGCTGCCCATGCGTCCGAGCGGCACCTGGCGGGTGATGTGTCGATCAAAGTCCTGCTGCGCCTGGGGACCGAGAAAATCACGAAAGCCGGTGGCGATGGGCCCTGGCAGCAGCACGTTCACCCGAATCCGCCGTGTGCTCAAGGCACTGGCCCAGCAGCGAGCCATGGACACCAGCGCGCCTTTGCTGGCGGCGTACAGGCTGGCCATGGCGGCGGCTTCGTAGGCGGAGCTGGAGGCGCTTACCAGTACCGACGCCCCCGGCTTGAGCAGCGGCGACAGGGCCGCCAACTGCAAGGCCGGGCCGCGTACATTGGTCGCCAGCATGCGGTCGAACGCCTGGGCGTCGACCTGTTCCAGCGGCCCCAGCTCGGCGTAACCGGCATTCAGCCACAGGCCGTCGAGCAAGCCGGCGCCGGCCACCCAGTTCGCCAGTGCCTGGCCGGTGTCGGCGGCTGCGGCGTCGTTGCGCAGGGCTCGGCCATGGGCGCCCAAGGTTGCGGCAACGGCTTCCACCCGCTGTGGATCGACCCCGGTGACCCAGGCTTCTCCGCCTTCGGCAATGATGCTTTGGGCGGCGGCGTGGCCCATGCCGCGGGTGCCGCCGGTAATCAGAATGCGTTTCCCTTCAAACCTGCCCATGGTCCTGGAGCTCCTCGATAGATAGCGGAAGCGCCAGGATTTCACCCTTGGATTGATTAGAGAATACCGTAGTATCGCCATGGCTTATTAAGCTGGAGATACATAATGCGTGGCAGTGAACATGCCGAGCTGCGGGCATTCGTCGCAGTCGCCGAGCAGGGCAACTTCGCCCGTGCGGCGGCCCATCTGGGCGTTTCGGCCTCGGCGCTGAGCCAGACGATCCGTCATCTGGAGGAGCGTCTCGGCGCCCGTCTGTTGAACCGAACCACGCGCAGCGTGAGCCTGACCGAGATCGGCAGTGGCCTGCTGGATCGGCTGCGGCCGGCCCTGGCCGATATCGATGCGGCGGTAGCGACGGCCATGGGCGCAGCCCACGCAGTGCCGGCCGGCAGGGTGCGAATCAACAGCACCCGGGACGCCGCGGTGCATTACCTGGCGCCGCTGCTGGCCGGGTTTATGCAGGCCCATCCGCTGATCAGCCTGGATGTGGTGGTCGACGACCGCCTGGTGGACATCGTCGCCGGCGGCTTTGATATCGGCATCCGCCTCGGCGAGTGCCTGGAACAGGACATGCACGCCCTGAGCCTGAGCGGTGAGCTGCGGATGATGGTGGTGGCCGCCCCCGGCTATCTGCAGCGCCATGGCACACCGCGCACTCCCCAGGACCTGCGCGGGCATCAGTGCCTGTCCTACCGCTGGCCGACCGATAACAGCGTCTATCGCTGGGAGTTCGAAAAGCGTGGCCGCTCATTGCAAGTGGCGGTGGAGGGCGCCCTGGTGGTCAGTGATCCGCAACTGCTGACCCCAATCGTGCTGGCAGGGGCCGGTATCGCCTATGTATTCGCCCATCAGGTCCAGGCCCTGGTGGAGCAGGGGCGGCTGGTGCACCTGCTGGCCGACTGGACGCCGGCGTTTCCCGGGTTCTATCTGTATTACTTCAGCCAAAGGCAGATGGCCCCGGCAGTGCGCGCGTTTATCGATTTCGTGGGCCAGGCGCTGCCGTCGATTCAGGCCGGGAAGGCGCTTTTGGCCGATTAAAATGTCAGATTTTGAGTCGCGGCCTGGACCTTTTCCCGCAATGCGCAATCATTAGAACGTGGAAAATCAACAGGAGAGACGCATGTTCATTCGGTCATTGACCCTCGCAACCCTGCTTGCTGTCGCCGGTCCCCTGCTGGCCGCCGACAATGACGGCCCGCTGGCCCAGGAGTTGGGCAAGGCGCGCCCGCTGATAGTCATCGCCCCCAGCAGCGTCGATCCGACACTGATGAGCCTGAAGAAGTCGCTGGACGAGCCGGCCAATCGCCAGGCCTTTACCGAACGCAACATGGTGCTCTACACGGTGATCAACACCATGGGCCAGCGCGACGGCAAGGACCTCGATCCGCAATCCACCATGGCCCTGATCCGCAGCCTCAAGCTCGGGGCGGGGGCCCAGACCAAGGTGATCCTGGTGGGCAAGGACGGCGAGAAGAAGCTCGAACACTCCGGCGCCATTGAACTCAAGGAAGTCTTCGCCACCATCGACCAGATGCCCATGGCGGAAAAAGAAGCCGCTGCCCCCGCGCCAGCCCCGGAACCCGAAGCCAAGCCGACCCACGCCGGCAAAGCGGGCAAGGCCGCGAAACCGGCGGGCCCGGCCAAGCCCCTGGATGACTGAACGCCAAACGCGGGCAGGGGCGAGGCCGTGCGCCCCTTGACCGGCAACCAACCCCATCGGGTACCTTAGGCCATTCGTTTCTCTGGCCAGGTACCGCCTCCCATGTCTTCACGCCGCTCCACCCTGATCGCCCTGCTGGTGGCGGTGACCTTTTTCATGGAAAACCTCGACGCCACGGTGATCGCCACCGCGCTGCCGGACATGGCCCGCACCTTTGGCGTGGCCGCCGTGGACCTGAACATCGGCATGAGCGCCTACATGCTGGCGCTCGCGGTGTTTATTCCCATCAGTGGCTGGCTGGCCGATCGCTTTGGTTCGCGCTGGGTTTTCGGTTCGGCCATCGTCCTGTTCAGTGTCTCGTCCCTGCTGTGCGGCTTGAGCGACAGCCTGCAGACCTTTGTCGCGGCCCGGGTGCTGCAAGGCATAAGTGGCGCGATGATGGTCCCGGTGGGGCGCCTGGCGGTGTTGCGGGTCACTGAAAAGAAGGACCTGGTGCGGGCGATTTCATTCATCACCTGGCCGGGCCTGGTGGCGCCGATCCTGGGGCCGCCGCTGGGCGGGTTGATCGTAACCCATGCCTCCTGGCCCTGGATCTTCTACCTCAATCTGCCCCTCGGCCTGCTGGCCCTGATCGCCGCCCTGGTGCTGTTGCCCAAGCGCGACGAGCTTCGTTCGCGCCGCTTCGACCTGGCTGGCTTCGTGCTGGTGGGCGGCGCCTGTGCGGCGATTCTGTATGGGGTCGAGCTGCTCGGCCTGGGGCGCGCCCAGTGGTGGCCGGGGCTGATCCTGGCCGGTGCCGGGCTGCTGCTGGCGGCCCTGGCCTGGGCCCATATGCGCCGCCGTGAAGAGCCGCTGTTGCACCTGGCGGTGATCGGGGTGCGCACCTTTGGTGTCAGCCTGTTCAGCGGTTCGCTGTTTCGCATCGCCATCAGCACCTTGCCGTTTCTGTTGCCGCTGATGTTCCAGCTCGGGTTCGGGCTTTCGGCGCTGGATGCCGGGCTGCTGGTGCTGGCGGTGTTTGCCGGCAACCTGGCGATGAAACCCTTCACCACGGCGGTGATGCAGCGCTGGGGGTTTCGTCCGGTGCTGCTGGTCAACGGCATTCTCGGCGCCCTGGCGATTGCCGCCTGCGCCTGGCTGGAGCCGCGCATGGGGTGGCCGCTGATTATGTTGATCCTGTTTGTCGGCGGCTTGTCCCGCTCGATGCAGTTCACCGCGTTCAACACCCTGGGATTTGCCGATGTGCCCAAGGTGCAGATGAGCGATGCCTCGACCCTGTTCAGTATGTTTTTCCAGCTGAGCATGGGCCTGGGGGTGGCCATTGGTGCCTTGCTGCTGCGTCTGGCGATGACTGCCCATGGCAATGATGGGCAGGCCGCCACTGCGGATTTTCAGCTGAGCTTTCTGTGGGTTGCGCTGATCGCCTTGCTGGCGTTGCTGGGCACTTTGCGCCTGCCGGCCAAGGCCGGGGAGGCGGTGCTGCAATCCAGGTAAGGCGCCGTGCTCAGGCTCGACCCAGAGCCCGGCACAGGCCCTGGACGATCAGTTCCACCTCGTCGGCATCGATCACCAGGGGCGGCAGCAAACGGATGGTCTGGCCCCGGGTGACATTGATCAGCAGGCCTTGTTCGCGGGCCGCGAGCCCCACCAGGTCAGGCTGCGGGCGCTTGAGTTCGATGCCGATCATCAGCCCCAGGCCGCGCACCTCAAGCACCTCGGGATGGGTCCTGAGTTCATTGCGCAAGCGTTGCAGCAGTTGCTCGCCCTGGCGCCGGGCGTTGGCCAGCAGGCCCTGCTCCTCGATGATCTGCAGCACGGTGCAGGCCACCCGGCACGCCAGGGGATTGCCGCCAAAGGTGCTGCCGTGGCTGCCGGGGGTGAACAGTTGCGCGGCCTTGCCCCGGGCCAGGCAGGCGCCGATGGGAATGCCGTTGCCCAGGCCCTTGGCCAGGGTCATCACATCCGGCACCACCTGTTCATGCTGGCAGGCGAACCAGCGGCCGGTGCGACCGATACCGGTCTGGATCTCATCCAGCATCAGCAACCAGTCGCGCCGATGGCACAAGGCGCGGACCGCCTTGAGGTAACCCGGCGGCGGCAGTTGCACACCGCTTTCACCCTGGATCGGCTCCATCAGCACGGCGCTGATGCGTTGCCCGTATTCGCTGGCGATGTGTTCCAGGGCGACGATGTCGCCGAACGGCACCTTGATGAAATCCCCCGGCAGGCAGCCGAACCCCAGGCGCACCGCAGGCCCGTCGCTGGCTGACAGGGTGCCCAGGGTGCGCCCGTGGAAGGCGTTTTCCATGACCACCACCAGGGGCTGCTGGATGCCTTTGTTCCAGGCGTGCAGGCGCGCCAGCTTGAGCGCGGTTTCATTGGCCTCGGCCCCGGAATTGTTGAAGAACGCGCGCTCCATGCCGGCCAGGGCGGTGAGCTTTTGCGCCAGTTGTTGCTGCCAGTCGATGGTGTAGAGGTTGGAGGTGTGCAGCAGCAAGCCGGCCTGTTCGCTGATAGCCTGGACCAGCTTCGGGTGGGAGTGGCCGACACCGGTCACCGCGACGCCCGCCACCGCATCCAGGTATTCGCGGCCGGCCTGATCCCAGAGACGGGTGCCCAGCCCTCTGATGAAACTCAGGGGCTGGGGTTGGTAGGTGTGCATCAGGCTGGTGGCGGGCATGGGGTGAAACTCCATCTCGGGTGGGGTTTTTCCAGTATCTTTGGCCACCATTGCTGGATAAACGCGCTAAACCTTTAATGATCTTCAATCAGGGCTTGATAATGGATGTGTTCCTGGCGATGTCGGTGTACGTCAAGGTAGTGGAGAGCGGCAGCATGACGGCTGCTGCGAATGAGTGCGGGCTGTCGACGACCATGGTCGGCAACCACGTGCGGGCACTGGAAGAGCGCCTGGGCGTCAGCCTGCTCAATCGCACCACACGCCGCCAACGGCTCACCGAGTTCGGCGCCGATTACTACCAGCGCTGCCTCGCGGTGCTGGGGCTGGTGGCCGACTCCGAACGCCTGGCCGAGCAGGCCCAGGGCGAGCCGGCGGGGATCTTGCGCATCACCGCGCCACTGACCTTCGGCACCGAACGCCTGGCGCCGGCCCTCAGCGAGTTCTTGCAGCGCTGCCCCCAGGTCAAGGTCGACGTGGTGCTGGCCAACCAGCGCCACGATTTGATCGACAGTGGCTTCGACGTGGCGATCCGCCTGGGCAATCTCGAGCCATCGGCGCTGATCGCCCGGCCGCTGCAGGACTACACCCTGACCATTTGCGCCGCCCCGGACTACCTGCGGCGCTGCGGTACGCCGCAGACGCCTGGCGATCTGCAGCAGCACAATTGCCTGGCATTCGCCTATCCGGCCGGGGATGAGTGGAGTTCCACCGCCCGCCAGTGGCCGCTGAGCGGGCCCGAGGGCGAGGTGCTGGTGCCGGTGTCCGGCTCGCTGGTGATCAACTCGTCGGCCGGCTTGTATCAGGCGGCCCGCGCCGGGCTGGGGGTGGTGATGCTGCCCGACGCCCTGGTCCAGGAAGACCTGGAGCAGGGACGGCTGGTGGCGGTGCTGCAGGGCTACCAACTGCCCCGGCGCGCGACCCACCTGCTGTACGCCCAGGACCGCTACCGGTTGCCCAAGCTGCGCAGTTTCGTCGAGTTTGCCCTGGAGAAGTGGGGTAGGGCGCCTTAGCACCGGTTCACGATCCGCTGCACTTGGCTCAGGGGGCGTTAAAGATGGCTTCCTTGAGCGTCGCTCGCTCGATCGTGAGGAGGTTCTTAGACCGACTCGCTGGCGAGCAGCAGCATGGCCGCCGACAGGGTATGGCCGTCGGTGATCTTGCCGCTGGCAATCAGGTGCATCAGCTCCTGGCGGGTCACCCACAGCAACTCATCCACTTCGCCGTCGGTGTCGCCGGCAGTCTGGTCGTCGATCAACACCTGGCACACCGCGACCGCACTGGCGATCAGCGAGGTGTTGCTGTGCAACAGACCCAGGTCCTTGACCTCCCGGGCCTGCCAGCCGGTTTCTTCCAGCAGTTCGCGGACGGCGGCGTCACGCGGGCTTTCGCCCGGGTCGATGGCGCCCCGGGGAAACTCCAGGGACATGCCGCCGATGGCCCGGCGCTTGAGGTGGGCCAGCATCAGGCGGCCATCGGCCAGGGTCGGCACGGCGACCACGCCATTCACCGCCTGGGGTTCCTTGATGATGAAGTAGCCGTTTTCACGCACGACCTTGAAATACGGGGTTTGCAGCAGGGTTTCGTCAGCGGGCTTCATGCGCGGTATTACTCCAGAAAGCAGCGATCAAAAAGGTACAGCTGGGCAGGCTTGAGGTTGGCCAGGGTGGCTTGCGGGCGGCCACCGTCGCCGCTTTTCTTGCGTCCGGTTTCTGCCAGGTGGCCGGCTTCACTCATCTTCAGCAAGCGTTGGCGGATGCTGGTTTTCAGTACCGGGCGAGCCAGCACCAGGGAAAAGATGCTCACCGCTTCCGGGGCGCTGAACTCGTTGCCGAGAAACATCAGTGGCAGGCTGCTGTAGAGCGACTTCGACAGCAGGCGTTCCTGCACCGCGGCCACCAGGCGGTTGTGGTCGAAGGGCAGTTTGAAGCTGGCGCTGGCCACCTCGTTCAGGGGCTGGAATACCTGGTGCTCGGCCGGCGGCACCGGGTCGCTGACGATGGCCAGGTAAAAGGTCGAGGACGACCAGCAGCGGGGGTCGCGAAAGGCGTCGCCGACAGTGCCGACCTGTTCGATCCAGGCCAGGGGCATGTCGACTTTGCTCGAGGCGCGCAGGCGTTCCACCGCGTCCTCCAGGCTCAGGTCGACGACGTCGCCGTTGACCACGATCCCGGGCAGGGCCCAGTGCCCGGCGAAGGGTTCGCCATCACGTTTGTTGAGGAGGATTTCCAGCGCCTGGGTGTCCCGGCAGTAGCGCAATACACACAGGTCGATGGTGTGCAGGTAGGCGCTTTGTTTGGTGGTGCGGTCTTGCATGTCAGTTCCCGTGGGCGGCGTAGAGGCCGTAGTTTAGCGGATCCATGCCCGGTGCCATCCAGTGGCTGGGCAAGCTTTCACCCTGGGCCAGGCGTTCACGCATGGCGGTGCTGCGTACGCCGATCTGTTCCTCGACGCAGAGCACGGAAAACCGCTGCAGCAATTCGGCGCCGCGGTAGAAGCTGGGCAACAGGGCCTGCACGTCTTCGCCCACCACCAGCGCGATCTGCTTGTCGGGGATGTCGAGGCCGGCGGCCAGGCGATCGAGCAGGGTGTAACTGTAGATCGCGCCTTCAACGTCGCGCGCCAGCTGTTGCTCGATGCGGCTCACCCTGACCTCGGCAGCACAACGGCTTTGCACATGGGCCACGATGGCTTGCAGCCAATTCATGCGCAGCTCGAAATCGGCCATGCGCTTGCCATAAGGATGGCGGAAGCTGGGCGCCACCAGCACCCGGCGTGCCTGATGCGAGGCTTGGACCATGACTTGGGCATGGCCGGCATGGGGCGGATTGAACGCACCGCCATAAAGGGCTATCTCGTACATCGTGGGCTCTCCCTTTTGGTACATGACGTGTACCTTAGCATCGAATTTTGCAAAGGGATATGCCTCAGGTTGCCCCATGTATTGGATAATCAATACTCGGTTGTGAGCGGCATGAAAAATAGTTGGCGCGAACTGTTGATATGAAAGTACATGACGTGTACCTTATGTTCCATGCAGAGGAGAGACCCGCCATGAACGCTTCAACCCTGAAAACCGCTTCCTTCGATGTCGATGCACAAAAGAGCTTCACCCCGCTGTGCCCTGACGAGCTGCCGGTAGCCGGTGGCGATCGCATCGGTGGCGAACTGAACTTCATGGCGAGCCTGGCCGGCCTGCGGGTCGGCAGCAAGGATGCCCACAGCCCGCAAGCACCGTGGGTCGTGGCCGAGCACTCGCAGATGCTCCAGCCCACTGGCCTGGAACATGCCGACATTACCTGGGTCAGCCACTGCGTTCCCGGCACCGAGGGGTTCACCCTGCTGGATGAGCTGCCGACGCCCTATGACTACGACTACTTCGTGTGGAAGGGCGTGGAACCCGACCTGCACCCCTACGGCGCCTGCTACCACGACCTGCACGGCAAGCTGTCCACCGGGGTCATCGAGTACCTGCGCAGCCAGGGTGTGGCCCAGGTGATAGTCGGCGGCCTGGCCCTGGACTTCTGCGTCAAGACCACCGCCCTGCAACTGGCCGCCGCCGGGTTCAAGGTGATCATCCACTTGCCGGCCTGTCGCGCCATCAGCGAGCCGGGCGCCGAACAGGCCATTCGTGACATGCAGCAAGCGGGTATCTCGATGGGCGAGACCCGTGAACAGACCGCCAAACTGGCAAGCGCATAAGGAACCACCATGGAAAGTGCATTCGATCGCAGCAACGGCGTCATCCAGAGCCTGCTGGACACTGATTACTACACCTTCACCATGATGCAGGCAGTGTTGCACCAGCACCCCAATGTCGAAGTCGAGTACCTGTTTATCGTGCGCTCCAAGGAGCGGCTCGGGCACTTGATCCCGGAGATCCGCGAAGAGCTGGAAAAGCTCGCCGGCCTGCAGATGCGCGAAGGTGAGCAACGCTTTCTGTTCAACAAGCGCTTTCGCGAGTACCTGACGCCGGACTTCGAACAGTTCCTCGGTCTGTTTCGCTTCAACCTGCGCTATATCCATGTCTCGGAGGTCGACGGCCAGCTGAATATCCGGGTTCGCGGGCCGATGCTGCACTGCGTCATGTTCGAGCAGCCGGTGTTGGCGATGGTCAGCGAGTTGCGCAACCGGGACAAATACCCGGATGTGGAGCTGGCCGATGTCACCCGCAAGCTGTACCAGAAATTCGAATGGCTGGAAAAAAACGCCAGCCGCGAAGAACTCGCCGAGTTGCGGGTTTCGGATTTCTCGACCCGTCGGCGCCTGTCGTTCCGGGCCCAGCGCGAAGTAGTCAATGTAATGCGCAGCGACTTCCCCGGGGTGTTCGTCGGCACCAGCAACGCGCACCTGGCCTATGAGTTCGACCTGCCGTTGATTGGCACCATGGCTCACCAATGGCTGATGGTGCACCAGCAACTGGGCCGCTTGCGGGAGAGCCAGAATGCGGCGCTGGAGAACTGGGTGCACGAGTACCGCGGCCGCTTGGGGATTGCCTTGACCGACTGCATCAGCACCGACTTTTTCCTCAAGGATTTCGACCTGTACTTTGCCAAGCTGTACGACGGTTTGCGCCAGGATTCGGGAGACCCCATCGTCTGGGCCGACAAAGTGCTGGGGCGCTATGCAGAGCTGGGTATCGACGCCAGGACCAAGGACCTGATGTTCTCCGACGGCCTGAACTTCGAGAAATGCCTGCCGATCCTGCGTCACGTGCGGGGCAAGGCCCGGTTCGGTTTTGGCATGGGCACCAGCCTGGCCTGCGACGTCGATGGCGTCGAGCCGCTGAGCATCGTGATGAAGCTGGTGAGGGTACACGGCGAGCCGGTGGTGAAGTTCTCCGATGACCCGATCAAGAACGTCTGTGAGGACGTGTCGTTCCTGCGCTATGCGGCGCAGGTGTTCAACGTCGATCTGAATAATCAGTAACGGGAGCTGGATATGAGCACGCAATTGCAAGACAGGATTGCCCTGGAGCTGGGCATTGATCGGCAACTGGTGGCGGGCGGCGAGCAGGGGGAAATCAGCCGCCGGGTCGAGTTTATCAAGTCGGTGTTGCGCGGCTCCGGCTGCAAGGCGCTGGTGCTGGGCATCAGCGGCGGGGTGGACTCGCTGACCGCCGGGCGCCTGTGCCAACTGGCGGTGGAGCAGCTGCGTGGGGAGGGCGCCGAGGCTCGGTTTATCGCGGTGCGCCTGCCGTACAAGACCCAGGCCGATGAGCGCGATGCCCAGGCGTCCCTGGACTTTATCCAGCCGGACCTGATCACCACCAGCAACATTGCGGCCTGTGTCGATGGGCTGATGGCGAGCATTCAGATCGAGGGCTTGCGGCCCAGTGCCGAGCTGACGGATTTCGCCAAGGGCAACGTCAAGGCCCGGGCACGGATGCTGGCGCAGTACGCCATCGCCAACTTCAGCCAGGGCCTGGTGGTGGGGACTGACCATGGGGCGGAGGCGTTGATGGGGTTCTTCACCAAGTTCGGGGACGGTGCCTGTGACCTGGCGCCGCTGTCCGGCCTGACCAAGACCCAGGTCCGGTTGCTGGCCGATGCACTCGGCGCGCCTACGCAACTGGTGCGCAAGGCGCCGACCGCCGACCTCGAGGAACTGGCCCCCGGCAAACTCGATGAGCAGGCCTACGGCTGCACTTACGAGGAGATCGATGCCTACCTGATGGGACGCCCGGTGACCGAACCAAGCCGCACCCTCATCGAAACCGCCTACCGCAACACCGCCCACAAACGCGAACTGCCACGCACGCCGAACAGCGGTTTGTAGCGGCTGCCGAAGGCTCGGGCCGCGTTCGGACGCTGGCCCTCACCAACACCGCCTCATGTACCTGACACCCCACGGCGTCCTCGAGGGCCAGCGCCGCCTCGCGCTGCTCGGCAGCGGCTACGCAACGCTACAGGGTGTCGGGTTTTTGGGCGGCGAGGTCGGTGCGGATCTGCTCGGCCAGTTGGCGGCAGTCGCGGGTGCCCAGGAGGCGATCGATGCCTTCGATTCTTTCCAGTGCTTGTTCGATATCAAAGGCCCGGCCTTCGAGTACATCCAGTGCGTTGTTGTGCAGGGCATACGCCAGGTTGGCGGCGAGGCTGACCCCCAGGTCGCCGTCGGTGCAGGCGCCGAACTTGTGCGACAGCTGCTGGCGCATGTGGTACAGCGCCAGGGCGAAGAGGCGTTCTTGGGGTGTGCTCATGTCAGGCTCCGGCGATCAAAAGGTGTGTTTCAGTCCGGCCATTTGCGCAGGGCGGCGCGGCAGTCGTCGGTCAGGGCGGGCAGGTGTTCGGCCAGCTCCGGCCAGCCCATCTGCTCGAGCGCTTCGCTGGCCATTTCGCGCAACGGCGCCCATTGCGGGTCTTCGAAGCCATTGCTCTCGAGGGTGCCGTAGGCGGCCGGGCTCAAGGCTTCGCAGGCGCTCAATAACCTGCGCAGCAGCAGGCACAACTGCGGTTGCAGGTGCGCGGGAAAGCGTTGCACAAAGGTGTCGAGGTATTCGAGGAAGTGCGACCACAGGTTGCATTCGGCGCAACAGCCGATGTCTTGCTGCTGGGCGTTGGCATCGCTGCTCAAAAACACCAGGGTCGGCGCCAGTTCACCCACCAGAATGATTTTTCGCCACTCGTCCTGGCCGTACCAGGTCCAGATCAGCGAGGCGATTTTTTCTGCGGATTCCAGGCCGGTTTCGCTCATGGCCTGTCCCCGACATGCCACCAGGTAGGGCGCTCATCGCTGTAGGAATGAGCCGTGGGCATCAGCGCCGGGTGCTGGTTGTCATCGAAACAGCCCAGCAGCAGGGCGATGGTCGGCGCATCGTCGATCGCACCCAGGGAACTGCCGCAGCTCGCGCAGAAAGCCCGGCTCGAGTAGTCCGATGACCTGAAGGTGGAGGGCGCGCCGCCCGGGCCGGTCCAGCTTACCCGCTCAAGGGGGAACTCGACCCAGGATGCGGTCAGCGAACCGGTGTGCCGTTGGCAGTATTTGCAGGAGCAGGTGTGCGGGTTCTCGGCAGGCCCCCGGGCCTGGAATCGGATGCGTCCACACAGGCAACCGCCGTGGTAAGTCGATGCGCTCATTGCGAATTTCCTTCGGGGTTGTGGACGGGCGCGTGCCACTGGGCTTCTTCGATCTTGCGTTTATAGGCGACCTTGGCCTCATCCGGGTTGCAGGAGACGATGCTGTCGACTTCGACGAACCCCTTGCGCCGCACCTGCATTTTTCGGCACAGGTTGCCACACGCGCCAAAGATGACGGCGATGCTGAGCATGCCGAGGGCAAACCAGTGGCTGTCAGGGTCAGCTATCACCGCGAACAGGGCCACCCCCAGCACCATCAGGGCAATGCAGGCGAGACCGTAGAGACCGACGAAAAACAACCAGAACACGCCAAACAGGCACGCCGCGAAGTTGATGCCGTCGCCAATCGCTTCCAGTTGGCCCTGGGGGTTTTGATAGACACGGTGGAGGCGCTTGTATCGAGCCTCGAGCATGCTGTTGAGGCGTTTTTCACGCGCGGCGACCAGCCCTTTCTCCTTGGCTGAAAGATCGCTGTCGTCGGTGATTTCCTGGAAGGTTTCCCGCAGCAGGTAGTAGCCGGTGTCGTACCAGCTCCGGCCGGTGATAAACACCGCATCGACCCGATAGCGGCGGTTGAGTTTCAACTGCTCGTCGCCATGGAAGAAACTCGCGGCCGAGGTCTCCATATGCAGGTGGTGGGGGCCGAAGTTGTATTTGAAAATGGGCCTGCCGCCTAGACGTGCGAGCTGCCAGTCAAAATAACCCTCCAGTTGTTGCACCTCGAGGCCGCTGACATCAGGCGCTGGCCGCTCCTGGGCTTCGGCCCGCTTGACCAGGTACCAGGCGCCGGCCAGGGCGCAGAGAAATGCGATGAGGATGACCTTGGCAAACAGTGGCCCGTCCATCAGCGATAAAAGGATCAGGCAGGGGATCAGGACGATGGTCGACACCACCCCGACTTCCCCCACATCAGTGTAATTGTTGCGCAGCAATTGCTTGTTGATGCGCTCGATGGTTGCCGCGTCCAGGGTTCGGGTCACGGGGCTGCTCATTGAGTGCAAGCCTCGGGCTTTTGTGGGCTCCCTTCGGGAGTGAGGTCGGTCACGTGCCACTGGGCTTCTTCGATCTTGCGTTTATAGGCGACCTTGGCCTGATCCGGGTTGCAGGACAGCACGCTGTCGACCTCGACAAAGCCTTTGTCTCGGGCCTGTTTTTCTCGCCACAGGTTGCCACACGCGCCAAAGACTGCGGCGATGATAAACAGGCAGAGGGTTAACCAGTGGTAGTTGTCGTCAGCCCACGCGGCGAACAGGGCCAGGCCCAGTGCCGCGAGGGCTATCCAGGTGGCTCTGTCGACGCGTGCGGAGAACGACCACAACACGCCGAGAAAAAACGCCGCGAAGTTGAAACCTTCGCCTATGGCTTCCAATTCGCCCTGAGGGTTTTGGTAGATACGGTAGAGGCGCTTGTATTGGGCTTCGAGTTGTTGGTTGATGCGCGTTTCACGCTCGGCGACCTGTGCTTTCTGTTCGGCTGAAAGGTCGCTGTCGTCGGTGATTTCCTGAAAGGTTTCCCGCAGCAGGTAGTAGCCGCTTTCGTAGGCGACCGGTTCAGTGAGATACAGCGCATCGACCCGGTAGCGGCGGTTGAGTTTCAACTGGTCATCGCCGCTGAAAAAACTCCCGGGCAAGGTCAGCAAGTGCAGGGTGTAGTTGCCGAAGCTGTACTTGTAATCGAGGCCCGTGCTGGTACGGACCCTCTGGCGGTCAAAGTAACCCTCCAGTTGTTGCACCTCGATGCCGCTGACATCACTGGCTGGCCGCTGTTGATTGTTCGTGCGCTTGACCAGGCACCAGGCGACGGCCAGGAAACAGATAAAGCCACCCAGGATTACCTTGGCAAACAGCGGTCCGTCGAGCAGGTAAATACCGAACAGGCAGGGGGGCAGGTAAAAGATCAAGTTGAACCAGGCGCCCAGCGCGTCACCCCTTCTGGTCCGCATCAGGTGCTGATTGATGCGCTCGATGGTTGCCTGGTCCAGGGTTCGGGTCACGGGGGAGCTCGCTTGGCACCGGCCAGTGGCGGGTGCAGGTTGAAGGGTGCGCCTGAACCTCCCGTCAGTGGGGGCGATCCATGCCTTTGACGGGGCGCAGCCTACTGAAAAACAGGGCGAGTCATCAAGCAGCGTCTGCGATCCCGGCTTGATGACTCCGGCCCTGGGTGCAGCGCGCCGTCAGCGCAGGCGTTCGAGCATCTGGTAGTACCACATGCCGGCGGCCAGCATCGGGTTGCCCAACTGGTCGCCGAAGGGCACGCGGATGTGGCGGCAGGCGGCGAAGGTGTCGTAGTGCTCCAATTGCCCGGTGATCGCCTGGGCCATGATCTCGCCCATTATGTGGCTGGTGGCGATGCCGTGCCCGGAGTAGCCCTGGCAGTACCAGACGTTGTCCGAGAGCTTGCCCAGTTGCGGGATGCGGTTGATCACGATGCCCATGGCGCAGCTCCACTGGAAATCGATGCCCACGCCCTTGAGCGCCGGGAAGGTGCGCTCGATGCAGGGTCGCAGTTCGCCGGCGATGTCCCGCGAGTCCTTGCCGCTGTAGTTGGCGCCGCCGCCGAACAGCAGGCGCCCGTCGGCGGTCATGCGGTAGTAGTCGAGGACGAAGCGGCAGTCGTACACCGCCAGGTCCTCGGGGTTCAGGCGTTGCGCCAGGTCGCCCAGGGGCTCGGTGGTGACGATGCCGCCCATGGCGGGGAAGATCTTGCCCTTGAGCTGGCCCGGCTCCAGTTTGTGGTAGACGTCGCCGGCCAGCAGCACCTGCTTGGCGTCGATCCGACCCTGTGCGGTAATCACTGCCGGCTGGGCACCGTGGATGATCTCCAGCACCGGGCTGTGTTCGAAAATCAGCGCCCCCAGGCTGTGGGCTGCGCGCGCCTCGCCCAGGCACAGGTTCAGCGGGTGCAGGTGCATGTTGCGGGTGTTCTTCAGTGCGCCGTGGTACAGCTCGCTGCCAAGCAGGCTGCGCACTTGCTCGCGGTCCAGCAGGCTGACCTGGTCACCCAGGCCGCGGCGTACGGCTTCCTCGTGATCGGCCCGCAGCTCGGGCAGGTGGCTGGGCTTGTAGGCCGCGTGCAGGTGACCGTGCTTGAGGTCGCAGGCGATGGCGTATTTGTCCACCCGCTGCTGGATGATCTGGTGCCCGCGCCAGCGCAGGTGCCAGATGAAATCGTCGACCTCGGCACCGAGTTTGGCGCGCATCTGTTTGCGCATCGCCTGGTCGCCCGAAAGGCTGCCGGTGACCTGGCCGCCGTTGCGTCCGCTGGCGCCCCAGCCGATCCGGTGGCTTTCGACGATGGCGACCTTCAGGCCTTTTTCCGCCAGCTCCACGGCGCTGGCGACTCCGGTGAAACCGCCGCCGATGATGACGACATCCACCGCGACCTGGCCTTGCAGGGTGGGGTAGGCGGTGGGGTCATTCAGGGTGGCGCTGTAGTAGGACGGGCAACGCTGGCTGGCGGCCAGCGGGTTCTGGATAGCAGTCATGGGTGATCCTCGGCAATACAGGGAATCGACCGGTGCCCAGGGCAGCCGGCCGCCGAATCAGGCCTGAGGCGCTATCCGCGACAATCGGCGTCGACCGTGACCAATGAGTAACGGGAGTTGCCAGACAGGAGGCGCGGGAGGGCGATCAGGCGTGTTGCGGATGATCCGGAGGGCGCGAGGAATGACGCAGGCGGGAACGGCACAGGGCCATGGGCAGGTTGACCAGCAGGCGACTCTTGATGCCAAGCCCGACGCCCACGCTGCGACCACTGGGCTGGGCCAGTTGCACGAAGGTTTGCGGTGCGTCTCGCAGGGGGCAGGGCTGCATCAGCCGAGGCGTCTCGTGGTCGGTTCAGGTCGGGGAATGCTGAACACAGGCACACTGTTTTACCGGGGCCGGGCCGTGCTGCCAAGGGGGAGATGGTGAAATATCCGGCTTGCCGGTGCGCCGGGTGCGTTCAATAGACCCACGGAATCAGGCGCCAGGTGTGGGCGCAATAAGCGTTGTAGCGCTTGCCGAAGGTCTGGCGCAGCAGTGCCTCTTCGGCATGGATACGGGCCACCAGGGGCACCAGCATCAGCGCGGTCAGCAGCAGGCCGAGGCTGGAGCGAAACGCCAAGGCCCAGCCGATGGAGTTGATCAGCAACCCGAGGTAACTGGGGTTGCGCAGGGTGGCGTAGAGGCCGGTGGTCACCAATTGGTGCCCGGGCTGGATCGCCACCAGGCCGCTGAAACGCTTGTCCAGCACAAACACCGGCCACAGCCGCAGAACGCCACCGGCGACGAACAGCACCACGCCTACCCAGCGCACATCGCCCTCATTGAATGTCCACAGGTGCAGCCGGTCGCTGTAGGCGGGAACGAACGCCTGCAGCAGGCCGATCACGGCAAAGGCGGGCAGCACCCAGCGGTTGCCGGTGTCTTCGCGTTCGCCGGAGCTGAGGTTGCCCTCGCTGAAAAACGTCGCGCCGGTCATCGCCAGGGTGGCCAGCACCAACACCCACAACGCCGGGTGGGCGAAGAATGCAGCAAACCCGCCCCTGCCAATGATCGCCAACCCCAGGTAAAGCAGGGTGCCGAGTACAGTGAAAACAGCCAGCCTGGGGGAGATTTTCATCACGGCGCTCCTGTTTCGCGAGGGCTACTTGTTCAGTGTAGGAGGCCGTTCGCTGCCGATCGGAATTTCATCGCCGGTCAGGGCACCGGCTGTTTTTCCGCGAGCTGCTCCACCAGGAAATCAATAAAGGCCCGGGTCTTTTGCGGCACCCGGCGCGCCGAAGGGTAGACCGCGTTGATGGTGATCGGCGGTGCCTGCCATTCGCACAGCACGGGCACCAGGCGTCCGGCGGCCAGGGCGTCCTCGACGATAAAGTTGGGCAACAGTGCAATGCCCATCCCGGCCTCGGCGGCCTGGGCCAGCAGGTCGCCGTTATTGGCGTGCAGCGGGCCGGTCACGGTCACGCGCTGGGTGTCCTTGCCGTTGCTCAGTTGCAGGCTGACTCCGCTTTGCAGGTAGCCATAGTTCAGGCACTGGTGCTGGCTGAGGTCGCGGGGCACCTGGGGGACGCCGGCGCGGGCCAGGTAGGCCGGCGCGGCGACCATGATCCTCGGCGCCGGCGCCAGCAGCCGGGCAACCATCGAAGAGTCCGGCAGGCTGGCGATGCGGATGGTCACATCGAAGCCGCCGCGTACCGGGTCCACCTGTTGGTCGCTGAGCACCAGTTGCAGTTCGATGTTCGGGTGCAATTGATGGAACAGCGGCACCAGGCGCCCGAGCCGGCGCAAGCCAAAGGACATTGGCGCGTTGACCCGCAGCACGCCGCGCAATTCGCCGATGCCGTCGCGGGCACGCTGCTCGGCTTCATCCAGCGAGGCCAGGACTTCGCGTGCCGCGTCGTAGTACTCGGCGCCGGCTTCAGTCAGGTGCAGGCTGCGGGTGGTGCGCTGCAACAACTGCACGCCGATGGCGTCTTCCAGCGCCTGGATCTGCTTGCTGACTTTCGAGCGCGGCACGTCCATCGCCCGGGCCGCAGCGGCAAAGCCGTTTTCACCGACGGTGACGACAAAGGCGCGCATGCATTCGATGCGGTCCATGATTGTCCCTTATTTAGAATCAATGATTCTCGATTTTGTAGGATTGTCCCTTTTTTGTCGAGCGCCTAAATTAGCCACCAAGCCGGCAGCAAACAGTCTTCCACGAAGCACGCCGCGGCTCACTCATCGAACCGAACACACCGACATCAAAAGGAACGCGCCATGTCCATTCGTGAATTGCTCAACCCGTCCAACTCCACCTTGATCCTGATTGACCACCAGCCGCAGATGTCCTTCGGCGTGCAATCGATCGATCGCCAGACCCTGAAGAACAACACCGTGGCCCTGGCCAAGGCGGCGAAGATCTTCAACGTGCCGACCATCCTGACCTCGGTGGAAACCCAGAGCTTCAGCGGCTACATCTGGCCGGAACTGCTGGCGGTGTTCCCGGACCAGCAGCCCATCGAGCGCACCTCGATGAACTCCTGGGAAGACAAGGCGCTGGTCGAGGCGGTAAAAGCCACCGGGCGCAAGAAACTGATCATGGCCGCGCTGTGGACCGAGGTCTGCCTGAACTTCCCGGCCCTGGAAGCCCTGGCCGAAGGCTATGAGGTGTACATCGTCACCGACGCTTCCGGCGGTACCACCAAGGAAGCCCACGACATGTCGGTGCAGCGCATGATTCAGGCCGGCGCGGTGCCGGTGACCTGGCAGCAAGTGTTGCTCGAATACCAGCGTGACTGGGCGCACAAAGAAACCTACGACGCGGTCATGGGCCTAGTGCTGGAACACAGCGGCGCCTACGGCATGGGCGTGGACTACGCCTACACCATGGTCCACGGCGCGCCGCAGCGTCAGGTCAAGTAAGGCCAGGCCGCGATGGGCGCCCGGGTGGCGCCCGAACGCGTGTGCAGTGTCACCTACCGCTGGAGCCTTTCATGGATATCGAACTTGCCGATGGCGTGGTCACGCTGCTGGTGCGGCACCGGATCAAGCAGGGCCGCGACCAGGAGTACGAAACCTGGTTGCGCCAGATCATCGCCAAGGCCCGCACCTACCCGGGCCACCTGGGCATTGATGTGGTGCGCGGACACCACGCCGGGCTGGCGCTGTTCACCAGTGTGCTGCGCTTTGCCAGCACCGGGCAGTTGCAGCAATGGCTGGATTCCGACGATCGCCGCGACCTGGTGCAGCAGGCCCGGCCGTTGCTGGCCGATGGCGACCAGACTGAGATCAACGCCGAACGCGAGTTCTGGTTCACTCCGCCTGAATCCGGTGCGCCGACTCCGCCACCGCGCTGGAAGCAGGCCTGTGTCACCTTCCTGGTGATCCTGCCGCTGACCTTCCTTGTGCCGCTGCTGTGGAAACCGCTGTTCGCCGGGTGGCCGTGGCTGGGTGGTTATGTCCAGGCCAATGTGCTGATCACCCTGAGCATCGTGCTGTTGGTGGTGTATGTGTTCATGCCCCGCGTGACCCGCTTATTCAGCCAATGGCTGCAAGCGCGGGCCGTGGGCTGATGGTGCCCCAGCACGCCCTCGCAGCCCCTGCGGGTCAAGGTACTGTGCAGGGGGCGCGAGGGTGCACTTTGCCTAGCGTCCTTTCAGCACTTTCGGGTTGGAGTTGCCCCAGACCGTGTACAGGTCGGCCAGCAGGGCGCCGTTGATGGTCTCCAATTCGCCCTGGGTGATTTCCTCATCACCCTGCTTGCCATACAGCACCACTTCGTCGCCGGGCCGGACGCCCTTGATGGCACTGACATCGACCATCAGGGTATTCATGGTGACCTTGCCGATCACCGGCGCGCGTTGGCCATGGATCAGCACCGAGGCCTTGTTGGAAAAACCTCGGCGGTAGCCGTCCGAATAACCGACCGGGATGTTGGCGATCTGCGAGTCCTTGCTCAGGGTGTAGGTCCGGTCGTAGCTGATGGTGCTGCCGGCCGGGTAGGGGTTGACCGCCGCCACCCGCGACTTGAACTGCATGACCCGCTGGAACTCCTGGTGGCCACCCACCGGGTAGCCGTACAGCGCGGCGCCCGGGCGCACCATGTCGAGCCAGCCTTCGGGCACTTCAAGGGTGGTGAAGGTATTGGCGCAATGCAGGGTCAGGCGGCTGCGGTCCAGTTGGGCGTGCTCGATCAACCAGGCCGACTGCTCCTTGAACAGCGCCAGGCCATGCAGCACATCCTCTCGTTCCTCGACCGGGAAGTGGGTCATGATCCCCACCACCTGGAGCCGGTCCAGCCGGGTCATGGCCACGGCCTGGCGCTTACCCTCGACCGTGCTCATTTCCAGGCCGTTGCGGCTCATGCCGGCCGAGTTCAGGGCCAGGTGCACCGACAGTTTTGTCCCGTGCCGATTGGCCAGGGCGTTCATTTGCCGCGCCACCTCCAGGTTGCCCACCAGTTCTTCGAGGTTGTAGCTCAGGGCGCCTTCCATCTCTTCCAGGGTGGCGCTGCGCAGGCGCATCAGGCGCCCGGTAAAACCCTGGGCCCGCGCGACCCTGGCTTCTTCGTTGCTGGCGATACCGATGCAGGACACCCCCATGCGGATCGCCGAGGGAATCAATAACCCGATGCCGGTGCCATAGGCGTCGGCTTTCATCACTGCGCACAGCTGGCTGCGGCCGGCGAGACGCTGCTGGAGTTTGGCAATGTTGCCTTCGAAGGCGGCCTGGTCGATCTCCAGCCAACTGTTGGCCGGGTTCGCATGGGTGGCGGAGGGCGCGAGCTGTGGGCTGGGGTCCAACAGCGGGGCGGCGTTCAAGGTGCCGCACGCGGTGGCCAGGGTCATGGCGAGGGCCAGGGTATTGAGGGAAAAACGTTGCATGGCGAGCTTTCCATTCTGTGGGGAAATGAGCCCTATGCGTTGGCAGGCAAGGTCGTGACCAAGTCCATCAGGCACCGAGCGAACAGCCCGGGAATTTTTCAGCAAAGCCGAGGTGGGTTTATGTGGTGTTGGGCGGTGGAGGCAGCGGATAACGCTGTTGATGGCGGGGTGACGACTGCAACTTCGATACGTGCTTAAAAACAATCAAGCCATTAAAAAAGGGGCCACTCATTTGCCGAGCGGCCCCTTTCATATCAGCCTGGAAAGGCTCGATAGTTGTACTTAACAGAAACGATCGATAACCCGAACTTCCGACTTGTTCTGCAGCGATTGCCATTCAGTCTTCAGGGTTTCAAGTACCTGCCCGATGAAGTCTTTGTCTGCTGCAGCTTTCTTGCCGACATAACCCTGGCCGCGACGGTACATCTTCAGGCGGGCCGCCAGGTCCTGTTGGTGCTGGTCGAACTCTTGTTCATGGGTGTGGGGCGACAGGCAGTCGATATGCACCTGACCTGACTTGGCTATCCACAGAATATGGCTGTCCAGGCTGTCCTTCTGCTTAGCAAAGAGGTGAGCCAGTTCATCAATAGTGGGTTGGTTGTTCAGATTCATTTTATAAGCCCCTTGACCATTTATCGATCTATCTAGTTGAGTCGCTAATTCATGTTGCTACGTCGGTAAGTTGAACCCTGATACCGGAAACAGGGCGACAGAGGGTGTCTGTCGGATACAGATAAGGCCCAGAGCCTGATGCGTGTAGTTGCCTTGATTAACTGCTACGCAATAGCGTCACAACGAGGAGAAGCAGCGCAAACCTGGATGAAGCTGCCGATATTTCCGCCATCGGCCACAAGCATCTTGAAGAGTTCTCGCTAGCGTCTCGTCCTTGTACTGGACGTTCATGCCAGGTCAGTTTCATCAATCTGCCTTGTGGGCAGTACACATCCGGGTCACAGCTCGGCGGTCAGACGAGCTTGCTCATAACACCTTTGCCGCGTCTCCCGATCGGGGAGACGTCTGCATCATGCAAGGGCAAATTCCCCTCGTCAACGGTTTTGTAGTGAAAATTTTAGAGCACTACATATTGTCCGACAAAGCTGGAATGCCATCACCGGCGCGGGCTATCGCAGGCGATGACAGGTAGAATCGCGCCCTTGAAAACGTCTTCTCGAGGTTGCAGCGGTGGATTTACAGCAGGGCTTCGTCCTGACCCGGCACTGGCGTGACACGCCGGCAGGCACGCAAGTCGAATTCTGGTTGGCGACCGACAACGGTCCCCGACAGATCCGCCTGCCCGTGCAGAATTCCGTGGCGTTCATTGCCGCGCAGCAGCGTGAGCAGGCCCAGCGCCTGCTGGTCGATGACCCCGATGTCGAGTTGCGCCCCCTGGAGCTGTGCGACTTCCAGCACCGTCCGGTGCTCGGCCTGTATTGCCCGCAGCACAATCAGTTGATTCGTCTCGACAAGACCCTGCGGCGTGCCGGTGTCGATGTGTTCGAGGCCGATATCCGTCCGCCGGAGCGCTACCTGATGGAGCGTTTCATTACGGCGCCGGTATGGTTCGGCGGCCAGGCGGACGCCAATGGCCTGTTGCTCGAGGCGCAGATGAAACCCGCCCCGCAATACCGGCCGACGCTGAAGCTGGTGTCCCTGGACATCGAGACCAGCGAGCAGGGCGAGCTGTATTCCATCGCCCTCGAAGGCTGTGGCCAGCGCCAGGTGTACATGCTCGGGCGTGCCACGGACAGCGACAGCGCTGTGGACTTCGACCTTGAGTTTTGCGACAACCGCGTGCAATTGCTCGAGCGGCTCAACCAGTGGCTGGCCCGGCACGACCCGGACGCGATCATCGGCTGGAACCTGGTGCAGTTCGACCTGCGGGTGCTGCACGAACATGCCCGGCGCCTGGCGGTGCCGCTGCGCCTGGGGCGTGGGGGCGAGGAGATGCAATGGCGCGAGCACGGTACGCGCACCCATTACTTCGCTTCGGCGGCGGGGCGCCTGATCATCGATGGGATCGAGGCCCTGCGCTCGGCCACCTGGAGTTTTCCGTCCTTCAGCTTGGAGAACGTGGCCCAGACCCTGCTGGGTGAGGGCAAGGCGATTTCCACGCCCTACCAGCGCATGGATGAAATCAACCGCATGTTCGCCGAGGACAAACCGGCCCTGGCCCGCTACAACCTCAAGGACTGCGAGTTGGTGACGCGGATTTTCGCCAAGACCGAGCTGCTGACTTTTCTCCTGGAGCGCGCCACCGTTACCGGTTTGCCCGCCGACCGCAATGGCGGCTCGGTCGCCGCCTTTACCCACCTGTACATGCCGCTGATGCACCGCCAGGGATTTGTTGCGCCGAACCTGGGTGAGCGCCCGCCGGAGGCCAGCCCCGGCGGCTTTGTCATGGACTCGCGGCCGGGGCTTTACGAGTCGGTGCTGGTGCTGGACTACAAGAGCCTGTACCCATCGATCATCCGCAGTTTCCTGATCGACCCGGTGGGCCTGGTGGACGGCTTGCGCCACCCCGGGGACAACGAGTCGGTGCCGGGTTTTCGCGGCGCGCGGTTCTCCCGTTCAAGGCATTGCCTACCGGCTATCGTCACCCGGGTTTCCGAAGGCCGCGAGCAGGCCAAGCGCGAGCACAACCAGCCGTTGTCCCAGGCGCTGAAAATCATCATGAACGCCTTCTACGGCGTGCTCGGCTCCAGTGGTTGCCGGTTTTTCGATCCGCGGCTGGCGTCTTCGATCACCTTGCGCGGCCACGAAATCATGCGCCGCACCCGCGAACTGATCGAGGCCCAGGGCCACACCGTGATCTACGGCGACACCGACTCGACCTTTGTCTGGCTCGGTCACGCCCATGCCGAGGAGGACGCGACGCGCATAGGCCGCGGCCTGGTGCAGCAGGTCAACCAGTGGTGGTGCGATCACCTGCGTGAGGAGTACGGGCTGGAGAGTGCCCTGGAGTTGCAGTTCGAAACCCACTTCAGTCGCTTTCTGATGCCGACCATCCGTGGGGCCGAGGAGGGCAGCAAGAAGCGCTACGCCGGCCTGGTGCTGCACGCCGACGGTCGCGAGGAGATGGTGTACAAGGGCCTGGAAACCGTGCGCACCGATTGGTCGCCCCTGGCTCAGGATTTCCAGAAGGAGCTCTACCAGCGGATCTTCCAACGCCAGCCGTACCAGGATTATGTGCGCGACTATGTGCGGCGTACCCTGGCCGGCGAGCTGGATCAGCAGTTGGTCTATCGCAAGCGCCTGCGCCGCCGGCTCGACGACTACGAACGCAACGTCCCGCCCCATGTGCGGGCCGCGCGCCTGGCGGATGAATACAACGACCTGCACGGCCGTCCACGGCAGTACCAGAATGGCGGTTCGATCAGCTACGTGATCACCCTGGCCGGCCCCGAGCCCCTGGAGAATCGCCAGGCCGCCATCGATTACGACCACTACGTGACCCGGCAATTGCAGCCGGTGGCGGATGCGATCCTGCCCTTTGTGCAGGATGATTTCAGCACCCTGATCGGCGGGCAGTTGGGGTTGTTCTAGGCCTCAGTCGACCACGAACAGCTTGGCGCCGACCGCGGTGAACGAGCGATGGGGTTCGGCGTTGTCGGCCACCTGGTAGCTCATGCCCGGGCTGAGTACAAACTGCCGGCCGTCCTCCAGTTCAGTGTGCAACTCGCCCTCCAGGCAAAACAGGATATGGCCCTTGGAGCACCAGTGATCGGCAAGGTAACCCGCGCTGTACTCGATCATGCGCACCCGGATCGCACCAAACTGCCGGGTGCGCCAGTAGGCGCAGCCGGTCTCGCCGGGGTGCTCGGTGGGCTCGATATGGGACCAGTCGGTGGTGCCAAAAGGGATGCCAGCAATATCCATCGATCACTCATCTGTTCAGGTGTGGAGGGGAAAGGGGTCAGTCATCGACCGAGGTGCAGATGCCATTGGCGCCGTGCTTGCCGGTGTAGCTCACGATCACCGAGTCATCGTCGGAGAGGCTGATGGAAATCGTCACGTCCGCCGCCTTGGCTTCAAAAAAACGCTCGTTGACGGTACGGGTCTTGGCTTCCTTGCCATTGATCAACACCGGCCCGCCCTGGTCGGCGCTGACCGCCAGATTGCCCGGGCAGTCGACGTTGAATGCGGGAACGCCTTCGGCATGGGCACCACCGGCTACAAGCAACAGGGTGACGAGGGAAAGGATTTTTTTCATCGCAAGACTCCTTGGGCGCAGATGGATTCTCAAAGCGTAGCGCGTGCCATGTCGGGTGTTCGTTCATCAAACTGCAGCGGCCATTGCTCAATCACCGCCGCCGCCCCCGCAACCGCCCCCTCCGCAACCACCGCTGTCGCCTCCGCCATCACTGCTGCCGGAGTCACCATCGAATCGGGAGTCGTCACTGCCGAAGCTGGAGCCGGAATCGCTGTCGCTGCTGACGCTGTACAGCTCGCTGCCGCAATGGACAATCGTGGTCTGGGCGCCGCTCTCGGTCACGCGCTGCAGCGACTGGCAATCGACCACGTAGTGAAAGCCGTTGGCGATTTTCAGCTTGGCATCGAGGGCGAACAACAACGGCAGGCGCGTGGCCTTGCTCGGGTTGATGTTCTCGTCGTGGCAGGCGAACCACCAACAGCGGCGCAAACCGATGTCACTTTTTTTCTCGGCGCCCTGGCCCAGTACCGCCGCCGGCGTGTGATGCAGGAATTGGCCGAAGGCCTTGTCGCAGAATTCCTGGTAGTCCCGGGTGTGGAGGATGAACTCATGCCACAGATCGTCGACCACCTGGGACGGCATCGACACATAGCGCTGGCCGCTCTTGAGGTAGGCCATGAAGAACTGGCGCAAGCCCTGGGCCACCAGCTGGCAGTGCTTGAGGTCCAGGTGCGGGTGCTGCGCGCGCAGCGGTTCGAACAACCTGGGCGGCAAGGTGAAACTGCGGATATAGGCTTCGCGGCGCAGCGCAGTCAGGGCTTTCTGGCGCCGCCAAAGCATCGCCAGCAGCACCAGTCCAAGGACAGCAGGGAGAATAAACGGCATGCAGGCGATCCATCAGCCAAAAAAGTGCGCTGACAGTGGCGCAACTGGCGGGATTGTTCAAGAGGTCGGGCCCTGTGCATGGGCAGCATCGGTGCACACATGCCTTGAGTCCGCAGCGGCGAGTGCCTATGATTGCGATCAATTCTTATCCGCATTTTCGCGCTTGCCATGAGCTGAGGGTTCCAGTGCCGCCATCTTCCCCCGGCCCGCTTAGGTTGCATCAGGACATCGGCCGTCTTTACCACGATCATCACGGCTGGCTGTTCGCCTGGCTGCGCCGCCGCTTGCGCGACACCGACAACGCCGCGGACATGGCCCAGGACACTTTTCTCTACGTGCTCGGCAAACCCGACCGGGTCGCGGAACTGCGTCAGCCCAGAGCCTGGCTCAGCAGTATTGCCCAGGGCTTGATGGTTGATCGATTCCGGCGGCAGAAGATCGAGCGCGCCTACCTCACTGCCATCGCCTTGCTCCCCGAGCCCGAGCATCCGTCGCCTGAAGAGCGCCTGATCCTGCTGGAAACCCTGACCCAGATCGACGCGTTGCTCGACGGCCTGAGCCCCAAAGTGCGTACCGCCTTCCTGCTCTCGCGCCTTGAAGGCCTGGGGTATCGGGAGATCGCCGAGCGCCTGGGGGTGAGTCAAAGTTCGGTGGAGAAATACATGGCCACTGCGATCCGACATTGCTATCTGGCTCGGGGCCTGATGTGAGCGGATTGCCACGGGACGATATTCCCGAAGCGGTGCTCGACCAGGCGATCCAATGGCTGGTGCGCCTGCAATCCGGTGCGGCCGACCCGGCCATGCACGCTGCTTGCGAACAGTGGCGGCGTGCGCAACCCAGTCACGAAAATGCCTGGCAAGCCTTGCAAGTCAACGAGCAGCGCTTTCGGGTTGCCGCGCAACTGACTGCTGGGCTGGCGCGTGACACCCTGGCCAACGCGGCGGCGAGCCACAGCCGCCGCCAGGCCTTGAAGCTGTTGGGACTGGGGATCTGCGCCAGCGGGCTGGGGGCTGTGGCGATCCAGCAGACCTGGCGCGGGGCCAGCGCCGACTACGTCACCCGTACCGGCGAGCGCCAGCGTTTTCAACTGGTCGACGGCACGCTGCTGCAACTCAATACCCATAGCCGCGCCGACGCTGAGTTCAGTGCCGAGCGGCGTCTGATTACCCTGCGCGAAGGCGAGATATTCATCCGGACCGGCGCCGACACCGACGGGCTCCAGGGGCGTCGGCCGTTCTACGTTCAGACTGCAGAGGCGCGTCTGGAGGCGATCGGTACCGCGTTCAACGTGCGCCAGGAGCCCGGATGCACGCGCTTGAGCGTGGAGGAGGGCACAGTGGCGGTGCAGCTGGCCAGTGGCCGGGGGCCGCTGATCACGGCTGGCAACGAGTGCCTGATCCGTGCGGGCAGGGTCGAGCAGGTCCAGGTCAGCGTGTTGCAGGCCAGTGCCTGGACTCGAGGTGCGGTGGTGGCGCGGCAGATGCGCCTGCAGCAGTTGGTCGAGGAGTTGGGGCGCTATCGCACGGGGTGGTTGCTGTGTGATGGGGCGGTGGCCGATTTGCGCATTTCCGGGGTGTTCCAGCTTGAGGACATCGACCGCGCCCTGGCCGGGTTGAGCCAGTCGCTGCCGGTGCGTATCGAGCGCCGGACCCGCTATTGGGTGCGCATTGTTGCGGCTTGAGCGGACGCGACAGAGGCAGACAGGAATAATTATCAAAAAGACTTACGGCTTTTTTCCGCTCCTTCGACAAACAGGAATAACACCTGCCAATCGTAAGGAGCGCTGCATTGAAGTCCCGTTCTGTAACCCCGATTAAAACCCGCCGCAGTCACCTGGCAATCGCCCTGCGCGTGGCTCTGTTCACCCCGGGCGCCGTGTTGCTGGCGGCCCCGTTCTGTGTCCAGGCGGCTGATGCGGTGCAGGCCCGCCCCTATGACGTTCCAGCCGGCAGCCTTGAAGACAGCTTGAACCGGTTTGCCGAGCAGGCGGCCATCAGTTTGTCGTTTGATCCGGCGCTGGTCAGAAACAAGCGCACGGCAGCTTTGCAGGGGCAATTTGCCGTCGATTCGGCGCTCCAGCGCCTGTTGAGCGGCAGCGGCCTGATGGCCAGTCTCGGCAGCCAGGGCACCTGGTTCTTGCAGGCGCTACCGGCCGGGGCCGTGCAACTGGAGGCGACCCAGGTCACCGGCAGTGCCTTGGGGGCGACTACCGAGGGTACCCGCTCCTACACCACGGGGCGCTCGGCGACCGCAACCAAACTGCCGTTGTCGCTGCGTGAAACCCCGCAGTCGGTCACCGTGGTCACCCGCCAGCGGATGGATGACCAGGGCATGAAAAACCTCGATGACGTGCTGCAGAACGCCACCGGTATCACCGTGCTCAAGAACGGCGCCGAGCGTTCGATGTACATGGCCCGCGGGCAGTTGGTAGAGACCCTGCAGATCGACGGCATCCCCACCAATATCAGCAACGCTTACTCGATGGATGCGATCGCCAAGCCGACCACCGAGATCTACGATCGGGTCGAGATCGTGCGGGGCGCCACGGGACTGATGGAGGGGGCGGGTAACCCATCGGCGGCGATCAACCTGGTGCGCAAGCGCCCGACTGTCGAACCCCAGGTGCTGGTGGAAACCTCGGTCGGTTCCTGGGATGACTACCGCACCCTGCTCGATCTGTCGTCGCCGCTCAACGAGCCGGGCACCCTGCGCGGGCGGACGGTGATCAGTTACAACAACGCCAACAGTTACCTGGACACCGCGCAGAAAGAAAACCAGGTGTTCTACGCCATCGTCGAAGCCGACCTGTCGGATTCGACAATGGCGACGCTGGGTTTCACCTACCAGAAGGATCGCAACTCCGGCTACGACTGGTCCGGCTTGCCGACCCAGGAAAACGGCGCGTTTTACCCCTTGTCCCGCTCCACTTCCCTGACCGGCAAGTGGAACCACCTCGACAAGCGCAACACCACGGTGTTCGGTGATATCCAGCATGACTTCGATAACGACTGGAAGCTGGTGGTGGCCGCCAACCAGACTTGGGCCAAGTCCGACTTCCTCGGCAACTTCACGACCAAGGTCGCCAACACCGACAGCAGCTTTCGCCTGCAACCCCGTCATTTCCGCTACAACGACACCCAGACCAGCGTCGACAGCTACCTGACCGGCCCGTTTCAGTTGTTCGGCAAACAGCACGAACTGATCCTGGGCAGCAATGCGCGGATCGACGACTTCGACTACCACGGCGGCAACGACCTGACCTACAACTACGTGTTTGACGTCAACGACCCGGGTGCCTTCAACCCGCCGGCGCCTACGGCCCTGAGTGTCAATAAATGGAAGTACAACATCACCCAGGAACAGCAGGGGGTATACGCCGCCGGCCGTTTCAGCCTGAGCGATTCCACACGCTTGATCCTCGGCAGCCGGGTCAGCTGGTTCAAGAGCGAAAACCTGACCCAGGTCACCGCACGCAACAAGAGCGACTACGCGAAAAACCGTCAGTTCACGCCCTATGCCGGCCTGGTTCAGGAGCTCAACCAACAGTTCTCGGCCTACGCCAGCTACACCGAAATCTTCAAGCCGCAGAACAACCTCGGGGTGGATGGTTCGATCCTCGACCCCATGACCGGCAGCAACTATGAGATCGGCCTCAAGGGTGAATTCCTCGATAAGCGCCTGACCTCGGCGCTGGCGCTGTTCCAGACCGACCAGACCGGCCGCGCCGAAGCGATTGACGGTAATGAAGCGGCAACCCTGTGTCCGGCCTTGCCCAACGGCTGCTACCGTGCTTCGGACAAGGTCCGCAGCCGTGGCCTGGATCTGGAGCTGAACGGAGCCTTGAGCGCTGATTGGAACTTGTCCGCCGGCTACACCTACACCCAGTCCAAGTACATCGGCGGCAGTCAGAAAGGTGAGGACTCTTCGGCCTCGTCGCCACGTCACCTGTTCAAGGTCAGCACCGACTACCGCCTGCCGGGAGTGTTGAACAAGGCCCGGGTCGGTGGCAGCTTCTATGCCCAGAGCAGCATGACCTATACCGAGGCCGGCAGGTCCTTCAAGATCCAGCAGGATCCCTACACCCTCACTAACCTGCACGCGGTGTACGAGATCAACCAGAATCTGGAAGTGCAGTACAACCTAGATAACGTCTTCGACAAGAAGTACATCCAGACCACCGGCAACACCAATTACTGGAACTTCTACGGCGAGCCGCGCAACTTCAACCTCGCCCTCAGGGCCAAGTACTAGGCAAAAAAAACGCCGGGCCAGGCCAAGGTTCTCCTGGCCCGGTGCGGCGTCAAAACGGCCTCAGTTATTGTCGATATCGACATCCTTGGTTTCCCGCAGGCAGATCAGCCCTACGACCAGGCTGACTCCGGTGACCAGCACCGGGTACCACAGGCCGTAGAAAATATCGCCGGTGTAGACCACCAGGGCAAAGGACACAGTGGGCAGGAAGCCGCCGAACCAGCCGTTTCCGATGTGATAGGGCAGGGACATGGAGGTGTAGCGGATGCGGGTCGGGAACAGCTCGACCATCAGCGCCGCCAGCGGCCCGTAGCACATGGCCGCGATCAGGATCAGAGCCACGATCAGCACCACCACCATGGTTTTGTTGACGTTCTGTGCGTCAGCCTGTTGCGGGTAGCCGGCCAGGGTCACCGCGCCGCGCAGGGCCGCTTCGTCGAAACCGTCGAGCTTCAACTCACCGACGCTGACCTGGACCGGGCTCCCGGCCGGGGCGGCGACGCTGCTATAGGGCAGGCCCTGCTTGACCAGGAAGGTCTTGACCTTGTCGCACGGGCTGTCGAATTTGGCCTTGCCCACCGGGTCGAACTGGAAGGTGCAGGTGGCCGGATCGGCGATCACGCTGATCGGTGCCTGGCGGCTGGCCTGGTCGATGGCCGGGTTGGCGTAGTGCGCTAGGGATTTGAAGATCGGAAAGTACAGCGCAGTAGCCAGCAACAGGCCGACCATCAGCACCGGCTTGCGTCCGACCTTGTCCGACAGCCAGCCGAAAAAGATGAAGAACGGCGCGCCGATCACCACGCTGATGATCAACAGCATATTGGCCAGGGCCGGGTCCATCTTGAGGAACTGGGTGAGGAAGAACAGCACGTAGAACTGTGCGGCGTAGAAGGTCACCGCTTGCCCGGCGTTGATGCTGAACAGGGCGATCAGCACCACCTTGAGGTTTTCCCATTTGCCGAAGGATTCGCGGATCGGCGCCTTGCTGGCGCGGCCTTGCTCTTTCATTCTGAGGAAGGCCGGCGACTCGTGCAGGCTCATGCGGATCCATGTGGAAATCCCCAGCAGCACGATCGACAGCAGGAATGGCAGGCGCCAGCCCCAGACTTCGAACTGATCGCCGGTGAAGTAGCGGCAACCCAGCACCACCAGCAGCGACAGCAACAGGCCGAGGGTCGCGGTGGACTGAATCCAGCTGGTGTGAAAGCCGCGCTTGCCGGCTGGCGCGTGCTCGGCGACGTAGGTCGCGGCGCCGCCGTACTCACCGCCCAGCGCCAGTCCCTGGAGCATGCGCAGCAGCACCAGGATGATCGGCGCGGCGATGCCGATGCTCGAATAGGTCGGGAGCAGGCCCACGGCGAAGGTCGCTACCCCCATGAGGATGATGGTGACCAGGAAGGTGTATTTGCGCCCGATCATGTCTCCCAGGCGCCCGAACACCAGCGCGCCGAACGGGCGCACCACGAAGCCGGCGGCAAACGCCATGAGCGCGAAGATAAAGGCCGTGGTGTCGTTGACCCCGGCGAAGAACTGCTTGCTGATGACGGCCGCGAGGGCGCCATACAGGAAAAAGTCGTACCACTCGAATACCGTCCCCAGGGACGAGGCGAAGATGACTTTGCGGCTGCCTTTGCCAGTGGCGGCGGCCAGGGGCGGGTTCAGGGGCTGAGCGTGGTCTGACATACAGGTGTCCCTCACAGTGATTATTTTTGTTGTTCCACTGCCAACGCCAGTATCGGCGCGGTTAGCGCGTCACAGCTTCTTGGTAGGAGCCGGCGTGCCGGCGATTTGTTCCACGGCCCGGGCTCCATGCTTCGGGTCGCGCTCGCCGGCCAGCCGCTGGTACGGGTCAGGCAAGTTGCGGCTGTTGGCTGATGTTCCGGGTGGCCGGGGCCAGAATCAGCTCGGCGGCTTTTTCGGCAATCATCAGGGTGGGTGAACAGGTGTTTCCCGAGGTGATGCGCGGCATGATCGAGGCGTCGGCGACGCGCAGCCCCGGGATGCCATGCACCCGCAGTTCGGCATCCACCACCGCCTGGCGATCCTGGCCCATGCGGCAGGTGCCCACCGGATGGAAGATGGTGGTGCCGATGCGCGCCGCGGCTTCCTGCAGTTGCTCCTGGCTGTGCAGCTCGGCGCCGGGCAGGTATTCGCTGGGTTTGAACGCTTGCAGGGCCGGAGCGGCGACGATGCGTCGGGTCAGGCGGATGGCGTCGGCGGCCACTCGCAGGTCGTGCGGATGGCTCAGGTAATTGGGCTGGATCACGGGGGCCGCGCCGGCGTCCAGGGAGCTGATTACCACCTGGCCGCGACTCTGCGGGCGCAGGTCGCAGACCGAGGCGGTGAACGCCGGGAAGGCATGCAGCGGTTCGCCGAAGCGCTCCAGGGACAGCGGTTGCACGTGGTATTCGAGGTTGGCCGAGGTCTGTTCCGGCCCGGAGCGGGCAAACGCGCCAAGCTGGCTCGGGGCCATGGACAGCGGGCCACTGCGGTCGTACAGGTAGCGCAGGCCCATGCCCATCTTGCCCCACAGCGTGCCGGCGATCTGGTTCAGGGTGCGGGCGTTTTCCAGTTTGTAGATCAGCCGCAGTTGCAGGTGATCCTGCAGGTTGGCACCGACCCCGGGCAGCTCGTGGGCCACCCCCAGGCCGAGGTGTTGCAGGAGCGGCGCGGGGCCAATGCCCGAGCGCTGGAGAATGCATGGCGAACCGATCGAACCGGCACAGAGGATGATCTCGCGGCGCGCCTTGAAGTTGTGCAGCCGGCCCTGGCATCGTGCCCGGACGGCCACCGCGCGGCCGTTTTCCAGCAGCACCCGTTCCACCTCGATGTCGGTGAGCACGGTGAGGTTGGGGCGCTGGCGAATCGGCTTGAGAAAGGCCTTGGCGGCGTTCCAGCGCACCCCGGCCTTCTGGTTGACCTGGAAGTAGCCGCAGCCCTGATTGTCACCGCCGTTGAAATCATCGATGCGAGGAATGCCGCTTTGCTCGGCGGCGTCGCGAAAGGCGTCGAGTATCGGCCACGACAGGCGCTGGCGCTCGACCCTCCACTCACCGCTGGCACCGTGCAAGGGCGAGGCCCCGGCGAAGTGGTTTTCGCTCTTCTTGAACAGCGGCAGCACCTCCTGCCAGCTCCAGCCCGGGTTGCCGTCGGCTGCCCAGCCATCGTAGTCACCGGCCTGGCCGCGCATGTAAATCATGCCGTTGATCGATGAACAGCCGCCCAGCACTTTGCCCCGTGGGTAGCTCAGGCTGCGCCCTTGCAGGCCGGGTTCGGCCTCGGTCTTGAAGCACCAGTCGGTGCGCGGGTTGCCGATGCAGAACAGATAGCCGACGGGGATATGGATCCAGGCGTAGTTATCGCGCCCACCGGCTTCCAGCAGCAGGACCCGGTGTTGCGGGTTGGCCGACAGGCGATTGGCCAGCAGGCAGCCGGCAGGGCCGGCACCGACCACGATGTAGTCGTATTGATCAAAGGCAGGCAGCATCCATGACCTCGTGTGGATTCTTGTTGTGGTGAATCGTCCTGATTCGTTGCGTTGCCCTGCAAGGGTAGCTTTCGCTCGGTGGCTGTGTGGTTTAAATCACAGACTTTCTGCTGCCGGTTTTGACCTGGAGGTTGCGCTGAATGGGCCAGCGGCGGCGCTGGGTTGTCGAGGCTCGGGTTGGGGCCCGCGTCCGCACGCGGCCCGTGCCTGGCCGCAGCGGCTACGGGGAGGTTGGACGTCGTTCTTGGCGGCGGTGGGTGTGCAGCAGCAGGCCCATGGCGATCAGGCTGCTGGCGCCGGCGAGCAGCATGGCCAGGCGAAATCCGCTGCTCATGGCGCTGCTGTAGAGCTCGGCAAACAACCCGCAATGGCTGGGGAAATAGTGCTGGTTGACCGCTGCCCGGGCCATCGGCAAGGCGTCGGTAAAGCCGTTGGCCCGAGCCGACTCACTGAGCCGGCGTACCGCCTGGGCGCTCATCAGGCTACCCAGCAGGGCAATGCCCACGCTCATTCCGGTCTGGCGCAGGGCGTTCATGGTGGCCGAGGCGATCCCCGCGCGTTCCGCTGGCGCCGTGGCCATCACGCTGAGCCCGGTCGCCGGGACCGCCAGGCCCATGCCCAGGCCCAATACCGCAAACAGCGAGCCCACCCACCCGTAGGGCGTGTGGGCGTCGAAGCTGCTCATGGCGCACATCGACAGGCCAATCAGGCCATAGCCGATGATCATCAATTGCGGCACCGGCAGGCGCCCCGCCAGGCGGCCGAAAAGCATCGACACACAACCGGTGACGATAAATTGCGGGAGCATGCGCAGCCCGGTTTCCGAGGCCGACCAGCCCTGGATCTGCTGCAGGAAAATCGAAAAGAAAAACAGGCTGCTGTAGCTGGAGAACCCCAGCATGAACGAGGCCAGGTTGGCCACGGCAAACGGGCCCTGGCGCAGCAGTTGCACCGGCACCAGAGGGCGTTTGACCCGGCGCTCCACCAGCACAAACAGCACCAGCATCACGCCAGCCAGGACCAGGGCCGTGAGGGCTGTGGGGCCGCTGAAGCCCTCATCGCCGGCGACGATCAGGCCATAGGTCAGCGCCCCCAGCCACAGCACGCTGAGCACCTGGCCGGCTGGATCGAGTGCTGCGTGCTCGGGGTGTTTGCGTTCGCTGATGCCCCAGGCACCCAGGACGATGGCCAGCAAGCCGAGCGGCAGGTTGATCAGGAAAATGCTCGGCCAGCCCAGCGAGTCCAGCAGCACGCCGCCCACCAGCGGCCCCAGGATCAGGGCCATGGCAGTGAACGCCGACCAGCCGCCAATCACGTGGGCGCGCTGCTTCGGGTCGGGGAAGGCATGGCTGAGAATCGGCATCGCCCCGGGGATCAGTAGCGCCCCGGCCAGCCCTTGCACTGCGCGCCCGGCCAGCAATTGCAGCAGGTCGCCGGCCCAGGCGCAGAGTGCCGAGCCAATGCTGAACAACCCCACGCCGATCAGCCAGCAGCGCTTGTGACCGTAGCGATCGCCCAGGGGGCCGGCCGACAGCATGAAGGCCGACAGGCAGATGGCGTAGGCATTGACCACCCACTGCAACCCGGCAAGGTCGGTGTTCAGCGCGTGCTGCAAGGTCGGCAGGGCAACGTTGACGATGCTGATATCCAGTGTCGCGAGGAAGGTGCCGAGGTAGGCGGCGGCCACCAGGGCCGGGCGGCGATAACGCTGCATGAGACAACTCCCGGAGGGGGGGAAGGGAAGTGAGTGGCGGCATCATAAGTAGTCGACTGACCGTCGGTCAATGGGTTATGAAGTGCGCTGCTGTCGCTAGCGCACGGCGATTCCCCTAAACTGTCGACCTTTGTCTGCCAGGCCGGACCCGCCGATGACCGTGAAACGCACCAGGGATGAACAGCAGGCGCCAGACCTGCCGCGCCCCCGAACCAAACCTGCCGAAGTGCGCCTGGACGAACTGATGGCAGCCGCCGAAAGCCTGTTCCTGAGCCAGGGTGTGGAAGCCACCACCATCAGTGAAATCGTCGAGCGGGCCCAGGTCGCCAAGGGCACCTTCTATCACTACTTTGCTTCGAAGAACGAGATGCTGGTGGCCCTTGGCGAGCGCTACACCGCGCATTTTCTCCAGCGCCTGGAGCAGGCGGTCGAGGCCTGCGCCGCCGACGATTGGGTGGCACGCCTGTCGAGCTGGATCCGCGCCAGCGTCGACACGTACCTGGCGACCTACCGGATTCACGACATCGTCTACACCAACCATCACCACCATGACCGCGACAACCCGGACAAGGGCGCGATCCTCACCCAACTGCAGGGCATCCTTGAAGGTGGGCAGCAGGCCGGCACCTGGTCGCTGTCGCACCCCGGCATCGTGGCCTCGCTGATCTATGCCGGGGTGCATGGCGCCACTGACGATGTGATCGCCGCCCGTCAAGGTGACAGCCAGGCCCTGGCCGACGTCATCATCCAATCCTGCCTGCGCATGCTCGGTGTACCCAGGGCTTAGGCCCAGTCATTTTCTGTAAAAGGACTTACCTGCTCGATGAAAAAACGCACCCGCATTCTCTGCGCCGTGGTCGCTGTGTTCCTGGCGTTTCAGGGTTACTACGCCTTCTATTACGGCTACACCTATCAGAAGCCGGACTACAGCCCAAACAAAGCGTTCTACTACCAGAAGTACCGGCTGTTCAGCTGGAGCCGCTGGATCCCCAGCATCGGCATGCCCGGTGATGGCGCGCAGTCGTTGTACAACACCGGTGGCTATGTACGGGTGTTCAGGGCCGACGGGACTCTGGAGGGGCAGTTCTACAACAGTTGCGTGGCGATGACCGAGGTGCACTGGACGGGTGACTCGATTGTCGGGTTTGGCTGCGGTGAGAGTGACGACAACCTGGTGGAACTCTCGGCGGATGGCGGATGAGTCGTCATCGCGGCTTGCCCGATCGCCTTGAGAGGGCGGGCGGGTTCCGGGTCTGCCGAGCCGACTCGGGCGCGATGTCGAGTGTCGACGCCGGGGCCGTGCGCGAGGCTCGGCCCATGACCCTGGCGCAGGAAGCTTGAGATGGAGTTTGAATCACTGTTCGCCGGCCTGGTGCAAGGGGCCTTCGACGCTGGCCCCGGGTTGCTGAAGCTTGCCGCGCTGAGCCCGGCACAGCTGCTTGCCCAGGGCTTTGATCGGGTGGGGGAACCCCTGGAGTTTCATCTTTACGAAAAGCCGGCGGTGCTCACCCGCAAGGGTCGTGAGCTGGGTGTGCTGTTGAAGGTCTACTTTGATGCCGAGCGCCGCCTTGGCCCCGGCGTGGAACTGGGCAAGGGCTTGCGCCTGACTTCGCTGCTGGCGTGCTACCTACGGCTCAGGGGGCTGGAGCAACCGAACCAGGGCGCCCTGGAGTTTTATTTTGTTGATGATGAGCGCAGGGAAGGCGCGGTGATTATCGAGGGGAGTACCGTGGTCCGCTTCAGCCAGTGGGATCGAAGAGCCGGGTACCGGGTTGCAACCCTGGAGCGCAACTTTCCCGAGGCGGGGCCTTGCCAGGACCTGGCGACCTCTATGGTCAAGCGCACCCTGCACCCTTTGGCGCTGGAGTCGGTGCCCTCGCGTCGCACCGGCAACCCCGCCTTTGACCGCTTGCGTCGCGCCTGGCCCCCACCTCTGTAGCCGCTGCCGAGCCCGCGAGGCTGGCGGGCCCTCTAAAACGCCGCAGAGTGTCAGGTGTTCGTACGTTCTCGCACAGCTCAGTCCTCCCCCAGCAACTCGAACTGCGTGCTGCCCAGGCATTCGCCATTGACCAGGATGTGCACCCGGTGGCTGCCGGCGTAATGCCGGCGGGTGCTCAGTTCGCGGATGTGCTGGGCGCGGCTCAGGGTTTCGCGGGCATGGGCGGCGAGGGTCAGCGCCTTGAGCTTGAACACCTTGGCCGACGTGGCGCCCGAGGCCTTGACGTAATCGATGGCGTAGTCGACCACCAGCTTCTGGCTGGCGGCAGCCGTCGAGGCCAGGGTGAAGGACAGATTCACCCGCTCCCCCAGGCGAATGGTCGGCGGTTCGATCCGCAGGTCCAGCAGCTCGACCTCGGCCCGGGCACCGGCGCCGATGATTGCCAGGGCCCGGCGGTCGCCCTGCTTGATCAGGCTGCGCAGGGCATGCCGGGCAATCCACGCGGTGTGGCGGTTGTCCAGGGGCCAGCCTTCGATCAGGTCCAGGACCCAGCTCGGGTGATCCTTGGTGATGTCATTGAGGTGGTTGGCCACCGATTTGCGCACGTACAGGCTGGGGTCGGCCTTGAGCGCGTCGAGGATCGGCGCGGCCAGCGTCGGGTCGGCCTGGATCTGCTCCAGGCGAAAGGACCAGGGCAGGCGCGGGCGGCTGCCTTCACTGGCCAGGCGCCGCACATGCTCATCCGGGTCCAGCGCCCACTGCTGCATCAACGCCAGGGTGCGCTGCGGGTCGCTGCGCAGAAAAGGCCGTATGGCAAATTCCGAGGAGCCGAACCCGGTGAAAAACTTCAGCGCCTGCATCGAGCGCTCGAAGGCATGGGTGCCATGACTGGCCACGTAGTGCGGCAGGAACATGCACACAAACCGGCTGTCCAGGCGCGGCGCCAGGGCTTCCAGCAACCCCAGGCTGGTTTCGTAGTCCAGCGCCAGCACGCTGTGCAGGCTGTCACTGACCCGGGCCAGGCGCTGCATCACCGATAACTCGGCCAGGCCCTGGCTCGCGTGCTTGAGAAACCCCCGGCGATCGAACCCCGGATACACCGCCAGCATTTCGTCGGCGATATGTTCCAGGCGTTGCTGGTTGAAGATTTCCTTCAGCGCAGGTGCGCTTTGCTCGGCGGTGGTCATCGGCAGATCCAGTCAGTGGCAGGGCCCGAACACTCTACAGCAGGGCCCTGACAGTTTATGTCAGGAGCCGCAGGCTGGAGAGAGGTGGCGCGGGCGCAGCCCTTGCAAACCCGGACACCGCGCTGCCCGGGAGTCAACGCCAGGGCGCTTAACGCGGTGGCGGCAATGGGCTTTCGACCTGCTCGTCCAACTGGTCGGCGGCAAACAGCCGTGCCAGTTCATTGCGCGCCTCCTGGGCGGTCTGCAGTACCTTGGCCGCGTCGTCGTACACCGCGTGCTGGGCTTGCAGCACTTGTTCGTCGTGGCGGGTAAAACGCTGGATGCGCGAGTCGGCCTGGGCCTGGCTCAAGCCGAGGCCGACCAGGGTCCGCCGGCTCATTTCCAGGCTCGAATAATAGGTTTCACGCACCGCTTCGGCGCCCAGGTCCACCAGCTTGTGCACGTGCTGGCGGTTGCGGGCACGGGCAATGATTTTCATGTGCGGGTACAGCTTGCGCACCAGGGCGGCGGTCTGGATGTTGGTGTCCGGGTCATCGGTGGCGATCACGAAAAACTCGGCCTCGCCGACCTTGGCCGCATTGAGGATCTCGGGGCGCATCGGGTCGCCGTAGAACACCGGCATACCGCCGAAACTGCGGGTCAGCTCGATGGTTTCCACCGAAGTGTCGAGGGCCACGAACGGCACTTTCTGCGCCTTGAGAATCCGCGCCACAATTTGCCCCATGCGGCCCATGCCGGCGATCACCACCCGCGGCGCGTCGCTGTCGATGTCCCGCAGGTGCGCCGGGACTTCCACCGGCTTGCTCTTGGGCACCAGCAGGCGCGAGCAGGCCAGCAACAGCAGCGGGGTCATGGCCATCGACAAGGTGATGGTCAGCACCAGCAGGTCATACAGCCGCGCCTCGAACAGGCCCTGGTCACGGCCGATCTTGAACACCACGAACGCAAATTCGCCGCCCGCCGCCAGCACCACCCCCAGGCGCACGGCGCTCAAGCGCCCGAGCCCCCCGGCCAGGCGCCCGACCACGTACAGCAAAGGCAGCTTGAGGCCGATCAGCAACAGGGTCAGCCCGAGCACCGCCAGCGGTGCGCTGAACAGCAGGCTGATATTGGCCCCCATGCCGACGCTGATGAAAAACAGCCCCAGCAGCAAGCCTTTGAACGGTTCGATCTGGGCTTCCAGTTCGTGGCGGTATTCCGAGTCGGCCAGCAGCAGGCCGGCGAGGAACGCACCCAGGGCCATGGACACCCCGGCCAGATCCATCAGCCAGGCGGTGCCGATGACCACCAGCAGCGCGGTGGCGGTGGACACCTCGGGCAGCCCGGTGGCGGCCACCACGCGAAACACCGGGCGCAGCAGATAACGCCCGCCAACCACCACAACTGCAATGCTGCCCAGCACCTGCAGGCCGTGGGTGATGTCCTGGGCGGTGCTGGTGTGGTGATCGCCGCCGGCCAGGGCCGGTACCAGGGCGATCAGCGGGATGGCGGCAATGTCCTGGAACAGCAGAATGGCAAACGCCAGGCGCCCGTGGGGGCTGTTGAGTTCCTTGCGTTCGGCCAGGCTTTGCAGGCCGAAGGCGGTGGAGGACAACGCCAGCCCCAGGCCGAGGACGATGGCGCTGTTCAGGGGTTGGCCGAACACCAGTAGGGCCATGCTGCCGATCACCACCCCGGTCAGCAGCACCTGGGCCAGGCCGACGCCGAACACCGCCTTGCGCATCACCCATAGCCGTCGCGGCGACAGCTCCAGGCCAATGATGAACAGCAGCAGCACCACCCCCAGTTCGGAAATATGGCTGACGCTCTGCGGATTGCCGATCAGCCCCAGCACCGACGGGCCGATGATCACCCCGGCAAACAGATAGCCCAGGACCGCCCCCAGTTGCAGGCGCTTGGCCAGGGGCACGGTCAGCACCGCCGCGAACAGAAACACGACGGCGGCTTGTAACAGGTTGCCTTCATGGGGCATGGGCTTACTCCGGGGGATGGGCAGCGCTGGTTGACCTTGGCCAGCAGGGCGCGACCCAGGATAGGGGGATAAGGTTACGACCGATCGATGGCCGCTGGCGTCACAACTGGCTGCGCCAGGTACTGGTAAATTCTGCGGCCGCCGGCGGCAGGCGGTTCAGCAGGGCCACCGCGTTGTCGCCCTGGTTGTAATAGACCAGGAAGTCGCCGTGTTCAAAGCAGACCATGAAGCCGCTGAGAATGCTTGTGTCCAGGTGCGGCCATGTATCGAACAGCGCGGCGACATCGGTGATCAGTTGACCCGCCAGATGGCCGGCGCTGAGGGTGGCCAGCAGGTCTTCGGCGCGCCATTCGCAGCATTGCCCCGGCTCCAGCTCGAAGGCGGGCGTCAGGTGCAGGGGCTGGTGGTCGGTGCCGACGCTTTCGCCGTCGCTGAGCAGGAACATCGACAGCAGGCTGGCATCGCTGCAGCGCCATTGCAGGTCGCCGCAGTCATCCATGACCCGCTCGCCGGCAAAAAAATAGCGCTCGTTGTCCAGCCCGGCCAGGCGTTTGCCGATCAGGCTGCGCAGTCGTTGCAGGTCGAGGGCCTGGCGTTCGGCACCGGAGGTGCGGCAGTGTTGGCCGCTCACGCCGTGGCCTGGGGGGCAGCGGCAGTATGGGGCGCCGGGGCCTGGGCGAGCAGGGGTGGCATCGGGCAATCCAGCAGGTCGGCCACCGCGCGCATCAGCTCGGCTTCGGCCACTGTCACTTCGCCGTCGTATCCGATGCAGCGGGCCATGGCGCCGAGCAGCGTCGGGCGTTGTTCCAGTGTCAGCTGGCGCAGGCGGAGCAAGGCCTGGTCCAGGTGTTCAAGGTCGGTTTCAGTTGCTTGCGGGCGCTCGAATGGCAGCCCGCCCCAGGCGCAGGTCAGGGCCCGGCGTGCCTGCTCCGGGTCGGCCTGGCCGGCGTTGGCCAGGGCCCCGAGCAATACCGCCAGTTCAGCGCTGCACTGGGCCAGGGTCCATTTGGACTCGGCGGCGGGCAGGCCTTCGACATTGCGCTGCACGATGCGCAACAGGGTCCACTCCAGCAGCTCGACCTTGTCGTCAGCCTCGATCAGGTGCCTGAGGTTGTCCATGAAGACCTGCAGTGCGTCCTTGTCCAGTTGCTTGAGGGCCGGGATGACCAGGTCCAGCAATGGCAGGCGCAGGCCCGGATCAAGCTGCTCCAGAGCCGGGCTCAGGGAGTCGACGGCGCCCCGTAGCGCAGCGTCGGTGCTGCCGGCCAGCTGTTGCCGTTGCAGGTCGCGGACCGTTGCGATTGGCGACAGCAGCAGGCCGTAGACCAGGGCCTGGGCCCCGGTGCTGCTGCGGGCGCTGTCCTTGAGCCGTGGGTCGAGGCTGGCCAGGGTCTGTTGCGCCGCGTGCAGGTGGCCCTGTTGCGGCGCGCCGATGGTGGCAATCGAGGCTTGCACGGCGGCCAGGTCAAACACCAGTGCCGCCGGCGCAGGGGCGACGCTGGGCAGGGAGCTGAGCACTTCGGAAAAATCGAGGTCGCTGCTGCCGCTGGCGGCGGGCAGCTCGACCAGGGCCACGCTGGGGAAGTTGCCGTCCCAGCTCGGCTCGATCCGGCGAATGCGTTCGCCCAGGGGTGGGTGGGTCGCCGAGCCACCGCTGGCGGATAGCGTCGCGCCTTCGCTGAAGTAGAGATGGCTGAATTCGGCGGCGTGGGCGGCGTCCAGTTTGGAGCTGGCGGAGTAGCCGCCGATCTTTTTCAGGGCGCCGAGGATGCCGGTCGGGTTGCGGGTGAACTGCACCGCCGAGGCGTCGGCGAGGAACTCGCGTTCGCGGCTGATGGCGCCCTTGATCCGATTGCCGAAAAACGTGCCCACCGACCCCAGCAGGACCAGGGCCATGCCGATAAACAATCCCACGGTCCCCGCCTGGTTGCGCCCGGACTTGCTATTGAGAGCGCTGGAGCCGCTGGCAATCACATTGCCCACCAGGCCGATCACCAGGATGCCGTGGACGATCGCCACCAGCCGGGTATTGAGGCGCATGTCGCCGTTATAGATGTGGCTGAATTCATGGGCGATGACCCCCTGCAGTTCATCGCGGTTGAGGACCATGATCGCCCCGTGGGTGACCCCGACCACAGCGTCCTGGGGCGTGAGCCCGGCGGCGAAGGCGTTGATCCCGACATCCGGCAGCACGTACACCTGGGGCACTGCGGTGCCGGACGCCAGGGCCATTTCTTCGACCACGTTAAGCAGTCGCTGCTCCTCCAGCCCCCGGGGTTCGAGGTTGATCAAGCGGCCGCCGAGCCGCTCGGCCACCACCTTGCCGCCGGCGCGCAATTGCGCGTGCTTGCTCAGGCTGGCACCGATGACCACCACCAGTACCAGAGCGGCGATGCTCGGCACCATTTGCCAGTTGATGCCTGCCTCGATTTTCATTTCCTGCTGGAGCTGCTGCATACCCACGATCAGCACCACGCTGGTGACGGCGATCAGCGAGATCACCGCCAGGGTCATCAGCACTACCAGCTGCAGGGTGCGCCGTTTGGCACGGGCCTGGTGTTCAAAAAAATTCATCGGACCGTCCGTGGTGAAAGCGGGTTAGAACGCAACCTTGGGCGCTTGCTGGATCGCCGCGCTGTCGGCGAATTCCAGCAGGCTGGCGTCGCTGCCATGGCCCAGGACCCCGGCCAGCAGCACCGGCGGGAAGCTCTGGCGATAGCTGTTGTAGGCCATGACAGAGTCGTTGTAGGCCTGGCGGGCGAAGGCCAGTTTGTTTTCGGTGCTGCTCAGCTCTTCGCTCAATTGCTGCATGTTCTGCGAAGCCTTGAGGTCCGGGTAGGCTTCCATGGTCACGTTCAAGCGGCCCATGGCGCTGGTCAGGGCTCCTTCGGCCTGGCCCAGTTGCGCCATGCTCTGGGCGCTGCCCGGTTGCGCCCCGACCGCCTTGAGGCCGGCGAGGGCGGTGTTGCGCGCGGCGATCACCGCTTCGAGGGTTTCGCGCTCGTGCTGGAGATAGCCCTTGGCGGTTTCCACCAGGTTGGGGATCAGGTCATAGCGGCGCTTGAGCTGGACTTCGATCTGGGCGAAGGCGTTCTGATAGCGATTGCGGCGGTTGACCAGGGTGTTGTAGATGCTGATGGCACCGATCACCAGCACGGCCAGAATGGCCAAGGCGACGAGGGTGGAAATAGCCATGGTGATGTCCTTATCCAGGTGGTTCTTGTGGGGCGCATGGTAACCGAATTTTTTCTCTTCACGCGCCGCGTTGGTCGCCTGGGGATCGCTTTTTTGCCGTCGGAGCGCTGGCCCCGACGTCCATCGGCAAGGGCTGTGAATGATTTCCCCGCGCCGCGGTCCGACCCAGGGTATGCCTTGAATTCTGGAGTGCCTCATGATCGTCAAACCACTGATTGCCTGCCTGTCCCTGACCGCCTGCCTGTCTGCCATGGTGCCCCTGGCCCAGGCCCAGGAGGCCACCGATAAAAGCGTGTCCTCGACCTTCAACGGGCGCGAGCTGGTGGTCGGCGACCGTGCCCCGGACTTGTATCAGCGTGAGGTTTCGGCCATCCACGACTGGAAGAAAACAGGCCTGAAGGCACCCCAAGAGCAAAGCCAGTGGGTGCAGATCAAGGACCAGTACGTGCTGGTGGAAATCACCAGCGGCAAGATCCTCGACATGGCGCCGGTCAAGCGCTGAGGCACTGGCCGGACGTCGCCAGCGCGTCGCGGGGTTTGCCAAGCGCGAGCAATTCTGCGAAAACCCTGCGCGCATTCCCCGGCGGCGGGGAGCGTTGAACGAGGGGCAATGATGAACGAGCAGATGAGCGACCAATTACAGGTGATCGATACTCAGTTGGGCGACGGCAAGGCCGTGGTCAAGGGGGCGTTGATCACCACCCAGTACCGGGGCTTTCTGGAAGATGGCACGAGCTTCGATTCCTCCTACGAGCGCGGCAAGCCATTCCAGTGCGTGATTGGTACCGGGCGGGTAATCAAGGGCTGGGACCAGGGCCTGATGGGGATGAAAGTCGGCGGCCAGCGCAAGCTGCTGGTACCGGCGCACCTGGCCTACGGTGAACGCTCCGTGGGGGCCCATATCAAGCCCCATTCCAATCTGATCTTCGAGATCGAATTGCTGGAAGTGCTGACCCGCGACGACTGATCCGACCCTCAGTTACCTCCACTCCGTGGCCCGGGCGGCTATTGCCCGTGGGCCACCCTGCCATTGCCGTGCTGCTCTATAACGGGCAGGCGTTGCCACCCATCCAAATGTTTGGCGGCATGCTTGCCAGGCTGGCCGGCCAGGGGTGAAGATGCTCGCCACATAGGGGTAGGGGGTATAGGTATGTCGCACACGCATGCACAGAAAGATGAACTGCTGAAACGGGTCCGGCGCATTCTCGGGCAGGTCCAGGCCGTGGAACGGGCGCTGGAGTCCGGCGCCGAATGCGCCAAGACCCTGCACCTGGTGGCCGCGACCCGTGGCGCCATCAATGGGTTGATGGGCGAGATCATCGAGGCCCATGCCCTGGAGCATGTGGCCAACCCCGAGCTCAGCGATGCAGAGCGGGCCAAGGGCGTCGACGAGTTGCTCGAAGCCATCCGCCGCTATTCCTGACAGGGGACTCCCGCATGAGCATTGCAGCGCAAGCCCGGCATTTTTCTCATCCTCACCTGTTTCTCGGCGCCGGCCACGACGATAACGCGCGCCGCACCCTGTGGGTGGTGGCGCTGACCCTGGTGATGATGGTCGGCGAAATTGCCGCCGGCTATATCACCGGCTCCATGGCCCTGTTGGCCGATGGCCTGCACATGGCGACCCACGCCGGAGCCCTGGGCATTGCGGCGGCGGCCTACGGCTATGCCCGACGTCATGCAGGCAGCACGCGCTTCAGTTTCGGCACCGGCAAGGTCGGCGACCTCGCGGGCTTTGCCTCGGCGATGATCCTGGGCCTGGTGGCGCTGGGCATTGCTGCCGAGTCGCTGCTGCGCCTGTTCCAGCCGACCCAGGTGGCCTTTACCGAGGCCACACTGATTGCGGTGGCGGGGCTGGCGGTGAATATCCTCAGCGCCTGGCTGCTGGGCGGCCATCACACCCATCATGGGCATGGGCAGCACGCGGAGCACGGACACGGGCATGAACATGCCCATGACCATCCCCATGAGCACGCCCACGCCCATCACGACAACAACCTGCGTTCGGCCTATGTGCATGTGCTGGCCGATGCCCTGACTTCGGTGCTGGCGATTGCCGCGTTGCTTGCGGGGCGTTACCTGGGTTGGGTCTGGCTTGACCCGCTGATGGGCCTCGTCGGCGCGGTGGTGATCGCCCGCTGGGCCTACAGCCTGATGAAGACCAGCGCCGCCGTGCTGCTCGACGCCAGCGACGAGCAGGTGGCCGCAGAGATTCGGCAATTGGTGGAGTCGAGCGGGGACGCCAGCATCACCGATTTGCATGTGTGGCAGGTCGGGCCCCAGGCGCGGGCGGCCATTGTCAGCGTCCTGGCCCAGCCGTCGCTGAGTGCCGAGGCGTTGCGCCAGCGCCTGGCCGCGGTGCACGAGTTGGCGCACCTGACCCTGGAGTACCGCAGCCTGTAATCGCGCCCGGCGCCCTCAGGCATTGTCGGGCGCCAACAGCCCGTGGGCCGAGTAGGCGATCCCGCTCAGCGCCACCACCAGCAGCACCAGGCTGGAAGCCCAGGTCACGGCCCGCTGGTACTTGAGCGTGAGGGCGTGGCGCGAAAGCAGGATATAGCCCGCCAGCACCGCGAAATCGATCACCACCCACAGCCCGATCAGCACGCTCACGCTGGTGCTGAACGACGGGCTGACCTGGATGAACCGGGGAAAGAACGAGACAAAGAACAGGATGTCCTTGGGGTTGGAAACCCCCACGAGAAAACCTTGCAGCAGATTCCCGCCTGCCCGCTGCGGCCGTGATCCCTCGGGGCTGGCGGAGCGCTCTGGCGCCCGCAGGCTGCGCAGCCCCTGCCATGCCAGGTAACCGATAAAACAGCAGCCCAGCAGGCTCACCCAGTTGAGCAGGGACGGCGCCAGCTTCAGGCTGCCGCCTAGAATCAGCACCGCCACCAGGGCCAGCAGCAAGGACGCAGCGTTGGTGCCCAGGGCGGTCAGCACGGCGCGCCGTGGACCGGCCCGCAGGCTGGTGTTGACGATCAGCGCCACCACCGGCCCCGGTGTCGCCACCAGCAGCAGCACGCTGAATACATAAAGCACCACCAGGGAAAGTTGGAGTTGCACGAACGGCCCGCCTTGTAACGAGTGAAAGGTGCATCGAACGGCCGATGCGTCATGGTCCGGCACAGCTTGACCGGCTGACGGCGGGTTTAAAAACCGATAAAGCTGTAACCTTGCATGAGTATTTATCATTGTCGGAGCCACTGATGGCCGAACGTATTCCTCCGCTTTATGCCCTGCGCGCCTTTGAGGTGGCGGCCCGGACCTGCTCCTTTACCCAGGCCGGGGCCGAGTTGGCACTGACCCAGAGCGCGATCAGCCGCCATATCCGCACCCTGGAAAGCGCCCTCGATTGCCGCCTGTTCGAGCGCAAGGGACCCAAGGTGACGCTCACCGATGCCGGCCAGCGCCTGGCCCAGGAACTCAAGGTGGGCTTTCGGATTATCGAAGAGGCTTGCCTGCCGTTTCGCGGCAACGCCCTGCAACTGCGGCTCAAGGCGCCGTCGACCCTGACCATGCGCTGGTTGTTGCGGGCCCTGGAGACCCTCAGGCAGGCCGAGCCCGAACTGGAGGTGCAACTGGCCAGTGTGTGGATGGATGTGGACGCTGTGGATTTCCAGGCCGAGCCCTACGATTGCGCGATTTTGCTGGGCAACGGGCAGTTCGGCGCCGGGGTCGAGGGCTGCAAGCTGTTCGATGAATGGCTGATCCCGATCTGCGCCCCCGAAGCCGCGCCGACCACGCCCTGGAACCTGCAGCGCTTGCAGGAAGCGCAATTGATCCACCCCTCGCCAGACCGCCGCGATTGGCGGCGCTGGCTCGCAGCGCAAGGGTGGCTGGAGCAGGTACGGCTGGATCGCGGCAAGGTATTCGACACCCTCGATCAGGGCATCAGCGCGGCCATGCGCGGCCACGGGGTATCTATCGGTGACCTGCACCTGGTGGCCGACGACATTCGTGACGGCCAGGTCGGCTTGCCATTCGACAGCGCTGTGGCCTCGGGGGACGGTTATTACCTGGTCTGGCCCAAGGCCGGCCCGCGCCGGGAAAAAATCCTCCGCCTGCGGGATTTCCTGATCGGCGACCTGCCAAGTCTCGCCGGCATCGACCTCAATTACCTGCCCCCGGTGTAGGCGCAGTGCGCGCCTGGCGCCGGATCAGACCGTGGCGGGTGGCTGGCGCAGCATGACCCAGTCGCGGTGCAGGTCGGCGCCGCATTGGAAGGTGGTTTCACCGACGTTGATAAAGCCATTGCGCTGGTAGAAACGGATCGCCCGTGCGTTGGCTTCGCTGACCGTCAGCCGAATGGGCTGGGTGAGCGATTCCAGCGTCTGTTGCAACAAATACTGGGCGCCGCCGCTGCCGTGAAAATCCGCCGCCAGGTAGCAGCGGGTCAACTCTGGCACCTGGTCTGCCTCGGCGATACCCAGGGCCTGCGGACTCAGTTTGACCAGGCTGTAGCCGATGACCTGGCCCTGGTGCACCAACACCCGCAGCTGTTGCTCCGGGTCATCCAGGGCCGCATTGAAATGCTCTACCTGCAACTGGTCCTGGATAAAGGCTGTGATCTCCGCGGGCGGCGTATTGGCCGGGCAGGCCAGGGCGAAGGTCTGGGCGGCGATCTGGCTGATGCGCGGGCTGTCGGCGTGAAGCGCGTCGCGAACCTGAAAGGGCATGGGGCCTGTCCTCCTGAGGGTTAGTCGATGGCAGCGGCCCATCATAAACAGGCCGCCCCAGCAGGATTGGCTGAAAGCGCATTTTTTCAGCCGATGTGTTCACATCCCAGGCCAATGTTCGACAGGATCCGCCGCTAGGCCGTGGAGCTTCTATCTGCCTGGAAGTGCGCTCATTACCCGTTCCTCGGCAGACACCGTTGCAGCCAGCCCTCATCCTCCCCCCAGCGCTCTCAGTGGGGGCTGCAACTGCGGCTACGGAAACCGCGCCTTGCTACTATCCACTTCCCGATGCCGATCACCCTTCGTTCCGGAGCGAACCATGAGTGCGCAACAACACGACAGCGCGGTATCCCAGGTGGCCGCAGCCATCGCCGAACCGGCACGCACCAAAATGCTCTGTGCGCTGATGGATGGCCATGCCCGTACCAGCACCGAGTTGGCGGCACTGGCCGATGTCAGCGCCTCCACCGCCAGCGCGCACCTGGGCAAGCTCAAGGAGCTGTCGCTGGTACGCCTGCAGGTGCAGGGCCGCCACCGTTACTACAGCCTGGCCGACCCGCGCGTGGCCCAGGCCCTGGAAGCCCTGATGGTGATCGGTCACAACAGCGCTCCGCGCTTCAGCCCGCGCACCCCGGACCGCCTGCAATTTGCCCGCACCTGCTACGACCACATGGCCGGCACCCTGGCTGTGCTGCTGCATGATCGGATGTGCGAAGCCGGTTGGTTGCAGGAGTTGCAAGACAGCGCGCGGCAGTACCACCTGAGCGCGTCCGGCGAGGCGTTCTTTGCGGGGCTGGGGATCGAGGTCGAAGGGCTCAAGACCTTGCGCCGACGCTTTGCCTGCCCGTGCCTGGACTGGAGCATGCGCCGCCCGCACCTGGGTGGGGCCCTGGGCGCGGCCTTGTTGCAACACGCACTGCAATGTCAGTGGCTGAGCCAGGACCTGGACAGCCGCGCCCTGACCCTGACTACCAAGGGGCGCAAGCAGCTGTCGACACGCTTCGCCCTGCAACTGCCCGAGGCGGGCTTGGCCTTGTCGGAAATGCACGGCGAATCGCCGACGAGGCCATGAAGCGCCAGCGGGCGGTCCCTGGTGCGATAACCAGGGGCCGCTCCCATCATCCGTTCATTGTCTTCCCGACCAGGGTGAGTTTCAGACTCCCCTTATAGCCCCCCGCGTGTTCTCCCTCCTAAATTCCCGCACTCGAGAAAACCCTGCGCCCCGGGCGTCCAGCACGGCATCGCCCAAGCCTATGACGACGCGGCCTGGACCCACATCGCGACCTCCCTGCCCCGCGCGGAGAACTACTCATGAGCACCAGCACCGCCCTCGGCATTGCCATCAATGAAGCCGCGCCCAACCCCACCGGGGCCTGCAATGCCTGCCAGCGCACTGGCCTGCCGATCCTGCCGCTGCGGGCGGCCTATGCGCCAACGCGTTTCGCCATGCACAAGAAGACGCCCCTGTCCGGCTCGGGGCCGGCGTCGATCCCGATGATCCTCGACCAGCCGCGGATACTTCGTCAGGGCTACCTCTACGTGCTGCTGGACCAAAAAGAATGGCAGGCCTACCAGGTGACGCCGGAAGGTGCGTTGCGCCAGTTCCGCCCTTACCAGGTCCCGCGCGAACGACCGAGGTCGCTGAGCCCTTCCTGCATCGCCCAGGACCACGACTTCAGTGCGTCCTTTATCAATATCGACGCCGACACCTACTCGACTGCGTGGATTGCCTTCGCCAACGATCCATGGCCGGAGAGCGTGCTGGATCAGTACCGGCGTGGCACGGCGGATGACGGTACGGCGCTGGACGGTCGATTCCACAAGCTCGACCTGAAGGCGGCGCGCGACAACCCGAGCAGCGTCGGCACCGTGATGACCGAGCAACACCTCGAAATCACTCAAGTGCTGGAGTACTCGGAGGCCGACCCTGGGGACTTCGTCAGTGTCCACGGCTTCTACAGCCGCCATCACCGAGGTGGGCTCTTTTTACGTCACGTGCGGAACTTGGTTAAGCGTGAAAACCTGCAGGAGGGGGGAGTGCTGGCGGTGGTGCTGCCCGACCCGATTGGCCGGGTGCAGGAATGCAATGCCCAGCGGGTAAGCGGGGTCAGGGCCCTGCAGGAGTGGCGCGCCGAGCCGAAGCGGCGTTTCGAGTTCTTCACCTCCCAGGCACTGCTCGGCATCAAGGAGCTGCGCGCTGCCTGGGCGGTTGCCGAGGCCAGCGAAGAGGCCAAGGCCCTGGACGAACACCATCGCCGCTGGAACAACAGCGCGGCAGGGCTCAGGGCACCGCTGCCGCCCATCGATGTCGAGGCCGAAACCCAACGCGGGACCCGGCTCAAGCAGACCGAGGCCCGTGAACGGCTCGAAGAGCGGTACGACGAAGCCCAACGGGCGAGTTTCGAGCGGGCCTACCTGGCCGAGCAAAAGGTCTGGCAGCAGGCCATCGACCGCGAGGGCGAGCTGTATGCCCGGGAATACCAGGCCGCGCCGTTCCAGCTCGCCGCCCGGTATGACTACAGCGTGACCTCCACCCGCTCCGTAGAAGGTTTTATTCGCATGATGAGCCTGTGCCTGGTGGGCGGCCCCAGCGAAGTCATTCATCCAGACACCGAGACCCTGGGCGCGACCCAGCGCCTCTGGAAAAACCTGCTCGAAGACCGCCAGAGCCTGCTTTATCAGGCCTTGCTGGCCAAGGACCAGGCGCTGTTCGACCAATTGAAAAGGGCGCTGGCAGGCGATGATCTGGGCAAGCTCTACGACACCCTGAAAAGCATCATTGCCACCCACGAAGGCAAGGAGCTGATGATCGCGCCGGTCAAGCACGCCATCGGCCAGATACTGGCAGCCACCACCAACGCCAGTAATGCCCTGATGCAACAGCTGTCGGCACAGACCCAGACGCTGATCGGCCATGTGCACAGCGCGGCCTTTCTGCGCTACGCCGGCCAGCAGGTGACCCAGGTTGTGGTGTCCCTGAGGCTCGGCGAATACCTGTCCCTGCTCAACGAGGCGATGCAAGAACGCACCGATCAATTCATCACCCAACTCGACCAGAAATTTCGCAAACCCGCAGAACGAAAGATCCGCGCCATGGTGGTGAGCGGCGCCATTGCCATCGCCGTCTCCGGCAACCACGGCAAATTGGTCGACGTCATGCTCTGGTCCCTGGAAAGCGCCCAAGACCTGCAAGCCCGCCTGGAAAAACTGCGGGCCAATGCCAGCACCAACGTTACAGAGGCGCTGCGCAGCGTCAGCATCGGCGCCGCCACGCTCCACAGCGGCAGCACCCGGGTGATGCATACGCTGGCTATTGGCGTGGACGACGCCCAAGCGCTGGCCAGAGGCGCCATGCAACGGATGCGCAATACCGCCATCTCCGCAGCCCCTGCCGGCGCCGACCTGCTGCTGGGCCTGGGCAGCCTCTGGTTCCAGCAAGACAGCCTGCGCAAAAACTTTGAAACCTTCCTCAACACCCCGGGCAGCTGCAATCCCGAGGCGCTGGCGGCGGTGTGGTCGTCGTCCATCGGGGTAATGGGAGTGGGAGTCGAGATTGCGGGTATAGGGACCCAGATATTGCGGCCGGGGCTGACGACCTCGGTGCGGGTGGCGGGGCAGGTGCAGACGGTGATGATGGGGGTGCGAATTGCGCAGTATGGGGGGGCGATTGCTGCGATTGCGGGGGTGATGGATGGAACGCAATATATATTTGCATTACTTCGGACTTCATCAAGAGGTGACAGTGAAGCAGCACAAATCTACGGAGTTGCTAGTAGTTTGGCCTTTGGTTCGGCAATAGCCGGCACAATGGGTGCACTCGCAGTTGAAGCAACGCTACTTGGCCCGATTGGCATAGCTCTTGCGCTTGGGCTAACCGCATACGCTCTTGCAACATGGGCAAAACAACTTGAGTCGCAACCACTTGAGTTATGGGCACGATATTCAACATGGGGTTTACCCGAAACGCATCGCCGATGGAAACATCCTCATGATATGGATTATGCCATCGGCACCTTAAATGCCGCAGTGCTCGGCATGACGGCTGAAGCAGCGATAAGTGTGCGTTTTCAAAGACAAAGTGATCTACAAGCCGCGGGCCAGACTGGAGTTGTTTACGATAGCGAGAACATTCCATCTGGTATCTATTTAGACTACAAAATTAGACTTCCGGGCCATGATACTAACGCATCGCGCTACCAGTGGGAGTTGGAGGTCTATCGCCCTGGCGACGATAGCGGAAGTACCATTGCATGCGGACAGACTGGTGGGTCAAATGGGCCACTATTACCGTCGTCCTCTTCACGAAATTTGGACTACAACCCGCAAACGACGACTCCTACACTGAATCAAAATACTGTATCGCAAACATTTGAAATCAGCGGAGCTATTGCACTAAATGTAAATCACAGCATCCATGCGATTTTGCTAAAGGTTTCTTACTGGCCCGAAAAAAATGATGAGCTCGGCGTTGCTCATTTGAAAGTGACAGATGACAAACTGGACTATTAAGCAAGGACATATGAAATTGACCGCACCTAATCTCAACCCTCCTTGCTCTGGCTGGCAAGAGGATCTTCCACTGCCAAACGCACCTCCGTCTGCCATAGCCTCACTTGATAATAATGGGCCCAATCACTTGAGTGATTATTATTTAGAACTGCCTAGGGCCTCGTTCCGGGCAAGAGGGATTATGTTGTGGATGGGGCTAATTATGTTGTTATGGTTGGTGACGTTAACCATAGGGCCATTCTCTTTTATTCACTCTACAAAACCATCAATTTTATTGATTGGCATAGTTTCTACCCTAGTATCTTTTTGGATTTCTCTACTAGCCATTAGGCTAGATTTATCAGTACCACGTGATCTACCACTGCGTTTCAACCGCGCCCGCCAACGCCTCTACGCCTACAACTTCAACTACCGCTGGTGGAACCCTTTCGAACGTTGGCGCGTTATCCCCGTAGCCTACGATTGGTCGCAAGTCCGCGCCGAACGCTGGAAAAAACGCGGCGCCACCGCCCAAGGCGCGCTCATCATCAAATGGGGCGTGGTCCTGTCCATCGTCGAGCCCGGGACCAAAAAGGTCATTGATCGCTTTCCCTTGAGCACCATGGGCGCCGATGAGTTTGCCTGGGCTTATATCTGCACTTACATGCAGCAAGGCCCCTCGGCCCTGCCACCGCCAGGACCACCGCGCGACCATAACGATGTGCCCTGGTACAACTTGGCCCTGCGCCTGGCACCGAAGGTGAAGTGGCCTGCCGAGATGGACCGTGAGTCGCGGACGGCGCCGTGAGCAGAAAGCGTCAGGTGGCGCTGCGACACCCCGGCAGCCGTCTCTCGGGGTGATGGACACTTTTAGTTTGCGTATGCTGCTTAGCCGTCCCAGGAGCAACCCCCATGCTTATTGTCTTCAGCGGCCTGCCCGGCACTGGTAAGACCACCATCGCCCGCTTGCTGGCCGTGCGCCTGGGCGCCACTTACCTGCGTATCGACAACATCGAGCAGGCGCTGCGTGACAACGGTATGTGCGACGTTGGCAAGACCGGCTATGACATTGCCAATGCCCTGGCCCGCAGCAACCTGGCCCTGGGCAATCAGGTGATCGCCGACTGTGTCAATCCGCTGGCCGAGAGTCGTGAGGCCTGGCGCGCGATCGCCGATGGCGAGGGAGTAGGGCTGCTGGATATCGAGGTGCTGTGCTCCGACCTCGATGAGCACCGACGCCGGGTCCAAGGTCGGGAGTTGGATGTGCCGGGGCTGGTGCCGGCGAGTTGGCAGTCGGTGTGCGAGCATGACTACCAGCCCTGGACTGTGCCGCCATTGCGTCTGGACAGCGCCCAGTTGTTACCGGAAGAGGCAGTGCAACTGATCCTTGAGCGGCTCGCCGCCGGTCAGTGAAGCGGTATGTTGCAAGCTGTTTCAACACGCGCTGTACAGGGGGCGCCAACAGGCCTTTTTCAGGATGGAAGCGGTGTTGGCTGGCTGTTCTGCCGTGACCCGTTACCGGCAGATTGCCCGCCGTTTCGCCGATGATCCCCCGGCCAATACCCCAACTCCATAGGGGCCGCGCAGCAGTATCAACGACGGTAGCCACCGCTCAGTCAGTTACAGCGCATTTGCCCGGGATACGGGCGAAAAGGGCGGTGACTGCCGCTGTGCTGCGCTTTTTCGGACGCGGATGGTGCGTGCAGTACCGCTGTTTTCAGCACCGGGCGCCCAGAGTTACGTCGGGTGGTCAGGCAAGTTGGGTAAAAAAGTCCCGGTTAAGGGGCAAAAAAACTGTCAGGCGCGCTTTCTGCACTTTTTTCGGTCGCTCCAGGGGTGGGCGATCCGTGGGGACGATGTTGCCGGCTCAACCGATTCAGTGAATATCGGCGTCCGTGTCTCATGTGTGAATAAAAATGTCGCTTTATAGATGATATTGCGGGCCGTCTCGGCAAAATCCCCAAGGCACGGCATTTGGGCATAGCGATTGCAAAAGCCCTGAAGAGACCGGGGGCATGCCAATGCCTGAGTGCCGGTCCGTTGTCTTCTTTAAATTCCCCTCTTACCCATCAGCAAGGTCACGACGTCATTGCCTGTCCTGGCGCTGCCGCCCTTGCCGAAAAAACTGCACACAGTCCAGCGCAACGTTCGCGTCACGCGTCGCCGTGCTGCGTGTGCATCGTCCCCGGATAGCTGCAACGCACAATGAGGTGCTTTACAACCCAGTACTGACCGCACAGCGCAAGGCCCGATTTATCGAAATAGAGAGCGTAAATAAAAAGCCGTTTAAACCACGGCGAGGAGTGGGGTATGTCCCGTGCTTTTTTTAATGAAATGTATGACGCGAGTGGTGGCTGCCGCCCACATTATCAGGAGTTTGCCCGCTGGCTGGCGGACACTCCCTTGGAGTTGCTGGACCAGCGTCGGCGCGAAGCCGACCTGTTGTTCCATCGCGCGGGCATCACCTTCACCTTGTACGGGGACGAGCAGGGCACCGAACGGCTGATTCCGTTCGACATCATTCCGCGCAGCATCAAGGCCAGTGAATGGCAGACGGTCGAGCGCGGCTGTATCCAGCGGGTCCAGGCGCTGAACATGTTCCTGGCCGATATCTATCACGGGCAACACATTCTCAAGGAGGGCATCATCCCGGCCGAGCAAGTCCTGGCCAACGAGGGTTACCAGGTGGCGATGCAGGGCCTGGATCTGCACCGCAATATCTATTCGCATATTTCCGGGGTCGACCTGGTGCGTGATGGCGACGGCAGTTACTACGTGCTCGAAGACAACCTGCGCACCCCCAGCGGCGTCAGCTACATGCTTGAAGACCGCAAGATGATGATGCGCCTGTTTCCGGAGCTGTTCGCCGCGCAGCGGGTGGCGCCCATCGACCATTACCCGAACCTGCTGCTCGAAACCCTGAAAAGCTCCTGCCCGCTGGACAACCCCACGGTGGTGGTGCTGACCCCCGGGCGCTTCAACAGTGCCTATTTCGAGCATGCGTTCCTGGCCCGCGAGATGGGCGTGGAGCTGGTGGAAGGCGCCGATCTGTTTGTGCGTGACGACCGGGTATTCATGCGCACCACCTCCGGCGCCCAGGCAGTGGATGTGATCTACCGCCGCCTCGACGACGCCTTCCTCGACCCGTTGTCGTTCAACCCCGATTCGATGCTCGGCGTGCCCGGGCTGATCGCCGCCTACCGCTCGGGCAACGTGGTGCTGGCCAATGCTGTGGGCACCGGGGTCGCCGACGACAAGTCGATCTACCCCTATGTCGACGAGATGATCCGCTTCTACCTCAGCGAAGAGCCGGTGCTGAAGAACGTGCCCACCTGGCAATGCCGCAAGCCGGCGGAACTGTCCCATGTGCTGGCCAACCTGCCGGACCTGGTGGTCAAGGAAACCCAGGGCTCCGGCGGCTACGGCATGCTTGTCGGGCCGGCGGCCACGGCGGCGGAAATCGAGGATTTTCGCGCCCGGCTCAAGGCGCGCCCGCATGCCTATATCGCCCAGCCGACCCTGTGCCTGTCGACCTGCCCGACCTTTGTCGAAAACGGCATCGCGCCGCGGCATATCGACCTGCGTCCCTTTGTGCTGTCGGGCAGCGAAACCCGTTTGGTGCCCGGTGGCCTGACGCGCGTGGCCTTGCGCGAAGGCTCGCTGGTGGTGAACTCGTCCCAGGGCGGCGGCACCAAAGACACCTGGGTAGTGGAGGACTGACACATGCTTTCAAGAACCGCTTCCGATCTGTACTGGATGTCCCGTTACCTGGAACGCGCGGAGAACCTGGCGCGCATGCTCGAGGTCAGTTACTCGCTGTCGCTGATGCCCCAGGCCGGGCGCAGCGACGGCCACGCCGAACTGGCGATGTCGCTGCTGGCTGCCGGCACCCTGGACGATTACAACGAGCGTTACGGTGAGCTCAATCCCGAGCGCATGCTGCATTTTTTTGCCCTCGATGAAACCAACCCCGGCAGCATCTTCAGCTGCCTGCGGGCGGCACGCAGCAACGCCCATGCGGTGCGCGGGCGGATCACCGCCGACATGTGGGAGAACATCAACGCCACCTGGCTGGAAATGCGCAACATCGCCAGCAACGGTCTGGGGCGCTACGGCATCAGCCATTTCTGCGAGTGGGTCAAGGAACGCTCGCACCTGTTTCGCGGCGCCACCTCGGGCACCATCATGCGCAACGATGCCTACTGCTTCATTCGCCTCGGGACTTTCCTGGAACGGGCCGACAACACCTTGCGCCTGCTGGACGCACGCTACGAAATGTTCGGCGAAGAGTCCGAGGAGGTCAGCGACAACTCGGCCCGCGGCTATTACCAGTGGAGCGCCCTGTTGCGAGCCCTGTCATCGTTCGAGGCGTTCAACGAGATCTACCGCAATGCGCCGAATGCCGAACAGGTCTCGGAAATGCTGCTGTTGCGTGCCGATGTGCCGCGTTCGCTGCACGCCTGTATCGAAGAGCTGGACCACATTCTCGCCAGCCTGCCCGGCACCAACGGGCGCCCGGCCCAGCGCCTGGCGGCGGAGCTGAATGCACGCCTGCGCTATACCGGGATCGACGAAATCCTGGCCTCGGGGCTGCACCTGTGGCTGAACGATTTCATCGCCCGGGTTCGCCACCTGGGGCAGACCGTGCACGAGTCTTATCTGGAGGTTGTATGAAACTGTCCATCCGTCACGACACCACCTACAGCTACGCCGACGAGGTCTGCACCAGCATCCAGTTTTTGCGCCTGACACCCCAGGACAGTCAGCGTCAGCGCATCCTGCAATGGCACCTGGAATTGCCGCGCCTGGTGCGCAGCCAGATCGACCCCTACGGCAACATCCTGCATGTGCTGACCCTGGACGAACCCCACGGCGCCATCGTGCTCACTGCCTATGGCGAAGTGGAAATCGACCGCTCTCGGGAGGTCGAGCCTGACAGCCAGTCGCCGCTGCCGTTTTTGCGCAGCAGCCACCTGACCCAGTGCGACGCCGCCTTGAGCGCCTTTGCTGTGCAGCATTGCGGTGCGCGCCGTGATCGCGCGGCGCTCACCGACCTGATGCACGCCCTGGCCGACCACATGCCTTACAGCCCAGGGGCCACGGCGGTCGACAGCACCGCCGCCGAGTCCTTTGCCGGCGGGGTCGGGGTGTGCCAGGACCACACCCATGCGTTTCTCGCCTGTGCTCGCAGCCTGGGAATTCCGGCGCGCTATGTCTCGGGCTACCTGTGCACCGAGGATGAAAGCCACCTGGCCAGCCACGCCTGGGCCGAAGCCTGGCTCGACGATGGCTGGTACAGCTTCGACGTGACCAACCGCCTGACCCGGCCCGAACGCCATCTGAAACTGGCGCTCGGCCTGGACTACCTCGACGCCTGTCCGGTGCGCGGCATGCGCCGTGGCGGCGGCGCCGAGCGCATGCAGGCGCGGGTCCAGGTCAGCTCGATGGTGCAGGTGCAGCGGTAATGGCCGCCCAGGCGCGAGCCTGGGTGTCAGTTGGAGCCGGGATGCTGGTAGTCCCGGCACCAAGCGTCGCCGTAGCGGCTGAGCAGGGCCTGGGTCAGTTGCTCGCTGTCGGCGGTTTCGCTGACGCGGAACAGGGTCCAGACCAGGGGCCGCAGCAACTGATCGCGGGTCCGGTAGCCGGGGACATCAACAATGCTCTCGGCACGCTGGGTGAACCAGTGTTCCAGCAGGCGCTGGGAATCAGCGTCGGCCCCCAGCAGGAACACGAACACCAGGCCGATCAGGTCCAGGTTCCAGCTCAGCATCGGGTTGTCAAAGGCCACCTCGGCCAGGGGCAGGCTGCGTAGCAGGGCGGCGATTTCTCCATGCAGCCAGGGATCGTCGGCGAACTCGGTCTTGAGCTTGGCTTTTTTGCTCAGCATCCCGGGCTGATGGGAGAAGCGCCGCAGTTGTGTCAGCAGCGCCAGCTTGCGCGTATACCCCGTCAACGACACGTCGCCGGTAAACAACAGGCGCATGACCCAGCGGTTCAGGCGACAGCGCGGAAATCCGTATTGCTCCAGAACCTCGGCGGCCTGCCCGGCGGCCTGGGTCAGCAGTGGCCAATGGGCGTCCTTGCTCACAGGCGGGGTCAGGCCATTGAGCAGCAGGTGGTAATAGAACGCCTGCAGGGTGGCCTCGGGCAGATCCCGGGGCGGCTTGCGACTGAGTGGCGTGATGGCCGGGTGATGCTGGTTGTAATACTCGTTGTAGCTCAGTTCCTGATCGAAGCTGTCTTGGCCGGAAGCGATAAAACGCTCCACCGTATCCGTGCTGGAAGTCATGGGCAGTCCTTTGCATCAAGGGGGCGGGCAGTATAAGAAAAACCGCCGCCATGGCACACCTCATGAGGGCGGCAGGTAGCTTTTCCGGTACTCGTCCGGGGTCGCGCCCATCATCTTGCGGAACATGCTGATAAAGGCCGAGGCGCTGCTGTAGCCCAGGTCCAGGCCGATGGTTTCCACGGTCTGGCCTTGTTCCAGCAGGGCCAGGGCTTCCACCACTTTCAGGCGTTGGCGCCACTCGATCAGCGACATGCCCAGGTCGCGCTGGGCACGGCGCATCAAGGTGCGCTCGGTAGTGTTGGCGGCGCGGGCCAGCTGTGGCAGCGAGCGCGGATCGCCAGGGGCGGCTTTCAGCGCACGCAACACCGGGCCCAGCAGCGGGTCGTCGGAGGATGGCAGGTAACTACCGGCGCATGAGGCTCGGGCCAGTTTATCCACCAGCACCTGCAACAGGCGTTGCTGCTCCTCGGTCTGGGGCTGGCTCGGCGGGTCGCGGCGCAGGTCGTTGAGCAGCGCCAGGATCAGCGGGCTCAGGGTCAGCGCGCAGTGGCGGCTGGGCAGCGCGCCGCACAGCTCGGCGCTCAGGTACAGCGAGCAATGGCACGCCGCATGGCGGTTGAAGCCGACGTGCTCGACGTTCGGCGGCAGCCAGATGCCGTATTGGGGCGGCGCCAGGTAATGGTGATCGCCCAGTTCGATTTCCATCACGCCGCTGTAGGAGTAGACGAACTCACCCCAGGCATGGCTGTGACGCGGGTAGGTGGCCTGGGCCGGCATGCACTCGGTGCGAAAGAAGATCGGCGCCGGCAGCGACTCGGTAAAGGGTGGGATGCGCAAATGCTGGGCGGTGTGGCGCATGGAACACCTTCTTGGCGGATAAGTGTTATGGATTGTCGGATAAAGACTATATCAATCAAATCTGTCAGTCGGACAATGCCAGCTCACTTCCCCCCCAATCAAGGACGCCCCATGGCCAATCGCCAAGCGCTCGATGCCAATGCCACTCTGTTGATGGTCGGCCTGTGCGCGGTCTGGGGTTTTCAGCAGGTCTCGTTGAAAGCCATGGCGCCCGACATCGCGCCGATCCTGCAGATTGCCCTGCGCTCCGGTCTCGCTGCGTTGCTGGTCGGGGCCTTGATGCGCTGGCGCGGGGAAAACCTGGCCGTGGGCGAGGGCCACTGGCGCCCGGGGTTGCTGGTGGGGGGGCTGTTCGCCCTGGAGTTTCTGCTGGTGGGCGAGGGCCTGCGCTACACCACGGCCTCGCACATGGTGATTTTCCTCTACACCGCGCCGATCTTCGCCGCCCTCGGGTTGCACTGGAAACTCCCTGCCGAGCGGCTCCAGGCCGTGCAATGGCTGGGCATCGGCGTGGCTTTCGCCGGGGTGGTGGTGGCATTCAGCGGACACTCCGGCCCGGCCCAGGGCGCCAGTACCTGGCTCGGGGATGTGCTGGCGGTGCTGGCTGGCGTGGCCTGGGGCGCGACCACGGTGGTGGTGCGCTGCTCGCGCCTGGCGGCCAGCCCCGTGACCCGGACCCTGCAATACCAGTTGCTCGGCGCCTTTGTCTGGCTGTCGCTGGCGGCCCTGTGGACCGGGCAGACCACCCTGCATTTCACGCCCATGGTGTTCGCCAGCCTGACCTTCCAGGTGCTGCTGGTGTCGTTCGCCAGTTTCCTGGTGTGGTTCAGCCTGTTGCGTCGCTACCTGGCCTCGCGCCTTGGGGTGCTGTCGTTCATGACCCCCCTGTTTGGCGTCGGCTTTGGCGTGTGGCTGCTGGACGAACCCCTGGAGTCGAACTTTATTCTCGGTTCGTTGCTGGTGTTGGCGGGGCTCGTGCTGGTCAGCGGTTATGAGTGGTTGCAGCAGCGCCTGGCTCGCCGCGCATTGGCGGGCCAGGGCCGGTTGTAGCGGCCGGTTCAGGATTCGGCAGCGCGCCGGGCCTGGAGAATCTCCTCGCGCAGTTTTTCTGCGCCACTGCAGGCCGGATCCTGCGGGCCGAAGCGGCAGGATTTTTGTAGCACCTTGAGCGCCAGCTCAAGGTCGGCCTTGACCCCGATCCCGCGACTGAGGTGGAAGCCGTACATGGTGCAGGCCCAGGGGTCGTCGAGGTCACAGGCTCCAGCAAAGGTCTGGACCGCACATTGGCGAGCCTCGGGGCTGTCGGCATCCGCCGCGAGCATGCCGGCGGCGCGGTTGGTGCACCCGGAGACCAAGCCCAGGCTGCATGCCCGCTGGTACAGCGGCTCATAACCCTCGTCGGCGCCACCGGCCGGTTGCAAACCATTGGCCAGCCAGTAGCAGGCATTGGCGTCGCCGGTTTCGCAGTGGGCCAGGCAGCTTTCCATGCGCCCCGGGCCCTGGCAGGGATCGGCTCGCAGTGGCTGGAGGGTGGCGCGCGCCGGCATGGATTCGGCCGGGCACTTTTTGGCCTGAGCCTGCCAGTCGGCGTTGGCCTGGACCCGGGCCGCAAGGCTGGCGCTCAGCTTGAGCGGGTCTTGATCGGCGTTGGCGTGCATGGCCGAGAACAGCGTAATAGCCAGTAGCCAGAGGCGATGGGCGGAGCGCATTGAGGGAATCCTTTCTGGGGGGCTGCGTATCTTAAGTAAATTCATGGCCGGTTCCAGGGCTTTCCCGGTATCGGCCGCAGTTTATTTCGAGCCAGGCCCACGTGCCTCTTGAATGAGACAGGTTCGACTCTGTACTGTATATGCAAACAGTATAGGGTTTAGCCATGCAGCTGATCGACAAGCTGAGCATCCTCGCCGACGCCGCCAAGTACGACGCGTCCTGCGCCAGCAGTGGTGCGCCCAAGCGCAGTTCCGCCGGCAAGGAAGGGCTGGGCTCGACCAATGGCATGGGCATCTGCCACAGCTATACCCCGGACGGGCGCTGCGTTTCGCTGTTGAAGATCCTGCTGACCAATTTCTGCCTCTATGACTGCCAGTACTGCGTCAACCGTCGTTCCAGCGACGTGCCCCGGGCGCGGTTCAGCCCCGAGGAAGTGGTGACCCTGACTCTGGACTTTTATCGGCGCAATTGCGTGAGCGGGCTGTTCCTCAGCTCGGGGATCATTCGCTCGGCGGACTACACCATGGAGCAGTTGGTGCGGGTGGCCAAGCTGCTGCGCGAAGAGCACGAGTTTCGCGGTTATATCCATTTGAAAACCATCCCCGAGGCCGACCCGCTGTTGATCGCCGAAGCCGGGCGCTACGCCGATCGTCTCAGCGTGAACATCGAGTTGCCGACCGACCTGAGCCTGCAGACCCTGGCTCCGGAGAAGCAGCTGGGCTCGATCAAGCAGGCCATGCAGACCATCTACACCGGCGAGCAGACGGTGCTCAACGAACCCCGGGCGCCGCGTTTCGCGCCGGCGGGGCAGAGCACCCAGATGATCGTCGGCGCCGACGATACCGACGACAGCACCATCCTCCACAGCGCCGAAGCGCTGTACGGCAATTTCCGTTTGCGCCGGGTGTATTACTCGGCTTTCAGCCCCATTCCCAACAGCCCGAAAAGCGTGCCCCTGGCCGCGCCGCCACTGATGCGTGAGCACCGTCTGTATCAGGCCGACTTCCTGTTGCGCAGTTACGGCTTTAGCGCCAATGAGTTGTTCAAGGGGCCGGGGCACCTGGCGCTGGACATGGACCCGAAACTGGCCTGGGCCCTGGAACACCGCAGCGTGTTCCCCCTGGACCTGAACCGCGCCGAGCCGGCGCTGATCGCCAGGATCCCCGGCATCGGCCTGCGCACCACTCAGCGCCTGGTGGAGTTGCGCCGCGAGCGGCGGATCCGTTACGAAGACCTGGCGCGCATGCGCTGCGTGCTGAGCAAGGCCAAGCCGTTTTTTATCACCAGCGACTATCACCCGCAGCAAGCCGAAAGCAGCAGTGCGCTGCTTTACCAGCAGTTGCGAGAGCGCCCGCAACCTCAACAGATGGGCTTGTGGGGATGATCTGCCTGGACTGCGACGAGCTGTTCGAAACCTGGCGCCAGCAAGCGCGCTGGTTGCTCAGCCACGGCATTGACCCGAGCCGGGTCAGTTGGTGTGGGACCCAAGTGGCCGACCTGTTTGCCACCGATGAAGCGTGCCCGCCACACATGGGGCCGGTGCAGGCGCGTATACCCAAGGCCTTGCTCGGCTTGCTGGAACACGCCGCGCGCTATCACGGCGAGCAGCGCTGGAGCCTGCTGTATGAGGTGCTGTGGCGGGTCAGCCACGGCGATCGCACGGCCATGCTCAGTGGCGACCGCCTGGGCAGCGAATTGCAGCGGCGGATCAAGCAGGTGGACCGCGAGGCCCATCACCTGCATGCCTTTGTACGATTTGTCGAGGTGCCGCCAGGGCCGGAGGGCGCGCAGGGGGCGACTGCCGAACAGCCGCAGTACGTGGCCTGGCATGAGCCTGCCCATGACATCCTGGCCAGCGCCAGCGAGCATTTTATCGGGCGCATGGGCCGCCATCGCTGGATGATCGCCACCCCGCGGGACGGCGTCTATTACGACGGCCAGACGCTGATTCACCAGCGCCGCTGTCCCGTGGCCTGGCAGCAACTGGCGCAAGGCGTGCAAGACCCTGGCGGTGAAATGTGGCTGGCCTACTACAGCCATATTTTCAATCCTGCGCGGCTCAACCCCAAGGTTATGCAGGGTCACTTGCCAGCGCGGTTTTGGAAGAATCTGCCGGAAGGCCCGTTGATCCCTTCGCTGATCAGCGAAGCGCGCCACGGCAAGCAGCGCGACGGGCAGGCCAGCCAGGTGGCGAATCGTCCCGGTAAACGTATCGGCCCAGCGCAACCAGACACCCTTTGAAGCGGATCAGGAGCAGCATTGACGATGGATGATGGCAAGGGCATTACCGAGGCGTTCTGGTCGCAACAGGTGAGTGATGACGCCAAGATGCTGTGGCGGGTGGGCAGTCGGGGCATCACCTTTCTGGCGGCGCTGTTGCTGCCCAAGACCGGCTTGAAGGTGCTGGATATCAGCGTCGCGGTGCTGACGGCGTTGATTCCACTGTTGGTAATCGAGACGCACCGCGCCTATTCCAAGTTTTCGCCGGGCTTTCTTGCGGCCGTGATCAGGATTTGTGTCAACGGCACCGGCGTTGCTGTGGCGTGCCTGGGGTTGCTGATTTACATCGGGGTGGTAGTGCCGGTGGTGTCGGCGATCGGCAGCGTGTTTTTCCTGGATGTCCTGCGCAGCTTCAATGGCCAGGGTGTCGGGCCCCTTGAACAGGTATTTTTTAGCGTGTTTGCCATGGCAATCCTGTTGGCCCTGGTGATCGCGGTATTGAGGAATTTTCGCGAGTTGAACATCCTCGAGCTGGTCTATCGGCTGCCACGGGCCCAGGTCGAATGGGTGATGACACAGCGGCCGATGCGGGCCAGCAACTGGGGGATGTTCGTCTGGTTCGAGCTGTGCGTGTTGATCGCCAGCTTCGTCTACACCCTGACGGTATCCAAGGCAGCGGTGTTGCTGGTGGAGGGTTTCAGGCAGGTGCTGGCGTTGTTTCAGGTCAGCGTTTGAGACTGTGATTCGGTCGCTGGGTTCCGATATTCAGGCAGGTTTTAACTCCTGCAATAGCACTTTTTGCAAGTTGGCTTAGTGCGGTTTTTGAAGGGTCGTGTAATGGCGTGTTAGTCCGTTTTCTTATGTTGATTTTGGTGGTTTTTGAACTTTAAGTTTACGCTGCGACATTGAGTTGGCATGATGAAAACACCCCTCGCCTTGATTGGGAAAATAATAATTTAATCTTGCGTGGGCTGTCCGTAACCAACTAGCGGATTAAGAATAAGAACTATCTTAGCTCTTGATAAGACAAGTCTTATTGATTAATAAGTGGCATGTTCGGTTTTTAGTTGTCAGTCATTCACCGATTGTTAGTGTATTTCTAACTAGTCCGAGCTTGAGTTGGTGCCACTCTGTCGACCCGGAGTATTACGTCATGCGCATTGCCATTCTCGATAATCAACCGCTGGAGCTTGAGCGGTTGCGCGAGGCGCTGAGTTCCTACAGTTTGTCTGACGGTAGTTCCCCACTCTGTACCGCGTTTTCCAACAGTCCGGATCTGCTGCGCCGGCTCAAGCGCGAGACCTTTGACCTGGTCATCCTCGATTGGCAGGCCACCGAAGTCAGCGGTTTGCAGGTGCTGCTGTGGATCAAGGAGCATTTGCGGCCCGAGCCCCCGGTGATCATGGTGACCTCACGCAGCGCTGAGCGTGACGTGGTCCAGGCCCTGAACGCCGGCGCCGACGAGTACATCAGCAAACCCTTCCGCCAGGCCGAGTTGCTCGCGCGCTTGAATAACGTGTTGCGCCAGCGCCAGGGCGACAAGGGCCGAGATGAGGGGGCGGTGGTCTTCGGCAATCTGCGTTTCAACGTGCATGAGGGGCAGGTCTGCGTTGGCGGGACCCCGGTGGCCTTGACCCTGCGCGAGTTCAACCTGGCGTTGCTGCTGTTTCGTAACCAGGGTCGGCCCTTGTCGCGCAGCTATCTGTATGAACACCTGTGGATGCGCGATGAAGTGTTGTCGTCCCGAACTCTCGATACCCATATCTACCGCGTGCGCAGCAAACTGAAGCTGACGGCCGAGCACGGCTGGGTGCTGAGTACGGTCTATGGCTACGGCTATCGGCTCGAAGCGCTCAATGCCTGAAAGGTCATGTTTTTCAGGGTTTTGGCGTGCGCGGCGCGTCTGGGCTGCTTGTTGCTGAAGGAGGGTTCAAGGCGTCGTCGCACACCTGTTTACGGACGTTGAGCAGGTTGGCGGCAGCGGGTGAGCGGGCGAGTATCCTGGCGGCTTCCAGCTCACGTTTTATCGGTCCCATTTCCTCACGCCGCGGCGGCCCCATGCGCCCGGCATAGCCGGTGATGATCTGGTTGGAGTGGGTGCCGCAGCGAGTTGAAAGTAACGGCGCGAGCGTCAGCGGATTGCCTGGGCCCAAGGCGGGAACCCGCGGTTGCGGCCCGAATTCGGCATCGGTGACAGGGGGAGGTGAGCTGATAAGCACACCATGCTTGGGAGGGGATAAGGCATTTCCAAGGTGATGCGTGATATGGGCTGTCTGCAGCATGAATATCTTCAGGACTCGCCAGAACTGACCCTCGACCAACATTTTTGAGTTCGCTGTACTAAGGGGGGTTAACTCCATGTTATGTGTTTGCGTTTCAGCTGTTATGCAAATTGACAATTGCTCAGAATTACTTGCTGTTAAATGTCAAAAAGTTTGAAATTCCTAGCGCTCCCTTAATGCCTCCTTGGCCTTGTTGAAAGGTTTGATCAAGTAAGAGAGCACGCTTTTCCTGCCGGTACGAATGTCCACCGTGGCAATCATCCCGGGCACTATGGGTAAGGGTCTGCCAGCCTTGTCCAATAAGGAGTCGCTGTCGGTCAATATGTGTACCCGGTAGTAATAGACATCGCGGTGTACATCGTCCTGCAAAGTATCAGGTGAGATAAATATGACCTTTCCCGATAGCCCGCCATAAATCGAATAGTCATAAGCCGAGACTTTGACGCTGGCCACTTGCCCTGGATGGATATACGCGATGTCTCGGGGCGAAATGCGAACTTCAACTTGCAGGCGTTCATCCAGGGGCACGATCCGCATCAACTGGCCATTGGGCGGGATGACCCCGCCGATGGTATTGATCTCGATGTCTTTGATCACCCCGCGCACTGGCGAAGTGAAGGTCAGGCGGGTCAGCGAGTCGGTGCGCCCGCGGGTCACTGATTCCTGGGCGTCGATCTCGGCGTTGGCCTTGGCCAGTTCCTCGCGGGCCTTGACCAGATACTGGCTCTGGGTGTCGGTGTAGTGGTTTTGCAGTTCGTTGAGTTGGCGTTTCAGGCGCAGCACCTCCACAGCGCTGGCGGCTCCCTGGGCGACCAGGGGCGCGGTCAGTTGCAGTTCGCTGCGAATCAGGTGCATGGCCTCGTCGAGCCCCTCCAGGGATTTGTCCAGGCTTTCGCGGCGCGAGTGATAGAGCGCGGTTTCGGCGGCGACCAGGCTGGGGTCGGCCACGACCTCCGGCGGGAACTGCAAGGGCGTGCCGTTGACCTCGGCCATCAGGCGCGCGGCGGTGGCCTGGGCGGCGCGACCGCGGGAGGCACTTTCCTCCACGGCCGACTCGACCCGGATCGGGTCCAGGCGCGCCAGTACCTGGCCCTTGCTGACGATCTGCCCCTCTTGCACGCTCAAGCTGGCGAGCACACCGCCTTCCAGGGACTGGATCAGTTGCTCCTTGGAAGAGGCGATCACTTTGCCGGTGCCGCTGGACACCTCGTCGATCTCGAAGTACCAGGCCCACAGGCCGAAAGCCAGGACCGCCAGCGCCAGGCAGGCGATCAACCGCGAAGCCCCCGGAAGCTCCTGTTCGGAGCGGTTGAAGCCGTCCGCCGGCAGGGTGTCGGTGACGTGTGGGAAGGGTTTGGGGGGATCGACCTGATGCGGTCCGATCGGCATTGAATGAGGCATGGCAGAGGTTCGCTCACACAGGGAAAGTTAAGACAGTCATTGATTGCCGAAGTGGGCCAGCACCTGTTCCTTGGTGCCGTCCATGACGATGCGCCCGGCATCGATCACCAGCACCCGATCGACCCACTGCAGCACCGCCAGGCGATGGGTGGCCACCACCAGCGTGCGGCCATCGAGCCAGGGCGTCAGTTGTTCCAGTACCTGGCGCTCGCTGACTTCGTCGAGGGTCGCGGTGGGTTCGTCGAGCAGCAGCGTGTTGGGTTCGCGCAGCAGCGTCCGGGCCAGGAGCAGGGCTTGTTTCTGGCCACCGGAAAGGCCGATGCCCCCTTCGAGGATCAGGTAGTCCAGGCCGCCTTCCTGGGATTGCACCAGTGCCAGGGCGCCGCTCAGGGTCAGGGCCTGGAGGATTTCGGCGTCGCTGGCCATGGGCCGGCCGAGGGTCAGGTTGTCGCGGATCGAGCCAAAGAACAGCCGCGAGTTCTGGGTCAGCAGGCCAATATCGCGGCGTACGTCTGCCGGGTCGATCTGGTTCAGTTCCAGGCCGTCCAGGACCACGTTCCCCTGTTGCGGCAGGTGCAGGCCGGCGAGTAATTGCAGCAGGCTCGATTTGCCGGCGCCATTGCGCCCGAGAATCGCCACGCGCTCGCCGGCGTGAATATTCAGGTGCTGGATATCCAGTGCCGGCTGCTTGTCCTTTTCGCTGTAGCGAAACTGCACGTCCTTGAGGGTGAAGCGCCCACGCAGCAAGGGACGGTGCACCCGCCGCGAGCGTTCGGGCTGGTCCACCGGGCGTTTCATCAGTTCGTCCAGGCCCTGGCGGGCGACGCGGGCCTGTTGCCAGCGGGCGAAGATCCCGGAAATCTGCGCCAGGGGCGCCATCATCCGCGAGGCCAGGATCGAAGAACCGACCAGGGCGCCGGTGGTCATTTCGCCGCGCATCACCAGGTAGCAGCCCGCCAGCAGCACCGTGACGTAGACCAGGCTTTGCAGCTCCTGGGTCCAGGTCAGCAGCAGGTTGGTCAGTTGCCGTTGCTTGATGGCGATATCCGCTGCAACGGCGTGCATCTGGTTCCACTGATTCTGAAAACGCGGTTCGGCGCGCAGCAGCTTGATGTCTTCGATGCCTTGCACCGCTTCCACCAGCAAGGCGTTGCGCAACGCCGCCTCGCGCATGCCCTCGGCCGAGAGCCGGGCCAGGGGTTTCTGCACCAGCAGCCCGGGCAGGATCAGCAGCGGCAGAGCGGCCAGGGCCACGTACACCAAGGGCCCGCCGGTGAGGTAGAGGATCACCAAAAACAACAGGACAAAGGGCAGGTCGGTGATGGCGCCGAGGGTGGTCGAGGTGATCAGTTCGCGCACTTGTTCCAGCTCGCGAATCTGCGCGATGAAGGTCCCGGTGGACTTGGAGCGGACATCATTGCGCAGGCGCAGGGCATGGCCGAAGACCTGGTCGGTGATTTTCAGGTCGGCGCGCTTGCCGATCATGTCGGCGACCTTCGAACGGGCCATGCGCAACAGGAACTCGAAGCCGATCGCCAGCAGCACCCCGATAAACAGGACCCACAAGGTCGGTTCCGATTGGGCGGGTATGACGCGGTCGTAGACCTGCATGGAAAAAATCACCCCGGCCAGGGCCAGGATGTTGGCCACAGTTGCCGCCAGCAGCACGTCGCCGTAACGCTTCCAGTCACGCAGGGCGATGCGCCAGAACCAGTCGGGGCGGTAGGGCTTGATGTAGTCGTCGACCCGGGCGTCGTCAACCGACGATTCCGGGCGCAGGATCGCCACCCGCACGGCGCGCTCGCGCAACTGGCCGAGCCGCAGGTTGATGAACAGACCCTGTTCGCCGCTTTTCAGCACGCTGATATTGCCCGCGGTGTCGGCCTTGTCGATGATCGCCACCTGCCCGTCGTCGAGTTCCACCGCCAGTGGCAGGCGCCAGGGGTCGAGCGCCGCCTCGGAGAACGCCTCGAACCGCAAGATCAGCCCCATTTGCCCGGCCATGCGCCGCAGCAGCGCATCCGGGTCGTTGCCATGCTCCCAGGCGAGGGAGACGCGCACGGTTTCTTCGGAGACGTCCATGCGGTAGAACCGGGCGATGTTGAGCATGGCTTCGAGCCAGGGTTGGTAGGCTGCGGCGTTGTTCATGGGTGGTTTTCGCCCTGTGCGGTAGGTGGGGTGTCCAGGCCATAGGCCTGGCGACTGCGGCCAGCCGCGCCGATGTAGGTGATCAGGCCCAGCCAGAAATCATGGCGCGCGGTTTCCTGGTCGGCGGCGGCCTGGTAGACCTCCTGCTCGGCGTTGAGCAGGTCGAGCACCGAGCGCGTGCCGACGCTGTACTGCTCGCGGTACAGCGCACGGGTTTCACTCATGCTGGCCATGCGTTGCGCGAGGATGCCGAGCCTGGCCCGGGCCCCGATTGCCAGTTCATGGGCGCGCAGCAGGGCGTCTTCGGCCGTCAGGCGGCTTTCGTTGATGGTGGATTCGGCATGCTCGATGGCGGCGTTGGCGCCTCGGACCTGAGCCGAGATCGCCCCCCCTTCGTACAACGCCATGGAGCCGGTCAGGGTCAGGGTGTTGTAGCTGCCGTGGCGGATCCCGTTGTTCGGGTTGGTGCCGCTGAGGGCCTGGTTCGCCGTGGCCTCCAGGGCCAGGGTTGGATAGCGCTGGGCCTTGGCGTTTTGCAGTTGCCCGTAGGCCGAGCGACGATCCGCCTCGGCGGCCAGCACATCGGGCAGCAAGCCGTAGTCGGGTGGGGTGTCGAGTTGGGCCAGGCGCTCCAGGTCCGGCGGCAAATCGGCGACCCTGGCCGGCAGCGCGGCGCCAACCAGGGTTTTCAGGCGCGCCCGCCATTGATTGAGCGAGGTGCCCACTTGCTGGCTGTTGGCCTGGGCGCTTTGCAGGCGCGTGGTGGCCTGGATGAAGTCCGACTGCGGCGTCAGCCCGGAGTCGGCCCGCAGCTTGACCCGCTGCAGCACATCCTCGACCGCGACCACCTGGTCCCGGGCGATCTGCAGCAGGCTCTGTTGCCGATGCACTTCAAGGATGGCCTCGGCGGTCTGCCCGGCGATGCTGTCGACCTGTTTGAGCAGCAGCGCCTGTTGTTTGAACACCTGGCCCTGGGCCTGGGTCACCGAGCCCTCGACCTTGCCGAAGTCATGCAGCATCTGCGACAGCGACATCGTCGCCACCTGGCCATAGCCATAGGTGTTGACGCGCCCGGAGTTCATCCCGGCATTGACCTTGGGGTAGTAACCGGCCCTGGCCACATCGACCTGGCCTTGCTGCTGCTCGATGGCACTGACCGCGGAAATGATCGAAGGGTGACGGCTGACGGCGATGGCGACAGCTTCGAACAGGCCCAGGGTCGCCGCTGGCAGCGTGTTGAAGGTCAAGGGTTGGAGGGCAGGGGCGTCTTGTCCCAGCTCGGTCGCCAGCGCCTGCGCGCCTGGTGTCTGGACCGTCCTCGAGGGACCCTGCGACAACCATGGCAGGTTGGCTTGTATTGCCTGGGCAGGCGTATCGCAGACACTAGCGAGTAATAAGCCGAGGGGCCAGTAGTGCAGTCTGGGCATATGCTCCGATGTCCTGGTCAATAACTAAACATGCACTTGCGGGTGCCGGCTAATAAGGAAAGTGATCGATTTGGTACGGTGCGGAATAGATAACTTTCAATAGGTTGTCCGGATATTTACGGTATTTGTATCCTGGATAAGCGGCATGTTCAGCGTGGTTCGTAAGTGATCGGTGGGTTTATGTGCCGGACCGAGGCTAGCACCTCGTTTGAGCGTGCATGGGGTTGTGTGTCAATTGTTGACAATTGATCCGGTGGAATTATGTCGGTCGGATTGATTTTATTAACTATTTGAATTTTATTGATTTATTTATTGTTGTTGGTGTTTTTAAGAGGGTTGCTCTGCTGGGTTATATCTATTTGAATGGGTTATTGTTCGATAACTTTAGTTTATGGTCGACTCGTATAAAAAGACGGGTGTTGTTGGAGTTGCCGAACTTTCATGATGTTTTCCTGTTTGTGAACAATTGTCACGTACGCCGTGATAGTGCAGCCGCCGTTGCTACGTTTACCTCAACTTCAAGTGCTGTTAAGCCCTTATTGCAACGAGGTAGATCCAGTGGACATGTCAATTTCCATTATCGATAAAGCCACTCAAAAACAGCTGTCGGTGGTCGGGCAGGAAGTGTCGTTGCACGGGCCGTCGGTTATCCGCCTGACAGGCAAACGCAGTGAGCTGCACCAGGTGGTGCGTGAAGGCGACAGCCTGAACTTGACCCTGGCATCCGGAGCGGTGATCAAGGTTCACGGGTTTTTCCCAGCCCAGGGGCCTCAGCAAAACCAACTGGTGCTGCAGGACGGCAAACAGTTGTTGCAGATGGAGTCGGTCGACGATGGCCTGGTGAGCGCGCGATTTGTGCCCATCGACTCGATTGATCCGTTGCTGGTCTACGCCCATTTCGATCTGTCGACCCTGGCCTGGATCGTCGGTGGGCTGGCATTGGCCGGGGCCGGTGCCGCCGCGCTCGCGGGGCGTAATGCCAGCAGCAACAAACACCCGGCAGCGCAGGGCCCGGAGCCCCTTGCGGCGCCTGTGTTCAGTGTGGAAGGCAATGCCGACGGCGGGTTGACCGTGGCTGGTACGGCGCCCGCCGGCAGCACAGTACGGGTGACCTACCCGGATGGCAGTTCCAGTAGCGTGCTGGTGGGCAGCGATGGCCACTTCAGCGTTACCTCCGGGCCCAATCAGCCGTCGGGCCCGGTCAGTGCGCAGAGCACGGACAGCAGTGGCCATAGCAGCACTTCGGCCACGACCGGTTATGTCGATACCTCGGCGCCGCAACCACCCACTCAAACCGTCAGCGCCAACCCCGATGGCACGTTGACGGTCACGGGCACGGCAGAACCTGGCAGTACGGTGAAAGTGACCTACGCCGACGGCAGCTCAAGCACCGTGGTCGCCGATGCCACGGGGCACTACAGCACCAGTTCCAACACGGTCCAAAGCAGCGGCAACGTGAGCGTCACCGCGACCGATGTGTCGGGCAACACCAGCACCGCGACCACCAGCGTCTTCACTGACACGGTCGCTCCGCAACCTGCGACTGAAACCGTGACGGCCAACCCTAACGGCACGCTGACGGTAACCGGCCATGCGGAACCGGGCAGCACAGTGGTGGTGACCTACCCCGATGGCAGCTCAAGCACCGTGGTTGCCGATGCCTCGGGGCACTACAGCGCCAGCTCCAGCACGGTACAAGGCGATGGCAGCGTCACCACCACCAGTACCGATGCGGCAGGTAATACCAGCACCGCGACCACCGGCACCTATACCGACACCAGCGCCCCGCAATCTCCGACTCAAACCTTCACGGCCAACCCCGATGGCACGCTGACGGTAACGGGCACGGCAGAACCGGGCAGCACGGTGACGGTGACCTACGCCGATGGCAGCTCAAGCAGCGTGGTCGCCGATGCGGCGGGGCACTACAGCACCAGTTCCAGCACGGTCCAAGGCAGTGGCAGCGTGAGCGTCACCGCGACTGATGCGGCGGGCAATAGCAGCACGGCGACTACCAGTACCTATGTCGACACCACGGCGCCGCAAGCGCCCAGCCAGACCCTCACCACCCATCCTGATGGCACGCTGACGGTTTCCGGCAGCGCCGAACCGGGCAGTACGGTGACGGTGACCTATGCCGATGGCAGTTCCAGCACCGTGGTCGCCGACGCCACCGGGCACTACAGCACCGGCTCCAGTACCGTGCAGACCAGCGGCACGGTGAGTGTCACCGCGACCGATGCCGCGGGTAATACCAGCGCAGCGGATGCCAGCAGCTATGCCGATACCACCGCGCCACAAGCACCGATTGAAAGCGTTTCCAGCAACCCGGACGGCACGCTGATGGTCAGTGGTACCGGGGAACCTGGCAGCACGATAAACGTCACCTACCCCGATGGCACCTCGGGCACGGCACTGGTCGATGCCTCGGGGCACTACAGCACCACCTCGAGCACCCCGCAAAGCAGCGGCAATGTGTCGGTCAGTGCCACCGATGTGGCGGGCAATACCAGCGCAACGGACGTCAGCACCTATACCGATACCAGCGCACCGCAAGTTCCGACTCAAACCATCGCTGCCAACCCCGACGGTACGCTGGCGGTGACCGGCACTGCGGAGCCGGGTAGCACGGTGACGGTGACCTACGCCGATGGCAGCTCAAGCACCGTGGTTGCCGATACGTCCGGGCACTACAGCACCGGCTCCAGCACGGTACAGGGCAGCGGTAGCGTGAGCGTTACCGCGACGGATGCGGCCGGCAATGCCAGTGGGCCAAGCACCAGCGTCTATACCGATACCAGCGCCCCGCAATCTCCGGCTGAAACCGTCACGGCCAACCCCGACGGCACGCTGACGGTAAGCGGCACGGCGGAGCCGGGCAGCACGGTGACGGTGACCTATGCCGACGGCAGTACAAGCGCCGTTGTCGCCGACGCCTCGGGGCACTACAGCACCGGTTCCAGCACGGTGCAGAGCAGCGGCAGCGTCAGCGCCACAGCAACGGATGCGGCGGGCAATACCAGCGCCGCGACCACCAGCGTCTATACCGACACCACGGCCCCGCAATCTCCGACTCAAACCATCACGGCCAATCCCGACGGCACGCTGGCGATCACCGGCACTGCTGAGCCGGGCAGCACGGTGACGGTGACCTACGCCGATGGCAGCTCAAACAGCGTGGTCGCCGATGCGTCGGGGCACTACAGCAGTGTTTCCAGCACGGTACAGAGCAGCGGTAGCGTGAGCGTTATCGCGACGGATGCGGCGGGCAATGCCAGTGCGCCGAGCACCGGCGTCTATACCGATACCAACGCTCCACAAATGCCTAGCCAGACCCTCACCACCAATCCTGATGGCACGCTGACGGTTTCCGGCAGCTCCGAGCCGGGCAGTACGGTGACGGTGACCTACGCCGATGGCAGTTCAAGCACCGTGGTTGCCGATGCCAGCGGGCATTACAGCACCGGCTCCAGTACCGTGCAGACCAGTGGCGCGGTGAGCGTCACCGCAACCGATGCTGCCGGTAATACCAGCGCGGCAGCGGTCAGTACCTATACCGACACCACTGCGCCACAGGCACCGAGCGAGGGCGTCTCCAGCAACCCGGACGGCACGCTGACAGTCAGCGGAACGGCGGAAGCTGGCAGCACGGTCAGCGTCACCTACCCCGATGGCACTTCGGGTACAGCGCTGGTCGATGCCACCGGGCACTACAGCGCCACCTCGACCACGGCGCAAAGCAGCGGCAATGTGTCGGTCAGCGCCACCGATGTGGCGGGCAATACCAGCTCGCCGACCACCAGCGCCTACACCGATACCACGGCGCCGCAAGCGCCCAGCCAGACCCTCACCACCCACCCTGATGGCACGCTGACGGTGGCCGGCAGTGGCGAACCGGGCAGCACGATAAACGTTACTTACCCCGATGGCACCTCGGGCACGGCGCTGGTCGATGCCTCGGGGCACTACAGCACCAGCTCCAGTACCGTGCAGACCAGCGGCACGGTAAGCGTCACCGCGACCGATGCCGCGGGTAATACCAGTGCCGCGGACGCCAGTAGCTATATCGATACCACCGCGCCACTAGCACCGGGCGAAAGTATCTCCAGCAACCCGGACGGCACGCTGACAGTCAGCGGTACGGCGGAACCCGGCAGTACGGTCAGCGTCACCTACCCCGATGGCACCTCGGGCACGGCTCTGGTCGATGCCACGGGCCACTACAGCACCACGTCGGGCACGCCGCAAACCAGCGGCAGTGTGGCGGTCAGTGCCACCGATGCCGCAGGCAATACCAGCGCCTCCACCACCTCCGGCTACATCGACACTGCGCCACCCCTGGCGCCGAGCCAGAGTGTCAGCGCCAATCCTGACGGCACCTTGAGCGTTTCCGGCACGGCGGAGGCGGGCAGTTCGGTGACCATCACTTACCCCGACGGCAGCACCAGCACCGCGCTGGTCGACGGGACCGGGCATTACACCACCACCTCGGGCACACCGCAGATCAGCGGCAGCCTGAGCGCCATCGCCACCGATGCCGCCGGCAATAGCAGCGCGTCCACCAGCGCACCCTATGTCGACACCTTGCTGCCGACGGCGACCGCCGCCATCAGTGCCGTGACTTCGGACACCGGCAGCAGCACCAGCGATTACCTGACCAGCGACTCCAGCCTGGTGGTCAGCGCGACCCTGACCGGAACACTCAACCCCGGCCTGGGCGACAAGGTGCAGATCTCGCTGGACGGCGGCGCCACCTGGCACGACGCGGCGCTGGTCAGCGGCAGTACCTTTGCCTTCGACAATACCGCCAGCGCCCTGGCCGACGGCAGCTACCTGTTCGAAGCCCGGGTCATCAACGCGGCAGGCAACCCCAGCCCGACCGGCACCCAGGCCGTGGTGATCGACACCTCGACCCCCAGCGCCAGTGAAACCATCAGCCTCGACGCCATCACCACCGACAGCGGCGCCAGCAGCAGCGACTTCATTACCAGCGACAACACCTTGGTGCTCAACGGCACCCTGGGCACTGCCCTGGCAGCGGGCGAGGGTGTGCGTATCAGCCTGGACGGCGGCGCTACCTGGCATGACGCGGCGGTCAGCGGCACCGCCTGGAGCTACGACAACACCAGCAACACCCTGGCCGATGGCATTTATGCGGTGCAGGTGCAGGTGATCGATACCGCCGGCAATATTGGCCAGAGTGCGAGCCAAAATGTGCAGATCGACAGCACGCCTCCGGTCGCCAGTGAAACCATCAGCATCGATGCCATCACCACCGACACCGGCGTCAGCAGCAGCGACTTCATCACCGGTGATAACACCCTGGTGCTCAGTGGCAGCCTCGGTACGGCCCTGGCGGCGGGCGAGGGGGTTTACCTCAGCCTGGATTACGGCCTGACCTGGCACGCGGCCGCTGTCAGTGGCACCCAGTGGAGTTATGACAACAGCGCCATTGCGGTTCCCGATGGCACCTACCACCTGCTGGTGCAGGTGGTCGACAGTGCCGGCAACCTTGGCCAAAGCGCCAGCCAGACGGTGGTGGTCGATACCCAGGCGCCAGCGGCCAGCGAGACGGTGAGTATCGCCGGGATTTTCCTCGACACCGGGATCAGCGCCAGCGATTTCATTACCAGCGACCACGGTCTGTTTTACTTCGGCAATCTCGCCACGGCGCTGCCCAGTGGCGAGGGTGTGCAACTGAGCGTCGATGGTGGCGTCACCTGGAACGACGCGACGCTCTCCGGCGCCAGTTGGAGCTATGACGGTATCGGCCAGCCGCTGCCTGACGGCACCTATACCATTGAGCTGCGGGTGATCGACAGCGCCGGCAATATCGGCCAGACCGCCAGCCAGCCCCTGGTGATCGACAGCAGCGCCCCGGCGGCCAGTGAAACCATCGCCATCGCATCGATTACCAGCGATACCGGGAGCAGTAGCAGCGACTTCATCACCGGCGACAACACCTTGATATTCAGCGGCACCCTGGGCACGGCCCTGGCGGTGGATGAAGGCGTGCGCATCAGCCTGGATGGCGGAACCTCCTGGCAAGTCGCGACGGTCAGCGGCACGAACTGGAGCTACGACAACAGCGCCAGCACCCTGGCCGATGGCACTTACACCGTGCAGGTTCAGGTGGTTGATACGGCAGGCAATATCGGTCAAAGCGCGAGCCAGGCGCTGGTGATCGACACCACGCCACCGGCGTCCAGCGAGACGGTCACCATTATCTCGATCGTCACGGACACCGGTGCCAGTGCCTCCGACTTCATCACCAGCGACAGCAGCCTGGTGTTCAACGGTGGCCTGGGCGCGGCCCTGAGTCCGGATGAGTCGGTGCGCATCAGCCTGGACGGCGGCGTCACCTGGCACGCGGCGGCCGTCAGTGGCACCGCCTGGAGTTTTGATAACAGCGCCAATACCCTGGCCGACGGCACCTACAACGTGCAGGTGCAGGTCATCGATAGCGCCGGCAATATCGGCCAGCGCGCCAGCCAGAATGTGCTGATCGACAGCACGCCACCGGCGGCCGGTGAGACCATCACCATCGCCTCGATCAGCAGCGACAGCGGCAGCAGTAGCAGCGACTTCATCACCAACGACAGCACCCTGTTGTTCAACGGCAACCTCGGCAGCAGCCTGGCGGCGGGCGAGGGCGTGCGCCTGAGCCTGGACGGCGGCAGCACCTGGCATGACGCAACGGTCAGCGGCAACTCCTGGAGCTACGACAATACGGCGAACAACCTGGCCGATGGCACGTACAGCGTGCAGGTCCAAGTGATCGATACCGCCGGCAATATCGGCCAGACCGCCAGCCAGAGCCTGGTGGTCGATACCCGCGCGCCGCTGGCCAGTGAAACCATCACCCTGGCCTCGATCACCACCGACAGCGGCATCAGCAATAGCGACTTCATCACCAGCGACAATAGCCTGGTGTTCAACGGCAACCTGGGCACGGCGCTGGCGGTGGGCGAGGGCGTGCGCATCAGCCTGGACGGTGGCGCCACGTGGCAGAGCGCCAGTGTCAGCGGCACCCAGTGGAGTTTTGACAACAGTGCCAATGCCCTGGCCGATGGCACCTACAGTGTGCAGGTGCAGGTGATCGACAGCGCCGGCAACCTCGGGCAGAGCGCCAGCCAGAGCGTGGTCATCGACAGCACCGCGCCGCTGGCGGGAGAGACCCTGAGCATCGATTCGATCGCGCGCGATACCGGCGCCAGCGCCAGCGACTTCATCACCAGCGATCACACCCTGCTGTATCGCGGCAGCCTGGGCCTGACACTGCCCAACGGCGAGGGCGTGCAACTGAGTACCGATGGCGGCGCCACCTGGCATGACGCCCAGGTCTCCGGCACCAGCTGGAGTTACGACGGCACCGGGCAATCGTTGCCCGATGGCAATTACACGGTGCAGGTACGGGTGATCGACCTGGCGGGCAATATCGGTCAGAGCGCCAGCCAGGCCCTGGTGATCGACAGCAGCGCGCCCAGCGCCAGCGAAACCGTGCTCATCACCGCGATCAACAGCGACACCGGCGCCAGTGCCACAGACTTCAATACCAGTGATCCAACCCTGGTGTTCAACGGCAGCCTCGGCGCGCCGCTGGCCAGCAACGAATCGGTGCAGATCAGCCTCGATAACGGCGTGACCTGGGTCACCGCCAACACCAGCGGCAGCACCTGGAGTTATGACAACAGCGCCAACACCCTGGCCGATGGCACTTACGCAGTGCAGGTTCAGGTGATCGACACGGCCGGCAATATCGGCCAAATCACCAGCCAGACCCTGGTGGTCGACACCACGCCGCCAGCGGCCAGTGAAAGCATTTCGATCCTGGCGATTACCCGCGACAGCGGCGACAACGGCAATGACTTCATCACCAATGACCACCTGCTGCTGTTCAACGGCAGCCTGGGGGCGCCACTGACGGCGGGAGAGGGGGTACGGATCAGCCTGGACGGTGGCGTCAGTTGGAGCAGCGCCACCGTCAGTGGCACCAACTGGAGCTATGACAACACCGCGCAGAACCTGGCCGATGGCAGCTACAGCATTCAGGTGCAGGTGATCGACAGCGCCGGCAATATCGGCCAGAGCGCCAGCCAGTTGGTGCAGATCGACAGCCTGGCGCCGACCGCCACGGCCAGCATCACGGCCATCAGCGGCGACACCGGGAGCAGTGCCAGCGATTTCATCACCGCCGACAACACCCTGGTGATCAACGCCCACCTCAACGGTACCCTGGCCAGCAACGAACAGGTGCAGATCAGCCTGGACGGCGGCAGCACCTGGCAGACGGCGAGCCTGGTGAGCGGCAGCACTTATGCCCTGGACAACAGCAGCCAGGTCCTGTCTGACGGTACCTATCAGTTTGCCGCACGGGTCACCGACCTCGCCGGCAACACCAGCCCGCTGGCCAGCCAGACCGTGGTGATCGACACGGGCGCGCCATTGACTGGCAACAGCGTCAGCATCAGCAGTTACACCGACGACGTAGCGCCCCAGGTCGGCAACTTCGGCGATGGCAGCAGCACCAACGACACCACGCCGCTGCTCAACGGCACGGTCAGCGGACTGAACAGCGGCGACAGCGTGCAGATCTATCAAGGCGCCACGCTGCTGGGCAATGCCACGGTCACCGGTGGCGTCTGGACCTATGGCCTGCCGACCCTGGCCCAGGGCAGCTACAGCTTGCACGCGGCCATCAGCGATGCGGCGGGCAACCTCGGCACCCAATCGTCGAGCTTCAGCCTGACGGTGGACACCAGCGCGCCGACCCAGGGGCTGGTGATCGGCAGCATCAGCAGCGACACCGGGGCCAGTGCCAGCGACTTCATCACCGACGACAACACGCTGCTGATCAGCGGCACCCTGAGTGCCCCGCTGGGCGTTGGCGAGACCGTGCAACTGGCGCTCAATGGCGGGCTCAACCCGGCCACCGCCACTGTGGTCGGCACCACCTGGAGCCTGGACCTGACCGGCACGGCCCTGGCCGACGGCACCTACCATGCCCAGGCCTGGGTCCTGGATGCCGCCGGCAACAAAGGCCCGGTCAGCAGCCAGGATGTGCTGATCGACACCAGCGTGCCGACGGCCAGTATCAGCATCGACACCGTCAGTCAGGACACGGGCCTCAGCGCCAGTGACTTCATCACCAATGACCCGACCCTGGTGCTCGGCGGCACTCTGGGCTCGGCGCTGGGCAGCGGCGAGTCGGTACAGATCAGCCTCGACGGCGGCAGCACCTGGCTGGCGGCCAGCAGCAGCGGCACCCAGTGGAGCTACGACAACACCGGCAATGTCCTGGCCGATGGCAACCACGCCTTGCAGGCGCGGGTGATAGACCTGGCCGGCAATGTCGGCAGCCTGGCCAGCCAGACCCTGGTGGTCGATACCACGCCGCCCACCAGCGGCAACAGCCTGGCCATTGTCAGTTACACCGACAATGTTGCGCCCCAGGTCGGCAGCTTCGGCGACGGCACCTTTACCAACGACAGCACGCCGTTGCTCAACGGTACGGTCAGCGGCTTGAACAGCGGCGACAGCGTGCAGGTCTACCAAGGCAGCACCCTGCTCGGCACCGCCAGCATCAGCGCTGGCACCTGGACCTACCAACTGAGCGGCCTGACCGAAGGCAGCACGACCTATCACGCGGTGATCGTCGACAGCGCCGGCAACCTCGGTACGGCTTCTGGCAACTTCAGTCTGACCCTGGACACCACGGCGCCAAGCGCCAGTGAAACCCTGGCAATTACCGCCATCAGCGGCGACACCGGCAGCAGTGGCAGCGACTTTGTCACCAGCGACAACACCTTGCTGATCAGCGGCAGCCTGGGCACCCCCCTGGCCAGCGGCGAGGGCGTGCAACTGAGCCTGGATGGCGGCAGCACCTGGTTCAACGCCAGCGTCAGCGGCAGCAGCTGGAGCTACGACAACAGCGCCAGCACCCTGGCCGATGGCAGCTACACCCTGCAGGCCCGGGTGGTGGATGCCGCCGGAAACGTCGGCCAGGTTGCCAACCACAACCTGGTGGTCGACACCACCGCGCCGACCGCGCTGGTCAGTATCGATTCGATCTCCCAGGACAGCGGGATCAGCGGCAACGACTTCCAGACCAACGACAGCACGCTGATGTTCTTCGGCACCCTCAGCACCAACCTGCCCACCGGTGAGAGCGTGCAGATCAGCCTCGACGGCGGCAGCACCTGGCACGCTACCGAGGTCAATGGCGCGGGCTGGACCTACGACAACACCGCCAATGTGTTGCCTGACGACACCTACACCGTATTTGTCCGGGTCATCGACGCCGCCGGCAACGTCGGCAGCCTGGCGGCCCAGACCGTGGTCATCGACAGCAGCGCGGCCAGCGGCAACCTGATCGAAATCCTTACCATCAGCAATGACAGTGGCTTGAGCAATCAGGACTTCGTGACCAACGACCCGACGCTGATCATTTCCGGCGACCTGGGTTCGCCCCTGGCGGCCAACCAGCATGTAGAGGTCAGCCTGGACGGCGGAACCAGTTGGCACACCGGCACCAGCCTCGGCACCAGTTGGAGCTACGACAACACGGCCCAGACCCTGGCCGATGGCAGCTATGCCATGCAAGCCCGGATCATCGACGATTTTGGCAACGTCGAGCAGACCACCAGCGACACCCTGCGTATCGACACCACGGCCCCGGCGGCCAGCGAAACCCTCGCCATCACCTCCGTCAGCAGCGACACCGGCAGCAGCGCCAGCGACTTCATTACCAGTGATCACACCCTGGTCTTCAGTGGCACCCTGGGCACGGCATTGGCTGCGGGCGAGGGCGTGCAATTGAGCCTCGACGGCGGGGGGACCTGGGTCAGTACCAGTGTCAGCGGTACAGGCTGGAGTTATGACAACAGCGGCAATGCCATGGCCGATGGCAGCTACACCTTGCTCGCCCGGGTGGTGGACACCGCCGGCAATATCGGCCAGGAGGCCAGTCAGAACCTGCTGATCGACAGCAGCGCGCCCAGCGCCACCAGCAGCATCAGTGCCATCAGCCACGACAGCGGCAGCAGCGCCACTGACTTCATCACCAACGACAGCACCCTGCTGGTCGATGCCACATTGAGCGGCACCCTGGGGGTTGGAGAATCGCTGCAGATTTCCATCGATGGCGGCGCGACCTGGCACAACAGTGGCCTGCTCAGCGGCAGTACCTATGAGTACGATGCCACGGGCACCAGCCTGACGGATGGCAGCTACAGCTTCCAGACCCGCGTCGTCGACGCGGCTGGCAACATCGGTGCGATCAGCAGCCAGAATGTAGTGATCGACACCACGGCCCCCAGCGCCACCGCCAGCATCAGTGCAATCACTAGCGACACGGGCTCCAGCTCCAGCGACTACCTCACCAGCGACCACACGTTGCTGATCAACGCCAACCTCTCCGGGACCCTGGGCAGCGGCGATCAGTTGCAGATCTCCACCGACAACGGCAGCACCTGGCACACCGCGAGCCTGCTCAGCGGCAACACCTATCGCTACGACAACAGCGGCGTCAGCCTGGCCGATGGCAGCTACAGCTTCCAGGCGCGGGTGGTGGACGCTGCCGGTAATCCCGGAACCTCCAGCAGCCAGGCGGTGGTTATCGACAGCACGGCCCCGGTCGAGAGCATCACCCTGAACAGCCTCAGCCCTGATACCGGCGTCAGCGGCAGCGACTTCATTACCTCGGCCAACCGCCTGAACTTTGGCGGCACCCTGGGCAGTGCCCTGGCCAGCGGCGAGGGCGTGCAACTGAGCCTGGATGGCGGCAGCACCTGGGTCGGCGCCACGGTCAGCGGCAGCACCTGGAGTTACGACAACAGCGCCAGCGTCCTGGCCGACGGCAGCTACACGGTGCAGGCGCGCATCATCGACAGCGCCGGCAATAGCAGCGTGCCGGTCAGCCATGGGCTGCAAATCGACACCAGTGCGCCCAGTGCCACGGCCACGGTGACCGCGATCAGCAACGACAGCGGCTCCAGCGCCAGCGACTTCATCACCAACGACAATACCCTGCTGGTCAACGCCACCCTCAATGGCAGCCTGGGCAGTGGCGAGTCGCTGCAGATCTCTCTGGACAACGGCAGCACCTGGCACACCGCGAGCCTGGTCAGTGGCAGCACCTACCAGTACGACAACAGCGCCAGTGTCCTGGCCGATGGCAGCTACAGCTTCCAGGCCCGGGTGCTGGACACGGCGGGTAATCCCGGCCTGAGCAACGCCCAGGTGGTGGTGATCGACACCAGCGCGCCCACCAGCGGCAACAGTGTTGCCATCAGCAATTACACCGATAACGTGCTGCAACAAATCGGCAACTTCGGCAGCGGCAGCAGCACCAACGACACCACGCCGCAGCTCAACGGTGTGGTCAGCGGGCTGCAGGCCGGCGACCTGGTGCAGATCTACCAGGGCGCCACCTTGCTCGGCAACGCCAGCGTCAGCGGCAGTACCTGGTCCTATCAGCTCGGCACCCTGGCCGAAGGCGCCTACAGCTACACCGCCGCGATTACCGACAGCGCCGGCAACAAGGGCACCACCTCGGGCAGCTTCGCCCTGGTGGTGGACACCACTGCGCCGGCTGCCAGTGAAACCATCAGCATCGTCGCAGTCAGCAGCGACACCGGCACCAGCGGCGACTTCATTACCAGCGACAACACCCTGGTGCTCAGCGGCACCCTGGGCAGCACCCTGGCCAGCGGCGATATTGCCCAGGTCAGCCTGGACGGCGGCAGCACCTGGCTCAACACCACGGTCAGCGGCAGCACTTGGAGTTACGACAACAGCACCAGCGTGCTGGCCGATGGGGTCTACAACCTCAAGGCACGGGTGGTGGACGGCGCCGGCAACCAGGGCGCCACTGCCAATCAGGTGCTGGTGGTGGACACCATTGCGCCAACCGAAAGCATCGCCATCGTCAGCATCAACCAGGACACCGGCACCAGCAGCAGCGACTTCAACACCAGCGACACCACCCTGGTGTTCAGCGGTACCCTGGGCGCGGCCCTGGGCAGTGGCGAAAGCGTGCGCATCAGCCTGGATGGCGGCAGCACCTGGCGCACTGCACTGGTCAGCGGCAACACCTGGAGTTACGACAACAGCGCCAGCAGCCTGGCCAGCGGCAGCTACAGCGTGATTGCCCAGGTCATAGACAGCGCCGGCAACCTGGGCAACAGCGCCAGCCAGACGGTCATCGTCGACACGGTGGCGCCCACTGCCAGCACCAGCATCGTGTCGATCACCAACGACACCGGCGCCAGTGCCAGCGACTTCATCACCCGCGACAACACCCTGGTGTTCCAGGGCACCCTCAGCGCGCCCCTGGCGGCGGGCGAGGGCGTGCAGTTCAGTATCGATGGCGGCAGCACCTACCTGGTGGCCAGCGTTTCCGGCACCACCTGGAGCTACGACTACACCGGCAGCGCGTTGCCCGATGGCAGCTACAACATCAAGGTGCGGGTGTTCGATACCGCCGGCAACATTGGCCTGACCGCCAACCAGACGCTGGTCATCGACATCAGCGCGCCGGCCCAGAGCATTCTCATTACCTCGGTCAGCCCGGACAGCGGCACCAGCAGCAGCGACTTTGTCACCGCCAGCCACAGCCTGGTGTTCAACGGCAGCCTGGGCGCGGTCCTGGGGGCCAATGAAAGCGTGCAGATCAGCCTCGACGGCGGCAGCACCTGGCAGGCCGCCAGTACCACCGGCACCAACTGGACCTTCAACAACAGCGCCAACAGCATGGCCGACGGCACTTACAGCGTGCAGGCTCGGGTGATCGACGCTGCGGGCAATATCGGCAACCTGGCGACCCAAAACCTGGTGATCGACAGTGTCGCGCCAACCGCCACCGCGACCATCAGCGCCATCAGCCAGGATGCCGGCACCAGTGCCAGCGACTTCATCACCAATGACCAGACCTTGCTGGTCAACGCCACGCTCAGCGGCACCCTGGGCAGTGGCGAGGTGCTGCAGATCTCGCTCAACGGCGGCAGCACCTGGCAGAACGCAACCCTGGTCAGCGGCACGACCTACCAGTTGGACAACACCGGCAATACCCTGGCGGCCGGCAGCTACACCTTTGAGGCGCGGGTGGTCGACAGCGCGGGCAACGCCAGCAGCGCCGGAACCCAGGCGGTGCTGATTTCCACCACCGGCCCGGCCGTCACCGCCCTGGCCGTGTCCAGTGTCAGTACCGACACCAACTCGGCGCTGGCCGCAGGCACCGCCAGCACCACCAACAGCGGCACCAACAGTGACCTGGTGACCCGCGACACCTCGCTCACCGTATCCGGTACCTACAGCGGCACGCTGCTGGCCAGCGACGTGTTGCAGATCAGCAGCGACGGCGGCAGCACCTGGAACAGCACCACGGTCAACACCGGCACCCATACCTGGAGCTACCTCGACCCCATCAGCCACGCCAGTTCCGTCACCTATCAACTGCGCAGTTTCAACCTGGCCGGCAACATCGGCAGCGTCACCGCCTCGCAACTGGTCACGGTGGATACCGTCGCGCCGGTGCAGAGTCTGCTGGCACCCGCATTGGGCAGTGCCTATGACAGCGGGGTGCCGGGTGACCATGTCACCACCAACACATCCATGACCTTTACCAGCGCGCAAAGCCACACCGGCAGTGCGGGCGACACGGTGCTGCTGGTCAACGACGTGAACAACGACGGGGTCTACTCCGAAGGCATCGACAGCCTGATCGGCAGTGCCACGGTGGCCGCCGATGGCAGCTGGAGCCTGAGTGCCAGCGGCCTGGCGACCGGCTCTTATCACCTGGCCCTGATGCAGGTGGACGCGGCCGGCAACCGCTCACGCTTGAGCGCCACTACCGAGGTCGATGTGGTCAGCGCCAATGATCATGCGCCCCTGGCCAACACCGGTTGGGGCGGCGCTAATACCGCAGGTGACACTGAAAATAAGGGCACCGCCTATACCCTGGGTACCAATGGCCTGTGGGAGTTCTACAGCAACCTGTCGGTGTACAACTCCACGGGGCTGACCAGCTACAGCGCCACCTCCCTGGCCAGCGGCACCACCGCCACCTCGGTCAACAACGTGACCTTTGTTGACTACAACCGCGACGGCTTCATGGATGTGCTGGGCGTCGACTTCAATTACACCGACGGTCAGCAGTCCTGGACCTACAACGGCAGCAGCTACACCGCGTTCCAGATCAGTGGCGCTAGCGGCGGCGTCTATGACGGGCACGGTACGGTGGTGGCCTATGACAAGACCGGCGACGGGTACATCGACCTGGCCTATGGCGATTCCTCCCTTCCGGGGGATGCCAATGCGTCCGGCGGCATCGACTCGCAACTGCTGGTCAACAACGCCGGGGTGCTGATCAAGGACAGCAACTTCGTGCAGACCCCAGCCACCGGCGGCGCTTCTTCGACTACCGGCCAGCCGTATTCGCAACTGTCGGGGGTCGATATCAACAACAACGGCACGGTCGACCTGGTGTTCCACCAGAACAACCCGGCCTACGCCAGCAACAACACCCTGGTGGTGCTGAGCAACAGCGGCACCGGCAGCCTCAGCGTCACTGCGACCCTGGCCGGTGTGTTTGCCAGCCCGGTGGAGAACTCCCAGACCATTTCCATGACCTGGGCCGACTTCAATGGCGACGGCTACATGGACCTGTATCTCAACTCCGGCCTGATCGGCTCGGACGGCACCACGGCCACCGCCAACGAAAGCCGCCTGTACTTCAACAACCAGGCCGGCAGCCTGAGCGCCAGCCCCCTGGGCTTTGGCGACAACCTCAACGGTGGCGCCTCGCTGGCGGTGTACTGGAACCACGACGGCGCCATGGACGTGATCGAGTTGCCGAACATCGGTGCAGCCTCGTCGTCGATCAACCTCTACACCAACAACGGCAGCGGTACCGCCTTTGCCACCAGCATCCTGGCCACCGCCATCAGCAACGTCAGCGGTGCGGTCGCCGCCGACTACAACTGGGATGGCGCGGTGGACCTGCTCTACTTCAGCACCGGCAACACCAGCGCCCGCTGGATTCAGAACACCAACGTGGTGCAGTACGGCAGCAGCCTGCATCTACGCCTCCTCGATGCCAACGGCCTGACCGCCTACTACGGCAACACCGTGCAGTTGTACGACTCCAGCGGCAAGCTGGTGGGTACGCAAATGATCAACCCGCAGTCGGGCAGCAACACCAATGACAGCTCGTCGATCGTCAACTTCTATGGCCTGAGCGCCAGCCAGACCTACACCCTGGTACTGCTGCGCAACCTGGGCGGCGTATCGGCCGATGTCGGCGGGCTGGCAAGCGAAGGAGGGAACAGCATCGAGAGCGTCAACGCCAGCTGGACCGGCCTGGTCGCGGGCGCGGCCACCAGCGCCTATGTCCTGTCGGCCGAGACCGGCAGCAACAACGCCAACGGCAACTTCGTCGGCACCGGCTACAACGACACCTTTTTTGCCACCGCCGGCACCGATAGCTACAACGGCTCCGGCGGCTGGAGCAATGGGCGCTTCGGCACGCCGGTATGGAGCGCCAGCGGTGGCGAGGACGTGGTCGACTTCATGCTGGCCGGCAGTACCGCACTCAACGTCAACCTCAATACCCTGACTGCCCAGGGCACCGGCTTCAACACCGCAACCTTCACCAGCATCGAGGGCCTTCGCGGCGGCTCAGGTAACGACACCTTCACCGCCAGCACCACGGCCCTGGTCAATAACCTGTTCGAGGGCCGTGGCGGCAACGACAGCTTCGTCCTCGGCAGCACCGGCGGCCATGCCACCCTGGTCTACAACCTGCTCAACAGCGGCAATGCCACCGGCGGCAATGGCAGCGACCTGGCCAGCGGTTTTGTGGTCGGCAATCTGGTCAGTAGCGCCACCGCCGATGTGATCGACCTCAGTGGCCTGCTGTCCGGCTACACCGGCACCGCCTATGTCTACAAGGACGCCATCAGCGGCAAGTTCGTGCTCGATGCGGCTTCCCAGGCACTGAACAATTACCTGAGCGTCAGCAATGATGGGAGCAACAGTTATGTGTCGGTCGACCTGACCGGCAGCGGCACCTTCGGCGCCTCCAATATCCTGCTGACCCTCAGCGGCGTGGTCACCGACCTTGCCACTTTGCTGGGCAACGACCAGTTGCTCCTGGCGTCCTCGAGTGCCGGTGCCTCGGTGGGGATCAACCCCCAGAGCATCCTCGACAGCACGCCGATCATCAGCGGCACCATCCCCTATGCGCTCGCCAGCGGCATGCACCTGGAGGTGATGCTCAACGGCGTCACCTACAGCTCGGCCACGGGGGCGGTGGTGGTCGACCCGACCAACAACACCTGGTACGTCCAGGTGCCCAACGCCAATGCCCTGACCAGCGGCACCTATGAGGTGGTCGCGGCGATATTCAACAGTGACGGCTCGGTGGCGGTCCAGGACCACAGCACCAATGAACTGACGGTATTGTCGCCGCCCACCGGGACCACCACGGTCACCGGCGAAACCTCGAACATCAGTGCCATGGGCATGGCCGTGGGCGACGTCAATAACGACGGCCTGTTCGACTACTTCAATGCCACCAGCATCTACACCCAGCTCGCCAGCAATGGCAGCAACATCAATAATTTCAGGGGCACCCTGCTGTACACCGAAGGCTCGGGCACCGGGCAACTGGGCAAGGTCAGCAGCGTGCAACTGCTGGATATCAACCGCAGCGGCAACCTGTCGGTGATGACCGAGCAAGCCAATACCTCCCAGGGCAACAACGACTTCATCAACAACGGCAACGGCGCCAGCTACACACTGCTCAACTACAGCTATGGCACCTTGATCTCTTGGGGCGGGCAGGTCGGTATCGATTTGAACAACGACGGCTACATCGACCTCGTCAGCGGCGACAAGTACACCGACAACTCCGGGGTCTACGAGCTCAACAACAAGAACGGCACCTTCACCAGCTATGACCTGGGGAGTACCAGCGACCCGCTGAGCGGGAGCACCAGCAACGGCAACATCAACGAGGACATAGGGGCGTTCGACCTTAACGGCGACGGCCGGGTCGATCTGCTGGGGCAATTCTGGGGTGGCTTCGGCGGTGCGGTGACCAACCTCACGGTGTTGCTGACCAGCAGCAATGGCCTGGTTTCGGCATTGGCCGCGAGCACGGCGGCGGGCACTCTGAAAACCATCACCAACGTGCTCTACCACGTGAACGCATCGGCCGGTAACACCTCCAGTTACCCGCCCGGCACCCAGAGCATGGACGTCGCCGATTTCAACGGTGACGGCAAACTCGACCTGTTCCTGGGGCAGACCAGTACCGCGGGCACCGCCAGCAGCGTGTACACCAGCGACGGCGCGGGCAACTTCACCCTGGCCACTACCTTGTCCAGCAGCACCCTGGCCGGCGGTGTCACCCTCAATACCGACTGGAATGGCGACGGCAAGCTCGATGTGTTCGAGTTCCAGGACAACCTGACCGACAGTACGACTCTGAAACTGCAGACCAGCTACGAGTACTGGCAGAACACCACGGCCAGCATTGGCGCCGCGCCGACCTTCAGCCGCACCCTGCTGAGCGTGAGCAGCGTGGCCACGGCGACCTCGATCACCGGTGCGGTGGCCGCGGATTTCAACTACGACGGCTCCCAGGACCTGCTGATCAACGCCAATGGCCAGGACGTACTGGTGGTCAACCCCAACGTGATCGCCGCCGGCACCAGCCTGCACCTGAAGATCGAAGACCCGGCGGGGCACAACACCTACGTCTCGCAGACCGTCAACCTCTACGACAGCAGCGGCACCCTGGTGGAGACGCGGATCCTCAATGGCCAGTACGGCTACGGCACCACCGATGACCGCGGCATCGTCGACTTCTATGGCCTGAACCCGGCCATGACCTACACCGCAGTACTGGTCAAGGCGGCGATTGTCGGCATCGACGGCGGCGAGGGCAGCGTCACCGGGGTCGCCGGGCTGGGTGGGGGTACAACGGTCAACAGCACCTGGACCGGCCTGACCCCTGGCGCGGCGACCCACGCCTATGTATTGACCGCCGACGCCAGCACCGACAGCACCACCGGCACCTTTGTCGGCAGCGGCTATGACGACACGTTCTTTGCCGGGCCCGGCACCAACACCTACAGCGGCTCGGGCGGTTGGGAAACCATCGCCGGCACCCCGGTCTGGAACAGTACGCTGGGCACCGACATCGTCGACTACAAGCTGGCCGGCAGCACTGCGCTGACCATCGACCTGAGCAACGCGGCCGCGCAGAACACCGGCTTCAACACCGCCACCTTCAAGAACATCGAAGGCCTGGCCGGGGGCTCGGGCAACGACACCTTCACCGACAGCGGCAGCGACAACACCTTCGAGGGCCGGGGTGGCAACGACACCTTCAACCTGACCCACGGCGGCCACGACACCCTGCTGTACAACGTGCTGGCCGGGGCTTCGGCGAACAACACCGGGGGCAATGGCAGCGATATCGTCAATGGCTTCAAGGTCGGCACCTGGGAGGGCACCGCCGGCACCCAACGCCTGGACGTGCATGCCTTGCTGGTGGGCTACAGCGGCGATGGCAGCGCCAGCTACCAGGGCGGCGTCGCCACCCTGGGCGCCGGTGCCGGCAATATCGGCAACTACCTGCAAGTGACCCAGAGCGGGGCCAATACCGTGATCAGCATCGACCGCGATGGCAGCGCCAGCACCTACAGCAGCGCCACCCTGGCCACCTTGCAGAACGTGCACACGGACCTGGCCACCTTGCTCGCCAACCATCAACTGACCGTGGTCTGAGACCACGCCGGCATAAAAAACCCGCCGATCGCAGCTGCGAAAGGCGGGTTTTTAATGGCCGGTGGCGCGCTGGGCGCGCTGCCGATCGTTGCGGGTCAGAAGTTGTACTTGAAGCTGGTCATCAGGTTGCGCGGCGCGCCGTAGTTACCGTAGGAACCGGCGTTGCTGTAGTAGGTGCGGTCGAACAGGTTGTTGACGTTAAGGGAGGCACTGAGGTTGCGGCTGATGTCGTAGCGCGCCATCAGGTTGGTCACCGCGTAGCTGCCCTGGGTGAAGGTGTGCAGGTCGCCGCCGACCTTGCTCTGCCAGTTGACCCCGCCGCCCACGGTCAGCTTGTCCAGCGGGCCTTGCAGGCGATAGCTGGTGAAGGTCTTGAAGCTGTTGCGCGGCAGGCCGGTGACGATCCGCTGGTCGTCGGCGTCGGTGGTGACCGAGTAGGTGTAGCCGGCGGAGGCCTGCCAGCCTTCGGCCAGTTCGCCGTTGAACTCCAGTTCCACGCCCCTGGAGGTGGTGTCCTGCTCGGCGCTGTAGACGTTGTCGTGCTGCCAGATCGCCAGGTTGTCCTGCTGCAGTTTGTACAGCGCCAGGCTGGAGTTCAGGCGGCCGTCGAAGTGGCTGCCCTTGACGCCGATCTCATACCCCTTGCCCTGCATCGGCTCCAGCGGCTTGTTGTCTTCGCTGCGCACCCAGGACGCCTGGGGGTTGAAGATGCTGGTGTAGCTGGCGTACACCGACCAGGTGTCATCGAGGTCGTAGACCACCCCGGCGTAAGGGATGAACACGCCGTTTTCTTCGCGCTTGACCTTGGTTTCGTCGCCGCCGTATGGACGGTCGGAGGTGTCGCTGCTCCAATTGATCACCCGGCTGCCGAGGATCAGGCTCAGGTCATCGGTCAGGCGCAGGCGCGAGGTCAGGTAGGCGGCGTACTGGTTTTCATCGATCGACGACTTGCCGCTCACGCTCTGGCTGGGCTTGGGCGAATGGCCGTCCCAGTCGAACAGATTGTCGATGGGGCCGGCCGGTGAGCCGGCGTAGTCATAGCGCCAGCCGCCCCAGCTCGGGGTGCTTTCCTTGTACTGGGACAAGGTCACGCCGCCGATCAACTCGTGCTCGCGGCCGAACAGGCTGAAGGGGCCGGTGAGGTACAGGTCGAGGTTGTCCTGGCGCGGGGTGCCGGAGAAACGCACCGGCAGTTGGGTCAGGCCGCTGCCGTCCTTGTTGACCGAACCCATGGCGAAGTTGAACAGCTCGTCGAACTGGTTCTCGGCGTGGGTGAACTCCACCTTGCCGCTCCAGCCGTTGCCCAGTTGCTGTTCGATGGAGGCGAAGTAGCTGGTCTGCTGGTGGTCGTTGTAGGACCAGGTCGGCGAGGTGTTGGTCGAGCGACTGAAGTCGGTGCGTTCGCCACTGCTGAAGCGCGTCGGCAGGCCGGTGCGCAGCGGCGAGTCGACATCGGTGCGCTGGTAGCTGAAGCCCAGGGTCAGCAGGGTGTCTTCGCTGAGGTCGAACTCGCTGATGCCGTACATCAGTTGTGTCTGCTGCTTGAAGCGGTCGACCCAGGCGCTTTCGGTCTTGTAGTCGGCCACCAGGCGCCCGCGCACATTGCCGCTGTCGGTCAGCGGACCGGAGACGTCGAGGCCGCCGCCGTAGCGATCCCAGGTCCCGGCCTGGCCACTGATGCTGGCCTGGGCCTCGTGGGTCGGGCGCTTGCGGATCAGGTTGATGGTCGCCGACGGGTTGCCCATGCCGCTGATCAGGCCGGTGGCGCCACGCACCACTTCGACCCGGTCGTACATGGCCATGCTCTGGGAGTAGTTGTCGAGGCGGGTGTTGGTCGGCACGCCGTCGATCTCGTAGTTCTGGATGGCGAAGCCGCGGGACCAGTAGCTGTCGGTTTCCGCCCCCAGGCCGTCGCGGGTGACGATGATCCCGGGGGTGGCTTCCAGGGTGTCGGTCAGGGTGCTGAGGTTCTGGTCGTCAAGGCGCTGGCGGGTCATGACCGTGATCGACTGCGGGGTTTCCCGGGGTGTCAGGTTCAGGCGCGTGGAGCTACTGGAAGAGTAGGTGGTGTACTCGCCGGTGCCTTCGGTGGTCGACCCCGGCGCCTTGCCGGAAATCGACACCGCGCCCAGTTCCAGGCTGCTGTCGCCGGCTTTGCGCGCCTGCAACGAGTAGTTGCCCGTGGCGTCGCGAGTCGCTTGCAGGCCGGTGCCGGCGAGCAGCAGGGCCAGCCCCGAGTCGATGTCAAAACGCCCTTTGAGTCCGGCGCTCTGCTGGCCGTCGGTCAGGGTCGTGGGGTACGACAGCAGGATATGGGCGGTCTGGCCAAAGCGGGTCAGGGCACTCGCCAGGCTGCCGGCGGGGATGTCGAAATCCTGTTGCGCCTGTTCGGCGGCCTGGACCCAGGTCGGTGCCAGCAGCACCACGCTGGCGGTGGTCATGCAGGCCAGGCCCTGGGCGACCGCGCCCGCCAGGTTTTGCTTGAGTGAAACGTGCCAGCCCCGGCCCTTGCGTACGACGAGTTGCATGTGTGGATCCCCATGAATGTCAGTGTTCTGGGGGTTAAGTCTCGCGAGCGAGCAAATCGGACCACCCTTGAGCAAAATAAATGTCAGCCGGCCAGGGTGCGGGGCTTGAGGGTCACCCAATAGCGGGTGAAGGGGCGTACTTCCAGGTGCAGGGTCTCGGCCACCGCATTCAGGACACGGTCGGTATCGGCCAGGGGAAAGGTGCCCGAGACCGGCAGGTCGGCCAGACTCGAATCGCACCCCAGGTGGCCGGGGCGATAGCGCCCCAGTTCTTCGAGAAAGTCCGCCAGGCGTTGGCCCTGGGCCGCCAGCATGCCCTGGCTCCAGGCCGGCTGCGACGCGCCCTGGGGTTGCCGCGAGAGCAGGCCCTGGCGATCGAAGCGCAGCTGCTCGCCCGCGTTCAGGGTCAGGGCCGGCTGCCCCGGGTTGCGCGGTTGCACCTGCACGCTGCCCTCATAGACCCCGAGCAGGGTGACGCCGGCGGCCTGGCGCACATTGAAGCGAGCTGCCACGGTTTCGATGCGGCCCTCGGCGGTGTCCACGCTGAGGGGTGGCAGGCCGGACTGGCGGTCGAGGGTCACCAGCATTTCCCCACGCAGCAGACTGATGCGGCGCAGGTCCTGGTCGAAGCGCAGCTTGATGGCGCTGTCGGTGTTGAGCTGGACCCGGGTCTGGTCGACCAGGGTCAGGCGGCGTTGCTGGCCGACGCGGGTGCTGTAGTCGGCGCTCCAGTCCTGCACCAGCGCCAGGTCCCGGGCATTCCAGGCCCCGGCCCCGACGGCCAGCAGCACCCCCAATTGCTTGAGCGCAGTGCGGCGGCTGAGGGCGGGGCGCAGGCTCGGGCCCAGGGTGGCGCTGGCCAGGGCGCTGTGGCCTTGCTGGCGCACCTGGTCCATGCGCTGGGCAAAGGCTTCGGCCCGCAGCCAGGCTTTTTCGTGCAGCGGATGGGCCTGGCGCCAGTTGCGCCAGGCGCTCAGGGTGGCCTCGCTGATGGGCGGCTGCTGCAGGTCGAGCTGCCATTGCATCGCCTGTTCCGCAATGGCCGCGGTAATCGGCTGGGCCTCGGCGCCGGCGCGGGTGGGCAGCGGCGGGCTCAAACCAGGTCCAGGCTGTCGTCGAGCATGATGCACAGGGCACCCGCCTTGACGATGTAGCGCTTCACCGTCGTCACGGAAACCTCCAGGCGCTCGGCAATTTCCCCAAGGCTCAGGCCATCGAGCTGGCACCAGAGGAACGCCTTGCGCACCGGCAGCTCCAGGCGTTCGAGCACGGCGTCCAGTTCTAACAGGGTTTCGAGGAGGATGGCCTGGGTTTCCAGGTCGGGGACCAACTGTTCCGGGACCGCCTGCAAGGCTTGCAGATAGGCACGTTCCAGTTTCTGCCGCCGGTAGTGATTGCTCAGCACGCTTTTCGCGACCTTGGTCAGAAAGCTGCGCGGGGCCTGGATCTCCACCGGCTCAGGCTTGTTCAACAAGCGCAGGAAGGTGTCCTGGGCCAGGTCCGCCGCGCTGTGGGAGCAGTTCAACCGCAGGCGTAGCCAGTTTTTCAACCATTGGTGCTGTTGCCGATACAGCTCGGTCACATCGCAGGCACTGACTTGGGCGCTTGAAGGCATGGCGGGGAGATACCGGGGCAGGGGAGGTCATTAATGATAATGCTTATCATATAGATCGTTGCCATTGCCCCGCAACAAAAACCAAAAAGGCCCGCCGTTCAGTGATGAAGGGCGGGCCTGTTGGGTGCAGCGTCAGATCAGACCTTGACGATCCAGCCTTCTGGCGCTTCAACGTCGCCGGTCTGCACGCCGGTCAGCTCTTTGTAGAGCTTCTGGGTCACAGGGCCGACTTCGCTTTCGCTGTAGAACACGTGCAGCTGGTCTTTGTATTCGATGCCACCGATCGGCGTGATCACCGCGGCAGTACCGCAGGCACCGGCTTCCTTGAAGTCAGCCAGTTTGTCGATCAGCACATCGCCCTCGACCACTTCCAGGCCCAGACGGCTCTTGGCCAGTTCGATCAGCGACAGGCGGGTGATGCCTGGCAGCACCGAAGGCGACTTCGGCGTGACGAACTTGTTGTCGTGGGTGATCCCGAAGAAGTTGGCCGAGCCGACTTCTTCGATCTTGGAGTGGGTCATCGGGTCCAGGTAGATGCAGTCGGCGAAGCTTTTCTTCTTGGCTTCCGAACCTGGCATCAGGCTGGCGGCGTAGTTGCCACCGACCTTGGCCGCGCCAGTGCCTTGAGGTGCCGCACGGTCGAAGCTGGAGATCAGGAAGTTGTGCGGGGTCAGGCCGCCCTTGAAGTAGGCGCCGACCGGAATGGCGAAGATCGAGAAGATGAACTCGGGTGCGGTGCGCACGCCGATGTTGTCACCCACGCCGATCACGAACGGGCGCAGGTACAGCGCGCCGCCGGTGCCGTAAGGCGGAATGAAACGCTCGTTGGCCTTGACCACGGCCTTGCAGGCTTCGACGAACTGTTCGGTGGAAACATGTGGCATCAGCAGACGGGCGCAGCTGCGCTGCATGCGCAGGGCGTTCTGGTCGGGACGGAACAGGTTGATCGAGCCGTCCTTGCAGCGGTAGGCCTTCAGGCCTTCGAAGCATTGCTGGCCATAGTGAAGGGCTGTGGAGCCTTCGCTGATGTGCAGTACGTTATCTTCGGTCAGGGTGCCTGCGTCCCACTCGCCATTGCGCCAGTGCGACAGATAGCGCTTGTCTGTCTTGATGTAGTCAAAACCCAGCTTGTCCCAATTGATGCTTTCGTTACCCATGACACCCTCTATCACTTGACGACCGTCGGAACGGCTCAAGGTTTCTGACGTTTTTTTGGATGGGCACAACAATACTGCATTCCGGGGGGGTACCGCATCCCGGACGATGGGAGGGGAGCAAAAAAACGTAGCTTGCTCATGAATCGTTTCGCCATTGTCCGGAATACGGGAGCAAATTCCCGCCCTGGGCCATCCCGACCCCTAGCCGCTGCCGTCAGGCTGCGCTGGCCAGGATAGGCGCCACAGGAATGTCAGCGTGCTGTGCGGTGTTCAATCGGCGCAGCGCTGCCCCTTACATATGCAGCGCATGTCCCAAAGCCCGCAGCGCCGCTTCCTGCACCGCCTCGCCCAGGGTCGGGTGGGCGTGGATGGTGCCGGCGATGTCTTCCAGGCGCGCGCCCATTTCCAGGGACTGGCCGAAGGCCGTGGACAGCTCGGACACGCCGACGCCCACCGCTTGCCAGCCGAGAATCAGGTGATTGTCGCGCCGCGCTACCACCCGCACGAAGCCGCTTTTCGATTCCAGGGTCATGGCCCGACCGTTGGCCGCGAACGGGAAGCTCGAGACGATGCAATCCAGGCCAGCGGCCTTGGCTTCGTCCGGGGTCTTGCCGACCACCACCAGTTCCGGATCGGTGAAGCACACCGCCGGGATCGCGGCCGGGTTGAATTCCCGGTGTTCACCGGCAATCAGCTCGGCAACCATTTCGCCCTGGGCCATGGCGCGGTGGGCCAGCATCGGCTCGCCGCTGAGGTCGCCGATGGCCCAGACGTTGCGCATGCTGGTCTGGCAGCGGTTGTCGATCTTGACCGCCGAGCCGTTCATCTCCAGGTTCAGCGCCTCCAGGTTCCAGCCTTGGGTGTTGGGTTTGCGGCCGACCGCCACCAGCACCTGGTCGGTGTCCAGGTGCAGGGTTTCGCCATTCGGGTCGCGCACCTGCAGGGTGTTTTTCGCGGCGTCGAAGCCTTCGACGCTGTGCTTGAGGTACAGCTTGAGCCCCAGCTTTTTCAAGGAGTCGGCCACCGGTTGGGTCAGTTCCGTGTCATAGGCCGGCAGGATCCGATCCTGGGCTTCGACCACGCTGACCTCGGCGCCCAGCTTGCGGTAGGCGATCCCCAGTTCGAGGCCGATATAGCCGCCGCCGACCACGATCAGGTGCTTGGGCAGCGCCTTGGGCGCCAGGGCTTCGGTGGAAGAAATGATCGGCCCGCCGATCGGCAGCATCGGCAGATTGACGCTTTTCGAGCCGGTGGCCAGCAGCAGGTGCTCGCACTGGATACGGGTATTGGCGCCTTCGATCTCCACGGTCTTGCCGTCGATCACCTTGGCCCAGCCCTGGATCACCTGCACCTTGTGCTTTTTCAGCAGGGCCGCGACGCCGGTGGTCAGGCGATCGACGATGCCGTCTTTCCATTCCACGCTCTGGCCGATGTCCAGGGTCGGCGTCGCGACCTTGATCCCCAGGGCCGAGCCCTGGCTGTGGTGCAGGGTCTGGTGGAACTGTTCGGCGACATGAATCAGCGCCTTGGACGGGATGCAACCGATGTTCAGGCAGGTGCCGCCAAGCGCCTGGCCTTCGACCAGGATGGTCGAGATGCCCAGCTGCCCCGCACGAATCGCCGCCACATAGCCGCCAGGGCCGCCGCCGATAATCAGCAGCCGGGTGTTTAGAGTCTGTTGCATTGCTTACTCCACAAACAGGGTGGCGGGTTGTTCGAGCAGGCCGCGAATGGCCTGGATGAATTGCGCCGCGTCCATGCCATCGACCACCCGGTGATCGAACGAGCTGGAGAGGTTCATCATCTTGCGAATCACCACCTGGCCCTTGATGACCATGGGCCGCTCAACGATTTTGTTGACCCCGACAATCGCCACTTCCGGCAGGTTCAGCACCGGTGTGCTGACAATCCCGCCCAACGCGCCGAGGCTGGTCAGGGTAATGGTCGAACCGGACAACTCATCGCGGGCGGCCTTGCCGGTGCGCGCGGCGTTGGCCAGGCGCGCGATTTCCGCGGCGCTGTCCCACAGGCTGCGAGCCTCGGCATGCTTGACCACCGGCACCATCAAGCCGATGTCGCTCTGGGTGGCGACGCCGACATGCACCGCGCCGAGGCGGGTGATGACCTGGGCTTCGTCGTCGTAGCGCGCATTGATCTGCGGGAAGTCACGCAGGGCCACGACCATGGCTCGCACCAGGAACGGCAGCAAGGTCAGCTTGCCGCGGCTGGCGCCGTGTTTTTCATTGAGGTGGGCGCGCAGCTCTTCCACGGCGGTGACGTCGATTTCCTCGACATAACTGAAGTGGGCGGCACGCTGGGTGGCGTCCTGCATGCGCTGGGCGATCTTGCGGCGCATGCCGATCACCGGGATCTGCTCTTCATCGTGGCGCTGGGCATACGCCGCCGGCGTCGAGGCCGCACGGGAACCCTGGGCCAGATAGGCGTCAAGGTCTTCATGCAGGATGCGCCCGGCAGGGCCGCTGCCCTGGACCAGGCGCAGCTGGATCCCGGCATCGAGCGCGTGTTTGCGCACTGCCGGCGAAGCCAGCGGACGCTCGTCGGCATCCCGGGCCACCGGTGCCGGGTTGGCGGCACGGCTGACGGCAGCGCTGGCGGGCGCTGGTGCTGGCTTGGCCTGCACCTGAGGGGCCGCCGCCTGGGGCGCCGGTTGTTCAGCCGCTGGCGCCTTGGCAGGCACCGCGGGTTGGCTGGACTCCTTGAAGTTGCCCGCGCCCTCGACTTCGATGCTGATCAGGATACTGCCGACCGCCATCACTTCGCCGGGCACACCGCCCAGGGAAATCACCTTGCCGTGGACCGGGGAGGGGATGTCGACCATCGCCTTGTCGGTCATGACATCGGCCAGGACCTGGTCTTCGACCACCAGGTCGCCCACCTTCACGTGCCAGACCGAGAGTTCAACTTCTGCGATGCCTTCGCCAATGTCCGGCATCTTGATAACGTGCGTGCCCATTCAGACCTCCATGACCCGATGCAAAGCCGCGCCCACTCGGGACGGGCCAGGGAAATACGCCCACTCTTGCGCGTGCGGGTAGGGGGTGTCCCAACCGGTGACGCGTTCGATCGGCGCTTCCAGGTAGTGGAAGCAGTGTTCCTGAACCAGGGCCACCAGCTCGGCACCAAAACCGCAGGTACGGGTGGCTTCGTGGACGATCACGCAGCGGCGGGTTTTCTTCACCGAGTTGACGATGGTTTCCAGGTCCAGCGGCCACAGGCTGCGCAGGTCGATGACTTCAGCGTCGACCCCGCTTTCCTCGGCCGCCACTTGTGACACATAGACCGTGGTGCCGTAGGTGAGGATGGTCACATCCTTGCCTGGGCGGGTGATGGCGGCGACGTCCAGCGGCACCGTGTAGTAGCCGTCCGGGACTTGCGCGGCCGGGTGTTTCGACCAGGGGGTTACCGGGCGGTCGTGGTGGCCGTCGAACGGACCGTTGTACAGGCGCTTGGGCTCGAGGAATATCACCGGGTCATCGTTTTCGATCGAGGCGATCAACAGGCCCTTGGCGTCGTACGGGTTGGACGGCATCACGGTGCGCAGGCCGCAGACCTGGGTGAACACCGCCTCGATACTCTGGCTGTGGGTCTGGCCGCCGTAGATGCCGCCGCCGCAAGGCATGCGCAGGGTCAGGGGCGCGGTGAACTCACCGGCCGAGCGATAACGCAGGCGCGCCGCTTCGGAGATGATCTGGTCCGAGGCCGGGTACACATAGTCGGCAAACTGGATTTCCGCTACCGGACGCAGGCCGTAGGCACCCATGCCCACCGCTACGCCGACAATCCCGCTTTCGGAGATCGGGGCGTCGAACACCCGCGAGGTGCCGTATTTGTTCTGCAGGCCTTCGGTGCAACGGAACACGCCACCGAAGTAGCCCACGTCCTGGCCGAACACCACGACGTTGTCGTCACGCTCAAGCATCACATCCATGGCCGAGCGCAGGGCCTGGATCATGGTCATGGTGGTCGTGGTCATGGCGGTTTCCAACTGGATAGAGGTGTTGTGATCGTTCATGTCAGATCCCCAGTTGCTGGCGTTGGCGCTTGAGGTGCTCGGGCATGTCCTTGTAGACATCCTCGAACATGGTCGCGGCGCTGGGCGTCTGCCCGCCGGCGAGGGTGCCGTACTGCTCGGCTTCTTTCTGCGCGGCGATCACCTGGGCTTCCAGTTCGGCGCTGACGGCGCTGTGTTCTTCTTCCGACCACTGGCCGATGCGGATCAGGTGCTGCTTGAGGCGCACGATCGGGTCGCCCAGGGGGAAGTGGCTCCAGTCATCGGCCGGCCGGTACTTGGACGGATCATCGGAGGTGGAGTGCGGGCCTGCACGGTAGGTGACCCACTCGATCAAGGTCGGGCCGAGGTTGCGCCGGGCGCGCTCGGCAGCCCAGGCGGAGGCGGCGTAGACCGCGATGAAATCGTTGCCGTCGACCCGCAGGGAGGCGATGCCGCAACCCACGCCGCGTCCGGCAAAGGTGGTCGCTTCGCCACCGGCAATGGCCTGGAAGGTCGAGATCGCCCACTGGTTGTTGACCACGTTGAGGATCACCGGCGCGCGGTACACGTGGGCGAAGGTCAAGGCGGTGTGGAAGTCGGATTCAGCGGTGGCGCCGTCGCCGATCCAGGCCGAGGCGATTTTGGTGTCGCCCTTGATCGCCGAGGCCATGCCCCAGCCCACGCCCTGAACGAACTGGGTGGCCAGGTTGCCGGAAATGGTGAAGAAACCGTGGTCGCGTACCGAGTACATGATCGGCAACTGGCGGCCCTTGAGCGGATCGCGCTCGTTGGACAGCAGCTGGCAGATCAGGTCCACCAGAGGTACTTCGCGGGCCATCAGGATGCTTTGCTGGCGATAGGTGGGGAAGCACATGTCGTCGATGTTCAGGGCCAGGGCCTGGGCGCTGCCGATGGCTTCCTCGCCAAGGCTCTGCATGTAGAACGACATTTTTTTCTGGCGCTGGGCAACCACCATGCGGTTATCGAAGATCCGCGTCATGAGCATGGCACGCATGCCCTTGCGCAGGATCTCCACGGGTACGTTCTGGGCCCATTCGCCGAGGGCGTTGCCCTGATCGTCGAGCACACGAATCAGGCCACGGGCCAGGTCCGCGGTTTCGGCAGGTTCTACGTCGATGGGGGGTTTACGCATCAGGCCTGCGTCGTTCAGGCGCAGGTAGGTGAAGTCGGTCTTGCAGCCGGGACGGCCTGAGGGTTCAGGAACGTGCAGGCGTAGCGGTTCATACGCTTGGGTCATGGCTTTCTACGCTCGATCTTGTGGATTTCTTGTATTGGGCGCGCTAGCTGACGGTCATTCCCCGGGTAGGGGAAATCTTGTCCTACAAACATCATAGGCCGGGACAAAGAGAATATTTATCTGTGTTTCATTGCGCTTTAGGTTATTTGCAGATAAAAAATCTGCATAACCACAAAAAACAGGTTGTTTTGTCTCATGCGTAAACTGGATCGTACCGATATCGGCATTCTCAACAGCCTTCAGGAGAATGCCCGCATCACCAACGCCGACCTCGCCCGTTCGGTCAACCTGTCGCCGACTCCCTGCTTCAACCGGGTCAAGGCCATGGAAGAGCTGGGGCTGATCCGCGAGCAAGTGACCCTGCTCGATGCCGACCTGCTGGGGCTGCACGTCAATGTGTTTATCCACGTCAGCCTGGAGAAGCAGGTGGAGGAGGCGCTGCAGCAGTTCGAGGAGGCGATCTCCGACCGCCCCGAGGTGATGGAGTGCTACTTGATGGCCGGCGACCCGGACTACCTGATCCGGGTGCTGGTCCCGACCATCCAGGCCCTGGAGCGCTTCATGATGGACTTCCTGACCAAAGTTCCTGGCGTGGCCAATATCCGCTCCAGCTTTGCCCTCAAGCAGGTGCGCTACAAAACCGCGCTGCCGCTGCCGGCCAACGGCCTGACCCTGGCCTGAGCCGCGTCAGGCGCTGACCCCGGTCCAGAGTTGGTCGATGTCCTTGAAGTCCCAGTCCTCGGGGGCTTCGCGGCCGATGATGCGTTCCTGGCCCTGGGCCCGGGCCAGGTCGACGATGGTCTGGGGAATCGGCAGGTTCGAGCGGGTGGAGAAGAACACCTTGATCTTCGGCGTCAGCAGCGCGCTCGGATGCTGCTCCAGGACAATCCCCAGCCTCCCGCTTTGCAGGCGCACCAGGGAACCCACCGGGTAGATACCGACACTTTTGACAAAAGCCTGGAACACCCGCTGGTCGAAATGCCCGGTCCAGCCCGACATCCGGTGGATCGCCTCGGCTGGGTTCCAGCCCCGGTTGTAGGGGCGGTTCGAGGTCACCGCGTCATACACGTCGCACACCGCGCCCATCTGGGCGAACAGGCTGATCTGGTCGCCCGCCAGGCGGTGCGGATACCCGCTGCCGTCGATCTTTTCGTGGTGGTGCAGGCACACATCGAGCACCAGGGCATCGACGCTGTTGCACTGACGCAGGATCAGGCCCCCGGCTTCAGGGTGATTCTTGACCCGGTCGAATTCGCTGTCCGAGAGCTTGGCCGGCTTGTTGAGGATGCTGTCGGGGATGGTCAGCTTGCCGACATCGTGCAGCAGGCCGGCGATACCGGCCTGGCGAATCTGTTCCGCAGGCAGTTGCAGTTGGCGCGAGACGGCAATCATCAGCGCGCACACCGCCACCGAGTGCATGTAGGTGTAATCATCGGCGCTTTTCAGGCGCGCCAGGCTGATCAGGGCATTGGGGTGGCGCAGCAGGGAGTCGGAGATGCTGTTCACCAGCGCCTCGGCCTGCTGCATTTCAATGGCATTGCCCAGGCGCACTTCCTGGAACATCGCCATCACCGCTTTTTTCGAATGGGCGCAGAGCTTGAGGGCGCGCTGGATTTCCTCGCCCATGGCCACCCGGGTCGTGGCTGGCGCGGAGTCCGGGCCTGTGCCGGGGGGCAGGCTGTCCGGGCTCGTCTGGGGAGGCTGCTCCAGCAGGTCGCGGCCCTTGGCCGAGTCGATCCACAGGCGCGTCAGGTTCGAGTGTTGCAGGCGTTGGTAATCCTGGGGGCTGTCGAGTACGAAACCGGCCTTCCAGAACGAGTGGTCGAGCCATGAGCCGCAGAACTGATGGATGTACATGCCCATCTGCAACTGCGAGATCGATATGAGTTTGAGCATGGTGCGTCCCCCACCTTCATCCAGCGTCAGGCGCCGGGTATAGGGCCGGCACCTGATCACTGACTGCTAAAGCTGCAGGTCGTTCTTGTCCCTGGAAAATTTACTGCGCGGCGACTCCTTCGCGGCGGATTACAGGGAAAACCGTGTCACCAGTTTGTTCAGCCCGACCGCCAGGCCGGACAGTTCGCTGCTGGCGATCGAGGTCTGGCTGGCGGCCGACGAACTCTGCATCGAGAGGTCGCGGATGCTCATCAGGTTCTGGTCCACCGAGCGTGCCACCTGTGCCTGTTCCTCCGAGGCGGTGGCGATCATCAGGTTGCGTTCGTTGATCTCGCTGATGGCATGGGCGATATGGGTGATGGCGGTGCCAGCCTCGTGAGCAATGGTCAGGGTCTCGCTGGCGTCCTGGCTGCTTTGTTGCATCGACAGCATGGCTTTGCTCGACCCGGCCTGGATGCCCTGGATCATTTGCTCGATTTCCTGGGTCGAGAGCTGGGTGCGATGGGCCAAGGCCCGCACTTCATCCGCCACCACGGCGAAGCCGCGGCCCTGTTCGCCGGCCCGTGCGGCTTCGATCGCGGCGTTGAGGGCCAGGAGGTTGGTCTGTTCGGCAATGGCGCGGATCACGTCCAGCACCTTGGTGATGTCCTGGGCCTGCTGCGCCAGGCCGGCCATCTCGACGCGGGTGCCTTCGACGGTAACCGTGAGTTTTTCGATCGAGCGGATGGTCTGGTCGACCCGTTCCTTGCCCAGGCCTGCCGAGCGTTCCGAGTCCTGGGTCGAGCGTGAGGCGGAGACCGCGTTGCGGGCGACTTCCTCGACCGCGGCGGTCATCTCGTTGACCGCGGTGGCGGCCTGTTCGGTCTCCATGCTCTGTTGCTGGATACCGGCGTTCGATTCGCGGGTGATGGCGCTCATTTCCTCGGCTGCGGAGGCCAGTTGGGTCGAAGAGTCGGCGATATGGCGGATGGTCGATTTCAGGCTGTCGAGCATGGCCTGGGTCGAGTTCTGCAAATCGGTGAGTTCATCCTGGCCGCTGACCTCGACCTGGGCACGCAGGTCGCCTTCGGCGATTTTCTGGGTGGTCGCCAGCAACAGGCGCACCGGGTGGGTGATGCTTTTGGTGAACAGGGTGGCAATCAGGATGGTCATCAGGATCGCGACGATGATGATCGCTGCCGTCAGGGTGATGCCGGTGTTGAACTGATCGCCGGCCAGGGTTGCCGAGAGGTCGGCCCCACGTTCGTTGACCTGAATCAGCTCATCGACCGCGGTTTGCAGGGCGAGCGCCAGCGGCACCGTGACCTGGTTGACATAGGCGGTGGCCTGTTCAGTGCTGTTGAGGGTGCCGGAATCAATCAATATCGAGAGTTTGTCGAGGTAGCCCTGGGCCCCTTGCTTGACGCGTTCGTAGCTGGCTTTTTCTTCGGGGCTGGAGACCAGCGGCTCATAGTCCCGGATGGCCTGGGTCAGGGTTGATTTGAGGCTGTCGAGCTTGCCCCGCGAGGCGCCTTTCTGGTCCGGATTTTCAGTGACGTAGTGCAGGGTTTCCAGGCGCACGCGCAAGGTGGCCGATTCGATTTTCGTGGCCTGCCTGACGCTGGGCAGCCAGTTGGATTGCAAGTCGACCGCTGCGTCGTGTATCTGCCCCATCTTCCACAGTGCAATTGCCCCCATACCGATCAACAACATACAGATGGCGCCAAAGCTCAGCAGCGCCCTTGAAGTCAGCCTAATATTTCTTGTCACCATAAAAGCACCTGCTGGTTGGAGTGATACCGCCGCTTTCGACTCCTTGTCGTGCTGATGTCACTGTGATCTCAAATAAGTGAAAAATCTGTAGATATGTAAAAAAATATTTCTCCGTTTGCGTCCGTTCAACGAAGCGACAGTCAAGGGCGCTTTATTCGATCCTAAAGCCCGATCATTTCCTTGCGCTTGACCTTTATCAAAGCCCTGTGCCGATGGCTCAGGCATGCTGTAAAGCTGTCAATTTCGAAAAGGACCCGCCCATGAATGCGCCTGTTGCCCAAGCCCCCGAGACCCCGGTGCGCTTGCCGGTTGGGCTGTTGATCGCGCTGGTGGCGATGGTCACGGTGTTGCTGCTGCCCCTGCCGGCCGACCTGCCGGTGGCAGGGCAGCGGATGCTGGCGATCCTCGCGTTCGCGGTGGTGGTGTGGATCAGCGAAGCGGTGTCGTACGAAGCCAGCGCAATCATGATCACTTCGCTGATGGCGTTCCTGATCGGCACCGCGCCGACCCTGCAGGACCCGACGCAGATCTATGGCAGTTCGGCGGCCATCAGCCTGGCGCTGACCGGGTTTTCCAACTCGGCGCTGGCGCTGGTCACCGGGGCACTGTTCATTGCCGCCGCCATGACCCACACCGGGCTCGACCGGCGCATCGCCCTGATCACCCTGACCCGGGTCGGCACCAGCACCCGGCTGATCCTGGTGGGCGCGGTCGCCGTGACCATCCTCCTCAGCCTGCTGGTGCCCAGCGCCACGGCGCGCAGTGCCTGCGTGGTGCCGATCATGATGGGAGTGATCGCCGCGTTCGGCGTCGACAAGCGCTCCAATATCGCCGCCGGCCTGATGATCGTGGTGGCCCAGGGCACCAGTATCTGGAACGTCGGGATCCAGACCGCCGCCGCACAGAACCTGCTGACCGTGGGCTTTATGGACAAGATGCTCGGCGAGCGGGTGAGCTGGCTCGACTGGCTGATCGCCGGGGCGCCCTGGGCGCTGATCATGTCCGTGGTGCTGGTGTGGGTGGTGCTCAAGCTGCTGCCGCCGGAAACCGACAGCATCCCCGGTGGCAAGGAGGCGGTGGCCCAGTCCCTGGTAGACATCGGCCCCATGACCGGCCCGCAGAAACGCCTGCTGAGCGTGTCGCTGCTGTTGCTGCTGGCCTGGGCCACCGAGGGCAAGCTGCACAGTTTCGACACCACCTCCACCACTTATGCCGGGCTGGTGATCCTGCTGCTGCCACGGATCGGCATCATGACCTGGAAGGACGTGCAGTCGCGGATTCCCTGGGGCACGGTGATTGTGTTCGGGGTCGGCATCAGCCTGGGTTCGGCGCTGCTCACCACCCACGCCGGGCAATGGCTGGGCGGGCAGGTGGTGACCCATACCGGGCTCGATCAGGTGGGCGCGCTGGCGGTGTTCGCGATTCTTGCCGCGTTCCTGATCCTGATTCACCTGGGCTTTGCCAGTGCCACGGCCCTGACCTCGGCGCTGCTGCCGATCCTGATCGCGGTGTTGCAGACCCTGCCCGGCGAGTTCAACCGCCTGGGCATGACCATGCTCCTGGGCTTTGTGGTCAGCTACGGGTTTATCCTGCCGATCAACGCCCCGCAGAACATGGTGTGCCTGGGCACCGAGACCTTCAACGCGCGCCAGTTCGCCAAGGTCGGCTTGATCGTGACCCTGGTCGGCTACCTGCTGATGCTGGTGTTTGCCGCCACCTGGTGGAAGTGGCTCGGCTGGATGTAGGCCGCTCGGGCGGGCGGCAGGTCAAGGCCTGCCGCCTTCAACGGGATTACGCCGGCTCCCGGGCATTCAGCAGCAGGGTGCCGAAAAACACGCTCTCCACCGCCCCCGCCAGTTGCACCTTGCCCTGGCCATCCCAGGTCACGCTCACCGGCCCGCCATCGCACAGCACCTTGACCGGGCTGTCGAGCAAGCCGCGGCGGATGCCGTTGACCGCCGCCGCGCAGGAACACGAGCCCGAGCCCAATGGAATCGCGCCGTTGCGCTCCCAGATGCGCAGGCGGATGGTCTGGCGGTCGATGACCTGCACCAGGTGCACATTGGTCTTCTGCGGGAACAGCGGATGCCGCTCCATGGGCGGGCCGAAGCGGGCCAGGTCGATCTGCTCGACCTCGTTCACAAAAAAGCTGCAATGGGGGTTGCCCATGCTGCACGCCGCTGGCGCGCCTTCGATGGGCAGCTCCAGGGTGTCGTGCTCGGCCGCCAGGGGCACGTCCTGCCAGTCGAACAGGGGCACGCCCATCTCCACCGACACCGAATAATCGGCCAGGCGCTCACAATGCTGGAGGCCGCGCTCGGTTTGCAGCTCGATGGAGGTGGCGCCGGTTTCCCGCATCAACAGGTCCGCCGCGCCGCGAGTGGCACTGCCGCAGGTGCTGAGCGGGGTGCCGTCGGCATTCCAGAAGGTCAGTCGGGCGTCGGCCTCAACGCTGTCGCTGAGCACCGCCAATTGGTTGAAGCCGATACCACGGTGGCGGTCGCCGAGCTGGCGGGCGACCTCGGCGCTGATCGGCTGGTGGCGTCCGCGAAGGTCGAGGAGCACGAAGTCATCGCCGTTGGCATGCATTTTTCGAAAGCTCAAAGGCTTCATGGCGCGGGGTTCCTCAAGGTGCACGGGTTGCGCCGGGTTGCGGCCAGAGCGCTATTTGCCGTGCATGAGGCGATGGCGTCAAGGCATCGATGGTTTACAGCGTTTGATAGTGCAGGCTGAACCCCAGTTCGATGGATTGCCCCTGCTCCAGCAGGCGCAGCCCCGGGTGCCCGGGCAGGTGGTGGGCGTTGACCGGGTGGCTGACCGGTTCGAAGCAGAAAAAATCCTTGCCGGGCGGGCAGTACAGCAGGAAGTAATCACAGCCGCTGGCCCGGCAGTGCAGCTGATAACCGGCCTCTGGTTCGATGATCAGGCATTCGCCGTCCCAGCCGCTGAACCCGTTGTCCACCAGTGACCCGGGCAGGCCCTGGGGCTGCCGGAAATCCCAGGATGCGGGCAGATCGGCCAATTGCGTGGGCAGGCGCGACTCATCGCAATGCCACACCTGCCGCGCCCGGGCCTGCAGGCGGCTATGGGCGCTGCGGGGGAAATAGGGGTGCAGGCCCAGCCCATGCCAGGCGGGCTGTGGAGCCAGGTGGGTGACCTGCAGCTCGATGCTCAGGCGCCCCTGGTCGAGACGGATCCGCTGCCGGGCGCGGTAGGCGAAGGGGGTGCTGCTGTCCAGTTGCAGCAGCACTTGGTCCGGCCGCTGTTCCAGCACCTGCCAGGGCTGCTGCCAGGCGCTGCCGTGAATCGGCCGCGGGTCGGTCGGGGTGTTGGCCTCCAGGGCCAGCCAGCCGTCGGGGCATTGGAAGCCGCCCTCGGCAATGCGGTTCGACCAGGGCGCCAGGGCGTAGCCACCGAGCTTGCCCGGCAGGCCACTGGCCAGTGCCGCTTCATCGCTGTGGCGCAGCAGGGCCTGGCCGCTGGCAGACACGCTCCAGTTGACCAGGCTGGCGCCGATGTCCGGAGCCAGGGTCAGGCGGGTGATTCCATCGTCAAGGGTGAGCAGGGTGGGGAGCATCAGCGGCACCAGGGCAAAGGGTTTGAGGGTCAAATGCCGCCCGTCCTCGACGGGCGGCGACCGTGGTTTACAGCACCAGGCTTGGCAGCCACAGCGACAGCGCAGGGATGTAGGTCACGGCCATCAGCACCAGAAACAGCATGCCGTAGAACGGTAGCAGCGCCTTGACCGTGCTTTCGATACTGACCTTGCCCACCGCCGAGCCGACGAACAGCACCGAGCCCACCGGCGGCGTGATCAGGCCGATGCCCAGGTTGACCAGCATGATCATGCCGAACTGCACCGGGTCGACGCCGATACCGACAATCACCGGCAGCAAAATCGGGGTCAGGATCAGGATCAGCGGCGCCATGTCCATCACCGTGCCGATCAGCAGCAACATCACGTTGATGCACATCAGGATCACGTAGCGGTTGTCCGACAGGGTCAGGAACGCAGTGGTGATCTTCGCCGGGATCTGCATCAGGGTCATGATGTAGCCGAAGCTCGCGGCGAAGGCGATCAGGATCATCACGATGGAAATGGTGCGCACCGTGCGGTGCATCAGCTTGGGCAGGTCGCGCCATTTGTAGTCGCGGTAGATGAACATGGTGACGAAAAACGCCCACAGCACAGCGATCGCCGCCGATTCGGTGGCGGTGAAGATCCCGGACAGAATCCCGCCGAGGATGATCACCATCGCCATCATGCCCCACAGGGCTTCACCGCAGATTTTCAGCGCCTGCCTGAGGGGGATCACCTGGCCCTTGGGGTAGTTGCGCTTCTTGGCGAAGATCAGGCACAGCACCATCAGGCTCGCGCTCATCAGCAGCCCCGGCACGATACCGGCCATGAACAGCGACGCAATCGACACCGTGCCGCCGGCCGCCAGGGAGTAGAGCACCGAGTTATGGCTGGGCGGGGTCAGCAGGGCCTGCACCGAGCCGCTGACCGTGACGGCGGTGGAGAAGTCCCGGGGGTAGCCCTGGCGCTCCATTTCCGGAATCAGCACCGAGCCCACCGACGCGGTGTCGGCCACCGAAGAGCCGGAGATCGCGCCGAAAAAGGTCGAGGCCATGATGTTGACCAGCGACAGCCCGCCACGCACGAACCCCACCAGCACCCCGGCGAACGCCACCAGCCGCCGCGACATACCGCCCTCGGCCATGATCGCCCCGGCCAGGACGAAGAATGGAATGGCCAGCAGCGAGAATTTGTTGACGCCCCCGGCCACCTGGATCATCAGGGCCTGGAACGGAATATCGATCCACCAGGCGCCGATCAGCGCCGACAGCCCCAACGCATAGGCGACCGGCATGCCGATCAGGATCAAGCCGATAAAACTGCCCAACAGGATCAGAGCGTCCATTTATGCAGCCCCTTCGTTTTCTTCGACCAGGTCGAAACGCACCACGCGGCGCTGGCTCTGGTCACCCAACAGGAGTTTTTCCAGGACAAAGATCAGGGTCAGGAACCCGCCCACCGGGATCGGCATATAGGTAATACCCACCCGCAGGGTCGGCAGGGCGCTCATGAACTGGTTCCAGGTCGACAGGCACAGCTTGGTGCCCCAGATGGCCATGAACAGGCACATGGTGGCCATCAACAGTTGCGCGACGATCGAGGCCGCGGACTTGACCGCGGTCGGCAGGCGGTCGGTGAGCATCGCCACCGCCATATGGGCGCCGGCGCGATAACTGGCAGCGGCGCCGATAAAAGTGAACACCATCATCAGCAGGATGGCGGTGGGTTCCGGCCAGCTGGCGCCCGTGCCGAGGATGTAACGGGCGAACACGCCCCAGGGGATGATCAGGGAGATCGCCAGGATCGACAGCCCGGCGACCCAGATGCAGGCCATATAGAGCTTGTCATTGAGGCGCAGCAACAGATTCTTCATCGGGTTTCACCGTAACCGGGCCGGCCCGGGGCGCTGGGCCACGGGCAGACAGGGCCTTCTATGAGAGGAGACGCAGGGTTATTCGACGGCTTCGATGCGGGTCATCAGCTCGGCGTAAGGCGCGCCGTACTTCTGGCGAATGTCGGCGGTGGCGTCATAGAAGGGCTTTTTGTCGACCACGATAAATTCCACCCCGGCGGCCTTGAGCTTGGCTTCGCTGCTGGCGGACTTGGCATCCCACAGTTGGCGCTCTTCAAACTGCGCGGCCTTGGCGGCCTTGGTCACCAGGGTCTGCTGCTCGGGGGTGAGCTTGTTCCAGGTGGTCTTGGACATCACCAGGGGTTCCGGGAGGATCAGGTGCCCGGTCAGGCTGTAGAACTTGGCATTCTGATAGTGGTTGTGTTCCAGCATGGTGGGCGGGTTGTTTTCTGCGCCGTCGATGACCCCGGTCTGCAGGGCGCTGAAGATCTCGCCGGTGTCCATGGCAATGCCGTTGCCGCCCATGGCATTGATGGTTTCGATGAACATCGGGTTGCCCTGCACGCGGATCTTCATGCCCTTGAGGTCGGCCAGGCTGCGCACCGGCTTCTTGGTGTAGAGGTTGCGCGTGCCGCCGTCCATCCAGGCCAGGGCCACCAGGTTGAATTCGGACTGGGTGATCTTGTCGAGGATTTCCTGGCCGATCTCGCCGTCGATGATCTTGCGCATATGGGCCTGGTCGCGGAACACGAACGGCATGTTGAACACATTCACGTCCGGCACCACCGGGCCGACGATGCCGAGGCTGACCCGGGCCATCTGGATCGCCCCGACCTGGGCCTGTTCGATCACTTCCTTCTCGGAACCGAGCACGCCGCCGGCGAACATCTTGAAAGTCAGCTGGCCATTGCTCTCCTTGACCAGGGTCTTGCCCATGTTTTCTTCAGCGACCACGGTCGGGTAGCCGGCGGGGTGGATATCGGCGAACTTGATTTCCAGGGCCTGGGCCAGGGTCGAGACGCTGAAGGCCAGGGGGAGGGCGACGACGAGCAAGGTGCGTTTGAAATTCATGGTGGATCTCCGTTTTGTTGTTTTTATTCAAAGAGCAGCGATGCGGTAAACAGGGTGCGGTGCCTGGCCTGGGTTCAGCCGGCCAGGCCCTTGAACAGCGGCTCGGCCAGGCCCGTGACACCCGGGTTCAAGGCAAACACGCCTCCGGCCAGGGACTGTGGGTCCGGCTCGTTGCCGGGGCGGATCGAGGTCACGAACAGGGTGTCCAGGCGGCTGCCACCAAAGGCGCACATGCTGGGTTTCTTCACCGGTACGGTAAGGGAGCGATCCAGGCGGCCGTCGGGGGTAAAGCGGTGAATCAGCCCGGCGTCGTTGGCGCAGATCCAGTAACAGCCTTCGGCGTCCACCGCCGCGCCATCCGGGCGCCCGAGAAAGCGCTGCATGTCGACGAACAACCGGCGATTGGAGGGAGTGCCACTGTCGGTGTCGTAATCGAAAGCCCAGATCTTCTGCACTAAAGGATGGGAATCGGAGAGGTACATGGTCTGCCCGTCGGGGCTGAAAGCCAGGCCGTTGGGCACGATAAAGCCTTGCAGTTGCGCTGCCAGCGGGCCTGCCTGACCGGCCTGGTAGCGATACAGCGCGCCATCGGCGGCATTGGCGCCCATGTCCAGGACCATGCTCCCGGCCCAGAAGCGCCCCTGGCGATCACAGCGCCCATCGTTCAGGCGCATGTCTGGGCGAGCGTGGGCCACGCTCGGCAAGGGCTCGCTGTCGAGACTGCCGTCATTGTGGGGGTGCAGGTGAAAGAACCCGCTCTGCATCCCCGCCACCCAGCCGCCGTCGCTGTGGCGGGCGATGCAGGCGAGCATTTGCGGGGCGGTCCAGGTATCGACATGGCCGCTGTGGGCGCTCCAGCGTTGCAGGCCGCCGGCGGCAATATCCACCCAGTACAGCGCCTGTTCCTCGGCGACCCAGACCGGGCTTTCACCCACGGCATTGCGTGCATCGACAATCAACTCTGCTTGCATGACGGCTCAGTTCCCTTGATGACGTTATGGGCAATGCGTGGCGCTGTGGATCAGTCGTCGAACGGGCCGGACGCGACAAATGCGCCACCCTGGTAGATCCGCGCCGGGTCGTCGGCCGCCGGCAGCGGCAGGGCCTCGACTTTGGCCCGGAACACTTCGGAGCTGTCGCGGGGGGCGTACCCCAGGGCGCTGGCCAGGTGGTTGTCCCACCAGACGTTGTGGTTGTCGGACACGCCATAGACCACGGTGTGGCCGACATTCGGCGTGTACAGCGCGCATTCGAGGAGTTGGGTGAGGTCGCCGAAGCTGAGCCAGGTGCTCATCATCCGGCGGTTCTGCGGTTCGGCGAACGAGGAGCCGATGCGGAGGCTTACGGTCTCGATGCCGTAGCGGTCGAAGTAGAAACTCGCCATGTCTTCGCCATAGGACTTGGACAGGCCGTAGTAGCTGTCCGGGCGGCGCGGGGAGTGGGCGTCGATCTTCTGGTCCTGCTGGTAGAAACCGATCACGTGGTTGGAACTGGCGAAGATCACGCGCTTCACCCCATGGCGGCGCGCCGCCTCATAGATGTGAAAGACCCCGCAGATGTTGGCCCCGAGAATCTCCTCGAACGGCCGCTCCACCGAGACCCCGCCAAAGTGCAGGATCGCGTCGACGCCTTCGACCAACTGATGCACGGCCTGCTTGTCTGCCAGGTCGCAGTGCACCACTTCTTCCTGGGGGCCGGCGGCCGGGGCCATTTCGCCGATGTCCGACAGCCGCAGGACTTCAGCGTAAGGCCGCAGGCTTTCGCGCAGGACCTTGCCCAGGCCGCCGGCGGCGCCGGTGAGTAGCAGGCGATTGAAGGGTTTGCGCGGGGAGGGGGTGCTGTTCATGGAAAACCCTGATCAATGATCGTTGCTTGAAATTGTTGTAGGTTGTCGTATGACTTTTTCGGAGTTTCGTTATCTGAAGGGGCCTTTGTCAACGCCTGATCGCGAAAAAGCTGTGGCCTTTTGTTACCGGTCGCCGCTGTAGCCGCTGCCGCAGGCTCGGGCTGCGTTCGGACGCTGGCCTTCGAAATCGCCGCATTTCTTCCGGATGTAAGACGGCGTACTCAAGGGCAAGCGCAGCCTCGTTCCTCGGTTGTGGCTACAGCTGTTCTTCTCGACCTTTCCGCGCTTTAGAGCAGGGAGAGCGGATAACTGATGAATATCCGATTCTCGTCGAACTCGTTGGTGCTGTAGTCGCGGCGGATGCTTGCGTTGCGCCATTTCAGGTTGAGGTTCTTCAAGGCACCGCTCTGCACGGTGTAGGCCAGTTCCGACTCGCGTCCCCATTCCTTGCCGTCGGTGATGGCCCCGGTGTGCACGTTGTCGCCGCTGATGTAGCGGTTCATCAGGGTCAGGCCGGGCACGCCGAGGGCGGCGAAGTTGTAGTCGTGGCGCAGTTGCCAGGATTTCTCCCGGGCGTTGTCGTAACTGGCGTTGTAACTGTCGTTGGCCAGAGTGCCGCCGCTGGTGCCGTTGACCCGCATCCAGGCGCTGTCGCCGGTGAGCTTTTGCAGGCCGACATAAAAGGTGCTGCCGCCGTATTTGGCCGAGAGCAGGGCGAACGCGGTCTTGTTGTCGAGGTCGCCGGCCAGGGCACTGCCGTCTTCCTTGCCGATGAAGTAACCGAGGTTGGCACCCAGGGTCCAGTCGCCCAGGGGCTGGGTGTGGGTCAGATTGAGGTACTGCTGCTGATAGATATCAGTCAGCTCGGCATACCACAGGCCGACCTGGGTGCGCTTGTCGTTGAAGGTGTATTCGCCGCCGCCGAAGTTGAAGCGGTCCGAGGTGAAAGCGGTTTTACCCTGCATGAACATGTCTTCCATGCTCGAGTCGTTGCGCGGGCTGTTGCCGCGGAACTGGCCGCCGTAGAGCGTCAGGCCGTCGATTTCCCTGGAGGTGACCTGGCCGCCGCGGAAGGTCTGCGGCAGTGAGCGACCATCGTCGGAGCGCAGGATCGGCAACACCGGCATCCATTCCCCGACCTTCAATTCGGTTTGCGACAGCTTGGCCTTGAGCGCCACGCCCAGGCGGCCGAAGTTGTCGGCCGGACGCCCGTCACGGTCCAGGGGCAGCAACTGGGTGCCGCCGGTGCCTTTGCCGCCGTCGAGCTTGACCGAGTACATCCCCAGTACGTCCAGGCCGAAGCCGACGGTGCCCTGGGTAAACCCGGACTTGGCGTCGAGGATGAAGCTCTGGGTCCATTCCTCGGCCTTGCCCTGGGGGTACGCGGGGTTGGTGAAGTTGCGATTGAAGTAGGCGTTGCGCAGGTTCAGCGTGGCCTTGGTGTCATCGAGAAAACCTTCAGCCTGGCTGCACAGGGGCATGGCCAGGGTCAGGGCGGCGCAGCTGTACAGGGCGAGGGTCTGGGGCGTGGGCGAACGGGCAAACAGACGGGCGAGTGTCGTCACAGGTGAGGCTCCGTTTTATTGTTATTGTTGGCATTGTCATACGTTGTCGTACGACATGGGCGGATTATTTACGGCGCTGTGGCGGCTTGTCAACGGCCAATCCGAGTTTCGCAGGGGTGCCTGAAGGAGTGCCGCTACCCATGGCCAGCGCAGCCTCGTGCCTTGGCAGCGGCTACGCGCCGATCTGTAGCGCTCCCCACAAAAAAACGCCGAGGTACTTGCCAGCCCGCGGTGCTTTTGCGGCACACTGCCTGGCAGTTTCCGGCTTGATCGAGTCACCGTACGCCCGCACAAGGTCATTGAATGGATCACTACGTCCCGCGCAACTGGCAGCCCCACGAAAAGCCCAGCTTGCCCGGCTCGCCCTCGACACCGCTGCACTCCAACCGCAAGCGCCTGGCGTATGCCCTGGTCGGCTTGCTGGTGGCGCTGACCGGTGGCCTGGGCAATTCCCTGGTGATCGCCAACCTGCCGTACCTGCAAGGCGCCCTCGGGGCGACCACCGCCGAAATGGCCTGGCTGCCCGCGGCCTACGTCATGACCAACGTCTCGATGAACCTGCTGCTGGTGAAGTTTCGCCAGCAATTCGGTCTGCGGGCCTTTACCGAGGTGTTCCTGGTGCTCTACGCCCTGGTGACCTTCGGCCATCTGTTCGTCAACGACCTGAACTCGGCCATCGCCGTGCGCGCGGCCCACGGCATGGTCGGCGCGGCCCTGAGTTCCCTGGGCCTGTACTACATGATCCAGGCCTTCCCCGCGAAGTGGCGCCTCAAAGCCCTGGTCCTGGGCCTGGGCACTTCGCAACTGGCCTTGCCCCTGGCCCGGCTGTTTTCCGAAGACTTGCTGCAAATTGCCGAATGGCGCGGGTTGTACCTGTTCGAACTGGGCCTGGCCCTGACGTCACTGGGCTGTGTGCTGCTGCTCAAACTGCCGCCGGGCGACCGCTTCAAGACCTTTGAAAAACTCGATTTCCTGACCTTTGCCCTGCTGGCCAGTGGTGTGGCGCTGCTGTGTGCGGTGCTGTCCCTGGGGCGCATTGACTGGTGGCTGGAAGCGCCGTGGATCGGCGTCGCCTCGGCCGGTTCCATCGTGCTGATCATGGCCGGCCTGTGCATCGAACATAACCGCAGCAACCCGATGCTGATGACCCGCTGGTTGGGCAGCGGGGCGATTATCCGCCTGGCCCTGGCGGTGATACTGATCCGCATGGTGCTGTCGGAGCAGTCCACCGGTGCCGTGGGCTTTCTGCAGGCGCTGAACATGAGCAGCCAGCAGATGCGCATGCTCTACGGCGTGATGCTGCTGGGCAGCATCGCCGGGCTGGCCACCAGCGCCCTGACTATCAACCCGGCGCATCTGCTGATGCCGCTGATCATTTCCCTGGCGCTGATGGCCACGGGGTCGGTGATGGACAGCTTCTCCAACAACCTGACGCGCCCGGCCAACATGTACTTCAGCCAGTTCCTGCTGGCCTTCGGCGGCACGTTTTTCCTCGGCCCGACCATGGTCCTGGGCACCCGCAACGTGCTGACCAACCCGCGCAACCTGGTGAGTTTCTCGGTGCTGTTCGGCATCTGCCAGAACCTCGGCGGGCTGATTGGCGCCGCCTTGCTCGGCACCTTCCAGATCGTGCGCGAGAAGTTCCACTCCAGCCATATCGTCGAACACCTGACCCTGCTCGACCCCCGGGTCCTGGCACGGGTGCAAAGCGGCGGCTCGGCGGTCGGCGGGGTGATCGCCGATCCCGACCAGCGCACCCTGCAGGGCATTCGCAGCCTGGCCACCGCCGCCACCCGCGAAGCCAATGTGCTGGCCTATAACGATGTGTTCATGCTGATCGCGGTGATTGCCGTGCTGACCATGATCTGGATCTTCATTCGCAGCCTGTGGCTGATGAGCACCACCAAAGCCGCCGCGCCTGCCGGCCCGGCTCCCGTTCAACCCAACGGTGCCCCTTCTTCATGAGCGAACCGACCACCACGACCACCAATGCCATAGCCTCGACCCCGGAAGGCACGGCGCCGCCGTCGACCCCGACCCCGGTGACCGAGCCGCGCTCGTTGCGGGTGCGGATCATCTCGTCCCTGGGCTTTGCCGCCATCGCCATTGTCGGCGTGGCGATCGTGCTCTATGCCTGGCAGTTGCCACCGTTCGGCAGCGCCGTGGAAACCACCGAGAACGCCCTGGTGCGTGGCCAGGTGACCATCATCGGCCCGCAGTTGAGCGGCTATGTGTTCGAAGTGCCGGTGCAGGACTTCCAGTTCGTCAAGGCTGGCGACCTGCTGGTGCGCCTGGATGACCGCATCTACCAGCAGCGCCTGGATCAGTCTCTGGCCCAGCTGGCGGTGCAGAAAGCCGCCCTGGCCAATGTGGTGCAGCAGCGCAACAGCGCCGAGGCCACCATCAAGCTGCGCCAGGCGGCCCTGGCCGACAGCCAGGCCCAGGCGCAAAAAAGCGCGGCCGACCTGCGGCGCAACCAGGCGTTGGTCAGCGACGGCTCAGTGTCCCAGCGCGAGATGGACGTGACCCGCGCCGCCAACGCCCAGACCATCGCCGCCGTGGCCCAGGCCCAGGCATCCCTGGAAATCGCGCGCCAGGACCTGCAGACGGTGATCGTCAACCGTGGCTCGCTGGAGGCGGCGGTCGCCAGCGCCGAAGCGGCGGTGCAACTGGCGCGGATCGACTTGTCCAACACCCGGATCCTCGCGCCGCGCGACGGCCAGTTGGGCCAGATCGGCGTGCGCCTGGGGGCCTACGTCAATTCCGGCGCGCAGTTGATGGCGCTGGTGCCGAACCAGCTGTGGATCATCGCCAACATGAAAGAGACCCAGATGGACAGCGTGCGCATCGGCCAGCCGGCGAGTTTCACCGTGGACGCCTTGAACCATCGCAAATTCACCGGCCGGGTGCAGCGGATTTCCCCGGCCACCGGCTCGGAGTTCAGCCTGCTGCAAGCCGATAACGCCACCGGCAACTTCGTCAAGATCGCCCAGCGGGTGCCGGTGCGCATCACCGTCGACCCGGACCAGGCCGAAAGCCAGCGCCTGCGCCCGGGGATGTCGGTGGTGGTGAGTATCGATACCTCGGTCACGCCCTGAGAACCTGTTTGCGCGTGGCCCATGGAGCGTTAAAAGCTCCCCGGGAGCGTGAACAGGTTGCGCGGCCTACACCGCCTGCATCGGCGGCAGGGTGCCCAACAGGGAAACGGCGGCCACGGCCGCCACCCCCAGCAGCCACTCCAGCAGCACGCTATTGCGCAACGCCCCCAGGCGCTGGTCGCAGCCAGGCAGGCGCAGGCGGTGCAGCAGCGCCAGGCCCAGCATGGCCGACACCAGCAGTGCCTTGATCAGCAGAATCAGAGCAAAGCCGCTGAACAGTGGCGTCGGCCACCAGTGCCCGGTCAACACCCGGACATTGATCAGGCCACTGAGCAGCAAGCCCGCCACCAGGGCGTAACCCACGCCGCTGAAGCGCCTTAGAACCGCTTCCATCGCGGAGGGGTTCGGCTGCAGCAACAGTAACGACAACAGCATCAGCCCGCCGAGCCAGACCCCGACGCAACTCAAATGCACGATCTGATTGAGGATCAGCAACTGGCCCGCCAGCCCATCGAGCATGGCGCCGTGGCCCACCGGGGCCAGGGTTGCCAACAGCAGCGCGGCGAGGCTCAGCTTGAGCGGCAGACGAGTGCGCAGGGGGCTCAGCAGCACCCCCAGCAGCAGGGCATTGAACAGCAGGTGCCAGGACCAGACCTGGCCAAAGAAGGTCTTGCCCAGCACCAATTGCACGGTTGCCGGGTCCAGCGCCGCCGACCAGGAATCGGCCATGCTGGCGGTGATCAGCAGCAGCCAGCAGACCCCACTGAGCAGCGCCAGGGTCGCCAGCCCAGTGCTGATGCGAGCGAGGCGCCGATGCAGCACCGGGTGGCTATCACCACGGCCCAGGAGCAGGGGGCCAAAGACCCAGGCCCCGAACAGCATCAACACCATCGTGAAGTGCACAAACCGGCACAGCACCAGCAGGCTCGACATGAATTACTGACCGACCTTGAAGCTGTAGCTGCCGGCGCTTTTATGGGTGTCGACCGACACTGCGTGCCAGTCGACCTTGTAGGTGCCTGCCGCCAGCGGGGCGGCCGGGGTCACCACCAGGGTCTTCTTGTCCGCGCCTTCGGTGGCCAGGCCATTGAGCGCCACCGGCGCGCCGTCCCGGCTCAGGCTGACCTGGGTGAAGCTGGCCTCGACGCCTTCGGAGAACACCAGGCGCAAGGCCTGCGGTGACGTCACCACACTATCAGCGGCCGGGGTGCTGACTTGTAGATGGGCGTGGGCGAACACCGAGGAAGCGGCCAACAGGGAAGCCAGCAGGGCGCTGGTGGTGAGGAGTTTTTTCAGGAGCATCGCGGGATACCTTCGAGGAAGACGACGGGTGCTCAATAGAGCACGAAGCGGCCGGCGAATGAAACGCCGGCCAGTGGATTTTCAACGCTGCGCCAGGCGCATATGGATGATCGGAAAGGGCCGGCCCTCGCCATCGGTCGGCGAGCAGCCGATGTCTTCGAAACCGTAGTGCCGATAAAAGCCGTGAGCCTGGGGGTTCTGCTGGTTGACGTCGACACTGAGGCTCGGGTGCCGGGCGCGCACGTAATCCAGCAACTGGCGGCCGATGCCCTGGCCGCGTTGTGCCGGTTCGATAAACAGCATCTCCACCTTGTCACCCGCGGTGGCGATAAAACCACCCGGGCTGCCATCGGGGTGTTGCCAGAGCCAGGTCTTGAGGGCTGGCAGGTAGGCGTCGCGCACCAGGGGGTAGAGCAACTGGATATCGTCTTCGCTGAGGAAGTCGTGGGTGGCGCGTACCGAACGCTGCCACAGGTCGGCAAGCGGCTGGTCGTCGGCAGCGTTGCGTGGGCGGATAGTCATGAGTGTTCCATCGGTAACAGGACAGATGGCCGGCGACAGGGCAGGGCCGGCATTCGTGCAGAAGGAGCGGGTGCCCGGGTCGCGAATTAACGTCTGGACGGGGCACTGCGGCAGCGTCTGCCAATGAATGGGAGGGCGATCCTACCCAATCTCGCCTGTTGTGGCGAGAGGGGCGGCTGCGTGGCCGAGCAGACCTCGCCCCGCTCTGGAGCGGATGCTAGTCTTGAGCCACGTTGTCTTCAGGGAGCCCTCATGGGCAATCACAAGATCGAAATCCGCCGCAGTAACGTTGAAAAAATCCTCCTCGCCGCCGAGAAAGTCTTCGCTGAAAAGGGCTATGGCGGCACGGCCATGGCCGACATCGCCGAAGAGGTGCAACTGCCGCGCTCCAACCTGCATTACTACTTCAGCACCAAGAGCGAGCTGTACAGCGCAGTGCTGTTCGACCTGCTGGAGGTGTGGAAACAGGATGCCCTGTGCTTCGAGATGTTCGATGACCCGCGGGTGGTCCTCAGCAGCTACATCCGCGCCAAGATGAACCACTCCCGCAGTCGGCCCTACGGATCGAAAGTCTGGGCCAACGAAATCATCCACGGCGCACCGACCCTCGGCGAAGCGCTGGATGCCAGCCTGTATGACTGGGCAAAAATGAAAGAAGCGAAAATCCGCCAGTGGGTCGAAGACAAACGCATCCTGCCGGTGGAGCCTTCAAGCCTGCTGTACATGATCTGGGCCTCGACCCAGCACTACGCCGACTTCGACCACCAGGTGATGATCCTCAACGATCACCAGCCACTCTCCGACATGCAATTCGAACGCGCCCTGCAAACCGTCACCAGCGTCATCCTGCGCGGCATCGGCCTGGAACCCTGAAGCCTCCGTAGCCGCTGCCGAGCCCGCGAGGTTGCGCTGGCCGGTGTGAGCGCCGTGGAGTATCAGGTGGATGTCGGACGGTTTTGACGCCCAGCGTCCGAACGCGGCCCGAGCCTCCGGCAGCGGCTACAGTTGTAGCCGCTGCCGAGCTTGCGAGGTTGCACTGGCCGGCGTGGGCGCTGTGGAGGGTCAGGTGGATTCAGGCTGGCATACTCACACCGCTTCGCAATACGGGTTGCGCGGGTCATGCAGCCAGTCGAGGAAGGGTTTGCCGGTTTCCTGGGGGGCCATTTCGATGCAGTCCTGCACCGGGCAGGTGATCTGGCACAGGTTGCAGCCCACGCATTCGTCGTCGATCACTTCATATTTATGGGTGCCGTCCGCCTGCCGGATGCTGGCGATGGCCTGGTGCGAAGTGTCTTCGCAGGCGATGTGGCAGCGCCCGCAACCGATGCACGCCGCCTGGTCGATCTTGGCGATCACCTGGTAGTTGATATCCAGGTACTTCCAGTCAGTGGTGTTGCCCACGGCCTTGCCCGAGAACTCCTGCAGGCTGCTGTAGCCCTGGCTGTCCATCCACCGCGACAGGCCGTCCTTCATCTCCTCGACAATCCGAAACCCATGCAGCATCGCCGCGGTGCACACCTGCACCGCCCCGCAGCCCAGGGCCACGAATTCCGCCGCATCGCGCCAGTTGCCAATGCCGCCAATGCCGCAGATCGGCAGCCCCCGGGTCTGCGGGTCACGGGCAATTTCCGCGACCATGTTCAGCGCAATCGGCTTGACCGCCGAACCGCAATAGCCGCCGTGGGTGCTCTGGCTGCCGACCATGGGGTGGGCCACCATGCGTTCCAGGTCGACGCTGGTGATGGAGTTGATGGTGTTGATCAACGACACCGCATCCGCTCCTCCACGGTGGGCCGCCCGCGCTGCGAGTCGGATGTCAGTGATGTTCGGCGTGAGCTTGACGATCACCGGCAGCGAGCAATAGGTCTTGCACCAGCGGGTCACCTGCTCGACGTATTCCGGCACCTGGCCCACGGCCGCGCCCATGCCCCGTTCCGGCATGCCGTGGGGGCAGCCGAAATTCAGCTCGATGCCATCGGCGCCGGTAGCCTCCACCAGGGGCAGAATGTGTTTCCACGACTCTTCAACGCAGGGCACCATCAGCGACACAATCAGCGCCCGGTCCGGCCAGTCCTTTTTCACCTGGGTGATTTCCCGCAGGTTGATTTCCAGGGAACGGTCGGTGATCAGCTCGATATTGTTGATGCCCATCACCTCGCGGTTGGGCCCGAAATGCGCCGAGTAGCGCGACGAGACGTTGACCGCTGCCGGGTCTTCCCCGAGGGTTTTCCAGACCACGCCACCCCAGCCGGCTTCGAACGCGCGCACCACGTTATAGGCCTTGTCGGTGGGGGGCGCCGAGGCCAGCCAGAATGGGTTGGGGGCTTTGATGCCGGCGAAGACAATCGAGAGATCGGCCATTTACGCAGCCTCCACATTGAGCATGAGTTGGGCATGCATGGCTTCTGCGGCCAGCTTGCCGTGTTGCACCGCCTGCACGGTGAGGTCCTGGCCGAGGCTGACGCAGTCGCCGCCGGCATAGACCCCGGGGATGCTGGTGCGCAGCTGTTCATCCACCTGGATGCGCTCGCCCGCGCGCTTCAGTTCCCGGGCCAGCGGGTCGCTCAGGGCTGCGCCGTCGAAGGCCTGGCCGATGGCCTTGAAAATCCCGTCGGCGGCCAGTTCAAAGGTCTCGCCGGTGGTCTGCAAGCGGCCCTCCACCAGTCGAGTACGGGCGAAGCGCATGCCGCGTACTTGCCCCTGTTCATCCAGCAGCACCTCCTGCGGCGCGGCCCAGGTCAGCAGACGCACCTGATTGGCCTTGGCGATGTCCTGCTCGTGTTCGGTGGCGCCCATTTCCTCGAGGCCACGGCGATACACCAGGTTCACATCCCGCGCGCCGAGGCGCGCCATCTGCACCGCCATATCGATGGCGGTGTTGCCGGCGCCGAGCACGATGCAGCGGTCAGCCACCGGCAATTGGCCGAGGTCATCGGCCTGGCGCAATTCGTGGATGTAGTCGGTGGCGGCGAGCATGCCCGGCGCGTCTTCATGGGCCAGCCCCAGCTGTTTGCTGGCGGCCAGGCCCAGGCCGAGAAACACCGAATCGAACTGCTGGTGCAGCTCGGTCAGGCTCAGGTTGTCACCGAGCGTGTGCCCATGGCGGATTTCGATGCCGCCGATGCCCAGCAAAAACTCCAGCTCCTGTTGGGCAAAGTCATCCACCAGCTTGTATTTGGCGATCCCGTATTCATTGAGGCCACCGGCTTTTTCCCGGGCCTCGAAAATCACCACCTCGTGCCCATGCAGGGCGCTGCGGTGGGCGCAGGCCAGACCCGCCGGGCCGGCGCCGACCACGGCAATGCGCTTGCCGGTAGACGCGGCGCGCTGGAACGGGTGCTGGCTGAAGTGCGCGTTGTCCACGGCGTAGCGTTGCAGCAGGCCGATCAGCACCGGCGCGCACTCCTGGGCGTTGTTGCGCACGCAGGCCTGCTGGCAGAGGATTTCCGTCGGGCAGACCCGGGCGCAGCTGCCGCCGAGGATATTGGCCGAGAGGATTTTCTGCGCCGCACCCTGGATGTTATCGGTGTGGATATTGCGGATGAACGACGGGATATCGATCTCGCTGGGGCACGCATTGACGCAAGGTGCGTCGTAGCAATACAGGCAGCGCGACGCCTCCAGATGGGCCTGGCGCGCGTTCAGCGGCGGCGCCAGGTCGGTGAAATGACTGGCCAGGGTGGCGTTGTCTGCGATGGGGTGGGGCAAGTGGTTCAAGGTCTTGATCACGGTAAAGGCCTCACGGTTTTTTCTCGATTGCCTCTGACGGGCATTGTTTTTTCACAGCGCTGTGGCAAAGACGCTTTCAGTGGCCGGCGAACGCACTGTAGTCAGCGCGTTCACCGTGGCGAGGGCGCTGCTGTGGCGAGGGAGCTTGCTCCCGCTCGGTGGCGCAGCAACCGCAATAGCAACGGCCCCCACCACAGCGCGACCTCAGCGCTCCACGGCCGTCGCCTTGCTGGCTTCGGCGCGCTTGCTCAACAGGTCGAACACCGCCGGGTAGGGTGGGCGTTCCACGTAGCGCCCGGCGCCGCGTTCGGCCCGCAGATCGCCGTCGACCCACAGCAACTTGCCCTGGCTGATGGTGTGGCTCGGCACGCCGCGCACGGTCTTGCCTTCGAAGATGTTGAAGTCGACCTGCTGGTGGTGGGTCTTGGCGGAAATGGTGCGGGTGCCTTGCGGGTCCCAGAGCACCAGGTCGGCATCGGCACCGACACGGATCGCGCCCTTGCGTGGGTAGAGGTTGAAGATTTTCGCGGTGTTGGTGGAGGTCAGGGCCACAAAGTCCTGCATCGACAGGCGGCCGGTATTGACCCCTTCGTCCCAGAGCACGGCCATGCGGTCTTCGATACCGGCGGTGCCGTTGGGGATCTTGCTGAAGTCGTCGCGCCCGGCGGCCTTTTGTTCGGCGCAGAAGCAGCAGTGGTCGGTGGCGGTGGTATGCAGGTTGCCCGATTGCAGCCCATGCCACAGCGCCTCCTGGTGGCCGCGAGGGCGGAAGGGCGGGCTCATCACGTAGCCGGCAGCGGTCTGCCAGTCTGGGTGCCGGTATACGCTGTCGTCGAGCAACAGGTGCCCGGCCAGCACTTCACCGTAGACCGGCTGGCCTTTGCTGCGGGCATAGGTGATCTCGTCGAGGGCTTCCTTGGTCGAAACGTGCACCAGGTACAGCGGAGTGCCCAGGGTTTCGGCGATGCGAATGGCGCGGCTGGCGGCTTCGCCTTCGACCTGCGAGGGCCGCGACAGCGGGTGCGCTTCCGGGCCGGTAATGCCCTGGGCCATCAGCTTGCGTTGCAGGTGATACACCAGCTCGCCGTTCTCGGCATGCACGGTGGGCACCGCGCCCAGTTCCAGGCAGCGTTCGAAGCTCGCCACCAGGGTGTCGTCGGCAGCCATGATCGCGTTCTTGTAAGCCATGAAATGCTTGAAGCTGTTGACCCCGTGCCGGCTCACCAACTCAGCCATTTCTTCGCGCACCTGTTCGCTCCACCAGGTAATGGCCACGTGAAACCCGTAGTCGGATGCCGACTTCTCGGCCCAGCCACGCCACTGATGGAACGCTTCGAGCAACGACTGCTGGGGGTTGGGAATCACGAAGTCGATGATCGAAGTGGTACCCCCCGCCAGACCCGCCGCCGTGCCGCTGAAAAAGTCTTCGCTGGCCACGGTGCCCATAAAGGGCAATTGCATGTGGGTGTGGGGGTCGATGCCGCCGGGCATCAAGTATTGGCCGCTGCCGTCGAGCACGTCGACGCCGGCGGGAATATCCAGGTTATTACCGATGGCCTTGATCACGCCGTCGGCGCACAAGACATCGGCTTTATAACTTTCATCATGGGTAATAACGGTGGCGCCACGGATCAACAGAGACATTCCGAGTTCCTCGCAGGCATGACCGAGTTATGTCGGTTCTAAGTGTTTTATATCGACCGTGCTGCGCAAGTTTATTCCTGTCAGCGGTGTCAGGAATAGAAACTAGCTGGTGTTCCTGGAATGAGCAAGATTATTTTTTATAAGCTTATATCACTATTAAGTTGTTGAATTTAAACGAATAAATTCAAATAACTGCAAAATGGTGCAGCCCCTCACCATTTTGACGCACTTGACAGGATCGAAATATGGTCAAGATTTCCTATGTGAAATCAGCTGCTTGAAGGGGGCTTATGGCCTGAACAAAAGTGTGCAATAAGTTTCAGTGCACCAGTTTGAGTCCTGACGCTGCGGTCAACTTGCCGAACAGTTAGCCTGAGTGAACAGGCAAGTACCCGGGACGTGATAGTTAATAAGAATAAAACTGATGAACATCAGTTGTTTACATGGATTTTAACGGTCGCCAAACACCGTCAATGGACAATCCGGCACGCTTATTGAGTGCCGCCGCTGACAGGTTGGCCGGTCGCTAAAAGTCGTAAGTTCTCCGGCCATCGTCCGGCTAGCGGTCCCGTCCGCCAGCTGCCTGATGAGCAAAAATAATCAAAAGAACAGTGGAGCGGCCATGCAACAGAACAGATCTCAAGTGACCGAGCGCGCAGGCTTGTATGAGCTGGACGCCGGCAGCGACGTACTCGACAGCCCCCGTTATAACCACGACATCGCCCCGACCAAGGTCCATGAACGCACCTGGAACAAATGGCACATCACCGCGCTGTGGATCGGCATGTCGATCTGCGTGCCGACCTACACCCTGGGCGGGGTACTGACCGCCTATTTCGGCCTCAGCGTCGGCGAGGCACTGCTGGCGATCTTGCTGGCCAACATCATCGTGCTGATCCCCCTGACCCTCAACGCCTTCGCCGGCACCAAGTACGGCATTCCGTTCCCGGTGTTGCTGCGCTCGTCGTTCGGCATCATCGGCTCCAACGTGCCATGCCTGATCCGGGCCCTGGTGGCCTGCGGCTGGTTCGGCATCCAGACCATGTTCGGCGGGCTGGCGATCCACCTGTTCCTGGGGTCGATCTTCGAAGGCTGGAAGGCCCTGGGCGGCACCGGCGAGGTGATCGGTTTCATGATCTTCTGGACCCTCAACCTGTGGGTGGTGCTGCGCGGGGCCGAGTCGATCAAGTGGCTGGAAACCCTGTCCGCGCCACTGCTGGTGGCGGTGGGCATCGGCCTGCTGGTGTGGGCCCTGCCCAATGTGTCGTTGAGCGAATTGCTGGCGATCCCGCCCAAGCGTCCCGAAGGCGCCAGCGTCACCAGTTACTTCATGGCCGGGCTCACGGCGATGGTCGGGTTCTGGGCCACGCTGTCGCTGAACATTCCCGACTTCAGCCGCTACGCCAAAAGCCAGAAAGACCAGATCCTCGGGCAGATTTTCGGCCTGCCGCTGACCATGTTCCTGTTCGCCGCCCTGGGCGTGGTGATGACCGCCGCCTCGGTGAAACTGGTGGGCGTGACCGTGTCCGATCCGGTGAGCCTGATCGGCCATATCCAGAGCCCGGGCTGGGTGGCCCTGGCCATGGCGCTGATCATCATCGCCACCTTGTCCACCAACACCGCGGCCAACATCGTCTCACCGACCAATGACTTCCAGAACCTGGCGCCGAAGCTGATCGGGCGCACCAAGGCGGTGCTGCTCACCGGCCTGGTGGGCCTGGCCCTGATGGCCCATGAACTGTTGAAAAAGCTGGGCCTGCTGATCTCCGACGTCAGCCTGGAAACCGTGTACTCCAATTGGCTGCTGGGCTATTCCAGCCTGCTGGGGCCGATTGCCGGGATCATGGTGGTGGACTATTTCATCATCAAGAAACAACGCCTGGACCTGGCCGGCCTGTACCGCGATGACGTGTATCCGGCCTGGAACTGGAACGGGTTTATCGCCTTTGCCGTGCCGGTGGTGCTGACCCTGCTGTCCCTGGGCAGCGACGCATTCAGCTGGTTCTACAGCTACGGCTGGTTCACCGGTTCGGCCCTGGGCGGCATCCTCTACTACGGCCTGTGCAGCCTGCGCAATGCCCAGGCGGTGGCCGCCAAGACCCCGGTTTGAGCCTGCACCTGTTGGCTCGCGGTGATGCATGAAGCCCAGGCGGCCCGGGTTCGGGTCGCCCCACACAATCAGAAAAAAGCCTGAGGAGATCACCATGAACGCTGCCGTCGACGTTCTGCAATCCAGCCATCAGCACATCAACCGCGACCGCCTGTGGCAGTCGCTCATGGAACTGGCCAGGCTCGGGGCCACGGTCAAGGGCGGGGTCTGTCGCCTGGCCCTGACCGACCTCGATCGCCAGGCCCGGGACCTGTTCGTGAAATGGTGCGAGGAGGCCGGTTGCACGGTCACGGTGGACGGCATCGGCAACATCTTCGCCCGCCGTCCCGGGCGTACCCCGGGGCTGCCACCGGTGATGACCGGCAGCCATATCGACACCCAGCCCACCGGCGGCAAGTTCGACGGCTGCTTCGGTGTGCTGGCCGGGGTGGAAGTGCTGCGCACCCTCAACGACCTAAAGCTGGAAACCGAGGCACCGCTGGAAGTGGTGGTGTGGACCAACGAAGAAGGCTCGCGCTTCCCGCCGTGCATGATGGGGTCCGGGGTGTTCGCCGAGAAGTTCACCCTGGAGGACACCCTGGCCAAGACCGACGTCGACGGGGTCAGCGTCGGCGAGGCCCTGAACGCCATCGGCTACGCCGGCCAGCGCAAGGTCAGCGGGCACCCGGTGGGCGCCTATTTCGAGGCCCATATCGAGCAGGGGCCGATCCTCGAGGACGAGCGCAAAACCATCGGCGTGGTCATGGGCGCCCTCGGCCAGAAGTGGTTCGACCTCAAGCTGCGCGGGGTGGAAGCCCACGCCGGACCGACCCCGATGCACCTGCGCAAGGACGCCCTGGTCGGCGCGGCGGCGGTGGTTGCGGCCGTCAACCGCGCAGCCCTGGGGCACCAACCTCATGCCTGCGGCACCGTCGGTTGCCTGCAAGCCTATCCCGGCTCGCGCAACGTGATCCCGGGTGAGGTGCGCATGACCCTGGATTTCCGCCACCTGGAACCGGCGCGCCTGGACTCGATGATCGACCAGGTGCGGCAAGTGATCGACAGCACCTGCGAGGAGCATGGCCTGAGCTTTGAACTGACGCCCACCGCCGACTTCCCGCCGCTGTACTTCAACCCGGACTGCATCGAAGCGGTACGCGGCGCGGCCCAGGGCTTGGGCCTGTCCCATATGGACATCGTCAGCGGTGCCGGGCACGACGCGATCTTCGTCGCCGAACTGGGCCCGGCGGGGATGATCTTCGTGCCCTGCGAAGGCGGCATCAGCCACAACGAAATCGAAAACGCTGCCCCTGATGACCTTGCGGCCGGCTGCGCCGTGCTGCTGCGCGCGATGCTGGCGGCCTCCGCCACCATCGCCGGCACCCGCCGCTAGCGCCATGCAACCACTCAACGGCGTCCGACTCACCACGGCGCCGCCAATGGCCAGCGCAGCTTTCGGCAGCGGCTACAGCACTCACCTGTAGCCGCTGCCGAGCGCGCAAGGCTGCGCTGAACCTCAACAACTCGACGACACCGGACACCCCAGCGCATCGCTGTTAACCAGCCTCCGAACGCGGTCGGTGGCCATCGACAGCGACGACATATTTCAGGTTGCCGTACACTGGCAAAATTTCCCGCACTGGATGCCGACTATGCACAGGATGGCGCTTTGTCTGACCCTGGCCCTGAGCCTGAGTGGCTGTATCGATTACAAATGGGGCCACGACTGGAAGGCCGACAGCCTCGGCGGTTGGCAGGACGCCAGCACCGGCAAGTACAACGAGGGCACCTCGTTCAAGCTGGCCTGCGGGCCCGAGCCGCTCTATGTGAAGGTGACGTCCGCGCCGTCCCACCATCTGATGTCGCTGCTGTTCATTCCCCTGGTCCCTGCGGCCACCGGCGATGACAACCATCTGCGCATCAAGGCCAGTTACCCCAGCATCACCGCGTGTTCGGCGGCGCAGAACCCCTTGGTGATCAAGTTGGACAACCGGGTGATCAACACCATCGGCTACTTGGGCGGCGACCAGGCCGGCAGCTGCGAGCTCCGGCTGGACGCGCACGAGCTGCAGGGCGAGCGCGTGTCGATCGAGGTCAATCAGGCGGTGCTGCCCTGTGCCGTGGCTCCGCTGACCCTGAAGAAAAATGGCTATTTCTGCCTGCGGCAAACTCAGTACGGTGGTTCGGCGCCCTGTGATCGTTAGGTCCCGTCAGCCACACGAACCTAAGCTAATTCTTAAAAAGTATTTATTTTCCGTTTATTAGATCGATTAGCTTTTAGCGACTTTCCTGTCCTCCAGAAGGTCCGCCCCCATGCGTCTGCCCTTTGCTTTGCGTCGTAGTTTGTCGATCACCGCTCTGACCGGCCTGGCGCTGGGCATGGCTCTCAATGCTCAGGCCGATAGCGACCTGCGCATCGGTTACCAGAAATCCTCGACCTTGTTGGCGGTGCTCAAGGCCCAGGGCACCCTGGAAAAACAACTGGCGGCCCAGGGCGTCAATGTCACCTGGCATGAGTTCACCAGCGGCTTACCCCTGGCGGAATCGCTGAATGTGGGCAACGTCGACATCTCCGCCGACGTCGCCGATACAGTGCCGGTATTCGCCCAGGCGGCGGGAGCCAACCTGACGTACTTCGCCAGCGAAACCCCATCGCCGGCCGCGCAGTCGATCGTGGTGCCCAAGGACTCGACCCTCAAGACACTGGCCGAACTCAAGGGCAAGCGCATTGCGGTGACCAAGGCTGCGGGCAGCCATTACCTGCTGATCGCGGCGCTGCGCAGCGTTGGCCTGACATTCGCCGATATCCAACCGGTGTACCTGACTCCGGCCGATGGCCGCGCGGCCCTGGAGACCCACAAGGTCGACGCCTGGGTCACCTGGGAGCCCTTCGTCGCCAGCGCCGAACGCCAGCAGGGCGCGCGGGTGCTGCACGATGGCCAGGGCCTGGCCAGTTATCGCCGCTATTACCTGGCTTCCAATGATTACGCCAAGGCCCATCCCGAGGTGCTGAACCAGGTGTTTGCCGAGTTGCAGAAGACCGGCACTTGGGTCAAGGCGCACCCGGCGGACGCGGCGAAATTGCTGGGGCCGCTGTGGGGCAACCTTGATGCGCCGACTGTGGAGTTGGCCAACAGTCGGCGCACTTACAAGGTGGAAGTGGTGAAGCCTGATGCCTTGGGTGAGCAGCAGAAAATTGCTGATGCTTTCTATCAGGAAAAACTTTTGCCCAAGCCTGTGGATGCGCGGGCGGTGCAACTCTGGAGTCCTAAAGCGCTTTGATATGTGCTGTAGGCGCTGCTGAGGTAGGAGGTTGCGCTGGCCGGTGTTGGCGTCGGAGATCTTTCTGGTGAATGGAGTGTTGGGGGCTTATCCGTTGCTGCGGTAATGGCGGCTTAGGGTTTCGCCCTTACGGCGAGGTACTTTTGGCAAACGCCCCAAAAGTACCCAAAAGGTCTCGCCCCGAGCGTACGGCCACTCGCTGCGCTCGGGTCCCCTCGTTCCGGCGTCCCTCAGGGGGCATCGCTTCCAGCGACGTCTTCGACTGCGTCGAAGGGCGCTGCGCGCCAATCCCCTGATGAACACCTCCACTCGGCCTGCCGAAGGGGCGGGTGGATCAAGATCAAAAGCAAGGTCAACAGCCAAAGCAAAAGCAAGGCAGGCAAGCCCTGTGGCCGCTGCCGAGGCACAGGCTGCGCTGGCCAGTAAAGGCGCGGTGATTTTAGGGGAGGGGCGGGGACGCGCAGGTGCCAGTCCAGGCCGGCCGGAGGGCATGCCGAGCCTAGGCGAGGCACCGAGTGGTGGGGCAAGAGCCCTTTGGTTACTTTGGACTGGGCCGGCATTCCGGCTGTTCCAAAGTGACCCGCTGTAAGAGCGGAATCTATAGGCGCCACGCCCGCAGTAATGGATATGTACACCCATAAAACCGAGGCGCTAGGTCTTGGGGCCGCTACGCGCTGGAGCGCCAGCCCGGCCCGGCGGGAGCAAGCTCCCTCGCCACAAAAAGCTTCCTCAGCACACATAACCCCTGCTGGGTTCAGCCGCTTTTCCACCCGCCACCCAACGCCACCACCAATCCAACGCTAGCCTGCAACTCTCGCGTTTGCACTGCTTGCAAACTGCGCTGCGCCTGCAAGGCTGCGGTCTGCGCTGTCACTACATCCAGGTAGCTGACGGCCCCCGCTTGATAGCTGTTCATGGCCAGTAACTGCGTGTGCTGGGCCGCATTGACCGCCGCCTGCTGATCCAGCGCCTCCTGGCGCAAATCGCGCAATTGTCCCAGGTTGTCCTCCACCTCGCGCACCGCCCCGAGCACTCGGCTCCGGTAATGAGCCGCCGCTTCTTCAAACTCGGCATGGGCCAATCGCTCATTGGCGCTGAGCCGCCCGCCATCGAAGATCGGCAGGTTGATCAACGGCCCCAACGCCCAGTAACGATTGCCCGCCGCCAGCAGATTCCCCACGCCCTGGGTCTGGCCACCGAGCAGCCCAGTCAGGCTGAAGTCCGGGTACCACGCCGCGCGCGCTACGCCGATACCGGCATTGGCCGCATACACCCGACGTTCTGCCGCCGCGATGTCCGGTCGCCGTTGCAGCAAGGTACTGGGCAGTTGCGCGGGAATGGCCGGCAGGCTCAGCCATTGTGACGAGGGGGCGAGGCTGAAGGTGCTGGCCGGTTCGCCCACCAGCTCACCGATGGCGTGTTCGGTGAGGTTGCGTTGCGCCCGCACTTCGTCCCGTTCGGCCTCGGCGCTGGCCAGTTGGCTCTGGGCCCGGGTCAGGTCCAGTTCCGAGGCGATCTGCCCCTGGTAGCGGTCGCGGGTCAGTTGCAGGGCCTGGGCGTAATCTTCGAGGGAGCTGCTCAAGATCCGGCTCTGGGCATCCAGGCCGTCGAGCTGCATATAGAGGTTCGCCAACTGTTGTTGCAGGCTCAGGCGCGCGGCCGCCAGGTCATCGCCGGAGGCCTGGGCCTGGGCATCGCCGGCCGCGGCCTGATTGCGAATCCGTCCCCACAGGTCGAGGTCGAAGTTCAGGGAAAACCCCGCCGTGTTGCTGTTGTAGATCGACGGCTGGGTGCTGCCCCGCAGCGGTCGGCTGTCGGACTGACGCTGGCGCAGGGGTTGGGCACTGGCGCTGATCTGCGGGAACAGTCCGGCATGCAGTTGGCTGGCATAGGCCTGGGCGCCGTCGTAGTGGGCGAGGGCGGCGGCGAGGTCCGGGTTGGCCTTGAGCAGGCGCTGCTGCAGGTTGTCCAGGCGTGGGTCCTGGTACAGCCGCCACCAGGGTTCGGCCAGCGCCTGGGGCGCATGGGCCGGGTGCCAGGGCCCGTCCGCGGTCTGTTCGCGAAACTGCGCCGGCAGGTCGACGGTGGGCGCCTGGTAGTGGGGCGCCAGCGAGCAGCCGTGCAACCCCAGCAACAGCAGCACAGCCAGGGGTTTAAGCCTTGGGCGCATGGGCACCTCCGGCGTCCGCCAGTTGCACCAGATCGCCTTCACGCAGGGCGTCCGGCGGGTTGTCGATGACCTGGTCGACGGGCGTCAGGCCCTGGTCGATCACCAGGCGCTCCCCAAGGTCGAGGCCGATATGGATGCTGCGCAGATGCACGTGCCGGGCGCTGTCGATCAGCGCCACCTGGGTGCCCGCGGCGCGGAAGATCAGGGCGCTGGCCGGGATGCTGACGCCATGGGTGTCGGCCGGGATCGCCAGGGTCGCCTCGGCATAGTCGCCGGGCATCAGGGCGCCTTCAGGGTTGGCCGCGACAAACTGCGCCAGCAGGGTGCCCGAGCGCGGATCGATGGCGGTGGAGTCGCCCACCAGTTGCGCGCTGAAGTGCTGGCCCGGGTGCTCGGGCACGGTCAGTTGGGCCACCAGCCCGGGGTGGATCACGCTGGCGTAGTTCTGCGGGATCGGCACATACAGCCGCAGCTTGTGGGTGTCGGCCAGGTCGAACAGCTCCGGGTCGCTGTCGTTGTCGGCCTTGATCAACTGGCCAATGTCGGTGTGGCGCGCGGTGATGGTGCCGGCGAACGGTGCGCGGATGGTCTTGTAGTCCTCCAGTGCCGAAAGCCGTGCATAGTCGGCGCCGGCCGCCTCGGCATTGGCCTTGGCGGCTGCGGCGTTGGAGCGTTTTTCATCGGCCTCCTGGCGCGACACCGAGTGGCTGGCCAAGAGGTTCTGCCAGCGCTCGGCGGTGGTCTGGGCCAGGCGCGCATTGGCCTGTTCCTGGATCATCCGCGCCCGGGTCTGAGCCACTTGCTGGTCCAGGTCGGGGCTGTCGATATGGGCCAGCACCTGGCCGGCGGTGACCTTGGCCCCGATGTCCTGGGTCCAGTCTTTCAGGTAGCCGCTGACCCGGGCGTGGATTGGTGCCTTGCTCCAGGCTTCCAGGTGCGCCGGCAAGCGCAGGGTGTCGCCGAGCACATTCTGCTGCGGCTGCAATACCAGCACCTGCGGCACAGCCGCAGTTTCAGTCCAGGCGGTCACGGCCTGCTCGTGCCGGGTGCGCGCGGCCAGACCGTTGGCCACCAGCAGGGCGGCCAGGGTCAGGCCGCCGATGCCCAGCAGCATCAGGCGTTTGCGCGAAGGGGTGTGCTCAGGCGACATGGGTGTTTTCTCCAGCAACAGCGGGATGGGAGAGACGTCCGTGGACCAGGCTGAAGACCACGGGGACAAAGATCAGGGTGGCGACGGTGGCGAGGATCAGCCCGCCGATCACCGCGCGGCCCAGGGGGGCGTTCTGTTCCTCGGAAAGGGCCAGGGGCAGCATGCCGATAATCATCGCCAGGGCGGTCATGCACACCGGGCGAAACCGCGTGTAGCCGGCTTCCAGGGCGGCCTTGAGGGCATCGCCGTGCTCCGCCAGGCGCTCGCGGCAGAAGCTCACCACCAGGATCGAGTTGGCGGTGGCCACCCCCATGCACAGGATGGCGCCGGTCAGGGCTGGCACTGACAATGAGGTGCCGCTGAGAAATAGCATCCACACGATCCCGGCCAGGGCCGCCGGCAGCGCGGTGATGATCACGAATGGATCGACCCAGGACTGGAAGTTGACCACGATCAGCAGGTAGATCAGCACCACCGCCCCCAGCAGGCCCAGGCTCAGGCCGCTGAAGGCTTCGTGCAGGGCGTCGATCTGCCCGTGCAGGCTGACGGTGGCACCTTTGGGTCGCAGGCTGGCGGCGGCGTCCAGAACCTTTTGCATGTCATGGGCCACGGCGCCGAGGTCACGGCCCTGGACATTCGCATACAGATCCAGGGTCGGCTGGATGTTGTAGTGGCTGACCACCGCCGGGCTCTCGACCCGGGAGATATCCGCCAGGCCGCCGAGGATCTGCGACTGCCCATTGCTGCCGGTGACCGGCAGCGCCTCCAGGGCCGGCAGGCTGTCCAGGCGGTACTGCGGGGTGGCGGCGACGATGGAGTAGGACACGCCATTTTTCGGGTTGAGCCAGAAGGTCGGCGCCACCTGGGAACTGCCGGCCAAGGAGGCCACCATGCTGTTGGTCACGTCCCGTTCGGTGATCCCCAGGCCATTGGCCCGCAGGCGGTCAACCTTGACTTGCAGCGATGGGTAGCCGGTGGACTGCTGGATCCGCAGGTCGGCAATGCCCGGCACATGCTGCAGGCGCCGCTCCAGTTCCACGGCGAAGGCGCGGTTGGCCACGTTGTCGGGCCCGGAGACTTTCACGTCCAGCGGGGCCGGGGCGCCGAAGTTGAGGATCTGGCTGCTGATGTCCGCCGGCAAAAAGGCGAAGTGGCTGCCGGGAAAGCTTTCCGGCAGGGCTTCGCGCAGCTGTTTGACGTAGTCGGCGGTGGGGCCGTGGCCGGGCTTGAGGGTGACCTGGATATCGCCGTCCTGGGGGCCGATGGTGCCGCTGTTGCTGTAGGCCATGTCGATGCCGCTCAGAGGGATGCCGATGTTGTCGATGATGCTGTCCAGTTGCTCGGCCGGGATCACTTCGCGGATCCGCGCTTCGATGCGGTCGAAGGCCGCCGCGCTTTCCTCGATCCGCGTGCCCAGGGGCAGTCGCACATGCACCGCCAGGGCGCCGGCGTCGGTGGCCGGGAAGAAGTCCTGGCCCAGGCTCGGCAATAGGGCGAACGAGGCCAGCACACAGGCGAGGAAGCCGAGGATGAAGGTCTTGCGCCGGCCCAGGGCCAGGTGCAGCAGGCCGTGGTAGGTGTCGCGCACGTTGGAGAAGCGCCGCTCGAAACCCTGCTGGAAAGCCAGCAAGGCACGCACCAGGGCGTTGCGCGGCTTGGCGTGCTGCTCGCCTTCGTGATGGTTGATGAAAGCATCTTCCGGATGATGCCCGGGGCCTGCTTCCGGCGTGTGTGGCTTGAGCAGGTACATGGCCAGGGTCGGCACCAGGGTCCGCGAGAGGATGAACGAGCTGGCCATGGCGAAAATCACCGCCAGGGCCATGGGCCGGAACAGGTAGCCGGCAATGCCTTGCAGCAGGAACATCGGTACGAAAACGATGCAGATGCACAGCAGCGAGACGAAGGCCGGGCCGACGATCTGCCTGGCGCCGTCGAGGATCGCCACCTTGACCGCCTTGCCCTGTTCCAGGTGCCAGTTGATGTTCTCGATGGTCACTGTGGCATCGTCCACCAGAATCCCCACCGCCAGGGCCAGGCCGCCCAGAGTCATCACATTCAGGGTCTGACCGCTGAGGGCCAGCAGGGCAATGGCCGCCAGCACCGCCAGGGGAATCGAGGCGGCGATGATCAGGGTCGAGCGCCAGCTGCCGAGAAACAGCAGGATCATCGCGCTGGTCAGCAGGGCGGCAATGATGCCTTCCTGGGCCACGCTGCCCACCGACTGTTTGACGAACACCGAGGCGTCCCCCAGCAGCGAAGTCTTGAGCGAGGGCGGCAGGGTTTCATTGATGCGCGGCAGCATCCCGCGAATGCCGTCGACAATCGACAGGGTGGAGATATTGCCATTCTTCAGGGCCGGCATCAGCACGGCGCGCCGGCCATCCACGCGCACGATATTGGTCTGCGGCGGCGAGCCGTCGCGCACGTGGGCCACCTGGCCGATGGTGATCAGCGCGCCGTCCACGGTCTTGATCGGCAGGTCGTTGAGTTCCTCGATGGCGGTGGGGCTGTTGTTCAGCAGCACCGTGTATTCATTGCCGCCGAGCTTGGCGGTGCCCACCGGGATGATCTGGTTCTGCGCCGCCAGGGCATTGCCCACGTCCTGCGCCGACAGGCCTCTGGCCGCCAGGGCTTGGGGGTCCAGGTCGAGGGTGATCTGGCGCTGCTTGCCGCCCATGGGCGTGGGCATGGCCAGGCCGGGCAGGGAGCTCAGGGGCAGGCGGATATTGTTCTGCACCAGGTCGCGGATCTTTGCCTCCGACAGGATCGGGCTGGAAAACGCCATTTGCAGGATCGGCACCGTCGAGGCGCTGTAATTGAGGATCAGCGGCGGGGTGATGCCTGGCGGCATCTGCTTGAGCACGGTTTGTGACACCGCGGTCACCTGGGCATTGGCGGTACGGATGTCCACCCCAGGCTGGAAGAAGATCTTGACGATGCCCATGCCCGGCAGCGACTGGGATTCGATGTGTTCGATGTCGTTGACCGTGGTGCTCAGGGAGCGCTCGTAGGTGTAGATCACGCGCCCGGCCATGGCCTCGGGCGACAGGCCGTTGTACTGCCAGACCACCGCCACTACCGGGATGCCGATATCGGGGAAGACATCGGTGGGCGTACGCAGGGCCGCCATGGGCCCGATGATGCAGATGAAAATTGCCAGCACGATAAACGTGTAGGGCTTGAGCAGTGCGGTCTTGACCAGCCCGAGCATGCCGAAAACCTCCGAGGGAGTGGGATTGCAAACCTCGGCAGACTGCGGCGACCCACCTAACACGCGGCTTTCGTGAAGATGAAGGAAGATTTAAGCGCGGCCTGAAAATCCTTTCATGTGGATTCATTTGTTCAGGGCGGGGCACGCCCACAAGCTGGATAGGCATCCGGCGAGGCGTGTTATCCGGCTCGTCCCGGGCACTGTTTTTTCACTTGCGAGGTGTTGCGCCATGTCATTCAAACCCCTGTTGCTGCTGCCGGGGCTGGCCCTGGTTGGCCTGCTTTCGGCTTGCGCCGGGCCGCTGCCCAAGGCCGATCCGAGCCAGGCCTGGATCGGGCTGGCCCAGGAGTCGCCGAACGATCTGCTGGCCGACAGTGTCGACGGCAAACGCCTGGAGGATGGGCGTTACTTTCAGGTGAGCCCGGGCGCGCACCGCCTGCAAATGGCGCTGTTGCAAGGCGCCAACGGCAACTCGGCGCAGCCGGAATGCGAGGGGCGCCTGGACTACTCGGGCTTCAAGGCTGGCGAGCATTACCAGTTGCTGGAGTCGAGCCAGGGCCAGGAAGTCAGCGCCGTATTGATGGATGCCCAGGGCCGGCCCCTGGCCCATAGCGCGGACTTCAGCTGCCTGTAGCCGTGCCGCAGAAGCCGACGCAGCTCGCGCCGGCGCCCATGATTGATGAGGTGTTTAGTGATGTCCCGTAGACCGTTGTTGCTGATCCCGATGTTGAGCCTGGTGGCGTTGTTGGCGGCGTGTGCCGGGCCCATGCCCCAGCCCGACCCCAGCGAGGCCTGGATCGGCCTGCAAGAAGAGGCGCCCAATGACCTGCTGGCCGAGCGCGTGGATGGGCAGAAGATCGACGATGGGCGTTATTTCCAGGTCAAGCCCGGTGCCCACCGCCTGGACGTGACCCTGTTTGAAGAGAACGTCGGTGATTCCAACCAGCAAGACTGCGACGGCCATATCAGCTACAGCGGCTTCAAGGCCGGCGAGCATTACAAGCTGGTGGAATCGTCCCTGGGGAGCGAGGTGTCGGCGCGCTTGTATGACGCCATGGGCAAGCAGGTGGCCAGTACCCATGACTTCGCGTGCATGCCGGGCTGACAGGTCTGATTGCGTCGCCGAAATCAGGACATTTCGCTCAGTGAAAATAGACAAGGCTGACTACAAGTTCTTGGCGGTCCACTGGATGATAGGGGCCTGTGTCCTGAAACCGGGCGTGCGTTATGAATAAAGAGACTGAAGCGGCAATGACCTCCACCGATGTGGCATTTGGTGAAGTGGCGCAGATGATCGCCGCCGCGCGGCAGCGGGCGGTGCGAGCGGTGAACACTGAATTGGTGGAACTGTATTGGCAGGTCGGGGCCTATATCAGCCGCAAGATCGAGGCGGCGGAGTGGGGGGATGGCGTCGTCCAACACTTGGCGGATTACCTGGCGCGGCAACAGCCGGGCCTGCGGGGGTTTACCCGAGCGAACCTGTTTCGCATGCGACAGTTTTATGAGGTCTATCGTGATGACGAGAAAGTCGCACCACTGGTGCGACAATTGCCTTGGAGCCACCATCTGGTGGTCATGGGACAAAGCAAAGGGGCAAGGGAGCGTGAGTTCTACCTGCACTTGGCGGTCCGGGAGCAGTGGTCACGGCGAGAACTGGAACGGCAGATCAAATCGGCCCTGTTCGAACGCACGCTGACCCGCCCGGCAAGCGTCTCGGCCGCGTTGAGAGACACTCATCCCGAGGCCCTGAAGGTGTTCAAGGATGCCTACATGGTGGAGTTTCTCGATCTGGCCCAGGGGCATGGCGAAGCCGATCTGCATCAGGGGCTGGTGCGCCAGCTCAAGGATTTTCTGATCGAGATGGGGCGGGACTTCTGCTTTGTCGCGTCAGGCTATCCATTACAGGTTGGCGGGCGGGATTTTGCCCTGGATCTGCTGCTGTTCCATCGTGGGTTGAATTGCCTGGTGGCCGTTGAACTCAAGGTCGGGCGCTTCGAACCGGAGTATCTGGGCAAGCTGGATTTCTACCTGGAGGCCCTGGATCGCCAAGTGCGCAAACCTCACGAAAACCCGGCCCTGGCAGTGTTGCTCTGTGCCAGCAAGGACGACGAGGTGGTGGAATATGCCCTCAACCGTTCGCTTTCGCCGGCGTTGATTGCCGAGTATCGGACCCAACTGCCGGACAAGAAACTGCTGCAGGCCAAGCTGCAGGAGTTTTATGCGCTGGATACGCAAGCGCGATGAAGCTGGCGGCAAGCTGTGCGGGCTGTTCCGTGTGCTGGTGAGTCGAGTGAGCAGCAAGGCCGTAGCCTAGCCGCGGCGCGTGCCCCATGTTCAGTTCTGCTCGCTGCCGAACCAGTCCGCCAGCCGCCCGGCAGCCAGGTTCAGGCCATGGTCGTCGGCTGCGTGCCCGAGCGGCAGAGGTCAATATTTCCCTTGTAGGCGCCGGCTTGCCGGCGAAATAGGCTCAACGGGGCAACAGCCCCAGGGCTCCGAAGGCCAGCAGCAGCGCCGCCAGCATGCCGGTAATGGCGAACAGTTGTTGCAGGCGCGGGCCGGCCAGATGGCTGGCCATTTGTCGGCCCATGACCAGTCCCACTACCGCGCCCAAGGCAAAGGGCGCGCCCACGGCCCAGTGCATGACCCCGCTGACGCTGGCGGTCACCACGCTGCCCAGCGACACCAGGGCGATCACCGCCAGCGAGGTGGCGACGATGCTTTTGCTGTCCAGGTTGGTGTAGCGGCCCAGGGCCGGAACGATTACAAACCCGCCGCCCACCCCTAGCAAACCGGAGAGCAGGCCCGACAGCATCCCGGTCAGCGTCAGGGCGCGGGCACAGGGCAGGGTCCAGCGCAGGCGACCTTGCTGCGGGTTGAGCACGCAGGGCAAAAAGGCCGGGCGCGGTGCGGCCTGGCCGTGTTTCAGTTCACGGCTGGCCTTGAGCAACATCCGCCCGCAGGCGTACAGCAGCACCAGGCTAAACAGCAGCGCCAGGGGGGCGTTCGGCAGGCGATGGGCCAGCCACAGCCCCAGGGGGGTCAGCAGGATGCCGATGCCGGCGACAAACCCCGCCGCACGATAACGCACGATGCCCTGGCGCAGGCCGAGCAGGGCGCCGACGCTGGCCGCCAGGCCTACCGCCAGCAGGCCGACCGGCGCCGCCTCGACCATGCTCAGGCCCAGGCCGAACACCAGCAACGGCACCGCAAGAATCCCGCCACCAGCCCCGGTCAAGGCCAGGATCGCGCCAATCACCAGCCCCAGGCCGGCGCCGATCAAGGTCACTTCATTCATGCCGGCGGGGTGTCCGTGTTCAGGGTCGGACGGGCCAGCCATTCATGGCCCTTGAGCATGCCGCGCCAATACAGCGGCGGCAGGATCCGCTCTTTCAACCACCAGGCGCGGCGCGTGGCTTTGCGCCCATCCAGCAACCAGGGGGCGAAGCTCGGTGCGAGCTTGCCGCCGTAGGTGAATTCGGCGAGGACGATCTTGCCCCGTTCCACCGTCAGAGGGCAGGAACCATAGCCGTCGTACTGCGCCAGGCGCTGCAGGCGCTTGAGGGCCACCAGCACGTTGTTGGCCACCACCGGCGCCTGCTTGCGCGCGGCGGCCGCGGTTTTGGCGTTGCTGGTGTTGGTGGCATCGCCCAGGCCGTGGATATTGGCAAAACGCGTGTGGCGCAGGCTGTAGGGGTCGACGTCGACCCAGCCCGCGGCATCGGCCAGGGGGCTGCTGCGGATAAAGTCCGGGGCGGTCTGCGGCGGCACCACATGCAACAGGTCAAAGCGGCGTTCCAGGTGTTCCTGGCGCCCATCGGCCAGGGTTCGGACAAAGGTCGCGCGCTTGGCGGGGCCGTCAACCGCCACCAGGTTATGCCCGAAATCCAGGTCGATCGCGTACTTGTGCACGTACTCCATCAGGGCCGGCACGTAGTCCGGCACCCCGAACAGCACCGCGCCGGCGTTCATGAAGCGGGTGTTGATCCGTGGCAGATGGCCGTTGCGCAACCAGTGGTCGCACGACAGGTACATGGCTTTTTGCGGCGCGCCGGCGCACTTGATCGGCATCGGCGGCTGGGTGAACAGGGCCTGGCCCTGCTTGAGTTGTTGCACCAGCTGCCAGGTGTAGGGCGCCAGGTCGTAGCGATAGTTGGAGGTCACGCCGTTGCTGCCCAGGGTGGCGCTCAGACCGTCGATGGCGTCCCAGTCGAGCTTCAGGCCGGGGCACACGATCAACTGGTCGTAAGCCAGGGCCTGGCCGTTGTCCAGCACCAGGGCATTGGCCTCGGGCTCGAAGGTGCTGACCGCGGCCTGGATCCACTTGACCCCCTTGGGGATCAGCGAGGCCATGCTGCGCTCCGTGGACCGGGCGCTGAACACCCCGGCGCCGACCAGGGTCCAGCCGGGCTGGTAATAGTGCTGCGGGGCGGGGTCGATGATCGCCACGTCAAGCTGTGCGTCGCGCGCCATCAGGCTCGACGCGGCGGCGATGCCCGCTGCACCGCCGCCGACGATCAGCACCTGGTGGCTGCCGTCGACGGCCCGCTGCAGGGTGGAAATAGGGCGCATGGCAAGGTCTCCGTGGGGAGTGGAATAGTTATAGGGAATTGAGCGGGATCTTCAGGTAGCGCACACCGTTGTCCTCGGGCTCCGGCAGTTGGCCGCTGCGCATGTTGACCTGCACCGAGGGCAGGATCAGCACCGGCATGTCGAGGGTGGCGTCGCGGGCCTCGCGCATCCTGACAAAGGACTCTTCATCGATGCCCTGGTGGATATGGATGTTGTGCGCGCGCTGCTCGGCCACGGTGGTCATGTACTGCAACTCGCGGCCGTTGGGCAGGTAGTCGTGGCACATGAACAGGCGGGTCTGCGGCGCAAGGGCAAGGATCTTGCCGATGGAGCGGTACAGGGTCCGCGCATCGGCCCCGGGGAAGTCGCAGCGTGCGGTGCCGTAGTCGGGCATGAACAGGGTGTCGCCAACGAAGGCCACGGTCTCGTCGCCGACCTGCACCAGGTAGGTCATGCACGCCGGGGTATGCCCCGGGGTGTGCAGGGCGCGAGCGCTGAGGCCGCCGATGGCGAATTCGGCGCCGTCGGCCAGCAGCACGTCGAACTGGCTGCCATCGCGGGCGAACGCCGGGCCCTCGTTGAACAGGCTGGCGAACACCTTCTGCACCTGGGTGATGTGCTGGCCGATGGCGACCTTGGCCCCCAGGCGCTGCTTGAGGTAAGCCGCAGCAGACAGGTGGTCGGCGTGGACGTGGGTTTCCAGGATCCACTCGACCTCGGCGTCCAGTTCGCGGACCCGCTCGATCAGGCGGTCGGCGGATTCGGTGCGAGTGCGCCCGGACTTGGGGTCGTAGTCGAGCACGCTGTCGATCAAGGCGCAGCGCCGGGTCGTCTGGTCCATCACCAGGTAGCTGATGGTCCAGGTGTCGCGGTCGAAAAAGGCTTCTACACGCAAGGTGGTGCCGATGATCATGCTGCTCTCCAGACGATGAAGTGACGCCGGCCGGAACGGGCAGTCGTCCCTTGGGGTGTCAATAACCGTGCCAACGTCCAGGGCCGAATGGGCACGCCGTTTCATTCAATTCAATGGCTTGCAGCATAGACGGAGGGCGTTTCGAGCTGTCACTGCCAGTTATTTTGGCAGTTGGGTGGCAGTCGATGGCATTAAGTGGCAGAAACCGCCCCGGTGTTTTAAGCTGCCGCACCCCCGCAGGAGTTGCCATGTCCACCTCGCCCCGCGACCTCGCCAGCAGCCGGATGTCGGCCCTGGTGTCTTACCTGGAGCACGATCCGCAGCCGACCATCGTGCTCGATACCCAGTACAACATCATTGCCGCCAATACCGCCTACCAGCGCCAGTTCGGCGTGGAGGGCCGGCCCCATGTCGGCGCCAAGTGCTACCGGGTGTCCCATCAATTTGCCGTGCCCTGCGATCAGGCCGGCGAACATTGCCCGATGCGCAAGGCCCACGACAGCCGGGTGCCGGAGCGCATGCTGCACGTGCACCACACGCCACGGGGGCCGGAGCACGTGGAGGTGGAGTTGCGGCCGATCATTGGTGAGAGCGGGGCGGTGGTGGCCTATGTCGAGCGCCTCAATTCGTTGGCCGTGGCTTCGGTGCAACCTCAGCGCAAGGGGCTGGTGGGGCGTTCGCCGGCCTTCAACGAGGCTTTGAGCGCGTTACTGCGGGCGGCGCCGGCGCCGATCCCGGTGTTGCTGCAGGGCGAATCGGGCACCGGCAAAGAGCTGTTCGCCCGTGCCCTGCATGACGGCAGCCCGCGCGCCAGCGGGCCGCTGGTGGTGGTCGATTGCACCGGACTCACCGAATCGTTGCTGGAGAGCGAACTGTTCGGCTACGAGAAGGGCGCGTTCACCGGGGCCTTGCAGCGCAAGATCGGCCTGGCCGAAGCGGCCCATGGCGGGACCTTGTTCCTCGATGAAATCGGCGAGGTGCCGCTGGCGATGCAGGTCAAGTTGCTGCGGCTGATCGAGTCCGGCAGCTTCCGTCCGGTGGGCAGTTTGCGCACCGTGCATTCGGATTTTCGCCTGGTGGCGGCGACCCACAAGCCGCTCAAGGACATGGTGGCCGCCGGGACCTTTCGCCAGGATCTGTATTACCGCATCAGCGCCTTTCCGATTCGTCTGCCGGCCCTGCGCGAGCGTCGGGATGACCTGCCGCTGCTGATCGACAGCCTGCTGCAACGCCTGGCCCCGGGCGCGGTGCCACGGGTCGACGCCCAGGCCATGGAGCGCCTGCGGGTGTATGCCTACCCGGGCAATATCCGCGAGCTGCGCAATATCCTGGAGCGCGCGAGCCTGTTCAGCGATGACGGGGTGATCCGCGTCCAGGACCTGCCCGGCGAACTGCGCACAGACACGCTTGCGCCGCCCCAGGCTCCCGCCGAAGCCATCAGCCGCCGACGCCGCAGCAAGGACCTGGAACGCCTGGCCCACGCCCTGGAAGTGTTCGACGGCCCGCGCAGCGAACTGGCCCAGAGCCTGGGCCTGAGCGAACGCACCCTCTACCGCCGCCTGAAAGCCCTGGGCCTGCCCCCGGCGTAGCCGCTGCTGCGCCGCGATTGCACTGACACTCCACGGCGTCGATCAGGGCCAGCGCAGCTCGGCAGCGGCTACAGGGGCGGTTTTTTGGGCACGATGGCGTTGGGCTGTGGTCGTATCTTGCATCCTGTCCCGGCCCGCCCTGACGTCGCGCCGCTCACTTCCGGAGACGACCCTATGAGCCAAGCCGTACTTGCCACCGAAACCAACCGACGCCAGTTGCAGCAGATCATTTCCGGGTTGTCCGATGGGGTGATTCTGATCGAGGTCGACCAGACCATTCTCTGGGCCAACCAGGCCGCCCTGGCCATGCACGGGGTCAGCGACGTCAGTCAACTGGGGGCCAATGCCGCCGAATATGCTGAGCGCTATGCCCTGCGCTACCGCAACAACCACCCGGTGGCGGCAGACAGTTACCCGATCAACCGGGTCGCCGCCGGCGAGACGTTCAGCGATGTGGTGGTGGAGGTCAGGACCGAAATCGATGGCGAGGAGAGGCACTGGGTGCATCGCATCCGCAGCATGATTCTCACCGACCGGGCCGGAGCGCCGGAGTCGCTGGTGCTGATCCTCAGCGATGCCACCGACTGGGCCAGCGCCGAGCAGCGTTTTGAAAAAACCTTCAATGCCAACCCGGCGCCGGCGGTGATCTGCCGCCTCAGCGACCTGCGCTATATCAAGGTCAACCAAGGCTTCCTGGAGATGACCGGCTACGCCCGCGAACAGGTGATCGGGCGCTCCGTGTACCAGCTGGATGTGCTGGAAGAGGCTGACAACAAGGACCTGGCCATCGAACGCCTGAACCAGGGCGCGACCATCCCGCAGATGCAGGCCGAGCTGCGCCTGCCCGAAGGTGGCAGCAAGCTGGTGATCGTGGCCGGGCAACCGCTGGATATCAACGACGAAGACTGCATGCTGTTTTCCTTCATGGACCTGGAGCCGCGGCGCAAGGCCGAAGTGGCGCTGCGCCAGAGTGAGGAGCGCTTCGCCAAGTCGTTCCGCCTGACGCCGGTGCCGACCATGGTCTGCAGCGCCGACAGCCAGCTGGTGGTGGATGTCAACGAAGCCTTCCTCGACACCAGCGGTTATCCCAGCGAAGAACTGTTGGGCAAGACCGTGGAAGAGATCGGCTTTATCGAGGGCAGGGAGGCCTGTGCCGAGCTGTTCGCGGCCCTGGAAAAGGCCGGCAGCGTCGCCGGGCTGGAGCTCAAGGTGCGCAAGAAAGGCGCGGAGCTGATCGATTGCGTGGTCTCGGCCGACACCGTGATTATCCAGGACAGCCCGTGTTACCTGCTGGTGTTGATGGACATCACCGAGCGCAAGCGCACCGAGCTGGAACTGGTCGCAGCGATCGAGGAAGTGATGCAGGACGCCTCCTGGTTCAGCCAGACCCTGATCGAAAAACTGGCCAACATGAAAAGCACCAGCCCGGCGCAGCGGGCCAGCGCCTCCTTCACCGACCTTACGGCCCGCGAGCGCGATGTGCTGGGGCTGATCTGCGAAGGCCTGGCCGACAAGGAGATCGCCGCGCGCCTGCAACTGGCGCCCAACACCGTGCGCAATCACGTGGCCACGGTGTACTCCAAGCTGGCGGTGCACAGCCGCAGCGAGGCGATTGTCTGGGCCCGCGAACGCGGGCTGTTCGCCGGAGAGCGGCGGCGCAAGGGCTAGGCGGCCGGTGCAAATGCACTAGTTCGCCCGGTGCAAATTGAGCTTCTGCGCCGGGTCGGCGTTTCTTAGTCTGTATGTCAGCGATGCCCCCGGGCATTGCCCCTCTCACAGCGAAAGGAATGCAAGATGCGCAGCGAACAGATCAAAGGTGCAGTGGACAAACTCGCGGGCAGGGCCCAGGGCGCGGTCGGTGAACTGATGGACGATCCGCAGATGCAGGCCGCAGGCGCGACGCGCCAGGTCGCGGGCCAGATGCAGCAAAGCTATGGCGAGGCGCTGGACAACGCGACGGATTTTGTCCGGGAAAAACCCCTGGCGACCCTCGCCATCATGGCCGGGCTCGGCATTCTCGCCGGCCTGCTGTTGCGACGCCGTTGAGGTTGTCGAACATGACCAGCCTCAGCCAGTTGCGCGCGCAGCTGGAACTCAATTTCCAGCCCCTGGCCTGTGATTGCAGCCTCAATGGCGAAGCCTCGCTGACCGTGCGGTTGTACGACCGTGACAGCGGCCGTGTCGACCTGGTGGTCAGTGGCCTCAAGTTGCAGAACCTGAGAACCGCCGAGCAGGTGGCGGCGCTGATCGAGGAGTTGCGCTATGAGCTGAACAGCAACCACCTCGGCCAGCGACCCGCCCTGGCCAGTGCTTGCGAAGACGGCAACCTGTAGCCGGCGCGAAGCTGCTGCTGCGCCAGTTTAGGTGTGACCCGTCTCGGCACGGCCAGGGCGGCCCTGGCGGATCAGGTGTCGGCAATCAGGTTGGGGCGGCAGTCCAGGGACAGGCGGGCACCGCCGCGTTCGCTGCTGCCGACTTCGAGCTTGAAGCCGTGCAGGTTGACGATGGCCGCGACGATCGACAGCCCAAGGCCGAAACCGCCGTGGGTGTTGCTGTCGTCGACCCGGTAGAACCGCCGGAACACCGCGCTGCGCTCCGCCTGGGGAATACCCGGGCCGGAGTCGAGCACCTCCAGGCGCGGGCTGCCGCAGTCGTCGAGGCCACGCAGGATCACCTCGCCCCCCGGCGGGGTGAATTTGATCGAGTTGCTCAGCAGGTTGGCCAGGGCCTCGAACAGCAGGGCGCGGTCGCCGGTCAGCCGAGGCAGGCTGTCGGGCACGTCAAGGGTCAGGGTCAGCTGGCCTTCCTCGGCCAGGGGCAGGTAGAAATCGTGCAGCTCATGCAGCAGCGGCACCGGGTCCAGCACCAGGAACCCGGATCGGCGTTGCTGATCCTCCAGCTCGGAAATCCGCAGCAACCCGCGAAAGCGCGCCATCAGCGTATCGGTCTCGGCCAGCACCTGATCCATCTGCAATGCCTCGGGCGAGCCGTCGGCGGCCTGCTGCTGGATCCGGTACAGCTGGGCACGCAGGCGGGTCAGTGGGGTGCGCAGGTCATGGGCGATGTTGTCGCACACGCCTTTGACCTCATGCATCAGGCGCTCGATGCGTTCGAGCATGGCGTTGACGATGGCGGCCAGCATGTCCAGTTCGTCGCGACGGTTGGACAGGGGAAGGCGGTGGGTCAGGTCGCCGGCGACTATGGCTTCGGCGCTGGCCTGCAATTGGCGGATCCGGCGCAGCGGACGCCGCCGCAGCAGGTGCCAGCCGGCGACGCCGGGAATGATGGTCAGTGACACGCCCCAGAGCAGCGCATGGAGGATGATCCGGTTCACCGCGAACAACGAGCCGTTGTCGCGCACCAGGATCAGCCAGCGGCCGTCCTGGGTATGGGTGGCCACCGCATCGCAACTGTCGCGGGGCAGGTCGGGGTCGTCGGAGTCGATGCAGCCTTTGAGTTCGTGGATCTGCCCGTCCAGCGGCAGGTCGTCGGGGATCTCGCGGATCGGCCCGCTCAAGTGCCCGCGTTGTTCGTCGAACAGGCCATAGGCGTCGATGGCGCGCATGTCGAAGGTCATGCTGGTGGTCAGGGCCTCCACCAACTGGTCACCCTGGAAACGCGAGAACAGATGCTGGCGCTGCATCAGCGAATGCTTGGCCAGGGTTTCGAGGTAGCCGGAGACTTCGTAGTACATGACCCCCAGCAGCAGGCAGCTCCAGGCCACGAACAGCGTGCTGTAGAGCGCCAGCAGGCGGCTGCTGGAGGAGCGCCAGCCTTTAGAGGGGTTCAGCAATGACATAGCCCGAACCTCGCACCGTGCGGATCAGCGGAGTCATGCCGGGCGGATCGATCTTTTTACGCAGGCGGCCGATGTGCACGTCGATCAGGTTGGTGCCGGGGTCGAAGTGATAGCCCCAGACCTCTTCGAAAATCATCATCCGCGACAGGATCTGCCCGGTGTTGCGCATCAGGAATTCCAGCAGTTTGTATTCGGTGGGCAACAGGCTCAGCAGTTGCTCGGCCCGGGTGGCTTCGCGGCTGATCAGGTTCAGCTCCAGGTCAGCCACCCGCAGGCAGGTTTCGAATTCGCGAACCGTGCTTTTGCGCCGCAGCAGGACTTCGACCCGGGCCGCCATTTCGTCCGAGGCGAAGGGTTTGGTCAGGTAGTCATCGCCGCCGGCGCGTAGACCGCGTACCCGTTCGTCGACATCGGAGAGGGCGCTGATCATCAGGATCGGCGTCGACACGCCAATGGTGCGCAGGGTGGTGACGATGGCCAGGCCGTCGAGCTCGGGCAGCATGCGGTCCAGGGTGATCAGGTCGTAGTCGCCGCTGACCGCGCGCACCAGGCCTTCGCGGCCGTTGTCGACCCAATCCACGTCGAGCCCGTGGCTGCTCAGTTCGGCCACGATCTCACGGGCGGTTACGGCATCGTCTTCGATGGTCAGAATGCGGGTCATTGGGCTTACCTGATAAGGAATTCATGACACAGGCCGGCATTTTGCCAAGAAACGGCGCCCAGGTTCCTAAAAAAACTTTCATGTTGGCAGCAGGGCCCTTGCCGCTACCGCCCAGCCCAACGCGCCAAAGACACTGCAGCCGCCGCAGGCCGGGCCGCGTTCGGCCGCTGGCCATCCGCGACACCGTGCTTACACCTGGCACTCCTACGGCGCCCACCCGGGCCAGTGCAGCCTCGCGGAGCTCGGCAGCGGCTACAGATCTGCAATGCCGTGCATTTACCTGGCACTCCACGTCGTTCATCCCGGCCAGCGGGGGAGGGGGCTGTTATGATTCGCGGGTTTTTTTCTCTCGTTCAAGGTTGAACCGATGAAAGTGTGGCCATGGATAAAAAGTCTCGGGTTGTTGTTATTGGTGTGCCTGGTGCTGAATGCGGCGGTACACCTCTCGTTGCTCCTGCCTTACATCGTGAAGCACGTGCACCTGAGCAGCTCGATCGGCCAGAGGATGCTGATCACCCTCATCATGAAAATCCTCATCACAAGCGTGGCCGCCGTCTTGCTGCCGGCGTTGCTGTTGAAGTTCAACTTTCGCCGCTCAGCCTACGGCGCCATGCTGATCGGCATTCTGGTTTGCATGGACCTCCCTCCAGCCACCGCCCTGAGTAGCCTGTTGCTGATGCTATGGTTCCTGGCGCTGATGCTGTGGCTGGCCTGGTGCAAGCTGCGCGATGTCTACCGCTATTACCGGACCAAATGAATGGGCGGCACCGTGCAGAACGCCCGCCGGTAAACGCAGCGGTCGGCAAATTGCACGGTTCCAGCCCAACATTTTTTTTATAACTAATTGTTTTTAAAGAATTTTATTTGTTGGTTCGGTTGGCACGGTGGCTGCAATTCTCCCTTCGAGACTTGTAACACCATTTTTCTGCCTGGAGCCGAACAACAATGAATAGATCCTCTGATACCTATCTGCCTGCCGTGGATGAGTCGAGCAGCCGCTCGGGTGTGTCCTGGGGCGCGATATTCGCCGGTGCGGCGGCCGCTGCGGCCCTGTCGCTGATTCTGATCCTGCTGGGCTTCGGCCTGGGCTTTTCGGCCGTGTCGCCCTGGGCCAACCATGGCATCAGTGCCAAGGGCCTGGGGATCTCCACAATTGTCTGGCTGGCGTTGACCCAGATCCTCGCCTCGGGCCTTGGTGGTTACATCGCCGGTCGCCTGCGGGTGAAGTGGGCCAACATGCACGGTGACGAGGTCTACTTCCGTGACACCGCCCATGGCTTCCTGGCCTGGGCCGTGGCCACTCTGGTGACCGCGACCCTGGTGGTCGGTTCGGTCAGCAGCATCGTCAGCGGTGGCGTGCAGGCCGGTGCCAGCGTGGCTTCAGGAGCGGCCAGCGCGGCCACTCAGGCAGCCGGCAGTGCAGCCAGCAAAACCAGTGGCGATGACTATGGCTATTTCGTCGACAGCCTGTTCCGCGATGATCGCCCGGTGGCCGTCAGCGATGACGCAGCCCGTGGCACCGTGACCCGGATCTTCGTCCGCACCTTGGGCAACGACGGGCAGCTGGCTCCTGAGGATCGCAGCTACCTGGCGCAACTGGTGGCCCAGCGCACCAACCTGACCCAGGCTGATGCCGAGCGCCGCGTGGACGAGGTGTTCGCCAAGACCCGTGCGGCCGTGGACGAAGCCAAGCTGGCCGCCAAGCAGGCAGCTGACACCGCCACCAAAGTCGCGGCCTGGACGTCGCTGTGGATGTTTGTCGCCCTGCTGTGCGGTGCTTTCTTCGCCAGCCTGGCTGCCACTTTTGGCGGTCGCCGCCGGGATGCAGTGGTGTACCTCGAAACCGACGCCTACCTGACCACCCCTGTTCGCTGATTGAAGGAGAATTCCCATGCGCTCATTACTCTTGTGGTTCCTCGGTGTGCCGATCCCGGTGATTATCCTGATCGCCATCTTCATGCACTGATGGCCTGATCCGCCTGATACCAGGGCCGCAGCTACCTTTGTAGTTGCGGCCTTGTTGTTTGTGGGGGAAGGCACCTGGGGACACCTGACGCTCCACGGCGCCCTTTCGGGCCAGCGTCCAAATGCGGCCCGAGTCTTGGCAGTGGCTACAGGGAGGCGACGGATGGTCGGAGATGCATCAGATTCGCAATGCCGTGTCTTGGCGCAGATCAATACTTGTGTGGGCAAAACCTTCTAGATTGGGTGCGCTTCAGCCCTGCATGTTCAGCGGCGACGCATTGGCGAATCCTGACCGCAAGCCGGCTGGGCGAGCAGCTGCAGGATATTGCACGGCATGAGGCTGGCAATCCCCCTTTAATTTTCATGGATGAACGCGCCCATGGGTCCAACAGACCGCACCTTCGACATTCAGCCGCTGCCACAGGCGGACATGACTATCAGCCTCAATGGCCAGCCCGTAAGCGCGGCCATTGGTGAAACCGTGCTCAGCGTGATCCAGTCGCTGGGCCTGCGCCAGGTGGCGCGCAACGATCATGGGCAACTGGCCGGCGCCTACTGCGGCATGGGCGTGTGCCACTGCTGCCTGGTGCAGATCGATGGCCGGCACAAGCGCCGCGCGTGCCAGACCCTGGTCAGGCCGGGGATGCAGGTGCAGACCGCAGTCAACCGTATCGACCAGCCGGAGCACGCGCTATGAGCCTGTGCCCGGTAATTGTTGGCGGTGGCCCGGCAGGCATGGCAGCGGCCATCGAGCTGGCGGAGCATGGGGTGCGCAGCATCCTGATTGACGAGGCGTCGCGCCTGGGCGGGGTGGTCTATCGCGGCCCGCTGCGCGATGGGGTGCAACTGGACTACCTGGGCCCGCGCTACTGCGAAGTGCTGGCTCGGTTGCACGGTGATTTTGCCCGCCAGGCGCCGCTGATCGAAGTGCGCCTCAACAGCCGGGTGATCGGCGCTGAATCCACACGCTCATTGATGGTGCTCGATGCCGACGAGCAACTGTACGAACTGGCCTACCCGCAATTGCTGCTGGCCGCCGGGTGCCATGAGCGCAGCGTGCCGTTCCCCGGCTGGACCCTGCCCGGGGTGATGTTGCTGGGCGGCTTGCAATTGCAGATCAAAAGCGGTGTGGTCAAACCCCAGGGGCCGGTGGTGATCGCCGGAACCGGGCCGTTGCTGCCGCTGGTGGCCTGCCAGCTGCATGCCGCCGGGGTGGCGGTGGCGGGGGTCTACGAGGCCAGCGCCTTCGGCAAGATCGCCAAGCAGAGCCTGGCCCTGCTGAACAAGCCCCAGCTGTTTCTCGACGGCCTGAGCATGCTGGCCTACCTCAAGCTGCACCGCATCAGCCTGCGCTATGGATGGGGCGTGGTCGAAGCGCGGGGCGAGGGCGGGGTGAGCAGCGTGCTGGTGGCGCCGTATTCGGCCGATTGGCAGCCGGACCTGGCCCGGGCCGAGGCGGTGGCCGCCCAGACCCTGGCGGTGGGCTACGGTTTTATCCCGCGCACCCAGCTCAGTCAGCAGATGGGCCTGGAACATGGCTTCAGCGATGACGGCTACCTGCGGGCCACGGCCGATATCTGGCAGCAGAGCAGCGAACAGCACATTCACCTGGCCGGTGATATGGGCGGGATTCGCGGTGGCGAGGCGGCCATGCTCGCCGGGCGGATTGCGGCGGTGTCGATCCTGGTCCAGCGCGACGTGCTGGGCACCGAAGCCGCCTTGCAGCGGCGCCAGGTGTTGCTCAACAAGCTGGCGGCGATTGTGCGGTTTCGCGTAGCCGTCGACCGCTACACCGAGCGTGGCAGTGGCCAGACCAGCCTGCCCGCAGCCGATACCGTGATCTGCCGCTGCGAACATGCGACCCGGGGCGACATCGACCTGGCGCTGTCCCAGGGCGTGCAGGACATGGCCAGCCTGAAAATGCGCACCCGTGTCAGCATGGGTGATTGCCAGGGGCGGATGTGCGTCGGCTATTGCAGCGACCGCCTGCGCCAGGCCACCGGCCGCCAGGATGTCGGTTGGCTGCGCCCGCGCTTCCCCCTGGACCCGATCCCGTTCTCGGCGTTTTCCCAATCTGGCAAGGATGCTTCGACTCATGAGTAAGTTCTACGACGTGATTATTGCCGGCGGTGGTGTGATCGGCGCCTCCTGCGCCTACCAACTGTCCAAGCGCAAGCACCTCAAGGTCGCGCTGATCGACGCCAAGCGCCCGGGTAACGCGACCCGCGCCTCGGCCGGCGGCCTGTGGGCCATCGGCGAGTCGGTGGGGCTGGGCTGCGGGGTGATCTTCTTTCGCATGATGTCGGCCAACCGCAAGCGCGAAGCCGCGGGCTCGGCGGTGGTGGTCGACTCCAGTACACCGCATATCCTGCCGCAGTCGTTCTTCGACTTTGCCCTGCAATCCAACGCCCTGTACCCGCAGCTGCACCGCGAGCTCAAGGGCTTGCACGGGATGGATTTCAAGTTCGAGGAGACCGGCCTCAAGTTTGTGATCTACGACGATGAAGACCGGCTCTACGCCGAGCACATCGTCGGCTGCATCCCGCACCTGGCCGACCAGGTGCGTTGGCTGGACCAGGCGGCACTGCGGGCGGCCGAGCCCAATGTCAGCCTGGAGGCCCAGGGCGCCCTGGAGTTTCTCTGCGATCACCAGGTCAACCCCTTCCGCCTGGCCGATGCCTACACCGAGGGCGCGCGGCAGAACGGCGTCGACCTGTACTTCAACACCAACGTCACCGGCGTGCTGCACCAGGGCACCCGGGTCCGGGGCGTGCGCACCGACGAGGCCGGGGTGTTCAACTGCGACACCCTGATCAACGCCACCGGTGCCTGGGCCGCCGAGCTGAGCCGGATGGCCACGGGCCTGAGCATTCCGGTCAAGCCGGTGAAAGGCCAGATCCTGCTCACCGAGCGCATGCCCAAGTTGCTCAATGGCTGCTTGACCACCAGCGATTGCTACATGGCGCAAAAGGACAACGGCGAGATCCTGATCGGCAGCACCACTGAAGACAAAGGCTTCGACGTCACTACCACCTACCCGGAAATCAACGGCCTGGTGCAGGGAGCGGTGCGCTGCATTCCGGAGTTGGCCCAGGTCAACCTGAAACGCTGCTGGGCCGGCTTGCGCCCGGGTTCGCCGGATGAGCTGCCGATCCTCGGGCCGATGGCTGGGGTCCAGGGTTACCTCAATGCCTGCGGGCACTTTCGCACCGGCATTCTGACCTCGGCCATCACCGGGGTGCTGCTGGACAAACTGGTGAACGACGAGCCGCTGCCGCTGGATATCACGCCGTTCCTGGCCGACCGCTTCGAGCTGCAACCTGATCTGCAACCTGAGCCGCAGCCCGAGGCCGTCCTGGCCTGAGGCCTCAGGAGCAGGGGAGGTTCGCCAGCGCGGTTTTTCCGCTGCTGGCGACGCAGGCCTCAGATGGCCGGGGTGCTGAGGAACGCCGGCAATTGCTCGGCGTAGGCACTGAAGGCCTGGACCTTGGGAAACTGGGAGGCGTCGAGCTGATCGGCGACCATCATCTGGGTGAAACCCCAGGCCACGGCCAGGGTGATGCCCGCCTGATCGAGCTGGCCATCCTGGGGCAGGGGGTGTTTGTGCAGCTCCTGCTCCAGTTCGCGGTAGGCGGCCTGCAACTGGCCGCCCACCCGTTCCAGCCAGGGCGCGTGCTGCTTGTCGGCGGGGCGCAGTTGTTTTTCATAGACGATCTGCACCGATTTTTCGCAGGCCGCCAGCGCCAGGCCAATCACCCGCAACGCTGAGATACGCGGCTCCAGGGCTGCCGGCATCAGGCTGTGCTCCGGGCCGGCCAGGGCTTCGAGGTAATCGAGGATCAGGGTCGAATCCATCAGCACTTCACCGTTGTCGCAGACCAGGGTCGGCGCTTTGACCACCGGGTTGATCTTCTGGAACTGCTCGAAGGTACTGAACACCGACACGGCGGCATGTTCGAAGGGCAGATCCAGGCACTTGAGGCTGATGGCGACACGGCGAACGTAGGGCGAGTCGAGCATTCCGATCAGTTTCATCGAGCATTTTCCTTGTGCGAAACAACGCTGGGAGGGAGACCGCCGGGTAATTTAGCGACTCGCGCCCGGGATTGGCCATGGCAGGCCGAGAAAATTTTTCGGCGCTCGCCGACAATCCCCGGCGCCTTTGCGCTGCCCCTGCGCCACACCACAAAACCCGTCAGGCATACCAGGCGGTTACCGGTCATCAAACTGTCATGGGCGGCTGGCAGGGTGGGCGGCCCGGCCCGCGGGCTGTTTGCGCCACAAGGACGTCATGATCATTGTCACTTCCGGCTCGGCCTATCTGGATATCGATGCCTACGCCTGCTGCATTGCCTACGCCGAATTGCTCAACCTCCAGGGCCAGCCGGCCCGGGCGGTGAGCAGTGCGCCACTCAACGAAAGTGTGGCCGCCAGCCTGCGGACCCTGGGTCCCGGGCTCGACCCGTACGTGCCCGGGCCCGAAGACGAGTTTGTGCTGGTGGATATTTCCAATCACCTGCACCTGGACCCGATCGTTGCCCTGGAGCGGGTGGTGGAGGTCATTGACCATCACCCGGGCTTCGAGGAGTTCTGGGACCGGCGCCTGGCGCAGCGCGCCGATATCCGCCAGATCGGTGCCGCCTGCACCCAGGTGTTCCAGCGTTGGCACGCCTCGGGTCTGCTGGCCTCGATCAGCCCGGCGAGCGCCACCTTGCTGGCTGCCGGGATCCTCGACAACACCCTGAATTTTACCGGCCACAGCTGCACCGAAGCCGACCGCGAAGCCTACGCCGCCCTGGCCGCGCTGGCCGGCCTCGACCCGCAGTGGGCGCGAGGCTATTTCGGCGAATGCCAGCGGGCAATCGAGGGGCAACTGGAGCAGGCGTTGCTCAAGGACCTGAAAATCATGGCCCCCATCAGCAACCTGCCGCGCACCTTCGCCCAGCTCACGGTGTGGGACGCTGGCCAACTGCTGCTCCAGCGGCGGCAGATCGAGCAGGTGCTGGGGCGCCAGGGCCAGGACTGGTTGCTCAACCTGATCAGCCTTCGCGAGCACAAGAGCTACCTGCTGACCGGCAGCGCCGGCAGTTCGCAGAAACTCGCGCTGCTGGTAGATTGCCCGGCGCAGGACGGTGTGCGTGTGCTGGATCGACCGGTGCTGCGCAAAGAGTTGCTGCGCAAGGGGCTGGAGTTGCAGCCGAACAACTGACAAGGCGGGTGGTGATGGGGATTGAAGAGTATTTGCAGGCGGTGTGCGACGAACAGAGCTTCATGGCCTTCGTCGATGCGCTGGTGCAAGACCGGCTCCAGGATGCGGCGGCAGCGGCCCAGGGCCAGCCACCGGCCTGGGAGAATCTGAGCATTGCGGACTTTCTCGAAGGCGCCAACGCCTGGGCTCGGGCCACCGGGGTCGGCGCCTCCCAGGGCCTGGCCGAGGCGTCGCCCTGGCAGCGTTTCGCGGTGTTTTTGTACTGCGGGAAAATCTACGAGTAGGCGCCGACAGGCCCGGCCGACATTGCGCGAACGACTATGCTGCTGGCCGAAGCGGCGCAATCACGCAGCTACTGACTGGGAGGCACTATGCAGTTGAACGCCTTGGCCCTGGCCGCGTTGTGGCTGGGTGTCAGCCTGGGGGCCTGGGCCGAAACCGCGAGTAAGCCCAACGGCTTTGAACAGGCGTTTTCCATCACCATGGCCTTGCCCGCGCTGAGCATCATCTACACCAGCGACCTGAGCAGCGACGAAAAACAGATCAAATGGAGCCAGGCCCAGGAGGAGGCGTGCCTGTTCATTGCCTCGGAGGGGGCGATTCGCGGCGTGTTTTTCGAGCAGGCCCTGAGCCAGGTTCGCGGGCGCGGGGCGGCTCATGGGCGGGCCTTGAGCGACCTGCAATGGGCCGCGATGATCGCCAGTGCCCAGTGAGTCGGGGCCGGTTTCAGTCGGGGTCGACGATCAGTTGTGCGACAAAGGCTGAAAACGACGGCGCCAGGAACACCAGGGCGCGTTCAGGCTCATCGTAGTACTCGGACTCGAAAAAAATAATCGCGCCCGCCTGTGCGTCATCGGTGGCGAAGCAGAAGTAGTCGCCGCCTGCATCGCCGGCGAAGGGCACCAGGTTCTGCGGCATCAGCGGGTTGTCGAGGAAGGCCCCCAGGTAGGTGGATTCCAGGGTGTTGCGCCCGTATTTGAGGGACAGGAACTCGTTGATCTTGTAGCCCTCGTCCTCAACCATAAACAGGTTGGTCTGGCAGTGTCCGCCATTGTGTTGCAGGTAAAACGCTCGCAGTTGCGCCGGCAGTTCGCAGCCGATCTGTGCTTCGACCTGGGCAATATCCTGCGGAGTGAGGGCGTCCTTGCTGTGTTGCAGGTCCATGTTGGTCCCTAAAAAGCGTTACTAGTCGTCGAAGCCGACCTGTTCGTGAATTTCATCCACCTTCAATTCCAGGCGATAGGCCACGGCGATAAACAGCGCCTGGCACAGGCACAGGGTGGCGCTCAGGGAGCGGAAGGCGAACGAGCTGCCCTCATTCACCAGCAACACCGCGTTGGCGCGCTTGGCCAGGGGCGAGAGGTTGCTGTCGGTGATGATCAGGGTCTTGGCCTGGTGGTGCTGGGCAATGCGCAGGCAATGCTGGGTCTCTTTGCCGTACGGAGTGAAGCTGATGGCGATCACCAGGTCGTTGGGGCGGATGCTGCGCATCTGTTCGCGGTAGCTGCCGCCCAGGCCCGACACCAGGTGGATGCGCTTGTTGGTGTGTTGCAGGTTGTACACCAGGTAGTCGGCCACGGCGAACGAGCGGCGCACCCCGACTACGTAGATGTTGTCGGCATTCACCACCAGGTCCACGGCCTTGTCGAACGCCGCATCGTCGAGCTCCAGCCCCAGGCGCTCGATCCCGGACAGGGTGGCATTCACGCATTCACGCGCCAGGTCGCCGCCACTGGCCTTCTGCGACTTGTTGGCGATCATGCTGCGGATGCGCTGCTGGTAGTTCTGCACCGGGGTGGTCTTGTGGGTGTAGGCCTCGCGAAACAGTGCCTGCATTTCACTGAAGCCACTGAAGCCGAAGCGCTGGGAGAAACGCACGATGGCCGACGGGTGCACTTCGCACTCGCGGGCAATGTCGCTGATGCGGTCGACCATGATCCGGTCGCTCTGCTGGCTCATGTAGCTGGCGATGCGTTTGAGCTGGCGCGGCAGGCTTTCGTATTCATTGGTGATCAGCTGCAGCAGGCGCTCGGCATTGATCGGTGGGCTGGTGAGGTCGCTCTCTGGCGCGCTCTCGGAAGTCGCCGGCTGATCGGTGCGGGACATAGAAAATCCTTCTGGCTTGTTCTTATAGGGCCGGCATGGGCATCCGTCCCCTGACAATAGGTGGGCTGTGCGCAGTCTACAGGTTAGGCACGCAGAAAATCTTGAGGCTGATGGCGTCGGGCCGATTGCTGAATCGATGCACGGCCTCTGGAGCGGTGCTTGAAAAGTTTATTGGAAAAAATATTCCATGTAAAAAATTTATAGAAAAAATATTGATTGGCGCCGACAGACGTTTTAGTCTGCATCCACCAAGAGTGTTCGGTGCCGGCAAGAGGGCGAACACAGGCTGATAAAAATAACAGGAGCCAGCATGGGCCAGACTCGTTTTGCCAGTGGGCGTCAATTGGATCTGATCTGCCTCGGACGCCTGGGCGTCGACCTCTATGCACAGCAGGTGGGTGCACGGCTTGAGGATGTCAGCAGTTTCGCCAAGTACCTGGGCGGCTCGTCGGCGAACATCGCCTTCGGCACCGCGCGCCTGGGCCTCAAATCGGCGATGTTGAGCCGGGTGGGGGACGACCACATGGGGCGTTTCCTGGTGGAGTCCCTGGCCCGCGAGGGCTGTGATGTCAGCGCGATCAAGGTCGATCCGCAACGCCTGACCGCCATGGTCCTGCTGGGCCTCAAGGACCGCGAGACCTTCCCCCTGGTGTTCTACCGCGAGAACTGCGCCGACATGGCGTTGCGCGCCGAAGACATCGATGAAGCCTTTATCGCGTCGAGCAAGGCGCTATTGATCACCGGCACCCACTTCTCCACCGACGGCGTGTACCAGGCCAGCGTCCGGGCCCTGGATTACGCGCACAAACACCAGGTCCAGCGGGTACTGGATATCGACTATCGCCCGGTGCTCTGGGGCCTGGCCGGCAAGGCCGACGGTGAAACCCGGTTTGTCGCCGACCACCAGGTCAGCCAGCACGTGCAGCAGATCCTGCCGCGCTTCGACCTGATCGTCGGCACTGAAGAAGAGTTCCTGATTGCCGGCGGCAGCGAAGACCTGCTGACGGCGCTGCGCACCGTGCGCTCCCTGACCGCCGCGACCCTGGTGCTCAAGCTCGGCCCCCAAGGCTGCACGGTGATTCACGGAGCGATCCCGGCGCGCCTGGAAGACGGCGCGATCTACCCCGGGGTGCGGGTGGAAGTGCTGAACGTGCTCGGCGCCGGCGATGCCTTTATGTCCGGCTTCCTCAGCGGTTGGCTGGCGGATGCCAGCGACGAGCGCTGTTCGCAGTTGGCCAACGCCTGCGGCGGCCTGGTGGTGTCGCGCCATGCCTGCGCCCCGGCGATGCCAACCCCGGCCGAGCTGGAATACCTGTTCAACAGCCCGGTGCCGATTACCCGGCCGGACCGCGACCCGGTGCTGCAACGCCTGCATCAGGTCAGCGTGCCGCGCAAACACTGGAAGCAGCTGTTTATTTTCGCCTTCGATCACCGCTGGCAGTTGCTGGAGCTGGCGCAAAAAGACGGCCGCGACTCGGCCGCCATCAGCCAGCTGAAACTGTTGTTTATCCAGGCCGTGCAACGGGTTGAAAGCGACCTGCGCGAGCAGGGCGTCGAGGCCGATGTCGGGCTGCTGGCCGACCAGCGCTTCGGCCAGGATTCGCTGAACGCCGCCACCGGTCGCGGCTGGTGGGTGGCGCGCCCGGTGGAGGTCCAGGGGTCGCGGCCACTGGCCTTTGAACACGGGCGTTCGATTGGCAGCAACCTCATTGCCTGGCCCCAGGAGCAGATCATCAAATGCCTGGTGCAATACCACCCGGATGACGAGCCGCTGCTGCGCCTGGAGCAGGAGGCCCAGCTCAAGGGCCTGTACCAGGCGGCGCAAGTCAGCGGGCATGAACTGCTGCTGGAAGTGATCCCGCCCAAGGACCACCCTTCGGCCCACCCGGACGTGCTCTACCGCGCGCTCAAGCGCTTGTACAACCTGGGCATCTTCCCCGCCTGGTGGAAGATCGAAGCCCAGAGCCGCGAACAGTGGCAGCAGCTCGACGAACTGATCGAGGAACGCGACCCGTACTGCCGTGGCGTGGTGCTGCTGGGCCTCAATGCCCCGGCGGCCACCCTTGCCGAAGGCTTTCGCCAGGCCAGCCAGAGCCGCACCTGCCGTGGTTTTGCCGTGGGCCGCACGATCTTCCAGGAGCCAAGCCGGGCCTGGCTGGCGCAGGAAATCGACGATGAAACCTTGATCCGGCAAGTCCAGGCCACCTTCGTCGAACTGATCGACGCCTGGCGCCAGGCCCGTGACTGATTGATGAACACCGCCAGTGCTTCAGGTGCATCAACGGCGATCATTCGGGCCAGCGCAGCCTCGCTCCTCGGCAGCGCCTGCAACGCCTGATCAGCCCACCCTGTAGCCGCAGCCGAAGGCTGCGCTGGCCAGCATGAACAGCGCTGTTTTCCAGATCCACGGACGACGATTTCCAGCCCAACCGCTCAACGTTTTTTGACGAACAACAATAAAAGGTAGCGCCATGCCCAGTATCAGAATTGGCATCAACCCGATCTCCTGGAGCAACGACGACTTGCCGTCCCTGGGCGGTGAAACGCCGCTGAGCACGGCCTTGAGCGAAGGCCGCGAGATCGGCTACGAAGGCTTCGAACTCAACGGCAAGTTCCCCAGGGACGCCAAGGGCGTCGCTGATGTGCTGCGGCCCTATGGCCTGGCGCTGGTTTCGGGCTGGTATTCGAGCCAGTTGGCCCGGCGCTCGGCGGCCGAGGAGATCGACGCCATTGCCAGCCATGTCGAGCTGCTGGCGCAGAACGGGGCCAAGGTCCTGGTCTATGGCGAAGTCGCCGACTCGATCCAGGGCCAGCGCATTGCCCTGGTCGAGCGCCCGCGCTTTCACAACCAGCAGGCCTGGCAGGCCTACGCCGACAAGCTCACCGAGCTGGCGCGCTTCACCCTGTCCCGGGGCGTGCGCCTGGCCTATCACCACCATATGGGGGCCTACGTCGAATCCCCGGCCGACATCGATCAGTTGATGCAACTGACCGGCAGTGAAGTCGGCCTGCTGTTCGATTCGGGCCACTGCTACATGGGCGGCGGCGAACCGCTGGAGGTGCTGCGCAAACACATCGACCGCGTGTGCCACGTGCATTTCAAGGACGTGCGCAAGCCGGTGGTGCAGTTGGCGCGCAATAACCTCTGGAGTTTCCCGGACTGCATCATCAACGGCACCTTTACCGTGCCCGGCGATGGCGACATCGACTTTGCCGCGCTGCTGGAGGTGTTGCTGGACGCCGACTACCAGGGCTGGCTGGTGGTCGAGGCGGAACAGGACCCGGCGGTGGCCCCCAGCTATGCCTACGCCAAGAAGGGCTACGAAACCCTGCGCCATTTGCTCGGCACGGCGCAGCACAGCCGAGGGGTGGCGCAATGAGCCTGCTGGTCAAGAGTGCTGCCAAGGGCCGGACCATGGTCCAGTTGCAGGAGGGCGAACTGACCTACGTCGGGTTTGCCGCCTATCGCCTGAGCCTCGGCGAAACCCTGCCGGTCAGCGCCGGGGACAAGGAGCTGTGCCTGGTGCTGCTCGGCGGCCGGGTGGATATTCGGGGCGAAGCGCCAGGGCAGGGCGGGTTCGCCTGGGAGAACCTGGGGGATCGGCAGTCGGTATTTGAAGACAAGTCGCCGTTCGCCGCCTACCTGCCGCCCGGCAGCCAGGCCCAGGTCACCGCCCTGAGCGATGTGCAGATCGCCGTCTGCGCCGCCCCCGGTGCCCCGGACAAGCGTTTTGCCCCGCGCCTGATCCGTCCCGAACAGTGCAAGCGCAGCGTGCGTGGCAAGGGTGCCAACACCCGTTATGTGTGCGACATCCTGCCGGACACCGAGCCGGCTCACTCGCTGCTGGTGGTGGAGGTGCGCACGCCGTCCGGGCATTCCTCCAGCTACCCGCCGCACAAGCACGACACCGATGACCTGCCGCACCAGAGCTTTCTCGAGGAAACCTACTACCACCAGGTCAATCCGCCCCAGGGCTTCGTGTTCCAGCGGGTGTACACCGACGACCGCAGTATCGACCAGGCCATGGCCGTGGAAAACAGCGACCTGGTGGTGGTGCCCAAGGGTTATCACCCGGTCAGCGTGCCCTACGGCTACGAGTCCTATTACCTCAACGTCATGGCCGGGCCCAAGCGTGTCTGGCAGTTCCATAACGACCCCCGGCACAGCTGGCTGCTGGACCTCTGAGCCCAACCTTTCAACCCTTGAGGGAGCACAAGAACAATGAGCGATACCCCGGTAGTAGGTCATTACATCGACGGTCAGGTTCACACCCAGGGCGAGCGTTCGAGCCCGGTGTTCAACCCGGCCACGGGCGAGGTCCAGGCCCAGGTGGCCCTGGCCAGCCTGCAGACCGTGGAGCAGGCGGTGGCGTCGGCGCGCCGGGCGTTCCCGGCCTGGTCCGAGCAATCGGCACTGCGCCGTTCGCGGGTGATGTTCAAGTTCAAGGAACTGCTGGACCGTCACCATCAGGAGCTGGCGCAGATCATCACCCGCGAGCACGGCAAGGTGCTGTCCGACGCCATGGGCGAAGTCACCCGTGGCATCGAGATCGTCGAATACGCCTGTGGCGCACCGAGCCTGCTCAAGACCGATTTCAGCGACAACATCGGCGGCGGTATCGATAACTGGAACCTGCGCCAGCCCCTGGGCGTATGCGCCGGGGTCACCCCGTTCAACTTCCCGGTGATGGTGCCGCTGTGGATGATCCCCATGGCCCTGGTCACGGGTAACTGCTTCATCCTCAAGCCCTCCGAACGCGACCCGTCCGCCAGCCTGCTGATGGCTCGCCTGCTGACCGAAGCCGGCTTGCCCGATGGCGTATTCAATGTGGTGCAGGGCGACAAGGCCGCGGTGGATGGCCTGCTGCAACACCCGGACATCGAGGCGATCTCCTTTGTCGGTTCGACCCCGATTGCCGAGTACATCCACCAGCAGGCCAGTGCCCGAGGCAAGCGCGTGCAGGCCCTGGGCGGGGCCAAGAACCACATGATCGTGATGCCCGACGCCGACCTTGACCTGGCGGCGGACGCCCTGATCGGTGCGGCGTTCGGCTCGGCCGGCGAGCGCTGCATGGCGATTTCGATCGCGGTGGCGGTGGGCGAGGTAGGCGACGCGCTGATCGCCAAACTGCTGCCGCGCATCGATCGGCTCAAGGTCGGCAACGGCATGCAGGGCGACAGTGACATGGGGCCGCTGGTCACTGCGCAGCACAAGGCCAAGGTTGAAGGTTTTATCGACCAGGGCGTGGCCCAGGGCGCGCAGCTGTTGGTGGACGGGCGCCAGTTCAAGGTGCCGGGGGCGGAGCAGGGCTTTTTCGTCGGCGCCACCCTGTTCGATGGGGTGACCCCGCAGATGAGCATCTACCAGGAGGAAATCTTCGGCCCGGTGCTGGGCATCGTCCGCGTCGCGGATTTCGCCAGCGCGGTGGCCTTGATCAATGCCCACGAGTTCGGCAACGGCGTGTCCTGCTTCACCCGCGACGGCGGTGTGGCCCGGGCCTTTGCACGCACGATCAAGGTCGGCATGGTCGGCATCAACGTGCCGATTCCGGTGCCCATGGCCTGGCACTCCTTTGGCGGCTGGAAGCGTTCGCTGTTCGGCGACCACCATGCCTATGGCGAAGAAGGCATGCGCTTCTACAGCCGCTACAAAAGCGTGATGCAGCGTTGGCCCGACAGCATTGCCAAAGGCCCTGAATTCAGCATGCCGACTGCCCAATAATTCACATCAACCCGTTGCGTTGCGGAGAACAAGAATGAGCCAGCCCCTGCGTTTCGCCTTGAACCGTATGGTTGCACCCCGTTTGTCCCTGCCTGAATTCATCAACCTCGCGGTCAGCCTCAAGGCCGACGCGATCGAAATCCGCAATGACCTCAAGGGGGTCGAGATTGAAGACGGCACGCCGCCGCAGGAGGTGCGCGAGCTGTGCGCGGCCCAGGGCATCAAGGTGCTGTCGATCAACGCCCTGTACCCCTTTGATGTGTGGAATGACCAGCGCCGGGAACAGGTGCTGAAACTGGCGGCCTATGCCCGCGATTGCGGCGCCGAAGGCCTGGTGATGTGCCCGTTGAATGACCCGGCCGACCCACGCAGCGAGGCCGAACGCAGCGCCGGCCTGCGCACCGCCTTGACCCAGCTGGCGCCGATCCTGCGGGAACACCGGCTGCTGGGTTTTATCGAGCCCCTGGGTTTTGAAGAGTGCGCGCTGCGGCGCAAGCGGGTGGCGGTGGACGCGATCCGCGCCATCGGTGGCCTGGATGTGTTCCGCCTGGTGCACGACACCTTCCACCATCACTTGGCCAGCGAGCATGAGTTCTTCCCCGAGCTGACCGGGCTGGTGCATATCTCCGGGGTCGAGGATGCCCAGGCGCCGCTGAACAGCATCCGCGACGGTCATCGGGTGCTGGTGGGCGAGGCGGACATCCTCGGCAACGCGGCGCAGATCGACACCCTACTCAGCAGCGGTTATCGCGGCTACCTGTCGTTTGAACCGTTCGCCGACAGCGTGCATGGCCTGGCGGATATCCGGCAGGCCATCGGCGCCAGCATCACCCATTTGCGCCAAGCCCTGGCCTGAGCCGGGCCGAGCACCGTACACAGCAGGTTTTCGGTTTCTTTGGAAGGAACGGACATGAGTACGACACGATTGACCATGGCCCAGGCCCTGGTGAAATTCCTCGACAACCAGTACGTCGAGGTCGATGGGGTGCAGAGCAAGTTCGTCGCCGGGATCTTCACCATTTTCGGCCACGGTAATGTGCTCGGCCTGGGCCAGGCCCTGGAGCAGGACAGCGGCGATCTGCTGGTGCATCAGGGGCGCAACGAGCAGGGCATGGCCCATGCCGCCATCGGTTTTGCCAAGCAGCACCTGCGGCGCAAGATCTATGCCTGCAGTTCGTCGGTGGGCCCGGGCGCGGCCAATATGCTGACCGCCGCCGCCACGGCCACCGCCAACCGCATTCCCTTGCTGCTGCTCCCGGGAGATGTCTACGCCAGCCGCCAGCCGGACCCGGTGTTGCAGCAGATCGAGCAGTTCCATGACCTGAGCATCAGCACCAACGATGCGTTCAAGTCCGTGAGCAAATACTGGGACCGGATCAACCGCCCCGAGCAGTTGATGAGCGCGGCGATCCACGCCATGCGCGTGCTCACCGACCCCGCCGAAACCGGTGCGGTGACCCTGGCCTTGCCCCAGGATGTGCAGGCCGAGGCCTACGATTACCCGGACTACTTCCTGCAAAAACGCGTGCACCGCATCGACCGCCGGCCGCTCACCGAGGCCATGCTGGCCGACGCCGTGGCGGTGTTTCAGGGCAAGCGCAAGCCGCTGATCATCTGTGGCGGCGGGGTCAAGTACGCCGGCGCCAACCAGGCCTTGCAGGCATTTGCCGAGCGCTTCGGAATTCCATTCGCCGAGACCCAGGCCGGCAAGAGCGCGCTGCTTTCCAGCCACCCGCTGAACCTCGGCGGCATCGGCGAGACCGGCTGCCTGGCGGCCAACCTGCTGGCGCCGGAAGCCGACCTGATCATCGGCATCGGCACCCGCTACAGCGACTTCACCACCGCCTCCAAATCCCTGTTCAAGCAGCCTCAGGTGCAGTTTCTCAACCTCAATATCAGCCCCTGCGATGCCCTGAAACTGGACGGCGTGCAGCTGCTGGCCGATGCCCGGATCGGCTTGCAGGCACTGAGCGAGGCCCTGGGGCGCAGCGACTATCAGGCGGCCTGGGGCGGGCAGATCGAGGACGCCAGGGCGCAACTGGAGGCCGAGGTGGATCGGGTCTATCAGGTGCACTACCAACGTGACGGCTTCGTCCCGGAAATCAACGACCACCTGGACCCGGCGGTGCTGCGGGAATTTATCGAACTGACCGGCTCCTGCCTGACCCAGAGCCGGGTGCTGGGGGTGCTCAACCAGGCCCTGGCCGACGATGCGGTGATTGTCGCCGCCGCCGGCAGTTTGCCCGGCGACCTGCAGCGCAGCTGGCGCAGCAAGGGGGTCAACACCTACCACGTGGAGTACGGCTATTCGTGCATGGGCTACGAGGTCAGCGCGGCGCTGGGGGTCAAGCTGGCCGAGCCCGAACGTGAGGTCTACGCGCTGGTGGGGGATGGCTCGTACCTGATGCTGCACTCGGAGCTGGTCACCTCGATCCAGGAGCGGCGCAAGATCAATGTGGTGCTGCTGGACAACATGACCTTCGGTTGCATCAACAACCTGCAGATGGAACACGGCATGGACAGCTTCGGCACCGAGTTCCGTTTCCGCAACCCGGACACCGGCAAGCTCGACGGCGGCTTCGTGCCGGTGGACTTTGCCATGAGCGCCGCGGCCTATGGCTGCAAGACCTACAAGGTCAGCACCGAGGAGCAATTGCAGGCGGCCCTGGCGGATGCCCAGACCCAGACCGTGTCGACCCTGATCGATATCAAGGTCCTGCCCAAGACTATGATCCACAAGTACCTGTCCTGGTGGCGGGTAGGGGTGGCCCAGGTCTCCACCAGCGCCCGCACCGACGCGGTGGCCAAGACCCTCAACGAACGCCTGGCCAAGGCCCGGCAGTACTGATTGCCCTGAACTGAACAACCGCAGGAGTGTAGCCATGTCTTCGTCGTCTCATTCGTTAAAACTGGGCGTTATCGGCACCGGTGCCATCGGCCAGGATCACATTCGCCGTTGCAGCCAGACCCTGCTCAACAGCCAGGTGGTGGCCGTCACCGACATCAATTTGCAGCAGGCGGCCAAGGTCGTGGCCGACCTGGGCCTGGGCGCCGAGGTCTACCCCGACGGTCACCGGTTGATCAACGCGCCGGAGGTCGAGGCGTTGCTGGTGACCTCCTGGGGCCCCAGCCATGAAGAGTTCGTGCTGGCGGCCATCGCCGCGGGCAAGCCGGTGTTCTGCGAGAAGCCGCTGGCGGTGACCGCGGCAGGCTGCCGCCGCATCGTCGAAGCCGAGGTGGCCCACGGCAAGCGCCTGGTGCAGGTCGGTTTCATGCGCCCTTATGACCAGGGTTACCGCGCACTCAAGGCGGTGATCGACAGCGGCCAGATCGGTGAACCGTTGATGCTGCACTGCGCCCACCGCAACCCGACTGTGGGCGAGAACTACAAGACCGACATGGCCATTACCGACACCCTGATCCACGAGCTGGACGTACTGCGCTGGTTGCTGGCCGACGATTATGTGTCGGTGCAGGTGGTGTTCCCGCGCAAGACCAGCAAGGCCCATGCGCACCTCAAGGACCCGCAGATCGTGTTGTTGGAAACCGCCAAAGGCACGCGCATCGACGTCGAGGTGTTCGTCAACTGCCAGTACGGCTACGACATCCAGTGCGAAGTGGTAGGGGAGAGCGGTATCGCCCGTCTGCCGGAGCCGTCCCAGGTGCAACTGCGCAGCGGCGCCAAACTGTCCAACGCGATTCTGATGGACTGGAAAGACCGGTTTATCGCCGCCTATGACGTCGAGTTGCAGGCCTTTATCGACGGCGTGCGCGCCGGCAAGGTCGGCGGCCCTTCAGCCTGGGACGGCTTTGCCGCGGCGGTGGCCGCCGATGCCTGTGTCGAGGCCCAGGGCAGCGGCGCAATCGTCAACATCACCCTGCCGGACCGCCCGGCGTTTTATGGCTGATACCCGATCCCAAACGAAACCCTGGAGCTCGAATCCCACACCCTGTAGCCGCTGCCGAGCTCCGCGAGGCCCGAGTGGGCGTCGTAGGAGTGTCAGGTGTCAGCAAGGCGCTGCGGATGGCCAGCGTCCGCACGCGGCCCGAGGATTCAGGGCCCGTTGAGCCAACTTTTGAGGGAGTAACACCCTATGCGTATTGCACTCGATCCATATATGTATCGCCATCTGCCCTTGAACCAGATGACCGACAAGGCAGCGGAACTGGGCTACGAGTACATCGAACTGTCGCCCCGGGAAGACTTCATGCCGTTCTACAAGGCGCCACGGGTCGACCGGGCGCGGATCAAGGAGTTTCGCAAGGCCTTGAGCGACAGCGGGGTCAAGCTCTCCTCGCTGTTGCCCATGTACCACTGGGCCAGCGCCGATGAAGGCCTGCGGGTGGCGGCGGTGCGAAACTGGAAACGCGCGATCCAGATCGCCGTCGAGATGGACTGCGAGCTGGTCAACAGCGAGTTCACCGGCCAGTCGGACAAGGCCCTGGTGTGCGAGAACCAGTTCATGCGCTCCATGGACGAGCTGATGCCGGAGTTTGAACGCGAGGGCGTCAAACTCAATATCCAGGCGCACCCCTACGATTTCTGCGAGCGCAACAATGAGGCGGTGGACATCATCCGTGGCCTGGACCGGGACTGGATCAACTACGTCTACGCCGCGCCGCACACCTTCTTCTATGACGACGGCAAAGGCGATATCGCGCCGATGCTCAAGTACGCCGGCGACAAGCTGGCGCACCTGATCATTGCTGACACCTATAACCACCGGGCCTCATCGGGCCAGCGCTACATCGTCAACCCACCGGGCGTGCACGCTACCGTGCACCAGCACCTGGACATCGGCCAGGGCGAAGTGGATTGGGAAACCTTCTTCTCCACCCTGCGCGAGATCCGCTTCGATGGCATTGCCACGGTCTCGGTGTTCGCCTGGGAAGACCGCCCCGATCAGTCCAGCCTGATGATGCTTGAGCGCGTCAAAAGTGAGCTGTGCCGCTAAACCGCAACCCCTACCCAACGGCAGGCGCCAGGCCGCATGTGCTCTTGCGGCCCTGGCGCGCCGCCCCATCAGCAGGAGGATGTATGCGTATAGGTCTTGTCGGATACGGCCATGGCGGCCGTCACTTTCATGCGCCGCTGATTGCCAGCTTGCCCGGCGCGCAGTTTGTCGGGGTCGTCACCCGTTCGGCCGAGCGCCGGCAGTTGCTGGCCCAGGATCACCCGGGCCTGGCGGCGTTCGACAGCATCGGCCAACTGGCCGAGGCCGGGGTCGATGTGCTGGTGGTCTCGACGCCGTTGGCAGGGCGCCCGGCGCTGGTGCTGGAGGCGATCGAACGCGGCATCGCGGTGGTCAGTGACAAGCCTTTCGCGACCGATGCACCACAGGCGGCGTTGCTGATCGACAGCGCCGCCGCGCGCCAGGTGCCCCTCAGCGTTTACATGAACCGGCGCTGGGACTCGGACTTTCTCACGGTGCGCAAACTGATCGAGTCCGGAACCCTGGGCCGGATCACTCGCTTCGAATCCAAGGTCGAACGCTACGCGCCGCAGTCGCTAGGCAATGACAGTGGCGGCGGCTTCCTTCGGGACCTGGGCAGCCACCTGGTGGATCAGGCGCTGCAACTGTTCGGGCCGGTGGCGCGGGTGTATGCCGAGCTGCACTACACCCCCGAGGAGCCGGAGGTCGACCACGGCTTTTTTGTGTCCCTGAGCCACGCCAACGGGGTGGTCTCCCATCTGGCCGGCAGTTGCCTGCAAAACAGCCAGGGGCCGCGTTTTCGGGTCAATGGCACGGCCGGCTGTTACACGGTCGATGGCCTGGATGGCCAGGAACAGGCGCTGGTGGCCGGTCTTTCGCCGAAAACCGAAGGCGAGCGCTGGGGCGTCGAAGAGCATCGGCGCTGGGGCTGGTTCGAGCAGGGCCAGGAACGCGAGCGCATCACCTCCGAGCGCGGGGCCTGGAATCAGTTCTATCAGCAGCTGTTGCAAGCGCTGGAACAGGGGACTGCACTGCCCGTGGACCCCGCCGATGCGCTGGCCACCACCCAGGTGCTGGACGCCGCGCGGCTAAGCTGGCTGCGGCGCCAGGTGGTGGAATTGGCAACGGTTTCCAGCCCGGAACAAAATTAGAATAAAATTCTAAAATGAGTTGATATAGAAATTATTTTCCAATAAAGTCATTTCCAGGTTGCCGACTATCGAAGGCTCCGATGGGCTTCAAGCACTGCTTGATTCCCTGGAGAGCCTGCCAACAAAAACAAATCAGGTGCCGTCGATGAAAACCTCCAACAGTGCGTCGCACGTTCTGCCTTCCACGTCCCAGCCACGCTCCAGCCATGTTCCGAGCGACCCCGAACTGCCCCGGGCCGTGCACCTTTCTGTGTTCCAGTATTTTTTCGGCCTGTTGTGCATTGAGCACAACGGTGCGCTGGTGTGCTGCATTCCCGGCGCGCCCATCGTGCGCCTGCCGCACTGAGTTGCTTCTGCGCCTTATCCATAAAACCTACAAGAATGTGGAGAAAGACCTTTCATGAAGACCAAGACCCGTTTCGCCACGCTGGCCCTGTCACTGATGCTGAGCAGCGGCGCGGCCTTTGCCGACCTGAAGATCGGCGTGAGCATGTCGCAGTTCGATGACACCTGGCTGACCTACCTGCGCGAGTCCATGGACCACAAGGCCAAGTCCCTGCCCGATGGGGTCAAGTTGCAGTTCGAGGACGCCCGCAGCGACGTGGTCAAGCAACTGAGCCAGGTCGAAAGTTTTATCAGCCAGAAAGTCGATGCCATCGTGGTCAACCCGGTGGATACCGCCGCCACCCGGAAAATCACCGAAGCGGCGGTCAAGGCCGGCATTCCCCTGGTCTACGTCAACCGCCGCCCGGATGACCTGAACCTGCCCAAGGGCGTGGTCACCGTGGCCTCCAACGACCTGGAAGCGGGGCAGATGCAGATGCAGTACCTGGCCGAGAAGATGGGCGGCAAGGGCGACATCGTGATCCTCCTCGGCGACCTGGCGAACAACTCCACCACTAACCGCACCAAGGGCGTCAAGGAAGTGCTGGCCAAGTACCCGGGGATCAAGGTTGACCAGGAACAGACCGGCATCTGGCTGCGGGATAAAGGCATGACCCTGGTCAACGACTGGCTGACCCAGGGCCGCAAGTTCGACGCCATCGTTTCCAACAACGACGAAATGGCCATCGGCGCCTCCATGGCCCTCAAGCAGGCCGGGGTGGAGAAGGGCAGCGTGCTGATCGCCGGGGTCGACGGTACGCCCGACGGCCTGCGTGCGGTGAAGAAGGGCGACCTGACGGTCTCGGTGTTCCAGGATGCCAAGGGCCAGGCCGATGGCTCGATCGATACCGCGGTGAAGATGATCAAGCATGAGCCGGTGGAACAAGCTGTCTGGGTGCCTTATCGCCTGATCACCCCGGACAACGTCGACCAGTTCAAGTAATGCCGCTGACCTCGCCCCGGCGCCAGAGCGGCGGGGCATCGACACCGTCATCGTCCGTTCAATAACAACAATAAGCGGCCAGGCAGCCTCGGGCCGCCTGGCTGATGGAGTACCTGATCATGTTCTCTCGCGCGACTGCTGTGAGCACTGCGCCGCTGGCGATTCCGCCCGGCGCCCTGGCCACGGACGAACCCTACCTGCTGGAAGTGATCAACGTCAGCAAGGGCTTTCCCGGTGTGATTGCCCTGTCCGATGTGCAGCTGCGGGTGCGCCCGGGCACGGTGCTGGCGCTGATGGGCGAGAACGGTGCGGGCAAGTCGACCCTGATGAAAATCATCGCCGGCATTTACCAGCCCGATGCCGGCGAGCTGCGGCTCAAGGGCCGGCCCGTGGTGTTCGACACGCCGCTTGCGGCGTTGCAGGCGGGGATCGCGATGATCCACCAGGAACTCAACCTGATGCCGCACATGAGCATCGCCGAAAATATCTGGATCGGCCGTGAGCAACTCAACGGCCTGCACATGATCGATCACCGCGAGATGCACCGCTGCACCGCCCGGCTGCTGGAGCGCCTGCGCATCGACCTCGACCCCGAGGAGCAGGTGGGCAACCTGAGCATCGCCGAACGGCAGATGGTCGAGATTGCCAAGGCGGTGTCCTACGACTCCGATGTGCTGATCATGGATGAGCCGACCTCGGCCATCACCGACAAGGAGGTGGCGCACCTGTTCTCGATCATTGCCGACCTCAAGGCCCAGGGTAAGGGCATCATCTATATCACCCACAAAATGAATGAAGTGTTCGCCATCGCCGATGAAGTCGCGGTGTTTCGCGACGGCGCCTACATCGGCCTGCAACGCGCCGACAGCATGGACGGTGACAGCCTGATCTCGATGATGGTCGGGCGCGAGCTGAGCCAGTTGTTCCCGGTGCGGGAAAAGCCCATCGGCGATCTGCTGCTGTCGGTGCGCGACCTGCGCCTGGACGGGATCTTCGCCGGGGTGTCGTTCGACTTGCACGCCGGGGAGATTCTCGGCATCGCCGGGCTGATGGGCTCGGGGCGGACCAACGTCGCCGAAACCCTGTTCGGCATCACCCCCAGCGACGGCGGCGAAATCCGCCTCGACGGCCAGCCATTGCGCATCGGCAACCCGCACCTGGCCATCGAGAAGGGCTTTGCCCTGCTGACCGAGGATCGCAAGCTCAGTGGCCTGTTCCCCTGCCTGTCGGTCCTGGAAAACATGGAGGTGGCGGTGCTGCCCCATTACGCCGGCGGTGGTTTCGTCCAGCAAAAGGCCTTGCGCGCCCTGTGCGAGGACATGTGCCAGAAGCTGCGGGTCAAGACCCCGTCGCTGGAGCAGTGCATCGACACCCTGTCGGGCGGCAATCAGCAAAAGGCCCTGCTGGCGCGCTGGCTGATGACCAATCCGCGGATCCTGATCCTCGACGAGCCGACCCGCGGCATCGACGTCGGGGCCAAGGCCGAGATCTATCGGCTGATCTCGTTCCTCGCCAGCGAGGGCATGGCGGTGATCATGATTTCCTCGGAACTCCCCGAAGTGCTGGGCATGAGTGACCGGGTCATGGTCATGCACGAAGGCGAGCTGATGGGCACCCTCGACCGTGCCGAAGCGACACAGGAACGTGTCATGCAACTGGCCTCGGGCATGGCCCTGGTCCACTAGTTCTTACAGGCATTGAGGTCGAGGGCGCAGTGGTTCGCCGTCGGCCACGGACATAAAAGGTGAATGGTTATGAACGCGATACTGGAAAACAAACCTGCCACGGCGCCGACCCGAGCGCGTCGTCGGTTGCCGACCGAGCTGAGTATTTTCCTGGTGCTGATCGGCATCGGTCTGGTCTTCGAAGTGTTCGGCTGGATCGTGCGTGATCAAAGCTTCCTGATGAACTCCCAGCGCCTGGTGCTGATGATCTTGCAGGTGTCGATCATCGGCCTGCTGGCCATCGGCGTGACCCAGGTGATCATCACCACCGGCATCGACCTGTCGTCTGGCTCGGTGCTGGCGCTGTCGGCGATGATCGCCGCCAGCCTGGCGCAGACCTCGGACTTTGCCCGGGCGGTGTTCCCCTCATTGACCGACCTGCCGGTGTGGATCCCGGTGATCGCCGGGCTGGGGGTCGGGCTGCTGGCGGGGGCGATCAACGGCAGCATCATCGCCATCACCGGTATCCCTCCCTTTATTGCCACCCTCGGCATGATGGTTTCGGCCCGGGGCCTGGCCCGCTACTACACCGAAGGCCAGCCGGTGAGCATGCTCTCGGACTCCTACACCGCCATCGGCCACGGGGCGATGCCGGTGGTGATTTTCCTGGTGGTGGCGGTGATCTTCCACATCGCCCTGCGCTACACCAAGTACGGCAAGTACACCTACGCCATCGGCGGCAATATGCAGGCGGCGCGGACCTCGGGGATCAACGTCAAGCGTCACCTGGTGATCGTCTACAGCATCGCCGGGCTGCTGGCGGGCCTGGCCGGGGTGGTGGCCTCGGCACGGGCCGCCACCGGGCAGGCGGGGATGGGCATGTCCTATGAACTGGACGCCATCGCCGCGGCAGTGATCGGCGGCACCAGCCTGGCCGGTGGGGTCGGGCGCATCACCGGCACCGTGATCGGCGCGCTGATCCTCGGGGTCATGGCCAGCGGCTTTACCTTTGTCGGGGTCGATGCCTACATCCAGGACATCATCAAGGGCCTGATCATTGTGGTGGCGGTGGTCATCGACCAGTACCGCAACAAGCGCAAGCTCAAGCGCTGATGCTCACATCGCGCCCTTGACCACAGGCACCGCGGCTGGCTTGCCAGCCCCTGTGCAGCAAGGGCCGGGGCCGGTGTCGCGCCTTGTCGCCACCGGCCCCGGTCACGGTCCGGCCATGATCGAGCCGGGCTGACCGAAGACCTGCCAATACCCGCAGTACCCCCACAACCCGCATCAAAAAAACCTTAACAACAATAAATAGAGGTGAGCTTTGCCATGGGCGCAAGAAAAGACCCGCGTTACCTTTCCCCCTGCCTGTTGCTGGCAGCCATCGGTTTTGCCGACCACGGCCAGGCGGCGGACGCGTTCGCTGCCGACTCGAAATGGCTGACCGGCGACTGGGGCGGCCTGCGTACCGAGTGGCTGAATAAAGGCTACGACGTCCAGCTCGAGCACGGTGGCGAGTTCGCCAGCAACCTCAAGGGCGGTTACAACGACGACCGGACCGCGCGCTGGACCGAGCAGTTCGTGTTTGGTCTCAAGGTCGATCTGCAAAAGGCCATGGGCCTGGAGAATGCCCAGTTCAAACTGGCGATCACCGAGCGCGACGGCCGCAGCCTGACCAACGACCGCATCGCCGACCCGCGGGTTGGCGGCTACACCTCGTCCCAGGAAGTCTATGGTCGTGGGCAGACCTGGCGCTTGACCCAGCTGTGGTTCAGCAAGGGCTTTTTGCAGGACGGGGCGCTGGACGTGAAGCTCGGTCGCTTCGGCCCCGGAGAAGACTTCAACAGCTTTCCCTGCGACTTCCAGAGCTTGACCTTCTGCGGTTCCCAGGTCGGCAACTGGGCGGGAGGCATCTGGTACAACTGGCCGGTCAGCCAATTGGCCGGGCGGGTCAGGTACAGCATCAACCCGCAGTGGTTCGTGCAGATCGGCGCCTACAACCAGAACCCGTCGAACCTGGAGACCGGCAATGGCTTCAAGCTCGACGGCAGTGGCACCCAGGGCACGCTCCTGCCGGTGGAGGTGGTGTGGTCGCCCAAGGTCAACGGTCTGCCCGGCGAGTACCGCGCCGGTTACTACTACAGCACGGCCAAGGCCAACGACGTGCTCAAGGACCTCAACGGCCAGCCGCAACCTCTGACCGGCAATGACCTGCGCACCCATGGCAGCAAGTCCGGCTACTGGCTGGTGGCCCAGCAACAGGTGACTCGGCATGCCGGGGACGCCAGCCGTGGCTTGTCGTTGTTCGCCAACCTGACCCTGCATGACAAGGACACCAATCAGGTCGACCACTTCATCCAGGCCGGGCTGGTGTACAACGGGCCGTTCGATGCACGGCCCAAGGACGCCATCGGTTTTGGCGTGGCCCGGGTGCACACCAACAGCGATTATCGCGAGCGCGCCCAGTTGCAGAACCAGGTCAACGGCATCGGCGATTACGACAACCCCGGCTATATCCCGTTGCAGCGCAGTGAATACAGTTCGGAGTTGTACTACGGGGTCCACGTCACCCAGTGGCTGACGGTACGGCCGAACCTGCAATACGTGAAAAATCCGGGCGGCGTGCGCGAAGTGGATTCGGCAGTCATCGGCGGGGTCAAGGTCGAGACGGTGTTCTGAAAAAGCGGTTTTTCAGGGGGCAGTGCCCGGTTTTTCTCGAATGGCACTGCCGTTTGTCTTCTAAAAGACCCCTCAGGATGGAATTTTTTGTTATAAACGCACTCCGATCTGTACCGACAAAGCCCGCAATAGCGGGCTTTCGGCGCTTTGTCGGACAGATTGACTCTCATTTCAGTTGCTGAGGCCTCAAACCGGCCTTAGACTGCCGCCCCTCGTAAATTGAGTGCCGGGTGGCGCTTGGAATGTATGGCGCCTTTCCAGAGACCCCAGAGGGTCGACCGGAACGCTCCCTAATTCGCCTTAATGCACGTATTTTTTATAGAGAAATCAATGACAAAGGAAAAGTTGCTGGCCATGCCGGCGGATGACTACATGAATGCCGAGCAACTGGCTTTTTTCACTGAGCTGCTGCAAGCCATGAAGGTGGAAACCCACGAGCGCATCGAGCAGAACCGGATCGCCATTGAAAGCCTGGACACCCCGGCTGACCCGGCCGACGCCGCTTCGGTCGAAGAAGAGCGCACCTGGCTGGTCAACTCCATCGACCGCGACCAGCGCATGCTGCCGCAGCTCGAACAGGCCCTGGGTCGGATCGGTGACGACAGCTTCGGCTGGTGCGACGACAGCGGCGAGGCCATCGGCCTCAAGCGCCTGCTGATCAGCCCGACCACCAAGTACTGCATCGAAGCCCAAGAGCGCCACGAGCAGATCGACAAGCACCAGCGCCAAGCCTGATGCCATCAGCGCCGCCGCTACGCCGGCGGCGCCAAGTCCCAGATTTTTGCCTTTGGCCTGTGGCCGCTGCCGCAGGCTGCACGGGCCCGTCCAAACACCGCACATTTACCTGACTCCCCCACGGCGTCCATCCCGGCCGGCGCAGCCTCGTGCCTCGGTAGCGGCTACACAAACCTACTCATGTATCCGACACGCCACAGCGCACTCAGGGTCAGCGCAGCCCGACGGCAGCGGTTATAGGATCATTTTGATATTGCTGCTGACATCGAAAATCCCCGCCAACTGACTGACCCCATCCATTGACCTGCTGCAACCCCCCGACTAAGGGACCATGGATAATGGCGTTCTAGTATCGTCTAATGCTTGCAAACAATTAGAAACTGCTCGGGGTAATCAATGTGACAAGGGACGGATCTCTATCGGTTGCCGCTGCGCAACCGGCTCAACTACCCGACACCGCCAGCCGCTGGTGGGCGCCGACTCTGCAGAGCATCGCCCTTATGCTGCTGTTAAGTGGCCTGGCCCTGTGGGGCTGGCCGCTGTACCTGTGCCTGCCACTGGCGGTGCTGGTGATCTGGTTGCCGCGCCTGCGCTCGCGCAAGGTGCCCGTGGCCAGTGTGTCTGCCGAGCAGGGCGACATGGCTGCGCTGACCCGCGACCTGTCCTACAGCACCAGCCATAACGCCTTGTCCGCCGCCGGCGTGGCGTTTTCGGTGAAGCAGCTGGCAGGCAAACTGCAATCCCAGCTCGATTCGGCGGCGCGGATTGTCAGCAGTGCCGAGGTCATGATCCAGACCGAGCAGGCCACCTCTCAGCTCAGCCGCGAGGCCCTGGGCGCCGCCAGCCAGGCCCACGAGCGCAGTGCCGAAGGCCGCAGCGTGTTGGCCGAGTCCATCACCCGCATGCACCAGCTCAGTCAGCGCGCCAATGCCAGCCGCGAATTGATCGAAGCCCTGAGCCAGCGCAGCGAAGAGATCCAGCGCGTGACCCTGGTCATCCAGTCGATTGCCAGCCAGACCAATCTGTTGGCGCTCAACGCCGCCATCGAAGCGGCGCGGGCCGGCGAGCATGGCCGCGGCTTTGCGGTGGTGGCCGATGAAGTGCGCGGCCTGGCCGGACGCACGGCCACGGCCACCGACGAGGTCGGGGTGATGGTGGCGGATATCCAGCAGCGCACGGCCCAGGTGGTGGAGCAGATCCGCCAGCTGTCCGCCGACCTCACCATTGGGGTGGAGCAGGTTGAGCACACCGGCCAACACCTGGAAGACATCGCGCGCCTGGCGGCCGGGGTCGAAGGCCAGGTCAGCGAGATTGCCCGGGGTGCGCAAACCAACCGCGAACAGCTGGACAGCCTGTTCCATGCGGTGGAGCAGATGCGCAGCGACCTGGCCATCAGCGACCAGCAGACCCGCAGCCTGGCCGACGCCGCGGTGCAGATGGAGGGCCAGGCCGAAACCATCAGCGAGCGCCTGGCCGAGGTCGGCCTGGACGACTATCACCAGCGGGTCTACGACCTGGCCCGGGAGGGGGCGAACCGCATCGCGCAGCAGTTCGAGACCGATGTGGAGCACAACCGGGTTGCCCTCGACGATTTGTTCGACCGCAGCTACCAACTGATCCCCAACACGGCACCGGCCAAGTACCAGACCCGTTTCGACCGCTACACCGACCAGGTGCTGCCGGCGATCCAGGAGTCATTGCTGACCCGCCACGACGGTCTGGTGTTTGCCATCGCCTGCACCCCTCAGGGTTATGTGCCCACCCACAACCAGGTGTTTTCCCAGCCACTGACCGGCGACCCCCAGGTCGACACCCTGCATAACCGCACCAAGCGCAAGTTCGAGGACCGCACCGGCATCCGCTGTGGCAGCCATCAGCAGGCGCTGCTGCTACAGACCTACACCCGCGACACCGGCGAACTGATGCACGACCTGTCGGTGCCGATCATGGTCAAGGGGCGGCACTGGGGTGGCCTGCGCCTGGGCTACAAACCCGAGCAGGCCGCACCGCGCCGGTAATTGTTGCCGCGGCTGCAACAAAGCTGTGCAGGACGCGGCTGTTTCCCGGGACCGGAAATGATTAGCATGGCCAACATCGTTAGTCTGCTAACTACTTCCGGAGGGAATGCGATGCACAGCAGAGTCGATGTCGCCGTCATGATTGGCAGCGGTGTACCGCCCAGCCTGCGTGCCCTGGGGCGCAGTGTGTGCTGGGTAGTCCTGCTCAACGGTGAGCAGCGCGGTACGGCGTTCGCCAGCCGCGATGAGGCCGAGGAATGCCGCGCCGCCTGGCAGGCGCAACTTGCAGCGGCCGAGCCTGCCCGCCTGCATTGATCCTGTCGCCGAACCGCCCTTGACGCTGCTATAGAAACAGCGGCGCCGGGTTGAGCTCGCTCTCGTCGAGGGGGGCAGTTCGCCAACCCAGGGTGCAGGGCACGTCATACAGGCGCCCGGCTGCGAAGCGCGGCCAGAAATGGCGCAGCCCGGGCACGATGGCCTGCACCACATTCAAGCCGAGATCGGGACGGGTCTTGTCCACCATCAGCCATTCCAGGCCTTGCCGTGCGAACACGCGCTGGCAGTGGTCCAAGGCCTGTTCCAGGGATTCCGGTGCCTGGGTGAAGTCCCGGGCTGAAAGGCTGCCGACGGGTTGCAGAAAACTGGCGTCTGCCAGCAGTTGGCGATTCCAGGGATCGGGACCGCGCACCAGCGGATCGAACAGCTGGTTGACCTCGGTCAGCGCGCGCTGCACCGCCAGGTGCGGATCGAGGTGGCAGCCGAAGCCCAGGGCGTGGCGGTCTTCCTCGGGATGCCAGGCCACGGCGGCGCACACCGGTATCTCCAGGTCGTGGGTCAGGTCCAGGACCCAGAGCTGCCAGCCGAGCCCCGCGTAGTCCGCCGCCAGTTGGTTGAAATACGGGTCGTTGAAGCTGGCCAGGTCGAGCCCCGGGCGTTGCAGCCGGTTGTACCACCAGATGGCCGTCGCATCCCGCTCCACCAACTCCAGGGTGCCCTGGAGCAACGCCTCCGCCACACTGGTGCCGGCCGCGGTGCCATTGGGGTTGTGGATGCCGAACGCCAGCCCGGACTCTTCCGGGGCCTGGGCATAGCAGTAGGCCAGGGGCACCTGGCACCAGCGCTGCTGGCTCAGGGACCAGGCCGGGGTCCAGTCGATGGCGGTCCGGGGATCCCAGGGCAGGGGCACCTGTTGCCGGACATCGCGGGTGCCGGCGTTGATCTGCTGGCGCCGGGCGAATTGCCGCTCACTGAATTGCTGCAACGGATTGAAGCCCAGGCTGGGTTCGGCAAGGTCCACCTGGCGCGCCCGGGTACGGGCCTCATCGCCCTGATAGACCCCGCTGAATCGTTCCAGAGCCTCACACAGGGCGCTGGTACGGGCCTGTTCGGCGGTCGCGCCTTTGCCGGCGCAGACCTTGTCGATGGCCAGCCCCGGGGCCTGTGGGTCGGGGCGCACCATGTAGCCGGACACATAGACCTGGCGCAGGCCGTCATGCCGCCGGGGCATGGTGTGCAGGTAGCAGATCGGCCCGGTCAGGGGGCTGACCAGATGCCGGTAGCGCTCATAGGTCCGCTGCGCGCGCTGATGGCGGTAGCCGCCTTCGAGCCGCTGGCCGGGCGCGGCCTCCAGGCAAGGCTGGCGCCAGGCCTGGAGAGTCATCAGGTCGGGCGTTCCGCAGCCTGGGCACTGGGGGCGTTTGACCAGGGTGTGGGCCTGTGTCTGCAGGGTTCGGGTGTCCAGCGACAGGATGTCCCAGGCCTGCCGGGGGCTGCCGTCCTGTTGGCTGAACCAGTGTTCGATGGCCATGGTCAACAGCCCGTGGCACGCCATTTCACTGGCCGGCCCGCAGGTCAGCGGCGGGCGGGCATAGGTCGGCGACCCTTGCTGTTCCAGCCAGGTCTCCAGGGGCTTCTGGGTGCCGATCCAGAACCGCAGGCAATCGATGCAGGCGCTCTGCGGCAGTTCGATAAAGGGCCCGATGCTTGGCGTCAGGCCATTGGGCCTGGCCAGTAGCACGGGGCGGCCTTGCTGTTGCGCCTGCCGGCACAACCTGTGCAGTTCGGGGCAGCGGTAGTCATCGCACAGCACCAGCTTCAGTGCAGCGTCTGCCTGCACCTCGATCCCGGCCAATTGCAGGGCCTGCCGACACCGCTCGAAGCGTTCCAGGCTGACGCTGGCGGTGCGCACCAGATCGACCTGGCTCAGCGGTGGCGCCGCCCCATCCCGCCCTGAAGCCTGGCGCCAGAAAGCCTGTTCGGCGCGGGCCTCGTCGCTCTGTGGCGGTGCGTGCAGCTGGATGTAGGCGGCGCGCGCCAGGGCTTGCAGGATGCTTTCTACTTGCGGGCCGTCGAGACGCCCCGCCAATTGATCAATGATCTGCGAGCCGGTATGCCCCCCATCGATCAGGGGGGCTACCAGCCCCAGACCCTTGAGCCGGATCAGGGCGCGCCTGGACTCACTCACCACCACCAGGCTGTCGTCGTCCAGCCGATGCAAGGCAAAGCCTGGCGCGATTCTGGGGCAGGTTTGTGGCGCCCGCGGGCGTATCTGATCCGGCATGACGCAAGGTCCTCAGCAGCAGGTAAACAGGTAGATCGGCCCGGCGTCGTTGTAGGCCGCCAGCGCAATGGCCTGCTCCTCAAGCGCAGGCGTCTCGGGGATGCTGAAGGTCATGCGGTTGGGCGGCAGCAACCACTCCCGGCCGTTCCAGCCCTGGCTGGGGTCGCAGGGGGTAATCACCAGGTCGATGTTCCAGGGCACGATATAGCCGAAGTAGTCGATCAGGGCCTGTTTCGGCGATTCGATAAACAGCTGGCGGAAAGCCACGCTGATGTCGTTGTCACCCCAGGACAGGGCCACGGCGCGCAAATAGACTTCGGAGAATTCAAGCAGCACTTCCTGGCTGGGTACTTCGTTGAGGCGTGGCATGGCGTGGCTCCTTCAGCGGGTCTGGGGTTGCAGGAAGGTCAGGAACTGCAGGTTGTAGGCCGCCAGGGCCTCGGCCTGCTGATTCGCCGGTGGCGCCGGGGGCAGGTGCAGTTGCAGGCGGTCGGTTTTCTTCACCAGCCAGTCGACCACGGTTTCCGGACGGAACTCGGCGTTGTCGAAGATCACGTCGATTTCCAGGGCGAAGGGGATTTCATAGTTCAGGTACTGGCGCACCGCCGCCCGGGGGTTTTCCCGGAGTGCGGCCTTGAAGCCCTCGTCCTGCCAGGCCAGGGCCACGGCGCGAATGACTTGGGCGCGGTACAGCAAAAATTCGTCGTATACCGACGTTGAGACCTTGTGCTCCATGACAACTCCTTGTTTGCAGCGCGGTTAGTGAAACAAATTGCTCATGTCCTTTTGTGCATCGCGCCGGGAACGCGACATCTGCATCTGTTCGGCCAGGGCGCAGGCCTGTTGCAGGGTATCGGCAATCTCCGTGGCATTGCGCTGGGCCCCCTGGCGCGACAGCACCCGGGCTTTCAGACGCAGCAGTTCGGGCTGGTAGTAGCGTTCGCCCAGTTCGTCGCACAGCGCCAAGCCGCTGTTGCACAGGCTCAGGGCCTCGGCCTGATGGCCCTGGTGGGACTGGATATCGGCCATCAAGCCGTGGAAGTAGGTATGCCCCAGCAGGCAGCCCAGTTGCCGCAACTGGTCGATGGTGCGGCTGGCCCTGGCGAAGGAGGCCTGGGTCCAGCTTTGAATCAATTCGCCGTAGGCCCCGTATGCCGGCAAGCCATAGGTCGTGGCCAGCTCCACCAGTTGTCCGCAGACCTGTGCGGTCTGCTGCAGGTCGCCGGCGTACTGGTGGATATAGGCCTGGTACATCAGGGCCAGGCCCAGGGAAGGCACATGATCGAGCTCGCGGGCCTGGCGCACGGCATCCGCGGCCAGACCGTGGGCCAGGCTGTCGTCGGTGTGGGTAAACCAGGTGACGCAGGCCAGCACCGATTGCGCCCAGATGCCGCAGTCCAGGCCATACAACAGGGTCTGTTCCACGCGCTGGGATGACCGGGGCAGCGCCACGGCCTGTTGCAGGTGCTCGCGCGCCAGGCCGTAGTGGCCGTCGATCCAGGCCGCGCTGCCGGCCAGCACCAGGGCGGCGATGCGCTCCTCGCTGGAGGCGCTTTGGCGGTTATACAACTGGGCGACGATCTGCCGGACTTCGCGGCGGTGGCTGGCCACATGGTGGTAGGTCGCCAGCGACCAGAGCAGGGCGGGGGTGTGCTCGGCGTTGGTCGAGCGCAGGGCCAACTGATGGGCGCGGTTCGCGGTGTTGCGCACCCGCTCGTTGGCCCAGCCATGGCGGGCCATCAAGGCGCTGATCTTGAGGCGATAGAGGCGCAGTTCCGGGCCCTGGCGCCGGGAGCGTGGCAGCTGTTCGAGCCAGGGTTCGGCCTCGGCGATCAGGTCCAGGGCCGCGTCATACAAGGCCCGTTGCAGGGCTTGCTCGGTGGCTTGTCCGCTCCAGTGCAGGGCCTGCTCATATTGGGCGGCGGCAGCGTGATGGTGCGCCAGCACGCCCTGTTCGCCCTGGCCACTGGTGCACAGGCGAGCTTCGAGAGCGGCGGCGATCCGCCCGTGGGCCTGTTCCCGGGCCGCGCGCGGCATGCTGTCGTAGGCCGCGGTGCGCAGCAGCGCGTGCTTGAAAATGTAGTGCGCATCGCCCACCTGGCGGCAGCGCGAGACCAGGCCCACGCTGAGCAGAGTCTGCAGGTGGGCATGCAGGGTCACGTCGTCGCACGGGGCAATCTGCGCCAGCAACTCGGGGTCGAACTCACGCCCCAGCGCGGCGGCCAGTTGCGCGGTGTGCTTGGCCGCGCCGACTCGGTGCAGGCTGTGGCCGAGGGTCTCGCGCAGGCTCACCGGCAACAGCTCGCGCAGGTGCGCAGTGGCCAACTGGTAAGTGTCACCGTTCAGCACCAGGTCGCCGCGACTGCGCAGGAAGGCCACCAGTTCCTGCACGTAGAGCGGAATCCCCGCCGTGTGTTCATGGATGCTGTGCAGGGCCTGGGCGTCGATCTGTCTGCCACCCAGCAGGGGGCTCAGCAACTGTTCCAGGGTGGCGCGGTCCAGGCCGCTCAGGGGCAGGCTCGGGACCCTGGGGATCCACGGCGATTCCTCGGTTCGCGCGGTCATCACCAGGCAGATGGCGGTGCCTTGCAGCTTGGGCAGCAACTGGTCGAGGAAGGCCGCGCTGCTGGGGTCGATCCAGTGCGTATCTTCCAGCAGCAGACGCAGGGGCTGGCGCTCGCCGATGGACAGCAGCAGGCGTTCGAGGGCATCGAGCAGCATCTGCTTTTGCAGTTCGGGCGAATGTTTTTCCCAGAAACCCGGCCGCTGGGGCGCGCCGCCGATGCCCAGCCAGGAGCACAGCAGCACGCTCAGGTGATCGGCATCCAGGCCCAGTTCCTCCAGATGGCGGTGCAGGCGCTGGACGCGGTCTTGGGGCTGGGCGCTGGTGCCGCGTTCGAGATACTGGCGCACCCAGCGCAGCACCGGATACAGCGCCGCATGTTGCTGTTCCGGCTCGCACAGGCTCGACAGAATAAGGCCGTCATCGAGGGCGGCCCATTCGAACAGCAGCCTGGATTTACCGACGCCGGCTTCTCCACACAGCAGCATGGCCCGCCCGCCGTCGGCCAGGGTGTTGCGCCACAGGGCCTGCAGCGCCTGCAGTTCAACCTGGCGCCCGGCCATGGCCTCGATGCCGTGATCGAGGAAGGAAAAACCATCGCTGGCGTGCTCCCTGACCAGCAGGTAGGTCGGCGCGTCGCTTGCCATCTGAGGCATCACTTGGCTGCACTCGACAAACCTGGCCAGGGCCAGCCGGGCATCCTGGCTGAGGCGGATCTGCCCGGGAGCGGCCCGGCGTTGCAGCTCCTGGGCCCGGGCGGCGGTCTGGCTGGGCTGCATGTCGGCGCACAGCAGCACGTCGCCGACATGGATGGCGATCGACATCTCCAGCACCACACCGTGTTGCGCACGCAGCGCCTGGGCCCGGCGCCGGGTCTGGCCGATCAGTTCGAGGGCGGCGCGAGCGGCGTGCTGGCCACTGCGGTCGCTGACCCTGGGGTAGCCGAAGTAAAACAGCATGGCCGCGGCCAGCGCGCCCATGGCGTGGCCACCCAGGCGCTGGACGATGTCCAGCGAGGTGGAAAGGTGCTCACGCTGCAGGGCTTCGAGCGTCTCCAGGTCAATCGTGGTCGAGCCGGTGCGGCCCAGGCTGACGCTGCAATAAAGGGCGGTGACCTGGCGTTTTTCGAAGGGCGCGCGCGAGGGGCTGCTGGGGTTGATCCAGGTCCGTTCGTGATCGGGAGCAGCGGGCTGATCATGTTCGGCCAGGGTCATCGGGCGCAGCAGATTGTCGACGTTGACCGACGCCAGGCGCTGGTAAAGCCCGATGGTATCCCCGGCACGAATTCGGGGTTGCTTGGCCAGCGCCGCACGCAGCACCTCCTGCAAGGGATGGCCCGCCAGCCCGGGCGGCAGGGGCAGGTCCTGGGGCGTGAGCTGGGCATGGTAGATCTCGGCCAGCGTCGCGCCGTGAAAGGCCGAGCGCCCGGTCAGGCATTCGATAAACAGCAGGCCCCAGGCATAGAGGTCGGTCTTTGCCGTGGCCGGCTCGCCCCGCAGTTGTTCCGGAGCGCTATAGGAGGGGGTGCCCGTGATGTCCGTGGCGTCGAGCGGCGCGGGTACGTCATCCAGGGCCAGGCCGATGCCGAAGTCGAACAGCGTGGCGCTGGGCCTGGCGTTGGTGGCATCGATCATGATGTTCTGCGGTTTCAGGTCACGGTGCACGATGCCCAGGGCGTGGGCGCAGGCCAGGGCGTCGAGGACCTGCAGCATGATCTGGGTCGCCTCGGCGGCCGACAGCGCACCCTGGCGCAGGATGTATTCGCGCAGGGTTTCACCGGGCAGGTATTCATAGACCGCGTAATACAGGTGTCGATTCAGCGTGCCCTTGTCCAGCAGGCGCACGATGTGGGGGTGGTGCAGACGCGCGCAAAGTGCGGTTTCGCGATCGAAGCGGGTCAGCCGAGGGGCGCTCAGGCTGTCGGCGGCATCGGGGTCCAGTTGCAGCAGCTTGATCGCGACCCACTGCCCGGTGCTGTTCTGCCGCGCCCGGAAAACCGAGGCCATGCCTCCGCTGCCGAGCAGGCCGGTGAGTTCATAGCCGGGTAGATCAAAGGACCGGGATATCGAGTTCATGGCCGAACATGCTCATCGAGGTCGGGGGGAGGTGCATGCTCGTCGCCGGCTGCCAGCGACCTTCGAGCGATGAGCCCCGCCAGACCTCGATCGCCACGCTGCCCAGGCGCACGCCGCCGCGCCTCCTTTCGATAAAGTCCTGGCCGATCAGCCCCTGGGACACCGCTTGCTGGAACTGCTTGCGCAGGCGGAACACCTGGATGTTCAGGTGCGCCTTGTCCAGGCCCAGCATGCCCACCAGGTCATCGAGCTCCAGCCAGCCCTGGGTATGGAGGTCGAATCCCTGGGCAGCGTCGGCCAGGCGCTGGCGGGCAAGCAACAGCAGCAGGTAATGATGGGTCCTTTCCCCCAGCTCCAGGCTCTGCGCGCCGCGAAACAGGGTCAGTTGCACATGCTCTTCGTCGAGGCTGGTCTTGAAGCGCATGCAACTGCTGAGGGACGACGGCGCGCTGACCAGGGTGTTCTGCTCTTCGCTGGAGTACGACAGCCGCCAGTCCTGATGATCGAAATGCAGCAGCTCGCCATCGCGCAACGGGACCGCGCCGTCGCTGGTTTCCTGCATCCAGCAACCGTCGGGGGTGCGGTAAATGCAGCTGTAGGGCGGCCCCTCGTCGGACAGCACCAGGAAGTTGTGCAGGGTGAGCGGTTCCACGTGGGGCGCGAGGGGGATCAGCAGGTCGGCGGGCGGAGCCAGGTCGACCACACGCCAGGGCGTGGCATCGAGCATGCCGAAACGGATTTCGTCGCCGAGCTTGATGGCTACCGGTTGGTGTCGGGTCAGGGGCTGTTCGTTGAGCAGGCAGCCGTTGCGGCTCTGGTCGGTCAGCAACCACTGCTGGGAGCTCCAGCGAACGGTGGCGTGCAGCAGGGAAATATCGATGGCGGTCAGTGGGCTGTCACAGCGCTGGGCGAGTCGGCCGAATACATGACAAGACTTGAGCGCGTGCAATGCGCCCGTCGACGAATTCAACAAAATGGCCATGGCTCAGCTCCCTGCTTAGACAAGTTCCCGAGCGGAGTATCCATGGAAGTTCAGCCGCTGCAAATCTGTTTCAGAAAATTCTGTGCGTTGTAAGGATTTATCTGAAATGGCGGAAATATGGCATTAGGCCTGCATGGTATTGGGGCGCGCCTGTTCGGCCGGGTTGTAAATGATCGGGCCGGTCTGCTGACCCTTGGCCATGCTGGCGGGCTGGCTCGGGCTGCCGCTTTTCAAGGTCCAGGTGCCGTCGATGTTATAGAACGCGGTCATGTTGTAGATGCCGGCGGGGAAGGTGATCTGTTGGGACAGGTTCAGGGCTTCAGGGACGATGACGTCGTTGGTTGCACCGTTGTAACCGAAGCTGATCCAGTACGTCAGCGGGCCGGTGCAGGGGGTGAAGGTGCCCGCCTGATTGGGTTGGGGTTTTACGCCAAAGGTCCCGGCGCCATCCAGACCGATGCCGCAGATCACATTGTTGACCGGTGCGACCGTCGCATCGGCCTTGATCACCAGGGCCCCGGCGGTTCCCGAGCTAGGTTTGGAGAACGTATAGCCGTACTGGTTCTGGCTGAGGGTGACCTGGTTGCCGGGAGGCGCGGCAATGATTTGCTGGGTCAGGGGGCTGTCATAGTCGAACCAGACCAAGTCGTAGCTCAGGCTCCAGACGAACTTGATCTGCGTTCCCGGGTTGGCCCCCATCACCATCCAGGCCAGGGTCTGAAACCCATCACCGTTATTGAGCGTGACGTTGGCCGAGTCCTGATACACACACGCGTTGCCGCTGGATGACGAGTTGTTGATGAACCAGATTGCGTATTGCACAGCGCTCATTGATCGTTCCTTGGCGTTTGACCCTGACAGCGGGTCGGGCGATCGGTGGATAACCCAGGGTTGTCCCTCGGTGTTGGCGGGCAGTCCAGCAGCTTGAGCGCGCCAGGGCTGCTGGACGCCGCCAACGGAAGGCGCGTGGTTTTACTGAGGATTGATGGTCCAGGTGCCGTCGATGTTATAGGTCACGTTGAAGGTGGTATGCCCGGTGGTGGTGTCGCAGGCGGCCGAGAGAGTGGAGGCGCTGGAGAAGTTGATCACTGTCCCGGCCTGGTAGCTGCCGGTCTGCACGTAGAACACCAGGATTGGCTGGCAATCGACGAACTGGTTGGGCTGGGCCACCACGAAGTTCGACACGGTAGCGGGGCCGCCCGCGGCGTTCTGGATGGCCGAGCCGATGTTGAAGTTGCCGGTGGTATTGGGGTTGTAGGTCGGTGCGACGATGCGAAATGCACCTGGCTGCACGCCTGTCTGGGTGAAGGCAGGAGTCAGGCCCAGCGGTGAAACGCTCAGGTTGGTGGCGTTACCGACTGGGGGAGTGTTTGCAGGTGTGAGGTTGATCGGTTGGCTGGAGGTGGTCCCGCCGGAAACATGACCGATGGTGGGGGGAGTGGTCTGGGTCTGGGCGCCGGCAAAGTATTGCTGGTTCATTTGAAACGTCAGGACCGAGCCGGAGGTGCTGTAGGGCTGCAGTTGTGACTGGAACAGGCTGTTGGAATAGACAAGTCCACCGCCGGTATAGACCGCGGGTGATTGGAAGAAGAAAAAGCTCTGCGCAGTTTGCGAGTTGTTGGTCACGTTGATGGTGTAGATAGTGCTCATTTCAATGCCCTTTGAGTTTGAGTTTTAACTGCCAGTGTTGTGAGTGGATCCTGCAATGAGCAGGCCAGTCTTATAGGTGTGCGGAACGTGAAGTTTGTCTCGAAGTCATGGATTTGTTATTCGAGATGGAACTGTTGTTCGCCAAAGGAAAGTATCTTTCGGGCATTGTTATCGGCAATTACAAACGATTACATAAATTGCAGTTTCCCGCCGTGGATGAGCAGGACGATGTGAAGTAACAGAGGCGTAATGTCGTGTAATGGTGGCGGAACGACATTATCGCTAGCGTGGGTCACGGCCATGACTAGTGCTGCGGCTCCCGAGCGGCAGCCTTGCCAGGCGGGACAAATCGTTCTCATGGACTATTTGCAAGGAAAATCAAATGGTTATTGTGATAGAAGCAAGAAATTCGACTGCCGCCGCGCAGCGGGTTGATATCAAGCTCCACAACCAGGCAGCTATTCTGGCTACCGTGAATATCGCTGCTCAAACCAATGTGGTTCTTTATACGGTACCCGTGGCTGGCAATGTAGTTCTGGATTTGATCTGCAACGGAGTTGCTGCGCAAACGACTGTGCTCAATGTGGTCTATCCGGGTAATAGTTATGTCACCCAGAACAGTGACTGGCCCCTGAAGTGGGAAGTTCAGGCGAGTGACGACGGCTTGCAGTTGGAACTGAGCAATTCGTAGAGCTTGAATGTTTTTAGCGAATGATCGATCAAGCTCCAAACAGTGTTGTGCAGAATTAACTGAGTGGCTTTTTAATTATCAATGGAGAACTGAAGATGGTTGCTAATGTGACAGTCAATATTGTCGGCGGTGCACAAGCGCAAAACACCACGGCGGTAACACTCGGTCTGGCCCGCTGGGGGCTCAATGGTGCGGCGAACTTCGGTGCGCCGCTGCCAGTGGCCAGTGGTCTGCAGACGTTGACGGTGTACAAGACCACCGCGCCGACGCAGATCAGCATCACCGTGGAGGTGCGCGATTGGGACTCCACGCTGAACATCACGGTGCAGAACGACAGCATCGCCGTCACCGTGATTTAGCCCCGCAGTCGCCCCGGCGGCATGAGCTGCCGGGGCCTGCGCTGATCGACCGCGCCTCAGCTGTGCTGGTGCAGGCGCAGATTCAGCTCATCCACCACCCGGGCCCAGTCGGCGTCTTCACGCAGTTGTTCCTTGAGAAATGCCGCCTGTTGCGGGGTCCAGAAGGGCGCGTCGATCAGCTTCTGATCCTCGGCCAGGGGCGAGTGCTGGGCGATGAAGCCGTCGATGGCGGCGGGTGCGGAGTCCAGCCCGAGTTGATCGAACAATCCTGTGAGGTCGTGGGTTGGCGTATCCATAGATGATCTCCTTGCGCTGAAAGTGCCCTAGGTCGGGCGAGAGGCATTCAGTGCATCTGAGGCGGGTGGGCGCCAGGAGTTCGATCGGTGAGGGCCGCAGGTTTGGATGCGCCGATTCAGGCGCTGGTGTCGACCGAGCCGATCATCACGCTTTCAGCTTGAAACAGGGCGGTCTGGGCCATGGACAGCGCGCTGGTCAAGGCCAGGACCTGAGCGCGGGCGGCGGACACCAGCATCGCCCGCCCGGCTTCGGAACCGGATCGGGCAGCCTTGACCATTGCCAGCCGGGCAGTGGCCCGCCGCAGTTTCTGTTGCAGTTGCTCGATCTGTTTTTTCAGGCGCAGCAGGTGCTTTTTCTTCGCCAGCAGCAGGTTGTCCAGCTCATTGCCGGCGCTGGCCCGGGTGCCGAACAGGTTGCCTGAGCGCTCATCGTCTTCGGCTTGTGCGGCGGCGGGTGCCGGCGCCAGGGCGGGCAGGCGAGCCTGTGGATTCAAGTTGATCATCATGATGCTCTTAAATGGATGCTCGCCGGGGTATCGGTGGTTCAGCCAGATCCTTGATGGCTGTGTGCTGCACTCAGGACTTCAGCGCTCCCTGGTCGACTGCCAGCTTCAATGCCCTGGCGGCCTCGACGGCGGCAACGGCGGCGGTTTCCGAGGTCTTGAACCAGCGGTCCTTCTCGACCTGATGGAAGGTCACGGTGGTCAATGGGGGTTTGGCACGCATCACGATAACCGCTTGAAACTCGCCTTCGACTTCCCAGGATTCCCCACGGATGAAGAACTCGCCTATATCTAATTCCGTCACTGATGAGCCTTCCTTTGGAGATTATTGTGCGGGTGGAGCTTTGCCGTGCTGGCTGGTTTTTCGTTAACGGCGCAGTATGGCAGTTGTTGTCGCAGGAGTGCTGAGTTAACTCAGTGTCGTTTCGCGTTGAATCCTCCTACTTTGATTTGGGAATGTTCCAAGTACCTTTCCAGGACAAGGGATGTATGCAGAGGCCGTGGTCAATGGTTAGAATCCCGCCACTGATTGTTTTGGCACTTTGTACTGCGGCCTGAATAATCGTACCCGGTGATCGTTTTAATACCTTGATCAGGCCTTTGCCGCCGCTTTGAATGGTCGCAAGGCATAAAGTTGCTCTAGAATTGCCCCTGTGGTCAGTGATCAGTGCTTGATCCGGGCCTTCCCATCGGCGTGGCACCAGGCGATATCGCCTTATTTACCGCCTTTGTGAGCCTGTGCTGTTTACCGGTCTTCAGTGTCACCTCCTTCAGTGTTTCAGGCGTGTCTGTATCCAGACAGGTGCTGAAGGCGTGTCCGGCCTACCTCGGGTTTTTGTGTGAACCATTGCGGCGAGAGCGCCGCTCTGGCCTTTTTTTGTGCTGCCCGTTTTTCCTGCGGGGCACTTTATCTTTTGCGTTGGGGAGCTTTCCTTGGCAGTAAGTAATCTTGAGATGCATGCTTTGTTCGTGTTGGGTGATTTGCGCGCAAAGCTGGTGAAGCAGTTTCAGTCCCGTTTTGTGTACATCACCGAGCAAACCGCCGAAGGCATTTACATTGCCGAAATCGACACCGAATCCGCCCTGGTGGTTGACGATAAACAGCGCCTGGAACTCAAGGTCGGCGATCATTTTCGCGCGGCGGTGTTGCCCAGTCGCGAAGGCGGCAAGTTCGAGATCAAGTTTCGTGAAATCAAGATCACCGTCTACGGGCTGGGCGAATACGCCTTTGTGACCAGCGCCGACGGGCACGGGATCCTGTTCAAGGAAGGTCACACCGTGGTCATGGTGTTCGCCGCCCACGAACAACTGCAAGAAGGCCTGACCAAGACCCTGAAGGCCGTGACCGGCAAGGCCGCCAAATGGCGCAAGGGTGAACTGGTGACCTTCAAGGCCAGCGAGTGACGAGCGCCAGTCGCGCCGAGTTTCATCAGCAGCACCAGGAACTCGCCCGCGCCGAAGCCCAGCGCCTGTTCGCGCAAAAGGCCGTGCTGCAAGGCGCCTGGCTGAACTGGGTGGCGGCACAACTGTACAACCTGCGTCCGGCGCCCTACGCCAGCATGGTGCGTCGGGAACTCCAGCAGTTGCAGGCCCCCGCCGAAAAATAGCCGCCAGGCTTCGAAAACCGGAACCTCTACTACAGTCTGTTGACTGAATATTCAGAGGCTTCCGGCTCTGTGCTGGAAGACCATTCTGCTAATGCTGTGAAAGCACGGGGTGCACAGGCATGAAGGGACTTCGAGCACTGCTGGTCGGTACGTTGTTCACATTCGGCTCGACGCTGGGGCTGCCAGCCACGGCCGCGCAGGCGCCGATCCATTTCGCCGACCTGAACTGGGAAAGCGGCAGCCTGATCACCGAGATCCTGCGCACCCTGGTCGAGACCGGGTACGGCCTGCCCACCGACACCCTGCCGGGCACCACCATTACCCTGGAAACCGCCCTGGCCAATAACGATATCCAGGTCATCGGCGAAGAGTGGGCCGGACGCAGCCCGGTATGGGTCAAGGCCGAGGCTGAGGGCAAGGTCCTGGCCCTGGGCGACACGGTCAAGGGGGCCACCGAAGGCTGGTGGGTGCCGGAGTACGTGATCAAGGGCGACCCGGCCCGCGGCATCAAGCCTCTGGCGCCGGACCTGCGCAGCGTCACTGACCTGCCGCGCTACAAGGACGTGTTCAAGGACCCGGAGAGCCCGGACAAGGGGCGCTTTCTCAATAGCCCCATCGGCTGGACCTCGGAAGTGGTCAACCAGCAGAAGCTCAAGGCTTACGGCCTGGCCGACAGCTATGTGAATTTTCGCAGCGGCTCCGGCGCGGCCCTGGATGCGGAAATCAGCTCGTCGATCCGCCGTGGCAAACCGGTGCTGTTCTACTACTGGTCGCCGACCCCACTGATCGGTCGCTTCAAGCTGGTGCAGCTGGAAGAGCCGGCTTTCGACGCCGAGGCCTGGAAGACCCTGACCGACGCCGACAACCCCCATCCCAAGCCCACCCGTTCCCTGGCCTCGAAACTGTCGATTGGGGTGTCTGCGCCCTTCAAACAGCAGTACCCGCAGATTGCCGAGACCTTCAGCAAGGTCACCCTGCCCATCGAGCCCCTGAACAAGGCCCTGGCCGAGATGAGTGAAAAGCACGGCGATCCGCGCCAGGCAGCCCAGGCGTTCCTCAAGCAACACCCGGACCTGTGGCGCGCCTGGCTGCCCAGGGACATTGCCGACAAGGTTGCCGCCGCGCTGTAGGCCGGCGGCGGGTCGGTGAGAGGGCGGTGGTGGCTCAGAAGCGGGTCTGCACCGCCAGCTCAAAGGTGCGTGGGGTGCCCAGGTAGTAGGCCGGTGAGACGTGGGCGTATTCGGCGTAGACCTGGTTGGTGAGGTTGCGTATGCGGCCGGTGACGCTGGTCTGTGAGTCGACCTTGTAGGTCAGGAAGCTCCCATACAGCGTGTAGGACGGCACGGTAAGGGTGTTGGCGTTGTCGGCGAACACCGAGGCCACGTAGCGCGCATCGACCCCGGTTTGCCAGCGCGCTGTCAGGTCATAGGTCAGCCACAGGTTTCCCACCCGGTCTGGCACGTTGACCGGGGTATTGCCCTTGCGCGAGACGACGTTGCCGGCGGCATCTTTCTCGTTGAACTCGTCATATCGGGCATCGACCCAGGCGAAGTTGCCCTCCAGTAGCAGGTTGGGGCTCAAGTGCAGCGAACTGGCCAGTTCCACGCCCCGCGAACGCTGCTGGCCTACCGCAATGCTGTTGCTTGGATCCTGCGGGTCGGTCACCGAAAAGTCCTGGCGCTCGATGCGGTAGGCCGCCAGCGTGGCCGAGCCCCGGCCGTCCAGGTAGTCGAATTTGCTGCCGATCTCCCATTGCTTGCCGGTCGACACGTCGAAGTTCTGGGTGCCATTGGGCTGTTCGGCGGCCGTGCTGTACAGCACGTAAACGTTGGCGCTGGGGATGAACTGGTAGGTCAGGCCGAGGCGCCCGGTGACCGGCTCCCAGCGTCGCGTGAGATGACGCGGGTTGCTGGGCGTGACTTCACGGTGGTTGGTCAGGTCCAGTTCGATTGCGTCGTAGCGCAGGCCGCTCACCAGCGCCAGGCGTTCGGTCAGCGCCAGGCGGTTCTCGGCAAACAGCGCCCGGGTCGTGACCTCATTGGTCTTGTCGGCGACAAAGCCCTGGCGGGTCTGTGGCAGGTCATAGAAGTGCCCGGGCAAGTAGTTATCGGGATCGATACTGTTGGCGGCCTTGACGTTGAGCGGCGAACTGGTGGTGCGGTTGACCTTGTACTCGAAGCCGCCGGACCAGGTGCTGTCGAGGCCGAACAGCTGGCCCTCGTGGCGCAATTGGAACTGGTTGCCGTTCTGCTCGCCCTGGTGCCGCACCTGATAGGCGGTGGAGCGATTCACCCGGCTGTTGTCGGCGTTGTACTGGTAGGTCTCGAGGTTGCGGTAATCGCGCTGGCTGTCCAGGTGGTAGAGGGTGTTGCTCAGGCTGGTGCTGTCGTTGATCCGGTAGTCGATGATCGATCGCACCCAGATCGTGCGCTGCTCGTAGCGGCCGTCCGCGACGTTGTAGTTGTTGAAGCGGTTGCGCTTGTCGATCTTCAGTTCGCCGGCCTTGGGGTTGAGCACCGGGGTGCCCCAGTAGGGGCTGTCCTGGTGCTCGTCCTGGTACTCCAGGGCCAGGGTGTGGGACAGGTCCGGGGTCAGGTCGCTGAGCAGGGAAAATGCCAGGCTCCAGGCATCGCCCTGCTGGCGGTCGATATAGCCATTGCTGGTGTTGTGACTGAGGTCCAGGCGCGCGTAGTGCTGGACCTCGGCGCCCGCGTCGCTGAGGGCATGGTTGAGGCCGAAGGCGGTCTGGGTCGTGTCGTAGGTGGCGTAGCTGATCCGGCCCTCGGCCGCCTGTTCCTGGCGGTTGGCCAGTTTGCTCACGTAGTTCAGCGAACCGCCCACCGAGCCTGCGCCATTGACCAGGGAGGCCGGGCCACCGAGCAACTCGACCCGGTCGTAGATCCAGGCATCCACCGGCCGCGCCAGGCCGCTGGAGACATTGATGCCGTTGAACATCTGGGTGATCTGGCTGTTGCTGAAACCCCGGTAGGAAACAAATCCGCCAAAGCCCGGCGGCGCGCTGGCATTGACCCCGGGCAGGCTGTTGGCCGCGTCCTGGAAGGTCCGCGCGCCGTGGCGCTGCATATCGCTGCGATTGGCCACGGCCACCGAGGCCGGGGTCTGCCGCAGGCTCAGGCCCAGTCGCGAAGCAATGCCCCCGGCTTGGTCGAGGGCCAGGCCCGGTTCGGCCTCCTGTTCGCCGTCGATGGTGATCGGGGCCAGGTCGAGGCTGGCTTGCGCCCAGGCGTTGGCGGACAGGCAGCCGAACAGGCCGGCCAGCAAAGGAAGGTTTTTCATCGATGTATCCTGAATTTTTGGCTAGGAATCAGCCCACGGCCGAACGCCACGCGTTGGCGCGGTGGGCAGGTGGTCGAGCGAAAGAGTCAGGCGACAGGTGGGGCGCGCGGGTGGGCCGTGGGCCAGAGGAAGCGGGTGGGGATTTCAGCGCTGGCGATCGGCGCCGGGGGCGGGCTGTGCTGCTCCGGCAGGATCGCCAGGGTCAGGCTGGAGTTGAGTGCCGGGCCCATGCCGCCACTGGAACACAGCGGACAACCGAAGGCCTTGGACAGGGTCGGCAGCGACTCATCGCCGGGGCTCACGGGGCTCGGTGCCTGGGTCTGCGGGTCGACCGCACAGAACTGGCCGCCGATGCCGTTGAGCTGCATGCCGACCATTTGCCCGTGACCGATGCTGCAGGCGAACACGTTGAACAGGACGCAGCAATAGAGCATCCAGGCCAGCAGTGAGCGGTCGGTTCGGGCAAGTTTCATGGGGCGGCACTTTACCATCGGTGCGACTGAAAGCACTTACAAAAACGTCCAGGGCGGTCCATTCTTCAGCGACATTTTTTGTCAGGGATGTCTGAGCATGAGCCTTTTGGTCGCGCAAGGAACAGCCACGGTTTTGATCCTGATTGCCTTGGTTCATCTGTACTGGGCCCTGGGCGGGCGGCTTGGCAGTGAGGCGGTGGTGCCCCAGGTGGCGGGTGCGGCACCGGGCCAGTGGCAGCCGGCGTTCCGGCCGACGGCATGGATTACCGCGCTGGTGGCCCTGGGGTTGTTGTTGATTGCGCTGCTGGTGTGCCTGCGGGTCGGGCTGTTTCTGCCGCTGCTGGGCCAGCCGTGGTTGCAGTGGTTGATCAGTGCAATTGCGCTGTTGATGTTCGCCCGGGCCATTGGCGATTCGAGCCTGGTGGGCTTCTTCAAGGAGCCCAGCCCGTCGCGCTTCGCACGGCTCGACAGCCTGGTCTATTCGCCGCTGTGCGTGGCTCTGGGGGCCGGCCTGCTGGTGGTGGCGTGGAACTGAGGCAGCGGGGTTGCCGTTGCGCCACCACCGCTCTTCAGTTGCCGCTTTCGCTGCGCTTGCTGCTGACTTCGGCCGGTACATCGTGCCCGGCCATGCGCTTGCGAAACAGCGCGGCGCGAGCCAGCAGCAGGGTGGTCACCGGCACGGTGATCGCCAGCAGGATCGGGATCAGCCAGGCATGCAATACCGGGCCGGACTTGAGCGCCGAAAAGTAGATGATCGACGCCAGCGCCACGGCCCAGGAGCCCAGGGTGGTGGCCAGCGCCGGCGGGTGCATGCGCTGGAAATAGTCCTTCATGCGCAGCATGCCCACCGCGCCGATCAGGGCGAACAGACTGCTGAGCACCAGCAGGATCGCCACGGGGATCTCGACCCAGGGCGACAATTCAACCAGGCCATTCATTCGATCACCTCGCCACGCAGAAGGAATTTCGCCAGGGCGAAGGAGCCGACAAACCCGAGCAGCGCGATCAGCAGCGCCGCCTCGAAGTAGGTATCACTGGCGTAGCGAATGCCCAGCACCAGCATCATCAGCATCGCCAGGATGTACAGGTAGTCCAGGGCCAGGACCCGGTCCTGGGCCGAAGGGCCCTTGAACAGGCGGACCAGGGTCAGGACCATGGCCACCGAAAACAGGAACAGGCTGAGCAGGATTGCATTGGAGAGGAGGGCGCTCATTCGAAGATCTCCATCAGTGGCCGCTCATAGGCGGTCTTGAAGTGCTCGATGAATTGCTCTTCGTCGTCCAGATCGAACACGTGCAGCAACAGGATGCTGCGGTCCAGGGACAATTCCGACCAGACCGTGCCCGGCACCACCGTGGTGATGGTCGACAGCGCCGCCAGGCCGTTGGCATCGCGCAGGTCCAGGGGGATCTTGACGAACTTCGAGCGTGGCGGCCGGCGTCCGGCATTCAGCACGCTCCAGGCCACCGCCAGGTTGGACAGCACCACATCGCGGCCCACCAGCAGGAACAGGCGCAGGATGGTCATGGGCCGGCGAATGCGGATTGGCAATGGCCGCAACGGGCGCATCAGCAGGGGAGCGGCGAAACCCAGGATCGCCCCCAGCAACAGGTTGCCCGGGCTCAGGGACAGGTTGAGCAGCAGCCACAGCAGCCACAGCGCCAGGGACAGCCAGGGGGCGGGGAAGATGCGCTTCATGGCTGCACCTCCAGCGCTGCGGCTCGGGCTTCAGGGCTGGGCACGGCGCGGGTGCCCAGCACCGCCATCACGTATTGCTGCGGGTTGTTGAGGCTGTCGGCGGTGGCCTGGGTGAAGCGCAGCAGCGGCTCGGCCTTGAACGTCAGCAGCACGCTCAGCCCCAGCAGGGCGATGATCGGCACGCATTCAAAACGACGCAGCAGGGGCGAAGGCCGCTCCTCGGGAGTCCAGAAGCGCTGGATGCCAACCCGCGAAAAGGCGATCAGCGAGGCCAGCCCCGAGAGGATCAGCAACGCCAGCAAGCCCCAGGCCGCGAGGCTGATCGGCTGCTCGCTGGCAACGCCCAGGCCTTGCGGGTTGAGCAGGGCGCTGATCAGGCTCAGCTTGCCGATAAACCCCGACAGTGGCGGCATGCCGATAATCAGCAGGGCGCAGGCGATAAAGCTCAGGCCGAGGAAGGCCATGGTCCAGGGGATGACCTGGCCGACCACGGCTTTTTGCTCGTCATCGAGGTTGGTGCCCCGGGGCGGTTGCAGGGATTCCAGCGGTCGTGGCAGGACTTCGACTTCATCCTCCAGGGGGATTTCATTGGCCGAACGCGAGCGTTCGATCAACTCCGCCAGCAGGAACAGCGCACTCAGGGCCAGGGTGGAACTGACCAGGTACACCAGCGCCCCGGCGATCAATTGTGGCTGGGCGAACCCTACGGCCGACAGCAGGATCCCGGCCGAGACCAGGATGCTCAGGCTGGCCATGCGCTCCAGGCGCTGGGCGGCGAGAATCGCCAGGGCCGCGCAGGCAATTGTCGCCATGCCGCCGTAGATCAGCCACTCGCCGCCAAAGTAGGCCGATGCGCCGGCCTGCCCGGAAAACAGCAGGGTCCACAGGCGCAGCAGGGTGTAGACGCCGACCTTGGTCATGATCGCGAACATTGCCGCCACCGGCGCGCTGGCCGAGGAGTAGGCCGGCACCAGCCAGAAGTTCAGCGGCCACATCCCGGCCTTGGCCAGGAACGCGGTGGCGAGGATCGCCGCGCCGGCATGCAGCAGGCCACGGTCGGCCTCCGGCACCAGCGGGATCTTCAGCGCCAGGTCGGCCATGTTCAGGGTTCCGGTGACGCCGTAGATCAGCGCCGCGCCGATCAGGAACAGCGACGACGCCAGGAGGTTGATCGCGATGTAGTGCAAGCCCGACGAGACCCGGGCGCGCCCCGAACCGTGCAGCATCAAGCCGTAGGAGGCAGCCAGCAGCACTTCGAAAAACACGAACAGGTTGAACAGGTCGGCGGTCAGGAAGGCCCCGTAGAGGCCCATCAGCTGGATCTGGAACAGTGCGTGGAAGCTGGCCCCGGCGCGGTCCCAGCGAGCCATGGCGAACAGCAGGGCGCTGACGCCGATGATTCCGGTCAGCACCAGCATCAGTGCTGACAGGCGATCGACCACCAGCACGATGCCGAACGGCACCTGCCAGTTGCCCGGCAGGTACACGCCGATCGAGCCGGGCACGCCTTGTTGCTGGGTCCAGTACAGCAGGAGCACGGAAATACCCAGGCCGACCATGCTTGAAAACAGGTTGATCCGGGCCTTGAGCGGGCGATGTTTCTCGCCAAGCATCAGCATGATCGCGGCCGTCAGCAACGGCAGCAGGATGGGGGCGGCTATCAGGTGCGGCATCAGGTTCATTCTTTAGGCTCCCGGCCATCCACGTGGTCGGTGCCGGTCAGGCCTCGCGACGCCAGGAGCACCACCAGGAACAGCGCGGTCATGGCGAAACTGATGACGATAGCGGTGAGGACCAGCGCCTGGGGCAGCGGGTCGGTGTAGTGCAGCAGGTCCTGGGGCACGCCGTCCTTGATGATCGGCTCCTTGCCGATGAACAGGCTGCCCATGCTGAAGATAAACAGGTTGACCCCGTAGGACAGCAGGCACAGGCCCATCACCACCTGGAAGGTCCGCGGGCGCAGTACCAGCCAGACTCCGGAGGCGGCCAGGACGCCGATGGCGATTGCGATGACTTCTTCCATCAGGCGGCTCCAGGCTTGGGCAGGGCTTTGATCTGGTTCGGCTTGTGGGCCCGCACCGATTGGTGCGCCAGGGCAGTGAGGATCAGCAGGGTCGAACCGACCACCACCGCGTAGACCCCGATGTCGAAGAACAGCGCGCTGGCGATATGGATATCACCCAGTACCGGCACGCTCAGGTGCAGGGTATGGGTGGTCAGGAACGGATAACCGAAGGCCATGGCCCCGAGGCCGGTAACCGTGGCGAACAGCAGCCCGGTGCCCATCCAGCGCAACGGTCGCAGGCTCATCTGCGCCTCGACCCATTGGGTGCCGGCGACCATGTATTGCAGGATGAACGCCACCGACATCACCAGGCCGGCGACGAAACCGCCGCCCGGCTGATTGTGCCCGCGCATGAACAGGTAGAACGACACCACCAGGGCCACCGGCAGCAGCAGGCGCACCAGCACCGCCGGCACCATCATGAAGCCCAGGGCGGTATCGCTGGCCTGGCGCGGGTTGACCAGGTCAGTGACCACGTCCGGTGCCAGCAGGCGCTGCTGGGCCGGCAGTTGCATGCTTTCCTTGGGCGGGCGGAAGCGTCGCAGCAGGGCGAACACGGTCAGGGCCACGGCTACCAGCACGGTGATTTCACCCAGGGTGTCGAAGCCCCGGAAGTCCACCAGCATCACGTTCACCACATTGCTGCCACCGCCCTCGGGCAAGGCGCGGCTGAGGTAGAACGAGGAAATGTCATTCGGTGTCTGGCGCGTCAGCATGGCGTAGGAGAGCACCGCCATGCCGAGGCCGACGGCGGTCGACAGCGCCAGGTCGCGCAGGCGGCGGATGCGCGCCTTGGGCACGCTGCTGGGCAGTGGCGAGACGTCTTCGATCCGCCGCGGCAGCCAGCGCAGGCCGAGCAGGATCAGGACCGTGGTCACCACTTCGACCACCAGTTGAGTCAGGGCCAGGTCCGGCGCCGAGAACCAGACGAAGGTCACGCAGGTCATCAGGCCGCAGACGCTGACCATGGTCAGGGCCGCCAGCCGGTGATACTTGGCTTGCCAGGCGGCGCCCAGGGCGCAGGCAATTGCCAGCAGCCACAGGGTGACGAACACGATCGAGCCCGGGATCTTCGGCCGGTCGCCCCAGGTCAGGCTGCTGTTGAGCATCGGGATCAGGCCCAGCAGCACGGCGGTCAAAACCAGCAGGAACAATTGGGTCTGCAGGCGCCGGGTGCTGATCCACCGCTCCAGGCGTCGGGCCAGGCGCATCATGCTCACCAGGCTGCGTTCGAACAGGCGCTTGCCGTTGAGCGCGCCGGTCAGCGGCGGGTAGGCGAAGCGTCCCAGGTGCAGCTGCTTGCGCAGCAGCAGGTAGAGCACGATGCCGCCGGACATGGCGATCAGGCTCATGATCATCGGCGCATTCAGGCCGTGCCAGATCGCCAGGCTGTACTCGGGCAGGACCCCGCCCACCACCGGCAAGGCCGCAGCGGCCAGCAGCGGACCGACGATCTGCGCCGGGAAAATCCCCACCAGCAGGCAGGTGAACACCAGCAGTTCCACCGGCGCGCGCATCCAGCGCGGCGGCTCGTGCGGGGTGTGGGGCAGGTCGGTGGCCGGCTCGCCGAAGAACACGTCGACGGTAAAGCGCAGGGCATAGGCGACGCTGAAGGTCCCGGCGATGGTGGCGATCACCGGCAGGGCGGCTTCGACCCAGGCGGTGGAGTTGATGAACACGGTTTCGGCGAAGAACATTTCCTTGGACAGGAAACCGTTGAGCAGCGGTACACCGGCCATGGAGGCACTGGCCACCATGGCCAGGGTCGCGGTGAAGGGCATCAGCTTGACCAGGCCGTTGAGCTTGCGGATATCCCGCGTGCCGCTCTCGTGGTCGATGATCCCGGCGGCCATGAACAGCGAGGCCTTGAAGGTGGCGTGGTTAAGGATGTGGAATACCGCTGCCACGGCGGCCAGCGGGCTGTTCAGGCCCAGCAGCAGGGTGATCAGGCCCAGGTGGCTGATGGTGGAGTAGGCCAGCAGGCCCTTGAGATCGTTCTGGAACATCGCGCAATACGCGCCCAGCACCAGGGTGCAGGCACCGGCGCCGCCGACGATCCAGAACCATTCTTCACTGCCGGAAAGCGCGGGCCAGAGCCTGGCCAGCAGGAACACCCCGGCCTTGACCATGGTCGCGGAGTGCAGGTAGGCCGAGACCGGGGTCGGTGCGGCCATGGCGTGGGGCAGCCAGAAGTGGAAGGGGAATTGTGCGCTTTTGCTCAGGGCGCCGATCAGGATCAGCGGCAACAGGATGGGGTACAGGGCATGGGCCCGAATCAGGTCGCCGGCGGCCAGTACCTGATCCAGGTCGTAGCTGCCGACGACATGGCCGAGCAGCATGACCCCCGCCAGCAGGCACAAGCCGCCCGCGCCGGTCACCATCAGCGCCATGTAGGCGCCACGGCGGGCGTCGGAGCGGTGGTGCCAATAGCCGATCAGCAGGAACGAGAAGAGGCTGGTCAGTTCCCAGAAGAACACGATCTGGATCAGGTTGCCGGAAATCACCAGGCCCAGCATGGCGCCCATGAACGCCAGGAAAAACGCAAAGAAGCGCGGCACCGGGTCTTCCGGCGACATGTAGTAACGGGCGTACAGCGACACCAGGGTGCCGATGCCCAATACCAGAATGGAGAACAGCCAGGCAAAGCCGTCCATGCGCAGGACGAAGTTCAGGCCCAGGCTGGGCAGCCACATGAACTCCTCGCGGATCACGCCGCCATGGGCGATCTGGGGATATAAAAGGGCTACTTGAATGGTCCCGGCCAAGGCAACAAGGCCGGCCAACAGGGATTCGGTGTTACGTGCGTTGTGCGGCAACAAGGCCGCTACACAGCTTCCAATAAAAGGTAGAAGCAATAGAACTATCAGGGACATAGGCTTCTAATCTGCGGAGAATTCTGACGAATGATACGTGCCGGACCCCGGATCACCAAACGTCAAGCTGTGCCAGGATCCTACAAAACTAGTTACATCAGGTTTCAAAGTAGGGGACAAACCCGACACCTGCCCAAAAACCGTGGCCATTTACCCGACACCGCCAGTGACCTGCGGCCATCGCCAAATGTTATCGTGGCGCCCGCGCCGACCCCTGGCTTGCAAAGGACCCTGCAGACTCCCCATGACTTCCACTACCTTGCGCCACAAGACCCTGATCATCGTGCTGCTGGTCATCATCCTGGGGTTGCTCGTCAACCTGTGGTTCGGCTTTATCGCCAGTTCGCCGAGCATGGGGATGCGGAAGATCAAGACCCTTGAACCCTTGCTGATCGAAGGGCCCCTGGAGGATGACAACGTGTATGCGCTGCCGCCGGGCACGCTGCTGTTTCTGGACACCGGCTTTGCCGAAGGGCACGTCCGCTACCTGGCGTACTTCTATCACAAGGGCGCGTTTGCCCATGAAGAGGTGCCGGCGGACCTGGAACACGGCCCCACTCTGGGGGCGCCCACCTGGCTGTACAACGTTGATCTGGACAACCCGGACGCACCCATCCCGCGCCCCCCGATGACCCGCGACGATATCGTCCAGGCCGTGCGCGCCGGCCAGGTCACGCGCCAGGACCTGACCGCCATCCTGCGCTCCCTGCCCAAGTAGCCTGGTGCTTACTGGCGGGATTCCAGCGTCTGCTCTTGCTCATCCGCCTCAGGCACCGGTTCGGCACGGCCCCTGGTTTTCAGCTCGCTGATGATCACCGCCGCCACGATCAGCGCACCACCGACCAGGGCCAGGGCCGGCAGCCGTTCGCCGGCGATGCGTCCGACCAGCCCGGCCCAGACCGGTTCGCCGGCGTAGATCAGGGTGGCGCGGGTCGGCGAGACGCTTTTCTGCGCCCAGTTCATCGCCACCTGGATCGCCGCACTGGCGGCGCCCAGGCCCAGGGCGCTGGCCAGCAGCAGCCAGGAAAACGACGGCAGGCTTTCCTGGGTCGGCACCACCATCAGGAACGCCAGCAATGAGGTCGCCGCCAGTTGCACCACGGTGACCCGGCGCACATCGACCTGGCCGGCGTAGCTGCTGATCAGGATGATTTCTGCGGCAATGGCCACGGTGCTGATCAGGGTGGCGATTTCCCCGGGGCTGAAATCCAGCGAAGCGCCGTTGGGCCCCGACAGCAGCATCAGCCCGGTAAAGGCCAGCATGATGCCGATGCTCGGCATCAGCCCCGGGCGCTTGCCCATGAACAGCCATTGCAGCAGCGGTACAAAGGGCACGTAGAGCGCGGTGATAAAGGCCGACTGGCTGCTGGGAATGGTCTGCAGGCCGATGGTTTGCAATCCGTAGCCGAGCATGATCGCGGTGCCGATGAAAGTCCCGGCCTTGAGTTCGAACCAGGTCAGGCCCCGCAGGCTGCGGGCCGAAAACAGCGCGACGATGATTGCGCCGGCGGCAAAGCGCAGGCCGACGAAAAACATTGGCCCGCTCACGGTCATGGCGTGCTGCACCATCAGGAAGGTGCCGCCCCAGATCATGGTGATCAGCACCAGCACGCATTCGGCTTTGCTCAGCTTGAGGAAGGTTTTGCGGGAGTTCACCGGAGTCATGACCTTGCGTACAGGGGGAGTGGAACGCACAATGCGCCGAAATGCGGGCAGTATACTGCGCAATCCTTCTAAGTGAGCAATATAGTGCACAAAGAATCCGGCCAGCGGGCTTCGGTCCTGCAACATGTCAGCCTCAATGTGCGCCGCCTGCGCCACGCCGCCGGGCTGAGCCAGAGCGTCCTCGCGGAACAGTCCGATGTCAGCCGGCGGATGCTGGTGGCCATCGAGGCCGGCGAGAAAAACGTCAGCCTGGGCACCCTCGACCGGGTGGCCGCGGCCTTGGGTGTCGCGTTCAGCGACCTGATCCAGGCCCCGGAAGTGCGCGACCCCAGCCGTATCAATGAGCTGGCCTGGGCCGGGACCATCCCCGGCAGCACGGCGATGTTGCTGGCCAAGGCCGTGGCCACCCGCGAGGTGGAACTCTGGGAGTGGCGTCTGGAGCCGGGCGAGCTCTATCAGTCGCAATGCGATGCCGAAGGCTGGAGCGAACAAATCTATGTGTTCGAAGGCTGCCTGATCCTGGTACTGGGCGATACGGAGCGGCGGATCGAGACCGGCGAGTTCTTCATGTTCGCCAGCCACGTGCCCCATGCCTATCGCAACGACGGCCCGCTGGCCACGCGCTTCGTGCGCAATGTGGTGGTCTGAACTGACGCCAGGGCAACTGTTGGCCAGCCAACAGTGCTTGAACACTTTGCCTGTTTTGAATTGATGCCAGTTCTCTGATTGTTGATTAAGAGGCTGATAAACAAGGCTTTTAAACTTCGGCACGACTTCTGCAATAAGTCCTGAAACACAGGTCCGCCACGGGCCTGGCGCATTCATCCAGGACTTGGAGTCGGCCCATGACAGCCTCTGCCCAACCCACTCGAACCGCCCATATCATTCGCACCGACGCCGAGGCGATCAGCATCGCCCGGGAACTGGCCGAGCGCTTTGCGGTCGATGCCAGCGTGCGTGATCGCGAGCGGCGCCTGCCGGTCGCCGAACTCGACGAGTTTTCCGCGAGCGGCTTGTGGGGCATCACCATACCCAGGGAATACGGCGGCGCGGGGGTGTCCTACGTCACGGTGGCCGAAGTGATCAAGATCATTTCCGCGGTCGACTCGTCCCTGGGGCAGATCCCGCAGAACCACCTGGGCGTGCTCGACATCCTGCTGCAAACCGCCAGCGAAGAGCAGAAGCGCTACTACTTCGGCAAGGTGCTGCAGGGCGTTCGCTTCGGCAATGCCTTCTCCGAAGCCAAGAGCAAAAACGCCGGGGCCTTTGAAACCACGATCCGCTTCGACGGTGACAGCGCGCAGATCGACGGCGAGAAGTTCTACTGCACCGGCGCGCTGTTCGCCCATATCGTGCCGGCGGTGGCGGTGAACGAGCAGAACCAGGCGTTTATCGCCTTTATCGAGCGCGACAACCCCGGGCTGACAGTGATCGACAGCTGGGACGGCTTCGGCCAGCGCACCACCGCCAGCGGCGGCGTGACCCTGAACGCGGTCCGGGTGCCGCTGAGCGCGGTGATCCCGGCGCATCGCGCCTTCGATGAGCCCACGGCCGACGGGCCGATTTCGCAGATTATCCAGGCCGCCGTGGACACCGGCATCGCCGTCGGCGCCCTTGAAGAAACCAAACATTACGCCCGCCAGTCACGGCCCTGGATCGACAGCGGCCTGGACCATGGCTGGCAGGACCCGTTCACCATCGCCGCCATCGGCGACCTGGAATGGCGCGTCCACGGCACCGAGGCGATCCTCGAAAAAGCCGGGCGCGCCATCGACCAGGCCTTGCTCAACCCCAATGAAGACAGCGTGGCTCACGCCTCGGTGGTGGTGGCCCAGGCCAAGGTGCTGTCGGCCGAAAGTGCCTTGCTCGCCAGCAGCAAGTTGTTCGAACTGGCCGGGACCCGCTCGGTGCTCGGCAAATACAACCTCGACCGTTACTGGCGCAACGCGCGCACCCACACCCTGCATGACCCGGCGCGCTGGAAATACCACCTGATCGGCAACTTCCTGCTCAACGGCGTCAAGCCAGCCCGTCACGCCTGGAATTAAAAGGACTTCGCTCATGAATGCACTGACCCAAACCGCTGCCGCCCAGCCGTCCCTGGCCCGCAGCGGCAATGACCTGGAACGCGCCCGGCAACTGTTGCAGCAGACCCTGCTGTTCGTCCGCGAGCAGGCCCAGCCCTGGGCTGGCAGCGGCCTGGCCAAGGCCAGCGACGACCCCTATGTGATCAGCCGTTTCGGCGACTTGCAGATCCGCATCGAAGTCGCGGCGGCCTTGCACGAACGGGCCGAAGCCCTGCGCAACGCCGCCCAGGACCCGGCCGAGGTCAGCGTGGCCCAGGCCGAGGCGGCGATTGCCAGTGCCGAAGCGCTGCTGGCCGCAAGTAACGCCGAATTCGAATTGACCGGGCAACGCAGCCCGCAGTTGGCGGCTCTGAACGATCCGCTGCGCTGGAAATATCAGTTGATCGGCAACTACCGCCTCAATGGCGTGCTGCCACCGAGCCTCAGGAGTGCTGTTTGATGTCCCGTGAAATTCGCCTCAACGCCTTCGACATGAACTGCGTCGGCCATCAATCCCCGGGCCTGTGGGCGCACCCGCGCGACCGCTCGTGGCAATACAAGGACCTTGAATACTGGACCGACCTGGCCAGGATTCTCGAACGCGGCAAGTTCGACGGTCTGTTTATCGCCGACGTGCTGGGCATCTATGACGTCTACAACGGCAACGGTGACGCGGCGATCCGCCAGGCGACCCAGGTTCCGGTGAACGACCCGTTGCAACTGATCCCGCCGATGGCGCTGGTGACCGAGCACCTGGGTTTTGGCCTGACCGCGTCCCTTTCGTTCGAGCACCCGTATCCCTTCGCCCGGCGCCTGTCGACCCTGGATCACCTGACCAAGGGCCGCGCCGGCTGGAACATCGTCACCTCCTACCTGGAAAGCGGGGCCAAGAACCTGGGGCAGAAGACCCAGACCGAGCACGACGCGCGTTATGACTTTGCCGAGGAATACCTGGAGGTCTGCTACAAGCTCTGGGAAGGCAGTTGGGAAGATGGGGCGATCCTGCGTGACCGTGAGCGGCGGATTTTCAGCGACCCGAGCAAGATCCACGAGATCCAGCACTTTGGGAAACACTTCCAGGTTCCCGGTATCCACCTGTGCGAGCCCTCGCCGCAGCGCACGCCGGTGCTGTACCAGGCCGGGGCATCGAGCCGGGGCAAGCAGTTTGCCGCCGAGCACGCCGAATGCGTATTTGTTGCCGCGCCGTCCAAGGTGCTGCTGAAAAAGACCGTGGCCGATATTCGCCGCCGCGCCGCCGAGGCCGGGCGTGATCCGTCGAAGATCCTGATTTTCAACCTGCAGACGGTGATCCTCGGCGAGACCGATGCCAAGGCCAAGGCCAAGTTCGAAGAGTACAAATCCTGGGTCAGCTATGAGGGGGCGATGGCCCTGATCTCGGGCTGGACCGGTATCGATTTCAGCCAGTTCAAGCCCGATGAACCGCTTAAACATGTGCACACCAACGCCATCCAGTCGGCGGTCGAGGCGTTTTCCACGGCGGACCCGAACAAGGTCTGGACCCCCCATGAGTTGGCGGACTGGGTGGGGATTGGTGGTTTTGGCCCGTTGTTCGTCGGCAGCCCGGAGACCGTCGCCGACCTGTTGCAGGAATGGGTCGAAGACACCGATGTCGATGGCTTCAACCTGGCGTATGCCCTGACCCACGAGACCTTTGTCGACGCCGTGGAATTGCTGGTGCCGGAGTTGCAGAAGCGCGGCGTGTACAAGACCGAATACGCCCCCGGCACCCTGCGCGAAAAACTCTTCGGCGCCGGCCCACGCCTGCCCGAGATCCACCCCGGCAGCGCCTGGCGTGATCTGGGTGGCCAACGCGCCGCCGCGCAAAAAACTGCCTGAGGAGCCTCGGCAGAAAACACATAGGGCTGCAGCAGGCGGATGGTCGTTGCTCATGAGGGGCAGCGGCCACAGATTTTGATTCACCCAACCCCCAGCCAGCGGACCACCGCACGCTTTAGCCATACGAGGTAAGCCCATGAGCGTGCATGAACTGAAACGTCCGCCCGTTGCCGAGCCGTTGGCCGCTGACGGGCGGCTAAGCCTACCCCAGGCCTTGGAGCAACTGCGGCACTGGGCCCAGGTCAGCCCGTTGCAAACCGCGCTGCGCCACAAGCGTCACGGCCAGTGGTATGCCTGGCGCTGGATCGACGCCTTGCGCGATGTCGAGCGCCTGGCCGACGGCCTGCGCCAGCAGGGCTTCAGCGAGCAGTCGCGGCTGGCCCTGAGCGGTGCATTCGAACCCAACCTGTTGCTGCTGGCCCTGGCGGCCCAGAGCATCGGCGCCCAGGTCTTGAGCCTGGGCGACGAGCTCGGCCCCGAGGCCCTGCGCCAGGCCTTGTGGCGCTTGCAACCGAGCCATGCCTTTGTGCATTCGCGCCAGCAATTGCGGCAATGGCTGGCCGCGGTGCAGCACGCCCCAACGCCACTGGTGCTGATCAGCAACCAGCAGGTGCCGCGCCTGCCGGCAGATGCACCGCAACCGCTGGTGGAGTTCGCTGCATTGCTCGGCGCCAGCGAAGCCCCGCAACGCCAGGTCTACTGGCGTCAGCCGGTGGCCGCCGCGCAGTTGTGGAGCGAGGAGGGCACCCAGTGGCAGGACGGGCTCAAGGTGGTGCTCGAACAATGGTTGAGCAGCGGCCACAGCCTGGCGTTCCCCGAAAGCCGTGGCAGTGCCGGTCGCGACCGCCGCGACGTGGCCCCCAGCGGCTTGCTGCTGTCCGCCGAACGCCTGCAACGCCTGGCCGACGACATCGAAAACCGCCTGGCGCCGCCCCACAGTTGGCGCCGGCAACTCTGCGAGTGGGCTCTGGCCCATCCCGAGCACCGCCTGGCCCGGCTGTTGAAAAACCGCGTGCGGCGCCTGCTCGGCTTCCAGCGCCTGGACTTTATCTGGCAAGCCCCGAGTCACGCCGCGCGAGCCTCGGCGCCGACCTGGCTGGCCGAATTCAAACGGAACATCGCATGAGCTCAACCGATTGCATCTTGCAGGTCAGCGCCATTTCCCTGTCGTTCAAGGGGGTCAAGGCGATCAATGAACTGTCCTTCGACGTCCGGCGTGGAGAGATCTGCGCCCTGATCGGCCCCAACGGCGCCGGCAAAAGCTCCCTGCTCAATGTGTTGAACGGCGTGTACCGCTTCGACGCCGGGGCCATCGTCTTCAACCAGCAGGCGTTCAAGCGCATCGACCCGCTGAGCGCCGCGCGCCGTGGCATTGGTCGCACCTTTCAAAACAACGCGCTGTTCAAGAAGATGAGCGTGATCGACAACATCCTCACCGGGCTTTCGCGACACATGCGCGTCAGCTTTATCGAACAGGCCCTGGGTCTGCCCCGGGCGCGGCGCGAGGCCGAGGCGTTCCGCCAGCGGGCCCAGGGCATCCTCGAATTTCTTGAACTGCAGGCCCAGCGCGATGTGCTGGTGGGCAACCTGTCCTACGGCCTGCAAAAGCGCGTGGAGCTGGGGCGGGCGCTGATCGCCGAGCCCAGCCTGTTGCTGCTGGATGAGCCCATGGCCGGGATGAACGCCGAGGAGAAGCAGGAAATGGCGCGCTTTATCGCCGATATCAACCGCGACCTGGGCACCACCGTGGTCCTGATCGAGCACGACATGAGCGTGGTCATGGGCCTGTCCGACCACGTGGTGGTGCTCGATTACGGACGCAAGGTCGGCGACGGCACCCCGGCCCAGGTGCAGGCCAATCCGGAGGTGATCGCGGCCTACCTGGGAGTGGTGCACTGATGAATTTCTTTCTCGAAACCCTGCTCGGCGGCCTGCTGGCCGGCACCATGTATTCCCTGGTGGCCATCGGCTTCGTGCTGATCTACAAGGCCAGCGGAGTGTTCAATTTCGCCCAGGGCGCCATGCTGCTGTTCGCCGCGCTGACCTTTGTCAGCCTCCACGAACAGGGCGTGCCCTTTGCCGTGGCCTTGCTGCTGACGGTGCTGGTGATGGTTGTCGGCGCCCTGCTGATCGAGCGCCTGGTGCTGCGGCCGCTGGTCAACCGTTCGCAGATCACCCTGTTCATGGCGACCCTCGGCCTGTCGTTCATCATCGAGGGCCTGGCCCAGGGGCTGATGGGCTCACAGGTCCGGGCCCTGGACCTGGGCATCGACGACGTGCCGCTGTTTCTCGGGCCGTTGATGGTCAGCCAGTTCGACCTGATCGCGGCGGCGACCGCCCTCGTGCTGGTGACCGTGCTGGCACTGTTGTTCAACAAGACCCGCATCGGCGTGTCGCTGCGGGCGGTGGCCGACGACACCACCGCAGCCTTGTCCATCGGCATCAACCTCAACCGCATCTGGCAGATCGTCTGGGCGGTGGCCGGGGTGGTCGGGCTGGTGGCCGGCTTGCTCTGGGGCGCGCGCCAGGGGGTGCAATTCTCGCTGTCGCTGGTGGTGCTCAAGGCCTTGCCGGTGCTGATCATCGGCGGCTTCACCTCCATCGGCGGGGCGATTGTCGGCGGGCTGATCGTCGGCGCCGCCGAGAACCTGGCCGAGGTCTATATCGGCCCGCTGATCGGCGGCGGCATCACCCCCTGGTTCGCCTACGCGCTGGCCCTGGCCTTCCTTTATATCCGTCCCGCCGGCCTGTTCGGCGAACGCGCCATCGAGCGAGTGTGAATTCATGTCCCTGACTCTGTTGCATTCGTCGGCACCGGTGCTGCTGGTCCGGCGCCGCCTGCCCTGGGGCCTGATCGGCCTGTTGCTGCTGGCCTTTGGCGCGGTGCCCCTGCTGGGCAACGACTATTGGCTAAACGCGATCCTGATTCCGTTCCTGGTGCTGTCCCTGGCTGGCCTGGGGCTCAACCTGCTCACCGGCTACACCGGCCAGACGTCGGTCGGGGCCGCGGGTTTCATGGCGGTCGGGGCCTTTGCCACTTACGGCTTCCTGCTGCGCCTGCCGGAGCTGGGACTGCCGCTGGCGCTGCTGGGCGGTGGCCTGATCAGCGCCGTGGTGGGGGTGTTGTTCGGCCTGCCGAGTTCGCGGATCAAGGGTTTTTACCTGATGGTCACCACCCTGGCGGCGCAGTTTTTCCTGGAGTGGCTGTTCGTCAAATTCCCCTGGTTCTACAACTACGGTTCATCGGGGACCATCTCGGCGCCGAGCCTGAGCCTGTTCGGCCATGACCTCAACACTCCGGTCGGGCGCTACCTGCTGACCCTGGTCACGGTGCTGCTGCTGACCTGGGTGGCGCGCAACCTGGTGAACAGCCAGATCGGCCGCAACTGGATGGCGATCCGCGACATGGACACCGCCGCCGCGGTCATCGGCATCGGCGTGGTGCGCTACAAGCGCCTGGCGTTTGCCGTCAGCTCGTTCTACCTGGGGATCGCCGGCGCGCTCTGGGCCTTTGCCTACCTGGGTACGGCCAGCGCCGGCAGCTTCGATATCAATCGCTCATTCCAGATCCTGTTCATCATCATTATCGGCGGCATGGGCAGTCTCGCAGGAAACTTCGTCGGCGCGGCCTTTATCAGTCTGCTGCCGATCTTTCTCAGCCACGCCGGGCAGGCGCTGTTTGGCGGCGCGGTGGATGCCGGGCAGTTGCAGAACCTGCAGAAAATCATCTTCGGCGTGCTGATCATCGTGTTCCTGATCAAGGAGCCCGAGGGCCTGATCCGCCTGCTCGGCAACTTCAGGCAACGGCTGGCGCACTGGCCGCTGCGCTTCTGACCCCATCCCGTTCAACCCCTATTTCGTTAGAGAACCACTATGCGTGCATCCTTGAGAGCGACTTTCCTGAAACTCAGCCTGGCCCGCGCCGCCCTGGCGCTCGCGGCGTTTGCCAGTGTGGTGCCTGCGGCCCAGGCCGGTCCGGACCAGCAGTTTTTCCCCCTGGCCACCTACCGGGTCGGGGCGTACGCCTCCAGCGGCGTGCAGGTGTGGGCGGGGATGATCGACTACCTGAACTACATCAACCAGGTCGAAGGCGGGATCAACGGGGTCAAGCTGGTCTGGCAGGAATGCGAGACCGAATGGACGGCAGAGAAGGGCATCGAATGTTATGAGCGCTTCAAGAAAGGCCTGGATGGGGCGCCGGTCGCGGTCTACCAGCCCAACGGCGCACCGGCGGCCTATGCCTTGAGTGAGCGCGCGGAGGTCGACAAGATCCCGCTGATCACCCTCGGTTACGGGCGCACCGAGGCCACCGACGGCACGGTGTTCCCCTATAACTTCCCGGTGATGCTGACCTTCTACAGCGAAGCCTCGACCCTGGTGAACTACATCGCCCAGCGCGAAGGGGGCTTCGACAAGCTCAAGGGCAAGAAGATCGCCACCGTCTACCACGACTCGGCCTATGGCCGCGAAACCCTCGGCCCGCTGAAATTGCTGGCGCAGAAATACGGCTTCGAGAATATCCAGATCCCGGTGGCCGACCCGGGCAACGAGCAGTCGGCGCAGTGGCGGCAGGTCCGTCAGTTGAACCCGGACTGGGTGTTCCTGCGTACCTGGGGCGTGTCGACCCCGGTGGCGGTGAAGACCGCGGCGCGCTTCGGCTTTCCGGTGGACCATATCGTCGGCGATATCTGGGCCAGTTCCAGCGAAGACGTACTGCCGGCCGGCGCGGCGGCCAAGGGCTACCTGGCCTTGACCCCGTACCCGGCGGGCAGCGATTTCGAGATCCACAAGCGCCTCAAGCAGTCCATCCTCGACCCGGGCAAGAGTGATCTCAAGGACCTGAAAAACTTCGGCAGCGTCTACTACAACTCCGGGCTGGTGAATGCCGCCGTGGCGGTGGAGGCGATCCGCACCGCCCAGGGCAAGTTCGGCAAGCGCCCACTCAACGGCGAGGAAGGGCGCTGGGGCCTGGAGCATCTGAATATCGACGATGCGCGGCTCAAGGCCATGGGTTACCTGGGCCTGATGCAGAACCTCAAGCTCTCTTGCCGTGACCACGAAGGCGGCGGTTCGGCCCGGGTGCAGCAGTGGGACGGCAGCCAGTGGACCCTGGTCAGCGAATGGATCGCCGCCGATCGCGCTTTGCTGCGGCCGCTGATCGACGAAAAGTCGGCCGCCTTCGCCAAGGAAAAAAACCTCACGCCGCGCACCTGCACCGGGGATGAATAAGCCATGAGCCACGCCGCCAGCGCCGTTTCGAGCGACCCGCTGTTACAGGTCCGGGACATTGAAGTGATCTACGACGGCGCGATTCTGGCCGTGGCCGGGGTCTCCCTGAGTGTGCCCAGGGGCGGCATCGTTGCCTTGCTCGGGGCCAACGGCGCGGGCAAGAGCACCACGCTCAAGGCCATCTCCGGGCTGGTGCGGGCCGAGCGCGCGGAGGTCAGCCGGGGCAGCATCGAGTTTCTCGGCCGCGACACTGCGGGCGTCGACCCCAGCCACCGGGTGCGCCAGGGCATGGTCCATGTGCTGGAGGGGCGCCATGTGTTCCCGCAGTTGACGGTGGAAGACAACTTGCGCAGCGGCGGGTTTGTCCGGGGCCTGAGCCGGCGTGAACTGGCCCAGGACCTGGAGCGGATCTACGCCTGGTTCCCGCGCCTGAAAACCAAACGCAAGACCCAGGCCGGCCTGACCTCCGGCGGCGAGCAGCAGATGGTCGCCATCGGCCGCGCGCTGATGACCCGTCCTACTTTGGTACTGCTCGACGAACCGTCCATGGGTTTGGCGCCTATTATCGTCCAGGAAATTTTCCAGATCGTCGCCCAGCTCAATCGCGAGGCGCAGGTGAGCTTTCTGATCGCCGAGCAAAACATTAATGTGGCGCTCAAATATGCTTCCAGCGCCTACGTGCTCGACACCGGGCGCGTGGTGCTGTCGGGCAGCGCCGACGAGTTGCTGGCCCGTGGCGACCTGCATGACTTCTACCTAGGTAAACACTGACCGTGAGAACCCCATGAGCGAACCACACAATGCCCAGGCCCATCCCGAGACCGGCAGCGCCGATATCCTGATTGTCGGTGGCGGGCTCAGCGGAGCCTTGCTCGCCGGGCAGCTGTTGCGCTTGCCGGGACGGCGCCGAGTGGTGGTGCTCGAGGCGCGCAGCGAGCTGGGGCGCGGCGAGGCCTACAGCGCGGTGGAGTTGGGCCATACCCTGAACGGCAATGCTGCGCGCATGAGTGTCGACCCGGACAACGCCGATGACCTGACCCAATGGCTGACCCGCTACCTGGCGGACGGCGGCTGGCCCGAGGCGCACGAGCAAGGGGTGCCGATCAGCGAGTTGTTTCCGCCACGGGGCCTTTTCGGCCTGTATGCCCAGCAATGGCTGGCCCAGGCCGAAGCGCTCGGGGCGCGCGAGGGATCGACCGTGCGCCATGTCCGAGGCGAAGTGGTGGACCTTGAGATCGATGCCGACGGCACGCTGCTGACCCTGGCCGATGGACGCCAACTGCGAGGCGCCTATGGGGTGCTGGCCACCGGCATGTTTCCCGCCGCGCGCACGCCGCAGACCGAATCCAGTGGCTTGAATGCAGCGGCGCTGGACCCCTGGGATGTGCAGGCCATGGCCCGGCTGGACCCGCAGGCGAGGGTGCTGATCATCGGCTCCGGGTTGACCATGGTCGATGCCGTGGTGTCCCTGGAACAGGCTGGGCATCGTGGGCCGATCGAGGTGTTTTCCCGCCATGGCCTGTTGCCCCATGTCCGTCGCCAGCCGCCGGTGTGGGAAGACTTCCTGGCCCGGGATCCGGGTATTCGCAGCCCCCGGCAATTGCTGCGCGAGCTGCGCCGTCAATGTAGGGCGGCAATTGCCCAGGGGATTGACTGGCAGGCACCTTTGGACACGGTGCGTGCCCATATCGGCCGCCTGTGGAGCCAGGCCAGCGACCGCCAGCGCCGCCAGTTCGTGCGCCATGTACGGCCTTGGTGGGAGAGCCATCACCATCGCTCGCCACCCTTGAGTGCTGAGCTGGTGGCGCGACTGCATGAGCAGGGCCGGTTGCGGATCCACGCGGCGTCGTTCCAGGGCCTGGAGCCTGGAGCGGATGGGCGCCTGGCAATTCGCATCCGCCGCCGTGGGGAGTCGCACACCACCCAGGTGCCGGGTGATGCGCTGATCAACTCCAGCGGTATCGAATACGACTGGCGCCGGGTGGCGCGCGCGCTGCCCCGGCAATTGCTGGCCCGGGGCCTGATCCAGCCCGGCCCGCTGGCCCTGGGGATTGCCGCCGACCCCGGTGGCGCGGTGCTGGATGCCCAGGGGCAGGTGTCCAGTCGCCTGTTCGCCATGGGCCCGCCACTGCGTGGCCTGTGGTGGGAAAGTACCGCCGTGACCGACGTCGCCCTGCAGGCCAAGCACCTGGCGGCACGCCTGGCCGCGCTGCCCCTGTAGCCGCAGCCACGTTGGTCGCTACGGCAGGCTGACCCAGCGTTGTTCCAGGGCCGCCAGGCGGATGGCCGTGGCCAGGCGCTCGACTTCCCAGGCCTCCTGGAAGTCGGTGCCGCCCAGGCCCTGGCCGGCCACGGCCATCAGCAGCTCGTGAACCTCCAGGGTCTTCAGTTCGTTGTAACCCAACTGGTGGCCGGGAGCGGGGCTGAACGCGGCGTAGCCGGGCAGGTCGGGGCCGGCCAGCAGGCGCTGGAATCCTGCTTCGCCGGCACGGTACAGCCGCAGTTCGTTGAGTCGTTCCTGGTCGAAGGCCAGGGTGCCGCGAGTGCCGCTGATCTCGAAGCTCAGGTGGTTTTTGTAGCCATGCTTGAGCCAACTGCTGCTGAACGTCCCCCGGGCGCCGTTGGCGAAACGCAACAGGGCGTGGGCCTGATCGTCCACGGCAATCGGCCGTTGTTCCTGGCTGCCGTTGCTGGCCGGGCGCTGGCGGTGCACGGTCTGGGTGTCGGCGCATACGGCGCTGACCGGGCCCATCAGGTAGCGGGCCATGGCCAGCAGGTGGCTGCCAAGGTCGGCCAGGGCGCCGCCGGCGTGCTGGGGGTCGCAGCGCCAGGACCAGGGCGAAGCCGGGTCGGCCATGAAGTCTTCGCTGAACTCACCCTGGAAGCTGAGCAACTGCCCCAGTTCGCCAACCTCGATCAGCTCGCGAGCGCGGACGATCATCGGGTTGTGCTGGTAGTTGTAGCCGACCCGAGTCACCACGCCAGCAGCCTTGGCCGCCTGCTGCATCTGTTCGGCCTGCTCGACGCTGACTGCCAGCGGCTTTTCGCAATACACCGCTTTGCCGGCCGCCAGCGCAGCCATCGCCATGGGGAAGTGCAGGTGGTTGGGGGTGGTGATGGCCACCAGGTGCACCTTGGGGTTGGCGATCAACTGCTGCCAGTCGCCGTGGGCCTGCTCAAAACCCCAGGCCGCCGCGCAGTGCTCGGCCCGCTGGCAATCGGCATCGGCCAGGGCGGCCAGGTGCAGCCGCATGGGCAATTCGAACACCGCGCTTACATTGCGAAACGCCAAGGCGTGGGCCCGGCCCATAAAACCGGTGCCGATCAGACCAATTCCAAGCTCATGCATAGCCACGCCCTTCAGAATTTTTATTTTAAGAAGGGCTATTTATGGAATAAATATTCGCTAATTGCAATCCGTGGAATAAAAATTCACACGCGCCAGTAACCGCTGCCGAGCCCGCGAGGCTGCAACAGGCGCCATTGCATTTCAGTGTGATTGGGTTGTTCGGGAGGGCCAGCGCAGCCTAGCGGCAGCGGTTACAAGTGCTAGGTTGCGCTGGCTGGAACGGGCGCCATGGTCTTTCAGATGGAGTCGTGTCGTCCGACAGCAGACGAACTCAGGAAAGGAACCCGCCATCCACATTCAAGGCCACGCCGGTGGTGTAGCTGGAGGCATCGCTGGCCAGGTACAGCACGGCGCCGGCCATTTCGCTGGGGTCGGCCACGCGCTTGAGGGGGATTTGCGCCAGTGCGGTCTTGAGGATGGCGTCATTCTTCACCAGGGCCGAGGCGAATTTGGTGTCGGTCAGGCCCGGCAGCAGGGCGTTGCAACGGATGCCGAACTGCGCGCACTCCTTGGCGAAGACCTTGGTCATGTTGATCACCGCAGCCTTGGTCACCGAATAGATGCCCTGGAAGATCCCCGGCGATATGCCATTGATCGACGCCACGTTGATGATGCTGCCGCCACCGTTGTCGCGCATCAGCTTGCCGGCTTCCACCGACATGAAGAAATAGCCGCGAATGTTCACGTCGACGGTTTTCTGGAACGCGCCCAGGTCGGTGTCCAGCACGTTGCAGAACTGCGGGTTGGTGGCCGCGTTGTTGACCAGGATGTCCAGGCGCCCGAATTGCTCGCGAATGCCGGCGAAAACCTGGCTGATCTGCTCCATTTCCCCGATATGGCAGGCAATCGCCGTGGCCTTGCCACCGTCGGCAATAATGGCGTCGGCCACGTGCTGGCAACCTTCGAGCTTGCGGCTCGACACAATCACATGGGCACCTTGCTGGGCCAGAAGCTTGGCGATGGCTTCACCGATACCGCGGCTGGCGCCGGAAACGAAAGCGATCTTGCCATCGAGGTCGAACAACTGGGTCTTGGACATGGTTATTCCTTGTTGTAGGCGAGGGGCGCCATCAGAGGCTGGATTTCTGGATGACTTGCAGGCTCATCTGCTCCAGCAGTTTGTTCATGTGAATGAACTGCGCGAAGCGTTTGTCCTGGGTCTGACCGTGGAAGAAGCGGTAGTAGATCTGCTGCACGATGCCCGCCAGGCGGAACAGGCCGTAGGTGTAATAGAAGTCGAAGTTGCCGATCTCGATGCCTGAGCGCTCGGCGTAGTAATCGACGAACTGCTGGCGGGTCAGCATGCCCGGGGCGTTGCTCGGTTGCCGGCGCATCAGTTGCACTGCTGGTGGGTCGCCGGCTTCGATCCAGTAGGCCAGGGTGTTGCCCAGGTCCATCAGCGGATCGCCGAGGGTGGTCAGCTCCCAGTCGAGCACGCCGATGATCTGCATCGGGTTGGCGGGGTCGAGGATCACGTTGTCGAAGCGGTAGTCGTTATGCACGATGCTCGAGGTCGGGTGGTCGGCCGGCATCTTGTCATTGAGCCAGGCTTTCACCGCTTCCCATTTCGGCGCGTCCGGGGTCAGGGCTTTCTCGTAGCGGTCGCTCCAGCCGCCGATCTGGCGTTTGACATAGCCTTCGGGCTTGCCCAGGTCGGCCAGGCCGCAGGCGTTGTAGTCCACGCGATGCAGTTCGACGAACTTGTCGATAAAGCTCTTGCACAGGGCTTGGGTCTGGTTCGCGTCCAGGCCCAGCTCCGGCGGCAGGTCCGAGCGCAGGATGATGCCCTTGACCCGTTCCATCACATAGAACTCGGCGCCGATCAGCGACTCATCGGTGCAGTGCACATAGGCTTTGGGGCAGTAGGGAAAACCGTCTTTGAGCTGATTGAGAATGCGGTACTCGCGGCCCATGTCATGGGCCGACTTGGCCTTGTGGCCGAAGGGCGGGCGGCGCAGGACGAACTCCTGTTCCGGGTATTCCAGCAAGTAGGTGAGGTTCGAAGCGCCGCCCGGAAACTGGCTGATCTGCGGCGTACCGCTAAGGCCTGGAATATGCGCCTTGAGGTACGGATCGATCAGGTTGGCATCAAGTTCTTCGCCGGAACGAGTACGGGTGGACTGGTCAGTAAGCGCCATGCTTATCCCTTCTGCTTATTCTGGAGGCCAGAGATTATTGGCTAATCTAATGCGCACACCGGGCCGCCACAATCGTGGCGGGCCTTTATAGGTGAGCGTGTTGCCGGGCAATCATTGCTTTTGATACAAGCGTTTGAAAACCCCAGGCCTGACTCTAGTTCAGTTCGACGCAGGCAGGGTGAGGGGCGTCAGCAAGGGTTGGCCGGAGAAGTAGGCCCGCAGGTTTTTACCGACCATTTCCACGGTGTCGCGGGCGGCTTCCGGCGAATGGCCGGCGACATGGGGCGTCAGCACCACGTTGTGCAGCCCCTTCAACTCCTCGGGAACCTGGGGCTCGTGATCGAACACATCGAGGGCCGCGCCGGCGATGCTGCGCTGCTCCAGGGCGTGCAGCAGGGCGGCGGTATCGACCACGCTGGCGCGGGCGATGTTCACCAGAAAACCATCGGGCCCGAGGGCCGCCAGCACCTGTTTGTCGATCAACTGCCGGGTGTCGGTGCCGCCCGGGGTGGCGATGACCAGGTAATCCGATTGGCGCGCCAGCTCGGCCGGGGTTTCGCAATAGTGGTAGGGCTGGTCGGTGCGCGGCCGGCGGTTGTGGTAGCTCACGCTCATGTCAAAGCCCAGGGCGCAGCGTTTGGCGATGGCCAGGCCCACCGCGCCCAGGCCGAGAATCCCCAGGCGTTTGCCGGCCAGGGACGGGCGCATGACCTTGGGCCATTCGCCACGGCGCACAGCGGCATCGGCCCGGGGAATGTCACGCACCAGGCTCAGCAGCAGCGCCAGGGCATGGTCGGCCACCGACGAGGCGTTGACTCCGGCGCCATTGGTCACGGCAATTCCGCGGTTGCTGGCGGCCTGCAGGTCGACCTGTTCATAACCGGCGCCGATCACGCAGATGATTTCCAGGTGCGGCAAGGCGGCGATTTCTTCGGCATGCAGGCCCAGCGGACCACGGGTCAGCACGGCGTTGATCTGCCCGGCATGGGTCTTGATGGCTTGGGCGCGCTCACTGGGTGTGGGTGCGAGGATCAGGTGAAAGCCTTGGGCTTCGAGAATTGGCAGGTATTCGTTGATGGTTTCAACCAGGACCAGAACAGTGGCGGGCATGGCGGGTTCCTGAGGCGGAGGACAGGGCGCTCAAGAGTGCTGGTTGGGGGGGCTTTTGGCAATCGCCGTCGGTGCGCAAAGGTTCAGGCCAGAGACCTCGCAATCAGGTCTTGGGGAAAAGCCCGCCAGGGCGGCGGGCTGATCAGGGTGACGTCAGAACGCGATATCCACGGTGTTTTCCAGGCGTACGAAGGCACCGTTGAGGGTGGCGTTGTGGTGATCGATGATCGCCTTGGCCGTCAGCACGGGAGTGTCCATGCAAGTGTGCGCATCGGCTACCAGCACGGGCGCAAAACCCAGGTCTGCGGCGGCGCGGCAGGTGCTGTCGATGCAGTATTGAGTCTTCATGCCGACGATCACCAGTTGGCCGATGTCGGCAGCGTGCAGGCGCTCGGCCAGTTCGGTGCCGAAGAAGCAGTTGGGGCGGGTCTTGTCGAACAGGGTGTCGTGTTGCTCATCCAGCTCCAGAGTCGGCAGCAACTGCCACAACGGGCTGCCGGCATGAATGGGCGACTCGGCCGGGCCGGTGTGGCGCACGGCGAAGATCGGCACGCCGGCCTGGCGGGCGCGGCGGATCAGTTGGTTGATGTTTTCCAGTACGCGTTCGCGTTCGAAAGGTTTGTCCGGGCCGTTGAACAGTCCGACTTGCATGTCGACGACCAGCAGGGCGGGGCGCTTGGCTTGGGCTGATGGCATGGTGTTTCTCCTTGAAAGCCAGCTGGACGGAGAAACAAAAGGCCCCGTCCATCGCTGGCGGGGCCTTGGTGTCACTGCGCTGTATTCAACTCTCGCAGCCACCATCCGACCCGCCGAAGGCAGTCGTGGTGGTGGAGGTGGGGTTGAGCGCGTAAATATTCATGGGGTCCGATCATGCCGTCGTCGCCCCAAGGCTGTCAACGTCGAGCGCGCCATTCGCACTGGCCCCTGTAGCCGCTGCCGAGCCCGCGAGGCTGCGCTGGCCGGAGCGGGCGCCGTGGGGTGTCAGGTATGGACACGTTGCTGCTGATGGCCAGCGTCTGAACGCGGCCCGAGCCGTCGGCAGCGGCTACAGCCATGCCGGCAAATACACCGTTCCTCAGCTAAGTCTTTGCTTCTGTTACCGAATCCCGGACAATCGCGCCCCTGTTTCGACCAGGGCGCTGCCTGTCGGGTTTTCCGACTCGTCCTGGCCGAGTGGCAAATGACCGGAATGCGGAGATCCGACCGGATGAATGATCAGGCCAATAGCGTTGATCAACGCTTTGAAGCGGCAGCCCCAACGACCCTCAGTCGCTGGGATCGCCATGACACCACCTGGATGCTGGGCCTGTTCGGCACCGCCATCGGTGCGGGTACCCTGTTTCTGCCCATCAACGCGGGCCTGGGCGGTTTCTGGCCGCTGCTGATCCTGGCGCTGCTGGCATTCCCCATGACTTTCTACGCCCACCGGGGCCTGACCCGCTTCGTGCTTTCCGGGCGTGACGGTGCGGACATCACTGACGTGGTGGAAGAGCATTTCGGGCTCACCGCCGGCGCATTGATCACGCTCCTGTACTTCCTGGCGATCTTCCCGATCCTGCTGATCTACAGCGTGGCCCTGACCAATACCGTCGACAGCTTCATGACCCACCAGTTGCACATCGCGCCGCCGCCCCGGGCGATCCTGGCCCTGATGCTGATTTTCGGCCTGCTGGCGGTGGTGCGCTGTGGCGAGCAGGTGATCGTCAAGGCCATGAGCCTGATGGTCTATCCGTTCATCGTTGCCTTGCTGTTCCTGGCGGTGTTCCTGATCCCGCACTGGAATGGCGGCATCCTCGCCACCGTCAGCGATGTCCCGGCGCCTTCGGCCTTCCTGCATACCCTGTGGCTGGCGATTCCGGTGATGGTGTTTTCGTTCAACCATTCGCCGATCATCTCGGCCTTTGCCGTGGACCAGAAGCGCCGCTATGGCGAACACGCCGAACAGCGCAGCTCGCAGATTCTGTCCCGCGCCCACCTGTTGATGGTGGGCATGGTGCTGTTCTTCGTCTTCAGTTGCGTGCTGACCCTGTCGCCGGCGCAACTGGCCGAAGCCAAGGTCCAGAACCTGTCGATCCTGTCCTACCTGGCCAACCACTTCAACAACCCGACCATCGAATTCGCCGCGCCGTTGATTGCGTTCGTGGCCATTGCCAAGTCCTTCCTCGGCCACTACATCGGTGCCAGCGAAGGCCTCAAGGGCCTGATCGGCAAGAGCGGCCGGCGCCCGGGATCGAAAACCCTGGACCGGGTCACCGCCGCTTTCATGCTGGTGATCTGCTGGGCCGTGGCAACCCTCAACCCGAGCATTCTGACGATGATCGAGACCATGGGCGGCCCGGTGATCGCGACGATCCTGTTCCTGATGCCGATGTACGCCATCCACAAGGTGCCGGCCATGGCTCGTTATCGCGGTCAGGCTTCCAATGTCTTCGTGACCCTGGTCGGCCTGGTGGCGATCTCGGCGCTGGTGTATTCCCTGAGCGTCTGATCTGCCGCGCTCCACTGACCGCCCCGGGTTGCCGCCCGGGGCGGTTTTTTTTGCCCGGAACAAGGCGCGACATGGGCACGCTCGCCGAGATATCTGATTGATATCAAGAGTCTTGCCGCGATAGCGACTAAGCTTGGGGGCCACGATCGACCTCCAGGATTGCATCGCCTTGCCGTCTCCCGAACTCCCTGTTGTCCAGCGTCCGGAACGCTCCCGTGACCTGCTGGCCGGCCTGTCCATTGCCGGCCTGTTACTGCCCGAGGCGGTTGCCTATTCGAGCATCGCCGCCTTGCCGCCCCAGGCCGGGGTGATTGCCCTGTTTGCCGGCCTGCTGTGTTATGGCCTGCTGGGTAACAGCCGGTTTGCGATTGTCTCCGCGACCTCTTCTTCCGCGGCTGTGCTGGCAGCGGCGACCCTGTCCCTGGCCGGCGGTGACAGTGCCTTGCGCATGAGCCTGGCGTTTGCGCTGGTGCTGTTGACCGGCGGCTTCTTCGTCCTGGCGGGATTGTTCCGTCTGGGCGGGGTCACGGCCTTTATCGCCAAGCCGGTGCTGCGCGGTTTTGCCTTCGGCCTGGCCCTGACCATCGTCATGAAGCAGGTGGCCAGCGTGGTCGGGGTCCACCTCACGGACCCCAACCTGGTGCGGTTCCTGCCGCAGTTGCTGGAGCAGCTGCCGCAGTGGAACTGGGCCGGCGCCGCCGTGGCGCTCACGGCGTTGCTGGTGCTTTGGCTGTGCGGGCAGATTCGCTACCTGCCGGGCGGATTGCTGGTGGTAATCCTCGGCATCGCCGCCGGGCAGTGGCTGGACCTCGAGGCCCACGGGGTCAAGCTGATCGGGGTGATTGAACTCAAGCTGGAAGTGCCGAACCTGCCGGTGCTGCCGTTTGCCGACTGGTTGCGCCTGGGGGAGTTGGGCTTTGCCATGGTGATGATCCTGTATGCCGAGTCCTATGGCTCCATCAGCTCATTTGCCCTGAAGCACGGCGACCGGGTGTCGTCCAACCGCGACCTGCTGGCCCTGGGCGCGTCCAACCTGCTCTCGGGGCTGTTTCACGGGATGCCGGTCGGCGCCGGTTATTCCGCGACCTCGGCCAACGAAGCCGCCGGCGCCACCTCGCGCCTGGCGGGGCTGACGGCGGCGCTGGTGATGCTGGTGATCGTGCTGACGGTATTGCCCTATATCGCCCTGACCCCGGAGCCGGTGCTGGCGGCAATCGTGATTCACGCCCTGGGGCGAGGCCTGAGTCTGGAGCCCCTGGGGCGTTATTTCATCTGGCGTCGCGACCGGCTGCTGGTGATCTGCGCGGTGGCCGCGGTGTTGGTGCTGGGGGTGCTGGACGGCCTGCTGATGGCGGTCGGGGTGAGTATCGTGCTGATGCTGCGCCAGCTTTCGGGGGCGGATATCCAGATTCTCGGGCAGTTGGGCAGCGGGCATGATTTTGTCGACCTCAATCGCCATCCCCAGGCCCGGCAAGTCCCCGGGGTGTTGATCCTGCGGCCGAGCGAGGCGTTGTTCTTTGCCAACGCGGAACGGATCCTGGGCGGTGCGCTACGGCTGATCCGGCATGCCGAGGCGCCGGTGCACACGGTGGTGCTGAGCCTGGAGGAATCCCCCAACCTGGACGGCACCAGTATCGAGGTCCTGGACGATTTCTTTCTGCGGGTCAGCCAGGAACACAAGGGCCTGGCCCTGGCCCGGGTCAAACACAGGGCGCGGGCCGCCTTGCTTGCGCTGCCTTCGACCGAGGCCCTCGGGGTGCTGATCAGCGGCACCAGTGTCGATGACACGGTGCAGGCGGCGCTCAATCTCCAGCCCGCCGAAGACAAATCCCAGGCATAAAAAAACGCCGCGTATCGTGGAATACGCGGCGTTCTTCAGTGCTTTACAACGTTAGGCTTGGATCACCGGAATGTTGGCATTCGCGGCAGCCTCACGGAATTCGGCGATCTGGTCAAAACTCAGGTAGCGATACACATCGCTGGCCATGGTGTTGATCTGAGCGGCGTATTCCATGTACTCCTCGACGGTCGGCAGGCGACCCAGGATCGAAGCCACCGACGCCAGCTCGGCCGAAGCCAGGTAGACATTCGCGCCATCACCCAGACGGTTCGGGAAGTTACGGGTCGAAGTCGACACAACGGTCGAGTTCGGCTCTACGCGTGCCTGGTTACCCATGCACAGCGAGCAGCCCGGCATTTCCATGCGCGCGCCAGCCTTGCCGTAGATGCCGTAGTAGCCTTCTTCGGTCAGTTGGTGAGCGTCCATCTTGGTCGGCGGCGACAGCCACAGACGGGTTGGCAGCTGGCCCTTGACCTGATCCAGCAGCTTACCGGCAGCGCGGAAGTGACCGATGTTGGTCATGCACGAACCGATGAACACTTCGTCGATCTTCTCGCCAGCAACGCTGGACAGCAGACGGGCGTCGTCCGGGTCGTTCGGCGCGCAGAGCACAGGCTCCTTGATTTCAGCCAGGTCGATTTCGATGACTTCGGCGTATTCGGCGTCGGCATCAGCCACCATCAGCTCAGGGTTGGCGATCCAGGCTTCCATCGCTTGAGCACGACGTTCCAGGGTCCGCGCATCGCCGTAGCCTTCGCCGATCATCCAGCGCAGCAGGGTGATGTTGGAGCTCAGGTACTCGGTGATCGACTCTTTCGACAGCTTGATGGTGCAACCGGCAGCCGAACGTTCGGCCGAGGCGTCGGACAGCTCGAAGGCTTGTTCGATGCTCAGGTTGTCCAGGCCTTCGATTTCCAGGATGCGGCCGGAGAAGGCGTTCTTCTTGCCTTTCTTTTCTACGGTCAGCAGGCCAGCCTGGATCGCGTAGTAAGGAATGGCGTGAACCAGGTCACGCAGGGTGATGCCCGGTTGCATTTCGCCCTTGAAGCGCACCAGGATCGATTCCGGCATGTCCAGTGGCATAACACCCGTGGCGGCGGCGAACGCTACCAGGCCGGAACCGGCCGGGAACGAGATGCCCATCGGGAAACGGGTGTGGGAGTCACCACCGGTGCCGACGGTGTCCGGCAGCAGCATGCGGTTCAGCCAGCTGTGGATGATGCCGTCGCCTGGACGCAGCGATACACCGCCACGGGTCATGATGAAGTCAGGCAGGGTGTGGTGGGTGGTCACGTCGATCGGCTTTGGATAGGCCGCGGTGTGGCAGAACGACTGCATCACCAGATCGGTGGAGAAGCCCAGGCACGCCAGGTCTTTCAGTTCGTCACGGGTCATTGGACCGGTGGTGTCCTGGGAGCCGACGGTGGTCATTTTCGGTTCGCAGTAAGTACCAGGACGAACGCCTGCTACGCCGCAAGCCTTGCCGACCATTTTCTGCGCCAGGGTGAAGCCCTTGGTGCTTTCGGCTGGTGCTTCAGGCTTCTTGAACAGGTCCGACGGTGGCAGACCCAATTCGGTACGGGCTTTCTCGGTCAGGCCACGGCCGATGATCAGCGGGATACGACCGCCGGCACGAACTTCGTCCAACAGGACCGGGGTCTTCATTTCGAAGGTGGTCAGGACTTCATCGGTGCCGTGTTTGCAGACTTTGCCAGCATGGGGGTACAGGTCGATCACGTCGCCCATGTTCATGTTGGTAACGTCGAACTCGATAGGCAGTGCGCCGGCATCTTCCATGGTGTTGTAGAAGATGGGAGCGATCTTGCTGCCGAAGCAGAAGCCGCCAGCGCGCTTGTTCGGCACGTAAGGAACGTCGTCGCCGAAGAACCACAGTACGGAGTTGGTGGCCGACTTACGCGACGAACCGGTACCGACCACGTCACCGACGTAGGCGATCGGGAAGCCTTGGCCGCGCATTTCTTCGATCTGCTTCATCGGGCCGGTCTTGCCTTGCTCGTCCGGCACGATGCCTTCGCGAGCCATTTTCAGCATGGCCAGGGCGTGCAGCGGGATGTCAGGGCGGGACCAGGCATCCGGGGCAGGGGACAGGTCGTCGGTGTTGGTTTCGCCGGTGACCTTGAACACGCGCAGGCTGATCTTGTCGGCCAGGGTTGGGCGGTTCTTGAACCACTCGCCGTCGGCCCAGGACTGGATCACGGCTTTGGCGTGCTGGTTGCCGGCCTTGGCTTTTTCAGCCACGTCGTGGAACGCATCGAACATCAGCAGGGTGTGCTTGAGTTGGGCGGCAGCGACCGGCGCCAGCTCGGCGTCGTCCAGCAGTTCGACCAGGGTCACGATGTTGTAGCCGCCTTGCATGGTGCCGAGCAGTTCAACAGCGCGTTTCTTGTCGATCAGAGGGGAAGTGGCTTCGCCCTTGGCCAGGGCAGACAGGAAACCGGCCTTGACGTAAGCAGCTTCGTCAACGCCTGGTGGAATGCGGTTGGTGATCAGGTCAACGAGGAATTCTTCTTCGCCAGCCGGAGGATTTTTCAGCAGCTCGACCAGGCCTGCGGTTTGTTCGGCGTTAAGCGGCTGGGGAACGATACCCAGGGCTGCACGCTCTTCGATATGTTTGCGGTAGGCTTCAAGCACAGTTATTACCCTCATCAGTGGTCCCAAATGGGTGTCCGGGACGCTCATCCCGAAATTGCCGTACTCATGCGCTGCGTGGCGTTGTGGGCCACTTAGCCAGAATTACCGACAATTCCTTACAGAAGCTGCTTTCAAAGTTTTACGCCTGCAGAACGGGGAGCTGATGAGGGTTGGCGTTGGGCTTTTCCCCGCTGGAAAAACCCTTCGCCAACACCGTTCTGAAGGAACGACTGTGCTCGTGACGCTTTGAAAACAGCTTCAAACGGACATTGGCGCCTAAAAAGGCTGGCTGATTCTACGGGAAAAAAAATTTAAAGGTAAGTTAGGCCCCGAAGTTTGAGGGGTGATCAATGTTAGACAAAGGGCTAACATGCGCTCCTGTTTTGCTTTTCCGCGTACTCCCTACCTATGCCCAATCAGACTATCAAGACCCCCTGCGTCGGCCTCTGCTCCACTGTCTACGGTGATTTGGTGTGCCGTGGCTGCAAGCGCTTCCACCATGAAGTGATTCACTGGAACGGCTACAACGAGGAAGAAAAACGCGCGGTGTGGCTGCGTCTGGAACAGCTGCTGGTGCAAGTGATGGCCGGCAAACTGGAGATTTTCGACGCCCAGCGCCTGCGCGGGCAGCTGGAGGCGCGCAAGATCCGCTTTGTGCCGCACCAGTCGCAATACTGCTGGGCCTACCAGTTGATCGCCCGTGGGGCGCGGGTCATCAGCCAGCTGGATGCCTACGGGATGGTGTTGCTGCCGGAGTTCCGCGACTGGAGCCTGCCGGAACTGCGCGATGCCATTGATCGGGAATTCTTCCTGCTGTCGGAAGCCCACTACCAGCGCTACATCGCGCCAGGGTTTCTCAAGGACGCATTTGGCGCCTGAGTGAACGGCTGTGGCGAGGGGGCTTGCTGTGGCGAGGGAGCTTGCTCCCGCTGGCCTGTGCAACAGGCCCCAACCCTGCCACGTCAATCTGCCTGACCCACCGCCGCGTCCTCATTTACGGCCGCTGCGCGCCCGTGCGGGAGCGAGCTCCCTCGCCACAAGAGTGCCATGCCGCGCTAATAACGCTTTTCAGCCCTTGGCTGCCAACTCCTCCAGGTGGTCCATCATTTCCTGCGGTTTGAGCACCAGCACGTCGCTTTCCAGAGAGTCGAGCACCACTTCCGCGGTATTGCCGATCAGGGCGCCCGACAGCCCGGTGCGCGCCACGGTGCCAATGATGGTCACCGCCGCCTGCAGCTGATGGGCGGTGTGGGGGATCAGCACATCCGCCGGGCCTTCTTCGATATGCAGGTGCGCGTCGTCGATATCGAATTCGGCCTGGAACGCCTTGCACTGCTCGCGGTAGCGCGCCTCGATGGTTTCCTTGAGCTGGAACACCGGGTCGGCCGCCGACAGCATGGGCGAGGGGTGGGCGCTGATCACATGCAGCCGGGCCTTGGCCAGGCTGGCGATGTCGAAGCCGTGGTCGACGATGCTGTTGTGCAGGGCGCGGTGTTCGCCGTCGGTGTTGCCGACGTCGATGGCCGCCAGGATCACCTGGCCGGCCCAGGGCTTGGAGGTCTTGACCAGCAGCACCGGGGTCGGGCAGTAGCGCAGCAGCTTCCAGTCGGCAGGGGTGAGCAGGGCCTTTTTCAGCGGGTTGTCGGCAAAGTGCTGCTTGATCACCAGGCCACAGCCCTCGGCCTGCTGCACGTCGATGATGGTCTGGTGCAGGCTGTCATTCCAGGCCTGCTCGGTGGTCACGCTGTAGCCCTCGCTCGACAGGCTGCTCTTGAGCACGCTGAGCAGCGCCGAATGCTCGTGCTTTTTATCGCAGACCAGCAGGTGCAGGTGGGCCTGGGTCACCCCGGCGATCAGCTTGGCGCGCTTGAGCGCGAGGCTTTCGGAATGCTCGGGCTCGATAACCACCAGGATGCTGCGGATGGCTTGCATGTCGGGATCTCCAGAAGGGATGAGGGCGTGCCTGCACAACTATAGTTGCTGCGCACCGGGCAGGATGTTGATGCACATCAAGCGGCGCGACTGGTGGTCTGTGGCGCGGCCGGTATAATCGGCGACCTTCGCCGTGAACCTTTTGTCCGTGAGCCTCATGTTATTGACCCGTGATATTGCCGCCGCCCTGCCTTGTGAGTCCTTTGCCCCGCTGGAAGTGCAGCCATGAGCCTGCCGGAAATTCACGAGTTCCTCGGCTGCCGCACCCCGGATGGCTGGGTCCAGGCCGCGCTGGCGGATCAGGAAACCCTGCTCATCGACCACAAGAACTGCGAGTTCAAGGCCGCCAGCACCGCCCTGAGCCTGATCGCCAAGTACCACTCCCATGTCGACCTGATCAACCTGATGTCGCGCCTGGCGCGTGAAGAGCTGGTGCACCACGAGCAGGTCATGCGCCTGATGAAAAAGCGCAAGATCGAGCTGCGCCAGCTGTCGGCCGGGCGTTATGCCTCGGGCCTGCGCAAGGTGGTGCGCAGCCACGAGCCGGTAAAGCTGGTGGACACCCTGGTGGTCGGGGCCTTTATCGAAGCTCGCAGCTGCGAGCGTTTCGAGGCCCTGGTGCCGCACCTGGACGAAGAGTTGGGCACGTTCTATTTCGGCCTGCTCAAGAGCGAGGCCCGGCACTTCCAGGGTTACCTGAAGCTGGCCTACCAGTACGGTGACGCCAAGGACATCGCCCAGGTCATCGAGCGGGTGCGCGCGGCGGAGCAGGAACTGATCGAGTCGCCGGACGTCGAGTTCCGCTTCCACAGCGGCGTGCCTACTCTGTAAAACGGATCGGATCCGTGTAAAAAAACAGGCAAATTGTAAAAAACTCTTAAAAGAATGAAAGTTCGCGCAAAGCCGGCCGCAATGGCCGGTTTTTGCGTATTGGCGTAGCCGTGGATTCACCTGTTGGGCCCTATAATGCGCGCACTGAAAATGGGCGGGTCGCAGACGGGTACTTATGGATAACCTGGGTCTTGGCAAAGTATTGCTGGTGGAGGATGACGAAAAGCTCGCCGGGCTGATCGCGCACTTCCTGTGCCAGCACGGATTTGAAGTCCGCACCGTGCATCGCGGCGACGTGGCGCTGGCCGCGTTCCTTGAGTTCAAGCCGAAAATCGTCGTCCTCGACCTGATGCTGCCGGGGCAGAGCGGCCTGCACGTGTGCCGGGAAATCCGCGCGGTGTCCGACACCCCGATCGTGATCCTCACTGCCAAGGAAGATGACCTGGACCACATCCTGGGGCTGGAGTCCGGCGCCGACGATTATGTGATCAAGCCGATCAAGCCGCCGGTGCTGCTGGCTCGCCTGCGCGCCCTGCAACGGCGTCAGGTGCCCGAGGCGCCGGCGCGCGGCAACTTGGAGTTCGGCAGCCTGAGCATCGATCGCAGTTGCCGCGAAGTGCGCCTTGAAGGCGAAGGGATCGAGCTGACCACCATGGAGTTCGAACTGCTGTGGCTGCTGGCCAGCTCGGCGGGCAAGATCCTGTCGCGGGACGACATTCTCAACCGCATGCGCGGGATCGCCTTCGACGGCCTCAACCGCAGCGTCGACGTCTATATCAGCAAGCTGCGGGCCAAGCTCAAGGACAACCCGCGCGAGCCGCTGTGCATCAAGACCATCTGGGGCAAGGGCTATCTGTTCAATCCGTTCGCGTGGGAGCTTTAGATGCTGCGGCTTTTCCTGGGCTTGTACATTGTCCTGGCCATTGGTTTTGCCGGGGCCATCACGGCGGTCGACCATATCTTCACCACGGTGCTCAGTGACCCGCTGGAAGCCTATAACCGTGATGCGGTGCGCGGCCCGGCCTACAGCCTGACGGAGAAACTGCGGCCCTACGACAGCCAGGGGCGCGAGCAGCAGCTGGAACAGCTCAAGCCGCACTATGGCTTGCAGTTGAAGCTGGTGCAGGCCGCTGAACTGGGCCTCAGCCCCCGGGAGCAGGCGCTGCTGGACAGCAACCAGCTGGTGGTGCGCCAGACCTTCACCGAGTTCATCGCCAACATTGACGGCGGCCCGCAGCTGCTGAGCATCAAGCTGCCGGAAGAACCCTCGCTGACCATCCTCTACACCATCGCCGCCTATGCCTTGCTCGGCGCGTTGGTGGGCATCGTCCTGTACTTCTGGGTGCGCCCGCACTGGCGGGACCTGGAGCAGCTGCGGCTGGCCGCCGAGCGTTTTGGCAACAACGACCTGGGCACGCGCCTGCACCTGTCGCGGCGCTCGAACATCCGTGACCTGGCCGAGCACTTCAACCGCATGGCCGGGCGCATCGAGGGCCTGATCGCCAACCAGCGCGAGCTGACCAACGCGGTGTCCCACGAGCTGCGCACGCCGATTGCCCGGTTGTCCTTTGAACTCGACCAGCTCCGGCAGCAACCCGACCCACGGGAAAACCGCGAGCTGATCGCCGATATGTACTCGGACCTCGGCGAGCTGGAGGAAATGGTCTCCGAGCTGCTGACCTATGCCAGCCTCGAACGCGGGGCCACGGTGATCAAGCGCGAAGATATCCAGGCCCACAGTTGGCTCGACAGTGTGGTGGGCAGTGTTGCCCTGGAGGCCGAGGCGGCCGGGGTGCAACTGCGGGTTCGCACCTGCCAGGTCGATTCGATCCGCATCGAGCCACGGTTTATGGCGCGGGCCGTGATCAACCTGCTGCGCAACGCGATTCGCTATGCCGAACAGCGGGTCGAGGTGTCGCTGGTACGCCAGGGCGACGGTTATGAAGTGCGGGTCAACGACGACGGGCCCGGGGTGCCGATCGACGGGCGGGAGAAGGTCTTTGAACCCTTTTCCCGCCTCGATGCCAGCCGCGATCGGCGCACCGGCGGCTTTGGCCTGGGCCTGGCTCTGGTGCGACGGGTCTCGCAATCCCATGGCGGGCATGTCGAAGTCGGTGATTCGGAGTGGGGCGGTGCCTCGTTCCGCATGACCTGGGCCCATCTGGAATAAGGCGCCGCCCGACGCCCCGGCGCAATGCGCGCTTTGCGATCAGGGGCGGATCAGGCAGAATCCTGCGCTTTGATTTCAGGGAAGACAGTGATGATCGCCTCATTGCAGAGCGCCGCGGCGCAGGTTCGAAGCGCGGTCCGGGTCGCCACTGAAGGCCTGGTAGGCCGTGAGCAACTGGCCGAGCTGATTGTGCTGGCCGCCGTCGCCCAGGAGCACCTGCTGGTGATCGGCCCGCCGGGCACTGCGAAAAGCGCCGTGGTGCGGCGTGTTGCCCAGTCCATGGGCGGGCGCTACTTCGAATACCTGCTGGGCCGGTTCACCGAGCCTTCGGAGCTGTTTGGCGCGGTCGACCTGAAAAAACTGCGTGAAGGTACGGTCGAGACCGATGTCAGCGGCATGCTGCCCGAGGCCGATATCGTGTTTCTCGATGAGGTGTTCCTCGGCTCCACGGCCATTCTCAACACCCTGCTCGGGGTGCTCAACGAGCGGCGTTTCCGCCGTGGCCACACCCAGATCCAGTGCCCGTTGCGGGTCTGTGTCGGCGCCGCCAACGGCCTGCCGGACGACGAGGCCCTGGCCGCGTTCGGCGACCGCTTCCTGCTGCACCTGTTTGTCGAATCGGTGCCGGACAACCAGCTCGAAGCCATGCTCAGCGGCGGTTGGCAGTCCGAGCAGCGTCCGGTTCAGCAATTGCTGGGGCTGAGCCAGCTCGACACCCTGAGCCAGGCGCTGAAAGGCGTCGACCTCGACCAGGCGCGGCCACTGCTGGCCACGGCCATCCGCCGTCTGCGCGAAGCGGGCATTGCCCTGTCCGACCGGCGCATCGTCAAGTCCCAGCGCCTGATCGCCGCCGCCGCGCTGTTGAGCGGCCGCACCCAGGCCACCGACGCCGACCTGTGGCCGCTGCTCTACGTGCTGCCGACCCAGGAAACCCAGCAACGCGGGCGCGAAGTGCTGCGCGAGCTGTTTGCCGCGTCGAGCAACAGCCATCTGTTCAGCGCGGTGGAGGAGGCGACCTTGCAGCCGCTGTCGCGGGTCAATCGTCTGCAGGAAACCGCCCTCGAACTGTTGCAGCGCCCGCTGGCCGATCACGCCGCCGTGGAAAGCCTGCTGCGGGAAATCGACGCCAATTTCGACAGCGCCACCTTGCCCGAGCCGTTGCAAGGCCTGCGGGGCCAATTGGCCAGCCAGTTGTCTGGCGGCGCATGACGCAAGCGCCTGGATTGAGCTGGAACTGGCAGCCCCGGGCCGAGCCGGTTGTCGCCCGCGCGGCGGTGGCCTGGGGCGATGTCGCCCGGCGCCTGCACGCCCGCCTGCAACAGCTGCCGGCCCCCCAGGCCGCGCGGTTGCAAGCGACGGCCAATGCCCAGGTACTGCTGGTGCTGGGCGAAGAGGCCGATCTGCCGTGGATCGAAGGCCTGCAATACGCCGCGCCCGACCCTGAGGCTCCGCAGCTCTGGCTGCCGACCCACTACCAGCCCGACGTGCCGCCAGCGTTGCTGGCTCAGGCGTTGCTGGCGCGTTGTTCATCGACGCCGCTGCTGCTCTGGCACCAGCCGAAGGCGCTGATCCCCCTGCACCGACAACTGCCGGTCAGCGCGCAACACCTGGCGCGAATCGCCGCCTACTGGGCGGAGCCCTGACATGCAATTACCCCAAGCGCTGGAACCCTGGAGCGAATGGCTAGGCTGGTTCGCTCCCGAACTGCTGCCCGGGTTCGCCGATTTGCTGGGACGGATCAACCCGGTGCTCGGGCCGTTGCGTGGTCGCCAGCAAAATGGTGTGCCCGAGTCGGACGGCCTGGGCGACTTGCAACGCCGAGGGCCCTACGAGCGACTGTTGTCCAGCGAATGGCTGCTGGCGGAGGAAGTGCCCGATGAGTTTCTGCGGCGGGCCGCCGGTGGCGAGCATCTGTTTGTCGCCCCGCAGTACCGCGCGCATCAGGCCAACGCGCTGATTGTGGTGCTGTTTGATGCCGGTCCATTGCAGCTGGGTGCCTCGCGCCTGGTGCATGTGGCACTGCTGATCCTCCTTGCGCGTCGGGCGCGGGAAGCCGGCGCGCAGTTTCGCTGGGGCATCCTGCAAGCCACGCCGCGCCTGTACGAGCTGGACTCGGTGGCGCAGATCAAGCGCCTGCTGGACCAGCGGGTGTTTGCCTGCGTCAGCGCCGCGCACTGGCAGGCCTGGAGTGAATGGCTGGGGCAGCAGGAGCTGGCGGCGGGTGAATGCTGGGCGGTGGGGCAACGCCTGCCGATCGACGCCAACGACCCGCTGTGTAGCCACCGGGTACAGGTGCAGCGGGACCTGGATGGCAGCGCCCTGAGTTTCGAGGTGCTGGGTTCCGGGCGTGCCCGGTTGCAGTTGCCAATGCCCGACAACGCAGCAGCCATGGGTTTGCTGCGGGGCGAATTCGACAGCGTGCAAGCCGCCCCGGTGCGTCATGATGAGGCCGCGCCACGGGTGGCCCTGACCCTGCCACCGGTGATCTCCAGTGCCGGCAACTATGTGGCCCTGGCGCTGCTGGGCCAGCCCGGCGCAGTGGTGATCAAGCTGCCCACCGAGCAGCAGAAGAAGAAAATCGAGATCCGTCGCCACCTCTGGGCGGCCGGTCGCAGCCCGCTGAGCATGGCCTTTCTCAGTCGCACCTTTGGCGCGGTGCTCAGCGATGAGCAGCAGTTGGTGTTCTGGAAAATGTCCGGGCTGGTGAATGTGCCACGGCCGGGTATCGAGCAGCTGAAGATCCCGCCGGGCACCGCCAGCCTGCTGCCCACCGCCTGGCTGCGCAGCCGTGACGCCGGGCGTCTGTACCTGCTCGATACCCAAGGCCATTTGGCGTTCTGGACCATGCGGGTCTACCCGCTGCGCGCCGATCAAGAGCTGGGCAAGACCCATTTCCTCGCCGACCGGGTGCTGGGCATGGCCAAGGTCGAGCACGAAACCCTGGTGTATGTCCGCAATGAGCGTGGCCAGTTGCAGGCCCACACCGCCGGGGTCAATGGCGGCGGGCTTGACCGCTTCGTGGTGGGCGCTGCCGAGGGCGTCAGCCAGGTGCTGATCGCCGCCGGTTTCGCCTGGCGCCACGGCTTCGGGGCCTGTGCCTTGCTGACGGTGAACAATGGCAGTGAAAGCTGGCGCCTGCTGACCCCGGCCAGTTACCCGGCCCCGCACGAGCAGATCAGCCTGGCCCCGGGCTGGCGCGGGCTGGGCCTGGTGCGCAAGGACGAGAGCTGTTCGATGCTGCTGATGGGCCCCGACCAGCAGACCTTTGCCCTGTACTTCGAGGGCCGCCAGGAGGTGCTGTTCAGCACCAGCCACCCGGTGGTCAAAAGCAGTTTCTGCCCGATCAGCGGGTTGCTCGCGGTACTGACCGGCGCCCGCGAGCTGCTGGTGTACTCGGTGCGCCAGCGCAAAATGCGCCTGCAGCTGTTCTGTAACCTGGCGCCCGAGAAGGATGCAGCCCGTGCATGAGCCAGGCCTGGAGCCGATACGCCATCCGCTGTTGCGTGGCCGGCAGCGCATCGAAGGCCTGTGGTTCAGTGCCGAACGCTGCCCGGAACCCGAGCGTCGGCGCCTGATCCTCAGCCACTGGCAGGCCGGGGCGCGGCTCTACCGCTTTGCCCAGGGCGATCTGCTGCGCTTTGCCGCCCCCCAATCGGTGCTGTGCGAGGCACTGCTGGGCTGGCCCCTGATTCGTCACGGCCGGGCCCTGTGTTCGGCGCAACTGGATGCCGGAGAAATCGCTCGGCTGCCGGCGGCCGACCTGTGGCTGGTGCGCGGCAGCCAGGTCCTGGCCTTGCACCTTGGCGACGGGCAGTTGATCGAACCCGGGCGCTGGCTGGAGGTCGGTGACTACCCGCTGCTCGACACCTTCAATTGTGTGGTCGCGCTGCCGGCCCCGGTGTTGCAGCCCATCGCCGTGGAAACCGACCTGCGGCAGGTGCTCGGGCCTGCGCTGGCGGCGCCGGACCCGGAGCGCGCCGCGGTGATGCAGGCGATGATCGAGCGCCAGCAGCAACAACAGCGCGAGGGGCGGCAGGCCCCCGCGAGCCCCTCGAACACCGGTGCCAGTCCTGGCGCACGGACGGGCAGCGGTATCGGCGGCATCGGTGGGCTCTGGGAAAAACTGCTGCTGGCGGGCCTGGTCCTGGCGGGGCTGTTGGCGTGGCTCAAGCCCTGGATCCGCGATCGGTCCAGCAGCCTGCCGAGCGCGGCGAGTCCGGAGCCGCTGAAGTCGGCGGGCGATTTCGGCGGCTGGATCCTGGCCCTGGTGCTCAGTGCCATCCTGTTCACCGCCATGCTCGCGCTGCTGGGCAAGCTGCTGCGGCGTAACAGCCAGGGCTGGGCGCCGTCGGCGCCGGCCAGTGCCGCCGCGCCGGCCGCCCCGGGCATCCGTCAGCGGGCCCAGGCCGGGCGCGCCAAACCGGCCCAGTGGCGGCGCTGGCTGAGCCGCCTGACCCTGGGCTCGCGCCTGCGGGATCTGTACGGCAAGCGCCAGGCGGCCTATCTGCGGCGCATGCTCGACATGTTCGAGCGCGGCGACTTGCAAGAAGCCCTGCGTCACGCGATCCCTCTGGGGGGCGAGCCCTCCGGCGAGCAGGCTTTCGGCACCCCCGAACGGCGCCAGGAACTCAAGCTCGGGGAGGCCCGTGGGGCGAGCCGGGCGATGTTGTTTCCCGATGACATGCAAGCCCATCTGCGGCAGCTGTATCGGCAAAGTTTTACCCGCCTGGATCGGGAAGGGCGGATCGAAGAGGCGGTGTTTGTGCTCGCCGAGCTGCTGCACGCCCGCCAGGAGGCCCTGGATTACCTGGAGCGCCACCAGCGCTTTACCCAGGCCGCCGAACTGGCCCTGGCCTGGGACATGTCGGCGCCACTGATCGTGCGCCTGCTGTGCCTGGCCGATGACTGGCCACGGGCATTGCAGGTGGCGCGCCGGGACGATGCCTTCAACGAAGCGGTGTTGATGCTTCAGGGCAAATGGCCGGAAATCGCCAACAAACTGCGCCTGGAATGGGCCGAGGCGCTGACCAGCAAGGGCCTGTGGTTGCAGGCGGTGGAGGTGATCTGGAACCTGCCGGATGAACGGGAGCGCGCAGCCCGCTGGTTGCTCGATGCCGAAGCCGCCGGTGGCGGGCTGGCGGCAGCGGCCCTGGTCAAGCGCGCGATCCTGCTGCCCGACACCCTGGAGACCTACCGCGACTATGTGCAGCAACTGCGCGATGACCCGCAGCGCTGCGAGGAGCGCGCGGTGCTGGTCCGGGCGCTGTTGCAGCACCGCAGCCATGGCGGTTCCCTGGCCTGGCTGGCGGGGGCCATTGTGCATGCAGTGCTGGCCGACGTGGCGCAAGGCCTTGGCCCGTTGCTCGCCCATCAGGTGCAGTTGCTGGTCAAGTTGAGCAGCGACAAGCTGCTGCGCGTTGACCTGCCGACCCAACTGCTGCAGCGCTCCAAACCGACACCGCTGCACTCGGTCCTGTCGACCCTGGAATGGGTGGCCGGGGAGAGCGGTAGCCGGGTGATTTTCGATGCGGTGCTGCTGGACGACGAGCGCTACCTGCTGGCCTTGGGCGAAGCCGGGACGCTGGTGGTCGATCGCCACGGCGCGCCGCTGTTCAGTCTGGCGGCCCCGGCCTGGCACATTGTGCTGGGCCATAGCCGGCAGGTGGCCCTGGTGCTGGCCCGGCGCGATGCGGTGTGGCGCGTGAGCAAGCTGGACCTGGTGCAGCGTCGGGTGATCGACCTCGGGGTGCTGGTGATGGAGCATTTTTCCCGAAGTTTCGACGGCTGCGCCTGGACCATAGGCGCCGAGCGCCAGGTGCGGGTGGTGGATGTCGATCGCGGGTTCGAGACCTTGTGGCACGTCAGCGACCTGCCGGGCAGCCTGTTGGGGATCAAAGGCGACGCCGAGCACGAGTACCTGTTGCTGGATGCCGGGGAGCGCGGCAGCGAGCGCTGGCATTACCGGTTGCCGGGGCGACGCTTGCAGGGGCGCGATGATGTGCCGCCGCTGACCGAGGTCGGCCAGTTCCAGGTGCTGACGGCCTCCGGGGATGTGTTGCAGGGCTCGATCAAGGACGGCGACAGCGCCGAGTCGACCCTGGTGCTGGCCATGGGCGGCAGTCGCAAGAGCTGGTACCTGCCGGGCCTGGGCGAAGACCTGTTTCATCCGCCCCAGGTGTTTGCCAGCCAGAAGTGGCTATTGATCGATTACCTGGTCGGCGAGCACGAGCAGCGCTGGCACTTTATCAGCCGCAGCGACGACCGCCTGGCGGCGACCCTGACCTGGCCGCAACAGAGCATCGCCCACCTGCGCATGGGTGATTCCCACTGGCTGCTGTTCGACCGCGAGGGGCGCCTGTGCCATATCGATGTCGACACCTGCGAAGTGCGCCACCTGAGCATCCATTGAGCCGCGCCCCTGGTTCCAGGGGCTTACAGGTCCAGGCTGTGGATCACCTGGGTGGCGTCGTCCGGGTCGGTCCTGTGGCTGAAGCCCAGGGCGCTGGTCAGCTCGCGGATGCTGCGGTTGGCGGCGCTGTCCACCGAGTACAGGTGTTTGAAACCATTGCTGCGGGCCTCGTCGATCAGGTGCTGCAACAACAGTGCGCCGAGGCCGCGTTGTTGCCAGTCATCGGCCACGGTCACCGCGATCTCGCAGACATCCGCGCCATCCCCGGCCTGGGCATAACGGCTGATGCCGATCTCCCGCAGGCTGCCGTTGTCGTGGACCAGCGCGACAAAGGCCACTCGCTCCCGGGTGCCGACATCCATCAACTGGTCCAGCAGGCGGCCGTCGACTTCCTTCACTTCACCCAGAAAGCGCTGATGCCGGGTCAGCGGCGAGAGGTTTTCGATAAAGGCTTTTTCACGCTCGCGGTCCTGGGCGCGCAACGGACGGATCAGCACCGGGCTGCCGTCGTTCAGGCGATCGATCCAGTGCTGGCCCTGTTGGGCCGGAAATGACAGCGGGGCAGGGCGCAGGCTTGAGGTGCTGGGCATGGTCGAGTCTCTGAAAAGTGAAAGGGTTGCTGATCATTTACGCCTGTGGCGCGGGCGGCACTTGATCAGGGTCAAGCCTTGCGTGGGCGGCTCGACGGATCCGATCACCGGTAGGGCGGGCAGGCAATTTATGTCGCAGGTGGAACTGCGGGCGCAAAAGGCGATCTGTTGCTGGCCCTGGCGCGCAATTGATAGCGGCAGACGGCTCGGGGCGCTTAAGATCGAGCACCGCGGATCACAGGAGGTATCCATGAACAACACCGGCACAGTACTCACCCACGGCCATCGGCCCCGCGCAGCAAGGGTCAGCCCATGAGCACCCTGGAGCGAGCCATCGCCATTGCCGCCCAGGCCCACGAGGGCCAGTTCGACAAGGGCGGTTCGCCCTATATCCTGCATCCGCTCAAGGTCATGATGCGTGTCTCGACGCTTGAGGAACGCATGGCCGCGGTGTTGCACGACGTGGTGGAAGACACCCCGGTGACCCTCGACGAATTGCGCGAACAGGGCTTCAGTCAGGCGGTGCTGGCAGCCATTGACGCCCTGACCAAGCGCGAGGGCGAAGACTACCCGCTGTTCGTCGAACGTGCCGGCCGCGACCCCATCGCACGGGTGGTAAAACTGGCGGACCTGGCCGAAAACAGCGACCTGGCGCGCCTGCACAACCCCACCGAAAAAGACTTCCAGCGCCTGGAAAAATACCGCAACGCCATCGCCTACCTCACCGACCTCCACCCACCCTTGTAGCCGCTGCCGCAGGCTGCGCTGGCCCTCTGGAACACCGCACCTGCACCTGACCCAACACAGCGCCCATGCCGGTCAGCGCAGCCTCGTGCCTCCGCAGTAGCTACAACGCGGTGAGCGGTACAGGACAAGATGGCGAGTGACTCTTGCGTCGACTGATGGCAGGCTTCAGTGCGAAATCGCCTGAGCCAGGAGCTGTCCAGATGAATCTGCCCCATTTCAATTACCACCCCGACCCGGTCGCCAGCGGTTCCGTCGAGCCGTCCGAGGCCAGCTGCATCTGTTGTGAGCGGCCCCGAGGCTTGATCTACGTGGGCCCGGTGTTCGCGGTGGAAGAGTATGAAGAGAGCTTCTGCCCTTGGTGCATTGCCGATGGCAGCGCCCATGAAAAATTCGCCGTGACCTTTACCGACGAAGACAGCATCGGCCCCGACGACGATGACCTCGACGAACAGGTCCGGGACGAAATCAGCCAGCGCACCCCCGGCTTCAATGGCTGGCAGCAGGAGCAGTGGCTGACCCATTGCGGCGACGGTGCGCAGTTTCTGGGCAAGGCCGGTCACGCCGAACTGCTGGAACTGGGGGCCGAAGCGATCCTCGCGGTGCAGGATTCCACCGGCCTGCCCAACGGCCCGCAATGGGAAGGTTTTTTCAATGCCCTGGATAAACACCAGGGCCCGACGGCCTACCTGTTCCGCTGTCGCACTTGCCAGGCACTGGCGGCGTATCAGGATAACCACTGAGGGCTGCGCCAGGCGCCGCGTCTGCCTGGCTTGAGTCGAGCCGTGGCCCGTCCCCCCTGGACGTGCCGCTGCCGGCTGTTTCATCCCGCCCCTTGACCGCCCATGACGTAGAATCTTCCTGCCTGCCCCTCATTTGCCGCCGAGACCTGCCCCCTCCATGCAAACCCCCACACAACGCCCGCTATGGAAGATCTACCTGGCGTTTCTCGCGCCGATGGTGCTGTCCAACTTCCTGCAATCGATGTCGGGCACCCTGAACAGCATTTACATCGGCCAGATGCTCGGCACCCAGGCCTTGGCGGCGGTCTCGGGGATGTTCCCCATCGTGTTTTTCTTTATCGCCCTGGTGATCGGCCTTGGCGCCGGGGCCGGCGTGCTGATCGGCCAGGCCTGGGGCGCGCGGGAGCCGGGCACGGTCAAGGCGATTGCCGGTGCGACCCTGTTGCTGGGGGCGATCATCGGCTTGCTGGCGGCGGTGGTGGGCAGCCTGTTTGCCCGGGAAGCCTTGCAGGGCCTGGGCACCCCGGCGGATGTGCTGGAGGACGCGGTGTCCTATGCCCGGGTGATGATGCTGACCATGCCGCTGCTGCTGGTATTTGTGCTGTTCACCCAACTGCTGCGCGGGGTCAGTGACACGCTGTCGCCGCTGCTGGCCCTGGTGGTGTCGACCTGCGTCGGCCTGCTCCTGACCCCGGCGCTGATTCGCGGCTGGCTGGGGCTGCCGAGCATGGGCATCCAGAGTGCGGCGTTGGCCGGCCTGGCGGGCAATATCGCGGCCATGGCGGTCCTGGCCTGGCGCCTGAACCGCAAGCGACATGTGCTGGCGCTGGACCGTGGGCTGTTCGCGGCCATGCGCCTGGACCTGAACATCCTCGGCAAGGTGCTGCGCATCGGCTTGCCGACCGGCTTGCAGATGGTGGTGATCTCGCTGTCGGAGCTGGTGATCCTGGCCCTGGTCAACCAGCACGGTTCCCAGGCCACGGCGGCCTATGGTGCGGTGACGCAGATCGTCAACTACGTGCAGTTCCCGGCGCTGTCGATTGCCATTACCGCCTCGATCCTCGGCGCCCAGGCGATTGGTGCCGGGCGCCTGGAACGTATCGGGCCGATCCTGCGCACCGGGTTGCTGATCAACGTCTGGCTGACCGGCGGCCTGGTGCTCCTGGGTTACCTGTTGTCCCACTGGCTGCTTGGGCTGTTCATCACCGACCCGGCAACCCAGGCCCAGGCCCAGCACCTGTTGCACATCATGCTCTGGAGCATGCTGGTGTTCGGCTTCCAGGCGGTGGTGGGCGGCATCATGCGCGCCAGCGGCACGGTGCTGATGCCGGTGACGATTTCGATTTTCTGCATTCTGGCGATCGAGGTGCCGGCGGCCTATCTGTTCAGCGCGCACTTCGGCCTTGAGGGTGTGTGGATGGCTTTCCCGGTGACCTACCTGTGCATGCTGGCGTTGCAGAGCGCCTACTACAAACGGGTCTGGCAGCATCAGAAGATCCAGCGCCTGATCTGATCCACGCCACAACGCAACCCGGCAGGGGACGTCGCCCGTGCCGGGTTGCTGTGGGTCATGGCAATTGCGGCAGGTCCTGAGGTCGCAGGTCGAATACCAGGACTTCGGCATCCTCGCCCTGGTCGAGGTGGATTTCCCGCTCATTGCGCAACCGCGCGCCGTCGCCTTCCTGCAACCGCTGGCCATTGACCGTCAGACTGCCGCGCGCCACGTGGATGTAGGCGTAGCGCTCGGCGTCCAGGGTCAGGCTGGCGGCTTCGGCGCCGTCGAACAGACCGGCGTAGACCCGCGCGTCCTGGCGCACATGCAGCGAACCCTTGGCCCCGTCTGGGGAGATGATCAGCTGCAAGCGTCCGCGTTTTTGCTGCGCGCTGAAGTGCTCCTGCTGATAACGCGGTTCGGCGCCGCTGACCTGGGGCACGATCCAGATCTGCAGGAAGTGCACCGGCCGGGTCGAGCTGTGGTTGAACTCGCTGTGGGCCACGCCGCTGCCGGCACTCATCAATTGCACATCGCCGGGACGGATCACCGAACCGGTGCCCAGGGTGTCCTTGTGTTCCAGGGCGCCTTCGAGCACATAGGAGAAAATCTCCATGTCGCGGTGCGGGTGCTGGCCGAAACCCTTGCCGGCGGCGACCCGGTCGTCATTGATCACCAGCAGGTCGGAAAAACCCTGTTCCTTTGGGTTCCAGTAGTTGGCGAAGGAAAACGTGTGGAACGACTTCAACCAGCCATGGTTGGCGGCGCCGCGGTCCGAGGCTTTGCGAAGGGTAAGCATAAGGTCTTCTCCTGAAGGGGAGCGGGGCTGCGAGATGCAGGGCTCCGGCGTTGAGAAGAAGGTTAATGGTTACCTGTTGGCTCAAAAAGCGCCTGAAAGTTGAATGACTGTCGCTTTTGGGTTGACAGTGGGTGAGCGGCATTTACCCCGAGTTGCGGAATATTCCACCCGGGGCGAGACCTTCGCCATAATGCGCGGGCCTGATTCCAGGCCTGCAAGCTTTGCCTCCGACGAGTGCCTTCTTTGTGATCAAAACCGTGGCTATGGTGCTGTTTCCGGACTTCCTCCTGCTCGATATGGCCGGGCCCCTGGAGGTGTTTTCCATCGCCAACCGTTACCTGCCCGACGCCGACCATTACCGGATTTCGACCATCGGCACCGAGCGGACGGCGCTGCGCGCCTCGAACGGGGTGCTGGTGCATGCCGACCACCCTTTGGAGCAGTCCCTGGACAGCTATGACCTGCTGCTGGTGCCGGGCGGGCCGGGGGCCTACAACCAGCAGCACCAGCCGTTGCTGGCCTGGCTCGAATCGGCGCCGCAGCGTGCCCGGCGCTACGGTTCGATCTGTACCGGGGCCTTTATCCTGGGGCATGCCGGGTTGCTCGACGGCCACCGCGTGACCACCCACTGGCACTACACCGAACGCCTGGGCAAAAGCTTCCCCAAGGCCCTGGTCGAGACCGATCACATTTACCTCCAGGACCGTCGGCTGATCACCTCCGGCGGGGTCACGGCGGGCATCGACCTGGCGCTGTCCATCGTCGCTCAGGACCATGGCAAGAAGGTCGCCCTGGAAGTGGCCAAAGTGTTGCTGGTGGTGATGAAACGCCAGGGCAGCCAGGCACAGTTCAGCCCGCTGGTGGCGGCCGTAGCGCCCCAGGACTCGCCGATTACCCGGGTGCAGAACCATGTCCTGGAGCACCTGGAAGAAGCCTTCAGCATCGAGCGCATGGCCAGCCTGGCGGCCATGAGCGCGCGGCATTTTGCCCGGGTCTTTGCCCGCGAGGTGCAGATGACGCCCATGGAGTTTTTGCAGAGCGCACGCATCGACCGCGCCCGCAGCCTGCTGGAAAGCAGCGACCTGCCGCTGAAGACGGTGGCCTTTCGCAGTGGCTTTGGCAGCGTGCGGCACATGCGCTTTCTGTTCGGTGAAAAACTCGGCCTGACCCCGACCCAGTACCGCCAGCAGTTCAGTTGAGGGGCGGATGGCCGTGCAGGGCACCGTGATGTCCGTGCCGCTCCCCGTGCCAGCATTGCCCTGCCATGTGTGCCTGCCAAGATAGCGTCGAGCCCTCTGGAAAAGGATGCGCAGAGCTTGGCCTGGCCCGTCCGCCGATTGAGGACGCTGTGCCTGGCCAGGTCATTTCGCGCCACAGTGCATGACATGAACCGCCTTGAACCCCATGACCCCGACGCGGTGCTGCGTTTCGGGCCTTTCACCCTGCAGCGCCAGCAACGCCTGGTCAGTGAAGCGGGGCGGCCGCTGCCGTTGGGCGGACGGGCCCTGGAACTTCTCCTGGTGCTGGTGGAGTGCGCCGGCCAGTTCGTCAGCAAGGACACCCTGATCGCCCGGGTCTGGCCGCACAGCGTGGTCGAGGAGATCAACCTGCGGGTGCACATCGCCGCGTTGCGCCGGGCCCTGGCCGATGGCCGCGACGGCCAGCACTACATCATCAACCTGCCGCAGCGCGGCTACTGTTTTGTGGCCCCGGTGTATGGCCGCGCCCCGGGCGAAAGCCTGGCCAGCGACCCGACGCCTTCGGGCCCACGGCACAACCTGCCGGCGCGGCTGAGCCCGGTGATCGGTCGTGAGGAACTGCTGGGCAGCCTGCTGCGGCGGCTGTCGGGGCAGCGCCTGGTGACGCTGGTCGGCTCGGCCGGGGTCGGCAAGAGCACCCTGGCCCTGCGCCTGGCCGAATTGCGTTTGCCACGCTGTCGCGATGGCGCCTGGCGGGTTGACCTGGGAGCGCTGCGCGAACCGGCGGCGCTGATCAAGCACCTGGCGCACGGCCTGGGACTGAGCCTGGAACCCGAAGGTTCGCTGAGCGATCTGTGCCGGCAACTGGCCCCGCGGCAGATGCTGTTGGTGCTGGACGGCTGCGAGCACCTGCTGGCGCCGTGCCGGGCCCTGGTGCTGGCGCTGTTGCAGGCGGCGCCCCAGGTGTCACTGCTGCTGAGCAGCCGCGAGCCGCTGCGGATAGCCGCCGAGTGGGCACAGGCGGTGCCGGTGCTGGCGCTGCCACCGCTGTCGGCGCTGCGCAGCGTGAACCAGGCACTGGCCTATCCGGCGGTGCAGCTGTTTGTCAGTCGGGCCCGTGCCGGGCAGCAGGGCTTTTGCCTGCGCGAGCAGGACCTGCTGGCCCTGCGCGATATCTGCCGGCGTCTGGATGGCCTGCCCCTGGCCCTGGAATTGGCGGCGGCCCAGGTCGCGGCGCTGGGCATCCAGGGCTTGCAGGCCCAGCTGGAGAACGGCTTGCAGGTGTTGGGCAAGGGCCGGCGCACGGCCGTGGAGCGGCATCAGACCCTGAAGGCCGCCCTGGACTGGAGTTATGAACGCCTGAGCCTGCCCGAGCAGTGGCTGTTCCAGCACCTGGCGTTGTTTCCCGGCGGCTTCAGCCCGGCAGCGGTCAGGCGCAGCGTGGTCGGCAGCGCCCTGGAGCACGCCGACCTGAGTCACCTGTTGAGCCGCCTGGCGGCCAAGTCCCTACTGAGCCTGGAACCGCGACCGGGTGCCCTGCGCTATCGGTTGCTCAACACCACCCGCGCCTACGCCCGCGACAAACTCGATGACCCGTTGCAGTTGCAGCATTTGCAGCAGCGTTATGCCCATTACATCGGCTGCCCGAGTTGGGTCTCAGGCCGCGAGCTGGCGTTGCAGGTCGTCGAGTAGGCGCCGCACCTGCATCAGGTCGGGGGTGGCGAAACCTTCAGTGAAGCGCGCGTAGATCGGCTCCAGCACATCCCGTGCCTGCTGGTAGCGACCCTGCTGCTGCCACAGCCGCGCCAGTGAGGTGGCGCTGCGCAGCTCCCAGGCCAGGGCGCCCTGGCGCCGAGCCACGGCCAGCGCCTCGAGCAATACCCCTTCGGCGCTGCGGGTCTGTTGCGGGCAATCCTGGCTCAGCAGGTTGTCGGCCCGTACCCGCAGAATCTCCGGTGCGCTCCAGCCGGCGGCACCGCTGTTGGCGCGTTGCAGCAGGGCGTCGTCCACCACTTCGGGGCGCAGGGTCAGCATGATGTCGCGGATCAGCCCGTCGCCCTCGGCAGTTTCGGGATCGGCGCCGCCGGGGGTTGCTTCCAGCACCTGGGCATAGTGCCGGCCCCAGGTGTGGAACAGCCGCACCGAGTGTTTCTGCGCCTGTTGCAGCAGCAGTTCGAGCAAGGCCCGGGCCGTCGGCGCGTCGCCGTTGTAATGGGCGATGACGCAGCCGGACAGGGCCAGGGTGTAGCAGATCGAGGTGCCATGGTTGATCTGCAACGCCAGTTCCAGCGCCTGGCTGGCGGTGCGCCAGGCCTGCTCGGGAAAACCTTGCAGCCACAGGATCCGCGCGAGGATGGTCAGGGACGCCACGCTCTGGTCGTACTGCACGCCAAAACCGTGGGTAAAGCGATTGAGGTGGCCACTCTGGGCCATGCGCTGGATCACCTGTTCGGCGTTGTGCCGGGCCAGCACCTGGTCCCCGACAAAATGCTGCGCCAGCACCTGCAAGCGCTGGGCGCTGAGGGCCAGCACCGGTTCCTCGTGGGGCCCCAGGCGCTCGAAGTGCCGGCTCTGCTCCTGGGCCTGCCGGTAGTTGCCGCAGCACAGGTTGACCGCCATCAGCCCCGAGACGGCCTTGAGCTGGCCGAGCAGGTCGGCGCAGTGTTCGGCCAATTCCCGGGCACTGACAAAGGCCTGAAGGGTGTGCGCGGTGGCGCCGCGGGTGTGGTACGAAAAACTGCCCATGGCCAGCTGCAGGCTGATGTTCAGGCGCGGGCAGGGCGTGGCGAACTGCTCCAGCAGGGCCAGGGCCTTGCTCACGTACAGCCCGTGCTCCTTGAGCAGCGACAGTTCCTGCCACAGCGGCATGGCACTGGCGGTCAGGCGGATGGCCAGGATCTGCGGGCCGTGGGGCCCCAGGCCCCAATCGAGCGCGGCGCGGATGTCTTCGCGGTGCGGTGCATAGCGGCTGATCCACTGTGCGCTGGGGAGCAGCTCCCAGTCATGTTCGGCCTGTTTCATCAGGGCCAGGCAGCGTGCGGCGTGGCGTTCGCGGGTGGCGAACAACTCGGCGGCAGCGGCGAGTTTCTCCCGGGCGTAGCTGCGGGTGGTGTCCAGCAGGCGGTACGCCACCTCGTCGTCGCCGGCTTCCACGTTCAGCAACGACTTGGCCACCAACTGCGTCACCGAACCCAGCACCTCGCCGGGGGCGATGTGTTCGCCGCCAATCACCGCCGCCGCCGACTCCAGGGTAAAGCTGCCGCGAAACAGCGCCAGGCGCCGCAGGCAGATCTGTTCGCAGGGGGTGAGCAGGGCGAAGCTCCAGTCCAGGGTGGCGCGCAAGGTCTGCTGGCGCGGCAGGCTGCAGTCGCGGCCACGGGTCAGCAGGCGAAAGCGCCCCTGCAACTGGGTCAGGAGCCCGGGCAGGCCAAAGCGGGCGATTTGTGCCGCCGCCAGTTCCAGGGCCAGGGGAATGCCGTCCAGACGACGGCAGACCTCGATGGCCAGGGGCAGCTCGGCGTCGCTCAGTTCGAAGGTTTCCTGGTTCGACAGCGCCCGTTCCAGCAGCAATTGCAGGGCCGGGTAGCCGAGGGCCCGGGCGCGGTCCGGGGGTTCGGTCGCCGGCGGGCAGGCCAGGGAATCCAGACGCTGCACAGACTCGCCCTCGGCCCGCAGGCTTTCGCGGCTGGTGGTCAGGATGTGCAAATGCGGGGCGCTGCGCAGCAGGGTCTCGCTGATCAGGGCGATGGCATCGAGCAGGTGCTCGCAATTGTCGATCACCAGCAGCATCTACCGCTCGCGCAACTGCTCGGCAATGCCTCCCAGCGGGTCCTGGTCACGGGGGGTGAGGTCGAGCAGGCCCGCGAGGTTGGGCACGATCAGCGCCGGGTCGTTGAGCGGCGCCAGGTCCAGCAGGCGGATGCCGTCGCGGTAATGGCCGATCAGCAACTCGGCGACGCGCAGGGCGACGGTGGTCTTGCCGATGCCGCCGGCGCCGGTCAGGGTGATAAAACGCTGTTGCGGCAGCTGTTGCACCAGGCTGTCGATCAAGGCCTGGCGCCCGATCATCCGCGTGCGTCGCAGCGGCAGGTTGTGGCCGAGGCTGGCATGGGGCAGGGGGGCGCTGTGGCAGGGCGCCGGTTCGATGCTCAGGGGGGCGACAAAACTGTAGCCGCGCTGAGCCACGGTGACGATGTAGCGCTGGCCGGCCTGGCCATCGCCCAGGGCCTTGCGCAAGGCCGCCATGTGCACCCGCAGGTTGCCGTCCTCGACGACGCTTTTGGGCCAGACACGGGCGATCAGTTCCTGTTTGCTCACCACATTGCCCGCGTGTTCCAGCAGGATCAGCAGGATATCGACCGCCCGCTTGCCCAGGCGCAGCGGACGCCCGGATTCCAGCACCAGGCGCTGTTGCGGGTGGATGCGATAGGGGCCGAAATGCACGGCCTGGTCGCCGGCAAGGGGCTTGTACTGACTCATGGGGCGGTCTCTTTTTCGGCTCGCGAAGCCCACGGCCACACCCGACCCAGGCGGGCAGTGCGCTGACTGGCGATGAACCTGAGCATATTCCTCAGGTTTTACCCGCTGCGCAACGAGGACCGCGCCCGCTGTACGCCGGCGATTTTCCTCCAGGGCGCGTCGCAGAGCGGTTGCGCGCCGGATTTACGGGGCATTGCCGATCGTCTGCTGGCGGCGCAGGGGCCAGAAAATTAACAACGTTTAACTCGTGTTGACGCGGGCCCAAGCCCAACCATTGGCGGATTAAGGGCCGTGCCACGGAGTCGCCCGGGCGCCCGGAACCGGCAGGGCCAGCCATCGAGGATGCCAGGATGAGCAGGGTGGCGATTGTCTATCACAGCGCGTACGGGCGGACCCGCAGCCTGGCCGAAGCGGTGTTGGCCGGTGTCGAGAGCCAGCCCGGGAGCCGTGGCTGCCTGATCGCGGTGGAGCAGGTGCAGGAGCACTGGGACGAGCTGCACCGCGCCGACGCGATTATCTTCGGCGCGCCCACCTGCATGGGCAGCCTTTCGGCGCCGTTTCGCGGGTTTATGGACGCCACCGCCGCCTTCTATCTGGCCCAGCCCTGGCGCGACAAGCTGGCGGCTGGGTTCACCCATGCCGACAGCCTCAGCGGCGACACTCTCAACAGCCTGCTGCAACTGGCGGTGTTTGCCTCTCAGCACGGGATGATCTGGGTCGGCCTGGGCCTGCTGCCTGGCACCGGCGGCGAAGGCTCGTCCCTGAACCGACTAGGCTGTTCCCTGGGCGCCATGGCCCAGTCGTTGCCCGAACACTCGCTCCAGGCGGCGCTGGCGCTGGCCGACCGACGCACCGCGGCCTGCCTCGGCCAACGCGTGGCGCAGATTGCCGTGCGCCTGCGGCCTGATCCCGATTGACCCGGCGCTCGGCGCCGATTGTTGTTCGTCCGACCCACCCACGAGGAATCCCACCATGAGCACCTTTACCACCCGCGATGGCAGCGAGATCTACTACAAGGATTGGGGCAGCGGCCAACCCGTGGTCTTCAGCCACGGCTGGCCCCTGAACGCCGACAGCTGGGAGGCGCAGATGCTGTTCCTGGCGTCCCGAGGCTACCGGGTGATCGCCCATGACCGCCGGGGCCACGGTCGCTCCAGCCAACCGTGGGACGGCAACGACATGGACACCTATGCTGACGATCTGGCGCAACTGATCGAACTGCTGGACCTGCAGGACGCCGTGCTGCTGGGCTTCTCCACCGGCGGTGGCGAGGTGGCGCGTTACATCGGTCGTCACGGTACGGCGCGGGTGGCCAAGGCCGGGCTGATTTCTTCGGTGCCGCCGCTGATGCTCAAGACCGAGACCAACCCCAAGGGCGTGCCGCGCGAGGTCTTCGACGGCTTGCGCCAGGGTTCGCTGGCGGACCGTTCGCAGCTCTACCGTGACCTCGCCAGCGGGCCGTTTTTCGGTTTCAACCGGCCGGGGGCCGAGGTGTCCCAGGGCCGCATCGACTGGTTCTGGATGCAGGGCATGCTCGCCGGGCATAAAAATGCCTACGACTGCATCCAGGCGTTTTCCGAGACCGACTTCACCGAAGACTTGCTCAAGTTCGATATCCCGACCCTGGTGGTGCACGGTGACGACGACCAGATCGTGCCCATCGAAACCGCCGGTATCGCCTCGGCGCGCCTGGTCAAGGGCGCCCAGCTGCTGGTGTACCCGGGCGCGCCCCATGGCCTGACCGACACGCACAAGGAGCGTTTGAACGCCGATTTGCTGGCGTTTATCCAGGGCTGAAGGTAGCCGGCGCGGGCTAGGCCCGCGTCGGCCGGATTACCGGCTCAGGTGTGTGCTGCCGAAGCGCGCCCGCAAGCCATGGTTGAAGAGCCCTCGCTGAAACCTGGCAGGGCGTTGCGCGTCGCGGCGAGCCGCAGTTGGTGGCTGCGCCAGGTCATGGGGTTGACCCCTTCGCTGCGGGTGAACATATGGCAGAAGTGGGCCTGATCGCAGAAGCCGCATTCCTGGCTGATCTGGGTCAGGTTGAGGGTGGAGTGGGTGATCAGTTCCTTGGCCCGGGCGATGCGCTGCTGGCGGATCCATTCCTGGGGCGAAAGGCCGGTGCTGCATTTGAAGGCGCGGGAGAAATGGCTGCGTGACAGCGCGCAGGCGCGGGCCAGCTCGCTCACTTCCAGGCTTTGCGCCAGGTTGGCCAGGATCAGTTGCTTGATCAGGCGCTCGCGCCGCGCGCACAGGCCTCCGGTGGCGGGCCTTGGGCTGTTCGGCTGGCCATTGTCGAAGCACAAGGCAGGTTGCTCAAGTCGGGCCATGACAAGTATCCGTGGTCGATGGGAACGCACATGCCGGGTCGGTCGCCTTGCTCGAAAACACGTTCCCGGTGCGGTGGAAAAAAAACCGGGGTAGACCTGGGTATTTTTCGCCCCGGGGCGCGGGCTGACGAGTTAAACGTTGTTAATTTCAGGGTTGGCGCGGGCTATCCGTTACTGGCCATGGTGGCTATCGAGAGCAGTGATTTCTGCGGCGCCGGGAGGCTGCCCACAATGGCGCCATTCACTGTCCCGGAGCTTCTCGCCATGTCTCGCCACCCTTTATCCCTGCGTTGCGCTGCAATCACTGGCGCCCTCCTGATGCTAGCCGTGCTGGCGGGCTGCGCCAGTTCCCGGCCGGCGTTACTGATGGATAACAGCCAGGCCCGGCAGATCGAATGCCACGGTGTGTTCGGCAGTTGGGCCGGGTGCCGCAGCGAGGCCGTGGCGGTGTGTGGTGGCGGGGCGTATCAGGTGCTGAGCCGCAATCGCGAGGAGGGCGCCTCGGAGGCGCAAGTCGATGCGCACAACGCCGGGGTCGCCTTCCAGGAGCGCAGCATGCTGGTGCGCTGCGGTGTCGAGGGGCCGGTGCGGGTCGCGCTCAACGGATGACGGCGGGCACAACACAGCACAGGCGTCCAAGGCAAAACCGCTGCGCTGTGTTCAGGTGCGGGTTTGCCCTCCTGTGCCCGGACCGATTTATGAACCGCAATGACCTGCGCCGCGTCGACATGAACCTGCTGGTGATTTTCGAAGCCCTGATGTTCGAGAAGAACCTGACCCGGGTGGCGGAAAAACTGTTTATGGGCCAGCCGGCGGTAAGCGCCGCCCTGAGCCGCTTGCGCGATCTGTTCGATGATCCATTGCTGTTGCGCAACGGCCGAGGCATGGAACCCACCGCCCGGGCGCTGGCGATCCTGCAGGAGCTGCAACCGGCGATGGACACCATTTCCGGCGCGGTCAGCCGGGCCAAGGCGTTCGACCCGTCCAGCAGCTGCGCGGTGTTTCGCATCGGTTTGTCGGATGACGCCGAGTTCGGCCTGTTTCCACCCTTGCTCAGCCAACTGCGCGAAGAGGCCCCGGGGATCGTCGTGGTGGTACGCCGCGCCAACTTCCTGCTGATGTCGTCGTTGCTGGCCAGTGGCGAGATCTCGGTGGGGGTCAGCTATACCACCGACCTGCCGGCCAATGCCAAGCGCAAGAAGCTGCGGGATATTCCGTGCAAGGTCTTGCGCGGCGACAACCGCCCCGAGCCCCTGACGCTGGACGACTACTGTGAGCGGCCCCATGCCATGGTCTCGTTTTCCGGTGACCTGAGCGGCAATATCGACCTTGATCTGGCGCGGGTCGGACGTGCACGCCGGGTGGTGCTGGCAGTGCCGCAGTTCAGCGGCCTGCGGGCGCTGCTGGCCGGCACCGAAATGCTCGCCACCGTGCCCGATTACGCCGCCTGCGCCCTGACCGAAGGCAGTGCCCTGCGCGCGGAAGATCCGCCGCTGCCGATCGCTGCCGCCGAACTGTCCATGGTCTGGAGCGGCGTCCACGACAACGACCCCGCCGAACGCTGGCTGCGCTCGCGCATCGCCGAGCACATGTCCCACCCCATGGCCTGAAACCCAGCGCCTGTTCACCGACCCACCCCGATGCAGGTGCCTGTAGCCGCTGCCACCAGGTTCCGGCCGCGTTCGGACGCTGGCCCTCAAGACCGCCTCACTACACCTGACCTTTCACGGTGCTTGTTGCGGCCAGCGCAGCCTCGTGCCTCGGCAGCGGCTACGGAGGGCGAGGTCATCCTTGCTGATTCAGCCCTCGGAAAGAGAGCACGTACATGCAATTTTTCTGCGGCAACGGGTCGCACACTGGGCGCTCGATCAAACAACGCGGCCCGGGGAGGGGTATCCAATGGTGTTCGAGCAATGACGCGCTCAACCGGTGAGGCGCGGGCCCAGGACTTTGGCCTGTTGTTCCTGCGGGTCAGTGCCGCGCTGTTTCTGCTGTGGGTCCACGGCTTGCCCAAGTGGCTGCACTACAGCGCCGAATTGTCGCGCATCGAGGATCCGTTCCACCTCGGCGCCGACCTGACCCTGTCCCTGGCGATTTTCGCCGAAGTGCTGTGCCCGCTGTTGATCGTGGCCGGTGTCCTGGTGCGCCTGGCCTGCCTGCCGGTGTTGCTGCTGTTGGCGGTGGCGCTGCTGCTGGTGCACCCGGATTGGAGCCTGGAACAGGGCCAGTTCGCCTGGCTGTTGCTGATCCTGTTTACCAGCGTGCTGATCGCCGGCCCCGGGCGTCTGGCGCTCAATTCACGTTTCAGTGGAGTACTGCGCCATGTCTGAGCAAATTGCCGAACCCTCTATGCCCCAGCCGCGGCCGGGCCTGGATGAAGTCGTGACCCTGGTGGTCAAGCACCGGATCAAGGCCGGCCACGAGGCGGACTACGAAGCCTGGCTGCGCGGCATTGTGCGGGTGGCCGGGCAATGGCCGGGGCATTTGGGGGTGGATGTGGTTCGCGGCCGGCTGGGCGGGCTGGCGCACTTCACCTGCGTGCTGCGCTTTTGCTCGACCGAAGCCATGCAGCGCTGGCTCGACTCGCCGCAACGCCTGGCACTGATCAACCAGGCCGCACCGATGCTGGCCGATGGCGACCAGACCGAGGTCGCCGCGCTCAATGAATTCTGGTTCGCCCCCCTGGCCGACGCCGCGACACCGCCGCCGCGCTGGAAGCAGGCGGTGGTGACCCTGTGCGTGATCCTGCCGCTGACCCTGCTGATCCCGCTGCTCTGGGGCCCGGTGCTGCGCCTGCATCCCTGGCTTTCCAATTACCTGGTCAGCACCTTTGTGGTGACCCTGACTATCGTGTTGCTGGTGGTCTACCTGTTGATGCCGGCCGCCACCCGGCTGTTCGCGCCCTGGCTGCAGGCTTCCAGCGCCCATGAACACCTGGAGCCCGAGCATGGCCAGCAAGGATGACCCGAGCGATCCACGGCGGCGCCAGCTACTGGCGGCCGGCTCGTTGCTCAGCGCCGCGGCGGCTTTCTGGCCACGGCTGTCTTTTGCCTCATCACCTTTACAAGGAAACCCGATGAACGCCGATCTGATTCTGTTCAATGGCCAATTCCATACCGTGGACCGCGAAAATCCCCGGGCCAGTGCCGTCGCCATCAGCCAGGGGCGCTTTGTCGCCGTGGGCACCGACGCCCAGGCCATGGCCCTGCGCGGCAGTGGCACTCAGGTCATCGACCTCAAGGGCCGCACGGTCATCCCCGGGCTCAACGACTCGCACCTGCACCTGATTCGCGGCGGCCTCAACTACAACCTGGAGCTGCGCTGGGAAGGCGTGCCGTCCCTGGCCGATGCCTTGCGCATGCTCAAGGATCAGGCCGACCGCACGCCGACCCCGCAGTGGGTGCGGGTGGTCGGCGGCTGGAACGAATTCCAGTTCGCCGAAAAACGCATGCCGACCCTGGAAGAACTGAACCAGGCCGCCCCCGACACCCCGGTGTTCGTCCTGCACCTGTATGACCGGGCCTTGCTCAACCGCGCCGCCCTGCGCGTCGCGGGCTACACCAAAGACACGCCGAACCCGCCCGGCGGCGAGATCGTGCGCGACAGCAACGGCAATCCCACCGGCATGCTGGTGGCGCGGCCCAACGCGATGATCCTGTATTCGACCCTGGCCAAGGGGCCCAAGCTGCCCCTGGAGTACCAGGTCAACTCGACCCGGCAATTCATGCGCGAGCTCAACCGCCTGGGCCTGACCAGCGCCATCGACGCCGGTGGCGGTTTCCAGAACTACCCCGACGACTACGCGGTGATCGAGCAGTTGGCCAAGGACCAGCAACTGACGGTGCGCATCGCCTACAACCTGTTCACCCAGAAGCCCAAGGAAGAGCTCAGCGACTTCAAGAACTGGACCGGCAGCGTCACCCTGCACCAGGGCGACGACTACCTGCGGCACAACGGTGCCGGCGAGATGCTGGTGTTTTCGGCGGCGGATTTCGAAGACTTCCTCGAACCCCGTCCCGACCTGCCGCTGACCATGGAACAGGAGTTGGAGCCGGTGGTGCGCCATCTGGTGGAGCAGCGCTGGCCGTTCCGCCTGCACGCCACCTATGACGAATCGATCTCGCGCATGCTCGACGTGTTCGAGAAGGTCAATCGCGACATCCCGTTCAACGGCCTGCCCTGGTTTTTCGACCATGCCGAGACCATCACCCCGAACAACATCGAGCGCGTGCGGGCCCTGGGCGGCGGCATTGCGATCCAGGACCGCATGGCGTTCCAGGGCGAATACTTCGTCGAGCGCTACGGGGCCAAGGCCGCCGAGGCCACGCCGCCGATCAAGCGCATGCTGGCCGAAGGCGTGCCGGTGGGTGCGGGCACCGACGCCACCCGGGTCTCCAGCTACAACCCCTGGACCTCGCTGTACTGGATGGTCAGCGGGCGCACCGTCGGCGGCCTGGAGCTGCACGCCGAGGGCCTGCCACGCCTGACTGCCCTGGAACTGTTCACCCACGGCAGCGCCTGGTTCTCCTCGGAGCAGGGCAAGAAAGGCCAGATCAAGGTCGGCCAACTGGCGGACGTGGCAGCGCTGTCGGCGGACTTTTTCAGCGTCGACGAAGAGGCCATCAAGTGGATCGAGTCGGTGCTGACCGTGGTCGGCGGCAAGGTGGTGTACGGCGCCGGTGACTTCGAGGACCTGGCGCCGACCCGCGTGCCGGTGCTGCCGGACTGGTCGCCGGTGGTCAAGGTCCCGGGCCACTGGCGCCCGACCTCGCCGTTACAGGCTCAGGTGCACCAGTGCAGCGGCCCGTGCGGCGTGCATGCCCACAGCCATGAGCGGGCGCGCCTTTCCAATGTGCCGGTCAGCGACTTCCAGGGTTTCTGGGGCGCGTTCGGCTGCTCGTGCTTTGCCTTTTGAATCCGCTATTCCCCGAACCCAAGCACCCCCAAAGGAGTTACCCATGACTTACAAACGCTTGAACAAAGATGAAGCAGTGGTGCTGTTGGTCGATCACCAGACCGGCCTGATCTCGCTGGTGCAGGATTTCTCGCCCAACGAGTTCAAGAACAACGTGCTGGCCCTGGCGGACCTGGCCAAGTTCTTCAAGCTGCCGACCATCCTCACCACCAGCTTCGAGCAGGGCCCCAACGGCCCGATCGTGCCCGAGCTCAAAGAGATGTTCCCGGATGCGCCATACATTCCGCGCCCTGGCCAGATCAATGCCTGGGACAACGAAGACTTCGTCAAGGCGATCAAGGCCACCGGGCGCAAGCAACTGATCATCGCCGGGGTGGTGACGGACGTCTGCGTGGCGTTCCCGACCTTGTCGGCGCTGGCGGAAGGTTTTGATGTGTTCGTGGTGACCGATGCGTCCGGCACCTTCAACGAAACCGTGCAGCAGGCGTCCTGGGCGCGCATGACCGCGGCCGGCGCGCAGATGATGAACTGGTTCTCGGTGGCCTGCGAACTGCACCGCGACTGGCGCAACGACATCGAAGGCCTGGGCAACCTGCTGTCCCAGCGCATCCCCAACTACCGCAACCTGATGAACAGCTACACCGCGCTGACCGCCAAGTAAGCGTCGGACCCCAACCGCTTGCCTACCCCAGGCAAGCGGTTTTTTTGTGCCCGCTGTAGCCGCTGCCGCAGGCTCGGGCCGCGTTCGGACGCTGGCGCTGACAGGCGCCGCGTATGGCAGGTGAACTCCGGTGGTGCGCCCAGCCAGCGGCCCATCCTCAATTGCGTTTTTGCAGCCAGCCGAGAAAGCCGCTTTTGCGGGTGTCGACGGGTTTGCCCAACAGCACCGAGCGGCTGCTTTGCTGGCGTACGGCTTGGAGTTTGTTCAGGGCGCTGTTCACCTCTTTGCGCTGGGCCATGCAATCGCGGGTCAGGGTTTTGTCCAGGCGGTAGACGATGCAGGAAGTCAGCGCAGTAAAGCGGGCCTGGGATGGGGTGTCGGCGAGGATGCTCTGTTCGCCCATGACCTCGCTGGGGCCCATGCGTCCGGCTTCGACCTGGCGGTTGCCCTCGGTCACGGTGGCACTGACCACGCCGGTGGCGATCACCAGCAGGGCCTCGGGCACTTCGCCCAGTTCCAGGATCACTTCGCCAGCGGCGTACTGCCGGGGCGTCATGGCCTGGGCCATCAGGTCCCGTTCATGGCCATCCAGAGAACGAAAGACCTTCACCTCATCCAGCAACACCCTGGCCCTGGAACTGGGCTCGGCGAAACCTTCGGGCTGGCGCGAAATGCCGGCGGCCTCCAGGTGCCGGTGTGCCAGGTCGAACAACTGATTGCGCACCTGACCCTTCTGCCCCAGTTCGGCGATAAACCCGCTGGCGACATATTCCGACAGGCTCTCGCCGGCCTCCTTCAGCAGCACCTTGGGCGGCGGGTCGAGCAGCAGGCTGTTGCTGCCCTGCAAGGCCCGCTCCAGGGCATCCAGCACCCGCCGTGGACGAATGTGATTAGGCACCTTGATGCTGATCGACACCCCGTGCCGGTTGCTCGGCCGGCTGAGGTTGACCAGCTTGGCCTTGGCCGCCACCGAATTGGGAATCACCGCCGTGGTGCCGACGCTGGTCAGCAGGTGGGTGGCGCGCCAGTCGATGTCCAGCACCTTGCCTTCGACGCCGTCGATCATGATCCAGTCATCCACCTGATACGGCTTGGTGGTGTTGAGCACGATGCCGCTGAACACATCGCTCAAGGTGCTTTGCAGGGCCAGGCCGACAATGATCGCCATGGCCCCGGACGTCGCCAGCAAGCCCTTGACCGGCAGCTCCAGGACATACCCGGCCGCCGCGACAATCGCCACCAGGAACACCAGGGCGCCAATCACGTCCTGCAACAGGCGGCCGCTGTGGCCGATACGGCGGATCAGCACCAGGCCGATCAGTTCGGTCAGCACCCGCGCGGCGTACAGCCACCAGATGATTGCCAGCGCCGTGGCGCCCAGTTGCAGCACGTTGTTGTCGGGCCAGCCTTGTGCCTGCAACGGGCTGACGCCGGCATTGATGATCAGCGCGCTGTACCCCAGAAACAGCGCCAGGCGCAGGGCAACCCGCGGCAGGCGCTGCGCGAAGGGCGCGAGGTGCCACAACAGCGCGTCCACCAGCAGCAGGCAGGCACTCCAGAGCAACAGGTGATGAGCGAGAAAAGTCATGGCGGCACCGCACGGAAGGAGGGCAAAGGAGAGGAGTCGGGCAGGCGACCGCGAAGTCGACGGCCCGGCGTCAGGTATGGCTCAGTTGAGGTGCACCTTGAGTTCGGCGGCGGCCTGGCGGACCGCGGCCTGGACTTCGGGAATGCGGCTCAGCGGATTGAGCAGGCCGAAGTCGTGGATCATGCCGTTGTAGCGCACCGCCGTGACCGCGACTCCGGCACTGTCCAGCTTGCGTGCATAGGCTTCGCCTTCATCGCGCAGCACGTCGAACTCGGCGGTCTGCACCAGGGCCGGCGGCAGGCCGCGCAGCTGTTCGATGCTGGCCTGCAGCGGCGAGGCGTGGATCTCGGCGCGTTGCTGTGGGTCGCTGGTGTAGCTGTCCCAGAACCAGTTCATCATGCCCCTGGTCAGGAAGTGGCCCTCGGCAAACTGCTGGTACGACGGGCTGTCGAAGCGCGCATTGGTCACCGGCCACAGCAGCAGTTGGAAGCGCAGGTCCGGGGTCTTCTGCTCCTTGGCCATCAGCGCCACCACCGCCGCCATATTGCCGCCGACGCTGTTGCCGGCCACCGCCAGGCGACGGCTGTCGACGCCGATTTCCCGGCCGTGCTCGGCGACCCAGCGGGTGGCGGCGTAGGCCTGATTGATCGCCGTCGGGTACCGGGCTTCAGGCGACGCGGTGTAGTCGACGTAGACCGCCACGGCACCGGAGCCCAGCACCAGGTCGTGGATCAGGCGTTCGTGGGTCGGGTAATCCCCCAGCACCCAGCCGCCACCGTGGAAGAACATGAACACCGGCAGCTCGCCCCGGACCTTGGCCGGGCGCACTATTTTCAGCTGCACCGGCTGCCCGGCTACCTGAATGCTGCGTGAACTGACCTCAACCCCGGACAGGTCGACCTTGACCGAAGCCTGGGCCCCGCTGAGCACTGCGCGGGCGTCCCTGGGGCTCAGGTGTTCCAGCGGCTTGCCGCCCCCGGCGGCCAGGGCGTCGAGGAAGGCCTGGGTCTGGTGCTCCACCCCCGGGCTGCCAGCGGCGAAGGCGCTGTTCACGGACAAGGCGAGGAGGCTGGTGGCGAGGGCTTTTTGCAGAGTGTTCATGGGCGGCAATCCTTTCGATCAATTGAGTTTTTAGTTGTTTATTCAATGGGTTGCGCTGTGATGTGAAGGGTCTCAGCGACAACCTGTGCTCAGATTAATCTGATGCCTAATCGTGAAAAAGCCGCTATAAAGCGTTTGACTGTCAACCGAGGCGTGACAATGAACCCGTTTGAAGACATGCGTATTTTTTGCCAGGTGATGGACTCCGGCAGCTTCACCGCGGCGGCCGACAAGCTGGGGTTGTCCAAGCAGTTCGTCAGTCGCCGCCTGATGCAGCTCGAAGAACGCCTGGGGGTGCGCCTGCTCAACCGCTCCACGCGGCGCCTCGACGTCACGCCCCTGGGCCAGAACTACTACGAGTCGGCGCTGCGCCTGCTGGGCGAGGTCGAGGAGGTGGAGCAGGGCATTGCCGGGCAGAACAGCGAACCGCGCGGCACCCTGCGCCTGAGTGCGCCGCTGTCGTTCGCCCTGGCGCACCTGGGGTGCCTGTTGCCGCTGTTTTTGCAGCGCTACCCCCAGGTATCGGTGGAGGTCGACCTCAGTGACCGTCCGGTGGACCTGCTCAGCGAAGGTTATGACCTGGTGCTGCGCATCGGTGTGCTTGAAGACTCGACCCTGATCGCACGCCGCATCGCCACCATCCAGCGGGTCTACTGCGCCAGCCCGGGCTACCTGGCCAGCCGTGGCGTGCCGCAACACCCCGAGCAACTCAGTGGCCACGATTGCCTGCCCTATGGTCATGGACGCCAGGTGCAGTGGCGCTTCCAGGTCAAGGGCAAGCCCATGAACATCAACGTCGGCGGGCGTATGCGGGTCAACAATGGCGAGTTGCTCAAGGACGCCGCCGTTGCCGACCTGGGCATCACCTACCTGCCGACCTTTATCGTCGGTCAGGCGCTGCAGGATGGGCGCCTGGTGCGGGTGCTGGAAGACTTCGAGCCCGAGCCCCTGACTTTGTCGGCGGTCTACCCCCAGCATCGCCAGGGTTCTCGACCGGTGCAGGCCTTGATCGAGTTCCTGCGCGAACGGCTGATGGATTGAGCGCGGCCCTCAGCGCCGGGGCAAAGTGCCACGTGCGCATGGCGGCGCCCGCACAAGTGGTTTATATTCCGCGCCGCTCACGCCCGGGCTTTTTTCCGCCTGGGGTGTGGAGTCTCCATTCCCAAGGATTCGGGTGCGCAACGGACCCGTTTCGTTCTGACAAAGAAAGGAAATCAATGTCTTCTCAACTTCTGCGTGCCGCGTTCGTTCTGGGCGCTGTCGCCATTTCTTCCCAGGCCAGCGCTGCCCCTGATTTCGCCGCGTGCTTCAGCCTCAAGCCAGGTGTTTCCTTCGGCGCCGAAGGCACCACGGTCAGCATCGAAAAAGCCAAGTTCATGGGTCAGGACGCGATTGCGGTGACCCAGTCCGAAGGGGGCGTCAGCTCCGCCAGTTTCTACGACGCCAGCGGCCGCAAATTGCTGGGCAACGTGCGCTACGGGATCTCCGCCATGGGCGGCGACGCCAAGGCGCCGCTGATGACCGAGTCCTACAGCAAGGCACCGGAGTTTCCGGGCAAGGCGGCGCCGGGCGCCAAGTTCAAGCTCAGCGGCAGCGGCAAGCTGGAAAACCATGCCGACGAGACCAGCACCCCGCTGGAATACGAAGGGTTCAGCGACTACACCTTTGTCGGCTTCGAAGACCTGCCGACCAAGATCGACTACAAGGACCGCACCTTCAGCAACACCTGCCACCTGAGTGCAGAGTTCGAAGGCGGGCGCATGGAAGCGTGGTACGCCCCGGGTTTTGGTCGGGTCAAGTTCGAGCGCTACTCGGGTGATTCGCTGCTGATGGCCGAAGAAATCGACTCGGTGATCCAGGAGTAAACCCCTGCGCCGCCCACGCCTTGCGGTGTCGGGCGGCGTTGCACCTGGGCCTTAGCGCAGCACCAGCGATTGGTGCGTCGCCGCGCCGGCCCGGGCGCCATCCCCCACGGCGATCGCCACCGAGCCGAACGCCAGCGCCGCATCGCCGCAAGCGAACACCCCGCCAACGCTGGTTTCGCGGCTGGCATCGGTCTTGATGAAACTGCCCATCGCCCCGGCTTCAAGCTCGCAGCCCAGGCGCTCGGCCAAAGGGCTGGCCAGGTGGGTGCGCGGTTGGGTGAACAGGCCCTTGAGGCGGATCACCCGCTGGTCGACCAGCACCACATCGGCCTGATCGCCGCTGATATGGCTCAGCCGTTGCTCCTCCAGAGTCACCCCGCGTTTGGCCAGTTGTGCCCGTTGCTCGGCATCGGGCACGAACACGCCATTGGTAAAGAACGTGGTGGGGCCCCATTCGGGCAGCAGCAGGGCGTGATGCATGGCCAATTCGGAGTTGGCCAGCACGCCGATCGGCCCGCCCTCGAGTTCATAGCCATGGCAGTAGGGGCAGTGGAAGACGCTTTGACCCCAGCGCGATGCCAGGCCTTCGACTGCCGGCAGTTCGTCGACCACGCCACTGGCGAGGATCAGCCGCCGGGCGCTGTAGCGCTGGCCATCGAGGGTGTCGACCTCGAACAACCCGGCTTCCTGGCGCCCATGGCTGGCGGTTGCCGAGACCCAGGTCACCGTGGGGTAGGCCAGCAACTGGTTGCGCGCATCGTTGGCGATGTCGGCGGCGGGGCGTCCGTCCTGGCCAAGAAAGCCGTGGGAGTTGCCGGCAAAACGGTTGCGCCGTTGCGCCGAATCCAGCACCAGCAGCGTTCGTCGTGCCCGCGCCAACTGCAAGCCGGCAGACAGCCCGGCATAGCTGCCGCCCACAATAATCACGTCGTACACCATGCAATACACCTTCAGTGGGGTCCCTTGAAGGGCTTCAAGGATTTCACGACACACCGTAAGTTACGTGAAAGTTGCCTGTCAACACTCTCGTAACTTCACTGGTTGCAAGCGATACTCGGTCCGCCCCGATTCAGGCCGACCACGAGGACAGGATGAGAACCGACACCCGACTTTCCCGCATGCTGCATGTGCTGATCCACATGGACCGCCACCAGCAATGCGCGACTTCCGAGACCATCGCCCGCATGCTCGGAACCAACCCGGTGGTGGTGCGCCGGACCATGGGGCTGCTCAAGGAGCAAGGTTATGTGCGTTCCGAAAAAGGCCATCAGGGCGGCTGGACCCTGACCCGCAGCCTCGCCGACATGACCCTGCTGGACATTCACCAGGCACTGGGCGCGACCTCGATCTTCTCCATCGGCCTGTCCACCGACCACCCGGAGTGCCTGGTGGAGCAGGCGGTGAATGCAGCCCTCACCGACGCCTTCGATGCGGCCCAGGCGCTGCTGCTCGAGCGCCTGGGGCGGGTGACCCTGGCCGAGCTGGCCGAGGATTTCGACCGGCGCTTTCAAACCACCCTGAGCGACGCCGCCGCACCAGACGCCGACCGGGCTTGAGGCCGCGGCTCAGCGTTTGCTGAAGGCCAGGCGCGCGGCGAACAACAGAAACAGCGTGCCGGTGGTGCGGTCCATCCAGCGCATCACCGGCGCTCGTTGCAGGACGGCACTCAGCGGGCGGGTGGCGCCGATCAACAGCAGCGATCAGGCCAACCCCAGCACCACATGGATGGCCACCAGGCCAAAGGTCCACGGCACCAGTGGGCTGCCCTGGGGGATGAATTGCGGCAGGAATGACACATAGAAGATGCCGATCTTGGGGTTGAGCACATTGCCCAGCATGCCCTTGAGAAACCAGTTGGCGCCGCGCTGGCCCGGGGTCTTGGCCGCCGCCATGGTGCTGCGCGGCGCCAGCAGCATGTTCAGCCCGAGCCAGCACAGATAAGCCGCGCCGCAGTACTTGAGGGCGGTGTAGGCCAGTTCGGAAACCATGATCAATGCGCCCAGGCCAAACGCCACCGCCGCGCCCCACAGCAGGCAGCCGGCGTTGATCCCGAGGGCCGCCTGAATCGCCTGGCGCTTGCCTTCGACCGTGGCCGTGCGCAGCACCAGGGCGGTGTCGAGCCCGGGGGTGATAGTCAGGAGCGTAGCGGCCAGGGTGAAGGCCAGGAGGCTGTCGGCAATGGTCATGGCAAGGTTTCGCGGCGGGATGTGGCGGGCAGATTAGCACCTGGCCAGCCTGAACCTTTTCCCTCGCCCGCTTTCTATCCCAAATCACCGCTCCCCGGCGCCCGGGGTCTTGCACGCAGCCGGTCATTCGTCGCAGCAGGCTCAAGCCGAGGGTGCTGTTGCCGATCATTTCATAGCACTGGCCTGTCATGCCTCGAGCGGTTCGGCACAACCCGCAAGCGGCCGATGGCAACCGCAGGACTTTCAGGGGGCGCTATGGCGTCCATGCCGGGGGGAGGGTGTTTTATCCATTATTGTCAGGAGTGTTGGTCATAAAAAATCTTACCGCTGAAGAACGGGCTGCGATTGCTGAAATAGAAGTCACCTCAAATATCCTGAGGCTGACCACCCGTTTGACCCGTATGCGATTCGCCGCGATTTCCAAGATGACCGACACCCATTGGGTCGCCTGCGCGGTGCATGACGAATTGCAGTTCGGCGTGAATGTGGGCGATGAACTCTTGATCGAGGCCACCCTGTGCAATCAGCTGCGCCTGGCCCGCAAGCCGATCGTGATCGAACACGCCAGCCTTGACCCGGTGTTCTCCGAACACCCGCTGCCCAAGCACCATGGTTTTGAAAGCTACATCTCACTGCCGATCGTTTTCGCCGACGGCACGGTTTTCGGCACCTTATGCGCCCTCGATGCGTTGCCCAGAAAACTGGAAAACCCGGAGACCATGGAGTTGCTGAGTATCTTCACCCGACTGATCGGCACCACGCTGGATCTGCAGCGTAAAACGGTTTGAAGCGCGGTTGGTTAAAACCCACAGGGCGGCCAACGAAACCCTGAATGAGTGATGGGGGGGTGGACTATGGAAGGGTGGCTTGCACTGGCGCTTGCATCGCGCCCGGATGCTCTTTAAGTTTTCAGGTCTTGACTAAAAACCGTCACCCCACCTGCACTTGGAGCTCCCATGAACCTGGCCACCCTGGCGCTGTTCCTCCCGGCCTGCTTCGCCCTGAATATGGCCCCCGGGCCGAATAACCTGCTGTCGGTCAGGAATGCCACGACCTACGGCTTTCGCACGTCGTGCCTGGCTGGCGTGGGTCGGCTGCTGGCGTTTTCGCTGATGATCGCCCTGGCGTCGGCCGGGCTGGCGGTGGTGCTGCAAGCCTCGGAGCTGCTGTTCTACGGGATCAAGATCCTCGGTGCGGGCTACCTGTTGTACCTGGCGTATCAGTTATGGCGTGCCGATACCCGGGTCGAGGCCGAGAGCAACACCGCGTCCCTGGGGTTGCTGGCCCTGGCGCGACAGGAGTTCCTGGTGGCCATCGGCAACCCCAAGGCCATCCTGATTTTCACTGCGTTCCTGCCGCAGTTCGTCGATCCGACTGCACCGATCTCTGCGCAGTTCCTGGTGCTGGGCGGGTTGTTCCTGGTGCTGGAGTGGATCGCCATCAGTGGCTACGCCTTTATGGGGCTGTACATGCGGCGCTGGTTTGCCCAGCCCGCGGGCAAGCGCATCTTCAATCGCTGCTGCGCCGCCTTGTTGTCGGCGGCGGCCTCGGTGCTGTTGCTGGCGCGCCGCGCCTGAGTCTCGCGAAGGTGCGCCGGGCTAGCGGGAAAACCGCTTGGCCCCGGCCACGCAGGCGATCACGGCCACGGTGACCCCGAGCATGCCCAGGCTGACCTGTTCGTGGAGCAGGGTCGCGGCCAGCGCCAGGCCGAAGAAGGGTTGCAGCAACTGCAACTGGCCGACGGCGGCAATGCCGCCCTGGGCCAGGCCGCGATACCAGAACACGAAGCCGATCAGCATGCTGAACAGCGACACGTAGCCCAGGCTCAGCCAGGCCGGCAGGCTGATGCCGGCAAAGCGGGCCGGGGCCAGCAGCCAGGTGGCCCCGGCCATGACCGGCAAGGCCAGCACCAGCGCCCAGCAGATCACCTGCCAGCCGCCCAGGCTGCGCGATAGGCGGGCGCCTTCGGCGTAACCCAGGCCACAGATCAGCACCGCCAACAGCATCAGGATGTCGCCTTCAGGCGCTGCGCTCAGGCCTTGGGACAGGGCGAAACCCATCACCAGCGCGCTGCCCAGGATCGAGAACAGCCAGAACACCGGACGCGGTCGTTCGCCGCCGCGCAATACGCCGAACACCGCCGTCGCCAGGGGCAGCATGCCGAGAAACACGATGGAGTGGGCGGAGGTCACATATTGCAGGGCCAGGGCGGTCAATAGCGGAAAGCCCAGCACCACGCCGATGGCGACAATCAACAACGGCAGCACCTGGCTGCGGGCAGGGCGCGGCTGCTTGAACGCAAGCAGCATGCACAGCGCCAGGAGGCCGGCGATGGTGGCCCGGGCGACGGTCAGAAACACCGGGTCGAACTCCAGCACCGCGACCCGGGTCGCGGGCAGCGAGCCACTGAAAATAATCACGCCGATCAATCCGTTGAGCCAGCCGCTGGAGGTTTTTTCCAGAGTCGGGTGGGTTGGGGTCGATGTCTGTTCCATCAGGGTCACACTCGATTGCAGGGAGGGAAAGGGCAGGGCCAAGGTCAGGATTGCAGTGGCATGACGGGTGGCATGAAGCGCATGCTATGACCCGCTCCCGATACAATCAAAAAATTGTCATGGATACATTGCTCATGCCTCGCGCCCGCTATAAAGCCCTGGTTGATAGCTTCGCCGCCGACATTCGTGCTGGGCGCCTGGCGCCCGGTACGCGCCTGCCGACCCATCGCCAACTGGCGGCCGAGCACCGGCTGGCCCTGGTCACTGCCAGCCGGGTCTACGCCGAACTGGAGGCCATGGGCCTGGTCAGCGGCGAAACCGGGCGCGGCACCTTTGTCCGGGAGACCGCGCTGCCACCGGGTCAGGGTATCGACCAGCCGGATGTGCTGGCGGGCATGCTCGACCTCAACTTCAACTACCCCTCGGTTCCCGGGCAGGCCGACCTGCTGCGCACGGCCCTGCGCCAGTTGGCGTTGTCCGGTGACCTGGAATCCCTGCTGCGCTACCAGCCCCATGCCGGGCGTTTGCATGAGCGGGCTGGCGTCGCACATCACCTGCTGAGCCGCGGGTTGCAGGTGCAGGCCGAGCAGGTGCTGATCGTCAGCGGCGCCCAGCATGGCTTGGCGGTGGCGCTGATGGCGCTGCTGCAACCGGGGGATGTGATCGCCGCCGACGCGCTGACCTACTCGGGGTTCAAGGTGCTGGCCGAATCCCTGCACCTTGAAGTGCTGCCGATCCCTGCAACGGCCGAGGGGCCGGACCTCGACGCCCTCGACCAACTGTGCCGCCAGCGTTCGGTGCGGGCGGTCTACACCATGCCGACCCTGCACAACCCCATGGGCTGGGTGATGGCGCTGGAACAGCGCCGGCAACTGGTGGCGATTGCGCGCGAGCATGGGCTGTCGATCATCGAGGATGGGGCCTATGCGTTTCTGGCCGCCGAGGCGCCGCCGCCGATTGCCGCCCTGGCGCCGGAAAGAACGCTGTATGTGTCCGGGTTTTCCAAGAGTGTCGCCACCGGCCTGCGGGTTGGTTTTATCGCCGCGCCCCTGCCGCAGGTGCCGGCGCTGGAGCGCAGTATCAGGGCCACCACCTGGAACACCGCAGGGATGCTGACGGCGATTGCCTGTGCCTGGATCGACGATGGCACGGTCGCTCGGCTGGAGGCGCAAAAACGCGCCGACGCCGAGGCCCGGCAGGCCCTGGCCGACCAGGTGCTGGCGGGGTTGCCGGTGGTGCGCCACCCCTCTTCGTACTTTTTGTGGCTGCCCCTGGCCGAAGAGGTCCGCGCGGACCAGATCGCCATGGAGTTGCTGCGTGAGCAGGTGTCGGTGTCCACGGCCGAACCGTTCGCCACCTCGGCCCATGTTCCCCATGCGCTGCGCCTGGCCTTGGGCTCGCTGGAGATGGGGGCGTTGCGCGAGGCCTTGCTCAAGGTGCGACGGGTGGTGGGTGCCTATTCATGAGCGGCGCCAGCGCAGGGCTGGTCAAAGTCCGGGCAACGGCTTTAGGCTTTGCCCCCTGACTTCGCCAATCGCCCCGAGCCGACCATGAACACAGACCCGCAGCGCTGCACGCTTGACGCCGGCATTCTTCAGTTTCCGGTGTTTCACATGCGCGGCGGCACCTCGACCGGGTTGGTCCTGGCCCGGGAGGCGGTGCCCGAAGACGAAGCGCTGCTGGAGGAGTTGCTACGCCACCTGATGGGCGTGCCGCTGGTGGGGGACTGGCCGGGCAACACCCAGATCACCGGGCTGGGCCGGGGCATCCCCACCAGCAACAAGGTGTTTATCGTCGAGCGCAGGCCCGGCGAGACGCGCATGACCAGCACCCTGGCGCAACTGGCGGCCGGCAAGAGCCACATCGACTGGAGCGTCAACTGCGGCAATATGTCGGCCGCCTTGCCGCTCTATGCCCTGGCCCGGGGCTGGCTGGCACCTGAGGAGCCGACGGCGCAGATCGAAATCTTCAATACCAACACCCGGACCACGCTCTATGCGCGCCTGGGGTTTGCCAATGGCCGTCTGCTCAGCGACACCCGGATCCCTGGGGTCAACGGGGTGTTTCCCGGGGTCGATCTGTTTCTGCACGACCCGGTGGGGGCCAAGACCGGGGCGTTGTTTCCCAGCGGCCTGCGCCGCGACAGGCTCAATGGCATTGCCGCGACCTGCATCGATGTCGCGGTGCCGATGATCATCGTCAACGCCGCCGACCTGGGCAAAAGCGGTTATGAAACGCCAGCGCAGCTGGACGCCGATCCGGTGTTCAAGTCGGCCCTGAGCGATCTGCTGGTCGAAGGCGGCCAGCGCATGCAACTGCGCAATCGCAGCGGCGCCCTGATGAGCGCCGATGAACTGCGGCGCAGCGAGACCCTGCCAAAAATCTGCATCGTCAGCCCGGCACAGGCCGGTGGCCACATCAACACCCGCTACTTCACCCCGCAAAGCGCCCATCCGTCCCTGGCGGTTTCCGGTGGCTGCTGCCTGGCGGCGGCGTGCCTGATCGAGGGCACGGTGGCCCATGACGTGCTCAGCGCGCCCCAGGCCCTGGGCGCCAGCGTGGGTGAATTCCCGCTGTCGATCGAAAACCCTGCCGGCGTGCTCGACACCCTGATCACCGCACGTCTGGACGGCGAGCAGGTGCTGATCGACGCGGCGGCCTATCGGCGCAGCGCCCAGGTGCTGTTGCGCGGCAGGATGGCGCTGTACAACGCCTCGGCGGCCTTGAGCGCGGCCTTGCTGGCGCGCTGATGTCGCTCAGCGGTTCATCAAGGCACAACCGGGAAGCGTGCGATCAATCCCTGGACCCTGGCTTGCAGCACCTCGGGCCTGTTGGTGGACGCCGGCACCTGCAACGACACGCCTTCCAGGCGTTGCTCGGCGCTGGCCCAGGGGGGCGCGGCCTCGTGGGACAACACCAGCTCCAGGACCGGGTGCGGCCCGGGGTTGAAGTGAAACGCCAGGCAAGGCTCGGTGAAGTAGCAGGACTGGATGGCCGGCGCGCCGGGATCCAGGGCCCCCAGCCAACGTTCCAGTTTCAGCAGTTCCTGGGTGGTCAGGCAGGGGTCGACAAAGCTCCAGCTGCCGCGGGGGTCTTCGATCCGGCCGCGAACCTGCAGCCAGTTGGCATCCAGGCGATCCGTGTGCCCGGGGAACTGATAGTTCTCGATCTCCAGCAGCACATGGCAGGTCGGCAGGTCGAACAGTTCCAGGGCCATAGCGGCTCGATCCTTGAGTGACGGTGGGGTTCAGTCTGGCAAAAACTGCGGCACCTGCTTGCGCAGGATCTCGATCAACTCCGGGGCCATGAACTCGAAATCATCGGGGATGTTCAGGCAGATGATCTTTTTGTCCCGCAGGTGCGGCTTGAATTTGCTCGACAGTTTGCTGCGGTGCCGGGGTTCCATGACCAGGATCAGGTCCGCCCACTCCAGAAGTTCCGGGCACACCGGCACCTGGGCATCGTGGTTGATCCCGGCCGAGGCGGTCTCGACCCCCGGCCAATCGGCGAACACCTGCTCGGCAGTGGGGCTGCGCAGGCGGTTCTGACTGCAGATAAACAACACATTGACCATCCGATGGCTCCTTGAAAAAAACAGGGTCGTGCGTCAGGCCTATCAGTGGGCAGCCAGCGCTTCAGGTGGGGCGAGGGTGCTGGCGGCTGCTGGGCCGGCCGGCGCTGCGCAGCGGCCAAGTAATGGGGCCGTAGCGCAGGCGGTTTTCCTGTCAGGTATCGGTATTGACGTCGTCCCATTCCTGACCCATGTAGCCCATCAACCAGTTGAATGCGTAGTGGCGTTCATAGGTCACGCTGGCGTCGAGGCCGGCCGGGGGCGCGGTGTTTTTCATGCGGGCTTCGACCACATTCCAGTCATAGCGGTAGGTGCGGTCGGTCTGGTCGAGGACTTCTTGCAGCGGGCGCGGCTTGGCGTCGGCGATAAACTCCTCAGGAGTGCGCTTGAGCATGATGGCCGCGGCGCTGTTGACGTCGCAGACGTTCTGCGGCTTGTCCAGGGTGTCGACATAGCCCAGGGCCCAGAGCAGGACCCAGGCCGATTCGTAGCGCCAGGAGAACTTGATGCGCTGCTCTTCTGAGGGCTGGGGATTGGCGATAAACAGGCTTTCTTCCGGGGTAAAGCGCGGGGTCAGGTTGTAGCCCTCGACCAGTTTGTCCACCGTCGGCTGGTCCAGGCCGCTGCCCTTGGCCGCGACCACCAGCAAGGCCATGGCGCGGTAGGCGACGGCGTCAGTGCTGCGCGGGTGGGCGTTGGCTTGGGTGGCGATCGCCGGCAGGCCCGCCGGCAGCGGCACGCCCTCGGCACGCAGCAGGGCTTCGGAGCGCTCCTTGCGGGCGCTGCCCTCGGCCGAGACCTGCTGGTCCATGGCGTGGATCTGCTGCTTGCGCTCTTCGAAGGACTTGGTCTGGGCCTGGGCCAGCGAACCGTGGAGGGTGGCCGCGACCAGCAGCAGGCCAGACAGGGTGTTGTTGCGGGAGATAAAGGCCATTCGAGGGATCTTCTTCCTTGTTGGATAAGGGGTGTGGCTTAGCGGTAATGGGTTTGGCAGGCCTGTTCGGGATAGAGCTGCTTGAGTCGCTCCAGGCACTCCTGAATCATCCGCGCCTCGCGGGGCAGGCGTTCGGCGAACCCCGGCCAGTGCTCGAAAACCAGCTGTTCGGGCATCTCCACCAGGGCGCTGATGGCGTCCCAGAAGGCGTCCCAGTTGCAGCCATACCAATGCGGGAAACCCAGGGCATCGCGCAGCCGTGCATGCAGCTGCGGTGCGTCCTGGATGTTGGCCAGGTCGATCTGGAGCGAGGGCAGGCGGCTCATGGGGCGTTGTGCCGGATCAAATGGTGCATGACTTATGGCCTGAAAACTAAAAGGTTGGGGGGGTGATGACCCACAGCACCAGCGCATCGACCTCGCCCGGGTTGCCGTAGCGATGGGGTTCCTGGCTGGAAAAACTGAAGCTGTCGCCCTCGTTGAGCTGGAAGTGCCGTTCACCGACCCACAGCTCAAAGCTGCCGGCCAGCAGGTAGCCGGCTTCTTCGCCTTCGTGGCTGTAGCTGAGCTGGCTGTAGGTGCCCGGAGGAAAACGCGAATGCAGGAACTCCAGCTGCCTTGTCGGCTGCGGGGTCAGTAACTGGTCGACGATGCCGTTTTCGTAATGCACGCTCATGCGGTTTTGCCGGCGCACCACGTAACCCTGGTCTTCAGGCGCGGTATTGGTTTCGCTGGCGAAGAACCACTGGATGGTCACGCCCAGGCTGCGGGCGATGTTGAACAGCGCCGGAATCGACGGATACGCCAGGTTGCGTTCCAACTGGCTGATGTAACCCGCAGTCAGCTCGCTGTTTTGCGCCAGCTCGGTCAGGGTCATGCCGCGGCGTTTGCGCAGGCCGCGGATCCGTGTGCCGAGAAACTGCGGGCCCGCCGCGTTGCCGTCGGGCGGGGGCGCGCTGGTGGCAGGCGGCATCTTGCTGCTGTTGCTCATGGCGTGCTCCGAACCGTGGAGGTGGGCGCGCCGGGGCGCCCGATCCTGGAAAAGGTGCGGAGTATAAAACAGCCTTACAGCTCCCAGGCGACTTTCAAGCCTTCGTAGATCGCTTCTTCGGCGGTGCGCGGCGCCAGGCAGTCGCCGATCCGGCGAAACTCCACCAGCCCCTGCAGCTCGTCGCCCAGGGTGTCGACCACTTGGTGACCCTGGCACAGCACCAGGCTGTCGATGTTTTCCAGGAGCATGGGTTCGCCGCTGGCGGTGTGTTGCAGGTACACCGTGTTGTCGTCGCAGCCGTACAGGCGCGCATAGGGAATGATCGGGATGGCCAGTCGATGCAGCTCGCCGGCCAGTTGGTCGCGCACGTAGAGCGGCAGGTTTTCCCCGCAGTGGGTGCCGTTGACCGCCAGTTGCACCTGATGCCCGGCGCGGACCAGGCGTTCGGCGATGCCGGGGCCGATCCAGTCGCAGCGCCAGTCCACCACCACCACCGAGCGCCCCAGTTGCACCTCGTCGCGCAGCACCTGCCAGGCATCCACCACTTGCAGTTCGCCGCCACGCTCAAAGGCCGGCCAATAGGGCTCGGCGCCGGTGGCAATGATCACCAGGTCCGGGCGCTCGCGTTCCACCAGCGCCCGGTCGACCCGGGTATTGCGCACCACCCGCACCCCGGCCAGTTGCATCTCGCGTTGCAGGTTGGTGCTGGCGCCGCCGAACTCGCTGCGCCGTGGCAGCAACTGCGCCAGCAGCACCTGGCCGCCCAGTTGCGCACTGGCCTCGTAGAGCGTGACCTCATGCCCCCGTTGCGCGGCCACCGCGGCGGCCTTCATCCCGGCCGGGCCGCCGCCGGCGACCATGATTCGCTTGGGCCGGGCGCTGCTGTGCAAGGTGCCGAATTGCAATTCGCGCCCGGTTTCCGGGTGCTGGATGCAGGAAATCGGCAAGCCTTTATGGAAGTGGCCGATGCAGGCCTGGTTGCAGGCGATGCAGGCGCGCACATCTTCAGCGCGCCCGCTGTCGGTCTTGTTGGGCATTTGCGGGTCGCAGATCAGTGCACGGGTCATGCCGCACACGTCGGCCTGGCCACGGGCCAGGATCAGTTCGGCTTCCTGGGGCTGGTTGATGCGCCCGGTGACAAACAGCGGAATCTGCAGGCCGGCCTTGAAGGTCCCGGCCTCACGGGCCAGGTACGCGGCCTCGATCGCCATCGGCGGCACGATATGCACTGCGCCGCCCAGGGATGCCGAGGTGCCGGCGACGATGTGCACGTAATCCAGCTCCCGTTGCAGGGCCTGCACCGCGGCCAGGGAATCGTCCTCGCTCAGGCCCTCGGGGTCGCGTTCATCGGCGCTGATGCGCAGGCCGATGATGAACTGCTCGTCGGTGCTGGCGCGGATCGCGGCGATCACCTCGCGGACAAATCGCAGGCGTTGCTCCAGGTCGCCGTTGTAGCCATCGCTGCGCTGGTTGACCCGGGGGTTGATGAATTGCGCCGGCAGGTAGCCATGGCTGGCCACCACCTCCACGCCATCCAGCCCGGCCTGGTGCAGGCGCCGGGCGGCGCTGGCGTAACCGCGGATGATTTCGTCGATCATCCCCTGGTCGAGAGCCCGGGGCATGACCCGGAACCGTTCATTGGGCACCGCCGAGGCCGAATAGGCCACGGCCAGCAGGCCGTCGCTGGACTCCATGATCTCGCGCCCCGGGTGGAAGATCTGCGACAGCACCAGGGTGCCGTGGGCGTGGCAGGTTTCGGCCAGGCGCCGGTAGCCGTCGATGCAGGCGTCATCGGTGGCCATCAGCACGTGGGAGGTGTAGCGCGCACTGTCATGGACCCCGGCCACCTGCAGCACGATCAACCCGACGCCGCCCTCGGCCCGCGCCCGGTGGTAGGCGATCAACTGCTCGTTGACCAGGTTGTCGGTGGGCATGGAGGTGTCGTGACCGCTGGACATGATGCGGTTCTTCAGGCGTTTGCCACGGATCTGCAACGGCTCGAACAGGTGCGTGAAGGCGGAGGACGGCGTCGACATGGGAAAGCTCCAGGCGGGCCGAAGACGCGAAGGCGGGTATTCGGCATTTTTATTATTGGCCTATAGAAATTTACCCTCAGTAAAAAATCAACTTGTTTTTTTACTTGTGGTTGCAGTAGCTTCGTTTTGTGCCCGCTCCTGGGGCCACCCTCACAACAATAAAAAAGGACCCTGGCGGCGATGACCCAAGGGGGACCTGCACGAGGAACCAATGATGAAATCGAACACGCGCAAACAGGGCCTTTATCCGTTGTTCCTGCTGCTGGCTGCCGGGCTGGGCAGCGCCCAGGCAGCGCCGGACATGGTGGTGGTCGGGTACGGCGGAGCCGGACAAAAAGCCCAGGACGTGGCGATCTTCCAGCCCTTCAGCAAGGCCGACGGCAGCAAGCTGATCCAGAGCGAATACAACGGCGAGATGGCGCGGATCAAAGTCATGGTCGACACCGGCAGCGTCGACTGGGATGTGGTGCAGATCGAAGGCCCGGATTTGATGCGCGGCTGCGAGGAGGGCATGTACGAGCGCCTTGACTGGAAGGTCCTGGGGCATGCCGAGCAGTTGATTCCCGATGCCGCGCAAGACTGTGGCTCAGCGGCCCTGGTCTGGAGCGTGGCGATTGCCTATGACCGCCAGAAGCTGGCCCAGGCGCCAACCTCCTGGGCGGATTTCTGGGACGTGAAGAAAATCCCCGGCAAGCGTGGCCTGCGCAAACGCGCGGTGTACAACCTGGAGTTCGCCCTGATGGCGGACGGGGTCAAGGTCGAGGACGTGTACAAGGTCCTGGCGACCCCCGCCGGTGTCGACCGCGCGTTCGCCAAGCTGGGTGAGCTCAAGCCCTACATCCAGTGGTGGGAGGCCGGCGCGCAACCGGCGCAATGGCTGAGCGCCGGCGATGTGGTGATGACCTCGACCTACAGCGGCCGGATCGCTTCGGCGGCCCAGGGTGGCAGCCCCCTGGCGCTGGTCTGGCCGGGCAGCCTGTATGGCATGGATTACTGGGCGATCATCAAGGGCTCGCGGCATGTCGACCAGGCCAAGCGCTTTATCGCCTTCGCCAACCAGCCTGAGGTGCAGGTCAATTACGTGCAGCAGATCCCCTATGGGCCGACCAATACCCAGGCTGCGGCGCAGCTCGATCCGAAGCTGGCGCAATGGGTGCCGACCTCGGCGCAGAACCTGACGGGGGCGTTGTCGATGAACGTCGAGTTCTGGGTCGATCATGGCGAGGAGCTCGAAGAGCGCTTCAACGCCTGGGCCAGCAAGTAGTGGCGGAGCGGGCTGGACGTCCGTTGGCGTCCAGCCCTATTGTTCGCGCAGCCGATCAGCCTGGAGAACCTGATGATGAACACCCTTGCACCGCCGCTTGGCGCCGTCCCTGCAACTGCCGGCCCCGAGCGCAGCGCCACTGAACAGCGCCTGCGCGAAGAGCTGGCGGCCTGTTACCGGTTGGTTGCGCACTTTCGCATGACCGACCTGATCTTTACCCATATCTCGGTGCGCCTGCCGGGGCCGGAACACCATTTCCTGATCAACCCCTATGGCCTGATGTTCGACGAAATCACCGCGTCGAACCTGGTCAAGATCGGCCTCGACGGGCGTGCGGTGGAGGCCTCGCCGTACCCGGTGAACCCGGCGGGGTTCGTGATTCACAGTGCGATCCACGGCGCCCGCGAGGATGCCCAGTGCGTGCTGCACACCCACACCCGCTCCGGTTGCGCGGTGGCGGCGCTCAAGTGCGGCTTGCTGCCGGTGAACCAGATTTCCATGGAGTTTTACGGGCGCGTGGCCTATCACGATTACGAAGGCGTGGCCCTGGACATGGGCGAGCAGCAACGGTTGGTGGCGGACCTGGGAGACAAGCCGGTGCTGATGCTGCGCAACCATGGTCTGTTGACCGTGGGCGAGAGCGTCAGCCAGGCGTTTCTGCGCATGTATTACCTGGAGAAAGCCTGCGAGATCCAGCTTGCGGCCCAGGCTGCGGGAGAGCTGGTGTTGCCACCGGCGGATGTGTGCGCATACACCGAACGCCAGTTCAATGACCCCGCAAGGCCCCTGGAAGAGGGTGAGCTCAACGACCCCGATGCGATGCAATTGGCCTGGTCCGCTCTGCTGCGCCTCCTCGACCGCACCGCCCCCGATTACCGCCAATAACCTTGTAGCCGCTGCCGCAGGCTCGGCCGCATTCGGACGCTGGCCCTGTAAAACGCCGTATTTCTCTCGGGTGGATTACGGCGCCCATGAGGGCCAGCGCAGCCTTGTGCCTCGGCAGCGGCTACAGGGTTAGAAGCGCAGGGTGGCGCCGGTGCTTAGCCAGCGGTCGCGGGTCTGGTTGAGGTTTTGTCCGAGCACGAGGTCGAGGTCGATGCGTTGACCAACATGCAGCCTGGGCCCGGCTTGCCAGGCGTTATCGCCGCCACGCTGGCCGTAGCGTTCGGCGATCAGGGTCAGGCTCTCGGCCAGGTCGTACTCCAGTCCTGTACCCCAGGTCCAGCGGTGATTGCGCTGGCCGTCATCGTAGGCATGGCTCCAGCCGGCGTTGAGGTTCAGGCGCAGGGCCTGGATGGGCGAGTAGGTCAGGGGCAGGTTGAAGTCGGCGCCGTCAAAGGCGTGGCTGCGGTTCAGGGCCACGTGCGCCGAGGTGGCCAGGGCCAGTTGCAGGCCGAGGTCTTCACGGTCCCACAGTTGCGCCTTGAGCTGCGGGCTCAGTTGCGTCTCGGACGCGCCGTCTTCCCGGCCGTGCTGCACTTCGACGCCCAGTTGGGCCCAGGGCAGGGCCTGGAAGGTGCAGGCCGGCGACAGCACGGTCTGCTGGCTGGAATGGTCATGCCGATTGCTCTGGTGCCAGAGGTCGACGTTGCATTCCCCCGGGGCGTTGATCCCGCCATCGTCCACCACATAGGCACCCCCCGCGGCACGGGCGGTGGAGAACAGGGACAGCAGCACGATCAACACCAGGATCAGGCTGATGAACTGCAGGTTACGCCGCAGCATCCGTACCCGGGACGGCGGCAGGCTGTTGCTGATGGACGTGAATGGGCCCGGGTTGGGGGCGCTATGACGCTTGGGCTTGAGCATGGTGGAACTCCGTCAGGGTCGGGGCGATGCGCCCTGCGTGCTGGCACGCAGGGGGCGTTCGAAAGGGGACGCAGGTGGTGAGCGGATCAAGGCCCGCAAAGGGGGCACAGCGCCTGCTGGGTTCTTCGTTCATGAGGAAGGCTCGTTGTGGGTGGAAAGGGGTGGGTTATTGCCGGTCAGTGACCGACAGGGTCTGAATGCCCTGGGCCTTGGCCCGGGCCAGCAGCTCTTCGGTGTCCTCGCCGCCGGGCAAGGCAATCACCAGGTCCGGGCGACTGTCCTTGAGCATGAAGGCATTGCGCAGGCGCTCGGCGTGCTTGCCGTGGAGCTGCCAGTTGGGCGGATAGCGCACGATGTCGGCACCGATCTCTCGGGCCCAGTCTTCGATTTCCGCCCCCAGGAACTGGCTGCCGCCGTGAATCAGCACCCGCACTTCGTGCATGCGCTGGAAGGCTTCCAGCACCCGCCGGCACAGGTGGGTGTCGGCGTAGTGGCGCCCGGCGCAGATCAGGATGCGCATTGCTCTGGTTCCTTGCGGTCAATGGTGTCGGGAGCGTCTGCCAGGCCGTCACCGGCCAGGCTGCTGTTGATGTCGCGTTCCCCGGCGCGTTCCAGGGCCGGGTACGCCAGGGCGGCGATGTGGTGATGCACGCGGCGGTAGTCGCGCAGCAGGCGCTGGAAAATATCGCCGGACTCGGCCCAGGCGCTCTTGTCTTCGCGCAAGGTCCGGAAGTGCTCGCGACTGGCCATGGCTTCGAGCCTTCTCACCACTTCCTTGCGGCTGACCAGCTGGTGTGCGGTGGGCAGGTCTTCGCGCAGGAACACGGTCACCGCCAGGCTCAGGCTTTCGAGGACTTCACGGTGCAACGGGTACAGGGTGCCGAGTTCAAAGGCCGAGAAGTGCTCGCCCCGACGCAGGCGCCGCGCCGCCAATTGCGCGAGGCTGGTGGAGAGAATGTCGCCGGCGTGTTCCAGGTTGATCACGAACATCAGGATCTCCTGGGAACGGTCGGCATCCTGGTCGCTGATGCCTTCCTTGCCGATATCCGCCAGGTAGGCGCGGATCGCCGCGCTGAGCAAGTCCAGGGACTGGTCGATGCGCCGCACTTCATCGGCGCTGGCCTGCTCCGAAGTGCGCAGCAGTTGCAGCACCCGGCTGAGCATGCTCGACAGCATGTCGGCCATGCGCAGGGCTTCGCGGGCGGCGTTGGCCAGGCCGATGTTGGCCACTTCCAGGCCGGATTCGTCCAGGTACAGCGGCATCCCGGGGTCGACCACCCGCTCGGGCTCCGGCAGCAGCCGGGTGAGCAGGGCGGCAAGGGGCCCGGTGAGGCCGATGAACAGCAGGGCCAACACCAGGCTGAAGGCGCTGTGCACACCCACCACCAGCAGTGCCGGTGGCAGTTGGCCGAGGAGTTGGGGCTGGGCCAGCAACGGCACCCAGGGCAACAGCATCAGCACCCCGCTCAGGCGCACCAGAAAATTGCCCAGGGGCAGGCGCCGGGCCACGCTGGAGCCGGCGTTGACCAGCGAAGGCAGCGCGCCGCCGATGTTCACCCCCAGCACCAGGGCCATGCTGGTGGAGGGTGAAAGCAGGCCGGCGCCGGCCAGGGATGCAACCAGCAACACCACCGCGACGCTGGAGTGGCAGACCCAGGCCAGCACCGTGGCCACCAGCAGCGCCAGCAGCAGTTCGCCGTCCAGGCTGCGCATCAGCAGTTGGAATATCGCCGAGCCTTCGACGTCGCCCAGGGTGGCGCCGAGCATGCGCAGGGCCAGCAGCATCAGGCCCAGACCGATCAGGGCGCAGCCCAGGCTTTCGAAGCGTGAGTCGTCCCGCAGGCGGAACACAATAAAGCCGACCAGCAGCACCAGCGGGGTGACGATCGAGATATCGAAACTCAGCAGTTGCACCACCAGGGTCGAGCCGATATTGGCGCCCAGCATCACTGCCAGCGCCGGCGCCAGGCTCAGGGTCCCGGCGGCGGTAAAAGAGGTGGCCATCAGGCTGACGGCGGTGCTGCTCTGCAGCACCCCAGTGATGCCGATGCCACAGGCCAGGGCCATCCAGCGGTTAGTCAGGTTTTGCCCCAGCCACTGACGCAACTGCGTGCCGAAACCGCGCAGCAGGGCCGAGGAAATCATATGGGTGCCCCACAGCAACAGGGCGATGGAACCAGCGAGATTGATTAGCAGAGTAGTTCCCGACATGAGGACTCTCCTTGAACTGTTTCATTGTCTAGCGGGCCGCAACCCGGATCGAGGTGCGGTTGATGGCGCTGCTGAACGCCAGGAGAAATCGGACCTCAACCGCGCTCAGCCAGCCCCTGGCATAGAGCCGGACGCTGAGGGCGGTGAGTAGCCTGGCGCTGTTCGACAGGCCGATCACCAGCAGTGCACGCAGGGCCCGATCAAGTGGTTGCCACAGGTATTGGATCAGTCGCATTGCTGTTCTCCCCAGGGTGTTGGGAGGAGCCGTTGCCGATCCAGGGTGGCCGCCAAACCGGCCGGCCACCCTGGGCTCAGGTGCTTAGAACCACTGCTTGAAGCGGCGGATGTAGATGGTCTTCATGGTCTGGGCCACGACGCAGTAGCAGAGCAGGGTGCCGACCAGCCACGGGAAGTATTCCCACGGCAGCGGTACCAGGCCGACCATCGCGCCCAGCGGCGAGAACGGTACGTAGATCCCCAGCGCCATCACCAGGCCGGTGGCCAGCATTACCGGCAACGCAGCGGTGCTCTGGATGAACGGGATCTTGCGGGTCCGCAGCATGTGCACCACCAGGGTCTGCGACAGCAGGCCTTCGATGAACCAGCCGGATTGGAACAGGGCGGCCATTTCCACGCTGTTGGCGGCGAACACGAACCACATCAGGGCGAAGGTGGAGATGTCGAAGATCGACGAGGTTGGCCCGATCCACAGCATGAAACGGCCAATGTTGTTGGCGTCCCACTTGCGCGGCTTGCTCAGGTATTCCTTGTCCATCTTGTCCCACGGCAGGGCCAGCTGGGAGAAGTCGTACATCAGGTTTTGCAACAGCAGGTGGATCGCCAGCATCGGCAGGAACGGGATGAAGGCACTGGCCACCAGCACCGAGAACACGTTGCCGAAGTTGGAGCTGGCGGTCATGTTCAGGTACTTCATGATGTTGCCGAAGGTCTCGCGACCCTTGATCACCCCTTCCTCCAGCACCATCAGGCTCTTTTCCAGGAGGATGATATCTGCCGATTCCTTGGCGATATCGGTCCCGCTGTCCACCGAGATACCGACGTCGGCATCGCGCAGCGCCGGAGCATCGTTGATACCGTCGCCGAGGAAGCCCACGGTGTGCCCGTTGGCCTGCAGGGCCTTGAGCACCCGGGATTTCTGCAGCGGGGTCAGCTTGGCGAAGACCGTGCGCTCTTCCACCAGGCGGCTGAGGGACACGTCATCCATTTGCTCGATGTCGCGACCCAGTACCGGCACGCCGACTTCCAGGCCGACTTCGCGGCAGATCTTGGCGGTGACGATCGGGTTGTCGCCGGTCAGGACTTTGACCACTACGCCGTTTTCACGCAGGGCGGCAATGGCTGGACCTGCGGTTTCCTTGGGCGGATCGAGGAAGGTCAGCAGACCTTCGATGACCAGCTCGCGTTCGTCGCTGGCGTTGTACTGCGTACGGATCGCGTCGGGTGCCAGGTCGCGGGTGCCCACCAGCAGCACGCGGAAACCATCGCGGTTGTATTCCTCGGCCTGCTCCAGCAGTGCGGCGCGGCGCTGGGCGTCGAGTTCGACGACCTTGCCGTCCTGGCGTACCTGGGTAGCGGTTTCGAGCATTTCCTCGACCGCGCCCTTGCACACCATCAGGTGATGGCCGGTGTCGTCCGCGAGGATCACCGAGAGACGGCGACGCACGAAGTCAAACGGCAGTTCGTCGACCTTGGTCCAGGCCTGGGGCGGGCTGAACTTGGGGTTTTCTTCGGCGAAGCGCACCACGGCGCGGTCCATCAGGTTTTTCATGCCGCTCTGGTGGTAGCTGTTGAGCCAGGCCAGTTGCAGCACCTGGTCGCAGCGCCCGCCGGCAATGTCGACGTGACGTTCGAGGATGATCCGGTCCTGGGTCAGGGTGCCGGTCTTGTCGGTGCAGAGCACGTCCATGGCGCCGAAGTTCTGGATCGCGTTCAGGCGCTTGACCACCACCTTGCGTTTGGCCATGGCGGCGGCGCCCTTGGCCAGGTTGGCGCTGACGATCATCGGCAGCATTTCCGGGGTCAGGCCGACGGCCACCGCCAGGGCGAACATGAAGGCTTCGGTCCAGTCACCCTTGGTGAAGCCGTTGATCAGCAGCACGATCGGCACCATCACCAGCATGAAGCGGATCAGCAGCCAGCTGACGCTGTTCACCCCACGGTCGAACGCAGTCTGGGTGCGGGTGCCGACAATGGAGCGGGCCAGGGAACCGAAGTAGGTGCGCGAACCGGTGGCCACCACCACGGCCGTGGCGGTGCCGCTGACCACGTTGGTGCCCATGAAGCAGATGTTCGGCAGGTCGAGCAGGTCCTGCTGGTCGGCGGCGACGCTGCTGGCGGACTTTTCCTGGACCGCGCCCAGGGTGTCGTACTTCTCCACCGGCAAGGCTTCGCCGGTCAGCACGGCCTGGCTGATAAACAGGTCGCGGGATTCGATCAGGCGGATATCGGCCGGGATCATGTCGCCCGCCGACAGGCGCACGATGTCGCCCACGACCAGGTCGCGCATCGGCACTTCGCGCAGTTGGGCCTGCATGCCCATCTGCTCGCGGCGCAGGACTGCGGCGGTGGTCCGCACCATGGCCTTGAGGGCCTCGGCGGCCTTGGCCGAACGGTGTTCCTGCCAGAAGCGCATCAGGCCGCTGGCCAGGACCATGACCAGGACAATGATGACCCCGGTGAGGTCGGTTTCTTCGCCGTCTTGCAGTGGCAGCCAGAAGTCAGTGATGAAGCTGATGCCGGTCAGGGTCATCAGCACATAGATGAAGGGGTTGTTGAAGGCCTGGAGCAATTGCACCAGGGCGTGGGGTGGGTGGTCGTGGGCCACTTCGTTGAAGCCGTCCCGGTGCAGGCGGCCCTCGGCGTCGAGTTCGGTCAGGCCATTGGTGTTGGATTTGACGTTGCCCAGGGTCACGTCAAGGCTGTTCTGGGCTTCCCGGGCCGCACGCATCGACAGCTTGTTTTCGTCGCTGGACGCGTTGCCGTTGTGGGCCTTGGGTTTTTTTACTGCTGTAGTCATTGCGTGTGCTCCTGCCGCAGTCTTGCGGCACGACACACAAACAACTCACCTGATTAAAGACGAGCGAAAGTATGTCGAGCCGCAAGTAAGCGATCGATTCAGGTAGTTGCGTGTTATTGGTTTTAACGTTCGCTGCATACTCCGTGACAATGGATATACAGCGAACCTACTACTGGCCTCTTCCATAACAGGCTCCCATTGATTTGATTTAAAGCGGGCAACAGTAAGTTGCCGAATTCCTTATATAAGGAAAACGCTCGGGAAGAACACGAAGTGTCTTCGGATCAGTGGAAAGTGCGGGTTCCGAGGTACAGGCTGTAGATCATCCCGGCCTGCTGGAACAGCTGCGCGATACTCCGACTCGGTGGGTCCTGGCTGTCATCGACACACCAGCGTTGCTGGAGCTGACCGGTGGCCGGGCAGACGCGCCAATTGGACCGCAGGTGGGCCTGGGTACGGGCGCAGGGGGTGGAGAAGGGCGAGCGTGCCGCGACGCTGCGCTCACGGCACAGCTTGACGCGCATCGTCGAAGCAAAGGCGCGTACGCCTGGCATTACTGTGGATTTGAAGTTCATAACATTACCTCGCGACCGGACTGGCTCCGGTGGAGGCAAGTTACGATGGAGCTTCAAGCTCTAGCGCAGCTCACCCGACCGAAGAGTCGAGTCCCGTCATTGCCTGGGTTAGTGCCTGGTTCTGCGCAGAGGCAGCGGCCAGACAGCGTCTAGATACTGTGTCCATTGGCTTCTTTAGTGAGTTGAAAAATGGCCGGTGTTGCCGGCCCGCGCAATTTACTGGCGAGGGGGGGTGAAGTCAACATTAAAACCACCCGGATGAGTGTATTAATTGGCGTCAGACAGGAAATGTACAGGAAGTCGGCTGATTTATGGCAGTGTGCTATTTGTTGTCGTGGTTCATTGCGCCGTTATTACAAGTCAGTGCTCAGGGACTATATCCGTGAGCACTGTTGTAATTAATGAAGGGAGATTATGGCGCGCTCAATTGCCGGGATATATCCCGATAAGTCTGACTGTCGGTGGCAGCCAGTAATTGCCGACCGTCATTGAAGGTGCCGAGAAACGTCACTTCGGTCTGGGTGCCTGCCATCAGGTAACCGGCAATTGCGCCCGCCGGCCCCAGGAGCATGGCCCCGGCGATGCCGAAGCCCAGTGCATCCTTGTTGGCGACGGAATCCTGGGTGGCGATTTCCAGGGTCTTGAAGGCCGAGGCCTTGAGCACCACGCCGGGGGAAGTATTGAAGGCGGTCTTCAGCTTGAAGCTGCCGTTGCGGTATTCGCCATCACCTTGCAGGAAGTCACCTGCGAGAACTTGGATCGTTGCCATGTCGAATCATCCTTATCCAAACATTGCGGGACTCAGCATCAGGCACCAGCCCGGCAAGGGGGTCAACGCCAGTGCGATGAGGGGCGCTACCGTCAGTCGGTGGTCCTGTGTCCTGAGCATCGACCCGGCCCTGGGCGCTTGAACTGATCCAGGTCAGGGTTGCAGGCGCTGTTCGGCCGATTATCGAGGCTGGCCGACGCGCGGTAGAACCGTCGCGCCCCTGACGCCGAGCGGGCGGTATCGGTGGTGGCGGCTGCGCAGCGAGGCAGGTTGGGGAGGGTGGGTGTGTGAGTGGCGATGTTAAAAAATGTTAGATTGAAAAATAACTTCACATAATCCGTTCATTGGTGGATTATCTGTTCCAACCTGACAACAAAACCAAGCAGGATGGCCCTCATGTACGACAAGGCCCCGTTGCACCCGCCGAGCGCCAAGGCTCCTCGGTCGACCCACACCCACTCTTTGCATGCCTCGCTGCGCGTTGCCCGCCCCGAACCCGCCGAGCTGCTGGCCGCCGCCTTTGGCGTCAGCCCCGCGGTAATCCGGCACGCCGTATCGCTGCTCGCAGCTCCCGTCGCCGCACAGGCGCTGCCCGGGAGCGCGCTGATCAGCGCCAACCTCTATTCCCTCGACGCGGCCCGCCGCCTGCGCGCTGCCGCGCAGGGTACGCCGTCGCCTATTTCTGGAGTTGCTCATGAATAACAAAAACGTCGGTGTCGTCGGTCTCGGTGCCATGGGCCTGGGTATCGCCCGCTCGCTGTTGCGCAGCGGCTTCAATGTGCATGCCTGCGATGTGCGCGCCGCGGTCACCGAGCAATTCGCCAGTGAAGGCGGGGTGGCTTGTGCCAGCGCCGCGCAGATGGCCGCCGAATGTGACGTGATCATCACCGTGGTGGTGAACGCCGAGCAGACTGAAAGCGTGTTGTTCGGCGACGGTGCGGCGGTTGCGGCCCTGCGCCCCGGCAGCCTGGTGATCGGCTGTGCCACCGTGGCCCCGACCTACGCCGTGGACCTCGGGCAGCGCCTGGCCGAGCAAGGCCTGCTGTACCTCGATGCGCCGATCTCCGGTGGTGCGGCCAAGGCCGCGGCCGGCGAAATGACAATGATGACCTCGGGCCCGGCCGAAGCCTACGCCAAGGCCGAGGCGATCCTGGCCGGCATGGCGGGCAAGGTCTACCGCCTGGGCGATGCCCATGGCCTGGGGTCCAAGGTCAAGATCATCAACCAGTTGCTGGCCGGGGTGCACATTGCCGCCTCCGCCGAAGCCATGGCCCTGGGCCTGCGTGAAGGGGTGGACGCCGACGCCCTGTACGAAGTGATCACCCACAGCGCTGGCAACTCGTGGATGTTTGAAAACCGCGTGCCGCACATCCTCAAGGCCGACTACACGCCGCTGTCCGCGGTGGATATTTTCGTCAAGGACCTGGGCCTGGTCCTGGATACCGCCCGCGCCAGCAAATTCCCGCTGCCGCTGTCGGCCACCGCGCACCAGATGTTCATGCAGGCTTCCAGCGCCGGTTTCGGGCGCGAGGATGACTCGGCCGTGATCAAGATTTTCCCGGGCATCGAGTTGCCGACCGCCAAGCCCGAGTCTGTGTGAGGACCGCCCCATGAGCCCGACCCTTTCCCGCCCGTTGCTGGGCTGCATCGCCGATGACTTCACCGGCGCCACTGACCTGGCCAACATGCTGGTGCGCGGCGGCATGCGCACGGTGCAAAGCATCGGCATCCCCAGTCGCGAAGTGGCGGCGGAGCTGGATGCCGACGCCATCGTCATCGCCCTCAAATCCCGCACCACGCCGGTCAATGACGCGGTGGCCGAGTCCCTCGCCGCCCTGAATTGGCTGCGCGAGCAAGGTTGCGAGCAGATCTTCTTCAAGTACTGCTCGACTTTCGATTCCACCGCCGCCGGCAATATCGGCCAGGTCAGCGAGGCCTTGCTCAAGGCCCTGGGCAGTGACTTCACCCTGGCCTGCCCGGCATTTCCGGAGAACGGCCGGACCCTTTTCCGTGGCCACCTGTTTGTCCAGGACCAGTTGCTCAGCGAGTCGGGCATGCAGCATCACCCGTTGACGCCGATGACCGACGCCAATCTGGTGCGCGTGCTGCAATCCCAGACCACGCAGAAGGTTGGCCTGTTGCGTTACGACAGCATCGCCCAGGGCGTCGAGGCGGTCCGGACGAGGATCGCCGAACTGCGGGCCCAGGGCGTGGGCATGGCCATCGCCGATGCGCTGTCCGACCAGGACCTCTATACCCTGGGAGCCGCCTGCGCCGACCTGCCGTTGCTGACCGGTGGCTCGGGGTTGGCCCTGGGCCTGCCGGAGAACTTCCGCCGGGCCGGCAAGCTGCGAGACTTCGATGTGTCGAGCCTGCCGACCGTGGCCGGTGGCGAAGTGGTCCTGGCCGGCAGTGCCTCGGTGGCGACCATTGGCCAGGTTGCGGCCTGGCTTGAAGCCGATCGCCCGGCCCTGCGCATCAATCCGATGGCCCTGGCGGCCGGTGAACCGGTGGTGGCGCAAGCCCTGGCCTTTGCCCGCGAGCACCAGCACACCGTGTTGATCTACGCCACCAGCACCCCGGACGAGGTCAAGGCGGTGCAGCAGCAACTGGGTGTCGAGCGTGCCGGGGCCCTGGTGGAAAATGCTCTGGGCGAGATCGCCAAGGGGCTGCGCCAGGCTGGCGTGCGGCGCTTTGTGATTGCCGGTGGCGAAACTTCCGGTGCAGTGGTCAAGGCCCTGGGCGTGCAGCTGTTGCAGATCGGCGCGCAGATCGACCCAGGCGTGCCGGCCACTGTCAGCGGGGGCGACGAGCCGCTGGCCCTGGCCTTGAAATCCGGCAACTTCGGCGGTCGGGATTTCTTCGCCAAGGCCCTCAAGCAACTGGCTGGAGATGCCCAATGAGCACCGCAGTCAAAAGCGCCCTGAGCAAGGAAAACGCCCTGCGCGAAGAGATCTGCGACGTCGGTCGCAGCCTCTATCAGCGCGGCTATACCGTGGGCAGCGCGGGCAATATCAGTGCGCGCCTGGACGATGGCTGGCTGATCACCCCGACCGATGTCTGCCTCGGGCGCCTGGACCCGGCGGCCATCGCCAAGGTCAACCTGGCGGGGGAGTGGGTGTCCGGCGACAAGCCGTCCAAGACCCTGGCCCTGCATCGCCAGGTCTACGATCGCAACCCGGGCGTGGGCGGGGTCGTGCACACCCATTCCACGCACCTGGTGGCACTGACCCTGGCCGGTGTCTGGCAGGCGGATGACATCCTGCCGCCGCTGACCCCGTACCAGGTAATGAAGGTCGGGCACATCCCGTTGATCGGTTACCAGCGCCCCGGTTCGCCGAAGGTCGCCGAGCAGGTTGCGCAACTGGCCAACCGAGTGCGTGGCGTGATGCTTGAGCGCCTGGGTCCGGTGGTCTGGGAAAGCTCGGTGTCCAGGGCCAGCTACGCCCTGGAAGAACTCGAAGAAACCGCGCGCCTGTGGCTGATGACCCAGCCCCGGCCGGAACCGCTGAGCCAGGCGGCCCTGGACGAGTTGCGCGAGACCTTCGGTGCCGCCTGGTAGGGCACCGGTATTCACTTGACCCAACGTAAATGCAGGCAGGCCATGGGAGACGCGTTGCGACTCCAGTGGAGACCGGTCTGCCTGAAAAACAATAACAACAGGACTTCACCCATGACGTATCCCGACTGCAGTCTCGTTAACACACTACCCCTGGTCTGCGACGGAGGGCTGGCATCATGAGCCCGCTGATCCTGATGCTGATCGCCGGCGTGGGCATCGCCATGCTGTTGTTCCTGGTGCTCAAGTACAAGTTCCAGCCCTTTGTCGCGCTGATGCTGGTGAGCATCCTGGTGGCGCTGGTGGCCGGGGTCAAACCGGCAGACCTGGTGGCCACCATTGAAGGCGGCATGGGCAAGACCCTGGGCCACATCGCGATCATCATTGCCCTGGGCGCGATGATCGGACGCATCATCGAGCTTTCCGGTGGTGCCGAGGCCCTGGCCAAGACCCTGATCGAACGCTTCGGCAACCGCCGTACGCCGCTGGCGCTGACCATTGCCGGCTTCATCATCGGCGTGCCGGTGTTCTTCGAGGTCGGGGTCATCATCCTGATGCCGCTGGCCTATGGCCTGGCCCGCAAGGCGCGCAAGCCGCTGCTGATCTTCGCCCTGCCGATGTGTGCGGCGCTGCTCACCGTGCACGCGTTCCTGCCGCCTCATCCGGGCGCCGTGGCCGCCGCCAGCCAACTGGGCGCGGACCTGGGCCGGGTGCTGATGTTCGGCCTGCCGCTGACCGCTTTCCTGTGCTACGTCGGCTACCGTGTGGCCGGGCGCATGACCCGTCGCTTCTACCCGATGACCGACGATATCCGTGCGGAAGTCTATGGCCCCCATGTCACCAACGCCGACCTCGAAGCCTGGAACAACGGCTCCAGCCAAACCAGCGCCCAGGCCACTGCGGCCGTGTCCCACATGGGCCTGGAAGAGTCCACCAGCAGCATCGTATCCAAGCTGCCGCCGGCGCCACCACCGGGTTTCGGCCTGATCGTCAGCCTGATTCTGCTGCCGATCATCCTGATTCTCCTGGGCACCCTGGCCACTTCGCTGTTGCCCCCAGAGTCGACCTTGCGCGGGATCATGACCGTGCTCGGCGCGCCCCTGGTGGCGCTGTTGATCGACACCTTGCTCTGTGCCTGGCTGCTGGGTTCGCGTCGCGGCTGGAGCCGTTCCCAGGTGTCGGATGTGATCGGTTCGGCCCTGCCGGGCGTGGCCATGGTGATCCTGATCGCCGGTGCCGGCGGTGTGTTCGGCAAGGTCCTGGTGGACACCGGGATCGGTGCCGTGGTCTCCGACATGTTGCGCACCACCGGCCTGCCGGTGCTGGCCCTGGGCTTTTTGCTGACCATGCTGCTGCGTGCGGTGCAAGGTTCGACCACCGTAGCCCTGGTGACCACCGCCGGGATCATCGCGCCGCTGATCGCGACCCTCAACCTGACCCCCAACCACATGGCCCTGCTGTGCCTGGCCATGGGCGGTGGCGGGTTGGCGATGTCCCACATCAACGACGCCGGCTACTGGATCTTCACCAAGCTGGCCGGGCTTAATGTCGCCGACGGCCTGCGTACCTGGACCGTGATCACCACCTTGCTCGGCACCTTGGGTTTCTTGATTACCCTGTTGATCTGGCCTTTTGTCTGACCCTTTGTCCCAGGAGTTAACATGCCTCGTTTTGCTGCCAACCTCAGCATGCTCTACCCGGAACACGAGTTTCTCGACCGTTTCGCCGCCGCCGCGGCCGATGGTTTCGAAGCGGTGGAGTACCTGTTTCCGTACGACTACAGCGCCCAGGAACTCAAGCAGCGCCTGAGCGACAACGGCCTGGTCCAGGCCTTGTTCAACGCGCCACCGGGCGACTGGGCGGCGGGCGAGAGGGGCACCGTGAGCCTGCCCGGGCGCGAGAGCGAATTCCGCGCCGGTTTCGACCGCGCCCTGGAATACGCCGCCGTGCTGGGCAACTCGCGGATCCACGTGATGGCCGGCTTGCTGCCGTCCGAAAGCGACCGCGCGCGGCACCACGGCGTGTACCTGGAAAACCTGGCCTATGCCAGTGCCCAGGCGGGCAAGGTCGGGATCACGGTATTGCTCGAACCGATCAATACCCGTGACATGCCGGGCTTTTTCCTCAATCGCCAGGACCAGGCCCAGGCCATCTGCCGGGAAGTCGGGGCCAGCAACCTCAAGGTGCAGTTCGACTGCTACCACTGCCAGATCGTCGAAGGCGACCTGGCGGTCAAGCTGCGTCGGGATTTTTCCGGCATTGGCCATATCCAGATCGCCGGCGTGCCGGACCGTCACGAGCCGGACCTCGGGGAGCTGAACTACCCGTACCTGTTCAACCTCATCGACGAGCTGGGGTATGACGGCTGGATCGGCTGTGAATACCGCCCACGGGGCGACACCTCGGCCGGCCTGCAATGGCTGCGCGACTGGAAGGCCCGCTAAACCCTCGATGCCCCCCCTGTGCGCCGCTCGCGCAGGGGCTCCCAGAACAAAAACAACAGGACTCATCCCATGCAGCGCTTCGCTTCCCGGCCCGCTATCGGGCTGCTGTTTTCCCTGCTTTTCGCCGGCTCCACCCTCAGCGCCGCGCCCTTGCCGGCGGCCACCGAAGGAGACTGGGTAGCCCCCGAGTTCACCTTCCATAGCGGTGAAAAGCTGGCCAACCTGAAACTGCACTACATCACCCTCGGCAATCCGAAAAACCCGGCCATCCTCTACCTGCACGGCACCTACCGCCCTGGCAGCGATGTGCTGAGCAAGGATTTTGGCGGCGAACTGTTCGGCCCCGGCCAGCCGCTGGACGCCAGCAAGTACTACATCATTTCCACCGATGGCATCGGCGTCGGCCAGTCGAGCAAACCCTCGGACGGGCTGCGCACCAAATTCCCCGCGTACAACTACGCGGACATGGTCCAGGCCCAATACCGGCTGGTGACCGAGGGCCTGGGGGTCAAGCATCTGCGGCTGGTCATCGGCAATTCCATGGGTGGCATGCAGACCTGGATGTGGGGCCAGACCTGGCCGCAGATGATGGATGCCCTGGTGCCCATGGCTGCGCAGCCGACCGAGATGTCGTCGCGCAACTGGATGATGCGCCGGCTGCTGGTGGAGTCGATCAAGCAGGACCCGGCCTGGAACAACGGTAACTACAGCGCCCAGCCGCCGTCCCTGCGCCTGGCCAATGCGCTGTTCAGCGTCGGCACCAGCGGCGGCACCCTGGCGTATCAGGCGGCTGCACCGACCCGGGCCCTGGCCGACAAACTGGTGGATGAACGCCTCGCCGCCGCGCAAAGCGCCGACGCCAATGACTTTATCTACCAGTGGCAATCGTCCGCCGACTACAACGCGGCCCCGGGCCTCGGCAAAATCCAGGCCCCGGTGCTGGCGATCAACTCGGCTGATGACGAGCGCAACCCGCCGGAAACCGGAACCCTGGAAGCCTCGCTGCGCCAGCTCAAGAACGCGCAGCTAGTGCTGATCCCGGCCAGCGCCGAGACCCGCGGCCACGGCACCACCGGCATGGCCAGGTTCTACGCCAGGGAGCTGGGCCAGTTCATGCAACAAACCGAAAAAGCCCACCCCCTGTAGCCGCTGCCGAGGCATGAGGCTGCGCTGGCCGGGGCTGTCGCCGTGGTGTGTCAGGTGTATGGATGTCGCGTGAGCGGCTACAGGGTCGTTTACTCGGGGAGCAGCAGCTCGACGCCTTGTTTGCGAATCCCGTCTGCTGCTGCCGGGGCCAGGGCGGCGTCGCTGATGATGACGTCGAACTGCTCCAGGCCGGCGATGCGGTACATGCTGAAGGTGCCGTATTTCGAACTGCTGGCCACCAGCACCACCTGGGACGCCGACTGCATGGCCACCTGCTTGACCTCGACCTTCAGCGCCGAAGGAGTGGTGATGCCACGGCGCAGATCCCAGGAACTGGTGGACATAAAGGCAATGTCGGTCACCATCTGGCGCAGGGTGGTCACGGCCAGGCCGCCGACGCAGGAATGGTTGGAGTGGTCGAGCTGGCCACCGGTGTGGATCACCGTCACCTGCGGCGCCTCCATCAACGCTTGCACCACCCCGAAGTCATTGGTGACCACGGTCATGCCCGAGAGGGCCTTGATGTAGGGCACGATTTCCAGGGTGCTGGTGCCTGCATCCAGGTACACCGTCATGTCCGGGCGCAACAGGCGGGCGGCCAATTTGGCCATGGCCTGCTTCTGCGGCAGCTCGACCACCGCCTTGGACTGGTGGCTTGGCTCGCTGTGCAACTGGCTGGCGATGCGCACCCCACCGGTTACCGAATAGGCCCGGCCTTCCTGCTCCAGCAGGGCGATATCGCGGCGCACGGTCATGTGCGAGCAATCGAACATTTCCATCAACTGATGCACGCTCAGCACCTGGTGCTTGCGCAACTGACGCAGGATCTGCTCGCGACGTTGCTCCGGAATCATCGGCGCGCCATTGTCGGTGGCGATGTCCTTGGGATTGGGCATTCGGGCTCCAGGGTGGCTTGACTGCACAGGCAGGAAAACGGGAAGACATAGTAGCGAATCCCACACCTACGGACGAGGGATTGTGCCGTGCCGCTGAGGTTTTTTCAGGGGCCAGGTTATGATCCCCAACCCCTGAAATTGTTCCGAGGACCTGCCCCCATGTGCACCCCGCAAAACTACTGCAACGGCCGCCTGCGCATCAGCCTGGAACCTCGGGAAATGCGCATGAGCCACTGGCTCTATGGGCCCAAGGTCGAGGACCTGAGCCAGGGCCGGGTGCTGCTGGATCTGAGCGCCGGGCAATGGGACTTGCTGGCGGCGGATGAGTCGGCATTGGGCCTCGATCTGCGCCTGCGCAAGTACCCCGGGGATCGCCGGGAAGTGACCCTGAACATTCACCTGGCCGACCTGAGCCTGTGGCTCGATGGCCAGGCGGTCGCCGAGGCTGAGCTGGAGGCGGCGCTGGATGCCGCCCTCGACCGACCCCAGGGCTAGTCAGCCCGTGGTCGCCTCGATCAGTTGCGCATAGGCCTGGGCTTCCAGTTCGCCGCTGCCGCTGATGGCTTCGCCGGTTTCGTTGTACAGCGCAAAGTCATGCTGTTCGTCGCCGATGCTGGCGGCGCCGTCCAGGCCCAGCAACAGGCTGTACAACTGGTCGGTCAAGGCGCCATCAATTACCGCCAGGACCTGGGCCTTCTGGTGCGCGGTCAGCGCCAGGGCCTGCAACTGCTGGCCGACCTGGGTCTGGTCGTCGTGCAGGCTGTGCAGGTAGTGGTCTTTTTGCTTTTTGCAGTTGGCGACCAGGGTCTTGGCATCCATCGGCGAGGGCTCCTTGTGCTAGCAAGTACGAGGCTGAGGTAGGGGGGAGGTGAGCGAGTTCAAGCGTCTTCCCGAGGCAGGGTTCCCAGCAGTTCGCGGGCGCCAAAAATCGCCGGGCCGCTGACGAACACGCGAAACCGCGGGTCGTCGGGGCCGCCGTAGGGAATCCGGTCCTGGGTGGGATTGAGTCCCGCCGCGTGCAGCTCGGCATACAACTGGTCGGCCCGGGCCTGGCTGCGGAAAAAACCGACGCAGTGGTTATGGGGCAATTCCAGTATCAGTTGCAGAAAGTAGCGACAGGCCTGGTCTTCATCCTTGGACACATACTCCGGCGGCTCCGCCTGGCCGCGTTCGGTGTAGAACACGCGCCATTGCGGGCCGTGCCTGACCAGGCAGAAGGCGTCGGAGGCGCCCCGGTCGGAGCCAATGCTGTACGAGCGTGGGTTGCAGCCGGCGTCATGCAGCAGTTTTGCCAGTACTTGGGTATCCATGACGCGAGTGTTTTCCTTGGGCTTCATTCGGGGCTGACGCGGGCAAGGCGCGTCAGGTGGGCCATTGTGGCCAATCCGCGATCGGCTCGATAGCCCGGCGTGCTTCGGGATTTTCGCGCGCGGCACCCCGTGGGCGCAGGGTAACTGGTAGAGTTTCGCCGCTTGCGGCTACGCAATCCGGGTCCGGGGCACTAGAATCCCCGGGTTGTACCCACCGTGATCAGTTGAATAACGAGTCTAAATTGGCTGCATTGCCAATCTCGCCGTGACGCGAAGGCGTTCCGAGCGTCTATGAACTTGAACTCGTGACACTGCTACAGCCCGTATTGGCTCTTGGCATATTGAATTTGGAGATTGTGTATGGTCATCAAACCCCGCGTTCGCGGCTTTATCTGTGTGACGACCCACCCGGTCGGCTGCGAGGCCAACGTCAAGCAACAGATCGACTACGTCACTGAACAGGGCGCCATCGACGCTGGGCCAAAGAACGTACTGGTGCTCGGCGCATCCACCGGCTACGGCCTGGCGGCGCGGATTACCGCGGCCTTCGGTTGCGGCGCCAACACCCTGGGGGTGTTCTTCGAGCGCGGCAGCGTTGACGGCAAGCTCGGCACCGCCGGCTGGTACAACACCGCCGCTTTCCACAAATTTGCCGAAGAAAAAGGCCTGTACGCCAAGAGCATCAACGGTGATGCGTTCTCCGATGCGGTCAAGGCCGAGACCATCGAGACCATCAAGCGTGACCTGGGCAAGATCGACCTGGTGGTCTACAGCCTGGCTGCGCCGCGCCGTACCCACCCGAAAACCGGCGAAGTCCTGAGCTCGACCCTCAAGCCGCTGGGCAAGTCGGTGACCCTGCGCGGTGTGGACACCGACAAGGAAATCGTCAAGGAAACCACGCTGCAGCCTGCGACCCAGGAAGAAATCGACGGCACTATCGCGGTCATGGGTGGCGAAGACTGGCAGATGTGGATTGACGCGCTGCACGACGCCGGCGTGCTGGCCGAAGGCGCGAAAACCACCGCCTTCACCTACCTGGGCGAGAAGCTGACCCACGACATCTACTGGAACGGTTCCATTGGCGAAGCCAAGAAGGACCTGGACCACAAGGTCATCGGCATGCGCAAGCAACTGGCAGACCTGCACGGCGACGCCCGCGTATCGGTGCTCAAGGCCGTGGTGACCCAGGCCAGCTCGGCGATCCCGATCATGCCGCTGTACCTGTCGCTGCTGTTCAAAGTCATGAAAGAGCAGGGCAGTCACGAAGGTTGCATCGAACAGGTTTACGGTCTGTATAAAAACAGCCTCTACGCCGAGACTCCGGTGATCGACCAGGAAGGCCGCCTGCGTGCCGACTACAAGGAACTGGAGCCGCAAGTCCAGGACCGGGTCAAGGCGCTGTGGGACCAGGTCACCAGCGAAAACCTCTATGAAATGACCGACTTTGTCGGCTACAAGCAAGAGTTCCTGCGCCTGTTCGGGTTCGAGATCCCGGGTGTCGACTACGAAGCCGACGTCGATCCGGACGTGAAGATCGCCAATCTGGTGCAAATGTAAGCCGCACCGTCTTGCGCGTGACCCCCAACGCCCCTCCCTCGTGAGGGGCGTTGTCATTTGTGGCCGTTGCCTTAACCGGGTTGCCCATGACACCCCACGGCGCCCTTGAGGGCCAAGCAGCGACACGCGTTTTTTGTAGCCGCTGCCGCAGGCAGCGCTGGTCCGACACCGGCGGCGTCCGCCATCACGCGTAAATGCGCAAGATTGTTCAAGCCAATAGCCTCCGGGGCTGGCACAGTCGCTGTCCATTTAGGGAATGCAGGGTTCTATGTCCAGCCAGCTTTTGCCGCGCGCCGCCTTTGTGCGCGGTGCCATTGCCATCATTCCGCTGTCCCTGGCGACCGCGCCCTGGGGGCTGCTCGCCGGGTCCATGGCCATCGAGGCCAATCTCACGCCGCTGCAAGGGCAGGGGCTGTCGGGCATCGTGTTTGCCGGTGCCGCGCAATTGGTGGCGATCGGCATGCTCAAGGGCGGTGCGGGGATTTTCTCGATTCTGCTGACCACCTTGCTCCTGACCTCCCAGCACTTGCTCTACGGCATGAGCCTGCGTTCGGTGATTTCGCCCTTGCCGGGGCGCTGGCGCATGGGGCTGGGCTTTTTGCTTACCGACGAGTTGTTCGCCTTGATCAGCGCCCATGACCGGGAGCAGTTCAACCGCTGGTACGCCCTGGGCGTGGGCCTGACCTTTTACGTGGCCTGGAACCTGTTCACCCTGGCCGGCATCGTCCTCGGCAAGAGCATTCCCGGGCTGGAGCACCTGGGCCTGGACTTTTCCATCGCCGCGACCTTTATCGCCCTGATCACGCCCCTGGTGCGCAACGTGCCGACCGTGGTCTGTGTCGCCGTCTCGCTGTTCTGCTCGGTGCTCTTCAGCTACTGGCAGTGGGGGTCGGCGCTGGTTCTGTCGGGGCTGGCGGGCATGACCGCAGGCTTTATCTGCAACAAGCTGTATCGGGAGCGCACATGATGGTCTGGGCAGTGATTTTCGGCATGGGGTTCCTGGTCTTCCTCAACCGCTACGTGTTTCTCGAACCGCGCCTGCCGCTGCGCCTGGGCAGCAACGCCCGGCAGTTTCTCGGCTTTGCCGTACCGGGCATGCTGACCGCGATCTGCGGGCCGATCGTGTTCATGCCCGACCACCAGTTGAACCTGCAATGGCACAACCCGTACCTGCTCAGCTCGCTGGTGGCCATCGCGCTGGTGGTTTTCACTCGCAACACCTTGCTCAGCATGTTGTTGAGCATGGCGTTCTTTTTTCTGCTGCGCTGGTGGATGTGAAGAGCGGTTGAGGTAGCCTTGGCGCCTGCCTTTTACCGCAAGGGATGCACTGGATGAGCGAGCTGCTGCACGATATCGACCTGGCGAGTTTCTGGGAGCCGAACACAAGCGGCGACAGCCATGACCAGCCTCCGGACGATCAGCTGATCGCCGAGCTGGAACAGACCCTGGGCTACCGCCTGCCGGCGTCCTATATCGCCTTTATGAAACGCCACAATGGCGGCCGGCCCCAACTGAGCTGCTTCCCCACCGAGGAGTGGACGTCCTGGGCCGAGGACCATTGCGCCATCGACAGCTTCCTCAGCATCGGCCGCCGCCAGCGCTCGTCGTTGGGGGGGGAGCACGGCAGCCGGTTCATGATCGAGGAGTGGGGCTACCCGGACCTCGGCGTCTACATCTGCAACTGCCCCTCGGCCGGGCACGACATGATCGCCCTCGACTACCGCGAGTGCGGCCCGCAAGGTGAGCCGCAGGTGGTGCACGTCGATCAGGAAGGCGATTACCAGGTGACGGTCCTCGCCCGCAACTTCGAGGCATTCGTCCGTGGCCTGGTGTCGCCCGAGGTCTATGACACCTCGGAGCAGGACTATCTCGATGACCGGCTGAAGGTCTGCGAGGCGCCGTTTTCCGAGGTGCTGGGCGAATTGATCAGGCATTTCCACGGGCTGCCCGACACCGGCGCGGCGATCCGCCGGGTGGCGTTGCAGATCGTCGAGCAGAAACGTTATTTCGCCCTGCACGCCGACCCCTTGTCGCAGCTGCTGTACGACCTGCAGTTCTGGCTCTACCAGAGTCGGCATCCGGTGCAGACCCAGGAGCAATACCTGGCCATCTACAGCGAGATGATCGCCTTCGGCAAAGGCTTCGGCACCGGCGGTTATGCCCCCGGGTTTATCACCGACTGGTGGGCCGCCCGGGTTGAGGGCGGGCAACTGCGGCAGGGCGATGCAGGTTTTGCCCTGACCCAGGCTCATATCAACCGCATGCTCGAGCAACTGGCAGAGGTGCCGAGCCATACCGACCTGAACAAGGACCTTGCATGAGTCAGCCCCGGGTACAGATCACCGACGAACAGTTGCTCTCGGACAACTGGTACATCCTCAAGAAGTACAGTTTCAACCTGCAGCGCCGCGACGGCAGCTGGCAGGCGCAGACCCGCGAGGTGTATGACCGCGGCAATGGCGCGACCATCCTTCTGTACAACCTGGCGCAGCGCACCGTGCTCCTGACCCGCCAGTTCCGCATGCCGGCGTTCGTCAATGAGCACAGCGGGTTTCTGATCGAGGCGGCGGCCGGGTTGCTGGACAACGCCAGCCCCGAGCAGCGGATCCGCCAGGAGGCCGAGGAAGAGACCGGCTACCGGGTGCAGGCGGTGGAAAAAATCTTCCAGGCCTTCATGAGCCCGGGCTCGGTCACCGAGCGTATCCACTTCTTCATCGGCCAGTACCAGGCCCGGGACCGCATCGGCGACGGCGGTGGGCTGGAGGAGGAGGGCGAGGACATCGAAGTCCTGGAACTGGGCTTCGAGCAGGCCCTGGCCATGGTCAAGTCCGGCGAGATCATCGATGGCAAGACCATCATGCTCTTGCAGTACCTGGAGTTGCACCTGATGGCGCCGCGCAGCCTGATGATCCTGGTCGCCGGCCCGTACCGCGCCGGCACCGACGATGACCCGGCACGCCTGGCGGCCAACGTCGAGGCCATGGAGCAATGCGCCGCCGACCTGCTCAAGGCCGGGCATTTTCCCGTGCTGGGGGAGTGGGTGGCGTTGCCCATGACCCGTTTGGCGGGTTCCCGCGCGGTGGGCGACGAACTGTACAACGCCCATTTCCACGCTTACGCCGAAGGCCTGTTGCAACGCTGCGACGCGGTGCTGCGCATCGGTGGCCCCTCGGCGGGCGCCGACCGTATGGTGGCCCATGGTGAGCAGTTGGGCTTGCCGATCTACCGTGGGCTGGAGCAGGTCCCGCCATTCGTGGCGGCCACCGCAGAGGCCTGACCCTCATCTTCGCCGGGGTCCGGACGCAAGACCGGGCGTCGGCCAGGGTGGGTCGTGGCCGGGTTTCTGCAATTTGCACACTGGCTCGCGGAAAAAACTGTCTATCGTCAAAGGGCAGGTGAGAGCAGCACCAGGGTCGCCGAGGTTGGCGGCGGTGTCGCGCTCGCACCCGGAGGATTATGGACAATCTCAGCGTCGACCCCGAGCAACGACCCGCGACCCGGACCTCCAACCTGTCCCTGACCCGCGCCACCCTGCTGGGCTGTTCGTTACTGTTGCTGGCGATCTTTCTGCTCACCAGCGGCCTGCTGATCTATATCGCCCTGGGCCAGAACCGCGAGGCCGAGGCGCACAACCGTTTCGATATCGACAAGGCGCTGCAGGTTTTCGATAAATCCGCGCGTTCCACGGTCAAGGACTATGCCTTCTGGGGCGACGCCTACCGATACCTGCACCAGAGCGTCGATACCGACTGGGCATTTGGCCGGCAGAACCTGGGGTCGACGCTGTTCAGCGACCTGGGCTTTGACGGCGTGTTCGTGCTCGACCCAAGCAATCGCCCGGTGTATTCGCTGATCGAGGGCCGGTTGCAGACCGCCGCTCCACCGGATTGGCTCCGCGATATCCCACCGCAGTTGCTGGAGCGCGCACGCCAGAGTGCGTCCAGCGATGAAGCGACCAGTCGCTTTGTCGACCTGCAAGGCACCCCGGCCCTGATGGCTGCCGCGGCCCTGACCCCAGGCACCGATCCAACGGTCGAGGCCGACAACGGGCCGGCCTCGGTGCTGGTGTTCGTCGCGCGCCTGGGGCCTGAGCGCCTGGCGGCCCTGGGTCAGGATTTTGGTGTCGAGCAGTTGCACGTCGGCGGTACGCAGGCCGACCTGCCCGCGCTGCGCCTGCCCGACGCCGCCGGGGTGCTGCAATGGGTGCCGGCGCGGCCCGGGCAGCAGTTGCTGGTGCTGGTCTTGCCGCTGCTCGGCATCGCCGGGCTGGTGTTTGCCCTGATGACCGCCTTTATCCTGCGCCGGGCCACGGCGGCGGCCCGGGCCATGGATGCCCACTACAACTCGTTGCAGGCCAGCCGCTGGGCATTGGCGGCCAGCGAGGAGCGCTTTCGCGATGTGGCCGAGGCGGCTTCCGACTGGATCTGGGAACTCGACGGGCAACTGCGTTTTACCTACCTCTCCGAGCGCTTTGAAACCATCACCGGCCTGTCTCGCACCACCTGCCTGGGGCGTCCGGTGGATGAGGTGCTGACCTCCGACCAGGGGCCCTTGTCGCAATGGTTCAAGGACCATGCACGGCGAGCCAATGCCATCGTCCAGTGCAACTACTTCGCGGGGGATGGCCAGCCACGGATCTGCCGCCTGTCGGTGCGCGAGATGGAGGGCCGGGGCTATCGTGGCACCGCCAGTGACATCACCGAAGAAGTCGAGGCCCGCAGGCGCATCGAATACCTGTCCCAGCACGATGCCTTGACCGGCCTGGCTAACCGCTCGCGGATGCAGGAGTTCATCGAGGGCAAGCTCAAGGCCACGCCGACCCTGGAGGAACCACTGCTGATGCTGAGCATCGACCTCGATCGCTTCAAACCGGTCAACGACCTGCTCGGGCATGCCGCCGGGGATCTGGTGCTGAACCAGGTCTCCCAGCGCCTGCAGCAGTGCCTGCGCAGCGACGACCTGGTGGCACGCATCGGCGGCGACGAGTTTGTGCTGGTGGTGGCCGGCATGCGTTCCCAGGACGAAGTCGAGAGCCTGTGCCGGCGCCTGATCGAACGCATCGAGGAGCCGTTCCAGATCGCCGAGCACGAAGTGTTTATCAGCGCCAGCATCGGCATCGCCATGGCCCCGGCCGACGCCATCCTGGCCGAGGAGCTGCTGCGCTACGCCGATATCGCGCTGTATGAAGCCAAGGACGCCGGGCGCGCCACCTGGCGCTTTTATGCCGGTGACATGAACGCGCGGATCATCGAGCGCCGCCAGCTCGAAAGCGACCTGCGCCACGCGATCAAGCATGGCGAGCTGCGCCTGGACTTCCAACCGCGCTACCGCATCGAGGGCCAGCGGCTGGCCGGGGCCGAGGCGCTGGTGCGCTGGCAGCATCCGCAGCGCGGGCTGCTGGGGCCGGATCGGTTTATCCATATCGCCGAGGAAACCGGCTTGATCCTGCCCCTGAGCAACTGGGTGCTGCAGCACGCCTGCGAGGCGGCGGCGAGTTGGCCGGAAGAGGTGATGATCTCGGTCAACCTATCGCCCACCGAATTCCAGCGCGGGCACCTGGTGGCGCGGGTCAAGGCGGTGCTGGCCGAGACCGGGCTGAACCCGGCGCGCCTGGAGCTGGAGCTGACCGAAAGCGTGATGCTCGACGATGCCCAGGGTGCGCTGGTCATCATGCAGGGCCTCAAGGCCCTGGGGGTGCGGCTGCTGATGGACGATTTCGGCACTGGCTACTCGTCCCTGAGTTACCTGCGCTCGTTCCCGTTCGACGGCCTGAAGATCGATCGCAGTTTCGTCGGTGGCCTGACCGCCAGCGGCGGCGACCATTCGATCATCCAGGCGATTGTCGGCCTGGGCCGCGCGCTGTCGCTGACGGTCACCGCCGAGGGCGTGGAAACCATCGATCAGTTGCAGGCGCTGGGCGCCATCCGTTGTGACGAGGCCCAGGGGTTCTACCTCAACCAGCCGATGGATGCCCAGGCCATCAAGGCCCTGCTGGGCGCCCGGGACCCGGCCGCAGACACCACACCCAACTGAGGTTCAAGGCAGATGGTCGGCGGCAAAGTCCGCCTCTGAACGCGCCTGCAAACGGCCCTTGCGACAGGCTTGCTGGAAGCGTTCGAAGTCGCGCTCGTTTTGCGTGGCATAGGCCTTGGCGTACTGCCACAGGGCCTCGGCCAGGGTCTCGCTCTTGCCGATGTAGCCGCTGATCAGCGGCGCCTGCCCCGAGGCCTTGGCGTGGGCCCGAGCCAGGGCCCGGCCGCAGATCCGCGCGTAGGCGCCGAAGGTCTCGGCGTCGAAGGTTTCCAGTTCCGCCGAGACCTTCATGTCGCGCAGTTGGCGCACGTAGAAATGCCGGCCATTGGGCCCGGTGGTCCAGCCCAGGAACAGGTCGCTGGCCGACTGCATCAGGCGCTGGCCCTCGACCACGCGCTGGCCGTTATGGCTGGGGCGCGATTTGCCGCGCACGTAGCCGGCCAGCACCGAACGCCGGGCTTCCTTGAATTGCAGGAACAGCGGCCGCTCCTGGTCGTCGGTCAGCAGCGACACCAGGCAGCGGGTGCCGACACTGCCCACGCCCACCACCTTGAACGCCAGGTCGCGAGCCTTGAAGCGCGCCAGCAGGTCGCGCCGGTCGGCCTGCAAGGTGCCGCGATAGTCGCGCATCAAGGTCTCGTACAGCGGCCGCCAGTCCCCCAGGCGCATCCAGTCATCGTCAGCGTCGAGCAGGGTGGTGTTCTTGTGCAGGTGGAAGATTTCCGGCAGATCGTCGCGAATCCGCAGGCGGCCACGGGCATCGCGCTCGCTGATCTTGGGCAGCAGCTCGGCGTGGGTGCGCCGCTCGGCCTTGTCCATGGCGCGTTGCACGTGCTCCAGGGTGGCGCGGTTGGACTGCGCCTGTTCCAGCAGGTCTTCATAGGTCAGGGCGTCGTACCAGATATCCAGCGCGCTTTCCCCGGCGCAGTTGGCCATGCTGCGCTGGTAGGCGCCCACCAGTTGCCGGCACAGTTCTTCCTCGACCGCTTCGCCGTGGCGCAGGTCGCGGGCGGCGATCAGAAAACTCGCCACCAGGCGCTTGAGGTCCCACTCCCAGGGCCCGGGGTGGACTTCATCGAAGTCGTTGACGCTGAACAGCAGGTTGCGTTCCGGGGTGGCGAAACCGCCGAAATTCATCAGGTGGCAATCGCCGCAGATGGTCGAGGACAGCCCCATGTCGGGGGTGGTGGAAAGGTCATGGGCCTGGAGCAGGGCATTGCCGCGATAAAAGGTGAAGGGCGAGACCAGCATGCGCCCGTAGCGCAACTCCACCAGCGAGCGCACCCGGCCCTGGCTTGAGGCTTCGATCAGTGGCAGCGGGTCGCGCTTGATCTTGCCGGGGGCGGCCTGGCTGCTGCGCGGGCATTGCTTGCGGGCTTGCTTGCCGAGTTTCAGACGGTCGTCGACGCTGCTCATGGGGGGCGGGTTTCCGGGGGGCGGGGCAGTTGCCGCTTGGCAGCGCGCCGAGGGCCGACGGCCTTCGGCATCGCTGATAACGGCGGGAGGTTGGATGAAACGCTAGCAGGAATCCGCCGCTTGGCCAGGGCCCCGCGCTGCTCCAGGCGCGACGGGCCAGGGCTTAGCGCGATGGCAGGTCGCGGCGGTAAATCGTCAACTCGTTATTGCTGGCCAGGACCAGGATCGTGCCGCAGGGAGAAAAGCCGAAGGCGCGCATTTCCCGTTCGATCGCCAGTTTGTGCATGACGCCAGGCCGGTCGTGGAGGTTGCCGTACAGCCAGGAGCCCGGCTCCACCAGAAGCAGATGCTGTTCCGGCCAGCACAGGGTCACGCTTTCGACCATCCAGCCATCGCTGGTGCCCAGCAGCAGGCCACCGCCGTTGATGCCGCTCATGCGCAGGATCTTGCCGTCCAGCGGGCCGATGCCTGGGGTTTCCAGGTGCAGGTCGCTGTCGAAACCTTCGCGGTAGTCGCGGGCGATTTTCTCGCCGCTGTGGCAGTCGATCACGCTGCGCCCTGCGCTGGACGTCACCAGCAGCAACGGCAGGTCGCGGTCGAAACCCACTTCCAGCAGACTGCCGGCGGCCATCTCGGTGACGAGCTTCCAGGGCAGCGGCGCGGGGCTGAGCGGCATCTGCGCGACCTTGTGGCGTATGGCATCGAGGGAGTCTTGGGGCATATCGAATAGTCCGCTGGGCAAGGGGGCGATGGTGGTGGCCGGCGCCGGGCCGGTTAGGGGAGCCGGCGCGGGTCAGGGCACCCCGGGGGGCGAAAGCAAGGCCGCCCATGCATTTACCAGACTCGGGGCCGGGCCTGCAATTTTTTACAAGCCGGGGGCGGTATCGACTCAGTAGCCTGGGGGTCTATTTCCTGTTGTCAAAAAAGGCTGATCCGATGCTGCATATCCGCACCCCGTTGATTCTTCACCCCGGCCTTTCGAGCCCGACCCGGCGCATCTGGCTCAAGCTGGAAAACCTGCAACCCAGCGGCTCGTTCAAGATGCGCGGCATGGGCCTGATGTGCAGCCAGGCGGCGGAGCAGGGCAAGCGTCGCGTGATCTGTGCCTCGGGTGGCAATGCCGGGCTGGCCACGGCCGTGGCGGCCACCCGCCTGGGCCTGGGCGCCTGCATCGTGGTGCCCGATACCACCTCGCCGATGACCCGGCAACGGATCGCCGCCATCGGCGCCGAAGTGATCGTCCACGGCTCGGTCTGGGACCAGTCCAACCAACTGGCCCTGGAGCTGGCCGAAGACCCGCACAGCCAGTACGTGCCGGCCTTCGATCACCCGATCCTGTGGCAGGGGCACAGCAGCATGGTCGATGAAATCCTCGAAGACTGCCCCCAGGTCGACACCCTGGTCGCCTCGGTGGGCGGTGGTGGCCTGCTTGCCGGGCTGCTCACCGGGCTCAAGCGCCATGGCCGCACCGATTGCCGCATCGTCGCCTGTGAAACCCAAGGCGCGGCGTCCTTTGCCGCAGCGCTCGCGGCCGGGCATCCGGTGCAGTTGGATGAGGTCAAGACTGTCGCCAGCACCCTGGCCGCACGTCAGGTGGCACTCGGGCCGGTGCAGATGATCGCTGAGTTCCAGCACCGCAGCGTGGTGCTGTCGGATGCCGAGGCGATCATGGGCGTGGTGCGCTACGCCGATGATCTGCGGCAATTGGTCGAACCCTCCTGCGGCGTGTCGCTGGCGGTGGCCTACCTCGATCACCCGGCCCTGGCCGAAGCCCGGGATGTGGTGATTGTGGTGTGCGGCGGGGTGAGTATCAGCGCGCAGCAGGTTGTCGACTGGCAGGTGCCTGCCGCCACCCATCAGTAATCCGACGGCGCGACCTTGTAGGCCAGCTTGAACGCCCGGTTGAAGTGGCTCTGGTCGTAAAAACCGACCTCGGCCGCGACCTGGGCGATGCTCTGGCGCCCGCTGGCGAGCAAGCGGCAGGCGCTTTCCAGGCGCAGCCGCAGCAGCCAGGCGTAGGGCGTGATGCCGGTGGTCTTGGAAAACCGCCGCAGAAACTGAAAGCGGCTCAGCCCGCAGAGACCGGCCAGGTCCTCCAGGCTGATCTTCTGCGCCAGGTGCGCGTGGCAGAAATCCAGCAGCGTGGCCCATTGTCGGTGGCCGAGTTTTTCATCGATCGCCTCCGGCTTGACGCTCTGGGAGTGCTCCAGCAGTGACTTGACCAGGTGCAGCAATTGCTCATCGGTGGCCAGGGCCGACATCGATGAGTTGCCCGCCAGGCTCTGGTGCACCAACGCCAACTGCTGCCACCACTGGGGCGCGCGAATCAGCGCCGGCCGCAGGTGCAGCGGCTGATCGTCGCCACTGATGTCCCGGACCATGGCCGTCATCAGCTCGGCGCTGATGCGAAATGTCTTCAGGGTGTGAATCGCGCCACTGGCGGTATCGCCCGCGCCGTCGTGGATTTCGTGGGCCGGCATGAACGACACCGAACCCCGCTCCAGGCACGCCGACGTGCCGCGATAACCAATCTTCTCCATGCCCCGGGTCACCAGGCCGACGTGAAAGTCGAGGTGGAAGTGGCGCTTGAAACAAAAACCGCCGAGGTCGGCTTCACCCAGCACCAGCCCCGGGGTTTGCGTGACCTGATGGTATTGAACGCGGCCTGGCATGGGGGACTCTGGGGTTTTCTCGGGGCGGGGGAGCGATCATAAACCAGCCGGGGCAGGGCGCGACACCTGCAGATTACGGAGTGCAAGGCAGGGTTTGAAATTACGCGTCACGCAGCAAGTCGCGAGAGTTGAGGAGTTCGTAGGCGATTTCCGGGTTTTTTTCCAGGCCGCGGCGAATGGCGGCGGGGATTGACTGGCGGGTCTTGCGACATAGGCCCGGCAGCTCGTCGATATGGATGCCGATACCGCGCATGCTGCGCACCTCGTTGAAGCCCGGGGCGATCTCCAGGCGGATGCCCAATTGCTCGTAGAGCCGGCGTTGCAGGAATTCGAGGTCCTGCAGGCTCTTGAGGTTTTCCAGGCGCTCGAGCAGGCGCTTTTCTTCCTGGCGGGTCAGGCCGAGGATGCGCAGGTCCGCCTCGGGTTGGTCGAGCAGGCGCTCGCGCTCGCAGATGCAGGCACCGGGTGGGCAGGGTTGACGGAGCGGGGGAATGGGCGTCATGGGGCCAATCATAGCCACCTGTTATCGGCTTTGCCCATGGGCAGCGGAGAAAGCCCCGACGACGCATTGTGCTCGGCCCCGGGTTTGGCTAATCTCGCGCAAACCCGCATAAGCAGGCACAAACATGCACAGTGAACATTCCCTCGCCGAACTGCCTTCCCTGCGTCGGCAGAAAATCCTGCTGCTGCTCGAACGCGACGGCAAGGTCATGGCCGCGCAGTTGAGCCAGCATTTCGCCGTGTCCGAAGACACCATCCGCCGCGACCTGGCTGAACTGGCCAGCGCCGGCCTGGTGCAGCGGGTGCATGGCGGCGCGCTGCCGCGTCCGCGGGACACCGGCAAGGACTACCTGACGCGCATGGGGGAAGTCAGCGAGATCAAGCGTCAGCTGGCGCAACACGCGGCGCGACGGGTGGAGGATGGGCAGATCGTGCTGTTCGATTCCGGCACCACCACCCTGATGATCGCCCAGTCCCTGGCGCCCCGGCTGACGATCACCGCTGTCACTGCTTCACCGATGATCGCCATGACCCTGGCCGAACACAGCGGGATCAAAGTGATTCTTGCCGGTGGCCAGCTCAACCCGATTACCATGGCGGCCACCGGGCACGAGGCGCTGCGGCTGATCCAGGGCATCAAGGCCGACCTGCTGTTCACCGGGGTCTGCGCGATCCACCCCCAGGTCGGCATCAGCACGTTGCATTTCGATGAGCTGCCGCTCAAGCAGGCCATGCTCGACAGTGCGTCCCAGGTCATCGCGGTCACCACCGCCGACAAACTGGGTGCCGTCGAGCCCTTTGTCGTCGCGCCCTGCAACCGACTGCACAGCATGATCACCGAGCGCTACCTGGCCTCGGGTGATATCGAGGCGTATCGGCAGCAGGGGATCGAGGTGCTGCAGGTGGATGGCTGAGGGCGTGGCGGTGGAGCCTGGCAGGGCGGTACTCGGGATCAGCGGATCAAACAGGCAGGGAGCGGGTCAACGTGGTGGCTGACGGCAAGAAATACGCAAGTCCCCAGGCAACGGGCGGCGCGGGAAACAGCTTTGAACATCGGGTCCAGGCCTATTACCTGTTGCTGCTGATAAATGGCCATCCGACCGGCCTGGGCCTTGGGCCGCTGGTGCAGATTCAGTTCCAGGGCCAGACGTCCGGCCTGGCCACCGATGACATCATCTGCACCCATCAGCTTGGAGATACCCGGACCCGGGTCTATATGCAGTGCAAGATCACCTTGCATGCCCGGGCCTCCGATAGCGCTTTCTGCAAGGCGCTGACCGGGGCCTGGGGCGACTTTGCGGGGGGCAGTGATGGCGACGGTGGGTCTTTCACCCGCGGCGTCGATCGGCTGGTGGTGGTCTGTGATCCGGCGACGTCGAGCGAGTCCATGAAAGACGCCGCGCACGTGACCGAACTGGCAAGAGCTTCCGTCGGTGCACAGGATTTCGCGCACAAGTGCACGTACAAAAAAACCAGCAAGATGCTGGACACCATCAGGACCGTGGTCATGCCGCAGGCCCAGGGCGGCGAAGAGGAAGCCACGCAGCTCTGGGCGTTCTTGAAGTCGCTGTGGTTTTACCGTCACGACCTGAACGCCGAAGGCTCAGTGGAAAACAGCGCCATTATGGCGATGATTGCCGGCCACTTTGGCGCCGAGCCATCGCCTACATTTATCTGGGCGAGGTTGGTGTTGCTGGCGACGCAATTGAATCGCAATGGCGCAACCGTGGACCGACAGACGATCCTGGAGCATCTCGGCCCCGAGCTGGCCACCCGCACCGAGCCTGACCCAGGCCGGGTGAACGTGCGCGCGGCCAGTCCGTTCCTGCTTCCATCCAGCGCTGGTCTGCCGGGGATTGCGCGCTTCCCATTCAATTCGCCGCTCCAGGCTTTCGAGAAAATACCCGAGCTTCAGGGGTTCGATTTCCATGGGGTGACCGCCGAGCCGGTGTCGGCCTTGCTGGCATTGCGCGGGCTGAGGGTGCGCGCCTATTTCGAAGAGGACCGCATCAGCGCGTCCCGGGTGTTCCAGGACGCTTTGCGGCGCAGCCTCTGGGCGCTGGACAGCATGGCCGGCAGTTTTGATGACAAAGCCTGCCTGGCGTTGTTTGTGCTGCTCAATGCCGACAATCCGCAGTTGCAGTATCAGGCGGTGTTGTGGGCGCGGGGTTATCGGATCAGCGACCTGAAAGCGTCGAACGAGGTGGTGGAGTCTCTTGAGAAAATCGATTTCTACTTCAATCGCGGCGTCTTCGGTCGGGAGTGGCGGTTGCAGGATGCCGAAAGGACCAGGGTGATCCGGTCTGGGGTTCGTGAGTTGCGCACGCTCGATATTACCCGTGAGCTGCAAGCCAAGTCTTTCAGGGCTATGACCGGACAACCCGAGCCACCTGAGTGCGAAGATCCGCAGGAGTTGGACCGCTTCTGGTCCATGCGCTGGAATGCATTCGATCTCGGCTACGACTATCGCCATCCTGAGCACCACACCGCCTCCCAGGCAGGGATTGCCGGGGTCGTCACATTCGAGGCCCTGATGCGGGTGGTGCAGGGTGGTTGCGTCAGTGAAGCCCTGGGCCACTACGAACTGTGCACGTCGGAACTGACGTTTGATCGCTTGCTCAGTGCCCGGGTCGATCTGGCGGCCCACGTAACTAGGGGTATGCAGCGCTTGTCGGGCAATGACTCTCTGGTGCTGGCCGAACTGGACAAGCTGTTGGAAGCCAGCCTGGCCGGTGCCGAGGCGGGCTTGTCCAGGGGCCGCTTGACGGTATTGCCCGTGCCAAGGGAGTTCCGATTGTTAGCCGATGAGGTGTTTGACCTGGACTTCGAAAACATCAGCCTGCTGCCGGCTTTCGAAGAACAAGCCCGGGCCGCCCATGGGGCCACCCGCAGCGAGCAACTGGAGTTCGTGGCGGAGTCGGTCAGGCACCGCCCGCCGTACACCGCGCCCTATACCCTGATGGGCAGCGGCAGCCTGTATGCCGACTTGATCCTGGCCAGGATGTTGCGCAGCAAGTTGTTCGCCAACAGCCGCAGCGAAGGCGAGGCGGCCAATATGCATGGGCTTGGGGTCGAGCAGTTGCGCATCACCAAGGTCTTTGATTAGTCCACGGTCTGGCGTTCCAGGCTGGCGGCAATCAGCGTCGCCAATTGCTCGACCTCCGGCGCCGGCCGTTGCTGCGCGCGGTGCAGCCTGTAGCCCAGGGTCGGCAGCGGCGGCAGGCCGTCGAGAACCTGCAGATGAGCGGGAAGGCCGATGCGGGTGCGCAGGGTGACGCCCAGCCCGGCGCTGACGGCGGCCCACAGGCCGCTGACGCTGGGGCTGGTCAGGGCGATGCGCCAGGGGATGCGGGCCTGGTCCAGGGCCTGGGTCGCGGCGCTGCGCAGCACGCAGGGTGCATCGAACATCACCAGGGGTAACGGCGACTCCTGTGATGCCGGCAGTTCGGGCAGTTCCCGAGTACCGATCCAGTGCATTTGCGCGGCGCCCAGGGGCTGGCAGTGGGCCGTGCGTGCTCCGCTGTCCCAGGCCAGCGCCAGGTCCAGGCGGGCGCTGTCGACCAGGCTCAGCAGTTCGGTGTTGCGGGCGATGCGCACCTCCAGGGTGACCCGAGGATGGACCTTGGCAAAACGCCGCAGTACATCGCTGAGCAGGTGTTCGCCGAAGTCCTCCTGCAACCCCAGGCGCACGCTGCCTTCGATTTGCGTGGCCTGCAGGTCGGCGAAAATATCGTCATTGAGCTGCAACAAGTGCCGGGCCTGACCGAGCAGACTTTCGCCCACCGGTGTCAGCACCAGGCCACGGCCGGATTTCATCAGCACCGGGCTGCCGACCTGCTCTTCGAGTTTTTTCAGTTGGGCGCTGACGGCCGAGGTCGAGCGGCCGAGGCGGTCGGCGGCCTTGGCGAAGCTGTTGAGCTCGGTGCCGGTGACGAAGGTGCGCAATACATCGAGATCAAAGGTTGGGCGGCGCATGGGATAGTCCAGTAAATCGGGATTGTTGATCTTAAGTAATCTGATATTTGGGATGATCCTGGCTTGATAGTTTGCCTCCGTCAAATTCAATTTCAGGAGTGCCAACCATGAGTTTCGCAATGAGCCCGACCTCAACAGATCGACCTGCGCCAACATTCACCGGGAAGTTCGCCGAACTGACCCAGGACCTATTGTTTGGTGATATCTGGCAGCGCCCCGAGCTGTCGCCACGGGAGCGCAGCCTGGTGACGGTGGCGGCGTTGGTGGCGCTGTATCGGCTGGAGCAGTTGCCCTTTCATTTGCAGCGGGCGCGTGACAACGGTGTGAGCACGGCGCAGTTGAGCGAAGTGATCACCCACTTGGCGTTTTACTCCGGTTGGCCAACAGCGGCTTCGGCCTTGATGCTGCTGGAACAGGCCGCTGGCGAGCAGCAGTCTGTCCCGCAACCCGACGCAGAACAGGAGTAAGGCCCATGCCATTCGCCCGTATCTCCCTGCATCGGGGCAAATCCCGGGACTACCTGCAACGCCTGTCCGAAGGCGTGCATCAGGCCTTGGTGGAGGCGTTCGAGGTGCCGCCAGACGACTGCTTTCAGGTGATCCACCAACATGAAGCTGGCGAGTTGATTTTCAATGCGCACTACCTGGGCGGACCGCGCACTGACGATTACCTGCTGATTGTGATCACCGCTGGCCGGCCTCGCACGGGCGATACCAAGCGGCGTTTTTACCGGGCGTTGGTCGAGCGCCTGGAGCAATCCCTGGGGCTGGACCCGGAGGATGTGATGGTGGTGATCAGCAGCACCGAGGCACAGGATTGGTCCTTTGCCGGTGGGCGTGGCAACGAGTGACTTTAAACAATTGGCCGGCCCTCATGCGGGGGGGCAGCTAAAGGGCTGGGGTGGGTGTTGCAGGCGAGTGACATGGCCAAGCCCCTTGAACAAAGGGGTGCTTTCATTGGCCGTAGGTGTGCTGGATAGGCGCATTGCAAACAGCCTAACGATGGAAGAACTCCATGATCACCCCGCCGGTGAACGTGCCGATCCTGGGTTTGTCGGTGCGCCAGATCAAGTTGGCTTCCAGGTCCTGACTACGAGATATGTCCTTGCTGGCGTCGAACATGGGTGATTCCCGGTTGAAAGGGATGCGAATGCCGTTTCTGCGCAGTTCGAAGGCTACCGAGTTGAAGGGCTTGTTATTCACGTCATGGGGGATAAGCAGGTCTTCGCCGGGGCTGATGGTGCTGAAGTTGGCAGGCTTCATATAGGTGCTCATGCTGAAGACGGTGTCGTCGTTACAGCGCCTGGTGGCAGTAAGAGTCAGTTTGCGGTGGCTGGCCACTTTGTTGGGAGTGGCTTGCCCACTGTAGAGGGTTCCGAAGTCGATGTTTTGAGTGGAGAAACTTACCGTGGCCGGGCACAGAATATAGTTGATGAGGTTCATGTTGCGTACAGTCAGGCTGTAACTTTTTCTAGGGTCCGTCATCCCCGGGCTGTCGCCGCTTATCTGGAATGCCTTGTAGTTTATAAGTTGGGTGATAGGGCCGCTGCTATTGGTGCCGGGTGCGCTCTTTTTTACGAGGAACAGACTGTAAGTCATCGGCACATCATATTCGTGGCAGCCATCGCCCCCGGTATTGCAGTTAATTTTTACATTGGTGTTTATCCGGCAGCCTTGTGTCTGGGAACACCGATAGTCCGTCCCGTTGTAGTTGACCCCCATCTCGACATGTGGGCCCAGGCTGCTGTTACTCGTATCGTCAGGGCTAAGCTTGAGCATTACGTACTGCCATGAGTCGTTTGTGTCCAATCTGCATTTAAGGGTCAGCGAAGTACTGGTGGAGCGCCAAAGAATGGTGCCCGCTGCTGCTTCATTGGGCACGCTGATGGTATTGGGTATGTCGGTATATGCCTGGGTAATACCGTTCGAAGCACAATTCATTGTCGCCTGGCTGTTCTCTATAAAGCCGAACAGCAACAGTGTGATCAATAGTAGTTTTAATGGGTTCATGTATAAGCGCCGGTTTCCAGGTTTATTCTCTGGCTCAAGGTTTGACCTCGCCATGGCTACTGCTGCTTGACAGCCTTGCTCGCTGTTCCTTGGAGCTGCCGCCGTCGCTGATGGCCTGGTAGTCGACGCTGGTTGGGGGCTGCTTGCAGTCCAGGGCCAGGGTCTGCTCGGAAAAGGGCGCGAGCATCAGGTGGATCGTGGGCGGTGCACAGGGTTGGTGACGAGCATCGAGGGGCTCGATGTCGGTGAAGGTCACGTGATAAGGCGAAGGGTTGGCCAGCAGGGCCTTGGGTGACCCTTGTTCGGTCAGCAGTTTCCAGCTCACTTCGGCCGCAGCCCTGGCCGGATTCCTTTCTAGCGGCGGCCGGTAGAACACCTTGAAGTGATGCAGCGGTGCAATCTGCAATTGGTTGGTCCCGCTCTCCGCAGCGTCGGGCAGTTTGAGTACATCGAGCAGCAGGTAAGTCTCGCGGTCATCGGGCAGCCCGTGGCCCTGATAAAAGATTTCGATGGATTTGCGTTGCCCGGGCTGGATCAGCAGCAAGGGGTTGGAGATCGCCAGCGGGATGTTCCGGGTGTCTCGCTTATCGCCCCAGTTGAGGCTCAGTTGCATCAGTGCCGGCTCCTTGCCCAGGTTGACGATGTTGACCGGCCAGCGCTGTTGGCGGCCATCGAGAATCAGGCGGGTGCGGCCATCGTTGAACGACAGGTCGGCCTGGACGGTGGGGGGCAGCACCAGTGCGCAAACCAATGCGGCAGCCCGTAACAGACTAGCCAGGGTTGGGTTCAGGTGGCGGTTGGTCAATGGGCGCGTCATGGGGGCGGTAGTCTGCGAATTAGGCGTGTGTTTAACCTGATTAAGCGGTTGGCCGCGTCTTACAAGATGTGTTTGTAGCGGCGGGCAGGCTAGGTTTTCCTTTGCGCGATGGATATAGGAACAGTCCTAATTGCACAGGCGGGCCCGGCTGCTCGTGGGGTGTCGCGCGGCCGAGTGCAGGCCAAAACCTGCGGCGCCCTTAAGGCGATTCCCTAAGCAGCGACAGTTTTTTGTACGCGGTTTTTTTGGCGCGAGCGGCAAGCGCTTTGGGCTGGACCGATCCGGGCATGGGCGGCGGAATTTTTATGCGCTGGGAGCGTCATGTGCCCAGCACCCGGGCTGCTGAATGGATTAAGGGTTATCCTTATGTTGATCTCAATGTGCCATCGGTACTATCTGCGCACTTCGACGGGTGCAGTGGATGCCGACAATGCGGATTTATCTAGGGGTTTGGTTGGGGCTCGCGCTCAGTGTCACAGGGCTGATCCTGGCCTCGCCTACGCTTACGATAGCTGCTCTTGTCTTCAGCGCCCTGCTGCTGATTGGTCTGCGCCCGGTGCCACGGCCGGTGTCGCCAACGACCGAACCGCTGATCGAAGTCGTCGCCGATAACGCCGCGTCACCGTTGCAGAACCTGGTGCTGGCCATTGCTCCCAGCTGGCACGAGAGCCTCGGCCGCAGCCGGGAATTATTGCACTCCAATATCACCGAGCTGTTCCACAGCTTCCACAATATCGCCGCACGCCTGGACGGCAGCCTGAGCAGTTCCGAAGGCGTGCTCGGCAGCGGCGGGGTGGGCGAAAGCCTGCGCGACGCCAACCAGCGGCTGCACGAAGTCAGCGCCTCGTTTCAGGCCAGCAGCCAGCGTCAACAGGAACTGCTCGGCACCATCAGCCACCTCGACACCTACACCAGCCAGTTGCAGCAGATGGCCAAGCGGGTCCAGGACATTGCCAGCCAGACCAACCTTCTGGCCCTCAACGCGGCCATCGAAGCCGCCCGCGCCGGGGAATATGGGCGGGGCTTTTCGGTGGTGGCCGATGAAGTGCGCAAGCTGTCCACGCTGTCGGCGGAAACCGGGCAGGGGATGGACGCCAAGGTCGGTGAAATCAACCACGCGATCCAGGACACGATTGCCGCCGCGGCCGAGCTGGGCAACAGCGAGCAGAGCAACCTGGACTTCCTTAACCGCTCGGTAAGCGACGTCATGGCACGCCTGGGCGACAACCTCAATCAGCTGTCCGACGTCTCCGGGGCGTTGCAGCGCGAGGCTCGAGATACCCAGCACGACATCCAGGCGATCATGGTCAACCTGCAGTTCCAGGACCGCACCGACCAGATGCTCGACCACGTACAGCTGGACCTGCGGCAACTGCTGGCGGCCATCGACCAGGATGACCCGAGCCTGCACGACCCCAAGGCCTGGCTCGAACGCCAGCGCCAGCGATTTACCACCCATGAAGAGCGTCACGGCCAGTCCCAGGGCGCGACTGTGAACGAGGTGACGTTTTTCTAGGGCCCCGACTTTCAAGCGTTTTCATTTCCCAAGGAGCGGCATATGGCCAAGACAATTCTGATCGTCGACGACTCGCTGTCGATGCGCCAACTGGTAAAGATGAGCCTCACCGGGGCCGGGCATGAGGTGATCGAGGCCTGCGATGGGCGCGATGCCCTGAGCAAGCTGGATGGGCGCAAGGTCAACCTGATCATCAGCGACGTGAACATGCCCAACCTCGACGGCATCGGCCTGGTGAAGGCGGTCAAGGCGCGCAATGAATACCGCTTCACGCCGATCATCATGCTCACCACCGAAAGCGAGCAGGCGAAGAAGGCCGAAGGCCAGGCGGCCGGCGCCAGGGCCTGGATCGTCAAGCCGTTCCAGCCCCAGCAGTTGCTGGCGGCGGTCGACAAGTTGCTGGGTTGAGCCGGTGTTCACGCTGACGCCCTCGGCCTTCGACGGCCCGGCCCGGTTGCAGGTGGCCGGCGACCTGACCATCTATCAGGTGGGCGAGGCCCGGGAAGCGCTCCTGCAGTTGCTGCCCTTCGACGCCCCGGCCTGGCAGCTGGACCTGAGTGCGATCGAAGAATTCGACAGCGCCGGCGTGCAGTTGCTGCTGGTGCTGCAACGCAACCTGTCGAGCAACGGCAGCCCGGTCAGCGTGGTCGGCTGCGCGCCGCAGGTGCATGAGCTGATCGAGCTGCTGCGCCTGGAAACCCTGTACCCCGCAGCACCAACCGAGGATTGAGCGATGCTCAGTGGCGACCAGTGGAACCAGTTGCTCCAGGGTTTTCTCAGCGAAGGGCGCGACCTGCTCAAGGACGCTGAAGACAGCTTGCTGTGCCTGGAAAGCGCCCCGCAGGATGACGCGGCGATCAACAGCCTGTTTCGCGCCGTGCATACGCTCAAGGGCTCGGCGGGGATCTTTTCGCTGACGCCCCTGGTCAGCCTGACCCATCACCTGGAAAGCCTGCTGATGTCGGTGCGCGACGGCCAGCGCCAACTGACGCCGGCCCTGACCTCGCTGATGCTCAGTTGCATGGATGAGCTCACTGCCATGATCGAGCGCGTCGACCCCGACAGCGGCCTGCTCGACACCGACCAGGGGCAGCAGGCGATCCTGCTGACGGCCTTGGCCGAAGCCCAGGACCTGGCCCCCCACAGCCCTTCGTTGGAGCAAGCCGACGAGCCCGGCACGGCCCTGGCTGAAGCCGAGGGCGACGCGGTGCTGTGGCAGATCTCCATCGGCTTTGCCCAGGACCTGTTGCGCAATGGCTTCGACCCGGCGGCGTTTTTGCGCTACCTCAAGCGCCTGGGGGACATCGTCACCCTGCAGACCCTGACCCGGCAGTTGCCGGACCTGCACAGCTTCGATCCCGAGAGCTGTTACCTGGGCCTGGAGCTGACCTTGCGCAGCACCGCGAGCGAGGCGCAGATCCGCGAGGTGTTCCAGTTTATCGAGGACTTCTGCAGCCTGGGCATCGTGCCCCTCGAACCCCTGCCAGCCGCCGCGGAACCGGCCGTGGCACCTGTCGCGCCGCCACTGGCCGCGCCCGCCATGACCGTGGCCAATCGCGAGCGCCGGCCCCAGGACACCGCCCTGGTCAAGGTTGCGGCGCACAAGCTCGATGAGTTGATCAACCTGGTGGGGGAGCTGGTGATCAGCACTGCCGGCGCGCAGATGCAGGCCCGGCGCAATGGCGACCCGGCCTGCATCGAAAGCACCCAGGCGCTGTTCCAGTACGTGGAGCAGATCCGCGACAGCGCGCTGAAGCTGCGCATGGTCGAGGTCGGCGAGACGTTCAATCGGTTTCACCGCGTGGTGCGCGATGTCAGCCAGGAGCTGGAAAAAAAGATCCAGCTGAGCATCCGCGGCGGCGAGACCGAGCTGGACAAGTCGGTGATCGACAAAATCGCCGACCCCCTGACCCATCTGGTGCGCAACGCTATCGACCACGGCATCGAAACCCCCGAGGAACGCCTGGCGCTGGGCAAGCCTGCCGAGGGCAAGTTGAGCCTCAACGCCTATCACGACTCAGGGATGATCGTGCTGGAAATCAGCGACGACGGACGCGGCCTGAACACTGCACGCATCCTCGAAAAAGCCGTGGCCAGGGGCATGGTCGAGGCCGACGCGCAACTGAGCGAGCAGCAGATCCACCTGCTGATTTTCGAAGCCGGATTCTCCACCGCCGAACAGGTGTCCAGCCTCTCCGGACGCGGCGTGGGCATGGACGTGGTGCGCAGCGCCATCGACCAGTTGCGCGGGGTCATCGAGATCGACTCCAGCGCCGGCCAGGGCTGCACCTTTCGTGTGCGCCTGCCGCTGACGCTGGCGATCATCGACGGCTTTCTGGTGGGGGTGGGCGACGACAGTTTCGTGATCCCGCTGGACATGGTCACCGAATGCATGGAGGCCAGCGACAGCGCCTTCGAGGGCGGTTACGGCTACCTCGACCTGCGCGGCAAACCCTTGCCCTGTATCGCCCTGGACCGCCATTTCGGCCTGCCCGACAGTGGCGTGCGGCGGCGTAATATCGTGGTGGTCAGCCAGGGCCGGCAACAGGCTGGGCTGATCGTCGACCACCTGCAGGGCGAGCTGCAGACGGTGATCAAACCCCTGGGCCAGATGTTTCGCCACCTGCGCGGCATCAGCGGCTCGACCATTCTCGGCTCCGGTCATGTGGCGCTGATTCTTGATATCCCCAGCCTCTTTCGACACCTGCAAACCCGCATCGACGGGGCCCCGCGGCCGGCACTCGGCCTTGCAGAAACCCTTGCCTAGCCTTTCAGGAGAAACACCATGCAGTTCATTCGCAACATGAAGATAGGCATCCGGTTGACCTTGGGGTTCCTGGTGGTGGTGGCCTTGACCGCCGCCATCGGGTTTATCGGCATCCGCAACCTGGAGCAGGTCAATGACCTGTCCGACCGGATGTACGAGCTGGACGTCACCGGCCTGAGCCAGTTGCAGGAGGCCAATATCCAACTGATCACTGCCGGGCGCTCGATGCGCCACAGCCTGTTGGCCACCAGCCAGTCCGGGCGCGAGCAGGCCGCCAGTCAGGCGCGTGCCGCCCTGGAACAGACCGCGAGCCTGATCGCCAAGGCCCGCACCAGCTTTATCACCAAGGAAGGTCAGGCCAAGATCGACCAGCTGCAAGGCCCGCTCAAGGAGTACCAGGAGCTGGTGCAGCAGGTGCTGGGCATGCATCAGCAATCCGGGCAGTTGCAGGAGACCAGCGACATCACCGACCTGCTGCCCAAGGCTGTGGTCAGTGGCGACGCAGTGGACCAGATGATCGGCCAGGTGACCCGGCACAAGCAGGAGCGGGCCAGCGAAGCCAACCAGCAGATCAGCGACATTGCCGCCAACTCCCGGGTGCAGATGATCTCGCTGGTGGCGGTGGCCACCTTGATGGGCATGCTGATCGGGGTGCTGGTCACCCGCAGCATCACCCGTCCGCTCAACGGCGCAGTGGCGGCGGCCAACCGCATGGCCGCCGGCGACCTGAGCCAGGATCTGGCAGTCACCAGCAAGGATGAAACCGGGCAATTGCTCAGTGCCATGCAGAACATGACCCTGCGCCTGCGCAGCATCCTCGGCGATGTGCGCAGCGCAGCCGATGCATTGTCTTCGGCGTCGGAGCAAGTCAGCTCGACTTCGCAATCCCTGAGCCAGGCCGCCAACGAGCAGGCGGCCAGCGTCGAGCAGACCAGTGCCTCGGTGGAGCAGATGTCGGCCTCCATCACCCAGAACACCGAGAGCGCCAAGATCACCGACGGCATTGCCGGCAAGGCCGCCAACGATGCGGTGCAGGGCGGTGGCGCGGTGAGCGACACGGTGCTGGCGATGAAGCAGATTGCCGACAAGATCAGCATCATCGACGACATCGCCTACCAGACCAATCTGCTGGCGCTCAACGCGGCCATCGAAGCGGCCCGCGCCGGTGACCATGGCAAGGGCTTCGCGGTGGTTGCCGCCGAGGTGCGCAAACTCGCCGAGCGCAGCCAAGTCGCGGCCCAGGAGATCGGCCAGGTGGCCAGCAGCAGCGTGCACCTGGCGGAACAGGCCGGGCGTCTGCTGGGGGAGATCGTGCCCAATATCCAGCGCACCTCGGACCTGGTGCAGGAAATCACCGCTGCCTCCCAGGAGCAGAACGGCGCGGCCGGGCAGATCAACATTGCCATGGGCCAGATGAACCAGATCACCCAGCAGAACGCCGCGGCCTCGGAAGAGCTGGCCGCCACCGCCGAAGAAATGAACGCCCAGGCCGGGCAATTGCAGGAGTTGATCGGCTTCTTCCGCTTCGAGCAGGACGCCCTCGGTGCCCAGCGCCCTCAAGCCCGTGGCCCGGAGTCTTTCAAGAGTGCGCCGGCAAGCTGGAGCAAAAGCAGGACGGCGGTCGATGAAGGCCAGTTCGTCAGCTTCAACTGAGTGACCTGCCCATGACCTCACTGCACTCCAGCGCTGTCGCGGACAGCGCCCTGGCCACCCGGATCCAGCACCTGTCGTTTCGCGTGCGCGAGGCGGCCTATGCCTTGCCCATCGAACTGGTGCGGGAAATCATCGAATACGCCCACGTCACCGCGGTACCGATGATGCCGGCTTTTATCCATGGCGTGATCAACCTGCGCGGCAACGTGGTGCCGGTGCTCGACCTGGCCGCGCGCTTTGGTTTCGAGCTGACCCGGCCGGACAATCGCACCTGCATCGTGATCATCGAGCTGGCCCTGGGCGAGAGCGTGCAACGCATCGGTCTGGTGGTGGACGCGGTGGACGCGGTGCTGGATATCGACCCGTCCCAAGTGGTGCCGGCACCGCCGTTCGGTGTTGGCATCCGCACTGATTTCATCGCCGGCATGGCCCGGGGCGAAGAGGGCTTCACCATCATCCTGGCGATCGCCCAGGTGCTGTCCCTCGACGACATTTCCCAACTGAGCCTTGCGGTGCTCAATGGCCGCTGAGCCCGTGCCGGGCCTGCGGCTGCCGGAGTTGGCCGACAGCCAGTTTCGCCTGCTGCAACGCCTGATGCTCGAGGCTTCGGGCATCGCCCTGGCGGCCAATAAGCGGCCGCTGGTGGCCGGGCGCCTGATGAAGCGCCTGCGCCATTACCAGTTGCCGGGCTACGAGCAGTACCTGCAGTTGCTGGAGCAGCCGCAACACCTGGCCGAGCGCCGGCTGGTGGTGGACCTGCTGACCACCAACGAGACCTACTTCTTTCGCGAACCGGCGCATTTCGCTTTTTTTGGCCAGTGGCTGGCCAAGCGCAAAGGCGCGCTGCGGATCTGGAGCGCGGCCTGTTCCTCCGGTGAAGAGCCCTACAGCCTGGCGATGGCGGTCAGTGAGCACGGGACCACCCAGGACTGGTCGATCCTGGCCAGCGACCTGAGCCTGAGCATGCTGGAACGCGCCGCCAGCGGTATCTACGACCTGGCCCAGGCCCGGCATTTCCCCGAGGGCTGGCTGCACCGTTATTGCCTGAATGGCGTCGGGGCCATGCACGGGCGCTTTCGGGTCCAGGCCGCGCTGCGCCAGCGGGTCAGCCTGCGCGAGGTGAATCTGGTACAGCCCCTGCCCGAGGGCGTGGGGCCGTTCGAGGTGATCTTCCTGCGCAATGTGCTGATCTATTTCGACAACGACGAGAAGCAGCGCATCGTACGCCGCCTGGTGGAGCAACTGGTGCCCGGCGGCCTGTTGTTTATCGGCCACGCCGAAAGCATTCATGGCTTCGGCCTGCCGCTGCGCCTGCTCAGTCCTTCGGTGTACCAGCATTTATGAAACCGGCCTTGTTCCTCAACCCTGGCGAGTATTTCTTCGGCCGTCACGAGGGCACCGTCAGCACCCTGCTCGGCAGTTGCGTGTCGGTGGTCCTGTGGCACCCGCGCTGGCGCCTGCTGGCGGTCTCGCACTACCTGCTGCCGAGCGATCCGCAGGCGCGCAACGGCCTCGACACGCGCTACGGCGAGGCGGTGTTCAAGCGTATCCATGCCGATATGCTGCGCCACGGCACGCGCCCCTGCGAGTACCGCAAGGGGCTGTTCGGCGGTGGCAGCCTGGTGCGCTTCGAACCGGCGGGCGGGCGCAAGGTCGGCCACAGCAACAGCGCCTTCGCCCGGGAGCAATTCAGCCTGCGCAACTGGTCGCTCGATTACTGCGACCTCAATGGCGAGCACTACCGGCGCCTGCAGGTCGACGGCCGCAGCGGCGTCGTGGCCTGCCAGCGCAATGCCTCGGGCGCGCTGCCGGCACGGGCGGGTGGGCGGTGATCAAGGTGTTTATCGTCGATGATTCGGCCTTGGTGCGTCAGGTCCTCAGCACCTGCCTGGGCAACCACCCGGGGATCGAGGTGATCGGCCTGGCCGCCGACCCGCTGTACGCCATCGACAAGATGCGCCGCGAATGGCCGGACGTGCTGATCCTCGATATCGAGATGCCGCGCATGGATGGCCTGACGTTTTTGCGGCAGATCATGAGCGAGCGCCCGACCCCGACCATCATCTGCTCGACCCTCACCGAGCAGGGCAACAGTGTCGCGGTCGAGGCCCTGGCTGCCGGCGCGGTCGGGGTGTTCACCAAGGCCCGGCTGGGGCTCAAGCAAAGCCTGGAGCAACTGGCCAGCGAGCTGATCCGCAAGGTCGAGGAGGGCGCCCGCAGCCGTCCCCGGGTCTTGCCCAGCGCTCCTCGGGTGGCGCCGCCAAGCCCTGCCGTTGCGCCCATCAGCCTGTTGCGCACCACCGAACGCATCGTCGCCCTGGGCTGTTCCACCGGCGGCACCCAGGCGCTGGAGTTTGTCTTGCGCCAGTTGCCGCGTGACTGTCCCGGGATTGTGATCGTTCAACATATGCCGGAGAAGTTCACCGCCGATTTTGCCCGGCGTCTGAACAGCCTGTGTCAGATCGAAGTACGCGAGGCCAGGCACCTGGATCGCGTGCACGATGGCCTGGCGCTGCTGGCGCCGGGTGGCCTGCACATGCAGCTCAAGCGTAGCGGGGCGCATTACCAGGTCGAGGTGCTCGACGGGCCGCCGGTCAACCGGCACAAGCCCGCGGTGGATGTGTTGTTCCGCTCGGTGGCGCGGCAGGCCGGGCCCAACAGCCTGGGGATCATCATGACCGGGATGGGCGACGACGGCGCGCGGGGCTTGCTCGCCATGCGCGAAAATGGCGCCCATACCGTGGCCCAGGACGAGGCCAGCTGCGTGATTTTCGGCATGCCCAGGGAGGCCATTCGCATGGGCGCCGCGCAACAGGTCGAGCCGTTGTCCCATGTGCCGAAACTGATCCAGCAATTCGCCAGCAGCCCGCGCCACACCTGAGGCTGGCCTGGCCGGGTGCGGCACCCTGCGCGGATAACCGGGCGGCGCAGCGGGATCATCGACGACGCCTGGGTCGCCGTGCTCGGCCTGGCCGGTGTGTTGCATTGCACAGCGGTCAGGGGCGCAGGCTGGCCCACTGCCTGACCCCGGCTTTGGCAGTCTGCAATTCATCAAGGCGATCACGCCGGCTATAAAAATACTGCAACGCCTTGGCGTTGTGCCCTTATCCATGTGACTGGGCTGAAGCCTATGCTGTGTCGAATTTTGCTTGCCAACGATTACCCGGTGGTCCGTGCCGGAATGAGGGCCTTGCTGGAGAAGAAAACCGAATATGAAGTCATCGCCGAAGCCGGCGACAGCCACAGCGCCATCGAGCTGGCCTCACGCCTGTTGCCGGAAATCGTGCTGCTGGACCTGGTCCTGGAGCGCCACGCCTGTATCGACTTGCTGAAGACCTTGTCCCTGAGTTCACCCGCCAGCCGGGTGCTGGTGCTGTCGATGCACACCGACAGTCCCTTCGTCATGCAGTGCCTGCAACTGGGGGCCCACGGCTACCTGCTGCGCAGTGCCAGTGTGATCGAGCTGGAGCTGGCCCTGGAGACCCTGCGCCAGGCCGGGCAGTACCTGTCCTCGGCGGTAGTGCCCCTGGTGATCAACCACGCCATCAAGCGCCAGCATGAACCCAGCCTCAAGGCGCCGAACAAGGTGCTCACGGCGCGCCAGCTGGAGATCCTGCGCCTGATCGCCCGGGGCGAAAGCACGCGCAATATCGCCCAGGGCCTGGGCCTGAGCGTGAAGACCATCGAGGCCCATCGCTCGCAGATGATGCATCGCCTGCGGATCCACGATATCGCCGGGCTGGTGATGTTTGCCGTGCGCAAGGGCATCGTCCAGCTCAACGATTAGCCATCGCCGCAATCCGCCACCCGACAATGGCCAGCGCACCTCCCCTGTAGCCGCTGCCGCAGGCTGTGCTGGCCCGTCCAAATAACCCACCTTACTCGGCGTTCATGCCAGCCAGCGCAGTCTCGTGCCTCGGTAGCGGCTACAGGGTGTTTTGCTGGGGCGGTGAGGGGGCGGACCGTTGGCGGAAGTGATTTCACTGTGCCATTGTTTTTTGCCCGGCATACCCGCAACATGGCCGCACCTTCAATGCTGCAAGCTTGGATAATCGCAGTGGCGATACGCTTTAAACTCCCTCGGATCCTGTATGGTCTTGCCATCGCCCTGTTACTGGGTGGCAGCCTGCTGGGCGACTTGCTTGCCGATTGGGATTTCAGCCAGATCAGCCGCCGCGCCGAGGCGCTCTATGGGCCGCTGGGCCCGGGGCGGCAACGGATCGATGCCTGGCAGCAACTGCTCGCGACGCAGAAACAGGTCAGCGAGACGGAGCTACTCAAGGTGGTCAACCTGTTCTTCAACCGTCAACTGCGCTACGAGGAAGACATCGACCTGTGGCACGAGACGGATTACTGGGCCACGCCCATCCAGTCCCTGTGGAAAGGGGCCGGCGACTGTGAAGACTACGCCATCGCCAAGTATTTCAGCCTGCGCCACCTTGGTGTCGCGGCCGACAAGTTGCGCATCACCTACGTCAAGGCCTTGCGCCAGAACCGCGCGCATATGGTCCTGACCTATTATTCCAGCCCCGAAGCCATGCCCCTGGTGCTGGACAGCCTGATGGACCCTATTCTGCCCGCCAGCCAGCGCCCCGACCTGCTGCCCGTCTACGCCTTCAACGGCGAGGGGCTGTGGTTGACGGGGGCGGCGGGCAACAAGAAAGTCGGTGACACCAAGCGCCTGTCGCGTTGGCAGGATGTCTTGAAGAAAATGACCGCCGAAGGGTTTCCGGCCAGTTCGGATAATTAACAGGAGCCACGATGTCACTGTTCAAACAATTGCTGATCGCTATCTGTGTGTTTCTCGTGGTCGCGTTCAGCGGTAGCTTCATGGTCAGCCTGGAAAGTTCGCGGGCGCAGTACGTCAATCAGTTGCGCTCCCACGCCCAGGACGCGGCCACCGCGCTAGCCCTGTCGCTGACGCCGAACATCGATGACCCGGCGATGACCGAGTTGATGGTCAGCTCGATTTTCGACAGCGGCTACTACGCCAGCATCCGTGTGATCGACCTGAGCAATAACCAGGTGCTGGTGGAGCGTGCCGCCGAGCCGGATGCCAGTGGCGTGCCGGCCTGGTTCGTGAACATGATCGGCCTCGCGCCGGCGGGCGGCGATGCCATCGTCAGCCGAGGCTGGCAGCAGGCCGCGCGGGTCGAGGTGGTCAGCCACCCGATGTTCGCCCTGGCCAAGCTCTGGCAGAGCGCATTGGGCAGCCTGGGCTGGCTGCTGGTCTGCGGCGCCCTGAGCGCGGTCCTGGGGGCCTTGCTGCTGCGCCGTCAGCTCAAGCCGCTGGACTATATGGTCGAGCAGTCCCATGCCATCGCCCGGCGCGAGTTTCTCAGCCTGCCCGACCTGCCGCGCACCCCCGAGTTGCGCCGGGTGGTACAGGCCATGAACCAGATGGTGGAGAAGCTCAAGGCGTTGTTCATCGAACAGACCGAGCGCAGCGAGAAGCTGCGGGTGGAGTCTTACCAGGACAGCCTGACCGGGTTGGCCAACCGACGTTATTTCGAAATGCAGCTGCACTCCCGGGTCAGCAACCAGGAGGAGGCCAGCTCCGGCTACCTGCTGATGTTGCGGGTCAATGACCTGGCCGGCCTCAACCAGCGCCTGGGCGGCCAACGCACCGACCAGTTGTTGCAGGCGGTGGGCCAGCAACTGGTGCGGACCTGCGCCAAGTACCCGGAAACCCATAACCTGATCACCCGCAGCCGTGGCGGCGAGTTCGCGGTGCTGGCACCCGGCCTGGTGCGCGACGAAGCGCTGCAACTGGCCCAGGAACTGGAAAGCACCCTGCAGAGCCTGCGCGAAACCGGCGCCACCGATATGCCGATCGTGGCCCACATCGGGCTTGCGCCCTACAACCCGGGCGATGCCTCGGCGGACCTGCTGAAGCTGGCCGATCAAGCCCTGACCCAGGCCGAAGGCAGTGGCGAGCAGAGCTGGGTGTGCCTGGAGCACAGCACCCCGGGCACGGTCAGCGATGACTCCCACAGCTGGCATACCCTGCTGGATGCGGCGCTGGACCAAGGGCGCTTCCAGTTGTTTTTCCAACCGGTGGTCAGCAGCAGCGACACCCATCAGGTGCTGCACTACAAGGTCCTGTCACGGCTGCTGGACAACCAGGGCCAGGCCATTGCCGCCGGCCGCTTCCTGCCGTGGATGGAACGCTTCGGCTGGTCGACGCGGCTTGACCGGCTGATGCTGGAGCTGGTGCTCAAGCATCTGGCGCACCACGACCAGGCCCTGGCCCTGAACCTTTCGGCCGCCACCCTGAATGACCCGCAGGCCCTGGAGCGGGTGTTCGAGCTGCTGGCCCAGCACCCGGCACTGGGGTCACGCCTGACCCTGGAAATCGGCGAAGAACAAGTGCCCGAGCAAGCCCAACTGGAGCACCTGAACCGGCGGATCCACAGCCTGGGCTACAGCCTCAGCCTGCAGCGCTTCGGTGGCCGTTTCAGCATGATCGGCAACCTTGCGCACCTGGGCCTGGCCTACCTGAAAATCGACGGCAGCTACATCCGCGCCATCGACCAGGAAAGCCACAAGCGTCTGTTTATCGAAGCCATCCAGCGCGCCGCCCACAGCATTGACCTGCCGCTGATTGCCGAGCGCGTGGAAACCGAGGGTGAATTGCGGGTGATCCGCGAGATGGGCATAGAAGGGGTGCAAGGCCAGCTGTTCGGTGAACCAGCGCCCTGGAAGTGAAGCCTTGAAGGTCACGCCTCCTTGACGGGCAAGCCGTGAAGGAGGCGCGAGGCAATCAGATCAAACCGGTTTCGTCATCGTCGATCAGATGATTCAACCCGCCCAGCGCCGTCCGTGCCTGGGTCCGATCCATCAACTTGGCCTGGGCCGCTGGCGGCAGGTCAGTGACGCGGATCACGCCTTTGCTGGTCAGCACCTGGATCAAGTCATCAAGTACCCGGATCATCTCAAGGTCACTGTGCTTGAGCTGCTTGAGGCTGGTCTCGATCACGTCATTGGCAAACCACGACTGGATCTCATGGTGGTCAGCCGGCAGCGTCTCGGTGGCTTCGGCATAGGCCACCGCCTCGACGCGCACCAGTGCGCCTTGTTGATCACGTTGCACGTAGAACATCAGCGTTCTCCCAATAAAAAAATCCCTGCGGGCGCTGCACGCAGCACCCGCAGAGATTACACACATTTGCCCGAGGCTGATGCCAACCGGTCGCCAGTCCCGAAAGATTGGCGACCCCTGGCGATCAGTCGTGGTGCTTGACGGTCAGGTCACCACCGGCGATCAGGTTGTTGATCGCGCTGCTGCCACTGCCCCAGCTGGCGCCCTCGACCTTGATCGTGACGTCCGCAGTGCCGCCGCCATTGGCGGTGAACGACCCGGTGCTGCTGACTTGCAGGGTTGAAGTACCCGACGAGTCGGTGGTCAGCTTCAGGTAGCTGGACAGGTTGTTGTCGTTATTGCCTTGCAGCAGGTCGGACAGGTCCAGCTTGTCGCCCTCGGAGTGCTTGAAGTCAGTGATGACGTCGTTGCCGGTATCCCCTTTGAGCCAGACGAAGGTATCGGCCCCTGCGCCGCCGGAGAGGATGTCATCACCCTTGCCGCCGACCAGGATGTCGTTGCCCGCGCCGCCATAGAGCTTGTCGTTGCCGCCCTGGCCGAACAGGATGTCGTCGCCGGCATTGCCGATCAGGGTGTCAGCGCCGTCCTTGGTGCCGTAGATGTTCGAGGCACTGGCCAGCGCACCGACGTCAGCGACGTGCTCGGTGATGAACTGATGCAGGGCACGGTCGTCGATCTGATCCACCGGCTTGGACAGTTGGTCAGCTGCAAATTGCTTGAGTGCGGAACCGCCCTCGAGGTTTTTGTAGCTGATCAGGTCACCGAACAGAATGTCGTTGCCCGAGCCGCCGTTGATGGTGTCGGCGCCGGCATCGGCGGTGTGGCCGGTGATGGCGTCGGTCAGCTTGGCGGTGTCGATGGTGGTGACGACTTTGTCGGTGTCGAACTGCTGCAGCACGCTTTTGTTGATGTCGGAGCCCAGGCCGATGGCTTCCACCACGACTTTGTCGGTGACCGCGTTGGACAGGTCGTTATAGGCCGTCTTGGCCAGGTTGAGCGCCGTGTTGCTGCCGCTGGCATACCCGGCGATGTCGAAGCCGCCGTTGCTGCCGGCCACCACATAACCCTCAAAGGTCTGCGTACCGCGGTAGTCATACGAGTAGACCTTGCCATCGGCATCGACAATGACCTGGGTGCTGCCATTGATCGTTGCGGTGACCACGATGCCTTTGTTCAGGGCATAGGTCGAGTTGTTGACCTTGTCATCGAAGTAGACGTTGTTGCCACCGCCCCAGTACCGGGTCGTGCCCAGGTTCGCGTCGCCATACGTCGCGTTGTAGATGTTCGGCGCGCCATCGGTAATGAAGTACGTCAGGTTTTTTGCGCCCGCGTTGCTGGTGGCTTCGCTGCTCTTGAACCAGGCCGCCGCACTGTTGAACGCATCCTGATAGTTGGTCAGGTCGTTCGGGTTCGACGACATCTGGTTCAGCACCGCCTGCAGGGCAGCCTTGGCGGCAGCCTGGTCGGCGAGGTTGACCGAGACTTGGGCCTCGACCTTGGTATCGAAGTCGATCAGCAGCACCTTGACGATGCCGGAGTCGCTTTTGTTGGCATTGCTGATCAAGGTGTCGAACAGGGTCGAGAGCTGGGTCTTGATCGAGTTCATGGACTTGTCGCCGATACTGCCCGAGGTGTCGACGATAAACGCGATGTTGTAGTTGCTGCCCGGGGTGACGATGCCGCCTTTATCGCCCACTACCATGTTGTTGACGTTGGAGCTGCTCAGGTTGATGACATCGTCGCTGCCGCCGCCTTCGGTAATCACGTAGGGCTGTGGCGCCACGGTGATGGTGCTGGTGGCCACGTTCGAGTTCAGGCTGTCGGCACCGGCGTTGTCCTTGACCGAGATCTCGATGGTGCGATCGCCGGTGGTTGGGTACTTGCTGCCGTTGGAGAACTGGAACGACTCGATCAGCGTCTTGTAGCTGCTCGAATCGGCCGCGCCCGACAGGGTCAGCACAATTTTACCGCTGGTGTCGGTGCCGACCTTGGTCACGGTGATGCCGTTGTAAGTGCCACCAACGTTGACCAGGCTCGAGGTGAGCTGATCGCCCACGCTGGCATTCTTCAGGGTGATGGTCGCGCTTTGCATCTGGCTGTTGTCGACATCGGCGATGTTGACGCTGCCGGTAATCGCCACGCCGCCGCTCGCACGCTCGGTGAGGGCGCCGTTGTAGCCGGTTTTGGTTGCGCCGTCAGCAGTGTTGAGGTCCAGGGTCGGCGCGTCGTTGACCGGGGTCACGGTAATGGCGCCGCCAACGGCTGGCGAGGTCAACGGGTTGCTGCCATCGGCGTTGCCGCTGTCGGTGGCGGTGTAGGTGAAGTTCGCCGTGCCGTTGAAGTTCAGGTTCGGCTTGAAGTACAGCGTCGCCTCGCCGTTGGTTGCGTTGATGGTGCCGGTGAACGGCTTGGTCATCGCGGCGTCGGTGAAGAACGTACCGTTGGTAGGCGTGCTGACGGTGAACGACTTGACGTTGGCCAGGCCGTCGACATCGGTGGCGCTCAACTTGACGGCGATCCCCGAGGTCGGGTCTTCGGCACCGGTCGCCGTGGTCGCAATGGCCACAGGCGCATCGTTGACCGGGGTCACGGTAATAGCACCGCCGACCGCTGGCGAGGTCAGTGGGTTGCTGCCATCGGCGTTGCCGCTGTCGGTGGCGGTGTAAGTGAAGTTCGCCGTGCCGTTGAAGTTCAGGTTCGGCTTGAAGTACAGCGTGGCCTCGCCATTGGTCGCGTTGATGCTGCCGGTGAACGGCTTGGTCATCGCGGCGTCGGTGAAGAACGTACCGTTGGTAGGCGTGCTGACGGTGAAGGACTTGACGTTGGCCAGGCCATCCACATCGGTCGCGCTCAACTTGACGGCGATCCCCGAGGTCGGATCTTCGGCACCGGTCGCGGTGGTGGCGATGGCCACAGGCGCGTCGTTGACCGGAGTCACGGTGATGCTGCCGCCAACGGCTGGGGAGGTCAGCGGGTTGCTGCCGTCCGCATTGCCACTGTCGGTCGCGGTGTAGGTGAAGTTCGCCGTGCCGTTGAAATTCAGGTTTGGCTTGAAGTACAGCGTCGCCTCGCCGTTGCTGGCGTTAATGCTACCGGTGAACGGTTTGGTCATTGCGGCGTCGGTGAAGAACGTACCGTTGGTAGGCGTACCCACAGTGAACGACTTGACGTTGGCCAGGCCGTCGACATCGGTGGCGCTCAACTTGACCGGGATACCCGAGGTCGGGTCTTCGGCACCGGTCGCGGTCGTTGCGATAGCCACAGGTGCGTCATTGACCGGGGTCACGGTGATGGTGCCGCCGACCGCAGGCGAGGTCAGTACACCACTGCCATCAGCGTTGCCGCTGTCGGTCGCGGTGTAAGTGAAGTTCGCCGTGCCGTTGAAGTTCAGGTTCGGCTTGAAGTACAGGGTCGCCGAACCGTTGCTGGCATCGATGCTGCCGGTGAACGGTTTGGTCATCGCCGCATCGGTGAAGAAGGTGCCGTTGGTAGGCGTACTGACAGTGAAGGATTTGACGTTAGCCAGACCATCCACATCGGTCGCGCTCAACTTGACTTCGATACCCGAACTCGGGTCTTCAGCACCCGTTGCGGTGGTGGTAATGGCCACCGGTGCATCGTTGACCGGGGTCACGGTAATGCTGCCGCCAACCGGTGCCGAGGTCAGTACGCCACTGCCATCAGCGTTGCCGCTGTCGGTGGCGGTGTAGGTGAAGTTGGCGGTGCCGTTGAAGTTCAGGTTCGGCTTGAAGTACAGCGTCGCTTCGCCGTTGGTGGCGTTGATGGAGCCAGTGAATGGCTTGGTCATCGCGGCGTCGGTGAAGAACGTACCGTTGGTAGGCGTACCCACAGTGAACGACTTGACGTTGGCCAGGCCATCCACATCGGTGGCGCTCAACTTGACTTCGATACCCGAAGACGGATCTTCAGTACCGGTCGCCGTGGTCGCAATGGCCACTGGCGCATCGTTGACCGGGGTCACGGTGATGGTGCCGCCGACCGCAGGCGAGGTCAGTACGCCGCTGCCATCAGCGTTGCCGCTGTCGGTGGCGGTGTAGGTGAAATTGGCGGTGCCGTTGAAGTTCAGGTTCGGCTTGAAGTACAGCGTGGCCTCGCCGTTGGTCGCGTTGATAGTGCCGGTGAAGGCCTTGGTCATCGCGGCATCGGTGAAGAACGTACCGTTGGTAGGCGTGCTGACCGCGAAGGATTTGACGTTGGCCAAACCATCGACATCGGTGGCGCTCAACTTGACGGCGATGCCCGAGGTCGGGTCTTCGGCACCGGTTGCGGTGGTGGCGATGGCCACAGGTGCATCGTTGACCGGGGTCACGGTGATGGTGCCGCCGACCGCAGGCGAGGTCAGTACGCCGCTGCCGTCAGCGTTGCCGCTGTCGGTCGCGGTGTAGGTGAAGCTCGCCGTGCCGTTGAAATTCAGGTTCGGCTTGAAGTACAGCGTGGCCTCGCCGTTGCTGGCATCGATGCTGCCGGTGAACGCCTGGGTCATCGCCGCGTCGGTGAAGAAGGTACCGTTGGTAGGCGTGCTGACGGTGAAGGATTTGACGTTAGCCAGACCATCGACATCGGTGGCGCTCAACTTGACTTCGATACCCGAAGACGGATCTTCAGCGCCGGTCGCGGTGGTGGCGATGGCCACAGGTGCGTCGTTGACCGGGGTCACGGTGATGCTGCCGCCTACCGGTGCCGAGGTCAGTGGGTTGCTGCCGTCGGCGTTGCCGCTGTCGGTGGCGGTGTAGGTGAAGTTGGCGGTGCCGTTGAAGTTCAAGTTTGGCTTGAAGTACAGGGTCGCCGAACCGTTGCTGGCATCGATGCTGCCAGTGAACGGCTTGGTCATCGCCGCATCGGTGAAGAAGGTGCCATTGGTAGGCGTGCTGACGGTGAACGACTTGACGTTAGCCAGGCCATCCACATCGGTCGCGCTCAGCTTGACGGCAATGCCCGATGTCGGGTCTTCGGCACCGGTCGCCGTGGTCGCTATGGCCACTGGCGCATCATTGACCGGGGTCACGGTGATGGTGCCGCCGATCGCAGGCGAAGTCAGTGGGTTGCTGCCGTCCGCGTTGCCGCTGTCGGTCGCGGTGTAAGTGAAGCTGGCAGTACCGTTGAAGTTCAGGTTCGGCTTGAAGTACAGCGTCGCCTCGCCATTGGTGGCGTTGATGCTACCGGTAAACGGTTTGGTCATCGCCGCGTCGGTGAAGAAGGTGCCATTGCTTGGCGTACCGACCGTGAACGACTTGACGTTGGCCAGGCCATCCACATCCGTGGCGCTCAACTTGACTTCGATACCCGAAGCCGGGTCTTCAGCACCCGTTGCGGTGGTCGCGATAGCCACCGGCGCATCGTTGACCGGAGTCACGGTGATGCTGCCGCCAACCGCTGCCGAGGTCAGTGGGTTGCTGCCGTCGGCATTGCCGCTGTCGGTGGCGGTGTAGGTGAAGCTGGCGGTGCCGTTGAAGTTCAGGTTCGGCTTGAAGTACAGCGTGGCCTCGCCATTGGTCGCGTTGATGCTACCGGTAAACGGTTTGGTCATCGCCGCATCGGTGAAGAACGTGCCGTTGGTAGGCGTGCCGACGGTGAACGACTTGACGTTGGCCAGGCCATCCACATCGGTCGCGCTCAACTTGACTGGAATACCCGAGGTCGGGTCTTCGGCACCGGTCGCCGTGGTGGCAATGGCCACTGGCGCATCGTTGACCGGGGTCACGGTGATGCTGCCACCAACCGCTGGCGAGGTCAGAGGGTTGCTGCCGTCCGCGTTGCCGCTGTCGGTGGCGGTGTAGGTGAAGTTGGCGGTGCCGTTGAAGTTCAGGTTCGGCTTGAAGTACAGCGTCGCCTCACCGTTGCTGGCGTTGATGGTGCCGGTGAACGGCTTGGTCATCGCGGCGTCGGTGAAGAACGTACCGTTGCTTGGCGTGCCCACGGTGAACGATTTGACGTTGGCCAGGCCGTCGACATCGGTGGCGCTCAACTTGACCGGGATACCCGAAGTCGGGTCTTCCGCGCCGGTCGCGGTGGTGGCGATGGCTACCGGAGCATCGTTGACCGGGGTCACGGTGATGCTGCCGCCGACCGGTGCCGAGGTCAGCGGGTTGCTGCCGTCGGCGTTGCCGCTGTCGGTGGCGGTGTAGGTGAAGTTGGCCGTGCCGTTGAAGTTCAGGTTCGGCTTGAAGTACAGCGTCGCCTCACCGTTGCTGGCGTTGATGGTGCCGGTAAAGGGCTTGGTCATCGCGGCGTCGGTGAAAAAGGTGCCGTTGCTTGGCGTGCCCACGGTGAACGACTTGACGTTGCTCAGGCCATCCACGTCGGTAGCGGAGAGCTTGACTGCAATGCCCACGGTCGTGTCTTCGGCACCGGTTGCGGTGGTCGCGATCGCTACAGGCGCGTCGTTGACCGCCGTGACCACGATGCTCACTTTGCCGGTGGTGACTTCTTCAACCTGGGTGCTCAGCTCTTTGGCCGTGGCGGTCACGGTCAGGTCGAAGCTGGCGGTGGCGTCCTTGGCCGGGGTCACGGTCAGGGTGCCCAGGTTCCAGTTGCTGACATCGTACTGGGTGGTCGCACCGGTCGAGGTGTAGCTGTGGCCGGTGGTGCCGTCGGTGATCACGGTGCCTTTTGGCAAGCCGCTGATTTCCACCTTGTGGGATTCCGAGCCATCGTTGTCGACGAAGGTGGTGGTGATCGGGCTGACCTTGATGCTGCTGTCTTCCAGGCCGTGGTTGTACACGTAGCCGGTGTAATAGCCTTCGCCATTGACCACGTGGGCGTCGTTGAACACCGCGCCGGCGTCTTTCAGCGCCTCGAGGCTGGTGTAGGTCTGCACGCCGCTGCTGCCCAGGGCCATCGAAGGACCGTTGTCGATCGAGACGTTGACGTTGTAGTTGCCCGGACCGTTCTGGTTGTAGTGGTAGATGTCGAGGGTGTAGTAGCCCGACTCGGACGGAACGAACGGGGTCGCGTTGATCCCGGCGCCGTGGCTCCAGGTCTCGGTGGAGACCAGTTTGCCGCCCACGGTGACCGCCAGGCTGTCATCGGCAGTGCCGGTGAAGCTGTAGCTCTTGCCGGCTTCCAGGTAAATCAGGCCGGAGACCTTGGTCGCGGTGAACTGGGACACATCGCCATTGCTTACGTTGCTGATTACGCCAGTGGAGGTGGCGCTGTCAGCGGTCTTGGCGTTGATGACCCGGATCAGGTCGCTGGATTGAGCGACGCCACTGCCGTCCCGGCCCAGTGCATCAGGCAGGTTCTGGCCGTTCCAGGTCTGAATGATCAGGCCGGTCGGTACATTGCCATATTGGCCGATGGTCACCACCGGCACGTCGGTCACCGGGTGGATATCCACGGTGATGGTCTTGGTGTCGCTGTAGGCGCTGCCGTCGGTGGCCTGGAACTTCAGTTCGGTGTAGTCACCCTGTTTGTTGCCGACGCCGCTGGTGCCGAAGCTGTTATCGCCCGACTCGTTGGCTGCGGGGGTGTAGCGCACGTTGTGACTGTCGAAGTCGGCCTGGCTGAAGGCCTTGCCGGCTGAAGTGTCGGTTTTCAGGTCGGCTGCGGTGAGCGTGACCCAGGCACCGTCGACTTTGTATTCAATGGAGCCGTTTGGCAGGCTGGTGAAGACCACTTTCGGGTCTGTCGAGTCGATGTCCTGGACGCCAAAGGTGTTCCAGCTCAGCTCGATCGAGGTGTCTTCATTACCGGCGATGGCGCCATCGACTGCGGTCGGCGCGTCGTTGACCGGGGTCACGGTGATGACACCGCCCACCGCTGTCGATGTCAGCGGGTTGCTGCCATCGGCGTTGCCGCTGTCGGTGGCGGTGTAGGTGAAGTTCACCTGGCCGTTGAAGTTGGCGTCCGGCTTGAAGTACAGGGTGGCCGAACCGTTGTTCGCCGCGATGCTGCCAGTAAAGGCCTGGGTCATCGCCGCATCGGTGTAGAAGGTGCCATGGGCCGGTGCGCTGACGTTGAACGAAGCAACGTTGGCGATGCCATCGACGTCGGTGGCATTGAGGTGAACCTCGATGCCACCCACTTGATCTTCGGCGCCGGTGGCGCTGGTAGCGATGGCCACTGGCGCATCGTTGACCGGGGTGACGGTGATGGTGCCGCCGACCGCAGCCGAGGTCAGCACGCCGCTGCCGTCAGCGTTGCCGCTGTCAGTGGCGGTGTAGGTGAAGTTCACCTGGCCGTTGAAGTTCAGGTCAGGCTTGAAGTACAGGGTCGCTGCACCGTTGTTCGCGGCAATGCTGCCGGTGAAGGCCTGGGTCATTGCAGCGTCGGTGTAGAAGGTGCCGTGGGTTGGCGCACTGACGTTGAACGAGGCGACGTTGGTGATGCCGTCGACATCGGTGGCGCTCAGCTTGACTTCGATGCCGGTCGCTTGATCTTCCGCACCGGTGGCGCTGGTGGCGATGGCCACTGGAGCGTCGTTGACCGGGGTCACGGTGATGGTGCCGCCGACCGCAGGGGAGGTCAGTACGCCACTGCCATCAGCGTTGCCGCTGTCGGTGGCGGTGTAGGTGAAATTCACCTGGCCGTTGAAGTTGGCGTCCGGCTTGAAGTACAGGGTCGCTGCGCCGTTGTTGGCTGCGATGCTGCCAGTAAAGGCCTGGGTCATCGCCGCGTCGGTGTAGAAGGTGCCATGGGCCGGTGCGCTGACGTTGAACGAAGCAACGTTGGCCAGACCATCGACGTCGGTGGCGTTGAGGTGAACCTCGATGCCACCCACTTGGTCTTCGGCGCCGGTGGCGCTGGTGGCGATGGCCACAGGAGCGTCGTTCACCGGGGTGACGGTGATCACGCCGCCCACGGCAGGCGAAGTCAGTACGCCGCTGCCATCAGCGTTGCCGCTGTCAGTGGCGGTGTAGGTGAAATTCACCTGGCCGTTGAAGTTGGCGTCAGGCTTGAAGTACAGGGTCGCCGAACCGTTGTTGGCTGCAATGCTGCCTGTGAAGGCTTGAGTCATTGCGGCGTCGGTGTAGAAGGTGCCATGGGTTGGCGCGCTGACGTTGAACGAAGCAACGTTGGCCAGGCCATCGACGTCGGTGGCATTGAGGTGGACTTCGATGCCGTCCACCTGGTCTTCAGCACCGCTTGCAGTGGTGGCGATGGCGACTGGAGCGTCGTTGACCGGGGTGACGGTGATCACGCCGCCCACGGCAGGCGAGGTCAACACGCCACTGCCATCGGCATTGCCGCTGTCGGTGGCGGTGTAGGTGAAGTTCACCTGGCCGTTGAAGTTGGCGTCCGGCTTGAAGTACAGAGTCGCTGTACCGTTATTGGCTGCGACGCTGCCGGTAAAGGCCTGGGTCATCGCGGCATCGGTGTAGAACGTACCGTTGTTCGGTGCGCTGACGTTGAACGAAGCAACGTTGGCGATGCCATCGACATCGGTGGCATTGAGGTGGACTTCAATGCCGCCCACTTGGTCTTCAGCACCGGTGGCGCTGGTCGCGATGGCGACCGGCGCATCGTTGACTGGCGTGACGGTGATGGTGCCGCCGACCGCAGGGGAGGTCAGTACACCGCTGCCATCGGCATTGCCGCTGTCAGTAGCCGTGTAGGTGAAATTCACCTGGCCGTTGAAGTTGGCGTCCGGCTTGAAGTACAGAGTCGCCGAACCGTTGTTCGCCGCGATGCTGCCGGTAAAGGCCTGGGTCATCGCCGCGTCGGTGTAGAAGGTGCCATGGGTTGGCGCGCTGACGTTGAACGAAGCAACGTTGGCAAGGCCATCGACGTCGGTGGCATTGAGGTGGACTTCGATGCCGCCCACTTGGTCTTCCTGGCCCACAGCCGTAGTGGCGATGGCCACCGGTGCGTCGTTGACCGCTGCCACGGTGATGCTGCCGTTGACCGCAGGCGAAGTCAGCGGGTTGCTGCCATCGGCATTGCCGCTGTCGGTGGCGGTGTAGGTGAAGTTCACCTGTCCGTTGAAGTTGGCGTCCGGCTTGAAGTACAGGGTGGCTGCGCCATTGCTGGCCGCAACGCTGCCGGTGAAGACCTGGGTCATCGCCGCGTCGGTGTAGAAGGTGCCGTTGTTCGGCGTGCTGACGTTGAACGAAGCAACGTTGGCAATGCCATCGACATCGGTGGCGGACAGATGGACTTCGATGCCCGTTGGCTGGTCTTCGGTCCCTGCAGCGGTGGTGGCGATGGCCACCGGCGCGTCATTGACCGCAATCACGTTGATTGGCAGGTTGATCGACTCGGACTTCGGATCGGCTGTGCCGTCCTGCGCCGTGGCGGTGACGGTGAGGTTGACCACGCCATTGGCGTTCGGCGCCGGGTTGTAGACCAGGGTCGTCTTGTTCCAGGTGCTGATGTCGACGCTTTGATTGCCCGCCGTCGCGGTAAAGGTGTGGACGCCATCGGTGATGGTCGAGTTCACCGGTACGCCGCTGATTTCCAGCTTGAGCGACTCGGAGCCGTCCTTGTCGGTGGCATAGGCGTCGATGGTCGACAGCTTGATCGCATGGTCTTCCAGACCCACGTTCAGCACCTGGGTGACGTTGATGTTGTCCATCACGCCGCCCAGCGAGTTGTTGGTGTCGCCGGCCGGAGCCTTGAACTCGAGCTTGGCATCACCGTCGGTGGTGACCGGTACCACGAAGGTGTAGGTCTTCATGCCGACGGTGGTGGTGTCCAGGGTGCCGACTTTGACGCCGCCCCAGAACACGTCGATCACCGAGTTGTTTTCAGCGCCGGCACGCGGCGAGTAATCAACCGAGATGCTGTAAGCCGTGCCTGCTTCGGCCTTGATGATGGTGTACAGGCTGGCATCGTCGCCGGCGTCTTTCTCCAGTTCGATGACCTTGCTGTTGCCTGGGGTATCGACCCCGTAAATGCTGCTTTGGCCGATTTCGACCTTGCCATCGGCGTTGCCAGTGAGCCACTGGGTAGTCGGGCCGCCATTGCCGGCCGCGTTGTTGGCGTCGCCTACGGCAATCGTGCCCCAGGAACCGTTGAGGTTGGCGCTGTCGAAATTGATCGAGGTTACGCTGCCGCCGCCGATCAGGCCCAGGTGCGGGGTGTCGGTAACCGGGTTGACAGTGATGTCGGCGGTGGTCACTGGGCTCGGTTTGCCGTCATTGTCCACGGCAGTGAAAGTCAGATGGGTGCTGCCACTCCAGTCGCCAGTCGGGTCGAAGTACACCGCGGCCTTGCCATCGGCGCCAGCCGACACCGAATCGCCCACTTTGAGCTCGGTGGTCAGGGTCGCGTCGCTGTACAGCTTGCCGTTCTCCGGCAGGGCGGTGATGACGAACTTGGCGACGGTGCCGTCCACATCGCTGCCGCTCAATACGATGGTGGTCGCATGGTCTTCGTCGGTGGTGGTGGCCGCAGCCGACGCCGTCGGGGCATCGTTGACCAGGTCGATGGTGACCTTGCCGGTGGCGGTGCCGGTTTCCGGTTTTTCAACGGCCGGGTTGCTGCCGCCGTTGTCGGTCACTTCGATGGTCACGCCACGATCGGTGCCCACCGGGTTGTTGCCCGGGCTCTGGAAGGTGATGGCTTCAACCAGCTTGATGAAGTCGGCGGCGCTGCTGCCGGTTTTCGCATCGCTGGTGAGGGTGTAGACGATTTTGCCGTCGGCGGCGCTGCCGCTTTGGGTGATGGTGATCCCGGCAACCGCCAGCGCCTTGAGGGCGTCGGCATTGCTCAGCAGGTCGCCCACCGCCAGATGATCGACCGTGACCACGACTTTGCTGAAGGTGGTGTTGTCGACGTCATTGATGGTCAGGTTTTCGACCAGGGCCACCGGGTCTTTCTGCTCGGTGAAGGTGGTGCTGCTGAACTCCACTTTAGGCGCGTCGTTCACCGCGGTTATGGTGATCACGCCGCCGACCGCAGGGGAGGTCAGTACACCGCTGCCATCGGCATTGCCGCTGTCGGTGGCGGTGTAGGTGAAGTTCACCTGGCCGTTGAAGTTGGCGTCAGGCTTGAAGTACAGGGTCGCCGTGCCGTTGTTGGCTGCGATGCTGCCGGTGAAGGCCTGAGTCATTGCGGCGTCGGTGTAGAAGGTGCCGTTGTTCGGCGTGCTGACGTTGAACGAGGCGACGTTGTCGATGCCATCGACATCGGTGGCATTGAGGTGGACTTCGATGCCGCTGGTTTGATCTTCCTCACCGCTCGCGCTGGTGGCGATGGCCACTGGAGCGTCGTTCACTGGCGTGACGGTGATTACGCCGCCCACGGCAGGCGAGGTCAGTACGCCGCTGCCATCGGCGTTGCCGCTGTCGGTAGCGGTGTAAGTGAAGTTCACTTGGCCGTTGAAGTTGGTGTCCGGCTTGAAGTACAGGGTCGCTGCACCGTTGTTGGCTGCGATGCTGCCGGTAAAGGCCTGGGTCATCGCGGCGTCGGTGTAGAACGTACCGTTGTTTGGCGTGGTGACATTGAACGAGGCGACGTTGGTAATACCGTCGACATCGGTGGCATTGAGGTGGACTTCAATCCCGCCCACTTGGTCTTCAGCACCGCTGGCGCTGGTAGCAATGGCCACTGGAGCGTCGTTCACTGGAGTGACGGTGATCACGCCGCCCACGGCAGGCGAGGTCAACACGCCGCTGCCATCGGCATTGCCGCTGTCAGTAGCGGTGTAGGTGAAATTCACCTGGCCGTTGAAGTTGGCATCCGGCTTGAAGTACAGGGTTGCCGTGCCGTTGTTGGCTGCGATGCTGCCGGTAAAGGCCTGAGTCATCGCCGCATCGGTGTAGAACGTGCCGTTGTTGGGCGCGGTGACATTGAACGAGGCAACGTTGTCGATGCCGTCGACATCGGTGGCGTTGAGGTGGACTTCGATGCCACCTACTTGATCTTCAGCACCGGTGGCGCTGGTGGCGATGGCCACCGGAGCGTCGTTCACCGGAGTGACGGTGATTACGCCGCCCACGGCAGGCGAAGTCAGCACGCCGCTGCCATCAGCGTTGCCGCTGTCGGTGGCGGTGTAGGTGAAGTTCACCTGGCCGTTGAAGTTGGTGTCCGGCTTGAAGTACAGGGTTGCCGAGCCATTGTTCGCTGCAATGCTGCCGGTAAAGGCCTGAGTCATTGCGGCATCGGTGTAGAACGTACCGTTGTTCGGTGTGGTGACATTGAACGACGCGACGTTGTCGATGCCGTCGACATCGGTGGCGTTGAGGTGGACTTCGATGCCGTCCACCTGGTCTTCAGCACCGGTGGCGCTGGTGGCGATGGCCACCGGAGCGTCGTTGACCGGAGTGACGGTGATCACGCCGCCCACGGCAGGCGAAGTCAGTACACCGCTGCCATCGGCATTGCCGCTGTCGGTGGCGGTGTAGGTGAAGTTCACTTGGCCGTTGAAGTTGGTGTCCGGCTTGAAGTACAGGGTCGCCGTGCCGTTGTTGGCGGCAATGCTGCCGGTAAAGGCCTGAGTCATCGCCGCATCGGTGTAGAAGGTACCGTTGTTCGGTGCGGTGACATTGAACGAGGCAACGTTGTCGATGCCGTCGATATCGGTGGCCGACAGATGGACTTCAATCCCGCCCACCTGGTCTTCGGCACCGGTGGCGCTGGTGGCGATGGCGACTGGCGCGTCGTTGACCGCATTCACGGTGATCACACCGTCTACCGCCGGTGAGGTCAGCACACCGCTGCCATCGGCATTGCCGCTGTCAGTGGCGGTGTAGGTGAAGTTCACCTGGCCGTTGAAGTTGGCGTCCGGCTTGAAGTACAGGGTCGCCGAGCCGTTGTTGGCGGCGATGCTGCCGGTGAAGACTTGGGTCATCGCCGCGTCGGTGTAGAACGTACCGTTGTTCGGCGTGGTGACGTTGAACGAGGCAACGTTGTCGATGCCGTCGACGTCAGTGGCCGAGAGATGGACTTCGATACCGGTAGTCTGGTCTTCATCGCCGGTGGCGCTGGTGGCAGTCGCTACTGGAGCGTCGTTGACCGGGGTCACGGTGATCACGCCGCCAACCGCAGGCGAAGTCAGTACGCCGCTGCCGTCAGCATTGCCACTGTCAGTGGCGGTGTAAGTGAAGTTCACCTGGCCATTGAAGTTGGCGTCCGGCTTGAAGTACAGGGTCGCCGTGCCGTTGTTGGCGGCAATGCTGCCGGTAAAGGCCTGAGTCATCGCCGCGTCGGTGTAGAACGTACCGTTGTTCGGCGCGGTGACATTGAACGAGGCAACGTTGTCGATGCCATCGATATCGGTGGCATTGAGGTGGACTTCAATGCCGCCCACTTGATCTTCAGCACCGCTGGCACTGGTGGCGATAGCGACGGGTGCGTCGTTCACCGGGGTCACGGTGATGGTGCCGTCGACGGCAGGCGAAGTCAGCACGCCGCTGCCATCAGCGTTGCCGCTGTCAGTAGCGGTGTAGGTGAAGTTCACCTGGCCGTTGAAGTTGGCGTCCGGCTTGAAGTACAGGGTCGCCGTGCCGTTGTTGGCTGCAATGCTGCCCGTGAAGGCTTGAGTCATTGCGGCGTCGGTGTAGAAGGTGCCGTTGTTCGGCGTGCTGACGTTGAACGAGGCAACGTTGGCCAGGCCATCGACATCGGTGGCATTAAGGTGGACTTCGATGCCGCCCACTTGATCTTCAGCGCCAGTGGCATTGGTAGCAATGGCTACTGGAGCGTCATTCACCGGGGTCACGGTGATCACGCCGCCGACGGCAGGCGAGGTCAGTACGCCACTGCCGTCAGCGTTGCCGCTGTCGGTGGCGGTGTAAGTGAAATTCACCTGGCCGTTGAAGTTGGCGTCCGGCTTGAAGTACAGAGTCGCCGCGCCATTATTGGCCGCAACGCTACCGGTGAAGACCTGGGTCATCGCCGCGTCGGTGTAGAAGGTGCCGTTGTTCGGTGCGCTGACGTTGAACGACGCAACGTTGTCGATGCCGTCGATATCGGTGGCCGACAGATGGACTTCAATGCCGCCCACCTGGTCTTCGGTACCGGTGGCGCTGGTGGCGATGGCGACTGGCGCGTCGTTGACCGCATTCACGGTAATCACGCCGCCGACCGCAGGGGAGGTCAGCACGCCGCTGCCGTCAGCATTGCCGCTGTCGGTGGCGGTGTAAGTGAAGTTCACCTGGCCGTTGAAGTTGGTATCCGGCTTGAAGTACAGGGTCGCGGCGCCGTTGTTGGCGGCGATGCTGCCGGTGAAGACCTGGGTCATCGCCGCGTCGGTGTAGAACGTACCGTTGTTGGGCGCAGTGACATTGAACGAGGCGACGTTGCCGATGCCGTCGACATCAGTGGCCGACAGATGGACCTCGATGCCGGTGGCCTGGTCTTCATCGCCGGTGGCGCTGGTGGCGATGGCGATTGGCGCGTCGTTGACCGGGGTGACGGTCAGGTCCAGGGTGCTGCTCGAACCGGTGTTGGTGGTGTAGCCGATTTGCGGCACATCACCGTTGTAGTCTTTGACCGGGGTGAAGGTGTAGTCGCCATTGGCGGCGATGCTGATGCTGCCGACGCCCGCGATGGTGGCGATCTGGCCCGCGTTATAGGTGGCACTGCCCACGTTGAAGGTGGCCACGCTCAAAGTGTTGTCGATGTCGCTGTCGTTGGTCAGGACGTTGCCATAGGCAATGCCGTCCTCGGCAATGGTCTGGCGGTCGGCAACCAGCACGCTCGGGTCGTCGACGGCGACCACGGTGGTTTCGGCCGCCTTGGGGTTGATGGCCAGGTCTTCGTAGTTGCCGCCGGTGGCGCCGGTGATGGTGGTGCTGAGGTGCAGGTCTTTGCCGTCGGCCAGGTTGGCGGGCGTATCGACGCTGACGGTGCCGGTGGTATCACCGGCTTTGATGGTGATGGTGGTGTTGTTCGACAGGGTGATGGTGACGTCAGTCTGCGCCGCGTTGGTCACGGTGGCGGTGTAGGTGATTTTGTCGCCTTCATCGACCGACGCATTCGCGCTCAACGACACGGTGGTGGTGTCGATGGTGTCGGTGATCTGGGTCACGGCCGGAGCCGGATCGGTGGTGATGATCAGGTTGCCGCCGCCGGAGGTGCCGGCAATGGTGGCCGAGACCGTCGAAGCATCCAGATAAGGCGTGTCGTTGCTGGCATAGGTCACGTTCAGCACGCCAGCGGTCTGGCCGGCTGCGATTACCACGGACAGGCCGTTGGACAGCGTCACGGTCAGGTCGCTGGTGGGCGCCTGGGTGATGAATACGGTGTAGGAGATGACCCCGCCGGCTTCAGTAATGGTCGGCGTGGCGGTCAGGGTAATGGTGACGTCGCGCGGGGTGCTGCCGTTATTGTCGATGTTGCCGACAGTGAAATCGTTGCCGATGGCCGCCGCGGCGTTCAAGCCGGTGGTCGGGTAGCCGATGGTAGGGTCGACTTCGCCTGCGGTGGCTTCGAGCAGGATAAAGCTGTGGCCGCCGCCGGCGGCACCGTCTCCACCTGCGGCGGTTGGGCCGGCAGCGGTGGCTTCGAGGTCTTGGGTCGGGTCGGCACCGGCAGCGATGGCTTGCTGCAGTTCGGCGACCGAAGGGGCGGCCTGGGCGGTGGCTTCACTCAGGTTGGTCGTGGAGTCAGGAGCGTTCGCGCTCCACTGACTGTCGCGACCCAGATCGAGAACGCGGCCATCGGCCAGCTCCAGCGACACGGCGCCTTCAGGTCCGGTCTGGACTTGTTCCCCGGCAAACAGACGATCCCCTTCTACCAGCAGACGGCGAATCCCTTCTGGGGACACTGCGAATACTTGACCGACAATGCTTTTGACGACGGCAACGCTGCTCATTAAAGGACTCTCCGTGTATTACCGTGTGGGTATCCATCATGCCGACCGGCTTTTTTCGTTAGTGCCGATTCAATTGCTGGAGTACGTTTGATTCTAAGAATTAATATTGGCGTCAATAATTTGTTGAGATGTTGACTAAATTACTTTTCCGTCAAGGTATTGACCTATTTGGCGTCATCCTAAACAATCTGTTCGGTAATGTCACATTGATATTTAAGCGGCATCGCGACTTTCTGTTTGTGTCCTCCAGTTCCCACGACAAACGGTCATTTCGATTGCCATTCCAATGCAGTAGGTCAATGTTTGCTGCATTTTTAAGCAAAAATTTCCGGGAAATAATCAGAATGCGTTTGCACTTATTCAAGGCTCTTCCTTTCGCTCTAGCCGCAAGTTTCGTCCAAGCACAAACCCTGCCAGAGGCTATGCAAAAAGCACTGGATGTTCACCCGGAGATCCAGGCAGGCATCAATGCGCGTATTGCCGCCGATTACCAGCTGCGTGCCGCCAAGGGCGGATACCTGCCTAAAGTCGACGTACTGGGCGGCTACGGTCGCGAACGCTCGGACAACACCTCGACTCGTGCCGAAAGCAACAGCCATGAATGGAAGTCCTTGAATCGCGGCGAATCGACTATTCGCCTGCAACAAAATCTGTTTGACGGTTTTGCCACGCAAAGTGAAGTAGGGCGCCAACAAGCCACCGCCAACTCCCGTGGTTATTCGTTGCTCAATACTTCCGAGCGGACCGCGCTGACTGTTGCCCAGGTTTATCTGGATGTCCTGTCCCGTCGCGAGATGGTGCAGTTGGCAGAAGACAACTTGAAGAGCCACGAACGCATCTTTGATCAGATCCAACTGCGCACTAGTCGCGGCGTCGGCAGAATGGCGGACATGGACCAGGCAGAAGCCCGTCTGGCTCAGGCGCGAAATAACTTGCTGACTGAACAGACCAACTTGGCGGATGCGCAAACCAACTACTTGAGCGCCGTGGGCCAGATGCCCGACGAGCTGGTGGCCCCCCAGGGTTTTGTTGCCCTGATGCCCGCCAGCCTCGAAGAAGCACGGCGCCAGATGATCGAGGACAGCCCGGTCCTGCGCTCCGCCGAGTCCGATATCGCCGCTGCCGAGAAGCAGTACGAAGCCGCCAAGTCGACCTTCTACCCACGTTTCGACGCCGAGCTGGCGCGTTCTGCCAACAACAACCTTGGCGGTGAAGAAGGGCACGACAACAGCTACTCCGCCATGCTGCGCATGCAGTTCAACCTGTACTCGGGCGGCAGCAACAAGGCCGATCTGCAATCCAAGGCGTCCCAGGCCACCCAGGCCCTGGACATCCGCAACAACGCCCTGCGTGAGCTGACCCAGGAGCTGGGCCTGGCCTGGAACGCCTACAACAACGCCACCGCCCAGGTGCCGATCGCTCAGCAATACGTGGACCGCAGCACCAAGGTGCGCACCTCGTACCAGCAGCAGTTCAGCCTCGGCGAGCGGACCCTGCTCGACCTGCTCGACAGCGAAAACGAGCTGTTCAGCGCTCAGCAGCGCCTGGTGCAGATCCGCAACCTGCAGCTTTACACCCAATATCGGATCAAAGCCGACATGGGTCAGTTGCTGAAAAGTCAGGGCGTAGTCGCACCGATGGCATCAGTTGTGCAGAATGATATTAAACCGATGGTAAACCTGCCGCGGATGGACTGATTCTTGACGGAGTTGGGCCATTCACCTGCTTAAGCGTTAAGAGAGTGTCAGCTTGGATTCTGAAATAGGTTCGGTGCAACTTACCCATGACCCGCGCAGTCAGCATGATGATCCATTGCTCGACGGCTTGTTGACACTCTGTTCGCTGCATCACAAGCCCGCCAGTCGGGCGATGCTCACCACCGGCTTGCCCTTGGCCGCCCAGCGCCTGGGCGCCGAGTTGCTGCCCCGCGCCGCGGCTCGGGCCGGCCTGCAGGGGCGCCTGCTGCAGCGCAAGCTGGAGCAGATCCCTTCCATCGCGCTGCCAGCCATGCTCCTGCTTAAGGAAGGGCGGTGTGCGGTATTGCTCGGCTGGGAAGGCGACACCGCGCGTCTGCTGCTCAGCGAAAGCGACGGCGGCGAAGTGCGGGTTGACCGCGAATTGCTGAGTCAAGATTACAGCGGTCGGGTTTTCTTCGCCCAACCGCAACATAAATTTGACGTTACCAACGGCACGCTGATCCCGCGTGCCCATTCCTGGTTTCGTGAAACCCTCAAGCGCTCGCGTTGGCTGTATGCCGACGCCATCGCGGCGAGCCTGGTGATCAACCTGATTGCCCTGGCGGCGCCACTGTTCGTGATGAACGTGTATGACCGCGTGGTGCCGAACCAGGCCACTGCCACCCTGTGGGTGCTGGCCATTGGTATCTGCGGTGCCTACCTGTTCGACCTGCTACTCAAGGGCCTGCGCAGCCTGTGCCTGGACCTGGCCGGTAAAAAGACCGATCTGATCATTTCGGCGACGCTGTTCGAGCGCATCGTCGGAATGGCCATGAAAGTGCGTCCGGCGCGGGTCGGCAGCTTCGCGCAGAACATCCATGAGTTCCAGGGGATGCGCGACTTCCTGACCTCGCTGACCCTGGCCAGCCTGATCGACTTGCCCTTTACCCTGATCATCCTGCTGGTGATCGCGCTGCTCGGTGGCCACCTGGTGTGGATCCCGATCGTCGCCTTCCCGCTGGCCCTGGGTATTGGCCACCTGCTGCAAAAGCCGTTGACCGCGACCCTGGAGCGGACCATGGCCCTGGGCGCCGAGCGGCAGTCGAGCCTGATTGAAACCCTCGCCGGGCTGGATGCGGTAAAGGTCAACAACGCCGAGAGCGAGCGCCAGTACCAGTGGGAACAGACCATTGGCACCCTCAGTCGCCTGGAGCTGCGAGTCAAAGTTCTGTCGGGCCTGGCCATGAACATCACCCTGCTGATTCAGCAGCTGGCCGGCGTGGCGATGATCATCTTCGGCGTGTACCAGATTATTGACGGCACCCTCAGCATGGGCGGCCTGGTGGCCTGCTACATGCTCAGCGGTCGCGCCCTGGGGCCGCTGGCCCAGCTGTCGGGCCTGTTGACCCGTTACCAGCAAGCCAAAGTGACCATGGTCTCGGTCGACCAGATGATGGAGTTGCCGCAAGAGCGCAACTTCGACGAGCGCCCCCTCAGCCGCCAGGTGCTGCAAGGTGCGATGGAGTTCCGCGCGGTCGATTTCACCTACCCGAACCAGCAGACCCTGGCCCTGCGTGGGGTCAACCTCAACGTTCGGCCGGGGGAAAAGATCGGCATCATCGGCCGCAGTGGCTCGGGCAAGAGCTCACTGGCCAAGTTGCTGGTCGGCCTGTACCAGCCGGACTCGGGTTCGTTGCTGGTGGACGGCGTAGACATCCGCCAGATCGATGTCAGCGAGCTGCGTCATAACATTGGCTATGTGGCCCAGGACATCCAGCTGCTGGCCGGTACCCTGCGCGACAACCTGGTGTCGGGTGCGCGTTACGTGGATGACGAAATGGTCCTGCAGGCCGCAGAGCTGGCCGGCGTCCATGAGTTCGCCCGGTTGCATCCGCAGGGTTATGAACTGCAGGTCGGTGAACGCGGACAGAACCTTTCCGGTGGCCAGCGGCAGAACGTGGCCCTGGCCCGTGCGCTGCTGCTCAACCCGCCGATCCTGTTGCTCGATGAGCCGACCAGCGCCATGGACAACACCGGCGAAGAGCGCCTCAAGCAGCGGCTGCAGGCCGTGATCGAAAACAAGACGGTGATTCTGGTGACCCACCGTGCCTCGCTGTTGAGCCTGGTGGATCGCCTGCTGGTGATCGACCGTGGCCAGATACTCGCGGACGGCCCGAAAGCCGCCGTCATGGAAGCGCTGAAAAAGGGGCAGATCAGTGTTGCTTAAATCAGGCCCAGGCCGCTTCAAGGATGCAATCCTCGGTTACTTCAAGGGCGGCGACGCGCTTGACGATCAGCCGTTACCCGAGGTCGAAAAGGCCCTGATCGACGATGCACCACGCATCGTGCGCCTGACCATCTGGGGGGTGATCGGCTTCTTCGTGTTCCTGCTGCTGTGGGCGCACTTTGCGATTATCGACGAAGTCACCAAGGGCGAAGGCAAGGCCATCCCCTCGTCGCGGATCCAGAAAATCCAGAACCTGGAAGGCGGCATCGTCGCCCAGATCTACGTGCACGAAGGGCAGATCGTCGAGGCAGGTGCCCCCCTGGTGCGCCTGGACGACACGCGCTTTGCCTCCAACGTCGGTGAAACCGAAGCCGACCGGGTGGCCATGGAGCTGCGGGTCGAGCGCCTCAGCGCAGAAATCGACAACCGCCCGCTGAATATCACCGACGCTGCACGCAAAGCCGTGCCTAATCAGGTGTCCAACGAAGAGTCGCTGTACCAGAGCCGACGCCAGCAACTGTCGGATGAAATCGGCGGCCTTCAGCAGCAACTGGTGCAGCGTCAGCAGGAGTTGCGCGAGTTCGGTTCCAAGCAGGAGCAGTACCGCAACAGCTTGAACTTGCTGCGTCAGGAAATCGGCATGTCCGAACCCCTGGTGCAGCAGGGCGCGATATCGCCGGTGGAAGTGTTGCGCCTCAAGCGGTCCGAGGTGGAAACCCGCGGCATGCTCGATGGCACCACCCTGGCCATTCCCCGTGCCCAGGCCGCGATCAATGAAGTACAGCGCAAGATCGACGAAACCCGCGGCAAGTTCCGCAGTGAAGCCCTGGCGCAGTTGAATGAGGCGCGCACCAACCTGAGCAAGGCCCAGGCCACCTCCAAGGGCCTGGAAGACCGCGTCAGCCGGACCATGGTGTCCTCGCCGGTGCGTGGCATCGTCAAGCAGATGCTGGTCAACACCGTGGGCGGGGTGATCCAGCCCGGCAGCGATATTGCCGAGGTGGTGCCGTTGGACGACACCCTGCTGGTGGAAGCCAAGATCCGCCCGCAAGACATCGCCTTCCTGCATCCGGGCCAGGAAGCGATGATCAAGTTCACCGCCTACGACTACACCATCTACGGTGGCCTCAAGGGCAAGCTGGAGCAGATTGGTGCCGACACCGTGCAGGATGAAGATAAGAAGAACACCTTCTACATCATCAAACTGCGCACCGACCGCAGCCACCTGGGCACCGATGAAAAGCCGTTGCTGATCATCCCGGGCATGGTTGCGTCGGTTGACATCATCACCGGCAAGAAAAGCATCCTGAGCTACCTGCTCAAGCCCATCATCAAGTCTCGCGCCGAAGCCATGCACGAACGCTGATCCCGCCGTAGCCGCTGCCGAGCCCCGCGAGGCTGCGCTGTCCATAACAGACGCCGAATTGCCCTGAGTGAATCGCGTTGGCCATCCGGGCCAGCGCAGCCTCGCGGGCTCGGCAGCGGCTACAGGGCATCATTCAGCCCAACGCCGCAGGCCGGAACAGACGCCGACATCACCAAAGCAAACGGCATCCGGTGCTACTTGCCAAATGCGGCGTATACCGCGCCCATGCGCCCCTGATCCTTGGCCTGGTACAGCAGGCGGTCGACCTGTTCGACGAAGTCCAGGGCCGAGGTGTCCGGGGCGGCGAGGGTGGTGCCGACGCCAAGACTCAGGCTCAGCAGGTCGCTGACGCTGGAGGCGGCGTGCGGGATCTGTTGCTGGCGCACCAGGTGCAGGCATTTATCGGCCACCCGTTGCGCCGCCAGGGCGTCGGTTTCCGGCAGCAGCCAGACAAACTCCTCACCGCCGATACGCGCCACGAAATCCCGCCGGCGGTTGGTCGCCAGGGCCAGGGTCTGGGCCACGCGGCGCAGGCAGTCGTCGCCCTGGATATGGCCGTAGTGGTCGTTGTACTGCTTGAAGTAATCGATATCGAGAATGATCAGGCTCAGCGGCAGTTGGCTGCGCTGGGCACTGGCCCATTCACGTTCCAGCACGGTGTCGAACATGCGCCGATTGGCGATCCCGGTCAGGCCGTCCTGGAAGGAATATTCTTCGAGCTGCTTCTGCAATCGCAGCAGATGCTCTTCGGTTTTCTTGCGCTCGCTGATGTCGAACATAAACCCCACCAGCGCCTCGACTTCGCCGTCCTTGCGCACCACATGCACCACGTCGCGGATCCACACATAGTCGCCGCTCTGGGTCAGGGCCCGGTAATCGGCTTCGTGGTCGACCCCGGCGCGGGATTGAGACACGCAGAACTCCACCACATAGTCGCGATCGTCCGGGTGCATGCGCTCCACCCAGTCATTGACCCCGACCCAGCTGCCCTGGGGCCAGCCCAGCAGGCGTTCGATCTGCGGGCCGATGTAGCTGAAGGTCATGGTCTGCCAATCGATGCGCCAGGGAATGGCCTGGGTCGATTCCAGCAGGGTCTTGTAGACATCGCTATCGGTTGCGGCGGGCACGTGGCTTGAGGTCATGGCGGGCGAGATCTCGGCGAGGAAAAACCAGCGGCAGCATGCTGGCGATTCTCGCCGTGAATCAAGGCCTATCGCTGCTCGGGCGATGGAAGGTGCGGCGTGTTCGCCGCTCCCTTCATCACCCGCCGTCGACCCTACAGGGCGAGGCTGGCCGCTGCCGGTTTTGCCCCGGCGTTCTGCAGCGCCGCGAGCCGCTCGCGCAGTTGCAGAACGGTGTCGGCGCTGCTGTTGTGCATGGGCGCTCGCAGTTCGTCATTGATCAGGCCCTGCAACGCCAGGGCGCTTTTGACCGGCGCCGGGTTGGGCTCGACGAACAGGTTCTGGATCAGCGGCAGCAAGCGGAAAAACGTCTCCCGGGCTTCAGCCAGCCGACTGTCAGCCACCTGTTGATGCAGCTGCACGAACAGCTCCGGGTGAATATGCGCCGACGCGGCGATGGCCCCGGTGGCCCCCAGGCACAGTGCGCTGAAGATCTGCGGGTCTTCGCCGCACAGCAGGTCGACATCGCCGCTGGCCAGCAGCGCCAGGGTGGTCTGCAGGTTGCCGCCACAGTCCTTGATCGCCACGATCCGTGGGTGCTTGACGATCGCCAGCAGCGTGTCCTGGTGCAGGGTCACGCCGGTGCGATAGGGAATGTCGTAGAGAATGATCGGCACGCTGCTGGCGTCGGCCACGGTGCTGAAGAAGGTGTGCAGCGCGGCCTGGGACGGGCGGATGTAGTAGGGCGCCGGCACCAGCAGGCCGGCGACCGGGCGTTGCAGGATCTGCTGTTGCTGGTGCAGCAGATCCGCCAGGTTGTTGCCCGCCAGGCCCATCATCACCTGATGCCCGGGCGCCAGTTCCAGCACCGCGTCGAGCACCGCCAGTTGCTCGGTCTTGCTCAAGGCCGCCGCCTCGCCGGTGGTGCCGCACACCACCAGCCCGGCGACGCCGCTGCGCAGCAGGTGCAGGGTCAGGCGGCGCAGCGCGACAAAATCGATGGCGCCCTGGTTGAAGGGCGTGACGATGGGGACCCAGATTCCTTGAAACGATGACATGCGTGTTCTCCTGATGGTTGACCGTTGGGTCGCCGCCAGAAGAGTAGAGGGGAATCAAGCAAGGGCAGGGTGTGCGTAGCGCTCGTGTCCGGTCAGCTCATCTGACGGGACACAGCGCCCCGGTCACATGAGCGACTGTTTCTTCGATTTAGAGGTGCAAGCCAGGCGAACCCCGGCCTTGGCAGTCAAGCCAATGGCGCAGAAATGGGGGTTGCAGGCTGGGGACATGAATACACACTCGTTAATCAGGCGCACATTTTTAAAAGCTGGCACCGGGTTTGTCAATTGCCGATTGGCGCGGGTTCACACCAGCATCAGTCGCCAGGACTCGACGATCTCATGGGCGATGCGCCGCCACCGCGAGCGCGGCCCGGCCCGCTGCCCGCTGCGGTCCACGGTGAGCGTGCCGCGCAACTGCCGCGCCGCCTCGGGTGACAACCAGTGCCAGCGCTGGCCGGCGGGCAGGTGGGATGGCATGTCGTTGCTCCTGATTGGATGAAGGCGTTCAGTCGGTGCTCGGGGCGAAACCCTGCCAATAGTCCGGTCGGTCGTCCTGCTGCTGATAGCTTTGCACCTGATCGGCCGCGCGCCCCAGCAGCTCGCCGGCGCTGCAGCCGTGGCGGGTCAGGTAGGCGTCGAGTTCGTCGATGGCCCGGCGCAACACGTCGTAGCCGCCGGTGAACACCGCCGAGGTCAGCTCGGTGGCACAGGCGCCGGCCAGCAGAAAACGCGCCACGTCCAGGCCGCTGCGGGCGCCATTGGTGGCGATCAGCGGGAAGTCGCGGCCCAGTCGCTGGCGGGTCAGCATCAGCCAGCGTGCGGTCAGCGGCAGGGCCCAGCTGCCACCGATCGCGGCCGAGGTGCCGAGCAGGGGGCGCTGGCTGTCCAGGTCCGGAATGAAGCCCATGAAGCGCCCCATCATCACCACGCTGTCGGCACCGCCGCGGCGCGCAGCCTCGGCCAGGCCGACCACGTCTTCGCTTTGCCCGGTGAGCTTGATCCACAGCGGCAGGCGCGTGGCCTGGCGGATCCTGGCGACGATCTGCTCGATCCGCGCGCTGCCCCGCTCCAGGACAATCGCGCCTTTGGCGGCTTCTTCGCCGTGGGGTGCACCGATGTTCAGCTCCAGGGCGCGCAGGCCGGCCTGTTCGATCTGCACCGCAAACTGCGCGCAGCGTTCCAGGTCGCCGAGGATCAGGCTCGGGATGACATAGGCGTCCTGCTGGCGGGCCTGTTGATCGAGCCCGGCCAGTTCATCCAGCCAGCCGTCGAAGTCTCGCTGGACCAGGCCCGAGCGGCCGAACAGGCTGGCCTCGGGAGGCGGCTGGAAATTCCACGGCAGGCGATTCCACTGGGCATCGAGCAAGGTGTAGTCGGTCTTGTCCAGTTGCTGCTTGGCGGCGGTCGATTCGTTGGTCGACTTGGCGATCACCGCCCCGGCCCCGGTGGCCAGGGCACGCTTGATCGCCGCCGCATTCATGGTGTGTTCCCCGGCGCCACAGATCACCGGGTTCTTCAGGGCCAGGGCCCCGATGTGCGTCGTCAGACGGCTCATGTTCGCTCCTCGAAAGCCCGGCTCAGATGTTCATCAGGCGGGCGGCGTTGAGGGAGGTCATCTTGCGCACATCGTCGTCGCTGTAGCCCAGGTCGAGGACGCTGGCGATCACGCTGCGAAAGCCGTCGACGATTTTTGGGTTGCCCTGCTGGCCGAGGTCCGAGCCGAGGATGGTCAGGTCCACGGTGCCGGCCTCGATCACCTGGGCCAGAAACTCACCGTCGTAGAATTTGAACTTCGACCCGGGCACCCACATGCACATGGAGTGCTCCATGTACACGCCCTCGCTGGCCAGTTGGCGCATGTCGTCCAGGGTTGCGTCGACCACGTAGGTCGGGTGGTTGACCAACAGGCGCTTGACCCCGCGCTTGCGTGCCTCCTCGAACAGCGGCCAGATTTCCCGGATATTCAGGTGCCCGGCAGACAGCACCACGTCTTCGGCGGCGATCAGGTCGAGGATGCCTTTGACCTCTTCGCGCAGCTTGCCGTCGTCGTCCAGCACCGTGAGCGGGATCGGCTGCAGCATGCGCTGGGTGGTCTGGGGGAATTTGTCGACGAACTTCACGTCCTGGTGATGGTGGGCAATGTGGTTGGCCGAGGAAAAGGTCGGCATCCACACCAGCTTGGCGCCGAGTTTCAGGCCGTGTTCCACCGCGTGGATATTCAGCCCGCCCACCGAGTTGTTCAGTGGCACGCCGGACAGCATCTGCACGTTCAGCTCGCTGAAGTGTTTGTTCAGCAGGCTGGTGACGGGCGTGCAGGAGTAGTAGTGGTCCTTGAGCAGCACGGCCTTGAGGCCGGCGGCGGAGGCTTCCTGCATGGCTTCGATATGGTCGCAGTAGCGGGGCATCACCGAGGGGCCGCTGTGGCAATGCAGGTCGATGGCACCGCGTACCAGGCTGTCGATCCGGGCTTCGCGTTCAGGGTTGTCGAGGGGCTTGAGGGTGGCGTTCATGATCGGGGCACCTGTGGGTAAGGGGGCTGTGTTCAGCGTGCGAATAACGGGCGAAAGGCCTGGGCCTGCGCGGTCCAGCCGGTGCGCAGTACGGCCTGGTCCGAGCCGAGGATGAAAAAGCTCGCGCCGTGGGCGGCGTAGCGCGGGATGTCTTTGAGGTCGGCGACGAACAGCCCGGCGGCCTTGCCGGCACGCCGCGCCACCTGCAGGGTGTGCAGGGTCGCCTGTTCCACCTCCGGGTGGTCGAGGTCGAAACGGCGCAGGGACACCGCCAGGTCGGCGCGCCCGACGAACAGGCAGTCCACCCCGTCGACAGCGGCAATCTGCTCCAGCTGCGACAGGGCACTGGCGTCCTCGATCTGGCAGATCAGCGCGGCGCGACCGTCGTGAAAGTCCACGTGCCGGGCCAGGGGCAGGGCGCCGTAACCACCGGCGCGGGGCGAGTTGGAAAAACCGCGATTGCCGTCCCGGTAGCGGGTGGCGGCGACGATTTCCCGGGCCTGGTCGGCCTGGGTGATGTGCGGCAACACCAGCCCGGCGGCGCCCAGGTCCAGGGCCTGGAGCAGGGTCCCCGGACGGCTGTCGGGCACGCGCACCAGACCGGCGACCGCCGCGGCCCGGCAGGCCAGCAAGGCGATGTCCAGGCTGCTGCCGGTGAAGGCCGCATGCTCGGCGTCCAGCACTACCGCATCGAGGCCGGCGCCCCCGGCAATCTCAATGCCGGCATGGGCCGGGGTCTTGATGAAACTGCTCAGTAACGGCTCGCCGTCGAGCAACCGCTGACGCCAGGTCAGGCTGCTCATAGGGCACCGGACTCACGGGGCTCAGGGGCGCTGAATTCCGCCGCCTGATACTCCACCAGGTGCTGGTAGTCGTCGCGCAATGGCGAGAACACGTCGAGGTTCATCACCACCTCGTCGCCCAGGGGCTCGGCGTAGTGCACCACGTGGGGCGGGATGCGCAGCATGCTGCCCGGGCCGCCTTCGATCACTTCGTCACCCAGGTGAAAACGCACCCGGCCCTGCACGATGATCACCAGTTGCTCGAAGGTGTGGCTGTGGGGGAACACGTCCATCCCCGGGGTCAGCCAATTCATTACGCAAAGGGTGTCGTCGCCGCGAAAGCCGACACGCTCGACCCCCTTGCGCACGGTTTCGCGGGGCAGGTCATTCCAGTTGTGCAGCAGGGCCTGGGCCAGGTTCATGGTGCATCTCCTCAGTCTTCGGGGCAGCGAAGGCGGGCTGTCCGATTTTGTTTTTGTTTCTTTCTGAAGAATAGTGTTTCTTCTGTCGATAAAAGCTACTCCCGAAAAACCAGCCCCGTCAACTGCCCGCCAATAACTTTTAAAGCCCAATGCAATGACTTGACAGGGGCAAAAGCTGCGCCCTAGGATTGTGTCACTCAAAAAAACAATGTTTCGCACAGAAGAATACAAGGCGAAACCTTTCCAGCAGCGCGAGGAGCCACGATGCGTGTTATCCAATCCATCCTGATCGACGGCCACTGGTCCAGCGGCAGCCATGAACAACAAGGGGCCGTGTTCAACCCGGCCACGGGCGAGCAGATCGCCAGCCTGGGTTTCGCCAGCCCGGCGGACCTCGACCTGGCCCTGGCCGCAGCCGCCAGGGGCTTTGAGGTCTGGCGCAAGACATCGGCCTATGAGCGTTCGAAAATCCTGCGCCGGGCCGCCGATCTGGTGCGCGAGCGCTCCCAGGCCATTGCCGAACTGATCACCCTGGAACAAGGCAAGCCCCTGGCCGAAGCACAGATGGAGGCCTTTGGTGCCGGCGACCATATCGACTGGTACGCCGAAGAAGGGCGCCGGGCCTATGGGCGGGTGATTCCGCCGCGCCAGCGCGGTGCCCGGCAGATCGTGCTGCGCGAGCCGATCGGCCCGGTGGCGGCCTTCAGTCCGTGGAATTTCCCGGTCAGCCAACTGGTGCGCAAGATTGCCGGTGCCCTGGCTGCCGGGTGCTCGATCATTGCCAAGGGGCCGGAAGAAACCCCTTCGTCCTGTATCGAACTGTGCCGGGCGTTCCAGGATGCCGGGGTGCCGCCCGGGGTGTTGAACCTGGTGTTTGGGGTGCCGGCGCAGATTTCCGAGTACCTGATCCACTCGCCGGTGATCCGCAAGATCTCTTTCACCGGTTCGGTGCCGGTGGGGCGTGCCCTCGGTGCCCTGGCCGGGCAGCAGCTCAAGCGTTGCACCCTGGAGCTGGGCGGGCATGCGCCGTTCATTGTCTGCGATGACGTGGATGTCGAGGCCGTGGCGGCCTTGGGCGCCGGCTTGAAGTTCCGCAATGCCGGGCAGATCTGCGCCTCGCCGACCCGCTTTTTTGTCCAGCGCAGTGTCTATCCGCAGTTTGTCAGCGCCTTCAGCAAGGCTGGCGCGGCCTTGAGGGTGGGCGCCGGCCACCTGGCCGACAGCCAGATGGGGCCCCTGGCCAATCCGCGTCGGGTGGCGGCAATGCAGGCCTATGTCGACGATGCCCTGGCCGTGGGCGCAACCCTGGCCACAGGTGGGCGCCCGTCCGAGGCGCCGGGTTTCTACTTTGCGCCCACGGTGTTGACGGATGTGCCGGACAACGCCCGGGTGATGCACGAAGAACCCTTTGGCCCAATTGCCTCGATCGTGCCGTTCGATGACCTGCAACAGGTGATCGACCAGGCCAACGCCTTGCCCTTCGGCCTTGCAGCCTTTGCCTTCACCCGCTCGATCGCCCGCGCCACCCTGCTTGCCGACGAGCTGCAAAGCGGCATGGTCTCGATCAACCACTTCGGCATCGCCGCGCCGGAAACCCCCTTTGGCGGGATCAAGGACAGTGGTTATGGCAGCGAGGGCGGTAGCGAAGGCCTGGACGCCTACCTGACCACCAAGTTCGTCAGCCAGGTCGGCTGAGGCTGTTCGCGACGTATCAGGAGTGTTGCCATGGACACCCATGACTTTATCGTCATCGGCGCGGGCTCGGCCGGCTGCGCGCTGGCGGCCCGGCTGGTGCAGGCCGGCAAGCGCGTGCTGTTGCTGGAGGCCGGCCCGGCGGACAACCATCCGTACATCCACATCCCGGGGACCTTTGTCCGGGTCCATGGCACGTGCCGCACCTGGATGTACAAGACCGAGGCCGAGCCCTTCGTCAACGGACGTCAGGTCTACATTCCCCAGGGGCGAACCCTGGGCGGTGGCAGCTCGGTCAACGCGATGATCTATATCCGTGGCCAGGCCGAGGACTATGAGCAGTGGCGCGACGCCGGGTGCCCGGGCTGGGGCTGGCAGGATGTGTTGCCGGTGTTTCGCCGCTCCGAGGCCAATGCCCGACTGGGCGGCGAGTTGCACGGCCAGGGCGGGCCCTTGAAGGTCAGCGACCCGCGCCATCGCCACCCCTTGAGCGAGGCGTTCGTCAGCGCCGCGCAGCAGGCCGGGGTGCCGCTGAGCCAGGATTTCAATGGGGCGCGGCAGGAGGGGGTGGGGTTCTATCAGACCACCACCGCCGACGGGCGCCGGGCCAGTTCCGCCGCGACCTATTTGCGCGGGGTGCGCCACAGCCCGCTGCTCAAGGTGCTGACCGGGATGCACGTCACCCGCCTGCTGCTGGAGGGGCGACGCGTGGTGGGCGTCGAAGCCCGCAGCCAGGCGGGCGCCTTGCAGCGTTTTGCCTGCAACGCAGAGGTCATCCTCAGTGCCGGGGCCATTGCCTCGCCGAAAATCCTCCTGCTGTCGGGCATCGGTCCGTTGCAGCATTTGCACGACATGGGCATCTCGCCGGTGCTCGACCTGGACGGCGTGGGGCGCAACTTCCAGGACCACTTGAGCGCCTCGGTCTACGGCCAGACCCGTGAGCCCATCAGCCTGCTGGGCCATGACAAAGGGCTCAAGGCGCTGAATCACGGCTGGCAGTACCTGACCCGGCGCCAGGGCCTGCTGGCGTCCAACGTGGTGGAGAGCGGCGGCTTCGTCGACACCCGTGGCTGTGGCCGGCCCGACGTGCAATACCACGTGGTGCCGGCCCTGGTCGGGGATGTCGATCGCTTGCCGCCGGCGGGCCACGGCATCTCGGTCAACCCCTGTGCGCTGCGCCCAAAATCCCGGGGTCGGCTGCTGTTGCGCAGCCGCGATCCGTTCGACCCGGTGTCACTGCGGGCCAATTACCTCAGCGACCCGGATGACATGCTGACCCTGATTGCCGGGGTCAGGCTGGCGCAGAAGATTATGCGCGCGCCGGCCCTGGCGCGCCTGCTCAGCGGCCCGTTGCTGCTGGCCGATCGCGACGATTTGCCGGAGCAGGACTACGCCGACTATGTGCGCAGCGTGGCCAAGACCGTGTTCCACCCGGCAGGCACTTGCAAGATGGGCAGCGACGCGCAGGCGGTGGTCGCTGCCGATCTGCGGGTGCGCGGCATCGACGGCCTGCGGGTCGCCGATGCCTCGGTGATGCCGAGCATCGTCAGCGGCAACACCAATGCGCCGAGCATCATGATCGGCGAGCGCTGCGCCGACTTTATCCTGCAGCGCCCGGCCGCCTGATTCCCCGGGATGCCGGGGCGCGGCAGCGATTCTCTACAACAACAATAAAGAGAGCCTCGATGAACCTACTTTCGCGCAGCACCTTCGACAACGAGCCCGACTGGCGGCTGTACAACAGGATTGCCTGGCGCATCCTGCCGTTTCTGTTTGTGTTGTACGTGGTGGCGTTTCTCGACCGGGTCAATGTGGGGTTCGCCAAGTTGCAGATGGCCGCCGACATCGGCCTCAGCGATCTGGCGTTCGGCTTTGGCGCCGGGGTGTTTTTCATCGGCTACTGCCTGTGCGAGATCCCCAGCAACATGCTCCTGCAAAAGCTCGGTGCACGGTTCTGGATCGCACGGATCATGGTGGTGTGGGGGCTGCTGTCGATTTCCATGATGTTTATCCAGACCCCCACCGCCTTCTACGTGCTGCGCTTTTTGCTGGGCATGGCCGAGGCCGGGTTCTACCCCGGGGTGGTGCTGTACATGACCTACTGGTTCCCGTCCTGTGCGCGCTCCCAGGGCATGGCCTATTTCAATCTGGGTATTGCCATGGCCGGGGTGCTGGGCAGCCCGCTGTCGGGCTGGATCATGCAGAACTTTGCCGGCGACCTGGGGCTGGCCGGCTGGCAATGGCTGTTTTTGCTGGAGGGCTTGCCGGCGGTGATCCTGGGGGTTGTGGTGTTTTTCTACCTGGATAACGGGCCCGGCCAGGTCAAGTGGCTGAGCCCGGCGCAAAACCTGCGGGTCCAGGAGCAATTGCGTGAAGAGCGCCAGCGCAACCAGGGCCAGGGGGCCGACCACCGTTTTCGCGCGGCCTTCGTCAACAAGGGCATCTGGTGCCTGATCGTCACCAACTTCAGCTTGCTCTGCGGCACCTACGGCGTGTCGTTCTGGATGCCGCAGATCGTCAGGAACCTGGGGGTGCAGAGCCTGTTCGATACCGGCCTGATCGCGGCGATTCCGTTTGCCGTGGCCTCGGTGTGCATGATTGTGGTCAGCAAGCATTCGGACAAGACCCGCGAACGGCGCTGGCACGGCACCCTGTGCGTGGTGGCGTCGGCCTGCGGGCTGATCTTCAGCGGGTTGTTCCATGACAACGCCTACCTGTCCCTGGCCGGGTTGAGCCTGGCGATGGCCGGTGGTTTGTCGGCGTTCTGCGTGCTGTGGGCGCTGCCCGGGGTCTTGCTGACCGGCACCGCCGCTGCGGCCGGGATTGCCCTGATCGCCACCGTCGGCAACCTCGGCGGTTATGCCAGCCCGTTCATGATGGGCTGGGTCAAGGACAGCACCGGGCACCTGGAATACGGCCTGTATGTGTTGGCGGCCATTACCCTGCTGGGGGCGGTGAGCATGTTCGCCGTGCCGCAGTTACGAGGCGGGGCACGGCTGGCGCCAGGAGGCAGGGCACTCAAAGTCTGAATCGACGGCGTCGGCCAGGCCACACCCGGAGCGCGTTTTCCCCAGGGAAACCGCGCTCCGGGTGTTGTGCGTTGTGCAATCAGCTGTTTCTTCAGGCGATACAATCGGCAAGAATAGCGAAATGCTTTTTCGGCGAAGAGCGGCGCAGGAACGGGGTTCCTGCCCCCCATGCGATACAAATAGAGGTGAACAGTGAAGGCAGAAGATAAGGATGGCAAGGAAGGCACCAGCAGTGGCCCGGTGCTGCTGGAGTCGGTGGAAATGGTGTTCCGCCTGCTCGACGAACTGACCGCTGCCCGGCGTCCGCTGGGTGTGACCGAACTGGCGCAGCTGTTGCAGACCGCCAAGCCGCGCACCTATCGTCACCTGGCCTCGATGCGCCAACTGGGGATTCTGGAACAGGACCCCAGCACTGAAAAATACCTCCTGGGTTCACGCCTGGTGGCCTACGGCGAGGCGGCCAGCGAGCAGTTTGACCTGCGGGCCCTGGCCGATCCTTACCTGACCCGGATCCGTGACAACACCGGGCAGAGCGCGCTGCTGGCGGTGGCCACCCATGATTCGGCGCTGGTGGTGTCCTGTGTGGAGTCCAAGGCCAATGTGTGCATCTCGGTCAAGCCGGGCAACCGCGTCTTGCCCTACTGCTCGGCCCAGGGCCGCACGGTGCTGGCGTTTTCCGATGCGGCGACCCAGCAGCGGGTGATGCGGCGCAAGATGCCGCGCCTGACCGAGAACACCATGTGCGACCCCGAGGCGCTGGCCGAGCGCCTGGCGCTGATCCGCGAGCGGCTGTACGACGATGCCGACGGCGAAATCACCGTCGGCATCAATGCCCTGTGCTGTCCGTTGTTTCGCGAGAATGACGTGATTGTCGGCACCATCGGCATCGTCGGCCCCAGCTCGGCGATCCCGGTGCCGCCCCCGGCCAATATGCTCAAGGAATTGCAGGCCGCCGCGGCAGAAATCAGCGAACGCCTGCACGCCGCGACCTACACCCGCAAACCGGCGCGCTAGGCCCGAGGTTCCAGGCTCCTACAGACCGAGCCTGGAACAGGTGTCGGGCTTCAGGCGGGGTCTTTTGCGGGTTGGCTCAGGCGCCGCGACAGCATCAGCAGCAAGGTGGCGAACAGCACCATGATGGTCGCCGCCGCCAGCAACACCGGGCTCAGGGATTCGCGGGCCGTGGTGAACATTTCCCGGGGCAGGGTGCGCTGGTCGGGGCCGGCCAGGAACAGGGTGACTACCACCTCATCCAGGGACGTGGCGAAGGCGAACAACCCGCCGGAAATCAGCCCGGGGGCAATCAGTGGCAGGGTGATCTTGCGCAAGCAGATCCAGGGTGTCGCGCCCATGCTGGCCGCTGCCCAGAGCAGGCGCTGGTTGAGCCCGACCAGTGCCGAGCCGACGTTGATCACCACGAAGGGCACGGCCAGGGTGGTGTGGGCCAGGACCAGGCCGGTAAAGGTCCGGGTCAGGCCCAGGCTGGCAAACACGAAGTACATCCCGACCCCGACAATCACGGCCGGCACGATCATCGGCGCAATCAATAGCACCTCGATAAACCGCCGCCCCGGCAGCCGTTCATGGCTCAGCCCGAGGGCCGCGAGGCCGCCGAGCACCACCGCGAGCAAGGTGCTGAGGCAGGCGATGGCAAAGCTGTTGAACAACGCCCCCAGCCATTGGCTGGAACCGAAGAACGCCTCGTACCAATGCAGGGTCAGGCCGCTGATGGGCAGCGACATATAGCGGCTGTCGCTGAACGACAGGGGCAGCACGATCAGGATCGGCAGCACCAGGAAAGCCAGCACCAGCCAGCCGCTCAGGGACAGGCTGAAAAAGCCGAACACGCTCAGGGCGCCGGCGTTAGGGTTCTTGACCATCAGTGTCTCCCCTGGGAGCGGCCACGGGCGAGCCGGGCCTGGATCAGATAGAGCAGGGTGGTGACCGTCAGCAGGACGATGCCCAGTGCGGACGCCAGGCCCCAGTTCAAGGTGCCAGTGGTGAATTGGGCGATGTAGTAGCTGATCATCTGGTCGCCGGGGCCACCGATCAGCGCCGGGGTGATGTAAAAGCCCAGGGTCACGATAAACACCATCAGCGCGCCCGCCGCCAGGCCCGGCAGGACCTGGGGCAGGTACACCCGGAAGAAGGTGAACAACGGCCGTGCGCCCATGGAATAAGCGGCCTGGACCAGCAGCCGGTTGCTCGACTGCATGGCTGCCAGCAACGGAAACACCATGAACGGCAGCATTACGTGGACCAGCGCCAGGATCACCCCGAAGCGGTTGTACAGCAGGCGCAGCGGGCTATCGATCAACCCCAGGTACAGCAACGAGGTATTGACCACGCCCTGGTCCTGCAACAGCACCATCCAGGCCGTGGTGCGCACCAGAATCGAGGTCCAGAACGGCAGCAGGATCAACAGCAGCAACAGGTTGCGCGTGCGCGGCGTGCGCCGGTCGAGGTAGGCGCACAGCGGGAACGCCAGCAGCACGCAGATCAGCGTGGTGGCCGCGGCAATGGCGAAGGTGCGCAGCAGTATCGAGCGGTACAGCCCTTCTTCACCCTTGCCGACGATGCCCTGGTTGTAGTCGTGCTTGAGGTCCAGCGCTGACAGCAAGTGGTAACTGCCGACCGGTCCGCTGGCGCGCTTGAAGCTTTGCCAGGTTTCGTTTTCCAGCCAGCGCGGGTCAAGGGCCGCGAACCCCTGGGCGCTGCCATCCAGGCTGGCGGCGCCGCGCTTGGCGGTGGCGAGCATGGCGCGCAACTGCGGTGCCTCATAGGACAGACGGCGGGCGAGCCCCGCCAGGTCCTTGGCCGACACCTGTTGCAGGTCGGCACTGAACGGGCGCAGCAGGCGCTCATCAGGCGCCGAGCGGCCATCCCATTGCTTGAGCGCCAGGGCGGTTTGCGGCAGTGCGTCGGGCAGCTCGCTGTCGGCCACGCCCCGCCACAGCAGAGTGGCGATCGGGCCGACGAAGGTCAGCAGTAAAAACAGCACCAGGGGCGCGAGCAGGGCATAGGCGCGCCACAGCGCGCGATGATTTCTGCGTGCCACGACCGGCAGTGCAACAGCGAAGGTGGTCATCTCGAGGCCTCGGATAGTTACTTGGCCGACCAGGCGGTCCACTTGGCATTCAACTCATCGACCCGGTCGACCCAGAACTTGTCGTCGATCTGCAGCACGTTGGCGCTGTTCTGCGGCGCGCTGGGCATGTCCGCTAGGACCTTGGGGTCAACCTGGGCGATGCCCTTGATCGTGGTAATACCGGTCGGTTGCAGGGCCGGCCAGAGCTTTTGCTGGTCGGGGTTGCCCATCTCCTTGAGCAGGCCGTAGGCGGCTTCCGGGTTCGGCGAATTGCGCAGGATCACCCAGCTGTCCATGGTCTGCAGCGACTGGTTCCACACCAGGCCAAAGGGCTTGTGATCCTGGTTGATGGCATTGGTCACCCGGCCGTTGTACGAGGTGGTCATCGCCACTTCACCGGAGGCCAGCAGCTGCATGGGCTGGCCGCCGGATTTCCAGAACAGCAACTGATCCTTGATCTGGTCCAGCTTGGCGAAGGCGCGGCTGACCCCGGCCGGGGTGTTGAGCACTTTGTAGACCTCGGCCACCGGCACGCCGTCGGCCATCAGGGCGATTTCCAGATTGCCCTTGGGGCCCTGGCGCAGTGCGCGTTTGCCCGGGTACTTCTTCAGGTCGAAGAAGTCGCCCCAGCCCTGGGGTGTGCCGGCCAGTTTCGACTTGTCATAACCCAGGACGAAGTTGTAGACCGCGGCGCCGACCCCGCACTCGCTGATCGCCGAGGGGATGTAGGTGTCCTTGCCGCCGATGCGCGCAAAGTCCAGGGGCAGGAACAGGTCCTCGCTGCACCCCAGTTGCAGGTCTTCGCCCTCGACCTGGACCACGTCCCAGCCGCTGTCCGGGCCTTCGGCCTTGGTCCGCAGGATGCCGATGCCGCTGTCCCAGGAGTCTTCCTGGACCTTGTTGCCCGAGGCCTTGGCGTAGGGCGCAAAAAAGATCTGCCGTTGCACGTCCTGGTAGCTGCCGCCCCAGGACACCACGGTCAGGTCGCGGGCCTGTGCGGCGGCTGAGACCAGGCCGAGGCAAAGCAGGGTGGAACAGGTGAAAAGCGATCTGCGGTTGAACATGATTTGACTCCAGAGCTGGTTTTTAATCGTTCTTGTGGCAGCAATAGAAAGGCGTGATGCAGCTGTTTGTTGTTATGCAAGGCCGGTGTTTCAGGGCAGGATCAGCGCGTGCTCCCGTGGCAGCGCCAGCCCGACGCGCTCGCCCGGCAGGGGCAGGGCGCGCTGCAGGCTGCCGGGGTTGAGCTTGAGCATCAGCGGTGCGCCGCTGGGCAGGACCAGGTGCAAGCTGCAATGGGCGCCGTGGAAGATGCTGTCCACCAACTGCGCGTGCAGCGCCGGTTCGCCGGGGTTGGCCAGGCGCACGTTTTCCGGGCGAATCGCCAGGGCGGCCGGGTCGCCGACCGCCAGGGTCGCGCTGGCGTACGGCACTTCGTGCAGCGAGCCGTCTTCCTTGAGGCGGATACCCGCGCTGCCGTTGCCCAGGTGGCTGATCCGGCCCTCGAGGAGGTTGGTCTCACCCAGGAAGTTGGCCACGAAACGGCTGCTGGGGCGGTTGTAGATCGCTTCCGGCCTGTCGATCTGGGCGATTTTGCCTTCATGGAACACCGCGACCCGGTCGGACAGGGTCATGGCTTCGTCCTGGTCATGGGTGACGTAGACAAAGGTGATGCCGAGCTGGCGATGGATGCTCTTGAGCTCCAGCTGCATGCGTTCGCGCAGGGCCTTGTCCAGGGCGCCCAGGGGTTCGTCCATCAGCAACATGCGCGGGCGATAGACCAGGGCCCGGGCCAGCGCCACCCGTTGCTGCTGCCCGCCCGACAACTGAGCCGGGCTGCGCGAGGCAAAACCGCCCAGTTGCGCCAGCTCCAGGGCTTCGCCGACGCGCTGGGTGCGTTCTGCGGCCGGAACATTGCGCAGGTTGAGGGGGAAGGCCACGTTCTGTTCCACGGTCATGTGCGGAAACAGGGCGTAACTCTGGAACACCACGCCCATGTCGCGCTTGTAGGCCGGCAGTCGGCTGATGTCCTGGCCATCCATGAGGATCCGCCCGCGATCCGGTGCGTCGAAGCCGGCCAGCATCATCAGCGTGGTGGTCTTGCCCGAGCCGCTGGGGCCCAGCAGCGAGAGGAATTCGCCCTGGGCAATCTGCAGGTTCAGGTCGTTGACCACCCAACTGCGCTCGTCGTAGGTCTTGTGCACGTTTTCAAAGCGCACCAGGGCCGTATCACCCGTTGCGGGGGCTGCCGTCGAGGCCTGGGGGGACGCTGCGTTCATGGGCTCGGCTCGTTGTCTGATGGGTTCTTTGAGCAGGGGCGCGGCGCTCATTGCGCCAGCTCCGCGTACACCTCGTCCAGGGACTCGGCGACGGCCGTGAGGATGACCTCGACCTGGGCCGCGTCGATGATCAGCGGTGGCGCCATGACCAGGGTGTCGCCCAGGGCTCGCAGCAGCACACCGCGCCGTTGCAGGGCTTCGGCGACCCGGGCCGCGACTTTGAGGTGCGCGGGGAAGGGTTCGCGGCTGTCCTTGTCGGCGACGAACTCCAGGGCCGCCATCAGACCGATGCCGCGGGCTTCACCGATCAACGGATGGTCGGCAAAGGCCCGGACGCCCGCCTGGAACCGCGGCGCCACGGCGGCGACATTGCCCAGGATATCCAGCTCGTCGTACAGGGCCAGGGTTTCCAGGGCCACCGCCGCCGCCACCGGGTGGCCGCCGTAGGTGTAGCCATGGCCGAAGCCGCCCAGGACGTTGCTCTGGTCGGCAATGGCTTGGTAGATCGTGTCGCTGATCAGTAAAGCAGAAATGGGTTGGAAGGCCGCCGACAGGCCTTTGGCGCAGGTCAACATGTCCGGTTTCAGGCCCATGGCCTGGGAGCCCCAATAGTGCCCGGTACGGCCGAAGCCGCAGATCACCTCGTCGGCCACCAGCAGGATGTCGTACTTGCGCAGCACGGCCTGGATCTTGGCGAAGTAACCGGTGGGCGGGACGATGACGCCCCCGGTGCCCATCACCGGTTCGGCGAAGAACGCGCCGATGGTTTCCGGGCCGTGCTCGAGGATGGTCTGTTCCAGCTCGGCGGCCAGGCGCGTGCTGAAGGCTTCTTCGCTCTCCCCGGGCTGGCCCTGGCGATACAGGTGCGGGCAGCGCACGTGGATCACATCGGCCAGCGGGTCGCCCCAGCCTTTATGCATGTTCGGCAGGCCGGTGAGGCTGGCGGCGGCCAGCGTGGTGCCGTGGTAGCCGCGCTGGCGGGCGATCAGCCTGTGCTTCTGCGGCTGGCCGATGGCCGTGTGGTAATAGCGCACCAGCTTGATCGCGCTGTCGATGGCTTCCGAGCCCGAGCTCTGGAAGATCACTTTGCTCAAGGTCGAGGGCGCCCGTTCGATCAGCGCGGTGGCCAGGTCAATCACCGGTTGGGTGGTGCGGTGGGCGAAGGTCTGCTGATAGGGCAGGGTCAATAACTGCTGGTAGGCGGCCTGGGCCAGGCGCGGCTGGCTGAAACCCAGGGTCGCGCACCACAGGCCCGACATGCCTTCGATAAAGCGTTGGCCTTGGGTATCGAATACGTAGATCCCCTCGCCACGCTCCATGACCAGGGGGCCGACCTGTTCGTGCAGCCGCAGGTTGGTCTGGGGGTGCAGGTGGTGGGCGATGTCCTTGCGGGCAAGGGCTGAATCGAGCGCCGTCATAATCTGTTCCTCGTGCATGAATCGTAAGCGTATGCGTGACGTGGTTTCATATTTACGAGGATTTATACTGAGCGTCAAACGATATTTTATTTCTTACAGGAAAATACCGTTTCTCTGAGTGAGCATTTTTTTGGTTTTCTTTGATAGCGGTTGCAGCCGGGTTTTGGCTTTTTCAATCAGATCAATGGCTTATTTCATTGGCTGGCCGCGTTGCACCTGCCCAGGTTAGGCGTTCGCTTTAACCGTTCGCGGGCTTGGCCGGCAATCTCTTGCTTTTCAGCCTGTGGCGTGAGAAATAACCGAGATCAAGAAACGTGCGTACCGCCTGGCGAAACGAATCAGGTTGCAGGAAACTTGCCAGCAAGGGCCACCACAAGACTTTTTCAGGGAGCGGTAATGAGCGACGAAACAGGCAAGGGCGGAGTGCGCTCCGTGCAATTGGCGCTGGACGTGCTGGAGCAGGTCGCTGCGGCATCGGGCGAGATCGGCGTCAGTGAGCTGGCGCTGAAGCTGTCCACCACCAAGGGCTCGGTGTTCCGGCACCTGAAAACCCTGGTGGAACGCGGTTACTTGAGCCAGAACCCGGCGACTTCGCGCTACCGCCTGGGGATTCGCGCCTATGTCCTGGGTCAGGCAGCGGCCTCGGGCATCGATCTGCTGAGTGCCTCGGCCGATGCAATGCGTGATTTGCGCGAGGAGCTGGGGCTGTCGGTGGTGCTGTCGGTGCTCGAGGGCGGGCGCCTGACGGTGGTCACCACCAGCCTGGGCAAGGCGTCGCTGGAGATCGGCGTGCGCCCGGGCACCGAGTTGTCCATGCACTGCAATGCCCAGGGCAAGCTGGCACTGGCGCACTCGGACAAGTTGCTGGCGCAGTTGGTCCATGGCGCGCCGTTGCAGCGCTTCACCGAGCACACGGTGGTGGAGGTCGCCGAGCTCCAGCGCCAGGTGCACGAAGCCCGGGCCCGGGGCTACGCGCTGGCCATCGAGGAAGAGACCCTGGGCATCTGCGCCCTGGCGGCGCCGATCTTTGGTGCCACCCATGAGCTGACCGGGACCCTGGCGTTGGTCGGTACCTTGCAGCACATTCCCCGGGTGCCGCCCGCGCCTTATGTCGAAGCTGTGCGCCGGGCGGCCCTGAGGATTTCCTGGAACCTGGGCTACAAGGGCGCGCTCGGCTGATCAGTCGACGTTGCGCTCGGCCAGCCAGGCGCCCCAGAACAGGCTCGAGAAAAACCGCGTCGGCGCACCGAAGCCGGCGTCAGCCAGCAGTTGCGCGATGGCCGCTTCCGAGGCCGGCGGGTCGGCACCCTGGAGGATTTTGCCAAGCTTGGCCTGCACCTGCTCGGCGCTGGCCCCCTGTTGCCGCCAGCGCTGGCCCCAGGCCGCGAGCAGCAGGGGCTGGCTGGCGTAGGGTTGCTGGTTGCCGGCCAGAATCAACGGCGCCCCCGGTTTCAGGCGCTGAGCGAGCTGGGCGAGGATCTTCTGTTTCGCGGCTTCACCCGGCAGGTGATGGAGGACCCCGACCAGCGTCGCGGCGTCATAGGCTTCGCCCTCGGCCAAGTCGTCGAGGGTGCCCAGGTGCACGTCGGTGCGTTCCAGCAAGTCACGGGCCTGGAGTTGGCTGACGGCAAGTTCGAGCATCGCCGCCGACGGGTCGACGGCACAGAACTGCCACAACGGCTCCAGCGCCGCGCAAGCCAGAATCTCCTGAGCGGTGCCGCCAGCCCCCACCACCAGGATCCGCGCCGGCTGCCCGGATCCCAGATGCGCCGCCAGCATGCACGCCAGCAGGTCATGGCAGGCGTCGTAACCAGCCAGGGCGATGCGGCTCTGTTGGGCGTATTCATCGGCGCGCGAGGCGTCGAACTTGTCCACGGACAGATTGGGCGAGTTGGGCATGTGCAGCTCCTTGGGTTCAGGTGCTGCTTACCTTAAATGCCCTATTAGGATAAATGAAATTCATGTTTCGACTGGGATGCATTCCTGGCTGGAATGCCTGCTCCGGGCGGAGCAGGGAAGGCCAAGGGCGAGTTGCGTCAGTCGAGAATCAGGTGCGGCAGGAAGCGGCTGGAGTCCTTGGTGATCAGGCTGTTGTCTTCACGCACGCCAATGCCAGCGGCCTGGTCGCCAATCACCCAGGAACCGATCAGGGTGTAGCTGTCATCAAAACGCGGCAGCGGGGCCAGGGCCTGGAGGATAAAGGGCGCGTCGGTGTAAGGCCCGTCTTCCTTGACCACCTGATCGTCGGCGGTGCGCAGTTCGATATTGGCCCCCTCGCGGGAGAAGAACGGCTTGCGCACCCAGCCCTTGGGCACCGCACTGTTGGGGTGCGGGTCGAGGTAGCTTTCCAGCAGGTTCGGGTGGCCCTGGTTGAACTCCCAAAGGAGCGGCAGGATGCCCTTGTTGGAGATGATCGCCTTCCAGGCCGGCTCGAAGAACTGCGTGTCGCACTGGGCGATGGCGGCACCGAAGGGTTCGTGGAAGATGAACTCCCAGGCATGCAGCTTGAACAGGTGCGGGATCCAGCGTTCTTCCAGGTCGACGAAGCGTCCTTCGGCGTTGAGGCCGATGTCTTCGATGTCGATATGGCGCGATTCGATGCCGACCTGTTCCGCCACCAGCCGCAGGTAGTCGGTGGTGGCCTTGTCTTCCACCGACTCTTTCATCGAGGCGAAGTAGAACGGGCGCTTGATCCCCAGCTGGGCGAAGGCCTGGTGCAGGCGGGTGTCGATGCTGTTGAACTGGTCGGCATGCCGCGGCAGCAGGCCACGTTCGATATTCTGCTCCAGCCAGCCCCACTGGAACGCGGCGGTTTCATAGAGGCTGGTGGGGGTGTCGTAGTTCAGCTCCAGCAGCTTGGCCGGTCCCGTGCCGGCATAGGAAAAGTCCAGGCGGCCGTACAGGTGCGGGTGGCCTTCGAGCCAGGAGTTGCACACCAGGTCGTGAAACGCCGGCGGGATGCTCAGGCGTTCCAGCAACTCTTCGCTGCGCGCCACCTTGTTCGCCAGGTCCATGCACATTTCATGGATCTCGGTGGTCGGGTCCTCAAGGTCGTTTTCGATCTGCTTGAGGCTGAACTGGTAGTAGGCGCTCTCGTCCCAATAGGCTTCGCCATCGATGGTATGGAACATGAAGCCGAGCTTTTCTGCGGTCTGCCGCCAGTCCGGGCGTTCCTTGAAGGGGATCTTCTGCATCGCCGTAGTTTCCTTAGCTGCTGGAGCGCCCCGAGCTTTTGCTCGATCCGCCCCAACCGCTGCGGGCGCTGGCCTGGCTGCCGAAACCGCCGCGCGAGGTGGAGGAGGCGACGGAGATCGGCCGCGTGTTCTTGAAGCTGTTGCCCATCTGCGCCTGGCGCGACCGGCTGAAGGTCGAGCCGGAGTCGATGCGTTGATTCAGCGTCGAGTTGGCGTAACCGCCGCGGTCGTCGCGGTAGCGGTACACCGGTTCGGAGTAGTAGCTGCGATTGCCGCCGCTGAGCATATTGCCGATCAGCAGCCCGGTCAGCAGGCCGTTGGTCGAGCCGCCGGAACCGCCGGAGTTGCCCGAGTTGCCGGCGTCCATGCCCGCAGCCTTGGCCCGGTCGAGGTCGGCCTGGGTGAAGGTGCCGTCGGCGGAGATCTGAAAACCGCCGAGTTTGGGGATGAACTTACCGTTGGACTCCTGCTGGCACCAGTTCTCGACGAAATCGGCGTCGCATTCGGCCTGGTTGTCATACAGCGGCGCGCGGCTGCGGTGTTCGGCCATGGCCTTGATATAGGCGTCGGAGCAGATGTCGACCGGGAGCTTGCCGTCGACGCATTCCTGCACCGACTGGAAGTTGAATTTCTGTTGCACGGAAATGGTATCCGGCTCGGAATTGCAGCCGGAAATCGCCAGGGCCACCGAGGTCGCCAGGGACAGCTGAACGTATTGACTTCGTTTCATCACGGACTCCGTTCAGGCCATCAGTTCTGGGAAGGGGTCATGCAGGCGGCATTGAGCAGGCCGACGCTGATGGCGACTGCTGCCACGTAGATGCCGGCGGCGACTTCACCCCGGCGGATGCGTTCCGAGGTGCCCTTGAGCACCAGGCTGGTCATGAAGAAAGCAAGCATCTGCACCACGGCGGCGATCAGCGCCCAGACCACGAAGTCCAGCAGGCTGATGGAGTAGGCGATGACATTGCTGGCCGGGATCGCGAAGCCGATGATCGCGCCACCCAGGGCAATGGCGGCGGCGACGTTGCCTTCGCGGATCAGCTCGAATTCCTTGTGCGGCGTCAGGCGGGTGTAGACGAACTGGAACAGGCCGAACAGCACCGCGGCGCCGAGGATGTAGGTGACAAAGCCGATCACGGCGAATTTGTTCAGGGAAATCGAAAGTGCTTCAAGCATGGGCCTGGTCCTTGGTCAGAGAGGTTGCAAGTCGGTCATGTACAGCGAGATGCCGAGGGAAGTGCTGAGGCTGATGCTGCCTTCGGCGTCTTCTTCCACGGAAAACAGCAGGAACTCGCGGCGATCGGTGAGGCCGGTGTCCCGCGCATAGAGCATGGAGCGGTGTTCGACGACATAGGACTGGTCCGGGTTGCTGACCCGTTCGCTGAAGGCCACCAGTTCGGTCTGACCGGCTTCGGTGCCCCATTCGCGACTGTATTCGGCGCCGTCATGGCTGTAGCCGGGCAGCCCGATCAGGCTGTTGGGGCCGGCCAGGCGGCGCAACTCGGCTTCGCTGCTGATGGTCACGTAGCTCAGGTAGTTGAACAGGATCACCGATTCGACCTGGCCGTCGACCGCGCCGCTGGTGTGGATCTGCAGCCAGTAGTCTTCGTCGTTCATGTAAAAGCGCGACAGCCAGTTGGACTGGCCGAGGTCGACCACGCCCTGGCTCCAGATCTGCTGGGTGTCGGGAATCACCACCGCGCTCTTGCCGTCGAGCAGCAGCTTGAGGGTTGGGTCGAAGCTGACGGCCAGCCCTTGGGCCAGGCCCAGGGGACCGACGGCGGGCAGGCTCACCTGGGCTTTCGGGGCTTCAAAACCGAGGAATTGTTTAAACCATCCCATTGCTGATGTCCTTGAGGCGAGTGGGGCGATGCAACGCTCAGCGCTGCCGGGCATGGCGCGCGGCAAGTGTGAGCGAGGGGTTACCGGGGCGCATTAGACATCGCCCGCGGGCGCGAGAAAAGGCTTTTCGCGGCGACGAAGCCGGCGAAGGCACCGGCGATATGCCCTTCGAAGGACACGCCGGCGCGGGGGATAAAGCCGAAAATCAGCCCCGAATACAGGAACATCACCACGCTGGCGGCCAGCAGGCTGCCCCAGCTGCGCAGGAACCAGGCACGAGCCAGGATGTAGGCCCACAAACCGAAGACCCAGCCGCTGGCGCCCACGTGGATGCCCCTGAAACCGAACAACCAGACCAGGGCGCCGCCGAGCAGGATGATGGTCAGGCTGACGCTGACAAAGCGCTTCAGGCCTTCGGTCATCACCAGGGCACCCAGCAGCAGGAAGGGCACCAGGTTGGCCGCCAGATGGCCGAATGAACCGTGCAGGAAGGGCGACAGGACAATCCCCGGCAACCCCTGCAGGGTACGGGGGATCAGGCCGAAAATATTCAGGCTATAGCCAAGGGCGCTGTTGAGCACCTGTACCGCCAGCATCAGCAACGCCAGCCCGGCCAGCGTCTTGAAGCCTTTCACTGCATCCATCCTGGCCCTCCTGAAGGCCGTTCTGCCAAGACCTGTAACCGCTGCCGAAGACTCGGGCAGCGGCTACAGGTGGGCTGATTACTCGGCCGACTGTTTTTTCAGACGGTCGAGAATCGCGTTGGCGCTGCCCTGGTTGGGGATGATGTTGGCTTCCTGCAGGCGGCGCTCCAGGTCGTTGCCATTGGCGGAATCGGCCAATTCTTCATGGGCTTCGAGCTCGGCGGCGCGCTGGTCCTGCTTGGCTTGCAGGCGGCTCAGGGTGCCGACTGCGGTTTCCAGCTTGCCATTGGCCCCGCCGCTGGCGATGGAGGCACTGACCTGGGCTTTCTGCACGCTTTCCCGGGCCTTGGCCATGTCCACTTGCTGGCGCAGGCTCTTGATCCGGGCTTCGGCCTTGGCAATGTCCTTGCGCATCTTCTCGGCATAGGTGCCGAATTCGGCAGACTGCTTCTGCTCGGCGTCGAGGCTGGTGGTCAGGCCGGAGATGGCTTCAGCCACTTCCAGGGCCAGGTCTTCGCGGTTGGCCTGCAAGGCGGCCATGGCCTTGGATTCCAGGTCGGCGATCTTGGCGTTGTACTCGGCAACGCGCTCGGACGACAGCTTGTGCTTGGCCATGATGGTCACCAGCTCGCGCTTGGCGTTGGCCAGGGCGCCGTCGGCGTCGCGGATTTCCTGGTCGAGGATACGCAGGGCCTGTTGGTCGGCAATGGCTTCGCCGACTTCGTTGGCGCCGCCGCGCAGGGCGGTAAAGAGTTTGTTCCAGATGGACTGAGTCATGGTGAAGGCTCCAGGTTCGGGAAAATCAGTTGAAGAAGCTTTCGAAGGCTTCAGTGGCGCGTTGTACGTTGTCGATCAGGGTGCGCACTTCGGTCACCACGTTGGTCAGGTTGGAACCCGAGCTCAGCGCGCCGAACATGTTGTAGACCGTCTGGCCATTGGGCATCGACTCGATGCCGATCGACGACAGCGGGAACATTTCCCGGCTGCGCAGCACGGCGTCGTTGAAGCGAACCACGTCGTTGATCGATTCCAGATCCACCAGCACGGTGTCGACGATGATCTGCTCGCCCACCACCGCGATGTAAATCGGCAGGCCACCGTATTCGTTCATCTGCAACTTGATGCTCTGCTCGGAGCCTTGCATCAGGGTCAGGGTGATTTCCCGCGAGGTCACCTCATCGAGTGCCTGCAAGGCGCTGAAGAGACGATCGATGGACCAGTTTTCACCTGCAATCATGTTGTTCTCCAATACCGGTGAGCCAGCCATCAGCGGCTGGCGCAGCTTCTTCTCGAGTTCCTTGAGCACGCTGCGGTTTTCCGGCAGCACCCAAGTTTCGTGTTTCACATAACCCGCGGCGCTGAGGCCGGCACGCATCTGCTTCATATAGAAGCTGGATGGTTTCTTGCTGGAGGCCTTTGCGGGCTCTCCTGGTCGGCTCTCTGAATCCGCCGTTGAATCGTCGGGCGGGCTTGCGGGGAGGCGGGTTTTCATTGGGGTGTCTCCGTGTCTCAGGTATCACGCGTGAGAACACTACAGATCAATTCGCTGATTCTCAATAGCTCACGCGTGAGATTTTGTTACGGCGGGAAATACCCGTTCGCGGCCTAGATGACTTTCACTGCACGGCCAATGAATTGCACCGGGCCTGTGGGTTTGCCGATGGCTGAGCCGGTGCTTTGTTCCAGGGTCAGCTCGAACAACTGGTTGGCTTCCAGAGGGGGCAGTTTGTCCAGGGGCACGTGCAGGGTCTGCCCGGGCTTGACCAGGCCCAGGGAAACCGGGCCTTGCCAGTCGTCGCCCTTGGTCCAGAATTCCAGGGCCTTGTCCGCCGGAACTTGGGCCATTCCCAGGGGGATCAGCTGGATTTCCCGTGGGTTGCTGGCCTGGACCACCCAGCCGGGGGCCTGGTCTTGCGGTGCCACCAGCACCACCAGGTAGGTCGGTGTGCTGACCGGCACGGCCCGGGTCAATAGCAGGCTGCCCAGAATCAGGCTGACGGCCAGCCCGGCCGCCGCCAGCCCGCGCCACAGCGGCAGTAGATTCCACCAGGTGGATACCGAGGCGCGGGGAGGGGCGTGTGATCGGGGTTGGCTGTCGCCGAGGCTGCGTTCGATTCGGCTCCACAAATGCGCCGAAGGTGGGTGCGGCGCGGCCAGTTGGGTCAAGGGATGCAGGCGCTGTTCCCAGGCATCCACCGCAGCGCGCAGCCGCGGTTCGCTGGCCAGACGACGTTGCAGGGCGTCGCGCTGTTCGCCCTCCAGGGTACCCAGCACGTATTCGCCGGCCAGTTGCTCCAGGGTGTCGTCTGTCGGCTCGCGGTTCATCCCATGCACTCCCGCAGTGCCGTGAGGCTGCGCTTGATCCAGGCTTTGACGGTGCCCAACGGGGTGCCCAGTTTGTGTGAAATCTGCGCGTGGGAGTAACCGTCGACATAGGCCTTGAGAATGCACTCGCGGCGCGCCGGTTCCAGTTGCTCCAGGCAGTGCAGGATGCGCCCGCCCTGGGCCAGCTGTTCGCCGTGGGGCTCGGCCGGCCACTCATGCAAGGCGTGCAGGGCCTCGACTGCGGCCTCGTCGACCTGCACTTCGCGGCCCTGGCGCCGCAGGAAATTCAAAGCCAGGTGCCGGGTAATGCTGAAGATCCAGCCCCGGGCATCGCCGCGCAGCGGATCGAAGCTGGCGGCGCCGGTCCAGATCTTGATGAAAGCGTCGTGCACGATGTCTTCGGCCAGCGCGGTATCGTGCACCAGGCGCCTGGCCACGCCCAGCAGGCGCGGGCCTTCCTGCTGGTACAACGCCTGCAGCGCCTGACGCTCGCCGCGGGCGCAGGCGGCGAGGCTGGCTTCATAGTCGAACAGCGTCTCGGGCAAGGACACAGGTTTTGGCCGTCTACAGGTGGTCAGCGCCCCGGCCGGGTGGCCGGGGCTCGCGAAAGGCAGCGTAGACGAGTTCAGGTCCGGCCATTTCGCTGTTTGTGTTACCGCTTATTTGGCGGCCCAGAAAATATAGTCAGCCTGGTATTGCACCTGCTCGCGCTGGCCCTTGTTGGCGCTGGTGCAGGCCGCGCTCGGCGCCACGCCACCCTTGAGCGCCACCCGCTGGACATAGCTGACGCCGGTCATGGCGCCCTTGCCGTCGGCCGGGTTGGCCTTGACCAGTTGATAGGGCAGGTTGCCTGCGCTGGAGGGGGCGACCGCCACCTGGGTACCGGTGATTGTCGAGCCGTCCTTGGCCTGCCAGGTGGCGGGTGGGCCGAAGTAGCTGCCGACCGGCTTGCCGCTGCGATCATTGAGCACTGCCTTGGGACCGACGAAAAACCATTCGGTCTGGCCGGCGGCGTTGGCCTTGTCCCGGCATTCATAGGTGATCTCGCCGACGCCGACGGTTTCCAGGGCGATGGTGTGCCCGGCAGGCACCCGCACGCTTTCCGGCAGCTCGGTCTCGGCCTGGGCGGCGGGCATCGCCAGGAGCCAGGCGCTGGCGGCAAGGGGAGTGGCGACAAGGCTGAACAAGTGTTTGGCATTCATGGGTTGCGCTCCAGAAAGGGGGGGTAGCCGGGCAGCATCAGGGGGCTGCTGTCTGTACTACCCGCCAGGCGGCGATCTGGATGCAGGGTGCGGAAAATAAATATCCGGGCCTTAACGGCCGCTCGCATCAGGCGCCGGCAAGTCCCGCGCGCAGTGCCGCAAGCGCGCCGCCTCGTCCGCTTGCAGCACCCGCTCGGCCGGGGTCAGGGCCCGTTCGGCATAGACCCGGCTGACAAACAGGATGGCATCGTTGCCGTCCGGCTCGGTGGGGTAGTCCGGGTGGGCGCTGATTTGCCCGAGCAGCGCCTGGGTCACCGGCAGTACATGAAAGTGCACGCTGAAGCCCTTGGAGAACCCCAGTTTGTAGAACACCACCTTGACGGGCGCGTATTGCGCCTGCAGCAGGCTCTCGGTCCAGGCCAGTGCCGGGCCGAGGGCGAGCAGCGCCTGGGGCGCGAGGTCAACGATGTCGCTGGCCTCGGCGACCGAGGAAACGATCAAACTGCCCGGATAGCGGGCGTCACGGCGATAACTGACCTGCCAGTGTTCGCTCGACAGGATGTGCAGCGGGTCCATGCAGAAGGCTCTCTTTCGTCTAGGGGTGATTGAAACTGTACAGGGTGCAGGGGTAGCCATCGGCGCTGATGGCTTGGCAATCGAAGGTACCACCGCTGAGGGTGGGCATGACCCTGGCCCAGAACATCCGTGCCGGCTGGTTGGCGTCGATATGGACGATTTGCCAGGCGCCCGGCAGTTGCTCGAGCAATCGGGCGCTGACCGCGCGCCCCAGGCCCTGGCCGCGAAACCTGCGGCTGATAAACAGGTAGCCCAGGTTGTAGCGGGTGCTCGCCGCGTGCACCCGGTCATCGACGCAGGCCATCCCGGCCAGCTCGCCGTCGACACGGATCAGCCATGGGCGGGTATGGGGCGAGCGCCAGTAGTCGTCCTGGGACTGGATCTCGTACAGGCCGTGGCGCCCGAGTTTGAGGGGCAGCCAGGCGCTGAGTTCATAAAGGTAGAACTGCAACAGATGGTCGAGGATATCCAGTTCGTCGCGCTGGGCCGGGCAGAGTTCGAAGGCCGGCATCAGGCGCCACCGGGCCGTGGGTGGTGGGCGAGGTAGTCCTCGGCGTCCAGGCGATACAGCAGGCTGGGCGCGAGGTCGGGGAAATCCTCGAGTTCGCCGTACAGGCTCAGCCCCAGGCGTTCCAGGGCGCGCCGCGAAGGCAGGTTGTCGGGGCGCACCAGGCCGATTACGGCCGGGCGTTGCAGGCGGTGGAACGCCAGTTCCAGGGCGGCGGTCGCCATCTCGTTGGCATAGCCCTGGCCCCAGGCGGGCACCGCCAGGCGAAAGTACAGGTTGAGCCCGGTGCGTTCGCCAAAGCGCGAATCCATGATCCCGCCAAACCCCAGGATCTCTTCAGGGCGTTCACGCCGGCACAGCGCCCAGTAACCAAACCCCTGTTGTCGCCAGTGTTCGATCCAGCCCTGCACCTTGTCCCGACAGGCGTCGCGGCTGGCTGCGCCATTGGGGTTGAAGCGGTTGGTTTCGGGGTCGCCATGGATCGAATGGACCGCATCCAGGTCGGCCAGGGTCGGCATGCGCAACAGCAGGCGTGGGGTGTGCAGCGGCGGGACGGGGCGCATCGGCTTATTCCATGGGCGCGGCTTGGGGCCGGGGGCAGTTTTCTTCAATACAGGGGGCGGGCCGGGCATCTACCGTGCTGGCCAGACATTGTGATGGGGAGAAGGTAGGTGATGAGCGTTATATTTTCCATGGCGGCCTTTGCCCTGGCCTGTTCGATTACCCCCGGCCCGGTGAATATCGTGGCCTTGAGTGCAGGTGCCCGGTTCGGTTTGCGGGCCAGCCTGCGGCATGTGACCGGCGCGACCCTGGGCTTCATTCTGTTGCTGGTGCTGATCGGCCTGGGGCTGCATGAGCTGTTGTTGCGCTGGCCGTGGCTGACCCGGGGGATCCAGCTGTTTGGCGTGGGCTTTTTGCTGTTCATGGCCTACAAGCTGGCGCGGGACAGTGGCCAGATCGACACCCAGGGCAACGGTCGGGCGCCGTCGATGCTGTATGGCGCGCTGATGCAGTGGCTCAATCCCAAGGCCTGGCTGGCCTGCGTGGCCGGGATGGGGGCCTTTGCCGCCAATGGCGAGGCTCGGCTGGTGTGGCTGTTTGCGGCGGTGTACCTGGTGATCTGCTACCTGTCGGTGGCCTGCTGGGCCTACGCCGGCACCTTCTTGCGCCAGTACCTGGAACATCCCGGGGGCGTGCGCCGTTTCAACCGCAGCATGGCTGCATTGCTGGTGCTGAGTGCCGGCTACCTGCTGCTGCCCTGAGTCAGGCGCGGTACTGCCCGGGCGTCGCCGACAGGTGCTGCTTGAACGCGCGTTGCAGGTGGGCCTGATCGGCAAAGCCGGCTTCGGCGGCCACTTCGGCGATCGCCGCGCCCTGGCGCAGCCGCAGGCAGGCGAGTTGCACCCGCTGGTTGACCAGGAAGGCGTGGGGCGTCATGCCGTAGTGCTGCTTGAACGCACGGTTCAGGTAAGACGCCGACAGCTCCGCGGCCTGGCAGATATCGTGCATTTTCAGGGCGCGGGTACAGTTGTCGCGGATGTAGTCGGCGGCGCGTTCCAGCTTGTGCCTGGGCTCGGGCAGCGGCGCGCAACCGGGCTCGAGGTGCTGGTGCAAGGTGCGGAAAAAATCCGCGACCTGCTGCTGTTTGTCCAGGCTCGACAGCTGTTCATCCAACAGCACGGCATAGAGCTGGTTGACCCGGGCAAACAGCTGCGGGTCGTTGCTCAACGGCGTGGAATAGGGCTGGAAACCCGGGCCCTGGCTGAACCCTGTCTGTTGCTGCAAGGCCGTCAGCCAAGGGGTGTCGACATACAGCATGCGGTACGACCAGGGCTGGTCCTCGATCGGGTTGCAGGCGTGCACCACGCCTGGGTTGATCAGCACCACGTTACCGGTGCTGACGTGAAAGGTGCGGTGCTCATGCACGTAGGTGCTGTGCCCGGCGGTGATGGTGCCTAAGGAGAATTGTTCGTGGGAGTGCCGGGCATAGCAGGCCTTGCGGCCATCGGCGATGGCCCGGGCCTCGATAAAAGGCAAGGCTGCATCGCGCCAGAAATGGGGTGCCTGGTCGAAGTGCTGGGCGCCTGACGGCTTCATCGCGGGGCTTCCTTGGGGCGGGCCGGGGTGAACGAGTGTCAGGCGCCGGCCCGGCCGGATCAAGTGTTTTCAAACCTGTAGCCGCTGCCGAGCTTCGCAGGCTCGGCAGCGGCTACAGGTCAGGTCAGAAATCCCATTTGGTGGTCAGTTGCAGGCTGCGGGGTTCGCCATAGAAGCCGGTGCTGAAGTTGCCAATGCCGGTGTAGTACTTCTTGTCGAAGAGGTTCTTCACGTTGAGGGTCGAGCTCAGGTGCTGGTTGAACTGGTAGCGGGCCATGGCGTCGACCAGGAAGTAGCCGTCCTGGGTAAGGCGTGAGTCATGGCCGCCGTTGACCGTGTCGTTTGGGTCGGGCTGGAGCACATTGCCGTAGAACTCGCTCTGCCAGTTGACGCCGCCGCCGATGGTGAGTTTCTGCAGGGCGCCGGGCAGCCGGTAGCTGCTGAACGCCCGGGCCACCTGCTGCGGCGCGGTGCTGCGCAGGACCGAGCCATAGACATAGTCGTTGTTGACGTCGCGGGTGTGGTTATAGCTGTAGCCGGCGCTGAGGTTCCAACCTTCCAGCAGCTCGCCGGCCAGTTCCAGTTCGAAGCCCTTGGTGGTGGCGCCCTCGGCGGCGCGGTAGATGGCGTCGGTGCCGAAGCCGCTGACGATCTGCGCCACGTTGTCCTGCTCGATCCTGAACACGGCGAAGCTGGCATTGACCCGGCCGTCCAGGTACTCGGCCTTGATCCCGGCCTCGTAGCTGTCGCCTTCGATGGGGTCGAGGACCTGCCCGCTGGCGTCCTTGCTCATTTGCGGTTGATAGATATTGGTGTAGCTGGTGTACACCGAGTACGTGTCGTTTAGGGCATAGACCACACCCGCGTAAGGCGTCACTACCCCGGTCTGGTGGTAGCCGGTGCGCATGTCGGCCTGGGCCGGGTCGTCGAAGTCGGTGAAGTCCGAGGCTTTGAAGTCACTGACCCGCCCGCCCAGGATCAGCGACAGGTCGTCGGTGGGTTTCAGCCGGGTGGCGAGGTAGGCGCCGGTCTGGCGTTTGCTGATCTTGTCGCTACCGGCGCGGGGAATATCCGGCTTGGCGAACTTGCCGTTCCAGTCGTAAATGCTGCTGCCGAGCAGCGGGTACACCGAACCGTAGACCGGGTCGTTCTGGCGCGCGTTCATCGAGGTGAAACCGGCGATCAGCTCATGTTCGCGGCCGAGCAGGGTGAAGGGGCCGCTGAGGTTGATGTCGATATTGTCCTGGGTTTGGTCACCGACGAACTTGCCCATGTACATGAACATGCCGTCACCGGTGGCCGCATCCGGGTTGCCGCCGCTGGCCGAGCCGAGCAGGGTGTCGTGCTCGCGGTGCTTGCGGTCGTAGCTGACTTTGAGTTTCCAGTCGTTGGCCAGCTTCTGTTCCAGGGACGCGAACAGGGTCTGGGTCTGGAAGTCGCGGCGGCTCCAGTCGGTGCCGGGGTTGAAGGAGCGCGAGAAACGGGTGCGCGAGCCGTCGCTGTTGTACATCGGGAAGCCGGTCCAGCTGGCACCGCGAGAGCGGGTGTTCTGCTGGTCCATGCCGAAGGTCAGCAGGGTGTCGGGGGTCAGGTCCATTTCCAGGATGCCGTAGGCGATGTCCTTGGTGTTCTGGTAGTGGTCGAGGTTGGATTGGCGTTCCTGATAGACCCCGACAAAGCGCCCGCGCACGTTGCCGCTTTCGGTCAGCGGGCCGGAGATATCGCCCTCGCTGCGGTAGTTGTCCCAGGAGCCGACGGTACCGGTGACCGAGGCCTTGAAGTCCCGGGTCGGGCGTTTGCGGATCAGGTTGACCGTGGCCGATGGGTCGCCCGAGCCGGTCATCAGGCCGCTGGCGCCCTTGATGATTTCGACCCGGTCGAAGGTCGCCATATCGGTGCTGGTGGTGCCGTAGTCGTAGACCCCGTCGTAGGTCGAGTTGACCCCGTCGTACTGGAAGTTGGTGATGGGCATGCCCCGGGTCGAGAACTCCCAGCGCTCGCTGTCGTAGTTCTGCACGCTGACCCCGGGGGCGCGACGCAGTGTGTCGGCAATGCTGGTGGCGCCCTGGTCATCCATTTGCTGGCGGGTGATCACGGTCACCGACTGCGGCGTTTCGCGCAGGGACAGGGCCAGGCCGGTGGCCGACGACGTGGCGCCGGTGGTGTAGGACTGGGTGCCCTCGGTGGTGGCGCCCAGGCCCAGGGCCGAGACAGTGGTGGTCCCCAGTTCCACGCGCCCACTGCCCTCGGGCAGGCTCTGCAGCACATAGCCGCCGCTGCTCAGGGGCTGTGCTTGCAGGCCGGAGCCCTGGAGCAGGCGCTGCAAGCCTTCAGCGACGCTGTAGTTGCCGCTGAGCCCGGCGCTGCGCTTGCCCTGTGCCAGCTCGTTCTGCCCGGCGAGGAAGATCCCGGCCTGTTCGCAGAAGCTGTTGAGTGCCGTCACCAGCGACCCCGGGGCAATGTTGAAGGCGCGGGTCTGGTGTTCACTGGCGGGGGCCTCGGCGGCCTGGGCCGGCAGGGGGGCCAGGCACAGCAGGGCGGCGGGGATGGCCAGGGCCAGGGGGCGCAACGGGAAGCGCAAACGCAGGGTGGTGGGTGACGGCATGGGGGTCCCTTTGGATCAATTCGATCGGCAATGTGAGTGCTGCTAAGGGGTTAACCGAAGCAAACATCGAAAAGGGAACCGCAGGTCAAAAAAAATCTTCAGGGGCTCATGCCCTGGCTTCGAGGCTGACCCACCAGGGCGCCAGGCGCCGGACCCGGACCGGCAGCGCGGCCTCCAGCAGACGCAGGGCCTGGTCGCTGTCGTGCAGCGGGAACGAGCCCATCACCGACAGGTGCGCAATGCCCGGATCGCAGCCCAGGTGCCCGCTGCGGTAATGCCCAAGCTCCTGCACCAGTTGCCCCAGGGCCAGGTTGTCGGCCAGCAGCAGGCCTCGGCTCCAGGCTTCGCGGGCGGCGCTGGCGTGCTGACTCGGGCCCAGGCTGTAGCGGTCGAAGGCCAGTTGCCGGCCGGCCTCGACCACCTGCACCTGGCCACCGTCGGCGGTGCGCACCTCGACCGCCCCGGCATACACATTGAGCAGGGTGCGTTGCGGCTCCCGGCGCACGCTGAAGCGCGTACCGAGTGCGCGCATCTGCCCGTGTTCGCTGTGCACCAGGAAGGGCCGTTGCAGCGCATCCCGGGCGGTGTCGATCAGCACTTCACCCAGGTGCAGGCGCAGCAGGCGTTGCTGCGGGTCGTAGCGCACGTCCAGGGCGCTCAAGGCATTGAGCCAGATCCGGCTGCCGTCGCTGAGCAGCGCTTCGCGGGTTTCGCCGATGCCGGTGGCGTAGTCCGAACTCCAGCGGCTCAGGGCATCGGGCAGCGCGGTGCCGCGCCAGGTGCCCCAGCCCAGCAGGCTGGCGCCGCCGAGCAAGAGCAGGCCACGCATACTCTGCCGGCGTGACAGCCCCGCGCGGGCGCCGTGGCGCAGGGCCTGGCTGGCGGCCTGTTGTTCGCCGGCGACCTGCAGTGGCGCAAAACGCTGGCTGACCCGCTCCACGTAACACCAGGCCTGCTGGTGTTCCGGGTTCTGTTCGATCCACTGCTGCCAGCGCTGGCGCTCGTGCTCGGTGGCCTGCGGATCGTGCAGCTGCACGAACCATTGCGCGGCCTGTTGCAGGCTGGCGTGGCTGAGGGTGCCGCGCCTGGCTTCATTGGCCATGGGTCATTGCACCAGCAGGCCGTCGAGCTCGGCTTCGAGTATCGCGCAGTGCATCAGGGCCTGGGCCAGGTATTTCTTGACCATGCGTTCGCTGACGCCGATCTCCACGGCGATGGCCTTGTAGGGCATGCCGTGCAGTTGCGCGAGGACAAAGGCGGCGCTGACCCGCTGCGGCAGGCGCGCGAGCATGGCATCCACTTCGTACAGGGTCTCGATGATAATCGCCCGCTGCTCCGGCGACGGTTGCAGTGGCTCGGGGCGCGCGGCAAGGGCCTGCAACCAGGCCTGTTCCAGTTGCCGGCGGCGCCAGTGATCGATGCACAGGCCACGGGCAATGGTTGCCAGGTACGAACGCTGGTGCACCACGCAGGCCAGCACCGGCGGGCGCTTGAGCACCCGGACGAAAATGTCGTGGGCCAGGTCGGCGGCGTCGCAGGCGTTGCTCAGGCGACGGCGCAGCAACTCGTACAGCCAGCGATGGTGGGTGCTGTAGAGGGTCTGGACCAGGGCGGTATCGGGGGGCAGGGGTGAAAGCACGATGTCCATCCGGCGTGGGGGCGCCTTGGGTGCAAATAGGAATTGATCGCGATTTAAGCAAAAGGGTCAGTCCGGTGCAAATGATATTGGTTTGCTTTTGCATCGGGTGCGTTTCAGTAACCGGTGCTTGCCGTTAAACTGCGCGCCCCCGATTGTTTTGCAAGGATGCCGCTCCCCATGTCTATCCGCCCCGTGCTGGTGGTTGCCGGTCTGCTGCTGGCCACCGCGGCCGCCGCCGAGCCGCTGGTGTATCAGTTGACTGACCCGGCGCAGAAATACCGCGTCGAACTGCGCTTTGCCCAGCCCCCGGCCGACAGCTACGAATCGGCGCCGGCCACCGTCAGCCTGCGTGACAAAACCAGTGGCGAACTCCTGCAAACCCTGGAATCGCCTGCCGCTTATGCCACCCTCAGGCAGGACGGCAGCCTGTCCACCGGGCAGGCGCCGATGTACGGCGACCAGAGCGCGTTGTTTTTCGATGACTTCAACTTTGATGGCGAACAGGACCTGGCCCTGCGCAATGGCAGCGAGGGCGGTTATGGCGGGCCGTCCTACGATGTCTACCTGTTCGACCCCAGCACCCGGCGCCTGCAACTGAGCCCGGCGTTTTCCGACCTGACCCGTAATGGGCAGTTGGGCATGTTCGACACCGATCGCCAGGCCCAGCGCCTGCACACCTGGTCCAAAAGCGGCTGCTGCTGGCATCAGGACGCCAGCTGGAAAGTGGAAAACAACCTGCCGCTGATGGTCGAGGAGCGGATCGAGCAGGGCTACACCCCAGCGCCCGAGGAGGGCTTCATGCCCCGGGGTTATTTCAACGTCACCTACCGTGCCCTGGTCGACGGTCAGTGGCAGGAGCATTCACGACTCGAGAGCCCGGTCAGCGAGCCGCCGCAAGTGTTCAGGGGCACCCTCGAGGGCAAGATCCCGGTCGAGCTCTGGTGGCAGCGCCAGGGCGAAGTGCTGGTGGGCGAAGTGCGTTATCCCAGAGGCGGCAGCGGCCAGCCGATCCTTCTGGTGGGGGGCGACTATGAGACCGGCAGCGTGACCCTGGTGGAGTCCGGCCGCCATGGCGAGATCACCGGCACCTGGTATGTGCAGACCGAAAACAACCCGCAGGGCAAGCGTGAGGCGGTCTGGGTCCAGGGCGCGAAGCGCTTTAACGGGATGCTGCAGGAAACCCCTGGCAAGGTCGCCGAGGACAAGCTCGGGCCGGTGGCCGATGAGCAGCGCGGCGGACGCTACCTGATGCGTGACGCTGCCGAGCAGCGCAGCGCCGAGTTGATCCTGACCCTGGTACCCGGCACCGAGCCCCATGCCCTGGGCAGTGTCGGTGTGAGCATGCGCCTTGAACGGCCCGGCGTGGCGCCGCTGCTGATGCAGCAAAGGGTGCCGCTGACCGCCAGCAACCTGGCTATAGTCTGGGACCCGCAAACCCGGCGCGGCTACCGCTTGCAGTTGCTCAAGGGCGCGCTGCTGATGTCGGGCAACTACGAGTACCGCGACTTGCGCGGGACCTACGTCAAGCAGCCCTGAGCCACGAGGAAAATAGCCCTTGCGGGTCGGTGTTTCTTCAGTGTTAGCTTCACTCTCGGCAGCTTTCGAGCAGGCCAGCGCTTGTCCGGGTGTTGCAAGGGAGGGGTAACCAGATGCCGAAAACCCTGTTCAGGCTGTTCTTCACCCATCGCCTGGCGGCCCTGGCGGGCGCCGAGTCGTTGCGGGCGATTCGTGAAGGGTTGTTGTGGTTGCTGCCTTGCCTGCTGGTCTCGGCCAGTTTTCTGATCCTGGCCCAATGTGCCCGCGCCCTGGGCCTGCCGGTGCAGGTGTCGGAGATGTTCGCCGGCCTGCACACCCAGATCAACTCGGTGCTGCCGCTGCTGGTGGCAACGTCCATCGGCTACATGTTGGCCATCCGCTACCGCTTGCCGCAATTGCCCGTGGCCCTGCTGTGCCTGGCCCATGTGGTGATCGCCAGCTACCTGTTGCGTGATTACCCGTTGGCGGCGGCGACCTTCGTCCTGTTCATCGCCATCGCCTCGCCCCTGGTCACGGTGCCGATCATTGCCTGGCTGCACCGTCGGCGCTGGACCCGCCTGGTGCACGAAGACCTGGTGGGCTACAACCTCAAGGGCACCATCAATATGGTGCTGCCGGGAGCGGTGACCGTGCTGCTGCTGGTGTGCGTGCTGCAATTGCTGCTGCAGATTCCGCAGATCGCCTACATGCAGCAGCCCATGAGTCTCGGCTCGCTGGACAGCCCCTACCGCAGTGCGGCCTTGCTGACCTCGGCCAATTCGATCCTGTGGTTTTTCGGGATTCACGGCTCTTACGCCATGCAGCCGCTGTTCGACGTGATGGACCAGGCCGTGGCGATGAATGCCAGCGACCTGGCCGCCGGGCAACCGGTGCGCTTCGCCCTCAACAGCGGCCTGTTGGGCTGCTTCGCCTTTATCGGGGGCTCGGGCGGATCGCTGGCCCTGGTGCTGGCCATCCTGCTGTTTTCGCGCAATCAGTCGATGCGCCTGCTGGCGGTGGCGAGCCTGCCGCTGTCGCTGTTCAACGTCAACGAACTGTTGCTGTTCGGCTTGCCGATCATCCTCAATCCACGCCTGCTGGTGCCTTTTGTGCTGGTGCCGATGGTCAACGCCACCCTGGCGCTGGGCGCGGTGCAACTGGGCTGGGTGGCGCCGTCGGTGGCCACGGTGCCGTTCACTGCACCGGTGCTGCTCAATGCCTATCTGAGCACTCAGGGCGACTGGGGCGCGGTGTTGCTGCAGGTGGTGCTGCTGGGCCTGGGCACCGTGATTTATGTGCCCTATGTACGCGCGATTCAGCGCCAGAGCGCGGAGAACGCCAAGGTCTACCTGAGGACCTTCGACACCACCTTTCACGGCCTGGAAGAAAAGGGCCGTCTGTTCGAACTCGATCCGGTGGTGGCCTCCTATAAGGCCGCGGCCCTGCGCGCCCATGCGTTCTCCCGGGTGCAGCAGCTCAGCGAGTACGAGTTCCACCTCGAGTACCAGCCCCAGGTGTCCCAGCGCACGGGGCTCTGCACCGGCTGCGAGGCGTTGCTGCGGGCGCGGGATCGCGGCGGCAGCGAGCAGTCGCCCTGGGAACTGTTGCAGTGGCTGGGCCAGGCCAAGCTGATGGCGGATGTGGACTTCTGGGTCGCCTCTCAGGCGGTGCGCCAGCACCTGAGTTGGCAGAAAAGCGGTTTCGAACTGCCGATCACGATCAATATTTCCGGCGCGACCCTGGCCTCCGCCGAGCACAGCGAACGCCTCCTGGAAATCCTCGCCCGGGCCCAGGGCCGGGTCTCGGTGGAGGTCACCGAAGATGCGCTGGTGGGCGATGTGCTGATCACCCAGCGCCTGATCGGCAAGCTGCATGCCATGGGTGCTCGGTTTTATATCGACGATTTTGGCACCGGCTTTTCCGCCTTGAGTTACCTGCATCAGTTTGCCGTGGACAGCATCAAGATCGACCGCAGTTTTGTCCTCGCCCAGCACGAAGCCAAGGGCGCCCAGGTGCTCAATGGCCTGTTGCGGTTCTGCGAGACCCTGGACCTGGGAGTGGTGGTCGAAGGCGTCGAAACCCGCGAGCAACTGGACTTTCTACAGTCCAGCTCGGAGCTGATCATCCAGGGCTGGTACTTCAGCAAGGCCTTGCCGGCGGCGCAGATCCCCCAATTTGTGATCGACACTGCGCAGCGCGTGCAGGCCACGCGCCGACCGTTGACCGAAGGCTGAGGAAGCGGCCTCAGCGCCGGGCGGCGGGGCCGGTAAAGTCGATGCAGTCCGGGCGCGGCAACGCTTGCCAGGCCTCCAGGTCGGCCTGATCGGCGGCGCGCAGCCACAGGCCGTGATGCTCGATCAGCGGCTCGGCGGGCAGGCTCAGCAACTGGGCCAGGTCGAGCTTCAGCAGGTGGCCGGAATCGCTATCGCGCTCGGGCTGCCAGTCCCGTTCAAACAGGCGAACACTCAGGCGGTCGCCGACAAATGCTTCGAACTGCGGCCGGTTGTGCAACGGCTGCGCCGCGATGCGCAGGCTGCGCTCGCGCACATCGAGCAGCAGCAACTGCCAGCCCCGGCCGTTTTGATCGCGTCCCTGGGTCTCGCTCAACAGGCGGGTCAGTGCCAGGTAGCGCCCGTCCCCGGACCAGATCATCGACGGCGCCAGGTCCTTCAGCGCGCAACCCGAGGCCGTCAGCAGGTGCCCGCCGAGGCGCGGCATGCTCGGCCGCAGCCAGCTGTCGGCGTACTCGGTCTGGCAGCCGAACAGCCAGGCGGCATCCTCCCCGCCAGGGCTGGGCTGGATGAAATCGCCGTCGGCCACCGCGGCTTGCGGGCGCTGCACCCGGCGCCAGTCCGGCAGGCGCCGCAGGTGTCCAGCTTCGATCTGCAAGGTCGCGACCTGGTAGTACAGGCGTGAGTCCTCGCGGTAACGGCAGAACGACGTGGCGGTTTCGGCAGGGCCTGCCGGCTGGTTGCAGCGCTGTAACGGGTGGCTGTGCAGCGACTGGTCAAGGCGTCCGGCAATCAGCGCCAGGCTCAGGCGGGCATCGCGAAAATCGAGGATTCGCGCCGCGAGCATGGGCGGACCTGGGATCAGCCGACGCTGTTGCACATCCGCCACCAGCACCTGGCCGGCCACCGCTGGGGCCTGGGTAAAGGGCAGCAGGGCCAGGTAGCGCTGGCAGGTGGATACCCGGTGGTCGAGCAGCCAACTGCCCGGCAGGCTCCAGCAGCCGATCTGGCACTGGTAGCCGCCGAGGCCGTCCGGGTTGTCGCTGAGCCAACTGAAGCGAGCCCGCACCTCGTCGAGCAAGGGCTGGGATTCGATCTGGGCGCTGCCGCGCTGGCCCTGGCTGTCCAGCGGCAGCACCAGGCGGATCCGCGCCAGGGGCAGGTCGGCGACCTGGACCCGGCCCAGGGCGTCATGGCCGACCTGAGTCTGGGTGTCGCCGTGGATGCTCTGCAGTTGGTAGCCGTAGGTCCCGTAGTCCGGCTGGGCGCAGTCGAGGTAGGCGTCGAAGCGCAGGTGCTGATGGTCCAGGGCCGGCAGGCTGTACCAGTAGAAGGACGGCTCCTGCGGGCTCGCCTGCCAGGGCTCGGGCAGCGCCCGCCAGCCCCGGTCGAGTTGCCATAGCCAATAGCCGCGGGTGTCGCTGGCCGGGTCATCGGCCAGGCAGGCAAACTCGTCGCCGGTCGCGCTCCACACCCGCGGGCTGTCGGCCCCGAGCAGCAGGCCGGAAGGCTGGCCGTCGAGGCTCAGGTGATAGCGGGGGCTGCGCAATGGCTCCAGGGGTTGCTCCAACATGCGCAGGCTGTCAGGCAGGGCAATCTGCCCCGTCAGGCAGTGCTTGCCCTCGGGGCTGTGTTCCTCCAGCCCGACCCGGGCCACGGCCTGCTGCCAGGCGCCGGGCTCGAGCCACAGGTCGGCGATCGGCACCAGGTCCACCGCCCGCGCGCCCTGCAGCAAATCTTGCAGCGGGTCCTGGCGCGTGCCGTTGTCCACCAGCGGGCTGTAGCGACCGCCGAGGCCCGCTGCATCGAAGCGATCGAGTTCCCAGAACTCACTGTGGGCGCAGTGATAGACCCGGCGCTGCTGGCGGTCGAGTATCACCAGCCCCCAGTTCTGGCGCGACGGCACTGGGGCTGCGAAGTAGCGCCCGTCCTCGCTGAAGCGCGCCGAGGCGCCCAGGCCCTCCAGCAGCACACCATCGGGGAACAGGTAGTCGCAATAGGTCGGGCCGCCCATGGCGATTTCACCCTGGTTGAACACCCGGATCGGCTCGCCTTCCGGGGTCACTTGCGGTTCGTTGCCGCCCCAGGCGCTGGGGCCGGAGCCGCCGTCGTCGCCCTGGGTGACGCGGGCCAGGCCCAGGCGCCGCTCCAGACTGCTGATAGCCGCCATCCCGGCAACGATGCTGACAAACGCCGCGGCAATGTCCCAGTACGCCGGCAGCGCCCGGCCCAGGCTGAACCCCAGGCCGAACACCGCGCTGATCAGCAGACGGATCCAGCCCCGGGCCAGGGTGCTCCAGCCCAGGCGCGCGCTGAGCCAGGCCAGCAGTGCGCAGCTGGCGACCACCAGCAACGCCAGGGGCGGCGGCAGCAGGGTGACGAAAAAGATCGGCAGCAGCAGTGCCAGCAATTGCCACAGCAGCTCCAGCAACAGGCGGCCCAGGCTTTTTTCGGCACTGACGGGAGCGGGACGGTTAGCCACCAGGAGACATCCTTGTGTGCAAGAGGGGACGGCGCCCAAGGGGGTGGGCACGAATCGGGCAAATCTACGCCTTTGGCGCAGAAAAAGGCAGCCTGCCTTTATGGGTCATTATGACTGCGTAGGTAGTCATAAAGACTGCGAAAATCAGATGTCATTATGACTCGAATGATTTTATCTGGCTGAATTTAAAGGCGTTATTGGTTGGCATGAATACTGATACTACAAGGCTATATCCGAAGCGCTGTCGAGGAGTATCCATGATGATCCGTGACTTCAGTTCACCGCAGCAGGTCCTGCAACTGTCGAGCAAGGTGCTGGCCCTGGGCGCGTTGTTATTGGCGGTGGGCGTGTATGGCGCCTATTTCTATTCGGGGCCGGCGCCGATTGGCGCATTGGTGTCCCTGCACACCCTGGTGATTCTCGGGCCGACCTTGCTCAAGGTCGGTTATGTCATGCGTTTACTGGCTCAGCGCCGGTTGTACGCAGAGCAGGGGAGTGCAGCCTGTGTCATGGCGTAAGTCTTACCTGAGCTGGACCGGTCGGCCGCTGTGGAGCCTGGGCTTTCGCCCGTTTTTTCTCGCCGGGGCCGGCTTCGGCTGTATCGCCCTGGCGCTCTGGGGGATGTGGCTGTACGGGCGTTTGCCCGGCGTGCAGCCGGTGGGCGGGATGCTGGCCTGGCATCGACACGAGATGCCCTTTGGTTTCGCCACGGCGATCATTGCCGGTTTTCTGCTGACCGCGGTGCCGAACTGGACCGGGCGCCCCGGCATCAGCGGCGGGCCGTTGTTCGGGCTGTGGCTGGTCTGGCTGGTGGCGCGCCTGGCGTGGTGGCTGCCGTTGCCGGCTCCGCTGCTGCTCGGGCTGCAAGGGCTGTTTTTACCGCTGCTGGCGTGGGTCCTGGGCCGTGAACTGGTGGCCGCCGGCAAACGCGACAATTACCCGATCGTCGCGGTGCTGGGGCTGTTGGCGCTGTGCCAGGGCCTGACCCTGTGGGGCATCGCCGAGAATGACCTGGCCTATCAGCGGCGCGGAGTGCTGGCGGCCCTGTGGCTGGTGGCGGCGCTGCTCAGTGTGATTGGCGGGCGGGTGATTCCGTTCTTTATCCAGCGCGGCCTGAACCGCCCGAACAGCCCGGCGGATCGCCCCTGGACCACGCGCCTGCTGTTGATCACCACGTTGCTGCTGGCGCTGTCCATCGGCCTGGGCCTGGGTGAGTTGCCGACGCCCTGGCTGGTGCTGCCCTATGGTTTGCTCCTGGTCTTGCACGTGCGGCGGCTGTGGCGTTGGCATGACCGCGGCCTGTGGCGCGTGCCGCTGTTGTGGTCGCTGTACCTGGCCTATGCCTGGCTGGCCCTGGCGGCGCTGGCGATGGGGCTCTGGCACCTCGGTGTATTGCCGTACCAAAGCCTGGCCAGCCATGCCCTGGCGGTGGGTGGGTTGGGCGGTCTGGTGCTGGCGATGATCGCCCGAGTCAGCCTGGGGCATACCGGGCGCCCCCTGCGCGCGCCGATAACGGTGGTGATCGGCTTTGGCCTGATGCTGCTGGCGGCCTTGTGTCGGGTGCTGCTGGTGCCGTTCAACGGCTGGGCGCTGGGGTTGTCAGCGGCCTTGTGGTGCGCGGCCCTGGCTTTGTTTCTGCTGAGTTACAGCGGGTTGCTGCTCAAGCCCAGGCTTTGAGCCTTGAGGTGCCTGGAGGGCGGACGTCGGCGGCGGATCGGTAAAACGGTCGGGAGTGAAAAGGGGCGGTGGTCTACGCTAAGCAAAAAAGTTAGCCGCCCAATGGAGTTCGCGATGTTGTCCCCAGCCAAGCCCGCCAATGAAGCTGCGCGGGTGAAGACCCTACATGCATTGAAGCTGCTCGATACCGAGGCCGAAGAGCGTTTCGACCGGCTGACCCGCCTGGCCAAGCGCCTGTTCGGCGTGCCCATTGCTCTGGTCAGCCTGGTGGACAGCGAGCGCCAGTGGTTCAAGTCCTGCATGGGCCTGGAGGCCAGCGAAACCTCGCGGGATATCTCATTCTGCGGGCATGCGATTCTCGGCGAGCAGATCCTTTTGGTCAGCGATGCCGAGCTCGACGACCGTTTCCATGACAACCCACTGGTGGTCGGCGAGCCGGGGATTCGCTTCTACGCCGGCTGTCCGCTGACCGTGGCCGATGGCAGCAAGCTCGGTACCCTGTGCCTGATCGACGTCAAGCCAAGGGATCTCGACGACGAGGAGCGCGGGCTCCTGCGCGACCTGGGACGCATGGCCGAGCAGGAACTGGCAGCGGTGCAGATGGCGAGCATGGATGAGCTGACCCTGCTGTCCAACCGCCGTGGTTTCGTGGCCCTGGCCCGCTATGGCCTGGCGGCATGCCAGCGCCTGGCCAAACCCGCGACCCTGCTGTTTTTTGACCTCAACGACTTCAAACAGATCAACGACACCTACGGTCATGCCGAAGGTGACATGGCACTCAAGACTTTCGCCGATGTGCTGCGCATCGCCTTTCGCGAAAGCGACGTGATCGGCCGCCTGGGTGGCGACGAGTTCGTGGCGCTGCTGACCGGTTCCAACCATATCGAGACCTCGGCGATCATGGCCCGCCTGCAAGAGATCCTCGACGAGCGCAACACGACCCTGCAGCGCGGCTACGACTTGCGCTTCAGCGTCGGCCTGGTGGAGTACGACCCCGAGAGCCAGCAGAGCGTCGAAGACCTGCTGGCCGAGGCGGACAAGGCGATGTACGTGCACAAGCAGGCACTGCGCAAAAAACCTTGATCAGGGCCTTGGCGAAGCTGTTAACGTCAGGCTCTTTTTCAGCCTGGAAGACGCCCCATGGATGCCCGCGCCAGTGACCTGCTGCACAGCCTGTTGTCGAACCGACGCAGCCAGCGCGATTTCAGTGACCAGGGCCTGACCCTGGCACAGCTGAACTCGATCCTGCTGGCCGGCCAGGGCCACACCTCGCCCGACGGCAAGCGCGGCGCACCTTCGGCGCATGCCTTGCACCCTCTGCGCCTGCGGGTGATTGCCCGGCGCGTGGAGGGCCTCGCCCCCGGTGTCCACGACTTCGACACTGCCTCGGCCACCCTGCATCAGGTCGGCCCGGCGTTGAGCCCGGGCAGCCTCAACGCCGCGGCCCTGGGCGATGAAACCTGGCTGGAGCAGGCCGCCGCCGTGGTGGTGATCATCGCTGACCGCGAGTTGGCGATCCGGCATTTTGCCGAGCAGCAGGCCGATGGTCTCCGGGGTGCGCGCTACGTGGATTTCGAGGCCGGCGCGGTGACCCAGAACATGTACCTGGCCGTGACGGCCGTCGGATTGGGCGCGGTGGTGGTGATGGGCTTCGATGACCTGTCGATGAACGCCACCCTGGGCCTCACGGGCAGCGAGGCGGCAGTGGCGTTGTTTTGTGTTGGGCAGCCTCGGCGCTAGGTGAATAGCCACCCAGGGGCGAGGGAGCAAGCTCGCGTTCGGCCGCTTAGCGGTTGCAAGGGGGGGGGCACTGCGTCGGGTCAGATGCGTCGAGGTGGTAGGGATTGGGCCCGCTGCGCGGGCCAGCGGGAGCAAGCGCCCTCGCCACACAAGGGCAGCATTGCGCTACCCATTAACGGGTTTCCCTCAACGCTGTGGCGAGGGCAGGGCCTTATTCGGCTCCCTCGGGCACCAGAAACGCGGCTTCCAGCAACTGCCGGGTGTAGGGGTGTTGCGGCGCGGCGAAGATGTCCCTGGCGTCGCCCTGTTCCACCACCTGGCCGTGCTTGATCACCATCAGTTGATGACTCAGGGCCTTGACCACTGCGAGGTCGTGGCTGATGAACAGGTAGGTCAGGTTGTACTTGCTTTGCAGCTTGCGCAGCAGCTCCACCACCTGGCGTTGCACGGTGCGGTCCAGGGCCGAGGTCGGTTCGTCGAGGAGGATCAGCCGTGGCTTGAGCACCAGGGCCCGGGCAATGGCGATGCGCTGGCGCTGGCCGCCGGAGAACTCGTGGGGGTAGCGATTGCGGGTCTCGGGGTCGAGGCCGACTTCCTTGAGGGCGTCGATGATTGCCTGTTCCTGCTCGGCCTCGGTGCCGATCTTGTGGATGCGCAGGCCTTCGCCAACGATCTGGCTGACGCTCATGCGCGGGCTGAGGCTGCCGAACGGGTCCTGGAACACCACCTGCATTTCCCGACGCAGCGGGCGCACCTGTTGCTGCGACAGGCTGTCCAGCGCCTGGCCTTCGAAGCGAATCCCACCCTTGCTGCCGATCAGCCGCAGGATGGCCAGGCCCAGGGTCGATTTGCCCGAGCCGCTTTCGCCGACGATGCCCAGGGTCTGGCCCTGGGGCAGGCTGAAATTGATGCCGTCCACGGCCTTGACGTAGTCCACGGTGCTGCGCAGAAAGCCTTTCTTGATCGGGAACCAGACTTTCAGGTCGTCGACCTCCAGCAGTGGCGGCCCGACTTCGTTGCCGGCCGGGATGCCGCTGGGTTCCGCCGCCAGCAACTCCTGGGTGTAAGGGTGCTGCGGCGAGCGGAACAGCTCGGCGCACGACGCCTGCTCGACAATCCGCCCGCGCTGCATCACGCACACCCGGTGGGCGATGCGCCGCACCAGGTTCAAGTCGTGGCTGATCAGCAGCAACGCCATGCCCAGGCGGGCCTGCAATTCCTTGAGCAGTTCGAGGATCTTCAACTGCACGGTGACGTCCAGCGCGGTGGTCGGCTCGTCGGCGATCAGCAGCTCCGGCTCGTTGGCCAGGGCCATGGCGATCATCACCCGCTGCCGCTGGCCGCCGGAAAGCTCGTGGGGCAGGGCCTTGAGCCGCTTGTGCGGTTCAGGGATGCCCACCAGCTCCAGCAGTTCCAGGGTGCGTCGGGTCGCGACTTTGCCGCTCAGGCCCTTGTGCAGGCCGAGCACTTCATTGATCTGCTTCTCGATGCTGTGCAGCGGGTTGAGGGAGGTCATGGGCTCCTGGAAGATCATCGCGATCCGGTTGCCGCGGATATGGCGGAGGGTCTTCTCTTTCAGGGTCAGCAGGTCCTGGCCGGAATAAGTGATGGTGCCGGAGGGGTGGCGCGCCAGGGGGTAGGGCAGCAGGCGCAGGATCGAGTGCGCGGTCACCGACTTGCCGGAGCCGCTTTCGCCCACCAGGGCCAGGGTTTCGCCGCGCTTGATGTCGAAGCTGATGCCTTCGACCACCCGTTGCTGTTGCTCGCCGACCACAAATTCGACGGCGAGGTCGCGGACTTCGATCAGATTGTCCTGATTCATCTCATTTCCTCGGGTCGAAGGCGTCGCGAGCGGACTCGCCGATAAACACCAGCAGGCTGAGCATGATCGCCAGCACGGCAAAGGCACTGATGCCCAGCCACGGAGCCTGCAGGTTGGATTTGCCCTGGGCCACCAGCTCGCCCAGGGACGGTGCGCCCGGGGGCAGGCCGAAGCCGAGGAAGTCGAGGGCGGTCAGGGTGCCGATGGCACCGGTGAGGATGAACGGCATGAAGGTCATGGTCGAGACCATGGCGTTGGGCAGGATATGGCGGAACATGATCGCGCCGTTCTGCATCCCCAGGGCCCTGGCCGCGCGCACGTATTCCAGGTTGCGCCCGCGCAGGAACTCGGCGCGCACCACGTCCACCAGGCTCATCCAGGAAAACAGCAGCATGATCCCCAGCAGCCACCAGAAGTTGGGCTGCACGAAACTGGCAAGGATGATCAGCAGGTACAGCACCGGCAGCCCGGACCAGATCTCCAGGAAACGCTGCCCCACCAGGTCGACCCAGCCGCCGTAGAAGCCCTGCAGGGCGCCGGCGATCACGCCGATGATGGAACTGAGCACGGTCAGGGTCAGGGCGAACAGCACCGAAATCCGGAAGCCGTAGATCACCCGGGCCAGCACATCGCGGCCCTGGTCATCGGTGCCCAGCAGGTTGTCCGCCGAGGGCGGCGCCGGGGCCGGGACCCGCAGGTCGTAGTTGATGCTCTGGTAGCTGAACGGGATGGGCGCCCAGAGCACCCAGGCGTCCTTGGCCGCCAGCAGCTCGCGGATATACGGGCTCTTGTAGTTGGCTTCCAGGGGAAATTCACCGCCAAAGGTGGTTTCCGGGTAGCGCTTGAGCGCCGGGAAGTACCAGCTGTCGTCGTAATGCACCACCAGCGGCTTGTCGTTGGCGATCAGCTCGGCGCCCAGGCTCGCGCCAAACAGGATCAGGAACAGCCACAGCGACCACCAGCCACGCTTGTTGGCCTTGAAACGCTCGAAGCGCCGACGATTGAGGGGGGACAGTTTCATCTCAATGCTCCCGGCTTTCGAAGTCGATGCGCGGATCGACCAGGGTGTAGGTGAGGTCGCCGATCAGTTTCACCACCAGCCCCAGCAGGGTGAAGATGAACAGGGTGCCGAACACCACCGGGTAATCGCGGTTGATCGCCGCTTCAAAACTCATCAGGCCCAGGCCGTCGAGGGAGAAGATCACTTCCACCAGCAACGAACCGGTGAAGAAAATCCCGATAAAGGCCGAGGGGAAGCCGGCGATCACCAGCAGCATGGCGTTGCGGAACACATGGCCGTACAGCACTTTGCGCTGGGTCAGGCCCTTGGCCTTGGCGGTGATTACGTACTGCTTGTTGATCTCGTCGAGGAAGCTGTTTTTGGTGAGCAGGGTCATGGTCGCGAAGTTGCCGATCACCAGGGCCGTCACCGGCAGGGCCAGGTGCCAGAAGTAGTCGAGGATCTTGCCGCCCCAGCTCAACTGGTCGAAATTGTTGGAGGTCAGCCCGCGCAAGGGAAACCAGTCGAAGTAACTGCCGCCGGCGAACACCACGATCAGCAGGATGGCGAACAGGAACGCCGGGATCGCGTAGCCGACGATGATCGCTGAGCTGGTCCAGACATCGAAGTGACTGCCGTGGCGGGTGGCCTTGGCGATCCCCAGGGGGATCGACACCAGGTACATGATCAAAGTGCTCCAGAGCCCGAGGGAGATGGACACCGGCATCTTTTCCTTGATCAGGTCCACCACCTTGGCATCGCGAAAGAAGCTGTCGCCGAAATCCAGGGTCGCGTAGTTCTTGATCATGATCCACAGGCGTTCCGGCGCCGACTTGTCGAAGCCGTACATCTTCTCGATTTCCTTGACCAGGGCCGGGTCCAGGCCCTGGGCGCCGCGGTAGCTGGAACCGGCCACCGAGACTTCGGCGCCGCCGCCGGCAATGCGGCTGGTGGCGCCTTCGAAACCTTCGAGCTTGGCGATCATCTGCTCCACCGGCCCGCCGGGCGCGGCCTGGATGATGACGAAGTTGATCAGCAGGATACCCAGCAGGGTGGGGATGATCAGCAGCAGTCGACGAACAATGTAGGCCAGCATCTTATTGCTCCACGCCGGCCGGTTGGGCCGGGTCCTGGCTGCTTGAGGTCACGGCGGGCTTGGCGTCGGGCTTGATCCACCAGGTGGCGGTGCCGATGTCGTACTTGGGCGAGACCTTGGGGTGGCCGATATGGTCCCAGTAGGCCACGCGCCAGGTCTTGATGTGCCAGTTGGGGATCACGTAGTAGCCCCATTGCAACACCCGGTCCAGGGCGCGGGCATGGGCCACCAGGCTCTGTCGCGAGTCGGCGTTGATCAGGTCTTCGACCAGGGCGTCGATGGTCGGGTCCTTGAGGCCGATGAAATTGCGGCTGCCCGGCTTGTCGGCGCTGGAGGATTGCCAGAACTCGCGCTGCTCGTTACCCGGCGAGTTGGACTGGGGGAAGCTGCCGACCACCATGTCGAAATCCCGCGAGCGCAGGCGGGTGATGTACTGGGAAACGTCGACCCGGCGGATCACCAGGTCAATCCCCAGGTCGCTGAGGTTGCGCTTGAACGGCAGCAGCACCCGTTCGAACTCGGTCTGTGCCAGCAGGAATTCGATCACCACCGGCTTGCCCTGGGCGTCGACCATCTTGTCGTCGACGATACGCCAGCCGGCTTCCTGCAGCAGCTGGTAAGCCTGGCGTTGCTGGGCGCGGATCATGCCGCTGCCGTCGCACACCGACGGCTCGAAGGCTTCGCTGAAGACCTGGGCCGGCAGCTTGCTGCGCAGCGGGCCGAGGACTTTCAGCTCTTCGGCATCGGGCAGGCCGGTGGCCGCCATCTCGGAGTTTTCAAAGTAGCTGCGGGTGCGGGTGTAGGCGCCGTTGAACAGCTGCTTGTTGGTCCATTCGAAGTCCAGCAGCAGGCTCAGGGCCTGACGCACCCGCACGTCCTGGAACACCGGGCGGCGGATGTTGTAGACAAAGCCCTGCATGCCGGTGGGGTTGCCGTTGGCGATCTGCTCCTTGATCAGCCGGCCGGCGGCGACGGCGGGGGTGTTGTAGGCGGTGGCCCAGTTCTTCGCGCTCATCTCCAGCCAGAAGTCGAATTGCCCGGCCTTGAGCGCCTCCAGGGCCACGGTGTTGTCGCGGTAATAGTCGGTGGCCATGACATCGAAGTTGTAGAACCCCCGGTTGATCGGCAGGTCCTTGCCCCAGTAATCCTTGACCCGCTCGTAGCGGATCGAACGCCCGGCCTTGACCTCGGACACCTTGTACGGGCCGCTGCCCAGGGGGATCTCCAGCTTGCCCTTGGCGAAATCGCGATTTTCCCACCAGTGCTTGGGCAGGACGGGCAACTGGCCGAGGATCAGCGGCAACTCGCGGTTGTTGTTGTGCTTGAACTTGAACAGCACCCGCAGCGGGTCCTCGGCCACCACTTCGGCGACGTCGGCGTAATAGCCCCGGTACAGCGGCGCGCCGGATTTGATCAGGGTCTGGAAGGTGAACACCACGTCCTCGGCACGTACCGGATGGCCGTCATGGAAGCGCGCCTCAGGGCGCAGGTAGAAGCGCACCCAGCTGTTGTCCGGGGCTTTTTCGATCTTGCCGGCGATCAACCCGTACTCGGTGAAGGGCTCATCCAGGCTCTGGCGCATCAGGGTGTCGTAGATCAGGCCGATATTGTCCGCCGGCACGCCTTTGTTGATAAACGGGTTGAGGCTGTCGAACGCGCCGAAGCCGGCTTCGCGGAAGGTGCCGCCCTTGGGCGCATCCGGGTTGACGAAGTCGAAGTGCTTGAAGTCGGCGGGGTATTTCGGCGGTTCGCTGTACAGGGTCAGGGCGTGTTGCGGGGCGGCCTGGGCCAGGCAGGCCAGGGTCGAGAGCAACAGGCCGCTGGCCTGCAGCAGTGCGCGCATGGTCATCATTGGGCTTTCTCCGAAGACTTCAGCCACCACGCGCTCAGGCCCAATTGGTAGGGCGGCGTGGTGACGAAGGCGAACCGGTTGCGGTACGCCAGGCGATGATAATTGAGGTACCAGTTGGGAATGATGTAGTGCTGCCACAGCAGCACCCGATCCAGGGCCCGGCCGGCGGCCAGTTGTTCGTCGCGGGTCTGGGCGGCGAGCAGTTGTTCCAGCAGGTGATCGACGATTGGATTGGCGATGCCCGCGTAGTTCTTGCTGCCCTTGACCCCGACCTGGCTCGAATGGAAGTACTGCCATTGCTCAAGGCCGGGGCTCAGGGTCTGGTTGAGGGTCATGAGGATCATGTCGAAATCGAACTGGTCCAGGCGCTGCTTGTACTGCGCCCGATCCACCGTGCGCAGGCGTGCATCGATGCCGATGCTGGCGAGGTTCTCGATATAGGGCTGCAGGATCCGCTCCAGGTTCGGATTGACCAGCAGCAACTCGAACCGCAGCGGCTGGCCCTGGCTGTTGACCAGGCGCTGGCCATTGAGCTTCCAGCCGGCTTCGCCGAGCAGGTTCAGGGCGCGGCGCAGGGTATCCCGGGGAATGCCGCGGCCGTCGGTCTGGGGCAGGCTGAAGGGCTGGGTGAAGAGCTTGGCCGGCAATTGCTCGCGGTACGGCGAAAGCATCAGCCACTCATGGCCGACCGGCAGGCCGCTGGCCGAGAACTCGCTGTTGGGGTAGTAGCTCGTGGCGCGCTTGTAGGCGCCGCTGAACAGGGTGCGGTTGGTCCATTCGAAGTCGAACATCAGCCCCAGGGCTTCGCGCACCTTGACCTCGGCGAAGGTGGCACGCCGGGTGTTCATGAACAGGCCCTGGGTCTGGGTCGGAATCTGGTGCGCAACCTGGGCCTTGATCACATCGCCGCGATTGACTGCCGGAAAGTTGTAGCCGTTGGCCCAGTTCTTGGCCTGGTGCTCGATGTAGATGTCGAACTCGCCGGCCTTGAAGGCTTCGAAGGCCACGTCGCTGTCGCGGTAGAACTCGACTTCGACCCGGTCGAAGTTATTGAAGCCCCGGTTCACCGGCAGGTTCTCGCCCCAGTAGTCCTTGACCCGCTCGAACACCAGTTGGCGGCCGGGCTGGACCCGGGTGATGCGATACGGCCCGCTGCCCAGGGGCGGCTCGAAGGTGGTGGCCTTGAAGTCCCGACCCCTCCAGTAGTGCTGGGGCAGCACCGGCAGCTCGCCCATGCGCAGGATCAGCAAGGGGTTGCCGGCGCGCTTGAACACAAAGCGGATCCGCAGCGGGCCGAGGATGTCGACCCGTTGCACTTCCTGCAGGTTGGTGCGGTATTGCGGATGGCCTTCCTTGAGCAGGACCCGGTAGGAAAACGCCACGTCCCGGGCGGTGATGGGCGTGCCGTCGTGGAAGCGCGCTTCGGGCCGCAGGTTGAACACCACCCAGCTGCGGTCCTCGCTGTATTCGATGGAGCGCGCGATCAGGCCGTAGCTGGAAGTGGGTTCGTCGCCGGAAGGGGCATACAGGCCGGTGCCGACCATCAACGGCTCATTCAGCTCGTTGACCCCGTATTGCAGGAAGTTGGGGGTGGTGACCGGGCTGGTGCCCTTGAAGGTGTAGGGGTTGAGGGTGTCGAAGGTGCCAAAGGCCATGACCCGCAAGGTGCCGCCTTTGGGCGCTGCGGGGTTTACCCAATCGTAATGGGTGAATTTGGCCGGGTACTTGAGCGTGCCGAACTGCGCATAACCATGACTTTCGGTGATCGTTGCGCTTGCGGGAAAGCTCAAGGCCAGACTGATTAGGAGCAGGAGGAGGGGACGCATCAAGTCAGAGATCCGATCCAGGCGGCTTGGGCTTTGTGCTCGGTACAGTAACAGCTTGTATCAGCAGGAAAAAGGCCGTTGTAGCGGGCTTTCTAAGGCTTGGACAGGGGGATGGGGCGGGTGAGGCTTTCTGTTGCCGGGGAACCTGCTCGCGCGGGCTGCTGTAGCCGCTGCCGAGGCACGAGGCTGCGCTGGTCGCCATGAGCGCCGTGCAGCCTCAGACAGATGAGGTCAGGGGGAAAGGCTTGCCAGCGCTGCGCACTGGAGCGGGAGCAAGCTCCCTCGCCACAGCAGTCTTCCTGCTCAGCGCAAGCCCTTTGAGCGTCATCTATCAGTGCGGCAGGTAAACCGTCAGCATCTGCCCAGGCTTGAGGGCCTGGCCGGCGCGCGGGTTCCAGCGCTTGAGGTGCTGCATCTCGACGTTGAAGCGCTTGGCGACCATGTACAGCGAGTCGCCTTGCTTGACCTTGTACTGGGTCGACTTCTTGTTGTTGGCTGCGACCACCGTGGTGGTGCGGCCTGAAGTACGCCGGGTCTTGTCCTGCATGACCAGGGTCTGACCGACCTTGAGGTTCTTGCCGGTCAGCTGGTTCCAGCGTTGCAGGTCCTTGACCTCGACCTTGTTGGCCTTGGCGATGGTGCCCAGGTTGTCGCCGCGCTTGACCCGATAGGTGCGCTTGACGCCCGCGATCTCGGCGCGGGTTGCGCCTTCGAACACCGGCTTGAGCGGACGCTGGCTGATCAGCTCTTCAGGACGCATGGTCGACAGGCTGGTGGTCAGCAACTGCGCCTTGGACGTTGGCACCAGCAGGTGTTGCGGGCCGTCGATGGTGGTGCGCTGCTTGAATGCCGGGTTGAGCTGGAACAGTTCGTCCTCGTCGATATTGGCCACCGCCGCGACCTTGGACAGGTCCATGCGCTGGTTGATCTCGACCACCTGGAAGTACGGTTCGTTGGCGATCGGGTTGAGGTTGACCCCGTACGCCTCGGGGGACAGCACCACCTGAGACAGGGCCAGCAGCTTGGGCACGTAGGCCTGGGTTTCTGCCGGCAGCGGCAGGTTCCAGTAATCGGTGGGCAGGCCGAGTTTTTCATTGCGCTCGATGGCCCGGCTGACCGTGCCTTCGCCGGCGTTGTAGGCCGCCAGGGCCAGCAGCCAGTCGCCGTTGAACATGTCGTGCAGGCGGGTCAGGTAGTCCATGGCCGCGGTGGTCGAGGCGGTGATATCGCGCCGGCCATCGTAGAAACGGGTCTGGCGCAGGTTGAAGTAGCGACCGGTGGAAGGAATGAACTGCCACAAGCCCACCGCATCGGCCCGGGAATAGGCCATGGGGTTGTAGGCGCTTTCAATCACGGGCAGCAGGGCCAGTTCCAGCGGCATGTTGCGTTCTTCAAGGCGCTCGACGATGTAGTGGATGTAGAGGCTGCCGCGCTCGCCGGCGTTTTCCAGGAACGATGGGTTACTGGCAAACCACAGGCGCTGTTGTTCGATGCGAGGGTTGACGCCCAGGCCGTCCTGCAACTGGAAGCCCTGGCGCATGCGTTCCCAGACATCCTGGGGTACTTGCGGGCTGGGTTTTTCACTGAGCCAGATCGGCTTCTGCTTGATCCGGGCGTTGAAATTCTGGGTATGGCTGGCTTCGGTCTGGGGGACGTGGCTGGTGCTTTGGCAGCCCGCCAGGGTGGCGGACACAGCCACCGCGATAGCTTGAGCCAATCGCGTCAATGCGTCTGAATTGATGGTTTTACGAATAGATGACGACATTGGCTGGAAGTAAGTTCCGGGCAAAAATGTCGGGCGATTCTAGGAACCGCCCGAGGTTCGGTCAACCATTCAGAATTTTTGTACCAAGCAGCAGGGGTCTTAGAACTTATCTTTCCATGCCCTCAAGGCCGCAAAAACCGCACTCTGCGACGGGTTATCCCGGCCATTCCGTTCGTCAGCTTTTTGTTTAACGGATGTTTCCGCGGTGCGTAGAAAAGGGTTGGTGAGTTTTTCCAGGGCCAGGGTCGAGGGCAGGGTCATGCGCCCGTCCTCGCGCAGTTGGATGACCGTCGCCAGGCGCTCGGCGATGTCCGGGTTATGCGGCTCCACGGCCTGGGCGAACTTGAGGTTGCTCAGGGTGTACTCATGGGTGCAGTACACCCGGGTCTCGGCCGGCAGCGCGGCCAGGCTGGCGAGGGACTGATGCATCTGCTCCGGGGTGCCTTCGAACAGCCGTCCGCAGCCGGCGGCGAACAGCGTATCGCCGCAGAACAGCAGGCCGTCGTGGTAATAGGCGATATGCCCCAGGGTGTGCCCGGGCACGCTCATGACCTGAAATTCGCAGCCGAGTACGCTGACCCGGTCTTGGTCATCGAGCGCCACGTCGCGCCCGGGGATGTTTTCCCGGGCCGGGCCGTAGACCGTGGCGCCGCTCAACTGCTTGAGCTGCTCCACGCCGCCGACGTGATCGTGGTGGTGATGAGTGATCAGGATGTCGCTGAGGACCCAGCCGGGGTGCTGTTGCAGCCAGGCCACCACCGGCGCCGCATCACCCGGATCGACCACCGCGCAACGTTGGAGGTGCTGATCTTGTAACAACCAGATGTAGTTATCGGTGAAGGCGGGCAGGGCACTGATCTGTATCATCGTCGGATTCGCCAAGCGGAAAACAATGGCGCATCTTAGAACTTCTTGGCGGGTTGGAGAATGCAATGACCGATAAAGCGTTCGCTCAGGCCGATCCTGACTGGCTGGCTTTGATCAGCGCGGCCCGTGACTGGCTGTCCGGCCCACTGGGCCAATTTTTGCTCGATGAAGAACGGCGCATGCTCGATGACGAGCTGGGGCGTTTCTTTGGCGGTTACCTGGTGCATTACGGGCCTTCGGCGCAAACCCCGCCTGCAGCCCCTCAAGTGCAGCGCAACGTGCGCCTGGGCGCGCCCCTGCCCGGGGTGGAGATTGTCTGCGAAGAGCAGGCCTGGCCCCTGAGCGAGCACGCCGCCGACGTGGTGGTGTTGCAGCACGGCCTGGATTTCTGTCTGTCGCCCCATGGCCTGCTGCGCGAGGCGGCCAGCGCGGTGCGCCCGGGTGGCCATTTGCTGATTGTCGGGATCAACCCCTGGAGCAGTTGGGGCTTGCGCCATGTCTTTGCCCACGATGCCTTGCGCCAGGCGCGCTGCATTTCCCCGTCACGGGTCGGCGACTGGCTGAATCTGCTGGGCTTCGCGCTGGAGAAACGCCGCTTCGGGTGCTATCGTCCGCCGCTTGCTTCCCCGGCGTGGCAGGCCCGCCTGGCCGGCTGGGAACGCAAGGCCGGTGACTGGCAACTGTCGGGCGGCGGCTTCTATCTGTTGGTGGCGCGCAAGATCGTGGTCGGCCTGCGCCCGGTGCGCCAGGTGCGGCGCGAGCCGATGGGCAAGCTGGTGCCGATGCCGATGGCCAAGGTCAACCGCCGTAACGTCGAACCCTGAAACTTTCTTTTTATTGCAGGCCGGGCTTTCCGGTCGCGGACTGCGTCGCCCGATCAGCGGCCGGCCGCACGGCATTCTTGATGGATAGGTTGTAAATGAGCGATAGCGTAGAACTCTTTACCGATGGCGCCTGCAAGGGCAACCCGGGCCCTGGCGGCTGGGGCGCGTTGCTGGTGTGCAAGGGCGTTGAAAAGGAGTTGTGGGGCGGCGAAGCCAATACCACCAACAATCGCATGGAACTGCTGGGCGCCATCCGTGGCCTTGAAGAGCTCAAGCGGCCCTGCGAAGTGACCCTGGTGACCGACTCGCAGTACGTGATGAAAGGCATCACCGAGTGGATGGTCAACTGGAAGAAACGCGGCTGGAAAACCGCAGCCAAGGAACCGGTCAAAAACGCCGACCTGTGGAAACTCCTGGACGAGCAAGTCAACCGCCACACCGTGACCTGGAAGTGGGTCCGCGGGCATATCGGCCACCACGGCAACGAACGGGCCGACCAACTGGCCAACCGTGGCGTCGATGAAGTGCGCGGCTACAAACAGTCCTGATCCCCTCACGCGCGTCATCCGCCCCGGGCATGCTAAAATCGCGCCCTTTGAAACATTGAGACCTGAGCACTGATGGCCAACAGATCTGTTGTACTCGATACCGAAACCACCGGCATGCCGGTGACCGACGGCCACCGGATCATTGAAATCGGCTGCGTCGAGTTGATGGGTCGACGCCTGACCGGGCGTCACTTCCACGTGTACCTGCAACCGGATCGCGAGAGTGACGAAGGCGCCATCGGCGTCCACGGCATCACCAACGAATTCCTGGTGGGCAAGCCGCGTTTTGCCGAGGTCGCCGACGAGTTCTTCGAGTTCATCAAAGGCGCACAGCTGATCATCCACAACGCGGCGTTCGACGTTGGTTTCATCAACAACGAATTCGCCTTGATGGGCCAGCACGAACGAGCTGACATCACCCAGCACTGCACCATCCTCGACACCCTGATGATGGCCCGTGAGCGTCACCCGGGGCAGCGCAACAGCCTTGATGCCCTGTGCAAACGCTACGGCGTCGACAACTCCGGCCGTGAATTGCACGGCGCCTTGCTCGACTCGGAGATTCTCGCCGACGTCTACCTGACCATGACCGGCGGCCAGACCAGCCTGTCCCTGGCGGGCAACGCCTCGGACGGCAACGGCTCCGGCGAAGGATCGGGCAACCGCGCCAGTGAAATCCGCCGCTTGCCGGCGGACCGCCAGCCGGCGCGAATCATTCGGGCCAGCGAAGCGGAGCTCGCCGAGCACCAGGTACGCCTGGAAATCATCGCCAAATCCGCCGGCGCGCCAGCACTCTGGACCCAGTTGGCCGAGGCCAAGGCCCAGCAGCAGTAGTTGTGCTCGCGCGACCTTTTATTGTCGAAGGTCGCAGCGGGGCTTACACCCAGCGGCTCAAGCCTCTACCCTGAGGTGATTGGCGGGCCAAGGTCCGCCGCCTCAGGACACCCCGCCCCATGTACAAAGACCTGAAATTCCCGGTGCTGATCGTGCACCGCGACATCAAGGCTGACACCGTTGCCGGTGATCGGGTGCGCGGTATCGCCCGGGAACTGGAGCAGGAAGGCTTCAGTATCTTTTCCGCCGTGGATTACGCCGAAGGCCGCCTGGTGGCCTCGACTCACCACGGCCTGGCCTGCATGTTGATCGCTGCCGAAGGCGCGGGCGAAAACACCCACCTGTTGCAGAACATGGTCGAGCTGATTCGCCTGGCCCGGGTGCGTGCGCCCCATCTGCCGATCTTCGCCCTGGGCGAGCAGGTGACCCTGGAGAACGCCCCGGCCGACGCCATGAGCGAACTCAACCAGTTGCGGGGCATCCTTTACCTGTTCGAAGACACCGTGCCTTTCCTCGCCCGACAGGTGGCCCGCGCCGCGCGCAATTACTTGGATGGCCTGCTGCCACCGTTTTTCAAGGCCCTGGTACAACACACCGCCGACTCCAACTACTCCTGGCACACCCCGGGCCATGGCGGCGGCGTGGCTTATCGCAAGAGCCCGGTGGGGCAGGCATTTCATCAGTTCTTTGGCGAGAACACCCTGCGCTCGGACTTGTCGGTCTCGGTCCCGGAGCTGGGTTCACTGCTCGATCACACCGGGCCCCTGGCCGAAGCCGAAGCCCGCGCTGCGCGCAATTTCGGCGCCGATCACACGTTTTTCGTGATCAATGGCACCTCCACCGCGAACAAGATCGTCTGGCATTCCATGGTCGGTCGCGATGACCTGGTGCTGGTGGACCGCAACTGCCACAAGTCGGTGTTGCACTCGATCATCATGACCGGAGCCATCCCCCTGTACCTGTGCCCGGAGCGCAACGAGCTGGGGATTATCGGGCCGATTCCCTTGAGCGAGTTCAGCCGCGAGTCGATCCAGGCCAAGATCGACGCCAGCCCGTTGACCCGGGGCCGGCCGCCCAAGGTCAAGCTGGCGGTGATCACCAACTCGACCTATGACGGCCTGTGCTACAACGCCGAGCTGATCAAGCAGAGCCTGGGCAACAGTGTCGAGGTCCTGCATTTCGACGAAGCCTGGTACGCCTACGCGGCGTTCCACGAATTCTTTGCCGGGCGCTACGGGATGGGCACCACGCGCTCCGCCGACAGCCCGCTGGTGTTCACCACCCACTCGACCCACAAGCTGCTGGCGGCCTTCAGCCAGGCCTCGATGATCCACGTGCAGGACGGTGGCGCCCGCCAACTGGATCGCGACCGCTTCAACGAAGCCTTCATGATGCACATCTCCACCTCGCCGCAGTACAGCATCATCGCCTCGCTGGATGTGGCCTCGGCCATGATGGAAGGCCCGGCCGGGCGTTCGCTGTTACAGGAGATGTTCGACGAAGCCCTGAGCTTTCGTCGCGCCCTGGCCAACCTGAGGCTGCACATCGCCGCCGATGACTGGTGGTTTTCCATCTGGCAGCCGCCCCGGGTCGAGGGCATCGACCAGGTCCACACCCAGGACTGGCTGCTGGAGCCCGAAGGCGAGTGGCACGGCTTTGCCGGGGTCACCGACGACTATGTGCTGCTGGACCCGATCAAGGTCACCCTGGTGATGCCCGGCCTGACGGCGGGCGGTGCCCTGAGCGACAAGGGGATCCCGGCGGCGGTGGTCAGCAAGTTCCTCTGGGAGCGCGGCCTGGTGGTCGAGAAGACCGGGCTCTATTCGTTCCTGGTGCTGTTCTCCATGGGCATCACCAAGGGCAAGTGGAGCACCTTGCTCACCGAACTGCTGGAGTTCAAGCGCAATTACGACGCCAACGTCAGCCTCGGCAACTGCCTGCCGAGCGTGGCGCAGATCAACCCGGCGCGTTACCAGGGCATGGGCCTGCGCGACCTGTGCGATCAGCTCCATGCCTGTTACCGCAGCAACGCCACGGCCAAGCACCTCAAGCGCATGTACACCGTGCTGCCCGAGGTGGCGCTGAAACCGGCCGACGCCTATGACCACCTGGTGCGTGGCGAAGTCGAGGCCGTGTCGATCGACACCCTGCAGGGACGGGTCGCCGCCGTGATGCTGGTGCCGTACCCACCGGGGATTCCGCTGATCATGCCCGGCGAGCGGTTTACCGAGCAGACCCGGTCGATCATCGATTACCTGGCGTTCGCCCGTACGTTCGACAGCAGTTTCCCTGGCTTCGTCGCCGACGTGCACGGCTTGCAACATGAAGATCAGGGCAATGGACGGCACTACACTGTCGATTGCATCAAGGTTTGAGGACGTTCCCCGCTATGCAGCCAGCCATGAATCCCAAGTACCCCGGCCTGTCGGTGCGGGTCGCCGACGACGGGTTTTCCGCCTATATCTGGGGCAGTGACTTCAGTTTCGAAGTCACGGCCTACGCCCAGGCTGAAACCGGCAAGGCGGTGGCGCAGTGGCCGCTCACGTCCATCGATCCGTACCGCAAGTGCTACGGCATCGACCCGGAGGAGTTCAGCAGCTACCGCGACGCGGCCGACAGCGCGATTTTCATGGCCTACCTGGACGATCAGCCGGTGGGGCACGTGGTGGTCAGCACCAACTGGAACGGTTACGCCCATATCGACGAGCTGGCAGTGCATGCACCGGCGCGGCGCCACGGGGTGGCCAAGGCGTTGCTGGATGTGGCGCAGTTCTGGAGTCGCAAGAAAAAACTCCCGGGCATCATGCTCGAAACCCAGAACAACAACATCGGTGCCTGCCGCCTGTATGAACGCTGCGGCTACGTGATTGGCGGGGTCGATCACCTGCGTTATCGCGGCATCGATCCGCAGACCTCGGAAGTGGCGATTTTCTGGTACCGACTGTTCGCCGACGAGTTCGCCGCCCAGGGTTAGCCGGCGAGCAGGGCTTCGGCCTTCTCCGTCAGCAGTTCGAGCAGGGCGCTGATCACGCTGGACGGCTCGCGCTGGTGCAGGCTCAAGGCATACAGCGTCACGCTGATCGGTGGCGACAGCGGGCACACGTCAAGGCCGCCGCTGCGTGCGCCAAGGGCCGTGAAGGGGTCGACAATCGCCAAGCCTTCGCCGGCTTCGACCATGCTGCGCATCATCTGATAGGTCTGGACCCGGGTCTGGATCACCGGGCTGGGGCGAATATTCTGCAGCTTGCTGTCCAGGGTCACGCTGAGCGGGTCCTGGCCCTCCAGGCCGACCATCGCCTGGCCGGCGAGGTCTTGCAGGGCAATGTACTTCTGCTTGGGCTGCAGCCAGCCGTGGGGCGCGAGCAATTGCAGCTTGCCCTGGGCCAGGGGTTGGCAGTGGATATCGCGGTGTTCGGGGTTGTGCAGGCTCAGGCCCAGGTCGCAGTCGCGCAGCAACAGGCGTTTGACGATCTGGCGGGTGCCGTGGCTGGCAAGGCTGCAAGGGGTGTCGGGAAAGCGCCGGCGCAGGGCGGCGATGCTTTGTGGCAGCAGTTGCTGGGCCAGGGGCGGGGTGCCGTCGACCCGCAGCGGGGGCGCCTGATACTGCTTGAGGCTGTCAGCCAGGCGTTGCACGGGTTCGAAGGCGTCGTAGATGCCACTGATCCCGGCCTGCAACTCACGGGCTTCGCGAGTGGCCTGCAGACGTCCGCGGACGCTGGCGAAGAGCATGAAGCCCAGCTGGCTTTCGGCATCGCGCAAAAGCGCCTCGACCTCGGCCACCGACAATTGCAACAGCTCGGCGGCGGTGCCCAGGTGCCCGGTTTGCAGGAGCGCCTGAATCACTTCGATATGACGTAAACGCATGCTTGAAGTCCATGTCCAGCCAGTGAGGGATTCAATCGCTTGAATCCTAACTCAAGTCCGCGCATATGACTTCTGCTCATGACACCGGGTTATGAGGCAATGAAGGTCTCGGGTTCGCGAATGATGGTGATGTCCGATTGCACCAGCAGAAACTGGTTGTCGTCGAGTTTTTTGACGCGGTCGCCAATGGCCAGACGGTAGGTGGTAACAGGCTCGGAGCCGGTGAGACCGTCTGCCGACGGGGTGGATTCCTGGAATTCATGCACCGAATAGACGCGGCCTTCTGCGTCTCTTGCATGAAACTGTCCGACGAGTACTGCTGCCATCTTTTAGAGCCTCTGGAGATAAATCACTCAATTTGCGGTTCTGTAGACCGTGCTTGGGCGAGGTAAGTTTTGTACCGGTAAAAAAATAGTCCGCCGTCGCAAAGGGCGGTGCCGAGCCGGGCTGAAACAGGCTCTGGGGCACCATCAATTTGTGCGAACGGGGTGGCAGGATCGACCCGCGGTCATTTATAACTAGCGTCTTGTTCAACCAGATAGTCAGGAAGCAACCATGAGCAACGTTTACACGATTGCAGTGCTGGTCGGTAGTTTGAGAAAAGCCTCTATCAACCGCAAAGTGGCACTGGCGCTGGCTGAACTGGCGCCTGCCAACCTCAAATTGAACATCGTCGAGATCGGCGACCTGCCGCTCTACAACGAAGACATCGATGCTGCACCGCCGGCAGCCTACAGTACTTTTCGGCAACAAGTGAGCGCATCCGACGCGGTGTTGTTCGTGACCCCGGAATACAACCGCTCGGTGCCCGCGCCCTTGAAGAATGCGATTGACGTCGGTTCGCGGCCATATGGCCAGAGCGCCTGGAGCGGCAAGCCGGGTGCGGTGATCAGTGTTTCCCCCGGTGCCATCGGCGGCTTTGGCGCCAACCACCACCTGCGCCAGTCCCTGGTGTTTCTCAACGTGCCCTGCATGCAACAGCCGGAAGCCTACCTGGGCGGCGCGGGGTCGGCGTTCGATGACAACGGCAAGTTGTCCGAGGCCACCCGGCCATTCCTGCAGAGCTTTATCAATGCCTACGCGCAGTGGGTCGAACAGCACAAAAAAGCCTGACCCGCAGTCGCCGGCTTCCACGGAAGTCGGCTCGCGGGGCTTATGCGCGTCATGTCCGCTGAACCGATCGATCCCCTGATCTCCCCATTCCATGGGTCCGTCTAGCTGTCGGGCCCACTCAAGGCTGTTGCCCATGTTGACTGCTGGACTGATTTTTCTGCTGACCATTACCCTGGTGATCTGGCAACCCAAGGGCCTGGGCGTCGGCTGGAGCGCGGTGCTGGGCGCGGTCCTGGCCCTGTTGCTCGGGGTGGTGCACCTGAGCGATATCCCGCTGGTGTGGCAGATCATCTGGAACGCCACCGGCACCTTTGTCGCGCTGATCATCATCAGCCTGCTGCTGGATGAAGCCGGCTTTTTTGCCTGGGCCGCGCTGCATGTGGCGCGTTGGGGGCGGGGCAGTGGACGACGCCTGTTCGCCTTTATGGTGCTGCTGGGGGCGCTGGTGTCGGCGCTGTTCGCCAATGACGGGGCGGCGTTGATCCTGACCCCGATCGTGATTTCCATGCTTCTGGCCCTGCGTTTTTCCAAGGCCGCGACCCTGGCCTTCGTCATGGGCGCGGGCTTTATCGCCGACACCGCCAGCCTGCCGCTGGTGGTCTCGAACCTGGTGAACATCGTCTCGGCGGACTTTTTCAAGATCGGTTTCAACCGTTACGCGGCGGTGATGGTGCCGGTCAACCTGGTCAGCGTCGCGGCCACACTGGGGGTGCTGATGTGGTTTTTCCGCCGCGACATCCCCCGTGCCTACGACCCCGAACAGCTGGAGCCGGCGCACAGCGCGATCCACGATAAACCGACCTTTATCGCCGGCTGGTGCGTGCTGCTGATCCTGTTGCTCGGCTGTTTTGCCCTGGAGCCCCTGGGCATTCCCATCAGTGCCATCTCGGCGGTGTGTGCCGCCTTGCTGCTGGCGGTGGCTGCCCGCGGGCATCGGATTTCCACGCGCAAGGTGCTCAAGGACGCGCCATGGCAGATCGTGATTTTCTCCCTGGGTATGTACCTGGTGGTCTACGGCCTGCGCAATGCCGGGCTGACCCAATACCTGGCCGGCTGGCTGGACAGCTTCGCGACCTGGGGCATCTGGGGCGCAGCCATGGGCACCGGGTTGTTGAGTGCCTTGCTGTCTTCGATCATGAACAACCTGCCGACCGTGCTGATCGGCGCGCTGTCGATCGATGCCAGCCAGGCGCAGGGGGTGGTCAAGGAGGCGATGGTCTACGCCAACGTGATCGGCAGCGACCTGGGGCCGAAAATCACCCCGATCGGCAGCCTGGCCACTTTGCTCTGGCTGCACGTGCTGGACCGCAAGGGCATCCATATCGGCTGGGGTTATTACTTCAAGGTCGGCATCGTCCTGACCTTGCCGGTGTTGCTGCTGACCCTGGCGGCGCTGGCCCTGCGTTTGTCGCTGGGCTGAATTAGCCGCCGGCGCCGTGCTGCGGCGCCGGCAGCCTGGCCAGTTCGGGGGATTCCTGCCAGCCGCCGCCCAGGGCGGTGTACAGATTCACCTCGGCCATCAGTTGCGCCAACCGGTCATTGATCAGGTCCTGCTGTGAGCTGAACAGCGAACGTTGTGCGTCGAGAAACACCAGGTTGCTGTCCAGGCCCATGCGGTAGCGGTGTTCGGCCATGTTGTAGTAGTCCTGGGTCGCCTCCACCAGGCGTCGCTGGGCATCGAGCTGCTGCTGGTAGGTGCTGCGAGCGGCAAGGCCGTTGGACACTTCCTGGAACGCGGTCTGGATCGATTTTTCATACTGGGCGACCCGGATGTCCCTTTGCAGTCGGGAGTAATCCAGGCTGGCCCGCAGGCTGCCGGCGTTGAAGATCGGCAGGTTGATCTGCGGCTGGAAGGTCCAGCCCCCTGAGCCACCCTTGAATAATCCGGACAGTTCCAGGCTGGAAGTGCCGGCGTTGGCGGTCAGGCTGACACTGGGGAAAAACGCCGCGCGGGCCGCACCGATATTGGCGTTGGCGGCCATCAACTGGTACTCGGCCTGGAGGATATCCGGGCGCCGTTGCAGCAGGTCGGAGGGCAGGCCGGCCGGCACGGCGACTATCAGATCGTTGGCCAGGGGCTGACCGGGCAGCGCCGGGGACACCTCGGCCCCCACCAGCAGGCTCAGGCTGTTCAGGTCCTGGGCCACCTGGCGTTGATAGCGGGCCAGGCTGGCCCGGGCGCTTTCGACGCTGGTGCGCGCTTGCAGCACATCGAGGTTGGACAGTTTGCCGGCGGTGCCGCTGCGCGCGGTCAGGCGCAGGCTTTCCAGGTTGGCCTCCAGGGTCTTGCCGCTCAGCACCAGCAGCTCCTGGTCGGCGCGCCAGGTCAGGTAGGCGTTGGCCACGTTCGCCACCAGGCTGATCTGGGCGCTGCGTTGCGCCTCTTCGGTGGCCAGGTAGCTGAGCATCGCCTGCTCGCTCAGGCTGCGCACGCGGCCGAAGAAGTCCAGCTCGTAGGCGCTGATGCCCAGGGTCGCGGAATAGGACGACTTGATCAGCGGCTTGCCGGTGCCTGTGATGGCGGGCGGCAGGCGCTGGCGGCTGCCGCTGCCGTTGGCGCTCACGGCAGGGAACAGGTCGGCGCGCTGGATCCGGTACTGCGCCTGGAACGCCTCGACATTCAAGGCCGCCACCCGCAGGTCGCGGTTGTTGTCCAACGCGCGCTGGATCAACTGCCGCAAGGTCGGGTCACGAAACAGCTGATGCCAGTCGGTGCTGCTCGCCAGGGCGCGCGACCCCGTGTCGCCGGGCGCCTGGGGGTAGAGCGCGGGCGCCGGTGAAGGCGGTTGCTGGTAGTCCGGGATCAGCGAGCAGCCGCCCAGCAGCCACGTCAACAGCACCAGGGACAGGGCTGACCTGGGCAGTGAGCGACTTTCCCCAAGGGTGAAGCAGTTGCCTGATGCCGAAGTGCGGCGGATCACGCGCCGACCATCCACTTGGCCAATCCATGGCGGCCGCTTACCCCCAGCTTGGCGGCGGCACGCTTGAGGTAGGTTTCGATGGAGCTGTTCTTGAGGCTGAGTTTTTCCGCCAGTTGCGGCACCGTGCCGCCGCTCAGCAGCCCCAGGCACACCTCTTTTTCCCGGGCCGAGAGGGTGATGTCATTGCGCGACAGGCGCTCGTCGAACTCGCGTTGCAACAGCGCCTGCTCCGGCAGCGCCGGCAACCCGCCGGCCCAGGCCTGGCCCAGGGCGGCATTGCGGTTGGCCTGGGCGTGACGCTCGATCAGCGGCAGCAGGGTTTGCGACAGGCTCTTGAGAAACGACAGTTCGGACAGGGAAAACACCCGCAGATGGCGCGGTCGGTAAAAGGAAATGACGCACCGTCGATTGGACGTGCGCGACACCAGGCTGCACTGATGGGAGGTTTCGCGGACCGTATGGCGGCTTGCAGGGTCGCCGGCCCGGGCATTCACCTGGATCAGCAGCGCGTCGTCCATTTCGAGCATTTTTTCCAGCAGGGGCTGGGCGTTGCGTTGCCAGGAGGCGGGGCAGGGGCTGTCCTCGCGCAGGGTGGCGCTGCCCAGGGGCTTGATGTCCAGCAGGGAGGCGAGTTCTTCATCGAGGGTCCATTCGCTGAGTTCGACTCGGGTTACCGGAACGCGTTTTTCCACCAGGTGCAGCATGTTGGCGGCGAATCGGTCGTTGCCGGTGCTGGAGATGAGCTCGCCCAGTTCGAAGTAGAACGGCGGGCTTTCGATGGTTCCGATACTGCTGGTCAGACTCATATCCTTATCATCCTTGATGTAGACAGATCGTCGAACGTTGAACGGGGGCAGTGCGGGGCTGATCAGTTCTCCATGAAGCTGAGCCAGCACCCGACATTTCATTAAATCCCATGGAATTGTCTGAGGTCTGTACGGGAACACCGGGACAAACGCTGCCATGAAAACCACGGGATTAATTTGACGCTTGCGCTGATTGGCCGCCTTATTGTTCTGGAAAGTGTTCGTAACCTTATGAAAGTAATGGGTTTGTTCTTTTGACCCGATGACGACCAGGCGAGCGGCGTGCCTGAGCTATGGCGGATTTCCTACAGCCATATAAGCCAAGCTTCTGGAACTTTCTGCTTGCGCCCGATCCAGGCACCCGAGCTGTCCCGACTGGCGCCCAACTGCTTCCTTCCCGTGGCGTAGGCAGCGGGGCAGGTTGTCCGGGTTTCGGGTGTCACGCGGGTGTTGGGGCTGATGCTTAAATCCGGCGATACCCCCCATCGTCGGCGCCGCGCCTGAGGCCAGCACTTCGCGCGCGCTGCGGGGCCATCACATGAGAAGGATCTTATGACGCTTTTTTCTGCCGCCCCGGGTGCCCGTCCATGAACCCGGGCCCAGCGACTCCGCACACCTTTGCCCTGACCGTCGCCCAAAGCGATATCTGGCTCGACCAACTGAGCCGGGCGGATTCGCCGCGTTACAACATCGGCGGCTATGTCGAGCTGGAGGGGCCAGTGGATCCCGGGCTGATGCAGCGCGCCATCGAGCTCCTGGTGCACAAGCATGATGCCCTGCGCACCGTGCTGCTGGCCGATACCGGCCCCGACGGCCTGCCGTTGCAGACCTTCGCCCGCGAAGTGCCGGTGCACATGCCGCTGCATGATGTTTCCCGGCACACCGAACCGATGGTTCAGGCCCAGGCCCTGATGCAGCAGCAAATGGCCCGGGTCTATGGGCTGTATAGCGCGCCCCTGTTCCGTTTCTTCCTGGTCAAGCTCAGTGCCAACCATTACCTGCTGGGCACCCAGGCCCATCACCTGATTCTCGATGGCTGGGGCTTCGGCCAGATGCTGGATTCCCTGGGCGGAATCTACAGCGCCCTGGTCCAGGGCCAAGCCCCGGAGCTTGAGGCCGCGTCCTATATCGACTTCATCCACGACGACGCGCGCTACCACGGCTCGCCGCGCTACGCCCGTGATCGTGCCTACTGGCTGGACAAATACCGCAGCCTGCCCGAGCCGCTGCTGGTGCCGCGCTATCGCGAGCGTTACCCGCGCCATGGGGCGCCGGGCGGGAGCATGGTCCGGGCTTTCCCCGGGGCCCTGCATAAGCGCATGCAACAGCAGGCGAAAACCTGGCAGGCCTCGGTCTTTCATGTGCTGCTGGCGGCGCTGTATGTCTACTTCACCCGCACCGGCGAGCGTGACGAGTGGGTGGTTGGCTTGCCGATTCTCAACCGCTCCAACGCACGATTCAGGTCGACCCTGGGTCTGTTCACCCAAGTCAGTGCAGTGCGCCTGGCCTTTGGCCGGGAGCTGACCTTTGCCGAGCTGGTGGCGGCGATCCGCGATGGGCTGAAACAGGATTTTCGCCACCAGCGGTTTTCCCTGAGTGAAATGAATCGCGCGCTGGGCCTGTGGCGCGAGGACCGTGGCCAGGTGTTCGACCTTTCGGTGTCCTATGAGCAGGACGACCATGATTACCGTTACGGCGAGGCCCGGGCCCAGGCGATCAAGGTGCCGAACAACCACGAGCCGATGCCGCTGGTGATCCACCTGCGCAGCAACCGCTACAACGACCAGGCGTGGATTCACTACGTCTACAACCAGGCCTATTTTCAGGAGAACGACGTCGAGGCCCTGGCCGAGCGTTTTATCCATGTGCTGGAACAGGGGCTGGCTGACGGCGCGCGGAGGATTGACGAGTTTTCCCTGGTCACCGCGCACGAGGCGGCGCAGATCCGGCAATGGAACGCCACAGAGCGTCACTACCCGGACCGCCGGACCCTGCACGGCCTGTTCGAGACCCAGGCGCGGCTGAGCCCGGAAGCGCCGGCGGCGGTGCACGGTTCGCAGTCCATCAGCTACGCCGAGCTGAATCGCCGCGCCAATCAGTTGGCCCACCTCCTGCTGAGTCAGGGAGTGCAGCCGGGAGACCGGGTGGCGGTCCTGCTGCCACGTTCCCTGCCGTTGCTGGTCAGCCAGTTGGCCATCAACAAATGCGCGGCGGTCTATGTGCCGCTGGATATTCAGGCCCCTGGCCAGCGCCAGGGTTTTATCCTTGAAGACAGCTGGGCGCGGCTGCTGCTCAGCCATGGCGACCTGGCCCTGGAGTGCCGGACCCCGCGCATCGATCTGGAGCAACTTGGCCTTGAACGCCAGCCGGCGCACAACCCGGAGCTGGCGCAGTCGTCGCAAAGTGTCGCCTACCTGATGTACACCTCCGGCTCCACCGGCGTGCCCAAGGGGGTGCTGGTGCCGCATCGCGCCGTCAGCCGATTGGTGCTGAACAACGGTTACGCCGAGTTCAACCGCCATGACCGGGTGGCGTTCGCTTCCAACCCGGCGTTTGACGCCAGCACCCTGGAAGTCTGGGCGCCCTTGCTCAATGGGGGCTGCGTGGTGGTGGTCGAGCAAGAGGTGCTGCTGTCCAGCGAGGCCCTGGCGAAGTTGCTGCTGGAGCAGAACGTCAGCGTGCTGTGGATGACCGCCGGGCTGTTTCATCAGCACGCCGATGGCCTGATGCCGGTCCTGCATCGCTTGCGCTACCTGATAGTCGGCGGCGATGTGCTGGACCCGAACGTGATTGCCCGGGTGCTGGAGCAGGGTGCGCCGCAGCATCTGCTCAACGGCTATGGCCCGACCGAAGCCACGACCTTTTCCACCACCTTCGAGATCCGCCAGGTCGGGGCCGGGGGCATTCCCATTGGCCGGCCCATCGGCAACAGCCACGCCTATGTGCTCGATGCCCGCCAGCAGCCGGTGGCCGTGGGAGTGGTCGGCGAGCTGTATATCGGCGGCGCCGGGGTCGCTCAGGGTTACCTGAACCAGCCGCAGCTGACGGCGGAAAAGTTTCTCGCCGATCCCTTTGCCAGCGATCCCCAGGGGCGGATGTACCGCACCGGCGACCTGGCCTGCTGGCGCGCCGACGGCGTCTTGCTGTACCAGGGGCGCGATGACCAGCAGGTCAAGCTGCGGGGCTTTCGCATCGAGCTGGGGGAGATCGAAAGCTGCCTGGCGACGTGTGCCGGGATCAAGGACGCCGCCGTGCTGCTGCGCGAAGACAGTCCGGGCAACAAGCGCCTGGTGGCTTACTTCACGGTCCAGGCCGGCGCTGGCGAGGTGTCGATCAAGAGCCTGCACGCCAGCCTGCAAGGCCGGTTGCCGGAGTACATGCTGCCCTCGGCCTACGTGCAATTGCCGGCGCTGCCGCTGACCGCCAACGGCAAGCTCGACCGCAAGGCACTGCCGCTGCCGGCGGCCTCGGCCGTGCTCAGCCGCGACTACGAAGCGCCCCGGGGCGAGGTCGAAATCACCCTGGCGCAGATCTGGGCCGAGGTGCTCCAGGTCGAGCGGGTAGGGCGCCACGATCACTTCTTTGAGCTGGGCGGGCATTCGCTGCTGGCGGTGAACCTGATCGAGCGCATGCGCCAGGCCGGTCTTGGCGCCGATGTGCGGGTGCTGTTCAGCGAGCCGACCCTGGCGGCGCTGGCGGCGGCGGTGGGCAACAGCCGGGAAGTCCAGGTGCCGGCCAACCGCATTGCCCCGGATTGCACCCACATCACCCCGCAGATGCTGGCCCTGGTCAGCCTCCAGACGCAGGATATCCAGCGCATCGTCGCCGGTATCCCCGGCGGCGCGGCCAATGTGCAGGAGATCTACCCCCTGGCGCCCTTGCAGGAAGGCCTGCTGTACCACCACATCAGCGCCGAGCACGGCGACCCTTATCAGCAACACGCGATGTTCGCCTTCGCCAGCCGCGAACGCCTTGAGGCCTTTGCCCAGGCGCTGCAACAGGTGGTGGAGCGCCATGACATCCTGCGCACCAGCCTGGCCTGGGACGGCCTGGAGCAACCCATGCAAGTGGTGTGGCGCGAGGCGCGGCTGACGCTGGAGGAGGTGCGGCTGGAACCGCAGTCGGGGGATATCCTCGGACAGTTGGCCGCACGCTTCACACCCGCGCTGCGCCCGCTGGATATCCGCCAGGCGCCGATGATGGCCATGGCCTGGGCCGAAGACCCGCTGCAACAGCGCTGGATCGGCATGTTGCGCTTCCATCACCTGATCAACGACGCCACCTCGACGGCGGTGCTGATCGCGGAAATCCAGGCCCACCTGCGGGGTCAGCAAGGCCGATTGGCGCCTGCGGTCGCCTATCGCAACTACGTGGCCCAAGCCCGCCAGGCCAGTCGCCAGGCCGAGCACGAAGCCTTTTTTACCGCCTTGCTCGGCGACATCGACGAACCAACCCTGGCCTTCGGCCTGCAGGCGTATCAAGTGGAGCGCGACGACCAGGAGCAGGTGCAGTGCCTGCTCGACACCGGGCTGGGGCGCCGCCTGCGGCGCCAGGCACGGCAACGGGGGGTGAGTGCGGCGAGCCTCTACCACCTGGCCTGGGCCCAGGTCCTGGGGTGTCTGTCCGGGCGCGATGACCTGGTGTTCGGCACGGTGCTGCTCGGCAGGCTGCAGGCCGGAGAGGGCGCGGACCGGGCCCTGGGCATGTTTATCAATACCCTGCCGCTGCGGGTCAAGCTGGCGGGGCGCAGTGTCCAGCAGGCGCTGCGCGAGACCCATGACGGCCTGAGCGCGCTGCTGGTCCACGAGCATGCGGCCCTGGCCCTGGCGCAGCGCTGCAGTGGCGTGGTGGCGCCGACGCCGCTGTTCAACAGCCTGCTCAATTACCGGCATGCCCCGGCCGCCGTGGCCTTGGCCGGGCTGGCGGGTATCGAGCTGTTGAGCAGTGAAGAAATTGTCAGCTACCCGCTGAGCCTGGCGGTGGATGACCTGGGCGCGGGCTTTCGCCTGTCTGCCCGGGCCCCGCGCGCGGTCGGCGCGCAACGTCTGCTGGATTACTTGCAGAGCGCCCTCGACGGCCTGGTGCAGGCCCTGGAACAGACGCCGCAGCAGCCCCTGGCGCAGGTGCCGATCCTGCCGCAGGCCGAACGTCGGCAGCTGTTACAGGAGTTCAACGCCACCGTCGAGGCCTATCCCCATGACCAGACCCTGCATGCCCTGATCGAGGCCCAGGTCCGACGCACACCCCAGGCGGTGGCCCTGGTGGCCGGCGAGCAGCAGCTGACTTACCACGAGCTCAATGCCCGGGCCAACCAGCTGGCCCATCACCTGCGCGAGCAAGGGGTGCAGCCCGATTCCCGGGTGGCGATCTGCGTCGAGCGCGGGCTGGAGCTGCTGGTCGGCCTGCTGGGCATTCTCAAGGCCGGCGGCGCCTATGTGCCGCTGGACCCGGGTTATCCGCCGGAACGCCTGCACTACATGTTGCACGACAGCACGCCGGTCGCGGTGCTGGTCCATGGCGCAACGCGGGCGCTGATGGAAGGCAGTCGGGTGCCGCTGATCGACTTCGACCGCTGCACCTGGCAGCACCAGCCCCACAGTGATCCGCAGGTGCCGGGGCTTGGGGTTTCGCACCTGGCCTATGTGATCTACACCTCGGGTTCCACTGGCACCCCCAAGGGGGTCATGATCGAGCACCGCGGCCTGGGCAACCTGCTGCACTGGAGTTCGGGCCTGTGCCCGGGGGCGGCCAGCGGCAGCCTGTTGCAGAAGGCCCCGTTCAGTTTCGACGGCTCGGTGTGGGAGCTGTTCTGGCCGTTGAGCATCGGCATGCGCCTGGTGCTGGCGCGCCCCGATGGGCACCGGGATCCGGCGTACCTGGCGCGGCTGATCCGCGAACAGGGGATCACCCTGGTGAAGTTTGTGCCGGCGATGCTGCAGCAGTTCCTCGAGCTGGATGAAGTCAGCCAGTGCCGGAGCCTGACCGACGTCTTCGCCGGCGGCGGCGAGCTGACTGCGGCCATGGCCCGGCGCTTCCAGCAACTGCTGCCCCAGGCTCGCCTGCACAACGTTTACGGGCCCACTGAGGCCACCGTCGACAGCAGCGCCTGGACCCTCGAGCCCGGGGCCGAAGTGCCGCCGATCCAGCTGCCGATCGGCCGTCCCATCAGCAATACCCGGCTGTATGTGCTGGATGCCCATGACGCGCCGGTGCCCCTGGGTGTCAGCGGTCAGTTGCACATCGGCGGGGTCGGCGTGGCCCGGGGCTACCTGGGCCTGCCCGAGTTGATGGCCGAGCGTTTTATCGACAGTCCATTCGTGGCCGGCGACCGCCTGTATCGCACCGGCGACCTGGTGCGCTACCGCGCCGACGGCAACCTGGAATTCCTCGGGCGTAACGACTTCCAGGTCAAGCTGCACGGGCTGCGGGTCGAGCTCGGGGAGATCGAGGCGCGACTGGCCTGCCACCCGGCGTTGCGTGAAGTGGTGGTGCTGATGCGCGACGAGCGCCTGGTGAGTTACTACACCCTGCGCGGCGCGACACCGGCGCCGACGGTCGAAGCCTTGCGCGCCCATGTGCTGGCGCAATTGCCGGAGTACATGGTGCCTTCGGCCTTTGTCCAACTGGCGGCGTTGCCCCTGAGCCCCAACGGCAAGCTGGACCGCCAGGCGCTGCCGGCACCGGGCCTGGATGCGGTGGTAAACCGGGGTTACGAGGCGCCCGAAGGAGCAGTGGAAATCACCCTGGCGCAGATCTGGGCCGAGGTCCTGAAGATCGAGCGGGTCGGGCGCCATGATCACTTCTTCGAGCTGGGTGGCCACTCGCTGCTGGCCGTGAGCCTGGTGGCGCGCATGCGCCAGGCAGGGCTGGAGGCCGATGCGCGGATGCTGTTCAACCAGCCGACCCTGGCGGCGCTGGCGGCGCGGATCCTGGTGCCGGTGCAGCAGGTGGACGTACCGCAGACCACCATTCCCCAGCTCAACCGCAAGCGGCGCCTGTAAGCCGCGCAGACCACCGTCAGGCCCCGCAGTTCGGGCCTGGCGGCGCGGCCGGGGGGCTTGTCCCGGCTTCCCATGTCATGTCCGCAGACGTCGATGGTTTAGTTTTTCGAGCCTGCGGGGTGCCCCGTCGGGCCCGATGTCCCTGTCACTTTTACAGACCACGGCCCACGCGTATCCCAGGTCGGCACCGAGTGCCGGGTGCTTCGGCGCGGCGGTCGCCGGCGGGGCACAGGTTGCAGCTGAACATGGACTTTCTCGACAACCGTTTCCGAATTCAAAGCAGGTTACCCAATGCACTTCAGCGAATTGATGGCAGTTCTTTCCACCCTGGCGATCCGTCTGCAAATGGAGGACGGCGATCTGGTTATCCTGGGTGATGACGCCGCGCTGGATGATGAGCTGTGGGACAGCCTGGTCCGGCACAAGGCGCAGTTGCTGGAGCTGGTGGCCGAGCATGCCGGCGACTGGTCGAGCCCGGCCTTTCGCATCACCCCGGACATGCTGCCGCTGGTGGACCTGGACCAGGCCGCCATCGAGCGTATCGTCGCCACTGTGCCGGGCGGTGCGGCCAACGTGCAGGACATCTACCCCCTGGCGCCGTTGCAGGAAGGCATGCTCTACCATCACCTGTCGGCGCAGCAGGGCGACCCCTACGTGCTGCAGACGCGCTTCGCCTTTGACTGCCGTGCGCGTTTCGAGGCCTTTGCCCAGGCGTTGCAATGGACCATCGACCGCCACGACATCCTGCGCACCGCCATGGCCTGGGAAAGCCTGGACTCGCCGTTGCAAGTGGTCTGGCGCCAGGCGCGCCTGGTGTGCGAGGAGATCGTCTGCGATCCCCTGGCCGGTGAGGTACTGAGCCAGTTGCAGGCGCGCCACGATGCCCGCCACTACCGCCTGGACCTGCAACAGGCGCCCCTGTTGCGCCTGGTGTTTGCCGAAGACCCGGCCCGGCAGCGGGTCGTCGCGCTGCTGTTGTCGCACCACACCATCCTCGATCACAGCGCACTGGACGTGGTGCGCGAAGAGATCCTGGCCCATATGCAGGGCCGCGCCGGGGAGGTTCCGGTGGCGGTGCCGTTTCGCAATTACCTGGCCAAGGCGCGCATGGGCCAGAGCGATCAGGTGCACGAAGCGTTCTTCCGCGACATGCTCGGCGACATCGACGAGCCGACCCTGCCACTCGGCCTGCGGGACGTGCAGGGCGACAGCCACATCATCGACCACCTGCGGGCGCCGCTGGACAGCGTCCTGAGCCTGCGCCTGCGGGATCAGGCGCGGCAGCTCGGGGTCAGTGCGGCGAGCCTGATGCACCTGGCCTGGGCCCTGGTCCTGGGCCAGCTCTGCGGGCGCGACGTAGTGGTGTTCGGCACCGTGCTGCTCGGCAGGATGCAGGCCGGCGAGGGCGCGGATCGGGCCCTGGGGATGTTTATCAATACCCTGCCGCTGCGGGTCGACCTCGGCCACCTCGACGTGCGCGCCGGGGTGCGCGCCACCCACGCTCGCCTGAGCACCATGCTCAACCATGAGCACGCGTCCCTGGCGCTGGCTCAGCGTTGCAGCGGGGTCACCGCCTCGACGCCGCTGTTCAACGCCATTCTCAACTACCGCCACAGCGCCGCCGCCGACCTGGCCGAGGTTATCGAGCTGGCCGAAGGCGTGCAGGTGCTGGGCTCCGATGAAGGCAGCAACTACCCGCTGACGTTCAACGTCGATGACCTGGGCGAAGGTTTCACCCTGACCCTGATGGTCGAGCGTTCGATTGGCGTGCAGCGCATCACCGACTACCTGCACACCACCCTGCAGCATTTGGTGGAGGCCCTGGAACAGACCCCGAGCCTGGCCTTGCGCGAGCTGTCGATGGTGCCCGAGGCTGAGCGCGAAAGCCTGTTGCGCGGGTTCAATGCTCACCAGTTGTCGTTCCCCAAGAGCCAGGCCGTGCACCGCCTGTTCGAAGCCCGGGTGGCGAGCCAGCCCGACGCCGTGGCGCTGACCCAGGGCGGGCAGGGCCTGAGTTATGGCGCATTGAATGCCCAGGCCAACCAGCTGGCCCACCACCTGCTGGACATGGGGGTGAAACCTGATGACCGGGTGGCGCTCTGCGTGCAGCGCGGCCCGGCGATGCTGGTGGGGATGCTGGGTATTCTCAAGGCCGGCGCAGGTTATGTGCCGCTGGACCCGGGGTTGCCGGAGGAGCGCCTGCGCTACCTGCTCGAAGACAGCGCGCCCCGGGCGCTGCTGACCCAGGGCGCGCTGCTGGGGCAGTTGCCGACGCTGGACCTGGCGCTGATCGACCTCGACCACCCGCTGTGGCGCGAGCGACCGTCCACCGATCTGCCGCTGCCGGCCCTGACTTCGGCACACCTGGCCTATGTGATCTACACCTCGGGCTCCACCGGCCTGCCCAAGGGGGTGATGGTCGAGCACCGGACCCTGGAAAACCTGGTGCACTGGCACAACCAGGCCTTTGACCAGCACCCGGGCAGCCAGGTCTCCAGCGTCGCCGGTTTCGGCTTTGACGCCATGGCCTGGGAGGTCTGGCCGAGCCTGTGCGCGGGGGCGACCCTGCACCTGCCGCCCCGGGAGATCGGCAATGAAGATATCCAGCAACTGCTGGCCTGGTGGCAGGCACAGCCGCTGGAGATGAGCTTTTTGCCGACCCCGGTGGCCGAGTACGCCTTCAGCCAGCACCTGCAACACCCGACCCTGAAGACCCTGCTGATCGGCGGCGATCGCCTGCGCCAGTTCAACCAGGGCCAGACCTTCGCCGTGATCAATAACTATGGCCCCACCGAAGCCACGGTGGTCGCCACTTCGGGCGCGGTCCAGGTCGGCCAGGCGCTGCATATCGGCCGGCCGATTGCCAATGCTCAGGTCTACCTGCTGGATGAGCAGTTGCGCCCGGTGCCGGTCGGGGTTGCCGGCGAGCTGTACATCGGCGGTGCCGGGGTGGCCCGGGGTTACCTGCACCGGCCGCAGATGACCGCGGAGCGTTTCCTCGACGATCCGTTCAGCAACCAGCCCCGGGCGCGCATGTACCGCACCGGCGACCTGGCGCGCTGGCTGGCGGACGGCACGCTGGACTACCTGGGGCGCAATGATGACCAGGTGAAAATTCGCGGCATGCGCATCGAACTGGCCGAAATCGAGGCGCGGCTGGCCCTGCACCCCGAGGTCGAGAGCGCAGTGGTCCTGGCCCGGGAAGATGAGCCAGGGCATAAGCGCCTGGTGGCCTACTATCGGCCGCAGCTGGCGCAGTCTGACCTGGATAACGAGGCCCTGCGGGCCTGGCTCCACGAGCAGTTGCCGGAATACATGCTGCCGGTGGCCTATGTCGCGCTGGCCGACTGGCCCCTGACCGCCAACGGCAAGCTCGACCGCAAGGCCTTGCCGGCCCCGGGGCTCGAATCCTTTATCAGCCGCGATTTCGAAGCGCCCCTGGGGCCGGTGGAAACGGCCCTGGCGCAGATCTGGAAGGAGGTGCTCAAGGTCGAACAGGTCGGGCGGCATGACAACTTCTTTGAACTGGGCGGGCATTCACTGCTGGCGGTGAGCCTGATCGAGCGCATGCGCCAGGTCGGCCTGGGCGCCGATGTGCGGATCCTGTTCAGCCAGCCGACCCTGGCGGCCCTGGCGACGGCGATGGGCAGCGGACGCGAGGTCGAGGTTCCGGCCAACCGCATTGCCCTCGGCTGCCAGCGCATCACCCCGGACCTGCTGCCGCTGCTGGAACTGAGCCAGGAGGCCATCGACCTGATCGTCGCCAGCGTGCCCGGCGGTGCGGCCAATGTGCAGGACATCTACCCCTTGGCGCCGTTGCAGGAGGGCATTGTGTATCACCACCTGGCTGCCGGGGAGGGTGACCCCTACCTGTTGCAGACCCGTCTGGCGTTTGACAGCCACGAGCGCTTGCAGGTGTTCGCCGGGGTCTTGCAACAGGTGATTGGGCGCCACGATATCCTGCGCACTAGCGTGCTCTGGGAAAACCTGGAACACCCGCTGCAAGTGGTCTGGCGCCATGCCGAGCTGGTGCTGCAAGAGCTGACGCCGGACCCGGCGAGCGGGGATGTGCTGGAGCAGTTGCAACAGCGCTTCGATGCCCGCCATTACCGCCTGGATATCACCCGTGCACCGCTGATCCGTCTGGTGCACGCCTGGGATGCGGCGCAGCAGCGGGTGGTGGCGATTCTGCTGTTCCATCACCTGGCCATGGACCACACCGCCCTCGAGGTGGTGAGCCAGGAGATGCAAGCCCTGATCAGCGGCCAGGGTGCCAGCCTGGGGGCCGCTGCGCCTTATCGCAACTACGTGGCCCAGGCGCGCCTGGGGGTGAGCCAGGCCGAGCATGAGGCGTTCTTCCGGCAGATGCTCGGCGATATCGACGAGCCGACCCTGCCGTTTGGCCTGCAGGATGTGCAGGGCGACGGGCAGCCTATCGAGGAGGCCGCGCGCGCCCTGGAGCCGGCCCTGAACCGACGCCTGCGGGAACAGGCGCGAAGCCTGGGGGTGAGTGTGGCGAGCCTGATGCACCTGGCCTGGGCCCAGGTCCTGGGGCAACTCGGCAACCGCCGGGATGTGGTGTTCGGCACCGTGCTCCTGGGGCGGATGCAGGGCGGCGAGGGCGCCGACCGGGCCCTGGGCATGTACATCAACACCTTGCCGCTGCGGGTCGAAGTCGGCGCCGTGGCGCCACGGGCTGCGGTCAAGGCCACCCACGCCCGGCTCAGCGCGCTGCTGGGGCATGAACACGCGTCCCTGGCTCTGGCCCAGCGGTGCAGCGGGGTGACGGGGGCGGCGCCGCTGTTCAGTGCCTTGCTCAACTACCGCCATAGCCAGGCCGGCACCCAGCCCCAGGCCGGACCGCAGCTGTGGGACGGGATCGATGTCCTGGGGGGCGAAGAGCGCAGCAACTACCCGCTGATCCTGAGCGTCAACGACCGTGGCGACAGCTTTGACCTGAGCGTGCTGAGCCAGGCGCCGATTGATCCGCAGCGCATCTGCGGCTACATGCACACCGCCCTGGAACACTTGGTGCAGGCCCTGGAGCAGGGTTCGGCGGTCACCCTCGACCAGCTGTCGATCCTGCCGGCGGAAGAGCGCCAACAGCTGTTGCACCAGTTCAACCCGAACCCTGCGCACTACCCGCGCGGGCAGACCATTCATGGCCTGTTCGAAGCCTGCGCGGCCGCCATGCCCGAGGCCCCGGCCGTGATCCAGGGCGCGCACAGCCTGAGCTATGGCCAGCTCAACCAGAGTGCCAATCAACTGGCCCACCAACTGCTGGCGCTGGGAGTGCAGCCTGATGATCGGGTGGCGATCAGTGTGCGCCGTGGCCCTGACATGCTCCTGGGCCTGCTGGCGATTCTCAAGGCCGGCGCCGCCTATGTGCCGATCGACCCGGCGCTGCCGGACGAGCGCCAGCACTACCTGCTGCAGGACAGCGCCCCGGTGGCGCTGTTGACCCAGGGCGAATGGCTCGGGCGCTGGGCGGCGACCGCGTTGCCACTGATCGACCTCGACCAGCGGCACTGGCTCGGCCAGCCCCGCAGCAATCCGCAACTTGCCGGGCTGACTCCGGCGCACCTGGCCTATGTGATCTACACCTCGGGTTCCACCGGCCTGCCCAAGGGGGTGATGGTGGAGCACCGGACCCTGGAAAACCTGGTGCACTGGCACAACCTGACCTTCGACCAACACCCGGGCAGCCAGGTCTCCAGCGTCGCCGGTTTCGGCTTCGACGCCATGGCCTGGGAGGTCTGGCCGGCCTTGTGCGTCGGCGCGACCCTGCACCTGCCGCCGGCCGAGGTCGGCAATGACAACCTCGAACTGCTGCTGGCCTGGTGGCAGGCGCAGCCGCTGGAGGTCAGCTTCTTGCCGACCCCGGTGGCCGAGTACGCCTTCAGCCGCCAACTGCAACACCCGACCCTGAAGACCCTGCTGATCGGCGGCGACCGCCTGCGCCAGTTCAGCACGGCCCAGACCTTCGCCGTGATCAACAACTACGGCCCCACCGAAGCCACGGTGGTCGCCACCTCGGGCGCAGTCCAGGTCGGCCAGGCGCTGCATATCGGCCAGCCGGTGGGCAATGCCCGGGTTTACCTGCTGGATGAACAGCAGCGTCCGGTGCCCCAAGGCGTGGTCGGCGAGCTGTATATCGGGGGCGCCGGGGTGGCGCGGGGTTACCTGAACCGTCCACAGATGAGCGCCGAGCGCTTTATGGCCGACCCTTTCAGCGCTGAACCCGAGGCCCGCATGTACCGCAGCGGTGACCTGGCGCGCTGGCGCGCGGACGGCAACCTTGATTACCTGGGGCGCAACGACGACCAGGTCAAGGTGCGTGGGGTGCGCATCGAACTGGGCGAAGTCGAGAGCGCCCTGGCCAGCCACGCCGGGGTCAAGGAGGCGGTGGCGCTGGTGCGTGACGCGCGGCTGGTGGTCTATTTCACCGAGCAGGCCGAACAGCTGGATATCGAGCAACTGCACGCCCATCTGCAAGGCCGCCTGCCGGACGCCATGGTGCCGGCGGCCTACGTTCGGCTCGATGCGCTGCCGTTGACCGCCAATGGCAAGCTCGACCGCAAGGCCTTGCCCGAGCCGGGAGCGGATGCGCTGCTCAGCCGTGGCTTCGAGGCGCCCGAGGGCGCGGTGGAAATGGCCCTGGCGCAGATCTGGAAGGAGGTGCTCAAGGTCGAACAGGTCGGCCGCCATGACCACTTCTTCGAGCTGGGCGGGCATTCGCTGCTGGCGGTGAGCCTGATCGAGCGCATGCGCCAGGTTGGCCTCGGCGCCGATGTACGCATTCTGTTCAGCCAGCCGACCCTGGCCGCCCTGGCGGCTGCCGTGGGCAGTGGGCGTGAGGTCGAGGTCCCGGTCAACCGCATTGCGCCCGGTTGCCGGCACATCACCCCGGACCTGCTGCCACTGCTGGACCTTGACCAGGCCGCCATCGAGCGGATCGTCGCCGCCGTGCCGGGAGGTGCGGCCAATGTGCAGGACATCTACCCCCTGGCGCCGTTGCAGGAAGGCATCCTCTACCACCACATCACCGCGCAGCAGGGCGACCCCTATCTGCTGCAAACCCGGCTGGCCTTTGACAGCCTGCAACGCCTGCAGACTTTCGCCGGTGCCTTGCAGCAGGTGATCGAACGCCACGACATTCTGCGCAGCGCGGTGTTCTGGGAGGGCCTGGACACCCCGGTGCAGGTGGTGCTGCGCGAGGCCCGGCTGGTGGTGGAAGAGGTGGTGCCGCAGGTGGCGGACGCTGATGTGCTGCAACAGCTCGGCGCGCGATTCGACGCCCGCCACCATCGCCTGGACCTGAGCCGTGCGCCGCTGATCCGCCTGGCCTACGCCCAGGACCCGGCACAGCAGCGGGTGGTGGTGCTGCTGATGTTCCATCACATCGTTCTCGACCACACCGCCTTCGACGTGGTGCGCCAGGAAATGCAGGCCTGCCTTCTGGGCCAGGCCCGTGAGCTGGGGCCGGCGATGCCTTATCGCAACTACGTGGCCCAGGCGCGCCTGGGCGTCAGTGACGAGGAACATGAAGCGTTCTTCCGCGAGATGCTTGGCGATATCGACGCGCCGAGCCTGCCGTTCGGCCTGCAGGATGTGCAAGGCGATGGGCTTGCCATGGAAGAGGTGCGGCACCGGCTGCCCGCCACCCTGAGCCACGGCTTGAGGCGCCAGGCGCGTCTGCTCGGGGTCAGTGTCGCGAGCCTGATGCACCTGGCCTGGGCCCGGGTGCTGGCGGTGGCCAGCGGCAACCAGCAGGTGGTGTTCGGCACCGTGCTGGTGGGGCGCATGCAGGGCGGTGAGGGGGCCGACCGGGCGCTGGGGATCTTTATCAATACCTTGCCGCTGCGGGTCGATGTCGGTGAGCAGGATGCCCGCGCCGGGGTGCGCGCGGTGCACGCGCGGTTGAGCGCGCTGCTCGGTCACGAGCACGCGTCCCTGGCTTTGGCCCAGCGTTGCAGCGCAGTGGCCGCGCCGCTGCCGCTGTTCAGCGCGATTCTCAACTACCGGCACAGTGCCGGCGCGGCAGCGCCGCTCGACGCACACCCGGCCTGGCAAGGCATGCAGACCCTGGCCCATGACGGGCGCAGTAACTATCCCTTGAGCCTGAACGTCGATGACCTGGGCGACGACTTGCAACTGGGCGCCATGACCGTGCAGCAGATCGGCGCGCAACGGGTCTGCGGGTACATGCAGACCGCCCTGGAATCCCTGTTGCAGGCCCTGGAGCAACGCTCGCCCATGGCCCTCAAGCACCTGCCGATCCTGGCACCGGCGGAACACGCGCAGTTGCTGCACGGCTTCAACGGCAGCGCGCTTGAATGCAACCTGGAACAGACGGTGCACGGCCTGTTCGAAGCCCAGGTGCAACGCACCCCGGATGCGCCGGCCCTGCAATCGGGCGCGCAATGCCTGACCTACGCCGGGCTCAATGCCCGGGCCAATCAGCTGGCCCGGCATCTGCGTGACATCGGGGTCGGCCCGGATGTGCCGGTGGCGATCTGCATCGAGCGCAGCCTGGAACTGGTGGTCGGCCTGCTGGCGATCCTCAAGGCTGGCGGTGCCTATGTGCCGCTGGACCCGGCCTATCCGCCGGAGCGCCTGGGCTACATGCTGCACGACAGTGCGCCCGCGGCGCTGCTGGTACACGGCGCGACCCGGGGCTTGGTGCAGTGGGCTGAGGGGCCGCTGATCGACCTCGATCAAGCGGCCTGGCAGGCGCCTGCGCCAAGCCACCCGGACAGCGCCGATCTCCAGGTGCCGGGCCTGACTGCACGGCACCTGGCGTATGTGATCTACACCTCCGGCTCCACCGGCACGCCCAAGGGGGTGATGGTGGAGCACCGCGGGCTGGTCAACCTGCTGCACTGGAGCTCGGGGCTGTGCCCTGGCGCGGCGCAGGGCAGCCTGTTGCAGAAAACCCCACTGAGCTTCGACGCTTCGGTCTGGGAGGTGTTCTGGCCGCTGACCTCGGGCATGCGCCTGGTGCTGGCGCGCCCGGACGGGCACCGCGAGCCGCGCTACCTGGCGCAGTTGATTCGCGAGCAACGGATCTCGGTGATCCAGTTCGTGCCGGCCATGTTGCAGCTGTTCCTGGAACTGGACGAGGTCAGCCAGTGCCGCAGCCTGACCGATGTGTTCTGTGGCGGCGGCGAGCTGGGCGCGACCCTGGCCCGGCGCTTCCAGGCACGCTTGCCGGGGGCGCGGTTGCATAACGTCTACGGCCCGACCGAGGCCACGGTGGACAGCACGGTCTGGACCCTGGAGCCCGGGGCTACGGTGCCGGCGCTGCAACTGCCGATCGGCCGGCCGATTGCCAATACCCGCCTGTACGTACTGGACGCCGAGGACCAGCCGGTGCCGGTCGGCGCCAGTGGTCAGTTGCACATCGGCGGCGCCGGCGTGGCCCGGGGTTACCTGGGGCTGCCGGGGCTGTTGGCCGAGCGATTCATCGACAGCCCGTTCGTGGCCGGCGACCGCCTGTACCGCACCGGCGACCTGGTGCGCTACCACGCCGACGGCAACCTGGAGTTCCTCGGGCGCAACGATTTCCAGGTCAAGCTGCATGGCTTGCGTATCGAGCTGGGGGAAATCCAGGAACACCTGGAGCGCTACCCGGGGATCAGGCAAGCGGTGGCGCTGGTGCGCGAAGACGTGCCCGGCGACAAGCGTCTGGTGGCCTACTTCAGCACCCACCCCGAGAGCACCGTGCCCGAGGTCGAGGCCCTGCGCCAACACCTGTTGCAGCAGTTGCCGGAGTACATGGTGCCGGGGCTGCTGGTGCCGCTGCCGGCATTGCCGCTGACGCCCAACGGCAAGCTGGATCGCCAGGCACTGCCGGTGCCGGATTCGTCGGCGCTGCTCAGTCTCGCCTATGAAGCGCCCCAGGGCGAGATCGAAACCGTCCTGGCGCGGATCTGGGCTGAAGTGCTCAAGGTCGAGCAGGTGGGACGCCACGATCACTTCTTCGAATTGGGCGGGCATTCACTGCTGGCGGTGAGCCTGATCGAGCGCATGCGCCAGGTCGGCCTCAGCGCCGATGTGCGCATTCTGTTCAGCCAGCCGACCCTGGCCGCCCTGGCGGCTGCGGTGGGCAGCGGGCGCGAGGTCGAGGTCCCGGCCAACCGCATTGCCCTCGGCTGCCAGCGCATCACCCCGGACCTGCTGCCGCTGCTGGAGCTGGACCAGGACGCCATCGACCTGATCGTCGCCAGCGTCCCCGGCGGTGCGGCCAATGTGCAGGACATCTATCCCCTGGCGCCCTTGCAGGAAGGCATCCTGTATCACCACCTGATGGCCGAGCAGGGCGATCCGTACCTGTTGCAGTCGCAGATGGCCTTCGACAGCGTCGAGCGCCTGCAACTGTTCGCCCGGGCCCTGCAACACGTCATCGAACGTCACGATATCCTGCGCACCAGTGTGCTCTGGCAAGGCCTGGAACAACCACTGCAGGTGGTCTGGCGCCACGCCGAGCTGCACCCGCAGGAAGTGGTGCTGGACGCGGCGGATGGCGATGTACTGGGCCAGTTGCAGCAGCGCTTCGATGCCCGGCACTACCGCCTGGACATGACGCGCGCGCCGCTGATCCAGCTGCTGTTCGCCAAGGACCCGCAACAGCGGAGGGTGGTTGCCACGCTGTTGTTCCACCACCTGGCCATGGACCACACCGCGCTGGAAGTGGTGGGCCATGAACTGAGCGCATTTCTCGCCGGGCAAGGCGCGACCCTGGGCGCGGCGGTGCCTTATCGCAATTACGTGGCCCAGGCACGGCTGGGGGCCAGCGAGCAGGAACACGAGGCGTTTTTCCGCGACATGCTGGGGGACGTCGACGAGCCGACCCTGCCATTCGGCCTGCAGGATGTGCAGGGCGACGGGCGTGCTATCGAGGAAGTCAGCCAGCGGCTGGAGGCCGACCTCAGCGGGCGTATCCGCAGCCAGGCGCGGGGCCTCGGGGTGAGTGCCGCGAGCCTGTTCCACCTGGCCTGGGCCCGGGTGTTGAGCGTGACCAGCGGCCAGCGGCACCCGGTGTTCGGCACCGTGCTGATGGGCCGCATGCAGGGCGGCGAGGGCGCCGATCGGGCCCTGGGGATGTTTATCAATACCTTGCCGCTGCGGGTGGATATCGACGCCACCTCGGTGCGCGACGGGGTGCGGGCGACCCATGCCCGGCTCAGCGCACTGCTCGGCCACGAGCATGCGTCCCTGGCCCTGGCCCAGCGCTGCAGCCAGGTGGCGGCGCCGCTGCCGCTGTTCAGCGCCATGCTCAACTACCGCCACAGTGCCCAAGCACAGTCGGTTGCCCAGGCGCCGTGGCAGGGCATCCACACCCTGGCCAGCGAAGAGCGCAGCAACTACCCGCTGAGCCTGAACATCGATGACCTGGGGCAAGACTTCCGCCTGAACGTAATGACCCCGGCGCGAATCGGCGCCGAGCGCGTGTGCGGTTATATGCGCACCGCCCTGGAAAGCCTGGTCCAGGCCCTGGAGCAGGCACCGCACAGCGCCGTAGAGCAGCTGTCGATCCTGCCGGCGGAAGAGCGCCGGCAACTGCTGGGCGCCGGCCATGGCAGCCGCGAGCACTATGCCGTCGAGCAGACCCTGCATGGCCTGTTCGAGGCCCAGGTGCTGCGTACGCCGGACGCGGTGGCAGTGCGCGTCGACGCGCTGCAACTGAGTTATCGCCAGCTCAACGCCCGGGCCAATCAGGTGGCCCATCGCCTGTTGGGCCTGGGCGTACAGCCGGATGATCGGGTGGCGATCTGCGTCGAGCGCGGGCTGGAGATGATCGTCGGCCTGCTGGGGATCCTCAAGGCCGGCGCCGGTTATGTGCCGATCGATCCGGGCTACCCCGCAGAACGCATCGCCTACACCCTGGCTGACAGCGCCCCGGTGGCGCTGCTGGTGCAGGGCGCGACCCAGGCCCTGGTTGGCGAGTGCCCGGTGCCCCGGATCGACCTCGACAGCCATGCCCTGCGCGACGAGCTGCAGCACAACCCGCAGCTGCCGGGGCTCAAGGTCGAGCACCTGGCGTATGTGATCTACACCTCGGGCTCCACCGGCCTGCCCAAGGGGGTGATGGTCGAGCACCGCCAGGTGACCCGGTTGTTCGCGGCGACCCAAGGCTGGTTCGGCTTCAACCGCCGTGATGTGTGGGCGCTGTTCCACTCCTTTGCCTTCGACTTCTCGGTCTGGGAAATCTACGGCGCGCTGCTGCACGGCGGGCAGTTGCTGGTGGTGCCGCAACGGATCAGCCGCTCACCGGACGAGTGCTATGAACTGCTGTGCGACGCGGGGGTGAGCATCCTCAACCAGACCCCGAGCGCGTTCCGCCAGTTGATCGCGGCCCAGGGTCGCAGCGACCGCAAGCATTCCCTGCGCCAGGTGATTTTCGGTGGCGAAGCCCTGGACCCGGGCATGCTCAAGCCCTGGTACGAGCGCGTCGGCAACGCCGGCACGCGCCTGGTGAACATGTACGGCATCACCGAAACCACGGTGCACGTGACCTATCGCGCCCTGGAAGCCGCCGATGCCCTGGTGCCGGGTGTCAGTCCGATTGGTGGACCGATCCCCGACCTGCAGCTGTACCTGCTCGACCCGCAGCGCGAACCGGTGCCGGTGGGGGTGGTCGGCGAGCTCTATGTCGGCGGCGCCGGGGTGGCCCGCGGGTACCTGAACCGCGAGGCCTTGAGCGCCGAGCGCTTTATCGCCGACCCGTTCCACGCAGGCTCCGGCACGGTTGCGGGGCGCCTGTACAAGACCGGTGACCTGGGCCGCTGGCTGGCCGATGGCAGCCTTGAATACCTGGGACGCAACGATGACCAGGTGAAGATCCGCGGCTTCCGCATCGAGCTGGGGGAAATCCAGGCCCAGTTGGCGGCCTGCGAGGGCGTGCGCGAGGCCCTGGTCATCGCCCGCGAGGACGAACCCGGCGAACGACGCCTGGTGGCCTACCTGATTGCCGAGGACGGCCATGGGCCGAGCGCCGTGCACTTGCGTGAGCAACTGCTGGGCACCCTGGCCGAATACATGCTGCCCAGTGCCTTTGTCCTGCTGCCGGCCTGGCCCCTGACCGGCAACGGCAAGCTGGACCGCAAGGCGTTGCCGATGCCCGATGACGCGGCACTGGCCCGACGCGGCTACCAGGCCCCCCAAGGCGAGGTGGAGCAGCGGATTGCCAGCCTGTGGCAAGACCTGCTCAAGGTCGAGCGGGTCGGGCGGCATGACAACTTTTTCGAGCTGGGCGGCCATTCGCTGCTGGCGGTCAAGCTGATGGAACGCATGCGCCAGGCGCAGCTGCGGGCCGATATACGGGTGCTGTTCAGCCAGCCGACCCTGGCGGCCCTGGCGGCGGCCGTGGGCGGGGAGCCCGAGGTGCAGGTGCCGGCCAACCTGATCGGCGCCACCTGCACCGCGATCACCCCCGATATGCTGCCCCTGGCTGACCTCGACCCGGCGGCCATCGAACGTGTACTGGAGCGGGTGCCGGGCGGTGTCGACAACGTGCAGGACATCTACGCCCTGGCGCCGCTGCAGGCGGGGATCCTCTATCACCACCTGAGCAGTCAGGCCGGCGATCCGTACCTGCTGCAGTTGCAGCTCGGCTTCAGCGGCCTGGCGCAGGTCAAGGCCTTTATCGACGCCCTGCAAGGGGCGATTGCCCGGCATGACATTCTGCGCACCAGCCTGGTCTGGGACTGCCTCGACGAGCCGGTGCAGGTGGTCTGGCGCCAGGCGCCGCTGGCTGTGGAGCGGGTCGCGAGCGACCCGCAGGACGCCGATGTGCTGGGCCAGTTGCAACAGCGCTTCGACCCCCGGCATTACCGCCTCGACCTGGGGCAGGCTTCGATGATGCGCTTTGCCTACGCCCGGGACGAAGCCCATGACCGGTGGCTGGGCGTGTTGCTGCTGCACCATATCTTGCTCGACCACACCTCGTTGGCGGTGCTGGTGCAGGAAATGAGCGCCAGCCTCGGCGGCCAGGCTGGGCACCTGGCGCCGCCGGTGCAGTACCGCAACTACGTGGCCCAGGCACGCCTGGGCGTCAGCCAGCATGCCCATGAAGCGTTCTTCCAGCAGATGCTCGGCGATATCCATGAGCCGACCCTGCCGTTCGGCCTGCAGGACGTGCAGGGCGACGGCAGTGGTGTCCAGGAGTCGCACCTGGCCCTGGAACCGGCCCTGTGCCGGGCCCTGCGCGAGCAGGCAAGGCGGCTCGGGGTGAGCGCCGCCAGCCTGGTGCACCTGGCCTGGGCCCAGGTGCTGGGTCAGGTTTCCGGCCAGGACGAGGTGGTGTTCGGCACCGTGCTCCTGGGGCGGATGCAGGGCGGCGAGGGCGCCGACCGGGCCCTGGGCATGTTTATCAATACCTTGCCGCTGCGGGTCAGCGTCGGTGCGCTGACGGTGCTCGACGGCGTGCGCGCGACCCATGAACGGCTGGCGCAATTGCTTGGCCACGAGCACGCGCCCCTGTCCCTGGCCCAGCGTTGCAGCGGGGTGCCAGCGTCCACGCCGCTGTTCAGCACCTTGCTCAACTATCGCCACAGTGCGCCGGGCGCGGAGATCGGCAACGGCCCTTCGGTGTGGGACGGGATCGAGGTGCTCAACGCCCGTGAGCGCAGCAACTACCCGCTGGTGCTTAACGTCGATGACCTCGGCGAACTGTTCGAACTGACGGTCCAGGCCCTGGCCGAGGTGGAAGGTGCGCGGATCGGCGAGTACATGCGCTGTGCCTTGCACAACCTGGTGCACGCCCTGGAGCAGGCCCCGGCCACGCCGTTGCAGCAGTTGTCGATTGTCGCCCCCGCCGAGCGCGAGCGGGTGCTGCACGGCTTCAATGCCACGGCCCGGGCCTACCCGGCGCAGCAGACCGTGCACGGGCTGTTCGAGGCCCAGGTGCAGGCCAGCCCGCAAGCGGTGGCCGCGGTGCACGGCGAGCAGGTGCTCAGTTATGCCGAATTGAACCGGCGGGCCAACCGCCTGGCCCATGGGTTGTTGCAGATGGGCGTGCAGGCGGGGGACCGCGTGGCGATGCTATTGCCGCGTTCGGTGGGGTTGCTGGTCAGCCAGTTGGCCATCAGCAAATGCGCGGCGGTCTATGTGCCGCTGGACGTCAACGCCCCAGCCGAGCGCCAGCTGTTTATCCTGGCGGACAGCGCGGCGCGGCTGTTGCTGACCCAGAGCACTGAAACCCTGGCGTGCCCGACGCAGCGTATCGAACTGGACCGCCTCGACCTCGAACACCTGCCAAGCCACAACCCGGACCTGGCGCAGTCGTCCGAAAGCGCGGTGTACCTCATGTACACCTCGGGTTCCACCGGCACTCCCAAGGGCGTGCTGGTGCCGCACCGCGCGGTCAGCCGCCTGGTGCTGAACAACGGCTATGCCGATTTCACCCCGCAGGACCGAGTGGCCTTTGCCTCGAACCCGGCCTTTGACGCCAGCACCCTGGAAGTCTGGGCGCCCTTGCTCAATGGCGGGCGAGTGGTGGTGGTCGACCAGGACGTGGTGCTGTCCAGCCAGGCCCTGGGAGCGCTGCTGCAACAGCAGAAAGTCAGCGTGTTGTGGATGACCGCCGGCCTGTTCCAGCAGCATGCCGATGGCTTGCTCGGCGCGTTCCGCCAACTGCGCTACCTGATGGTCGGTGGCGATGTGCTGGACCCGAGTGTGATTGCCCGGGTGCTGGAACACGGCGCGCCTCGGCACCTGCTCAATGGCTACGGTCCGACCGAGGCCACGACTTTCTCCACCACCTTCGAGATCAAGGCCGTCGCCGCCGGTGGCATTCCCATTGGCCGGCCGATCGGCAACAGCCGCGCCTATGTACTGGATGCCCGGCAGCAGCCGGTGGCGGTGGGCGTGGTCGGCGAGCTGTATATCGGTGGAGCAGGGGTGGCCCTGGGTTACCTCAACCAGCCGCAACTGACGGCGCAGATGTATATCGCCGACCCCTTTGCCGACGCCCCTCAAGGCTTGATGTACCGCACCGGCGACCTGGCCTGCTGGCGCGCCGACGGCGTGCTGCTGTACCAGGGACGCAACGACCAGCAGGTCAAGCTGCGGGGCTTTCGCATCGAACTGGGAGAAATCGAAACCCGGATCGCGGCCTGTGCCGGGGTCCGGGAGGCGGCGTTGCTGGTGCGCGAAGACGCCCCGGGTGACAAGCGCCTGGTGGCGTACTGCACGCCGCAGGTGGCCGGCGAGGCCCTGGATATCGAGGCCTTGCACGGTGCCCTGCAAGGCCAGTTGCCGGACTACATGCTGCCGGCGGCCTATGTCCAGCTGGAACGGTTGCCGCTGACCGCCAACGGCAAGCTCGACCGCAAGGCCCTGCCGGCACCGGACGCTTCGGCGCTGCTGAGCCGGGCCTATGAAGCACCACTGGGTGAGGTCGAAATCACCCTGGCGCGGATCTGGGCCGAGGTGCTCAAGGTCGAGCAGGTGGGGCGCCATGATCACTTCTTCGAGCTGGGCGGGCACTCGCTGTTGGCGGTGAGCCTGATCGAACGCATGCGCCAGGTCGGCCTCAGCGCCGATGTGCGGGTGCTGTTCAACCAGCCGACCCTGGCCGCCCTGGCGGCTGCGGTGGGCAGTGGGCGCGAGATCGAAGTCCCGGCCAACCGCATTGCCCTCGGTTGCCAGCGCATCACCCCGGACCTGCTGCCGCTGCTGGAACTGAGCCAGGAGGCCATCGACCTGATCGTCGCCAGCGTGCCCGGCGGTGCGGCCAATGTGCAGGACATCTACCCCCTGGCGCCCTTGCAGGCAGGGATTCTCTACCACCACATCAGCGCCGGGCAGGGTGACCCCTACCTGCTGCAATCGCGCCTGAGCTTCGACAGCCTGGAGCGCTTGCAGGCTTTTGCCGAGGCCTTGCAGCAGGTGATCGCGCGCCACGATATTCTGCGTACCAGCGTGCTCTGGGAAGGCCTGGAGCACCCCGTTCAGGTGGTCTGGCGCCATGCCGAGCTGCATGTGCAGGCGCAGCAGCTGGACCCGGCGGCGGGGGATATCGTCGAGCAATTGCAGGCGCGCTTCGATGCCCGGCACCACCGGCTGGACCTGGCCCAGGCGCCGCTGATGCGCCTGATTCATGCCGAGGACCCGCAGCATGGACGGGTGGTCAGCCTGCTGCTGTTCCACCACCTGGCCCTGGACCATACGGCGATGGAAGTGGTGGGCGCGGAAATGCGCGCGCTGCTGCTCAAGCAGCCCGGCGAGCTGGGCACGCCCATGCCGTACCGCAACTATGTGGCCCAGGCCCTGCTGGGGGCTGGGGAGCACGAACATGAGGCGTTTTTCCGCGACATGCTGGGGGACGTCGAAGAGCCGACCCTGCCATTTGGCTTGCAGGATGTGCAGGGCGATGGTCTGGATATCGACGAGGCGCACTGGCCATTGCCGGCGGCGCTGAGCCAGCGTCTGCGGGAGCAGGCGCGCACGCTGGGGGTGAGCGCCGCCAGCCTGATGCACCTGGCCTGGGCCCAGGTCCTGGGCCGGCTTTGCGACCGCGAGGACGTGGTGTTCGGCACCGTGCTGATGGGCCGCATGCAGGGCGGCGAGGGCGCTGACCGCGCCCTCGGGGTGTTTATCAATACCTTGCCGCTGCGGGTGACATTGGGCGAAACCGGCGTCCGTGACGGCGTGCGCGCCGTGCACCGGCGCTTGAGCGCACTGCTCGGTCACGAGCACGCGTCCCTGGCCCTGGCCCAGCGTTGCAGCCGGGTGGCGGTGAGTGCGCCGCTGTTCAGTGCCTTGCTCAACTACCGCCACAGCGCCCACGACGGGCTGCATGACGAGCAGGCGCCCTGGGCCGGCATCGAGCTGCTGGGGGGCGAAGAGCGCAGCAACTACCCCCTGAGCCTGAGTGTCGATGACCTGGGCCAGGGCTTTGCCTTGAGCGTGCTGGCGGTGGCGCACCTGGGGCCACAGCGCATCTGCGGCTATATGCACACGGCATTGGAGCACCTGGCCCAAGCCCTGGAGCAAAACCCGGGGCTGGCGCTGAACCGCCTGCCGATTCTGCCCGAGGCCGAGCGCCGGCAGTTGCTGGAAACCTTCAACGCCAATCGCCGGCATTACCCGCGCGGGCAGACCCTTCATGGCCTGTTCGAAGCCCGGGTCGCCGAGACTCCCGATGCGCTGGCCATGATCCAGGGCCCGCAGCAATTGAGCTATCGCCAATTGAACCAGCAGGCCAATCAACTGGCCCGGCATCTGCTGGAGCTGGGGGTGCAGCCGGACGATCGGGTGGCGATCTGCGTGCGTCGCGGCCCGGCGATGCTGGTGGGGATGCTGGGGATTCTCAAGGCCGGCGCCGCTTATGTGCCCCTGGACCCGGCGCTGCCGAGGGAGCGCCTGCGCTACCTGCTGGAAGACAGCGCGCCCCTGGCGTTATTGACTCAGGGCGCACTGCTTGGGCAATTGCCGATCCTGGAGCTGCCGCTGATCGACCTGGACCAGTCGGCCTGGCACAACCCGGCGCTGGCCAATCCGCAGCTGGCACAACTGACCCCGGCGCACCTGGCCTATGTCATCTACACCTCGGGTTCCACCGGTTTGCCCAAGGGCGTGATGGTGGAGCACCGGACCCTGGAAAACCTCGTGCACTGGCATAACCAGGCCTTTGAGCAGCACTCGGGCAGCCAGGTGTCCAGCGTCGCCGGCTTCGGTTTCGATGCCATGGCCTGGGAAGTCTGGCCGGCCCTGTGCGTCGGCGCGACCCTGCACCTGCCGCCGCCGGAAGTCGGCAATGAAAACATCGAGCAGTTGCTGGCCTGGTGGCAGGCGCAGCCGCTGACGGTGAGCTTTCTGCCGACGCCGGTGGCCGAATACGCCTTCTGCCAGCACCTGCACCATCCGACCCTGAAGACCCTGCTGATCGGCGGCGACCGCCTGCGCCAATTCCCCCGGGCCCAGAGCTTTGCGGTGATCAACAACTACGGCCCCACCGAAGCCACGGTGGTCGCCACCTCGGGCGCGGTGCAGGTCGGGCAGGCGTTGCATATCGGCACGCCCATGGCCAACGCCCGGGTCTACCTGCTGGACCGTCAGCAGCGGCCGGTGCCAGTGGGCGTGGCCGGCGAGCTGTATGTCGGCGGCGCCGGGGTTGCCCGGGGCTACCTGAACCGTCCGCAAATGACCGCCGAACGCTTCCTCGCCGACCCCTTCAGCCGCGAGCCCCAGGCGCGCATGTACCGCACCGGCGACCTGGCGCGCTGGCAGGCCGACGGCACCCTCGACTACCTGGGACGCAACGATGACCAGGTGAAAATCCGCGGTATGCGCATCGAGCTGGGGGAAATCGAAAGTGCCCTGGCGCGCCACCCTGGCCTCAACGAAGCGGTGGTGCTGGCGCGCCAGGATGAGCCGGGGCAGAGCCGACTGGTGGCGTATTTCACCGCCGCCGAGGGCCTGGATATCGAAGCGCTGCGGAGCGGGCTGCAAGCCAGCCTGCCCGGGCATATGGTGCCGCTGGCCTATGTGCAGTTGCCGGCCCTGCCGCTGACGGCCAACGGCAAACTGGACCGCAAGGCATTGCCGGAGCCGGCTGCGCAGCATCTGCTGAGCCGTGAGTACCAGGCTCCCCAGGGCGCCGTGGAAATGGCCCTGGCGCAGATCTGGCAGGAGGTGCTCAAGGTCGAGCAAGTGGGGCGTCATGACCACTTCTTCGAGCTGGGCGGGCATTCGCTGCTGGCGGTGAGCCTGATCGAGCGCATGCGCCAGGCCGGCCTCGGCGCCGATGTGCGAGTGCTGTTCAGCCAGCCGACCCTGGCCGCCCTGGCGGCTGCGGTGGGCAGCGGGCGCGAGGTGCAAGTGCCGGACAACCTGATCCCGGGCGATTGCCCGCGCATCACCCCGGACATGCTGCCCCTGGTCGAACTCGACCAGGCCACCCTTGATGGCTTGCTGGAGCGGGTCCCGGGCGGCGCCGCGAATGTGCAGGACATCTACCCCCTGGCGCCGTTGCAAGAAGGCATTCTCTACCACCACATCACTGCCCGGCAGGGCGATCCGTACCTGTTGCAATCCCATATGGCGTTTGCCGACCGGGCGCTGTTCACGGCCTTTACCCAGGCCCTGCAACAGGTGATCGCGCGGCACGATATCTTGCGCACCGGGGTGTTCTGGGAAGGCTTGCAGCAACCGCTGCAAGTGGTGCTGCGCAATGCCGAGCTGGTGGTGCACGAGGAACGGCTGGACCCGGCCGCCGGGGATATTCTTGGCCAGTTGCACGGGCTTTGCGATGCGCGCCATCACCGTATGGACATCACCCGGGCGCCGCTGATGCGGGTGCATATGGCCCAGGACCCGGTCCAGGGACGAATCGTCGCGGTGGTGCTGTTCCATCACCTGGCCCTGGACCACACCGCCATGGACGTGGTCGGCCATGAGCTGCGGGCCTTCCTGCAGGGCCAGGGCCAGAACCTGGGGACGCCGGTGCCGTATCGCAACTATGTGGCCCAGGCGCGCCTGGGTGTCAGCGAGCAGGAACACGAGGCGTTCTTCCGCGACATGCTGGGGGATGTCGACGAGCCAACCCTGCCGTTCGACCTGCAGGACGTGCAGGGCGACGGCGGCGATATCGAAGAGCGCAGCCAGGCCCTGCCCAGTGCCCTCAGCGCCCGTCTGCGGCATCAGGCGCGGTTGCTCGGGATCAGTGCCGCGAGCCTGTTCCACCTGGCCTGGGCCCGGGTGCTGGGCGCCACGTCCGGCAAGCAGGCGGTGGTCTTCGGCACGGTGCTGCTGGGACGGATGCAGGGCGGCGAGGGCGCGGACCGGGCCCTGGGCATGTTTATCAATACCCTGCCGCTGCGGGTCGAGATCGACGCTACCGGGGTGCGTGACGGGGTTCGCGCCACCCATCGCCGGCTCAGTGCCTTGCTTGGTCATGAACACGCGTCCCTGGCCCTGGCCCAGCGGTGCAGCGGGGTGGCGGCGCCGCTGCCGCTGTTCAGCGCCATGCTCAACTACCGCCATAGCCAGGACAGCAGCGCGCCCACGGCGCCACCGGCATCGGCCCACGGGATCGAGACCCTGGCCGGCGAGGAGCGCACCAACTATCCCCTGAGCCTGAACGTGGATGATCGCGGCGAAGGCTTCAGCCTGACCGCCATGACCCCGGCGCGGATCGGCGCGCAACGCATCTGCGGTTATATGCAGACGGCCCTCGAATCCCTGGCCGATGCCTTGGAGCGAGCGCCGGACATGGCCCTGAACCGCTTGCCGATCCTCACCGGCGCCGAGCGTCAGCACCTGCTGCTGGAGCTCAACGCCACCGAGGTCGCCTATCCCCTGAACCAGACCCTGCACGGGCTATTCGAGGCCCAGGTCGAGCGCAGCCCGCAGGCCCCGGCGCTGCTGGCCGGCGGGCAACAGTTGAGCTATCGCCAGCTCAACCTGCGGGCCAATCAGCTGGCCCATCACCTGCGGCGCCAGGGCGTGGGCCCGGACACCCGGGTGGCGATCTGCGTCGAGCGCGGGCTGGAAATGGTCATCGGCCTGCTGGCGATTCTCAAGGCCGGCGGCGCCTATGTGCCGATCGACCCGAGCTACCCGGCAGAACGTATCGCCTACATGCTCGAAGACAGCGCGCCGGTGGTGGTACTGGTGCAAGCCGCGACGCAGCCGCTGGTGAAGGCGGGGCTCGCTCCGTTGCTGGTCCTGGACCAGCCGCTGTGGCCGGCCGAGGCCCTGGACAACCCGCAGCTGCCTGAGCTGCACGCCGGGCATCTGGCCTACGTGATCTACACCTCGGGCTCCACCGGGCAACCCAAGGGGGTGATGAACGAGCACGGGGCGGTGGTCAATCGCCTGCTGTGGATGCAGCAGGCCTATGGCCTGACGGCGGCGGACGCGGTGTTGCAGAAGACTCCGTTCAGCTTCGACGTCTCGGTCTGGGAGTTCTTCTGGCCGCTGCTGACCGGCGCGCGCCTGGTGATGGCGCGCCCTGAGGGGCACAAGGATCCGGCCTACCTGTGTCAGGTGATCCAGGCCGAGGGCATCAGCACCGTGCATTTTGTGCCGTCGATGCTCGACTTGTTCCTGGCCCACGGCGCGGCGCAGTCGTGCCGCGCCCTGGTCCGGGTGCTGTGCAGCGGCGAGGCGCTGCCAGGGAGCCTGGTGCGGCGCTTCAAGCAGCAGTTGCCGGGCAGCGAGTTGCACAACCTCTACGGGCCGACCGAAGCCGCCGTGGATGTGACGGCCTGGAACTGCGCCGGTCCCCTGGAGCAGACCCCGGACAACACGCCGATCGGCAAGCCCATCGCCAACACCCGCCTGTACCTGCTCGACGAGCAGATGCAGCCGGTGCCCCAGGGCGTGGTGGGCGAGCTGTATATCGGCGGGGTGCAGGTGGCCCGGGGTTATCTGAACCGTGGGCAGTTGAACGCCGAACGGTTCCTGGTGGACCCGTTCAGCCCACTGGACAACGCCCGGATGTACCGCACCGGCGATGTGGCCCGCTACCGCGCCGACGGCAATATCGAGTACCTGGGGCGCAACGATGATCAGGTCAAGTTGCGGGGCCTGCGCATCGAACTCGGGGAGATCCAGGCCCGCCTGACCCAGTTGCCCGAAGTCAGGGAGGCCGTGGTCCTGGCCCGGGAAGACGTGCCGGGAGACAAGCGTCTGGTGGTCTATTACAGCACCCACGAGGCCGGCTCGCGGCTGGAGGTCGAGGCCCTGCGCGGGGAGCTGTTGCAGCACCTGCCGGAGTACATGGTGCCGGCGCTGTATGTGCATCTACAGGCCTTGCCCCTGAGCCCCAACGGCAAGCTAGACCGTAAGGCGCTGCCGGCCCCGGGGCTGGAGGCGGCCATCGTCCGTGAGTACGAGGCACCCCAGGGCGACACCGAAATCCTCCTCGCCAGGCTCTGGGCGCAATTGCTCAACGTGGAACGGGTGGGGCGCCACGACAACTTCTTCGAGTTGGGTGGGCACTCGCTATTGGCCGTGAGCCTGATCGGCCGGCTGCATCAGGAAGGCATGGAAGCCGATGTCAGGGCCTTGTTCGAACATCCGACCCTGGCCGGGTACGCGGCAATTACCGAAAGAATGGAGATCGTCCTGTGAGCGTGATCGAACTGTTGGCAACACTGAAGGCAAAAGACATCCAGCTCGCGGTGCGCGATGAGCAACTGATTGTCCAGGGCAATCGCCAGGCGCTGACCGAACCTGCGGTGATCGCCCAGTTGCGCGAGTACAAGCCGCTGCTGATCGAGATGATCCGCTCGGGGCAGTACTCGGCGCCCAGGTCCGGCCAGGTCGAGGTGCCGCCGAACGGCATTCTGCCCGGTAGCCGCCATATCACGCCGGACATGCTGACCCTGGTGCAGCTGGACCCGGCGACCCTGGAGCGGGTGCTCGCCAGTGTCCCGGGCGGTGCGGCCAACGTGCAGGACATCTATCCCCTGGCGCCCTTGCAGGAGGGCATTCTCTACCACCATGCCAGTGCCGGGCAGGGCGACCCCTATGTGATGCAGGCGCATTTCGCCTTTGACCACCTGCAACGCTTGCAGGACTTTGCCCAGGCCTTGCAGGGGGTGATCGAACGCCATGACATCCTGCGCACGGCGGTGCTCTGGGAAGGCCTGGAAACGCCGCTGCAAGTGGTCTGGCGCCAGGCCACGCTGGCGTTGCAGGCCGTGCCGCTGGCGGCAGCCGACGGCGATATTCTCCAGCAGTTGCACCAGCGCTTCGACGCCCGTCACTACCGCCTGGACGTGACCCAGGCGCCACTGATCCGCCTGGCCTATGCCGAAGACCCGGCCAACCGGCGGATCGTCGCCGTGCTGCTGTTTCACCATATGGCCCTGGACCACAGCGCCCTCGACGTGGTGCGCCAGGAAATGTGTGCCTTGCTCCTGGGCCAGGGCCATGTGCTGGGCCCGGCGGTGCCGTTTCGCAACTACGTGGCCCAGGCCCGGCTGGGCATGAGCGAGGAGGAGCACGAGGCATTCTTCCGCCAGATGCTCGGCGATATCGACGAGCCGACCCTGCCGTTCGGCCTGCACGATGTACAGGGCGATGGCAGTGCCATCGACGAATTCAGCCTGCCCCTGGAACCGGCCCTGTGCCAGCGCCTGCGAACCCAGGCGCGGTTGCTCGGGGTGAGCACCGCGAGCCTGTTCCACACCGCCTGGGCCCAGGTGCTGGGGGCGCTGTCGGGCAAGCGCAAGGTGGTGTTCGGCACGGTGCTGATGGGGCGCATGCAGGGCGGTGGCGACAATGACCGAGCCCTGGGCATGTTTATCAATACCTTGCCGTTCCGCTTCGACCTGGACGCCAGCGCCGTGCAGGACGCCGTCAAGGCGGCCCACGGACGGCTCACCACCTTGCTCCGGCATGAACATGCGCCACTGGCCCTGGCCCAGCGTTGTAGCGCGGTCGCGGCCCCGGCGCCGCTGTTCAGCAGCCTGCTCAACTACCGCCACAGCGCGCCGCCCAGCGCCAATCTGGTCGCGGCGTGGCAGGGCATCTCCAGCCTCGACTCCGAGGAACGCACCAACTACCCCCTGACCATGAGCGTCGATGACCTGGGCCAGGGGTTTGCCCTGACCTTGCTGGCCAGCCGCGAGGTCGATCCGCAGCGGGTTTGCGACTACTTGCGCACGGCCTTGGAAAACCTCGCGCAGGCCCTGGAGCAGGCGCCGCAGGGGGCACTGAACCTGTTGTCGGTCCTGCCTGGCGCCGAGCGCGAGCACCTGCTGCAAGGCTTGAATGGCAGCCGGGTCGACTACCCGCAAGGGCTGAGCATCGGCCAGCGGGTCGCGGCCCGCGCTGCCGAGCAGGCGGATGCCGTGGCGGCGCTGTACCAGGGGCAGCCACTGACCTATGGCGAACTCAATCGCCGGGCCAATACCCTGGCCCGGCGCCTGCTGGACCTGGGTGTGCAGCCCGATGACCGGGTGGCGGTGATCGCCCGGCGCGGCCTCGACACCCTGGCCGGCCTGCTGGCGGTGCTCAAGGCCGGAGCCTGTTATGTGCCGATCGACCCGGCCCAGCCCCTGGAACGCCTGAGCTACCTGCTCGATGACTGCACCCCGGTGGCGGTGCTGACCCAGGCCGGGCTGCGGCAGCGCTTGCCGGCCCTGTCCGTGCCGCTGATCGAGCTTGAGGACGGCGCCGCGGCAGGGGTGGCGTTCGCCGATCCGTCACTGGCGAATTTGACCGCGCAGCACCTGGCCTATGTGATCTACACCTCCGGTTCCACCGGCCTGCCCAAGGGGGTGATGGTTGAGCATCGGACCCTGGGCAACCTGGTGGACTGGCACAACCAGGCCTTCGACCTGGGCCCTGGGCGGCATACGTCGAGCCTGGCCGGCTTTGGTTTTGACGCCATGGCCTGGGAAATCTGGCCGGCGCTGTGTGCCGGCGCGACCCTGCATCTGCCGCCCGCCCGGGACGGCAACGAAGACCTGGACGAGCTGCTGACGTGGTGGCGCGCCCAGCCCCTGGACGTGAGCTTTCTGCCGACCCCGGTGGCCGAGTACGCCTTCAGCCAGAACCTGGGGCACCCGACCCTGCGCACCCTGTTGATCGGTGGCGACCGCCTGCGGCATTTCTCCAGGGACCCGGGGTTTGCAGTGATCAATAACTACGGCCCGACCGAAGCCACGGTGGTGGCGACCTCGGGTCGGATCGAACCGGGCCAGGTCCTGCCGATCGGCAAGCCCATGACCAATGCCCGGGTCTACCTGTTGGACGAGCAGCAACGCCCGGTGCCCCTGGGGGTGGCGGGGGAGCTGTATGTGGGCGGGGCCGGGGTCGCCCGGGGTTACCTCAGCCGCCCCGAATTGAGCGCCGAGCGCTTTATGCACGACCCCTTCAGCCGCGAGCCCCAGGCGCGCATGTACCGTAGCGGCGACCTGGCGCGCTGGCTGGCGGATGGCAGCCTGGAGTACCTGGGGCGTAATGACGATCAGGTCAAGGTGCGCGGCATGCGCATCGAGCTGGGGGAAATCGAAAACCGCCTCAATCAATTGCCCGGGGTACGCGAAGCGGTGGTGCTGGCCCGGGAAGATGAACCCGGCCAGCCACGGCTGGTGGCCTACTTCACCGAACAGCCGGCAGTCGAGGCGCTGGCGCCGGCCGAGTTGCGCAGCCACCTGCTGGCGCACCTGCCGGAGTACATGGTGCCGGTGGCCTACGTCAGGCTCGACGCGCTGCCGCTGACCGCCAACGGCAAGCTGGACCGCCGGGCCCTGCCCAAACCCGACCGGGCGGCGACCTTCAGCCGCGGGTATGAGGCGCCCCAGGGCGAGCTCGAAACCACCCTGGCGCAGATCTGGGCCGAGGTCCTGCAGGTGGAGCAGGTGGGACGCGGCGATCACTTTTTCGAGCTGGGCGGCCATTCATTGCTGGCGATGCGCATGGTGTCCCAGGTGCGCCTGCAACTGGGCGTGGAGCTGGCCCTGGGCGAGCTGTTTGCCAACCCCGAACTGGCGGCCGTGGCCCAGGTCCTGGCCCGGGCCGGACGCAGCGCGCTGCCACCGATACTGGCGGTGCCTCGGGACGCGCCGCTGCCGCTGTCCTTTGCCCAGCAACGGCTGTGGTTTATCGGGCAGATGCAGGGGCTGGCGAGCGCCTACAACATTCCGGTGGCCCTGGGCCTGCGTGGGCGCCTGAATACCGATGCGCTGCAACGGGCCCTGGCGCGGACCGTCGCGCGCCATGAAAGCCTGCGCAGCCGTTTTATCCTGGAACACGATGAGCCCCGGGTGCAGATCACCCCGGCCGAGGCCGGTTTCCAGTTGCATTACCAGGACCTGCGCGGCCAGCCGGCGGCGGCGTTGCAGGAGCAGGTGCGGGCCCACGGCGCGCACGCCTTCGACCTGCAGCAGGGGCCACTGATTCGTGGGCAACTGCTGCACCTGGCAGACGAGCATCACGTGCTGCTGTTGGCCCTGCACCATATCGTCGCCGATGGCTGGTCGATGGGCGTGCTTACCCGGGAGCTGGTGGCGCTGTATGCGGCCTTCAGCCAGGGCCGGGACGACCCGTTGCCGCCCCTGGCCTTGCAGTACGGCGATTTTGCCCTGTGGCAACGGCGCTGGCTCAGCGGCGAGTTGCTGCTCAGGCAAAGTGCCTACTGGCAGCAGGCCCTGGCCGGCGCCCCGGCCTTGTTGCTGCTGCCCACCGACCGGCCCCGTCCGCCGCAGCAGGCGTATGCCGGGGGCTGTGTCGAGGTCGCGCTGGACCCGCAGTTGAGCGCCGGGCTGCAAGCCCTGAGCCAGCGCCATGGCTGCACCCTGTACATGACCCTGCTGGCAGGCTGGAGCCTGCTGCTGAGCAAGCTCTCGGGGCAGGACGACCTGGTGATCGGTTCGCCGGTGGCCAACCGCACACGGGCCGAGGTCGAAGGCCTGATCGGCCTGTTCGTCAACACCCTGGCGCTGCGCATCGAGGTGGCGCCGGAGCACAGCGTCGAGACGCTGCTGGCCCAGGTCAGGGATGTGACCCTGCAGGCCCAGGCCCATCAGGACCTGCCGTTCGAACAGGTGGTGGAGTTGACCCGGCCGCAGCGCAGCCTGTCCCACAGCCCGTTGTTCCAGAACATGCTGGCCTGGGACAGCGGCTCGGGCCCGGGCCTGGCCCAGGCCATGAGTGAATTGCATCTGCAGTTGGAAGCGGTCAGCGGCGGCGAGCACGTGGCCAAGTTCGACCTGAGCCTGACCCTGGGCCTGAGCGAGGGGCGGATTTGCGGTTCCCTGGTGTACGCCACGGCCTTGTTCGAGCACCGGACCCTAGAGCGTTACCTGGGGTATTTCGAGGTCGTGTTGCAGGCCATGGTGGCCAACGACCAGCGCCCCCTCGGGCAGATCAGCCTGCTCGACCCCGAGGCCCGGGCGCAGGTGCTGCAAGGATTCAACCCGGCACCAGTGGCGTTTGCCCAGGGGCAGACCCTGCATGGGCGGTTCGAGGCCCAGGCGGCACGCACCCCGCAAGCGCTGGCGTTGCAGGTCGGCGAGCAGCAACTGAGCTACCGCGAACTCAACGAGCGCGCCAACCAGTTGGCCCATCATCTGCGCGAACAGGGCGTGGGGCCGGATTCGCGGGTGGCGATCTGCGTCGAGCGCGGGCTGGGCATGGTCGTCGGCCTGCTGGCGATCCTCAAGGCTGGTGGCGCTTACGTGCCCCTCGACCCGAGCCATCCCGGGCAACGCCTGGCCTGGCTGCTGGAGGATTGCGCGCCGGCGGCGGTGCTGGTCGAGCCCGCCACGCTCGGCTTGCTGGGGCAGAGGGCGCTGCCGCTAATCAATCTCGATCAGCGCTGGCTGCAACCCTCGACCAACCCCCAGGTGCCCGGGCTGACCGCGCAGCACCTGGTGTATGTGATCTACACCTCGGGTTCCACCGGCTTGCCCAAGGGCGTGATGCTTGAGCACCACAGCCTGCTCAACCTGGTGGACTGGCATAACCAGGCTTTCGCCCAGGGCCCGGGCAGCCACACCAGCAGCGTCGCCGGTTTCGGCTTTGACGCCATGGCCTGGGAGGTCTGGCCGGCGCTGTGCGTCGGCGCCACCCTGCACCTGCCGCCGGCCGGGATCGGCAGCGGCAACCTCGATCAACTGCTGGACTGGTGGCGCGGGCAGCCGCTGGACGTCAGCTTCCTGCCGACCCCGGTGGCGGAATACGCCTTCGCCCAGGCGCTGGGCCACCCGACCCTGCGCACCCTGTTGATCGGCGGTGACCGCCTGCGCCAGTTCACCCGGGACCAGCGCTTCAAGGTGATCAACAACTACGGGCCGACCGAAGCCGCAGTGGTGGCGACCTCCGGCCCGATCGAAGCCGGAGGGCCCCTGCACATCGGCACGCCCATCGCCAACGCCCGGGTGTACCTGCTGGATGAACAGCGGCGGCCGGTGCCGGTCGGCGTGGCCGGTGAGCTGTACGTCGGCGGGGCCGGGGTGGCGCGGGGCTACCTGCACCGTCCCGAGCTGACGGCCGAGCGCTTTGTCGACGACCCGTTCACGGCCACGCCCGGCGCGCGCATGTACCGCAGCGGTGATCTGGCGCGCTGGCTGGCCGATGGCAGCCTCGACTACCTGGGGCGCAACGACGATCAGGTGAAGATCCGCGGGGTGCGCATCGAACTGGGCGAGATCGAAACCCGCCTCAACGCTTACCCGGGGATCAAGGAAGCGCTGCTGCTGGCCCGTGAAGACCAGCCCGGGCAGGCCCGGCTGGTGGCGTATTTCACCGCCCTCGACCCCAGCGCCGCGCCGCAGCCGGGCGAATTGCGCGGCCACCTGCTAAGCCATTTGCCGGAGTACATGGTGCCGGTGGCCTATGTGCGCCTGGACGCACTGCCGCTGACCGCCAACGGCAAGCTCGACCGGCGGGCCTTGCCGGCGCCGGACCTGGCGGCGCTGTTCAGCCGCGACTACGAGGCGCCGCAAGGCCCCCTGGAAATCGGGCTGGCGCAGATCTGGGCCGACTTGCTGCAGGTCGAGCGGGTCGGACGTCGCGATCACTTCTTCGAGCTGGGCGGGCATTCGCTGCTGGCGATGCGCATGGTGTCCCAGGTGCGCCTGCAACTGGGCCTGGAACTGGCCCTGAGCGACCTGTTTGCCAACCCGGAACTGGCCGCCGTGGCCCAGGCCCTGGCCCAGGCGCGTCCCGACAGCCTGCCACCGATTGTGGCGCAGAGCGCCGAGGGGCATTTGCCGTTGTCGTTCGCTCAGCAGCGCCTGTGGTTCCTGGCCCAGATCGAGGGCGCCGGCAGCGCCTACAACATTCCCCTGGGCCTGAGGCTGCGCGGGCCGCTGGACGTGGCCGCGCTGACTCAGGCCCTGGAAGGCATCGTGCGGCGCCACGAGGTCCTGCGCAGCCGCTTTGTGCAGGTCGAGGATCAGCCGCAGGTGTTGATTGCCGCCGCCGAGGGCCTGTTGAGCCTCGGCCGGCACGACCTGAGTGCGGATCCCCAGGCCTTGCAGGCCCTGGTGCAAGGCGAGGCGGCACAGCCATTTGACCTGGCCCGGGGGCCGCTGATTCGCGGGCACCTGGCGCAGCTCGGCGCCGAGCACCATGTGCTGCTGCTGACCCTGCACCACAGCGTCGCCGATGGCTGGTCGATGGGGGTGCTGACCCGTGAGCTGATGGCGTTGTACGCGGCCTTCAGCCAGGGCCAGGGCGACCCGTTGCCGCCTCTGGCGGTGCAGTACAGCGACTTTGCGCTCTGGCAGCGGCGCTGGCTCGGCGGTGAGCGCCTGCAGCAACAAAGCGCCTATTGGCAGCAGGCCCTGGCCGGTGCCCCGGCCTTGCTCAGCCTGCCCACTGACCGCCCGCGCCCTGCGCAGCAAAACTATGCCGGGGGCAGTGTCGAGCTGCGCCTCGACCCGGGCCTGACCGAGCAACTCAAGGCCCTGAGCCGACGCCACGGCAGCACCCTGTACATGACCTTGCTCGCCGGCTGGGGCGCCTTGCTCGGTCGCCTGGCCGGGCAGGCCGAGGTGGTGATCGGGTCCCCGGTGGCCAACCGCACGCGGGCCGAGGTCGAGGGGCTGATCGGCCTGTTCGTCAACACCCTGGCCCTGCGCATCGAGCTGCCGCCCGGGTTGAGCGTCGCGACCTTGCTGGCCCAGGTCAGGGACCGGGTTGTGCAAGCTCAGGAACACCAGGACCTGCCGTTCGAGCAGGTGGTGGAGATCACCCGGCCGCAGCGCAGCCTGTCCCACAGCCCGCTGTTCCAGAGCATGTTGTCCTGGGACGGCCAGCCCGGTGCCGCCCTGGCGCTGGATGCCTTGCAACTGGAGGTGCTGGAGGGCGGCGAGACCTTCGCCAAGTTCGACCTGGCCTTGAACCTGGGTGAAGCCCAGGGGCAGATTGTCGGCTCCCTGGTGTATGCCTCGGCCTTGTTCGATGGGAGCACCATCGAGCGCTATGCCGGTTACTTCCAGCGCCTGCTGCGGGCCATGGTCGCCGATGACCAGGGGCTGCTGGAGCAATTGCCGCTGCTTGAGCCGCACCAGCGCGAGCAATTGCTGGTGGCGTTCAACGCGACCCAGGTAGCGTTCGACCTGGAACGGAGTATCCACGGCCTGTTCGAGGCCCAGGTGCAACGCAGCCCCGATGCGCCGGCCCTGGTGGCCGAGGGCGGGCAGCTGAGCTATCGCCAGCTCAATGCCCGGGCCAACCAGTTGGCCCGGCACCTGCGCGAGCAAGGTGTGGGCCCGGATACGCGGGTGGCGATCTGCGTCGAGCGTGGGCTGGAGATGGTCATCGGCCTGCTGGCAATCCTCAAGGCCGGCGGCGGTTACGTGCCGATCGACCCGGGCTACCCGGCGGAACGCATTGCCTACATGCTTGCAGACAGCGCGCCGGTGGCCCTGTTGCTGCACGGCGCGACTAGGCACCTGCTGCCTGAGGTGGCGGCGCCGCTGATCGACCTCGATCAGCCACTGTGGCATCACCAACCGCACGATGATCTAGCGGTGCCCGGGTCGAGCCCGCGCAACCTGGCGTACGTGATCTACACCTCCGGCTCCACCGGCCAACCCAAGGGCGTGATCAACGAACACCGGGCCCTGGTCAACCGCCTGCTGTGGATGCAGCAGGCCTACGGCCTGACGGCGGCGGACGCGGTGTTGCAGAAAACCCTGTTCAGCTTCGACGTCTCGGTGTGGGAGTTCTTCTGGCCGCTGATGACCGGTGCGCGGCTGGTCATGGCGCGCCCGGACGGGCACAAGGATCCGCTGTACCTGAGCCAGGTGATCCAGGCCGAGGGCATCAGCACTGTGCATTTTGTGCCGTCGATGCTCGATGTGTTCCTGGCCCAGGGCCAGGCCGCCCGTTGCACTGGACTGCTGCGGGTGATCTGCAGTGGCGAGGCGCTGCCGGGGAGCCTGGTGCGACGCTTCAAGGGCCAGTTGCCGGGCAGTGAGTTGCATAACCTGTATGGTCCGACCGAGGCTGCGGTAGACGTTAGCGCCTGGAACTGCGCCGGCCCTCTGGAGCAGACCCCGGACAACACGCCGATCGGCAAGCCGATCGCCAACACCTGCCTGTATGTGCTCGATGGGCAGTTGCAGCCGGTGCCGCTGGGGGTTACCGGTGAGCTGTATATCGGCGGGGTGCAGGTGGCGCGGGGTTACCTGAATCGGCCGCAACTCAACGCCGAGCGCTTTGTGCACGATCCTTTCAGCCGCGAACCCGAGGCGCGCCTGTACCGCACCGGGGATGTGGCCCGTTACCTGGCCGACGGCAACCTGGAGTACCTGGGGCGTAACGATGACCAGGTGAAAATCCGCGGCCTGCGTATCGAACTGGGGGAAATCCAGGCGCGCCTGACCCAGTTGCCCGGGATCAAGGAGGCGGTGGTCCTGGCCCGGGAGGACGTGCCGGGGGACAAGCGCCTGGTGGCTTATTGCACCACCGCTGACGCCAGCCAGCGGCTGGACATCGAACAACTGCGCAGCCAGTTGCTGCTGCACCTGCCGGAGTACATGGTGCCGGCGCTGTTCGTGCACCTGCAGGCCTTGCCCCTGAGCCCCAACGGCAAGCTTGAGCGCAAGGCCCTGCCGGCGCCGGGCCTGGAGTCGATGCAGGCGCGGCCTTATGAAGCACCCATCGGCGCTACCGAAACCCTGTTGGCCGGGCTCTGGGCCGAGCTGCTGAATGTGCAGCGGGTCGGGCGCCATGACCACTTCTTCGAACTGGGCGGGCATTCGCTGCTGGCGATCACCCTGATCGGGCGCATGCGCCGGGCCGGGCTGACGGCGGATGTGCGGGTGCTGTTCGGCCAGCCGACCCTGGCGGCCCTGGCCGCGGCCGTGGGCGAAGGCCGCGAAGTCGAGGTGCCGGCCAACCTGATTGGCCCCGATTGCCCACGCATCACTCCACAATTGCTGCCGCTGTTGAACCTGGAGCAGGAGGCGATTGACCGGATCGTCGCCAACATCCCGGGCGGCGTGGCCAACGTGCAGGACATCTACCCCCTGGCGCCGCTCCAGGCGGGGATCCTGTATCACCATATCCTCTCCAGCCAGGGTGATCCGTACCTGCTGCAGGCGCAGTTCGCCTTTGACAGTCAGGAGCGGCTGCAGGCCTTTACCCAGGCCTTGCAGGCGGTGATCGAACGCAACGATATCCTGCGCACCGCGGTGTTCTGGGACGGGCTCGAAGAGCCGGTGCAAGTGGTGCTGCGCCAGGCCGCGCTGCAGGTGCAGGAACTGCGGGTCAGGGCCAGCGGCGGCGAGGTGCTGGAGCAATTGCTGACCCGCTTCGACCCGCGGCATTTCCGCCTGGACCTGGCCCAGGCGCCGCTGCTGCGCCTGTACCACGCCTGGGACAAGCGTCAGCAGCGGGTGGTGGCCTTGCTGCTGTTTCATCACTTGGTCATGGACCATGTGGGCCTTGAGGTGTTGCAGCAGGAAGTCCAGGCCTGCCTGCTCGACCAGCGCGAGCAACTGGCGCCGGCGGTGCCGTACCGCAACTACGTGGCCCAGACCCGCCTGGGCATGGGCGAGCAGGAACACGAGGCGTTCTTTCGCGACATGCTCGGCGATATCGACGAACCGACCCTGCCGTTCGGCCTGGCCCAGGTCCAGGGTGACGGCCGGGATATCGAAGAAGCTCGCCTGGCCTTGGGCGCACCCTTGAACCAGCGCCTGCGCAACCAGGCCCGGCAGTTGGGGGTGAGCGCCGCGAGCCTGGTGCACCTGGCCTGGGCCCAGGTGCTGGGCGCGGTCTCGGGCCAGGAGCACGCGGTGTTCGGCAGCGTGCTGTTTGGCCGGATGCAGGGCGGCGAGGGCGCCGAGCGGGCCCTGGGGGTGTTTATCAATACCTTGCCGCTGCGGGTCGACCTTGGCGAGCAAGGCGTCCGTGCCGCGGTGCTGGCGACCCATGCCCGGCTCGCCCGGTTGCTGGCCCATGAGCACGCGCCCCTGGCCCTGGCCCAGCGTTGCAGCGGGGTGGCGCCGCCGACCCCGTTGTTCAGCGCGCTGCTCAACTACCGCCACAGCGCGGTGGCGACGGCGCCATCGGCGGCGGCCGGGGCGGCCTGGCACGGCATGCATCTGCTCAAGGCCGAGGAGCGCAGCAACTACCTGCTGACCCTGAGCGTGGACGACCTGGGCAGTGACTTTGTACTCAGCGCCATGGCGGCTGCCGGCATCGGCGCGCAGCGGGTCTGCACCTATATGCAGACCGCCCTGGACAACCTGGTGCAGGCCCTGGAGCAGACGCCGCAGCAGGCCATCGGCCAGCTGTCGATTCTCTCCGCGCAGGAGCGCCAACAATTGCTGGTGCAGTTCAACGCCAGCGACCGCGACGTGCACCACGAACAGACCGTGCACCGGCTGTTCGAGGCCCAGGCCCAGACCAGTCCGCAGGCAGTGGCGGCGGTGCAGGGCGGGCAATCCATGAGCTACCACGAGCTCAACCGGCGGGCCAACCAGTTGGCGCACCGCTTGCTCGACCTGGGTGTGCAGCCGGGGGACAACGTGGCGCTGCTGCTGCCGCGTTCGTTCGAGCTGTTGCTTGGCCAACTGGCGATCAACAAGTGCGCGGCGGTCTATGTGCCGCTGGACATCAACGCTCCGGCCGAGCGCCTGGGTTTTATGCTCGACGACTGCCGGGCGGTGCTGTTGCTGACCCGGGGCGAGACGCTGCTGCAACACCCGGTACCGCGCCTGGACCTGCTGCAAGCGGGCCTCGATGGCTGGCCGAGCCAGGACCCGCAGTTGCCGCAATCGTCCGAAGCGGTGGCGTACATCATGTACACCTCCGGCTCCACTGGCACCCCCAAGGGCGTGCTGGTGCCGCACCGCGCCATCGTGCGCCTGGTGCGCGACAACGGTTACGCCGATTTCACCCCCCTGGATCGGCTGGCGTTTGTCTCCAATCCGGCGTTCGACGCCAGCACCATGGAGGTCTGGGGCGCCTTGCTCAACGGTGGCCAGGTGCTGGTGATCGAACATCAGACCCTGCTCGAACCCGAGGTCTTCGGCCGGGCCCTGGTGGACTCGGGGGCGACCGTGCTGTTTCTCACCACGTCGTTGTTCAACCAGTATGTGCAACTGATTCCCGAGGCCCTCAAGGGCCTGCGCATGCTGTTGTGCGGCGGTGAGCGCGCCGATCCGGGGGCCTTTCGCCGCTTGCTGGAGCAGGCCCCGGACCTGCGTCTGGTGCACTGCTACGGTCCTACCGAAACCACCACATTTGCCACCACCTTCGAGGTCCGGGCGCTGGCGGCGGATGCCGACAGCGTGGCCGTGGGCGGGCCGATCGCCAACACCCGGGTGTATGTCCTGGATCGCAGCCGGCAACCGGTGCCGCTGGGGGCGGTAGGGGAGATCTACATCGGCGGCCAGGGCGTGGCCAGGGGTTACCTGAACCGCCCGCAACTGACCGCCGAAAAGTTTGTGCACGACCCTTTTGTCGAGCAGCCCGGGCGCCTGATGTACCGCACCGGCGACCTGGGTCGCTGGCTGGGCGAGGGGCGGCTGGAGTGCATCGGTCGCACCGACGATCAGGTCAAGCTGCGGGGTTTCCGCATCGAACTGGGCGAAATCGAAACCCGGCTCGCCGCATGCCCCGGGGTCAGGGAAGCGGCAGTGCTGGTGCGCGAGGTCGGCCCGGGGGACAAGCGCCTGGTGGCCTATTACACCCGTCACGCCACGGCCGCCACGGCGGACAGCGAAGGGCTGCGCGTCGCATTGCAGAGCCAGCTGCCGGACTACATGGTGCCCGCGGCCTATGTGCTGCTCGAGCACCTGCCGCTGACCGCCAACGGCAAGCTGGACCGCAAGGCCCTGCCTGCGCCCGAGCTGCAAGCCCTGGCCGGACGGGCCTATGAGGCGCCGATCACGGCCCTGGAGAAGAGCCTGGCGCGGGTCTGGGCCGAGGTCCTGCACGTGCCGCAGGTCGGTCGCCATGACAGCTTTTTCGAGCTGGGCGGGCACTCGCTGCTGGCGATCCGCCTGCTCAATCGCATGCAGCAGGAAGGGTTGAAAGTGACCCTGGCCGAGTTGTTCCAGCATGCCAGCGTCGAGTCGATTGCCACCTTGCTCGGCCAGCGCACGGCAGTGCCGGACGACCAGCAGAGCGTGATCGAAGTGCGTGCCGGTGGCAGCCAGCCGCCGTTGTTCCTGGTGCATGAGTTCAGCGGCATGGACCTGTACTTCCCGGTACTGGGGCGGCATATCGAGGGCGATTTCCCGATCTACGGCTTGCCCGGGATCGCCTTGCAGCACCCGCAATTGCACACCCTGGAGGGCCTGGCCGCGCGCCTGGTACGGCTGATCCGCTCGGTGCAGGCCGAGGGGCCGTACCGCCTGGCCGGTTGGTCGTTTGGCGGGGTGCTGGTGTATGAGGTCGCCTTGCAATTGCAGGGGCAGGACCAGGTGGTGCAGTTTCTTGGCCTGATCGACAGCTACATGCCGCGCCTGACCGATCAGGGCAAGGCCCGCTGGAATGGGCCGCACGCCCTCAAGCGTCACCTGCTGCTGCAATGCGAAAGCCACTGGACGGTCCAGGGTGTGCCCGGCGAGGCGGCCCTGGAGCGGGTCCGACAGTTGGGCATGGAGCTTGAACAGCATGACTTTGCTTCACTGCTCCAGGCCTGCCGTGAGCGCCAGGTGCTCAACCCGCAGTTGCTGGAAACCCCGGCCAGCGACCTGGAACGCTTCCTGGCGCGGGAAGTGGCCCACGGGCATGCCATGGCCCATTACGCCCTGCATCCGATCGCGCTGCCGGTGCATCTGTTCTGTGCCCGGGAACGCCCGACCGAGCTGGCGCGGCGCAGTACCAGCCTGGGCTGGGGCGACGTCCTGGGGCCGCGCTTGCAGGCGGTCAGTGTGCCGGGGGATCACCTGAGCATGATGCAGGCGCCCCATGTCCAGACCCTGGGGCAGGCGATCAGTGCGGCCATGGCGGCCGCGGCCCCCGAGGCTTTGGCGCCGCACCAGCCGCTGCTGAGTATCCAGACCGGTCGCCCCGGGCAGGCGCCGATTTTCTGCGTGCCGGGGGCAGGCGATAGCGTGACCGGATTTATCGGCCTGACCGATGCCCTGGGGCCGGACTGGCCGCTGTTCGGCCTGCAGCCACGGGGCCTGGATGGGCAATGGCCGCCCCACAGTCAGGTGGAAAGCGCTGCCGAGCACGGGCTGTTGGCGCTGGAGCAAGTGTGTCCGGAGGGGCCGCTGCATCTGGTCGGCCATTCCTTCGGCGGCTGGGTGGCCTATGCCCTGGCCGCCCGCCTGCAGGCCCGCGGGCGCACGGTGGCGTCCCTGACCCTGATCGACAGCGAAGCGCCCGGCGGCAATGGCGGGGTGGCCAGGCCGTACACCGCGACGGCGGTCCTGGAGCGCCTGATCGAGGCCTTGCAGCTGGCGTCGGGCAAATCCCTGGGCATCGAGCCGGTGGCGTTTGCCGCCGCAGACGACCCGACCCAACTGCGCCTGCTGCACGCGGGCATGGTGCGGGTCGGCCAGCTGTCGCCCCGTTCAACCCCCGAGGCGATCTACGGCACGGTGCGCACCTTTGGCGCGGCGCTGCGCACGGTCTATCAGCCACAGCTGCTGTACCGGGGGCCGGTGCGCCTGGTGCTGGCCGAGGACCCGGCCCTGGACAGCGCCGGCAACCTGCTGGAGCAGGAGGCGATGATCCGCGGCTGGCGCCAGTACGTCGAACCGCTGTCGGTGTGGCATGGCCCGGGCAACCATTTCAGCATCCTCAAGGCGCCCGACGTCTACAGCCTTGCGGCCTGGTGGCAGGAAGGGCTGGCGCTGGCGGTGGGCGAGGGGGTGTCGTGAGGCGCTGACCCGGGACCGGCGCGGAGCCGGTTGATGGAACGGGGGCGGCACGCAGGGTCGCCCCCTTGGACAAGGCCCCGGCTACGGCCGGATCTGCCCTCAACGCATTTGTGGTCATCTATGGAAAAGTCGAAGTTGCGTAACGTGGGCCTGGGACTGGCGCTGGTGGTGGCGGCCGGGTTGGTGTTCTACACCGTGCAGGCGCCGGCCGAACCGCCGCAGTACCTGGTGGCCAAGGTCGAGCGCGGGGATATTGAAAACGCGGTGCTGGCCACCGGGTTGCTCGAAGGCATCAAGCAGGTGGATGTCGGGGCCCAGGTCTCCGGGCAGTTGAAGTCGCTCAAGGTCAAGCTCGGGGACAAGGTAAAAAAGGGCCAGTGGCTGGCGGAAATTGACCCGCTGGTGTTGCAGAACACCCTGCGCCAGGCCCTGGTCGACGAGGAGAACCTGCAAGCCCAGCGTCGGGCCACGGCGGCCCAGCTCAAGCAGACCAAGTCGATCTACGAGCGCTACAACGACTTGCAGGCCGACGCCTCGATCTCGCGCCAGGACTTCGAGACCGCCGAGTCCAACTACGAGGTCCAGCGCGCCAACCTGCTGTCGCTGGACGCGCAGATCAAGAGTGCGCATATCCAGATCGATACGGCCCGGGTCAACCTGGCCTATACCCGGATCGTCGCGCCCATCGACGGCGACGTGGTGGGCATCGTCACCCAGGAAGGCCAGACCGTGATCGCCCAGCAACTGGCGCCGGTCCTGCTCAAACTGGCGGACCTGGACACCATGACGGTCAAGGCCCAGGTCTCGGAAGCCGATGTGATCCACATCACCCCGGGGCAAAAGGTCTACTTCACCATCCTCGGTGAAGATCGGCGTTACTACGGCGAGCTGCGCGGCACGGAACCGGCGCCGCAGAACTTCCTCGACACCCAGGCCGCGGGCACCGCGAAGCAGAGCAGCGCGGTGTTCTACAACGCACTGTTCGATGTGCCCAACCCCGACCACCGCCTGCGCATTGCGATGACCGCCCAGGTGCGCATCGTGCTCGACACTGCCCAGGCGGTGCTGATGGTGCCGGTGGCGGCCCTGGGCCCGCGCAACGCCGATGGCAGCTTTCCGGTACGGGTGCTGGACGCCAAGGGCCATGCCCAGCAACGCAACGTGCAGACCGGGATCAACAACAACGTCAAGGTGCAGATCAGGGACGGGCTGGTCGAAGGTGACAAGGTGGTGATCGGCGATCCGGTATCCGCTGTGGCGGGGGCCTGACATGAGCCAGCCACTGTTGCAGCTCAAGGGCATCACCCGTAGTTTCGTGGCCGGTGAAAAAGCCTTTGTCGCCCTGAAGAACATCGACCTGACCATCAACGCCGGGGAAATGGTGGCCATTACCGGCGCCTCGGGCTCGGGCAAGTCGACCCTGATGAATATCCTCGGCTGCCTGGACTACGCCACGGCCGGCAGCTACCAGGTCAACGGCCGGGAAACCCGCGACCTGGACAACCAGGAACTGGCCGAACTGCGGCGTGACTACTTCGGCTTTATCTTCCAGCGCTACCACCTGCTGCCGCACCTGAGCGCCCTGCACAACGTCGAGATGCCGGCGATCTACGCCGGCACCCCGGAGAGCCAGCGCCATCAGCGGGCCACCGAGTTGCTCGGGCGCCTGGGCCTGTCGGGGCATTTGCTGCATCGCCCCAACCAGCTGTCCGGCGGCCAGCAACAGCGGGTGAGTATTGCCCGGGCCCTGATGAATGGCGGCGAGGTCATCCTGGCCGACGAACCCACCGGTGCCCTCGATACCACCAGCGGCAAGGAGGTGATGAACATCCTGCTGGAGCTGCATGCCGCTGGGCACACGGTGATCATCGTCACCCATGACCCGAAGGTGGCGGCCAACGCCGAGCGCATCATCGAGGTCCGCGATGGCGAGATCATCAGCGATTGCAGGCACCCGCGCCCCGGGCCGGAGCTGCCGGAAGTACCGGCACTGCGCCTCAAGCCGGCGGGCACCCGGCGCCTGGTGGCCAGCCTCGGCCTGTTCAAGGAAGCCTTCGGCATGGCCTGGGTGGCGCTGGTGTCGCACCGCATGCGGACCTTGCTGACCATGCTCGGGATCATCATCGGCATCACCTCGGTGGTCTCCATCGTCGCCATCGGTGAAGGCGCCAAGCGCTATGTGCTCAAGGACATCCAGGCCATCGGCAGCAACACCATCGATGTGTTTCCCGGGGCCAGTTTCGGCGACAGCCGCGCCGCTGCCATCGAAACCCTGATGCCGGCCGATGCGACGGCCCTCAACCAGTTGTATTACGTCGACAGCGCGACCCCGGTGGTGGGGCGCAACCTGCTGCTGCGCTATCGCAATGTGGATGTCAACGCCACGGTCAATGGCGTCAGCGACCGCTATTTCCAGGTGCGTGGCCTGAAGATGCAGGCCGGCATCGCCTTCAGCGAAAGCGATGCGCGGCGCCAGGCCCAGGTGGTGGTGATCGACGACAACACCCGCAGCCGCCTGTTCGGCGCCGGGGTCGACCCCCTGGGTCAGGTGATCCTGGTGGGTTCGCTGCCGTGCACGGTGATCGGGGTGACGGCGGCGACCAAGAACATCTTCTCCGCGGCCAACACCCTGAGCGTCTGGGTGCCCTATGAAACCGCCGCCGGACGCCTGCTGGGCCAGCGCCACCTGGACAGCATCAGCGTGCGGATCAAGGACGGCCAGCCGAGCAAAGTTGTGGAGGACAACGTGACTCAGGTCATGTTGCAGCGCCACGGCACCAAGGACTTCTTCACCAACAACCTGGACAGCATCATGAAAACCGTGGACAAGACCAGCCGCTCCCTGGCCTTGCTGCTGTCGCTGATTGCCTTGATTTCGCTGCTGGTGGGCGGCATCGGGGTGATGAACATCATGCTGGTGTCGGTGACCGAACGGACCCGGGAAATCGGCATTCGCATGGCGGTGGGGGCGCGGCAGTCGGACATTCGCCAGCAGTTCCTGGTGGAGGCGGTGATGGTCTGCCTGATAGGCGGGGCGATCGGCATCGGTCTGTCGTTCGCCATCGGCTACCTGTTTTCACTGTTGGTCAAGGAGTGGCAGATGGTGTTTTCCCTGGGCTCGATCGTCACCGCGTTTGCCTGTTCCACGCTGATCGGCATCGTCTTCGGCTTTGTGCCGGCCCGCAATGCCGCGCGCCTGGACCCCATCGAGGCCCTGGCGCGGGATTGAGCCGAAGCGGCCCGGCCTGATCCTAGGCCAGGCCGCGAGCGGCGCAGGGGGCCGCGGCCTCATCGCCGGAGTACATCCAGCGCAGCAGCGAATTGCGGCCACTGATGCCCATCTTGATCGAGGCGCGCTTGAGGTAGCTTTCCACGGTGTTGACCTTGAGCCGGAACTGTTCCGCCAACTCCGGCGCGGTACGCCCGGCGAGCAGGCCGATGCAGACTTCCGTCTCCCGGTTCGACAGGCTCAGGCCCGATTGCTCCAGGCGTTCGGCAAAGCGCTGGCGCAGGTTTTCCAGGCCCTGGACCGTGGTCGTCGTCACCGGGCCCGCCTGGCAGGTGCTGCTGACGGGTTGCAGGGCGCTGATATGGGTTTCCACCATGGGCAGCAGCAGTGACGAAAAGTCCTGGAGGATGATGCGTTCCTGGGCGGAAAAGTTCGGCGCATGGGCGCAGCGGTACACCGAGATCATGTAGCGGTAGGCGTCGCGGTGACTGCTCAGGTGCATCTGTGCACTGGCCACCCCGGGCCGGGCAGGCGCGGCCTCGCGGTGCGCCGCTGCGGCGAAGCTGTCGCAGAGAGGCTGGTGGCTGCGTCGGTCGTACACCGTCGCGGCCAGCCATCCGGGCCCGCAGGTGTCGCCGGTGTCATTGGCGGCGCTGGCGTTGCGGCCGTGGGAAGGCGCTTCAGAGGCCAGCGGCAGGCGCCGGATGTGGGTCGCGTCCACCGCCAGCTGAGTCAATATCAGGGCATGCAGCATGCGGGGGAAGTTGCGGCTGCCGGTGCTGGCGATGACCTTGCCAATGTGGGGGAACAGCAGTTGTGAGTTCATTGGTTCATCCATGAGTCCAGGTGGCGGCGTCATTGCCTTTATAACCATGAGTTTTAAGAGGATGTCCTGACCCCTTGATCGAGCACGATAGTGAGTGCAGCCCTCGTATCCTAGTACAGGGTTTCGCGGTCGTTTGCTGCTGCAGCATAAATATGGACGAATGACCTGAGGCGGGCGTTAAGCCCCACTCAGCCGGGGGCGGGCGTGGGCCAAAGGGGGTGATCAATGGACGGGTGGCCGCCGCTCAAGCCTGCCCCGGCACGTTTGGCCACAGGTCGGCCACCAGGAACAGGCGCTCGGCTTCTTCCCAATGGGCCGGGGCTTTCTGCGTCAGGCGCACCAGCAATTGCGCCGGAGCATGGGGGTCGAGCTCGGCCAGCCAGTGTTCGAGCTGGGCCGGGCTCCAGGTCTGCTCGTCGGGGTAATGGGCCGGCGCCAGCCAGGCATGGCGCGGCAAGGGTTGCCAGCGCCCGGGTGGGCTCTGGGCCAGGAATGCCGGCCAGTCATGCTGGTGCAGCCAGCGTCCGTGCAGGTGCCGGGGGTGGGCGCCCAGCGGCGGATGGGCATGGCCGGGCCAGGGGTAGAGCAGGTAGCCGCCCAGCCACAGGTGGGCGCTGAAATGGGTGATGTCCAGGGCGGTCAGTACATCGAGGCTTTCCGGGCGGGCTGAAATCGGCAACTGGTGTTCGCACAAATGGGCCAGCTTGCGGTCCAGGCGGTCATGGCAGCCCGGGCCCAGCCACTGGGCGCTGTCTTCGCCGTTGCCGGCCTGCGGCCCGAGGTACAGCTTGATCGCCAGTTCCAGGTGATGCACGCCGTCGCGGTCGCGCAGCAGCATGTCCAGCTCGCCCAGGGTGTGCCCGGCACGGCGGATCGGCAGGTTGGCCGCGAGCAGCTCGACCCCCGGGGCATGGCGCACCGCGAATTGCCACAAGCGTTCGTAGTACAGGCCCAGGCGCCGGGTGGTGGCCAGGGCCAGCCAATGTTCCAGGGCGCGGTGGTCCTGGTCGAGTTGGCGCAGCCAGTGGGCCAGCAGTTCGGGCGCCTGCACCCAGTCGCTGCCGGCCAGTGGATGACGCTGGGGCCAGGGCGTGTGTTCGAGCATGGGCGGGGCGAGGATGACCCAGGCCAGGTCGCGCACCGCGGGGTGGCGCAACTGGCGGGGGAGGTCGAGCAAGCCGGGAAACAGGATCATTCTGCGAGCATAGCTCCTCGGAGGGTGGCTGAAAGGATTTTGTCTATGGCCGGCTTTCGCCCATAATCCCTCTTTTGCCCGCCCCAGAACCCTGCAGGAGCCCCATGGAGCAATTTCGCAATATCGGCATTATCGGTCGCCTGGGCAGTTCGCAGGTGCTTGACACAGTTCGCCGACTGAAAAGGTTTCTGCTCGAACGCCACCTGCACGTGATCCTCGAGGACACCATCGCCGACGTGCTGCCAGGCCACGGCCTGCAGACCTCGTCGCGCAAAATGCTCGGTGAAGTCTGCGACATGGTGATCGTGGTCGGCGGCGACGGCAGCCTGCTTGGCGCCGCCCGCGCCCTGGCCCGGCACAACACGCCGGTGCTGGGGATCAACCGCGGCAGCCTGGGCTTTTTGACCGATATTCGCCCGGACGAGCTGGAGATCAAGGTCGCCGAGGTGCTGGACGGCCACTACCTGGTGGAGAACCGCTTCCTGCTTCAGGCCGAAGTCCGCCGTCACGCCGAGGCCATCGGCCAGGGCGACGCGCTGAATGACGTGGTGCTGCACCCGGGCAAGTCGACGCGGATGATCGAATTCGAAATCTACATCGATGGCCAGTTCGTCTGCAGCCAGAAGGCCGACGGCCTGATCGTCGCCACGCCGACCGGTTCCACGGCCTATGCGCTGTCGGCCGGCGGGCCGATCATGCATCCCAAGCTCGATGCCATTGTGATTGTGCCGATGTACCCCCATACCTTGTCAGGCCGGCCAATTGTGGTCGATGGCAACAGTGAGCTGAAAATCGTCGTGTCCAAAGATATGCAGATCTATCCGCAAGTCTCCTGTGACGGGCAGAACCACTTTACCTGTGCGCCCGGCGACACCGTCACGGTCAGCAAGAAGGCGCAGAAGCTGCGCCTGATCCATCCGCTGGACCACAACTACTACGAGGTTTGCCGGACCAAACTCGGCTGGGGCAGCCGGCTGGGTGGTGGAGGCGACTGATGCTCGATCCCGCGCGAAGTTACGACCTGATCGGCGACGTGCACGGGTGCGCCCTGACCCTTGAGCACTTGCTCGACCGGCTCGGTTACCACAGGCAGGGTGGCGTCTGGCGGCACCCGTCACGCATGGCGGTGTTCCTCGGCGACATCATCGACCGCGGCCCGCGAATCCGCGAAGCGCTGCATATCGTCCACGACATGGTCGAGGCCGGCCAGGCGCTGTGCATCATGGGCAACCATGAATTCAATGCCCTGGGCTGGAGCACCCCGGCGCCTGCGGGCAGCGGCAAGCAGTTCGTGCGCGAGCACACGCCGCGCCACGCGCGCCTGCTCAGCGAGACCCTGAACCAGTTTGAGCAGCACCCCGGCGACTGGCATGACTTCCTCGGCTGGTTTTACAAGCTGCCGCTGTTCGTCGATGCCGGGCGTTTTCGCGTGGTGCACGCCTGCTGGGATGCGGGGCTGATTGCGCCCCTGCGCGCGCAGTACCCCAACGGCTGCATCGACGAGGTGTTCCTCCAGGCCTCGGCGCTCCCCGACAGCTTCGCCAGCCTGGCCTTCGACCGCCTGCTGCGTGGCACCGACATGCGCCTGCCCCATGGCCAGACCATGACCAGCGGCGATGGCCTGACCCGTTCGTTCTTTCGCACCAAGTTCTGGGAAGACGACCCGCAGACCTACGGCGACATCGTGTTCCAGCCCGATGCGCTGCCGGAGCCGGTGGCCTGCATGCCGCTGTCCTCCAGTGAAAAAAGCAACCTGTTGCGCTACGCCAGCGACGAGCCGTTGCTGTTCGTTGGCCACTACTGGCGCAGCGGCAAACCGGCGCCGTTGCGCGCCAACCTGGCGTGCCTGGACTACAGTGCCGTGCTCTACGGCAAGCTGGTGGCCTATCGCCTGGACCAGGAAACCCGCCTGGATCCACATAAATTCGTCTGGGTCGATGTTGAGCGGCCGGAGGCTCTGGGATGAGTGCTGTTGCAGTATTGCGTCTACCGCTGGCGGTGGATTTGAGCGGTTTTGTCACCTTGCTGCAGCGTATGCAGGTGCCGCACCGGGTCAGCGAAGAGGCGGGCGAGCAGGTACTGTGGGTGCCGGACTCGATCAGTGCCGATGTGCGTGCGTTGTACGAGCGCTTTCCCGGCGGCGACCCCGAGCAGCAGCTGGACCTGCCGCAAGTGCCGACCGCTGGCGCGCGCCCGGGCTTCAAGGAACAGTTGCGCCGCAGCCCGATGACCGCCCTGGTGCTGCTGGCGAGCCTGATCGTGTGCGCGGTGACCCTGTTGGGCGACAACCTGGACACCCTGCGCTGGCTGACCTTTCTCGAGTTTCGCGTCACCGGCGACTACATCCAGTTCACGCCTCTGGCCGACAGCCTGGCAGCAGGGCAGTGGTGGCGTCTGGTGACGCCGATGCTGATCCACTTCGGTTTCCTGCACATCGCCATGAACGGCATGTGGTACTGGGAGCTGGGGCGGCGCATCGAGTTGCGCCAGGGCAGCATCAACCTGCTGGGCCTGACCCTGCTGTTCAGCCTGGTTTCGAACTTCGCCCAATACTATTTCAGCGGCCCGACCCTGTTCGGCGGCCTGTCCGGGGTCCTGTACGGTCTGCTCGGGCATTGCTGGATCTATCAATTGCTGGCGCCCAACCCGATCTATCGCCTGCCGCGCGGCGTGCTGGTGATGATGCTGGTGTGGTTGCTGCTGTGCCTGTCCGGGCTGGTCTCGATGATCGGTTTCGGGGAAATCGCCAATGCCGCCCACGTCGGCGGGTTGCTCGTCGGATGCCTCACAGGTTTGTTGGGTGGCTTGTATGGCCGCCGTAAACTGGCCCTTTAATGCTGGAGACCGTTGCATGTCCTCTTTTGTAGAAATGATCGAAAACATCACCCCGGAGATCTACCAGAGCCTCAAGCTCGCGGTGGAAATCGGCAAATGGTCCGACGGCCGCAAGCTCACCGCCGAACAGCGTGAACTGTCGTTGCAGGCGGTCATCGCCTGGGAAATGCAGAACCTGCCCGAGGAAGAGCGCACCGGCTACATGGGGCCGCAGGAATGCTCGTCGAAGTCGGCGCCGGTGCCGAACATCCTGTTCAAGTCGGATGCCATCCATTGATTGAGATTGGCCGCGGTGCAATCAGCAAGATGTCGGCGCGCCTTGACGGGCCGAACGTTCAATACGCCTTTCGCCTGGGCGAGCAGGAGGTGCCGGTCAACCCGATGATCGGCACCCAGGTCCGCCTGGAGTTCCTCGGGGCGATCCACTGCTCCCATTGCGGACGCAAGACCAAGACCAGTTTCAGCCAGGGTTACTGCTACCCGTGCATGACCAAGCTGGCCCAGTGCGACCTGTGCATCATGAGCCCGGAGCGTTGCCACTACGACGCCGGCACCTGCCGCGATCCGTCCTGGGGCGAGCAATTCTGCATGACCGACCACGTGGTCTATCTGGCCAACTCCTCGGGGGTCAAGGTCGGCATCACCCGCGCCACCCAGCTGCCGACCCGCTGGCTGGACCAGGGCGCGAGCCAGGCGCTGCCGATCATGCGCGTAGCCACCCGCCAGCAATCGGGCTTCGTCGAAGACCTGCTGCGCAGCCAGGTGGCCGACAAGACCAACTGGCGCGCCCTGCTCAAGGGCGACGCACCCGCCGTCGACCTGGTGGCCGTGCGCGAACAGTTGTTCGCCTCCTGCGCCGAGGGCCTGCAAGGTTTGCAGGAACGCTTCGGGCTGCAGGCGATCCAAGCGCTGAGCGATGTACAGCCGTTGGAAATCCGTTACCCGGTCGAGCAGTACCCGGCCAAGATCGTCAGCTTCAACCTGGACAAGAACCCGATTGCCGAAGGCACGTTGCTGGGGATCAAGGGCCAATACCTGATCTTCGACACGGGCGTGATCAATATTCGTAAATACACGGCCTATCAGCTCGCCGTGCATCAGTAGAAGGATTCGAACCATGCGCACCGATCAACCGAAGATGATTTACCTGAAGGACTATCAGGCGCCCGAGTACCTGATCGACGAGACGCACCTGACCTTCGAGTTGTTCGAGGACCACAGCCTGGTCCATGCGCAACTGGTGATGCGGCGCAACCCGGCACGCGGCGCCGGTCTGCCGCCGCTGGTGCTGGACGGCCAGTTGCTGGAGTTGCTGTCGGTCAGCCTGGGCGATCGCGAACTGAGCGCCGCCGACTACCAGCTCGACGACAGCCACCTGACCCTGCAACCGACGGCCGAGCGCTTCACTGTCGACACCAGCGTGCGCATTCATCCGGAAACCAACACCGCCCTGGAAGGCCTGTACAAATCCAGCGGCATGTTCTGCACCCAGTGCGAGGCCGAAGGCTTTCGCAAGATCACCTATTACCTCGATCGCCCGGACGTGATGAGCAGGTTCACCACCACCGTGTCGGCCGAGCAGCACAGCTACCCGGTGCTGCTGTCCAACGGCAACCCGATTGCCAGTGGCCCCGGCGAAGACGGCCGGCACTGGGCGACCTGGGAAGACCCGTTCATGAAGCCGGCCTACCTGTTCGCCCTGGTGGCCGGTGACCTGTGGTGCGTCGAAGACAGCTTCACCACCATGAGCCAGCGCAACGTGGCGCTGCGCATTTATGTCGAGCCGGAAAACATCGACAAGTGCCAGCACGCCATGAACAGCCTGAAGAAATCCATGCGCTGGGATGAAGAGACCTACGGTCGCGAGTACGACCTCGACATCTTCATGATCGTGGCGGTCAATGACTTCAACATGGGTGCCATGGAGAACAAGGGCCTCAATATCTTCAACTCCAGCGCCGTGCTGGCCCGCGCCGAAACCGCGACCGACGCTGCGCACCAGCGGGTCGAGGCGATCGTCGCCCACGAATACTTCCACAACTGGTCGGGCAACCGCGTGACCTGCCGCGACTGGTTCCAGCTGTCGCTCAAGGAAGGTTTTACCGTGTTCCGCGATGCCGGGTTCTCCTCGGACATGAACTCGCCGACAGTCAAGCGCATCCAGGATGTGGCGTACCTGCGGACCCACCAGTTCGCCGAAGACGGCGGCCCCATGGCCCATGCCGTGCGCCCGGAAAGCTTTATCGAGATTTCCAACTTCTACACCCTGACCGTGTACGAGAAGGGCTCGGAAGTCGTCGGCATGATCCGCACCCTGGTGGGCGCCGAGGGCTTTCGCAAGGGCAGCGACCTGTATTTCGAGCGCCACGATGGCCAAGCCGTGACCTGCGATGACTTCATCAAGGCCATGGAAGATGCCAACGGCGTCGACCTGACCCAGTTCAAGCGCTGGTACAGCCAGGCCGGCACACCACGCCTGGCCGTCAGCGAAGCCTATGACCCGGCGGCCAAGACCTACAGCCTGACCTTCCGCCAGAGCTGCCCGGCGACCCCGGACAAGGTCGAGAAACTGCCGTTTGTGATTCCCGTGGCCCTGGGCCTGCTCGATAGCACCGGTGCCGACATCGCCCTGCGCCTGGTCGGTGAAGCCACCGCCCAGGGCACGTCCCGTGTGTTGTCGGTGACCGAGGCCGAGCAGACTTTTACCTTCGTCGACATCGCCGAACAGCCGTTGCCGTCGCTGCTGCGGGGATTCTCGGCCCCGGTGAAGCTGAGCTTCCCCTACAGCCGCGACCAGTTGATGTTCCTCATGCAACACGACAGCGACGGTTTCAACCGTTGGGACGCCGGCCAGCAATTGTCGGTGCAGGTGTTGCAGGAGCTGATCGCTCAGCAGCAGAAGGGCGAAGCCCTGGCGATGGACCCGCGCCTGGTCACGGCGCTGCGCAGCGTATTGACCGATGACAGCCTGGATCAGGCCATGGTCGCGGAAATGCTCTCGCTGCCGGGCGAGGCCTACCTCACCGAAATCAGCGAAGTGGCCGACGTCGAGGCCATCCACGCTGCCCGCGAATTTGCCCGCCGGCAGTTGGCCGATGAGCTGTTCGAGCCTTTGTGGCAGCGTTATCAGACCAATCGCGAAGTGTCCAAACGCACGCCTTATGTGGCCGAGGCGGAACATTTCGCCCGACGTGCATTGCAGAACATTGCCCTGTCGTACGTGATGGTCAGCCGCAAGCCGGAGTTCCTGGTGCCGGCGGCGGCCAAGGAGCAGTTCGAGCACGCCGATAACATGACCGAACGCCTGACCGCACTGGCGGTGCTGGTCAATTCCCCTTACGAGGAAGAAAAGGCCTGGGCCCTGGAACTGTTCGCCGAGAACTTCAAGGACAACCCGCTGGTCATGGATCAATGGTTCAGCGTCCAGGCCGCCAGCGCTCTGCCGGGTGGCCTGGCGCGGGTCAAGGCGCTGATGCAGCACCCGGCGTTCAACATCAAGAACCCGAACAAGGTGCGGGCGCTGATCGGTGCTTTCGCCGGGCAGAACCTGATCAACTTCCATGCGGCGGATGGCTCCGGCTACCGCTTCCTGGCGGACCTGGTGATCGAGCTCAACGCCTTTAACCCGCAGATCGCCTCGCGCCAGCTGGCGCCGCTGACCCGCTGGCGCAAATACGACAGTGCCCGCCAGGCACTGATGAAAGCCGAACTGGAACGCATCCGCGCCTCGGGCGAACTGTCCAGCGACGTGTTTGAAGTCGTGAGCAAAAGCCTGGCCTGATCGGTTGACACCGCAAGCCCCGCCCGGTCGCCCCGGGCGGGGCTTTTTCATGCCGCAAGATCCAAGCCCGCCGTTGCCGCTGCCGAGGCACGAGGCTGCACTGGCCCTGATGAGCGCCGCTGTTCCCCAGGCATATCAACAGTGCTGCAGATGAGCAGCGTCTGAACCCGGCCCGAGCCTGGCGACAGCGGCTACAGATAACCTCTGCAAATTATCCGGCGGCTTGTGTTTATCAGGGCGACGAATGGCAGGCCATTCAGCTATCGTCTCATCGCCTCGAGTTAACAAAAGATAACGCGGTGTCGATTGTCAGACCTTTCCAAAGCCCGATAGGATAGATCTGCTTCCGAAGGGGCTCTAGATTGCAGGTTTCAGGACGGTATCCGGGATCAGTCAATCGTCAGGCACGCCCTGCGCGGCGCCCTTAAAGGTTGAATGACCTAACAATAATAATGGGGGAAAGGTCTATGAGTGAGCCTGTCATGGGTGTGGGTTGTTGCCGCCCGCCGGCCTTACGCAGATTCGCGTTGCTGGCTACAGCGCTCTCGCTGTTGGGGGTTGCCGCGTTGTCGGTCCCCGTCCAGGCTGCCGATACGGCGGCAGTCGCTGTTGCGACAACCGATGCCGCCGCTGCTGCGGTCTATTCCACCGAGTCGGCCAAGGCTGCCAAAAGCCTGATGCTCGACGTCGTGCACGCCGGCAAACGCCTGGTGGCGGTCGGCGACCGTGGGCACATTCTCTATTCCGACGACCAGGGCCAGACCTGGACCCAGGCCAAGGTGCCGACCCGGCAACTGCTGACGGCGGTGTACTTCGTCGACGACAAGCTGGGCTGGGCCGTCGGCCACGATGCGCAGATCCTCGCCAGCACAGACGGTGGCGCCACCTGGATCAAACAATTCGAAGACCTCAAGCGTGAAGCGCCGTTGCTCGACGTCTGGTTCAAGGACGCCAGTACCGGCTTTGCCGTGGGTGCCTACGGCGCCTTGCTGGAAACCACCGATGGCGGCCAGCACTGGGAAGACGCCAGCGACCGCCTGGACAACGAAGACCAGTACCACCTCAACGCGATTGCCGCGGTGAAGGACGCGGGGCTGGTGATTGTCGGCGAGCAGGGCAGTCTGTTTCGTTCCGCCGACTGGGGCCAGACCTGGGAGCGCCTCGAAGGCCCGTACCACGGCTCGCTGTTCGGCGTGATCGGCACCGCCGAAGCCAATACCCTGCTGATCTACGGCTTGCGCGGCAACCTGTACCGTTCCACCGACTTCGGCAGCACCTGGGACCAGGTCGAGCTCAACGCCGCTCGTGGTGCCCTGGAGTTCGGCCTGTCGGGCGCGACCCTGCTCGACGACGGCACCCTGGTGATCGTCGGCAACGGCGGCAGTGTGGTGCAAAGCCATGACCACGGCCTGACCTTCAGCGTCTTCAACCGTCCCGACCGCATCTCCTTGTCGGCGGTGACGGCCGCGGGCGACGGCAATTTGATTCTGGTGGGGCAGGGTGGCGTACGCACGACCTCGCCGACAGGCGCTGAGCTGAGCAAATGAGCCGGGCACATAATAAGAAGGCGGGGACATCATGAGCAGTCATCATCAAGACAAGGCGACGTTTCTCGAGCGCCTGATTTTCAACAACCGCCCGGCAGTGATCCTGATTTGCCTGGTGGTGAGTATTTTCCTGTTCTGGCAGGCGACGCTGATCCGGCCGTCCACCAGCTTTGAAAAAATGATCCCGCTCAAGCATCCCTTCATTGAAAAAATGATGGAGCACCGCAACGACCTGGCGAACCTGGGCAACACCGTGCGCATTTCGGTGGAGGCCAAGGACGGTGACATCTTCAGCAAGGAGTACATGGAGACCCTGCGGCAAATCAACGACGAGGTGTTCTACATCTCCGGCGTCGATCGCTCGGGCCTCAAGTCGCTGTGGAGCCCCAGCGTGCGCTGGACCGAAGTCACCGAAGAGGGGTTTGCCGGCGGTGAGGTGATCCCGCAGAGTTACGACGGTTCGGCCGACAGCCTGGAGCAGTTGCGCAATAACGTGCTCAAGTCCGGGCAGGTCGGGCGCCTGGTGTCCAACGACTTCAAGTCGAGCATCGTCGACATTCCGCTGCTGGAGTCCTACCCGGACCCGCAGGACCAGGGCAAGTTGCTGGCCCTGGACTACCAGAAGTTCTCCCACGAACTGGAAGACAAGATCCGCAACAAGTTCGAGGCGCAGAACCCAAATGTGAAGATCCACATCGTCGGTTTCGCCAAGAAAGTCGGCGACCTGATCGATGGCCTGATCATGGTGGTGATGTTCTTCGGTATCGCCTTCGTCATCACCCTGGTGCTGCTGTACTGGTTCACCTGGTGCATCCGCAGCACCATCGCGGTACTGATCACCACCCTGGTGGCGGTGGTCTGGCAGTTGGGGTTGATGCACGCCTTCGGTTTCGGGCTGGACCCGTATTCGATGCTGGTGCCGTTCCTGATCTTCGCCATCGGCATTTCCCACGGGGTGCAGAAGATCAACGGCATCGCCCTGCAATCCAGCGGGGCGGATAACGCCCTGACGGCGGCCAGGCGAACGTTCCGCCAACTGTTCCTGCCGGGGATGATCGCGATCCTGGCCGACGCGGTGGGCTTTATCACGTTGCTGATCATCGATATCGGGGTGATCCGCGAGCTGGCCATCGGCGCGTCGATCGGCGTGGCGGTGATTGTGTTCACCAACCTGATTCTGTTGCCGGTGGCGATTTCCTATGTCGGCATCAGTAAGCGGGCGATCGAACGCAGCAAGAAAGACGCGACCCGCGAGCATTCGTTCTGGCGCCTGCTGTCGAACTTTGCCAGCCCGAAAGTCGCACCGGTGTCCATCGCCCTGGCCCTGGTGGCCTTCGGTGGCGGCCTCTGGTACAGCCAGAACCTGAAGATCGGCGACCTCGATCAGGGCGCGCCGGAACTGCGTCCGGACTCGCGCTACAACAAGGACAACAGCTTCATCATCAATAATTACTCCACCAGCTCCGACGTCCTGGTGGTGATGGTCAAGACTGCCGCCGAAGGCTGTTCGCGCTACGAGGCCATGGCGCCGATCGACGAGCTGATGTGGAAGATGCAGAACACCGAGGGCGTGCAGTCGGCGATCTCCTTGGTGACCGTGTCCAAGCAGATGATCAAGGGCATGAACGAAGGCAACCTGAAATGGGAGACCCTGTCGCGCAACCCGGACGTACTCAACAACTCCATCTCCCGTGCCGATGGTCTGTACAACAACAACTGCTCATTGGCGCCGGTGCTGATCTTCCTCAATGACCACAAGGCCGCGACCCTCGACCGGGCGGTGCATGCGGTGCAGGAGTTCGCCAACGAGCACAACAAGGATGGCCTGGAGTTCCTGCTGGCTGCGGGGAACGCCGGTATCGAAGCCGCGACCAACGAAGTGATCAAGGAGTCGGAGCTGATCATCCTGATCCTGGTCTACATCTGCGTCGCCACTATGTGCATGATCACCTTCCGTTCCTGGGCGGCGACCCTGTGCATTGTGCTGCCACTGGTGCTGACCTCGGTGCTGGGTAACGCGCTGATGGCGTTCATGGGCATCGGGGTCAAGGTGGCGACCCTGCCGGTGGTAGCGCTCGGGGTGGGGATCGGGGTCGACTACGGCATCTATATCTACAGCCGCCTGGAAAGCTTCCTGCGCGCCGGCCTGCCGCTGCAAGAGGCCTACTACCAGACGCTGAAATCCACCGGCAAGGCCGTGCTCTTCACCGGCCTGTGCCTGGCCATTGGCGTGGCGACCTGGATCTTCTCGGCAATCAAGTTTCAGGCCGACATGGGCTTGATGCTGACCTTCATGCTGCTGTGGAACATGTTCGGCGCGCTGTGGCTGCTGCCAGCGCTGGCACGCTTCCTGATCAAACCGGAGAAACTGGCCGGGCAGAAGGGCAACTCGCTGTTCGCCCACTGACGGCCCGCCGTCCAACAAGCCGCAACCCAGGTTGCGGCTTTTTTATGCCCCCAGTGCGGCCCATGTCCACCTGACACGCCACGGCGTTCATTCCAGCCAGCGCAGCCTCGCGGGCTCGGCAGCGGCTACAGCTTCGCGCGACTCTTTTAGGTCGGCCGGGGTCTGAGCAGCTATCATTGCGGCTTTCCCTTTTGATGATTGACTGCCATGACCGCTACTTTGCTCACCGCCCTTGAAACCTGCGACATGCTGGAGATCGACGGCCTGCATGCCTTTGATTTCTCCCTCGACGACCAGCAGTTGCTGATCGAATGCATGGACGGCCGGGCAGCCAAGCGCTGGAACTTCAGCCTGGCCCAGGTGCAGGCCGCAACCTTCGATGAGACCTTGCAAAGCTGGACCATCCTTGGCGATTCCGGCGAGCACCGCCTGGTGTGCATGAGCGCGTTCACTGCCCGCGATGATGAGGAAGAGCACGATGAAGATGCGTAGTTTCTGGCCTCTGCTGATGGCCGGCAGTGTCGGCGCCATGGGCGTCCAGGCGGCGCCTGTGGACAGCCACGAACTGTTGGTCGGTTCCTACACCCAGGGCACCAGCGAAGGGATCTACCGCCTGCAGTTCGACAGCAGCACCGGGCAGATCGCGGCCAAGGCGCTGCAAGTGGTGAAGAGCGCCAACCCGTCCTGGCTGACACTGTCCCGGGACCAGAAACTGCTGTTTGCGGTCAATGAAAACGGCCCCGGCCAGGCCGATCCGGTGGGCCGGGTCAGCAGCTTTCGCCTCGACCCCAAGAGCCACCAGCTGCGCCTGATCAATCAGGTGCAAAGCCTGGGCAATGAACCCACCCATTCCAGCCTCAGCGCCGATGGCCGCTATCTGTTCGTCGGCAACTACTCGGTGAGCGAAGACCCGGGCGGCAGCCTGGCGGTATTGCCGGTCAGCCCCGAGGGCAAGCTGTCGCCGCCGGTGCAACTGAGCAGCCACCCGGCGAGTCGGGTCAATCCGGAGCGTCAGGTTTCGGCCCACGTGCATTCCGTGGTCTCAGCCCCTGACGGGCAATTTGTCTTCGCCAATGACCTGGGCGCCGACAAGATCTTCGTCTACCGCTACGACCCCAAGGCCAACCCCGAGCTGCCGCTGACCGCCGCCAAGCCGGCCTTCGTCAGCCTGCCGCCGGGCAGCGGCCCGCGCCATCTGCTGTTCAGCGCCGATGGCAAGCACGCTTACCTGAGCATGGAAATGAGTGCCCAGGTCGCGGTGTTCGATTACCAGGCCGGGCAGTTGACCCAGCGCCAACTGGTCGACCTGGCCGCCGAGCAGCCGCCTGAGAAGCGCGCCGGTGCAGCCCTGCATGCCTCGGCGGACGGCAAGTTCCTGTATGTCAGCAATCGCGGCACCGCCAACGAGTTGCTGGTATTCGCCATCGACCCGGCTAGCGGCCAGCTCAAGGAACTGCAACGGCGCTCGGTCGAGGGCGACCATCCACGGGAGTTCAGCCTCGACCCCAGCGGCAAGTTCGTCTTGATCGCCAACCAGAAAAGCAACCAGATCGTGGTCGTCGAGCGCGACCGGAACACCGGCCTGCTGGGTAAAACCGTACAGAAACTGGCGTTCGATGCCCCCAGCGACATCAAGTTCCTGGTGCGTCAATAGGCCGCAGGCCCCGGTTTACGGGGCCTGCCTCCTTGTATTAATCCCACTGATATCCGCTACTTGTGCAATGAATTTCAACGCGCCCACCCTCGGGCGTAGTTTTGCTTCACCGCCCGGGCTCAACCGCCATACGGGAAGTCAACCAACTGCATCCGAGGGTTACCGCCATGAACTTCAATCTCTTCTCCGTGATCGCCGCTTCCGCCATCTCCGCCACCGTGGCCTTGCCTGCCAGCGCCAGCTCCGAGGTCAGCAGCAAACAGTCGCGCACCAACACCTACACCCAGAAATACCTGCAACAGAGCGCCAACTTCTACGCCGCCCTGGACCACAAGACCCAGCACTGAGCGTTCAACCACCCCTGTTTTCAAGCAGCGTATGCAGGAGCGAAGTCATTGGCTCCCCCCTCGGTCACTCGGCGGGGTCAGCAGTGATGTCGCTCCTGCATCACGTGTTTGCGACACGCGAGCCTGGGGCCGGGAAATAGTCTTGGTAATGTCATATCGCCATATGTTTAAATTTGACGCTAACTTTTTGACTCTTTCCCAGCAAAGGATCGACAGCATGGTCATGCGTCTGGCAGTGGTACTTCTGTTTCTCTATTCCACCCCGATCGTCTCGGCGGCGCAGCCGGTCGAAGGCGAACCGGAAGCCTCGCGCGAGCGCATGCTGAGTCTGTTGCAGGACTGAATCTGCGCCGGGCCTGCCAGGGCGCCCGTGATATCACCGGCGCCGGGGTCGATCAGCTTGGCTTGGCCATCACCGCCACGAACAGTTCCGAGTCCAGGATCCGCCGCAGCCAATCCTGCAGGCGCGGGTAGGGCGCCTGGGCAAACCATTCGCGGTCGACATGGGCGAACTGGCGCACAAAAGGCACCAGGGCTGCGTCTGCCAGGCTCATGTGCTCGGCCAGCAGGTAATCGCGCTCGCTCAATAAACGTTCCAGCCGTTGCAAAAACAGTTCGCCCTGGGCGCGGTAGTGCGCCATGGACTCCTGCGGATGGCGCTCGGGGTATTTGTAGCGATTGAGCCAGTGCTTGAAGCCCTGATCGTTGTCGCTGATCAGCGCCGCCATGGCCTCCTGTGCCGCCGGGTCCTGGCGCAGCAACCAATCCTGCGGGTCGTGCCGGGCCAGGGCCCAGCGCATGATGTCCAGGCTCTCATCGATCACCTGGCCTTGCACATCCAGCACCGGCACCGTGCCTTTGCTCGACAGCGCGAGCATCTGCGCCGGCTTGGCCTTGAGGCTGACTTCGACGATGTCCACTGTCACTGCGCAGTAACGCAGCGCCAGGCGGGCACGCATGGCGTAGGGGCAACGGCGAAAGGAGTAGAGGGTCGCGGCGGCCTGACTCATTTGACCTCCAGGGTGCTCAGGCCGTTGCCTTGTCGGCGGACCTGGATCTGCACCGGAATTCGTTCGTGCATTTCCTGCACGTGGGAAATCACCGCCACCTTGCGCCCCTGGGCCTGCAAGCCATCCAGGGCGTCCATCGCCAGTTGCAGGGATTCCGGGTCGAGGCTGCCGAAGCCCTCGTCGATAAACAGCGATTCGATCTTCAGCGTGCTCGACGCCATGGACGCCAGGCCCAGGGCCAGTGCCAGGGATACGAGGAAGGTCTCGCCACCGGACAGCGAGTGCACCGAGCGCAGTTCATCGCCCATTTCCGTGTCCAGCACCAGCAGGCCAAGCATGCTGCCACCGCGTTTCAGGCGGTAGCGGCGCACCAGTTGCCGCAGCTGGGCATTGGCGTGGTGCACCAGCAGGTCGAGGTTGTAGGCCTGGGCGATCTTGCGGAAGGTGTCGCCGGTGGCCGAGCCGATCAGGGCGTTGAGGCGCGCCCAGCGCTGCCATTCGTTGTAGGCGTCGCTGATGCGCTGGCCCAGGGCCTGGTTGGCGTCCTGGCGGCGCTGGTCTTCGCTCTGTTGCGCGCGCAGTTCCGCCACCTGCTGTTCGCTGGCCAGGGCCTCCTGCTGCAACGCCTCCAGGGCCTGGGTCAATTCCTCGGCCGCGAGGTTGCCGTTGTGCTGGGCCTGATGCTGTTCCAGGCGCTGCTGACGTTCCTGCAGCAATACCCTGGCCTGCTCGATGGCCTTGTCATTGGCTTGCAGGCGCTGACGCAACTGCTGGACCTGTGGTTCATCCAGAGCCAGCAGTTGCTGTAACCCCTCCTCATCGAGTTCGGGATGCCCGGCGCGCCAGTGTTGGATGCTGGCAGCCAGTTGTTGCTGTTCATCCTCCAGAGCCAGTCGCCGTTCCTCGCGGGCCTTGAGTTCGGCGCCGAGCTGGATCAGTTGCTGATGCAGGTCCTGGAGTTGCTGCTGGGCTGCGGCCTGGGCGCTGCGAGCCTGCTCCACGGCCTGATCCATGTGTTGTTGCCAGTGCTCGGCGCTGCTGTGTTGCCCCAGCAGCTCAGCGAGTTTGTGCTGGCAAGCCTGCTGCTGGGCGCTGAGCCCGGCGAACTGCTGCTGGGTGTCTGCCAGTTGCTGCTGACGGGTCAACTGGCGGTCCTGTTCTTTCTCCAGGGTCAGTTGGCGCTGTTGCTGTTCCTCGGCCTCGTCCTTGTGCTCGCGCAACTGCTCGATGCGTTGCAGCACCTGCTGGTCCAGCTGCACAAAGGTGTTGGCCGGGTCGCGGCGCAGGCCGTCGAGGACCTCGGCCGGCAGCAACTGATTGAAACTGGCCAGTTCTTCTTCCAGGCGCTGTTGGTCGGCGCCCAGTTGCTCCTGCTGTTTGTGCAAGTGCTGGGTCGCCTGCTGGCTGGCTTCGACGGCGAGCTGCAATTGCTGTTGCAGGCGTGCGGCGTCTTTTTGCAGGGTCAGCAGGGCACCCTGGCGGCTTTCGTCCTGGGTGATGCTCTGCTGTAACTGCTCCAGTTGCTGATGCAGCCAGGCGTCCCGTCTCGCCGGGTCCTGGTCCAGCAGGCTGGCGCTCTGCGGGTGGGCTTGCAGGCTTGGGGCCAGGGCCTGTTGCTGGACCGCCAGTTGCTCCTGCTGTTGCAGAAACTCTTTCTGCTGGGCGATCAGGCCCTGGACCTGGGCCCGCAGTTCGTTGAGTTGCTCCTTGAGGCCATCCACGGTCTTGCGCGCGTTAGCCTCTTCGCTTTCGTCGTGGCGACCGAGGCTCTGCAACAGGGCTTCGGGCTGGTGATAGGGGTGTTCGGCGCTGCCGCACACCGGGCACGGCTGGTCATCCTGCAACTGCCCGCGCAGCTCTTCGACACTGGCGCTGCGGGCCAGCCGCTGGCGTTCGAGCAGGGCCTGAGTGACGCTCAGGGTCTGCTCAGCCACCGTCAGCTCGGCCTTGGCCTGCAAGCCGACCTTGTTCAGTTCTTCGCGCTGGGTGGCCACTGCCTGCTGCTTGTCCAACAGGGCCTGGCCGCGCTGGTCCAGTTCCTGCTGCTGGGCCCAAAGCCGTGCCAGGTCCTCGATGGCGCGCTGTTGCTTGCGGTTGTCCTTGAGCAGGCCGTCCAGCAGTTCGATCTGCTCGGCCACGGCCTGGGGTTCGGCGCCGGCTTCGCGGTAGAGCAGTTCCAGGTGCGCACGCTGCTCGCTCAAGTGTTGGGCGGCGGTATTGGATTGCTGTTCCAGGGCCGGCAGTTCTGCTCGGCCCTGGTTCAGGCGATTGCCGATCAGCATCAGCTGCTGCAAGCGTTCGCGGTAGACATTCCAGGCCTCGCCCAGGGGCGCGAGGGCGGCGCTTTGCGCCAGTTGCCCGGCGATTCGCTCCAGGCGCTCGCCCACCAGGCGCTGTTGTTCCAGCAGTTGCACAATGTTCTGCTGGCCTTCCACGCTTGCCGTTTCGGCGCGGCTCTGCTGTTGCCCGGCATCCTCCAGGCTCTGGCTCAGGCGGCTCAGGTTGCCCTGTTCGGCAAAGGCTTCACGCAGCAACGGCACGCTGTCGCTGTGCTGGCTCTGGGCCTGGGCCAGGGCGGCGCCGGCATCCAGCAGCTGCTGTTGCAGCTGTTCGTGGCGCTGTTGCAGGTCGATCTGCTGCGTGGCCTGTTGCCCGATCTGCTGGCGCAGCGGTTCCAGGGCCTGGCTCAGTTCAGCCTGACGCAGAAACTGATGCCGCTGCGGCGCCAGGTGTTCCAGGCGCTGCAGGCGCAGGCGTTCCGGGGCCAGGGTTTGCCCCTCGTGCTCGGCGGCTTGCAACTGCTCGCTGGCGCTGTGCTGCGCCTCTTGCCACTGCCGCAGCTCCTTGAGCCAGGTGTTCTGCTGTTCTAGCTGCTTGAGTTGGGCCTGCTGGGTTTTGAGCTGCTGCTGGGCGTCGTCGAAGCGCCGATCCAGCTCGGCCCGGGCCTCGGGCTCCAGGGGGACGATGCCGCTGGCCTGGGCCTTGAGCTCCTTGTGTACCTCTTCAGCTTCTTTGCTTTTGCTGTAGGCGCGCCGCCCCAGTTGGCTGTAGATCGCGGTGTTGGTGAGCTTCTCCAGCAGTTCGCTGCGGTCCTTGTCATCGGCCTTGAGGAAGGCGCTGAACTCGCTCTGGGCCAGCATCACCGCGCGGGTGAATTGCTCGAAGTTGAGCCCGAGCTTGGCTTCGATCAGTTGCTTGTATTCGCTTTTGCTCTGGTTGCTCAGCAGCTGTTCCTGGTCCAGGTCCGTCAGGCTCTGGCGGCTGCCCTGCAACTTGCCGTTGGCCTTGTCCCGGGCGCGGTTGGCTTCCCAGCGCGCGCGGTAGCGACGGCCGTCGATGCCGACAAAGTCGACCTCGGCATAACCGCTGCCGGTGCCACGGCGCAGCAGGGTACGCGGGTCGCTGGTGAGGATCTCGCTGTCGACCTCCGGGACCTTGGTCTCGCGCCCGATATTGCTCAGGCGCGGCACGGCGCCGAACAGGGCCAGGCACAGGGCGTCGAGCAGGGTGCTCTTGCCGGCACCGGTAGGGCCGGTGATGGCGAACAGGCCGGCGCTGGCCAGGGGCTCGGCGGTGAAGTCGATCTCGAACGGGCCGGCCAGTGAGGCCAGGTTTTTCAGGCGGATGGCAAGAATCTTCATGGTTGTTCGGTCTCCATCTGCACGTCCTGCAGCAGCACCGCGAAGTCCTTGAGAGTCTGTTCGTCGACCTCGCTGCCGTAGCTGTCGTGCCAGGCGCGGCTGAACAGCTCCTGGGGGCTGAGCTGGTCGAGTTCGATCAGTTGCGCGCCGTCCTCGCTGCTGTCGCCAGTACGGTTGCCGGCGTATTCGGCGGCGATCCGCACCAGGCGCACGGCCTTGTTCTGCAGGGCGGTTTCCACTTGCTGGCGCAGGTCGGGCTGGGGTTCGTCGAGCCGTATCCGCACTTCCAGCCAGGGCTGGCGCTGTTCGTCGGCCAGCAGGTCGATGTCCGGCAGTTGCCCCAGTTGCAGCAGGATCTCGGCCAGTGGCGCTGGGCCCAGACGTTGCAGGTGCACGGCGCGGGGAATCAGCCTGGGTTCGACGCTGACCAGGGTCTCGCCGTCCAGGCGCACGTCGAGGATCTGGTGCTTGTAGTCGATCTCCGAGAACGACAGCGGGATCGGCGAACCGCTGTAGCGGATGCGCTCTTCGCCGTTGACCTTTTGCGGTTTGTGCAAATGGCCGAGGGCGACGTAGCTGATGCTTGGGCCGAACAGGCTGGCGGGTAGGGCTTCGGCGTTGCCGATGATCAGGCTGCGCTCGGAGTCTTCCGAGATCGAGCCGCCGGCCATGTGCGCGTGGCTGATGGCGATCAGGGCCTGACCCGGCTCGCGCTTGGCCTCGGCGGCGGCGATCAGGCGTGCATGCACCTGGCCGATGCCCTTGAGGTAGTCGTCGCCCAGTTGCGCACCAGTGACTTCGGCCGGGCGCAAAAAGGGCAGCGCCAGGCACCAGCCGCCAATCGCGCCGCTGGCGTCGGGCAATGGCAGCAGCAGGCGTTCGGCGTCGAGCTGGCCATCATCCAGCCACAGCACCCGGCCCAGGGCGTGGGTGCGCAGGCGCCGCATCAAGGGCGCGGGCAGTTCGATGCGAGCCCCGGAGTCGTGGTTGCCGGCGATCATCACGATGGTCAGCAGCGGCTGCTGTTCGTGGGCGCTGACGATAAAGTCGTACAGGCCTTCCTGGGCTTTGACCGGCGGGTTGACGGTGTCGAAGATATCGCCGGCGATCAGCAGCACATCGGGCTGCTCCTGCTTGAGCTGGCGCAGCAGCCAGTCGAGAAAGCTGGAATGTTCGAAGTCGCGTTCCTGGCCGTGGAGGTTCTGCCCCAGGTGCCAGTCGGAGGTGTGGAACAGTCGCAAAATAAGCTCCAGAAAGCAGCGGCAAGCTTGTAGCTAGAAGCTCAAAGCTTGCCGCGGCCCTACTTAGGGTAAAGGGGCGGCAGGCTGCTGGTGTCGGCCACCGGGGCCTGGACCCGCTCATTGATGGGGATGGTGCGAATCGCGCGCCACAGTTCTTCGCCTTGCCAGTATTGGCCGGTTTCGCTGTAGAGCGCGCCGTTGAGGCCGTCGAGGGCGTCGGACAGCGGCACGAAGCGTGCGGCCATGTCGGCCAGGGTTTCCGGTTGCTGGCGAGCCCAGGCATCCAGGGCCTGGCGGGTGGCCTGAGGGTCGTTGGCCAGGCTCGCGCGTTTCAGGTCGTCGAGCAGCGTGCGCGGGCTGGGCCCGGTTTGCGCCGCCCGCAGGATCGCCGGTTGCCAGCGGGCGCGCCACCACAGGCCGAAGCCGATCAGGGTGGTGCAGGCCAGCAGCAGTGTGCTCAGTTGCCAGGCCCAGAGGCTGGAATTGTCGACGCTGCTGCTCGGTGTCGGGTTGCCGGCCGGGGTGTCGACCACCAGGCTCGGGTTGTTCGCCACGTGCAGGGTACGGGCGGGCAGGGTGCTGCGTTCCAGGTGGTCTTCGAAGGTGTTCCACCACACCACTTCCACCGCCGGCAGTTCAATGTTGCCGCTGCGGTTGGGCACCAGGGCCTGGCTGTCTTCGCGAATGCCGATCAGCCCGCGCTCGCTGTTCTGGTTGCTCAACTGCGGCTGGTCCGGGTAGCTGCGCAGGCCGCTGACTTCACTGCTGGGCAGGGGCGGCAGTTGCGAGCTGGACAGGCCTTCGGCGCGCAGGGTCAGGCTGCGGGTCACCGAGTCGCCGACCTGCAGATTGTCCGGCTCCGGGTTCCAGCTTTCGCTCAGGCTCAGGCTGCGGGCCGGCAGCCAGGGAGCGTCGGCCGGGTAGGCGGCGGGCTTGGCCTTGACCGACAGCGGCATTTCGGCGGAGCTGACGTGGATCAGCTTGCCCGGCTTGGGCCCCAAGGGCGCCGGCTCCTGGCTTGGCTTGACGTCGACCATGGTCGCGCTGAAGGTCTGCGCCGGGATCAGCAGCGCGCCGCTGTGTTGCGGGTAGATGGCGTAGCGCATCTCTATCACGCCGTGGCGCACGCCATTGATGACCTTCTCAAAGGTGCGCTGCTCGCCCAGCTGTTCGACTCGGGCGTCGCCGATCTGCAACGGGGTCAGGCTGCTGTCGTCGTACAGCGCCACCGAATGGTAAATGTGCAGGGTCAACAGGGCCTGGGCCTGCACGTAGACGCTGTCCTGGTCGAGGCTGACGTCGATGAACACCGGCTCCATGCGGCTGTCGGGCAGTTGCGCAGCGCTCTCGATCACCTGCAGGGTGATCGGCTGGCTCTGCACCTCGCCCAGTTGCAGGGCCGGGATCAGCACGGTGCCGGTCTGGCGTGGCAGCAGGGTGATGATCCAGCGCGTGGTGGCGCGGCTTTCATCGCTCAGGGTGGTCAACTGGTTGACCTGGCGCGTGCCGCGCACCTCGAACGACGGCTCCAGCGGCGCCAGGTCGGGTTTGCCGAACAGGGTGACGTCGTTGGACTCCAGGGTCAGCTCCACGGTTTCTCCGGAGTTCACCCGGCTGCGGTCGACACTGGCGACCAGCCCGGCGCCCTGGGCCAGGGAGGCCCAGAGAAAGAAGGTGAGCAAGAGGGCGGTGAAGCGGGTCATCGAGTTTTTCCCTGATCCTGATGTTGTTGCTGTTCGTACCAGAATTTGCGCCGCAGCAATTCGCCGGGGTCGTCCGGAATCTTGCGCAGCCATTGCTCCAATGCCTGCCGGCGCTCGCCGTCCAGGGTCTCTGCACCGGCGCGCAGGGGTGGTGTGGTGGTGCGCTCGTCACCCAGTTCGGAACCTGGCACATCGGACTGCCCGGACTGGGCCTGGGTGTCCGCAGGTTGCTCTTCGTCTCCCTGGCCATTGCCCGCAGGCGGGTTCTGCCCCTGGTTTTCGTGTTCGCCGGGTGCCTGGGAGCCTTGGTTGGCAGCGCCCGATTGCGCCGAGGTGCCGGCTTCGTCGCCGTCGCCAGGCTGCTCCTTGTCCGGGAGCTCGGGGGTGGTCACCTGTTGTTCTTGCAGCAGGCTTTCGACCAGGGCCTTGTTCTGCAGCGCCGGTTGCAGGTCGGGCTGCAACTCCAGGGCCTGTTCGTAGGCGTCCACCGCGGCCTCCAGCTCACCGCTGCGGGCCAGGGCGTTGCCACGATTGTAGTGGGCGCGGGCGTCGCTGCCTTCGGCAAAGCGCTGAGCGGCAGCGGCGTAGTCGCCGGCCTCATACAGGGCCACGCCTTGCCATTGCAGGTCCTGGAAGTGCCGCGCCGCGTCGGCGGGGCGTTGCTGTTGCAACAGGCGCTGGCCTTGCTGGTCGGGCCGCAGCCACAGGTCGTTGAACTCGAAGGCGTAGCTGGGCTGCGGCAGCATGAACAGCAGCGGCAGGCAGAACAGCCAGCCACGGCGCCCGGCGCAGGCCGCCAGCAACAACAGCGGCAACAGCAGCCAGTAACCCTGGTCGGCCCAGGTGTCGAGTTGCAGGGTCTGGCCGTCGTCGCGCAGGTTGCGCGGGCCACCCAGCAGGCCCAGGCCGCGCAAGTCATTGTCATCCAGGCGCACCTGGCGATAACGCCCGCCGAGGTCGCCGAGGAAGCTTTTCAGACTCGGGCTGTCGAGGCGCGAAACCAGGATCGCGCCCTGGTCATCCTTGAGCAGGCTGCCGTTTTCCTGGGTTACCGGTGCACCGTCACGGCTGCCGATCCCCAGCATCAATAGTTGCGGTGCACGGCCACCCAGGGCCTGGCGGATGCCTTGGCGTTCCTGTTCGCTGAGGGACGAGGCGATCAACAGGATCCGGCCCTGGCCCAGGGCGCCCTGGTCCAGCAGTTGCAGGGCCTTGTGCACCGCGAGGTCGGCGCGCTGGCCGGCCTCGGGCATGATCGACGGCTTGAGCGCTTCGAGCAGGTTGCGGCTGGTGGCCAGGTCGTCCGACAGCGGCACCAGGGTGTGGGCACTGCCGGCGTAGACCACGATGGCGGTCTGCGCGTCACTGCGCAGTTGCAGCAGGTCCAGTAGCTTGCGCCGCGCCTGTTCGAGGCGGTTGGGCGGCACGTCGCTGGCAAGCATTTGCGGCGTCAGCTCCAGCAGCACCACCAGCGGGTCGGCGGGCTTCTGGCTGATTTGCTCCACACGCTGCCAGCTGGGGCCGAGCAGTGCCAGGACAGCGATCAGCCACGCCAGGCCGAGCACCACCCAGGGCATTTTGCTCTCACGGCCGTTGCCGCCGCTGAGCAGGGCAGCATGGAAGGCCGGTGGCAGGATCATCTGCCAGCGCCCGGCGCGTTTTTGCCGATGCCAGAGGTGCCACAGCAGCCAGCCGAGCGGCAGCAACAGCAGCAGCCAGGCGGGGCGGAACCAGTGCGGCCAGAGCGCGGCGATCATCGACGCCTCCGCAGGCGCAGGCGTTTGAGACGCTCGCGCCAGTCATGGGCCGGTTGCAGGAAGTGCGCCTTGGTGAAAAACCGTTGCAGCGGGTTCTCCGGCCAGCGCTCGCGCACCACCAGCAGCATGCTGAAAATCAGCGCCAGGGCCAGCGGCCAGCTATAGAGTGCCTGGGCCGGGCGCGCCTGGGTCGGCTGCTGGGCCACGGGCTCCAGTTGGTCGAGGGTTTCCTTGATGGCTTGCAGCTCCTGGCCGTCGCGGGCGCGGAAGTAGCGGCCGCCGGTGACTGTGGCGATTTCCTTGAGGGCCGGCTCGTCCAGGTCGAGGCTCGGGTTCAGCCCCAGCAGGCCCTGGGTGCCGCTTTGCTCGGGGTCGGCGCCGATGCCGATCGGGTAGATTTTCACCCCTTCTTCAGCGGCCAGGCGCGCAGCGGTCAGGGGGTCGATTTCGCCGCCGTTGTTGGCGCCGTCGGTCACCAGGATCAGCACCCGGCTTTGCGCCGGGCGTTGGCGCAGGCGTTTCAGGGCCAGGCCGATAGCATCGCCGATGGCGGTATTTTTACCGGCGATGCCGATCTTCGCTTCATCCAGCCAGATGCGCACCGTGCGGCGGTCGAAGGTCAGTGGCGCCTGCAGGTAAGCCTTGCTGCCGAACAGGATCAGGCCCACGCGGTCGCCTTCGCGGCCTTCGAGAAAGTCCCCCAGAAGGTGCTGCACCAGGCTCAGGCGGCTGACGTCTTCGTCCAGCCACTGCATATCGGGGAAGTCCATGGAGCCGGACACGTCCACCGCCACCAGCAGGTCGCGACCGCTGGCCGCCACCGGCAGGGGTTCGCCCAGCCATTGGGGACGGGCCGCAGCCAGCAGCAGCAACAGCCACAGCAGGATGAACGGTGCCTGCTGGCGCCAGGCCGGCAGGTTGGCCCGGGCCCGGCGCCGGGCCAGGCCTTCGAGTTCGGTGAGGAAGCTGATCTTCAGCGCCGGCTCGCCGCTGTCGGCCACCGGCAGCAGCACCCGCAGCAGCCACGGCAGTGGCAACAGGGCAAAGACCCAGGGCCAGGCGAACTCAAACATGTTTGCGGATCCAGGTGTCGACCGCCTGGGTCAGGCCGGCGATGGCTTTGTCGTCGAGCTTGCACTCGGGCTTGTAGGCGCCTTCCACCAGCACCATCCAGCGCGTCAGCCCCGCAGCCGGGCAGCGGTTGTCGAGAAACGCCAGCCATTTGCGGCCGTTCAGGGTATGGCTCTGGCTGTAGGGGTAGTGGTTGCGGCACAGGCGCTTGAGCAGCGCATTGAGCTGTTGCAGCCAGGCCCCGGCCGGTGCGCCGTCGTAGGGCTTGGGCAGCAGCGCCAGTTCGGCCAGGGCCGCCAGGCGCACCGGGTCCAGGGGCAGTTCGGCGCGCACGACGGGGCGCTTGCGCGGCCACCAGCGTTTGAGCCGCCACAGGCCGAACCCCAGCAACGGCAGCAGCACCAGCAGCAGCCACCAGCCCGGGGCGGGCGGCCAGAAGCCGATGGCGGGCGGGGCCATCAAGGGCTGCAGTTGTTCGAGGCTGCTCATCGGGATTTACCCGGACGTTGCGGGTTCAGGTATTCGCGCAGCTGTTCGACCATCTCGCTCTGGGTGCTCAGGGGCATCAGCAGCACCCGCAGCTTTTGCGCCAGCAGCTCCCAACGGGCGATGCGCGCCTCACTCATGGCGCGGTAGGCCTGGCGCAGGTCGTAATTCAGGGTGTCGAGCTCCAGCTGCGCACCACGCTCGGCAAAGCGCAGCAGGCCGGCGGCGGGCAGGGCGTGGTCGAGGGGGTCGGACAGCGGCATCAGCAGCAGGTCGCAATGGCGTGAAAGCAGGCTCAGCTGTTGTTCGGCGGCGTCGGACAGGGCGCGCTCGTCGCAGATCACGATCACCAGGCTGCCCGGGCGCAGGACTTCGCGGCCACGGCGCAGGGCGGTGCCCAGGGCGTCGCGCTCGGGTTCGGTCTCGGTGTGCAGCGACTGGTTGACCCGCACCAGGCGGTTGAGCAGCTGCAACAGGCTCTGTTTGCTGCGGCGCGGCTTGATTTCGTAGTGTTCGTCATCGCCGAACACCAGGCCGCCGACCCGGTCGTTGTGACCCAGGGCGGCCCAGCCGATCAGGCTCGCGGCCTGGGCGGCGAGCACCGATTTGAACATCAGCCCGGAACCGAAGAACAGCCGGCGACTTTGCTCGACCATGATGAAAATCGGCCGTTCGCGTTCTTCATGGAACAGCTTGGTGTGCGGTTCCTGGGTGCGCGCCGTCACGCGCCAGTCGATGGTGCGCACGTCGTCGCCGGCCTGGTAGACCCGCACCTGATCGAAGTCGACCCCGCGTCCGCGGAGTTTCGAGTGGTGCAGGCCGATCAGCGGGCTGCGTTGGCTCGGGGTCGAGAACAGCTGCACTTCGCGCACCCGATGGCGCATCTCGATCAGCTCGGCGAGGCTGATGCGGATGCCGGGTTCGGCGGTCTTGGGGCTCGGGCTCATGGGGGTCAAGCGACGGCAACGACGTCGAGAATACGCTGGACCACCCGGTCCTGGTCGATGCCTGCGGCTTCGGCTTCAAAGGACAGGATGATGCGGTGGCGCAATACGTCGAACAGCACGGCCTGGATATCTTCCGGGCTGACGAAGTCGCGCCCGGCCAGCCAGGCATGGGCCCGGGCGCAGCGGTCGAGGGCAATCGAGCCCCGGGGGCTGGCGCCGTAGGCGATCCACTCGGCCATCTCCGGGTCGAACTTGGCCGGGGTGCGGGTGGCCATGACCAGTTGCACCAGGTATTCCTCCACGGCGTCGGCCATGTACAGGCCGAGGATTTCCTTGCGCGCGGCGAAAATCGCCTGCTGGCTGACCCGGCGTTCGGGCTTGGTTTCGCCGTTCAGGGCTTCGCCACGGGCCTGTTGCAGGATGCGGCGTTCGACGGCAGCGTCGGGAAAGCCGATTTTCACGTGCATCAGGAAGCGGTCGAGCTGGGCTTCGGGCAGGGGGTAGGTGCCTTCCTGCTCGATGGGGTTCTGGGTCGCCATCACCAGAAACAGGGGCGACAGCTCATAGGTGCTGCGCCCGACACTGACCTGGCGCTCGGCCATGGCCTCCAGCAGGGCCGACTGGACCTTGGCCGGGGCGCGGTTGATTTCGTCGGCCAGCACCAGGTTGTGGAAGATCGGGCCTTGCTGGAACACGAAGCTGCCGGTTTCCGGGCGATAGATCTCGGTGCCGGTGATGTCGGCCGGCAACAGGTCAGGGGTGAACTGGATACGATGGAACTGCGCTTCAATGCCTTCGGCCAACTCTTTGATGGCCTTGGTCTTGGCCAGGCCTGGCGCACCCTCGACCAACATGTGACCGTCGGCGAGGAGGGCGATGAGCAGGCGCTCGATGAGTTTTTCCTGGCCGAGAATCTGCGTTGAAAGAAAGGTTCGCAGCGCAAGCAGCGCTTCACGATGTTCCATCGATGACTGTTCCTGGAGAGGGAGAGCCCGGGTGTTCGAGTAACGCCGGGGCTGGGGGCGATACTTTAATCCATAGCAGGGGGTGCCGACTAACGGGGAAATCCGGAATTGCCGATTTAGTCGAAAAAATCAGCCCGTAGCGCTGTAGCCGCTGCCGCAGGCTGCGCTGGCCGGGGAGGGCGATACAGGTTTGTCCGACACCCTCCCGGCGGCCACAGGGCTTACAGCTGGCTTACATAGGTGCCGGTGCCCTTGAGTATGTTTTGCAGGGTCAGTTCGACTTCGGCGAGGTCGCTGGCGGCGGTGGCGTGGTGGATTTCCAGGTGGTCGTCGCCGTTGAGGGCGTCGGCGTCGGCCGCGGCGATTTCGATCAGCAGGCGGGTCGGGCTCAGGGTGACTTTCACCCCGTCCAGGGTCGAAGGCTCACCGTCGAGGGTGATTTCCAGCTCGTCCTCATCCGGGTAGCGGCTCATCAGAAACATGTCGCCCTGGCTGCTGTGGCAGCAGAGCATGGCCATGTTGTCTTCTTCGTCATCGCAGGGGTTGGCGATCAAATGGGCGGTGGTCAGTTGCATGGGGCTGTTCCTGAAGAGTGGCTGCACGGACCCACAGCGGGGCAGGCAAAGCGCAATTCTGCCAGCCCTGGGGAATTTCTGCTGGTTTGCGTGTCTGAGAACAGGTCGTGACCGCAGTCGCCCTGGCGGGTCATTTCTGGTACGCCAGTACCCCGAAAACCAGGTTCAGGCCACGGTTCGGCCCGCTGGCTGCTAGTGTTGTGCGGGGTGCGGCGCGTCGGGTGCGTGCCAATGACCGAATATGTCGCAGCATCGCAAGCAGCGGCCTTGCCGCACTCGTTAAGCTGCGCAACGGATGGACACCTGTAAAGGCATTGTGCGCGTGATGCGTCAGTCGTTTTTGCAGATGCCCATCGCAGCGAAGGTGAATGTGACCCGAGTGTCCCGTCCAGCTTCACCACCTTGTCATCCTGCAACCTCTGCCCGAGATCAGGAGCAGGGTGACGCTTGACCCCGCAAGGGGATTGCACGCGACGCTTCCATCAATAACAAGCCCAAGCGGAGTACCACAGATGGCGTTCTTCACCGCAGCCAGCAAAGCCGACTTCCAGCACCAACTGCAAGCGGCACTGGCGCAGCACATCAGTGAACAGGCACTGCCACAAGTGGCGCTGTTCGCTGAACAATTCTTCGGCATCATTTCCCTGGACGAACTCACCCAGCGTCGGTTGTCCGACCTGGCGGGCTGCACCTTGTCAGCCTGGCGCCTGCTTGAGCGCTTCGATCACGCGCAACCGCAAGTGCGCGTCTACAACCCCGACTACGAACGCCACGGCTGGCAGTCGACCCACACCGCGGTCGAGGTCCTGCACCATGACCTGCCGTTCCTGGTCGACTCGGTGCGTACCGAGCTCAACCGTCGCGGCTACAGCATCCATACCCTGCAAACCACCGTGCTCAGCGTGCGTCGCGGCAGCAAGGGCGAGTTGCTGGAAATCCTGCCCAAGGGCACCCACGGCGAAGGCATCCAGCAAGAATCGCTGATGTACCTGGAAATCGACCGTTGCTCCAACGCCGCCGAGCTCAATGTACTGAGCAAGGAACTGGAGCAGGTGCTGGGTGAAGTGCGCGTCGCAGTGGCCGACTTTGAACCGATGAAGGTCAAGGTCCAGGAACTGATCGACGGCATCGACAACAGCCAGTTCGCCATCGCGGCGGACGAAAAGACCGAAATCAAGAGCTTCCTGGAATGGCTGGTGGGCAACCACTTCACCTTCCTCGGCTATGAAGAATTTGTGGTTCGCGAAGAGCAGGACGGCGGTCATATCGAATATGACCCCAACTCGTTCCTCGGCCTGACCAAGCTGCTGCGCGCCGGCCTCACCGCCGACGACCTGCGCATCGAAGACTACGCCGTCAACTACCTGCGCGAACCGACTCCGCTGTCGTTCGCCAAGGCCGCGCACCCAAGCCGCGTGCACCGTCCGGCCTACCCGGACTACGTGTCGATCCGCCAGATCGATGCCGACGGCAAAGTGGTCAAGGAATGCCGTTTCATGGGCCTGTACACCTCGTCGGTGTACGGCGAAAGCGTGCGGGTCATCCCGTACATCCGGCGCAAGGTGGAAATCGTCGAGCAGCGCTCGGGCTTCCAGGCCAAGGCCCACTTGGGCAAGGAACTGGCCCAGGTCCTCGAAGTACTGCCCCGTGACGACCTGTTCCAGACCCCGGTCGACGAACTGTTCAGCACCGTGATGTCCATCGTGCAGATCCAGGAACGCAACAAGATCCGCGTGTTCCTGCGCAAAGACCCCTACGGTCGTTTCTGCTACTGCCTGGCCTATGTGCCGCGCGACATCTACTCCACCGAAGTGCGGCAGAAGATCCAGCAAGTGCTGATGGATCGCCTGCAAGCCTCGGATTGCGAGTTCTGGACCTTCTTCTCCGAGTCGGTACTGGCCCGCGTCCAACTGATTCTGCGGGTCGACCCGAAGAACCGCATCGACATCGACCCGCTGCTGCTGGAAAAAGAAGTGGTCCAGGCCTGCCGCAGCTGGCAGGACGACTACGCCAGCCTGGTGGTCGAAAGCTTCGGCGAGGCCCACGGCACCAATGTGCTGGCGGACTTCCCGAAAGGCTTCCCGGCCGGCTACCGCGAGCGCTTCGCTGCGCACTCGGCCGTGGTCGACATGCAACACCTGCTGAGCCTGACCGAAGCCAACCCGCTGGTGATGAGCTTCTACCAGCCCCTGGGCCAGGTCTCGGGCCAGCGCGAGCTGCACTGCAAGCTGTACCACGCCGACACCCCGCTGGCATTGTCCGACGTGCTGCCGATCCTGGAAAATCTCGGCCTGCGCGTGCTGGGCGAGTTCCCGTATCGCCTGCGCCACAACAACGGCCGTGAGTTCTGGATCCACGACTTCGCCTTTACCGCTGCCGAAGGCCTGGACCTGGATATCCAGCAGCTCAACGACACGCTGCAGGACGCCTTTGTCCACATCGTGCGTGGCGATGCCGAGAACGATGCCTTCAACCGCCTGGTGCTGACGGCCGGCCTGCCATGGCGCGACGTCGCACTGCTGCGTGCCTACGCCCGTTACCTGAAGCAGATCCGCCTGGGCTTCGACCTGGGTTACATCGCCAGCACCCTGAACAACCACACCGACATCGCCCGCGAGTTGACCCGGTTGTTCAAGACCCGTTTCTACCTGGCGCGCAAGCTCACCAGCGACGACCTGGAAGACAAGCAGCAGCGCCTGGAACAAGCGATCCTCACCGCCCTGGACGACGTTCAGGTGCTCAACGAAGACCGCATCCTGCGGCGCTACCTGGACCTGATCAAGGCCACCCTGCGCACCAACTTCTACCAGACCGACGCCAACGGCCAGAACAAGTCGTACTTCAGCTTCAAGTTCAACCCGCACGCGATTCCAGAGCTGCCGAAACCGGTGCCGAAGTTCGAGATCTTCGTCTACTCGCCACGGGTTGAAGGCGTGCACCTGCGCTTCGGCAATGTGGCGCGTGGCGGCCTGCGCTGGTCCGACCGTGAAGAAGACTTCCGTACCGAAGTCCTGGGCCTAGTAAAAGCCCAGCAAGTGAAGAACTCGGTGATCGTGCCGGTCGGCGCCAAGGGCGGCTTCCTGCCGCGTCGCCTGCCACTGGGCGGCAGCCGGGACGAGATCGCGGCCGAGGGCATCGCCTGCTACCGCATCTTCATCTCCGGCCTGCTGGACATCACCGACAACCTGAAAGACGGCGCCCTGGTGCCACCGGCCAACGTGGTGCGTCACGACAACGATGACCCGTACCTGGTGGTCGCGGCCGACAAAGGCACCGCAACCTTCTCCGACATCGCCAACGGCATCGCCATCGACTACGGCTTCTGGCTGGGTGATGCGTTCGCTTCCGGTGGTTCGGCCGGTTACGACCACAAGAAAATGGGCATCACCGCCAAGGGCGCGTGGGTCGGCGTGCAGCGCCACTTCCGCGAGCGTGGCATCAACGTTCAGGAAGACAGCATCACCGTGGTCGGTGTCGGCGACATGGCCGGCGACGTGTTCGGCAACGGCTTGCTGATGTCCGACAAGCTGCAACTGGTGGCCGCATTCAACCACCTGCACATCTTTATCGACCCGAACCCAACGCCGGCCAACAGCTTCGTCGAGCGTCAGCGCTTGTTCGACCTGCCGCGTTCGGCCTGGACCGATTACGACACCAGCATCATGTCTGAAGGCGGCGGTATCTTCTCGCGCAGCGCGAAGAGCATTGCCATCTCGCCACAGATGAAAGAACGCTTCGACATCCAGGCCGACAAGCTGACCCCGACCGAACTGCTCAATGCCTTGCTCAAGGCACCGGTGGACCTGTTGTGGAACGGTGGTATCGGCACCTACGTCAAGGCCAGCACCGAAAGCCACGCCGATGTCGGCGACAAGGCCAACGATGCACTGCGGGTCAACGGTAACGAGCTGCGCTGCAAGGTAGTGGGTGAGGGCGGCAACCTCGGCATGACCCAGCTGGGTCGTGTGGAGTTCGGCCTCAATGGCGGCGGTTCCAACACCGACTTCATCGACAACGCCGGTGGCGTGGACTGTTCCGACCACGAAGTGAACATCAAGATCCTGCTCAACGAAGTGGTGCAGGCCGGCGACATGACCGACAAGCAGCGCAACCAGCTGCTGGCGAGCATGACCGACGAAGTCGGCAGCCTGGTGTTGGGCAACAACTACAAGCAGACCCAGGCCCTGTCCCTGGCCGCGCGCCGTGCCTACGAGCGTGCTGCCGAGTACAAGCGCCTGATGAGCGACCTGGAAGGCCGGGGCAAGCTGGACCGCGCCATCGAGTACCTGCCGACCGAGGAGCAGCTCACCGAGCGCGCCGCGGCGGGCAAGGGCCTGACCCGTCCAGAGCTGTCGGTGCTGATCTCCTACAGCAAGATCGACCTCAAGGAAGCACTGCTCAAGTCCCTGGTACCGGATGACGACTACCTGACCCGTGACATGGAGACCGCGTTCCCGCCAAGCCTGGTGGCCAAGTTCTCCGAAGCCATGCGTCGTCACCGCCTGAAGCGCGAAATCGTCAGCACCCAGATCGCCAACGACCTGGTCAACCACATGGGCATCACCTTCGTGCAGCGCTTGAAGGAGTCCACCGGCATGAGCCCGGCGAACGTGGCCGGTGCTTATGTGATCGTGCGTGACATCTTCCACCTCCCGCACTGGTTCCGTCAGATCGAAGCCCTGGACCACCAGGTTTCGGCTGAAGTGCAGTTGGCGTTGATGGATGAGCTGATGCGCCTGGGCCGTCGTGCCACGCGCTGGTTCCTGCGCAGCCGTCGCAACGAGCAGGATGCAGCGCGCGACGTCGCCCACTTCGGCCCGCACCTGGCGGCGTTGGGCCTCAAGCTCGACGAACTGCTGGAAGGCCCGACCCGCGAAGGCTGGCAGAACCGTTATCAGGCGTATGTCGAAGCCGGTGTGCCAGAGTTGCTGGCGCGCATGGTTGCAGGCACCACTCACCTGTACACCCTGCTGCCGATCATCGAAGCCGCTGACGTCACTGGTCAGAGCGCCGCCGATGTGGCCAAGGCCTACTTCGCCGTGGGCAGCGCCCTGGACCTGCCGTGGTACCTGCAGCAGATCAGCGATCTGCCAGTGGGCAACAACTGGCAGGCCCAGGCCCGCGAAGCCTTCCGCGACGACGTGGACTGGCAGCAACGGGCGATCACCATCAAGGTTCTGCAAATGGCCGATGCGCCGGACGACATGGAAGCCCGAGTGGCCCTGTGGCTGGAGCAGAACGCGAGCATGGCCGATCGCTGGCGCGCCATGATGGTGGAAATCCGTGCCGCAGTCGGCACTGACTACGCCATGTACGCGGTGGCCAACCGTGAACTGCTGGACCTGGCACTGAGCGGTCAATCGAGCCTGTAACGGCCTGATCGAGCGTTAACCCAAAAAGCCCCGTATCGCGAGATACGGGGCTTTTTCATTGCACTCGATAATGGCAACGCCCAACCCCACCATCCCCGCCGCTACTTCTCCAACGGCGTTAACACCGCGTCCTGCTCATCCATCAACATGAACACTAAGAGCTTCGCCGGCTCGGTCTGGCTGGCATTGCTCGACACCGGATGCCGCGAACCGGCAGGCTCGAACCAGGACTGCCCGGCCTTGTAGGTTATCGCCGGCTGGTCATTGACCCGCGAAGTGATCGCGCCCTGCAGCACATAAGCCATGGCCGCGCCGGCATGCCGATGGGGCACCGTGGCCTGGCCCGGGGCGTAGTCCACGGTCAGCATCAGGGCTTTCTTTCCAGGCATATTGCTCAGGGCCTGTTCCTGGAGAATCGCCAGCTTTTCCTGGCCGTACACCGGTTCATGGGCGGCGGCGCCCAGGGAGGTCAGCAGCGCCAGGGCGGCGAGGGCAGCGGTCAATGGGTTCATGGTCGGGTTCTCGTGCTCAATGAAAAGACCGACCCAGACTAATCCCGCTCAGCGCCCCGACCTATGGCCAATCCCGGCAAAGAACGGCAGACCACTGCTCAGGCGATCTGCCGCAGGATGTCGCGCACCTGGTCCAGGGCCGGATCGATGTCCAGGGTTTCAATGGCGCCAAACCCGATGAACAGCCCGCTTCTGACCGGCGTGTCGTTGAAGAAACAGTCCAGGGAGTACAGCCCGATCCCGGCCTGTTTCGCCCGCTCCAGCAGCAACGGCAGGTTCACCGGCACCTTGCACAAGGCCGCCATATGGAAGCCGGCGGTGGAGGGAATGGCTTGCAGCCAGGGCGAAAGGTCGCCGTCGAGGCGCTGCAGGATACGCTCGCGGCGCCCGGCATAGACCGTGTGGCAGCGGCGGATATGCTTGAGCAGGCAGCCATCGCTGATGAACTTGGCCAGGGCCCACTGCGCCAGGGTCGAGGTGTGGCAGTCGGTCAGGTGCTTGGCTCGCACCACCGCGCCGATGATCGCCGGCGGCAGCACCCCATAACCCAGGCGCAGCTGCGGCAGCATGGTCTTGGAAAAGGTCCCGACGTAGGCCACCACCCCATGGCTGTCCAGGCTTTGCAGCGAGTCGGTGGGCCGTCCTTCGTAGCGAAACTCGCAGTCGTAATCGTCCTCGATGACAATCGCCCCCAGTTGCTGCGCCCGCTGCAACAGGGCCTCGCGCCGTGCCTGGCTCATGGGCATGCCCAGGGGGAACTGGTGCGACGGGGTGACGTAAATCAGCCGCACGCCATCGGGGATCAACGCCACCTGCAACCCTTGCTCATCCACCGGGACCCCGATCACCGTCGCGCCCTGGGCACTGAACAGCATGCGCGCCGGGCTGTAGCCGGGGTCTTCCATGGCCACCAGGCTGCCGGGTTCGAGCACCACCCGGGCGATCAGGTCCAGGGCCTGTTGCGCACCGTTGCAAATCACAATGTCGTGTTCGGTGCAGACCACGCCCCGGGAAAACGCCACGTGCCCGGCAATGGCGCTGCGCAGGGCCGGCAAGCCCTCCGGCTGGCTGTAGAACCCGCCGTGTTCGGCCATGCGCCGCAGGGCTTCCTGGGTGCAGCGCCGCCATTCCTCCTGGGGAAACTGATTGCGCCGGGTCGCGCCGCCGATGAATTCATAGCGCGCGGTGCTTTCCAGGGAGGGGTGGCGCAGGGGCCAGGGCAGGTTCTGCCATTTCTCCAGGTTGGCGGCGCAGGCCAGGTCCTGGGCCGCCTGTTTGCGTTCGACCTTGACCGCCCGGGCATTGACGAAGGTGCCACGGCCGATCTTGCCGATCAGCAGGTTGTCGTAGGTCAGCAGGGCATAGGTGTCGGACACGGTCTTGCGTGAAATGCCCAGTTGTTGCGCCAACAGACGGCTGGGCGGCAACTGGGCCCCGGCGGCCAGGCGCCCGGATTCGATGGCGCTGCGCAGTTGTTGGTAGAGCTGGTCGGCCAGGTCCTTGCGGCCGTTGATGACGACATGCAGTTCCATCGATACATCCTGAGCAAGGCAATGGACGCAAGGTTACTCCCATGCCCGCAGCGGGTGTAGCGCCGCAGCCAGCCTGGCGCTCGCGGCGATGGCATTGTGCTGTGTCTTATGGCCGTTGCGGCTTCACCGAGGTGCCGAATGTATTGCCCATGCGAACGCTGGTGGCGGCCGGGGTCGATAGGCCGATCTGGTTCGGCGGGCGTTTCTCGACCGGCACGGTCTGCGCCTGCTGGTTGTGCTGCGCGGCCTTGGCGGCGTCCGGGGTGCCGCCCATCTGCTGGCTCAGGCAGCCGTAGTCCGGTGCCTTGTAACCGCCGACGCTGACGTCGACGCAGCCGGTGGCGGGCTCTTCGGCCTGGGCGGCGAAGGGCAGGGCGGCGCACAGCAACAGGCTGGCGAGGGTCGGAAACAGCTTCATCTGGGCCTCCTGGCGGGCCCGAAGGAGTGGGCCGGTATGGGACCTGAGTGTAGTGCAGGGGCCCTGGGCCAAAGGTGATGTTTTTTTTGCTATCACCGTAACATCAGATTCATAAACTGGCCTCAGGATGACGGTTTTCAGGGACGCGTCAGCCGTGCAGCGATGCAGAGCAGAGGTCGAGCGGCGGTCTTGGGTGCACGCACGTTTCGCGGGCTGTTGCCTGGCGGTGCTGCTGGGCCTGGCCATGCCCGGCCTGCTGCGGGCCGAGCCATTGGGGCCGCCGCAGATCGACTCGCCGCAGTTGCTGGCGCTGGACCTGCCGGCGCAAAACCTGGCGGACGCCCTGGAAGCTTTCAGTCGTTCGACCGGGATGGCGGTGCTGGTGGACCGCGAGTTGACCCGGGGCCGGCGCTCGATTGGGGTGCACGGCCGTTACAGCGCGCGCGAAGCCTTGGGCCTGTTGCTCACCGGCAGCGGCCTGGTGGCGCGTTATGCCCGCAGCGATGCGTTCACCCTGCAGGTGCCCGAGGCCAGTCAGCCACTGTCACCCAAGGGGCCACGTGCGGCACGGATCAACAGCAGCTACGCCACGGCGTTGCAGCAGGCGATCGAGCGCAGCCTGTGCCGCTCGCCATTGACCCGCCCGGGCAGTTTCCGGGCGCTGGTGCAGGTCTGGATCGGCCCTGACGGCAGCATTGAGCACAGCCGCCTGGTCAGTTCCACGGGTGATGTCCAGCGCGATGAAGCGCTGGTCCGCAGCCTGGGCAGTACCCGGGTCGAACGCCTGGCGCCGAGTTCGTTGCGCCAGCCGCTGACCTTACTTTTGATGCCGGACACCACAGGAACACGCATGGAATGCACAGCACGGGAAGGAGCTTCCGGGGTATGAAAAATACCGGGCACAGTCCGATGGTCAGGTTGTTCTTGACCTCCTACGAGGATTTCAAGGTGCGTCTGCGCCGACGCCTGGGCTCGGAGGACCTGGCCAACGATGTCCTCCACGAAACCTACCTGCGGGTCGACCGCATGGAGGTCCCGCCGAACCTGCTGCAACCCAATGCCTACCTGTACCGCATGGCCCTGAACATTGCCGCCGACCGGCGCCAGTCCGATGCCCGGCTGTTGACCGGCAGCGAAGTCGAAGAGCTGTTGCAGGTGGCCGATGAAGCCCAGGACCCGTCGCGGGTGGTAGGCGGCCAGAAAGAAATCCAGACCCTGCTCAAGGCCCTTTATGAACTGCCGGCGCGGCGGCGCAAGATTTTTATCGCGGCGCGCCTGGAAGAAGCGCCGCACCTGGAAATCTCCCAGCGCTTCGGCATTTCCACGCGCATGGTGGAGAAGGAACTCAAGGCCGCCCTGGGGCACTGCGCCTTGCGCCTGGAAAGAAAAGTCATCCAGCGGTTCGGTCCCGGGGCCGGAAAACCGTCTTAGTCAACGAGTCCCTGATTAATCCGTGAGTATTTGCGCGCTTGAATATTTTTAGCATTTCCACTGCTCGGGATACGCCAGACAGCCGACTGTACAGCGAGGCCCGCGACTGGCTGCTGCTCCTGACCTCGGGCCAGGCCACCGTGGCCGACGCCAGGGCCTTGCGCCAATGGTGCGCGCAGAGCCCGGAGCATGCCCGGGCCTTCGAGCAGGCCAAGGCCCTGTGGCAGCAGTTGGCGCCCGCCGCCGAGCACTGGCAGCAGGCGACGCAGCCCCGGCGTTTCGGGCGGCGGGCGTTCCTGGGTGGGGCGATTGCTGCCTCGGCGGCCTTGTTTATGGTGCGGCTCACGGTGCCCGGCGGTTTTGCCGGGTTGACGGCCGACTACCGCACCGAGGTCGGTGAGCAACGGCGAGTCGAACTGGCCGAGGGCGTCAGCCTCGAACTCAACACTCAGACCCGCATCAACCGCCGGGCATTGGCCGAGGGCGAGCAGGGCATTGAGTTGCTGCAGGGCGAAGTCGAGGTCCTGGCCCAGGCTGCGCGGCCGCTCAAGGTCCAGGCTGGCGCCGGCTGGCTGAGCGCGACAAGGGCGCGCTTCAACGTGCGCAACACCGACAGCCGGGTCTGCGTGACCTGCATCGAAGGTTCGGTGGCGGTGGCGGTGGGTGGACGCAGCATGGCGTTGGAGGCGGGCCGCCAACTGATCTACGACGCCCAGGGCATCGGCCAACCGCAGGTGGTGGACACCCAGGCGGTGGTTGCCTGGCGCGAGCAGGTCCTGGTGTTCGACAACGCCAGCCTCAACACCGTGATCGACGAGATCAACCGCTATCGCCCGGGGATGCTGGTGCTGCTCAACGCCGAGTTGGGCAAGCGCAAGGTCCAGGCACGCTTCAGCCTCAACCAGCTGGCCGGCGTGGCCCTGCTGATCCGCGACGCCTACGGCGCCAAATGCACCGAACTGCCGGGCGGCGTGGTCCTGCTCAGTTAGGCCCTGTAGCCGCTGCCGAAGGCTCGGGCCGCGCTGTCCCTCCAACCCATGCATTCCTTCCGGATGTATCCCGGCGCCCATACGGGCCAGCCTGGTGGCAGCGGCTATAGATTATTGCAGGGGGCCGAGCACTTGTCGGTAGCGTTCCACGCCTTGGGGTGTCTGGCGCACCAGGCTGATTTCCAGGCCGGGTGGGTTGTCCTGGCGATTGCCGCTGAGTTGTCGCCAGCCTTTGTCGGGGTCCCAGACCCGCAGTTGCAGGTCGCTGACCTGGCTCAGCACCGCCACCGCCTGTTTCGGCGCGGGCAGGGGGTAGCGGTCGCCGGCGGGGGCGGCGGCGCGGTACAGGGTGTCGCCCTTGAGCCACCAACGCACCCGTTGCAGGCCGGCACCCGGGACCGCCGCGCTGCGGATCAGGTCCAGGCGAAAGCCCTTGCTGTCCGAGCTGCGCACACTCAGGGCCGGTGGCGCGGCGGGCCGTAGCGGGTCTTCCCGAGGTTCGGCCGAGGTCTGTTCGGGTTCCGCCAGTTCGATCCCGGCCCGCAAGCTGATGTCGCGCTGCAACTGGTTCAAGGCGCGCAACAAGGCTTCAGTCTGCTCGGTGCTGGCCTGCAGATGACGGTCGGCGCGGGTCACGCTGTCCAGCCCGCGCCAGGCAATCAGGCTGACCAGCGCCATGAGCATGATCGCCACCATCACTTCGATCAGGGTAAACCCCTGCTGCGTCCGCTTCATGGCTGGTTCACCAGCCGCAACCGGCCATCCGCGTCGCGTTGCAGGCCGAGGCTGTGCTGCCCGTCGGACAGCACCAGGCGTAACGGCGGGTTGATCCACTCGGCGTCCAGCACCAGGGTTTGCCGGGGCTCGATGCGCACCTGCATCGGCGTGCTGTCCCAGGACCGTGCATGCAATTGCGGGTCGCCCGCGAAGTGCTCCAGCCCCTGGCCGTCGGCGCTGCGCCGGCTGAAGCCATAGCCTTTGGCGTCCGCGCGCCAGGTGATCGGGCGCCCATCGACCCGTGCCTCGGCCTGGGCCATTTGCAGCAACTGGCTCAAGCGCTCGGCATCCTTGCGCAGCTGTTGCAGCGGGTCGGGCTTGATGCTCAGGCCGACCGCCGCACTGGCGATGCCGATGATCACCAGCACCACCATCAGCTCGATCAGGGTGAAGCCCTGTTGCTTGAGGTTGTTCATGTTCGCGCTCCCTTGCGTCGATCCGATGCTGCACGGCGAAGATGATGGGCGTGTGAAATAAAAACGTGAGAATTGGCCTGTAGGCTGTCGGCACGGACAATCAGGAGGTCCCATCCATGGCATTCGCCCATCGTATTTCAGCTGCGCACGCGGTCCAGGGCCTGGCCTTGCTGGCCGCCCTGGCCGGGGTTGCGACCTGGTCATCATTGCTGCTCACCTCCGCCGAGTCCCACACCCCGCCCGTGGCGCCCCAGGTGCTGGCGGAGCGCAACGACAACCCGGCGCTGCAGTGGTTTTCCAATCGCCCGGCGCCGGTGCAGATCAAGGTCTCCGGGGTACTCAGCGGGGCCCATGGCGCGGTGGCGATCCTCAGCCTCAACGACGGGCCGCCGCGCAGTTTCATGCAGGGCGAACGCCTGAGCCAGGGTGTGCGCCTGGCGGCGATCGAAGGCGATGCGGTGCTGATCGAGCGTGGTGGCGAAACCACGCGCCTGAGCCTGCCCAAGCCAGCGGAGCCGCCGGCCTTGCCGAATCTCACCCGGCCCTAGACCGGCCTAGGGCAACTTCTTCAGCAGCGCGCGGCCCACCAGGGTTTCCAGGCGCGCCAGGGGCGGTCCGTCTTGGCGCCGGTCCAGCACCTGCACGCTGACCTTGAACAGCCGCGCCTGCGGCCCTTGGCTGATGACCTGTTCGCAACGCAATTGCAGGCGGCCCTGGTCACACTCGAACACCTGGCTGCCCAGGCTCGGGCGGCCCTCCAGGCGCACTTCGGCGAGGCGGCTCTGGGCGGCCAGCATGGCGATGGATTTGTCCCGCAACAGGCCGTTGCTCTGGGTCATGACCCCGGCCACGCGCACGGCCGCCGACATGGCCACGGCGATGATCGCCAGCGCCACCAGCACTTCGATCAGGGTAAAACCTTGCTCATTACTCGGGTGTGGCATGGCGTGCTCGGGCCGGGAAACAGGCCCGCAGACTAGCCTTCGGGCTTGACCGATTGGCGACCGAAACACCCGAGGATTTTCAATACCACTGACATATCTTCTTGCAACACTGCGCGACGAATCCGCAATCAAGCCAAGGAATGTCGAGATGGATATCGCGCACTTCACGTCCCCGCCCCGAGGCCCTCGCGGCCAGCGTGGCTTCACCCTGATCGAGATCATGGTAGTGGTGGTCATTCTCGGGATCCTGGCGGCCATGGTGGTGCCCAAGGTCCTTGACCGGCCGGACCAGGCGCGGGCCACGGCGGCGAAGCAGGACATTGGCGGGTTGATGCAGGCGCTGAAACTCTACCGCCTCGACCACGGCAGCTACCCGAACATGACCCAGGGCCTGAAGGTGCTGGCAGAGCGCCCGGCCGACGCCAAAAACAGCAACTGGCGCTCTTACCTGGAGCGCCTGCCCAACGACCCCTGGGGCCGGCCTTATCACTACCTCAACCCGGGCGCCAACGGTGAGGTCGACGTGTTTTCCCTGGGGGCCGACGGGCAACCCGATGGCGACGGTGTGAATGCCGATATCGGCTCCTGGCAGCTGTAAGGGCGACCATGAAAACCCATTCGCCGAAGCCGGCGAAGCAGCGCGGCATGGCGATTATCAGTGCCTTGCTGATTGCTGCCGTGGTCGCGGTCATCGCCGGAGGCATGCTCACCCGGCAGACCCTGTTCACCCGCACCCTGGAGGCCGAGCAACTGCGGATCCAGGGCAACTGGCAGTTGCAGGGCAGCCTGGAACTGAGCCGCCAACTGCTGTGGGAGGCGCGCCAGCACGAGGTCCTGACCCGCCTCGATCAGGCATGGGCCCAGCCTCTGGGCGGGATCCAGGCGAGCAACCTTGGCGGCGTGTTTGAGGGTCGGCTGGAGGATGAGCAGGGCAAGTTCAACCTGCGCAACCTGGTGCTCAATCAGCAGCCGGACGCCGCCCAATTGCAGAACTTCCAGCGCCTGTGCGCGCTGCTCGGCATCGACGCCAACCTTGGCCGACGCATCAGCCAGCGAGTGATCGCCTCCTATGACCTGCTGCCTGAGCGGCTGGCGCCAGTGCCGGTGAAGAACGGCTTCGACAGCGGCCGTGAAACCTCACCGGGCAGTGCCGCGCGCCTGCTGCCGGCCAGACAGCCGATGCTGCGCAGCCTGGATGACCTGCGGGGCCTGGAAGGGCTGGATGAACGCCGGCTGAAGCAGCTGGCGGCCTATATCAGCCTGTTGCCGAGCAACACCTGGGTCAACGGCAACACCGCCAGTGCCGAGGTGCTCAGCGCAGTGGTGCCGGGCCTGGGTTTGCCCCAGGCCCGGGCCCTGGTAGCCGAGCGTGACGGCGGTCGTTGGTTTATCAACCGCGGGGACTTTTTCAACCGCCTGCGTTTAAAGGGGCTGGCCCTGGACCAGGTCCAGGTGGGGATCACCAGTGAGTGGTTTCAGCTCAATGGGCTGGTTCGCCGCGAGCAGCGCCGGCTGCATCTTCAGGCGCTGTTGCATCGGCCCGAAGACCGCCTGCCACAGGTGATCTGGTCGCGGGTGGGGGCATGAGCCGGTTGCGGGTCGCCTTGCCGGCCCTGGAACACCTGAGCGCCGAAAGCCTGGTGCAGTTTGCCTGGCTGGACCGCGCCGGACAGGTCAGCCGTGAGGGCCAGGGCAGCCTGGCGCAACTGGGGCTGGCACACAAGGCGCTGGCGCTGGAGTGCTTCCTGCACCCCCAGGACAGCCTGCTGACCAGCCTCGAATTGCCGCTGTTGCCGACGGCCAAGGTCGCGGCGGCGGTGAATTGCGCGGCCCAGGCGCTGATCCTCGGGCCGTTGCAGGAGATGCATGTGGCTCACGGCCCCCGCGAGAGCAATGGCCTGGTGCAGATTGCCTGGCTGCCCAAGGTGCGCCTGGCCCACCTGGGGCGGGTCCTGGCCCAGGTGCAGCTGAAGGTGCGCGGCCTGTACCCGGCGCCCTATGCCCTGGCGCTGCCGCCCCCTGGACGGCTGACGGTGGCCCTGGCGGCGGAGCATTTGCTGTTGCGCCACAGCCTGCAACAGGGCGCGGTGCATCCCTTGGGCCAGCAGGCACTGCAGGACCTGCTGGCCTCGGGCGCCGAGTTGCAGTGGGTTGGCGAGGGCGCTCCGGCAACGGCGCAGGCGCTGGGCACGGCACAACGCTGGAGCGGCGCGGCACCAACCTGGGGCCTGCACGGCGGGCTCGACGCGCCCCGTGTCGGCGCGGCCGGCTGGGGCCGGGCGCTGGCGTGCGGCGCCCTGGCCGTGGCGATCTGGGCCCTGGGCCTGAACCTGTACGCGGCACGACAGGCCGAAGAGGGTCAGCGGCTCAAGGCGCAGATGAGCCAGCGGGTGAAACAGGCCTTCCCCGAATTGCCGGTGATTCTCAACCCGTTGCAACAGGCCCGCCAGCAATTGGCCGCTCGCCAGAGCGGCACGGCGGCTGACCCCGGGCAACGCTTTGCCAGCCTGTTGCAACTGGCGGGCAAGGCCATGCCGTTTATGGTCGGCGGCGTGCAGCAACTGGAGTTCGAGCAAGGGCGCCTGCACCTGAGGCTGTCGAACGATAGCCAGCAGGGCGCGCCAGGCGACTGGCAAGCGGCCTTGACCCAGGCCGGTTTTGCCGCCGTTCGCGATGAACACGGCTGGACCCTGGGCCCCCTGGCCGAGTCCGCCGAGGCCACGGCTGCCAAGGAGGCCGCGGATGAGTAAGCGCGCGTTGGCCCCGTATCGATTGCGCTGGCAGCGCCTGCGAAGCCAGGCCGAACAGCTGTGGAGCGGCCTGGCGCTGCGGGAGAAGCGCCTGCTGGCGGGCATGGGTCTGGGGCTGTCCGGCCTGCTGCTGTGGATGCTGCTGATTCAGCCGGCGCTGGCCAGGATCGATTACTGGCAAACCGAAACCCCCAAGCTGCGGGCCCAGGCCGAAGCCTTGCACGTGCTGCTGCAAGAGGTCGCCAGCGACCCGCGGCCAACCCCCGGCGCGGACCTGGAACCGGCGTTGCGCCAGGCCCTGGACAGTGCCGGGCTCAAGGACCGTTATCAATTGCAGGCCCCCGATGCTGCGGCACCCGGCAGTTGGCGCCTGACCTTTCAAGAGGCCCCGGCGGATGCCGTGGTCGGCTGGCTGCTGGGTAGCCCCCGGCAATTTTCCCTGGAGGTGTCCGAGGCTCGCCTGCAACGCGCAGGCGCGGCCCAGGCCGAAGATTCGGCCGGCACATTGTCCGGAACCGTTCGCATGGATCAGGCGCTTGGCGCTAAGGAAGCTTCATGAAGTGGTCAGGCTCCAACACCGCGCGCTGTCGCAAGGCCGCGCCCCTGCTATTGCTCGCCCTGGGAGCGTGCAGCAACACCCAGTCGCCGACACCGCCGCCCTTGCTGGTGGACAGCGAACTGGGCCAACCCCTGGCCGATACCCGACGCAGCGGCGACGCCTTGCTCGACCGCCAGCGCCCGGCCAGCAGCCTGGAGCCGCGGCCAAGGGTGCAGCACCCGGTGACCAACAGCGCCCGTGGCCACGCCGCCAATACCCGTGGCAGCGCAGCGCGCAACCCCCTGGGCGAGCAGCCGGTGCAGCTGAACTTTGTCGAGGCCGATATCCAGGCCGTGGTGCGGGCGTTGTCCCGCTCCACCGGCCAGCAGTTCCTGGTGGACCCGCGGGTCAAAGGCACTTTGACCCTGGTCAGCGAGGGGCAGGTGCCGGCTCATCAGGCCTATGCCATGTTGCTCGCGGCGCTGCGCATGCAGGGCTTCAGCGTGGTGGATGTGGGCGGCGTGGCCCAGGTGGTGCCCGAGGCCGATGCCAAGCTGCTGGGCGGGCCGATCTACAGCGCCGAAAAACCCGCGGGCAACGGCATGTTGACCCGGACTTTTCGCCTGCAATATGAGAACGCGGTGAACCTGATCCCGGTGCTGCGCCCGATCGTTTCGCCGAATAATCCGATCAACGCCTACCCGGGCAATAACAGCATCGTCGTCACCGACTACGCGGAAAACCTGCAACGGGTGGCGCAGATTATCGACGGCATCGATACTCCGAGCGCCATCGATACCGATGTGGTGGCGGTGCAAAACGGCATCGCGGTCGATATCGCGGCCATGGTGGCCGAGCTGCTGGAAAACCAGGGCGGCGACCAGACGCAAAAAATCAACGTGATCGGCGACCCACGCTCCAACTCGATCATCATCCGCGCCGGCAGCCCGGAACGGACCGAACTGGCACGCAACCTGATCTACAAACTGGACAACGCCCAAAGCAACCCCAGCAACCTGCACGTGGTCTACCTGCGCAACGCCCAGGCCGGCAAATTGGCCCAGGCTCTGCGCGGCTTGCTGACCGGTGAAAGCGACAGCGGTGGCAACGACAATGCCCGTTCGATGCTGAGCGGCATGGGCGGCTCCGGACAAAGCGCCCAGGGCAGCAGCCAGAACAGCAGCGGCACACCCACCGCCAGCGGCAACCTCAATGGCAGCACAGGCAGCAGCGGTTATGCCCAGGGCGCCAGTGCCGCCAGCACCCAGGGCAGCAGCACGGCCCAGAGCGACCAGAACACTGCGTTCAGCGCAGGCGGCGTCACCATCCAGGCCGACGCCACCACCAACACCCTGTTGATTTCCGCGCCGGACCCGCTGTACCGCAACCTGCGGGAAGTGATCGACATGCTCGACCAGCGCCGGGCCCAGGTGGTGATCGAAAGCCTGATCGTCGAAGTCAACGAAGACGATGCCAGCGAGTTCGGCGTGCAATGGCAGGCCGGCAATTTGGCCGGTACTGGTGGTTTCGGCGGGGTCAACCTGGGGGGGAGCGGGCTCAACGGCACACCCACCAGCAAGACCAGCATCGATGTCTTGCCCAAAGGCCTGAACATCGGCCTGGTCAACGGCACGGTGGATATTCCGGGAATAGGCAAAGTGCTGGACCTCAAGGTTTTGGCCCGGGCCCTGAAAAGCAAAGGCGGGACCAATGTGCTGTCGACGCCCAACCTGCTGACCCTGGATAACGAGGCGGCGAGCATTTTTGTCGGGCAGACCATCCCCTTTGTCACCGGCAGCTATGTGACCGGAGGCGGCGGCACCAGCAATAACCCGTTCCAGACCGTACAGCGCGAAGAAGTGGGGTTGAAGCTGAATGTGCGGCCGCAGATTTCCGAAGGCGGCACGGTGAAACTGGATATCTACCAGGAAGTCAGCAGCGTCGATCAGCGCGCTTCGGTGGATGCCGGCACTGTCACCAACAAACGCGCAATCGATACCAGCATCCTCCTGGATGACGGGCAGATCATGGTCCTCGGCGGCCTGCTGCAGGACGGCTACAGCCAGAGCAACGACTCCGTGCCCTGGCTGTCGAATATCCCCGGGCTTGGTGCGCTGTTTCGCAATGAAAAACGCAGCGTCAACAAAACCAATCTGATGGTGTTTTTACGCCCCTACATCATCCGCGACAGCGGAGCGGGGCGCAGTATCACCCTGAACCGCTACGACTTTATGCGCCGCGCCCAAGGTGGCCTGCAGCCGGAAAGAAGCTGGGCCATGCCGGATATGCAGGCACCGCAATTGCCCTCGGTAGAGAAGGGCATCCCCGGCGCAACCCCGGCGGCCCAAGGGCCCAGGGCCGTGATCAGGGCGGTGCCGCAATGATTCGGCGCCAACACCCAGGCCGGCCGGAAGGCCGCCGCGCTCTTGATTTTGATCTGCAGCGTCCCGTTAAACCACGATGGCCGGAGCGAGGGCATGCCGAGCCTAGGCGAGGTACCCAATGGTGGGGCAAGAGCCCTTTGGTTACTTTGGGCTGGGCCGGCATTCCGGCTTTTCCAAAGTGACCCGCCGTAAGGGCGGAACCAATACCAGCCCACCCCCCAACAACGGATCTGCCCCGATCTAAATCCCGCGGAGTCCACATGACCCAACTCCCCTACGCCTGGGCCAAATCCCACCGCATCCTCCTGCGCCAAAGCGAGGCGGGCGCCATACTCCTGGTCTGCCCCTCAACCCCCGGCTGGTCAATCAACGAAGCCCAACGCCAATTCGGCCCCAGCCCCATCGAACACATCCGCGATGACGAACTCGATGGCCTGCTGGCCAGCGCCTACGCCGACACCGGCAGCGCCGCCGCCGTGGTGGGCGCCGCCGAAAACGAAGTCGATCTCGATCGCCTCATGCAAGACATCCCGGAAATCACCGACCTGCTCGACACCCAGGACGGCGCCCCGGTGATCCGCATGATCAACGCCTTGCTGACCCAGGCCGCCCGCGACGAAGCCAGCGACATTCACATCGAACCCTACGAAACCCATTCCGTGGTGCGCTACCGCGTCGACGGCACCCTGCGCGATGTCGTGTCGCCGCGCAAAGCCCTGCACGGCGCCCTGGTCTCACGGATCAAGATCATGGCCCAACTCGACATCGCCGAAAAACGCCTGCCCCAGGACGGCCGCATCGCCCTGCGCGTGGCCGGGCGCCCCATCGATATCCGCGTCTCCACCGTGCCAACCGGCCATGGCGAACGGGTGGTGATGCGCCTGCTGGACAAACAGGCCGGGCGCCTGCAACTGGAAACCCTGGGCATGGACCCAGAGGTGCTGGCCCGACTCGACAGCCTGATCCGCCAGCCCCACGGCATCGTGCTGGTCACCGGCCCCACCGGCAGCGGCAAAACCACCAGCCTGTATGCCGCTCTGGCCCGGCTCGACGCCAGCACCAGCAATATCCTCACCGTCGAGGATCCGGTGGAATACGACCTGCCCGGTATCAGCCAGATCCAGGTCAACGCCAAGATCGACATGACCTTCGCCCTGGCCCTGCGGGCCATCCTGCGCCAGGACCCGGACATCATCATGATCGGCGAAATCCGCGACCTGGAGACCGCGCAGATAGCAGTGCAAGCCTCGCTGACCGGGCACTTGGTGCTGGCAACCTTGCACACCAACGATGCCGTGTCGGCCGTCAATCGCCTGATCGACATGGGGGTCGAACCCTTTCTTCTCGCCTCATCAATGCTCGGAGTCCTCGCCCAGCGTCTGGTGCGCCGCCTGTGCTCGCAGTGCAAGGAAGAGGACCCGACGGCCCCCGGCACCTGGCGCCCACAAGGGTGCGCCGCGTGCAATCACACTGGCTACAGCGGCCGCACCGGGATCCATGAGTTGTTTTGCATCGACGACGATATTCGCACCCTGATTCACCAGGGCGCCGGCGAGCAGGCCCTCAAGGCCGCTGCCCGTAAAGCCGGAATGCTGAGCATGCGCGAGGATGGCGAGCGCTGGGTGCGCAGCGGTGCCACCGCGCCGGAAGAAATCCTTCGCGTAACCCGGGACGCCTGATGAATCGCTATCGCTACGAAGCCGCCGACGCCAGCGGCAAGATCGAGTCCGGGCATCTGGAGGCCGACAGCCAGAGTGCGGCGTTTACCAACCTGCGTGGCCGTGGCCTGACGGCGCTGATGGTGCAACTGGACAGCCATCAGGGAACCAATGGGGCAGGGGGCCTGTTCAGCGCCAAGCTTTCAGACAACGACCTGGCCTGGGCCACCCGCCAATTGGCCAGCCTGCTGGGAGCCAGTCTGCCCCTGGAAGCCGCGCTCAGCGCCACGGTGGAGCAGGCCGAGCGCAAACATATCGCCCAGACCCTGAGCGCGGTGCGCGCCGATGTGCGCAGTGGCATGCGCCTGGCCGAGGCTCTGGCGGCGCGGCCCCGGGACTTTCCGGAGATTTACCGGGCGTTGATTGCCGCGGGGGAGGAGTCCGGCGACCTGGCCCAGGTCATGGAGCGTTTGGCGGACTACATCGAAGAGCGCAACAACCTGCGGGGCAAGATTCTCACCGCCTTTATCTACCCCGGGGTGGTGGGGCTGGTGTCGATCGGCATCGTGATTTTCCTGCTCAGCTACGTGGTGCCCCAGGTGGTCAGCGCGTTTTCCCAGGCGCGCCAGGACCTGCCGGGCCTGACCCTGGCCATGCTCAACGCCAGTGACTTTATTCGCAGTTGGGGCTGGTTGTGTTTCAGCCTGTTGGCAGGCGGTTTCTGGGCGTGGCGCCTGTACCTGCGCAACCCCGCCGCACGCCTGAGCTGGCACAGCCGGATCCTGCGCCTGCCGCTGATCGGGCGTTTTGTGCTGGGCCTGAATACCGCCCGTTTTGCCTCGACCCTGGCGATTCTCGGCGGCGCCGGGGTGCCGTTGCTCAGGGCCCTGGAAGCCGCTCGGCAAACCCTGTCCAACGACCGCCTGAGCCTGAGCGTCAGCGATGCCACGGCCAAGGTGCGTGAGGGCGTCAACCTGGCGGCGGCGTTACGGGTGGAAAAGGTCTTTCCGCCGGTGCTGATCCACCTGATCGCCAGCGGGGAGAAGACCGGCGCCTTGCCGCCGATGCTGGAGCGCGCGGCGCAGACCCTGTCGCGGGATATCGAACGCCGCGCCATGGGCATGACCGCGTTGCTGGAGCCGCTGATGATCGTGGTCATGGGCGCGGTGGTGCTGGTGATCGTCATGGCGATCCTGCTGCCGATCATCGAGATCAACCAACTGGTGACCTGAGTAAGGTCACCCGGTTTTTATCTGCGGCATGGGGTCAGGCCCGAAATTTTTTCACTGCTGTGCCAGCGCTCCCGACTCCGGGCAGGCGGGTTCTCGGGTTCGTTGTTCTGTCATGTGTCGGGCCCGGCTTCAACAGCGCTGCCGGCTCCCGCCGAGGCCCGCTGAACTCTCGCGCTCACCTGCCTGGCGTGCCCCCGCAAAACCCTGCTGAACACCCGAGAATCCTGGGCAAAAACCCGCAGCTCCTCCCGAGGTTTTTTCCTTTATCTGTCACCGGAAGCTGCGAACTTCTCTACCCATGGCCTCACCCCTCAAGCCCTCTGGATCAAGGCTGCGGACCGGAGCGCCATGGCGTCATGCAAGAGCCATCTACCCCACGTACGAACACGATGAAAGGAGCTTCTTCATGTTTAAGCGCAACGTTCTCGCAGCATCCCTGACCCTCGCGGCCCTGTGCTCGGCCCAGGCTGCACTGGCAGACATCAACGGCGGCGGTGCAACCCTGCCACAACCGCTGTACCAGACTGCGGGCGTACTGACCGCCGGTTTCGCGCCCTACATCGGCGTCGGCAGCGGCAACGGCAAATCGGCCTTCCTGAACAACGACTACACCAAGTTCGTGGCCGGCACCACTGGCAAGAACGTGCACTGGGCGGGCAGCGATTCCAAACTCTCCGCGGCTGAACTGAGCGGCTACGTGACGGCTCACAACACTGCCTGGGGTCCGTTGATCCAGGTGCCTTCGGTGGCCACTTCGGTTGCCATTCCTTTCCGCAAAAGCGGCGCCAACGCCGTTGACCTGAGCGTCAACGAACTGTGCGGTGTGTTCTCTGGTCGTGTGAACCAGTGGGATCAGATCACCGGCTCCGGTCGTACTGGCCCGATCACTGTGGTCTACCGCAGCGAGAGCAGCGGCACCACCGAACTGTTCACCCGTTTCCTCAACGCCAAGTGCGCTGAAACCGGCGCCTTCGCCGTCACCACGACCTTCGCCAGCAGCTACTCGGGCGGCCTGCCAGCCGGTGCTGTGGCCGCTACCGGTAGCCAGGGCGTGATGACTGCGCTGAACGACACCACCGTTGCTGAGGGTCGTATCACTTACATGAGCCCGGATTTCGCCGCCACCACCCTGGCCGGTCTGGACGACGCCACCAAAGTGGCCCGCGTGGGCAAAGATGTGGCGAAAAACATCGTCGGCCTGTCGCCTGCACCGGCCAACGTCTCGGCTGCAATCAACGCCGTAGCCGTACCGGCCACTGCTGATCGTGCCAACCCGAACGCCTGGGTTCCGGTCTTCACTTCCCAGGCTCAGATCGACCTCAACCCAACCGACCCGAGCCTCAAGCTCTACCCAACCACCGGCTACCCGATCCTGGGCTTCACCAACCTGATCTTCAGCCAGTGCTACTTCAACCAGGATCAAAGCAACCAGGTGCGTGATTTCTTCACTCGCCACTACGGTGCCGCAGCGGCCACCAACAACGACGCCGCCATCACCGCCAACCGTTTCGTACCGCTGCCAATTGCCTGGAAAACTGCTGTACGCAGCAGCTTCCTGACCGCCACCAGCGACCAAAGCATCGGCAAAAGCAACATCTGCAACGGCATTGGTCGTCCGCTGTAACCCTCGCTTCACTGTCGCGCAATACCCGATCAGCAACGGCCCAGGCCGTTGCTGATTTTTTGCTTGGGGCGCCTTGAGGCCTCAAAGATGAATTTTCCATGACAAGCGTTCGGTCGCAGCCCGCGCCAACGGCCTATTGCCTGAAGCGTCGTGCTCCCGTGGGCGTCATAACAAAGGATGAGTCGTAATGGTTCGCTGCAAACCACCGGTCAAACCCCAAGCCCAAGGCCACGATGGCCAGGCGATCCTGCGGCTCAAGCCCCTGGCCCATGCCATCGCCTTGCTGCTGATGGCCGGCAGTGCCCATGGCGCCACGGCGTTCAGTTCCGGTTGGTTTGCCGCCAAGGGCGCGTCCCAGGCGGCCACGGCCGCGCGCACCGGGGGTCAGGTGCCGGGCATGCCGCCGCCGTTGTCCCAGCAGACCCGGGCCAACCAGCAGTTGCAGCGTTCCCTGAGCAACCTCAACACCAGTGTCGCGGCCATTGCCGCCCAGCAAGCGGCCCAGGCGGCCGGGCGCCAGGCCGCGTTCGGCCGGGTGACCACGGTGCCCGACGGCCTCGGCGAAGGCGGGCTCAAGGTCGACAACAGCCTGACCCAGGGCTGGACCAACGCCAAAGGCCCGGTGCAGACCCAGGCCGGCGGCCAGACCACGGTGACCATCGAGCAGACCGCCGACAAGGCGATCCTCAACTGGGAGACCTTCAACGTCGGGCGCAACACCACGGTCGATTTCCAGCAGCAGTCGAGCTGGGCCGTGCTCAACCGGGTCAACGACCCCAATGCCCGGCCCAGTGAGATCCAGGGCCAGATCAAGGGCGCGGGCACGGTGATGATCATGAACCGCAACGGGGTGATCTTCAGCGGCAGCAGCCAGGTCAACGTGCGCAACCTGGTGGCCGCGGCCGCCAGCATCAGCGATGACCAGTTCACCCAGCACGGACTGTACGTGGACACCAACGGTACCCTGCCGACCTTTACCGATGCCGCCGGCAAGGTCGAGGTGCAGCGCGGGGCGCTGATCCAGACCCACAGCCCGGCGACGTCCACCGACGCCGGTGGCTACGCCTTGCTGCTGGGGTCGGAAGTGGAGAACGCCGGCACCCTGATCACCGCCAAGGGCCAGACCACCCTCGCGGCCGGTGACAGTTTTTATATCCGGCGTGGCGTGGGCACCAGCGGCAACCAGCATTCCACCACCCGGGGCAACGAAGTGGCGACCAGCCTCAACCCCGGCAGCAGTGCCGGCAAGGTCACCAACACCGGCCTGATCATGGCGTCCACCGGCGATATCACCCTGACCGGGCACCAGGTGCAGCAAAACGGCGTGGCCCTGGCCAGCACCTCGGTGGACACCCGCGGCACGATTCACTTGCTCAATTCGGCCAGCGACAGCACCGGCAGCGTGACCCTGGGGCAGGGCAGCACCACCGCGATCCTGCTCGACAGCAGTGGCAGCAGTGCCCTGGACAGCCAGCGCAACAATGGCCTGATCAACCTCGACGGCACCCCGACCAACCTGATCACTGGCCAGTTCAATAACCTCAGCAGCATCAGCGACCGCACCGATCAGTCCCGGATCGAAATCGTCAGCGGTGGCCATGTGGATTTCCAGAGCGGCTCCATCACCCTGGCCACCGGCGGCCAGGTGGCGGTGACGGCGGGCCAGCGCAGCCTGGTGCGCGACGGCGCAACTATCGATGTGTCCGGCGCCGTCGGGGTCAAGGTGGCGATGGAATCCAACACCATCAAGATCAACGTCCAGGGCAACGAGCAGCGCGACTCGGCGGGCAACCGCGATAACGGCCAACTGATCAACAACGATGTCTGGGTCGACCTGCGGGAGCTGGTGTTCGTCCCGGCCGGCACCAATGGCTACGCCACCGACCGCTGGTACACCGCCGGCGGCCTGCTGGAGGTGGGCGGCTACCTCGGTACCCAGGGCCATACAGTCGGTGAGTGGATGGCCCAGGGCGGCACCCTGACCTTTACCGGCAAGGACGTGGTGACCCAGTCCGGTGCCCAGTTGAACCTCTCCGGCGGCACCGTCGACGTGCAAGGCGGGTATATCCAGCAAAGCTGGCTCAAGGGGCCCAATGGCCAGCTGTACGAGCTGTCGCGGGCACCGGGGGACATTCTCTACACCGGGCTCTACAAGGGGTATGAAGACATCAGCGCGCGCTGGAACCGCAACGACTACTACTACAACCCGCTGATCGCCCAACAACGGCGCTACGAGGCCGGCTACACCATCGGCCGCGACGCCGGCAAGCTGGTGATCGGCACCCGCAACGCCGTGCTCGAAGGCCAGTTGATCAGCGACGTATTCAAGGGCGAGCGCCAGACCCAGGCGCCCAACGTCAACCTCGACGGCTACCAGCAATCCCACAAGGCCGCTGCCCAGCGGGCGCAGTTGATCATTGGCAACTACACGCCGATCTACAACAAGGCCAGCGGCACCCTGCGCTACGCCCTGAGCCCGAGCGTGGACCAGGTGCTGATCGAGGCCAACACGCAGAAGATCGCCGACGGCCTGGACCTCACCAGCGCCTTGCCGGCAGATCGCCAAGGGCAGTTGGTGCTGGACAGCGACCAGCTCAACGGCTTCCAGCTGGGGGCGATCAAGGTCGGTGCGCGGCAGCAGATCCAGGTCAACAGTGGGCTGAAGGTGGCCGACGGCGGCGATATCACCCTGTTCGGACCCCAGGTCCAGATCAACGCCGACCTCACCGCCCATGGCGGCCGGATCAATGCCGGCGACGTCTTGAACCAGGTGGATGTGAACCGTGGTTTTGTGCTCGGTGACGTGATCCTCGCACCCATCGGCGCTGCCCAGCCCCGGGTCGATGTGGCGACCGGGGTCAAGCTCGATGTCTCCGGGCGCTGGACCAACCTCGCCCTTGATCCGCAGGCCAGCGAGGGGCTGGCCTTTATCAACGGCGGCAAGCTGTCGCTGCGCAGCAGCGGCGACCTGAACCTGGCCAGCGGCACCCGGCTGGATGTCACGTCCGGTGCGAGCATCGGTTACGACGGCAAGACCAGTGGCGGCAAGGGCGGTGATCTGACCCTGGCGGCCGATGGCTCGCTGGACCTTGGCAGCGAGCTGCTCGGCTACGGGGTCAACGGCGGCGGCACCCTGGCGCTGCAGGCGCACAAGGTGCTGATCGGCGACACCGGCGCCGCGCCTGTGGCCGGCACGCTGCAACTGGCCGGGGACTTCTTCGACAAGGGCTTTTCCGCCTACGACATCACCGGCAATGAAGGCCTGATTGTCGCCGACGGCGCCCGGGTCGACGTCAACCAGCCGCTGTACCGCCTGGGCGCCGAGGCCAGCACCCGCCCCACCGGCAGCGCGCCGGCCAGCGTGCTGCAAAGCTGGCTGCCGGAGCTGTACCAGCAGGACCCGGCCAAAGGTGTGCTGACTCAGCGCCGTGGTGCCAGCCTGACCCTGAGCGCCGGCACGCAATACGCCACCGCCGCCCAGTTGGCGACCACCGCCCTGAGCGTTGGCCAGGGTGCGGTGATCACGGTCGACCCGGGGCAGGCGATCAACCTGCGCAGCGTCGGCCAGTTGACCGTCAATGGCACCCTCAATGCCTGGGGTGGCCGCGTCAGCCTCGGCGGCCTGACGACGGCCAGTGGCGAGGCGGCCAACGCCACCGGCCACGGGCGTTCGATCTGGGTCGGCGATCAGGCGCTGATCGATGTCGCGGCCCGGGCGGTGAGCGCGGTGGACAACCGTGGCCGCAGTTACGGGCAGGTGCGCAATGGCGGCACGATTGCCATCGGCGGCGAGATCGACCTGGCCACCGGCATCGCCAAGGCCAGCGATCTGTTCGTGGTGGTGCGAGAAGGCGCGCGGCTGGAGGCTTCCGGCGCCCAGGCGGCCCTGGATATACCGGGGCAGGGCCGGGTGCAGGTGGCCAGCAATGGCGGCAGCATCAGCTTCGCCTCCAACAACGGCCTGTACCTGGACGGCAGCTTTGCGGCCCGGGCCGGAGGCGCCGGCGCGGCGGGCGGCAGCCTGTCCCTGGCCCTGGAAAGCCCGTACTACATCAAGAATGCGCTGACCGACCGGGTGCTCAAGCCCCGGGAACTGGTGCTCGGCCAGGTGCACCAACCGAGCACGCTGCCGGCGACCGCCGAAGACGCGGCCGCCAGCCTGGAGTACGGCCATGGCCGCCTCGGGGTGGACCAGGTCAGCGCCGGTGGTTTCGACAGTCTGGCGCTGCTGAGCAACGGTCTGCTCAGTTTCGATGGCGATGTCTCGCTGCATATGGGCCAGAGCCTGCGCCTGTACAGCAGCGCCCTGAACCTCAGCGAGAACGCCGCGGCCCACTCGCGGGTCGAGTTGTCGGCGCCCTACCTGTTGCTGGCGGGGATCCTCGCGCCACTGGAAGCCAAGGATCAGTATGAGCATCCGGTGCTCGGTGGAACGCCTTCACAGCGGCCGACCCAGGCGCAGTTCAGCGCCAGTGGCAACCTGATCGACGTGCGCGGCAGTGTGGTGTTCGGCAGCCTGGGCAGCCTGCGCCAGGCCAATGGCAGCCAGCAGGTTATCGAGCGCCGTGGCTTCGATGATGTGCAACTGACCAGCCAGGGCGACCTGCGCTTCCTCGCCGGTGCCGGCGCCGATGTGATCGCCAAGGGCATCAGCACCCAGTTGCTGACCCACGGCGACATGACCCTGCGGGCGGCGCAACTGTACCCGGCCACCGAAGTCGGGGCCCGAGTGCTGGCTGGTTACGTGGGGGCCGGCAATGGCCTGCTGCTGAACTTCGACCCCGCACGGACCCTGACCATCGGCCGCAGCGGCAATGCCGAGCTGGCCGTGCCTTATTCGGCCTTCGGCCGCCTGCAATTGGGCGCGGCAACCATCAAGCAGGGCGGGGTGCTGCGTGCGCCCCTGGGCCTGATCGAAATCGGCAACCTGGGGGCGACCCGGGTCGAGTTGCTGCCCGGCAGCGTGACCTCGGTCAGCGGCAAGGGCCTGGTGCTGCCTTATGGCGGCACGGTCGACGGCCAGCTCTACAAGTACAACGGCAAGAATGTGACCTTCCTTGGCCAGGGAGCGCTGGTGAATGAAAACAGCGACCTGAGCGTGGGGGTGATCCTCGGCGGCCAGTCGGTGAAGGTGCTGCCCGAGGCCACGGTGGATCTGTCCGGCGGTGGTGAGTTGCTGGGGGCCGGGTTTATCTCCGGGCGTGGCGGTTCCACCGATGCCCGCTACAGCCCGTTGGTGCAGATTGGCGCCAATGGCGGCTTTGTCCTGCCGGGCCTGGGCACCAACCCGATCTACGCGATCGTGCCCGGGGTGCAGCCGGGCTATGCGCCGGTGGCGGCGGAAGGTGGGGCGGTGGACCCGATGATCGGCCAGCAGATCAGCATCGGCGCCGGAGTGCCGGGCCTGGCGGCAGGCACCTACACCTTGATGCCGTCGACCTACGCCCTGATGCCGGGGGCGTTCCGGGTCGAGATCAACGGCCTGGCCGGGCTCGGCAGCGAAGGCACGGCGCAGCAGCTGCGCAATGGCTCCTGGTCAACCGCCGGGCGCCTGTCCGTGGCCCATACCGGGATCGGCAACAGTGTGGCCAGCCAGGTGATCCTGACCCCGGCCGAGACCTTGCGTCGTTACTCCCAATACAACGAAACCGGTTATGCGCAGTTCGCCCTGGCCGACGCGGCCAAGCTCGGGGTGCCGCGGCCGCTGTTGCCGGTGGATGCCAAGACCCTGAAGCTGGCCCTGTACGCGGGCGCCGGGGCCGAGGCGTTTTCCTTCGAGGGCATTGGCCGCTTCGAGGCGGCTGCCGGTGGCTACGGTGGCACGGTGGCGGTGCTGAATTCGGGTTTTGGCGGTATTGAAGTGGTGACAGCCGGCAACGCCGCCAGCAGCGGCTTCGGCGGCGTGACCCTGGATGACCGGAGCCTGAACGCATTGGGCGCGGCGCGCCTGATGCTCGGCGGCCTGACCTTGGTCAAGTACGGTCAGGGCGGCAACTACATCACCCTGGCGAGTGGCACCAACGCTATGTCGGGCTCGATCACCTTGCGCCAGGGCGCGAGCCTGGCCGCGCCCGAGGTGTTTCTGGTGGCGGGCAACGGCCAGATCGTCCTCGAACAAGGCGCGTCGATCAACAGCATCGGCCGCGGCCGGGCCAGCTACGACGCCCGGGATGGGTTTATCTACCAGATGAGCAACCTGCTGGCGGTGTCCAACGGCCTGCTCAACGTCATCGGCCAGACCCAGGCCGGCGGCCAGGTCAGCGGCGGCATCCAGGTCGGCGCTTGCACCAACGCCCCGTGCAGCGGGCAGACCGCGCTGTATTCCGAGGGCAGTATCGTCGCCCTGACCGACAACACCTTCGAGCTGGGAGACCAGGTGCGCTACGGCACCCGGCACCTCAACCTGGGCCTGAGCAGCGTCAACGTCGGCAGCCCCGAGGCCCTGGCTGCGGCCGCGGCCAGTGGCCGCCTGCCGACCGGCATGACCCTCAACCAGCAGTTGCTGGACCGCTTGCTGCGCGGCGACACCCAGTTCGGCGCGCCGGCCCTGGAGACCCTGCAACTCTCGGCCCGGGACAGCTTCAACTTCTACGGCAGCACGGCCCTGGACACCTATGACCCACTGACCGGCAAGTCGCTGCTGAGCAACCTGCTGCTGTCGAGCCCGGCCATCTACGGCTCGGGCAGCGCCAGCGACGTGGCGAGCATTCACACCGCCAACCTGATCTGGCAGGGCACGGATACGCCTGCCGGCGCGGTGGTGGCCGGTGGCGCCGGCACGGGCAGCGGGCGCCTGGATATCCAGGCCGAGCGCATCGAGTTCGGTTATGGCGCCTTCGCCCAGCCCAGCACGATCAAGAGCTTCGATCGCCTGGCCCTGGGCTTTGGCAGCGTCAACCTGAGTGCCAGCGAGCGCATCACCGCCAACCACAAGGGCAGCCTGGCGGTCTACCAAAGCCAGGGTGCCTATGAAACCGGCAAGGGCTTCCAGTACAGCGGCGGCAACCTGAATATCCTCACGCCGTTGCTGACCGGTGCCGCCGGTTCGGTGAATCGCATCACCGCCGGGGGCGCGATTGATGTGGCGGCAACGGGCGTTACCCCGGGCACGGCTGACGGCCAGGGCGCCGAGCTGGCGTTGCAGGGCGACAGCATTCGCCTGGCCAGCGCCGTGGTGCTGCCCAGCGGCAAGGTGACCCTGGGCGCGCGGGGCGATGTGCTGCTGACCGACGCCGCGCTGATCGATGTGGCCGGGCGCGCCATCGCTTTCAACGACCTGACCAAATATGGCTGGGGCGGCGACGTGCTGCTGCAGAGCCGCGCCGGCAACGTGCTGCAGGCGGCGGGTTCGACCATTGACCTGTCGGCCAGGAACAACCAGGCCGGCAAGCTGCAAGCCATCGCCCTGGACCCGGGCGCGGGTGGCGTCGACCTGCAAGGACGGATCCTCGCCGGCAGCAGCGGCTATTACGATGCCGGTGGCAGCCTGATGCCGTACGCGGCGGGCGGCGTCGAGATCCAGGCCCAGCACCTGGGAGCCGGCGCGAGCCTCGACCAGCAGTTCGCCGCGCTCAACCAGCGGCTGAACGAAGGCCAGGTGTTTGGCGCCCGCAGTTTCCAGCTCAAGCAGGGTGACCTGACCATCGGCAATGGCCTCAAGGCCGGCAGCATCAGCGTCTCTCTGGACAACGGCAGCCTGCGGGTCAACGGCCTGGTGGACGCCAGCGGCGAACGGGTCGGCAGCATCAACCTGGCGGCCAGGAACGGCCTGACCCTGGACGGCAGCGCAGTGCTCGACGCCCATGGCAGCCGGCTGCGGGTCGACAGCTACGGCAAGATCATCGACTCGCCCAACCGCGCCACGGTGGTGCTCAGCTCCGGCCAGGGCCAGTTGACCCTGGCCGACGGCGTGCGCATCGACCTGCGCCATGGCACCGAGGTTGCGCTCGGCACGGCCCCCGGCGCCAACGACGGTCGCAGCCGCGGCACCCTGGAGCTGAATGCGCCACGGCTGATCAAGCCCGATCAGAGCAGCGACGACATTGCCATCGACGCCCATGGCCAGCTGGATATCCAGGGTGCACGCTCGATTGCGGTCAACGGCATGATCAGCTACGACGATGCCCGGGAAGGCACCGATACCAGCGCCAGTGGCCGCCCATACCAGGTGATCGATGAGGATTACCTGAAGCAGAAACATGCACTGAGCGTGCTGTTTATCAACGCGGCGAAGAACAACAGCGACCTGATGCAGAACAAACTCGCCGGCCTGAACAATGCCACCTACGCCGATGCCTTCCATTTGCGCCCGGGGGTGGAGATCGTCAGCAAGACCGCCGACGGCGATCTGGTGGTGCAGGGCGATATCGACCTGTCGCAGTTTCGCTACGCCAGCGTCAACCCGCACACCGAGCAGACCCAGGTGTACGGCTCCGGTGAGGTGGGCAGCCTGACCTTGCGCGCCGGTGGCGACCTGAACATCTACGGCAGCATCAACGACGGCTTTGCGCCGCCACCGCCCACCGACGATGACACGGGCTGGATTCTGCGGGCCGGCCTCGACTTCACCGGCGGCGACATCGTGGTGCCGGGCACGGGCGTGACCCTGGCCGACGGCACGCTGTTCCCCGGCGGCAGCACCCTGAACTACGACCTGCCGATCCGTGGCCTGATGCTGCCGGCCGGCAGCCGCCTGCCGGTCGCCGCGACCCTGGCCCAGGAGCTGTTCCTGCCGGCGGGTACGGTGCTGTCGGCGGCGGTGCGCGATGCCGACGGCAAGGTGCTGTTCACCGCCGGCTCCTTGCTCGGCCACGACCAGACCCTGGCCGTGGGCAGTGTGCTGGACGCCGGCACCTTGCTGGTCGGCAACACCCGGGTCGGGGCCATGACCTGGCCCAAGGGCGTGCCGCTGCCAGGCCAGGCCGGGAGCCGGGCGGTGGTCACCCTCGATGGCAGCCGGCTGCTGCCGCGCGGGGCGCTGATCCCGTCCGGCACCGACATCAAGCTGCCGGCCGGTGTCGAGTCGGTGCAGTTGCGGCCCGAGGTGGCCGGGCGCCAGGGCAAGCTGTGGGCCATCGCGCCGATGCTGGCCGAGGGTTCCCAGTCCTGGTCGCTGCGCCTGGTGGCGGGTGCCGATACCCAGGCCGCCGACAGCCGTCTGCTGCAAACCCAGGCTCGGGCCGGCGATCTGCATCTGGCGGACAGTCACTACGGGATGTACGGCCAGCCGGAGTTTGTCTGGACCGAAGAGGGTTCGCTGGACTTCTTTGGCGACGACAGCATGGTGGGGCTGCCGATCGACTTCGTCGAACTGCAATACCCGGGGCTTTGCGACGATACGCCCAGTTATTGCCAGGTCGGCAGTGGCTATACCCTGGTCGCCAGCAGCACCCGCCCCAGCGTGGTGCGTACCGGTGCCGCCGACCTGGAGCTGCTGGCGGCGGGCAACCTGAGCATGGACTCGCTGTTCGGCGTCTACACCGCCGGCACTTCCTCGACCCAGACCTCTGCCAGCGACCCCTACAACCTGGCGCGCTCAGGCAGCGGCGGCAAGGTCCTGAAGAACCTCGCCGGCGGCTATGAAGCCCTGGTCGACGGCGGCACCCAGAGCCTGTACCGCGCCTGGTACCCGGAAGGCGGCGGCAACCTGCGGATCAAGGCCGGCGGCGACCTGAGCGGCAATATCGTCGACCTCCCGAGCCAGAGCCCCAACGGTCGCCCGGTGGGGTCGGACATGGGCCATGACTCGAGCAATGTCGGCAACTGGCTCTGGCGCCAGGGCAACGACGCCGGTGCCGGCCAGGCGCGGGACACGGCCTGGTGGATCAACTTCGGGACCTACACCGCCAACAGCGTGTCCGGTGCCGACCAGATGGTCGGTTTTACCGGCTTCGGCACCCTGGGCGGTGGCAACCTGGAGGTTGAGGTCGGTGGCGATGCCGGGGTGCTCGCACCGCTGGCGGCGGCGGATTTCGCCGGCTACGCCAACCGCCGCAGCCAGGGCCTGATCCTGGCCGTCGGCAGCACCGGGCGCCTGGCGGCCGATGGCAGTCGGCAAGTGACCGGTGGCGGCGACCTGAACCTGCGGGTGGGCGGTGCCCTGAACCCTTATCGCCAATACGGGGCCGGTGCGTTCAACGGCGCGCTGGTGGACCTGCGCGGCCATGTGCAAGTGAGCGGCAGCGCCCTGGGCAGCCTGGAGCTGCATTACGGCGCCCGGGCGGTAGACCAGAGCTCCAGCGAAATCCGCGCCTTCGACTTCCAGCGCGCGACCCTGGCGGCCGCCTCGGGCGGCCTGACCCTGGTGCCGGGGGACGCCACGTTCAACCTGTCGACCCGTGGCGACCTGGTGCTGCAGACCGTGGCCGACCCGGGTCGGGCGACCCTGGTCAATGGCTGGAGTTATCAGAGCCCCGCTGGCACCTGGGGCGTCGGCCAGAGCTGGTTCACCCTGTGGACCGAGCGCACCGCGGTCGATCTGTTTTCCGCCGGGGGCAACCTCACGCCCATGAACGACGGCAGCCCTACCGATATGGCGACGGTGTACCCGGCCACCCTGAGGGCGGTCGCTGCCAGCGGCAGCCTGTATTACGGGCACTCCAGGCAGTTTTCGGCAGGCGCGAACAACGTCCCGGCGGCCCTGGTACTGGCGCCGTCGCTCAATGGCCAACTGCAGTTGCTGGCCGGCGACTCGATCTACGGCGGGGACCTGACGGTGAGCCGCTCCAGCGCCGCGGCGCGGGTCCTGGCCACCCCGCAGCACCCGGCCTATATCGTGACCACAGACAACCTCACGGGCGCGCCCATCGTCGGCCGCGGCAATCTGCCCAGTGACGGCAACCGGGCCCGTGGCGGGACCTTTCCGTTGTTCGCCTTCGGCCCCAACAGTGCTTCCACCGAGTGGGGCAGCGCCGCCGAACCGGCACGCTTCTATGCCATCAATGGCGACTTGATGGGGGTCAGCAGCGGCCGGGCGATCACCATGACCTCCACCACCGACTCGCGCTTCGGGCAAACCTTCTACGAAGGCGGTGGGCCGGTACGGATGCTGGCCGGGCGCGATATCGTCAGCAGCGGCACGCCCATGAACGGCAGCACTGGCGGCGACTTCAACTTTGGTTCCTATACCCTGGTGGGCAACCTGTTTATCCATAACGACCCGACCGATATCTCCATCGCCAGTGCCGGGCGCGACATCCTCTACAGCAACTTCAGGGTCGCCGGCCCCGGCACCCTGGAGCTGACGGCGGGGCGCACTATCCTGATGGAGGACAAGGTCAGCGTCATCAGCCTCGGCGGCGTGGCACCCGGTGACAGCCGCCCCGGGTCGAGCATCGTGATGCAGGCCGGCGTCGGTCCCAACGGCCCGGACTACCAGCGCTTCGTGCAGGCCTACCTCGACCCGGCCAACCTGGCCCAGCCCGGGGAAAGCCTGGGCGCCGGCAAGGTGGCCAAGACCTATGAGGGCGAGTTGCAGGCCTGGCTGGCCGGGCGCTTCGGTTTTGTCGGCGACAGCACCCAGGCCCGGGCCTATTACGCGGCCCTGCCGGCGGAGCAGCAGCGGGTGTTTGCCCGCGAGGTATATTTCGCCGAACTCAAGGCCGGCGGGCGCGAGTACACCCAGGAAGGCGGCCTGCGCCAGGGCAGCTATGCCCGTGGACGTACGGCGATTGCGGCGTTGTTCCCGCAGACCGATGTGGCCGGCAACCCCATCCGCTACCAGGGTGATATCACCCTGTTCGGCGGCGCCGGGGTGCACACCGATTTTGGTGGCTCGATCCAGATGCTGACCCCCGGCGGCAACCAGACCTTCGGCATCGAAGGCGCGGCGCCACCGGCGTCGGCCGGGGTCATCACCCAGGGCACGGGGGATATCCAGCTGTATTCCCTGGGCAGCATCCTGCTCGGCCAGAGCCGGATCATGACCACCTTTGGCGGCTCGATCATGGGCTGGTCGGCGGCCGGCGACATCAACGCCGGGCGCGGTTCCAAGACCACCGTGGTCTATACGCCGCCCAAGCGGGTGTACGACACCTGGGGCAACGTCGGCCTGTCGCCGTCGGTGCCGAGCACCGGGGCCGGGATCGCCACCCTCAACCCGATCCCGGAAGTCGCGGCCGGCGACATCGACCTGATCGCGCCCCTGGGCACCATCGATGCCGGCGAGGCGGGGATCCGCGTGTCGGGCAATATCAACATCGCCGCGCTGCGGGTGGTCAATGCGGCCAACATCCAGACCCAGGGCAAGTCGTCCGGGGTGCCGGTGTCGGCGGCGGTCAATACCGGGGCCATGAGCTCGGCCAGTTCGGCGGGCGCTGCGGCTTCCCAGGCTGCTGAAGACGCTGCGCGCAACCAGCAGGCGGCGGCGAAACAGGGGCGGGCGTCAATCGTTACCGTCGAGGTCCTGGGCTTTGGCTCCGAACCGCTGCAACGCGGTCGCGAAGACGCCAGCCGCGCCCCGGGCTACAACCCCGACAGCCCGGTGCAAGTGCTGGGCGCCGGGCCCTTGAGCGACCAGGCACGGGCGCGCCTGACCGATGAGGAACGTGGGCAGCTGACGTTATAGGGTTGTTCTCGTAGTACGTTCGGGGGCGATCGCTGATCGCCCCTTTTTTTTGCCGGTCGCCCCGCCACGACCTATGCCGCGCCGCGTACGCAACCGCAGTTCGGGCTGATCAGCGCGGGTGGCTGCTCACTGGTATTCATGGCTCTGGGTTTCAATGAACTCCTTGAGCCAGTGGGCGATGTGTTCGACGTCGATGGGCTCGCCCTGCCTGACGCGTTTCAGCAGCAGGCCAGTCACGCCGATCTGCAGGGTGGTCTGCCGGTAGCGCAGGACCGGATCGACGCCGTACTCATCGCTGACCAGGGCCCAGGCCAGGCCGGGGACTTGCGCCAGCAGTGCGTCGCCCAGCGCGATGCCCATGGCCTCCCAGGCCTGGACGTCGGAATCCTCCAGGGTCTGGCTGGCGACCATCTGCTGCAACAGGGCGAAATCGGCGCCGGTGCCGCTCAGGGAGGCGCCTGGGAACTGCCGGGCAATCCGTTCGCCGAGTTGGGCCCGCAAGCCGTGCATCGTGGCCAGCAGGTCACCAGGGATAGGGCCGAAGGTTGCCGTGGCGGGTTGGGAATTCGACATCAGAAAGCTCCATAGGGTGGTGTCGTGGGGCGCTACTATCGGATTTTTTCGAGCCGATTTCCAGAGTGCAGACGCAGCTTGGCCGTGGCAGGCGAGGCGAGGTGACTGATGGAGGAGGTCGTTCGGTACAGCCGGCATGTGCGCGGCTCAAGCCAGGTATCGGCTGCGGGATAACGGGTGGATAACCCTTGAAGAAAATGGCAGGGGCGGCTGGATTTGAACCAACGCATGGCAGGATCAAAACCTGCTGCCTTACCGCTTGGCGACGCCCCTGTAGCTGTTGCGACGTTGCTTGCTGTCACTGCAGGCCGTGGAGGCCCCTGTGCAAGAACGCGCGGAAATTTATCAATATTTATCGCGTATGGGAAGTGAAAGTTGAAAAAAATAGTTTTTAAAACAGCGGCTTACTCAGGCACTGGGCCCTCGGCTATATAAGCGGCCTGGGTATCCTTCAGGGGCCGGGCAATGTCCAGCGCATGGCGGATGGCCCGCAGCTCATCGCCCGCCAGGCGCTTGCGGCCCAGGTCGCAGGTGCTGGAGCCCGGGTCCATATGCAGTGAAAACAGCCCGGTCAGTTGCACGCCATCGTCTTCCAGGAGCATCTCCATATAGGTTTCATGGGGTGCGCTGGCGGTCAGGTAGATCAACCCCGCAACCTCGGCGCGGCCGCACACGCGTACCTCATCCCAACTCAACCGGGTGCCGCGCGCAGTGCCTACCTGGGGCAGGTGCCAGGCGTCCGGGGCGGGCGGCAGTGCACGCAGGACAGGCAACAATGCCTCGCAGGCAAGCACCTCGAATTCATAGCGGTACTTGCCATGCAGCATGCCGTGGGCGTTTGCCGCGCTGGGCAGCGCGCGGATAACCCTGGCCCGCAGCAGGTGACTCAGGGCGATTTCCGAAGGTTGTTCGCTCCAGCCGTTGAGGTCGGAGACCGGCGGGCACCAGATCAGTTGCAGGGTTTCACCGGGCGTCAGGTGGGCCTGCCAATCGAAGGCTGCCAGGGTGTTTTGACCCACGGCCGGCAGCAGGTCGCACAGGTACAGGGTCGGTGCGCCGTAGTCGATGCCCAGGTCGGTGGCCCAGAACAGGGGCAGGTAGGTATTCATGGGGCGGTTCCGGTTGCGGTTTTTTCGAGCGCCAGCGGGCCGCCTGTGCCGAACGCGATCCTGGCGAAGCGCTGGCCGATCCGCTGATGCGCGGCATCGTCCGGGTGCAACTGATCAGGCAGCGGCAAATCGGCAAAATCCTCGGCGCCGTACAGCTGCAGGCCGTCGAGATAATGCAGGTTCGGGTCGTCGGCCCGGCGTTGCTCGACGATGCGCTGCAGTTCCTGGCGGATGCGGGTCAGGGTCAACTTGCCGGTCTGGGCTTCTGCGGGGTCACCCGACGCACGAAACAGCACCTTGCCCGCTGCCAGGGCCTGGCTATCAAAAGCGCCGGGGCCGGGGGTGTGTTCATGAATCGGGCAATAGAGCGGTGAAATCAGCAGCAGCGGGGTGTGCGGGTGCCCGTCACGCAGGGTGTCGAGAAAACCGTGCACCGCCGGGATAAAGGCTCGCAGGCGCATCAGGTCGGCGTTCACCAGATTGATCCCGAGCTTGACGCTGATCAGGTCGGCGGCGATGCCGCCCATGCTGCGCGCGGTGAAGGGGTCGAGCAGGGCGTTGCCGGCCAGGCCGAGGTTGTACAGCTCCACCTGGCCAAGGCGGGCCGCCAGCGCCGGCCAGATCGAGGTCGGGCTGGCGGCATTGGAACCGTTGCTGATGGAGCTGCCGTGGTGCAGCCAGACCGGGCGCCCCGTGGCCTTGGGCACCGCCAGCGGGGCGTTGCTGCGCAGGGCCTGGAGCCAACTGGTTTCGTTATAGGGCAGCCAGATTTCCACGGTCTTGTCCCGCGCCGGCAGGCCGGCAAAACCCAGGGTGGCGACCGACCCCGAGGTGCACGTCTGCGCACCCGTGGCCAGGTCGATGCGCACCTGGTCACCGCCCTGGGCGCTGCACTGGTGCAGCAACTGTCCATCCACCCACAGGTCATAGACCCCCAGCGGCCGGGGCGGTGCGCCGCTATACAGGTAGCGGATCGGCACTACATCCAGCTCGATCTCGGTGGCCTCGGTTTGCAGCACCAGGCGCACCCCGCAGGGTTGGGCTTCGGCCCGGGCGAACTGCGGGTCCGCGCATTGCGCCCGGGCCCAGGCGGGCAGGCGGTGGGGCAACAGGCCCTGTTCGCCGGCTTCCAGCTCCACTGCACCGCGCATCAGTTCCAGGCTGATGGGGGTGGTGATCAGGGCAGGGCGGGGGTGGGTCATGGTGGCGGCGCCAGATGGGGGACGGAGGATCTTAACAAGGGGCTACATAGGGGAGCTACATAAGGGAGCTACATAAGGGGGGTACATAGGGCGCGTACCGCCCTTTGCGGCCGCTGCGCAGCCGAGCGGGAGCAAGCTCCCTCGCCACAGGGAGAGGAGCCAGGTGTATGGGCGTCGCACTGTGCTTTTTTTTGTGGCGAGGGAGCTTGCTCCCGCTGGCCTGCGCAGCAGGCCTGATCTGGTCACTGATACCTCTGACCCAGGCTACAGAGGGGGCTACATGAGGAGCAGCGGTGGAGGCCATGTCTGCCGCGCGCAACGCGTTGCCGGGGCTATACTGCGCCGCCGCGCTCAAGGGCGGACTCTTTTTCAGGCAGAGGCGTCGCCGATGATCGTGTTACTCGACAGGCCATTTCCAGAGACCTCGCTGGCGCAAAGTGCCGAGCTCGACCTGCGCAATATCGGGCCCAAGGTCTGGCCCCAGGTGCTGGCGCACTGCCGCGCGCAAAAGCTGCGGCTCTACCACCTGACCCTGGCCTCCCTGCAAGGGCTTGAGCGGCTGGTCGACACCCGCGAGCTGGAGCTGGAGTGGGCGACGAAAATCGACGACATGACGCCGCTGTGGCAATTGACCCGCTTGCAGAGCCTGTCGATTGTTGACGTTCCCCGGCTGCATGAACTTGCAGGCATCGAGGCCTTGCAGCAGCTGACCCGATTGCACCTGTCGGGCAGCCAGGGGGCGTCTGGCAGCCCGATGCGCCTGGTCTCCCTTGAACCCCTTGTGGGGTTGCCCGGGCTCAGCGAGCTGTCGTTGGTCAACGCCAGGATCGATGACGATGATATCCGCGTGCTGGCACGCTGCACCGGCCTGCGCCGGCTCAAGCTGTCGAACCAGTTCGAGCGGGCTCAGGTGGCCTTTGTTGCCGGCCGGCTGAATTCACAATTGGCGGAGCCGCTGACGGCCTGTATCGAGACCCGCGTTCCCTGCAAGAAATGCGCTGCGCCGACCTCGTTGTTCAGCGGACGGCGAATGCCGTTTCTGTGTCCTGATTGCGACCGCAAACGCTTCGAGAAATTGACCGGGGAGTTTGATCAGCTGGTGCGTGAGGCGCAGGGGTAGCCGCGCCGATGGGGGTGGGTTGGGGGATGTTGGGAGTTTGTCGGATGGTTTTCGGCGGCTGTGCTGGCCAGCGCAGCCTGCGGCAGCGGCTACAGTGGCTCGCGTGCATGCCGGGGGGTGTCGGACTCCCCTCGGCAGTGGCGCCGGATGTGGGTTAGAAGTCCACGGTGGCGGAGAGTTCGAAGGTCCGCGGCGCTCCCAGGCCGAGGCTGGAGGTCAGGGGCATGCCCCAATAGGCCTTGTTGGTGACGTTGGTGACGTTACCGCGCAAGGTCAGCGGACGGCTGGCCAGCTGGGTGGCGTAGCGAGTACCCAGGTCATAGACGGTGTAGCCCGGCACCGACAGCGAGTTGTCGGCGCTGATGTACTGCCTGGAGATGGCGGTGGCATTGGCGGTCAGCGTCAAGCCCTGTACCAGCGGAGTGTCCCACTCCACGCCCAGTTTGCCCTGCAGTTTTGGCGTGCCCGTTGCGGTCTTGCCCGCGTTGACTCCACCGGCCGTCTTGGTGACCTTGGGATCGACATGGGCCACGCCCCCCATCAAGCGCACATCGGTCAGCGGCGAGCCGAAGAACCCCCATTCCACCCCTCGGTTGCGCTGCTCGCCGCCAAAGGAAAACACGTTGGTCACCGGGTCGGTGTAGCTGCTCGGGCGTTCGATCTGATACAGGCTGAGGGTGTGGGTGAACTCGCCAAGGTCCAGCTTGATGCCGACTTCCTTCTGCTTGGATTTGTAGGGGGCAAACACGTCCCCGGCATTGGCTGCGGTCGCCGGCGCGGTGGCGCCTTTGCTCAGACCCTCGATGTAGTTGGTATAGAGCGAGACATGGTCCGTGACCTTGACCACCAGCGCTGCCGCGGGGGTGGTCGCGTTCTCGTCATAGCGCCCGGTGCGGGCGCCGGTGGTCACGCTGAAGGTGTCGCTGAGCACTTCCTGGCGGCGCACGCCCAGGGTCAATTGCACGCGATCATCGAGGATCGACAGGGTGTCAGCCAGGCCGTAGCTGGTCAGTTGGGTTTCCGTATGGCTGATGATCGGCCAGCTCTCGCCTGCGGCAGGGCCCCAGGTTGGGTGATAGATATTGGTGACCCAGTTTGCCCCCGGGACCGATCGGCGGCCGTAGTCTTTTTGGGTGTCTGCGTAACGCGTGGTGTTCAGTACCCATTGATGCTTGACCGGGCCGGTTTGCAATTGGCCCTTGAACCCTGCCTCCCCGGAGGTCTTTTCGATGTTCATCTTCAACTGGCCCATGGTCGACTGGTAGTCGCCTGCAGCGTTGAGTACCTGGGACGACATGGCGCCGCTGTAGCGGTAGCGGGTCTTGCTGGCGCCGAAGGCGGCATAGCCCAGCAGGTGCTCGCTGATTTCATATTCGCCACGCAGGATCGCGCCCTGGTCCTTGGTTTCGACAAACGCCCAGTCCGGGTTCAACAGGGTGTCTGCCTTGGGCGGCTTGGGCACCGCCACCCCCGGGGCCAGGCTCAGGCCGCGATTCTGGCCACGCACGCGGTCTTCGCTGTTGTAGAGATCAGCAGACAGGCGCGCCCGCTCGCCACGCCAATCCAGGCCCAGGGAGGTCAGCTGGGCCTTCTGTTCCTGATGCCGGGTCGCCGTGTCGCCATCCCGATAGACGTTGTTGAAGCGAACACCGAACTGCTGGTTCTCGCCAAAACGCCGGCCCAGGTCCAGGTGCCCGCCGTATTGCGCATCGGACATGTAAGTGGTGGTCAGGCGGGTCAGCGGTTCGCTGCCCGCGCGCTTGGGCACCAGGTTGACGGTGCCGCCCACCGAACCGCCGGGGGGCATGCCATTGAGCAGGGCGGACGGGCCTTTCAGAACCTCGATGCGCTCGTACATTTCCGGCGAAATCCGGTAGTAGGGCGCCACGCCGAACAGGCCGTCGATCGTCACGTCGCTGATGCTGCTGGCGAAGCCGCGTATGGAGTAGTTCTCGCTGTAGGTGCCTTTCAGGCCGTTGCTGAACACTGCGGGATCGGTGGCGGCAATCACCTGGGTGAGGTCTTTGGCCTGCCGGTCGTTGATGAATTTTTCCGTGTAGCTGATGGTGCTGAACGGCGTTTCCATGAAGTCCTTGTTACCCAGCAGGCCAATGCGGCTGCCATACGCCACCTGCTCGCCGGCATACGCGGCCGGCAGGTTATCGAGTACCGCGGTTTCCCCTTGCACCATGGTTGCAGGCAGCACGGCCACGGCATGTTCTGCGCTGCCGGCCGAGGCCAACCGGTAACTGCCGTTGGCCTCGGGCTCGACCCACAAGCCGTGTCCGCGCAGCAACTCGCTGAAGCCAGCGTCCACGCTGTAGCTGCCGGACAGCCCCTGGCTGTGCTTGCCCAGTAGCAGGCCGGGGTCGGCCGCCAGCTTGACCCCCGCCGCCGCGGCGTAGGTGTTCAATACCTGCCCCAGCGGGCCGGCCGGCACGTCGAAGCGGCTGAGGGCTGCCTGCGCCCGGCCAGTGTCTTGCGCCACGGCTGCCGGGACGGTCAGGGCCAGGGTCAGCCCGAGGAGGGCGATCTGCACCGCGGCAGAGCTGCCCTTGAGCGCAAAGGCTGAACGAGGAGGCGCGATGGAAGGGTGGCAGTGGGTCATGCTGGGGCTCCATAAAATTAAGTAGGGGCAAATCTAAATAAACAAGGTAGGGCGAATGAGAATCAGTAAATGACAGGGCGCAACACTAGCGCTGCCCGCGCAGTCAGTCCTGATAGCCCTTGATCACGTCGTCGATCACCAGCTTCAGGGAAGTCGGGCTGGCGGCAGTGACGTACCAGGCCTGGGCGTCGACGAACACCACGCGCCCGTTCTTCCAGGCCTGGGTCTGGCGCAGCAGCGGGTTGCCCATGCTTTGGGCATTCAGGGGCGGGCGGCCCTCCATCACGGCCGTGCGATCCACCACGTAAATGATGTCGGGGTTGGCCTGCTGGATGAACTCGCTGGAAATGGGCTGGCCATGCAGGCCGGTCTCGGCGGTCGAGCTCGCCGGCTTCACGCCCAGGGCGGTGAACACGAAGCCGTAGCGCGATTGCACACCGAAGGAACTGAAGGCGCCGTTGTTATGCAGCACCACCAGTGCGCGCTCGGGACGGTCCTGGGTGATGCGCCTGGCTTCTTCGACCCTGACCTGCAACTGCGCGGCTTTTTGCCGGGCGAGGTCCGGCTTGCCGAAGATCTGCCCGAGGGTCATCAGGTGATCCTTGATGACCTCGATATGCTGGTTCGCGCTATCGCGGTAGTCGACGTCGAAATGCAGCGTCGGCGCGATCTGGCTCAGTTCCTGGTAGTGGTTGGCCTGGAGCGAGGTGATCAGGATCAGGTCCGGCCTGGCGCCATGCACTCGCTCCAGGTTGGGTTGCACGATCGAGCCCGTGTCCTCGACCTGCGGGTCGTTCTGGTAGCGGCTGAGGAAGTGCGGGACGAAATCCTTGGGCATGCCGACGATAGCGACGCCCAGCTGGTCGAGAAAATCCACTTCATTCATGTCGAGGGCGATGGCCCGTTGCGGAAGCTGGCTGATCACCGTCGTGCCCAGCTTGTGCTGCACCGTGACGGGCGTGAACCCAGTCAGCTCTGTGGCGCTGCTAGCGGCGTGTGACGGTGCGGCGGATTGCGGGTCGCACCCTGGCGCCACGACCGCCGTGGTCAGCAGCAGGGCCAGTGCCCAGGGCCGGTTTATGTGATTGAGGGTCATTTCAGTGCTCTCGATGGGTTGAAGTAGTTGCACAGGTAGCCGCGCTCGTCATGGCTGATGGCAAAGTCCAGCCCGTACAGCTCCTGCATCCGGGGCTGGGTGACGACCTCGGCAACGCTGCCGGTGCAATGCACGGCGCCGTTCTTCATGGCGACGATATGGTCGGAATAGTTGGCGGCGAAGTTGATGTCATGCACCACCAGGATCACCGTGCGCCCCTGTTCGTCGCACAGCCGGCGCAGCGCGCCCATGATCTGCACCGCGTGCTTGATATCGAGGTTGTTCAGCGGCTCGTCGAGCAGCAGGTAATCGGTCTGCTGGGCGATGGCCATGGCCAGAAATGCCATCTGCCGTTGACCGCCGCTGAGTTCATCGAGGTAGGCGTGACGCAGGGGCTCCAGGGACAGGAATGCGAGCGCTGCATCGATCGCCTGCTGATCCTCGTGGGTCAGTGCCCCGCGGCTGTAGGGGAAGCGCCCGAACGCCACCAGTTCATCGACCGTCAGCCGCAGATTGAAATCCGGCGACTGGCGCAAGGTGGCAACGCGTCGTGCGTAGGCGCCGATGGGAATGTCTGAAACCCTTTGCCCGTCGAGACGGATTTCACCCCGGGTCGGTTCCATCAACCGGGCGATCATCATCAACAGCGTGGTCTTGCCTGCGCCGTTGGGGCCGATCAGCGAGGTCAGGCGCCGGCTCGGGAACTGCGTGTCGACGGCGCGCAGCACGTTCTTGGCACCATAGGCTTTGTGAAGGTCGTGGACGGTGATCATGGGGCTCCTCGGGTACGGACCATCAGCGCGAGGAAATACCCGCCACACACCAGGTTGACCAGAATGCCGACGGTGGTTTTGTAGTTGAAAACATGCTCGACCAGCAGTTGGGCGGCGATGAAGATGCCTATGGCAATCGCAGTGCCCAGGGGCAGGGTGACCCGATGCCGGGACGTGCGCGCCAGGGCGTAGGTAGTGTTGGCCACGAACAGCCCCATAAAGGCCGTGGGGCCGAGCAGGCTGGTGGAAATCGCGACCAGTGTCGCGATCAGCGCGAGTTGCAGGCGAACCGTGCGCCGGTAATCGACCCCCAGGGAAATGGCCTGGTCGCGGCCCAGGGAGAGCACGTCGAGGGTCGGCAGGGTCCTGCGGGCTGCCAGGCACAGCGCCGTGACCACCAGCCCCGCATAGAGCAACTGCTGGGGCTGCGCCTTGTTGAAAGAGGCCTGGCTGAACCCCAGAAGCACTGAAAACTCGCCGGGGCTGATCCTGACCTGGATGAACTGGGTCAAGGTGCCGAGCACCATGGTCAGCACCAGTCCCACCAACAGCAGGAAGAACACGTTGTTCCTGCCGTCGCGGAACAGCCAGCGCTGGATCGCCCACGAGTAGGCGAGCATCAGCAGCACCGAGAGCAGGAAGTTGCCGTTGGTGCCGAGCAGCACCAGGCTGGAGGTGCCCATCAGCAGAACCAGCAAGGCTTGCAGCAGCAGGTAGACCGCCTCGTAGCCCATGATCGCCGGGGTCAGTATGCGGTTGCCGGTCAGGGTCTGGAACACGATCGCGGACCAGGCGATGCACACGCCTGCGACACCGATGGTCCCCAGCCGGACCAGCCGTTTGGGGATCACATAATCGAAGTCCAGGCCTGAGCGCAGCAGCACAAACGTCAGCGCCAGGGCGATGACCAGGATCCAGACCCCGTACCCGCTTGCCAGGCGCCTCATTTGTTCCTCCAGATGATCAGCGCGAGGAACAGCACGCCGCCCACGCCGCCTGCGGTCAGGCCGATGGGCACTTCGAACGGATAGATCACCAGCCGCCCCAGGATGTCGCAGGCCAGCAGCAGCGAGGCGCCGCCCAGGGCGACGATGGGCAGGGTGCGGCTCAGGTTTTCGCCGTAGCGCAGCGCTACCAGGTTGGGGATCACCAGCCCGACAAAGGGGATCGCGCCCACGGTAATCACTGTGGCCGATACGGTAATCGCCACCAGCATCAGGCCCAGCGCGGCCGTTGCCCCATAGTTCAGGCCCAGGCTGGTGGCCACGCTCTCGCCCATGCCAAGCACGGTGAAACGCTGGGCATAGAGGTAGGAGAGGGCGACGATCGGCAGAATCAGGTAGATGATTTCGTAGTTGCCCTGGACCACCTTGGAAAAATCACCCAGCAACCAGCCCTGCATGCTTTGCAGGATGTTGTGGCGATAGGCGTAGAACTCGGCGATGGCGCTCAAGACCCCGCCATACATGAGGCCGATCACCGGGACCAGCACCGTGCTCTTGAACCGGATGCGGCGGATGAGCGCGACGAAGATCAGGCTCGCACCGAAGCAGAACACCAAAGCGAATAACATCCGCCCCAGGGTGCCGGTTGCGGGCGCTACGGACAGCGAGACGAGGATGCCCAGCTTGGCTGCATCCAGCCCGCCGGTGGTGCCCGGCTCAACGAACTTGTTGCGCACAATGTGCTGCACAATCACCCCGCAGACCGACAACCCGACCCCCGTCAGCACCAGCGCTGCCAGGCGTGGCAGGCGGCTGGCGGTCAGCGTCAGCCAGGCATCGCCCGACAGCGACAACAGTTGGCTCCAGGCCACCTGCCGCGCGCCGACCAGCAACGACACAAGGCACAGAAGGGCGAACAACCCCAGCCAGCGTGCACGCATCAACGGGGCTCGCTGCCGGTAGCGCTCGCGATGCGCCAGCCCCGGGCAGCCCGGCGCTGCTCCAGGAACTGCGCGTAGCGGCCGCCGCTGGCGCGCAGGGATGCCGGCGAGCCCTGTTCGACGAGACGACCCTCATCCAGCACCAGGACCTGGTCGGCCATCGCCACCGTGGACAGCTGGTGGGCAATCACGATCAACGTGCGTCGCCCCCGCAGCCGGGCCAGGGTCTGGGTAATGACGGCCTGATTCTCCGCATCCAGGGCGGCGGTGGCTTCGTCCACCAGCAGGATCGGCGCGTCCTTGATCAGCGCACGGGCAATGGCGATGCGCTGGCGTTCGCCACCTGACAGGCGTGCACCGCCTTCTCCGACCGGGGTGTCGATGCCCTGCGCCAGGCGCTCGATGATCTCGCTGACGCCGGCCTGTTGCGCTACTTGCAGAATTTCGGCGGCGCTGGCATCGGGTTTGCCGATGCGGATGTTGTCGGCAATGCTGCCTTGAAACAGGTAGCTGTCCTGGAATATCTGGCTGATCTGGCCGGCCAGTTGCGCGCTGGACATCTGCCGCACATCCACGCCGCCGATCAGCACGCTGCCCTGGCTGACATCGAAGAAGCGCGCAATCAGGCGCACCAGTGTGGTCTTGCCGGAACCGGACGCGCCGACCAGTGCGACCATGTCGCCCGCGGCGATGCTCAGGCTCAGGTCACTGAGGACATCGGGCTGTTCCGGCCCATAGCGGAAACTCACCTGGCGCAACGTTATCGAGGCATCGGCCGGGGCCTGCGGCTGCTCCGGCTCGGGCAAGGGCCGGACCGCGAGGATTTCGTACACCGTGTCGAGCTGGCCGTGGGCGCCACGCAGGATCTCGCCATAGCTGGCCACGTCCAGCAGCGGATCGATGTAACGGCACACCAGCAACAGGGCCGTGACCACGCCCAGCACCGAGCCGGTTTCCAGGCCGCCGCTCAGGCTGGCGTTGAGCCACAGCGCGGCGGCCACCAGCAAGGCGGCAAAGGTGGCCTGGACGAACCAGGTATTGAGCACCGCCGACAACGAAGATTGCAGGATCAGGCGCAGTGCGGACTGCCGTTGCTGATCGATGGCCTGCTCCAGCAAGCGGGTACTGCCGCCCCCGCCATTGAATGCACGCAACACCGACTGGGCCTGGGCGAACTCGACCATGCGCTGGCTGGCGTCGGCGAAGTGCTGCTGGTAGACCGCGTCGGCCCGCCGGCCCAGGCGGACGGTGAATAGAAACGCGCCGGCGAGCAGCGGCAGCGCCGCCAACGCGATCAGGCCCATGGGCCAGTGCAGGGCGAACAGGGCCGCCACCATCACCAGCGGGGTCACGATGCCGCTGATCACCGGGGTCAGCACATGGGCCGGCAGTTGGGCCACGGCCATCATGCCGTGGGTGATCACATGGCTGAGCCGGGCCGTGTTCTGCGACGTGAACCAACCGACCGGCAGGCCCGCAACGTGGTCGCCGATGCGCTGTCGAGCGCCCCGCAGGACCGCGACCCCGACCGCGACCCCGGCCTTTTCCAGTGTGCGGCGCCAGGCCCAGCAGGCGAGCATGCCGGCCAGCAGCACACTCAGCCACAGCGTCGCGCCGCGCACATTGCCGGCCAGCAAGTCGCCAATCACCGGCACCAGGGTGAGGATGGTCAGCCCGCTGAGCACACCGTAAGCCACGGCCAGCACCAGGTAGCGCCGAAAGACCGGCGCCTCGTCGCCCAGCAGTTGCATGAAGTTCTTCAGCATGACGGCACCGCCTGTTCTTTGGCCTGGTCATGGCCGCCCAGGGCCCACAGTCGGGCATAGGTTCCCCCGCGAGCGAGCAATGTGGCGTGATTGCCTTGCTCCTGCACCTGGCCGTTCTCGAGCACGATGATCTGGTCGGCGTACATCACGCTGTCCAGGCGGTGAGCGATGACCAACAGGGTGCGGCCCGCGGCGAAGCGCGACAGCGCGTCCTGGATCGCCACTTCATTTTCGGCATCGGCGGCGGCCGTGGCTTCGTCGAGCACCAGCACCGGCGGATCGAGCAGCACGGCACGGGCAATGCTCACCCGTTGCTGTTCGCCGCCGGAGAGCTGGGCGTCCTCGCCAATCACCGAGTCGTAGCCACGAGGCAGGCGCACAATGCGCTGGTGGATGTTGGCCATGCGCGCGGCGTCTTCGATTTCCTGCTGGCTGGCCGAGGGCCGGCCCAGGGCAATGTTGTCGCGCACGCTGGCATGAATCAGGCGCACCTCCTGCAGCACGAAACCCAGGTGCTGGTACAGGTTTGTCGACTCGATATGCCGCAGGTCCACGCCGCCCAGGGTGATGCGCCCCTCGCTCGGGTCGAAGAAGCGCAGCAGCAGGCGAGCCAGGGTCGATTTGCCAGCGCCCGAGGGGCCCACGATGGCGGTGGTGGTGCCCGGTTCAAGGGTGAAGCTGATGCCCGAGAGCACCTTGTGCCCGCTGGCGTAGCCATAGCCGACCTGCTCCAGGCGGATCTCGCTGCCAGCTGGCACCTGGCGTTGCGCCGCCGTCGGTTGTTCGAGCACCGGGGTCTGCAACAACTGCTGTACGCGCTGCGCTGCACCCGTCGCCTGATTCAGGTCGTGGGTGATGTAGTACAGCAACAGCAGCGGGGCGCAGAGACCTGGCGTGACCAGGGCGAACGGCAGCACATCCAGCGGGGCGATCCAGCCCTGGCTGACGAACAGCGTGCCGCAGATCAGCACCACGCCCAGTACCGCCACCGGAGCGATCATGGCGTTGGCGTTGGCCATCGAGGCAACCAGCGGGCGGGTGAAACCGATGAAGGTCTGAGCGAAGGCGTCGATGGCCTCGCGGTAGCCGCGGTGTGCCTGGCCACTGGCGCCAAAGGACTTGACCACCGGGATGCCATGGGTGAACTCGACCACGGCGTTATCGATGCGGCCCATCGCCGTGACGAATTCATCCATGTTCGCGCCGCTGGCTTTCATGGCCCTGGCGAAGAACAGGAAGTACGCAGGGAACGGCAGGATCGAGACGATGGCCATGGAGTAGTCCATCGCGAACAGGTAGATCACCGAAATCAGAATGGCGCCGACGGCGCGGCCGGCAGTGGTAAAGAAATGCGCGGTCAGGCTGTGCAGGGTGTTGATGTCGTCCTGCATTGCCTGCTTGACCTCGCCCGAGGCCCGGCTGGTGAACCAGCCCAGGGGCACTTGGCTCAGGCGCTGGGTGATCGCCAGGCGCAGGTGGTGGGTGAGGCGGTTGTCAGCCAGGTGGGCGAGCATTTCGGCGCAGGCCAGCAGCGCCATTCCGACGAATAGGCTCGCCACGCTGATTGTCACCACCCACCACACCTCGCTGGCGCTGACGGCAACGTCACCGAGGACGATTCTGGCGAGCTGGGCGATGCCGGCCAGCGGCACCAGGGCGAGCATCGCGCCGCCGGCTGCCAGCGTTGCCGCCACTGCCAATCGGCCACGGATCGGGCGCAGTACCTGACTGATCGGGCCGGGCACCTTGGGTGCGGCGCGGGCCGTGTCGTTAGTTTCCATGAGGAGGCGAGTCCAGAAATTCAGGAGGATGAAAAAGCGCGTTCGCACTGCCTTGTGCCTGGCCTTGGCGAGTCGCTGCCGCGCTGCCGTGCTCCAGGAACAGGGCAGGGACTGGGTGCTGGCTTCGCGTGAAACAGCCTTGAAAATCAACGCGGTAATTAGTTGCATGACTATAAACTAATTTGCGGAATCTAGACAAGACGGCTACAACACTGCAGTCCCCGCACTAGGAATCAGCATGAAACCGCCACAACCACCCGCAACACGCGGGCGTCCTCGCACCATCACCCGGGAACGGATCGTCGACGCCGGTATCAAGATGGGCTTGCCGAGCATCACCTTCGTGGGTGTCAGCGCCGCGCTCGGGGTCAGCCATATGGCGCTCTACAAGCACGTGGCGAACCTCGAAGCACTGAAGAGCATGGTCGCCGAGGAGATTTTCAGCCGTTGGCAGATCCCCCAGGCCAGCGGCAACGAGCCTGGCGGCCTGCGCGAGTACCTGAGCCTGTTCGTCACTTCGACTCGCGAGTTCGTCAAGGCTCACCCCGGGCTGACCCCCTACGTGATCCGCAGGCTGGCGGCGACGCAGCCCATGCTTGCCAAGATCGACGGGCATCAGAGCCATATCGCCCAGGCCTATGGCATTTCAAAGGAGCAGGCGCGCTGGTTGCTGGCGACTGTGGCCTTCCACTGCATCGCCGTGTCCGACACGGTGTATTCGGTCACGGGCCGGGAGCCGGTGGTGAACGCGGACCGTGCGGTGGAAGAGGCCGAGATGGAGCTGGAGCTGGCTCAGGGCATGCAGGCGCTGATTGTCGGCGCGCTGGCCATGCTGGAAGAGGGGATTGATGGCGTCGGCGCTGAGGGCCAGGTCACGACATAGGTTGCGGCTGCGATAGCCACTGCCGCTCGACTCCGGCCACGGCTACAGGGGGTAGCCGCGGCGGCTCGCTCTTATGCAGGCCGCACAGTCGACAGCTCCAACTGCTCGACCATGTCCCCGGTGAAAAAATCCACGACCTCGGCCAGATGGGTCAACAGATGATCGCCAAACCAGTCGGCGGCGAGCCGGGCGGGTGGGCCTTTCTGGCGCACGAAGGTGTTTTCGATCCGGCCGCTGTCGGCTGCGATGATGATGTCTTCGCCCCAGCGCGAGTGTGGCGTTGACGAGATCGGCACGCATAAATGGCTGCCGGATTCGTTGAACAGGATCGTCCCCGAGCCCAACTGGCCGTATTCCCCCAGGTCCCGGGACCACAGCGTGGCGCCCGTGCGGTCGCAGCAGAGCAGCCGATTGCTGTCGGTCGTGACAAACAGGGACTGGCCGTCCCGGGAAAACCGCAGGCTCTTGCTCTTGGCCTCCAGCGCCAGCGTCAGCTTGTCGATTTCGCCACTGGCGCAGTCCACCGCCAGCAGGCTGTTGCGCGTACGCTCGTCGGGCACCCACAGCCTGCCTTGCAAGGGGTCGATGCAGCCGTAGCGCGCGTCCACATCTCGGGCGATAGGCTCACTGCAAGTTCCGTTGTCGAGGTCGATCACCACCGGGCGTTTTTTGCCATTGAAAGTGCTGGTCAGCGCGTAGCGGCCACTGGGGTCGAACCGGCACCAGAACGACAGGAACTGTTGGGTCTCATGCAGCGCCGCACCGTCCTCCAGAAAACTCAGGCGAGAGCGACTGGCGCCCCGCACCACCTGCCAGTCAGCCCCTTGCAGGGCCATGCGCCGACCATCGCGCGCCACATCCCACACCCTGTCATCCGGCTGGGCACCCAGCGGTTGGGTCAGCGCCCCCGTGTCCGGATGGTATTGGGTCAGGCACGGGACCTTGGCGGTGTCGCTCTTGTCAAAAAACACCAGGCGGCGCGGAACATCGACGTACATGAAAACCCCAAAAGCCAGCGAACAAGGAGCGGCAGGATAAAGGCTGGGAGGAGGGGTGGAAAGTGACGTCTGGTGTGGCACACCTCCGGGCTGGGCGGATCCTGCATCGACGTTGCATACTCCGGCCTTTTGCATGGCGGATCCTTGCATCGATGATTATTACTTTGAGCGACGCCGACCTTGATGACGTGATGCGCGCCGCCATCGAAGAAGGCTCCGGCCTCGACCTGAACCCTATTGCTCAGCGCCTGCAGGTCGATCGGCGCGACCTGTTGAACCAGGTCGCGCTGGCCGTGGCCCGAAGGTTTACCTCCAACAGTCGGGATTTCGAGTTCTGCGATGAGGTCATGAACGGGTTGATTGGCGCGATTGTCGACCTGTCCCTGGACGCGCAAATGCCTGAGCCGGCGTTTTCCATCTATCAGGCGTTTGATGCCGGGGAATATTGCCACCGCGGCGATCCTCGGGAGGTGTGCCCCTGGGAGAAATACACGCGGCCGGAGCTGGAGCGGATTTTAGCGGCGGTGAAGTAGCTGCTGCTGGAGGCTGCGCTGATCATAAAATCCAGCGCAATTGTTCCAGGTGTACTTCCAGCGCCCATGAGGGCCAGCCCAGCCTCGTGCCTTGGCAGCGGCTACAGCCGGGCAAATTGTTGTTTGACCCGGCGCGCGCGTCTGGGCAAGGATCCGCAACCCCTCTCACAACCCAGGCGCTCGATTTTGAATCACAAACAACTGCTGGCTTATCTTCCCCGTGATCTGGTCGATCCCATCGTACATGACGTTTCGCGACTTACCGCCTGGGAGATGCTGGGCCCGGAAAAAGACCCCCATGAGGCGCTCGCGGCGCGGGTGATCGGGCCGCTGTTGTTGCGTTGGAATTGTGTGTTGAACGCCTCCGGGGAGGTTGCCACCGATCATTACAAGGACCTGATATGCCTGGCCCTGGCGGTGGTGCTGCACCGTCATGGGTTCAAGGACGACGGCTTGACCCACGGTGCGTTGCGGGCGGTCGACCGGCTCAACGACCAGGTGGTGCTGAGCGACGCTTTTTATCGCCAGCGCGAGGCGGTCAAGGCCTTGCTCGTTTCGCCGCCGACCGCGCTGAGCCGGCGCCCGGCAAGGACCAAGGACCAGACGTTCTGGAGGGCCGGTGATGCCGCGTCGGTGCAGATCGGCGAGTGGTTCTACGGGATTTACGTCCTGGAGATCCTCGGCAATCACGAAGCGCCCATTGTCGAGATTTATGATTTTGCCTCGCGCCAGCGCCCCGAACCGGCGGATCTCCTGCAGTGCCGGGCCAAGGGCCAGCGTTACAACGATGGCCAGCAGCGTATCTCGCGCCATGCGGCCTACGGCCTGCGGGACCTGCCTGACCGCGCGAATCAGTTCCAGATCATCGCCAGCGGCGTCGCGGCGCCCGGCACCGATCATTTGCAACCCTCGGTCGGCCTGTTCGCGGTCAGCGATCACTTCCGGCTGTTGCGGGATATCCAGGCGCTGTTTGCCCAGGCCTGACCTCGCGGGCAAGGCGCCAGGAGCAGGGCGCGCATAGAGCAAGATCGTACAAGCCATCCCGGTCCGGATTAACTACTGTCTGTTCATGTTCAAAAAAGGAAGATCAGGAACATGACGCGCAAAATATTCTGGGACGAGCCTTACCGGACGATGCTGGACACCGTCGTCACCCAAGTGAATGGCGAGCAGGTGCAGGTCGAGGCGACGATATTTTTCGCCTTCTCCGGCGGCCAGGAAAGCGATCACGGCTCATTGGCCGGTTACCCGGTGATCAAGGCCGAAAAGCTCGGCCTGGAGATCGTCTACACCTTGGCGCACGACCACTCGCTCAAGGTCGGGGACCCGGTCGCATGGCGCATTGACTGGGCCAGGCGCTATCGGCTGATGCGTCTGCACTTCGCCGCGGAAATGGTCCTGCAACTGGTCTATCAACTGCGCCCGGGCATTGAGCGGATCGGCGCGCATATCGCTCAGGACAAGGCCCGTATCGATTTCGCCAGCGATGTCAGCCTTGCCGTCTGGTTCCCCGAGATCGAACAGGCGGCGAACGAACTGATCGCCCGTGACCTGCCCATCGTCACCGACTTCAGCGATGTCCAGGCCCAGCGCAGGTATTGGCAGGTGGAGGGGTTTGCCCGGATGGCCTGTGGCGGCACCCACCCCCGTTCAACCCGCGAGATTGGCCAGGTGAAACTCAAACGCAAGAATACCGGCCGGGGCAAGGAGCGGATTGAGATCCTGTTGCTGGACGATCTGTCTGTTTAAACCCTTGCGGGTGAGTCTTCTGGTTAATCCGGGTGGGAGCTTGGCACCTCGGTCCGCTAGCCGCGGGTGCCAGGCTCGGCTTGCCTATGGATGCGGGCCATAAGAACCCCACACTTCCCCCGCCTGTATCTCTCGCGCCTATTCTGGCCAGCATCTGAACGCGGCCTGAGCCTGCGGCGGCTACAGGCTCTCTTGCTCTTTTTCTTGATTTTTTTCAGCGCCTGCCCGGGCTTTTGCCGTGGGCGGTTGGGCGGCGCTTTTTTGTGAATGAAGCTTTTGTGACAAAAGTTCGGTAGCACCGGGTCGCACAGGTCTTGGCTATGTAACGCGCTTGAGGGGGCCCAGGGGGCTTTTTTCGGGGCGAGGCGGGATGCCAGGAGTGAGGCGATGGGGACTATGGAACGTTACTCGAAAGTGGGCATGCAGGAGCTGGATCAGCGGCTGTCGAAGATTGTCGAGGCCGCGCGCAAGAAGCCGGTGTCGGTGTATCGCTACGGCGCGCCGTGGGTCTGGATTGTGTCCCAGGATGACTGGCAGGGCGCCTTGAAGGAGGTGTCCAGCTACATCCCGCCGGGGCATTCGCTGGTGCTGCTGCGCCCGCAGATCGATGACTTGCTGGCCGAGCACCGTGACCTGCTGCAAGGCCTGAACGCCGAGCCGGGCATGCTGATCGCGCCGCAGACGGTGTTGCAGATTTTGTTGCTGCAACTGCTGTATTCGGTGCCCAGCGAGCAGCAGTTGTACGAGCAGCTCAATTACAACCTGCTGTTTCGCTGGTTTGTCGGCCTGGACCTGAATCAGAAGGTCTGGAGTTTCAACGCCCTCAGCCGCGACATCGCCACCTTGCTCAACAACCCGCGAGCGGTGCAACTGATCCAGAAAATCATCGGTGAAGTGTTCTGCGGCGCCTTGCTGCAAATGCCGGAGTTCTCCCTGAATTTCGCCTTGCTGCACACCTGGCTGTCGCGCCACGCCCACACATCGACATCGAACAATTGAAGGGGCCAAACGCTGTGCAGACAGCGACGGCCGGTTCCGGGCGACCGGGCAATTTCGGCAATCTAGGGGGCGGTGTGGAGCATCTGTTCAAGTCAAAGCGGCCGGCGGCGGGCGGGCGCGGCCTGGCGCTGTGCGGCTGGCTGGCGCTGGGGGCGCTGGTGCCGACGGCCCAGGCCGACGAGGCGCCTGTGGGGCAGGGCGCGGAGCCGGCGCCACGGCTGGTGGACGTCAACGAGTACTTTGTGCGCGGCAACACGGTGCTCGATGCCCGGGCCATCGAGGAGGCGGTGTACCCGTTTCTCGGCCCGCAAAAGGCCTTGAGCGATATCGAAGGCGCGCGCGATGCCTTGCAGAAGGTCTACCAGGCCCAGGGCTATCAGTCGGTGTTTGTCGAGCTGCCGGAGCAGAAGGTCGATGACGGTATCGTCTACCTGCAAGTCAGCGAGACCAAGGTCGGCCGGGTGCGTGTGGTCGGCGCCAAGCACTATTCGCCGGTGGAGATCCGCGACGAGGTGCCGGCGCTGCAAGAAGGCCAGGTGCCGGATTTCGCCCGGGTGCAGACCCAGCTCGCCGGCCTCAACCGCAGCGCCGGGCGCCAGGTCACGCCGCTGGTGCGTGAAGGCCAGCGCCCGGGAACCATGGACGTCGACCTGCAGGTGGAGGACCAGAATCCGTGGCACGCCAGCCTTGGCCTGAACAACGACTACAGCGCCGACACCGAGAAGCTGCGCAGCGTCGCCACCCTGGGCTACGACAACCTCTGGCAACTGGGGCACAGCATTTCCCTGACCTACTTCACCGCGCCCCAGGACAGCGCCAACGCCAAGGTCTGGTCGGGCTCCTACAGCGCGCCCTTGAGCGAGCGCTGGAGCCTGCAGCTCTCCGGCTATCAGTCCGACAGCAACATCGCCACCATCGGCGGCAGCAACGTGCTGGGCAAGGGCCATTCCTACGGCGTGTCGGCGATCTACAGCCTGCCGGCCGCCGGCAACTGGGCCAACTCGTTGTCCGTGGGGGTGGATTTCAAGGACTTCGACGAGCAGATGCGTTTCGGCTCCAGCAGCGACCAGATCCCGCTCAAGTACGCGCCGCTGACCTTTGGCTACAACGGCTACCGCTACAGCGAAAGATCGCAACTGGGGCTGGGCCTGAACCTGATCGTCGGCACCCGCAGCTTTTTCGGCTACGGCAGCGATGCGGAGGAGTTCCAGTACAAGCGCGACGCCGCGAGCCCGAGCTTTGCCGTGCTCAAGGGCGACCTGAACTTCACCTACACCTTCGCCAGCGACTGGCAGTCGGCGTCCAAGGCCGGCTTCCAACTGGCCTCCGGACCGCTGGTGTCCAACGAGCAGTATTCCGCCGGTGGCGCCACCTCGGTGCGCGGCTACCTGGCCGCCGAGCGCACGGGGGATGAGGGCTACCTGCTGTCCCAGGAGCTGCGTACGCCGTCCCTGGCCAGGTTTCTCGGCAGCTATGTGCAGGAGTGGCGCTTCTACGCCTTCGCCGAAGGCGCACACCTGTCCCTGCATGACCCGCTGCCCGAACAGGAAGACGAGTACAGCCTGGCCAGTGTCGGCCTCGGCACCCGCGCCAGTTTGAGCAAGTGGCTGTCCGGCAGCCTGGACTGGGGCTACCCGCTCAAAGACGGCCCCAACACCCAGAAATACGACCCGCGCCTGCACTTCAGTGTGCAGGCGACGTTCTGACTTTTACGGAGAACCCATCACATGCAACGCTTATTCCTGAGCCTGTTGATCTGCCTGGGCTTCGTGCTCCCGGCCACGGCCCATGCCTGGTGGCAGGATGACTGGCATTACCGCAAGCAGATTTCGGTCGACACCACGCCCCAGGGCGCGGCGATCAACGAGGCCCTGGGCCGTACCGCGCTGCTGGTACGCCTGCACACCGGCAACTTCACCTTTGACGGGGTCAAGGAAGACGGCGCCGACCTGCGCTTTGTCGCGGCCGATGACAAGACCGTGCTCAACCACCAGATCGAAAGCTTCGACCCGCTGATGGGCATGGCCCTGATCTGGGTCGATGTGCCCAAGGTCGAAGGCGGCCAGCGCCAGGACATCTGGATGTACTACGGCAACCAGAAGGCCCCGGCCACCGCCAATGGCCAACTGACCTTCGATCCGAACTACAGCGCGATCTACCACTTCGACGGCGCCAACGGCACGCCGGCCAAGGACACCACCGCCTACGGCAACACGGCGCAGAACGCCACGGGCGCCAGCATCGACGGGGTGATCGGCCGCGCCTTGCAGTTCAGCGGCCAGCCGCTGTTGTTGCCGGCCAGCCCGTCGCTGCAACACAGCGCCGGTGGCGCCTTTACCTTCAGCAGCTGGCTGCGCCTGGACCAGGCCAGCGGCGAGCAAGTGCTGCTGGCCCGTCGCGACGGCGCCCACAGCCTGTTGCTGGGCTTGAACCAGGGCACGCCGTTCGTGGAGATCGACGGCCAGCGCGCTGTTTCGACCCAGCCGCTGAACCCCGGTCAATGGCAACACCTGGCCTTTACTGCCCAGGGCGAGCGGGTTGCGCTCTACCTCAACGGCCGCGAAACCGCGAGCCTGGCCCTGGCGCTGCCGGCGTTCAATTCGCCCCTGGCCATCGGCGCCGACCTGCCGGACGCCGCCAGCACCCACCTGCCATTCACCGGGGCCCTGGACGAACTGCGCTTGTCCAAGGTCTCGCGTCCGGCCGCCTTGCTCCTGGCCGACGCCAGCGCCCAAGGCGCCGAGTCGAAGCTGGTGGCCTATGGCGTCGATGAAGAGCAGTCGGGTTTCGGTTTCGGCAGCCTGGGCTTTCTGCTCAACGCGGTGCCGGTGGACGCTTGGGTGATCATCCTGGTGCTGGTGGGGATGATGATCCAGTCCTGGGTAATCATGCTGCGCAAGAACCGCATGGTCAGCCGGGTCAGCAGTGCCAATGAAGTCTTTCGCGAGCAGTTCGCGCAGATCGGCACGCGCCTGGAAATGTTCGCCGACGACCCGCAACTGGCCGAGCGCCTGACCCATTCCTCGCTGTGGCGCCTGTACCTGGTGGCGGTCAAGGAGATCCGCACCCGGCGGGCCCAGGGCGCCGACACGTCGTCGGTCTCGGCGGCCACCATCGAGGCCATCCGCTGCTCCATGGACGGGGTGCGCACCCGGGAAAACCAGCAGCTCAGCGCCAAGCTGTCGACCCTGTCCAACGCCATCGCCGGCGGACCCTATATCGGCCTCTTGGGCACGGTGCTGGGGATCATGGTGGTGTTCCTCGGCACGGCCATGGCCGGTGACGTCAACATCAACGCCATCGCCCCGGGCATGGCCGCGGCCCTGCTGGCCACCGCCATGGGCCTGTTCGTCGCGATCCCGGCGCTGTTTGGCTACAACCGCCTGATCACCCGCAACCGCGAGGTCAGCGCCGACATGCGGGTGTTCGTCGACGAGTTCATCACCCGCCTGGCGGAGATGCACGGCGAGAGCCAGCACAGCGAAAACGCCCATTGGCGGGTCAGCCATCCCAACGCTTCCGTACCGGCCTGAGGAGAACCGCCATGGCTTCCGTGAACGCCTCCCATGACGACGAAGAAGATGCCGCCGTCGACAGCATCAACATCACGCCCCTGGTGGACGTGCTGATGGTGGTGCTGGTGATGTTTATCCTCACCGCCACCGCCCAGGTCTCGGGGATCCAGATCCACCTGCCCAAGGCCAGCGCCTCGGTGTCGTTGTCCGAGGCCAAGACCAAGGCGATTTCGGTGAACGACGGCGGCCAGGTGTTCCTCGACGCCTACCCGGTGACCCTGGCCGAGCTGGAAGAGCGCCTGCGCATCGAGAAGGCCCAGAGCCCGGACTTTCCGGTGATTGTCCGCGGCGATGCCACGGTGCAGTACCAGAAGGTGATCGAGGTGCTCGACCTGCTGCGGCGCCTGGAGCTGTCCCAGGTCGGGCTGGTCACCGGCAAACCGAGCCAGGGCTGAGCAATGACCGCACAACAACCTATCCAGCTGCCACCGGTGCGGCACACGCCGCGCGCCGCGCGCCTGTTGAAGTGGGGCGCCGGCCTGCTGCTGGGCGCGGTGGCGGCCTGGCTGCTCTGGCAATGGGCCAATGACATGAGCGGCGTGCGCCGTGAAGCGCCCAAGGTGCCGACCATCATTCCCTTGCCGCCGCCACCCCCACCGCCTCCGGAAAAGCCGAAGGAGCCTGAGCCCCAGGTCGAGGAAAAAGTCCCCGAACCCGAGCCGACACCAGAGCCGGAACAGGTCAAGCCCGAGGAAGAGGCACCGCCCAACCCGGCCCAGGACCTGGCCAACCCGATGCAGATCGACGGCGATGCCCAGTCCGGCAACGACGGTTTCAACATCGGCGCCGGCAAGGGCGGCGGCATGGCCGGTTCCGGTGGGGGCGGCCTGGGCACCGGGACGTTCAAGCAGTACCTGGCGGCGACCTTCCAGCGCCTGCTGCGCGAAGACCCGGAGCTGCGCAAGAAGGCCTACGCAGTACAGGCGGACCTGTGGTTGAGCGCCGATGGCCAGGTCACCCGGGCCGAGCTGGTGCAGTCCAGTGGCGACCCGCAGACCGATGCCCAGGTGCTGGCGGCGTTGCGCGCCACGCCGCGGCTCAAGGAGCGCACGCCGGCCTCGCTGACCCTGCCGGTGCGCCTGTCCCTCAAGGGCCGGCGTCCGGATTGATCGAACCCTATTTGCAGTTTTCTACAGGAGTTGTGTGCAGATGATTTCCCACGTGAATCGATTGACCCTGGCGGTCGGCATGGTCATTGCGACCCTGGTCGGCCAGGCGACGGCCGCTCCGGCTGCGCCTTCGGAAAACGCCACGATCAACCTGATCCGCCTGCTGGTGCAGCAGGGCGTGCTCAAGCAGGAACAGGCCGACGGGCTGATTGCCCAGGCTGAAAGCGAAGCCCGCCAGGCCCGTCAGGCGAGCAATGCGACGGCGGTGGCGGCCGGCCCCGCCACCGCCCCGGGGGATGTGCGGGTGCAGTACGTACCGGCGGCGGTGCGCGACCAGATCCGCGATCAGGTCAAGGCCGAGGTCATGGCCACCGCCAAGCAGGAAAACTGGGCCCAGCCCAACACCTTCCCCGACTGGGTGTCGCGCATCAGCTTCGACGGCGACATTCGCCTGCGGGACGAGTCGCGCTACTACTCGGGCAACAACAGCAATGAAATCGTCGACTACGCCAAGCTCAACGACACGGGCCCCTACGACGTCAACAAAGACACCAACACCAAACTGCCACCCTTGCTCAACACCCGCGAAGATCGGGAAAACCTGTTCCGCCTGCGCGCACGGTTGGGCATGAAAGCGCTGATTTCACCGGAGTGGACCGCCGGCGTGCGGATCGGCACCGGTTCCGACAACAACCCGGTGTCCACCACCCAGACCCTGGGCGGCGGCTTTGGCAAGAAGGACATCTGGCTCGACCAGGGCTACCTGACCTGGAAGGCTACCCAGGACCTGACCCTCACCGGCGGGCGGATCGCCAACCCGTTTTTCTCCACCGACATGATGTATTCCAACGACCTCAACTTCGACGGCGTGGCGGCGATCTTCAATCACACGCTCAACAGCGATTGGGGGCTGTTCGGCACCCTGGGCGCGTTCCCGGTCGAGTACAGCTCCGACACCGCCAGCAGCAACGGCCTGGACAAGGAAGACAGCGACAACAAATGGCTGTTCGGCGGGCAGATCGGCGCCAACTGGCGGATCAATCGTGGCAACAGCCTCAAAGGCGCGTTGGCCTACTACCGCTTCGACGACATCGAAGGCCAGCGCTCCAGCCCTTGCGCACCCTGGGCCGGGCAGCCGGCGTGTGACAGTGACGGCTCGCGGGTGGCCTTCATGCAGAAGGGCAACAGCGTGTTCCTGCTGCGCGATATCAGCCCCAACCCGGCCACGCCCGGCCTGACCCCGCAGCCGCAGTACGTCGGCCTGGCGTCCAAGTTCGACGTGCTCGACCTGAACCTGGTGTGGGATGCCGAGTTGCCGGACGACCTCAAGCTGCGCAGCCAGACCAACTTCATTCACAACCTGGCCTACGACAAGGGCGAGATGCTCAAGCGCAGCGAGGGCGAAATCGTCAACAACATCAACCGCAATGGCCAGTTTGAAAGCGGCGCCAACGCGCTGATGGTGCAGTTCACCCTGGGCAGCGCGCTGGAGATGAAAAAGGCCGGCGACTGGAACCTGCTGGCTGGCTACAAGTACATCCAGCCCGACGCCTTGCCGGACGGCTTCAACGACTCGTCGTTTCACCTGGGCGGCACCAACGCCAAGGGCTATTTCATCGGCGGCAACTACGGCATCGACAAGAACATCTACGCCAGCGCCCGTTGGCTGAGCGCTTCAGAGGTGTATGGCGCGCCGTTTGAAGTCGACGTCATGCAGCTGGAAATCAACACGCGCTTCTGACGCGCAGGGAGACGCCACATGAACACGCGAACCCGGGCAGGCGCTTGCTGCCTGTTACTGGCCCTGGGCGGCCTGGCCGCCAGCGGTGCCTCGGCCGAAGGCATGGAGGAGCGCCTGCGCACTCAGCTGCGCAGCACCACCGCGCAATTGCAGGCCCTGCAAAGCGAACAGGCCCAGGCCACTGCTGCACGCAGCGCTGCGGAAAACCAGGCAAAGCAGGCCCAGGCGCAAATCAGGCAACTGACCGCCGAGCTGGACAAGACCCGGGCCCTGGCCGAACAACTGGCCGGCCAGCAGCAAAGCCTGCACAGCCAGGCCCAGGCCCAGGTGGCGGCCAGCAGCGAGCAGGCCGGCAAGTTCAAGAAGGCCTATGACGAGCTGCTGGTCATGGCCCGGGGCAAAGAGACCGAGCGTGCGCGGTTGCAAGGGCAATTGGCCGAACGTGACACACAAGTGCAGCAATGTTCGGTCAAGAATCAGCAGATGTACGAGGTCTCCAAAGAGGTACTGGCGGCCTACGAAAAAATCGACGTGGCCGACGTGATGAAAATCCGCCAGCCATTTGCCAGCAGCGCCCGGGTCAAGTTCGAGGAACTGGCCCAGGGCTTTGGCGACGGGCTGTACCAGAACCGCTTCGATGCCCCCCAGGCTGCGATCAACCACTGACTGACAAGGAAGAACCTGCATGAACAGCCCACAACTGATTACCAGCGTCACCGTGCCAAGCCTTACCGAGCTGCTGCAAGAGGCCGGCTACCGGGTCAACCAGAGCGAACAGAACGCCATCGTGCAACTGCTCAGCGCCAGCCAGGGCATCGGTTTTGCCGTGCGCTTCGGCAACCCGGCGGCGGAGCCGGGCAGCTACGTGGATTTCACCTACAGCTGCGCGCTGCGGGTCCAGGGTGATTTGCCGGACGGCCTGGCGCAGCTGTGGAATGCCTCGCGGCGCTTTGCCCGCCTGGGGTTGCAGGGCGAGTTTCTGGTGATGGAAATGGACGTGGTGGTGGCCGGTGTTGGCGAAAGCCACCTGCGCAGCCAGCTGGAACTCTGGGACCGCCTGTTGCAGGAATTCATCGTCTACCTGCGCGAATACAGCCAGCACGCGGCGCAGCTCCAGGCCCAGGAATCCGCCGCCGCTGCCCCCGCGCCGGCCCCCACTGAAGAGGCGCACGCCCTGTGAAAAAGCCCAGCCTGGTGATCGGCGCCGGGGCCCTGGCGTTGCTGGTGGTGGGCGTGGGCCTGGCCTTGCGTCCTGGCGTCGACCCGGTGGCCGCCCAGCAGGCGGCGCCCGCCATCGACCTCGAGCCAAGCGGGCCGGCAGTGGCACGCCTGGGCAATCAGCAGGTGGCACTGCCGGAGCTCACGGCGTTGCTCGCGGCGCTGCCCGAAGAGTCGCGGCAGCAACTGCGGGGCAATCGTCCGGCCCTGGAAACCTGGATTCGTTCGCGCCTGGCGCAAAAGGCCGTGCTGGAGCAGGCCGATGCCCAGGGCTGGCGCCAGCGCCCGGAGGTCGAGCAGCAGATGCGCGCCGCCACCGAGCAAATTGTGTTTCGCGACTACATGCTTTCGGTCAGCCAGGTGCCGCCGGGCTACCCCAGCGAGGCGGAACTGCAACAGGCCTACGACAGCGGCAAGGCGGGGTGGATGACCCCGGCGCTGTACCGGGTCAGCCAGATCTTCCTGGCGCTCGATGACCCGCAAAGCCTGGATTCGGTGCGGCGTCAGGCCCAGGAGTTGAGTCGCCGGGCCCAAGCCGCGCCCGCCGAGTTCGGCGCCCTGGCCGCGCAGTACTCCCAGGACCGCGAGAGTGCCCGGCGCGGTGGCGATAGTGGCCTGCAGCCCTTGCAGCAACTGGTGCCGGAGGTGCGTGGCGTGGTGGCGCGGCTCAAGCCAGGGTCGGTTTCGGACGCGGTGCAGAGCGCGGCCGGGTTCCATGTGCTCAAGCTCGTCGAGCAACAGCCGGCGCGCCTGGCCAGCCTCGATGAGCTGCGCGAACGGCTGACCCAGGCCCTGCGTGCGCAACGCCAGGAGCAGATCGCCAAGGCCTACCTCGAAGGCATGCTCAACACCGCGACCCTGAGCATCGATGGCGCGCAATTGAACAAAGTGCTGGAGGAGCCGCTTTAGCCACCGGCAATGGATGCAATAACCATAAGACAGGGAGTCAACAATGGCCTTTTTAGAACCCGCTGCACCCCAGGGCATCGCGCCTTATCGCTCGTCCGGCGAACCTCGGGAAGCCTGGCTGGCCCTGGCGGCCGCCATCGACCCCGAGGTGGCCCGCTACTTTCTGGCCAGCGCCCGCTGTGGCTGTTTCATGCAGGCGGCGCGCAGCCTCAATATCAAGGCCACGCTGTTGCGCAAGCAGCTGGCCTTGCTCGAAGAACAGGTGCAGCGCTCATTGTTCAGCTACCACGGGAGTGCCTTGACCTTGAGTCGCGAAGGCCATCAGTTACAGGCGCAGTTGATCGCCCTGGCCCATGAACGGCGGTTGCCGGTGATCGAGCAGCCGTTGATCCGCCTGGCGGTGGCCGAGTCGATCCTGCACGACATCCTCGGCCGCGACCTGATTGCCCTGCTGCGGCGCAACGCCAGCGTGCGCCTGGAGATCATCTCGATCGACAGCGAGCTGTCGCTTCAAGCCCTGAGCGCCGATGTGGTGCTGTGGCTGGCCGGGGTGGACTCGCCAGCGCCCGGGCCGAGCTTCGCCACCGATACGCCGCGAGCCCTGGCGCGTCTGGACTACCTGCCGCATATCGCCAAGCGCTATTCGCGGGTGGCGGCGCGCCCCGACAGCCTGGATGACCTGGCCGACTACATGCTGGTGCAGTGGCAGCATGACCGCCAGATCGAGGCCTTGCGTCCCTGGAACAGCCTGGTGGAACAGCGTCTGGCCGGGGTGGTGCAGGTGCATGCCTACGAACTGATGCTGGAGATGATCCGCTGCAGCGCCTGCATCGGGCTGCTGCCGCGCTACATGAGCTGCTTCGATCGCGGGCTGACGGCCTTGCCCGGGTTGTTCGCCGAGGGCATGCAGCGCCAGGCGTGGATGGCGGTCAATGCCCAGGTCGAGCACCCGCAGGCGGTGGAGCTGATGGTGGAGCTGATCCTCAACACCTTCAACGAGCGGCGCGACTGGTTCGAGTAACGGGTGGGACGGCAGGCGGGCGAGGTGCTCGCCAAGTCGGAGGCGGGCCGCTTACACTCGGCGGCCACACCGATTTCAAGGACGAGCCTGCCATGTCTCACCGTGACCCGACCATCGTCATCGAACGCTTCAGCGAGGCGCACCTCGATGGCATCACCGCCCTCTATAACGACCCGGCCGTGGCGCGCCAGGTGTTGCAGATGCCGTATCAGTCGCGCGAGGTCTGGCGCAAGCGCCTGGACCCGGACAACGAGCGCCGCGTGGCGCTGGTGGCGCTGCATCAAGGCTCGGTGATCGGCAGTTGCAGCATCGAGCAGTACTCGCGGATCCGCCGCGCTCACTGCGGCAGCATCGGCATGGGCGTCGCGGTGCCCTGGCAGGGCAAGGGCATTGGCACCTGTCTGCTGGCGGCGGTATTGGATGTGGCCGACAACTGGATGAACCTGCGCCGCGTGGAATTGACGGTGTACGCCGACAACGAAGCCGCCATCGCCCTGTACCACAAATTCGGTTTCGACAGCGAAGGCCTGCTGCGTGAATATGCCGTGCGGGACGGGCGTTACGTCGACACCCTGAGCATGGCGCGCCTGCGGCCAGCCCCCACGGCCTGACCCACCGTCAGCGGCTACCCTGTAGCCGCTGCCGAAGGCTGCGCTGGCCCTCACCAGCGCCGACGCCCTACCTGAAACAACCTCGGCCAAGCGCCAATCCCGCGCCCAAACCTGACTGCTTCAGGGCTGCTGCAAGGCAAAGGCAACTGCCGCCTGCGCATGCAGCTCGGTGGTGTCGAACAGGGGCAGGGGGCTGTGCTCGGGCTTGATCAGCAGGCCGATTTCCGTGCAGCCCAGGATCACCGCCTGGGCGCCGCGGGCCATCAATGAGGCGATGACCTGCTGATACACCCGGCGCGATTCGGCGCTGATGATGCCCACGCACAACTCCTCGTAGATGATCCGGTGCAGCGCCTGGCGCTCCTCGGCGTCCGGTACCAGCACTTCCAGGCCCTGGGCGCCGAGGCGCTCCTTGAGGAAGGGTTGCTCCATGCTGAAGGCCGTGCCCAGCAGCCCGACCTTGAGTGTGCCGGCTTCCCGCGCGGCCTGGGCCACGGGGTCGGCGATATGCAGAAAGGGCACCTCGACCGCGTTCTGAATCTGCTCGGCGACCCGGTGCATGGTGTTGGTGCAGAGCACGATGCACTCGGCGCCGCCAGCTTGCAGGCGCTGCGCCGCGTCCACCAGAATCAGCGCCGCATCTTCCCAGCGCCCGGCATGTTGCGCCTGCTCGACAGGCCCGAAGTCGACGCTGTACATCAGCAGTTTTGCCGAGCGCAAGGGCCCGAGCTGCTCGCGCACCTGCTGGTTGATAAGCCGGTAATACTCGGCGCTGGACTCCCAGCTCATGCCGCCGATAAGGCCGATGGTTCGCATGCAAGACTCCTGTTGATGACCTCCTGTGAGGCCGCAGAGTGTGCCCCGAGAACGCCCCGTCGATCTATCAGGAAATATCATTCGCCGTAACTGCCGACCCCGGGCCGTTGCCACGCCCGCTTGGGCGGTGCCTGGGGGCGCTGTCAGCTCGGGTGTTCGATTAGCCGCCGTTCGCCGTTGGCCCCCAGTTCGTAGGTCTTGATGTCGCAGCCGCCGTGATTCTGGTCCTGCACCTGGATCAGGAATTCGAACAGGTAGCTGCTGTTGCCCTTGGGGGTGAGGAATACGGTGGGCGGGCGGCAGGTCAGGCTGTATTGGGCGTTGTAGGTCTGGTACAGGGCCTTGACGTTGGTACTGACCTTGTACGCCTGACCGACCTCGACAATCTGCTCACGGCTGGGCAATGAGCGCATGCGCTCGCGACCGAAGGAGTCGACGAACTGGGAGAAGCCGGTGACCAGACTGCCCATTTCCTTGAGTTCGGTGTTGTCGAACACCTTGCCCACTTGCTTGAGCTGAGGGGTTGGGGTGCTGGCCGGGCCGCTGGAGAACATCACCGGTATCGCGCTGCCCTTGGCCATGTACACCAGCCTGGCGTGTTGCCCATCGAGCGCTGCGCCGGGGGCCGGCGGCCGCTGAGAGCAGCCGCCAAGCAGCAGTGCCGGGCAGAGGCCGAGCCATAACGAGAGGGAGGTGGTGCGCACGGGGCCATCCTGGTGCTGGGGTATGTGCTTCTGTGTCGGCCGTACCGACGGGCACTTTAGTCATACGGCCGTGGCTGGCATCTGCCATGATCCAGACCCGCAACACCGGTTTACTCAAGGATCAAGACAATGGACGACGTACAGCAACTGGGCGAGATGCTCAAGCAATTCGCCCAGAGCGAAGCGCACAAGAAACAGCTGTTCGAAAGCCAGTCGGCGGTCTGGGCCACCCGTATCGGCGAGCTGTTCGACCAGATCGAGCAATGGCTGGACCCGGTCAAGAGCCCCAACCTGCTGGAAGTCGCGCGCGAACCCTATGTCGCGTTCGGCCCCAGCGTGGCGGTGGAAACCTCGACCTTCAAGACCGAGAAACTGACCATCGTGATCGCCGGCAAGCCGGTGGAATTCGTGCCGGATGTGATGGGCGCCGGTGGTCTGATTTCACTCGCGGTGATGGGCCTGACCGCAGCGCGTTATGGCAGCGTGTCCCTGGTGGGGCTGGCGTCTGGCACGTGGCAATGGCGCAAGACCAACGGCCTGAAAGACCCGGATACCTTTGCCTTCGACGGCAACTTTCTCGCCGCGCAACTGCAAAGCCTGATCCCCCGCGAACGCGGTTGATCCCGCCGTCGGCGCCGTGCCTACGGCGCCACGACCTGCAACTGATAGCTGCGCTCGGCGCTTTGCCCGGCGCATTGGGTGCCGTAGCTGGCGGTGTAGATCAGCACCGGATAGACCCCTGGGGTGTGCGCGGTGCCCGACAGCTCTGCGAAGTCGCTATTAGCCAGCTGCCGCAGCTCGATGCCCTCGGGCAAGCGTGTGGCCGGGTCCAGGTAGAACCCGCTCAGGGGCGTATGGGACCCCGGCACCGTCAACCTGACCTGATAGGGCTGGCCGACGATGGCGGCGGGCAGTTGTCCGGGCTCGATCTGCAACGCCGTGCGGCCCATGCAGCCGAGCATGAACAGCGACTCGCAGCCCCCCAGCGTCAGGCTCAGGCCGAGCAACGCCAGGGTTTTCAGGGTGTGCCGGCCGGCCTTGCCGGGTGTGTCGTGGTCAGTGTGCATGGCAGACGTCCTTGTGAAACCAGGCGTGCAGCTTAAACCAAAGGGCCGGTGCCGGACCGTGGTCCAGGCCTCAAATATCGATATTGCCCCAACCCGGCCTGGCTTCTTCGGGGGCCACGGCCTTGACTTTCTTGCCGGTGGCCAGCTCGACCCGGCGCGCCACTTCCGGGTCGTCGGCAAAGGGAATCAGGCTGGCATCGTCCAGGCTTTGGCTGTTGTGGTGGCGCAGGCAGTACTCGATGCACAGGTACAGGCCGGCCACGCCCAGCAGGTTGAAGAGGATTTCCATGGGTGAATGCTCCCGGGCAAGGCGGGCGCCCCCGCTAGAGGGCGCCCGGGTTGGTCAGGCAATCTGCGCTTCGCGCTCGGCCAGGCCAAGGTCGGCCACGCGTACGGTGCGCCAGGTGTTGTAGGCCATCAGCAGCATGCCGCTGAGGAAGAACACGCCGCCGGCAAAGCGCACCACGAACCCCGGATGGCTGGCCTGCAAGGCTTCGACAAAGGAGTAGGTGAGGGTGCCGTCGTCGTTGATCGCGCGCCACATCAGGCCCTGGGTGATGCCGTTGACCCACATCGAAGCGATGTAGAGCACGGTGCCGATGGTCGCCAGCCAGAAGTGCAGGTTGATCAGCGGTGTGCTGTACATCTGCTCGCGGCCGAAGACCTTGGGGATCATGTGGTACAGCGAGCCGAAGGTGATCATCGCCACCCAGCCCAGGGCCCCGGCGTGCACGTGGCCGATGGTCCAGTCGGTGTAGTGGGACAGGGCGTTGACCGTCTTGATCGCCATCATCGGCCCCTCGAAGGTCGACATGCCGTAGAACGCCAGGGACAGCACCAGAAAACGCAGGATCGGGTCGGTGCGCAATTTATGCCAGGCGCCCGAGAGCGTCATCATGCCGTTGATCATGCCGCCCCAGCTCGGGGCCAGGAGGATCAGGGACATGGCCATGCCCAGGGACTGCGCCCAATCCGGCAGGGCGGTGTAGTGCAGGTGGTGCGGGCCGGCCCAGATGTACAGGGTGATCAGGGCCCAGAAATGCACGATCGACAGGCGATAGGAGTACACCGGGCGCCCGACCTGCTTGGGCACGAAGTAATACATCATCCCCAGGAAACCGGTGGTCAGGAAGAAACCTACGGCGTTGTGGCCGTACCACCACTGGACCATGGCGTCCGTGGCCCCGGAATACACCGGGTAGGACTTGAACCAGTCCACCGGGATCGACAGGTGGTTGACCACGTGGAGCATGGCGATCACCAGGATAAAGGCGCCGAAGAACCAGTTGCCGACGTAGATATGCTTGGTCTTGCGCTGCACCACGGTGGTGAAGAACACGATGGCGTAGGCGACCCAGACCACCGTCATCCACACCGCGCCGCTGAACTCGATCTCGGCGTATTCCTTGGTGGTGGTGTAGCCCAGGGGCAGGCTGATCAGCATGATCACGATCACCGATTGCCAGCCCCAGAAGGTGAAGGCGGCCAGGGTGTCGGAGTACAGCCGCACCTGGCAGGTGCGCTGTACCGCGTAGTAGCTGGCGGCAAACTGGGCGCTGCCGGCAAAGCCGAAAATCACCAGGCTGGTGTGCAGCGGACGCAGGCGACCGAAGGTGGTCCAGGGCAGGTCGAGGTTCATTTCCGGCCACACCAGTTGCGAGGCGATCCACACCCCCATGGCCATGCCGATGACGCCCCATACCACGGTCGCCACGACGAATTGGCGAACGACCTTGTAGTTGTAGGCCGGTTCGATTGTTGCTGTGCTCATGGTCAATTCTTCCACGGTTGCAAAGTCTTGCCAGGCCACCCGGTCTGGCATGCCGCAAACTGTAGAAAGCATGGGCGAAACAAAACAGGCTCAGAAAAACTGCATTAATACGGATCAGATTTTTCGCCTGCCTGCGGCCATCGGCCGCGCCCTGATATGGTTTTTTAGTATTTACCTGAATCTGTAACGCGCTGAGCTGTTGCGCCATAGTCTTCATCACACAAGAACCCTGTCCGCCCCCTCCAGCGTGCGACCCCCAACCCTGTAGCCGCTGCCGTGGCACGAGGCTGCGCTGGCCCGTTGCTGGGCCAGGATCGCTCTGGCACTCCCCGATTGTCCGGGCAGGCCAGCGTCCGAGCGCGGCCCGAGCCTGCGGCAGTGGCTACAGGTTGGAGGGGGCGGGAGGGAGCGGCGCAGTACTGATGAGGCAATGACATGTATCTGTATGACGATTACGACCGGGCCCTGGTCTTTGAGCGGGTGGCGCAGTTTCGCGATCAGGTCGAGCGGTTCCTGGCCGGCGAACTGAGCGAGGAAGAGTTCCTGCCGCTGCGGCTGCAGAACGGCCTGTACATGCAAAAGCATGCCTACATGCTGCGGGTGGCGATTCCCTACGGCACCCTCAGTGCGCGGCAGATGCGCACCCTGGCCAGCATCGCCCGGGACTACGACCGCGGCTACGGCCACATCACCACCCGGCAGAACATGCAGTTCAACTGGATCGAGCTAGTCGAGGTGCCGGACATCCTCGAACGCCTGGCCGAGGTCGAGATGCATGCGATCCAGACCTCCGGCAACTGTGTGCGCAACATCACCACCGAAGCCTTTGCCGGGGTGGCCGCCGACGAGATCCTCGACCCTCGGCCGCTGGCGGAAATCCTGCGCCAGTGGTCGACCATCAACCCGGAATTCTTGTACCTGCCGCGCAAGTTCAAGATCGCCATCTGCTCGGCCAGGGAGGATCGGGCGGCGATCATGATGCACGACATCGGCCTGTACCTGTACCGCACCCGGTCCGGGGAAATGCTGCTGCGGGTGATCGTCGGCGGCGGCCTGGGGCGCACGCCGATCCTTGGCTTGCAGATTCGCGAAGGCTTGCCCTGGCAGCACCTGCTGTCCTACGTCGAGGCCGTACTGCGGGTCTACAACCGTCACGGGCGGCGCGACAACAAGTACAAGGCGCGGATCAAGATCCTGGTCAAGGCCCTGGGGATCGAAGCCTTCGCCAAGGAAGTGGAGGAGGAATGGCAGCACCTCAAGGACGGCCCGGCGCAATTGACCGAAGCCGAGTACCAGCGGGTCGCCAGCGCCTTTGTCGCCCCCGATTACCCGCCGCGCAGCGAGATCGACCTCGACCACGGCGTGCGCCTGGCCGAGAACCCGGGGTTTGCCCGCTGGGTTGCGCGCAACGTGCAGCCGCACAAAGTGCCGGGCTACACCTGCGTGGTGCTCTCGACCAAACCGGGCATGGCGTCGCCGCCAGGGGATGTCCGCGCCGAGCAGATGAGTGCGGTGGCCGACTGGTCCGAACAGTTCGGCTTTGGTGAGATCCGCATGGCCCACGAGCAGAACATCGTCCTGCCGGACGTGCCCAAGTCGCTGTTGTTCGACCTCTGGCAGCAAGCCTGCGAGCAGGGCCTGGGCTGCGCCAACGTCGGCCTGCTGACCGACATCATTGCCTGCCCCGGCGGTGATTTCTGCGCCCTGGCCAATGCCAAGTCGATCCCCATTGCCCAGGGTATCCAGCAGCGTTTCGAAGACCTGGATTACCTGCACGACCTGGGGGATATCAGCCTCAATATCTCCGGCTGCATCAATGCCTGCGGCCACCACCACATCGGCAACATCGGCATTCTCGGGGTCGATAAAAACGGCAGCGAGTGGTACCAGGTCACCCTCGGCGGCGCCCAGGGCCGCGACAGCACCCTGGGCAAGGTGATCGGTCCGTCGTTCAGCGCCGCCGAAATCCCCCAGGTGATCGAGTGGATCATCGCTACCTTCGTGCGCTACCGCGAAAGCGAAGAGCTGTTTATCGACACCCTCAACCGCATCGGCCTGGAACCGTTCAAGGAGCGGGTCTACCCCAAGGCCCAGGAGGCACTGGCATGAATAACCTGTTGCAACTGCAGGAAGGCGAAGCGCGGCTGGTGGAGGACGATGCCTGGACCCTGGTCCGCGAGGTCGACGGCCCGTTGCCCGACGGGCCCCTGGTCTTGCCCCTGGCGCGCTGGCTGATCCGGCGCATCGAGCACCACCCGGCGCGGGACGCGGTGTGGCTGGGCCCGGACGACGAGGTGGAAAGCCTCAAGCCCTGGCTCAAGCTGCTGCCGATGATTGCCCTGGACTTCCCGAGCTTTCGCGACGGCCGTGCCTACAGCCAGGCCTATCTGCTGCGCACCCGCCTGGGCTGGCTCGGCGAGTTGCGCGCCATCGGCGATGTGCTGCGCGATCAGCTCAGCCATATGCGCCAGTGCGGCTTCGACAGCTTTGCCGTGCGCGAAGACAAATCCGCCACCGACGCCCTCAAGGGTCTGGTCGGCATGAGCGTGCAATATGGGCGCTCGGTGATCGAGCCACGGCCGCTGTTTCGCCGGCGCTAGGTTTTTAGTGCGTCCGCAGCGATCGGGGCGAGTTTCGGTTGCGTGCGGGCGTGTGAAGTGACTGGTAACGGGGGTAGAAACAACTCCGCAGCACCAGCAAAGTGCCGTGTTTTGGCTATACCTATAACTCCTCCAAACCAGCATCGCTTGGCCCCTGATAGGAGTTACCCATGAAACGTTCACTGATGATAAGCATGCTTTGCATCGCCTCACTCGGGATTACCGGCTGCTCCAGCAGCGTCACCCAACCCGACGAATATTCCGGCTTCCTCAAGGATTACAGCCGGCTCAAGGAAGCCAAGTCGCCCTCGGGGGTGGAGGTGATGCGCTGGATCGATCCCAAGCTCGACGTGAAGCAATACCGCAGCGTGTACATCGAACCTACCCAGTTCTACCCTCAGCCCCAGCCCACCGCAAAAATCCCCCAGAGCACTTTGTCCGGCCTGACCCGTTATTACGACCAGGCGTTGCAGCGCGAGATGAGTAAGTCCCTGCCGCTGGCCAACGGTCCCGGCCCGGGTGTGATTGTGGTGCGGGCGGCGATCACTGCGGTCAGCAGCAAGACCGAGGGCCTCAAGCCTTATGAAATCATCCCGGTGGCCCTGGTGGCTGCGGCAGTCAGCACCGCCAGTGGCATCCGCGACCAGGAAACCACCCTCGCCACCGAAGCAGTATTCCTCGACGGCAGCAGTGACGCGGTGTTGGCCCAGGTGGTGCGCAAAGGCACCGGCAAACCCTTGGAAAACGATACCCAAGTGATGCAGGCCAACGACGTCAAAGGCGTGATCGACGGCTGGGCTTCGGACCTGCACCAGTCCTACCTCAAACTCAAGGGTCGCTGATCTGGCGGCGGTAGATAGGCTGTGCTGCCTCTGGCGGTTGTGTATACCGCATCACGAAACTGAAAGAATGACCTGAAGGTTGTCAAATCGACTCGTTAATACTTGGCTGAGACTCTTTCTTGGCCTGCGGTGGCGGTTTTTTTCAACACAGGGAGTTGTTCATTAATGGCGGTCTTGTTACGCAGCACCTTCATTCCCGGGCGCAGCCCGGCGCAAGTCCTCGACTTCTGCCTGGAGGGCAGCAACTTTCCGAAGATTTTTCCGGAGCCGGTGACGCCCCTGGGGGAGATCGATATCAACGACCTGCGGATCGCCGAGGGGCGCGAGTTCAGGTTTCGCCACTGGATGTTCGGTGTCATCCCGGCGAACTGGAAGGTGGTGATACGTGAGGTGGGCCCCAGCCATTTTGTCGACGAGATGCTCAAGGGGCCGATGCGTGCCTTTCGCCATGAGCATCGGGTGGAGGCGGCCGAAGGCGGGACCCTCTACACCGATCGCGTGACCTACCAGGCGCTGGGCGGTGCGCCGCTGGAGTGGCTGCTGGTGAATGCCTATATGCGGCGCATTTTCCAGGCCCGCCATCGCAACATGCTTGAACTGCTGGCCTGACCCCAAAACCCCGTAGGCGCTGCCCCAGGCTCGGGCCGCGTTCGGACGCTGGGCCTGACTGGCGCTGGGGGAGTGTCTGGAATAGGTGTGGCGGTGTTGAGGGCCTGCGCAGCCTCATGCCTCGACAGCGGCTACAGGGGCGCAGGGAATGTGGCGGGATTTGGGGGATAAATTGTGGGCTGGGCATAGGTCGTTGGCGTGTTTCGTGGTTAACTTCGGCCTTTCGAAAAAACCTTATCGCTGTTCAATCACCTTCGTGCAAAAGGACTCCGTTCATGGCTCAAGTCACTCTTAAAGGCAACCCGGTGCAAGTCAACGGTCAACTGCCGCAAGCCGGTTCCAAGGCCCCTGCGTTTTCCCTGGTGGGTGCAGGCCTGGCCGACGTCACCCTGAGCAGCTTTGCCGGCAAGCGCAAAGTGCTGAATATTTTCCCAAGTGTCGACACCCCGACCTGCGCCACCTCGGTGCGCAAGTTCAACGCCCAGGCCAACGAACTGGCCAACACCGTGGTGCTGTGCATCTCGGCTGACCTGCCGTTCGCCCAGGCTCGTTTCTGCGGCGCCGAAGGCCTGGAAAACGTACAGAACCTGTCCACCCTGCGTGGCCGTGAGTTCATCGAAAACTACGGCGTGGCCATTGCCGACGGCCCGCTGGCCGGCCTGACCGCACGCGCAGTGGTGGTGCTGGACGAGAACGACAACGTGCTGCACAGCGAGCTGGTCAAGGAAATCGCCGAAGAGCCGAACTACGACGCTGCGTTGGCCGTTCTCAAGTAAGCCTCTGTTCCCGTTCTGCGGCGCTGGGCTCAGGCGGCGTTGAAAATGGCTTTGAAATGCGGATTTAGAACCCTGAACTGCAGGTTCTCAGCCATTTTTGCCTGGCCTGGGCGTCGTTAGATCGCGAACCGGCTGCAACAGGTTTTACAATTATTAACGGCCTGGCCCTGTCCAGGCCGTTTTTATTTGTGCTTCAGTGGCTTAGCGGGCGTTGTAAAACGTAAGCCAAAGGTAAATTGCCGGTAAAGGCGCTTTGCTAATCCCCCGCCAGTGCTTATCTTTCAGCCTTCTCAAGAAGACCTCCTCGCGCCCAATGGTTGATCATTCCATGCAATCCTCCGCTCCCCGCAAATCCCGTCGCTGGCTGTTCGGCCTGCTCGTCCTGCTGGTCATTGCCGTCCTGTGCTGGAAATTCTGGCCCGCGTCGAGCACCTCGAAGGACGAAGCAGCACCCAAGGCCGCCGCCGGGCATGCGGGCAGAAGCGGGGCGATGCGTCCGGGGTTCGGCGGGGCGACCGGGCCGATCCCGGTGCGCGTGGCGCCGGCGACCGAGGGCGACTTCCCCGTGTATTACAAGGCGCTGGGCACCGTTACGGCACTGAATACCATCAATGTGCGCAGCCGGGTCGCCGGTGAGCTGGTCAAGGTGGCGTTCGAGGAAGGGCAGATGGTCAAGGCCGGCGACCTGCTGGCGGAAATCGACCCGCGACCTTACCAGAACGCCTTGCTCCAGGCCGAAGGTACGCTGTTGCAGAACCAGGCCCAGTTGAAGAATGCCCAGGTCGACCTGGAGCGCTACCGTGGCCTGTATGCCCAGGACAGTATTGCCAAGCAGACCCTGGACACCGCCGCCGCACTGGTGGGCCAGTACCAGGGCACGGTCAAGACCAACCAGGCAGCGGTCAACGACGCCAAGCTCAACCTGGAATTCACCAAGATTCGCGCGCCGATCGCCGGTCGCCTCGGCCTGCGCCAGCTGGACGTCGGCAACCTGGTGGCGGCCAACGACACCACGGCGCTGGTGATCATTACCCAGACCCAGCCCATCAGCGTCGCCTTCACCTTGCCGGAAAACAGCCTCGACACCGTGCTCGCCCGTTACCACAGCGGTGCCAAGCTGCCGGTCGAAGCCTGGAATCGCGGCGACACCCAGTTGCAGGCCACCGGCGTGCTGCAAAGCCTGGACAACCAGATCGACACCACCACCGGCACCCTGAAGTTCAAGGCGCGCTTTGATAACCGCGACCAAAGCCTGTTCCCCAACCAGTTCGTCAATGTGCGGCTGCTGGCCGACACCTTGAAAAAGGTGATCCTGGCCCCGTCGGCGGCGATCCAGTTCGGCACCAATGGCACCTTCGTCTACGCCCTGGATGGCGACAACAAGGTGCAGATCCGTCAGCTCAAGGTGGGCGACAACAACGGCGAATCGACGGTGATCAAGGAAGGCCTGGCCGCCGGCGACCGCGTCGTGCTCGAAGGCACCGACCGCCTGAAGGACGGCAGCGCGGTGGAGGTGGTCAACGACAGCGTTGACGTGCCGACCACCCCGACTGAACACCTGCAAGGCAAGCCGACCACCTCCACCGGAACCCCGGCCGCCGGGACCAAGGCGCAAAAGGGCGGCGCATGAATCTCTCGCGGCTGTTCATCCTTCGTCCGGTAGCCACCACCCTGAGCATGCTGGCCATTGTCCTGGCCGGCCTGATCGCCTATCGGCTGTTGCCGGTGTCGGCCTTGCCCCAGGTCGATTACCCGACCATCCGCGTCATGACCCTGTACCCAGGGGCCAGCCCGGACGTGATGACCAGCGCGGTTACCGCGCCCCTGGAACGCCAGTTCGGGCAGATGCCCGGCCTGACCCAGATGGCGTCCACCAGCTCCGGCGGCGCCTCGGTGCTGACCCTGCGCTTCAACCTCGACATCAATATGGATGTCGCCGAGCAACAGGTGCAGGCCGCGATCAATGCCGCCACCAACCTGTTGCCCAAGGATCTGCCGGCGCCGCCGGTGTACAACAAGGTCAACCCGGCGGACACCCCGGTGCTGACCCTGGCCATCACTTCCAAGACCATGTTGCTGCCCAAGCTCAATGACCTGGTCGACACGCGCATGGCGCAGAAAATCGCCCAGATCAGCGGCGTGGGCATGGTCAGCATTGCCGGCGGCCAGCGCCAGGCGGTGCGGATCAAGGTCAACCCCGAGGCCCTGGCGGCCAACGGCCTGAACCTGTCGGACGTGCGCACCCTGATCGCCGCGTCCAACGTCAACCAGCCCAAGGGCAACTTCGACGGCCCGACCCGGGTCTCGATGCTCGACGCCAACGACCAACTGACGTCGCCCAAGGACTACGCCGAACTGATCCTGGCCTACAACAATGGCGCGCCGTTGCGGCTCAAGGATGTGGCGCAGATCGTCGACGGCGCGGAAAACGAGCGCCTGGCAGCCTGGGCCAACGAGAACCAGGCCGTGCTGCTGAATATCCAGCGCCAGCCCGGGGCCAACGTGATCGAGGTGGTGGACCGGATCAAGGCCTTGCTGCCGAGCATCACCGATAACCTGCCAGCCGGCCTGGACGTCATGGTGCTGACCGACCGCACCCAGACCATCCGCGCCTCGGTCACCGACGTGATGCACGAGTTGCTGATCGCCGTGGCCCTGGTGGTGATGGTCACCTTCCTCTTTCTGCGTCGCGCCAGTGCCACCCTGATTCCGTCGATCGCCGTGCCGCTGTCGCTGGTCGGCACCTTCGGCGTGATGTACCTGGCCGGGTTCTCGGTGAACAACCTGACCCTGATGGCCCTGACCATCGCCACCGGGTTCGTGGTGGACGATGCGATCGTGATGCTGGAAAACATCTCGCGTTATATCGAGGAAGGCGACAGTCCGATGCAGGCGGCGCTCAAGGGCGCCAAGCAGATCGGCTTCACCCTGATCTCCCTGACCCTGTCGCTGATCGCGGTGTTGATTCCGCTGTTGTTCATGGCCGATGTGGTGGGGCGCCTGTTCCGTGAGTTCGCCATCACCCTGGCGGTGGCGATCCTGATTTCCCTGGTGGTGTCCCTGACCCTGACCCCGATGATGTGCGCGCGCCTGCTCAAGCGCGAACCCAAGCCTGAAGAACAGGGCCGCTTCTACCGCGCCAGCGGCGCCTGGATCGACTGGCTGATCGAAAGCTACGGCCGCAAATTGCAGTGGGTGCTCAAGCACCAGTTCCTGACCCTGTTGGTGGCCATCGGCACCCTGGGCCTGACGGTACTGTTGTACCTGGTGGTGCCCAAGGGCTTCTTCCCGGTGCAGGACACTGGGGTCATTCAGGGTATTTCCGAGGCGCCGCAGTCGGTGTCCTTCGCGGCCATGAGCCAGCGCCAGCAGGAGCTGGCCAAGATCATCCTCGAAGACCCGGCGGTGCAGAGCCTGTCGTCCTACATCGGGGTCGATGGCGACAACGCCACCCTCAACAGCGGCCGCCTGCTGATCAACCTCAAGCCCCACAGCGAGCGGGACCTGAGCGCCAGTCAAGTGATCGCGCGGATCCAGCCCCAGGTCGACAAGCTGATCGGCATCCGTCTGTTCATGCAGCCGGTGCAGGACCTGACCATCGAAGACCGGGTCAGCCGCACCCAGTATCAATTCAGCATGTCGTCGCCGGACGCGGAACTGCTCAGCCTCTGGAGCCAGCGCCTGGTGGAAGCCCTGGCCCAGCGCCCGGAACTCACCGATGTCGCCAGCGACCTGCAGGACAAGGGTTTGCAGGTGTTCCTGGTGATCGATCGCGACGCCGCCTCGCGGGTCGGGGTCTCGGTGTCGAACATCACCGACGCGCTGTATGACGCCTTCGGCCAGCGCCAGATCTCCACCATCTACACCCAGGCCAGCCAGTACCGCGTGGTGCTTCAGGCCCAGGCCGGGGAGAGTATCGGGCCCCAGGCCCTGGAGCAGATCCACGTCAAGACCACCGACGGCGGCCAGGTCCGGCTGTCGAGCCTGGCCCATGTCGAAGAGCGCCAGGCGCAGTTGGCGATTGCCCACATCGGCCAGTTCCCGGCGGTGATGATGTCGTTCAACCTGGCACCGGGCGTGGCCCTGGGGCAGGCGGTCGACATCATCGAGCAGGTGCAGCAGCAGATCGGCATGCCGGTGGGGGTGCAGACCCAGTTCCAGGGCGCGGCCGAAGCGTTCCAGGCCTCGTTGTCGAGCACCTTGCTGCTGATCCTGGCGGCGGTGGTGACCATGTACATCGTGCTCGGCGTGCTCTACGAGAGCTACATCCACCCGATCACCATCCTTTCGACCCTGCCTTCGGCGGCGGTCGGTGCCTTGCTCGCGCTGATCCTCAGCGGCAATGACCTGGGGATGATCGCGATCATCGGCATCATCCTGCTGATCGGTATTGTCAAGAAGAACGCGATCATGATGATCGACTTCGCCCTCGACGCCGAACGCAACCAGGGCATGGCGCCGGAGAAAGCCATCTACCAGGCGGCGCTCCTGCGTTTCCGGCCGATCCTGATGACCACCCTGGCGGCATTGTTCGGTGCCGTGCCGCTGATGCTGGCTACGGGTTCCGGCGCCGAACTGCGCCAGCCCCTGGGCCTGGTGATGGTCGGCGGCCTGTTGGTGAGCCAGATCCTCACGCTGTTCACCACGCCGGTTATCTACCTGTACTTCGATCGCCTGGGGCGCCGCTTCGGCAAGCGCGAAGTCGGCCAGGAGCAGGGCGTATGAAGCGGCGCAGCGGCCAGTTGCAAGCCGCAAGCCGCAAGCTGAATCAAGAGCAGCAGCAAGAGCATGCGCCGATCGCGCTTTTCTCTTGCAGTTTGAGGCTTGAAGTTTGGAGCTGCTCCCGATGAACCTGTCCGGACCATTCATCAAGCGCCCGGTGGCGACCATGCTGCTTTCCTTGGCGATCATGCTGCTGGGCGGCGTCAGCTTCGGCCTGCTGCCGGTGGCGCCGCTGCCGCAGATGGATTTCCCGGTGATTGTGGTCCAGGCCAGTCTGCCCGGGGCCAGCCCCGAGGTGATGGCGTCCACCGTGGCCACGCCCCTGGAGCGCTCGTTCGGGGCGATTGCCGGGGTCAACACCATGAGCAGCCGTTCGAGCCAGGGTTCGACCCGGGTGATTTTGCAGTTCGACCTGGACCGCGATATCAACGGCGCCGCGCGGGAAGTGCAGGCGGCGATCAACGCCTCGCGCAACCTGCTGCCCAGCGGCATGCGCAGCATGCCCACCTATAAGAAGGTCAACCCGTCCCAGGCGCCGATCATGGTGCTGTCGCTGACCTCCGACGTATTGCAGAAGGGCCAGCTCTACGACCTGGCCTCGACCATCCTTTCGCAAAGCCTGTCCCAGGTGCCGGGTGTGGGTGAGGTGCAGATCGGCGGCAGCTCGCTGCCGGCGGTGCGCATCGAACTCGAACCGCAATTGCTCAACCAGTACGGCGTGGCCCTGGACGATGTGCGCAACGCCATCGCCAATGCCAACCAGCGCCGGCCCAAGGGTTCGGTGGAAGACGATCAGCGGCTGTGGCAGATCCAGGCCAACGACCAGCTGGAAAAGGCCAAGGACTACGAACCGCTGATCATCCACTACAAGGACGGCGCAGCCCTGCGCCTCAAGGACGTGGCCAAGGTCAGCGATGGCGTCGAGGACCGCTACAACAGCGGCTTCTTCAATGACGACGCGGCGGTGCTGCTGGTGATCAACCGCCAGGCCGGGGCCAACATCATCGAGACAGTGAACGAGATCAAGGCCCAGTTGCCGGCGTTGCAGGCGGTGCTGCCGGCCAGCGTCAAGCTCAACCTGGCCATGGACCGCTCGCCGGTGATCAAGGCCACCTTGCACGAGGCCGAAATGACCCTGCTGATCGCCGTGGCCCTGGTGATCCTGGTGGTGTTCCTGTTCCTCGGCAACTTCCGTGCCTCGCTGATCCCGACCCTGGCGGTGCCGGTGTCGCTGGTGGGCACTTTCGCCATCATGTACCTGTACGGGTTTTCCCTGAACAACCTGTCGCTGATGGCGCTGATCCTCGCCACCGGGCTGGTGGTGGACGATGCCATCGTGGTCCTGGAGAACATTTCCCGGCATATCGACGAGGGCATCGCGCCGATGAAGGCGGCGTACCTGGGGGCCAAGGAAGTGGGCTTTACCTTGCTCTCGATGAACGTGTCGTTGGTGGCGGTGTTCCTCTCGATCCTGTTTATGGGCGGGATCATCGAGAGCCTGTTCCGCGAATTCTCCATCACCCTGGCGGCCTCGATTGTGGTCTCGCTGGTGGTGTCCCTGACCCTGACCCCGATGCTTTGCGCGCGCTGGCTCAAACCCCACGTCCCGGGCCAGGAAAACCGTCTGCAACGCTGGAGCCAGCGCAGCAACGAGTGGATGACCGAAAAGTACGCCACCAGCCTGGACTGGGTGCTGCGCCATCGGCGCCTGACCCTGCTCAGCCTGCTGCTGACCATCGGCGTCAACGTGGCGCTGTATGTGGTGGTGCCCAAGACCTTCCTGCCGCAACAGGACACCGGGCAACTGATCGGTTTCGTGCGCGGCGACGATGGCCTGTCGTTCAGCGTGATGCAGCCGAAGATGGAAATCTTCCGCCGCGCCGTGCTCAAGGACCCGGCGGTGGAAAGCGTGGCCGGCTTTATCGGCGGCAGCAACGGCACCAACAACGCCTTTATGCTGGTGCGCCTGAAACCGATCAAGGAACGCAATATTTCCGCGCAGAAGGTCATCGAGCGCATGCGCAAGGAAATGCCCAAGGTCGCCGGCGCCCAGCTGATGCTGATGGCCGACCAGGACCTGCAGTTCGGCGGTGGCCGCGAGCAGACCACCTCGCAGTATTCTTACATCCTGCAAAGCGGCGACCTCGGATCGCTGCGCGAGTGGTACCCGAAGGTGGTGACCGCGCTCAAGGCCCTGCCGGAGCTGACCGCCATCGATGCCCGCGAAGGCCGTGGCGCGCAACAGGTGACCCTGGTGGTTGACCGCGACCAGGCCAAGCGCCTGGGGGTGGACATGGACATGGTCACCGCAGTGCTGAACAACGCCTACAGCCAGCGCCAGATCTCCACCATCTATGACAGCCTGAACCAGTACCAGGTGGTGATGGAGGTCAACCCGAAATACGCCCAGGACCCGATCACCCTGAACCAGGTGCAGGTCATCACCAGCGCCGGCGCGCGGATTCCGCTGTCGACCATCGCCCATTATGAAAACAGCCTGGAAGACGACCGCGTCAGCCACGAGGGCCAGTTCGCCTCGGAAAGCATTTCCTTCGACATGGCCGAAGGGGTGACGGTGGAGCAGGGCACGGCGGCCATTGAGCGGGCCATCGCCAAGCTCGGCATGCCGGAAGACGTGATCGTCAAGATGGCCGGCACCGCCGACGCCTTCGCCGCGACCCAGAAGAGCCAGCCGTTCATGATCCTCGGCGCGCTGCTGGCGGTGTACCTGGTGTTGGGCGTGTTGTACGAAAGCTACATCCACCCGCTGACCATCCTCTCGACCTTGCCCTCGGCCGGGGTCGGGGCCTTGCTCTCGATCTACCTGCTGGGGGGCGAGTTCAGCCTGATCTCGCTGCTGGGCCTGTTCCTGCTGATCGGGGTGGTGAAAAAGAACGCGATCCTGATGATCGACCTGGCGCTGCAACTGGAGCGCCACCAGGGCCTGGCGCCGCTGGAGTCGATCCGCAGTGCCTGCCTGCTGCGGCTGCGGCCGATCCTGATGACCACCCTGGCCGCGATCCTCGGCGCCGTGCCGTTGCTGCTGAGCACCGCCGAAGGCGCGGAAATGCGTCAACCCCTGGGCCTGACCATTATTGGCGGGCTGATCTTCAGCCAGGTGCTGACCCTTTACACCACCCCGGTGGTTTACCTGTATCTCGATAAACTGCGCCATAAATTCAACCACTGGCGTGGAATACGTACCGATGCCGCTCTGGAAACGCCGCTATGACTGACTGTTCGCCTCGCAACTCTCTTGTGCGCTCCGCCCAGCGCCTGGCCCTGGCTCGTGGCTCGCGCCTGTTGAGCCTGAGCCTGAGTCTGGCGCTGCTCAGTGCCTGCGCCATCGGCCCGGATTATCAGCGCCCGCAAGTGGCTGAGCCGGAGCAGTACAAGCAGGCCGAGGGCTGGCGCCAGGCCAATCCCAGCGATGCCCTGGCCCGTGGCGCCTGGTGGGAGCTGTATGGCGATGCGCAACTCAATGGGCTGGTGGAGTCGCTGAACAGCGCCAACCAGACCGTGGCCCAGTCCGAAGCCCAGTACCGCCAGGCCCAGGCCCTGGTGCGCAGCGCACGGGGTTCGTTGTTCCCTTCGGTGGACCTGAGCGCCGGCAAGACCCGCGCCAGCCAGGGCACCGGCAGCAGCAGTTCGGGGCTGAGCAGTTCCTCCAGCGGCATCCGCGACACCTACAACAGCCAGTTGGGCGTGAGTTGGGAGGCGGACGTGTGGGGCAAACTGCGCCGTGGCCTGGAAGCCAACGAAGCCAGCGCCGAGGCCAGCTTTGCCGATCTGGCGGCCATGCGCCTGAGCCAGCAGTCGGAACTGGTGCAGAACTACCTGCAACTGCGGGTGATCGACGAGCAGAAGCGTTTGCTCGAAGCCACGGTGGCGGCGTATCAGCGTTCCCTGACCATGACCGAGAACCAGTACCGCGCCGGGGTGTCCGGCAAGGATGCGGTGGCCCAGGCCCAGACCCAGCTCAAGAGCACCCAGGCCGACCTGATCGACCTGATCTGGCAGCGCGCTCAGCTGGAAAACGCGATTGCGGTGCTGATCGGCCAACCTCCGGCGGGTTTCAGCCTGGCCGAGACCCAGAGCATCCCGGCCTTGCCCCAGGTGCCCCTGAGCCTGCCGTCGCAGTTGCTGGAGCGGCGCCCGGACATCGCCTCGGCCGAGCGCTCGGTGATCGCGGCCAACGCCAATATTGGCGTGGCCAAGGCGGCCTACTACCCGGACCTGACCCTGAGCCTGGCGGGTGGCTATAGCAGCAGCACCTATGCCGACTGGATCAGCCTGCCCAACCGCTTCTGGTCGGTGGGACCCAAGCTGGCGATGACCCTGTTCGACGGTGGTCAGCGCTCGGCGGAAGTCGACCGCACCGAGGCGGTGTACGACCAGACCGTGGCCAAGTACCGGCAAACCGTGCTCGACGGGTTTCGCGAGGTGGAAAACTACCTGGTGCAACTCAAGGTCCTGGAAGACGAGAGCGCCGTGCGCCAGCAAGCCCTCGACGCGGCCCGGGAATCCCAGCGCCTGACCGAGAATCAATACAAGGCCGGGCTGATCGCCTATCTCGATGTGGTCGCGGTCCAGGCCACGGCCCTGAGCAACGAACGCAACGTGCTGAACCTGCTGCAAAGCCGCCTGGTGGCCAGCGTTCAACTGATCGCCGCCCTGGGCGGTGGCTGGGACGGCCAGTTGCAAGCCAGCGAGCAAAAGCCCAACCCTTGAAACCCCACGGCGGCTACAGATTTGTCCCACGGCGCCCCCGTAGCCGCTGCCCCAGGCTGTGCCATTCCTAAAACCCGAAAACCCTGCACCTGACACCCCTCCGGCGCCTGTCCGGCCCAGCGCAGCCTGGCGGCAGCGGCTACAGCGAGGCTTGTTGTTTTGGGGGGCGGAGCGGCTGATTTCGAGGCATGCCCACAGGGCCCGTAAGGGCATGGCGGGCCGGAATAAAGTCTTCCGTCTGACTAATGGCGTTCTGCTCACTTTGTGAGTGCGTTCTGCCGTGCAATCAGTACAATCTGCCGCTTTGCCCACCGAGCCTGGATCCAGGCTTAACGGCTGCGAGACCCTTGATGCTCATTGGTTCCTACTCTCCCGCGCTGGTCGTCATTTCGCTGTTTGTGGCGATTCTTGCGTCCTATACCGCCCTGGATCTCACAGGGCGTATTGCCACTACCCGTGGCCTGGCGGCGCAGCTGTGGATGGTCGGCGGCGCGCTGGCCATGGGGGTGGGCGTATGGTCGATGCACTTTATCGGCATGTTGGCCTTTGAGTTGCCGATCGAGCTGGGCTACGACCTGTCGATCACCGCTTTGTCGCTGCTGATTTCCATCCTGTCCTGCGGTTTTGCCCTGTGGCTGGTGAGCCAGACGCGCCTGCCGTTCTGGCAGTTGGGTTTTGGCGCCCTGGTGATGGGGGCCGGGATCAGCGGCATGCATTACACCGGGATGGCGGCGATGCGCATGCAACCGGGCATCGACTACGATCCGACGCTGTTCAGCGCATCGCTGCTGATTGCCGTGGGCGCATCGGCCGCGGCGTTGTGGATCGCCTTCCGCCTGCGCCGCAATACCCCCCATGTGCGCCTGGTCCGGGCCGGTGCAGCGGTGATCATGGGCATCGCGATTGTCGGCATGCATTACACCGGCATGGCCGCCGCGCGGTTTGCCGATGGCAGTTTCTGCGGCGCCCTGGGCAATGGCCTGAATGGCAAGGGCCTGGATAACCTGGTGCTGATCACCACCCTGGCGGTGCTGATCATCGCCTTGCTGACCTCGGTGCTCGATGCGCGCCTGGAAGCGCGCACGGCGATCCTGGCCGAGTCGCTGACCGAGGCCAATCGCGAGCTGACCCAGCTGGCCTTGCACGACACCCTGACCAGCCTGCCGAACCGGATCCTGCTGGCCGACCGGATCGACCAGGCCATGCACCGGGTGACGCGCCAGGGTGGCTGCTTCGCCCTGATGTTTATCGACCTGGACGGGTTCAAGCCGGTCAACGATGCCTTCGGCCACCACATGGGCGACCAGTTGCTGCGGGAAGTGGCCCAGCGTTTGCGCGAGGATTTGCGCAACGAAGACACCCTGGCGCGGATCGGTGGCGATGAGTTCGTGCTGCTGGTGCAACTGGCCGAGCCCGATGACGCCATGCGCGTGGCTGCACGCCAGGTCGGGCTGATTTCCCGGGTGTTCCGGGTGGCCGACCATGACCTGCAGATCTCCGCCAGCATCGGCATTGCCGTATACCCGGGCAATGGCCAGAACGCCCAGGAACTGCTGATGAACGCCGACGCCGCGATGTATCACGCCAAAGGCGCCGGCAAAAATGGCTACAGCTTCTTCGATGCATCGATGAACACCAACGCGCGCCGACAACTGCAACTGTTGCAGGACTTGCGCAACGCTCTGGATCAGCAGCAGTTCAGCCTGCACTACCAGCCCAAATTCGATGCGGTGAACGGCTTGCCGGTCGGTGCCGAGGCGCTGTTGCGCTGGAACCACCCGCAACAGGGGCTGCTGTTGCCGGACAAGTTCATCGAGCTGGCGGAAAAGACCGGGCTGATCATTCCGATTGGCGAATGGGTGCTCAACGAAGCGTGCCGGCAGATGCGCGAGTGGTATGTGCAGGGCTACACCGGCTGGCGTAGCGCGGTAAACCTGTCGGCATTGCAGTTCTGTCATGCCGGGTTGGTCAAGAGTGTCGCCGGTGCCTTGGCCCGCTATGAGCTGCCGGCCAACAGCCTGACCCTGGAAATCACCGAAACCACGGCCATGAGCGATGCCGATGCGAGCATGACGGTGCTGCAGCAGCTGTCGGACATGGGGGTGGACCTGTCCATCGATGATTTCGGCACCGGTTATTCCAGCCTGATGTACCTCAAGCGCTTGCCGGCCAACGAGCTTAAAATCGACCGCGGTTTCGTTCGCGACCTGGAGCACGACAGCGATGACGCGGCGATTGTCTCGGCCATCGTCGCCCTGGGCCAGGCCCTGGGTTTGCGCATCGTCGCCGAGGGCGTGGAAACCGGTGTCCAGCAGAACTTCCTGACCCAATTGGGCTGTGATTCGCTGCAAGGGTATTTCCTTGGCCACCCACTGCCCGCCGAACGTTTTATGCAAGACATCCAACTCGCCGAGCAAGCACAAAACCCGTAGCTGCTGCCGAGGAATGAGGCTGGGTCGGGCGCCGGAGTAATCTGGAAGGAATACGGTGTAGCGGGCGGCCAGGCGCCGCAGCTATGTCGGGAACGATTGCAGTGTTGGAGAGCACCAGGCATCCACTGGGCAAAGCAGTTTTCATCGCTGCGCGCAGGGTGTTTAATTGCCCGGGTTTAAAGGATCAGCAAGGGGATTGGCCGTATGGATAAAGTCATCGTCATCACTGGCGGCGGACGGGGGATTGGCGCTGCCACGGCGGTGCTCGCCGCGCAGCAGGGCTATCGGATCTGCATCAATTACCAGGCCGACGAACAATCGGCGCTCGCGGTGTTGGAGCAAGTGCGCGCGCTGGGGGCCCAGGCCATTGCGGTCCGCGCCGATGTGAGCATTGAGGACGAGGTGATCAGCCTGTTCAACCGGGTCGACGCCGAACTGGGACGGGTGACCGCCCTGGTCAACAATGCCGGGACCGTGGGGCACAAATCCCGTCTCGACGAGATGTCCGAGTTCCGCATTCTCAAAGTACTCAAGACCAATGTCCTGGCGCCCATGCTGTGCGCCAAGCAGGCGGTGCTGCGCATGTCGCCACGCCATGGCGGGCAGGGCGGCAGTATCGTCAATGTGTCGTCGGCCGCGGCGCGCCTGGGTTCGCCCAACGAGTACATCGACTACGCCTCGTCCAAGGGCGCGCTGGACACCTTCACCCTGGGCCTGTCCAAGGAAGTGGCCGGGGAGGGGATCCGGGTCAACGCGGTGCGTCCGGGTTATATCTTCACCGACTTCCATGCCCTGAGCGGCGACGCCGACCGTGTCAGCAAGCTCGAAAGCGCGATCCCCATGGGCCGCGGCGGACGCCCCGATGAAGTGGCCGAGGCGATTATCTGGCTGCTGTCGGACAAGGCCTCGTATTCCACCGGCAGCATTATCGACCTGGCTGGCGGCCGTTGATTCGCGCTTGAGCCTGGGTGGCGACGGGGGAGCCTGGGACCGCTGCACAGCGCAGCGGAGCCAACTCCCTCGCCACGGGCAGGCCGCTTCAGCCCAGGCGCGGCCTGCGGCTGCGGTGGCTCAGCAGCAAGGCCAGCAGCAGCCCCAGCAGGCTGATGCCGTACATCATGTGCAGGCTCAGGAAGTAGTCCAGGGTTTCACCAGGGCGCACGCAGCTGTAGCTGAAGCCCTGGCCATCCTGGGTCACGCCCGGCGCGGCACTCAGGTCTACCGCCACCTGGGGTGGCGACACTGGATCAGGGTTGCCGATGTCGGTCCAGGTCTGGCTCGCCAACTGGTCGATTGCCGCCAGTTGCGCGCCGTTGCAGCGGTGGAGTGCATAACCGCCGATGATCAGCAGCGCGAATATCAGGATCAGCATCGGTATCACGTAGTAGCGCTGCGCAGGCAACACGCGCACCACCACCAGCCCTGTAATAAAGCCCGAGACCAGCAGGTTGGTCCAGATTGGCAAACTGTCGTTCCAACTGTCGGGGATCAGCAGCATCAATGCGTAGGGCACGACCAGGCTCATCAGCAGTTTGCACAGGGCAGCCGCCAATACGGCGACCAGCAAAGGTTTGATCAAGGATTTCATGGGCAATTCATAACCTGATGAGGAAGATGGGGGTCAGTCGTGGTCGGCGGGCGAGGGGATCGGCGGCGGGCTGAAACGCCGCGCGTATTGCACCAGGTCCCGTGGGTAAATCAGGTGTTTGACCCGGCTGTCATCCAGGTCATAGAGGTAGGCGATGGCGGCCGCCTCGAAGGCCCAGTAGCCGACATACTCGCTGTCATCGACCTGCTGATGGCTGTCGAACCAGGGTGCCTGGGTGAAGGCCGGGTACCACTGGTTGCAGTATTCCTCCAGCAATTCGGCGGCTTCGTCACGGTCCTCGGCGTAGATGGCGTTGATCAGCGGCGTATACAGTTCGTGGTACCACTCGTCCAGGTCCAGCCGCTCGGCCAGGAACGGCTTGAGCAGATCTTCCACCAGGGTGTCTTCGCCGTGATAGCCGGCGCGGTCGAACAGCGCGACGAAACGCGGTAGCAGGTCGCTGCGCTGGAGCAGGATGCACAGGCTGATGACTTGCACATATTCCTCGAACTCATGCACCGCGGACTGGATGTCGAGGGGCGCAATGTCCGGTGCCTCGAGCCAGTCGCCGAGGGCCTGTTGATGGCGCTCGTAATCAAGGATCAAGCGGTCCAGGCGCCCGGCCAGGGAGGCGATGTCGGCCCCGGCGGTGTACTCGAGAATCAGCGCGCTCAGGGTCGCAGTCTGAATTTCCAGGGCTTCCAGTTGTGGGCCCTGTTTGCCCGTATCAGGCGGCATCGGGTGTGCCAGCAACATCTGCTCGGTGCCTGCCAGGCTGTGGCGCAGGTCGTGGTACTGCTGTTGGCTGAGAAAAACCTGTCGTCTGTTCATGGGTGCTCCAGGCTTATTCAAAGATCAGCGGGGTAAAGGGGGCCCGGCGGCCTGAGGTTTCTTCGAACAACTGCGCCAGGTCCGTTTCATCGAGGTCCAGGCCCAGCTCGTCAAGCTCCTCTCGCAACTGTTCGACATCGCCCTCAACGATCTGCAACGGCAGGCGATGATAGGGCCGCGGGTCTTCGCCGTAGTACACCTTGGCCGGGCCGAAGGGCACGTCTTCGAGGCGGGCGAAGCCTTCGTCGTCGAGGCTGCCCTGGCGTTCCGAGCCATCGCTGAAGATCACCCGGTACGCCGCGCCGGACACCGGTTCCAGGTTGCCGTAGTGCAGGTTCAGTTCCAGCCAGTGGCCGCTGCCCTCGCTGCCTTGATTGAGGCTCTGGGTAGTCTTGGCGCCATCGCTGGCCCCGGCCCCCGGCAGGGCGCCGGGGCGTTGTTGGGACTGGGGCTTGAGGAATCGCGCCGGCTCCTGGCTGCCGGTATCGGCTCCCGAACTGTTGCGCTGCACGGCCACCCAGGGGTCGATGCGTTCCTGCAGGGTCTGGATCAGGAACCCGCTGTGCCCCGTGGCTTCGTTGAGGTTATGGCGGACCATGGTCTGTTGCTGCGGGGTTAGCCCGAGGAAGTGCCGGGACTGTTCCACCACCTGCTGCACCAGCAGCATGTCATCCCTCAGGCGTTGCGCGTCGAGGGTCTTCTCCAGCAACTGCTCCGGGCTGGTCTTGATCCGGCAGGCTTCGAGGCTATAGCGGATCAGATCGAACAGGCTGCGGGCATGGCGTTGGGGTGCACGGTTGATGGCGCGCAGGATCAGCTTGAGGTCCTGGCCCGGGCCGGGGATCCAGCCCACCAGGGACAAGGCCAGGTCGAAGAAAGCGTCTTCCTCGTCGTCGGCAAAACGCACCGCTTCCAGCTCGATGATCGCCTGCACCGTGTCGTAGGCGTTGAGCTCCTGGGTCAGCAGCGGCAACCGTCCACGGTAGATGGCCTTGATCAACTGCTCCTTGGCGTCCTGATAGTCGATCAGCGACTCATCGTAGAGGTCTTCGCCCATGGCGCGCTCCATCCCTGGAAAAATTCGAGGGCGGATGCTGCCGCAATTGCCCCCGGGCTGCAAGGCCCGGTTCAGAAAGAACGGACAATCCGCCCCAGGGTTTCCATGGCCCGTTCCATGGCTTCGTCCCATGGGCTGCCGTAGTTCAGGCGGATGCAGTTCCTGAAGCGCTGGGTCGGCGAGAAGATCGGCCCCGGGGCGATGCTGATGCCTTGGGCCAGGGCCATCTGGAACAGTTTCAGCGAGTCCATTTGCGGCGGCAGTTCCAACCACAGGAAGTAGCCTCCGGCCGGCTGGCTGACCCGGGTCTGGGCCGGGAAGTAGCGGGCAATCGCCGCGAGCATGGCGCTTTGCTGTTCTTCCAGGGCGTAGCGCAGTTTGCGCAGGTGCCGGTCATAACCGCCGTGCTGCAGGTAGTCGGCGATGGCGGCCTGGGCCGGCATCGAGGCGCACAGCGAGGTCATGAGTTTCAGGCGTTCGATCTTCTGCGCGTAGCGCCCGGCAGCGACCCAGCCGATGCGGTAGCCGGGGGCCAGGCTTTTGGCGAAGGAGCCGCAGTGCATCACCAGGCCTTCGGTGTCGAAGGCCTTGGCCGGTTTCGGCGCCTGCTGGCCGTAATACAGTTCGGCGTAGACATCGTCTTCGATCAGCGGCACCTGGTGCACCCGCAGCAATTCCACCAGTTCCTGTTTCTTGGCTTCGGGCATGGTCGCGCCCATGGGGTTCTGGAAGCTGGTCATGCACCAGCAGGCCTTGATCGGATGACGCTCCAGGGTCTGCGCCAGCACCCCGAGGTCGATCCCGTCCCGTGGGTGTACGGGGATCTCCACGGCCTTGAGCTTGAGCCGCTCCAGCACCTGCAGGCTGGCATAGAAGGCCGGGGCCTCGATCGCCACCAGGTCGCCGGGTTCGGTCACGGCCTGCAGGCACAGGTTCAGGGCTTCCAGGGCGCCGTTGGTGATCAACAGTTCTTCCATGGGCAGCATCAGCCCGCCGACCATGTAGCGCAGGGCGATCTGGCGCCGCAGTTGCGGGTTGCCCGGGGACATGTCGGTGACCACCATGCGCGGGTCCATCTCGCGGCTGGCGCTGGCCAGGGAGCGGGCCAGGCGTTGCAGGGGGAACAGGGTCGGGCTGGGGAAGGCTGAGCCGAAGGGCACGGTGGTCGGGTCCTTGATCGAGTCCAGCACCGAGAACACCAGTTCACTGACGTCGACTTCGGTGGACTCGCTGACCTGGCTGCTGATCACCGGCTCCGAGAACGGGCTTGGCGCATGGGTGTTGACGAAGTAGCCGGAACGCGGCCTGGCGCGAATCAGCCCGCGGCGTTCAAGCAGGTAATAGGCCTGGAATACCGTGGACGGGCTGACCCCGTAGGTCTGGCTGGCGTAGCGCACCGACGGCACGCGCTGGCCGGGGCCCAGGACTCCGGAACGGATCAGTTCGGCGATGTCCTCGGCAAATTTTTCGTAGCGTTTCATCGGTATCCCGCGATGGACTGAATTCGGATTGCTGGTGTGGCGAGGGAGCGGACTCCCTCGCCACAGAGGATCGCTTGCTCAACAAAAGCAGCGCATCTTAAGGCTCAGCGATTCAATGGCGCCACAAAACGGCTTTTGGCCACGCTGTAGACTTCGGGCTGGTCAGTGTCGGTGACTTTGAAACCGATGGTCTGCGAGCTGCTTTGCGGCTTGTCGGTGATCATGGCCACGGACACCGGGAAGTCGGTGATTTCCCCGGGCGCCAGGCTGAACTCGGTCTTGCCTTGCAGCTTGAAGCCGTCGCCGTCCACCAGTTCGACGCGATAGTCCTGGCGCTGCTGGGTCTTGTTGATGACCTTGAGGCTGTAGATGTTCTCGATCTGGCCTTCGCTGTTCTCGCGGAACAGCCCACGGTCCTTGCTCACGTCCAGGGACACCATCGGCCGTTCCACCAGGGCCAGGGCCAGGGCGCCGATCATGATCACCAGCACCGCGCAGTAACCGATCAGGCGCGGTCGCAACAGGTGCGTCTTGCCGCCCTGCAACTGATGCTCCGAGGTGTATTTGATCAGGCCGCGGGGGTAATTCATCTTGTCCATGATCGAGTCGCAGGCGTCGATGCAGGCCGCGCAGCCGATGCATTCCATTTGCAGGCCGTCGCGGATGTCGATGCCGGTCGGGCAGACCTGCACGCACAAGTGGCAGTCGATGCAGTCGCCGAGGCCAACGTCCGCCGGCTTGACGTCACGCTTGCGCGGACCACGGTTTTCGCCACGGGCCACGTCGTAGGAAATGGTCAGGGTGTCCTTGTCGAACATCACGCTCTGGAAGCGTGCATACGGGCACATGTGCATGCATACCGCTTCCCGCAGCCAGCCGGCGTTGATGTAGGTGGCGCCGGTGAAGAACAGCACCCAGAACAGGCTGACGCCGCCGATCTGCAAGGTCAGCAGCTCTTGGGCCAGGGGCCGGATCGGGGTGAAGTAGCCGACGAAGGTCAGCCCGGTCATCACGCTGATGCCCAGCCACAGCGTGTGCTTGGCCGCGCGCCGTGCCAGTTTGTTCGGCCCCCAGGGCGCCGCTTGCAGCTTGATCCGCTGGTTGCGCTCGCCTTCGGTGACTTTCTCGCACCACATGAACAGCCAGGTAAAGGAGCTCTGGGGGCAGGTGTAGCCGCACCAGACCCGGCCGGCGAACACGGTGATCGCGAACAGGCCGAAGGCGCAGATGATTAGCAACGCCGACAACAGGATGAAATCCTGGGGCCAGAAGGTCGCGCCGAAGATGTGGAACTTGCTTTCGGAAAGGTCCCAGAGCACCGCCTGGCGGCCGCCCCAGTTGAGCCAGACCGTGCCGAAAAACGCCAGGAACAGAAAGCCGGCGCCGGTCACGCGCAAGGTACGGAACAACCCGCTGAAGCTGCGGGTGTGGATTTGGTTGTCGCTGGATTTGGCCTTCATCTTTGGGCGTGAAGGCTCGAATGTTTCTACTAATCGGACGGGGATTCTATCGCTCATGGTCTTTCGCTCATCAGCCTCCATCAGGCCGGTGCACTATGACCATCGATCTGTTTGCATAACAGACTCAGCTATTGCATTAAAAAGCGGATCAGATACGCCTTCGGGGGCTGCCTGCGACAACTTGCTGCACCCTGGCAAACTCCCGCTGGCGCGTGGCGCCGAGCCCTAACGCAGGCGTCGGCGCTTGTCTGTGATCCAGGTCAGTCAAATCACCGACTCACTGTCGGTGGCCTTCAGGTGCTTACGGCCGTCGGTAGCGCCTGCTACGGTCAATGCGTCGGCTTCTGCTTCGGTGATGTACACCCGCTGGCCTTGCAGCTCGACGGCGGACATGGATTTTTCACTGTCGGTGATGATGGTGACTTCGTTGGCGGGCCACTGGCCGCGGACTTCGTCGGTGTCGATGTAACAGATCTGGTTTTCGATACGCAGGCTCATGGCGCGAGTCCTTTTTCAGGGGTGATACAGGTTAGGGCGCCGCAGCCGGGCATGGTTCGGTGCAACCGATTAATGGTCATGGTGGGTGCGGGTGCCGTTGCAACTGCACCGCACTTTTTGCCCCGGGCCGCTGTCCATCCTTGGTCGAGGGCTGCTCGCGTTCAGGTGCCGCCGCTCTCCACACGAATCCCCACACAAGGATCGAACCATGAACGCCTGGTGGCATGAAGTCTGGGTAACCTTGCAGGCCGAGTTCGCCGATATCGGCGATGCCAGGCAGCTGACACAAATCACCGTGCGCCTGCTGATTGCGGCGACCCTGGGTGGGATTCTCGGTTTCGAGCGCGAGCACAAGGGCAAGGCCGCCGGGGTACGCACCCATATGCTGGTGGCCCTGGGCGCTGCGTTGTTTGTGCTTGTGCCGCAGATGTCCGGGTCCCAGGCCGATGCCATGAGCCGGGTGGTGCAGGGGGTGATCGCCGGCATCGGTTTTCTCGGTGCCGGGACCATTCTCAAAGGCCGGGAAGACGGCGACGAACAGCACGTCAAGGGCCTGACCACCGCCGCCGGGCTGTGGATGACCGCAGCCATCGGGGTCGCTGCGGGGCTGGGGCGCGAGGCCACCGCCGTGCTCAGCACCTTGCTCGCCCTGGGGGTGTTCAGCCTGATGCCGCGCATCGTGCGCCTGCTGGACAAACCCTAAACCTGTAGCCGCTGCCGAGGCACGAGGCTGCGCTGGGCCTCAAGGCCAGCGTCCGAACGCGGCCCGAGGCAGCGCGACACTGGCCTGCGAACTCAGCCGCTCAGCATCTTCAGCCTAGGTGTCTAAGCTTCATCCCCTGGGCTCGACAATCACCGGCGGCATGGTGCTGGGCGGATCGCCCTTGGGGGGCGGGGTGCTTTCGGGCGGCTCCTGTTCCGGCACCGGTTGCGGTTCGCTGGGGGGCAGGGTCGGTTGGTCGATGTTCGGATCGGGGGTTTCTGCCGGAATCGGGATATTCATCGTACTGGCCTCCTTTGTGCTTGGCTTTGCACAGGCTCATGGGGTGGACCCTGCGTGAGGCGAATTGATTCCCTGCCGTTGGCGGCGTCCGTCCGGCCGAGTTCATCCGGCGGCGCCACATTCGGCTGAACTTTTAGCGCGCTGCTCGGTTCGGAACTTAAGTCTCTGAACTTAAGTGCGCCCGTCTGGGCCACGTGTGAATACATCAGGTACAAGAGCGTCCACGGGGCGTTAAGGGGTGATGCTCAATGACTGCTGATAAACCGACTGAGCTGCACTACAACCCGCATTTACCGCTGTCACAGGCCTTGCTGCTGCCACGTATCGCCATCGAAAACACCGAGCCGGTGATCGATGGCGGGCAGTTTGCGGTCAAGGCGGTCGAGGGCGAGACTATCAACGTGCGCAGCAAAGTGTTCGCTGACGGTCACGACAAGCTGGCGGTGCGCGTGCGTTGGCGTGCCGAGGGCGATGAGGTCTGGAACAGCCGGGCCCTGGACGACCTGGGCAACAACGGCTGGGGCGGCCAGTTCAGCGTGCCGACCCAGGGCCTGTATCGATTTTGCATTGAAGCCTGGGTCGATCAGTTCGCCAGCTTCACCTACGAGCTGGAGAAAAAATTCCTCGCCGGGATCCCCGTCAGCCTTGAGTTGCAGGAAGGCCGCAACCAGGTGCAGCTGGCGTTCGAACGCAGCGAGGGCGAGTTGCGCGAGCAGTTGATCGCGTTGCATCACCGGTTGTCCGGGTTGCTGGAAACCGAGCAGGTGCAATTGTTCCTGGCCGCGGACAGTGCGGCGCTGATGGCCGAGGCCGACCATCGGCCCTACCTCAGCCTGAGCCCCGAGTACCCGCTGGACGTCGAACGCTCCCTGGCCCAGTTCGCCAGCTGGTATGAGCTGTTTCCGCGCTCGATCACCGACGATCCCCACCGCCATGGCACCTTTAATGATGTGCACTCGCGCTTGTCGATGATCCACGACATGGGTTTTGACGTGCTGTACTTCCCGCCGATCCACCCCATCGGCCGCAGTTTTCGCAAGGGGCGCAACAATTCCCTGAACGCCGGCCCCGATGATCCGGGCAGCCCCTATGCCATTGGCAGCGAGGAGGGCGGGCATGACGCCATCCACTCCCAGCTCGGCACGCGCGAAGACTTCCGGCGCCTGGTGGCCGCGGCCGCCGAGCACGGCCTGGAAATCGCCCTGGATTTCGCCATCCAGTGTTCCCAGGATCACCCTTGGCTCAAGCAGCACCCGGGCTGGTTCAACTGGCGCCCGGACGGCACCATCAAATACGCCGAAAACCCGCCGAAAAAATACCAGGACATCGTCAACGTCGACTTCTATGCCGCCGAAGCGATCCCCAGCCTGTGGCTGGAGCTGCGGGACATCGTGGTCGGCTGGGTCGAGGAGGGGGTGAAGATCTTCCGTGTCGACAACCCGCACACCAAGCCGCTGCCGTTCTGGCAGTGGTTGATCGCCGATGTGCGGGCGCAGTACCCGGAAGTGATGTTCCTCGCGGAAGCCTTCACCACCCCGGCGATGATGGCGCGCCTGGGCAAGGTCGGTTACTCCCAGAGCTACACCTATTTCACCTGGCGCAACACCAAGAGCGAGCTGGCGACCTACTTCACCGAGCTCAACCAGGCGCCGTGGCGCGAGTGCTTTCGGCCCAATTTCTTCGTCAACACCCCGGACATCAACCCGGCCTTCCTCCATGAGTCAGGGCGCCCGGGGTTCCTCATTCGTGCCGTGCTGGCAACCATGGGGTCGGGGCTGTGGGGCATGTACTCGGGGTTCGAGCTGTGCGAAGCCGCGCCGGTGCCGGGCAAGGAGGAGTACCTGGATTCGGAGAAATACGAGATCCGCCCCCGGGACTTCACCGCGCCGGGCAACATCATTGCCGAGATCGCCCAACTCAACCGCATCCGCCGCCAGAACCCGGCGTTGCACAGCCACCTCGGGCTGACGATCTACAACGCCTGGAACGACAACATCCTGTACTTCGGCAAGCGCAGCGCCGATGGCAGCAACTTCATCCTGGTGGCGGTCAGCCTCGACCCGTTCAACGCCCAGGAAGCTCATTTCGAATTGCCACTCTGGGAGTTGGGCCTGCCCGACGACGCCCAGACCCAGGGTGAGGACCTGATGAACGGCCACCGCTGGACCTGGTACGGCAAGACCCAGTGGATGCGCATCGAACCGCACCAGCCGTTCGGCATCTGGCGCATCAGCAGCCCTTGATCCCGCCTGCCCGGTGCTGGCGCAACCCGCGCGAGCACCGAGAGCAGTGCCAGGGGGAGGTTGACGACCTTCGCGCAGTATCCGGACCCATCACATTTTCAGGAGTTTCCAATGGCGAAGAAGCCCAGACCAGCCACCTTTATCAATGACCCGCTCTGGTACAAGGACGCGGTGATTTACCAAGTGCACGTGAAGTCCTATTTCGACTCCAACAACGATGGCGTCGGTGACTTCCCGGGCCTGATCGCCAAGCTCGACTACATCAAGGAGCTGGGGGTCAACACCATCTGGCTGCTGCCGTTCTACCCGTCACCGCGCCGCGACGACGGCTATGACATTGCCGAATACCGTGGGGTCAGCGCCGACTACGGGACCATGGCCGACGCCAAGCGTTTTATCGCCGAGGCCCACAAGCGCGGGCTGCGGGTAATTACCGAGCTGGTGATCAACCACACTTCGGACCAGCACCCCTGGTTCCAGCGTGCGCGCAAGGCCAAGAAGGGCTCCAAGGCCCGGGACTTCTACGTCTGGTCCGATGACGATCAGAAGTACGACGGCACGCGGATCATCTTCCTCGACACCGAAAAATCCAACTGGACCTGGGACCCGGTCGCCGGCCAGTACTTCTGGCACCGCTTCTATTCCCACCAGCCGGACCTCAACTTCGACAACCCGCAGGTGATGAAGGCGGTGCTGTCGGTGATGCGCTATTGGCTGGACATGGGCATCGACGGCCTGCGCCTGGACGCCATCCCCTATCTGATCGAGCGCGACGGCACCAATAACGAAAACCTGCCGGAGACCCACGTGGTCCTCAAGCAGATCCGCGCCGAGATCGACGCCAATTACCCGGACCGCATGCTCCTCGCCGAAGCCAACCAATGGCCCGAAGACACCCAGCTGTATTTCGGCGATGTGAAGGGTGACAACGGCGATGAGTGCCACATGGCTTTTCACTTCCCGCTGATGCCGCGCATGTACATGGCCCTGGCCCAGGAAGATCGCTTCCCGATCACCGACATCCTGCGCCAGACCCCGGAGATTCCCGCCAACTGCCAGTGGGCGATCTTCCTGCGCAACCACGATGAGCTGACCCTGGAGATGGTCACCGACAAGGAACGCGACTACCTGTGGAACTACTACGCCGCCGACCGGCGTGCGCGGATCAACCTGGGTATCCGCCGGCGCCTGGCGCCGCTGATGGAGCGCGATCGTCGGCGCATCGAACTGCTCAACAGCCTCCTGCTGTCGATGCCGGGCACACCGACCCTGTATTACGGCGATGAGATCGGCATGGGCGACAACATTTACCTTGGCGACCGCGATGGCGTGCGCACGCCCATGCAATGGTCCATCGACCGCAACGGCGGCTTCTCCCGCGCCGACCCGGCCAGCCTGGTGCTGCCGGCGATCCAGGACCCGCTGTATGGCTATCAGTCGGTCAACGTCGAGACCCAGGCCGGCGATCCACACTCGCTGCTCAACTGGACCCGGCGCATGCTGGCGGTGCGCAAGCAGTCCAAGGCCTTTGGCCGGGGCAGCTTGAAGATGCTGTCGCCGAGCAACCGGCGGATTCTGGCCTACACCCGTGAATACACCGGGGTCGACGGCAAGCACGAAATCATCCTCTGCGTGGCCAACGTCTCGCGCAGTGCCCAGGCCGCGGAGCTGGACCTCTCGGCGTTCGCCGGCATGGTTCCGGTGGAGATGCTGGGGGGCAATGCCTTCCCACCCATCGGCCAGCTGAATTTCCTGCTGACCCTGCCGCCGTACGGTTTCTACTGGTTCGTGCTGGCGGCGGAAAACCAGATGCCGAGCTGGCACGTGGAGCCGGCGCAAAGCCTGCCTGATTTCAACACCCTGGTCCTGAAAAAACGCCTCGAAGAATTGCTCGAAGAGCCGGCACGCACCACCCTGGAGCACACGGCGCTGCCGACCTGGTTGCCCAAGCGGCGCTGGTTCGCCGGCAAGGACAGTGCGATCGAAGGCGTGCGTATCGCCTATGGCGTGCGCTTTGGCGATCCGCAGCATCCGGTGCTGTTCAGCGAACTGGAGGTCACCAGTGGCGGCCAGGTCGGGCGTTATCTGCTGCCTTTCGGCCTGCTGGGCGAAGACCAGTTCGGCGCGGCCTTGCCCCAGCAACTGGCCCTGGCCCGTGTGCGCCGGGGGCGCCAGGTCGGCCTGATCACCGATGCCTTCGCCCTCGACAGTTTTGTGCGCAACGTGCTGCTGGCACTGCAAGCCAATACGGTGCTGAGTTCGACCCAGGGCGAGATTCGCTTCGAGGCCACCGAGCTGCTGGCGGGCCTGGGCCTGAATGCCGAGTCCGAGGTGCGCTACCTGTCGGCGGAGCAGTCCAACAGTTCGGTCGCGGTCGGCGGCAGCCTGGTGCTCAAGCTGATCCGCAAGGTCGCCGCCGGGGTGCACCCGGAACTGGAAATGGGCGCCTACCTGACGGCCGCCGGCTTCGCCCATATTTCACCCTTGCTGGGTTCGGTGATCCGCCGGGACGAGCAGGGCCAGGACAATCTGCTGATGATTGCCCAGGGCTACCTGAGCAATCAGGGCGATGCCTGGGAGTGGACGCAGAACAACCTGGAACGGGCGATCCGCGACGAGATGGCCGAGGTGATTTCCGAGCAGCAACAGCACTACAACGCCCTCGGTGAACTGCAGGACTTTGCCGGCATGCTCGGCCAGCGCCTGGGCGAAATGCACCAAGTGCTCGCAGCGCCCAGCGACAACCCGGACTTTGCCCCGCTCAAGAGCACGGCCAAGGACGCCCAGGCCTGGGGCAAGCAGATCAGCGCCCAGCTCGAGCGGGTCCTGCAATTGCTCAAGCAGCATGAAAATAACCTGGAACCTGCCGATCGGCAGCGGGTCAGTCAATTGCTGCAAGGTAAGAAGGCGATCCTGGCCTATGTGCAAACCCTGGCCAAGCAGGCCATCGGCGGTTTGCGCATCCGGGTTCATGGCGACCTGCACCTGGGACAGGTGCTGGTGATCAAGGGCGATGCCTACCTGATCGACTTCGAAGGCGAACCGGCGCGGCCGCTGGAAGAACGCCGCGGCAAGCACAGCCCGTACAAGGATGTGAGCGGCGTCCTGCGTTCGTTCGACTACGCGGCGGCGATGGCGCTGAATGTGCAAGGGGTGGATAGCTCGGAGCAAGCCCTGGCCAGCCGGCAACGGGTGACCGAACGCTACCTGGCCCAGGCGCGCGAAGCGTTTGTCGAGGCCTATCGCCTGGCAACGGCTAATCTTGCTCATGCCTGGCAGGACAGCGCCGGTGAAGAGGCCTCGCTGTTGTTGTTCGGGCTGGAGAAAGCCGCCTATGAAGTGGCCTATGAGGCCGAGAATCGTCCCGGCTGGTTGGCCGTGTCGTTACGCGGCCTGGTCGGGCTGTTGAGTGCAGTGCAACCCTTTTCCGATACAGCGAGTAGTGGAGAGCAGTCATGAGTTTCTCGAACAAGGAACAGGGTCGGACCGAAGCGGTGTTGCTCCCCAGTGCGAAAGACATCGAAGCGCTGGTGCGCGCCGAACACCATGATCCATTTTCCATTCTCGGCCCCCACGATGACGGGGCCGGTGGGCAGTTTATCCGCGCGTTCCTGCCCGATGCCCTGAGTGTGCAGGTGCTGGCCCGGGACGGCGGCGAAGTCCTCGGCAGCCTGGAGACCGGCCCGGTGCCGGGGCTGTTTCTCGGGCACTTCGCCCAGGCCCGGGATTACCTGCTGCGTATCCAGTGGGCCGGTGGCGAGCAGGTCAGCGAAGACCCCTACAGCTTCGGTCCGCTATTGGGGGAGATGGACCTGTATCTGTTCGCCGAAGGCAACCACCGCGACCTCAGTTCGTGCCTGGGCGCCCAGTTGAAAACCGTGGACGGCGTCGATGGCGTGCGCTTCTCGGTCTGGGCGCCGAATGCGCGGCGGGTGTCGGTGGTGGGTGATTTCAATATCTGGGACGGGCGCCGGCATCCCATGCGCCTGCGCCATCCGTCCGGGGTCTGGGAGTTGTTTATCCCGCGCCTGCAACCGGGCGAGGCCTACAAGTACGAGATCCTCGGCGCCGACGCGATCCTGCCGCTCAAGGCCGACCCCATGGCCCTGGCCACCCAGCTGCCGCCGGACACCGCGTCCCGGGTCGCCGCGCCGCTGAGCATCGATTGGCAGGACGGCGAGTGGATGCAGGCCCGTGGCGAGCGCCAGCGGCCTGACGCGCCCTTGTCGATCTATGAGCTGCACATCGGCTCCTGGCAATGCGAGGTCAACGACCTGGGGGAAGTCGCCCGCCAATACAACTGGCATGAACTGGCTGAGCGGGTGATCCCCTATGTCCAGGACCTGGGCTTTACCCATATCGAGCTGATGCCGATCATGGAGCACCCCTTTGGCGGCTCCTGGGGTTATCAGCCGCTGTCGCAGTTCGCCCCCAGCGCGCGCTACGGTTCGCCGGATGATTTCGCGGCCTTCGTCAACGCCTGCCACCAGGCCAATATCGGGGTCATCCTCGACTGGGTGCCGGCGCATTTCCCGACCGATGCCCATGGCCTGGCGCAATTCGACGGCACCGCGCTGTACGAATACGGCAACCCCCTGGAAGGCTTTCACCAGGATTGGGACACCCTGATCTACAACCTGGGGCGCACCGAAGTCCACGGCTTCATGCTGGCTTCGGCGTTGCACTGGCTCAAGCATTTCCACGTCGACGGCCTGCGGGTCGATGCCGTGGCCTCGATGCTCTACCGCGACTATTCGCGCAAGGCCGGCGAATGGGTGCCGAACCGTCACGGCGGCCGGGAAAACTTGGAGGCGATCGACTTCCTGCGCCACCTCAATGACGTGGTGGCCCTGGAAGCGCCGGGCGCTTTGGTGATTGCCGAAGAGTCCACCGCCTGGCCCGGGGTCAGCCAGAGTACCCAGCAGGGCGGCCTGGGGTTTGCCTACAAGTGGAACATGGGCTGGATGCACGACTCCCTGCATTACATCCAGCAGGACCCGGTGTACCGCGCCCACCACCACAACGAGCTGAGTTTTGGCCTGGTGTATGCCTGGTCCGAGCGGTTTATCCTGCCGATCTCCCACGATGAAGTGGTGCACGGCAAGCATTCGCTGATCGACAAGATGCCGGGCGACCGCTGGCAGAAATTCGCCAACCTGCGGGCTTACCTGAGTTTCATGTGGGCCCATCCGGGCAAGAAGCTGCTGTTCATGGGCTGCGAGTTCGGCCAGTGGCGCGAGTGGAACCACGATCAGCAACTGGACTGGTACCTGCTGCAATATCCGGAGCACCGTGGGGTGCAGAAGCTGGTGGGCGACCTCAACCGCCTGTACTGCCAGGAGCCGGCGCTGCACGACCAGGACGATGCACCCCAGGGCTTCCAGTGGCTGATTGGTGATGACGCGATCAACAGCGTGTATGCCTGGTTGCGCTGGAGCAAGGACGGCAAGCCGTTGCTGGTGGTGGCCAACTTTACCCCGGTGCCGCGTCAGGCCTACCGCATCGGCGTGCCGTTCGCCGGGCGTTGGAGCGAAGTGCTCAACAGCGATGCCGAGACCTACGCCGGCTCCAACTACGGCAACTCCGGCGGCGCCTTCACCGAAGACGTCGCCAGCCATGGCCAGGCGCTGTCCCTGGTGCTCAACCTGCCGCCGTTGGCCGTCCTCATCCTGCGCCCCGAAGCCTGACCGTCGTCGCAGCCTCGCGCAGCGGTAGCCGCTGCCGCAGGCTGCGCCGGCCGTCATGGATACGGAGATAGTCCAGACCTGCCTCGGCGTCCATCAGGGCCAGCGCAGCCTAGCGGAGCTCGGCAACGGCTACAGGGTTGCAGCGGCTATACGCTGGCCGTCATGGCGTTCAGAGGTGGATTTCGACGGACAGGGGCAGGTGGTCCGAGAGGTGAGTCCAGGGTCGGTTGCCGAGGATTTTCGGTTCATGGCTGCTGGCGTTGCGCAGGTAGACCCGGTCCAGGCGCAGCAGGGGAAAGCGCGCCGGGTAGGTCTTGGCCGGGCGGCCGTTGTGGCGTTCGAAGGCTTCGTGCAGGTCGGCGCGCTTGGCCAGGGTGGCGTTGCCGTGCAACTGCCAGTCGTTGAAGTCGCCGGCGATGATCACCGGCGCATCTTCCGGCAGGGATTCGAGCAATTGGCAGAGCAGGGCCAGTTGCAGTTGCCTGTGACTCTCCAGCAGGCTCAGGTGCACGCAGATGGCATGCACCTCGGCGTGCCCCGGCACCTCCAGCACACAGTGCAGCAGGCCCCGGCGCTCGGGGCCGGTGATCGACACATCGAGGTTGCGAAACTGCCGGATCGGGTACTTGGACAGCAACGCATTGCCGTGGTGGCCATCGGAGTAGACCGCATTGCGCCCATAGGCGAAGTCGCTCCACATGCTGTCGGCAAGAAACTCGTACTGCGATTGCTGCGGCCAGTTTTCATGGCGCGACGCGTGCCGGTCATGTTCGCCCAGCACTTCTTGTAGGAACACCAGGTCGGCACCGGTGCTGCGTACTGCCTCGCGCAGTTCCGGCAGGATGAAGCGGCGGTTGAAGGCGGTGAAGCCTTTGTGGGTGTTGACCGTCAGGATCCGCAACCGGTGGATCGCAGGGGCCTGGTCCTGGGGGGCGGACTCAACGGGGCGCCCGGGGGGATGACTGCTCACGCTCACTCCTTTTGATCAGTGCCAGTTACTTATGCGACTGATAGCGCGCCCGTCAGTTCAGGTTTTTCATGGGTTGCCTGGCCCCGTGGCTACATCAGGATGATCTCGTAGGGCTGGCGCAGGCGCTCCAGCAGCACCGCCGACAGTGCCGGAGCCAGGCCGATCTTCGGGTCGCCCTGCAACTGGCTGGCATAGGCGTGGGCGGCATGCCGCTTGCGGGCCACGGTCCAGGTGTCCAGGCGCAGCTTGCGCGCGCGAGGCCAGGGGATCTGGTACTCATCGCGCAGGGCCCGGTGCCAGACCCCGACCGGCAATTCAAAGTGACGTGCCCCGACCTGGGCTGCGGCCTTGGCGGTGGCACGGCCGACGGCTTCGTGATCGGGCGGGCCGTCTTCGCACCAGGTGCTGAACACCACGTCGTCGTGGCGCAGATAGCGGCTGATGAACTGGCTGAGCTGATGCTCGCGGGCGGCGAGGGCGTTATCGGTAAAGCCGCCGCGGATCCACTTCAGGCTGTGCAGGGGCAAGCCCAGGCGCCTCAGGGCCTCGGCGCTTTCCTGGGGACGGAACACGCTCAGGCGGCGCTCCGACCACAGTTCCGAGCCCGGGTGGCTGGCGCTGCCATCGGTGACGGAAATCAACTGCAAGGGGTGCCCGTGGTGCGCCAGCACTTGCAGCAGGCCGCCGCTGGCGATGACTTCATCCCCCGGGTGCGGGGCGACGACCACGGCCCGGGCGCCGGCGGGCACCAGGCTGGCGAGATGAATCGGCGGCACGTCGACCAGTTGCCGCGTACCGTTCCAGATCTGGTTCGGCCAGTGGTTTTCTATAACGGGTATGGATTTCATCGGTGTCACATCCCTGTTCCTGGCAGTCTGCGGCAGCACATCTGGCGCTGGCCGGCAGCCTTGGGTTCGCACGCACGCCAATGTGTCGACGACAGTTTGGCGTGAAGTACCGGCGCTCCAGACCTTGGATTGCCGTATTTGCGCGGGGGCAATCATACACAGCCCGCTCGCGCCTACGCAGCGCCGTGGCGGTTTTTTCTCCGGCACGGCATGCGGTTTTCACCATAGTCGGTAAATCCGCGGTGTGCAGGCCGGCCTGACGGGCGACCGCCACCGGCCTGGGGTCAGGCCGGCGCCACCAGGCTTTTCAGGTAATCGCCGAAGCCGCCACGGGCGCGGCTGTCGAGGCGGGCGCTGGTGATGACCTGCGGCCGATGGCTCCAGGCGATGCTGGCACCGCAGCGCTCCAGCTGGCGCACCAGTTGCACGTCTTCATCGCAGGCCAGGGGTTCGAAGCCCCCGGCGCGGCGGTAGGCCTCGGCACTGATGCCCAGGTTGGCGCCGTGGATATGCCGATGATCGTCACGGGCCTGATAGGCCTGGTGATAACGGATCTGCGCCTGGGAGTCGAAGCCCTGGCTCCAGACGTCGACTGTCACGGTGCCGCACACCGCGTCGGTACCCAGGGCCAGTTGCGCCACCAGCCAGTCGGGGGCGACCCGGCTGTCGGCGTCGGTGCAGGAGATCCAGCGCGCACCCTGTTCCAGCAGGTGATGGGCACCCGCCGCCCGGGCCTGGCCGACGTTGCGGGCACTGAGCGCCAGGCTCTGCACCGGGTGCTCGCCGACGATCTGCGCCGAGTTGTCGCTGCAACTGTCGAGGACCACCAGGATCTGCACCGTTTCGCCGCCCAGGCTGGGGTGGCTGCCGGCATGCAGTGCGGCTTGCAGGCAGTGCTCCAGGTACTGCTCTTCGTTGTGAGCCGGAATCAGGATGCCGATCATCGCAGGCCCTCCAGGGTGGCCACCGAATCCGCCTCGCGGCTCCAGAGGTCGAGCATGAAGTCGGCCTCCTGATGCTCCAGCAGGCGCGGCAGTTGCAGTTGGCGGTGCAGCTGGTCGTGAACCTGGCCGGCATCCAGTGGGCAGCCGGCGATGGGCGGGCGCCAGTGGCAGGCCAGCAACTGGCCGTCCGGGGTCAGAGAGCGCAGGGCCTGACGGATCAAGTGCGAGAGGTCGGCGGCGTCCAGGTAGTAGCCGATTTCGCTGAGCACGATCAGGTCGAAGCGCTGGTCCGGCCAGTCCCTGGGCAGCCGCCCCTGGAACACCTGGGCATGGGCAAAGGGTTGCAGGCGCTGTTCGGCCAGGCTCACCGCCGCCGCCGCGGTGTCGCAGCACAGCAGACGCTCGCAGCGGGTCGCCAGTTCGGCGCTGAGTTCGCCATTGGCGCAGCCCGGCTCGAAGACACTGCGGTAGCGTCGGCGCGGCAGACAGGCCAGGGTCAGGGCCCGCTTGCGCTGTTCGTACCAGCGTTCGCGAAACGACCAGGGATCGGCGCTCTGGGCGAACAGCTCATCGAAGTAGCGGTTGCCGACGCTCATACGAACACCACTTCAAAGGGTTGCAGCAGGCGCTCGATGATATGGGGCGCCAGGACCGGTGGCAGGCCGATCTGCGGGTCGCCTTCCAACTGGCTGGCAAAGGCATGGATCGCGTGGCGCTTGCGGGCTACCAGCGAGGGCTCGAGCTGCAGTTTGCGCGCACGCTGCCAGGGTATCTGCTGGTCTTCGGGACCGGCCCAGTGCCAGGTCCACACCGGCAGTTCATGGAACGCCGCGCCCACCGCCCGCGCCGCTGCCGCACTGGCACGGCCCACCGCTTCATGGTCGCAGTGGCCGTCTTCGCGCCAGGTGCTGAACAGCACGTCGGTGGGCCGCAGGTAGCGCTGGATAAACGCCGTCAGGCGCGGCTCATCGGCGGCCACCTGGCTGTCGCTGAAACCGCCTCGCAGCCATTGCAGGCGGTGCAGGGGCAGGTCCAGGCGACGCAGGGCCTCGGCCGATTCCTGAGGGCGTACCGCGCTCAGCCGCTCCACCGGCCAGCGCGCCGAACCGGGGTGGCTGGCGCTGCCGTCGGTGACCGAAATCAGCAGCAGCGGTCGGCCACTGTTGGCCAAGAGTTGCAGCAGGCCGCCGCAACCGAGGATTTCATCATCCGGGTGCGGCGCGATGATCACTGCACGGTGCCCCGGGGGCACCAGTTCGTCGCAGCTGATCGACGCCAGTTGCGCCAGGTGCGTGGAGTTCTGCCACTGCTGCAACGGCGTGCCATGGCCGACGATAGGGTTGGGTTTCATAGTTGCCATGTTCCTTCTGGCTGGTTGGCGACCTGTTCGCCCAAGGCGGCCAGGTCACGCTCGGCATGACTTTGGCGCAGGTACACCGGCAGGTCGGCCAGCAATTGGGCGAAGCGCCGGTCCTGGCAGTAGGGGCCGGCGCCCAGGGCCCGGCCGACGTGCTGCAGCACGCACTCGACGCTGGCTTCGGTCACTGCTCGGGCGCGACGTGCCAGCAGCGCAGCATCGGCTTTTGGCCCGTGGTCGATGGCCTGGGCGCTTTCCCGCAGGACGCTGGCGCTGGCCTGCAAGGCGCTGTCGACGGCGCCGAGATGGGCCCGGGCATGGGGTTCCTGGCGCGTGGCGCAGTGCTCGAGCAGGCGTTGGGCGATGGCGCGCGCCGCGCCATGCCAGCAGGCGGCGATACCGATGCCGCCCTGCCAGAAGCCGGGGCGCCGCAGGTAGTCGCCGGGGCCGCCGACCTGTTGCGCTTCGGCCTGGTCCAGGTTGACCACCAGGCTGGCGCTGCTGGCCATGCCCACTGCGTGCCAGCCCTCGGCGTCCAGGGTGACCCCGGGTTGTTGGAGCTCGACACACATCAACTGCTGCTGTCCGTCCGCGTCCCAGGCGGTCAGCAGACCATGGCTGAGGACCGCCGCCCCGGAGCACCAGGCCTTGCTGCCCTGGAGCCGCCAGCCGTCGCCATGGCGCCGCACCTCGACCCGCGCCTGGGGCGGCTCGGCGGCCCAGGTGCCGAGGGTGGCGCCCAGCGGCGGGCTGGCGCCGAGTTCGGCGAAGATGGCCAGGGCATCGGTATGGCCTTCGTACAATTTGCACAGCCCCAGGTCGTGGCCACCGACCGCCGCCAACTGGCGCCAGCGTCGCAGGGTGGCGCCCTGGCCGGGCAGGGGCAGGCGGTCCAGACCGAGTTCGACCATCCGCCGCAACTGGCGCCCATGGTCCTCGGCGCTGGGGGCACCTATAGGCAAGCCTTGTAGGTAACGCTCCAGGTCCATATCAGTCGTCATCCTCGCGTTGCAGTTCGAAAAACAGCAGCGAGCGGCCGGTCACCGAATACTCGTGGCCGAACTGGAAGCGTTCCTGGCCGCGTACCGCCGGCTGGTTGGTGTCGATCATGCACGTCCAGAACTCGCCCTGGGGCACTTCCGGCAGCCTGAAGTTGACGATGTCGTGGTGCGAATTGACCACCAGCAGCACCGTGGCATCGGCCCCCGGACGCAGGATCCCGGTTTCCTGGGCGCGACCGTCGAGCAGCATGCCCAGGCAGCGGCCATTGGCGTCCTGCCATTGCTCGGTGCTCATTTCATTGCCGTCCGGCGCGAGCCAGGTCACGTCCTTGACCCCGATATCTTCGTTGTATTCGCCCACCAGGAATCGTCCGCGGCGCAGGATCGGGTAGGCCATGCGCAGCTTGATCAGGCGCTTGACGAACTTGAGCAGCGACTTGCCGTCATCATCCAGCTCCCAGTTGATCCAGCCGATCTCGCTGTCCTGGCAGTAGGCGTTGTTGTTGCCGTGCTGGGTGCGGGCGAACTCGTCGCCGGCCACCAGCATCGGCGTGCCCTGGGCCAGCAGCAGGGTGGCGAAGAAGTTGCGCATCTGGCGCAGGCGCAGGGCATTGATTTCCGGGTCGTCACTGGGGCCTTCGACGCCGTGGTTCCAGGACAGGTTGTTGTTGCTGCCGTCCTGGTTGTTTTCGTCGTTGGCCTCGTTGTGCTTGTCGTTGTAGGACACCAGGTCATGCAGGGTGAAACCGTCGTGAGCGGTGATGAAGTTGACCGAGGCGTACGGCCGGCGCCCGCGCTGGTTGAACATTTCGCCGGAGGCGGTCATGCGCCCGGCAAAGTCTGCCAGTTGACCGTCGTCGCCTTTCCAGAAGGCGCGCACGGTGTCGCGGAACTTGTCATTCCATTCGACCCAGCCCGGTGGGAAGCCGCCGACCTGATAGCCGCCAGGCCCGCAGTCCCAGGGCTCGGCGATCATTTTCACCTGGCGCAGCACCGGGTCCTGGCGGCAGGCGACGAGGAAGCTGTGGCGTTCGTCGAAGCCATCGTGGTAGCGGCCGAGGATGGTTGCCAGGTCGAAGCGGAAGCCATCGACGTGCATTTCCGTGGCCCAGTAGCGCAGCGAGTCGGTGACCATCTGCAATACGCAGGGGTGGCTCAGGTCCAGGGTGTTGCCGGTCCCGGAATCGTTGATGTAGAAGCGCTTGTCGTCGGGCATCAGGCGATAGTAGGAGGCGTTGTCGATGCCGCGCATGGACAGGGTCGGGCCTTGTTCGTTGCCCTCGGCGGTGTGGTTGTAGACCACGTCCAGGATCACTTCCAGGTTGGCCTCGTGCAGGTGCGCGACCATCTCCTTGAACTCGGCGATCTTGCCGCTGGCCAGGTAGCGCGGGTCGGGGGCGAAGAAGGCGATGCTGTTGTAGCCCCAGTAGTTGGTCATGCCCTTGTGCAGCAGGTGCTGGTCATTGACGAAGGCGTGGATCGGCAGCAACTCCACCGACGACACCCCGAGCTTGCGGATGTGCTCCAGGACGTCATCCACCATCAACCCGGCGAAGGTGCCACGCACATTCTCGGGGACGGCAGGGTGGCGCATGGTGAAGCCGCGCACGTGGGTCTCGTAGATGATGGTCTTGTCCCAGGGCACGCTGACGCGCTGGTCGTTGCCCCAGGTGTGAGCCGGGTCAATGACCTTGCTCTTGGGCACGAAGGGCGCGCTGTCCCGTTCATCGAAGCTGAGGTCGGCGTCGGGGTGGCCGATGGTGTAGCCGAACAGCGCTTCGGACCACTTCAACTCGCCCACCAGTTGCTTGGCGTAGGGGTCGATCAGCAGCTTGTTGTGGTTGAAGCGGTGGCCGTTGGCCGGGTCGTAGGGGCCGTAGACCCGGTAGCCGTAGATCAGCCCCGGATGGGCGTCGGGCAGGTAGCCGTGGTAGATCTCGTCGGTGTATTCCGGCAGCTCGATGCGTTCGAGTTCGACTTCACCGGTGGCATCGAACAAGCACAGTTCAACCTTGGTGGCGTTCGCGGAAAACAGCGCGAAGTTGACACCCAGGCCATCCCAGGTCGCACCCAGCGGAAAGGGCAAGCCTTCGCGAATGCGCGAGGCTTCGGGTTCTGGCTGGGGCGCGGCGGATTTTTTTGGCGTGCTCATAGGTGCTCCTGCAAAGGGGTTACAAAACGGGCTGAGGGTTTTTTCCGGGCAAGCGATTCCCCTGTGGCGCTCAGGCACGCCACGCGTTCAAGGCATTAAAAAAAGGCCGGGCCCGGACTCGGATCCGGGCGCCGGAACCGGACGTCAGCTGGCCGGTGGCTTACGGGGGGCGCGGGGCTTCTTCGGCGCCTCGGCTTTTTCTCCGGGCGGGACCACCACTGTGCTGGCAGCTGCCGGCTTGGCCTTGGGTTTGGCGGCAGGCTTTTGTGCGGGCTTGGCCGCCGGCTTGGCTTTGCTGGCCTTGGGTGGCTTGCTCGGGGCCAGGGCCTCGGCTTCGGCCAGCTTGCGTGCCATCTCCCAGTGACGGGCTTCCTGGCCCTCGGGCTGGCCTTCGGATTCCCAGATTTGATAGGCAAACTCGCGAATGCGTTTATCGTCGGTGCTCATCGCAATGCTCCTGAAACTGACTCAAGTTTGGATGAAGAGGTTGACCGGGAAATCCCGCAGTGCGGAACTGATTAGCAGGTCCTTGTGGTGTGTGACTGCACCCGTTGAAAAAAGTCCCTTCAGGTTTTGTTGTGGAGCGGCGAACGGTAGATGCACCTTCGTATCGCCCCAATCCAGCGCGTGGATTCTGGGTGTTGCGCTGCTATCCAGCAGCGTGGCGGCCAGCCTTGGCACCAGGATCACCGCCCATTGCCCGTGCAGTTCCCGGGCAAAGGCCAGCACCTGGTCGGCATGCTCGCCGCTGACCTGCAGCGGCTGGTAACGACCCCGGCGAAACAGCTCCGGGTACTGCGCACGACGTTGCAGGACCTGGGCGATCAATGCCTGTTTGATCTGCCCGTTGCGCCATTCCTGCAGCAGATGTTCCGGGTCGGCGGCGGCCTGCAGCGCCTGTTGCCGGGCACTGAAATCCACGGGCCGGCGGTTATCCGGATCCACCAGGCTGAAGTCCCAGAACTCATCACCCTGATACAGATCGGGCACTCCCGGTACGCTCATGCGCAGCAAGGATTGAGCCAGGCTGTTGAGGGCACCGGCCGGGGCGATGGCATGGGCTGCGTGGCTGATCGCCGTGCGCAGCGCCAGGCCTTCAGGCGCCAGCAGCAGCGCCCGCAGAAACTCGCCCATGGCCTGTTCGTAACCGTCGTTGGCGGCGGCCCAGCTGCTTTGCAGCTTGGCTTCGCGCAGGGCTTTTTCCTGCCATTGCCACAGGCGCTCGGCGTAGCGTTCGAGCCCGGCCTGATCGTCTGCGCGCAACTCCAGCGGCCAACTGCCGAGCAGGGCCTGGTACAGAATCAACTCGTCGCCGGCCGAGGGCGCCACCGGGTTGCGGCGCAGGGCCTGGGCCAGGCTGCGCCACTGCTCGACCTGTTCGACGTACCACGGCGCGCGCTCGCTGAGCACCGCCAGGCGGGCGCGGCTGTCTTCACCGCGTTTGTGGTCGTGGGTGGCAGTGGCCAGGAGGTTGTCGGGGAAGTCCCGCAGGCGCTCTGCGCATTGGCGATGGAAGTCGGCCGGGGGGGCGCTGAACTGTTCGGTGCTGAACCCCACGTCATTGCGCGACAGCAGCACCGCCGAGCGATAGAACGCGGTGTCTTCCACGGCCTTGGCCGCTGCCGGCGAGGTCAATTGCTGGAAGCGCACGCAGGCATGCTTGAGCAGTTTGCGCGAGCGTCCGGGCGGCAGCTGGCGCCAGCCCTGGCCACCGAGCCAGCGTTCCAGGTAGTCGAGTACCGGCCAGTCGGCTTCGCCCAGGGAGCTTCTGGCACCGTCCAGGGCCTGCTGGAAAAAAACCTGGTCCTGCGTCGAGCGCCCGCAGGCACTGATATAGGTGCGGTACACCGGGAAGTGCACGATCAGCTCCTGCAACGCCCGGCGAATTGCACCCAGGGTCAGGTCGCGGCTCATCACATCCTGCCGCGCCACTTGCAGCAGGGCCTGGGCCACGCTTTCAAAGTCACCGGCCAGTGAGCCGTTGAGGATCTGCTGGCGCGCCAGCCGTGCCTCGTCGATAAAGGCCGCCGGGCGCTCGCTGTGCCGGCTCCAGAGCTCGGCCAGTGGCGCCTGGCCCCGGGGGTCGTGTTGCAGCAGCGAGACCTGGTTCATGAACTCGTAACCGGTGCTGCCGTCGACCTTCCAGTCGCGGTGCAGGGTTTCGCCTTCGCCAAGGATCTTCTCCACGTAGATCGGCAAGTGCCGGCCCGGGCTCAGGGCATCGACCCGGCGCCGCAGCTTGCGGCAGTAGCCGCGCGGGTCGGCCAGGCCATCGATATGGTCGATGCGCAGGCCGTCCACCAGGCCCTGGCTGATCAGCTCGAAGATCTTGGCGTGGGTGGCTTCGAACACGGCGGGGCGCTCGACCCGCAAGCCCCCCAATTCGTTGACGTCGAAGAAGCGCCGCCAGTTGATGTCGTCGGCCGCCGTGCGCCAGCTGGCCAGGCGGTAGCTTTGCTGTTCCAGCAGCGCGTGCAGGCGGGCAAAGCCTTCGTTCTGACGGGCGTCGTACAGGGCCAGGGTGCGCTCGACGGCCTGATGGATGGCCGGGTCCGCCAGCAGTTCGCGCAGCGCCTGTTGCAAGGGGCGCGCCTGGGCATGGGCGTCGGGCCGGTAGCGCAGGGTACTGAATTGATCGGCCAGGGCCTTGAGCGCCTCGGCCTGCTGGGCGCTCAACTGGGCGTCGGGTTTGAGCAGTTCGCCGTAGTCGCTGGGGCAGATCGGGAAACGATGATCATAGTGCTGGGCGTGGAACTCACCCTGCTCGGCGTCCAGTTGCAGCACCAGGCTGCCTTCCTGCAGGACCGTGCCGTAGTCATTGCCTAGGAACGGCAGCAGCAGTTGCCCCTCCATCAAGGGGTCGGGGGAGTGCCACTGAATATCGAAGAACTCGCCGTAGGGACTCAGGCGCCCCCATTGCAGCAGGTCCAGCCACCAGGGGTTATCGGCGCCGCCGACGGCCATGTGGTTGGACACGATGTCCAGAATCAGGCCCATGCCGTGTTGCCGCAGGCTGGCCACCAGGCGCTTGAGGGCCGCTTCGCCGCCCAGTTCGGGGTTGACCCGGGTCGGATCGACCACGTCATAGCCGTGCATCGAGCCGGCCCGGGCGCACAGCAGCGGCGAGGCATAGACATGGCTGATGCCCAGTTCGGCGAAATAGGGCACCAGCGGCACTGCGTCGTCCAGGGTGAAGCCTTTATGAAACTGCAGGCGCAGGCTGGCCCGCAGCAGGGGTTCGAACGCTGGGCTCATTGGTCACGCTCGACAGCCTGTTGCCGGGCGCAGGCCAGCAGTTCCAGGCGCCGCGCGGCATCCGGGTCGTCCAACAGCTCACGGGCCGGACGCGCCAGACGCCGGCGCCAATTGGGGTGGCTGTCAGTGGTGCCGGGCAGGTTGGGCTGCTCGTCGACACCCAGGGCATCCTCCAGCGGCAACAGCACCAGGGGCGCGCGGGTATGGCCCAGAAAACGTACGCTGGCATCCACCACTTCATCGGCTTCGTGGGCGTGTTCGCGAAAACTCTGCGGGTCCTGGTCCAGGGCCTGACGCAGGCCGTTGCGCTCGTGCTGGCGATGCTCGCGCCAGTGGGTGGCGCCGTTTTCATCCACCAGGCCCAGGCGCAGGTTCCAGTCGATGTCGCGGCCATGCCACCAGCCATTGAGGGTGGGCAGGTCATGGGTGCTGGTGGTGGCTAGGGCGTTGTCGGGCCAGTCGAGGATGGGTTTGAAATGGCAGCCGTGGTCCTGCTCGAACAACAGTACCCGCATGCCGAGAATCGAGCGCGCCGCGAGTTTTTCCCGCAGGCCGTCGGCCACCGTGCCCAGGTCTTCGCCGAGGACGATGGCCTGGTGCCGATGGGATTCCAGGGTCAACAGGCGCAGCAGGTCGTCCACCGGGTAATACAGGTACGCACCGTCGCTTGGCGGCGAGCCCAGGGGGATCACCCACAGCCGTTGCAGGCCCATCACATGGTCGATGCGCAAGCCGCCGGCATGGGCGAAGTTGGCCCGGAGCATTTCGATAAAGGCGTGGTAGCCGTTGCGCACCAGGCCCTCGGGGGAGAACGCCGAGATGCCCCAGCCCTGGCCCTGGCGGTTGAGAATGTCGGGGGGCGCGCCCACGGTCAGTTCTGCCAGCAACTCGTCCTGGCGACTCCAGGCCTGGCTGCCGCCACCGTCGGCACCCACCGCCAGGTCGGCGATCAGGCCGATGCCCATGCCGCTGCTGCGGGCCGCACTCTGGGCGCGGGCCAGGCCACGGTCGATGAGCCATTGGCAGAAGGCGTAGAAGCCGATTTCCCCAGCGTTTTCTTCGGCAAAGCGTGCCAGCTCAGGGCTGCGCGGGTTGCGCCAGGCCTCGGGCCAGTGGCGCCAATCGAGGCTTTCGCCACGGGCGCTGCGCTCCGCTTGCAGGGCTTCGAAGCGGCAGTGGTTTTCCAGGGCTTCGCCGCTGGCGTGGCGGAAACTGGCAAAGTCTTCGTGCAACGGGTGCTGCCCGCTGCCAAAGCTCCGGTACAGCTCGCGCAGCAGGGTCTGTTTGGTTTGCGCTGCCACGGGCCAGTCGATCAGGGGTTGTTGTTCCAGCTGGTGCAGGGTCTCGCTAAGACCGCAGGCGTCGATCGCGCTCTGCCAGGCGTGCTCGCCGAGAATGCTCGCCGGCGCACAATACAGGCTGTTGAGAAACAGGCGGCTAGAGGGTGAATAGGGGCTGTAGCGGCTGCTGTCGCTGCTAAACATGGCGTGCAGCGGGCTGATGGCCAGGGCATCGGCACCGCGCTCGCCGGCGACCCGCGCCAGTTCTTCCAGGGTCTGGGTATCGCCGAAACCGCCATCTCCGGTGCGGCGCAACGAGTACAGCTGGACACTCAGGCCCCAAGCCCGGGGCGTCGGCTGGTCCACGGCATCGGCCACGCTGTGGCAGTGCTCGGGCGCCACGGCCAGGGTGAAGTGCTGGTCATCGATGCTCACGGCCTGGTAACCCACCGGCACCAGCCCGGGCAACACGGCGTCGGCGTCGAGTTTGAGGTTGAGTATCGAACCGTCTTCGAGGTGAATTTCACAGGGACTGTGGGGCGCAAAATAGTGCGCCAGGTCCAGGCCCTGGCCGGCATCCGCGGTCAACAGCGGCGGCAGGTGCCGGGTCTGTTGCACCGCTTGCAGTTGCAGCAGGCTTTGTTCGATTTCCTCATCGGTGTCGGCGGGGTGGCCGAGGCCTTTGAGGACGGCGCGCAGTACGCGCGGTTCGACCCGCTGCGGACGGCCGTTGGCGTCGATCCAATCGACGGCCAGGCCAGCTCGGCTGGCCAGTATTTCCAGGTGCGCATCGCTCATGGACGCTCTCCATCAAGGGGTGCGGAAGGGGGTACGGCGGTCAGGCTGACCCGCGCGCTGTAGCCGCCGAGGCGGCCGGGGTGCATGCAGGCCGGATCCTGGGCCGGGTATTGGAACAGTGGCCGGGCATCGTCGAGCGGGGGCAGGGCCACGCTGTCGGCGCCGAGGTTGAGGTCGATGCGCAGCAGGCTGCCGTCGCCCAAGCGCCAGCGGGCACTGACCGCGCCTTCGGCCAGGACTTCTGCGCCCAGGGCCAGAGCCCCCGGCAGCCGCGGGATGATGTACTGGTGGCGCAGGCCCAGCAGGTGCTGGTACAGGGCGCGGGTTGCCGCTCCCTGTTCCGGGCTGGCCTCGGGCCTTGAAGCGTGGAAGGTGGACGCCGCGTTGGGGTCGGGGATCCGTTCCCGTTGCTGCGGATCGGCGAACACGCTGAAGTCGGCGAATTCATTGCGCCGGCCTTCACGCACGGCGTCGGCCAATTCACCGTGGTGGCTGGTGAAAAACAGGAATGGCTCGGTCGCCGAGTGTTCGTCGCCCATGAACAACAGCGGGATCATCGGCGACAGCAGCAGCAACACCGTGGCCGCCTCCAGGGCCTGGGGCGGCGCCAGGCGGTTCAAGCGTTCGCCAAAGGCGCGGTTGCCGACCTGATCGTGGTTTTGCAGAAACAGCACAAAGGCACTGGGTGGCAGATGGCCGCTGGGCTCGCCGCGAGCGTTGCCGTGGCGTGTGCGGTGGCCCTGGTAGACAAACCCCTGGCTCAGGCAGCGCGCCAGCTTGGCCGTGGGTTGTTCGGCAAAGTCGGCGTAATAGGCGTCGGTTTCACCGGTCAGCAGCACGTGCAGGGCGTTGTGCCCGTCGTCGTTCCACTGCGCATCGAAACCCTGTTCGAGGAGGCTGGCCTGGTTGAACTCGTTTTCCAGGTTGAGCCACACCTGCCGTCCTGGGGCGACCTGGCTGCGCACGCGACGCGCCAGTTCCTGGAGGAAGTCCGGGTTGTCGATGGCGTGCACCGCGTCCAGGCGCAGGCCGTCAAAGCGGTATTCGAGGAGCCACATCAGGGCATTGTCGATAAAGAAGTCGCGCACCTCGCGGCGGCGGAAGTCGATGGCCGCGCCCCAGGGGGTGTGTTGGTCTTCGCGAAAGAAGCGTTTGGCGTAATGGTGCAGGTAGTTGCCGTCGGGGCCGAAGTGGTTGTAGACCACGTCGAGGATCACCGCCAGGCCCAGGCCGTGGGCGCTGTCGATCAGGAACTTGAGGTCCTCTGGCGAACCATAGGAGGCTTGCGGCGCATAGGGCAGGACCCCGTCGTAGCCCCAGTTGCGGCTCCCCGGGAACTGCGCCAGCGGCATCAGTTCGATGGCGGTGATGCCCAGCCGCGCCAACTCAGGCAGCCGTTCTGCCACCACGCGATACCCACCGAGCACCCCCACGTGCAGCTCGTAAATCACCGCCTGGTGCCAGGGCCGGCCCTGCCAGAGCGGGTGTTGCCACTCGTAGGCGAGGGGGTCGACCACCACGCTCGGCGAGCCGATGTCGCCGGCCTGGAAGCGGGAGGCCGGGTCAGGCACCTCCAGTTCGCCATCGATCTTGAACCGATAGTGGCTGCCGGCCGGGCAGCGGGCCTGCAGCACATGCCAGCCCTCGGCCTGAGGCTGCATGGGCAGGGAACGCCCATCTTGCAATTCAACCTTTACTTCATGTGCATCAGGCGCCCACAAGGCGAAGCGGGTATGTTCCGCATCCAGCATGATCGCGCCGTGGGGCCAGGTTTCCAGAGTCCTTGACGGCATCCATGTGGCCTCTTATTTGTGCATCGATTTACCCAGCGCCTTGGCAACCAGTTGTTCATAGAGTTCGGCGTAGGGTTCGACTGCCTTGCACCAGTTGAAGGGTGCGGCCATGGCCCGGCAGCGCATGGCATTGAGCAGTTCGGGGTAGGCGAACACCTTGAATGCCCGTTGCAGGGCTTCTTCGTAACTGGGCACGGTGGACTCGTCGAACAGGAACCCGGTCACGCCGTTTTCGATGGTGTCGGCCAGGCCCCCGGTGTTGCGTGCCACCGGCAACGAGCCGAAGCGCTGGGCGTACATCTGGCTCAGGCCGCAAGGCTCGTAGCGCGATGGCATTAACAGAAAGTCGCTACCGGCAAACATGCGTCGGGCGTCGGTTTCGTTAAAGCCGATATGCACCCCGATCTGCCCTGGAAAACGCTGGGCCAGGGCGCGCATGGCCTGTTCTTCTTCCGGCTCGCCACGGCCGATGATGGCGATCTGGCCACCGGACTTGACGATAAACTCGGCCACGCCTTCGGTGAGGTCCAGGCCCTTCTGGTAGACCAGGCGCGAGACCACGGCGAACAGCGGGCCCGACGAATCGTCGAGGCCGAACATCTGCCGTACATGGTCGGCGTTGACTGCCTTGCCGTCCCAGTCGCCAATGCCGAATGGGCGGAACAGGTGCGGATCGCTGGTGGAATCCCAGCTTTCGTCAATGCCGTTGGGGATACCGCTGAGCAGGCCCTGCTGGGTCTTGCTGGCCAAAAAGCCGTCAAGCCCGCAGCCGAAGGCCGGGGTGGTGATTTCCTGGGCGTAGGTTGCGCTGACCGTGGTGATGTGGCTGGAGTAGGCCATGCCGGCCTTGAGGAACGACAGCTTGCCGTAGAACTCCATGCCTTCCTGTTGCAGGGCATGTTCGGGGATGCCCAGCTCCGGGCAGCAGGCGAGGCTGACCACGCCCTGATACGCCAGGTTATGGATGGTGAACAGGGTTGGGGTGCGTTGACCGCGCCAGTGCATATAGGCCGGGGCCAGGCCGGCGGGCCAGTCGTGGGCGTGCACCAGGTCGGGGCACCAGTGGATCTGCGCCAGGTTGGCGGCGATATCGGCGGCGGCCAGCCCCAGGCGCGCGAAGCGGATGTGGTTGTCCGGCCAGTCGCGGCCGTTGTTGGCGCCATAAGGCGTGCCTTCGCGCTCATAGAGCTCGGGGCAGATCAGAACGTAGATGACCAGACCGTCGGGCATGTCCATGCGCCCGATCTTGCAGGCCGGCAAGGCCGCGTGGCCGCCCAGCTCACCGATGATATGGATCGGGTTTTCGCTGTGCAGCACCTGCGGGTAGCCGGGAATCAGGACCCGTACATCGTGCAGATGGGACATGGCCCGGGGCAGTGCTGCCGAGACGTCGCCCAGGCCGCCGGTTTTCACCAGGTCGGCGATTTCCGAGGTCACGAACAGGACTTTCTTGCGGTTGGGATTGATCCGATGAATCGGCGAAACCGTTTTGCCACCCGGAGCGAGCATGGACTTGTTGGCCGCTTCACTGGCCTGAGGCTGAGGTTGTTCTCCCTGGGTTTCCAATACGGCACTGATCATGTGTCTCTCCCATTTTATTGATCTGGTCCTGGTCTCACACCTGCACTGGCGCCGGTTCGCTGCCTGAATTGGGCCTGGATCCGGGCGCACAAGCGCTACGCAATGAAGAGCCAAGGCAGCCCATTGCGTCGAAGCAAAAAGGGTGAAAGGGGCATTGCAAGGATTGCACCAGTCGCTATGGCCCCACCTTTAAGCTGACCCAAGGGCTACAGCAAAAGTTTCGACTATTTTTCAGTAAAGGTGACTGTCCGGTCACTTTGTGAAAACCAGTCTAGGACAGAACCTAGAGCCTGGCAGGCGCGATCGGGGAATAAGTTCGACCGGCGGCGACAGCGGGCGCAAATAACCCGACGAAAGGTAGGGGCTGCACTGCGGGAGGGCGGACAGGTGCGGCCCGTGGCGCGAAAAAGCACCGCCAGGAGCGAGGTCGCGGTGCGGGCGTCATTCCCCGCGCACGAAAGCGGTGCGTGGCTCTGACGCGGCGCCGGGCGCTCTAGTTGAGTGGGCGCAACGCTTGGCCGGCGTGCCAGGCCAGCAAGTCCTCGATCATCTGCCCATAAAACTGGCGGTAGTTGTTGCGACTGACGTAGCCAAGATGGGGCGTGGCCAGCACCGTGGGCAGGTGGCGCAGGGGATGATCGGCGGGCAGTGGCTCCGGATCGAACACATCCAGCGCCGCGCCACCCAATCGGCCCTGTTGCAGGGCATCGATCAGCGCCGCTTCGTCGACGATCGGCCCGCGCGCGGTGTTCACCAGCAGCGCTGCAGGTTTCATCCAGCCCAGGGCCTGGGCGTCCACCAGGCCACGGCTGCGCTCGCTGAGCACCAGGTGCACCGAGAGCACGTCGGCCTGTTCAAACAGTTGCTGCTTGCTGACAGCGGTCACCCCGACCTCGGCGGCGCGCTCCGGGGTCAGGTTCTGGCTCCAGGCGATCACGCGCATACCGAACACCTGGCCGAATTGCGCCACCCGCTGGCCGATGCTGCCCAGGCCGAGAATACCCAGGGTCTTGCCATGCAGGTCACCGCCCAGGCCTTGCTGCCAGCCGCCATTGCGCAGGGAGGTGGCTTCGGCCAGCAGGTTGCGGGTGTGGGCCATGATCAGGGCCCAGGTCAGTTCGGGGGCGGCGTGCTTGTAGCTGTCGGTGCCGCACACCTGGATCCCCAGGCTGCTGGCCGCCGCGAGGTCGATGGCGGCATTGCGCATGCCGCCGGTCAGCAGCAGCTTGAGGCGCGGCAGGCTGCGCAGCAGGGCCGCGTCGAAGCGGGTGCGCTCGCGCATCACGCAGATCACCTCGAAATCCGTCAGGCGCTGGCTCAAGGTCGCGGTGTCGGCGGGGTAGTCATGGACAAAGGTGACCTCGCCAATGCCTTGCACTGGCGACCAGTCCACCACGTCACGGGCGACCTGTTGCCAGTCATCGATTACCGCAATCTTCAGCGTCATGGGGCGGCTCCTGGGGCGGGGAGAATCTGCACGCTCAACCCGGTTCCTGCACGTCTGGACAGGGAGGGCGTAGCGGGTGGCAGACGATCTTGGCGCAAATCCGCTGCGAATTCCACGGCCCCGATTGGCATGGATTCAGGCGGTGATGCCCAGGGTCAGCAGGGCCAGCACGCCATAGCGTGCGCCCTTGGCCAGGGTCACGATCAGCAGGAAACGCTTGAGCGGCTCACCCATGACCCCGGCCACCAGGGTCAGCGGGTCACCGATGATGGGCACCCAGCTCAGCAGCAGCGACCAGTGCCCGTAGCGTTGGTAATGCACCCGGGCGCGCTCCAGGTGGCGGGGGCTGACCGGGAACCAGCGCCGGCTCTTGAAGCGTTCGAGGCGCCTCCCCAGCCACCAGTTGAGCAGCGAGCCGAGGACATTGCCCAGGGTCGCACTCAGCAACAGCAGCCACAGCGCGTAGTGGGGGTTGAGCAGCAGGCCGACCAGCAGCGCTTCCGATTGCAGGGGCAGCAGGGTGGCGGCGCCGAACGCCGCGAGAAACAGCCCGAGGTAGCCGAGGATCAATGGGCCGGATAGTCCGCGACCACGACGTCCTGGCCGTCTTTGGTCAGGCCGATGACCTGGTAGGCGTCGGCGGGCATGCCGTCCATCTCCATGCCGGGCGAACCCATGGGCATGCCCGGGGCGGCGATGCCCAGCAGGTCGCTGCGGTTGCGCAGGGCCAGCACCTGCTCGGCCGGGACATGGCCTTCGACGAATTTGCCGTCAATCACCGCGGTGTGGCAGGAGGCCAGGCGTGGCGCCACGCCGAGGCGCTGCTTGACCGCGCTCATGTTGCTTTCAACGTGGTCCTCGACCTTGAAACCGTTGGCTTCCAGGTGCTTGATCCACTCCTTGCAGCAACCGCAGTTGGCGTCGCGGTGCACTTCAATCGGGATGGGCGCGGCGGCCTGGGCCAGGGAAGTGACGAACAGGGCCGACAGGGTGGCCAGGCGCAGGGTGTTTTTCATGAAAGGTCTCGTGATCAAAAGGAGGTCCGGGGGGCGGTGCATTTTGAGCTTTTTTCGACCCGTCGCCGGGCACTTGTGTTTCAAGGTTATACAAACTACAGCCCGCCCTGTAGCCGCTGCCGCAGGTGTTGCTTGGGGGGAGATTGAACCGTGGTTGCTGACAGATCACTGAGGGCGACATTACAGATTTGTCAGCGAGGCGGGATTTCCAGCTTGTGCTTGAGGTTATCCAGGGCCCGGTTCGATTGCTCCACCAGGCGCGAGTGGATGCCACCCAGGTTGAGGTCGGAGGTGTAGTGCAGGGTGCGCTTGAACAGGGTGGCGTTGCCCCGAGTCTGCAGTTGGTAATGCAGGGTGCCGTCGACGGCGATGGAGCTGAAAACCGCCTTGAATTCCCGGGGCGGGAGGGCGGTGATCACCCGGCAATTGAGGTGCACTTGCAGCCCGAGGAGGTCGATGACCCCGGTAAAGCGCTGGCCCAGGGGCAGGGAACCCGGGTGACCGGTACTGGCGCTGAGGGCCGTGGGGTGCCATTCGTGCCAGCGCTCGGGCTGGGTCACGTAGTCATAAACCTGGTCGATGCCTGCCTTTATATAGAGCTCATTGATGATGTGCTCGTCCAGCAGATGCGATTGGCGCTGTCCCATGCTGCACCTCCTTGTGACCGGAGCTGCAAATATAGCTGCACTGGCGCGCCACGCACGCCAGTGCAACCGACCGTTCAGCGGACTTTGAAGCGCGCCATCAGGGCGCTGACCCGGTTGTTGGCCTGCAGCAGGTTCTGGGTGTTGCTGGCGCTGGCCTGGCCGCTGTCTACCAGTTGCTCGACCATGTGCCGGATGCTGACCATGCTGCGATTGATCTCTTCGGTCACTGCGCTCTGTTGTTCGGCCGCGGTGGCGATCTGGGTGCTGAGGCTGTTGATCTGGTTGACCGAACCGGCCATTTCATCCAGCCCGGAGTTGACCCTGGCCGTGGCGTCCGCCGCCGACTGGCAGCTGGCCTGGGTGTTTTCCATGGCGCTGACCGAAGAGCTGACGCCCAGGGTCAGGCGGTTGAGCATTTCGTTGATCTCCGAGGTGCTGGCCTGAGTGCGGGCGGCGAGGGCGCGCACTTCATCGGCCACCACGGCAAAACCGCGGCCTTGCTCGCCGGCCCGGGCGGCTTCGATGGCGGCGTTCAGCGCCAGCAAGTTGGTCTGCCCGGCAATGGCGCCGATCACCCCGAGAATTTCGGTGATGCGCTGGGCATCCTGCTGCATGGCCTCGACCTTGTGGGTAGCGCTGGCCACTTCGTCGATCAGCGCCACCACGCTGCTCGACGCTTCGCCGACCACCACCCGCGAGCGTTCGGCGTGTTCGTTGGCGCGCTGGGTAAAGGCCGCGGTTTGGGCGGCATTGGCCGCGACGCTGTCCGCGGTGGCGCTCATTTCGGTAATGGCGGTGACGGTCTGGTCGGTTTCCGAGGCATGCCGCGCGAGGATCTGCGTGGTCTGGGTCGAGGTCTGTTGCAGTTGCTCCAGGCTGTTGGCCATGGCCCCGGTGGCCTCGGTCACCTCACCGATCATGTTCTGCAGGTAGACGATAAAGCGATTGACCGAATGGCCGATGGCCCCCAGTTCGTCTTCGGCGCGAATGGTGATGCGCCGCGTCAGGTCGGCATCACCGGTGGACAGCGCGTCGATATTGGCCTTGAGCGCCTTCATCCGCTGCACCAGCTGGCGGATCGCGTACACCTGCAACAGCACCAGCAGCACGATCATCGGGATCTGCAACAGGCTCAGGGTGCTCAGCACGTCGTCACGCTGGGCGGTGATCAACTCGGTCGGCAGGGCGCTGGCCAGGAACCATGGGGAGCCCTCGATCGGGCGCATGAAGAAGGTGCTGGCGACCCCGGCGTTGTCAAACTCGACCCGCTGCAACGAGGCGTCGCGGCGTTCCAGCCCGGCCTTGACCTGGGCAGCGAACGGCGAGCTGGCTACCAGCTCGCTGATGTTCTTGAGTACGATCTGGCCGTTGATGCGCGAGCTGTTGCTGATGATCTTGCCGTCGGCCTCGACGATCAGCATCTCGGCCTTGAGGTCCTGTTCCTTGCGCGCCACCAGGTCGTTGAAAAAGCCCAGGGTCACGTCGATGGTCGCCACGCCGTACGGCACACCGTCCCGGGTAATGGCCATGGCGCAGTTGGTGCGCGGCTCGGCGCTGGCATCATCCTTGTAGGCGGCGGCCCAGGCACATTGTCCACGCGGGGTCTGCATGCCGCCCTTGTACCAGGACTGGTCGTAATAGTTGGGCGCCGGGTCGCTGTTCCAGAAGGTATTGACCGTGAGCTTGCCGGAGGCATCGCGGTGCCAGAAAGTGCTGTGCTTGTTGCGCCCCGGGGTGCGCTGGCCGGGCAGGGGCCAGATGCCGCCGCCAAACACTTTCAGCTCGCCGTATTGGTCCACCAGGCCCGGCAGGACCTTGTCGATGGTGTCGCTGTCGAGCAGGGGAATGGTCTGGGTGATGGTGCGTTGCTGGGCCTGGACCTTGTTCAGTTCGCCCTGGATCTGCTGGGCCACTTCGGCGATGCGATTGAGGACCACCTGTTCTTCGGTGTGGCGCAGCTTGGGCGCCACCAGCTGGCTGATGCCGACGACCGTCAGCACGAACATCAGCAGGATGAACAGGACCAGAAACAACGTGTAGCGAGCTTGGATCGTGCGCAGTGCGGGCATTGGACCTGTCCTTTCGAAGCGTTTCTTATTATTCGAAGCGAGCGCCCCCTCTCAGGGCTTCGTCAGGTTGTCGGCGTGGTTTTGCCCAGCTTTAGTACGCCCGTGCAAGAAAGTTATGGCCGTCGTCGCCTGATATCGCTGCGATGTATCCGAGACCGTTCAATTGTGTGGGCTGCAGGTCTGAAAACAGACATGAAAAGGGACGTGGACACGTTGTGCTGATGAGTACAGGCCTTGTAGAACGTGGCCTGGCAGGTTTGTATCGAAAATGTACAAGATTTGTAAATTTCCGAAATAAAGCGTTGTTGGAGGGCGATGGCACGTTGATACTTGCGCCTATTCGTCGCTCGGCCGAGGCTTCGCCGCCCGAGCACTGTGTACATATGAAAAAGGAAGCATGCTCGTGACAATCGGATATGTCGGTGCCTGGACCAGTAAAGCCGGTTTGTTGGTACGTGAGGGCTCGGAGAGCGCCAAGCCGGTTTCCCAGAGCGCCAGGGTGCGACAGATGCTGGCCCTGGTCGGCAACGACCCGACGGCGCTCAGCACCAAGAAGATGGATGAGCTCAAGCTGCACAGGCAGATCAAAGGCTTTGATCCGACCAACGTCACCGCCAATCAGTTGGGCAGCATGAGCACCTTCCTCAAGACCAACGGCCTGATCACTGATATCACGGCGATGAACCTGCTCAGTGCCGGCAATGATTTCGACCGTTTCGGTGCGCCGAAGAACCCGGACCAGGTGTTCAATGCCCTGGAATTCTTCGCCACCAAGCTTGAGACCATCCAGAACAACAACCTCAAGGGCAACAAGTACGCCAACTACTTGATCCCCGAGTACAAGAAGGCCATCTACGTCCTGCAAAACCTGCAGACCTATGGCAAGGGCAACGGTACGACGGTCGACAAGAACATCTCCGCCAAGGCCTGACGCCTTGAGTGCGTCGGGGCTCTGGCCGAGCCCGCGGCGCGCGCCTTTCACTTGTCGAGCAGGGCCATCACTGCCTCGGGGTAGCGTTGGCCAGCCGTGGCCTCGGGGCTGAAAATTCGCTCCAGGGCTTGCAGCTCGGCGGCCTCCAGGCGCACCTCCAACGCCGCGACGTTTTCTTCCAGGTATTTGCGTTGCTTGGTTCCGGGAATCGGGATCAGGTAGTCGCCCTGCGCCAGCACCCAGGCCAGGGCCAATTGCCCAGCGGTCACGCCTTTTTCCGCCGCCAGGCGCTGCACCTGATCCACCAGCAGCAGGTTTTTCGCGAAGTTCTCCCCCTGAAAGCGTGGGCTGAAGCGCCGGTAGTCATCGGCGGCGAAGTCGTCTGGGCTTTTCAGCGCGCCGGTGAGAAACCCTCGGCCCAATGGGCTGTAGGGCACAAAGGCGACGCCCAGGCGCTGGCAGGCGGCGAGGCAGCCGTTGTCTTCCTGATCGCGGCTCCACAACGAATATTCACTTTGCAGGGCACTGATCGGATGCACCTTGTGCGCCCGCTCCAGGGTCGCCGCCGAGGCTTCGCTGAGCCCCAGGTAACGCACCTTGCCGGCCTTGACCAGTTCGGCCATGGCGCCGACGGTTTCCTCGATCGCCACCTGCGGGTCGATGCGGTGCTGGTAGTACAGGTCCAGGGTTTCAATCCCCAGGCGCTGGAGGGTGCCGTCGATGGACGCGCGGATGTATTCGGGACTGCCGTTGACCCCGCGGGCCGCCGGGTTGGCCGGGTCGCGCACGATCCCGAACTTGCTGGCCAGGAACACCTGTTCGCGCTTGCCGCGAATGGCCTGGCCGATCAGTTCTTCGTTGCTGTGGGGGCCGTACATGTCGGCGGTGTCCAGCAGGTTGATACCCAATTCCAGGGCGCGATGCAGGGTGGCGATGGCTTCGCGGGTATCGGTGCCGGTGGTGTAGAAGTCGGTCATGCCCATGCAGCCGAGGCCGATGGCGCTGACGTGAGGGCCGTTTTTACCAAGTTGACGGGTTTGCATCGGGGTATGACTCCGGTTGGTTAAGTGTCGCCATTGTTCTCCTCGACAAAACCAAGATAAACCGGCTAAAAACGCTATCACTGTTCGTAATATCTAAATAATCCACGAGTCTGCGCCCCATGGACCGTTTCAACGCCATGCGTGTTTTCACCCGTATCGTCGAACTTGGCGGCTTTGCCAAGGCCGCTGACAGCCTGCAAATGCCAAGGGCGTCGGTGACCATCCTGATCAAGCAACTGGAGGCCCATCTGGGTGTGCAGTTGCTGCACCGCACCACGCGCCAGGTCAGCCCGACCCTGGATGGGGCCGCCTATTACCAGCGCTGTGTGCAATTACTGGCGGACCTGGAAGAGACCGAGGCGGCATTTTCGGCGACCCGGCGCAACCCGCGTGGCACCTTGCGCATCGATATGCCGGCCGGCGTCGGGCGCTTGATCGTGATCCCGGCATTGCCGGCGTTTTCCGCGCGTTATCCGGCGATCGAGCTGGAGATCGGCCTCAACGACCGGCCGGTGGACTTGATCCGCGAGGGTGTGGATTGCGTGTTGCGCGGCGGCCTGTGCCTGGATGACTCCCTGGTGGCCCGGCCACTGGTGCTGATGGAGCAGGTGACCTGCGCCAGCCCCGGTTACCTGGAGCGCCATGGCACGCCGCAGTCCCTGGACGAACTGGGCGGGCATCAGGTGGTGGAGTACTTTTCCAGCGTCTCCGGCAAGCGCTACGGCCTGGAGTTCGAGGTGGGGGAGGAAGTGCGCCTGGTGGACCTGCCCAAACAGGTGGCGGTCAACAGCGCCGATGGCTACCTGGCGGCCTGTGAGGCTGACTACGGGCTGGTGCAGACGCCGTACTACCACGTTGCCCAGCAGTTGGCCGACGGACGCCTGCGGCAGGTACTGCGGGATGTGCCACCGCCGAGGTTGCCGCTGACTGCGCTGTACCCGCCGCAGCGGCATTTATCGACGCGGGTGCGGGTGTTTGTCGATTGGCTGGTGGAGCTGTTCGACGGGCCGGGCGTGCACCAGTACCGGCGCTGAGCGGCCACAGCAAAACGCCCGCTGGGGAGCGGGCGTCGGGACGGTGTGCTGCGGGTCGGCGCTTCAGGCTGGCCTGGATCGGTCAGTGCTGGAGTGCCGGGTCTTCAACGGTGGTAGTAACCAGGCCCGCCGTCGTAGTAGCGATGGCCTCCGTGCCCGCCTGGAAGAAAGATGCAGCCGGACAGGGTCAGCATCAGCAGCAGGGGAATCAGCACTGTGATTCGACGGAACATGTTTCAATCCTCATGGGCTCTGGGGGACAACTTCGGCGCCCGTGCAGCGAAAACTTTTGCGCGCCTGTAACATACGACCCCGTTTGCCCTGTCCCATCCCCGAATCTCGGTAGGTGCTTGGCATTCGTCTTGATACAAAGCCGATACATTCCAAGGCCCAGGAACCCGTAATGACCCAGTCACAACGCTTGAAATACTCGATTCTGATCTCCCTCCTGGTACTGGGGATCATGCTTGGCCTGTCCTACCTGCAGAACAACGGCGTCATCAGCGAGAAGATGTTCCAGTACATCGCCATCGGCGTGGCCGTGGCGGTAGTGGTCATCAACGGCGTGATGCGCCGCAAGGTCAAGCCCTGAGCTGAACCCGGCGGGCTCAGGCGCTGCCGTCGAGCAAGGCTGCGGCCTGCTGGTGCAGGCTGTAGCTTTTGTCGGCGTTGAGGATGATCACCCCTTCGCTGCACAGGCGCTTGAGCACTTCACGCACACTGAGGAACGACAGCGGGATATCCAGTTCCAGCAAATGGCTGTGAATACCGCGTACACCCAGTGAACGGTCGTTCTCGGTGGCCACCAGCAGGGCGTCTATGACTTTGAGGCGAATCAGGCTGGTGCGCAGGCCGAAGCCCTTGAGCAGCTGGCGGATACGCTCGTTACTGTTGCGGTCGGCGTTCTTGCCGAACACACCGGCGCCGGCATTCAGAGAAGGCGAGGACTGCGCGGTGTTGCCGTCCGTTGGCAATTGCGGGTTGTACATGCAAAAACTCCTTTTCAGAGCCTGATCAGGAAAATGATGGGTGCTCTCATTAACTAAGACGTATGAGCACGCCAAATCATGAAGCCCCAGATGTATAAATTTCGTCAGTATCTTGTCGCTGACACGTCAGACAGCTTTCTGTCGCCCCTCGCGCGCTAAATTTCCCGGTCGGTTTTCGTCTTTATGGGCAGGCACTTTTCGGCTTCGGCCGGACTGCACCGTGTTCTCCAGGCTGGCTCGACGTGTGTGCGTCGTCCCCCCTTGCCGGCCTGGTGTCTTTTTTTCGAGCAGGAGTCGGCGTGATTATTTCCAGGCAGTTACCCAGTGTGTGCCTCGCAGCCTTGTGTCTGGGGCTGAGCCTTGCGGCCCACGCCCGCACCCCGGCCCCCGCGCAACCGCGCGAGGCCAGCGCCGAGATCCGGCGAACCGCTTTCGGCGTCCCCCATATCCGTGCCACCGACGAACGTGGCCTGGGATATGGCATCGGTTACGCCTATGCCCAGGACAACCTGTGCCTGCTGGCCAACGAGGTGCTGACGGTCAATGGCGAGCGCTCCAGGTACCTGGGGGCCGAAGGGCAGACCCTCGAGCAGCGCGACAACCTCACCAGCGACGTGTTTTTCAAGTGGCTGAACACACCCGACGCGGTGTTCGGCTTCCTGCAGGCGCAAACCTCCGAGGTGCGCCAGTTGATGGGGGGCTATGTCGACGGCTACAACCGGCAACTGGCCGAACGCCGGGCCCAGGGGCTGCCAGCGCAGTGCGACGGTGAATGGGTACGGCCGCTGACCACCCTGGATCTGGTGAAATTGACCCGGCGCCTGCTGGTGGAAGGCGGCGTCGGGCAATTCGCCGAGCCCCTGGTCGGCGCCACTCCGCCCGGTGCTACGGCCCAGGCCAGCATCAGTCGTGCCAGCCTGCAACTGGCTGAGGCGCGTCAGCAGCGCTTTGCCCTGGACCGCGGCAGTAACGCGGTGGCCGTCGGGGGCGAGCGCTCGTTCAACGGTCGCGGCCTGTTGCTGGCCAACCCGCATTTCCCGTGGATTGGCGGCATGCGTTTCTATCAGATGCACCTGACCATCCCTGGCAAGCTCGATGTCATGGGCGCCGCGTTGCCGGGGCTGCCGATGATCAATATCGGCTTCAATCGGCACCTGGCCTGGACCCACACGGTCGACACGTCCAAGCACTTCACCCTGTATCGCCTGCAACTGGACCCCAAGGACCCGACTCGCTACCTGCTGGACGGCAAGTCGCTGCCGCTGACTCCGCAGACCCTGAATGTCCAGGTGCGGGGGGCGGACGGCGAGTTCCAGCTTGTCACGCGCACGGTCTACAGTTCGCAGTTCGGCCCGGTGGTGCAATGGCCGGGCAAGCTCGACTGGGATCGCCAGTACGCCTACAGCCTGCGTGACGCCAACCTGGAAAACGACCGGGTGCTGCAACAGTGGTACGCCATGAATCAGGCGTCGGACCTCAAGCAACTGCAGGGCTCGGTGCACAAGATCCAGGGCATCCCCTGGGTCAATACCCTGGCGGTGGATGACCAGGGCCAGGCGCTGTACATGAACCAGTCGGTGGTGCCCAATGTCAGCGCGGCCAAGCTGGCGCTGTGCAGCGACCCACGGGCGGGTACGCAGATGATCGTGCTCGACGGCTCACGCAGTGCTTGCGCCTGGGACAACGCCCCGGGGGCTGCGCAGCCGGGCATCTTCGCCGCGCGACAATTGCCGCAACTGCTGCGCGGCGACTTTGTGCAGAACTCCAACGATTCGGCCTGGATGGTCAACCCGGCTGCGCCGCAGGAGGGGTTCTCGCCGCTGATCAGCCAGCAGGACCTGCCGCTCAAGCAACGCTCGCGATTTGCCCTGGAGCGCCTGGGCCGGATGAGCGGCCCGGGCCAGATTGGTGTCGCCGATTTGCAGCAGCTGGTGATGGATAACCAGGTGTACCTGGCCGGGCAGGTGCTGCCGGACGTGTTGCAGTTCTGCGCCGGGGACCTGGGGGCCGATGCCGGGCGGCTTGAGGCTGTGTGTGCCAGCCTGAAGACCTGGGATCGCAGCGCCAACCTGCAGGCCGGCCTGGGCTTTGTGCACTTTCAGAATGTGATGCAGCCATTGCTCAAGCACAACGACTTCTGGCGCGTGGCCTTTGATCGTAAAGATCCGCAGCACACGCCGCGCGGCTTGAACATCGACCAGCCGGCGGTGGTTCAGGCCCTGCGTGAAGCGATGCTGGGCTCGGTGACCAAGGTGGCCGAAGCCGGGCTGGGCGCGCAGACGCGCTGGGGTGATATCCAGGTGGCCAGCAGCGGTGAGCGGCAGACGCCGATTCATGGCGGCCCGGAAAGCCTGGGGGTGTACAACGCGATGCAGAGCGTGCCGGGGGCCAAGGGCAAGCGTGAGGTGGTCAGCGGCACCAGTTACCTGCAAGTGGTCAGCTTTGACGATCAGGGGCCTCACGCCCAGGGGCTGCTGGCGTTTTCCCTGTCCAGCGATCCGGCGTCGAAATATTCGCGGGACCAGACCGAGGCGTTCTCCAACAAGCAGTGGCACGCACTGCCGTTCACCGAGGCGCAGATCAAGGCTGATCCGAGCTATCAGGTGCAAGTAGTGGGTGAGGGTGCCCCGGCCAAGCGCTAGGGGTAATCGGGCTGCGCCTGTCAGGGCGCAGCCTTCAGATTTTCGGCGGGCTTTGCGGCAGCGAGTTGATCACCGGGTTGCCGTCTTTGTTACGCGTCAGGTACACCGGCAGCACCTTGGGCAGCGAAGCCGGCAGGCCCTTGACCTCCTTGATGTTGTAGATGCCGCCAACACGGATCGCCCCGGTGGCCTGGTCGGCCAGCATCAGCGGCGCGCTCAGGTAGCGGTTGATCAAGGGCAGGGCATCGCTCAGGGCCAGGTTGTCGAGTACCAGCTTGCCGCTGCGCCAGGCCAGGGAACTGTCGTTGGCGTAGGTCTGGCTGATCTGCGGTGCGTAATCGCCATGTTTGTATCTTGCCTGGGTCCCGGGTTCGAGGCGAAAGCCATCGCCGGGCAAGGCATTGTTGCTGGTGACCAGCACCGAGCCTTCGATCAGGGTCACGCGCACCTGATCCTCATACATCCACACATTGAACTGGGTGCCGGTGACTTTCACCTGGCCCTGGGCGGCCTTGACCACGAACGGGTGGCTGCTGTCATGGCGCACTTCAAAGAAGGCTTCGCCCTTGCGCAGGGTGACCTGGCGCTGATCCTTGTAGTTGCTGTAAGTCAGTTCGCTGCCCAGGTTCAATTCAACCTGGCTGCCATCCCCCAGGGTCACCTTGCGCACCGTGTTGTCGGTGGTGAAGTGCTCGTAGGAGGAGGGGATCCAGCCCAGGTTCCACCCGGCATAACCGGCCAGGGGCAAGGCCAGGGCGCTGATGGCCGCTGCCACGCCGTAACTGCGCCAGTGCCTGCGTGCCCGGGGCTGGACTGTCGGGGGAGGCGTGAGCTGTTCGGGCAATGGACGGGGCAGATGGTCGGCGACGTCCCAGATTTCGCGCATCGCTTCATATTCAAAGGCGTGCAGAGGATCGGCGTCATGCCATTGCTGGAAGGCCTGGCGTTCTTGCGCCGTGCAATCGGATGCATGCAGACGCATGCACCAGTGGGCTGCCGCATCCGTGATGGCGTCGTATTCGGCTTCTGAGAGGGTGTGTTCGCTCATTGACTCTTCCTGATTTCCGACATTCTACCCTCCACGCCAACCCTTGGAGAACAGCCGTCATGGCGAATGCGCATCAAAGTGGAACTTATTTTTTACGGTAATGCCCTAAAAACAGGACTTACGTAATCAGTATCCACAAATGGAGTGAAAAAATGATCAAGAAAACCCTCGCCGCTTTCGTCGCCACTGCCTCCCTGCTCAGCGCCGGTGCCGCGCTGGCCGATCGTCCGGGCGCAGGCTGGATCAGCATTGAAAAAGCCGTCGAAACCGCGAAGACCAAGGCCGGCTATGTAGAGATCTACGAGATCGAAGCCGATAACGACGGCTACTGGGAAGGCAAAGGCCGCAAGGCTGACGGGATTGTCTATGAGTTCCGTATCGACGGCGCTTCGGGCAACGTCTTGCGCGACCAGAAAGACTGATAGCCCTCGCGCCAGGGCACGTTCTGTAGCCCTGGCGCTCCTGCCCCCTGTCTCGACTCCTCGCTGCAAACGTCCCCTCCGGCCTCCGATTTCCTCTGAACGACCTGTGTTGGCATTGGCTGTGCACGCCTGCGCGGTGGTTGACAGCAGGCGCGTCGAAGGTTGTTTAATCCGCTTCTACGCTGTTGCCCCCTCCAATAATTAAACTGGAGCTTCAGATGTCCGCATTGCCCCTGGTTGATGAAACGCCTGGCGAAACCCTGTCGCTGGACCAACTTACACAGCTCCTCGAAACCATCTTTCTGCGTCACGGCACTTCCCTCGAGGTGGCCCGCAGCCTTGCTGCCAACTGTGCTGGCGCCGAGCGCGACGGCGCCCACAGCCATGGCGTGTTCCGTATTCCCGGTTATGTCTCGACCCTGAAAAGCGGCTGGGTCGATGGCCAGGCGGTGCCGGTGGTTGAGGACGTGGCGTCGGGCTTTGTCCGGGTCGACGCTGCCAATGGCTTTGCCCAACCGGCGCTGGCCGCTGCCAGGGCGTTGTTGGTGGAAAAAGCCCGCAGCGCCGGGATCGCGGTGCTGGCGATCCGCAATTCCCATCACTTCGCCGCGCTGTGGCCGGATGTCGAACCCTTCGCCTATGAAGGCCTGGTGGCCTTGAGCGTGGTCAACAGCATGACCTGCGTGGTGCCCCATGGCGCCGACCGGCCGTTGTTCGGCACCAACCCGATTGCCTTTGCCGCGCCCCGCGCCGGGGGCGAGCCGATCGTCTTCGACCTGGCCACCAGCGCCATTGCCCACGGCGATGTGCAGATTGCCGCACGCAAAGGCGAGCGCCTGCCGCCGGGCATGGGCGTGGACAGCCTGGGGCAGGCGACCCAGGACCCGAAGGCGATTCTGGAAGGCGGCGCCTTGCTGCCCTTTGGCGGGCACAAGGGGTCGGCGTTGTCGATGATGGTCGAGCTGCTTGCTGCGGCCTTGACCGGTGGCAATTTTTCATTCGAGTTCGACTGGTCCAACCACCCTGGGGCCAAGACGCCCTGGACCGGGCAGTTGCTGATTGTCATCGACCCGAGCAAAGCGGCCGGGCAGAACTTCGCCGAACGCAGTCAGGAACTGGTCAGGCAGATGCATGGGGTCGGGCTCAAGCGTTTGCCGGGCGATCGGCGGCATTGGCAGCGGGAGAAATCACAGGAGCAGGGGATAACCCTGGCACGCACCGAGCTGGCACAGTTGCGGGAATTGGCGGGGTTGTAGCGGTTGACGCGATAAACAAGGCTCAGGCGAGCGCAAGGCTCGCCTGAAACCCTTGCTCAGGAACCGATATCAGGAACGGCGCCCGAGCAACAGGCCAACCACCAGGCCGAAACCTGCGGAAATGGCCACGGTCTGCCACGGGTGGCCACCGATGTAGTTCTCGGTGGCGTCCACCACCGGTTTGCTGCGTTCACGCACATTGGCCACCGAATCCAGTGCCTGCTTGAGCTTGAGCGCAACCTGCTGACGCAAGGTTTCACCTTCTTCGCCGACCAGCGCGGCGCTGCCCTTGAGCAGTTTTTCCGATTCTTCGATCAGCGCCTGCAACTCGCTGAACGCCTGGTCCTTGATTTGTTCTTCGGCTGCTTGCGCGACAGTTTTGCGAGCCATTGAGTTACTCCTTGAGTTAAGTGATGCGGTGAACAATGGAGTCGAGCGGGAGCGGAAAAGTTGCAGCTATTTTCCGCTTCCGTGAAAACCCGAGGGTAAACCCGTAGCCGCCTAAGGTGTAAGATGTCGCCTATTTTACGCAGCAGGAATTTCCCATGAGCTTCAACCTGGCCGACAAAACCCTGGCCGAACGCGCCGCCCTCGAAGATGAAAAGTCCCGCCTGTTCGACCTCTGGCAGAGCAACCTGGGCAAGGCCAAGGGCGATGCCGCGCGGCTGTTCGGCGAGCGCAGCAAGCGCAAGGGGCGCTGGTCCGAGTGGGTTCGCGCCGAACTCGACGGCATGTCGCCGCCGGAATACGCGAACATGGTCCGCAGTGAAGTCAACCGGCTGATGGCGGCGAGCAAGTAACCGCGAAGCTTTCGATAATCGCCTCACGCACCTTGAGCAACACCGGGTCGACCTGGGCGCTGGTCCGCCACCCCAACTCGATCGGGTAACGCGGCAGGTCCAGCGGGCAGGGCAGCAGCGCCAGCCCGCTCAAGGCGGCAATCCCCCGGGCGGCGTGGGCCGGGATGGTCGCCACCGCCTGGCTGCCCTTGAGCAGATAGGGCAAGGCCGCAAAATGGCTGGTGGAGGCGCACACATGGCGGCTCAGGCCCAGGGCGGCGAGCCCCTCGTCGGTGATCCCGATAAACCCCTGTGACGACACCAGCACATGTTCGCGCGCGACAAACTGCGCCAGGCTCAGTGCCTGCTGCCCGGGTTCCAGGCTGGCCGGGTCTGCCAGGCACAGGTAGCTGCCTTCGCCCAGCACCTGGCGGCTGAGCAGGCGTTCGGCAAAACCGCCGGCGCTGATCGCCAGGTCGATGCTGCGTTGCAGCAGGGCTTCACCGACGATCTGGCTGTGGCTCTGGCGGAAAATCAGGCGCAACTTCGGCGCCCGCCGGGCCACGGCCTCGATCAAACGCCGGCCATAGGCGATCTCGAAATCATCCGACAGCCCCAGCGTCACCGAGCGGCCCTGATAGTCGTTGGCGCTGGGGTCGACCATGGCCAGGCTCTGCCGGCATTTGTTCAGGGCCTCGCTGATCACCGGCTTGAGCTGGTTGGCCCGCAGGGTCGGTGCCAGGCCGCGTCCGGTGCGCACGAACAACGGGTCGCCATACAATTCGCGCAAGCGACGCAAGGCCGCGCTCATGGCCGATTGGGTGACGCCCAGGCGCAACGCCGCGCGGCTGGCGCTGGACTCGTCGTGCAGGGCTTCGAAGGCCTTGAGCAGGTTGAGATCGACGCTGGCGATATTCATATGGTTCATATCATTAAGCACTGAGATGGGGTTTATGCATGATCGGCGCGCGGCGGAGAATGGGCAACACTTCACCGCTGACGGAGCTTTCCGATGCCTGTATCCATCGTCGCCGCGCTACAAATCGGCTCCCTGCCCGAAGGCAAGGCCGCCACCCTGGAACAGATCCTGTCTTATGAAAACGCGATCATCGAAGCCGGTGCGCAACTGGTGGTGATGCCCGAAGCGCTGCTTGGCGGCTACCCCAAGGGCGAAGGGTTCGGCACCCAGCTGGGTTACCGTCTGCCGGAAGGCCGTGAAGCCTTCGCCCGCTACTTCGCCAATGCCATCGACGTGCCGGGGGTGGAAACCCAGGCCCTGGCCGAACTCTCGGCGCGCACCGGGGCCAATCTGGTGCTGGGAGTGATCGAGCGCAGCGGCAGCACCCTGTATTGCACGGCGCTGTATTTCGACCCCCAGCACGGTCTGCTGGGCAAGCACCGCAAGTTGATGCCCACCGGCACCGAACGCCTGATCTGGGGCAAGGGGGACGGTTCGACCCTGCCGGTGTTCGACACCCAGGTAGGGCGCGTGGGCGCGGTGATCTGCTGGGAAAACATGATGCCGCTGCTGCGCACCGCGATGTACGCCAAGGGCCTGGACCTGTGGTGCGCGCCGACCGTGGATGAGCGCGAAATGTGGCAGGTCAGCATGCGTCACATCGCCCATGAGGGGCGCTGCTTTGTGGTCAGCGCCTGCCAGGTCCAGGCCTCGCCCCAGGCGCTGGGCCTGGAGATCGCCCATTGGCCCGCCGAGCGCCCGCTGATTGCCGGCGGCAGCGTGATTGTCGGGCCAATGGGCGATGTGCTGGCCGGGCCCCTGGTCGGCTGCGCGGGGCTGATCAGCGCGCAGATCGACACCGCGGACCTGGTGCGCGCCCGCTACGACTACGACGTGGTCGGGCACTATGCGCGCCCGGATATCTTCGAGTTGACGGTGGATGAGCGCGCCCGGCCCGGAGTGCGTTTTACCTGAGGTGCAGCCACGCTTCGCGGGTGTTCGCCCGGGCTGGCCGAGGGGCCTGCAAGCAAGGCCGCCAGCAGTTGACGCTGGCCCCGGGCTGCCGTTGAATAGCCAGCCTCACGCCCCTTTGCCCGCGGAACTACTGTGCTTAGAAACGTCACCGATATGGACTTGCGTCTGCTGCGGATTTTCTCCGTGGTGGTCAAATGCGGTGGCTTCACGGCGGCCCAGGCCGAGCTGAACATGAGCCAATCGAACATCAGCACCCATATCTCCAGCCTGGAAAAACGCCTCGGCTATCGCCTGTGCGAGCGCGGCAAGGGAGGCTTTCGCCTGACCGAGAAGGGCCAGCGCATCCTGGCGGCGGCCAGTGCGCTGTTTGGTGCGGTGGATGTGTTTCGCAACGAGGCCCAGGAATTGTCCGGGCGCCTGGTGGGTGACCTGTATCTGGCCCTGGCCGACAACATCGCGACCTTGCCGGCGGCGCATATCGACGCAGCGATCGCGCGCTTTTACCGGCGCGACCAGGATGTGCACCTGCACGTGTTCGTCAACTCGCCCACCGAGCTGGAGCTGGCGGTGATCGACGGCCAGTTGGACCTGGCCATTTCCTATTTCAGCCGTAGCCTGCCGACCCTGGACTATCAGCCGTTGTACAGCGAAGAGATCGGCGTGTTCTGTGGGGCTCGGCATCCGCTGTTCGCCGAAGCCGCGCCGACTTTGGAGCAGATCAAGGCCTGTGACTGGATTCGCCACGGGTTCCTGCCGGCCAACCAGGTGCTGCCGGTGGCGCCGTCGCGTGCCACGGCCACCGCCTACCACATGGAGGCGGTGGTGCATGGGGTGCTGGCGGGTACGCACCTGGGTTATTTGCCCAATCACTACGCCCGGCCCTGGGTGCATGACGGGCAGATGCGCGCGTTGCATGCGCAGACCCTGCGCTACGAGGTGCAGCACAGCATGATCACCCATGCCGGCCACCCCCATAGCGAAGCCCTCAAGGCCTTTATCGATGACCTGCTGAGCGAACACTGCAACTGAGCACCGCGTTTACCCCAGGCAACGGGTCACGTGCTTCAGCGACTGATAGGCGGCCAATCCCCAGGGCCCCAGTTCACGGCCGATACCGCTGCCCTTGGTCCCACCCCATGAGGTTTCGACGAACACTGCCTGGATCGAGTTGATCCACACATGACCGACCTCCAGGGCTGCCGCCAGCCGTTCAGCCCGGGCCAGATCGGCACTGATCACTGTCGCCACCAGACCGAAGGCGCTGTCATTGGCCAGGGCCAAGGCTTCGGCTTCCGTGCTGAAACGCCTTGCGCAGAGTACCGGTCCGAAGATCTCCTCGCGCCACAGGCGGCTGTCGCCCGGCACCTGGTCGTACACCGTCGGGCTGACGAACCAGCCGGGTTCGGCCAGGGCTTCACCGCCGGTCAGGCACACCAGGCCTTCGTCGCGGGCAATGGCGAAATAGTCGAGCACCTTGCGGTACTGTGCCTCGCAGGTCAGGGGGCCCATATCCACTTCCTGATGCTGCGGGTTGCCCACCCGCAACCGTTCCAGGGCCTGGGTCAGGCGTTGCAGCAGGGAATCGGCAATGGCTTCATGGACCAGCAGGCGTGAAGTCGCCGAACACATTTGCCCGGCGTTCCAGCAGAAGCCGGCAATGATCCACTCCACCGCCTGATCCAGATCGCAGTCCTCGAACACCAGGATCGGCGATTTGCCCCCCAGCTCCAGGGTCACCGGCCGGCAATGTTCGGCGCAGCTGTGCATGACTTTTTGCCCGACCGGGTTGCTGCCGGTGAACGACAGCTTGTCCAGCCCCGGGTGCGCACTGAGGGCCGCGCCGACAGTGCTGGCACCGACCACGATATTCAACACCCCGGGCGGCAGGCCCAGCGTTTCTGCGATCTCGGCGTAGACCTGTTCGATCAGAGGCGTGACCTCCGACGGCTTGAGCACCACGGTGCAGCCGGCGGCCAGGGCGGGGGCAATCTTCCAGGCGCTGGTCACCAGGGGGAAGTTCCAGGGCACGATCAAGCCCACCACGCCCAGGGCCTCGGCCCGGCAATGGGCCTGGAAGCCGGGAGCCGACAGCGGCACTTCGCGGTTCGGGGTGGCGTCCAGTTGTTGGGCCAGCCCGGCGTAGTAGGTGAAGGTGGCGATGGCATCGTCCAGGTCGACACTGGCTTCGTGCCGCGGCTTGCCGTTATTGCGCATTTGCAGCTCGATCAGCGTGCTGCGGCGTCGTTCGAGTTCGTGGGCGAAGCTGTGCAGATAGTGCCCGCGCTGGCTGCCGCTAAGGCTGTGCCAAGGACCGAGGGCCTGGCGTGCGGCAGTGACGGCGAGGTCGATCTGCTGCGCGCTGGAGCCCTGGAGACGGGCAATGACCTGGCCCAGTGACGGGTCGCAGGGGCTCAGTTGCTCGTCGCCTTCGCCATCCTGCCACTGGCCGTTGATATAGAGCGCCGGATTCATGGACGCACCCCCGGCAGCACGCCGTGTACCGCGTTGCAGAAAATCGTCCGGTACTGCTCGGCGTTCAGGGGCTGGGCATTGGTCTCGGAAGAGGAAATATCGGCCACCGCCTGAGCCCCGACCCAGTCGGCGTCGGCCGTGTCCAGGCCGATCTCGCCAAGGCTGTGGGGGATGCCCAGCTCCGCGCGCAGCGTCAGGACCCAGTCCAGGAAGCCTCGGAAGTCAGGCTGCGGCAATTCCAGGTAGCGGGCCAGGCGCGCGATATCGGCGTCGATCACCGGCTGGTTGGCCACCAGCACATAAGGCAGCAGGATCGCGTTCAACAACCCATGGTGCTTGTGGTAGCGCGCTCCCAGCGGGTGCGCCAGGGCATGCACGCCGCCCAGGCCTTTCTGGAACGCCACGGCGGCCATGGCCGAGGCCACCAGCATGCCTTCGCGGGCCACCAGGTCCTGGCCGTTGGCGTAGGCCTGGCGCAGGTGCTGGCTGACCAGGCGAATGCCTTCGACGGCGATGCCGCTGGACATCGGGTGATACAGCGGCGAGCAGAAGGCTTCGAGGTGATGGGTCAACGCATCCATGCCGGTCGCGGCGGTCAGTGCCGGCGGCAGGCTGCGGGTCAGTTGCGGGTCGAGGATCACACAGGCCGGGAGCAATTGTGGATGGCTGATCACCCGTTTCACGTGCAGCCGGGTATCGGTCAGCACCGCCTCACGGCCCAGTTCCGAGCCGGTGCCGGCGGTGGTGGGCAGCGCGATCAGGGGTGGCAGGCCAAGTGCGGGGAAGTCGCTCAGGCTCGGATAGCGCTCGATGATCTGCGACCATTCAAAGCGCTCCAGACCCTCAGGGTCGCAGGCTGCCAGGGCGATGCCCTTGGCCGCGTCCATGGCGCTGCCGCCACCCAGAGCGATCAGCGAGTCGTGCTCGCCGGACTGGAACGCGGCAACGCCGCGCTGCACATCTTCCAGGCTGGGGTTGGCGCCCAGTTCGGAAAACACCGCAACGGGCAGCCCGGCGCGGTGCAACTGCGCAACCAGCAGGTTGAAGGGTTCGAGGGTGAGCATGCCGGGGTCGGTGACCAGCAGCGGACGGCCCATGTTCAACAACCGGCAACGTTGCCCGAGCAGGTCCAGGGCGTCGGCGCCGCAGAAGATTTCAGTGGGGTAGTTCCAGTAATGCACAGCAGGGGACATGGTTTTCTCCAGCACGAGTGAGTTCACAGGTGGCCAGTCATGGCCACCCGGGCAGGGAGTAGGGCGCTGTCGGCGACAGCGCGGGGGAAGTCAGTTGGTGGGTAGCGGGGCGCTGGGTGTGCGCAGGTAGGGCTTGGCCAGCAGCATGTACAGCAGGCCAAGCAGCGCCAGGCTGGAGAACACCAGGATCACCGCCCAGACCTGGAACCACGGAGCACCCGGTGGCGCCAGGGACTCCCGGGGCCAGGCGACGTTGATGGTTTCGAACACCAGCCAGACAAACGCCAGCAGGTTCACCGGCAGGCCCCAGCGTCCGAGACTGAATACGCCGGCTTCGGGCTTCCAGCGCCCGCGCAGGCGGGCAATCAGGGCGCAACTGATAACGATCAGGAACACCATGAAAAAGCCGCCGCTGCCAAAGGCGATCAGGGTGCCGACGGCCGTGGCATTCAAGCCCAGAGCCAGGCCGAAGCTGGCGAACAGGGTGCTGAAGACCATCGCGGCGAACGGCACCTTGCGCTTGTCCACCCGGCGCAGAGTGGCCGACGCCGGCAGGATCGAGTCCCGGGCCATGCCGAACACGGCGCGGCCAATGTAGGTCTGCACCGACACCACGCAGGCAATAAAGGCCACCAGCACCACGCCGACGAAGGGCCGCTCGGACCAGGCCCCAAAGGCGTCGACCACCGCCGGGGTTACCGGGTCGATCACGCTACCGGCGACCATGCCGGCGGTATCGGTAAACGACAGGGTGACGGCGAACGCGGTGAGCATCACTGTCAGCCCCACCAGGATCATCGAGCGCAGGATGGCCCGTGGGGTCGAGGTGCGGGCGTCGGCGGTCTCTTCGGAAACCTGGGAGCAGGCATCGAAGCCGAGGAAGGCCCAGCCGCCGACGGCCATCGCCGTGATAAAGCCACTGAAGTACGAACCATCGGCCGGGGCCGTGGCGCTCAGGCCTTCTAACAGCAGCGACCAGGAGTGGTTGCGGAAAAAGATCAACAACAACAGGCCGATACCGATGGAGGCAATGGCTTCGGCGATGATCCCCGCGTTGACGAAATATTTCAGCGGGTTGATGCCCAGCAGATTGACCCCCAGCCCGAGCAGCAGCAGGACTGCGCCGCTGGCCACCTGGGCGTTGGCTTCCGGTGCATGACCAGTGACGAACAGCCACAGCCAGAACCCGCCGAGGTAGGCCACGGTGGTCAGGGACGCCAGGGCCGACGCGAGGTACATGAAACCGGTGAACCAGGCCCAGCGATCGCCCGCCAGGCGCTTGACCCACTGGTAACAACCACCAGCCAGCGGGTACTGCGAAGCCAGTTCGGCGTACACCAGGGCCACCAGAAGCTGCAGGGCCAGGCACAGCGGCACGATCCAGACCCAGGACGGGCCTGCACTCATGGCCCCCAGGGCCATCACCGAATAGATGCCGACCACCGGCGAGACCGTGGCAAAGCCTACGGAAAAGGACGACCAGAGCGACAGGCCACGGTGCAGCTCCTGGCGGTAGCCCTGGCGCTGAAGCAGGGTTTCATCATGGGAAGAGTTCATTGCGCACCTCGTGCGCACGGCGCAGCACGGGTACGGCGGCCACGGGTAGGGCGTCGAAATTGGGACATAGGGAGTTCCTGGAATCGGCAGATCAAATTGTTATTGGGGTGGCCTGTAGCTTTTGTTGTGGGCGGACCGACCTTGCCTGCCCTCGGATGAGGACAGGGCGAGCTTAAGCGCGGTAAACATCAAGATGAATACACATATTAGTAAGCTGACATTTGAGTTTGTTGATGTTTGCCGAGCTGGTGAGGCGAGCAGGAGCAATCGCATCCAAGGCGCCAGTGTCCGCAGAGAAAGACGACAAGCCGCCGCAGCTTGGGCCGCCGATGGCGGCTGTGGGGCCAGGGCGTTACGCCCGACGAACGCCGGGACAAAGGGCGCCAAGCGCCCGCTTTGAAGCCAAGCCCGGGTGCGGTTTACCTGAGGCGCTGCCACTCTTCGCGGGTGATTTCCCAGAGCTCCCTGGGGAGTCGCCCGGCGACGAAGTCCCCCTCGTCGCAGCTGATCAGGCGCATCCCGCTGCGTTCGGAAATCCGCCGTGAGCCCAGGTTGGGAGCCGCCTTGGGCGCCCGCAGCAGGGGGCGTTGCAGCACCTCGAACCAGTAGGCGGTGACCGCGGCGCTGGCTTCGCCCATATACCCCTGGCCCTGCCAGGCGGGAGCGAGCCAGAAGCCACGGTTGTTATCGGTTTCATCCATCAGGCTGACGTTGCCGATCAACTGTCCGGGCGCTGATTTCAGGCAGATTGCCCAATGCCATTCTTCACCCCGGGCCATGGCCGGCAGGGCCAGGTCTCGCAGGTAGCTCAGGGCACCATCGGCCGGGTAGGGCCAGGGCACCAGGGCGTTGAGATACCGCACCACCTGCCAGTGAGCAAACTGCGCTTGCACTGCCTCGGCGTCCGCCATTTGCAGCGGCCGCAGGATCAGGCGATCGGTGTACAGGGTGGGGATCTCGACAGTGAGTGGGGTGTCCATCGGGGGGCGCGGCTCCTGAGTCGGTCATGGCGCCGCCATATTCCAGCCTGAGCCGGCGCTGGGCAAGGATTACCCGAGGATCAATCGCGCCCCAGGCGCAGGTGCTCGCCGAGAAAGTCGACGAACACCCGCAGCTTGGGCAGCAGGTGGCGGCTGCTGGGCCAGAGCACCGAAAATTTGCCGCTGTCGATCTGATAGTCATCCAGCACTGCCACCAGGCTGCCTTCGGCCAGGGCGCCGCGGACCACGAAATCCGGGACAAAGGCGATGCCCAGGCCCTGGCTGGCGGCAAAGATCAGCGACTCCAGGTTGTTGCTGGTCAAGGCGCTGCGCAGGCTCAGGGGCGGCTCGCCGGCGGGCAGGCGCAGGGTCCACTGCTGCAACTGGGTGGTTCCGGGGAATTTGTAGCGCAGGCAGGCGTGCTGCTCCAGATCCCGGGGGGACTGCGGCGTGCCGTGTTCGGCAAAGTACTGCGGAGCGCTGACCAGGACAAAGCCGAAGGGCCCGAGGGTGCGGGACTTGAGTTGCGAGTCGGCCAGCTCGCCGCTGCGGATCACCGCGTCGACGCCCTCGGCGATCACATCGATCAAGCGGTCGTTGAAGTCCAGGTCGAGTTCGATCTGCGGGTAGCGCCGGGTGAACTCCGGAAGAATCGGCAACAGCATGCGATAGCCGATGGCGGGCAGGCTGACCCGCAACTTGCCGCGCGGAGTGTCGCTGATCCGCGCCAGTTCGGCTTCGGCTTCTTCCACCTCGCCGACGATGCGCTGGCAACGCTCGAAAAACAGCGTGCCTTCGTCGGTCAGGCTGATGCGCCGGGTGCTGCGATTGAGCAGCCGCACACCGAGCTTGTGCTCCAGCCGCGCCAGGCTTTTGCCGACCGCCGAGGCGGAAATTCCCAGGCGTTCGGCGGCGCCCACCAGGCTGCCGCTTTCCACCGTGCGGACGAATGCCAGCAGGCCGTTCAGATTATCCATGGGGACCTCAATTAGAGCGTTTATGTCCGCAAGCCAAGGACTTTAGCCCTGTTTTTTGCTGATTGCGGCGAATCTATCATCCAAACCCACCCCTGTCCGCTGTGGCTTTTGCCTGTTCGAGGTCCTGATGAACCCTGAAATCGATCTGCCCGCCGCCTTCCAGGCCGCCACCCCTGCCAGCCGTGCCTATGGCGTGCTGGCGGCGGTGTGCCTGGCGGCGCTGATACTGCCCCTGACCTTTGTCGGCGTGGCCGTGGCCACCCCGGCCATTGCCCGCGAGCTGGGTGGCAGCCCCATGGCCCTGAGTTGGGTGACCAACGCCTTTATGCTGACCTTCGGCAGTGCGCTGATGGCCGCTGGGACCCTGGCCGACGAGTACGGCCGCAAGCGGGTGTTCAGCCTGGGTGTCGGCCTGTTTGCCCTGACGTCCCTGGTGCTGGCCTTTGCCCCTTCGGTGCTGTGGCTCGATGGCCTGCGGGCGTTGCAAGGGCTGGCGGGCGCTGCAGCCCTGGCCGGCGGTTCGGCGGCCCTGGCCCAGGAGTTCGAGGGCCGCGCCCGCACCCGTGCCTTCAGCCTGCTGGGCACCACCTTTGGCGTCGGTCTGGCATTCGGGCCGCTCCTGGCCGGAGTGCTGATCGAGCACTACGGCTGGCGCGCGATCTTTATCAGCGGCACCTTGATTGGCGGGCTGTCGCTGCTGTTTGGCGTGCCGCGCATGCACGAATCCCGTGACCCGGACGCTGCCGGTGTCGATTGGCCCGGCACCCTGAGTTTTACCGCAGCGCTGGTGCTGTTTACCTGGGGCGTGCTGCAGGCGCCGCAAAGTGGCTGGGGCAGCGTGCTGGTGCAAAGCCTACTGTGGGGCTCGTTGCTGGCGCTGCTGGGGTTTGTCGCGATCGAGTCGCGGGTCAAGCGGCCGATGCTGGATCTGTCGCTGTTTCGCTACCCGCGTTTTGTCGGGGTGCAGGTGTTGCCGATCGCCACCTGCTACTGCTTTGTGGTGCTGCTGATTCTGCTGCCGATCCGCTTTATCGGGGTTGAAGGCTACAGCGAGATCGAGGCCGGGCTGATGATGATGGCCCTGTCGGCGCCGATGCTGGTGGTGCCGTTGCTGGCGGCGTGGCTGACGCGCTGGGTCAGTAGTCGCGTGCTGTGCAGCGCCGGCCTGCTGCTTGCCGCCTTCGGCCTGTATCTGCTGAGCCGGGTAGGCGTGGGGCAGCCCACGGCCAACGTGCTGCCGATGCTGTTGATTGGCCTTGGGGCGGGTTTGCCCTGGGGCCTGATGGATGGCTTGTCGGTCAGTGTGGTGCCCAAGGAGCGTGCCGGGATGGCCACCGGCATCTTCAGCACCACCCGGGTGGCGGGTGAGGGCATTGCCCTGGCCCTGGTGGTGGCATTGCTGGCCGGGCTGCTGCAGCACTCCCTCGGCGCGGCGCTGGTGGACGCCGCGCAGATTCCCCTGGCCGCGCAGCAACTGGCCAACGGCAACCTGCAGGCCAGCAGTGCGCTGTTGCCGGAGGTCGGGCGCGGTGCCCTGTTGCAGCTGTATGTGGAGGCCTTCGGCCAATTGCTGCGGGTGCTGATCGGCATCACCCTGGTCTCGGCCCTGGCGGTGTGGCTGGCCCTGCGCGAGCCGGCTCGTCCTTGAGCGCGGGAGGTTTCAGCGGAACTCGAACAGCTCGTAATGCAGATTGCCCTCGGGGATCGCCTGTTCGCGCATCAGCTCGCGGACGCGCTCCAGCAAGCCCTTGGGCCCGCAAAAGCTGATCTGGATCTGTTGTGGGTCGGTTTGCGCTACGGCGTGCTTGAAGGTCTCGGACAGTTGATCGACCCCGCCATCCTGACCAACAAAGCACACGCCGCGTTGCTCGGCCATGCTTTGCAGCTGTTCGGCAGTGGGAAACGCGCGTGAGGGATTGAAGCAATACACCAGGGTCGTGTTATCCAGGCGTTCGCTGGCATCGTCTTGCAGCCAGGCGATAAACGGCGAGATGCCAACCCCGCCCGCGACCCAGATTTCCCGTGGTGCATCGACCTGGCGCTTGAACTGTCCATAAGGCGCATAGACATCCGCGAGCATGCCGACCTTGACCTGGTCGCGCAGCTTTTGCGTGTAGTCGCCCAGGGCGCGGATCACGAATTCGATACGCCCATCGCTGGCATAGGCGCTGGCAATGGTGAACGGATGGGGCTCGCGCAGGCCCTTTTCCTTGAGCGCAAGAAAGGCGAACTGCCCGGCCTTGAACGCAAAGCCGTGCTGCACAGGCGTCAGCTCCAGGTGCAGGGAGTGTTTGTGCGCCGACACGGCGCTCACGGTGTATTCGCCGGCCTTGGCCAGCACTGGGTAGAGCAACAGCTTGTACAACGCACCGAGCAGCCCCAGGCCGCAAAGCAAAGTCAGCCACAGGCCCGATGGGTTGTTCAGGGCAATCGGCGATTTGAAGCTCAGCCAATGCAGGATGACGATCACGAACAGCGGGCCGGAGAGCTTGTGCCACCAGCGCCACAAGCGATAGGGAATATTGCGGTTCAACGCCAGCAGCACAATCAGGCCCAGGGCCACATAACTGAGCTGGCGCACCAGGCGCGTCCAGTACTTGGGCCACTCGATGATGGGCACGCTGTTCCACAGGTCCAGGTTGGCCTTGAACACAAAGTGGTAGCTGGCAAACACCAGCGCCCAGATCCCCAGCCACTTATGCGCTTCATACACCCGGTCGAGGCCACCGAACAGCCACTCGACCCAGCGCCAGCGGCTGGCCAGCAGGCACGAGGTGGCCATGTACGCCAGCGCCGAGGCCCCGAGAATCAGGCTCAGGCTGGCGGAGGTGAGCCAAGTGCTGCTGGGGATTTCGATCAGGACGGTGATGCTGGTGATCAGCAAAATACCAAGGATGCAATGCCAGGGTTTCAACGCGCTTCGCCTCTGTAGACACCGGTTTTCCGGCGATAGTGCCGCTGCGCCGGGTGCACTCATCGACTGGCCAGCATCGGCGAGCAGCCGCTGTGAGCGGTCGAGGGCACGGTTGTGGCAACGGTTTTTACGGTCATGCAGCCTACTCGCATCGCGCCAGGGGGGAGGTGACCTGTGTCAGGTGTGGGCCGTAACTGTGCTGCGCGGCGGTTGTCGGGCGTCTAGCAAGCACAGCCCCGCAGCGGTTCGGGGCCAGAGATTGCGAGCCTGACGATGCAAGCGCTGTTGAACGAAATCCTCGACCAAGTTCGGCCACTGATTGGCCAGGGGAAAGTCGCCAATTACATCCCGGCCCTGGCCGACGTGCCGGCCAACCAGCTGGGGATTGCCGTGTATGGCAACGACGGCCAGGTGTTCAGCGCCGGCGATGCCGACACGCCGTTTTCGGTGCAGAGCATTTCCAAGGTGTTCAGCCTGGTGCAGGCCATCGGTCATTCCGGCGAGGCGATCTGGGAGCGGCTGGGGCATGAACCTTCGGGGCAGCCGTTCAATTCCCTGGTGCAGCTGGAGTTCGAGCGTGGGCGCCCGCGCAACCCGTTTATCAACGCCGGGGCACTGGTGATCTGCGACATCAACCAGTCACGGTTTGCCGCGCCGGCCCTGTCGATGCGTGATTTCGTGCGGCGTCTGTCGGGCAACCTGCAGGTGATGGTCGACGGCAAGGTGGCCGACTCCGAGTACCAGCACCGCGCCCGCAATGCGGCCATGGCCTACCTGATGCAGTCCTTCGGCAACTTCCACAACGATGTCGAGGCGGTGCTGCGCAGCTACTTCAGCCATTGCGCGCTGCGCATGAGCTGCGTCGACCTGGCCCGGGCGTTCTGTTTCCTGGCCAACGACGGCTTTTGCAAGCACAGCGGCGAGGCCATCCTCACCGCGCGCCAGACCCAGCAGGTGAACTCGATCATGGCCACCAGCGGCCTGTATGACGAGGCCGGCAACTTTGCCTATCGCGTCGGCCTGCCGGGCAAGAGCGGGGTGGGCGGCGGCATAGTCGCCGTGGTGCCGGGGCAATTCACCGTGTGCGTGTGGTCCCCGGAACTCAACGCCGCCGGCAACTCCCTGGTCGGCATGGCGGCCCTGGAACTGCTGAGCCAGCGCATCGGCTGGTCAGTGTTCTGATCCCGTAGCCGCTGCCGAGGCATGCGGCTGCGCTGGCCAGAGTGAACACTGAAGAGTGCCTATTGAAAACAGGTTGCCTCACCAGGTGCCATTGGCGGCATTGGGCAGGCTCAGGGTGCCGTGGTCGACAAAACGTAGGGTGCCGAACAGGCCGCCGGCCAGTTTGCCGCGCAGGGTGTAGGGCAGGTTGTCGACATTCTGGTTCTGGCTCAAGCCCAATGTCTGGCGCAGCACGGAAAACGCCGAGACGCTGACCGGCACCACCAGCACCTCTTCCGAGAAGCGCCCAATGCTGCCGTGCTGGTCACTGACCCCCGAGGCCAGGGGCCGGCCGTTGACGTCCAGGTCCAGGGCCACGCCGTTGTAGTCGATCGCGGTTTCGTTGGGGTTCTGCAGGCGCAGCTTGACCGCGAAACGCATCTCCAGATCCTGGCTGGGCAGGGGCTCGATGCCCACCACATTGATGTTCAGCGGGTCGCGATTGGGGAACAGGGCACAGGCGCTCAGGCTGAGCAGCACCAGGGACAAAGCGATCAATCTGCGCATGGGGTACCCGTCAGGTTGGAGGACATACAGGGGGCGGTCGCCCCCCGCTGTAGACGTCCGCTGACCTCAGGAGTTCGCTTTGGCGCTCATGTCCGGGTCCTGCATGACCTTGAGGGTTGCCGCCTCGGGGTCGAACTCGTCTTCTTCCAGTTCCATGAACTCTTCCGGCAGGAAGATATTCAGGAAAATGGCGCAGAAGGCGCCCACGGTGATCGGCGATTCAAAGATGTTGTGCAGCGCCTTGGGCAGCTCGCGCAACACTTCCGGCACCGCCGCCACGCCCAGGCCCATGCCCAGGGAAATCGCCACGATCAGCACGTTGCGCCGATGCAGGCCGGCTTCGGCGAGGATCTTGATCCCGGCCACCGCCACGGTGCCGAACATGATCAAGGTGGCGCCGCCAAGGACCGGCTTGGGCATCAGTTGCAGCACCGCGCCGATCATCGGGAACAGCCCGAGCAGCACCAGCAGCCCGGCAATAAAGTAGGCCACGTAGCGGCTGGCCACGCCGGTCAGTTGGATCACCCCGTTGTTCTGGGCAAAGGTCACCATCGGCAAGCTGTTGAACACCGCCGCCACCATCGAGTTGAAGCCGTCGGCCAGCAGCCCGGACTTGATGCGCTTGATGTACAGCGGACCCTTGACCGGCTGTTGGGAAATCATCGAGTTGGCGGTCAGGTCGCCGGCCGCCTCCAGCGGCGAAATCAGGAAGATCACCGCCAGGGGGATAAAGGCGATCAGGTCGAACGAGAAGCCGTACTTGAACGGCACCGGCACGCTGACCAGGGGCACGTCGGGCAGGCTGGCCATGTCGACCCGGCCCAGCATCCAGGCGACGACGAAGCCCAGGGTCAGGCCGATGACGATCGAACCCAGGCGCAGCATCGGGTGGTTGAAGCGGTTGAGGATGACGATGGTCAGCAGCACCAGTGCTGCCAGCCCCAGGTTGCTGGCCGCGCCCAGGTCCGGCGCGCCGAAGCCGCCGGCCATGTCGGTGACCGCGACCTTGATTAGCGACAGGCCCATCAGGGTGATGATGGTGCCGGTGACCACCGGGGTGATCAGCTTGCGCAGCTTGCCGATGAACTGGCTGAGGAACATCTCGATAAAGGCCGCGCAGAAGCAGATGCCGAAGATGGTCGAGAGAATCTCTTCATTGCTGCCGCCACGGCCCTTGACCATGAAACCGGCGCTGAGCAGCACGCTGATAAAGGAAAAACTGGTGCCCTGCACGCACAGCAACCCGGAGCCGATAGGGCCCAGGCGCCGGGCCTGGACAAAGGTGCCCAGGCCGGAGACGAACAGCGCCATGCTGATCAGGTAGGGGGTTTCTTCGTGCAGGCCGAGCACCCCGCCGAAAATCAGGGTCGGGCTGATGATGCCGACAAAACTGGCCAGCACATGCTGCAACGCGGCGAAGATGGCCGCGCTGAAATGCGGGCGGTCGTCCAGGCCATAGATCAGGTCGGACTTGTAGCGAGGGATGCGATCAGGTGCGGTCATGAAAAGGCCTGCCAATGGCGTGTCGGTACAGGGGGCACACGCCGGAAAGTGGACGGGACTTGGTTTGCGAAAGGATTGCGCCAGGCAAAACCTGCGAACCGGTCAGAAAAAGGAGGCGCAGGATGCCAGAAAGGCGCCGCAGTCAGAAGCGTAAATAGCGGCAAAGGCGCAACTTCGAAAGGATACGAAAGATACTGTTTCTCATTTGCCGTTATGGAATAATCCGGCCCCCGAACCCCGGACCGCCCCTCGATGCTGCCCACGCCCAGCCTGCTGCTGAGTTTTCAGGAGCACTACGACGACCTGCTGAAGTTTCTCACCCGGCGCATGAGTGATCGCCAGCGTGCGGCCGATGTCGCCCAGGAAACCTACCTCAAGCTGCTCAAGGTCGATCAGACGGTGGCGGTGCACAACGACCGCAGCTTTATCTTTCGCGTGGCCGGCAACCTGGCCATTGACACCTTGCGCCGTGAGCAGCGCCTGGCGGCCAATCACAGTGACGGCCAGGAGCATGCCGAGGCCGTCGACCCGGCGCCGGCGCCCGAGGCGGTGCTGCTGGCCAAGGAGCGTCTGGCGCTGCTCGACGACGCCCTGCAATTGCTCTCGGCCAATGCCCGGCAGGCCTTGCTGCTCAACCGTATCGAGGGCCTGACCCAGGCCCAGATCGCAGTTCGGCTGGGCGTTTCCGAGAGCATGGTGGCAAAATACATCGGCCAGGCCCTGCGCCATTGCCGCGACTGGCTCAAGCACAATCATGCATGATCCTTCTCCCTCAGCCGCCGACCTGCCCATGACCCAGTCCCCGATTCCCGAGCCTGACGACAGCCTCGAAGACGCCGCCGTCGACTGGCTGGTGCTGCTCAACTCGGGCCAGGCCAGCGCCGCCCAGCGCATGGCCTATCAGCAATGGCGCCTGATCAGCCCGGCCCACGCCGCGGCCGCCGACGAGGCGCAGCAACTGTGGGCCGACCTCGGCATGACCGCGGCGGCGAGCGAGCTGCGGGCCCAGGCTCAAGTGCCACGACGGCCACGGCGTTGGTGGCCGGCCCTGGCGGCTTCGGTGCTGGTCGCCGTTGCCGGGATCACCGGCTGGCAACAGTGGCCGGCCTTGAGCGCCGACTACCACACCAGTGTCGGCCAGCAGCAGACCCTGACCCTGGACGATGGCTCCACAGTCACCCTCAACAGTGCCAGTGCCTTGTCGGTGGCCTACACGGCCAGCGAGCGCAAGGTCATCCTGCGGGCCGGCGAGGCACTGTTCGAGCCGGCACCCGACCGGCAGCGGCCGTTTGTGGTGAGCGCCGGCGACGAGCGCCTGCAAGGCACCGACAGCAGTTTCAGTGTGCGCCGCGACGGTGGCGACCTGACGGTGGTGGTCAGGAGCGGCCAGGTGCAGTTCAGCGGCGACCATCAGCCAATGCTGTTGCAGGCCGATCAGCGCCTGCAGCACCGAGCCGGCCAGCCCCTGCTGGCCCAGCAGAAGGTGGATGCCGCCAGCCTCACGGCCTGGCAGCGCGGCAAGCTGATCTTCAATGGCCGGCCGCTGGGGGAGGTGATTGGCGAGTTGGAGCGCTATCAGCATGGGCGGATCGTGATTTCCGATGCGCAACTGGCGGCTCTGCCGGTCAGCGGGGTATTTGATCTGAACGACCCGCAAGGGCTGCTGCGCACCCTCGAACAGCGCTACCCGCTGAAGGTCACGTACCTGCCATGGCTGGCGGTCCTGCACTGATTTGAATTTTTTTCGCTGGGCCGTTGCAAGTTCCGGTTGGCGAAATCGTCGTAGTGAGAGCGAGAAGAAAATCATTCTCATTGACGTATTCAAACGGGGCGGGAAAACAGTCGTGAAAGGTATGTTCAAGCAGTCGACACAGGTCCGGGCCAAGGCCCTGGTGCGCCGTACACTCCTGGCTCAGGCCATCATTGCCGGGCTGTGCAGCCCGGTGCTGGTTCAGGCCCAGGACGCCGTCGCCCCCAGCCACAGCGCCGAAGAGCGCCGGGTCAACCTGGCATTGCCCGCCCAAGCCCTGGACCAGGCCCTGACCGGCTTTGCCGACCAGGCCGGGTTGCGCCTCTTGTACACCACCGCCGATGTCGAGGGCCTGCAAGCCGAGGCGTTGAATGGCGAGCTGAGCGTGGCCCAGGCCCTGCAACGCCTGCTGGCCGGCAGCGGCATGAGCTGGGCGTTCAGCGACCCGCGCACGGTGATCCTGCGCCGCGCCACGGCGCCGTCAGCGAGCCTCAACCTCAAGCCGATCCAGGTCAGCGTCGCCTCACGCACCAGCACCGCCATCAGTGAAATCCCCGGCACCGTATGGGTGGTCGACCAGACCCAACTGCGCGAACAATTGCAGACCGGGGTCAGCCTCAAGGAAGCCATCGGCAAGCTGGTGCCGGGCCTCGACCTGGCGCCCGAGGGACGCACCAACTACGGCCAGAACATGCGCGGGCGCAACGTGCTGGTGATGATCGACGGTGTCAGCCAGAACAGCTCCCGTGGGCTGTCCCGGCAGTTCGACAGCATTTCCCCGTTCAACGTCGAGCGGGTGGAAGTGCTCTCCGGCGCCAGCGCCATCTACGGTGGCGGCGCCACCGGCGGCATCATCAATATCGTGACCAAGAAGGGCGAGGCGGGGGCGGCGCAGTTTGAAACCCAGGTCGGGGCCAGCAGCGGCTTCAACAACAGCGATGACCTGTCGACCCGTATCGCGCAGTCGGTCAGCGGCGGCAACGAGCGCATCAACGGCCGGTTGGCGGTCGCCGCCGAACAGAACGAGGCGTTCTACGACGGTTCCGGCAACCAGATCTTCATCGACAACACCCAGACCGACCTGCAATACAACCGCACCGTCGACCTGATGGGCAGCCTGGCGCTGCAATTCAACGAGGCCCAGGGCCTTGACCTGCTGGCCCAGTACTACGACTCCGGTAACCATGGCGGCACCGGTATCTACTTTCCCAACCTCAGCTACCAGAAGCCTTCGGACCTGGAAGACGCGCAATTGCGCGGCGGCTACTCCACCGATCTGCAGCCACGCACCAAGCGCCTGCTGCTCAATGCCAGCTACCACTACGACGATGTGCTGGGCGGTCAGGACTTCTATCTGCAAGGCTCCTACCGCAAGGAAGACGACAACTTCTACCCGTTCCCCTATTACAACGCGGCCAACCCCACAGGCTCCAAGGGCGTGTATTTTGCTGCCTCGCAGCAGAACTTCGAGGTCAGCAGCCTCAAGGCCCTGCTGGTCAAGGAGTGGAGCGCGTTCAAGCTGACCTATGGCGTGGACCTGGACCGCGAGCGTTTCAACGCCGAGCAGAGCGTGTTCAACTCCCAGACCTCGTCCGCCACCGGTGGCCTCGACCTCGATACCTTGAGCAAGGCGCCGCGCTATCCCAGCTACCGGGTTGACGGGCTCTCCGGCTATGCCCAGCTGGACTGGCACGCCACGGACAACCTGACGGTGTCCGGCGGTGCGCGGCGGCAGAAAATGGATGTGGATGTCGGCCAGTTCAAGAACGTGCCGGGCGGCAGCAATGACTATGAAGTGAGCCTGTACAACATCGGGGCCATCTACGATTTCAAGAATGGGCATCAGACCTGGATCAACTACGGCGAGGGTTTCGATCTGCCGGACCCGGCCAAGTTCTACGGCAAGCCGGGCTTGAGCGTCGACGACAACCCCCTGGCCGGGATCAAGAGCCGCCAGGTGGAGACCGGCTGGCGTTATTCGGACAGCGACTGGGATGCCCAGGCGGCGCTGTACTACATCTGGTCGGATAAGGTCATCACCACCGACAGCGCCACCCTGACCATTGATGTGATCGACCAGAAGAGCCGCGACTACGGGTTTGAAGGCGCCTTGACCCGCCACTTCGCCAGCGGCTGGGAAGCTGGCAGCACCCTGCACCTGGTGCGTTCGGAAGAAGAGGACAAGAACGGCGACTGGATCAAGCGAGATGCGCGCTATGCCTCGTTGTCCAAGTCCACGGCGTTCGTGGGCTGGAAGGGCGACCGCAGCAGCGCCCGCCTGCAAGGCAACCACGCGTTCACCCTCAAGGATGACGCCGACCACACCATCAACGGCTACACCACCTTCGACCTGCTGGGCAGTCATGACACCGGCTTCGGCACCTTCAGCGCCGGGATCCAGAACCTGTTGGACAAGCAATACAGCACGGTCTGGGGCCAGCGCGCGACACTGTTCTACTCACCGGCCTACGGGCCGGCGTACCTCTATGACTACCAGGGCCGAGGCCGCACCTACACCCTCGGGTGGTCAATGGCGTATTAACCCCTGTCGCCGCTGCCGCAGGCTGCGCTGGCTCGCATCAACACCGCAAACTCCCTGGCATCCCGGGCGTCGGTCAGGGCCAGCGCAGCCTCGTGCCTCGGCAGCGTCTACAACGGTGGATACCGCGCATCTCCAGCAACAGGCCGGCGGCTCCTGACAGTTTCTGACAGGGGGCTCTGCTAAGCTGCGCGGCTCTTTTGTGTGGAGGCTGCTGCGGTGTCGCGAACCAGTCGTTTACTTACCCTGCTGCAAGTCCTGCGTGGCAAGAGCCGTCCGGTGACGGCCGCGGTCCTGGCGCGGGAGCTGGAAGTCTCCGAGCGCACCTTGTACCGCGATATCGCCGAGCTGACGGCCCTGGGTGCCCCGGTGTATGGCGAGGCGGGCATCGGTTATGTGCTGCGCAGCGGCTTGTTCCTGCCGCCGTTGATGCTCAATGCCGACGAGACCGAAGCCATTGTGCTGGGCCTGCGGTATGTCGATCAGCGCGGCGATGATGTGCTGGGCAAGGCCGCCGCCGATGCCCTGGCCAAGATTGCCGCCGTCTTGACCCCGGCGGCCCAGGAGGCCTTGCGCAACCCTACGGTCATGCCCGGGCCGTCGGCCTGCGCCTACCCGGAAAACGTGGTGCCGCTGGATGTGTTTCGCCAGGCCATTCGCGAACAGGCCAAACTGCATCTGGACTACGCCGACGCCAAGCAGGTCTCCAGCCAGCGGCTGATCTGGCCCCTGGCCCTGGGGTTTATGAACGAGGCGCGGGTGATCGTTGCCTGGTGCGAGTTGCGCGGGGCTTATCGGACCTTTCGCACCGACCGCATCCTCGCGGTCAGCGCTCGCGGAGAGGTCTACCCCGGTCGGCGCAGTGACCTGTTGCGCACCTGGCGCACGCTGATGCAGCTGGATGAACACGGGCGCTTCACTCCTGACAAGAACTGACGCAGGGGGCCATTAGCATGGCGCCTGACTTCACTCACAAGGAGCTTCACGCATGCCCAGCACCGCCCCCGTACTCGCCCCGGCGATCGCGGCCTACATCGCCGCCGCCAACGCCCGCGACAGTTCGGCAGTGACCAGTTTCTTCGCCGAGGACGCGACGGTATTCGATGAAGGCCGGCAGCGTGTCGGCACCCAGGACATCGCGCACTGGATGGCCGACTGCGCCCAGCGTTACCAGCCGCGCCTGCAAGTGCAGGCGGTGCAGCAGCGCACCGGCAAGGTGCTGCTCGACAACCTGGTCTGGGGTGCGTTTCCCGGCAGCCCGCTGGCGTTACGCTACGTGTTCCGGCTCGATCCCCAGGGCAAGATCTGCCGCCTGGACATCTCCCTCTAGGCGCAGCCCGGCAGTGGCAGGCGCCAGCGGCGTGGCATACTGCGCGCTCTTTGCCCGGATCGTTCGCCCCATGCCTTTTGATTCCCCCCTCAGCGCCTATCAGCATGCCCTGGAGCAAGGATTTGTCGCCGACCCGGCGCAATTGCGCGCGGTGCAGGCCCTGGAGCAATGCCACCAGGCCCTGCACCAGGGCCAGACGCCGATTACCGGGGTGTACCTGTGGGGGCCGGTGGGGCGCGGCAAGACCTGGCTGATGGACCAGTTCTACCAGAGCCTCAGGGTGCCGGCGCGGCGTCAGCATTTTCACCACTTCATGGGCTGGGTCCACCAGCGCTCATTCCAGCTGACCGGCACCGCCGACCCTTTGCAGGCGCTGGCCCGGGAACTCAGCGCCGAGGTGCGGGTGCTGTGTTTTGACGAGTTGTTCGTCAACGACATCGGTGATGCGATCATCCTCGGGCGCCTGTTCCAGGTGATGTTCGATGAAGGCGTGGTGGTGGTCTGCACCTCCAACCAACCGCCCGCCCAGCTGTATGCCGACGGCTTCAACCGCGAGCGTTTCCTGCCGGCGATCCAGTCGATCGAGCAGCATATGCAGGTGGTTTCGGTGGATGGTGATGAGGACCATCGCCTGCACCCGGGCACCGGCCTGCAACGCTACTGGGTCACGGCGGCAGGCGAGCCCAGTGCCCTGGGGCCGGTGTTCGAGCAGTTGAGCGCGGGGCAGGCGGTATCCAGCGCGGTGCTGGCGGTGGGGCATCGCAACGTCACGGTGCTCAAGGTCAGTGAAACCGTGCTCTGGTGTCGCTTTGCCGACCTTTGCGAGGCGCCGTTCGCGGCCATGGACTTCATGGCGCTGTGCGACCGCTTCAGTGCCATTCTGCTCAGCGAAGTGCCCAACCTCAGCGCCCGGCAGCGTCCGGGACGCATCGCCCGAGGCACCGAGGATGGCGCGCAGCGGGTTGATGCCGGGGACCGCCAGTTGCCCCAGCTGTCGGTGCACGACGACAGCGTGCGGCGCTTTATCGCCCTGGTGGACGAGTGTTATGACCGCAAGGTGCCGCTGTACCTCGAGGCCCAGGTCCCGCTGGAGCAGCTGTATACCGAGGGTTACCTGGAGTTTGCCTTCCGTCGTACCTTGAGCCGCTTGCAGGAAATGCAGTTGCAGCGTTTTTGCTGAAGATCCCGCTCCTGGATCTGCCATTGCTCCGTGAGGTGTTGCCGTGAACCAGCCCTTGTCCCACCACTTGTCGACCATGGCCTACCAGAACGCCTGGGCCAACCACCGTCTGGCCAAAGCCTGGGGCCAGTTGAGCGCGTCCGAACTGGTCGCGCCGCGCAGCAGCTTTTTCCCCAGCTTGAGGGCCACCCTCAATCACATCCTGACCTGCGACTGGTTCTACGTGGATGCCCTTGAACGGGAGCTTCGCGGCGAGCCGCCACGGGTCGATTGCTATGTGTTTTTCGACGTCGACGAGCCCTGTGTCGAGGCCGGTGAACTGCGCCAGGCACAATCCACCGTCGACCAGCGGCTGCTGGCGTACTGCGCGCAACTGCGGGACGCCGATCTGGGGCGCAGGGTGACCATCGCCCGGGAGACGCCACAGCACGACAGCCGCTTGCGCATGCTCAGCCATCTGTTCGAGCACCAGATCCACCATCGCGGCCAGGTGCACGCCATGCTCAGCGAAGCCCGGGTCGCGCCGCCGCAACTGGACGAGTTTTTCTGCGCCGGCGAGGCCGGGTTGCGTGCTGCGGACTTTGCCGAGCTGGGCTGGACCGAAGCACTGATCTGGGGCGACTAAGCGCTCGATTCAGCTCCCGGTCAGCGGGCGACGCCGGAACACCAGGCGGAACTCGGTCAGGCCGTCGGGCTGGCTGCTGACGTCGGTCTGGCCCTGATGCAGGTTCATGATCGAACGCACAATCGCCAGGCCCAGCCCGGTGCCGCCTTCGGCTCGGGAGCGGCTGCTGTCGACTCGGTAGAAGCGCTCGAACAGGTGCGGCAGGTGCGCTTGCGCAATCCCGGCCCCGGAGTTGCTCACCGTCAGCGCTACGCCTGCGGCCAGCTCCTCCACCTGCAGCGAGATGGCGGCCTGCCGCGGTCCATGGCGGATGGCGTTGGACAGCAGATTGGAAATGGCGCGCTGGATCATCAACCGGTCGCCGTGTACCCAGCCGCTGCCGGACAGGCTCAGAGCCTGGTGTTTTTCCTCGGCGCTGAGGGCGAACAGCTCCATGACCCGGCGCGCCTCTTCCTCCAGGGCAACAGGTTGGAAACTGACCTGGGAAGCCGGGTGGCTGACCTGGGCCAGGAACAGCATGTCGCTGACGATCCGGGTGACCCGTTCCAGCTCCTCAAGGCTCGACTCCAGCACCTGCTTGTACTGCTCCGGCGGGCGCTCGCGGGACAAGGTGACCTGGGCCTTGCCCATCAGGTTGGTGATGGGCGAGCGCAGTTCGTGGGCCAGGTCATCGGAGAATTGCGCGAGCTGCTGCACGCCGCCGTCCAGGCGGTGCAGCATGAAATTGATGCTATGGGCCAGTTCCGCCAACTCCCGCGGCAGGTTGTCCTGGGACAGGCGGTGGGTCAGGTCCTGGGTAGTGATCTGCGCCGCCACCCGGCTGAATTGCTGGAGCGGCAGCAGCCCGCGTTGCACCAGCCACCAGGCGCCGATACCGATCAGCAACAGCAGCAACGGCAGGATGATCACGGTCGAGCGCAGGTAGGCGCTGAGCAAGGCCTGGTCATTTTGCCGATCCAGCGACAGCACCACTCGCACCTGTTCGCCACTGCCCAGGGGCAGCAGGCGCGAGGCGCTGAGCAGGGGCCGGCCGCGGCTGTCCGCCCAATCCAGAAATGCCGGGCTGTCGGCGCCGCTCAAGGCGGCGGGCAACGGCTCCAGGGGCTGGCTGCCGATGTCGAGCAGGGGCGGCGCCTGGCGATCGACGGCGAGAATCCGCAAGTGCAGGTTGTCGTGGCCCATGACCAGGTCGAGCAGGGAATGGGGGCGGGCGGCGATGTCCGCGGTCTTGAGGTCGCTGGTCAGGCTGTGCTGGATCTGGGCCAGCTTGTTGTCCAGGCTTTCCCGGGCGAGTTTGCCCAGTTCGTGGGTCAGCGCGAGGTAGGCTAGGGTCGCCAGCAACAGCACCAGGCCGGCGCCCATCAGGCTCACGGTCAGCCCCAGGCGCATCGACAGGCTGCTGGGTTGCCTCGCCGGCATCGGCATCGGCAACGGTCCGGCCTTGCCGGCCCCTGGCCTCATTGGCGCACCTCCAGCACATAGCCGACACCGCGAATGGTGTGGATCAGCTTGATGTCGCTGGCATCGTCGATCTTGGCCCGCAGGCGGCTGATGGAGACCTCGACCACGTTGGTGTCGCAATCGAAGTTCATGTCCCAGACCTGGGAGATGATCTGGGTCCGGGTCAGCACTTCGCCGGCCTGACGCATCAGAACATGCAACAGCGTGAATTCCTTGGTGGTCAGGTCGATTCTGCGGTTGCCGCGGTAGGCTCTGTGGCGCCGTGGATCAAGTTCCAGATCGGCCACTCGGAATACGTCCACCGCCGTCAATTGTTCATTGCGCCGCAGCAACGTACGAACTCGGGCCAGCAACTCGGGGAACTCGAAAGGTTTGACCAGGTAATCATCGGCGCCCAAGTCCAGGCCTCGGACTTTATCCGCCAAGCGTCCGCGGGCGGTTAACATGATGACCCGCGTACTGTGTTCACGGCGCATAAGTTCCAGCACTTGCCAACCATCTTTGTGTGGCAGGTTGACGTCGAGAATCACCAATTGATAATCCTGCTGATCAATCAAGTGCAAGCCATCCTGGCCATTCGCCGCACAATCGACGACATAGCCACTTTCCGTCAGGCCCTGTTGTAGATAGTCAGCGGTTTTTGGTTCGTCTTCGACAACCAGGATGCGCATCAATAGTTCCTCGTATGACTCAAGTTGAATATGAGCGGTGTAGAAAAAAGCCGTGGCCAGTCCTCGATTACTCCGCGAAGGAGCTTCGGGCGGCAGGTTGGCCTGGGTTTGGGTGGGCGGATAATGAAGCCTGTAGCTGCTTTAGGGTCAAGAGAGGAATGGCTCTGAATCAACGGTTTGCGTGAGGCTCGGCGAGGCGGGGGGCGCCTGCTGTTGTATCAAGGCGTGTCTGTTTGCAGGCACCGACAATCGGTTGGTGAAGGCCAATGGCTAATCCCGGGTGCGCGATGTGGATATACGAATAATGAAGGGCGTGAGCGACATCCAACAAGAAAGGCGCCCGGTCAGGCGCCCATTGCTTTAACGGTGTGAACTTAGGCGTCCGGGGTGTGTGCGGAAGTTTTATCGGCTGAAGATTCAATAGTGTTCTTTGGGGTTTCGCTGGAGGCGGTGGTTTCAACCGTGCCGTGAGTCTGTTGCTGGCTCACGCGGAAGTTCTCCCAGAACTGTTGCGAGCGTTCCGAACCATCTTCGGCAAAGGCACTGGCCGAGCCAAGCGTTATCAAAGTGGTCAGAATAAAAGTTGAACGTTTCATGCGTTGTTTCCCATTAACAATGTTCGCTGCCCGCCTTATCTCTGGATAAGTGCTGATAGGGGCGGAGTGTGTGCGAAGTTTATTAAATGGGAGTTAACGCCGGCATGAGCCGTTGATTACATATTCGTAATCTTTGCCCGAGGGCGATACAAGACGACTCGTGGGAGTCGTCTTGTTGGGGGAGGGTTACTGCTGGACCACTTCCGTGGTGCGCGGCTTGGGTTTCATCAGGCTGAAGTCGATCAAAGCCTTGGATTGGCGCTCGAAAGGGTTGCCGATCAGCAGCGGCCGCGGCTTGAAGCTGTCGCTGACCAGGCTCTTGCTGCGGTCCAGTTCGTCGGCGCTGAGGCCGGCCAGGTCGGCCCAGGTGTGAATCAGCTGCGAGCTGCTGTAGGGGCGACCCAGGTCGCCGGCAAAGCTCCAGTCGTGGGTTTCCCGCCATTTCGGCGAGGCCCAGGCCATGAACGGGATGGTGTACATCGGCGCGGTCGGTTTGCTTTCGTTGCGCCCCAGGGTGTTGTGGCCGGCGGAGTCAAAGACGTCTTCGCCATGGTCGGACAGGTACAGCAGGAAGCCGTTGGGATCGGTCTTGGCGTAGTCCTTGATCAGGTTGGACACCACGAAGTCGTTGTACAGCACGGCGTTGTCGTAGCTGTTGTAGGTCGGTACCTGATCGTCGCGCACGCCGGCGGGCACGCCCTGACGGTCGGTGAACTTGTCGAAGGTTGGCGGGTAGCGGTACTGGTAGCTCATGTGGGTGCCGAGCAGGTGCACCACGATGAATTTGCGCGGGGCTTTGTCGGCCAGGGCCTTGCTGAAGGGCTCGAGCACATCGCCGTCATACTGGCGGGCGTTCTGGTTGCGGTTGTTGTTCAGGTACACCTGCTCGTCGGCCTGCTCGGAGAACGTGGTGAGCATGGTGTTGCGCTTGGTCATGGTCTGCTGGTTGGTGATCCAGTAGGTCTTGTAGCCAGCCTGTTTCATCACGCTGACCACCGACGGCGTGGTCAGGTACAGCTCGGGATTCTCTTCGTCGGCGAAGGTCAGCACCTGTTGCAAGGCTTCAATAGTGTATGGCCGAGGCGTGATCACGTTGTCGAACACCGCCAGCTGATCCTTGAGCTTGTCCAGCTCCGGAGTGGTCTGGCGCGGGTAGCCGTAGAGACTCATGCGTTGGCGGTTGGTCGATTCGCCGATGACCAGCACCAGGGTCGCAGGCAGGTCGGCCGAGGCGTCCTTCAGGTTTTTCAGTGGCGCGATCTTGCTTGCGCTGGCCAGCATGCCTTGCATGTTGTCCAGTTGTTCCAGGTAGCGGCGATAGGCAACCACCATCTGCCACGGCACGGCGGGCTCGATGCGGGTTTCGAATCGCTCCAGGCCGCCGCGCAAGCTGTCGGAACGGGCGATCTGCTTGACCAGCGGGTAGCCGACCACCGCCACCAGCAGCGCCGTGGTCGCGACCAGGGCCCGGCCACGGGGCATGTACACCGGGCGCAAGCGGGTCCAGAGGAAAATGGAGAACGCGGTGTGGGCGATAAAGGCGAGGACGATCCACCAGGCAAAGTATTGCGTCATGTACTCGCCGGCTTCCGACGGGTTGGACTCGAACATGATGAAAATGACGCTTTGCGAGAATTCCTGCTGATAGATGAAGAAGTAGCCGAGGCTGGCCATGGAGCAGGCCCACAACACGATACCGATCAGGGCGGCGAGCAGGCGGGTGCGTGCGGGGAACAGCAGCACCGGCGCCAGCCAGATCGAGCTCATTATGAAAGCCTGGCGGAAGCCGGCGAAACCGGAGGTGTCGGTCAGCAGGATCAGCAGTTGGGTGATGCCGGAAAAGTACCAGAAGAACAGGAAGAGCCAACCCAGACCGGCCCAATCGAAACCTTTCGCAGACGTGTCGCCGCGTTTAAACAATGCCATGGAGCGCTCCAACCGGTTAATCACTGCTATCGCGGACACGCAGGAGCGGTCCGTGAGCCAGGGCGGCTCTGAACCGAGCGGCCACAATGGCCGGAGTATCAACACTCAGGTGTGAAAAGTTTGTGAGCTGAAAGCGCGCCGCGTTCCGATGAACGGTGAGGATGGAACGGCTGATGAGGGGGGGGCAGTCATTGCCGGCATCATCCCCGCAAGGGATGACGCCGGCGATGTGGCGCAGAGGGCTGCGTCAGGTTGAATGCTGGGTCCGCTGGCGGGACTCAGTTCGGCGAGGGTGCGTGCAGGCTGGTGATCTGGGCGGTCTGGCCCTGGCCTTGAAGCAATAGACGCAGTTGCGAGAGTTCCTGCTGCAGTTGATCGCGTTCTGCTTTCAATTGACGCAATTCATCACGACGGATCGTGACATACAGGGTTTGTGCAGGTCGTGCCGGTAGTACTGTGCCCATTGCTCACCTCGCAAATGGCGTGTTTCAACTGTGTGTGTACCGCTCGGTTTCGAGGGTCAAAACACTATCGGCGCCGATTTTGATTTCTTTTGCCGGCAAAGGGAACTTTTTTATTTTTCAATGTCGTTGTGTCTTCGAGGCGATTTGCGTCGTTATCCACTGTCTGCATGGGAAACTAAGTCCGGGCGCTCTGGACTAACCCTCATTGGCCCCATTGGGCTATAACCTTTTGACACAAATCTATTCGTAGTAAGGAGCATCAGCACATGCAACTGGGGATTATCGGACTGGGCCGCATGGGCGGCAACATTGCACGGCGCCTGATGCTCAACGGGCATGAAACCGTGGTGTATGACCGCAACGCCGAGTTTGTCAGCACCCTGAGCGGTGAAGGCGCCAAGGGCGTGGCCGATCTGCCGGCCCTGGTGGCAGGCCTGGAAAAACCGCGTGCGGTATGGGTCATGCTGCCGGCCGGCGCACCCACCGAAGACACCATCGAGACCTTGAGCCAACTGCTGGAAGCGGGCGATGTGATCATCGATGGCGGCAACACCTACTACAAGGACGACATCCGCCGCGCCCACAGCCTGGCGCAAAAAGGCCTGACCTACATTGATGTCGGCACCTCCGGCGGCGTCTGGGGCCTGGAGCGCGGCTACTGCATGATGATCGGCGGCGATGCCGACGAGGTTAAGCGCCTGGACCCGCTGTTCGCTGCCCTGGCGCCAGGTTATGGCGACATCCCGCGGACCAAGGACCGGGTAGCCGAAGATGACCGTGCCGAGCGTGGCTACATTCATGCCGGCCCTGCGGGCTCCGGGCATTTCGTCAAGATGATCCACAACGGCATCGAGTACGGAATGATGCAGGCCTTTGCCGAAGGCTTCGACATTCTCAAGACCAAGGCGTCGGAAAACCTGCCTGAAGATCAGCGTTTCGACCTCAACGTCGCCGATATCGCGGAAGTCTGGCGTCGCGGCAGTGTAGTGTCCTCGTGGCTGCTGGACCTGACCGCCGACGCTCTGGCCACCGATCCCAAGCTCGACGGTTACTCCGGTTCGGTCGCGGACAGTGGGGAAGGGCGCTGGACCATCGAAGCGGCCATGGAGCAGTCGGTGCCGGTACCGGTGCTGTCCAACTCGCTGTTCGCACGGTTCCGTTCGCGCCAGCAAAGCACCTACGGCGATAAACTGTTGTCGGCCATGCGCTTCGGCTTCGGCGGCCACGTGGAGACTTCGAAAAAATGACCACTGTGCGCAGGAAATCCAAGGCTGAACCCGCACCGCCCACCACCCTGTTTCTGTTTGGCGCCCATGGCGACCTGGTCAAGCGCCTGTTGATGCCGGCGCTGTACAACCTCAGTCGCGATGGCTTGCTGAACGAGGGCTTGCGGATTGTCGGGGTCGATCACAACGCTATCAGCGATGTGGACTTCGCCAAGAAGCTGGAAGACTTCCTGCGCACCGAAGTGGCGAACAAGGTCGGCGACGGCGCGACCCTGGACCCGCAGCGCTGGGCCAAGCTCGCCCAGGGCATCAGCTACGTCCAGGGCGACTTCCTCGACGATTCGACCTACAGCGCGCTGGCCGCCAAGATCGCTGCCAGCGGCACCGGCAATGCGGTGTTCTACCTGGCCACCGCGCCGCGTTTCTTCAGTGAAGTGGTGCAGCGCCTGGGTACGGCCGGATTGCTGGAGGAGAGCCCCGAGGCCTTTCGCCGGGTAGTGATCGAGAAACCCTTCGGCTCCGACCTGCAATCTGCCGAAGCCCTGAACGGTTGCCTGCTCAAGGTCATGAGCGAAAAGCAGATCTACCGCATCGACCATTACCTGGGCAAGGAGACGGTGCAGAACATTCTGGTCAGCCGTTTCTCCAACAGCCTGTTCGAAGCTTTCTGGAACAACCATTACATCGACCACGTGCAGATCACCGCGGCAGAAACCGTTGGTGTGGAAACCCGTGGCAGCTTTTATGAACACACCGGTGCCTTGCGCGACATGGTGCCCAACCATCTGTTCCAGCTCCTGGCCATGGTGGCCATGGAGCCGCCCGCGGCCTTCGGCGCCGATGCCGTGCGCGGCGAAAAGGCCAAGGTGGTCGGCGCTATCCGGCCCTGGACGATAGAAGAGGCTCGCGCCAACTCGGTCCGTGGCCAGTACGTGGCCGGTGAGGCCGGCGGCAAGGCGTTGCCGGGCTATCGCGAGGAGCCCAATGTGGCGCCGGACAGCAACACCGAAACCTATGTGGCGCTCAAGGTCATGATCGACAACTGGCGCTGGGTCGGGGTGCCGTTCTACCTGCGCACCGGCAAGCGCATGAGCGTGCGCGACACCGAGATCGTCATCTGCTTCAAGCCGGCGCCCTATGCTCAGTTTCGCGACACCGAGGTCGACAAGCTGCAACCGACCTACCTGCGGATCCAGATCCAGCCCAATGAGGGCATGTGGTTCGACCTGCTGGCGAAAAAGCCCGGGCCGACCCTGGACATGGCCAATATCGAGCTGGGGTTCGCCTACAAGGACTTCTTCGAAATGCAGCCGTCCACCGGGTACGAAACCCTGATCTACGATTGCCTGACCGGCGACCAGACCCTGTTTCAGCGTGCCGACAATATCGAGAATGGCTGGCGTGCGGTGCAGCCGTTCCTCGACGCCTGGAAGGAAGACGCCAGCGTGCAGGCCTACCAGGCCGGTGCAGATGGCCCAGAGGCTGGAACCCAACTGCTGGCCCGCGATGGTCGCGAATGGCACAGCCTCGGATGAATGACGCCACGCGACAGCCCATCCGCTTCCTGCTCAGCGACATGGACGGCACCTTGTTGCTGCCCGATCACAGCCTCAGTTCGCGCACCATCGACGCGGTAAGGGCGCTGCGTGAGGCGGGGATTTATTTCAGCCTCGCCACCGGCCGCCCACCCAGGGCCATGCTGGCCCAGATCAGGACCCTGGGCGTCGACCTGCCCACGGCGGCCTTCAATGGCGGCACCATTGTCCATCCCGATGGCCGCTTTCTCGCCCGCCATCACCTGCCGGTAGACGCGGCGATCACCACCATTGAGCTGTTTTCGACGCAGCCCGAGGTGGAAGTCTGGGTGTTTGCCGACGGTGAGTGGTTGTTGCGCGACCCCCACGGGCCGATGGTGCCACGCGAGCAACATGGCCTTGGCTACCCGCCGGTGGTGGTCAAGGGTTTTGAGGAGTACTTGCCGCGCATCGACAAGATTGTGGCCGCGAGCAACAACGCGTCGTTGCTGGTGGCGCTGGAGGCGCAATTGCAAGCCCGGGTCGAAGGTCAGGCCCAGGTGTCGCGCTCGCAGCCGGTGTACCTGGATGTCACGGCGATGGAGGCCAACAAAGGCCAGGCCCTGGTGACCCTGGCGGCTTTTCTCGGGGTGGACCTGGCGCACACGGCGGCACTGGGCGATGGCGGCAATGATCCGGCGATGTTTCACAAGGCCGGGTTGTCGATTGCCATGGGCCAGGCGCAGGAGGAGGTCAGGCGCCAGGCTGACCGGGTCACGGCGAGCAACGTCGATGATGGTGCGGCGCAGGCCATCGAGCGTTATATCCTGGCGCGCTGATCGCTCGCGCCGGCCGATTGCCGGCGCCAGGCCCTTGAGCCCGGTGCCGGCCCATCGCTACAACCAGTAACTCACCGCGTACCAGCCCAGCAGCCCCATCACCACGGTGTAGGGCAGGGCCATCCACACCATGCGCCCGTAAGACAGGCGCACCAGCGGGGCAATCGCCGAGGTCAGCAAAAACAGGAACGCCGCCTGGCCATTGGGCGTGGCGACGCTGGGCAGGTTGGTGCCGGTGTTGATGGCGATGGCCAGGGTTTCGAAGTGTTCACGGCTCATGTGCCCGTTGAGGAAGGCCTGCTTCACCTCGGTGATGTAAATGGTCGCCACAAACACGTTATCGCTGATGGCCGACAGCAGGCCGTTGGCGATAAACAGCATGCCTGGCTGTTGCTCCGGCGGCAGGGCCAGCACCCACTGGATCAGTGGCGTGAACAGTTGCTGATCGTGAATCACCGCCACCACCGCAAAAAACACCACCAGCAGTGCGGTGAATGGCATGGCGTCCTTGAACGCATTGCCGATGCGGTGTTCTTCGGTAATGCCGGTGAAGGCGGTGATCAGCACGATCACCATCAGCCCGATCAGCCCCACTTCGGCGATATGCAAGGCCAGGCCGGCAATCAGGATCAGGGCTGCCAGGCCCTGTACCAGCAGTGCCGCACGCTGGCGCGGGGTACGCTCGGCATCGTCGACGGCGGCGTAATCGGCCAGCACGGCGCGCACATTGTCCGGCAACAGGGTGCCGTAGCCGAACCAGCGCAGTTTCTCCAGGAGCACGCACGTCAGCAGTCCGGCAGCCAGCACCGGCAGTGACACCGGGGCGATCTTCAGCAGGAACTCGGCGAAGTGCCAGCCCATTTCATGACCGATCAGCAGGTTCTGCGGCTCACCCACCAGGGTGCACACACCGCCCAGCGCAGTGCCGACCGCGCCGTGCATCAGCAGGCTGCGCAGGAAGGCGCGGAACTGCTCCAGGTCCTCGTGGTGCAACTTGGGCAGCCGCTGGTCGTCGCTGAAATCGCCTTCCTGGCGTGGGTCGTTGCCCGAGGCCACGCGGTGATACACCGAGTAGAAGCCCACGGCGGCGCTGATAATCACCGCCGTCACGGTCAAAGCGTCGAGGAACGCCGAAAGAAAGGCCGAGAGGAAGCAGAACAGCAAGCCCAGCAGCACCTTGGAGCGCACCCCGAGCAACAGCCGGGAGAACAGGAACAGCAGCAGCTCCTTCATGAAGTAGATGCCGGCCACCATAAACATCAGCAGCAGGATCACCGGGAAGTTGTGCAGCAGCTCTTCATACAGCGCCTGGGGTGTGGTCATGCCCAGCAGCAGAGCTTGCACCAGCAACAGGCCGCCGGGCATCAGCGGGTAGCACTTGAGCGCCATGGCTAGAGTGAAGATGAATTCCAGCACCAGCAGCCAGCCAGCCGCTGCCGGGCTAACCAGCCAGAACAGCAACGGATTGAGAATCAGGAACGCGACGATACTGGCCTTGTACCAGCGTGGTGATTGACCGAGAAAGTTATGGGCAAACGCCTGGGCCATTGAACCGGACATCGGCGGCTCCTTTTATTGAGAAGCGCGCAAAGTGCCGCAAGCCGCATTGAAGAGCAAGGATCGATGAAATCTTTTGTCACAATCCGTAGACGCTGCCGAAGGCTTGGGCCGTGTTCGGACGCTGGCACTGAAGTACAACCCATTCCTTACGGATGTACTCCAGCGCCCATCCCGGCCAGCGCATCCTCGCCAAGCTCGGCAGCGGTTACAGGCTCGCGGGGGCTTACCCTTCGCGTTTGACGACGAGGGTCAGGATGTCGTAGCTGGCCACCAGTTCGCCCAGTTGGTTGGTGACTTCCACGTCCCAGGCCACGACGCCTTGGGGGATGCCCTGGGGGCTGAGTTTGCCCTGGTCGATCTTGCGTTTGCAGGTCAGGCGCGCCTGGATCGTGTCGCCGATGCCCACCGGGTTGATAAAGCGCAGGGTGTCCAGGCCGTAGTTGGCCAGTACCGGGCCCGGTGCCGGGGAGACGAACAGCCCGGCCGCGGCCGACAGCACGAAGTAGCCATGTGCGATGCGCTTGCCGAATTGCGATTCCTTGGCGGCGATCTCATCGAAGTGCATATAGAAATGGTCGCCGGACAAGCAGCCAAAGTTCACCAGATCCGCCTCGGTCACCGTGCGGCGATGGGTCAGCAGCGACTCGCCGATCTGCAGGTCCTGGAAGAAGCGGCGGAACGGGTGCACCTCGGTCTCGATCACCTTGGCCCCGCGCACGTATTCACCGGTAACCGCCGCCAACATGCTCGGCGACCCCTGGACGGCGGCCCGTTGCAGGTAATGCTTCACCGCTCGCAGCCCCCCGAGTTCCTCGCCACCGCCAGCGCGGCCCGGGCCGCCGTGTTTCAGTTGGGGCAAGGGTGAACCATGGCCGGTGGATTCGCCGGCGCATTCGCGGTCCAGCACCAACAAGCGGCCGTGCCAGGCAGCCGCCACCGGGATCGCCTTGGCGGCAATCTGCGGATCGCGGGTCACCAGGCTGCCCACCAGGCTGCCTTTGCCGCGAGCCGCCAGGGCCAGGGCTTCGTCCAGGTCGTCATAGGCCATCAGCGTGCTGACCGGGCCGAAGGCTTCGATATCGTGGGCACCCGCCCCATGCGGGTCGCGGGCCAGCAGCAGGGTTGGGGCGAAGAATGCCCCCTGGCTGACGTTTTCGCCGCGGGGTTCGAAGCCGTCGCGGGCACCGAACAGCAGGTCGCTGCTGTGCAGCAGGCTTGCCACGCGCTCGGCCACATCCCGTTGCTGGTCGTGGGAGGCCAGGGCGCCCATGCGCACGCCTTCCACCGACGGATCACCGACCACCACCTTGGCCAGGCGCTTGCGCAAACGGCTGGCCACGGCGTCGATGTGCTTGGCCGGGACGATGGCACGGCGGATGGCGGTGCATTTCTGACCGGCCTTGGTGGTCATTTCCCGGGCGACTTCCTTGATGAACAGCTCGAATTCTTCATCGTCCGGGGTCACGTCCGGGGCCAGGATCGCGCAGTTCAGCGAGTCGGCTTCGGCGTTGAACGGCACCGAGTGGCGAATCAGGTTCGGGTTGACCCGCAGCTTGGCCGCGGTGTCGGCGGAGCCGGTGAAAGTCACCACATCCTGGCCTTCGAGGCGGTCCAGCAGGTCGCCGGTGCTGCCGATCACCAGTTGCAGGCTGCCGCTGGGCAGCAGGCCCGACTCGTCCATCAGGCGCACCACGGCCTCGGTCAGGTAGCTGGTGGCGCTGGCCGGCTTGACGATGCACGGCATGCCGGCGAGGAAGCAGGGGGCGAATTTTTCCAACATGCCCCAGATTGGAAAGTTGAAGGCATTGATGTGCACCGCCAGGCCACCACGGGGCACCAGGATATGAGTGCCGGCAAAGCTCCCGAGCTTGCTCAGTTGCAGTGCCGGGCCTTCATGCACGATGTTGCCCGAGGGCAGTTCGCGGGCGCCGAGGCTGGCATAGGTGAACAGCGTGCTGTTGCCGCCTTCGATATCGATCCAGCTGTCGGCGCGGGTGGCGCCGCTGTGGTGGGACAGGGCGTACAGCTGTTCCTTGCGCTCGCTGAGGTACAGCGCCAGGGCCTTGAGACGCTGGGCCCGTTGCTGGAAATCCAGGGCCATCAGCGCGGCGTTGCCCGCGCGGCGACCATGCTCGACGGCTTCGGCGAAGTCCGGGCGTTCTTCATGGGTGCGTGCCAGTTCATGGCCATCAAGGGCGCTGCGCAGCACTTGGGCACCGTGTTGGCCGATCCAGCGGCCGGCGATGAAGCTTTGCAGGGTAGGGGCGTGAGGCATCACGATTGCTCCGGTTCAAAAATGAGGCCGGCGCGGCGAACCGCGCCGGAGGGGGGTTACCAAAGCGCCAGGGTGTAACCGAGGATCAGTCGGTTTTCATCGATGGCGGTGCTCAAGCCATTGCCGGAGCGGAACGTCAGGTTGCGCCAGCGAATGCTCACGTCCTTGAACACGCCGCTCTGGATGACGTAGGTGATGTCGGTGTCGCGTTCCCACTCGCGGCCGTTGTCGACGGCGCCGGCCTTGACGTGGCGGCCATCGGTGTAGCGGCTCATGAAGGTCAGGCCGGGAATGCCCTGGGCGGCGAAGTCGTAGTCGTAGCGCAGTTGCCAGGAGTCTTCTTCGGCGCGGGTGTAGGTGTTGTAGGTCACCAGGTTGACCACGTACGGATCGCCGCCGTTGAGGAACGGGAAGGCGCTGTCACCCGACAGCTGCTGCCAGGTGGCGCTGACTTTGTGTGCGCCGTGGGCCAGGGTGAACATGCTGTTGAAGTTGCGGTTGTCGATACGCCCGGCACGTTCGGCGCCGTCGCCGCGACTGTCGAAATAGCGCAGGTCGCTGCGCAGGCTGAAGCCGTTGCCCAGGGGCTGGCTGTGCACCAGGCCGAGGAATTGCTGGCGATAGATTTGATCGAGCTTGCCGTAGTAATAGCTCAGGCTCAGTTGTGGGTTGAAGGCATAGCTGCCGCCGGCGAAATCGAAGTGGTCGCTGCGGGCGGCGCCATAGCCAATGTCGTCGTTGCTGGAGGAATCCCGCAGGTTGGTCTTGGTCAGGCGCCCGGTATTGATGGTCAGGCCGCTGATTTCCTGGCTGGTGAGCAGGCCGCCCTGGAAGGTCGAGCCCAGCAGTCGGGTGTCGTTGTAGGTGGCCACCGGCAGCAATGGCTGCAAGGTGCCGAGCTTCAACACGCTTTTGGACAGGCGCAGCTTGCCGGTCAGCCCCAGTTCGCTGAACTCGTCCGCCGGCTCATGGCTGTTGGGGCCATAGGGCAGCAGGCCGGTGCCACGGCGGTCGGGGCTGGAGTCGAGTTTGAGTCCCAACTCGCCCAGGGCATCCAGGCCGAAGCCCAGGGTGCCCTCGGTAAAACCGGACTCGATGCGGGCGGTAAAGCCCTGGCCCCATTCCTCGGCCTTGGACTGCGCGGCGTTGTCCTGGCGGAAATCACGGTTTAGGTAATGGTTGCGCAACTCCAGCCGCGCCTTGCTGTCGCCAATGAAGTCGGCCAGGGCACTGGAGGCGAACAGCGGCAGGCTGAGGGCCGCCATGATCGACAGTAGAGCCTTGGGTGAAGCGATGTGAGCGGGGTTCATTGTTGTTATTCCCTGTCATCCGATCGGTCGTGGTGAGTTCAGTGGTTGCTGGCGCTGGAGGCGCCGATGCCGGTCATCGAGCGGATGAACTGCGCCAGGTAGCGCCCGCGCTCCAGTTCGGCCCGGGGCGAGCGGTCGGTCACCGAGAACAGCCACGCGCTGAGGAACGCCAGGCTCATGGAGAACAGCGCCGGGTTGGAGTAGGGGAACAGCGCCTGCTCGTGGTGCAGGACGTTGACCCAGACCGCCGGGCTCAATACCAGCAGAACAATGGCCGAGATCAGGCCGGCCAGGCTGCCGGTGACCGCGCCACGGGTGGTCAGGCCTTTCCAGTACATGGAGAGGAACAGCACCGGGAAGTTGACCGAGGCGGCAATCGCCAGCACCAGGCCAGAGAGGAAGGCGATGTTCTGCGACTCGAACAACAGGCCAAGGATGATCGCCAGCACGCCGATGCACAGGGTGGCGATGCGCGACACGCGGATTTCCTGCTTCTCGGTGGCCTGGCCCTTGCGGATCACGCAGGCATACAGGTCATGGGACACCGCCGAGGCACCGGACAGCGCCAGGCCCGCCACCACCGCGAGAATGGTGGCGAAGGCCACCGCCGAGATGAAACCGAGGAACAGGTTGCCGCCCACGGCCTGGGCCAGGTGCACGGCGATCATGTTGCCGCCGCCGATGATCGCGCCGTTGGCATCGCGGAATGCCGGGTCGGTGCCGACCATGACGATGGCACCGAAGCCGACGATGATCAGCAGCAGGTAGAAATAGCCGATGAAACCGGTGGCGTAGAACACGCTTTTACGCGCTTCCTTGGCATCACTGACGGTGAAGAAACGCATCAGGATATGGGGCAGGCCGGCGGTGCCGAACATCATGCCCAGGCCCAGGGAGATGGCGTCGATCGGGTTCGACAGCAGACCGCCCGGGGCCATGATCGCGCTGCCCTTGGCGTGCACCGCACTGGCACCCGCGAACATCGCCTCGGTACTGAAACCGAAATGCTTGAGCACCATAAAGGCCATGAAGCTGGTGCCGAACAGCAGCATCACCGCCTTGATGATCTGCACCCAGGTGGTGGCGAGCATGCCGCCGAAGGTCACGTAAAACACCATCAGCACGCCCACCAGCATCACCGCGTACAGGTAGCTGATGCCAAACAGCAGTTCGATCAGCTTGCCGGCACCGACCATCTGCGCCACCAGGTACATCAGCGCCACGGTCAGGGTGCCGAAGGCCGAAGTCAGGCGCACCGGGGTTTGTTCCAGGCGATAGGACACCACGTCGGCAAAGGTGTATTTGCCCAGGTTGCGCAGGCGTTCGGCGATCAGGAACAGGATGATCGGCCAGCCGGCCAGCACCCCCAGGGCGTACAACAGGCCGTCATAGCCGTTGAGGAACATCATGGCCGAGATGCCGAGGAAGGACGCGGCGGAGATCATGTCGCCGGCAATCGCCAGGCCGTTCTGGAAACCGGTCATGCCGCCACCGGCGGTGTAGAAATCACTGGCCGAACGGGTGCGCAGGGCCGCCCAGCGGGTGACGCCGAGGGTGAACAGGACGAACACCAGGAACATGCCGATGGCGTTCCAGTTCAACGGCCGGGCGCTGCCCTCGGCGGCCAGCGCAACGTCAGTGGCGAAGGCACAAGGCAGCAGGAACAGGGTCAGGAGGCGCTTCATTGGGCGCACTCCTGCTTGAGTTTTTCGTTCAGCGGGTCGATCACGTGGTTGGCGCGGTACACATAGAAACCGGTCAGGGCAAAGGCCAGCAGCACGATCACCACGCCCACCAGCATGCCGACCGTGGTCACGCCGCCGCTCAGGGATTGGCCCAGGGTGCTGGGGGAAAACGCCACCAGCAGCACAAAGCCGTAATAGATCACCAGCATCGCCAGGCTCAGCGACCAGTAGAGGTTCTGTTTGCGGCGCACCAGCTGGATAAAATCCGGGTGCTGACTGATCTGTTGTATCTCTTGCGGGGTCATGGCGGCGCTCTCTGGGTTGTTGTTTTTGTTTTGGGTGAAGCAGGTTGCGGGCACGGCGTCAGGCATCGCGCCTGCACGGTGGCAGGCGCTGCTGGGGTGACGGCTGGCGTCAGAGTTGGTCGAAGTCCAGCACCACCTTGGCGCTGACCGGGAATGACTGGCACGACAGCACGTAGCCGGCCGCCACTTCGTAGTCCTCGAGGGCGTGGTTGCTGTCCATTTCCACCTCGCCTTCGATCACCTTGCATTTGCAGGTGGAGCAGACCCCGGCCTTGCACGAATAAGGCAGCTCGGCGCCCTGGATGTTGCCGGCGTCGAGGATGCTCAAAGTGTTGCGCGGCAGGTCGAAGGCCAGGGCGCGGCCATCGCTGATCACGGTGATCTGGCTGGTGGCGGCGTCGATCTGGCGTGCAGCTTCGCGGGCCTCGCGTTTTTGCTGGCTGCCGGCGGCGGCAAACAGTTCGAAGTGAATGCGCTCGGCCGGCATGCCCTTGGCCTTGAGGCTGTCGCGCACGGTTTCGGTCATTTCCTGGGGGCCGCAGATAAACGCCGCGTCCAGGGCCTTGACGTCGAGCCAGCGGGAAAACAGCTGCTCGCATTTCTCAGCGTTGATCCGGCCGTTATAGAGGTCGACATCCTGCTGCTCGCGGCTGAAAACGAAGATCAGGTTCAGGCGCTGCAGGTAACGGTTCTTCAGGTCCTCGAGCTGTTCGCGAAACAACGCACCGGAACTGGAACGGTTGCCGTAGAGCAGGGTGACCTGGCTGTGGGGTTCGGTTTCCAGGGTGCTCTTGATGATCGACAGGATCGGCGTGATACCGCTGCCGGCAGCCACCGCCAGGTAGCGCCCGTGCCGCGCCGGGTCCAGTTCGACATGAAAATGCCCGGCGGGTGGCATCACTTCCAGGCGGTGCCCGGCCTTGAGCTGTTCGTTGGCAAAGGCCGAGAAACGTCCGCCGGCCACACGCTTGATGGCGATGCGCAGTTCGCCGTCATTGACCCCCGTGCAAATCGAATAGGAGCGGCGTACTTCTTCACCGTCCAGTTGGGTGCGCATCACCAGGTGCTGGCCCTGGGTGAAATGAAAGCTGTCCTGCAGGTGCTGCGGAATCTCGAAGGCGATGGACACGGCGTCACGGGTTTCGCTGCGCACATCCTTGATTACCAGGCTGTGGAATTTGCTCATTGTGGGTCTCCCACTGACACGGCAAGCGGCCGCTCAGATGCACTTGAAGTAGTCGAACGGTTCCAGGCAGTCACGGCAGCGATACAGCGCCTTGCAGGCGGTCGAGCCGAACTCGCTGAGCAGCTCGGTATGGGCGCTGCCGCATTGCGGGCAGAGGATGTCGTGGCGCTCTCCCAGCAGGCCGCGTTTGCTGGTGCTGCCCGGGCGCGGCGGCGCGATGCCATAGGCCCGCAGGCGTTCGCGGCCGTCGTCGGTGATCCAGTCGCTGCTCCAGGCCGGGGTCAACTTGCGTTGCAACTGCGGAGCGCGGAAACCGGCGAGTTCCAGGGCGTCGCGGATGTCGCTTTCGATCACCTCGGTGGCCGGGCAGCCGGAGTAGGTCGGAGTCACTACCACGTGCAGGTGGCCGTCGCGCCAATCGAGATCGCGGACGATCCCGAGGTCGACCACGCTGACCACCGGCACTTCCGGGTCCATGACCTGGGTCAGGGTCGCCCAGGCCGCGTCCAGGTCGCCTGGCTGTACCGCCCGCGCGCCCCGGTCGCTGGTGATCAGCTCACCAGGTCGCATCGGGGTACGCTCGGGGCAGGAACTGCATTTCCGCCAGCAGGGTGCCCAGGTGTTCGCTGTGCAGGCCGCGACGGGCATCGAGGTAGAAGTAGCTCGGCGCCGCCGGCAGGGGCAGGGTGGCGCGGGTGAAGACCTGCTCGACCCGGGCCTGCCAGGCGCTGGCGATCTGCGCGGCATCCGGCACCAGGCCGGCGGCGTGCAGGCGGGTTTCGCTGTCGTCACCGCTGATCAGCTCGATGGTGAAGCGCCACAGCAGGGGGATGGCATCGAGCATGCGCTGATGGCTCTCTTCGGTGCCGTCGCCCAGCCGTTCGACCCATTCGCCGGAGCGGCGCAGGTGATAGGTGGCTTCCTTGACCGCCTTGGCGGCGATCCCGGCGATGCGCTCGTCGCTGGACTGGCTCAGGCCCTGGAGCACTTCCAGGTGCCAGGCGTCATAGAAAAACTGCTTGAGCATGGTCACCGCGTAGTCGCCGTTGGGCTGCTCCACCAGCAACAGGTTGCGGTAGGCGCGCTCGTCGCGGCGGAACGCCAGGTGGTCGGCGTCGCGGCCGTCGTCGAGCAACTCGGCGGCGTAGTCCAGCCAGTTGCGGGCCTGGCCCACCAGGTCGAGGCCAACGTTCATCAGTGCCAGCTCTTCTTCCAGCGCCGGCGCGCGACCGCACCATTGGCACAGGCGCTGGCCCTGGATCAGGGCGCTGTCACCGAGGCGCAGCAGGTATTGGATCAGATCGGTTTGAGTGGTCATGGTCGGCCTCACATGTGTCCGACTTCAGGCGGCAGCTCGTAGAAGCTGGCGTGGCGATAGACCTTGTCGTCGGCCGGGTCGAACAGCGGGTCTTTCTCGTCCGGGGACGAGGCGACGATCAGATTGGATGGCACCACCCACAGGCTCACACCCTCGCTGCGGCGGGTGTACAGCTCGCGGGCGTTCTCGATGGCCATGACACTGTCGGCGGCATGCACGCTGCCGACGTGTTTGTGGTTGAGGCCGTGCTTGCTGCGCACGAAAACTTCGAAGAGGGTCCATTCAGACATCGGGGTGACTCCACATCAGGCGTTTGATCGACGGGCGATCAGGCGGCGTTTTTATTGGTTTTCTTGCGGGCGTGGGCGACAGCGGCCTGGCGCACCCAGGCGCCGTCTTCAATGGCCTTGCGCCGGGTCGCGACGCGTTCCTGGTTGCACGGGCCATTGCCCTTGAGCACTTCGTAGAATTCGTCCCACTGGATTTCGCCGAAATCGTAGTGGCCGCGCTCGGCGTTCCACACAAGGTCCGGGTCGGGGCAGGTGCAGCCCAGCAGTTCCAGTTGCGGGATGGTCTGGTCGATAAAGCGCTGGCGCAGCTCGTCGTTGCTCTGGCGCTTGATTTTCCAGGCCATGGACTGGGCGCTGTTGGGCGAGTGTTCGTCGCTGGGGCCGAACATCATCAGGGCCGGCCACCACAGGCGGTTGATGGCGTCCTGGACCATGTCTTTCTGCGCCTGGTTGCCCTCGCGCATCATGGTCAGCAGCACTTCGTAGCCCTGGCGCTGGTGGAAGCTCTCTTCCTTGCAGATGCGCACCATGGCCCGGGAATAGGGGCCGTAGGAGGTGCGCTGCAACACCACCTGATTGACGATGGCCGCGCCGTCCACCAGCCAGCCCACCGCGCCCATGTCGGCCCAGTTCAGGGTTGGGTAATTGAAGATGCTCGAGTACTTGGCGCGGCCGCTGTGCAGCTTGGCGATCTCCTCGTCGCGGTCGGCGCCCAGGGTCTCCATGGCGCTGTACAGGTACAGGCCGTGACCGGCTTCGTCCTGGATCTTGGCCATCAGTTGCAGCTTGCGCTTGAGGGTCGGCGCGCGAGCCACCCAGTTGCCCTCGGGCAACATGCCGACGATTTCCGAGTGGGCGTGTTGGGAAATCTGCCGGATCAGCGTCTGGCGATAGGCATCGGGCATCCAGTTCTTGGCTTCGATCTTGATTTCCGAATCAATTTTTTCCTGGAAAGCGCGCTCCTGTTCGGACATCTCCGACAGGCTCTTGATGCTCTTGACCCCGGTTTCTACCAGCTGTGCATACATGACGTGTCTCCCGCCGTGAAGGTGTGCGTGGGCATGGAGAACTTTATATGTGATACATAAATAAATATCAAACACAAAATAACGTGTCGTATATTTTTTTGTATCGCATTAGGGGGTGAAGGCTCCAGATCAGGGGTTGCTTCTCAAGCCTGTCAGGCGAGTGCTGTCGGGCTGTTGTGGCGAGGGAGCTTGCTCCCGCTGGGGCGCGCAGCGGCCCTGAAACCGGGCGTTGCGGTGCCTCAGGGAGATGGAGTTGGGGTGATTGCGGCTGCTGTGCAGCCGAGCGGGAGCAAGCTCCCTCGCCACAGGTGGGATCGGCTGTGTTTGGGGGTGTTTTCTGGCTGCAACGATGGGGTGTTTCTCAAGGCTGTCAGGCGAGCACTGTCGGGCCGTTGTGGCGAGGGAGCTTGCTCCCGCTGGGGCGCGCAGCGGCCCTAAAACCGGGTGTTGCGGTGCCTCAGGGAGATGGAGTTGGGGTGATTGCGGCTGCTGCGCAGCCGAGCGAGAGCAAGCTCCCTCGCCACAGGGGCGGCTGTGTTTGGGGGTGTTTTCTGGCTGCAACGATGGGGGGCTTCTCAAGGCTGTCAGGCGGGCACTGTCGGGCCGTTGTGGCTAGGGAGCTTGCTCCCGCTGGGGCGCGTAGCGGCCCTGAAGCCGGGTGATGCGGTGCGTCAGGGAGATGGAGGCGGGGTGATTGCGGCTGCTGCGCAGCCGAGCGGGAGCAAGCTCCCTCGCCACAGGGGGGATCGGATGTGTTGGGGTGTTTTCTGGCTGCAACGATGGGGGGCTTCTCAAGCCTGTCAGGCGAGCACTGTCGGGCCGTTGTGGCGAGGGAGCTTGCTCCCGTTGGGGCGCGCAGCGGCCCTGAAACCGGGTGATGCGGTGTATCAGGGAGATGGAGTCGGGGTGATTGCGGCTGCTGCGCAGCCGAGCGGGAGCAAGCTCCCTCGCCACGGAGGGCGTTCACCACGCTGTTTCAGGGGCTTGAAGCGGAGGGGCGCCCCGGCATCGGGCGATGCGGGGCGTGGCAGGGGCAGGGGTGGTTATTTGCGATTGTCGATCACATGGCAGGCCTTGCCTTCGGAGCGCTTGATGGAGAACGCCGGCTGCAAAACGATACGGGAACTGATGCCAATGTTGGTTTTGATGTGCCGGCTCAGTTCGCTGCAGATGGTTTTCTGCTGCTCTTCAGGCAGGTGCTGGTGCTCGCTCTTGAGTTCGACGTGTACGTCGACACTGTCGAGGTTGCCGTTGCGATAGAGATGGATCTCATAGCTCTCGCACAGCTGCCGGACCTTGAGCACCTGTTCCTCGACCTGGGTCGGGAACACATTGACGCCGCGAATGATCAGCATGTCATCGCTGCGTCCGGTGATCTTGTCGATACGGCGCATGGGGCGGGCGGTGCCGGGCAGGAGCCGCGTCAGGTCGCGGGTGCGGTAACGGATCATCGGCAAGGCTTCCTTGCTCAACGAGGTGAAGACCAGCTCACCCATCTGCCCGTCGGGCAGTACCTCGCCGGTGATGGGGTCGATGATCTCGGGGTAGAAGTGGTCTTCCCAGATGGTCGGGCCATCCTTGGTCTCGGCGCACTCCATGGCCACCCCCGGGCCCATGATTTCCGAAAGGCCATAGATATCCAGGGCAGTGATCCCCAGTCGTTGCTCGATGGCGCTGCGCAGTTCGGCGGTCCAGGGTTCGGCGCCGAAGATGCCCAGGCGCAACGCGAGCTTTTGCGGGTCGATGCCCTGGCGCTCGATTTCATCGGCGATGTTGAGCATGTAGGAGGGCGTGACCATGATGATGTCCGGCTGGAAATCCTTGATCAGTTGCACCTGTTTTTCGGTCTGCCCACCGGACATCGGGATCACGGTGCAGCCCAGGCGCTCGGCGCCGTAGTGCGCCCCCAGGCCACCGGTAAACAGGCCGTAGCCGTAGGAGATATGCACCTTGTCGCCACGCCGCCCGCCACCGGCGCGGATCGAGCGCGCCACCACGTTGGCCCAGGTGTCGATGTCGTTCTGGGTGTACCCGACCACTGTCGGTTTGCCGGTGGTGCCGCTGGAGGCGTGCAGTCGCACCACGTCCTGCATCGGTACGGCGAACATGCCGTAGGGGTAGTTGTCACGCAGGTCGGACTTGGTGGTGAAGGGGAATTTTGCCAGGTCATCGAGGCTGCGCACATCGTCAGGGTGCACCCCCAGTTCGTCGAAACGCTGGCGATAGAGCGGTACGTTGTTGTAGGCGTGGTTCAGGCTCCAGCGCAGCCGGTCAAGCTGATGCTGGCGCAGTTGGTCGATGCTGGCGGTCTCCAGCGGGTCCAGCACGGGGTCAAGCACGGCTTTGGCAATTGGCATGTTCATGACTTCACTCGAATTGTTTTTGTGTTGCGACCCGCCGGCAAGCGGGTCTTGAGTGCATGCGCCAAGGATACCTGGCGGCACCCTGGGTCTTGCGTTGTTTCTACTAGAACCTTTCGATAATCAGGGCGATGCCCTGGCCGACGCCGATGCACATGGTGCACAAGGCGTAGCGGCCCTGGCGTTGTTCCAGTTCGTGCAGGGCCGTGGTCACCAGGCGTGCGCCGCTCATGCCCAGGGGGTGGCCCAGGGCGATGGCGCCGCCATTGGGGTTGACCCGTGGATCGTCATCCCCCAGCCCCAGTTCGCGCAGCACGGCCAGACCCTGGGCAGCGAAGGCTTCGTTGAGTTCGATCACGTCCATGTCTGCCAGGCTGAGGTTGGCCAGTTCCAGGACCTTGCGCGTCGCCGGCACCGGGCCGATGCCCATGATTCGCGGCTCGACTCCGGCCGTGGCCATGGCCACCACCCGACCCCGGGCCTTGAGCCCGTAACGCTGGGCGGTGGCGGCATTGGCCAGCAGCAGCGCACAGGCGCCGTCATTGACCCCGGAGGCGTTGCCGGCGGTGACGGTGCCGTCCTTGCGGAATGGCGTGCCGAGCTTTTGCAGCTGTTCGAGGGTGGTGTCGCCCCGTGGGTGCTCGTCGTGTTCGACGACGATGGCCGGACCTTTGCGCTGAGGGATCTGCACCGCGACTATTTCACGGGCCAGGCGCCCGCTGGCCTGGGCGGCAGAGGCGCGTTGCTGGCTGCGCAGGGCGAAGGCGTCCTGGTCGGCGCGGGAGATATTGAACTGCGCAGCGACGTTTTCGGCGGTCTCCGGCATCGAGTCGATGCCATATTGCTGCTCCATCAACGGGTTGACGAAACGCCAGCCGATGGTGGTATCGAAAAGCTGCGCCTGGCGAGAAAACGCGGTCTCGGCCTTGCCCATCACCAGGGGTGCACGAGACATCGACTCGACGCCACCCACCAGCATCAGCGAAGCCTCGCCGCAGCGAATCGCCCGCGCCGCGCTGCCGATGGCGTCCAGGCCTGAGCCGCACAGGCGATTGAGGGTGGTCCCGGGTACGCTGACCGGCAGTCCGGCCAGCAGGGCCGACATGCGCGCCACGTTACGGTTGTCTTCGCCGGCCTGGTTGGCGCAGCCGTAGAGCACATCGTCGACCGTGCTCCAGTCCACTTGCGGGTGGCGGCGCAGCAGTTCGCGCAGGGGTATCGCGCCAAGGTCGTCGGCGCGCACGCTGCTCAGGGCGCCGGCATAGCGGCCGATGGGGGTGCGGACTGCATCGATGATCAGGGCGTCATTCATTGGGGGTCTCCTGCGCCAGCACCGGGCCGCGCACTTTGTAGGATTTGCCATGGAACAGGGCAATCAACTGCCCTTGCTGGTTTTCAATGCGCACGTCGTAGTTACCGGTGCGACCGCTACGGCTTTGTTCGATGCAGTCGGCGGTGAGGGTGTCGCCCAGGCGTGCCGGGGCGATGTAGTCGATGCTGCAGCCGATGGCCACGGTGGCCTCGTTGTAACTGTTGCAGGCAAAGGCGAAGGCCGAATCCGCCAGGGCGAACAGGTAGCCGCCGTGGCAGGTGCCGTGGCCCTGAAGCATATGGGCGCCGACGCTCATGCCCAGTCGGGCGGCCCCCGGCGCCACTGACAGCAGGCGCATGCCCATGGCCTGGCTGGCCTGGTCACGTTCAAACAGGCTTTGTGCGCATTGGCTGGCCAGGTTCATGGCTTGGTGGTTAGTCATGGAAGGTGCTCCCTTCGGCTACCTTGCGCCGCAGCAGCAGGGACGGCCGGTAACGTTCTTCGCCATAGGCGGCTTGCAGGTTTTCCAGGACGTACAGCAGCGCCGCCAGGCCGATGCGGTCGGCCCAGGCCAGCGGGCCCTGGGGATAGTTGACGCCGGCGCGCATCGCCAGGTCGATGTCGGCAGCGCTGGCCACTCCGTGCAGGAGGGCGTCGGCGGCCTCGTTGGCGAGCATCGCCACGCTGCGCAGCACCACCAGTGCCGGGCTGTCAGTGACTTGGCTGACCTTGAGCCCGGCGCGCTGCAACAACGCCACGGCTTGCTCCATAGCCTGGGGCGAGGTGTCGGCGCTGCAACTGATGGCAATGCGCCCGGCACTGGAAAAATCGCCCACCAGGTCCAGCAGGATCAGGTTGCGCAGGCCGCTGGCACGGGCGCGTTGGCTGGCCGAGCGGCCATCGCTGAGGGCCAGCACCGCGTCGCCAACCCGCAGCAGGCCGCTGCCGTCGCGAAGGGTGAGGTGAATGCCGGCCTCGCGCAGGCGCGGCAGCAGTTCGCGGGCGATGCCGAGGTCGCCCTCGACTTCGCAGCAGTCAATGCTGGCCTGGCTTTCGAGCTGGGCAGGGGCTGGACGTGGGGCGCCTTCGGCATAGCTGTAGAAGCCCTGGCCGCTCTTGCGGCCCAAATGGCCGGCGTCCACCAGTTCTTTCTGGATCAGCGACGGTTGGTAGCGCATGTCGCCGTAGAAGGCGTGGAACACCGAGCAGGTCACGGCGTAGTTGACGTCGTGGCCGATCAGGTCGGTGAGCTCGAAGGCGCCCATGGCGAAGCCGCCGCCTTCGCGCAGCAAAGCATCGAGGGTGGCGCAGTCGGCGGCGCCTTCCTGCAGCAGGCGCAGGCTCTCGGCATAAAACGGCCGGGCCACGCGGTTGACGATAAAGCCCGGCGTGGATCGGGCGTGCACCGGTTTTTTCCCCCAGGCGGCCGCCGTGTCATACAGGCAACGGGCCAGCGCAGGGTCGCTGGCGAGGCCTGAGATCACCTCGACCAGGGCCATTACCGGCGCCGGATTGAAGAAGTGCAGCCCCAACAGGCGCTCGGGCCGTGTCAGGCCGGCGGCGATGCTGGTGATCGACAGTGATGAGGTGTTGCTGGCGAGGATGCAGCTATCCTGGCACAGGCTTTCAAGCTGACGAAACAGCTGCTGTTTGACCTCGAGGTTTTCGACAATGGCTTCGATGATCAGGTCGCTGTCGGCCAGGCTGTCGATGGATTCGGCCACGTGCAGGCGGTCCAGGGTGGCGCGATGGGCCTGGGCCTCGAGCTTGCCGTTCTGCACTCGCTTGCCGAGCTGGCGGTCGATGCCGGCGATGGCCTGGGCGGCAGCGCCGGGACGGCTGTCGAGCAACTGCACCCGGTGCCCGGCCTGGGCCGCGACCTGGGCAATGCCGGCCCCCATGGCGCCGGCGCCGATCACCGCGATGCGGGCGTCTGTAGTCAATGCGCTCATGGTCAGCGGCCCTTGAAGGTCGGTGTGCGTTTTTCCATAAAGGCACTGACGCCTTCGCGGTAATCCTCGCTGCGCCCGGCCAGGCGTTGCAGGTCTTTTTCCAGCTCCAGTTGCTCGTCGAAGCTGTTGTGCAGGCTGGCGTTGAGGCTGCGCTTGATCAGGGCCAGGCCGTAGGTCGGCTGGGTCGCCAGGTGCCGCGCCAGCTTCAAGGCTTCGTCGCGCAGATCGGCATCGTCGACGCAGCGGTAGATCAGCCCCCATTGCTCGGCTTGTTCGGCGCTCAGGCGATTGCCCAGCAGCGCCAGGGCCTTGGCTCGGGCCATGCCGACCAGGCGTGGCAGGGTCCAGGTGCCGCCGGAGTCGGGAATCAGGCCGATCTTGCAGAACGCCTGGATAAAGCTCGCCGAGCGCGCCGCCAGGACCAGGTCACAGGCCAGCGGGATATTGGCCCCGGCCCCTGCTGCGACACCGTTGACCGCGCAGATCACCGGCAGCGGCAGATCGCGCAGTTGGCGGATCAGCGGGTTGTAGAACTTCTCGATGGATTCGCCCAGGTCCGGCACGGCACTGCCGGGCGCTACGTTGCGGTCGCTGAGGTCTTGGCCGGCGCAGAAGCCACGGCCTTCGCCGGTCAGCAGCAGCACCCGGACTTGCGGGTCATTGCGCAGCAGCTTCAGCGCCTGTTTGACTTCACCGTGCATCTGCGCGTTGAAGCTGTTGAGTTGCTCGGGGCGGTTGAGGCTGAGCAGGGCGACGCCGGCCTCGATGGAAAACAGGATGTGTTCGAAGTTCATGGTCATGGCGCTCTCTGCGAGGTCGTTCGAATAAGGGGGCCTGGGCCGGGTCATTGCCCGCTGAAGTGCGCCGGGCGCTTGTCCTGGAAGGCGCGTATGCCTTCGTCGCGGTCACGGGTGCCGGCCAGCAGGGTGAAGGCCTGGCGTTCGAAGCGCAGGCCCGTGGCGAGGTCGGTGTCCATGGCCTTGAGCAGCGCCTCCTTGGCCAGGCGCACTGCCAGCGGGGCTTTGCCAGCAATCAGCGTAGCCAGTTGCAGGGCGCGCTCGACGGTGAATTCGGGCTGGGTGACTTCGCTCACCAGGCCGGCGCGCAGGGCGTGGCGGGCGTCGATCGATTCGCCGCCAAGGACCATTTGCATGGCCACAGACTTGCCGACAGCGCGCAACAGGCGTTGGGTGCCGCCGGCGCCGGGCATGATCCCGAGGTTGATTTCCGGCTGGCCGAAGCGGGCGTCTTCGCCGGCAATAATGATGTCGGCGTGCATCGCCAGTTCGCAGCCACCGCCCAGGGCGAAACCGTTGACGGCGGCGATCAGTGGTTTGCTGAAGCGGGTGATGGCGTGCCACGACGCCTGGCGCGGGTCATTGAGGATGCCCACCAGGTCGCGCTCGGCCATTTCCTTGATGTCGGCGCCGGCGGCGAACGCTCTGGCGCTGCCGGTCAGGACCACCGCTCGGGCATCGGGGTCGGCTTCAGCCTCGGCCAGGGCGCTGGCCAGTTCCGCCAGCAACTCGGTGGTCAGGGCGTTCAAGGCCTGGGGGCGTTGCAGGGTAATCAGGCGTACGCCGTGCTCGAAGCATTCGACGGCAAGGGTTTGAGGCATGGCGGATGCCCTCGGGTGCACGCTCGGCCTGGGGCCGGCTCATTATTGGATCGGCTGGGACGCCGGTTTTCGCCGAGTATATCGCAAATGCGATACACGAATGCAATATTAAAATTGATTTAATGTGTCTTATTGCTTGTCGTTGGATGGCCAATTGCTACAGATCAACGGGTGTTTTTGATTCTTTTAACCCCTGTTTCATTGGTTTTAAAGCGTGTTTGTTGTTCGGCGCAGGGCTGCCTTGTGTCTTGATCGTGAAGCGATACGCTTTTAATCGCTTTGTTCGATTAAAACGATGTGATACAAAGTGCAGCCATTACGGCATCGCTTTGCGCAGTGCTTCCTGCAGCGCCTTATCAGGAGTGTTTCATGACCTGCTACAGCCTCGATGGCCTGACCCCGGTGGTCGATCCCAGCGCCTATGTGCATCCGTCCGCCGTGCTGATCGGCGATGTGATTATCGGGCCTCATTGTTATGTCGGGCCGCTGGCCAGTTTGCGCGGCGATTTCGGCCGGATCGTGCTGGAAGAGGGTGCCAACCTGCAGGACACCTGTGTGATGCATGGCTTTCCCGACAGCGACACGGTGGTCGAGCGCAACGGGCACATTGGTCATGGCGCGGTGTTGCACGGCTGCCGGATCGGCGCCGATGTGCTGGTCGGGATGAATGCGGTGGTGATGGATAACGCCCGCATCGGGCCGCGTTCGTTTGTGTCCGCCGCCGCCTTCGTCCGGGCCGGGTTCGAATGCCCGGAGCAGTCGCTGGTGCTGGGCACGCCGGCCAGCGTCAAGCGCCGCCTGAGTGACGACGAAGTGGCCTGGAAGCAGGCCGGAACCCGCGAATATCAGGTGCTGACCCGGCGTTGCCTGGAGAACATGCAGGTCTGCGAGCCCCTGGCCGCGCCCGAAACCGATCGTCCTCGTCACAGCGACAGCGGCTTTCGAACCAAAGGTGCGCAATAATGCCGCAGCCGGGTCGAGCGTTATGAAACCCGGTATATTTATTCCTTTTTTCTCGGTACGCCCATGTCGTCCCTCGCACCTTTGAATCAACTTATTACTCGTTTCCAGGAGCAGACGCCGATTCGCGCCAGCTCGCTGATCATTACCCTGTACGGCGACGCCATCGAACCCCACGGCGGTACGGTGTGGCTGGGCAGCCTGATTCAATTGCTGGAGCCGATCGGCATCAATGAGCGGCTGATCCGCACCTCGATCTTCCGCTTGAGCAAGGAAGGTTGGCTGACCGCAGAAAAGGTCGGGCGCCGCAGTTATTACAGCCTGACCGGCACGGGTCGCCGCCGTTTCGACAAGGCCTTCAAGCGGGTCTACAACGCCAGTGTGCCGGCCTGGGACGGCTCCTGGAGCCTGGTGATGCTGTCCCAGCTCAATCAGGACAAGCGCAAGCAGGTGCGCGAAGAATTGGAGTGGCAAGGATTTGGTGCGATCTCGCCGGTGGTGCTGGCTTGCCCCCGCAGTGATCGCGCCGACATCAACGCCACGCTGCTCGACCTGGGGGTGCAGGAAGACACCATCGTCTTTGAAACCACCGCCCAGGATGTAATGGCCTCCAAAGCCTTGCGCCTGCAGGTGCGCGAGAGTTGGAACATCGACGAGCTGGCGGCGCACTACAGCGAGTTCATCCAGCTGTTCCGACCGCTCTGGCAGGCGCTTCGCGAGCAGGAGCAACTGCAGCCGGCGGATTGTTTCCTGGCTCGTCTCCTGCTTATTCATGAATACCGCAAGTTGCTGCTGCGCGACCCGCAGTTGCCGGATGAGTTGCTTCCCGGCGACTGGGAAGGCCGGGCGGCGCGTCAGTTGTGCCGCAACATCTATCGACTGATCTATGCCCGGGCCGAGGAGTGGCTGAACCATGCCCTGGAAAATGCCGATGGGCCGCTGCCGGATGTCGGGGAAAGTTTTTATCGGCGTTTTGGCGGGTTGAAGTAAGCAGAACCACGGAGCAGGAGCGTTCAGGAGAACAGCCGTCATCCCGGTCGCCACAGACGGCCGGGCAGAATAAAAATAATGCCTGGTGAGGTTCGACATGAGAGCGTGCAACGCACAACAGCGTGAAGGGTTTGATCAGTGGCTGAACCAGATCAACCAGATCTGCGGTGCCTTCGATGCCCAGGCCCTGGGGCCGGCGTTTTCCGGTGCAATCCGCGAGTTCCGAAGCGGGGCGCTCAAGCTCAGTTTCGTCGATGCCTGCCAGGCGCGCCTGTACCGCACTGCGCGCGAGGTGGCGGCCAATGAGGGCAACAAGTATTTCGCAGTGTTCCAGTTGGAAGGCACGGCCGGCATGGCCCAGGGCGATAGCCGGGTCAAGCTTTCTGCGGGCGATATCACCTTGATCGATGCGTCACGCCCCAGTGATTTCACCTACAGCGACAACTCGCGCCAGTTGTCGCTGATCTTGCCCCACCAACAGGTGGAGCAAGCCTTGCGCTTCAACCAGGTCCAGTGCGGGCGGCGGATCCCGGCGACTTCGCCGATCGCCATGCTCTCCCATCGGCTGATTCTCGAAACCACCTGCCAGCCGCAACTCAATCAGGTGGAAAGCGAAGCGACCCTGGACGCGATGATCAGCCTGCTGCGACCGGCCATCAGCGCCAGCGAAGACAGCGTCGACCCGCACCAACGCATCTTGTGCAAGAGCTTTGCCTTTATTGACGAGCATATTCGTTGCGAGGAGTTGTGCCCCGAGTGGCTGGCTCGCGAGGTGGGGGTTTCGGTGCGTGGGCTGTACCGGCTGTTCGCCAAGAAAGGCCTGGTGGTGGCGCAGTACATCAAGAACCGGCGCCTGGATTTTTGCGCCGAATCACTGCGTCAGCCCGGGGCGGAACAGAAGCTGTCGGCGCTGGGGTATTCCTGGGGCTTCAGCGATTCCAGCCATTTTTCCACCGCGTTCAAGGCGCGGTTCGGCGTGTCCCCCGGCGAATACCGCAAGCGTTACGCCTGAGCCCCGCCGCCGCTGGCGGAGTTCACGAGCACCCTTGATCTGTCTGAAGCACCTACGGCGTTCATGCCGGCCAGCGTAGCCTGGCGGCAGCGGCTACAGCGCAATCCTGTAGCCGCTGCCAACACCCGGATCGGCCGGGAACACCCTCGATGCCCATGCCGGCCAGCGCCACCTTCGACAGTGGCAACAGGGCTCCTATTGATACAGCCTGGCAGCCTCACCAATACGTCTGGCATACAAAGCAAACCCCGCTGGTTTCCCAGCAGCAACACTTCGATCTCTCTCACCACGGGCCGCAAGGCCGTTCCTTATCAGGAGTCTGCATGAGCAAGGTTGAAGTTCTGCCCCAGGTCAGCGCGTTTCTACAGCGCCAGCATGGTTGTTTTATCGACGGCCGCTGGCACCTCGACGACGGCCCGACCACGCCGGTCCTGAACCCGGCCACCGGCCAGGAGATTGCCCGGGTAGCGGATGTCGGGCTGGAGGTCCTCGATCAGGCCGTGGCCTCGGCTCACCGGGCCTACACCTCCGGCATCTGGTCTGGTCTGCGCCCGGCTGATCGCGAGCGGATTCTGTTGAGCTTCACTGCGCTGGTGGAGCAGCACGCCGAGGAGCTGGCCCAGTTGGAAACCCTCAGCCAGGGCAAGTCGATCAACATCGCGCGGATGCTCGATGTCGGCGCCACGGTGGAGTTCATGCGCTACATGTCCGGCTGGGCAACCAAGATCGAAGGCCAGACCCTGGATGTGTCGATCCCGATTCCCGAAGGCACGCGCTTCACCGCCTTTGCCCGACGTGAACCAGTAGGCGTGGTGGCGGGCATTGTGCCGTGGAATTTCCCGTTGATGATCAGCGCCTGGAAGCTGATGCCGGCCCTGGCCTGTGGCTGCACGGTGGTGATCAAGCCCGCCAGCGAGACGCCGCTGACCGCCTTGCGCCTGGCTGAGCTGGCATTCGAGGCCGGGATTCCCGCCGGGGTATTCAACGTGGTCACCGGGCGCGGCAGCACGGTGGGCAATGCCCTGGCGTCGCACCCGCTGATCAGCAAGGTGTCGTTCACCGGCTCCACCGAAGTCGGCAAAGGCGTGGGCGTGGCGGCGTTGCAGAACATGACCCGTTTCGCCCTGGAACTGGGGGGCAAGAACCCGATGATCGTGCTGGCCGACGCCGACATTCCCAAGGCGATCCAGGGCGCGCTGCTTGGTGGCCTGCTGAACCAGGGGCAGGTATGCGCCGCCGCGTCGCGTTTCTATGTGCAGCGTTCGCGTTATCAGGCGTTTGTCGACGGCCTGGCGGCGGCGGTGGCCGGGATGAGTATCGGCGCCGGCATGGACCCTTCGGCAGCGATCAACCCGCTGGTCTCGCGCAAGCAGCAACAGAGCGTGCTCAAGCATATCGAGCTGGCAAGGGAGCAGGGCGCGCGCCTGGTGGCAGGCGGCGAGGCGCTGAACCTGGACGGATTTTTCGTGCAGCCAACGGTGCTGGCGGACGTTGACCACAGCATGGCCGTGGCCCATGAGGAGGTGTTCGGCCCGGTGCTGTCGGTGATCCCGTTCGACGACGAAGACAGCGCCATCGCCATGGCCAACGACAGCCCTTACGGCCTGGCGGCCAGCCTGTGGACCAACGACCTGACCAAGGCCATGAACCTGGTGCCACGGATCCAGGCCGGTACGGTGTGGGTCAATGCCCACGTGCTGCTGGACCCGAACATGCCGTTCGGCGGGGTCAAGCAGTCGGGGATGGGCCGTGAATTCGGGCGCGCGGTGATCGAGGCCTATACCGAGTTGAAATCGGTGTGCATTGCTCATTGAGCCTTGAGGCAACAGCCAGCCCCGTAAGCCTGATGCCGTCCATCTGAGGATGAACACTGTACGTGTGCGAGGGAGCTTGCTCCCGCTGGACCGGCCGGCGCTCCGGTGCGTAGCAGTCCCATGTTTGAGGATGCTCCACGCTGAAGGGCCAGCCTGGCCTAGCGGGAGCAAGCTCCCTCGCCACAGATGTCTTTCTGCTAATGCTGTCGTTTAAGTGAACAACAGCAGCCCCGTTTGCCGGGGCTGCTGCTGAATGGACAGGGTCTGTGCGCTGCCTTCCTGACCAGGCCCTTGCCGCATCACTGGGGCAATGGCCGTGTCGCTTTCGCTCCTGTCTGACGCCGCTTATCGCCCGGACGTGCCCACTGCCTAACGCGGCATCCCGTCCTCGATCACAATCCCCTGCGCCTGCATCGCCTTGATCAGCCCGGACCGGGTGTCGGGCAGGTTGAGGATGGAGACGCTGCGGATCGCGCTGACTTCTTCGGCCGTGTAGGGCTGGACCTGTTGCGGCAGGCTGTCACCGGCCATGCCGTCGCGGGTCAGCAGCCAGTTCAGCATGTCTGCCAGTTGCGCGTTGTTGAGGGCGGATTGGGAGATGCCGGGGACCCGGACCAGAAACTCCCGGCCGCCGGCGACTTTGAGAAAGTTGCCGACAAAGCCGCGCATGCGCGGCGTGTCATTGGCCGGGGAGCCCTGGCCGCTGGCCTGGTGGCAGCCGGCGCATTGCAACTGATAGTTGACCGCTGTGCTGTAGCCAGCCTCGGCGATGGGCACCTGGGGCCGCTCGTTGCCGGGCGCCGGCCGTTGCTGCGGGTCGGGAATGGCCCGGGCCAGGGCCAGCGGGGCGGCGATCAGGCACAGCAGTCCGAGCAGCAACCGGGTGCGCAAGGCGCCGCCCACCTTAGACCGCCACGCCGCGGATGACCGCGATGGTGCAGTTGTAGACGTGGGACTTGGCGCCCAGGCACCAGTTCACGTCGTTGTTGTTGAACGGGCGGTACAGCGGTTCCTCGCTGTCGTTGCGGGTGCAGGCGCACTGGGCGCAGCTGTGTTTTCCGCAGCAATCGTTGTAGGAAATGATGTAGTCCTTGCCATCCCCCGGGTTGCGGCAGGTGCCGATCCAGGTGATTTGCGAGACTTCGGCCCCCGGCGGGCAGGCGGTCACGGTGCCGCCGCAGCAACTGCAGAGAAAACCGTCGATCGAGCAGTAGCGCCAGTAGTCGCAACTGGTGGGGTCGCCCGGGTCGCCGGCTTTCGGTGCTTCGGCGGCCAGGGCCTTGGAGGTGCGGTCGATCGGCAGAAGCAGGGGCAGGGCGGCGCCCACCACCATCAGCGAGCCCAGGCGCGACAGCAGCTTGCGCCGTGAAGTGGTGTCGGCGACCCGCCGGGTGGAGCGCTCGAACAGAAGGTCGAGTAATTTCATGGAGGACTCCTTGGCTTATTGTTGTGGCGCGTGCGTGTGGACGTGGTCGCGGTGCAGGTAGTCCTGCAGTGTCGCGCTGCCCAGATGCTCGACTTCGAACAGGCTGTCCAGGTGCTCGCGGGAGTTGACCAGGCCCTTGGCGCGCAAGGTGCCGCTGCTGTCGATCAGGGCCGCGTAGGGCAACTTGCCGATCTGGTAGGTCATGCCGACTTCCGGGCCGACCACATAGCGCGCGCCTTCGAGCTTGAACTCGGTGATCAGCTTGCGCTGGGCCTCCAGGTCGCCATCGCTGACATAGATCACCTCCAGGCGCTCGGCCTGTTCCCTGGCAATGGATTTGATGGCCGGCAGCAGCGACTTGCAGATCGGGCAGGTCGGCGACAGGAAAAACAGCAGTTGGCCCTTGTCGCCGGCATAACCGAAGTTCACCGGACGCCCGTCACGGTCGGCGGCGGTGACTTTCGGCGCCGGCTCGTTGACCGCCACGCCCTTGTCCAGCATCAACGCACCGGCCGGCGCGATGCGGCCATGCAGAATACCGATCTGCCGCACCAGCCCCATCACGGCGAACGCCAGGGCAATCAGCAGGCACCAGAGCAATACGTTGGAAACAATCAGAGCTTGCATCATTCACCTTCCAATCAATTTGAGAAGACCTGGGCTGTTGGCCAGAAGGCCATCGGCTGCGGCATAAATCAGTAACGCCACCGCGCTGGCGGCGAGCACCACGAAGGCGTCGAACAGGCCCAGCGCACGGCTCTCGGGCTGCCAGGCGGCAAGCAGTGCCACGGCGACCAGCAGGCCGTTGCGGATCAGCAGCAGCGGGCGGATCGGCTGGCGCTGGTGCGGCCCGGCGCAGCCGCAATCAATGTCCTTGCGCCCGCGCCAGAGGTTGATGGCCATCGCGGTGGCGTACAGCGCCAGCAAGGCCGCCGCCGCCATTGCGGCGCCAGTGCGGCTGAGCGGCAGCAGCAGGGCGAAGGCCAGGGCCAGTTCCAGCCATGGCAGACCGCGGGCAACCGGGCGCACCAGGGCACTGGGCAGCAGTTGATAGGCTTGCAGTTGGGCACTGAAGCGGGCCGGTGCACGGACTTTATGGGTCGCGGCGCTGGCCAGAATCACCGCCGTGCACAGGGCCCCGGTCAAGGTGAAAAGTGGATCAGGTTGCATGGGGAGCCTCCTGGAGTGGAACGCGGGTTAGTGGCTCAGGACCTGGATCGGGGTCTTGGCGATCTTGTCCATCGTCCCGTTGAACTTGCCGCTCTTGAGGTCGAAGATTTCCAGGCCGCCGCTGACGTTGGTGCCGATCAGTAGGGGCTTTTCATCCTGGGTGGCGTGCAGGCTCCAGACCGGGTTCGGTGCTTCGAGGGTGCCGATCTTCTTGCCGGTCTTCAGGTCGAACACCCAGATATAGGGGCTCGGGTCTTCCCACTTCATGGCCTGGTGATCGGCATGCATGATCGCGTACAGACGATTGAGCCTGGGCGCCACTGCCAGCAGCTGCCAGCCGCCAGGTGCCCAGCCGGCCTGTTGTTCCTTGGCGTCGACCAGGGACCAGGCGGGAAGGAACTTGGGCGTGTCGCCGGAAAAGTCCACGCCGCGCACGGTGCCGGTGGTGCTGGTGAAGTAATAGATGTCGCCTACGGCGATTCCGCGTTCGTTGAGCTTCTCTTTATTGGGGTCGAAAAACGGCGTCTGGCTGCGGGAGGCTTCCTGGCCTTGCTCATTGAGCTTGACCACCTGCAATTGCCCATCGCCACACAACGAGGCGAAGCTGCGTTTGCCCACCGGGTAGCTGAGCACACAACCGCTGATGGCGATTTCGCTGGCCACGCTCCTGCTTTGGGTGTCGACCACGGTGACCGAGGTTGCAGGGGTGAAGTTATAGACGTAGGCAAAGCGGCTGTCGGAACTGACCCCAAGGGCATAGCGCTGGGTCAGGATCGACGCGCGCTTGGAGGGGATCACCACTTCCCAGTCGGGGGACAGGGTCGAGGTGTTCCAGGCCGTTAATACGTCGGTGCGGGTGCCGCGGGTGCCGCGTGAGTAGAAGGCGTCGGCGCTGTAGAGGTATTTCTGGTCCGGGCTCAGGGTGGCCGGGGCGGCAAATCCGGTGCTGACCATGCCGAGCATGCGCTTGGCGTCCGCGTCGATCACCGTGACCCGGCCGGTAACGAAGTTTTCGAACTCCACATCCACCACGTAGGCTCGGTGCGGCTCGGGTGGCACCGCCAGGGTGACCTGGCCGATGGTGTCGGCGGGCAAATCGGCCCAGGCGGGCAACCCGCCCAGGCAGATGCCCAGGGCCAGGGTTGAGTGAAAGAGGATCCTGTTTATTCGCATCGGGGGGCTCCCTGAATTATTAGGCTGCGGATCGTGCATGCAGGGGCAGGGGTCTGCAGGCCCAGTCTGCCTTAGCCATTCAGGGAGAGAGTTGTTGTGGCTGCCAATCACTTGTGTGCCAGTGCCACGCTGAATGGCGGGAGAAAACAGGCGAGGCTGTCGCGGAATCGGCAAACACACTGTGCGGTCTGAATCGCCTTTGGCGTGCTTGGCGCCGAACATCAGAAGGGCTGACAGAAAAAAGCCCGCGAGGCCGTGGCTTCGCGGGCGTGAGCAGGCTGGTTACCGAGCGCAGCCCGGGTGTGCTGTTAAGCGCAGGCGCTAATACGGGCGACGGCGACGTCGATACAGCACGACAGATACCAGCCCCAGCAGCATCAGAGCCCCGATCAACAGCAGCGCGAGATAGGGCTGGACCCTGGCCAGTAACGGTGGTGCTCCACCGGCGCGGATCAGGGCGACTTGCTCGGCGCTGATTTGCAGGGTCGGGTCGCCAAACTCCCGGGACACGTGGTTGGCGATCAACGCGATCTGTTGATCGCTCAGGGCATTGACCGCTGATTGCGTCCCGAACCCGGGCATGAATACCTGGGTCCCGCCCACGTTACGATCAACGCCAAACAGGATGGTCGCCACCAGGTTATTGGCTTCACCCTTGTGACTGCCTCCGGTAGTGCTGGAGTTGAACAGCGGCGGAAAGGCCTGGTTGTTGCTTCCACGGCCATCGGGTTGGTGGCAGCTGGAGCAGTTGCTGCTGAACAACGCGGCGCCGTTGTTGAGGCTGTCACTGGCATTGATGGCTGACAGGCCGCGTAACGTCGCCTCACTGCTGCTGGGCTGGCCGAAGCTGAAGGCGCTTTTGCGGTCCTGGGCCGAGCGGATGGGCGGGATGGTGCGCAGGTAAGACACGATGGCACTGATGTCCTCTGTCTTGAGGTATTGCAGGCTGTCTTCCACCACCTCGGCCATGCCGCCGCCGGCGCGGGCCTTGCCTTGGGCGACGCCCGTCTGCAAATAGCTCACCAGTTCGGCATCGCTCCAACCGCCAATGCCGCTGACAGGGTCGGAGGTAATGTTGGGCGCGTGCCAGCCAGCCAACGCCGCCCCGGTAAAGAGTTTGTCGTCTTGTTCGGCCATCAGCACATTGCGCGGGGTGTGACACACGCTGCAATGCGCCAGGGTCTGGCTCAGGTACGCGCCACGATTGATCGCCTCGCTATGGTCCGGGTTATCGATGAAGGGCCCTTTCTTGAGAAACAGCAGGTTCCACCCCAGCATTGAACTGCGGATGTTGAAGGGAAAGGGCAACGCGGTCTGCGGCGGCACATTGTCAACCGCCACCACCCCGTGCATGAAGTAGAGGTACAGCGAGTGGATGTCCTCATCTTTTAGCTGGCTGTATGAGGTGTAGGGCATGGCCGGGTACAGATGCGCTCCATCGGCGCGGATGCCGTTGCGCAAGGCATTGGCAAACTGGGCTTCGCTGTAGTTGCCGATGCCGGCGATTTTGGAGGGGGTGATGTTGCTCGAGTAGATGACGCCCAGCGGCGAGATGATGGGGTAGCCCCCGGCAAACTCGAGGTTGCTCCCGGGGCGGGTATGACAAGCCGTGCAGTCGGCAGCCCGGGCCAGATAGTGGCCCTCTTCAATTTTTTTCGACAAGGCGAGCGCCGAGGCGTCCTTGGCCTGGGCTGCGGGGAGCATGAGCCCCAGCAGCAGGAGCAGCGCGGTGCTGTTTACCCGTCGGCACAATCGCCGCAGGTCATTCGATGAGCGTAGAAGGCCGGTCATCATCAGTTACCCGCCAAGGAGCTGGAAATCGAATCCGCAGCCTTCAATCCTAAAGCCACCATGGTCAAGGTGCTGTTGACCACGCTTCCCGAAGGCATTGCAGAGCCGCCCGGCAACCAGAGGTTGGCATGGTCATGGGCACGACAGTCACCGTCGACCACCGAGGTTTTCGGGTCGTCGCCCATGATGGTCGACCCCATCAGGTGGTTGTTGCCGTTGAAGGGGCTGGTGTGGAATTCGACTCCGTTAAACAACCCGCTCAGATGCCGCAGCCGTTCACGTGCCGCCACCGCGCCGCGGCGGACATAGTCGCCGGTGTCGTAGTGGATGTCCGGGCAGGCCAGACCTAGCCCATCAAAACGGGTATTGCTCAGGGTCAGGCGGTTATTGGCGTCAGGCAGGGGCTCCATCATCACCGTGATGTAGATGCCGAATGCCACGCGCCGGCGGATTTCTTCATCCAGCTCGACGCCGACCAACCCCATGTCCAGGGCTTGCTGGGTGGCATTGGGCACCCGTGAGCGGTTATCGAAAATAAAGCTGAAGCTGGAGTGATCCGCGCGAGTCGGGCTATCGCGCATGCCGACCATGCTGCTGTTTTCCTGAGGGCCGCGACCGCCCCAGATCGGTTTGTCGGCCAGGAACGAACAGTAGAAGCCGGTGTGGTCCATCATGTTGCGGCCCACCTGGTCCGAGGAGTTGGCGATGCCATTGGGGTTGGCCGGATTGGCGGCCTGTAGCAGCAGGCGAGGTGTCTCTATCGCATTGCAGGCCAGTACGAACACCGTGCCGCTGGCGCGATGTGACTGGCGCTTGGCGTCGTACCAATGCACCGCCGTGACCTTGTTGTTCTGATCGGTATCGATTTTGTAGGCCACCGACTCGGCCAGCACCAGGGCGCCATTTCGTTCGGCTTTCTGCACATGTTGAATACCGGCGTACATGGCGCCGATCGGGCAAATCGGTTGGCAGTTGTTACTGCCACAACAGGCCGGACGCCCCTCCCAGGGCGTGACACTGCGTGCTTGGGGTACGGGAACAAAGTGATAGCCGTGGGGGTTCACCACACTGGCCACATAATTGTCGGCGTAGCCCCTGGGTATCATGTCGAACAGATAGGGACGACTGCGCTGCGAGGGGGATTGCAGGGCAGGATCGTGAGGCCCCGATATTCCCATCTCTTCTTCGGCGCGACAGTAATAGGGTTCGAGTTCATCGTAGGAAATCGGCCAGTCGCGACCCACGCCGTAGGTGCTGTTCAAGACAAAGTCCACCGGCAGATGGCGCCAGTTCGAACCGGCCCAATGCCAAGTCGTGCCGCCTACGGCACGCAAGTAATATTGCTTGAAGCTATTGCTGTCGGGACCACTCAGGCTGATGTAGTTGTTGTCCGGGAAATATAAGGGCGCGAGTGCATAGGGCGTTTGCGGATAAATAGTTTGGTAGTCGGGTTTGTCAATCAGGCGGTGATCGAAGGGCAGGTTGCGAAAGTTCTCCACGACTTGAGCTCGTTCAATAATGGGGCCGGCTTCCAGGATCAATACTGAATGTCCTTGTCGTGCCAGTTGATCGGCGATCATGGCTCCCACTACTCCGGAGCCCACAATAACCACATCGGCCTCAATATCGCCGTTGGTTTTTTTAATAGGACTGTTCATTAGGCTATTTGCTCACGGCGCGTGCATAAAAGAAGGGGCAATCAGACCGGTGCTGAAACACCAACGGCCGGTGGCGGGTGAACCCAGCCCTGGGGGCCGTGCTGGCAATAACTGGGTACGTTGCAGGCATCCAGGGTGGGCCGAAACATCAAGGCGTCGTAAAAAGACACGCTGACCGCTTGCGCGTCCCGGCCGATAGTCCCGGTGTACCAGGCTGTGACAATCGTCAGCGCTGGGACGCGCAAACCCGCATCGCTGGCCGTCACCAGCAATTGCTGGGCGGATTGGTCCGGGCGCAGCAGGTTGCTCAGCGCGCCGACATGATGCTCGAAGTGGCTGTCCTGATTTTCCAGCGCAGCCAGGATCCGGGCGCTGGTGATGGGATTGAGGTCGGCATGTCCGGTCAGCGCTCGTGAAAGCTCCAAAAAGCCATTCAAGGCTGTTGCTGTGGTTCTCAGCCCGGCGGCCTGCGCGATACCTGTCGGCAAAAAGAGTGGGGCGCTGACTAACAGGCAGGCTGAACTTGCGAGCATAAAACGGCGTCGAGTAAAGGACATAGAGAGCCCGTTGAGTGATGTCAGTTAAAAGATAGTGTTGGTGTGATAGGTCTTGGTTTTTAACACGAATAAACTGCGCGTGTTGTTAAAGCTACTAAAAGTTTAAATAAGAGCTTGTTTATATGTTTTGACCTTGACGTGGTCTTGCTGCATTAATGATCGTCGCCAGCGCTGTTGGATTTTTATGGTTTTGAGTTTTTGCAGAAGGATAAATGTTAGTTTGATGTCACTTGTATTTTGAGTGTGACTATATAAGTGGTGACTTGCTGGTTGCTCGTGATTTTATATGGATTAAAAGATGGCGTTATGCGGTCGGTGAGTGGCGGGGAAGTTGTTAGGTGCAGTCGTTGCTGGGAAAGTATTTATAAACCTATGTGTGCTATCGCACAGACTGACTGCGTCTGTGTAGGTGTCTGTGTTCTTCAATACAACTAAAGTTTGAATAAGCGGGTCGCCGATCTGCCCAATGCTGAAGGAGGTTTAATCACGTCTCTGGAACCGAGGTGCTGGGAAGGGCTAAAACCTGCGCATAAAAAAACCGCGAAGTGGCGAACTCGCGGTTTTTTGGGGTGTGGTTTGTTGGCTGCGATTCAGGTTGCTGCCAACGTCAACCGAGCTTACTTGGGCATGGCCCAGGACTGCAGTGTGTAACCTTCCTGGCTCAACTCGGCGCGGGCTTGTTTGAGCAGGTTTTCCAGTTGTGCCGGATCGGAATAGGCACTGCTGGGGATCTGTTTGCGACCAATACGGGTATTGGTGCGGTCGATGACGGTCAGGCTCAGTTCGCCATTACCGTCTTGTGGGGCCCAGGCTACGCATTGAAATGGCTGGAATGCGCGGTCGGCGATCAAGAGTGCTTCGTTGATACGGAGCGGGGCGTTCATGGGGTCTTCTCTCTTAAGGTGCCCAATCAAATGATGTGCCGTCGGTTGGGCTTACCGTTCGGCTGGTACTTGTACTGATGCCCCACTGTGAAGACGGGTCACACATTTAATCGATAAATTTCGTGTTTCTTTCAAACAAGGGGCCCAAGTCAATAAAGTTGAAAGTTAACCGAAAGGTTGGGGATTAAGCCGAGCACACAAACCGATAAAAGCGCAGCTGGTTAGTCGGTTTGGCTATTAGCGCTATAAACAAACGGTACAAGACGCTGTCAAGTTCTTGCTAACGTTACACCCAGGTTTGCCAAAGTGTTGTTTCTAATAACTTTTCCTCTATTTGGCGCCAAGGATCAGTCATGCTCGAAGCCCCTGTGCAACGTCGACTGTTGGTGGTTGATCCGTGTGACGATTGTCATCGTCTGCTGCCCGGCTTGCGCTCTGTTGGCTGGAACGTCGACAGCTGTGGCCTGGAGGCGGCCGCCGACCGTTCCTGCGATGTTGGCCTGCTGCGCCTGCAACCCTTTCATCTGGAACGCCCCGAAGCGGTCAAGGACCTGATCAGCCGCAGCGGCACCGAGTGGATCGCGGTGCTGAGCCCCGATGTGCTGCGGTTGCAGAAGGTCGGGGACTTTGTCTGCGAGTGGTTTTTTGACTTTCACACCCTGCCGTTCGATGTCTCGCGGGTCCAGGTCACCCTGGGTCGGGCCTTCGGCATGGCGCGTCTGCGCGGGCAGGGCGCCATCCATATCGAGCAGCCCGAACATGAGCTGCTGGGCGACAGCCGGCCGATCCGCGATCTGCGCAAACTCTTGAGCAAGCTGGCGCCCACCGAGTCACCGGTACTGATCCGCGGCGAAAGCGGGACCGGCAAGGAGCTGGTGGCCCGGACCCTGCACCGGCAATCCCAGCGGCACAGCAAACCCTTCGTGGCGATCAACTGCGGGGCGATTCCCGAGCACCTGATCCAGTCCGAGTTGTTCGGCCATGAAAAGGGCGCCTTCACCGGGGCTCACCAGCGCAAGGTCGGGCGTATCGAGGCGGCGCACGGCGGCACGCTGTTTCTGGATGAAATCGGTGACCTGCCCCTGGAACTGCAAGCCAACCTGCTGCGCTTTCTCCAGGAAAAGCACATCGAACGGGTCGGCGGCAGCCAGCCGATCCCGGTGGATGTGCGGGTGTTGGCCGCAACCCACGTCGACCTGGAGTCGGCAATTGGCAAGGGCCGTTTTCGCGAGGACCTGTATTACCGGCTCAATGTCCTGCAAGTGGTCACCGCGCCGTTGCGCGAACGCCACGGCGACCTGGGCATGCTGGCCAACCACTTTTCCCACTTCTACAGCCAGGAAACCGGGCGCCGCCCGCGCAGCTTCAGCGAGGACGCCCTGGTGGCCATGGGCAAACATGATTGGCCGGGCAATGTCCGCGAGCTGGCCAACCGGGTGCGGCGTGGCCTGGTGTTGGCCGAGGGGCGGCAGATCGAGGCGCGGGACCTGGGCCTGCTCAGCCAGCAAGCCATCAGCGCGCCCATGGGCACCCTCGAAGACTACAAGCATCGCGCCGAGCGCCAGGCGTTGTGCGATGTGCTCAACCGCCACAGTGACAACCTCAGTGTCGCCGCCCGGGTCCTGGGCGTGTCGCGCCCGACCTTCTACCGCCTGCTGCACAAGCATCAGATTCGCTAATCACCCGCGCACTAAAAAAGCCCGCTGCGATTGATCTCGCAGCGGGCTTTTTTTTGTAGCTGGGGGGCCGTCAGAAGTAGTACGGGAATTTCAGGCTGAAGGTGAAGTCCGGGGCATCCTGGGTCATGCCGATGGACAGGTTGGGCACTACGGTCAAGTTGTCGGTGGCAGCAATGGTCATGCCGACGTTGAAGTAGCCGGCGTTGGCATCGCTGGAAACCACCGACTGCCAGTCGCCGCCATTTTGCTTGAGCTTGCTCTTGCGTTGGATCTGGTCCGAGACCGAGAACGACATACTCATCTTCTCGTTGAGGGCGAAGGCGACGCCGGCGCCGATCTGGAAGCTGTCACCCAGGCTGACCTTGCCCGGAATCTTGGAGTTCAGATCGGAACTGATATCACTGAACGACTCTTCCAGGTTGTGGGTGTAGGACAAGCTGCCGAAAAGTACCGCCGGGTCGAAGGTCTTGACCAGGGAGATACCTGGCGTGATGGACCAGACGCCGTTACCCGTCGGCAGGCTTTCAGGCACTGCCAAGTTGTCGTTGTTGGATGAAGGTACGAACTTGATACCGAATGGATCCTTGCCGGTAGGGGCCTTGACCCGCAGGCTCACCACCGCATCGGGCCTGTAGTCAGATTCGTCGAGGAATTTGTACGCCACGCCAAAGTTGATATCGCCCAGGGTCGGATCACGGGTTACCGTCTGTTCTGAGGTGCTTTGTGCGTTGTTATCAGCTCCACCCGACTGATAGGTGGACTCGCGGTAGACCACGGGGGCGTTGATATCGAACTGCCAACGGTTGTTCAGGTTGTAGCGGGCGGTCAGGTCCAGGGTCCAGTTATCCGACTTGATCCGGTCCAGGTTGACGCTGCCCAGCAGGATCGAGTCCAGGGCCAGGAAGCCATTGAGGGTCAATTGCCGCGCATCGTAGCGTGAGTAGCTGATGCCGGTTTCGACGCTGAACTTGCCGCCGCCAAAGAAGCCGCTGGCCTCGTCGTAGAGGTTGCTCACGCTTTGTGCCGGTGCCGAATCATCCTTGAGTGACTGACCATAGGAACTGCCCCCGCCGGCAGCGCCTCCGGAGGCCGCGCCCGCGCCGGTGCCGGCGACCTGCTGATTGCCCTTGAGATCGGCCGGCGACTTGGCCAGGCGCTTGGGCGGTGCTGCTGCGGGCTGATCCTCGACCTGGCGGACCCTTTGCTCCAGTACGGCAAGGGCCTTCTGTTGTACTTCGTAACGTTGCTTCAACTCCAGAAGTTCTTGTTTCAGGGCCGCTACATCCGCATCTGGGGCCGCCTGCAAGGCCGCCGCAGGGAGGAGCGTGCTAAGACAAACGACTGCGCGCAATGAAACTGATCGATACATGAAAAAACCGTCCCTTGTGAACCCCAATGGTCGAGAGGAGCGTAGTTCAAGATCAGAAGTTGCGTAGGCCGTTGAGCGTACTCAAATTACAGTCCAGGGCGCCGCTGCTCGGGCCGTTGTTTCTGAGGACGACGTTGAGTTGGGTCAGGTTGTTGACCATGTTGCTGTCACCCAGCAGCCGGGTGTTTTGCAGCAGGTTGCCCTGAGCCACTTGCTGCAGGGTATTGCCCTGGTTGCTGTTGGCCAGGATGGCCATCTGAATACCGCCATTGGCGGCGGAAACCGAGACTGTGCCGGCGGCATTACTGCCGGTAATGGTTTGTCCGCTGATCAGTACCTGGCCTTGTCCGGGCACCAGGGCCGGGGCTTGGTTGGTTTCGGTGACATTGATGCTGACGTTGTTGTAGGCGCTGTTGCCGTCGCCGGCGGCGCGCACGGTCTGCGTCACGCCCTGGCCGGTGCCCAGGCCAGCGCCGCCGATCACGTTGCCGGTGCCTGAAGTGGGGGTGCTGCCGTTGCCGGTCTGGCTGATGGTGGTCACATAGAACTGGGGCGTTACCGTGGATTGCTGGATCTGCAGGGTGCTGGTGGCACCGATCAGGTCGCCACTGGCGTTGCGCCAGGTACTGCTCATGACCACGCCGAAGCTGATGATTCGCCCCGGCATCACATAGCGGCCGCGCATTTGCGACAGTTCCGAATCCTGAATTTCGATGGGCGTGAAACCAGCATGTGCTGGAAGAGCTGCTGCCAGGCAGGCGGCTGCCAGCCAGTATGAAGTTTTCATCTGCTGCTCCCGGAGCGTCCTGCCCCCTTTTTATCGTTGTGTGCGCTTCTCTAGAAGAAGTCGCTTTGTATAAAGCCGAAATCCATCAACTCCGCGTCTCGGACCGGGTAGAAACCATCGAGTTTGTTTTTCGCGGTCAGGGGGGCGGGGGGATCGAGCAAGGCGTTGGTCTTGTCGTAGCCCGGGCCGATGATGGCGAACACGATGCCATTCCAGCCTTTGACGAAGTCTTCATGGGAGTAGCGTTTGTGGCCCAGTACCGGGTCACCGATATAGACCCAGTCCTTCTGGGCCCGCTGCATCACCACGAAGTGCTTGTAGCCTCGAATTTCCATCAGTACCACCACCGGAATGGTCACCGCTTCGAGCTTTTCGGGAGGAATCCGATAGCCCCGGGCGCGCATGCCGATACTTTCCGCGTAGCGTTTCATGTCGAGCATCGAGAAGCCCTGGGTCTGGACCAGCTTCTGGTCCGAATTGACCAGCATGCCCTTGATGACTTCATCTTCGGAGACATCCATCCAGTAGGCCTGGCGCAGAATCGTCGCCAGTGCGGCGGCGCCGCAGCTGAAGTCGGTCTTCTGTTCGACGATGTCGCTGAACTTGCGCTCACGAATGCTCTGTACCTGCTTGAAAATCAGGCTGCCGCCGGGAAGTCCGGGAACCGCCATCTGTGCTGCAAACACAGGGCCGCAAAGGCACAGCAAGAGAGTGAAGATCGCAGTTCGCATGATCGTTACGCCTTGTGAGACTGTGGAAAAGCCCCGTTGCCGGGGCTTTCTTTTTCGATCGCGACTACATGCAGGCTTTGCAGCCAGCAGCGATGGACAGCGAGTTGCTTTGTTGGTTGCCCACACCTGCCGAGACGTTGGCGCCGCCGTTGCCGGAGAAGCCGTTCATCGAGCCGGTCATGCTGGCGTTGTTGACCACTGGGTTTTTCCAGCCGTCTTTGGTCAGCACTTGCTGGGTCCAGTAGCCAGCCAGTTCGATCGTGCCTTGTTCTTTGAAGGTGAGTTTTTGATCGTCGTTGCCATGGCCTTTGTTGTCGCCGTAGCCATGACCGCTGCCATGACCGTCGTCGCCTTCGATTTTGCCGCTGCCGGTACCTTTGTAGGTGCCCGAGGCTACGAAGCCACCAGTGAGGGTGTCTTTTTTGTAGGCCTGTACGCCTTTGTTATCCACGACCAGGTTGGTCGACTGCTGGTTGGCCGAAGCAGCCGCAGTCGCTACGCGACCACCGGATACGGCGATGGCCAGGTTGTTTTTCTGTTGGTTGAAGTCGCCGGCGGTGACGTTGATGCCCAGGTTGCCCGAGCCGTTGTTGCCGGAGTTGTTGAGGATTGCGTTGTTTTGAGTCGACGAGTTTTTAACGTAGTTATTGTTGTTGTACTGAGTGGCGCTGGACGCGGCCACGGCGCTGCCGAAGATGAAGTTTTCATCGGCAGTGGCCAGGGCGGCAGCGTTGTCTTGTTGGTTGCCGTCGCCGGCTGCAACGTTGGCGCCCATGTTGCCGTTGGAGTTGTTGAGCGAGTTGTCAGCCTTGCCGGTGTTCAGGGTGCCCTGGTTTTTCACCACGTTGGTGTTGCTGTTTTGCACGTCGATCACTGCCGCCCCGGCCCCGGCGGTGATTTGCAGCAGGGTGTTCAGATCCGGACCCTGATTGTGATCGTCATGGCCATTGCCATGCCCATTGCCGTTGCCTTGCCCGCCTGCTTGAGCGGCCATTGCCATAACTGCAGCCAGTGCGAAAACCAGTGGTTTGAGAGCCATTGTAGGTTTCATGGTGTTTCTCCGGTGCTTATTAGTTGGTTAAGTGTTGGTACTTTCTAATTGCACTGCGTTTGGGTCAGTCAGCGACCCGGATGCTCAGGGTGTTAGCCATTCGGTTCCCCACCCCGGCACTCTGGTTCACCTGAGTCACTCCACGGCTGCCGGTGAAGGCCTGGTCGCTGGTAACGACCTGGCGGCTGCCTTGATGAGCGTCAGTTGCTCCTGAGCTTGGTAACAGCGCCACGTTCTGTTGGGACAGGACGCTGTCGTCGATGCCTTGCGGATTGGCACTGATGCTGATCCGCATGGCGTTGACCATTTGGTTATTGGCGCCGGAGGACTGGTTGACGCCCAGTGCTCCGCCGCCATTACTGAAAGAGTTGCCGCCGATGGTGCTGCTGGCATTGATCGAGCGATCGGCTGGCGTGGTGAGTTTCTGATTGACGCTGGTGCTGGCGCTGGCATTGGTGCCGATGGCGATGGCCCGCACGTTGGTTTGTTGTTGCTGGTCGCCGGCGGCCTGGTTGATGGTGAGATTGCCGGTGTAGCCCGCGCCGGAGTTCTGGATGGTCGAGGTGCTGGTCACCTGGCTGGCCGAGTCGGCCATGGCGCTAGTGCAGGTGAGCAGGGCGATAAGCAGCAGGGACCGGTTCATCTCACTGCCCTCCGATATTGCTCAAGGGCGCCATGCCGGCGCTGATCGAGCGATTGATCGAGTTGGAGATGGAGGCGCCCGAGCCGCCGCCGTGGCCGGCGGACATGCCTGGCAGGCCGTTGGGGTTGGTCACCACATTCAGCCCTGGAACGTGTCCACCGCTGGGCATGATAGTGTTGCGAATCAGCGCGCCGCTGTTGACGCCGGCAAAATCGCCGTCGGTCATTTCACTGCCACCGATGATCCCGTTGATCCGCGCCGAAGGGTTGGCGTTGACGGTGGTGGGGTACGGGTCCGGTTGCAGCGACTGGCGACCGATGGGTTGAGGGTGCACGGTGCGCTCAAGCACAATCACGCCGTCGCCGGCTGCCTGTACGGGAAGGCAATACGCCGCGCTGACGGCACAACCGATCAGCAAGAGGCGGGTCAAACCTTGATTGATATTCCCCACGGCGGCATTCCTTCTTCTGAGCGCTGGCCCTAACCAGAGCGTTGACAGGAAGAGAGCAGGAGCTGTGCCGCTTTTTAATTCTTTCGAGAATTCAAGGCCTTGGATTTTTTTGCCGAGGGTGGCGATCGCGAGTGTTTCAACCCTGAGACAGGTGGCAGGACCGGCACATGGCCATAGGCGGGCCGATGCTCTAGATCAGGGGTTCGCAAGAGGCTGTATCAGTGGCTTAACAGATCCGCGGGCAATCGCGGCGAGCCTTGGCGCAGGCTGATATGGGGGCGGGCACCTGTTTCAGGAATGGACACTTGGGCCCTGTTCGGCGGGAAAATGCGCGGGTCAGGGCTTCAACCGGCGAGCAATTGGCCGACCTCAGCCAGGGCCAGTTGCCGACGTTGCTCCCAATCACCGCCCACCACCGTAAACGGCTGGCGATGTTGCACCAGCCAGTTCCGCGAAGCCTGGAAAAAACCCAGCCGCTGCTCCAGCTGCGGCTGGCAGCGCTGGCCGTCGTCAACCCAGCCCACCTGCTCCGGTGACAGCAGCAGGTGCAGGTCGTAGCGTCGGGCCAGCAGTTCCGGTTCGAGCCAGGGCGGGCAGTCGCCAAACAGGGTCTGGCTCCAGAGCATGTTGCTCAGCAAATGAGTGTCGAGGATCAACAGTTCAGGGTTGCGCGCCCGGGCTGCGTCTTCCCAGTCCAGTTGGCCCCTGGCGATCTGCGGAATATCCGCGAAGCAAGTGTCGCGGCCTTGCTGATCGATGAAATGGCGCACGTACTCGCCGACCTGGATGCCCCCCAGGCGCGCCTGCAGCTCGTTGGCCAGCCAGCTCTTGCCGCTGGACTCGGGGCCGGTCAGCACCACCACTTTCATGCTCGGCAGACCGCAGTAGCGCACCCATCTGCCCGCCAGCTGGCGTTGGCCCTGAGCCAGGCGGCAACGGCGCCGAGCGCAACGGCAAACAGTTCAAGCCCGGGCATGGACATTCCTTGGGAAAATGGAGGAGGGCGCGGATTGTAACCAGAGTGCGGCGCTGCGCGTTAGTCCGAGCGCGGCGAAGGTGGCGGGCAGGGCCCGCCACCGCCGGGACCTAGACGCGGAACTGGCGCAACAGACCGTTGAGCTGCTCGCTGAGCTCCTTGAGGTGGCGACTGGCGGCGCTGGACTGCTCGGCCGCCATCGCCGTGCTGTGGGACAGGCCTGCGGCTTGGGTCACGTTCTGGTTGATGTCTTCGACCACATGGGCCTGCTGCAGGGTGGCACTGGCGATGGAGGCGTTGAGCCCGTTGAGGTTGCGCAGTGCCTGGCCGATGGCATTCAGACTCTGGCCGGCCAGACCGGCCTGTTCGATGGTCATCTGCGAGGCACGGCTGCTGTCGCCAATCACCTTGACCGCGGCTTCGGAATGGTTCTGCAGGCGCTCGATCATCGACTGGATCTCGGCCGTGGATTTCTGCGTGCGTTGTGCCAGCAACCGCACCTCATCAGCCACCACCGCAAAGCCGCGACCCTGTTCGCCGGCGCGGGCCGCCTCGATGGCCGCATTCAACGCCAGCAGGTTGGTCTGCTCGGCGATCGAGCGAATCACCTCCAGCACACTGCCGATCTGAGTGCTTTCCGCGGCCAGGGTGCGAATCACTTCAACCGCCTGGTCGATGGTGCTCGACAGCCGGTCGATCTGTTGCAGGCTGCCGTCGATATTGACCTGGCCCTGTTGCGCCTGGGCCTCGGCATCGCGCATTTCACTGGCGGCATGCTCGGCGTTTTTCGCCACATCCTGCACGCCGTAGGTCACCTCGTTGATGGCGGTGGCCACCAGCTCCATCTGCTGCGATTGCTGCTGGCTGCGTTCCTGGGCCTGGCTGGCGTTGCTGCCCAGGTCTGCCGAGGACTGCTCCAGGGCACCGGCGGACACCTGCAACTGGCTGACCACCAGGCGCAACTTGGCGGTAAAGCCGTTGAAATGCCGCGCCAGTTCCGTGACCTCATCCTGGCCGTGGGTATCGAGGGTGCGGGTCAGGTCGCTTTCGCCGCTGGCGATATTGGCCATGGCATGCACCGTTTCCTGGAGGGGGCGCACGATGCTGCGGGCGATCAGCGCCACCAGCAGGCCCATCAGCAGCGCAATGCCCAGGCCGATAAACGACGCCTGACGGACCTGGGTGTAGAACTCGGCCTGCATGTCATCGATATACACCCCCGAGCCGATGATCCAGCCCCAGGGCTGGAACAACTGGACATAGGAGGTTTTCTGCACCGGCGCGTCCGCCCCGGGCTTCGGCCAGCGGTAGTCGACCATGCCGGCGCCCTTGGTCTTGGCGATGTTGACCATCTCGTTGAACAGGGCAAAGCCATCCGGGTCCTTGATCGCCGAGAGGTTCTGGCCTTCAAGCTTGGGGTTGGCCGGGTGCATGACCATCACCGGGGTCAGGTCGTTGATCCAGAAGTAGTCGTTCTGATCGTAGCGCAAGCCGCGAATCACGCTCAGGGCCTGTTTCTGCGCAGCCTCGCGGCTCAGGGTGCCGGCGGTTTCGAGGCTTTGGTAATACGCCAGCACACCGTTGGCGGTCTGCACCACATGTTGGGTTTTCTGCGCCTTGGCCTGATACAGATCGTTGTGGATCTGCTTGAGCATCAACATGCCCAGGGTCAATAGCATGAGCACCGCGACTATCAGGATCAGCCACAGCCGGCGGCTGATCGATACATTGCGCAAGCTATTCATCATTGCGTCACTCCGATTTGTTGTTCTTGTCATCAATAGTCGCGAGTATTCAGGCACCTTGTCGGCCCGGGGCGCCGAGCCTGTCGGCCAGACAAGGTCGAAGCGTTATTCATGCATGTCTGATAGGATTTCGGCCCCGCAGCGGAAAACCTGAATCCGGCTTGATTTTTCACGGATTTTTCATCGGTTGTTGTTAATCCTATTGCGCGCGCACCACCGCTACGCTCATCGCAGTGAACACTAAAAAAAAACGATCAGGGCCTGCTGCAGCACGGCCTTATGGGGGATTGATGGATCTTTGGACCGCCGCTCAGGCGTTGATACTTGGGGTTGTCGAGGGGCTGACAGAGTTTTTGCCCATCAGCAGCACCGGCCACCAGATTATTGTGGCGGACCTGCTCGACTTTGGCGGTGAGCGCGCCATGGCGTTCAACATCATCATCCAGCTCGGGGCGATCCTGGCCGTGGTCTGGGAGTTTCGGCGCAAGATCTTCGACGTGGTGGTGGGCCTGCCCAGGCAACGCAACGCCCAGCGGTTTACCGTCAACTTGCTGATCGCGTTTTTCCCGGCCGTGGTGCTGGGGGTGATTTTTGCCGACCTGATCCATCAATACCTGTTCAACCCGATCACGGTGGCCACGGCCCTGGTGGTCGGCGGGGTGATCATGCTCTGGGCCGAGCGCCGCGAGCATGAGGTCCATGCCCACAGCGTTGATGACATCACCTGGCAGGACGCGCTGAAAGTCGGTTTCGCCCAATGCCTGGCGATGATTCCCGGCACGTCGCGCTCCGGCTCGACCATCATCGGCGGCCTGCTGTTCGGCCTGTCGCGCAAGACCGCTACCGAGTTTTCGTTCTTCCTGGCCATGCCGACCATGGTCGGAGCGGCGGTGTATTCCGGCTACAAGTACCGTCATCTGTTCCAGCCCGATGATATGCCGGTGTTCGCCATCGGCTTCGTGACCGCGTTTGTCTTCGCCATGATCGCGGTCAAGGGCCTGCTCAAGTTCATCGCCAGCCACAGCTACGCCGCGTTTGCCTGGTACCGGATCGTGTTCGGCCTGCTGATCCTCGCCACCTGGCAGTTTGGCTGGGTGGACTGGGCGGCGGCCAAGCCTTGAGCGAGCCACGGAGCAGTGGTCGCCCCGGGCGCAACAGCGGGACGACGGTCGCGCACCCACGCCTGAAGTGGCTGGCGTTCGCCTTGCTGTGCGGGCTGCCGTTGTTCGGCTCGCTGTCCCTATGGCAGCAGGGGGTATCGCTGCTACCCCTGGTCGGTTATGGGGTCGTCAGCGGCCTGACCTTTGCGCTCTACGGGTACGACAAGCGCCAGGCCCGCAACAACGGCCGGCGCACGCCGGAAAAGGTCCTGCACGCCCTGGAGCTGGCCGGTGGCTGGCCCGGCGCGTTGCTGGCGCAGCAAGTGTTCCGGCACAAGACGCGCAAGGTCTCGTACCAGGCGCTGTTCTGGCTGATCGTGGCGGTGCACCAAGTGTTCTGGATCGACCGGCTGTTTCTCGACGCCGGGCTGTCGAACCTGCTCTAGAGCAGCAGCCCTACCTGTACCCGTTTCGGCAATTTGGCCACCACCAATTGATGGGAGCGCCGCAGCAGCTCTTGCAGCTCGCCGGCGACCAGCGGGTAGGGCGTGTCCATGATCACCCAATGGGCTCGCGCCAAGTAAGGTGCGGGATGGAGCCCCGGGCGGTCGACATGGCCGAGGAACAACTCCTTGTCGACCTTGAACGCCAGGGAGTCGCCCCGCAGGCCTTGCAGGGCGAACATCTTGTTGCCGGCAATGGAAAACACCCGCACGCCACCCCACTTGTAGTCTTCCCGGGCGCCGGGCAAGGCCAGGCAGAATTGCGCCACATCGTCTTCGCTCATGGGTTTGGCTTTCACAGGGTTCGGTCTCCGCAACTCTTGAAGGATTCGGTCAGGTGGTCGATCCAGGACCGTACGGCCGGCAATAACCCGCGGCGATGGGGATAAACCGCCTGCAGCCAGCCGCCCGGCAGCGACCACTGGGGCAGCAGTTGCACCAGCTGGCCAGTTTGCAGTTCTTCCTCGCAGTACATCATCGGCAGAACGGTGAAGCCCAGTCCGGACAGGGTGCAGGCCTTGCGCACGATAAAGTCGTCGATGCCCAGCCGCGCCTCCAGCGCCAAATCAAACTGGGTGCCCTGTTCGTCGAACATGCGCAAATGCACCTGGCGATCGGCTTCCAGGGCGCCGAGCACCGGTACCTGGTGCAGGTCTTGCGGGTGGCTGATGCTGCGCTCGCGCAGAAAGTCGGGGCTGGCGACCATCACCGTCTGTGCCTGGCGCAGGCGGCGAGTAACCAGCAGCGGGTCTTCATCCCCCAGTTCGCGCACACGCAGGGCCACGTCGATGCCCTCGGTCACCAGGTCGACGCGGCGATTGAGCAGCATCATTTCCAGCTGAACATGGGGGTGTTTGCCGAGGAAGGTGCTGATGACCTGTGGCAGGAACTGGTGCGCCAGGCCCACCGGGCAGGACACCCGCAAGCGCCCACGGGGCTCACTGGACATGCTGGCCACGGCTTCGTCGGCCATTTCCGCCTCCAGCAGCATGGCCTGGCAATGGCGCAAATAGCGCTCGCCGACCGCGGTCAGCTTCAATTGCCGCGTGGTGCGTTGCAGGAGGCGCGCATTGAGGCGTTCTTCAAGCTGGGCAATACGCCTCGACAGGCGGGACTTGGGGATGCCCAGCAGGCGCCCGGCGGCGGCAAAACCACCGGCTTCCACCACCTTGGCAAAGTAATAAAGATCGTTGAGGTCTTGCATGACGGGCTCGACTGTTCCACTGATGAGACGAACTATCGCATTTATGCCGACTAATCAGCTATTGGTTTCATCTGTAGGATCACCCCCACTTGATCGCCCGGTGGCGATCCTCACTTGGAGATCCCACATGAAACTGTTGCATATCGATTCGAGCATCCTTGGCGACCACTCGGCCTCCCGTCAGTTGAGCCACAACGTGGTGGCCGCCTGGCAAGCCGCCGATCCATCGGTGGTGGTCACCTACCGCGACCTGGCCAGCGATGCCATCAGCCACTTTTCCGCCGCCACGTTGCTTGCCGCCGGCACCTCGGCCGAATTGCGCGACGCCGCGCTGCAGCACGAAGCCGAGCTTAGCGCTTCGACCCTGGCCGAGTTCCTGGCGGCTGACGCCGTAGTAATTGCTGCGCCGATGTACAACTTCAGTATTCCGACCCAGCTCAAGGCCTGGATCGACCGCATTGCAGTGGCCGGCCAGACGTTCCGTTACACCGAAGCCGGCCCTGAAGGCCTGTGCGGCAACAAGAAAGTTGTGGTGGTTTCCACCTCCGGCGGCCTGCATGTGGGCCAGGCAACCGGCGTCGGTCATGAAGATTACCTCAAGGTCATGCTGGGTTTTATCGGCATCACCGACCTGGAATTCGTCCGCGCCCACGGCCTGGCGTACGGTGAAGAAGTGCGCAGCAAGGCCTTGAACGACGCCCAGGCGCAGATCGAAGAGCAATTCGCCGCCGCGTAATACTTGTGTAAAGACTTAATCCGGGTGCGGTAACGCGCACTAAACTCTGTATTCTGATCAGTGTCGAAAATGATCAGAGTACGGAGTTTTTTTGTTTTTGCCTTTCACGCCTTCTGGCCCAGGTTATGCAGATAGAAGTTCATCGGTCTTTTGCCTGTTCCCCTGCCAGCGTTCGCCAGATGTGTTGCAAGGCCTTGGCTGCAAGGGAGGGCAGGGGCAAAGGGTTTCTCGATCCAGCCGCAAAGGTGGGCGTCCCATGAAACGTCTCAGTGCACTGTTACTGATCTGCCTGCTCAGCAGCCTGATTTCGGTGCAGGCCGCGCCTGCACAGCACCCGCACTGGAGCGTCGGTTATCACGAGATGACCTTTCTCGACCCGCTCGATCTGCAACCCATGCGCGCCATCGCTTTTTATCCATCCACCGGTTACGAGCACAACAGCACGCTTGAGGGATACCAAGTGGCGGCGACCCAGGATGCCAAGGTCGCCATTGGTCGTTTCCCGATGCTGATGCTGTCCCATGGCAATACTGGCACCCCGCTGGCACTGCACGATCTGGCCACCTCCCTGGCCCGCAAGGGGTTCGTGGTGGTGGCGGTGATCCACCCCGGGGACAACTCCAAGGACCACAGCCGCCTCGGAACCTTGAGCAACCTCTATGGGCGGCCGATCCAGATTTCCGAAGCCATTACCGCGACCCTGGCCGACCCGATGCTGTCACCTTTCGTCAATGCCGATCAGGTGGGGGTGATCGGCTATTCCGCCGGTGGCGAAACCGCGCTGATTCTTTCGGGCGCCACCCCGGACCTGGATCGCCTGCGGCGCTATTGCCAGGAACGTCCCGATGACCGGGATGCCTGCAATACCCAGGGTGAACTGATCGTCGATCGCGATGATTTGCAGCCGGTGGCGGATGCCCGGGTGCATGCCTTGATGCTGATGGCGCCGCTGAGCCTCAAGTTCGGTCGCCATACCCTGGCGGGCGTGCATGTACCGGTGCTGCTCTACAGTGGCGACGGCGACAAACTGGTGGCGCTGGACAAGAACGCCGCGGCCCTGGCACGCAAGCTGCCTGTGGCACCGGACTTCAAGCTGCTGGCCGGCGCCGGGCATTTCGTGTTCATGGCCCCGTGCAGCGAAGCGCAATTGGCAGCGATGCCAGCGCTGTGCACCGATGCCGATGGCGTCGACCGCGAGGACATTCACCGCAACCTGATTGCCGAGGCCGGCAAATTCTTCGCCCACACCCTGGGCAAATCCAGCCGCGCCGGGATGCAGACCGCGGATCAGTGAGTCAGGTGTTGGAGCGGCGCTGCAACAGCAGGGTCAGGCCCAGCGCGGTGACGGACAGCAGCGCCGCGCAGAAGAAGATCCATGAATACCCCAGGTTCAGCGCCACCGCCCCCATCAACGGCCCGGCAATCGCCAGCGCGAGATCGAAAAACACCGCATACGCACTCAGGCCCGCACCGCGACTGCTGTTGGGCACCTGCCTGATCGCCTCGACGCCCAGCGCCGGGTACACCAGTGACAAGCCAAAACCGGTCAGCCCGGCGCCGATCAGGGCGTAGGCGGTGGAGGGCGCGAGCCACAGCAGGACCAGGCCCAGGGTCTCGATGCTCATGCAGGCGATAGCGGCCCTGAAGCCGCCGAAGCGGCTGATGGCGGAGATGAACAACAGCCGCGACACGATGAAGCACACGCCAAATACGGTCAGGCAGTAGGCGGCGCCGGTCCAGCCGCGATTCAGGTAAAACAGGGTAATAAAGGTGGTCAGGGTGCCGTAGCCGATGGAGGCCAGGCTCAGGCTGGCGCCATAGGGGGCGATGCGCCCGAACACCGCCCAGAACGGCAGGCGCTCGCCACGCACCACCGGCACCGAGGCTTTGTTGCGGATCAGTACCAGAGCCAGGGCTGCCAACAGTGACAAAGCGATGCCGAGGCTGGCGAAACCGTACTGGTCGACCATCACCACCCCCAGGGGTGCCCCAATGGCAATCGCCCCATAGGAGGCAATGCCGTTCCACGAGATCGAGCGAGCGGTGTGTTCGGCGCCTACCTGGCCCATGCACCAGCTGATGGTGCCAACCCCGATCAGGCCCTGGGCCACGCCCAGCAGCAGGCGCCCGCCGAGCAGGATGGTCAGGCTCAGCAGCGGCAGGCTTTGCAGCAGGGTCGAGAGCAGTGTCAGGCCGCCGCTCAGGAGGATCCCGATCAACCCGTACACAATGGCGCGCTTGGTGCCGACGCTGTCCGACATGCGCCCGGCCATGGGCCGGCTGAGCAGGGTCGCCAGGTATTGCGAACCAATGGTCAGCCCGGCCACCACGGCGCTGAAACCCAACTGTTCGTGGACATAACCCGGCAACACGGCAATCGGCAGGCCGATGCAGAGGAAGGCAATAAAGGTATAGAAAACGATGGAGACGATCTGCAGGGTGATCGTCATGGAGCTGGTGGCAGGCGGCTGTTGCGCAGACATGAGGGCTCGTTCGCGGGCGGGCGGTTGGAGAACCGCATCATGGCGTGGCTGGATAATAAAAGAAAGCAGGCTATCTATTGCTTCGAGCTGGCGTACCACCGTGCGGGAAAAACAAAAAGCCCCGTCACCAGGACAGGGCTTTTTCTTGCAGCTTGCCGCTTATCGAGGCTCTTGCCTTAGATCGCTACACCCTGGCTGCGCAGGTAGTCATCGTAGGTGCCGCTGAAGTCGGTCACGCCGCTTGGGCTGAGTTCGATGATGCGGGTGGCCAGGGACGAGACGAACTCACGGTCGTGGCTGACGAAAATCAGCGTGCCCGGGTAGTTTTCCAGCGCCAGGTTCAGCGCCTCGATGGATTCCATGTCCAAGTGGTTGGTCGGTTCGTCCATGATCAGCACGTTCGGCTTTTGCAGAATCAGCTTGCCGAACAGCATGCGACCTTGCTCGCCACCGGAGATGACCTTGACCGACTTGAGGATCTCATCGTTGGAGAACAGCATGCGGCCCAGGGTGCCACGAACCATTTGTTCGCCTTCCTTGGTCCAGCGGCCCATCCAGTCGAACAGGTTGGATTCGTCTTCGAAGTCCGACGCGTGGTCCTGGGCGTAGTAGCCCAGTTCAGCGGCTTCGGTCCATTTCACGGTGCCGGCGTCCGGAGTCAGTTCGTTGACCAGGGTACGCAGCAGGGTGGTCTTGCCGATACCGTTCGGGCCGATGATCGCGACGCGCTCGCCGGCTTCGACCTGGAAGCTGAAGTCCTTGAACAGGGTTTTGCCATCGAAGCCTTTGGCCATGCGCTCGACAATCACTGCTTGGCGGTGCAGCTTCTTGGTTTGTTCGAAGCGGATGAACGGGCTCACGCGGCTCGAAGGCTTGACCTCGGCCAGTTGGATCTTGTCGATCGCCTTGGCGCGGGAAGTGGCCTGCTTGGCTTTCGAGGCGTTGGCCGAGAAGCGGCTGACGAACGATTGCAGTTCGGAAATCTGCGCTTTCTTCTTGGCGTTGTCCGACAGCAGTTGCTCGCGGGACTGGGTCGCCACGGTCATGTATTCGTCGTAGTTGCCCGGGAACAGACGCAGCTCGCCGTAGTCCAGGTCAGCCATGTGGGTGCACACGCTGTTCAGGAAGTGACGGTCGTGGGAGATGATGATCATCAGGCTGTTGCGCTGGGTCAGGATGTTTTCCAGCCAGCGGATGGTGTTGATGTCCAGGTGGTTGGTCGGTTCGTCGAGCAACAGCACTTCAGGATCGGAGAACAACGCCTGGGCCAGCAATACCCGCAGTTTCCAGCCTGGGGAGACTTCGCTCATCGGGCCATTGTGCTGCTCGATGCCGATACCCAGGCCCAGCAGCAGTTCGCCAGCGCGGGATTCGGCGGTGTAGCCGTCCATTTCGGCGAAATCGGTTTCCAACTCGGCCACGGCCATGCCGTCTTCTTCGGTCATTTCCGGCAGCGAGTAGATGCGATCGCGCTCAGCCTTGACCTTCCACAGCTCTTCGTGACCCATGATCACGGTGTCGATCACGGTGAATTCTTCGTAGGCGAACTGATCCTGGCGCAGCTTACCCAGACGCACGTTCGGTTCCAGCATCACCTGGCCGCCGGATGGATCCAGGTCGCCGCCGAGGATCTTCATGAAGGTCGACTTGCCGCAACCGTTGGCACCGATCAGGCCATAACGGTTGCCGGCGCCGAATTTGACCGAAACGTTTTCGAACAACGGCTTGGCGCCGAATTGCATCGTGATGTTAGCTGTGGAGATCAATTACTTTACCTATCAATAGCTTAGAGTGCGCTTGTTTCGGCTGGGACCAATTTGGGACTGATATGGAGCGATTCGATTTCGCTCCAACCCGTACGTTGAGTTGATCCATCGCGCATAAGTCGAGAGCAGCATCTGCACGTTATGGCCGAGCTGCTGGGAGATGAATGCGGGGGTTCATGCCAGACATGGCGCGCATTGTCGCATAGGTGTGACGACAGTTGTATGGCGGTCTGCACCCTCCAGTCTCTTGACCACCCCCTGGGCCCATGAAAGCATCCGCCGTCTTTGAGCTACTACCTATCGCCACGGAACGGACTGCCAGCCATGAAAATCACCTCCCTCGCCATGACCCTGGCTGCACTCCTGCTGAGTGCGAACTTGCAAACGGCCCACGCGGCATCGGAACTGATCGGCAAGCGGGTGCAGAACACCTATGACGTGACGCTTTACCTTGACCCGGAAAAAGGCCTGGCCTACGCGATGAAGGACTGGAAGTTCCTGCGCTATCACTACAACCCTCGGCAACTGAAAATCAGCTATGCGATGCAGAACGTGGAGGCGCAGCCAACCTCCACGCCGGCGGAGCCGGTGGTGATCGAGATGGCCGTCAAGAGCGACCGTGAGCTGGCCAAGCTGAAGCTGAGTGAAGAAGACCAGTGCTACGAAGCCTTCACCGAAGTGCTGGGGCGCCTGGTCGACGCTGCGGCCGAGGCCAAGAATCTGGAGGATAAGCAGTACTTCCACCTCGCCGAGGTGATCACCCTGGACGACAAGAAGGTGCCCGGCGCACCGGGTGTGATCACCTGCAAGATCCCCGACCACGGTTCCATCTATATGTACGCCCGAGGTCAGGTCAGCGTTAAGTGACGGACCAGGCTGTGCGGCCCCTCAGGAACGGCCCCGATAAAGGACGATGCACATGGATATTGGATTGGCCCATGAGATCGAGGCCGCAGAACGGCAGTACTTGTGTGCTCGGGTCGAGAATCTGCTGAGGATCGAGGGCAACCCCTACGGGGCCAGGGTTTTCTCCAACGGCGCCGCGGCGTGCTTTTACGTGCAGGCCACGCCGAGCCCGATGTTCAATCGCATCTACGGCGACAATCCGGGGGAGCCTCAGGCCGTGTTGAGTTTGCTCAAGGCATCGGCAGCCTATTCGACCGTCACCCCGCTGATCGGAAAAGCCCCCGCGATGCAGCCATACGCCGAGCTGGCCGGCGCATCCCTGGAGAAGTTGAAGGGCTGGACGCATTTGCAATTTGCCTGCGCCATCGACAACGGGGTCGCAAACCGTCACCCCTTTGAGATCGAAGAGGTCACACCGCAGACGCTGGCCGAATTCGCCGAGGTTCATGCCGGCGGTTTTCGCACCAAACCGGAGCTGCGAGAGCTGTCTCAAGCTTCTTTTGCGGGGCATGGGCCGGATGAGCGCATGAAAATCTACGTGCTCAAAGCCCAAGGCCAGGTCGTGGCGGGTGCCTTGATGTACCTGGCCGACCATGGGGTTGCCTACCTGGGAACGGCCGCCACCCGCAAAACCGCGAGGGGCGCGGGCTATCACGGCGCCCTGATCTCCCATCGGATAGAGCAGGCCAGGGCCCATGGTTGCCGTGTCGTCGCCGCGACGGCGCTGGCCAACTCGCAAAGCCGACGCAATCTGCAACGCGCCGGTCTGATGCCGTCCCATGCCCAAGCGCTGTACCGCCTGGCTGATACCTGAGGCCGGCCGCGAGTTGAAGTGGAGGGGGGCGACCGCCATTCAAGGCCTTGTCATCCCCCAGGGCCCACTCAGTGGTTGCTGATGTATTCCCTTTTCTGGCCGTCGTAGACATAGGTCACGTTGTCGGCGGCAGCCAGGGGGCGGGTGCTGTCCGGGCCATCGAAGGTGGTGCCGCTGAGCGTGACCTTCACCTGCGGCATCGGGCCCTGGCCGTCGACAAAACTCAGTTCGCCCTTGCTGAAGGTGCAAGGCATCACGGCGCCCTCATCGCACGCGGCCGAGTTGTCCTCGCCGGTGCGCACCTGGCCGATAAAGGTCCAGATCCAGCCGTTGTCATCCTCGTTTTTCTTCGGATTGAACACGAACAGCGTGTAGCCGTTGAAGATGACGCCGCTGTCGAAGGTCGAGGTCGGTACGGCCAACAGCAGGCGGCCATCGGCTGTGCGGTGTTCCAGGGCAGGGCGAGCGGGGTCGACGTCCTCGGGCTTTTCCCGGGCTCCAAAGAAACCGATCTTGCGTTCGATGTAACGCAAGGTATAGGCCTGAGTCTGGCCCGGGTGAGTGCGCTCGAATGTCGCCTCTGCCAGCCTGACCTGGACCTCGGGTGCGGCGAAGTCCTCGCCCTGGCGGGCGGCATTGTCCCGGGTATGCCAGACGAACGCGGTGTAGTAGTGCTTGCCTTCGAGGTCGAGCTCATGGCCGTACCAGAAAGTCGCAACGGCACCGTCCTCCAGTTCCCCGGTGTCGGCCTGATCGTCGAACTGGATGTTTTCCATCACGCTGAGCACTGCACCAGGGGGAATCGGCGCGTCCTTGGCCTGGACCAGTGCAGGCGCTGCCAGGGTTATTGCGGCCAAGACCCAACCGGCCACTATCTGACCCAGGCCAGCGTCCTTGCGCGACTGTGGCGCCATCTTGATTTTCATCGTTTCAACATCCTTGTAGAGCCTGTGAAAAGCCTGGGGCAGCATCAGTCCCTGGACCAAAGCCGCTGCCTATTGGGTGAGGCGCGATCATATAGGCAGGGTTTTATAACCGACAAGATGCTGGCAAATGGCAATTGTGCGGTTGCTGCGGGCTGACAGGGTAGGGGCTCTAGCGGTTATCAGAAAACTAGCTAAGCAAGTTAGCTATATGCTAATTTGCTGGCCCGTTACCCTCGGCCGTTGATTTCATCATGCCTATCTCGCCACGCTCATCTGCGCCATTGACCACCGAGGACCCACGCGGCCTTCGGATTGCCAGTGATCCGGTCGGGCAACAGCTGCAACAGATCGCCATCCTCACGCGCAAGGCGGCGGGCCATTTGGGCACGTCGTTGGGCATCAACCAGACCGACGTAGCGGCACTGGAGCACCTGATTACCGACGGCCCCTTGCCACCGACCGAGCTTGCAACGCGCCTTTCAGTGACCACTGCCGGCATCACCCAGGTCATCGACCGGCTGGAGCGCGCCGGGCACGTGATCCGTGAGCGCCAGCTCAACGACAAGCGCCGGGTACTGGTGCGTCCGGTACCGGCCTCGGTGGCGCAGACCTATCGGCATCTCGCGCCAATGCTCGACGGCCTGGGCACGGTGCTGGGCGCGCTGGAAGGCCAGGACCGTGCAGTGGTCGAGGCGTTTCTGGAGCGAGTGATCGAGGTCTACCGCAGCACCTTGCCGGGCACTGCCCAGCCAACCCTTGAGCACCGGGAGCCGTGATGAAACCGCAAAAAATTCTTGTCACCGGTGCAAGCATCGCCGGGCCGGCATTGGCCTATTGGTTGTCCCGGCAGGGCATGGACGTCACCGTTGTCGAAAGGGCGCCGGCATTTCGCGACGGTGGGCAGACCGTCGATGTGCGTGGCGCCGGGCGCGTTGTCGTCCAGCGTATGGGCCTGGAGGATCTGATTCGGGCTAACGCGACTCAGGAGCAAGGCATCGCCTTCGTTGACCAGGGCAACCGGACCAAGGCGTTTATTGGGGTGAACGCCTTCGACGGCGAGGGGCCGATAGCTGAGCTGGAAATTCTTCGTGGCGAACTGGCCAAGCTATTGATCCAGCGCAGCGAGGACCGGGTCAGGTACCGATTCGGCGACAGTATTCAAAGCATCGAGGACGATGGCCGACAGGTTCATGTGCGCTTCGAGCAGGGCGATGAGCAGGTTTACGATCTGGTCATCGTGGCCGAGGGCATTGGTTCGGCGACGCGCAATCGGGTGTTCGGCGATGAGGTCCGGCGCCGGCCACTGGATGTGTATACCGCCTATTTCACCGTGCCCCGGCAGCCAAGCGACGGTCAGGTCATGCGCTGGCACAACATTCCAGGTGGCCGCTGTGTCTGTTTGCGCCCGGATAACCTGGGCACCACGCGGGCTTTTCTGTCCTTTCAGCAGGCCCCGAACGGGTACGAGAAACTTGCCCATGACCAGCAGATAGCCTTGCTCAAGCAAAAGTTTGCCGACGCGGGCTGGGAGACACCTCGCGTGCTGGCGGCGCTGGATGAAACAACCGACCTTTACCTGGAAGCGGTCGGCCAAGTCAGGATGCCCCGTTGGTCCAAGGGGCGCATCGCGCTGGTGGGGGACGCGGCCTATTGCGCCTCGCCCATCAGCGGCATGGGCACCAGTCTGGGGCTGTGCGGCGCCTATGTATTGGCCGGGGAGCTGGCTCGTCACGTCGACCACACCCAGGCGTTCGCCGCTTATGAACAACGGATGCGGCCTTACGTCGCCCAGGCGCAAAGTGTGCCCAAATTCGCCCCCAGGTTGGCGTCGCCCCATTCACGGCTTGGCATCGGACTCGGCCATGCCGTGCTGAGGTTGGCAACCGCGCCTGGATTCAAGACATTGCTCGGCAAGTTCCTTTCACCCAAGGCGGACGCCATCGACTTGCCAGACTATGACGTGCAACAGCAAACATAAGTCCTTTGGTCAGCCTCGGACCGGCCGGTGCTGCAACTGGATTGACCTCTATGCCTGATAGGTAGCAATCGATGATTGATGAAGTGTTGATAGTGGATCTCTTTGAAGCCGGCAACGCCCTGGTTAACGGCGATGCAAGTGCAATGGAGCGCTTGCTACCACGTCTGAAAAGAAGCGAGTCATATAACGATGTGCCCATGTTGTTTTATGTGGGTGACTCTATCGAGAGCCTTGAGTTTCTGGCGGCGAATGACGTTGATCTGTTTCAAAAAAGTGATCTGGGAGGAGGCAATCTGCTGCATCGAGTGGCGTTGGAACATGACGATCCGGTGTTTGAATGGGTACTGGCCTGGTACAGAAAACACAACAGGGTCGATCAAGCGGATGACCATGGAATAACCGTGCTCTCCATGCTTCTGAAGTTCGGCCACATCGAGCGTGTAAAACGATTGATCGACAATGGGGCCAGTCTTTCATCTGCCGCCCGCAACGGGCTGACCCCTGCACGACAAGCTGTTATTTGCATGGAGCAAGAGTGGGATGCAATGGCGGGCCTTGAACTGATCCTGAGCCATGGACTCATCCTGGGCAGTGAAGAATTGGAATATTTAGCGCAAACCGCGCGAGCTATCAGTCGGCCCACACTGGCGCGGTGGATTGAAGAAGATCTACTTCCAGCGGCGGCGCTTCAATTGCGCAAGTAGCGAGTGGAACATGGCCGAATACAGTCCTCTAATGCACCTTCGGTACTACGACTATTTGCCCGGGTGCACGCTCTTTGGTCTCGTTCGGCCTGAATACAATGGACGTCGTTAGTTGCGGCTGTAATTCTGCGATTCTGCCCTTCGAGGGTGATCTTCAACGATAAGGAATCTCGGAATGCTCGGTTATTACGCGCAATACAGTCAGCATTACATCACCAGCCTGATGATCGTTACTACGCTGTTTTTTGCCCTGCCGATATTTATCGCGCCCATTGCCTGGGCCCGGGCGATGCGCTGGACCATTCCTGAACACCAGCATCTGGCCATTTATTTTGGCCGCTGCCTGGGGGCTTTTATTCTGGTGGTGGAAGTTGCCATGCTGCGTTCCGCGACCACTGGCACCAGTTTCAGTTATGCCTTCGATATTCTGTTTGTGGTCTTCGCCTTGATGTTTGTGGTGCATGTCTACGGTGCGGTGAAACGCATCCAGCCTATTACCGAAACCCTGGAAATCGGTTTCTGGATGATTCTTTTCGTGCTTAACACGCTGTTCTATCCGGCGACCTCCATTACCCTTTGAGAACCGCTGATCAAGCGTGCCTAACCGATCCGTAAGAGCAGGGGGGCGCCCATCGATTTTCAGCGGTTGATACTTCAGTCCAGCGCACTTTCAACTGATTCGGTGCGTCGGCAGAACAGTTCGAAGCTGGGGGCCAGACAGCGTGCGTCCTCGAAACCCAGATTGCCCGCAGAGGCCACGAGTACAGGGTATTCGGCGTGGGGAGCGGGTTCGCGCACATCCAGCACTGCAAAGTTGCCGGCCCCATCCAGCCCCAGGGGGATCGCCTGGGGCATGTACTCGGGGAACTGGTAAGCCAGCAGGAACTCGCGAACCTCTCGGGTTCCAAAAAAACAGAATTCCATTTCGCCCTGGGTGACCAGCCCGCCATTGGACCATGCCAGAAACGCCAGCCAACTCGTTGCCGGAGACGCGCCGGGCATCGGCCAGGCGCTGGGGTCTATCGGCGTCCAGCTTGAGTGCAGGCCGTGACTCACGGGCCAGGGGTTACGCTGCGCGTCAAGGATCGAACGGCGCTCGTCGGCCTGGATCGGTCGCGACAAGTCGGCCAGCAACTGGTCGATCTCGTCCCGCGTGGCTGCGGGCTCGCGCTTGAGGTTGGGCAATAGCGAGTGCCAATTGATGTCCATCGCGAAAACTCCTGGGGGCGGCCTGGGAATTGGCCAGTCACTGAATCCGTCTGCGGCACCGCCCGTCGGGATCCTCGACACCCATCTTCAAGGACCACGGGGGCCGGCGGCGAATGTGGCATTTTGCCGCGAAAAACAACACTTGTTATATGGATATTCCTGTCTAGCCTATCCATCGGATTGACTGAATCCACGTATTTAAACATGACAACCAGCCGATAGTTCACGCCTCTATCGTCGGCGAGTTACGCGCTTTAAAACACACAGTCCCAAGGCAGAAGGATCTGCATATGAATATCGATTGGCAAGGTGCGAGCGATGTCGAGTCGTTGTTCGGTTCATTAGTCAACGAACAGGTCAATCCCTATGCCCTGGAACGTGATCGCAGTTCCACTCCGATTCCGGATGAAGTATTCAGGTTGTTTGCCGAGCGCGGCGGATTCCAACTGGCACTCCCACAGCGTTATGGCGGCGCCGATATAGGCGTTGCGCAATGGGGCAGTGTGCTGGAGAAGCTCGGGTACTTGTCCAGTGATATGTCTTTTCCATTCCTGTTGTCGGTCAGGATGTCCTTTATTCTTTTTCTGGCAGCGGTCGGCCGGCGCGAAGTGGTAGCGCCTTATATCGATCGACTGGTGGCCGGGACTAGCATCGGTGCATTTGCCTACACCGAAAACGCCGACGCCTTTTCATTCGTGTCCAATGCACGGCATGACCCGGACAGCGGGTACTACCTGCTCAATGGCGGAAAACCTTACGTCAGCGGCGGGCGCACTGCCGATCTGTTCGTGGTGTTCGTGCGCAGCGACACCCGGGACCTGCAAGTCTTTCTGGTGCAGCGCAGCGATCCGGGAGTCAGCACCAGCCCCATGAAGATGAGCGGTGTACGGGCCTTGGGCACGGTGTACCTGACCCTGGATAACGTGCGGCTCAACGAGAGCCGCCTGCTGGCAGGGACGGATGGCCTGGCAGTCGCGCAACGCTACTTTCTCAACTGCCGGCGTTCATTGCAGGCCTGTCCGTTCCTCGGGCATGCCCGGCGCGTGATAGAGCAAACCATCGGCTACCTGCAACGGACCATTCGCTACGACGGTCGCCTGGCCGAGATGCAACATGTGCAGGCAGTGGTCGGGGAGATGTATATCGCCCTGGAGTCGGCCCGCTCCGTTGTCTATCGCTCGTTGTTGCGGCAAGTAAACGGGGACACCGATCCCTATTGGGATTCCCTGTCTTCCGCTGCCAAGCATTGCGCGGTGGAAAACATCACCCAGATTGCGTTGTCCGCACTCAAACTTACGGGCGGCTGGGGGTACACCGAAGAAAGTGGCATTGGCCGCGCACTCCGCGATTTCACATCACTGTTTGCCGGCGCCGATCCGCAGGAAAAACTAGTGGTCGATTTGGGCATCAGGAAGTTGCACGAGTTTGACCTGTTGAGCCAACAGCTGACTAACCAGGAAGGTGAATGACATGAAATTCAAACTGTCCGGAAATCTGGCGCGCTTCGTTGATTACAAGCGTGAACTTGAGATTGATGTTTCTGCCGCCAACACGGTGAATCAGGCCGTTCAGGAACTGGTCAAGCACTACCCCAACTTGCAGGAAATTATTCACGATAAAAACGGTGATATCAAAAAGGGCTATCTGATCTCGTTGAATGGTCAGAAAGTGGACCTGACGCAGCTGGATAACCGAGTGAGCAACGATGGCTGCATCGATATCTTCACCGCTGTGGCGGGAGGCTGAGGCCATGGGCGAACGTCCTGTAGCCGTGATGCGGCCGATTGACCCGACCTTGTTCAACCCGTTGCAGTTTCAGTCCCGGTCGCTGCTCTCGCTGTGCAAGAGCAGCATGTGGTCCTGGTTTTCCGAACGCCTGGATATCTCGTTTCCGGGGCTGATCCGTGAGCACCACCAGAGCCTGGTGGCGGTCGAGGCGGATGTGGATTACCTGCGTCCTTTCGGGATGTTCGACAGTGATTGGTTCCAGGTCTCGGTGGAGCAGGTCCGTCTCAGGCAAGACAACACGGTGCTGGAGATTTTTCATCAGTTTCAAGCGGACGGTGGGGTGTTTGCCAAGGTCAGGATGCTCTGGCGCTTGCTGGAACTCGATGGCGATGCGGCCTTGACCGGGGTTCCCGGGCAATTGCGGGGCAGCGTCCTGAAACACCTGCTGCCGGCCGAGGTCGATCCCGGGCGCGAGCCGCGGTATGTCGATGCGCAGGTGGCGTTGATCGAGGACGAAGGGGAGCGCGTTGCCGGGGCCGAGTACCGCTTCACCCTCTATCGCCACCTGTGCGAGGTGGCGGACCAGTGGTGTTTTCTCGAGGTGCCGGGCCTGGCATCAGAAGGGCGGGAGCGCCTGGTGGATGCCCTGGTCGATGACCCGCTGGCCCTGCGCAGTGGTTTGGGCAAGCCGTTGCAGGAGGTCCTGGTCAAGTTGTGTTGCCCCTTTTACCTGTTCGATGAGGGCGAAGTGCGGACCACGACCTTTATCCATCACGGCAACCCGGTCTATATCCACCGGGTCATCAACCTGACGCGCGATAACCGCCTGGCGGCGGTGGTCATCGAGACGTTCTAGGCGCGCACGCTCGGGTGTTCGGCCGCGGCGGGAATGCCGCGGCCTTTATTTCCAGGGAATGAAGACGATGAGCAGAGCAGGGGATCAGCAGCAACCGGTGAGCCTCGAACCGGGCGAGGTGGGGCTGTATTCGAGGCATCTGTTGATGCCTGCCATTGGCATCCAGGGCCAGCTGGCGCTGAAGGCGGCCAGTGTGCTGATGGTCGGCGCGGGCGGGCTGGGGTGCCCGGCATTGCTCTACCTGGCGGCCGCCGGTGTGGGGCGGCTGGGGATCATCGATGCCGACCGGATCGAGGTGTCCAACGTCCACCGCCAGGTGCTGTTTCGCACTACGGACAAGGGCGAGAACAAGGCAGATGTGGCCAAGGCCCGTCTGCAGGCGCTCAACCCCTACATTCACATCCAGGCCTACGTTGAGCGCTTCAACATCGAAAACGCGGCCGCACTGGTGGCCGACTACGACATCGTGATCGACGGCACCGACAACTTCACGGCCAAGTACTTGATCAATGATGCCTGCTGCCTGGGGGGCAAACCCCTGGTGTATGGCGCAATCATTCAGTTCGAAGGCCAGGTCGCGGTATTCAACGCGTTGCAGGCCGACGGCCAGCGCAGCGCCAATTACCGCGACCTGTACGCCGAGCCACCGGAGGCCGCCCTGGCGCCCAATTGCGCCGAGGCCGGGGTGCTGGGCGTGTTGCCGGGGATCATTGGCTGCTTTCAGGCCAATGAGGCGATCAAATTGATCACTGGTATCGGCCAGCCCCTGAGCAATCGCTTGTTGATGTATGACGCGCTTTCGGCGAGCACCCAGGAAATCCGCTACTCGGCCGCGCTAGGCAACCCGCTGCGAGACCCGCTACAGCCCTTTGCCCTGCAGGAATTGCCCGTGGCCTGTGCCGCGCCCACCAGCGACGGAGGCCTGAACATGGGGCTTGGCCAATTGCTGGAGCTGGCGCGCAAGGGGACTGCGGTGCATCTGGTGGACGTACGGGAAGCCCATGAGCGCGAGCAGGTGTCCATTGGCGGGGTGCACATCCCGCTGGCGCAGCTCGAACACCTGGGCGGGCGCTGTTTGAGCGATGCCCCGGTGGTGCTCTACTGTCAGTCCGGCCTACGCAGCCAGCGCGGGGCAGTGCAGGTGTCCAGGCAGTGGGGGCGCTCGGATATCTTCAGCTTGCAGGGTGGGATCAGTGCCTTTCTCGGCTCGGACCTATACCCGGAACTGATGGCGAAACTCACCTTGTGCCAGTGCTCGGGGTTGCTTCGCCTGCAGTGAGTGTCGGCTGAGGAGGGGGAGCGCGCCTTGGCTTGCGCTGACCGGCGCTGCTCAACCCGCAGCGGGGAGCAGGGCCTGGGCCTTCTTTTCAACCAGGCCAGCGCCCATGACCAGCATCTGGGGGAGATCGAGCTGGTCCTGTGCTGATGCGGGTCCCAGATGCTCATCCCCCAGCCACAACTCGGTGGCGACGATTCTGCGATCCAGGCCGCGTTGGGTGGCGGTGAGTACCTGGTTGCCGACCTGCAGCCAACGCTGGGCCCGGATGGGGGCTTTGGAGGTGTACAGGGTCAGGCCGAAGCCGTCCGGCAGGTCCGCGGGCATCTGTGCTGCGCTGAGGGTCGTGGCGTAAAGCCCAAGCAGGATGGTGTCTTTGTAGCGCTGCGACACATACAGGACTTTGGCCGGCCGAAAGCCCTGAGCCAGGGGAATCAAGACAATGTCACCGACTGCGGTTTTTCCGGGCTTCATCAAGCAATCTCTTCAGGCAGGTGGCGCAATGGACGGGTTCAGGACACCGATTGCAGAAAGCGGGTCAGGTGCTGCGCCGCTGGGTCCGGGGCAGCCTGCAGCAGGCAATGGGGGCCGTCGAGGGTCACGATCTGCGCATCCGGCCGCAGGCTTGTCACTGTTTCGCTGGCGCTGGCCGGCACCAGAAGGTCCTGGCTGGCCCGCAGGTACAGCACAGGGACGCGACTGGCAGCCAGTGCCTGACTGACATCCACCGCCACCACCGCCCTGAGCCGGGCCTGCATCACCCGCGGCGTGACCTGGGCCACTGCCTGTGCCAGCGCCTGATGCAGGGCCGGCGTCGCGTAGCTGCCGAGCAGAACTTTGCTGATCGGCCCCAGCGGTGCCCGGGCCAACGGCAGCAGCTTGAGCAGGAAACTCAGGCGTCCCAGGCGGGGCCTTGGGTTGCGCACGAAGGTGCAGCACAGCACCAGGCCCTTGAGCAGTGGCGTGTTCGTGGCGGCAATGGCCACGGCGATCGGGCCGGAAAACGACTCGCCGAGCACTACAAACGGTCGCGTCTGGGGCAAGGCCTGGCGCACCAGGGATTCGAGGGCCGGATAGTCCAGGGGCTGATCACTCGGATAGCGCAGCACGATCAGCTCGAAGCGCCCACCCAGGGCGGCAATCAGCGGCTGAAAAAGCTCTCCGGTGCCGTCCATGCCGGGCAGCAGGATCAGCGCCGGTGCGAGGGGGTCAGTCATGGGTATCGCGGTCCTTTGCGGGCGGTCGTTGCAGGCGCTCGCGGGTAGGCGTCGAGCGCGCGCAGCATAACAGGCTGAAAACCTCCTCGGGCAAGGCGCGCGCTATGCATCGACGATCGCGCCCGGAGCCTTGGGGACGGTGCACAGGCGGGTGACCGATGGGGTGGCGGCAAGCGCAGTTTTTCACAATTTTGAGTTAACTTTTGGTTACAGAATGTGGCTAAATTGCCAACCAATGGCCAGATGCCAATGAGTGAGGCGGTTCATTAACCTGCCTGCAGACTGCGCTTTTTTAATTCAGACGCTGCAATTTGCCCTTCAACCATCGGTTTGCAGGGGCGCGGCATATTCTTTTCTGACGTGTGACGATTTCTCGTGAAACTCATTATTGCTGCTGTTTATGTTCTCTCTATCGCCTACGTCCACCTGCGCGGTCGTGTGCGCCATAAGCTGGGCCGCCAACTGAGTGATCACTCAAGCTTCCTGGCCCCGATCAACTGCTTCCTCTACCTGTTTTCGAAGAACCCCAACCGTCCCTACCTGGACCCGGCCCAATTCCCCGAATTGCAGCCGTTGCAGGAGCACTGGGAAGAAATTCGCGCCGAAGGCCAGAACCTGCTCAGGGCAGGGGAGATCAAGCGCTCGGATACTTATAACGACCTGGGCTTCAACTCCTTTTTCAAAAGTGGCTGGAAGCGCTTCTACCTCAAGTGGTATGGCGACAGTCACCCGTCGGCGATGAAACTCTGCCCGCGCACCACCGAACTGGTGCAAGGCATCGGCTCGATCAAGGCGGCGATGTTTGCCGAGTTGCCGCCAGGCTCCAAGCTGGTGCGCCACCGCGACCCCTACGCCGGTTCCTATCGTTACCACTTGGGCCTGGACACGCCGAACGATGATGGCTGCTACATCAATGTGGACGGCGAGAGCTATTCCTGGCGTGACGGCGAAGCGGTGGTGTTTGACGAGACCTACATCCACTACGCGGAAAACACCACCCCGCACAATCGCATCATCCTGTTCTGTGACGTCGAGCGGCCGATGAAGTACCGCTGGGTCGCGGCCTTCAATGCCTGGTTCAGCCGCACGGTGATGGCCGCTGCCGGTTCGCCCAACGATGCCGGGGACAAGACCGGTGGCCTGAATCGCGCCTTCAACAAGCTGTACAAAATCCGCCTGCGCGGCAAAGAGTTGAAGAAGCGCAACCGTACGCGTTATTACCTGGAAAAGTGGGCCATCTTCGGCGGCCTGCTGTTGCTGTTCATCCTGATCTGACCCCGCCCCCGGGCGCCTGCACCCTCGCTGCAGGCGCCGCTGCCGCCCCTCGTCTCAGGGGGGACTGGCCCCCAGTTGCTGCCACATTTTTGCGCTGATCCGCTGCCGATGGCCATAGCCGGTCCAGGGGTCGTCTTTGAGGGTTTCCAGGCGTTGCCAGAGAGTGCGGATGTCCCATTGCTGGGCGCTGCGCAACCCTGGCAGCTCATCGCGGCTGATAGGCACCGACACCGGCAGGCCGGGCCTGGCCCTGACCGAATAGGCCGCCACGGTGCTGGCGCCACGGGCATTACGCAGGTAGTCGACGAATATTTTCCCGACACGGTTCTTCGGGCCCATGGTGGCGCTGATCCGCTCCGGCAACTGCTGCGCCATAAAGTGCGCGATGGCCTTGGCGAAGGCCTTGACCGTGGCCCAGTCATGGACCCGTGCCAGCGGCACGATCAGGTGCATGCCCTTGCCGCCACTGGTTTTCAGAAACGCCTGCAGCCCCAGTTCGTCGAGCACCGAAAGGGTCAGCTGGGTCGCTTCGAGCATGGTTTTCCAGGGCAGGGCCGGGTCCGGGTCGAGGTCCAGGACAAACTGGTCCGGGGTATCGATGTGCTCGGTGGTGGCGCCCCAGGTGTGCAACTCGACCGTGCCCATCTGCGCCGCGCCGATCAGCGCCGGCAGGCTGTCGATTTCCATCAGGCGCGCATGGCCGGGGTCCAGGGCCGGGTCCAGGTGCTTGATGTGGGGGATGGCCAGGTGTTCGGCGTGTTTCTGGAAGAATTGCTCGCCCTCGACCCCTTCGGGCGCGCGCAGCAAGGACACCGGGCGCCGCCGCAGGTGGGGCAGGATCCAGTCGCCGATGCTTTGGTAGAACTGGGCCAGCTCAAGCTTGGTGGTGCCGCTGCGGGCATCGATGACCCGTTCCGGGTGACTGATGCGCACCCCGGCGACACTGTCCGGGGGCTGGCTCGGGCTGTGTTTCTCCGCTGGCGTTCGATGCTCCCTGGGCGCTGGTGCCTGCTCGCGAACCACCTGGGTCGCTGGTTTGTCGCTGCGCAGGGCAATAAAGGCGGCCTGACGCACCAGGTCTTCACGGGTCCACTCGGCAAACTCCACTTCGCCCACCAACTGCGGTTCGATCCAGTGCACGCCCCGGGCCTGGGCCGTCGTCAGTGGCTTGGCCAGGGGCGAGGCGGGGCGTTCCAGTGGCTGCATCTGGCCATGCAGCTGTTTCAGCATGGCCTGGTTGAACCCGGTGCCCACGCGCCCGGCGTAGACCAACCCGGACGTGGCGTACACCCCCAGCAGCAACGCACCAAAGCCGCTGCGCGAGCCTTGCGGGCGGGTGTAGCCGATGATCACGAACTCCTGGCGCAGGCGGCATTTGAGCTTGATCCAGTCCGGGCTGCGCCGCGACACATAGGGGCTGCCGGCGCGCTTGCCGATCACGCCTTCCAGGGACAGGGCGCAGGCGCTCTCGAAAATATCCTGATGGTGGGCGGCGAAGGCCTCGGAGAAGCGCAGCACCTTGCTGTTCTTGCGCCCCAGGGCCTGCTTGAGCAGCGCTCGGCGCTCTTCCAGCGGCGTCTGGCGCAGGTCGGCGCCTTGCAGGAACGGGGCGTCGAACAGGTAGTAAATGATGTCCAGGCTGCGGCCGATGTCGAAGGCGCTCTGCAAGGCCTGGAAGTCTGGCAGGCCCTTGTCGTTGAGCACCACCACCTCGCCATCCAGCCAGCTGTCGCGCAACTTCAGCGCCGCCAGGGCCTTGGCCTGCAACGGCAGGCGCGGGGTCCAGTCATGGCCGTTGCGGGTCAGCAGGCGCACCTGGCCTTTTTCGATCCGGGCCATGATTCGGTAGCCGTCGAATTTGATCTCGTAGCGCCAGTCACCGTTGGGCGGCTGTTCGGCCAGGGTCGCCAGCTGCGGTGCCAGGCGTTCTGGCAGGGCCGTGGCGGCTGCTGTGGCGCGCGTGGACTTTTTGTCTTTGGGCGGGGATTTTGGCTTACTCCGGCCGGCACCGACCGTGGCCTGGCTGATCACGCTTTTAGGCAGGTCTTCGAGGACGTCGTATTCATCGGCGGAACGGGCTTGCGGGTCGTTTTCCTTGATCAACAGCCACTGCTGCTTGTCGCCACTGCCGCGTAAATGGGTGCGGACCAGGGTCCAGTCACCTGCCAGCTTTTCGCCGATCAGGCGGAACTTGAGCTTCCCGGCCTCGTAGCCGGCCTGCGGATCGCCATGGGGCTGCCACACGCCATGGTCCCAGACGATCACATCGCCGGCGCCATATTGGCCGGCAGGGATGCTGCCCTCGAAATCGCGGTAACTCAGGGGGTGGTCTTCGACATGCACGGCCAGGCGTTTCTGAGTCGGGTCCAGGCTCGGGCCCTTGGGCACCGCCCAGCTTTTCAGGGTGCCGCCCAGCTCCAGGCGAAAGTCGTAATGCAGGTTGCGTGCATCGTGTTTCTGGATCACGAAACGCAAGGCCGAGGCCCCCGGCCTGTCCTTGGCCGACGGCGTGTCCGAGGGCTCGGAGGTGATGTCGAAATTGCGTTTGCGGCTGTATTCACTCAGGGGTCTGGCCATGACGGACTACCTTGTGCTGCGCGCCCATGCGAGGTTCAGGCGCGGGTCTTGTGCGTGGACTTCTTGCTGGGGGCTTTTTTGCTGGCGGGTTTGGCAGGCGCGCGTCGGGTGGCCGGTTTGGCGGATTTGGCCGGGGCCTTGGCGCTGGGGCGCGAGCCGAGGCTGCGCTTGAGCATTTCGGTGAGGTCGATAATGTCGGCGCTTTTGCGTTGCTCCTCGCCAGCCTGGGTCTCGACGTCCTCGATCTTGCCGGCGCGGGCTTTCTTCTCCACCAGGGCGTGGATCTTGTCCTCGAAGCTGTCGCGGTACTGCTCGGGCTCCCAGTCGGCGCTCATGTCTTCCACCAGGCGCTTGGCCATTTGCAGCTCACCCTTGGCCAACTGCGGCTGGGTGACTTCGGCCCCCAGTTCGAGTTCGTCGAGGCTACGCACCTCGGCCGGCCAGCGCAGCATCACCAACACCAGCGCCGACTCCAGGGGCATCAGTGCCGCCAGGTGCTGGCGGGTGTGCAGCACCACGTGGGCGAGGGCGACCTTGTCGGTGCTGGTCAGGGTCTCGCGCAGCAGCGCGTAGACCTTGCCGCCGCGTTTGTCCGGAGCGAGGAAGTACGGGGTGTCGATGTTTTGCAGGGGGATCTGCTGGCTGTCGACGAAGGCAAAGATATCGATGGTCTGGGTCGACAGCGGGTGCGCCGAACGAATTTCCTCTTCGCTGAGCACCACATAGCGGCCTTTCTCGTATTGCACGCCCTTGACGATGTGTTCCTTGGTGACTTCCTTGCCGGTGACTTTGTTCACGCGCTTGTAGCCCACCGGGTCCATGCTGCGCTGATCCAACCAGTCGAAGTCGACGCCGTGGGACGCCGTGGCCGACACCAGGGCCACCGGGATATGCACCAGACCGAAACTGATCGCGCCCTTCCAGATTGCCCGTGCCATGGTCGTCGCCTCTGCAATGTGAGTCTTCAGGTGACCTGCGGCGTTCGGCAAAAGTTTCGCCCATTAACGTGCGGCGATTCCCTGACGATTCCCGGACCAGGCCGGCTGCGGATATTCGGTGTTACATGTTCTTAAGGATTATTTAATTAACAAAGGCGAACCCCGGGCGTAGCGTGGACTCGAAACTGATATCTGCTTGCTATCAACGAGGGCCCTATGAACAGACTGATGGGACGCCTGGCCGCGCTCGCCCTGGCCGCATGTGCCAGTGCCTTGGTGCAGGCCGCTCCACAGGCCGGTACTGGCGCAGCGAAATTATTGCTGGCGCAGAGCCTGCCCAATAGCGGCAACGACAACCCCTACAACAGCCCGACGCGCCGGGCCAACCCCAATAGCATGCAAGGCACCCAACCCAGCGCTCCGGCCATTCGCGGGCCGAATACCGCTCCGGTGCCGCGTCCGCCGACCCTGGAAAACGGCGGCATCGGCAACGGCTATCCACGCACCGGCAGCCCGCCCAGAGCCAATCCGCAGCCCCAACCCGGTAGCCGTGACCCTCAATCGAATGACAGACGCTGAGCGCTGCCGAGGACGTTGACGGTCCTTGGCCCGCCGGACTTTCAAGCAACGGAAGGAATAGTGCATGTTGCGTAAAACTCTCCTGGCCACGTTCTGCGCCAGTGTTTTCCTGACCACCGTACCCGCCGCCTCGGCTGCCACCGCGCAGCAATATGCCAGCGAGCAGGGCACCCTCAGCGTCACCCCCATCACCCAGAACCTCGATCATCCCTGGGCCCTGGCCTTCCTTCCGGACAGCCAGGGCATGCTGGTGACCGAGCGCCCCGGCCATCTGCGGCTGGTTAACGCCGACGGCCGGATATCGGCGCCACTGACCGGTGTGCCGCAGGTCTGGGCCAAGGGCCAGGGCGGCCTTTTGGACGTGGTGCTGTCACCGGACTTCAAGCAGGACCGCATGGTCTACCTGTCGTACGCCGAGGGTGGTGGCGAAGGCGGCACTGCCGGGACGGCGGTGGGTCGTGGCCGGCTGTCCAGTGACCTGAAGAGCCTGGAAGGTTTCCAGGTGATCTTCCGCCAGGAACCCAAACTCTCCACGGGCAATCACTTCGGCTCGCGGCTGGTGTTCGACCGTGACGGCTACCTGTTTATCACCCTCGGCGAAAACAACGATCGGCCGACGGCCCAGGACCTGGACAAGCTGCAAGGCAAAGTCGTGCGCCTCTTCGCTGACGGCAAGGTGCCGGACGACAACCCCTTCGTCGGCCAAAGCGGCGTGCGTCCGGAAATCTGGTCCTACGGCCACCGCAATCCCCAGGGCGCGGCCCTCAATCCCTGGAGCGGCACCTTGTGGGAGAACGAGCACGGGCCCAAGGGCGGCGATGAAATCAACATCATCGAGCGCGGCAAGAACTACGGCTGGCCCCTCGCGACCCACGGCATCAATTACTCCGGCCAGCCGATCCCCGAAGCCCAGGGGCAGAGCGCACCGGGCACGGTGGCCCCGCACCATGTCTGGGAGAAGTCTCCGGGCATCAGCGGCATGGCGTTCTATGACGGTGACCGCTTCAAGGCCTGGCAGCACAACGTGTTTATCGGCGCACTGGCCTCGCAGGAGTTGATTCGCCTGCAATTCGACGGCGAGCAGGTGGTGCATGAAGAGCGCCTGCTCGGCGAGCTCAAGGCGCGCATCCGCGATGTGCGCCAGGGGCCGGACGGTTACCTCTATGTCTTGACCGACGAGGACAAGGGCGGGCTGTACCGCGTAGGCCTGAACTGATTGCCGGCGGTGCCGGGGCCAGGGTCACCGCTGGCATCCGGCACCTGTGCCAGGGGGGCGTACAGCACCACCGCCGCCCGCAGCTTGCTGCTGCCGAAGCTGCACATCTTGGCGAACTCGGCGTGGCTCACCGGCAAGTGCTGGCAGTCCACGGCCTGGCGATGCTGGCTGTGGTCGACGTCCGGGTCGTGCAGGTAGACAAAATCCGGGTCACAGTCAGTGACCATCACCCAATGCGGCGCCTTGGAGCGGGTCAGGCGATAACTGCTGATCAGCACCAGGGGCTGCCCACCGTCGTGCAGCAGGCGCGGCAGGTCCAGCGGTCCGCCCAGCACCTGCTGCACCGAACTCTGGGCCAGTTGCGCGCAGAACTCTTCGTGCACCAGGCGCATGACGTCCTTTTTACGCTCGTCCCGCACGCCATTGAGAAACAGCGGGCCCACGGTATTGACCTGTAACCGCACCCGAAAACCTCGCTGCCAGGCCGCCAGTGCCAAACCCTGGGGGCTGCAGCCGCCATGGCCTGCGGTCATGAACACGGTGGTGGCTTCACGCCAGATCTGCAGTTCTTCGCGTCGCTCCAGCAGCCGGCCGGGTTGCAGGGCGCCCATGGCCATCAACAGGCAGGCCGGGCCGCAGGTGAAGTCGGTGGTCTGGGGGTAGTAGGGCACGCGGATGCTGCGGGTCTCGCGGTGCTGGAGGATGCGTTTTTCCAGGCGCAGGGCATCGGCGTGGTCCTGGTAATAGTCGTGGATCAGGGCAAAGCGCCGATAGCCGTTGCGCTCATAGAGGGCAATCGCCGACGGGTTGTCGCTGCGTACCTCCAGGCGCAGGTAGGCGCAGTCATGCGCCAGTGCCCGTGCCTCGATCTCTTGCAGCAGGCGCTGCCCCAGGCCCTGGCTCCGTGCCTGCACGGCGATGGCGATCGAATACAAGCGCGCCAACGAAGTGCCACGGTGAAACAGCACCAGGGCATAGCCCTGAATGCCTCCCTGGTGTTCGGCGACGACCAACTGCCCATGGGCCCGGCTGATCATCCATTGGAAGCTGCGCGGCGTCAGCCGGTCGCTGGTGAAACATTGCTGTTCCAGCGCCAGCAGACTGGGCAGGTCGTCGAGGGTTGCAGTGCGAAAGACAAGATCCATATAACCGCCGTAAAAGTTGCGTAATGAAACGGGACTTTTAAAAAACTTCATGCTTAATAGAAACGGTCTTGTTCTTCAGCGGATCAATCACTATGTCAGCGGTACAGGGTCAATGGCGTGAAGTATCCGAGCAAAGTTTGCCGGAAACAATAACGACAACTGCTTATTTTTCCGAGGCGGCTAGAACTTCCAGCCAGCTGGTTATTATTGTCGAACGCAAGGAAGACTGGGCGTCCTACTTCCCCAGCGAAGACGTGGTCACGGCTCAGGAATACCTTGAGCAAACCCGTGGCAACGAGCCGGGCAAGCGGGTCCAGGTGATCAACCTGTGCCGCAGCTACAAGTACCTGGGCCATGGCTACTACTGCTCGTTGCTGGCCGAGGCGCGGGGCCATCGGGTGATTCCTTCGGTGCGGACCATCAGTGAGCTGACCCGCAAATCGCTGTATGGCCTGGCCTTGGATGACCTGGATAAAACCCTGGAAAAGGCCCTGAATAATCATGCTTACAGTGACACTGAAGCCTTTACCCTGACCTTGTACTTCGGCAAAAGTAGTATCGAGCCGTTGCAGGATCTGGCGCGTCAGTTATTCGAGTTGTTTCCCTGTCCCATACTGTTAGTTGACTTCAAGAGAACTAACGGCTGGCACATTGAAGGGGTCAAGTCCGGCACTTTGCATAAAGTGCGCGATGATCAGGAAGATCAATTCGCCAATGCCCTGGACAGTTTCAGCCACAAGATCTGGCGCCTGCCACGCTCGCGGCGCATGGCCCGTTATGACCTGGCGATCCTGCATGACCCTCAGGAAGCCTTGCCGCCGTCCAACGCCCTGGCCCTGGAGCGTTTTATCCGGGTCGGCAAGGGGCTGGGCATCGATGTCGAACTGATCGAGAAAAAGGATTACTCACGCCTGGCCGAATACGACGCCTTGTTGATCCGCGAAACCACCAGTGTCGACAACCACACCTACCGCTTCGCGAAAAAGGCCGAGAGCGAGGGGTTGGTGGTGATGGATGATCCGGCGTCGATCCTGCGCTGTACCAACAAGGTGTACCTGACCGACCTGCTCAAGAGCCATCAATTGGGCATGCCGGCCACCGAGATTCTGTACAAGGAGCGACCGCAGGACTTCGAGCGCGTGGGCGAGCGCCTGGGGTTCCCGCTGGTGCTGAAGATCCCCGACGGCTGTTTCTCCCGTGGGGTGATCAAGGTCGAAAGCCAGCAGGCGCTGCTGGAGGCGACGGCCGAGCTGTTCGAGCATTCGGTGCTGTTGCTGGCCCAGGAGTTTTTCTACACCGAGTACGACTGGCGCATCGGTGTGCTCAACCGCAAACCGATCTTTGCCTGCCAGTACTTTATGTCCAAGGGCCACTGGCAGATCTACAACCACAAAGCCAAGGGCCAGGACATCAACGGCGAGTGCCGGACCCTGGCGGTGCACGAGGCGCCGCGAGCAGTGGTGGAACTGGCGGTGAAGACCGCCAACCTGATCGGCGACGGCCTGTATGGGGTCGACCTCAAGCAGTCCGGCGACAAGGTGGTGGTGATCGAGGTCAACGACAACCCGAACATGGACGCCGGCATCGAAGACGCCTACTTGCAGGACGACCTGTATTCCCTGGTGCTTGAGGAGTTTGTCCGACGCCTGGAGCTCAAGCGTCGCGGCCAGGCCTGGTGAGGCCGTCGCGATGATCCAGAGCTACCGCTTGGCCCAGGGGCGCCTGCTGCCGGTGCAGCGGCTGGACGCCGAAGTGATGTTGTTCTGCAACCCCGACCTGGGGGAGCGCGACCTGCTGCACAGCGCGTTCAAGCTCGATGAGCATGCCCTGGCCTCCGCCCTGGACCCGGACGAGGTGTCGCGCATCGAGTTTCATCCCGACAACCTGTTCCTGATCTGGAAGCGCCCGGAAAACTACTCCGGCGGCGGCAGCCTGGCGTTCGAGGTGTCGTCCTGCGGGTTGCTGTTTTCGCCGGATCGCCTGCTGGTGATCGCCACCGACGACGGCCAACTCGACGGCCTGGGCCAGCGCCAGGCCCTGCACACGCCGCTGGATGTACTGCTGGACCTGCTGCTGGGCAATATTCACCACTACCTGGGGCACCTGAAGGTGATCAAGATGGTCGCCCGGGAGTTGCAGCAGCAGTTCAACGCCTCCATGGAAAACCGCCACCTGGTGCAGATGTTCAACCTCAGCGAGAGCCTGATCTATTACATCAATGCGATTCACAGCAACGGTGCGGTCCTGACCCGGTTGCGCAACCATGCCGAGAAGGAGCATTTCAGCCCGCAGGCGGTGGGCCTGATCGACGATCTGATCATCGAAAACAACCAGTGCTACAAGCAGGCGGAGATCTACTCCACGGTGTTCTCCGGGCTGATCGATGCCCGCGGCAACCTGATGAACAACAACATGAACAGCCTGTTGCGCAAGCTGACGCTGATCAACGTGGTGTTTCTGCCGCTCAACCTGCTGGCCAGCATCGGCGGCATGTCGGAGTTCAGCATGATGACGGCCGGCACGCCCTGGTGGGTGTCGTATCCGTTGTTTCTCAGCGCCATGGGCCTGGGGGCGGGGGCCATGGTGCTGGGGCTGAAGCGGCTGGCGAAAAGCCCTTGAGCATGGATCTATCCAGGGGTTACTTCAGATAAAGCGCGGCTTGGTGGCGAAATGTCCATTGACGGGTCAGCCTTTTGCCGGGTAATTTCCGTGCATGACTTCCCCAGCATTCCGTTCCCAGCCAAGCATTATTACCGCCATTCCTTATTGGCGGGCTTGCTGACGACTGCACCCAACCCGCCCTGGAGGCGGGTTTTTTCTCTCTGTCTTCCGGGCTTCGAACACCACCCAGGAGACCTCCCATGACCCGCGCCAACCGCCAGGACCCGCAACTCGGGCTGCTTGAAGGCTATGTGAAGAAAATCCTCGCGGCGCCGGTCTATGACCTGGCGGTGCGCACGCCGCTGCAATTGGCGCCGGCCCTATCCCAAGCACTGGGCAATCAGATCCTGCTCAAGCGCGAAGACCTGCAACCGACCTTTTCCTTCAAGATTCGCGGCGCCTACAACAAGTTGTCACAGCTCAGCGAGGCGCAGCGTCAGCGTGGGGTGATTACCGCCTCGGCGGGCAATCACGCCCAGGGTGTGGCCCTGGCGGCGCGGGAGCTGGGTATCGAGGCAACCATCGTCATGCCCACCCACACCCCGGAGCTGAAGGTGATCGGGGTGCGCAGCCGTGGGGCCGAGGCGGTGCTGCACGGGCCGAGCTTTCCATTTGCCCTGGCCTACGCCCTGGAGCTGGCAGCGCAGACCGGGCGCACCTTTGTCTCACCGTTCGACGACCCGGATGTGATCGCCGGGCAGGGCACCGTGGGCATGGAGATCCTGCGCCAGCAGCCCGGGGCGCTGGATGCGATCTTTGTACCGGTGGGTGGGGGCGGGTTGATCGCCGGGATTGCCGCCTACGTCAAGTACCTGCGCCCTGAGGTGCGCATTGTGGGCGTGGAGTCCGAGCACTCCAATTGCCTGCAAATGGCGCTCAAGGCCGGGGAACGGGTGGTTCTGCCCAGCGTCGGTACCTTCGCCGATGGGGTCGCGGTGGCCCAGGTCGGCGCCCATGGGTTCGAGATCTGCCGCCACTATGTGGATGAGGTCTTGACCGTGAGCAATGATGAACTCTGCGCCGCAATCAAGGACATCTACGACGATACCCGCTCGATCACCGAACCTTCCGGCGCCCTGGCCGTGGCCGGGATCAAGCGCTACGTGGCGCAGCGGCAAGTGCGCGGGCAAACCCTGGTCGCCATCGACTCGGGGGCCAATATCAACTTTGACAGCCTGGGCGGCATTGCCCAGCGCGTGGCCCTGGGCAATGCCGTGCCGGCCTGATCAGGCCAGCAACGGACGCATGAAGCTGCGTTCGTAGCTGAGGATGAATTTCTTCTCCAGCAGCGAATCCACCAGGGCCACGCTTTGCGGGTCGGTGAGGGCGATGTGGCGGTAGCTTTCGTAGTCGGCCAGGGATGGGAAGCTGAACAGGCAGTAGGCGATATTGCTGGCGCCTTCGGACGGCAGGAAATAGCCGTGGTGGGTGCCACCGAGGCGCTCGACCACCTCGATCCAGGTCTTGGCGTAGGCCTCGAATTCGGCGAGTTGGTAAGGGTCGATCACGTATTTGACATGGCAGGTAATCATGTTCGGCAATCCTTGGAATTCGACGAGGACCTGAATCGGTCAGGGGGTGATGCAGCGTCGGCAGCCGACTTACTCGACGCGGGCGCTGTCGATTTTTTTCCCGGCGCTCCAGATCCGGTAGCGCACTTCGACGTCCTTGGGGGCGTAGATCACGATGGGCAGCTTGCTGTTGTAGCGCAGCATGAAACCGTCACCGATCACCGGGACGAACGCGCGATGGCTCTTGCCATCGGGGCAGGCCATCAGGGTGGTCATGGGCCCCGTCACCTGCTCTAGGCGGTAGTACGAATAGCCCCAGCCCTCGAGGGTTTGCTCCTGCAGGTTGCCGCCCAGGCGTTGCTGGTTGCAATCCACGGTCAGGGTCTTGCCCGCCAGGATCTCGACCTTGTAGTCCTGTTCCTGGGTTTTTTTCTGAAGCTGGATGACTTGCCGGTTGAAGCCGGATTCGGCCTTGGGGTAGGGGGCAACGTCTTCAAGTTTGGCGGCGTTCGCCGTTGAGGAAATACCCCACAGCAACAGGGCAATGCCGGCGGAATGGATGGATGTCGAGCGCATGACGCCTCCTTGCGGATAAAAAGAAAGACCCACTCATTTGCGTGGATCAGGGCCGGGGCCCGGGTCGGGCATTCTTACTGCCTGCGCTGGGTCAATGCAAACCGTCCGTCTGCGGTCTGGCAATTTGCAGGGCGCAATGCAGCCTTTGTTGCAGATTGCATGATGTCGGAATGATATTTATGGCCCAAGCCCTTGATTGTCCTAGGCATGCCCGGTGGTCGTCATGGGCATGTTCCGTGCATCTCATACCCTCAAGCCTGATCTCTGTGTCACACCCGGAAACAGCCTGTGGCGGGGCCATCCCTCCAAATGGATCGATGCCTGCAATCCTGGGTAAAAAGCTTGGAGCTCAGAGCTAAATAGAATTTAGCGGGAGCGGGAAAGCGGCCTAGTCTAGGAGTTGGTCCTGTCTTCATGGAAGGTCAAGGCACGGCCCGGATCGAACTCGAACACGGAAGTCACTGCAGCCCTGCTGTTTTGTCCATTGATTGGCAGTCTCAAATAAAGGAGAGAGTCGCCATGTTTTTATCTGCCCTGGAACTACGCAACATTATTGAAAGCAGTTTTCTGCCCAAACGCTGCCAATGCACCTTGAGCCCGGACTTGTCCATGACGGTGAAAGTCTTTGGCGACCATGAAACCGACCGCGTGGACCTGGTCGTGACCGGCATCGATGCCTCGGGCCTCAATGGTTGCCGGGAAATCAACGAGCTGATCGCCGAATTGCGCTATGACCTGGCCCACAATCCAGGTCAGCAGAGCCTGCCCCAACGAGCCCGTGCCTACTAGTCAAGCAGTGGGGCACCGGGGTTTGTCACCATACGCCTGGCTTGGGTGAACCCCAGGCCCGGGCTGGTTTTTTGCCATGCAATGCGGCGCCGAGCCGGTTTCCCGGTCAGGCGCTGCGTTCAGGTCATTTCCTTTATTTCATTTAGCCGATTCGATAGCGCCCAAGGTGAAGCCGCGCCTCAGGGTATTTCGTGGGCGCATCTGATAACGCCCGGCGAACGGGGCCGAGAGACAGCGACTGAATCAGGCGCTGTGGCCGGGGTCAGGTGGCAGGGTTGCGGCGCCTGACCCCGGGGCTGTTTCAGTTCTGATCGCTGCAGGCTTCGGACAGTTTGCTGTAGCTGATGTCTTCAAGCTTGCCGGCGTTGTCGATGAACTTCATGTCAGCCGTCACCACCTTGCATTCCAGGGTTGTAGGCTCGGTCATCGACACCACTTTGGCCACGTGCAAGGGCATGCCGTAGTGATAGGGCACGGGGTGTGTGGTGGTGGTATCGGCCTGGGCCAGCCCGGTAACGCCAGTCAGGGCCAGGGCTGCGCCGATCAACAGGATGCGCGCGTTCATAATGAATCTCCGATGCAGACATTAGGTCGCTCAGCGCCGGATGGCCGCTGAACCTGCCGCGGAGGGCATCAGAAGTATCTGAGCTAGCGCGGTCCAGTACAGCTTTGGACCGCGGGATTAACCAATGATTAAGTAGGGAGCTAAGCAGTTGTAGAAAAAAGCCAATCAGTATTCGCGGCCTTGGGGTTGCGGACTCTGCCCCGAGAGCTCCAGTGCCGGCGCCGGTGGCACGCAGCCGGGCCGGTAATAGGCGTGAAACCACTCGACGAAATGCCCCAGCCCCTGGGCCAGCGGCGTCTGTGGTCCGAACCCGGTGAGGTTTTCCAGGGCGCTGATGGGTTCCGGCCCTGGGGGCAGTTCATTACCCGGCAAGCTCAGGTATTCAAAGCGGGCCTTGCGGCCCAGCAACTGTTCCAGGGTGGCCACGTAATCCTTGAGTTGCACCAGGCGCTGCCCACCGATATTGAACAGGCGCCGGGGCAGGGTGCTGTCGAGCCAGGCCGGCGATTCGTCCTGCAGTTGGGTGTGGCCCGAGGGCGGCTTGTGCAGCAGGCGGACCAGGGAGTGGACCACATCGTCGATGTAACTGAAGTCGCGCTGATGCAGGCCGTGGTTGAACAGTTTCAGCGGCAACTCCTCGCAAATCGCCCGCGCGAACAGATGGGGCGCCATGTCTGGCCGCCCCCAGGGCCCATACACCGTCAGAAAGCGCAGCGCGGTGGACGGTATACCTTGCAGGCGGCCGTCACTGTCCACCTGCAAGGCACTGCCTGCTTTGCAGGTGCAATGGCTTTCGGGGGCGGCGTAGATCAGGTGTTCAACGGTATGACGTTGGCAGGGGGCCAGGATCGGCTGCAAACCCGCTTGGCTGCAATCAGACTGCCCATGGGCGTTCGCTTGGGTACAGCGTCCACCGGGCTGAGTGGCAAGGTGGACCACCACCTGCGGGCGGACTTCGGCAAATAGCCGCCCCAGGGCCGGAGCGTCGTTCAGGTCCAGCTGTCGTAGGGGAAATTGGCCCACCTGCTCGGCGACCCAACGCACCCGATCCTGCTTGAGCTGCGGGTCGTAATGGGCATTGAAGTTATCCAACCCGGTCACCTGATGCCCATCCTTGAGCAGACGCAGTGCCGTATGAGCGCCAATGAACCCGGCTGCCCCGGTGATGAGTATGTTCATGTGTGGCAGCCCCCGTGTTGCGCGACCCCTGAAAGAACGGACGGTGCGCGAGCATACGGCTTGCCTGCAGGATTGCCGGCTAAAGCTCTGATATCCAAGGGAACGACCTCGTCCGTGATGAGCATGATGGGGGTTATTGGCCAGACAGCTGGCGCACGCCGAAAAAACAGCTTTTCCGTATTTTTGACGCTATCACATGCTAAAGACGGTTAATTGACGCTAGGCCGTGTTGTATAAATGACGAGGTTGTAATAAATAAAAAACCAATTCAATATTTACCTTAACTATCAATTATTTGAAGTGATTTTCTAATCTGATGTGTGACTAAGAGAAAGCTGCATCTCTTGTAGGAGAATGCCGACGAGCGGTCATGAATTCGGATCCAAACTTCATGTTGTTTCTCCGTACCGACCCTGGCTACCCGCTGAACCGGGCGACACCGTCAGACTAAGGTCGGGTTTGGTGTCATAAAGCCATCTGCGATGATTGCCGCCCCTCATTGATTCAATCAATTTTGCCCCTGCATCCGAATTTGTCGGGTGGATGGGGTCGCTTGTTTTTATCGCTGTATCGATTGGCTGTTGGAGCTTTTTTCATGTGTTGCCCATTTTCTTTGTCCCCTGCGCGCCCGGTTCTGGGCTTCGGCGCTGCCTTGCTCTGCGCCGGTTTTGCCGGCCCGGTGCGGGCTGAAGGTTTTTTCGAAGACAGCAGCGCGCGGCTGGAGTCACGCACGGTGTACTTCAACCGTGATTTTCGTGACGGCCATACCAGTGCCGCACAAGGGGCCTCCAAGCGTGAGGAGTCGGCCCAGGGTTTTATCCTCAATCTGCAATCGGGGTACACCCGGGGCACCTTTGGCTTTGGCCTCGATGCGCTGGGCATGCTCGGACTCAAGCTCGATTCCAGCCCGGGTCGCAGCAACAGCGGGCTGTTGCCGTCCCACGGCCAGGACCCCAGGGGTTCCGAGGATCAATACGCCAAGCTGGGCCTGACGGCCAAGGTGCGTTTCTCCCGCAGCGAGCTCAGATACGGCGCGTTGCTGCCGGACCTGCCATTGCTCAAATACAACGACGGTCGCCTGTTGCCAACCCTGTTCAACGGAGCCCTGCTGACTTCCCGGGAGCTTCAGGACCTGACCTTTACCGCCGCGCGCCTGGATCGCTACACCGCCCGTGATTCCACCGATGCCCAGGACATCCGCGTGCATTGCAAGAACAAGCGCTATGCCTGCAACACCACGGCTGATCACTTCGACAGTTACGGGGTCGACTACCGCTTCAATGAGCGCCTGAGCGCCCAGTACCACTACGCGCAGCTGGATGACGTCTATCGCCAGCACTTTATCGGCCTGCTGGCCAATCAGCCCCTGGGCAGCGGCGTACTCAAGGCCGACCTGCGCCTGTTCAAGAGTGCCGACAGCGGCGCCCAGCGTGCGGGCTCGATCGATAACCGCGCCTTGAGCGGCATGCTGGGCTACGCCGTCAGCGGCCATACCTTCAGTGCCGGCTGGCAGCGCATGAATGGCGCCAACTCGATGCCGTATCTGGATGGCAGCAACCCGTACCTGGTGAACTACGTCCAGGTCAACGATTTCGCCGCCGCCCAGGAGCGTTCCTGGCAGTTGCGTTATGACTACGACTTCAAGGCCCTGGGCCTCAATGGCCTGAGCTTCCTCACCCGTTATGTCAACGGCGACCACATCAACGTGCCGGGCAGCGCCCAGGCGGGGCGAGAGTGGGAGCGCGACAGCGAGCTGAAGTACGTGGTGCAGCAGGGCGATTTCAAGGGCCTGAACCTGCGCCTGCGCAATGCCACGTACCGCAGCAACTACGAGAAGTTTGCCCGGGATACCGACGAAACCCGGCTGATCCTGAGCTACAACTTCTCGATCCTGTAGCCGCCCGAGTTTCAGCCCAGTTGCTGCCGATAAGGCAGGTCCGGCCCGGTGCGGGTGCAGGTCAGGGCGGCGGCGCCGACCGCAAAGTCGAGCAGGGCGTCGACCTGGGCTTTGCTCAGTTGTGCCAGCCCCGCTGGTGAATCCAGCTGCTGCTCGGTCAGCCAGGCAATCAGGGCCGCCTGGAAGGTATCACCGGCACCCACGGTGTCGGCAATTGTCACTGGTCGCGCCGGCACCGACCAACTGCCGTGGGCCCGACTGAAGACCGTTGCGCCCTGGCCGCCGCGGGTCAGGAAGGCCAATTGGCAGCGCTGCTGCAGCCAGCCCTGGATCACTTCGGCAGGGTCCCGGTCGGGGTAGAGCAGGTTCAGGTCCTCGTCGCTGACCTTGATCAGGTCGGCATGCGGCACCAGGCTGCCGATACGCTGGCGCCACAGGCCGATATCAGGCTGCGGATTGAGCCGGACATTGGGGTCGAGGCTGATCAGGCGCTGACCGCTTTCGCGTTGCACCAGCGCTTGCAGGGTGTCGCCAATGGGCTGCACCACCAGGGAAAACGAGCCGATATGCAAGCCGCGTACATCATTACCCAACAACGGCAGGTGGCTCGGTTGCAGCTGGCGGTCGGCGCAGCCTTCGCCGCGAAAGCTGTACTGGGGTGAGCCGTCGGCCCCCACGGCCACCATGGCCAGGGTGGTCGGCGCCTCGAACTGCACCAGGAAATCGGTGCGCACGCCTTCCTCCTGCAACACCTGATGCAGCCGGCGCCCGAGGAAGTCACTGGACAGGCCGGCCAGCAGGCCGACATCGACCCCGAGCCGCCGCAGTCCCACGGCCACGTTGAACGGCGAGCCACCGGCAATGGCCTGGTAATTCACTTTCGAGGTCAGGCCGCTGGCGTCGTCTTTGCTGAAGAAATCGAACAGCGCTTCGCCGCAAACAAGGTACATAAGTCATTACTCATCAATAGGTTACGTGTTTTTATTAAAGCTTATTCTTGGGTTTGTGACCGAATCCCAGGGAATCCATGGCCCAAGGCGCTCCGGCAAGGCGTTTTCTGCAAGCAGAAAGCCTGATTTTCATGGATAAATTCGTTGAAAATCAAATAGATAAAACATAATTGTGATGTCGTTTGTACAGTTCGTGATAAGCGCTCACATTCGCCGTAATCGGCAGTGTTTCACTGCCCGGGTCCAGCGTGACACAGCGTTCGCACAATTCGCCCAGGGGGGTGTCGAGCCCGCTCTGGCGCGCCTGGCACCAGGCGGCCTGGATTGCCGCGCCCAGGGCTGCGGCTTCGCTCTGCTGGGTGCAGACCACCGGGGTGTCCATGATGTCGGCGACTATCTGCCGCCATACCGGGCTTTTCGAGCCGCCGCCGATCAGGCGGATGCTGCGGCTTTGCAGGCCATTGTTGCGCAGCAGGTCCAGGCCATAGCGCAGCCCGAAAGTGGTGCCTTCCACCACGGCGCGGCACAGATTGGCCTGGGTCAGGTTATCCATGGTCAGCCCCAGCAGGCTGCCGGTGGCGTGGGGCAAGGCGGGCACCCGTTCGCCATTGAGGAACGGCAGCATACACACGCCTTGGGCACCGATTGGTGCTTGCTGTACCCGCTGGTTGAAGGTTTCCAGGTCCAGGCCCAGCAGTTCGCGCACCGCGCCGGTGGCATTGGTCAGGTTCATGGTGCAGATCAACGGCAGCCAGCCGCCGCTGGATGAACAGAAGCTCGCGACCGAGGCATCGCGGCTGACCTGGGGCTGGTCGGCATAGGCATACACGGTGCCGGACGAGCCGAGGCTGATGGTGATCGCCCCCGGCTGGATATTGCCGGTGCCTATGGCGCCCATCATGTTGTCGCCGCCGCCACTGGAAACCAGGGCGGCAGGGTTGAGCCCCAGGTGCCGGGCGATGTCCGGGAGGATGGTGCCCACCGCCTGCGCGGATTCGATCAGCGGCGGCAGTGCCGCCTGCAAGCGCCTGCTGGGGTCGATATGGGCCAGCAGTTCCAGGTCCCACTGGCGGCTGCGCACATCGAAGTAGCCGGTGCCCGAGGCATCGCCGTATTCGCTGCAGGCGCGCCCGGTGAGCCAGAAGTTCAGGTAATCGTGGGGCAGCAGGATCCGCGCGATACGGGAGAACAGCTGCGGATGTTGCTCCTTGGTCCATAGCAGCTTGGACACTGTGTAGCCCGGGGCTATCACCAGGCCCAGGCGTTCCAGCGAACCGGACTCGCCCCCCAGCCATTCCAGTAGCCGGTCGTTTTCCGCGGTGGATTCGGTGTCGCACCACAGTTTGGCCGCACGCAGCACCTGGCCCTGGTCGTCGAGCAGCACCAGGCCGTGCTGCTGCCCTGAAACGCCGATGCCGAGGATCTGCTGGCCATCGACTCCGGCCGCCTGCAAGGCCTGTGCGGTGGCGTGGCTGAAGGCTTGCAGCCACTGCTGGGGGTCTTGTTCACGCCGACCGTTGTCGCCGCTGATCAGGCTGTGGGGGGCCGCGCCCAGGCCCAGCACCTGACCGCTGTGGGTGTCGAGAATAATCGCCTTGGTGCCCTGGGTGCCGCAGTCGATCCCCAGAAACAGCTGCTGTGTGGTCATGAATCACCCTGCGCAAACTATGAAATCCAGCGTTTTCAGCCGTGGCTGGCCAGCACCCGCTCCAGGGTCTTGCTCACGCCGTGCTCGCGCAGGCTGGCCAGGCAGCGTTCGAAGGCTGCGACAAAGGCCGGCGAGCGGGCAAGGGCGCTGCCGAAGATTTCCTCGACCCCCAGCAGGCGCCGGGTCAGCAGGGCATCGTCGGCCACCAGGCCCTGGCAGAACTCGGCGCGCGGGTCGGGAATGCTGTAGCGCGTGCCGTTCTCGTCGACGCCCTTGAGGTACAGGGCCCAGGCCGCCACCACCAGGGCCGCGCGCTCGGTGTCGCGGCCGTCGGCAAGCAGGCGGTTGAGGGTAGGCACGGTGAACTTGGGAAACTTCGATGAACCGTCGGAACAGACCCGCTCCAACTGGTCGGCAATGGCCCGGTTGGAGAAGCGCGCCACCAGGGTGTCCTTGTAGTCGGCGAGGTCGATGCCCGGCACCGGCGCCAGTTGCGGGGTCACGTCCAGGTCCATATAGGCGCGCATGTAGGCGACGAACAGCGGGTCGGCCATGGTCTCGTGGACAAAACGGTAGCCCTTGAGGAACCCCAGGTAGGTCAGGGCCAGGTGGCTGCCATTGAGCAGCTTGATTTTCATCTCTTCGTAGGGCGTGACGTCGTCGGTGAACTGCACACCGACCTGTTCCCAGGCCGGGCGGCCATTGACGAACTTGTCCTCCAGTACCCACTGCACAAAGGGTTCGCAGACCACCGGCCAGGCGTCGTCCACTGCGTGCTGGTCGTGCAGCTGCAAGCGGTGGGCGGTGCTGGTCATGGGCGTGATGCGATCGACCATGGCGTTGGGAAAGCTGACGTTGGCGGCAATCCAGTCGTGGAGGTCGGCGTCGCGCAGGGCGGCAAACGCCAGCAGCGCCTTGCGGGTCACCACGCCGTTGTGCGGCAGGTTATCGCACGACATCAGGGTAAAGGCCGGGGTGCCGGCGGCCCGGCGTCTGGCCAGGGCCGCGCAGAGAAAGCCGAACACGGTTTTCGGCTGGGTCGGGTGGGCCAGGTCGTGCTGGATCTGCGGCAGGTGGGCCATGAACTCGCCGCTGCTGTCGTCGATGCAGTAGCCGCCCTCGGTGATGGTCAGGGACACGATGCGGATCTCGGGGCTGGCCAGTTTCTCGATCAGGGCCTGGGCGCCGTCCTCGGCCAGCAGCATGTCGCGGATCGCGCCGATGACCCGGACCTCGGTGTCGTCGCCATCGCCCAGCTCGAACAGGGTGAACAGGTAGTCCTGCTCCTTCAGGTCATCCCGCGCGCGGCGGTCTTCGGCGCGCAGCCCGATGCCGCAGATGGCCCAATCCAGGCCGCTGCCGGTGTTCATCAGGGCGTCGGTGTAATACGCCTGGTGCGCACGGTGGAAACCGCCAACGCCGATGTGGGCGATGCCTTGGCGCGTGTCGTCCAGGGCGTAGGCGGGCAGTTGCACTTCAGAGGCGAGGCGGTGCAGGTTGGCGTGGTTGAGTTTCATCGCAGGTTCTCGGCTATCAGGCGGCGGCGCGCAGCGGGCGGGTCAGCGCCACGCCGTCGGCATCGAATAAATGGCAGTGTTCGGCGTCCAGGTGCAGGCTCAGGGTTTCGCCGTAGCGGCTGGCCAGGTCGCCGCGCACGCGCATGGTCAGGGCTTCGCCGGAAGCGGTCAGCACGTGGCAGAAGGTGTCGCTGCCCAGGCGTTCGCTGACGTCGGCCGTGACCTGCAGGGTGCAATCGCCGGGTTGGGCCAGGTTCAGGTGTTCCGGGCGGATGCCCAGGGTCACGGCGCCGCCGACGCTCAGCTTGGCGCCGCTCAGGGGCAGGCTGATGCGGGTGCCGGCATCCAGCAGCACTTCGCAGCCCTGGCTGTCGATCCGGGTCACCTGGCCCTTGAGAAAGCCCATCTTCGGCGTGCCCAGGAACCCCGCGACAAACAGGTTGGCCGGCTGATGGTAGAGCTCCAGGGGCGAACCGACCTGCTCCACGCGGCCGCTGTTGAGCACCACCACCTTGTCCGCCAGGGTCATGGCTTCGACCTGGTCGTGGGTCACGTAGATCATGGTCGCCTGCAGTTCCTTGTGCAGGCGCGCCAGCTCCAGGCGCATCTGTACCCGCAGCGCGGCGTCGAGGTTGGACAAAGGCTCGTCGAACAGGAATATTTTCGGGTTGCGCACAATCGCCCGGCCAATGGCCACGCGTTGGCGCTGGCCGCCGGACAGCTGCTTGGGCTTGCGTTCGAGCATCGGCCCCAGTTCGAGGATCCGCGCCGCTTCATTGACCTTCTTCTCGACCTCGGCCTTGGCCACCCCGGCCAGGTCCAGGGCGAACGACATGTTCTTGCGCACGCTCATGTGCGGGTACAGGGCATAGGTCTGGAACACCATGGCCAGGTCGCGCTTGGCCGGGCTGACCTCGGTGATGTCGCGTCCGTCGAGCTCGATGGTGCCGCCGCTGACTTCCTCCAGCCCGGCAATCAGTCGCAGCAGGGTCGACTTGCCGCAGCCCGACGGTCCGACGAATACCACGAACTCCTTGTCGTTCACCTCCAGGTCGATGCCCTTGATGATGGAGAACCCTTCGAAACCTTTTTGCAGATTGTTGATTTTCAGGTGGGCCATGATGGGCCTCCGCTTCTAAATTCGTTGTTGTTTGAAGGTGCGGTTATTTCACGGCGCCGAAGGACAGGCCCCGGACCAGTTGTTTCTGGCTGATCCAGCCAAAGATCAGGATCGGCGCACAGGCCAGGGTCGACACCGCGGACAACTTGGCCCAGAACAAGCCTTCGGGGCTGGAGTAGGAGGCGATCAACGCGGTCAACGGCGCGGCATTGGAGGAGGTCAGGTTCAGCGACCAGAAGGCCTCGTTCCAGCACAGGATCAGCGACAGCAGCACAGTTGAAGCCAGGCCGCCCTTGGCGATCGGCAACAGTACCCGGACCATTTCCTGCAACAGGGTGGCGCCGTCCAGGCGCGCGGCCTCGAGGATGTCCCGGGGGATGTCCTTGAAGTAGGTGTAAATCATCCAGACCACGATCGGCAGGTTGATCAGGGTGTAGATGATGATCAGCGCGATCCGCGTATCCAGTAGGCCGAAGCTTTTGGCCAGCAGGTAGATCGGCATCAGCACCCCCACCGGCGGCAGCATCTTGGTCGACAGCATCCACAGCAGCGTGCTCTTGGTGCGCTGGGTTTCGTAGAAGGCCATGGAGTAGGCCGCCGGCACCGCAATCAACATCGCCAGGGCCGTGGCGCTGAAGGAAATCACCACCGAGTTCCAGGCAAAGGCGAAGTAATTGCTGCGCTCGTTGATGTGCAGGTAGTTCTCCAGAGTCGGCGTGAAGATGAACTGCGGCGGCGTGGCAAAGGCGTCGATTTCGGTCTTGAAGCTGGTCAGCACCATCCAGAAGATCGGGAAGAAGATCAGGATCGCGATGGCCCAGGCCAGGGTGCCGAGCAGCAGGCTTTGCAGGCGGCGGGATTGTTGAAGCGTCATGGCGCGGCCCTCAAGGCTTGTCAGTCAGGTTTTTGCCGAGCATGCGGACCAGGATGATCGCCGCGATATTGGCGATCACCACCGCGATCAGGCCGCCGGCAGAGGCCATGCCCACGTCGAACTGCACCAGCGCCTGGTTGTAGATCAGGTAGGCGAGGTTGGTCGAGGCGTAGCCGGGGCCGCCGTTGGTGGTGGTGAAGATTTCGGCGAACACCGAGAGCAGGAAGATGGTTTCGATCATCACCACCACGGCGATGGGGCGCGCCAGGTGGGGCAGGGTCAGGTGCCAGAAAATCGCAATCGGCCCGGCACCGTCCAGGCGCGCGGCTTCCTTCTGTTCCTGGTCCAGGGACTGCATGGCGGTCATCAGGATCAGGATGGCGAAGGGCAGCCACTGCCAGGACACAATGATGATGATCGACAGCAGCGGGTAGTGCGCCAGCCAGTCCACGGGCTCGGCGCCGAACACCTTCCACAGGGCCGCGAGAATCCCCGACACCGGGTGGAAAATCAGGTTCTTCCAGATCAACGCACCAACCGTGGGCATGATGAAAAACGGCGAGATCAGCAGCACCCGCACCAGGCCGCGGCCGAAAAACTCGCTGGCCTCCAGCAGGGCACTGATCAATACCCCGAACACCACACTGATCAGCAGCACGCTGCCCACCAGCAGCAGGGTGTTGGTGGCGCCGGGCAGGAAGCCCGAATCGGTGATGAAGTAGGTGAAGTTCTCCAGGCCGACGAATTGGTTTTCGCCGGGGTAGAGCAGGTTGTAGCGAATCAGCGAGAAGTACAGGGTCATGCCCAGGGGCACGATCATCCACAGCAGCAACAAGGCCACCGAAGGGCTGACGAGGAACCAGCCGGGGTTGATCAAGCGGCTTTTACGCGGCTTGTCCGGGGTCGCGGTTTGCACGGGGGCAGTGGTGGTATTCATGGCGATCACAGGCTCGTTAGGCGGCGGGGCCTTGCGCCGAGGGGCAGGCTCCCGCGGCGCAATGGGGGTATCTACAGACTATTTGGGGTAACCGGCGCGCTTCATTTCGCGCTCGGTGAAGGTCTGTGAATCCGCCAGGGCTTTTTCCACGGTCGAGCCGCCGGTCAGCGCGCTGGAGAAGAACTTGCCGACCTGGGTACCAATGGCCTGGAATTCAGGAATGGTCACCAACTGGATGCCCACATACGGCACCGGCTTGGCCGATGGGTCTTTGGGGTCGGCGACTTTCAGCGATTCGAGCGTCACCTTGGCAAAGGGCGCCGCCTTCATGTACTCGTCGCTGTAGGTCGAGGTGCGGGTGCCTGGCGGTACGTTGGCAATCCCATCGGTCTTGGCGACCAACTGGCTGTATTCCTTGGACGTGGCCCAGGTGGTGAAGACCTTGGCGGCGTCCTTGGCTTTGGAACTGGTCGGAATCCCCAGGGACCAGGAGTACAGCCACGAAGCACCTTTTTCGGTTTTCTCGTGGGGGGCAAAGGTGAAGCCGACGTGGTCAGCCACCTTGCTCTGAGTCTTGTCGGTCACGAACGAGCCGGCGACGCTGGCATCGACCCAGATCGCGCACTTGCCGCTGTTGAACAGGGCGAGGTTTTCGTTGAAGCCGTTGCTGGAGGCCCCCGGCGGGCCGGATTTCTTCATGTTGTCGACGTAGAAGTTCAGCGCGTCTTTCCATTCCGGACCGTTGAACTCGGGTTGCCACTTCTCATCGAACCAGCGCGCACCGTAGCCGTTGGCCAGGGTGGTGATCAGCGCCATGTTCTCGCCCCAGCCGGCCTTGCCACGCAGGCACAGGCCGTATTGCTCTTTGCTCTTGTCGGTGAGTTTTGCCGCGAATTCGCCGATCTGGGTCCAGGTCGGGTGCTCGGGCATGGTCAGCCCGGCGTCCTTGAACAGGTCGGTGCGGTAGTAGGTGATCGAGCTTTCGGCGTAGAACGGCAGGGCGTACAGCGCGCCCTTGACGGAAAGGCCGTCGCGTACGGAAGGGAAGACATCCTCCAGGTCGTAGTTCGCCGGCAGGTCTTTCATCGGCTCCAGCCAGCCCTTGGCGCCCCAGAGTGCGGCTTCGTACATGCCGATGGTCAGCACGTCGAACTGTCCGCCCTGGGTGGCGATGTCGGTGGTCAGGCGTTGGCGCAGTACGTTTTCTTCGAGCACCACCCAGTTGAGCTTGATGTCCGGGTGTTCGCTCTCGAAGGTTTTCGAGAGTTTTTGCATGCGAATCATGTCGCTGTTGTTGACGGTGGCGATGGTGACGGTCTGTGCCGCGAAGGTGACGCCGCTGAGGGTCATGCAGGTGGTGACGAGCAGAGCTTTTACCGAAGGTTTCATCGTGCACTCCTCTTCCGGGCCCAGGGGGCGACAGAAGGACGGTTATTGTTTTTGTGTCTTCCGCAGACCAGGAAGATGTGCGCTGATTACAGCCCTCAAAACCCTCGCTGACAAATCATCCCTGACACTTTAATCGATACTTTTTTGCACTCGGTGCCAACAGCCATATCCCCAGCGATCGCTGTTTGAGCGGGCCCGGGCTCAATGGGCGCTGCAAGAAAGGCGCAAAAAGCGTATTGGTTTTGGTGTGGGCACGGACCTCTCAGCCAAAAGGCCACTGGCTTTTTAGCCGCCACTGCCTAAGATGGCCGACCCATCCCCCCTGTACAGGAAGCTGTTAAGCGCGATGTCGGAAAAAGACACCATTTCCATTCACCTGGTGCGTGAAGCGCTGTTGCAGAGCTGTGCCCGTGGTGCGGCCAGCGTTGAAGCCCTGAATAAGGTCGGCATCGACCCGCAGTTGCTCGATGACCCCGCCGCCCGAGTTCCGGCCACGGCCTATGCGCGCCTGTGGCGCTTGCTGGCGCGGCGCCTGGACGATGAGTTTTTTGGCATGGACCCGCGCAAGCTCAGGTCCGGCAGCCTGGCGTTTCTGTGTCGTTCGTCCATGGCCCAGCTCAACCTGGCGGCGGGGCTGGAGTCGGGACTGGGGTTTCTGTCGCTGATGCTCGAACGCCTGCCGGCGCAACTGGTGCGCCAGCAGAGCCTGGCGGAAATCGTGCTGCTGGAGGACGATCCGCAGCCGGGTCGCGCCTTCACTTACTTCACCTACTGGATGATCGTGCACGGCGTGGCCTGCTGGCTGGCCGGGCGGCGGATCCCGATCCTGGCCATCGAGTTGCGGTGCCCAGAGCCGGACTTCTGCGACGACTACAAGGTGATGTTTTCCGAAAACCTGCGTTTCGACCGGCCGCGCACGCGGATGATCTTTGCCGCCGATTGCCTGGACCTGCCGATCAAGCGCAGCTTCGAAGAACTCAAGCGCTTTTTGGCCCATGCCCCGGCCAATATCCTGGTCAAGTACCGCGACCCGCAGAGCCTGGCCAGCCGCATCAAGCACGACTTGCGCCAGCTTGCGGCCGAGCAGTGGCCGGAAACCGAGAGCCTGGCCCTGAGCCTGTGCATGTCGGCCTCGACCCTGCGCCGGCGTCTGGCGGAAGAGGGCCAGACCTACCAGGGCCTCAAGGACAGCGTGCGCAAGGAGCTGGCGATCATCTGGCTGGCCGAGCCGCAGATCAGCTTTGCCGAAATCGCCAGCCGCCTCGGGTTCGCCGATGCCAGCTCGTTCTACAAGGCCTTTCGCAAATGGTCCGGTTCCAACCCCGGGCATTACCGCAGCCTGATTCTCAACGAAGCCCACTGACCCCGCGCAGCGGTCAGGCCGAGCGCACTTGGCGGCGCGCGGCCTCTTCGCGCACGGCGGGGAGGATCCAGCGCCCGTAGTCGACGGTGTCGTACAGCGGGTCGTAACCGCGGTTGAGGAAGGTGGTGACCCCCAGGTCGACGTAGTCCATCAGGGCCTGGGCCACGGTTTCCGGGGTGCCGACCAGGGCGGTGGTGTCGCCATAGGCGCCGACGGCGGTGGCGGTGGGCATCCACAGCGCGCGGTCATGGCGGTCGCCCCGGGCGGCGGCGGCCAGCAGGCGTTCCGAGCCGGTGCCCTTGATCCGTTTCTGCCAGGGGCTGCCGGCGGCGAACTGCGGGTTGGCCTTGATCTGCGCCAGGATCTGCTCGGCGCGTTGCCAGGCCAGTTCCTCGGTGGCCCCCAGGATCAGCCGGACCGAAAGGCTGACCCGGGGTGCCGCGACTCCAGCGGCCTGGGCGGCGGCCTTGAGTTTGGCGATCTGCTCGGCGACCCCGCTCAGGGGCTCGCCCCACAGCGCATACAGGTCCGCATGCTTGACCGCGATCTGGTAGGCGATGTCCGAGGACCCGCCAAAGGAAATCGGGATGTGCGGCTGTTGCAGCGGCTTGACCGGGGAAAACGCGCCCTTGATGTTGAAGTACTGCCCTTCGAAATCGAATGGTTCCTCGGCGGTCCAGGTACGGCGCACGATCTCCAGGTACTCGTCGGTGCGTTTGTAGCGCTCGGTCTTGTCCAGCAGGGTGTCGCCTTCCTGGGGTTCGGCGGTGATGCCGGTGATGGCATGCAGGCGAATTCGCCCGCCGCCGGTGGTGTGGTCCAGGGTGGCGAAGGCCCGGGCAGCGACGGTCGGCGCCGTGAGGGCCGGGCGGTGGGCAATCATGAAGCCCAGGCGCTCGGTGTGGGCGGCGGCATAGGCGGCGATCTGCAAGCTGTCGGCACTGCCCGGGCCGCTGGCGATCAGCACCCGGTCAAAGCCGGCGTGCTCATGGGCGCGGGCGTGGTGGCGAATGAACTCCAGATCAAAATCCGGACTGCGCACGCCCCGGGTCTCGGACCATTGGCGAGGGAAAATCATGCCGACAAATTCAATGCTCATCTTGGGTTTCCTGAGGGTGTGATTAATCAATCCGTAGCGGCTCTGTAGCCGCTGCCGCTACAGCTGTTAAAACTGGTAATCCACCTGGGCCAGCAGGGTGCGGCCGGGCATGGGTTGCAAGAAGGTGTTGGTGGAACCGGCGAGGCCGCTGACGAAGTTCAGTTCGTTGGTCAGGTTGAGCACGCGCAAGGTGGTGCTCCACTGGGGCTGGCGGTAGTACAGGGCCAGGTCGAGGTTGTATTCGTCGGGGATCTTCACGGTCTTGCTCAGGTTCAGGTACCAACTGCTGGTCCACCAGCCGGAAAGCTCGGCGCCAAAACCTGAGTCGAAGCGGTAGTCGACATAGCCACTGGCGGTGTATTCCGGGATTTGCACCGCGTCGAAGCGCCCGGAAGGCCGCTGGTTGAGGCTGTTGTTGTCGCCGAACACGGTGCCGTTGTCGGCGACGAAACCGGCCGAGGCAAAGCCTGCCTGGGAGGTGAACTCGTTGTAGGCGTTGAGCTTGGACAGGTTCAGGCCGCTGCGCAGGTGGTCGCTGGGTTGGTAGCGCAGGGTGGATTCCACGCCCTTGATCACCAGCCGCGCGATGTTGTTATTGCTGTCCGGGGCCTGGTCGCGGGCCTGCTTGAACGCGGCCAGGGTCATGAACAACTGGTCGGGCACGGCTTCGACCTTCAGCCCGACTTCATGCAGCACGCTCAGGCTCTGGAAGGCCAGGGGGTTGAGCTGGTTGGCGCCAGCGCCGCTGCCCCAGCCCAGGCCGTTGGAGAAGAACCCGGTATTGACCGCCAGGGAGCGGTCGAAGGTGTAGTACAGGGTGCTGTTTTCGGTCGGCTTGACGTAGGGGCTGACCTGAAACGAGAACAGCCGGTAGTTGTTGCCGTCCTTGCGCGGGTTGCCGCCGGCGAGGACGAAGGGGTTTTCGATCTCGGCATCGATCCAGCTGCGGCTGGCGCCGATGTTCAGGCCCAGGCGCTCGCCGAAGTGCAGGTTGTGCTGGCTGAACAGAGTGCGGGTGGTCCAGGTGCTTTCGGCGGTGTAGGGCGCCACGGATTCGGCGTACAGGCCGTGGCCGGCGGGGTACATGGCACCCAGGTTGAGCCAGCCGTAGTAGCTGGAGTACTGGGGCACCCCGGGCTGGCCGATCCAGGCGCCATTGCCGCCGGCAGGGTTGCTGCCGGTGAGCCCCAGCAGGTCGCCGGGGTTCTTGCCCGATGGGTCCTGAGTCAGGTCGTAGGCGTTGATGGTGTTGCCGAAGTTGTTGTTGGCGGCAATCGACTGGTTGAACTCGCGGCGGTAGATCAGCCCGCTGTTGCTGTCGTCGCGCAGGGTCCAGTCGCCGAGTCGGGTTTCATTGCGTGAGCGGAACTCGAAACGGTTGTCGAACAGGTTGTCCCTGGACTGCACCTGGAACGAACCTACGGCGTCGGTCAGGTCCCTGGAGCGCTGGTAGAAGGTGCTGTTGGCCAGGGTGATGCTTGGCGACAGGTCAGCTTCGACCCGCAGCTGGGTGGTGAAACGCCGCGAGCTGTTTTCGTCCTCCTTGCGCTGCCCGGTCTGCGACGACAGCGAGGTCAGGCCGTTGCCCGCCAGGGTCGGGTCATAGACCCAGCCGCGCAGGCTGCCGGGGCTGGCCTGGGTGTTGGGCGAGGCGGTCTGGAAGCTGCCGTCCACCACTGCGTACTGGCCCTGGGCGTTGCGCTGGCGCTGGACCCAGCCCAGGGTCGGTGCATCGGCGGCCCCCGAGGCCAGGACCGGCGACCACAGGGTGTTGCCGTTCTGGATGATCGGCGTGGCGCGCCCGGCATAGTACTGGCCGCTGTCCACCAGTTGCTGGGTGGCGCGGTTCCAGCCGTGGGTGATGTTGTAGTCGTAGTAATTGTCGTAGCTGGCGTTCCAGTCGACCCGCACGCTGTCGTTGCGCCAGGCCAGGGCACCGTAGAAGGCGTCGAAGTTATTGTCGACGTTGTCGTAGAAGTCCTGCTGGCGCTGTTTGGTGATGCTCAGGCGGTACGCCAGGTTGTCGCTCAACGGCCCGGTGTTATCGATGCTGAATTTGCTCGAGTCCCGGGACTCGCCATCGGGAATCCACGACCCCAGCTCGCCGCTGAGCTTGGTCTTGAACTCGTTGAAATTGGGTTTCTTGCTCAGGTAGTTGACGTAGCCACCGCTGCCGGACACCGAGCCGTAGGTCACGGAAGAGGGCCCGGCGACGATATCGGCACCCTCGTAGGCGTTGAAGTTGGCCGGGTGGCGCACGCCATAGGCGCGTTGGCCGTCCTGGAACACTTCCGAGCCCTGGGCCCGGAACTGCGGGGCGATGCCGGCGTTCTGCCCGCCACCGCGGGTGATGCCTGGGGCGTACTTGACCAGGTCATCGGCGCTGCGGATCGAGTCGTTGGCCAACTGCTCGGCGTTGACCTGGGTCACCGAGCGCGGGGTGTCGAGCACTTTGCCCTCAAGGCCACCGTAGACCGAGGTCGGCGGGCGGGTGGGCAGGGCGTCGTCCTCGGACTCGCTGGCGCTGGCCTGGACCGTGACGGTTTGCAGCTGGGTATCGGCGGCAAACGCCTGGATCGGCAGGCTTGCAGCCAGCAGCAGAGGTAAACGCAAGGCGATAGCGTGCATGGCAGAAATGCCCCTTGAAAAATGGGAGGTCGATGTCGAGTCGCGAGTGGGGCGAGACAGCAGGCTGCCTCGCCACCCTGTCAGGCGGTGTCTTTGAGCCAGAGCTTTTCAAAACGCCAGGTGCTGAACAGCGACTGCTCCGCTTCGGCGCCGCCGACCCGGGTGGCCACGCTGTCCAGCAGATCGGCGTAGCCCCAGATCAGCATGCCGCCGCGCTCGTACTGGATCTGCTGCACCTGGTGCACCAGGGCCTTGCGTTTCTCCAGGTCGGGCTGGGCCATGGCCGCCAGGAACAGCTCGCTGAAATGCGCGTCGCTGAAGTGAGTCTTGTTGGCCACGGCAAAGGGCGCATCGGTGTGAATCGCGCTGGCCAGAAATGGCGCGCCGATGCTGCCACCGGTGCTCAGGGTCCAGTCGTTGCGCAGCGGGCCCTGGAAGGTCGCGAGATCCACCTGCTTGACCTTGAGGGTCACGCCAATGCGCTTGGCCTGTTCCGCCAGCACCAGGGCCGAGGTCAGCCCCGGGCCGGGGGTGGTCACCAGTTCCAGCTCCAGGTGTTCCTGGCCGGCTTCCTTGAGCAGTTGCGCTGCGCGCTGCGGGTCGTGGGCCCGTGGCCCGAGGCTGTGGTTGAAGGTCGGGTCGCTCGGCGCATACAGGTCGTTGGCCACCCGGCCCTGGCCGTTGAGGGCGCGGCGCACCAGCTCCTCGCGGTCCGCCAGGAGGCGAAACGCCTCGCGTACCCGTGGGTCGTTGAAGGGTGGCTTGTCCAGGTTCATGTCGAAAGACAGCCAGTTGCCGGTCACCGACTTCAGCACCTTGAGCCGCGGGTCGCGCTGCAACACCTCCAGTTGTTCGGTGGGCATGACGTTGGCCATGTCGATCTGGCCGGAGCGCAGGGCCGCCAGGCGCGACACCTGGTCCTTGAAGTCGATGATCTCCAGCTCATCGGCGTAGGGCTTGCCGTCTTTGTAGTAATTCTCGAAACGGGTGAACAGCGAGCGCTGGCCGGGGGTGAAACTCTTCAGCTTGTAGGGGCCGGCACCCACCGGATTGGTCACCGGGTGGTAGTCCACCGGGACGATGCCGCCAAAGTTGACCCAGGTTTCCGCCAGGGGCATGTAGCTGCGGCCCTCGCGAAAGCTCAGGCGCACCGTGCGCTCGTCGAGTTTGACCAGGTTGTCGCGGTCCACCCAGTGCAGCAGCGCGGCGTAGGGCGAGGCCAATTGCGGGTCGGTCAGGCGGCGGATGGAGAAGATCAGGTCATCGGCGTCGATGGTCTTGCCGTGGTGGAACTCCAGGTCCGGGCGCAGGCGCAGGGTCCAGCTGCTGGCGTCGGCATTGGGTTCGGCAAACTCGGCCAGGGCCAGGCGCGGCTGCATCTGCTCGTCCCATTCCCAGAGCTTGCTGTACAGCGCAAAGCCGCGAACGATGCCGCTGCCGATGGGCTTGTGGGCATCCAGGTTGCCGCTCTGGTTACCGTCGAGGATGCCCAGGCGCAGGCGCCCGCCGTAACGCGGCGTGTCGTCGTTCAGGGCCCCGGCGGCGGCCGCTGCGGGCGGGTCGCTGCGCTGATCGCAACCGGCCAGCAGGCTGCCGCCCAGCAGCAGGCCGCCGCCGAGGGCGACACTGTGGCCGATAAAGTCCCGCCGACTGATTAACAACCGATGATCCTGGCTCATGGCATCAGGCTCCGGCCGGGCCGTTGGCGGAGCGCAGCTCCAGCGGCGCTTCCTGGGGCCGGCTCAGCTCGGCCCGTTCGCCGCGAAAGTGCGGCAGGATGTGCTCGCCCAGACGGTAGGCCTCTTCCAGGTGCGGGTAGCCGGCCAGGAAGAACAGATCAATGCCCAGGGCGTTGTACTCACGGATCCGCGCCACCACGTTTTCATAGCTGCCGACCAGGGCGCAGCCCGGCGGGATACCGATGTAGCCGAAGCCGGTCCAGACATTGGGGTGGATGAAAAAGTCGTCGAAGCCCTGGGCCTCGTTCTTCTGCGCGAATTCGGTTTCGTAGCTGAGCTTGCGCGCGGTGCGCAACCCGGCGTGGGCGGCCACCGCCTTGACCGCGCCACGGGCAATGCCTTCGTCGAAGAAACGCTTGGCTTCCGTGCGTGCCAGCTCTTCGGTCTCGCGGGTGATGACGTCGATCGACAGGCCGAAGCGGATATCCGTGCGCCCGTATTTCAGGGCGCGCTGGCGAATGTCGGCAATCAGCGCGGCGATCTCGTCCGGGTGCTCGGCGCGCATCAGGTAGAAGTCCGCATGCTTGGCGGCGAACTCCCGGGCCGGAATCGACGAGCCGGCGGTGCAGATCAGCGGCAACTCGGCCTTTTTCAGCGGCCCGCGCAGGCCGCCGCCTTCGGCCCGGTAGAAGCGGCCCTCGTAGTGGAAATTCTCGTTGTGCCAATAGCCTTTGACCACGTCCATGAACTCGATGGCGCGCGCATAACGCTCGTCGTGGTCGCTGAAGTCGCCGACCTGGCGCTGAATCGCATCCGAGCCGCCGTTGATGATGTTCCACACCAGGCGGTTGCCGGTGGCGCGCTGGTAGGTCGCCGCCTGCTGCACCGCGACCCAGGGCGTGTAGTGATAGGGCTGGAAGGCGGTGACGAACTTCAGGCTGCGGGTTTCCCGGGCCAGCAGCGAGCACACGGTCCAGGGCTCTTCGCCGGTCGGCGCGTTGACCATCAGCGCGCCGCCGAAGCCGTTGATTTCCGCCGCCCGGGCGATCTGCCCCAGGTAGTCGATGTAGGTGAAGTGGTCGCCAACGCTGAACCCCGAGACTGCACCGGTGCTGGGGCCGCCGCGGTGCCAATCGCCACGGTTGCGCGGGTCGCCGGGGAGGAACTGGGTTTCGCCGTGCAGTGGCAGGCGGGTAAAGAATTCAATGCTCATGGGCGGGTCTCCGGCTTACTGCACGCTGGGGTTGCAGATGGGGGTGATGGGCTGATCGTTGATCACCTTGTGGGCAAAGGGCACCGAGTCCTTGAGCGAGGCGTTGACCGTCTCGCTATGGCCCAGGCCCTTGTACAGGTGGCCTTCGACCACCGAACCGGTCTTGCAGGCGTCCTGCATCAACGCCACCTGGGTCGAGGCGGCAGGGGTTTTGTCCTCGGCGCCGGTGCCGATAAAGATCGGCTGCGCCAGCTTCAAGGTCGGGTAGGAAACCTGCTTCTGCCAGGCGGCCAGTTGATTGCCCTGGTAGTCCTTCTTGGCGTTGGCCGGAGTCAGGCCGACGCCGACCACATCACTGACCAGCGCTGCCAGGCAACTGGTGCGGGCCTGTTCGAACAGCGGCAGGGCCTTGTCGGTGTAGAAATCCCGGGGGTCGATGCTCGGGTCGTACTGCTGAGCGGCCAGCAGGGTGTAGAAGCCGTAGGCCAGGGAGGCGTCGACCTTGTTCGGGTCCTGTTCGCCGACGTTTTTCGCGCCCACGGTGTAGATCACTCCGGTGCCGATGCTGCCCTTGACCCCCAGTGTCGGGGCGTAGGTCGGGGCATAGGCGGCCGAGGCGAAGGCGCCGGCGCCGCCCTGGGACTGGCCGATGATCAGCACCTTGTTGGCCAGCCCGGGAACCCCGGCGACCACCGCCTTGGCGGCGTCGAGGATGCCGTAGGCGGCCATGCGGTTATTCAGCAGCGGGTGCCCGCCCGGGACGCCGAGGCCCTGGTAGTCGCTGGCGACAATCGCGTAGCCCTCATCCAGCCAGCGGCTCAGGTACTGCACGTCGCGGTAGGAGCGGCCTTGCCAGGAGGGCGCGCAGACATCCGCCACGCCCACCGTGCCATGGCCCCAGCTGGCCACCGGCCAACCGCCGGCCGGTGCCTTGCCCTTGGGCAGGAACAGCGTGCCGGAGACCACGATCGGGGTCTTGTTGTCGATGCCGTCGGTGGAGCTGTAGAGAATCCGCTGGGCGCTGGCGGCATTGGGCAGGCTCAGGGTCTTCTCCAGCGGTTCGCTGCGCAGCAGTTTGCCCGGGGTGGCGGGGATCGCCTGCTGCCAGGTGTAGAAGGCCGAGACGCGGCCGTCGCCTTGCAACGGGTCAGGTTTCGGGGCGTGGGTCTCGGCAGCCAGGGCACTGAGGGACAGCGTCAGGATGCTCAGGCCGAAGGCCAGTCTTGGGGCGAGTTTCATCGGGATTTCCCTATCAAGGTTGGGTCGTGACCGGGCCACGCAGGGCCGGCCAGTAGTCGGTGAGGTTGAGGTCGATCAGGGCCTGGCGGGTGTAGCCGGTGGCCAGGGCCGGGCCGATGTCGTAGTTGTCGCGAATCAGTTGGTTGGCCAGGGCATAGGCGGTCAGCGCCTGGTAGTGAGCCTTGAGCTGGGCATCGCTTTTGGGCGCCCAGCGTTGTTTCCAGGCCACCGGGTCGTTCTGGTCGTCGCGGCGCAGCACGCTTTCGGCGGTGCCGGCGCGGGACGACAACTGGTAGTAGGCGTCCTGGTTCTGTTCCTGGGATATCCACCAGGCCGCCTTGACCCAGGCCGTGGCCAGCAACTGGGTCAGGTCCGGGTGCTGCTCGATAAAACGGTCGGTGCCCCAGAGGTCGGAGACCAGGCGCCAATCGTTGTCGCCTTGCTTGGTCGACCAGATGATCTTGCCCACACCTTTGTCTTCCAGGGCATAGGCCTCATTGAGCAGTACCGCGGCATCGACCTTGCCGGCGGCGACGGCTGCGGCACCGACCTGCGGGTTGAGGTTGGCGATCTTGAAGTCATCGAGCTTCAGGCCCTTGCTGGCCAGAAAATTGCTGAAGGCGAATTCCCAGGGCCGGCCGCGATGCAGGGCCAGGCGCTTGCCCTTGAGGTCCTCGATGGTATTGGCCGTGGAGCTGGCGGGTACCACCAGGTAGATGTTGTTGCCACTGCCGCCGGGCACGATCAATTTGCCGGGCACGCCGCCTGCACCGGCGATCACCGACGGCAGGTCGCCGCGTACCGCAAAGTCGATGCTGTTGTTGCTGAAGCCTTCGTTGATCTGCGGGCCGGCGCCGGCATGGGGCAGGGCGATCCACTCCAGCTTGACCCCACGTTGCTTGAGCTGTTGTTCGAGCCAGCCATCCTCGATGACCCGCCCGGCGATGCCGCCGAATACCGGTTTGCCGCCCTGGGTAAAGGCGACGATGGCGATCTTCACCGACGCCGGAGCCTGCGCCGTTTCGGCCAGGGCCGTGACACTCACCAGCAGCGCGGCCGCGGCGGCCAGGCTGTTGCGCCAGAAACCTTTCATTGCAATCCCCTTAATGGCTGGCCGACGCCAGTGCGTCGGTCATCAAGTTGCCGAACCCGCAGGTTGGCTGTCGCAAAGGAGAGAGCAGATTGCATGCCAGCGCCTGGAAAAAGCCCTGCAGGCCTTGTGCGCCAAGGCTTTGGGCGTGCGACCAGGTGCGCGGGCGGTGGCCGCGTTGCTGATCTGTGAACAGTGCGGCTGCTGGCCGGTTGCTGCTCCAGCAGCAATGAGTGTGCGGCTGGCAGGTATATCTCTTTATGGAATATACAAATACGAATTGATAATTTTTTGGTCTAGCTTTCTTCGTGCACTATTGAGCCCGCGCTTTTACTGCCAGGAATGCACCATGTCGCTGATCACCCATCCCCACGCTCGCGAATTGACCAAGTCGGTGCGGGCCACCGTCCTGGTGTTCAAGGACCCGCGCTCCCAGGAATTGCTCAGCCGCATCGAGCGCCTGGCCCCCAGTGAGGCCAATACCCTGATCATTGGCGAGACCGGTACCGGCAAGGAGCTGGTGGCCCGACATATCCATCACCTGAGCCGCCGCGGACGCGAGCCCTTTGTCGCCGTGAACTGCGGCGCGTTCGCCGAGAGCCTGGTGGAGAGTGAGCTGTTCGGCCACGAAAAGGGCGCCTTTACCGGCGCCACCACCCACAAGGCCGGCTGGTTCGAGGCGGCCAATGGCGGCACGCTGTTTCTCGATGAGATCGGCGATTTGCCGCTGAACATGCAGGTCAAGCTGCTGCGGGTGTTGCAGGAGCGGGAAGTGGTGCGCCTGGGGTCACGCACGCCGATACCGATCAATGTGCGACTGGTGGCGGCGACCAACGTCAACCTGGCGGACGCCGTGGTGGCCGGGCATTTCCGCGAAGACCTGTTCTACCGCCTGCACGTCGCCACCATCCGCCTGCCACCGCTGCGCGAGCGCCCGGGGGACATTCTGCCCCTGGCGGAGTTTTTCCTCGAGGAGCACTGCCAGCGCCTGGGTTACAACCGCGCCACGCTGACCATCGAGGCTGAGCGCAAGCTGCTGGAGCACAGCTGGCCAGGCAACATCCGTGAATTGGAAAACGCCATTCACCATGCCTTGCTGGTGTGCCGCAACCAACGGGTGGCGCCAGCCGACCTGCACCTGGTGGACATGCGTTCATCCGGCATTCGCCAGGATCAGGCGGCCCAGGCCGTGCACGCCATCGCCGGCCCGGTGGACCTCGAAAGCGCCCTCAATGCCCTGTTCGAGCAGAATATTCCGGACCTCTACGAGCACATCGAAGAAACCATCTTTCGCGCCGCCTACCGCTACTGCCACGGCAACCAACTGCAAACCGGGCGCCTGCTCAACATCAGCCGCAATATCGTGCGTGCGCGCCTGGAGAAAATCGGCGAACTGAGTCGCCCGGCCTCGGGCGAATAACCAACGACCTGCCCGATGCCCGGCCTGGACGCCAGGCCGAGGCAGGGCGGTTTTTTTACCCGCAATGATTGACGGCTGGGGAGGCTTGCTCTAGTTTGTGGAACGTTCATTCCAGTACAGGTGATTACCGTGCGCCCCAAGGAGTTCGACCCCGAGCAGATTGCCGATGCCGCGATGCAGGTGTTCTGGCAGCGCGGTTATGCCGCGACCTCGATCCAGGATCTGGTGGAAGGCACTGGCCTGAGCCGCAGCAGCCTGTACAACGCGTTTGACAGTAAGCACGGGTTGTACACCTGCGCCCTCAAACGCTATCAGGAACGGAGCAACGCCAATATCGCCCTGTTGGCCCAGGACGCACCGGCAAAGGAGCTGGTGCGCCAGTTGCTGCTGCGCATCGTCGACGATGAACTTGACGACACGCAGCGCCTGGGATGCCTGGCGGCCAATGCCGCGCTGGAGGTGGCGGGGCAGGATCCGGTGGTGGCCGAACTTGTGGCGCAGAACTTTCGCCGGGTCGAAGCCGCGCTGGAACGGGTGTTACGCCGAGGGCAGGAACAGGGCGATATCGATCCCGATAAAAACCCTCGGGCCCTGGCCAGTTTTGTGGTCTGTACCGTCCAGGGCCTGCGGGTGTTGGGCAAGGGCAGTGCAGCCGATGAACGTCGTGAGCGGTTGTCGAATGTGCTTGAGGTTGTTCTGCAAAGCCTTTGATTATTAAGTAAATAAAACTTTATACGGGCTGGAGCCTGAGCTTCGCCGTGAAAAATTTTGCCCTGTTCTGGAATGATCATTCCATAAAGTGCATGGCCCTTCGCCGAGGCTTATCGAGCCTGGCGATCGGTCCTTTATCACCCAAAAAAGGAGAGTCTTCGATGCCCACCCCTAACCCCGGGTTGCCGATTTGGCGCCTGCTGGCATTCACCGTAGCCGGCTTTATCACCATCATGACCGAGACCATGCCCGCCGGCCTGCTGCCTCAGATCAGCCAAGGACTGGGTATTTCCCAGGCCATGGCCGGGCAGTTGATCAGCCTGTATGCCCTGGGTTCGGTGGCGGCGGCGATCCCCCTGGTGGCGGCGACTCGCAGCTGGCGCAGAAGGCCGCTGCTGTTGCTGGCGATCGCCGGCTTGCTGCTGTTCAACAGCCTGACCGCACTGTCGACCTATTACCCGCTGACCCTGGCCGCGCGTTTTATTGCCGGGATGGCCGCGGGGCTGATCTGGGGCCTGCTGGCCGGTTATGCCCGGCGCATGGTGCCGGAGTCGTTGCAAGGCCGGGCCCTGGCGGTGGTTGGGGTCGGTCAGCCGCTGGCCCTGTGCCTGGGGGTGCCACTGGGGGCCTGGCTGGGCAGCATGATCGAGTGGCGCAGCATTTTCTGGATCATGTCGGCGCTGGCAGCGCTGCTGTTGCTCTGGGTGCGCGTGGCAGTGCCGGATTATGCCGGCCAGGCGGCGACGCGGCGCCAGCCGGTGGCGCGGATCTTCCTCACCCGGGGCATTCCTTCGGCGCTGTTGGTGATCTTTGTCTGGATGCTCGCCCACAACATTTTGTACACCTACATCGCGCCATTCCTGGCCACGGTGGGGCTGGGCGAGCATCTGGATCGGGTGTTGCTGCTGTTCGGCCTGGCATCGATTGTCGGCATCTGGCTGACCGGCCTGCTGGTCGACCGCTGGCTGCGGGTCCTGACCCTGTGCAGCCTGGCGGGATTTGCCCTGGCCGCGCTGGTACTGGGCATCGGCGCTGGCCAGCCGCTGGTGATCTACCTCGGGGTAGCGGCCTGGGGCCTGACCTTCGGCGGTGCCCCGACCCTGCTGCAAACCGCCGTGGCAGACGCTGCGGGTGACGGCGCGGACGTGGCGCAGTCGATGCTGGTGACCATCTTCAACCTGGCAATCGCCGGTGGTGGTGTGGTCGGTGGCCTGTTGTTGAACAGTGCCGGCGCCCAGGCCTTCCCCTGGACCATGGCCGCCCTGGCTGTGGTCGGCCTGGCCACGGTGTGGGTCGCCAGCAGCCACGCCTTCAAGCCCGGGCAGCGCCTGGCGGGCTGCGGCTGATACCACGCCGAGGCCCGCCGCCAGTTATTGGCTGCCGGCCCCGGCCTTGGTCAGGGCGATGGCGTCGACCAGGCCATCGATGCCCTGCAGCAGCTCGCGGTTGTCGTGGTCCCAGGGGTGAAAGCCCGGCTTGAAGAACTGCAACCAGGGCAGGGCGATATTCGGGAACACGCCGCGCCGGCCGTACAAGTACTTGATCACCCGCCACAGGCCGCGCAGATGGCCGCCACGCTTGCGGTCGGCGATCAGCATGCGCAGATGAAAATCAAACACCACCAGCCAGAACATCAGGGTGGTGAACAGCATGCTCGAGGTGCGGATCAGGTAGCGCTTGGGCCCGGGCTTGAGCACGGTGTTCCAGACGTCGTAGGACACCGCCTTGTGTTCGGTTTCCTCCAGCGCGTGCCACATCCACATCTGCCGGTAGCCTTCGACCGAGTTGCCGAAGCGCGTCGGGTCGCGCAGCAACAGGTCGGCGAGGATCGCCGTGTAATGCTCCAGGGCCACGGTCACCGCCAGGTTGAACGAGGCCGGGAAGTGTTTTTTCTGGAAGTCGAGGATCGCCCGCAGGCGTCGGTCGAGCTTGTGTGCCGGCAGCCCGGCCGCCTGCAACAGGTCGTTGTAGCGCAGGTGCTCGCGGCTGTGCATGGCTTCCTGGCCGATAAAACCCTGGATCTGCTGTTTCAACAGCGGGTCGTGAATCTGCCCGCGGTAATGGCGCACGCTGTCCATGAAAAACAGCTCGCCGGCGGGAAACAGCAATGAAAGCGCATTGAAGAATTGGGTGACGTGGCTGCCTTGTTCATGCCAGTCGCAGGCGCGGTCGGCGGGCAGTTCAGGCTGGATGTCGCGGCGGATGGGCAGCATGGCTGGCGCTCCTCTAGACAGTAAGGGTCGGGCGGCTCACAGGCCGCGTTCGTTATTGGCCTGGTAGACCTGGTGCTTGCGTCGGTGCGCCACCAGGCGCCGGGTGGCGAACACCAGCAACGCCTGATAGGCGCTGGGCAGCAGGCGCACGAACAGGTCGAGAAAACGCGCGTCGCGGCCGATCAGCACCCGACGCCTGTTCTTGCGCACCCCATGCAGAATCACCTTGGCCGCCTGCTCGGCAGAGGTGATGAAGAGTTTTTCAAAGTCCTCCCGGGCTTGCTGCTCGCTGTCGATCAGAAAACCCTTGAGGTTGTCGGTGATCCGGCTGGAACGGGCGATATCGGTGCGGATCCCGCCGGGGTAGACGCAGGTGGCGGACACGCCGTTGGCCTGCATGTCCAGCTCCTGGCGCAGGGATTCGGTGAAGCCGCGCACCGCGAACTTGGTGGCGTTGTAGGCGCTCATCCCCGGCTGGGAAAACAACCCGAAGACGCTGGAGGTGTTGACGATGTGGCCTTCGCCGGCCTGCTTGAGGAAGGGCAGAAAGGCCTGGGTGCCATGCACCACGCCCCAGAAATTGACGTCGACGATCCACTCCAGGTCGGCCAGGCTCGACCCTTCCACCGTGCTCGACAGCGCCACCCCGGCGTTGTTGAACACCAGGTGCACCTGCCCATGCTCGGCGGCGCTGTGGGCGGCCCAGGCGAACATCGCCGCACGGTCGCCGACGTCCAGTTCCTGGGCCGTGATGCGCAGCGGCAGCAGGGTGGCGGCTCGGGCCAGCTCCACGGTGTGGGCCAGGCCCTGGGCATTTTTATCCGACAGCGCCAGGTGGCAGCCTTCACGCGCCAGGTTGATCGCCAATGCGCGGCCCATGCCGGACGCGGCCCCAGTGATGGCGGCGACTTTGCCGTTAAAGTTTTTCATCGGTGGCGGCCTCGTGCAGGTGGGAGTGGCTGGGCGCGTGCTGGGGTGCCGGGTGGGCGTCGTGCCGGGCGCCGGCGTTCAGGTAGTCCTTGAGTTCGAAGCTGGCGGTGGCCTGGCGAAAGCGCCAGGTCGACCCCGGCCACAGCGTGGTGTTGTGGCCGGTGCGCGGGTCCAGGTACCAGCTGCGGCAGCCGCCGGTGGACCAGATCGCGCCCTTGAGTTGCTGCTGCAAGCGCGCGTTGTAGATGCTCTCGACCCCGGCCTTGACCTCCAGCGTGGCCAGGCTCTGGCTGCGCATCTGCGCCAGGGCCTTGAGGATGTACTCGACCTGGGCCTCGATCATCAGAATCATCGAGTTGTGCCCCAGCCCGGTATTGGGCCCGATGATCATGAACAGATTGGGGAATTGCGGCACGCAGGTGCCGAGGTAGGCGTGGGCGCCGTTGGCCCAGCTGTCCATGATGTCGACCCCGCCACGGCCGATCAGCAAGCCGCGGGGCAGGGGCTCGGTGGCCTGGAAACCGGTGCCGAAGATGATGCAGTCGGCCAGGTGTTTGACCCCGTCGGCGGTCACCACGCCATCGGCTTCGACCCGGGCAATGTCCTGGGTCACCACCTGCACGTTGCGGCGTGACAGCGCCGGGTAATAGTCGTTGGAGATCAGGATGCGCTTGCAGCCGATGGTGTAGTCGGGTGTCAGGCTGCGGCGCAGGGCGGGGTCGGCAACCTGGCGCCGCAGATGGCGCAGGGCCATGCGCTGCACCAGGCGCATCAGCCCGGGGCGATGGGCGAAGGCAATGACCCGGCTTTCCAGGGCCCAGTAGATGGCCGAACGCACCAGTTTCTGGGTCCACGGCAGGTGCTTGAATGCCCAGCGTTCGGCGGGCGACAGCGCGCGATCAGGCTTGGGCAGGATCCACGGCGGGGTGCGCTGGAACAACGCGAGCTGCGCCACCTGGGGCGCAATCTGCGGCACGAACTGAATGGCGCTGGCCCCGGTGCCGATCACCGCCACGCGCTTGCCCTGTAGCGGGTACTGGTGGTCCCAGTGCTGGGAGTGAAAGCGCTGGCCCTGGAATGACTCCAGGCCCGGGATCTGCGGGATGGCCGGGCGCGACAGGCCACCCATGCCCGACACCAGCACCCGCGCACTGACCCGGCGGCCGTTGCTGAAGTGCAGCGCCCAGCGTTGGCGCTGTTCATCGAAGGTGGCGCGCTGCAAGCCCATGCCCAGCCGCAGGTGCGGGGTCAGGCCAAAGCGCTGCGCGCAGTCTTCGAGGTAGGCGCGGATTTCCGCCTGGGGCGCGAACTGGCGGCTCCAGTTCGGGTTGGGCGCAAAGGAAAACGAATAGACATGGGATTGCACGTCGCAGGCGCAGCCCGGGTAGTGATTGTCGCGCCAGGTGCCCCCGAGGGCGTCGGCCTGTTCGGCAATAAAGAAGTCGGCAAGGCCTGCCTGCTTGAGTTTGATGGCCATGCACAGCCCGGCGAATCCGGAGCCGATGATCGCGATGTCAACGGTTTCCCAATCCTGGGGCGGCGAGTACGCATTCATGGTGTGTACCTCGATTGTGGTGACGCCTGAGGGTGACTTTCGTCGGTGGATGAAATCTCAGCATTGCATAATTAAAATTTATGTTTTAAAAAATAATTTAAATAATGTACCTGAAAAATTCACCGACGCCAGTGGCCTGTACCCAGCAAGGGATTCATCGCAGCGGCTGCGATGGCCTGAAATCGGACAGCAGGCCCGTGGCAGGGGGATCGCCGTCATCAGGATCAATTCCGGTCCGGGGGCATGGCGCAGGGAAGCCAAGGGGGCGCACGTTATGGAATGGCTTGTGGCTGTTGTGCTGCTGGGGGTGGTGAGTGTCGGGCTGTGGGTGATCAGTTTTCGCATCACCCGCCGAATCGAGACCGCGGTGCCGATCGACGGGCGCTTTCTGGAGGTCGGTGGCGAGCGCCTGCATTACGTGGATGAAGGCAAGGGCCCGGCGCTGCTGATGATCCACGGGCTTTCAGGTTGTGGTCGCAACCTGACCCATTCACTGTCGCCGCGGCTGCGGGAGCAGTTCCGGGTGATCACCATCGATCGCCCGGGCTCGGGCTACTCGACCCGCGGCCGGGGCGCGGCCGCCGATCTGCCGGCCCAGGCCAGCCTGATTGCCAAATTCATTCGCGCCCTGGACCTCGGACAGCCGCTGATTCTCGGCCATTCCCTGGGCGGCGCGGTGGCCCTGGCACTGGCCCAGGACCATCCGCAATCGGTGTCCGGGCTGGTACTGGTGGCGCCCTTGACCCATCCGCAGCGGATGCTGCCCCTGGTGTTTCTGTCATTGGCGGTACGCCCGGGCTTCGTGCGGCGCTGGGTCTCGCTGACCCTGGCCACACCCCTGGCGATGCTCACGCGCCATAGCCTGGTCAAGGCGGTGTTCGCCCCCGATGCGCCACCGGCGGATTTCGCCGAACGCGGCGGCGGGCTGCTGGGCATGCGCCCCGACAACTTCTATGCCGCCTCCAGCGAGATTGCCCTGGTCAACCGCTCGTTACCCAACATGCTCAAGCATTACCCGAGCCTCGACCTGCCGGTGGGGCTGGTCTATGGATCCGCCGATCAGGTACTGGATTACCGCAAGCACGGCCAGGCCATGGCAGGCCGGGTGCCGGGAATCATGATCGATATTGTCGAAGGCGCCGGGCACATGTTGCCGATCACGGCGGTGGAGCGCGTTGCAGCGATGGTGCATCGGGTCGCAGCCCAAGCCAGGCCGCAACGGAAGGCGACGCTGCTGCATCCGCCCTTTGCCATGAACCAGGCAGGCTAGGGTGGTTCGGGGTGGTTTACGCCCCGGACGGCCTTGGCGGCACGCTGCACATTCGCAGCGTTGGCAACATTCAAAATGGATCCAAGAAAATAGTTGACGAGCTAATGAACCCGGGCTATTTTTTTTAAAAAATGTTTTGAATGTTTTTTTTGAAAGTGCAATTGAGCGATTAAAATAATGAAAATAACGCCTTTTGACGCATCTTGTATTTCTCGCTGCACCGCTGTCCACGGCGCTTGTGCGTCGATCTTCCGTTCGCCCCGCGCGGCCCTGACCCTGCGGAGGCTGCCATGAATTCCACTGTAGCAGCACCTGGCGTCTGGACTGACAGCAAGCGCCATCTGTGGTGGCTCGGCATCATGCCCCTGGCCACCCCTCTGCTTTCTGGATCCCTGGCGATTGTCAGCGGCGTGCAGGAACTGTGGTGGGTGGGCGTGTTGGTGATCTTCGGCCTGATCCCGCTGATCGACGGCCTGCTCGGCGAAGACGTCAGTAACCCACCGGAGTCGGCCGTCGGCGGCCTGGAAGCACAAAGCTATTACCGCTGGATCGTCTACACCGGGGTGCTGTTGGTGATTTCCTCAGTGGTGATCACCGGCTGGCTGGCGGCGGGGGGCATCGATTGGATCATCGCCGGGGGCCTGTTGCAGGCCACGGCGTCACTGGCACCGGACAGCTTCCTGGCCAGCGCGGCGGGTTACCTCACCGAGCGCGTGCAGGTCCATGGCGCGGTCAGCTGGTTCACCTACCTGGGCATGGCCATGTCCACCGGCGCCGCCACCGGCATCGCCATCAACACGGCCCATGAGCTGGGGCACAAGCCGCGTCTGCTGGAGGTGGTGCTGGCCAAGATCACCCTGGCGCCGACCTTCTACGGCCATTTCTATACCGAACATAACCGGGGGCATCACGTGCGGGTCGCCACCCCCGAAGATCCGGCCAGTTCGCGCCTGGGGGAGAGCTTCTGGTCCTTCCTGCCGCGCTCGGTATGGTTCAGTGCCCGCTCGGCCTGGCACCTGGAACGGGAACGCCTGAGCAAGCAGGGCCTGTCGGTGTGGCACTGGAAGAACGGCGTGCTCAGTGCCTGGTGCTACAGCCTGGTGTTGTGGGGCGCGATGATCGCCTGGCTGGGGTGGGCGGTGCTGCCATTCCTGATTATCCAGGGCATCTACGGCTTCTCGCTGTTGGAAGTGGTCAACTATGTCGAGCATTACGGCCTGCAACGCCAGAAGTTGCCCAACGGTCGTTATGAGCGCTGTTCGCCGCGCCACTCCTGGAACAGCAATCGGATTGTCACCAACATCTTTCTGTTCCAACTCCAGCGCCACTCCGATCACCACGCCAACCCGACCCGCAGTTACCAATCCCTGCGCCACTTCGATGAGTCGCCGCAACTGCCCTATGGCTACGCGAGCATGATCGTCTGGGCCTACGTGCCTTACCTGTGGCGCCGGCGCATGGATCATCGGGTGCTCAAGCACTACGGCGGCGATGTGCTGCTGGCCAATATCCAGCCCTCCAAACGCTCGAAAATACTCGCCAGGTACGGCAACAGCAGCACCTTTTAAATGAATTGAACGGTTGTTACGGACACTCGGGATCAACGTATCGCGCAGGTTTTCATCGCCCCGGATTCGTCGATTTCGAGCGCCCTGAAGTTTGAAGAAAGTGGCTTGCCCTCAACAACAATAAATAAAGGGAAGGACCTCATCATGCTGATCACCGCCAAATTGGCTGCCCCTCTGGTACTGGCCGCGTTCGGCCTGGTTGCCTACAGCCAGGCGCAAGCCGCGCGGATCGAACCCGCCGGCAGCGATTTCACGGCCAAGGGCCCCATCAGTTTCGCCAAAAGCATCATCAACGCCGATTGCACCATTGAAGTCAGCGGCAAGGTCAGCCCCGACGGCGCCTTTGCCAGCGTGGAGAAGGTCGGCTTCAGCGGCGGCTTCAAGTGCGGCCAGGTCGAGGCCACCCATCTGCCCTGGAAGCTGGTGGCCAAGGATGAGACCAGCGGCGCCATGTCCGGGATCCAGGTCACCGTCAATGCGCCCCTGGTGGGCGGCGATTGCGGCCCGACCACCGCCGAAGGCAGCTGGAACAACAGCAGCGGCAAGCTCCAGGCGTCCCAGGTGGCGCTGGACGGCGGCTGCACCATCAAGACCGTGTCGATCCAGATGCCGCCGACCTTTCGCGTCGTGCCCTGAACACTGACCCACAGAATTTGAGATTTGGCTGAAAGGGAAGCTCGGTCGCTGTCGTTGTACTCCGTGTTGTCTCACCCGAGGCCATTAACCCGGCGAAATGAATCGCCATACATGTGAGGAAAAATAACAATGAAAGGCATCAAAACCCTCGTTTCTGCTGCTGCTATCGCTGTTTGCCTGGGCGCTGCATCCATGGCCAGTGCCGCGAGCATCATCATCAAGGATCCAGACGCTCCAACCGGTCCGGTGGACGGTCCATTCTCGACTTCGGCCGGGCAGATCGTGGTCAAGTCGCCATCGTCGCTGCAAGCCCCTGTCACCTGCGGCATCACCTTTACCGGCAACGTGTCGGGCGGGATTGCCACCATCAACGGCGCGAGCCTGACCGGTGGCGGTCTCTGTGCATTGCCTGTGCTGAAAAACATTCCGTCGCCGGGCTGGGTGCTGACTGCCTCGTCGCTGACCAACGGCACCGTGACCAACGTGGGTTACACCATCGCGTCGTTCCCTTCCACCAACTGCGGGCCTAACACCATCGCGGTGACCTGGAACGAGAGCACCAAGACCCTTTCCGGAAGCAATATCGGCCTGACCGGCAACTGCACAATCGTGTCGCTGTCGGCCACTGCGCCGAAGTTGAGTGTCACCAACCCGTAAGCATTCGATTGATCAATGTTGTAAGGCAAACGCCCCTAACCGGGCGTTTGTCCAGGTCGGATAAGCAGTGCTCAAGAATAATAAGGAGTGGGGCATGAATAATAAGAAACAACAGGCACAGGCGCTTTTGGGGCTGGCCTTGGTAGCGGGTTGCATGGCAGTCGGCAGTCAGGCTCAGGCCGGCGGCTTTTCTACCCCCACTTACGGTGCACCGGGATGGGGTCGCGCCTTCGGCGGCGGCTCCCTGTTCAAGAATGACCCCAGTGCCGCCTTCAACAACCCGGCGGCCATGGCGTTCATCGACCACAACGTGGCGCAGATGACGGTGGACTACGCGCGGATCAATCTCAAATACAAAGGCGATGCCTACGACTATCTAGGCAACCCGGCATCCACCGCGCCGGTAGACGACTTTGGCAACTCGACGCCTCTCTCGGGTGACGGCGGCGAGGGCGGGTTTACGGCCTGGCTGCCGACGGGCTTCCTGGTGATGCCGATCAACGATCGCTTTGCGTTCGGTCTCAGCCAGGTTGTGCCGCTGGGTATGCGCAGCACCTGGGATGAAGGCTGGAAGGGCCGCGACTTCGCGGTCGACACCAAAATCGAGACGGTGGGTTTGACCGGGTCCTTGTCATTCAAGGTCAACGATCAGTTCTCCCTCGGCCTGGGCGCCATCGTCCAGCACAGCAAGGGCTTCGTCAGCCAGAACCTCAACGTCTCTGGCGCGGCGGGGATGTCGATTCTGCCCGGGGCACCTTCCGGCGTGGGCGCCAACCTGATGCGAGTCAAGGTGGACAACACCTCGGTCGGCTGGTTTACCGGCGTTACCTGGAAGCCCACCGAGCAAGACACCCTTGGCCTGAATTACCACGCCAAGATCAAGAACAAGATGGAGGGTAAGTACAACATCCGCGCCGATGCGATCGGCCGCAGCTTCATGACCGATACCGACAACAACGGCAACACGCTGATCGAGCTGGCCTATCCGGGGCTCAAGTTGTATCCGGACGGTGCCAATGCCGAAACCCAGCTGGATGTACCGGCTACCGCCGGCCTGGACTGGGTGCACGTGTTCAACGATCGCTTGACCTTGGGCGCCAGTGCGACCTGGACCCAGTGGTCGTCGTTCAAGGACCTGACGCTCAAGTCCAACGGCGCCACCATCATCGCGATCCCCTACAACTACAAAGACAGCATGATGTACTCCCTGGGGGGCGACTACCGGTTCACCGACCAACTGACCTTGCGTGCCGGTGTGGCTTTCGATGAGACCCCGACCCGCAATTCCACCCGCGACCCACGTATTCCCGACAACGATCGCTGGTTCACGTCCCTGGGGTTTGGTTATGACATCAAGGCGATTCCGGGGCTGGTGATCGATGGCGCGTACTCGCGGCAATTCGTCAAGGAAGCCCGGATCAAAACCGTGAATCAGGACCGCCTTGGCGGCTCGCGGCTCGACGGCAAGGTGGACGCGAAGGGTGAAGTGGTCAGCGTGTCTGCCACCTACAACTTCTGATCGCCACCCTCTGATCCACCCCGGTGCATGGGCATGCGGCGGTACAGGGTTGCCTGTATTGCCGTAGCCTGAAAAGGCACTGGCGACCCATTTCTGATCAACTCTTTGCAAGCCCGAGGCTGACGTTGTTCGGCCGTTATCATTTCGCCAAAACACTAAATAAATATTTAAAAATAAAATTTGAAACGTCTATCTATCCTTTGTAGGGTGATCTTCGAGAAGCCGGCACAACGCCCAGGTTTCCACGGGTTGTCTGCACGAACCAAGAGAGGTATTCCATGATTGTCTGGTTATTGGTGGGACTCGCTGCGGCGCTCACACTGGCCTATCGGCAGGCGGCTGCGGCCATGTGGCTGGGTGTTGGCCTGGTCTGGCTGGCGGCCGGTTATCTGTTTGACCTGGCGGCTTCGTTGGGCCTGATCCTGGGGGCGCTGCTGGTGGTCGTGCCGGCGGCGATCCTCAGCCTCAAACCCCTGCGCCGCACCCTGCTGACGCGCAGGGCCCTGGGCCTGTTCCGGCAGATCATGCCGGCGATGTCCGAGACCGAGCGTGCGGCCATCGAGTCCGGCAGTGTCTGGTGGGATGCCGAGCTGTTCAGCGGTACGCCGCGCTGGGAGCGCCTGCTGCAGGCCGCACCGGCGGCGCTGAGTGTCGAGGAGCAGGCGTTCCTCGACACCGAAGTGGAGAAGCTGTGCGACATCGCCAACGACTGGGAGACCACCCAGATCTGGCAGGACCTGTCGCCCCAGGCCTGGCAATACACCAAGGACGCCGGCTTCCTGGGGATGATCATTCCCAAGCAATACGGCGGCAAGGGCTTCTCCCATTACGCCCATTCCCAGGTGGTGATGAAGCTTTCGACCCGTTGCTCGGCGGCGGCGATCTCGGTGATGGTGCCCAACTCCCTGGGCCCCGCCGAATTGCTGCTGCACTACGGCACCGAAGCCCAGCGCCAGCACTACCTGCCGCGTCTGGCCCGGGGCGAAGACATCCCGTGCTTTGCCCTGACCAGCCCCTACGCCGGCTCCGATGCCGGGGCGATTCCCGATCTGGGGATCGTCTGCAAGGGCCTGCATCAAGGCCAGGAAGTCCTGGGTTTCAGCGTCACCTGGGACAAGCGCTACATCACCCTGGGACCGATTGCCACGGTGCTGGGCCTGGCCTTCCGCGCCGAAGACCCGGACGGCCTGCTGGGCAAGAAGGGCAGCCTGGGCATTACCTGCGCACTGATCCCTACCAGTCACCCCGGGGTGCAGAGCGGGCGCCGGCACTGGCCGTTGAACGCGGTGTTCCAGAACGGCCCGACCCAGGGCAAGGATGTGTTTATCCCCCTGGAATGGGTGATCGGCGGCGCCGACCAGGTCGGCAACGGCTGGCGCATGTTGATGGAGTGCCTGGCGGCCGGGCGGGCGATTTCCCTGCCGTCGGCCAACGTCGGCCTGGGCAAGGTCGCGGTGCGCGGCACCACCGCCTATGCGGCGATGCGCAAGCAGTTCGGCCTGCCCATCGGCAAGTTCGAAGGGGTGCAGGCGCCGCTGGCGCGCATGGCCGGGCATCTGTATGCCTGCGATGCGGTGCGCAAGGTCTCGGTGGCGTCCCTGGATGCCGGGGAAAAACCCTCGGTGATCTCGGCCATCGCCAAGTACCACGTCACTGAGCGCGCACGAATCATCGTCAACGACGGTATGGACATCGTCGCCGGCAAGGGCATTTGTATGGGGCCCAATAACTTCCTGGCCCGCGCCTACCAGCAGAGCCCGATTGCGATCACCGTGGAAGGCGCGAACATCATGACCCGCTGCCTGATCATCTATGGCCAGGGCCTGATCCGTTGCCATCCCTATGTGTTCCGTGAAATGGAAGCCGCTCGGGATCCCGGTCGCCAAGGGCTGGAAGCCTTCGACAGCGCGATGTTCGGCCACATCAGCTTCTTTATCGCCAACAGCGTGCGCGCCGGTGTGCACGGTTTGACCGGCGGGCGCCTGCTCAAGGCCCCGGGCAACACCGACAAGGCCCTGGCCCCTTACTACCGGCAGATCAATCGGCTGTCGGTGGTGCTGGCCCTGGCCTCGGATATTTCCATGGGCGTGCTGGGCGGCGCCCTCAAGCGCAAGGAAAGCATCACCGGGCGCCTGGGGGACATTCTTTCCCAGCTGTACATCCTGTCCTGCGTATTGAAGCGCTTCGAGGACGATGGCCGACCCCAGGCCGACCTGCCGCTGGTGCATTGGGCGGCCCAGGATGCCTTGCTCCGGGCCCATGAAGCCCTGGCCGAGGTGCTCGACAATTACCCGTCCAAGGCTGCGGCCCGGGTGATTCGGGGCTTGAGCTTTCCGTTGGGGATTCCCCAGCGCAAACCGTCCGACCGGCTGCTGGCCCAGGTTGCCGAGCTGGTGCAGATCCCGGGGGCAACCCGCGACCGCCTGCTGGCCGACTCCTACATTCCCCAGGCCGATATCGACAAGCTGGCCTACGGCGAACTGGCGTTCCGCTTGCAACCCCAGGTCGACCTGATCGAGGCCCGGCTCAAGCCGCTGATCAAGCAGGGCAGCCTGGCGCCGCTGCCGATCTCCCGTGAGGCGTTTGTCATCTGGCGCGCCAAGGCCCTGGAGGCGCAACTGATCAGCAGCGACGAGGATGAACTGCTCGGGCGCTATGTCGAGTACGGCGACCATGCGATCCAGGTCGATGACTTCCCGCAGGACTTCGGACTGCTCGAAGCCTTGCAGCAGCGCCAGGCGCACTTCGACCAGGCCGGCAAGGCCACGTCCCGGCGTCGGGTGGCCAGCAGTGAAGGTTCGGCGGTGTCGAGCGACGCGCTCTCTTAAGGTTTTTCGGTTTTTTAACGGGGTTTCTCCATGTCTGACGGTTATCTTTCGTTCGTCAATTCCCCTTGGGGGCGCCGGCTCGCGCAAACCGCGGGCCTGCCACAACCCTTGGCCCTGCAACGCCAGCGCGAGGGGCAGGGCGGCAATCTGGTCAACCCGGTGATTCTCGCCAGCGGGTCCGAGGGTCGGTTGCTGGGCGAGCTGCAACGGATCTTCGCCGCCACCGATACCGTGGCGGCCCAGGCGGCGAGCATCAAGGCGCCGTCCACGGTCAAGGTCCAGGGTGCGGTATTCGATGCCAGCGGCCTGCGCGATATCGCCCAGCTGGATGAGTTGTATCGCTTCTTTCATGCCAATGTGCGGCGCCTTGGCGCCCATGGCCGGGTGCTGGTGCTGGGCACGCCGCCCGAGCAGTGCAAGGAACTGGCGCAGGCCGTGGTGCAACGGGCCCTGGAAGGATTTGTGCGTTCCCTGGGCAAGGAGCTGCGCCGGGCGATTACTGTGCAGTTGCTGTATGTGGAACCGGGGGCTGAGGCCGAGCTGGACAGCAGCCTGCGGTTCTTTTTGTCGCGACGTTCGGCCTACGTTTCGGGGCAGGTGGTGCGGATCGCCGAACCGGTGGACGTGCCCAAGCCCATCGCCTGGGACCAGCCACTGGCCGGACGCCGGGCGCTGGTGACCGGAGCCAGTCGCGGCATTGGCCTGGCCATCGCCCAGGTGCTGGCAGGCGAGGGCGCGCACGTGGTGTGCCTGGATATCCCGCAGAACGCAGCAGCCTTGCAGCAGGCGGCGACCGCGGTGGAGGGCAGCGCGCTGGCCCTGGACATCACCGCCGCCGAGGCCGGCAGCCAGTTGCTGGGGTTTGTCGGTGAGCATGGGGCGTTCGACATCGTGGTGCACAACGCCGGCATCACCCAGGACAAGACCCTGGCCAAGATGACCGAGGCGGCCTGGCGCCAGGTGCTGGCGGTCAATCTGGAGGCGCCGCTGCTGCTGAGTCAGGCGCTGCTGGAGGGCCAGGGCCTGAACCCGGGGGGGCGGATTGTCTGTGTGTCGTCGATCTCTGGGATCGCCGGCAACCTCGGGCAGACCAACTACGCCACGTCCAAGGCCGGGGTGATCGGCCTGGTGCAAAGCCTGGCGCCTTTGGCGGCGCGGCAGCAGGTCACGGTCAATGGCGTGGCGCCGGGGTTTATCGAGACCCAGATGACCGCCAAGATCCCGTTGCTGATCCGCGAGGCCGGGCGCCGCATGAACTCGCTGTCCCAGGGTGGGCAAGCGGTGGATGTGGCACAGACCATCGCCTGGCTGGCCCATCCGGCCTCGGGCGGGATCAATGGGCAGGTGGTCCGTGTCTGCGGCCAAAGCCTGCTGGGAGCCTGAGCCATGACTGTCGACTCTGCCATTCGTATCATCGAGCCGCTGCCGTCCCGGGGCCAATTGCTCTACGACGGTCTGCGCAGCCTGCGCAAACCCAAGCCGGACGCTGCGCCGCCGTTGCCCACCGAGCGCCTGGTGCGCCCGGCGGTGGAGCTGCAGGCCGCAGAGGTGGCGCGCTACGCCCGGGCCTGCGGCTTTCGTCGCGAGCATGGGGTGCCGCTGTCGTTTCCCCACACCCTGGCCTTTCCCCTGCACCTGTTGCTGCTGACCCGCCCAAGCTTTGCCTACCCGGCCAGCGGCATGGTGCACCTGGCCAATCGCATTCGGCAGTACCAGCCCCTGGAAGAAGGCCAGGCCCTGCGCCTGGAAGTCTTCGCCGAACGCTGGCTGGCGCACCCCAAGGGCCAGGCACTGTCCATCGCCACCCGTGGCTACAGCAACGGCAGCCTGGTCTGGGAGGGCGACAGCCTGTACCTGCGCCGCGGGGTGGTGGCGCCGGTGGGCGAGCCCTGGCAAGGCGCCCTGGCACTGGCGCCGGAAGCATTGCGCCGCACTCAGCGCTGGACATTGCCGGCGGACCTGGGGCGGCGCTTCGCCAAGGTCAGCGGTGACTTCAACCCGATCCACACCTCCTGGCTAGGGGCACGCCTGTTCGGTTTTCGGCGGCCCATCGCCCATGGCATGTGGACCCTGGGCCGGGCCCTGGCAGCGCAGCAACCGCCCCAGGCACTGGAGGCGGCGCAGCTGGAGTGCGAGTTCAAGCTGCCGATTTTCCTGCCGGCGGCGGTGACCTTGTGGAACGCGCCGCCAAGCGGATCGCGGCATGAGTTTGAAGTGCGTAACCAGGCGGGCGACAAGCCGCACATGCGCGGGCTGTTTATTTGGGGAGCGGGGCAATGAGTGAATACAGTTTCAACCCGGCGCCGGTGCGTCGGGTGGCGATCCTGGGAGGCAATCGGATTCCATTCGCCCGCTCGAACACGGTGTACGCCAACGACAGCAACCAGGACCTGCTGGTAGCAGCCCTGCAGGGCCTGGTGGATCGCTACGGCCTGCAAGGGCAGCGTCTGGGGGAGTTCGCCGCGGGGGCGGTGATCAAGCATTCCCGGGACTTCAACCTGGCGCGCGAGACCCTGCTGTCCACCACCCTGTCCGCGCAAACCCCGGCCTACGACGTGCAGCAGGCCTGTGGCACAGGGCTGGAGGCGGCGTTGCTGGTGGCCAACAAGATCGCCCTGGGGCAGATCGAAGTCGGGGTCGCCGGCGGTGCCGATACCACCTCCGATGCGCCGATCGGGATCAATGAATCCATGCGCCGCACGCTGCTCCAGGCCAATCGGGCCAAGGGCGCTGGCAACAAGCTGCGGACCCTGCTCAAGTTGCGGCCAGCGATGTTTTTCAAACCCCTGCTGCCGCGCAATGGCGAACCGCGCACCGGGCTGTCCATGGGCGAGCACTGCGAAGAAATGGCCAAGCGCTGGCAGATCAAGCGCCTGGCCCAGGACGAACTGACCCTGAACAGCCATCGGCAGCTGGAGGCGGCCTATCAGCGTGGTTTCTTCAATGACCTGATCACCCCCTACCGTGGCCTGGCCCGGGACAATAACCTGCGGGCCGATGCCAGCCTGGAAAAGCTTGCCGGCCTGAGCCCGGCCTACGACCGCCAGAACGGCACCCTGACCGCCGGCAATTCGACGCCCCTGACCGATGGCGCCTCGGTGGTGCTGCTGGCCAGTGAAGCGTGGGCGGCGGCGCACAACCTGCCGGTGCTGGCATACCTGCGCACCGGGGAGACGGCGGCGGTGAACTTTGTCGACGGCTCCGAGGGCTTGCTGATGGCCCCGGCCTATGCCGTGCCGCGCATGCTGGCCCGGGAAGGCCTGAGCCTGCAGGACTTTGATTTCTACGAGATTCACGAAGCCTTCGCGGCCCAGGTGCTGTGCACCCTCAAGGCCTGGGAAGACCCCGACTATTGCCGTGACCAGCTCGGGCTGGAGGCGCCCCTGGGCAGCATCGAGCGCAGCAAGCTCAACGTCAACGGCGGCTCCCTGGGTTGCGGTCATCCGTTTGCCGCCACCGGTGGGCGGCAACTGGCGACCCTGGCCAAGGCCATCGCCGAGCGCGGTGGCGGCCGAGGCCTGATATCCATCTGTGCAGCAGGCGGGCTGGGTGTTACCGCCATCGTCGAAAAATAACAACAAGGAGACTGCCATGAGTGTCGTAAGCCTGCACCCCGCTGAACGCATCTGGTTGAACGCTTATCTGCCGGGCGTGCCGACCGATATCGAAGCCGAGATCGACCGCTACCCGTCGCTGCGGGAAGTGTTCCTGGAGCATGTGGAGAAATACCGCCAGCGCGTGGCTTACGTCAGCATCGGCACCGAGATGGGCTATGACCAGTGGGAGAAACGGGTCTTTGCCTTCGCCGCCTGGCTGCAATCGAAGGGGGTGAAGAAGGGCGACCGGGTGGCGCTGATGATGCCCAACTGCCTGCAATACCCGATCTGCCTGTTCGGCACCCTGTTGGTGGGGGCGGTGGTGGTCAACGTCAACCCGCTGTACACCGCCCATGAACTCAGGCATCTGCTCAAAGACAGCGGCGCCGAGACCGTGGTCATCTTTGAAAACTTCGCCCACACCCTGGAGCAGGCGCTGCCCGGCAGCCGCCTGAAAAACATCGTGGTTGCCGCCATTGGCGACCTGCTGGGCACCTTCAAGGGCGCGGCGCTGAACTTTGCCCTGCGCCACGTGCAGAAACAGGTGCCGCGCTTCAACCTGCCGGGGTCGATCCGCTTCCCGCAGCTGATGAAACTGGCCAGCGTGCTCAGTCATCAACCGATTCCGCTCAAGCACGACGACATCGCCTTTTTGCAGTACACCGGCGGCACCACCGGCGATGCCAAGGGCGCAATGCTGACCCATCGCAATATCCTGGCCAACCTGATGCAGGCCAAGGCCTGGGTCGGCAATCAGTTGGACGAGAACCAGCAGGAAACCAACGTCACCCTGTTGCCGCTGTACCACGTGCTGTCGCTGACGGTGAACTGCCTGATGTTCATGTGCCTGGGCGGGCGCAATATCCTGATCGCCAACCCCCGGGACGTGAAGCGGGTGCAGATGATCCTGCGCAAAGAGAAGTTCAGCGGCATTGTCGGGGTCAACACCCTGTTCAACGGTCTGCTGGAAAACGAGGAGTTTCGCGGCCGGGATTTTTCCGGGCTGAAACTGGCAATCGCCGGTGGGATGGCGACCCATACGGCGGTGGCCCGGCGCTGGAAAGAGGTGACCGGGGTGCCGATCATCGAAGGTTACGGCCTGACCGAGTGTTCGCCGGTGGTGAGCATCAGCCCGATCGACATTGCGCGCATGCGCGAGGGGGATTTCACCGGCACCATCGGCGTGCCACTGCCGTCGACCTGGGTGCGGTTCGTGCGTGAAGACGGCGAACTGGCGGACCTTGGCGAGGAGGGCGAATTGCAGGTGCGCGGGCCCCAGGTGATGAAGGGCTACTGGCAGCGCCCGGATGAAACCGCCAAAGTCCTGGACCGCCATGGCTGGCTGTCCACCGGTGACATCGGGGTGATGAACGAGCAGGGGTTCATCCGCCTGGTGGACCGCAAGAAAGACATGATTCTGGTCTCGGGTTTCAACGTCTACCCCAACGAGATCGAAGACGTGGTGGCCCTGCACCCGGGAGTGGCCGAAGTGGCGGCGATCGGCGTCGAGGACGGGGTAAGCGGCGAGAAGGTGAAGATCTTCGTGGTGCGCAAAGACCCCAACCTGACCCAGGAACAGCTGCTGGCCCACTGCCGCGAATACCTCACGGGCTACAAGGTGCCGCGTTTCGTCGAGTTCCGCACCGAAGAGTTGCCCAAGACCACGGTGGGCAAGGTGCTGCGTAGAGCCCTGCGCTAGGGGGGGCCGCTGTTGCAGGCTCGGGCCGCGTTCGGACGCTGGCCCTCAAGACCGCCGCAAGGCACCAGGTGTGCCTGCGGCGTCCCCCATGACCCGCTCAATCGTCGGTTTTGCGGCGCCCCACCAGTTTCATCACCACCACAAAGAACACTGGCACGAAGATCACCGCCAGGGTCGCGGTGATCATGCCGCCGATCACCCCGGTGCCGATGGCTTGCTGGCTTGCCGAGCTGGCGCCGGTGGCGATGGCCAGGGGCACCACGCCGAGGATAAACGCCAGGGAGGTCATGACAATCGGCCGCAGCCGCAGGCGCGCCGCTTGCACCGTGGCATCCACCAGGTCGTGGCCTTCGTCGTACAGGCTCTTGGCGAACTCGATGATCAGGATCGCGTTCTTCGCCGACAGGCCAATGATGGTGATCAGCCCGACCTTGAAGAACACATCATTGGGCATGCCGCGCAAGGACACCGCCAACACCGCGCCCAGCACCCCCAGTGGCACCACCAGCAGCACCGACGTCGGGATCGACCAGCTTTCATACAGCGCCGCCAGGCACAGGAACACGATCAACAGCGACAGCCCCAGGAGCATCGGCGCCTGGCTGCCCGACAGGCGTTCCTGCAGCGACAGCCCGGTCCACTCCTGGCCCAGCCCGGCTGGCAGTTGCTCCACCAGGCGCTGTACTTCGGCCATGGCTTCGCCGGTGCTGTGGCCCGGGGCCGGTTCGCCGGAAATGCTGATCGCCGGGTAGCCGTTGTAGCGGGTCAACTGCGCCGGACCCTGGACCCAGTGCGCGCGGACGAACGCCGACAGCGGCACCATCTTCCCGGCGTTGTTGCGCACGTGGATTTTCATCAGGTCGGCAACCTGGCTGCGCTGATCGCCTTCGGCCTGGACCACCACCCGCTGCATGCGGCCCTGGTTGGGGAAGTCATTGATATAGGCCGAACCAATGGCCGTGGACAGCACGTTGCCGATATCGGCAAAGGAAATGCCCAGGGCGTTGGCCTGCTTGCGGTCCACCTCCAATTGCACCTGAGGCGCTTCGGCCAGGGCGCTTTCGCGGACGTTGGTCAGGATCGGGCTTTTTTCCGCCGCCGCCAGCAACTCGCTGCGCGCTGCCATCAACGCCGCATGCCCCAGGCCGCCGCGGTCCTGCAAGCGGAACTCGAAGCCGCTGGAGGTGCCCAGGCCGTCGATGGGCGGCGGCAACACGGCGTAGGCCACCGCGTCCTTGATCTCGCTGAGGGCCGCGTTGGCCCGATCGGCAATCGACATCGCCGAATCGTCGCTGCCCCGGGACGACCAGTCCTTGAGGGTGGTAAAGGCCAGCGCCGCGTTCTGCCCGCTGCCGGAGAAGCTGAAGCCGAGGATCACCGTGCTGTCGCCAACCCCGGGTTCACCGGCGTTGTGCGCTTCGATCTGTTCCACCACCTGCACCGTGCGGTTCTTGCTGGCGCCGGGTGGCAACTGGATATCGGTGATGGTGTAGCCCTGGTCTTCCACCGGCAGGAACGAGGAGGGCAGGCGGCTGAACAGCAGCCCCAGGCCCACCAGTAGCACGCCATACACCAGCAGGTAGCGTCCGCTGCGTTTCAGCGCGTGCACCACCCAGCTCTGGTAACCCTCGCTCAGGCGTTCAAAGCGGCGGTTGAACCAGCCGAAGAAACCACGTTTTTCGTGGTGCTCGCCCTTGGCCAGGGGTTTGAGCAGGGTCGCGCACAGCGCCGGGGTCAGGGTCAGAGCGAGAAAGGCCGAGAACAGGATCGAGGTCGCCATCGACAGCGAGAACTGCTGATAGATCACCCCCACCGAACCCGGCATGAACGCCATGGGGATAAACACTGCCACCAGCACCAGGGTGATGCCGACAATGGCCCCGGTGATCTGCTGCATGGCCTTGCGCGTGGCCTCCTTGGGCGACAGGCCCTCGTTGGCCATGATCCGTTCGACGTTCTCCACCACCACAATGGCGTCATCCACCAGGATGCCGATGGCCAGCACCATGCCGAACATGGTCAGCACGTTGATCGAGAAACCCAGCAGCAACATGGTGGCAAAGGTGCCCATCAGCGCCACGGGCACTACCAGGGTCGGGATCAGGGTGTAGCGGATGTTCTGCAGGAACAGGAACATCACCGCGAACACCAGCACCATGGCTTCGACCAGGGTGTAGACTACTTTGGTGATCGAGACCTTGACGAAGGGCGAGGTGTCATAGGGGATCTTGTATTCCACGCCGGCCGGGAAGTAGCGCGCCAGCTCGTCCATTTTCGCCCGCACCCGGGTCGCGGTGCTCAGGGCATTGGCCCCGGGAGACAGCTGCACGCTGACCGCAGTCGACGGCTTGCCGTTCAGGCGCGTGGAAAACTGATACTCCTGGCTGCCGATCTCGACCCGTGCCACATCGCCGATGCGCACGGTAGAACCGTCCTGATTGGCCCGCAGCACGATGTCGGCGAACTCCTGGGGCGTCGACAGCTGGCCCTTGACCAGGATCGAGGCGGTGATTTCCTGGGTCGAGCGGGTCGGCAGGTCACCAATGCTGCCGGCCGAGACCTGGGCATTCTGCGCGGCGATGGCGGCGCTGACATCGGCCGGGGTCAGGTTGAAGCCGATCAGTTTCTGCGGGTCGACCCAGATGCGCATCGCCCGTTCGGACCCATAAAGCTGCGCTTTGCCGACGCCATCCAGGCGGCGGATCTCGTTCATCACGTTGCGCGCCAGGTAGTCGCTCAGGGCCACGTCATCCAGGCGTCCGTCGCTGGAGGTCAGGGTGATCAGCAGCAGAAAGCCCGCCGAAACCTTTTCCACCTGCAGGCCTTGCTGGGTCACGGCCTGGGGCAGGCGTGGCTCGACCGCCTTGAGCCGGTTCTGCACGTCGACCTGGGCCATCTCCGGGTTGGTCCCGGGCTGGAAGGTGGCGGTGATGGTGGCGCTGCCGAGACTGCTCTGGGATTCGAAATACAGCAGGTGATCGGCGCCGTTGAGTTCCTGTTCGATCAGGCTGACCACGCTTTCGTCCAGGGTCTGGGCCGAGGCGCCGGGGTAGGTGGCGTAAATTTCCACCTGCGGCGGGGCGACGTTGGGGTATTGCGCCACCGGCAATTGCGGAATGGCCAGGGCACCGGCCAGCAGGATGAACATCGCGACCACCCAGGCGAATACCGGACGGTCGATAAAGAATTGCGGCATGGGGGTTCCTACCTACTGAGCAGCCTGGGCGAGGGGGAGAGGGCTGTCGTCGATCTGTACCTGCTCGCCGGGGCGGGCGTGTTGCAGGCCTTCAACCACAATGCGGTCACCGGGTTTCAAGCCCTGGGTGACGATCCAGCGGTCCTGCTGCACCTGGCCCAGTTGCACCGGGTGCTGGCTGACGCGCAGGTCGCTGTCCAGCAGCAGCACCTGGGCGATGCCGGCGCTGTCGCGCAGGATGGCCCGCTGCGGCACGCTGATGCCTTGCTGGTTCACCGCCTGTTCCAGGCGCACCCGGACAAAGCTGCCGGGCAGCAGGTCAAGGTCAGGGTTGGGGAATTCGCTGCGCAGGATAATCTGCCCGGTGCTGGGGTCGACACTGATATCGGCGAACAACAGCTTGCCCGGCAGCGGGTAGAGGCTGCCGTCGTCCTGGATCAGGGTGGCCTTGGCCTGGTCCTGGCCGACCTGCTGCAACTGCCCGGCACGGAAGGCCCGGCGCAGGTCATTGAGTTCGCGGGTCGACTGGGTCAGGTCGGCATGGATCGGGTCCAGCTGCTGGATCAGCGCCAGGGGCGTGGTTTCGTTCTGCCCGACCAGTGCGCCTTCAGTCACCAGGGCGCGGCCGACGCGGCCGGAAATCGGCGCAGTGACGGTGGCGTAGCCCAGGTTGAGCCGGGCCCGCTGCACCGCCGCCTGATTGGCCGCGACCTCAGCGGCGGTCTGGCGGGCATTGGCCCGGGCGTTGTCGTACTCCTGGCCGCTGATGGCCTGGTCGTCGACCAGTTGGGCGTAGCGCTGTTCCTGCAAGCGTGCCTGGAACGCATTGGCTTCAGCCTTGCGCAGGCTGGCCAGGGCGCTGTCGAGGTCGGCCTTGAACGGCGCCGGGTCGATGCGGAACAGCACCTGGCCCTGCTTGACGTCACTGCCCTCGCGGAAGGTACGTTGCAGCACCACGCCGGCCACCCGGGCGCGGACCTCGGCGATGCGCGGCGCGGCAATCCGCCCGCTCAGCTCACTGCTGATCGACAGGGGCCGGGCCTCGATGGTTTCAACCCGGACTTTGGCCGCTGGCGGTTGTTGTTCACTGTCGGCGGAAGGGCCACAGGCGCTCAGGGTCACGGCCAGGGCGACCAGGCCAAGTTGCGCAAACAGGTTTTTCGACATGCTGATACCCCAATAATGACCCCGGCATGCTAAGGGCAAGGGTCAAGGGGCGCTGTGAAGCTCTGTAGGTGCTGTGTGAAAAAGTGTGAAGCGGGCACGCGCTGGGGCCCGAGGTTGTATATCCTTTGTGCCCCTCGTGAACTTTCGCCGCATGCTCGTCGGCAATTTCTGGACGTCCCCATGCCCAATATCCTTCTGGTCGAAGACGACACCGCGCTGTCGGAGTTGATCGCCAGCTACCTGGAGCGCAATGGCTACCAGGTCAACGTGATCAGCCGCGGTGACCAGGTGCGCGAACGGGCGCGGGTCAGCCCGCCGGACCTGGTGATTCTCGACCTGATGCTGCCCGGGCTCGACGGCTTGCAGGTGTGTCGCCTGTTGCGCTCCGACTCGGCGACCCTGCCGATCCTGATGCTCACCGCCCGTGACGACAGCCACGACCAGGTGCTGGGCCTGGAAATGGGCGCCGACGACTACGTGACCAAACCCTGCGAACCCCGGGTCCTGCTGGCCCGGGTACGCACCCTGTTGCGCCGCAGCAGCCTCAGCGAACCTCAGAGCGCCAGCGACCGGATCCTGATGGGCAACCTGTGCATCGACCTTTCGGAGCGCAGCGTGACCTGGCGCGAGCAGCCGGTGGAGCTGTCCAGCGGTGAATACAACCTGCTGGTGGTGCTGGCGCGGCATGCCGGCGAAGTCCTGAGCCGCGACCAGATCCTGCAACGCTTGCGCGGCATCGAGTTCAACGGCACCGACCGCTCGGTGGACGTGGCGATTTCCAAGCTGCGGCGCAAATTCGACGACCACGCCGGCGAGGCGCGCAAGATCAAGACCGTATGGGGCAAGGGCTACCTGTTCAGCCGCTCCGAGTGGGAATACTGAGTCCATGCTGCGGATCCTGATCCGGCTGTACCTGATCACCATCGTCACCTTCAGTGCCGCCATCTACCTGATCCCCGACCTGGTGGTCAGGGTGTTTCACGATCGTTTCCTGAATTACAACCTGGACCAGTCCCGGGGCCTGCAAAACCTCATCATCAAGCAGTTTCACGCAGTGCCGGCCGAGCAGTGGCTGAGCCTGGCGGCGCAGATGGACCAGGAGTTCCAGCCGCTGCACGTGGCCCTGGTGCGTATCGATGACCCCGACTTCAGCCTGTATGAGCGCGAGCGCCTGGAGCGCGGGGAAAATGTCGTGCGTGTCGGCGACTGGGGCTGGCGGACCCTGGCGGTGGCGCCGCTGGATGGCCAGCAGGCGGTAAAGCTGGTAGTGCCGCCGGACCCGCTGGACGTCAACCTGCTGTACTGGAGCATCAACGTGCTGATTGGCGCGGCGTTGCTGGCGTGCCTGCTGTTCTGGCTGCGCCCGCACTGGCGCGACCTGGAGCGGCTCAAGCGCACGGCCGAACGCTTCGGCAAGGGCCACCTGGGCGAACGCACGCACATCGCCGCCAGTTCCAACATCGGCAGCCTGGCCCATGTCTTCGACACCATGGCCGGGGATATCGAAAACCTCCTCAACCAGCAACGGGACTTGCTCAATGCGGTGTCCCACGAGCTGCGCACGCCCCTGACCCGGCTCGACTTCGGCCTGGCCCTGGCGCTGTCCGACGACCTGCCGGCGCCGAGCCGCGAGCGCCTGCAGGGCCTGGTGGCCTATATCCGGGAACTGGATGAACTGGTGCTGGAACTGCTGTCCTACAGCCGCCTGCAAAACCCGGCGCGCCTGCCGGAGCAGGTCGAGGTGGCACTGGACGAGTTCATCGACAGCATCCTGGGCAGTGTCGACGATGAGCTGGAATCACCGGACATCGTCATCGATGTACTGCTCAACGGCTCCCTGGAGCGGTTCACCCTCGACCCGCGCCTGACTGCGCGGGCGATCCAGAACCTCCTGCGCAACGCCACGCGCTATTGCGAGAAGCGCATCCAGATCGGGGTCCAGGTCAGTGCCGAGGGCTGCGAGATCTGGGTCGATGACGATGGCATCGGAATCCCCGAGGCCGAGCGCGAACGGGTGTTCGAACCCTTCTACCGCCTCGACCGCAGCCGCGACCGTGCCACCGGTGGTTTCGGCCTGGGCCTGGCCATCAGCCGGCGGGCCCTGCAAGCCCAGGACGGCACGCTGACCGTCGAGGCCTCGCCGTTGGGCGGAGCGCGTTTTCGCCTGTGGCTGCCCAACCCCTAGGCGCGGTTCCTGGTGCTGGCATCGGGCTGAAACTGACATTTTCTTCATGGGCCGCCAGGGGCGGGCAGGGCTAAGCTGAGCGCCATCGGCGATCCATCAGGAGCAGCGGACCATGAGCGAATCAAAGCCAGCCATTCACCATTCGGCAGCCGACGGCTACAAAGGCGCGGCGGACACCTATGTGCGCGGCCGGCCGGATTACCCGCCGCAACTCGAGCAATGGCTGCGTCACACCCTGGGCCTGGGGCCTGGCCAGGTGGTGCTGGACCTGGGCGCGGGCACCGGCAAGTTTACCGGCCGGCTGCTGGCCACCGGCGCGAAGGTGATCGCGGTGGAACCGGTGGCGCAGATGCGCGCCAAGCTGGCGGCGGCCCATCCTGCGGCCGAGGCGCTGGATGGCAGCGCCCTGGCAATCCCGCTGGCTGATCAGTCACTGGACGCGCTGGTCTGCGCCCAGGCCTTCCACTGGTTTGCCAGCCGCGAGGCGCTGAACGAGATGCAGCGCGTGCTCAAGCCTGGCGGCCGGCTGGGCCTGGTGTGGAACCTGCGCGATGCCCGGGTGCCGTGGGTCGAGCGCCTGGACAGGATCGTCAACGCCCTGCAGGGCGATACCCCGCGCTACTACACCGGGGCCTGGCGCGCCGCCTTTCCCCATCCTGGCTTTACGCCCTTGCAGGAACAGCACTTCAGTCACGGCCACAGCGGCGCGGTGCAGGACGTGTTGTTCAATCGGGTGCGCTCCACCAGTTTTATCGCAGCCCTGGGTGAGACGGAGCGGGCGCTGATCGATCGCCAGATCCAGGTCCTGATCGACAGCGAGCCTGAGTTGCGAGGCAAGTCGCAGCTCACGGTGCCCTACGAAACCGCGGCCTTTTGCGCGATAAAACGTTGATTCGGCAGGGGGCATAGCGGCCTGGACCGGGCCGCCAGGGCGCTGCCAGTCCCGCTTTTGGCCGATGCGCTGCCTTACTGCGTGGCGGCCGTGCTTGCTATAGTTCGGCCCTCATTTTCTGCCCAGTAAAGGATCACTGCCATGTCCGAATATCAAGCCTTTCGCGTCGAACTTGCCGACAACATCGCCCATGTGCAGATCAACCGCCCGGAAAAGATCAACGCCATGAACGCCGCGTTCTGGAGCGAGATCGTCGACATCTTCCGCTGGATCGACGACACCGACGCCGTGCGCGTGGTGGTGCTCAGTGGCGCCGGCAAGCATTTTTCCTCGGGCATCGACCTGATGATGCTGGCCGGGGTGGCCAACGAGCTGGGCAAGGACGTTGGGCGTAACGCCCGTCTGCTGCGGCGCAAGATCCTCAATCTGCAAGCCTCGTTCAATGCCGTGGACAATTGCCGCAAGCCGGTGCTGGCGGCGATCCAGGGTTATTGCCTGGGCGGTGCCATCGACCTGATCGCCGCCTGCGACATGCGCTATGCCGCCGAGGATGCGCAGTTCTCGATCAAGGAAATCGACATCGGCATGGCCGCCGATGTCGGCACTTTGCAACGTTTGCCGCGTATCATCGGCGACGGCATGTTGCGTGAACTGGCTTACACTGGCCGCACCTTCGGTGCCGAGGAAGCGCGCGGCATGGGCTTGGTCAATCGCACCTACAGCGACGCTGCCAGCCTGCTTGACGGGGTGATGGGCATTGCCCACGAGATCGCCGGCAAGTCGCCGATCGCCATCACCGGCACCAAGGAAATGATCAGCTACATGCGTGACCATCGCATCGACGATGGCCTGGAATACATCGCCACCTGGAACGCCGCCATGCTGCAATCCACTGACTTGCGCGTGGCCATGGCCGCCCATATGAGCAAACAGAAACCCGAATTTCTGGATTGAGTGACTATGACTTCACGCTGGACCACAGCAGTACTGGATATCGACCTCCCCGGCGGCTGGGCCGTGGCCCGCAGCCGGGATGGTTTTCTGTTCGACGACAATGGCGCGCTGTTTCCCCGGGAATGGCTCAAGCGCCAGGACCTGTCGATTCTCACCGAGCACGGCATCGGGCATCTGGATGGCGAGCCGGTGTACCTGCTGGAGCTGAGCCACTCCAGTGAAGTACCGGGCTGCAGCTGGAAAGGCTTGCGGGCATTCATGCTCGAAGGCGACCACACCCTGTACAAGGTCCTGGGTTATGCCGCGCAGATCGGCACCTGGGCCCGCGAGCACCGCTTCTGCGGCAACTGCGGGCAGCCGATGCATCAAGTACCCCGGGAGTGGGCGATGTACTGCGAGCCCTGCGACTTGCGCAGCTACCCGCGGATTTCGCCGAGCATGATTGTGCTGATCACCCGTGGTGACGATGTGCTGCTGGCGCGCTCGCCGCGTTTTGTGACGGGGGTCTACAGCACCCTCGCCGGTTTCGCCGAGCCGGGGGAGTCGGCGGAGGAATGCCTGATTCGCGAAGTGCGCGAAGAAGTGCAGGTCGAGGTGCAGAACATCCAGTACGTCGGCAGCCAATGCTGGCCGTTTCCCCATTCGATGATGCTGGGCTTTCACGCCGAGTACGCCGGTGGCGAGATCGTGCCCCAGGCCGATGAGATCGAAGACGCGCAGTGGTTCAACATCCGCAACCTGCCGCCATTGCCCGCCTCGCGCTCGATCGCCCGTTACCTGATCGACCTCTATGTCGCCCAGCGCCTGGGCCAACCCGAGCCCATCCTCCCCACCTGAGCAGAGCGCCTGTAGCCGCTGCCGCAGGCTGTGCTGGCCACCCGCGACACACAACACTTCAGGACTAACGCTGGCGCCCACATCGGCCAGCACAGCCTTGCGCTGGCCATCCGCAACAACGCATCGCTTCAGGAATCACGCAAGCTCGCTCAGCGGCTACAAAGGGCTGTCAGGCGACGCTGAACCAGTGTTGCCAGGCCAGGCGTACGGTCAGGCCCAGGACCACGGTGATGAACACCGGGCGAATGAATTTGGCGCCGCCACTGATGGCGGTACGGGCACCGAAGAAGGCGCCGACCATCACTGAGAGGCCCATGCACAGGCCGATGATCCAGTCCACCTGCCCGGAAAACACAAACACCGACAACGCCGCGGCGTTGCTGACGAAGTTCATGCTGCGCGCCACACCGCTGGCCTTGACCAGGTCGATGGGGTAGAGCAGCAGGCTGCTGACGGTCCAGAAGGCACCGGTGCCTGGACCTGCAATGCCGTCGTAGAAGCCCAGGCTGAAGCCCTGGGTCGATTGCCATTTCTTCTTGATCGGAGCATCGCTGTCCAGCGGCGCCTTGGGCGTGCCACCAAACAACAGGTACAGGCCGCAGGCAAAAACAATCACCGGCAGCATCTTGTTCAGCCACTCGGCGGGCAGGTAATGGGCGACCACCGCACCCACCAGTCCGCCCACCAGGGTGCCGACGATGGCGTGGGTCCACTGCCGTGGATGGAACAGCTTGCGGCGATAGAAGGTAAAGCTGGCGGTGGCCGAGCCGAAGGTCGAGCTGAGCTTGTTGGTGCCCAGCACCAGGTGGGGCGGCAATCCGGCGGTGAGCAGTGCCGGGGTGGTGAGCAGGCCGCCACCGCCGGCAATGGCGTCGATGAAGCCGGCGATAAAGGCTACGAAGGTGAGAATGGCGAGGGTGGTCAGGTCTACGCTGAGTTCGAAAGGCATGGGTTCGGCTTATTTCGGCGGGAAGCGCAAAGGGGGCTGCGCGAAAGACCGACATATTACCTGCAACCCAGGTCGCCACGCGACCGTGACCGACGCTATTGCACACTGGCCGCAGCCAGGGCCCCTTCGCCAAAGGGACCCGGCTGCAGTGGCCTAGGCCTTCTGCGGCCCGTTGCCGATCTGCCAGACAAAGGGTGGTTCGTTGCCGTTGACCACCCAGTCGCCGATGATCCGCGCCTTGTAGATCACCGGGTTGTGCGAGGACACGGTACGGGCATTGCGCCAATGGCGGTCGAGGGCCTTGCCCTGGCGGATGTCCGACGCCCCCAGAGCGTTGAACAACTGGGTGGTGGCCCGCTGGATCAGTTCGCTGACCACCACCTGGGCGGTGGCCGATTCGATTTCCGCGGCGACATTGGCTTCACGCTCCAGCGCCTCATCCCCGGCAAAGCGTGCCAGGTAGGCACGTTGCGCGGGCTCTGCGGCGCGCACGGCGCTGGCTTCGGCGGCGTACACCCAGGCGGCGACTTCGCCGACCACCTGCTGCACCTGGGGGTCTTCGCTGACCCGCGGCGCATTGCCGTGGCTGTAGATGCGCTTGCGGCTGCGTACTTCATGGGCCACGTCGCGCAGCGCGGCGCGCCCGATCCCGGCCAGGGTGGCCAGCAGCACCAGTTGATAGAAGGCGGTCTGGTACTTGAAGCGGGTGGCGAAGTCGATGACGTTCTCGGCGTCGACCGCGGCATCGCGAAAGCGCGAAGTGCCGCTGCCCGTGGTGCGCTGGCCGAAGCCGTCCCAGTCATCGCTGTGCTCGATGCCCGGTTGGCGCGCACGCACGGCCGCGATTACATCGCCGCCGGTGTCGCTGCGCTGGGCGTAGACGTCGATCCAGTCAGAGAAAATGCTGCCGGTGCTGTAGAACTTCTCGCCATTGAGCTTCCAGGCGTCGCCGTCGGGCGAGACCTTGGTGACCACATCGCCAATCGCCACGTTGCCGATCTCGGTCCAGGCGCAACCGACGATGTCGCCCTCGACGAAACGCTTGAACCACAGGTCCCGTCCCGGACCCGGGGCGGCGTTGAGCCGGTCCTCGGCAAAGGCGAAGTGCCCGCGCAGGGCCTGCGGCACATTGGAATCGGCTTCAGCCAGCTCGATCAGCAGCTGGAACAGTTGCGGCAGGGACGCGCCGCCGCCACCGTACTCCACCGGCACCCGCACTGCGCCGAACCCGGCCTGCTTCAGCCACTGGATCGGTTCATGGGGCAGGCTGCGGTTTTGCTCACGCTGTACCGCGCCGTCGGCGATTTGCTTGAAGATCGGGCGAAAGCGCGCGGCCAGGGCCTCGTAGTCGACGCCAATGGACAGCGGGTTGATTACCTGGTGTTCAGTCATGGGACGGTTCCTTGAATCGGCAGTTGAAGAGCAGGTGTCTGCCCAGACGTTTGCACACTCCATGCCGCAGTTGCAGGCCCCGGTTTTTCTGGGGCTGGCGCTGGCTGTCGGGCTGGTAACTGTTGCTCGGCCAACAGCGCTTCAACAAATCGCTGTCTTTCATGGGAAGTGGCCGGGGTTTGGCGCGGCATCCGTCGGGCCGCGAATGCCCCTCGCAAAACAGCGCCCGATGGCTGTACTCCGCCCGCTGCAGGCCATGCAGCCCGGGCCTGCAGGCGCAGCCCTGGCAACTGGCACGCTTGCTGCTCTGCTAGCCATACCTTCTCTAGTCCCGAGGACAAGCCAATGAGTCAGCAAGCCGTCAAATTTGCCTACTGGGTGCCCAACGTCAGCGGTGGGCTGGTGGTCAGCAAGATCGAACAACGCACCGACTGGGGCATCGACTACAACCGCAAGCTGGCGCAACTGGCCGAAGCCGCCGGCTTTGAATACGCCTTGACCCAGATCCGCTTCACTGCCGGTTACGGTGCCGAGTTCCAGCATGAATCCGTGGCATTCAGCCATGCGCTGCTGGCCGCCACCAGCACGCTCAAAGTGATCGCGGCGATCCTGCCCGGGCCATGGAAGCCGGCGCTGGCGGCCAAGCAATTGGCAACTATCGACCAACTGACCAATGGCCGCATCGCGGTCAACATCGTCAGCGGCTGGTTCAAGGGTGAATTCCAGGCCATCGGCGAGCACTGGCTGGAACACGATGAGCGTTATCGTCGTTCCGAAGAGTTCATTCGCTCGCTGAAGGGCATCTGGTCCCAGGACAATTTCACCTTCAAGGGCGACTTCTACCGGTTCGACAACTACAGCCTCAAGCCCAAGCCCCTGGGCCAGCCGGAGGTCTTTCAGGGCGGCAGTTCACGGGCGGCGCGCGACATGGCGGCGCGGGTGTCGGACTGGTACTTCACCAACGGCAACACGCCACAGGGAATCAAGGCCCAGGTCGACGACATCCGAGCCAAGGCCGCGCTGAACAACCATTCGGTAAAAGTCGGGGTCAATGCCTTTGTCATTGCCCGGGATACCGAGGAAGAGGCCCGCGCAGTGCTGGCGCAGATCATCGACCAGGCCGACCCCGAGGCCGTCAACGCCTTTGGCGATGCGGCAAAGCAGGCCGGCAAGGCCTCACCGGAAGGCGAAGGCAACTGGGCCAAATCCACCTTCGAAGACCTGGTGCAGTACAACGACGGCTTCAAGACCAACCTGATCGGCACCCCGCAGCAGATCGCCGAGCGCATCGTCGAACTCAAGTCGGTGGGGGTGGACCTGGTGCTGGCGGGCTTCCTGCACTTCCAGGAAGAGGTGGAGTACTTCGGCAAGCGGGTGTTGCCACTGGTGCGCGAGCTGGAAGCCAAGGCCGCGGCGCAACGCGAACAGGCCGCCTGATTCGCCGCGCGGGGCCGGCAGCGCCCCGCGCAGGCCTCGGTTACAACCCCAGCTCACTGAGGCCCGGATGATCGTCCGGGCGCCGGCCCAAAGGCCAGTGGAACAGCCGTTCGCTGGCCTTGATTGGCAGGTCGTTGATGCAGGCGTAACGCTTGGCCATCAGGCCGTGCTCGTCGAACTCCCAGTTTTCATTGCCGTAGGAACGGAACCAGTTGCCGGAGTCGTCATGCCATTCGTAGGCATAACGCACGGCGATGCGGTTATCGGCAAAGGCCCAGAGTTCCTTGATCAATCGGTAGTCCAGCTCCTTGGCCCATTTGCGGGTCAGGAAGGCCTTGGCCTGGGCGCGGTCATGGATGAACTCGGCGCGGTTGCGCCATTGGGTGTCCAGGGTATAGGCCAGGGACACGCGCTCGGGGTCGCGGGAGTTCCAGCCGTCTTCGGCCAGGCGAACCTTGTGCAGCGCCGACTCGCGGCTGAACGGGGGCAGGGGCGGACGAACTTCTGGGGCAGATGACATCGGGCGTCTCCAGTCATGGTTGCGTGCAGGGAGTGTTTACACCCTTGTCGCGCTGGCGCCAACTGCCGGCCCGACGCCATGGGTCGTCGGCAGCATCGATAGCGGCCGTGACGACCGCCACAAGACCCGAGCGGTCGCTTGGTGTAAGCTCGTCGGCTCTTTGGATTTCGAGCCACTGCGAGCCCTATGCCGTCGCTTTTCAAACGCTCCCTGCTGCCCAAACTGCGCAGCTTTCCGTTGACCGCCGATGCCGTCACCATTCTTTCCGGCGCCGCCGAGTTCCGCCGCTGCTTGCTGGAACAGATCGCCCAGGCTACCCAGCGCATCTATATCGTCGCGCTGTACCTGCAACAGGACGAAGCCGGGCAGGAAATCATGGATGCCCTGCACGCCGCCAAGGCTGCCCGTCCCGAGCTGGACGTGGTAGTGGTGGTTGATTGGCTCAGGGCCCAGCGCGGCCTGATCGGCGCCGGCAAGCAGCCGGGCAACTCGGCCTGGTATCAGGACATGACCCGTACCCATGCCAGCGAAGTGCCGGTGTACGGGGTGCCGGTGCAAACCCGCGAGCTGTTCGGCGTGTTGCACCTCAAGGGCTTTGTGATCGACGACTGCGTGATCTACAGCGGCGCCAGCCTGAACAACGTCTACCTGCACAAATTCGACAAATACCGTTTCGACCGTTACCACCTGTTGCGCAACCAGGCCCTGGCCGACTCCATGCAGCACCTGGTGCAGCACGGCCTGGTGGCCTCGCGTGCGGTGCATCGCCTGGACCTGCCCGGTCTGCCGACTACCCGCAGCCTGCGCAACGACATCGGCGACCTGCGCAGCCGCCTCAAGCACGCGGCCTATGACACCAGCGCCGGGAGCGTGACCAAGGGTGAATTGTCGGTCAGCCCGTTGCTCGGCGTGGGCAAGAACAACCCGCTGAGCCGGGTGATCTGCGAACTGATCGCCAGCGCCCAGCAGCAGCTGACCATCTGCACCCCGTATTTCAACCTGCCGTTGGCGGTCACCCGCGAGATCAACCGGGCCCTGGCCCGTGGGGTGAAGATCGACATCATCGTCGGCGACAAGACCGCCAACGACTTCTACATCCCGCCGAGCGAGCCGTTCAAGGTCATCGCCGCGCTGCCGTACCTCTACGAGATCAGCCTGCGCCGCTTTGCCAAGCGTCATCAGCGCGCGATCGACAGCGGCCAGCTCAACCTGCACCTGTGGCGCGACGGTGATAACACCTACCACCTCAAGGGCATGTGGATCGACCAGCGCTACACCTTGCTGACTGGCAACAACCTCAATCCGCGGGCCTTCCGTCTTGACCTGGAAAACGCCTTGCTGCTGGACGACCCCAAAGGCGAGCTGCTGGAACCGCGCCAAGTCGAACTGGAGGAAATCTTCCGGCACACCCGGCGCATCGAGCACTTCCAGAACCTGGAAAGCCTGGTCGACTACCCGGCGGCGGTGGGCAAGTTCCTGCGCCGGGTCAGCCGGGTACGGATCGAACGCCTGCTCTATCGCATCCTCTGAACCGGCCGGCGCCCGTGACCACAGCCTTGGGCTGCGGTCACGGGCGCTGCCCGGTCAAGCGGGCCGGGGCTGGGTCTTGCTGTCCGGCCACAGGGCCACCAGGATCAGCAGCAGCGCTGCCATCAGGTACGGCAGCCGTGGCTCGACGGCATAGATCAGGGCGCCCGTCAGCGGTCCGATCACCGCCCCGAAACCTTGCGCCGCGCCAATCGAGCCGGCAGTAGCCCCTTGCTCCGAGGCCTCCACGGCATTGGCGGCGAGAGCCGAGAACGAGGGGAAGATGCCGCCCATGCCCGCCGCCGCTACAAAATACGCCAGCCACAGGCCCCAGGCGCTGTCCACCAGCATGCTCCCGGCATAACCGCAGGCGGCGATCAGGGCGCCGACGCGGATCATCCGCAACGGCGGCCATTCCAGCTTGCGCACCACCAATTGCGCGCAAATCAGCGCCACCCCGACCATGGCCAGGGCGATGCCGGCGGCTTGCGCGGCGTCGGCCGGGTTCAGGCCGAGACGGTCAAGGGCATAAAAGCTGACGGTGATCTGCGACACCGACACACACAGCATCGCCACGAACGCCACCGCCATTGGCTGGCGCAGGCGTGGATCGGCCAGGCGCACCGAACGTGGCGGCTGTTTGAGGTGCAGCTCCTGGCGCGGCAGCTTGAACAGCAGCACCAGGAAGGCGATCAGCGGCAACAGGGCCATGGCATACAGCGGCAGGCTCAGGCTGACCCTGGCCAGCATCGCGGCAAACGCCGGCCCCAGGACCAGGCCCACGGCATTGGCGGCACCCAGGGTGGCCATGGCGCGGGCACGGTGCTCGGGTTCGACGTTATCGGCGATCAGGGCGAAACCGCCCACCGGCACCGCGGCATAAAACACCCCGACCAGGCCACGCCCGAGCATCAGCCCGAGAAAGGCCAGCCACATGCTTGGCAGCACCCGCAGGGAGACGTCGATAAACAGGCACAAGGCCCAGTAGGCGAGGGTGAAGCCGGCCGTGCCGACCAACAGCACCCGACGCCGGCCAAAGCGATCGCTGGCCGCGCCCCAGGGCCGGGCCAGAAGCACCCAGATCACCCCGGACACGGTCACGGCGGCGCCGGCCTGCCAGGTGGCCAGTGCCAGCTCGCGCGACAGTGGGCCGATCAGGGAGACGAAAGCCATCATCGACATGGTGCAGGCCATGTACGCGATCATCAGTGGGAACAGTTTGAACGGGGCGGCGGTCAGCGGCTGAGTGGTGGTGGCCGTTGAGCTGGGCATAAAAAATCATCCATGAGGGGCGGGCGTTTCGCGACCTTATACAAGCAGCGGGCGAAGGCTCAGGGTTATTGGCGCGGCTGATGGTAGCCCGACAGGGCGCGGGCGGGTACAGGCGAGTGTGTGCAGATGCTTGGCAATGGCGCGGGCAAAGCTGCCGCCGCAGGCATGGGCTGCCTGCGCGACAGGGGCCGCAGAGCCCGGGGCAGGGCCTGCGGCAGCGACAGCCGGGGTCAGTTCAGGCCCAGTTTGCCGCGCAGGGTCGACAGGTCTTCAGCCAGGGTGTTGACCGGGCCGACCAGCGCCTTGCGATCGTTTTCCTTGACCTTGTCATAGGTCTGGAAGCCACCGTCGGCGGTTTTGTACTTGGCCAGGATCTTGTTCACCGTGGCAAAGTTCTTGTCGACCTTGGCCACGAAGGCCTTGTCCTGCTTCTCTATCTGCGGACGGAACAGGTCGACGATTTTTTTCGCGCCGTCGATGTTGCCCTGGAAGTCATACAGGTCGGTGTGGCTGTAGCGGTCTTCTTCACCGGAGATCTTGGTCGCGGCCACTTCTTCAAGCAGGGCGGCGGCGCCACCCACGACTTTTTCCGGAGGGAAGGTCAGGCCGGCGACGCGGGTCTGCAGGTCCTTGACGTCCTTGTTCAGGCCGTCGGCCAGCTCATCCAGGCCCTGGGTGCTGTTTTCCGAGAACAGTGAGTACTCCAGGCGGTGGAAGCCGGTGAAGTCCTCGGCCTTGACGCCTTTCTCGTGGTCGTCGACCCGGGAGTCGATGGACGCATCGAGGTCACTGAACAGCTCGGCAATCGGCTCGATCGACTCGTAGTACACGCGGGTCGGGGCATAGAGCTTCTTGGCGGTGGCCAGGTCGCCTTTTTTCACCGCGTCGGTGAATTGCTGGGTGTGGCTGGCGAGCTCGTCGAGCTGCTCGGTGACGTAGATCTTGTAGTCGGAAATCGGCCCCACCAGTTCCAGCGGCGACGTGGCGGCAAAAGCCGAAAGCGGAACATGGAGCAAGCCAAGGGTCAGCAACACAGCAAGAGGCGACTTTTTCATGGGACGTTTCCGTGGGGGGTGGGTTGTATCAAGCAGAGGTTTTGGGTTGGGTGGCGTTGAGCAATGTGCGACCGATAAAGTCCTGGTCGCCGGTTACACCCGGCAGGGTGAAGAAATAACCGCCGCCGACGGGCTTGAGGTATTCCTCCAGGGGCTCGCCGTTGAGCCGGGTCTGGACCGCAATGAAGCCTTGCTCCAGGTCAGCCTGGTAGCAGATGAACAGCAGCCCCATGTCCAGCTGACCGTTCTTGTTGACGCCGTTGGAGTAGTTGAACGGTCGGCGCAGGATCAGGTTCTTTTCGGTTTGCGCGGTGCGCGGATTGGCCAGGCGAATGTGCGCATCGAGCTTGGTCAACTTGCCGTGGGGGTCCTGCTGGTAGTCGGGGACCTGGGTTTCGTGCTGGCCACCCATGGGCGCGCCGGTGGTCTTGATCCGGCCGATGATGCTTTCCTGCTCCTGCAGCGGCGTGCGGTCCCAGCGCTCGACAAAGTTGCGGATGATGCGCACTGCCTGATAGCTGCCGTGGGCGGCCCAGGCCGGTTCGTCGCTGCCCGGCTGGACCCATACCAGCCGCGTCATGGCGCTCTGGTCGTTGGAATCGGGGTTGGCCGAACCGTCGCGAAAGCCCAGAAAATTGCGGGCGCTCTGCGCCGGTTCGCCGGCACGGACCGGGGCCTGGGGCGGCACGCTGCCTTCCTGTTTCCAGCGCACCAGCAGCAGGTCCGGCAGGTTTTTCACGATGTCGCGCAGGGCGTGAATGTTGGTGTCGGTGGTGTTGGAGCAGAACTGCAGGCTCAAGTCGCCATGGCAGCAGTCGGCTTCCAGGGCGTCGTTGGGAAAGCCGACCATGCGGATCAGGCGCTTGGGCTTGGCGTCGCCCAGGCCGAAGCGCTCATCGAACAGCGATTCGCCGACCGAGACGGTGATGGTCAGGTTGTCCGGGGTCACCACCGGGCCCAGGATGCCGGAGTCGGGCGGTGGCAGTTTCGGGTCGATCTCGGCCACCGGGCCGCCCCGCATCAGGAAGCTGATGCGTTCGTTGAGAGTACGGAACAGGCGCTCCAGGTCTTCGCGGTCGCTGGCCAGGACGTCGAACGACACCAGCATGCCGGCTGCCGGGCGCGGGGTGACGATGCCGCTCTGGTGCTGACCGTGGAAGTCGTGGCGGTCCTGGGTCTTGTCGCTGCTCGGCGCCTCGGTGACCTGGGCCGGTGTGCTGGCGGCCATCGCCGGGCAGCTCAGGGCCGAGCCGGCCAGGGCGACGCCGGCGGCGCCCATGCCCAGCAGCACGCGGCGACGCTGAGCGGAAAATGACGGTTGCTGCTGATCTGAATCGTTCATTTCACAAAGTCTTCTGCTTACAGGCCGGACAGGCCAAGGGCGGGATCGATGGCATCCAGTGCGTCGGCCAGTTGCTTGGCCTGGTCGGCAATCTGTTGGCGCTGAGTGGCATTGACGCTGTCGTAGGTGCGGTAGCCGTCGCCTGCGCGCAAGGTGGCGAACTGGGACTCCAGGCCGCTGATGGCGGTGTCGATTGGCGGCAACAGCTCGGCGGCGGCCTTGCTCAACAAGGGCCGCAACAGGTCGATGACCTTGCGCGTGGTTTGCAGGTTGCTGGCAAAGCCATTGAGGTCGCTGTGGCTGTAGCGTTCCTCTTCACCGCTGACCGCGCGCACTTCAGCCAGGCTGCGCACGTTGCGGGCGACCACGCTGACCAGTTGCTCAGGTGGCAATGACTGGGCCAGCAGTTGCTGCTTGAGGCTGCTGACATCGTCGAGCAGGCGCTGGGCCACGGGGGCCATGCCGCTCAGGTCGCGTTGCTGGAACAGGGCGTATTCGAGGCGGTGGAAACCCTGGAATTGTGGGTCCTGCTCGCGCTTTTCAAAGTAGTCGGCGCGGGCATTGATCGCGTTGTCCAACTCGGCCAGGCGTTGCGCGGCCGGGGCCAGGCGCTGGTAGGCCGCGCGGGCCGGCAGGTACAAGGCCTGGGCCTGTTGCAGGTCGCCTGCGGCCACGGCTTGCTGCAGGGCGGCGACCGCCTTGATCAGGGCGCTGCTCTGGCTGCTGAGGTAGACCCGGAACTCCGAGAGCGGGCCGATAAAGGCCACCATCGACGGGCGCGCCTTGGCATTGGCGTCGGACTCCGCCGTCGGCGTCACGTGCAGGGTGCCGCGCGGGTTGCTCAGCAGGCCGCAGGTGATGGCGTAGTCGCCGGGCAGCAGGTTGGCGTTGATCACCTGGCTCAGGCCCGGGGCGATGTTCTCGCGCTCTTCGACCACCAGCACGCCGTCGAGGATTTCCCATTCCACGGCACGTTCGGAGCGGTTGACGATCCGGAAGCTCGCTCGCCCGGCCGGCACGCTCAGGGCGTTGGGCTCGCAGCTGTGGGGGTGGATGGTGACAGTGATTTCACCCTGGTTCTGGTTGCTCTGGCGCTTGCTGGCCGCGAGCTGCGAGGCGTAGTAGAACAATCCGCCGGCGGCGATCATCACGATCACCGAACCGGCTACCGCCCAACGCAGAGCGCGGGGGGGCGAGGCCTGTGGGGATGCTTGCTGGGTCATGGAGAGCCTTACTGACTGGAAACGGAAGACGAGGAACTGGCCGGTTTGGCGGGCGGGGCGCTGGGCAGGAAGAACAGCACCAGGGTCACCACCAGGTACAGCAGGTAGGCGCCCAGGGTGCTGATGGTCGGTGCATCCTGGTAGCCGAACATGCCGGCCAGGACCGAGCCCAACGGGCCATCCATCGGCAGGCTGGCGCTGAAGTCGAAGAGCACGGTTTGCAGGTGGTTCCAGACGCCTGCTTCATGCAGGGCCTGCACCGAGTTGGCGAGGATCCCGGCGGCGACCACCAGGATAAACAGCCCGGTCCAGCGGAAGAACGCGCCGAGGTTCAGGCGCATGCTGCCGGTGTAGATCAGGAAGCCGACGATGATCGCCAGGATCAGGCCGAGCAGGGCGCCTATGGGACCGGCAGGGCCTTCGCTCTGCTGGAACACTGCGAGCAGGAAGAACACAGTCTCCAGGCCTTCGCGGGCCACGGCGAAAAACACCATGGCGATCAGCGCGGTGACCTGGTGCTTGGAGCCCGCCAGAGCGTGGTCCAGGGACACATGCAGCGAATGCTTGATGGAGCGCGCCACCTTGCGCATCCAGAACACCATGGAACTGAGGATGCCTACCGCCACCAGCCCGACCACGCCTTCGAACAGTTCCTGCTGCTTTTGCGGGAATTCCGCGCTCATCAACTCCAGGCCGCCGCCGACCAGCAGGGCCAGGGCCGCGGCGAGGAAGACGCCGATCCACACTGCGGGCATCCACTGGCCACGGCCGGTCTGCTTCAGGTAGCTGGCGATGATGCCAACGATAAGCGCGGCTTCAATGCCTTCGCGCAGCATGATCAAAAAGGGAACGAGCATTCAGCACCGGCGGGGAAGGAGTCAGGGGTTCAATTTGTAACATAATGATACTCATTGCTGAATGACTATTATTGCTATCTCCTGAACATGGGCTGAACGGGACTCGTTTACAAACAGCCAGGCCCCGCCTATGACGGCGTGGCGTTGAATCTGAATGAAATTGCCGTTCGTCGCCCACAACGCGCCCGGGTTCCGGGCGCGGCAGGCGAGGCGTGGATTGATCGCGGGGGAGGATGCAGAAGGCCGGTTTAGAGCGCCAGGAATGGTCTAGCCGAGGTTCTGCTCGGTCAGCCGTTGCACCGCCAGTCGGCGGTAGTGGGACGGGGTCATGCCCTTGAGCTGTTGGAAACGCCGATTGAAGTTGGAGATGTTGTTGAAGCCGGATTCGAAACACACATCGGTCACCGGCTTGTCGCCGTCGGCCAGCAACTCGCAGGATTTGCTGATCCGCAGGCGATTGACGAACTCGACGAAGCAACGCCCGGTGGCCTGCTTGAACACCCGGGAGAAATAGGTGGGTTTCATGCCCAGGTAGTCGGCGACTTCTTCCAGCGGCAGTTCCCGGGCGTAGTGACTAAAGATGTAGTCCACCGCACGGTTAGTGCGATCCACATTGTGTTCGTCGGCCAGTTGCACGTTGGTTGCGCCGGACAGCAACTGAAAGTCGTCACTGGCCGCCAGCAGCTCCAGCAGAATGAAAAAGTACCCCAGGCGCGTGACGCCGCTGGAGTCGGCGATGCGCTGCATCAGGTTCATGGCCTGGGCAATGGTGCGCTTGCAGCGGAACTCGATGCCGTATTGCGCGCGTTCCAGCAGTGGGGCGAGGTTTTTCAGCTCGGCGAAAACCTGGTAGCCGCTTTCGAACAACTCGTCAGTGAAGTTCACCAGCATGTCGCGCTTGGGCACCACTTCATCCTCGGCCACCTGGCTGATCCAGTTATGGGGCAGGTTGGGACCGGTGAGGAACAGGGATTCGGGGTAGAAGTTGCCGATGTAGTCGCCGATGAACACCTTGCCCGAGCTGGCGACGATCAGGTGCAGCTCGTATTCCTTGTGAAAGTGCCAGCGCACCAGAGGGCAGGGAAAACCGTGCTGGCGATAGATGACCGACAGGCCGTTGTGGTCGTCCATCAACTCGTAGGAAGGGTCGGTGATTTTCGCGGATCGGCTCATGGCGCAGGGCTTTTCTTGTTGTTGGCTCGACGGATAATGCCCTCTGCCATCTCCTGGCACCAGTGCCTGCGGCAGCGGCTACTGAGTCGGGATGCGATTTTTGGCTTCGATCCACTGGGCCATGTACTGGGTACTTTTATGGTGATGGTGGCGCAGCATGGCGCCGGTGAAGTTGTCGCGGCGCAGTTGGGCCAGGTTGGCCCGGCATTCGGCCAGGCGCTGGATCAGGGCCGGGCCGTGCACTGGCTGGCGGTAGCGGGCGGCGAGCAGTTGCTGGCCCCGTTGCTGGGCCTGGCGCCAGGCTGCCGGGTCTTGGTACAGGCTGACTGCCGCCGCTGCCAGGGCCGTGGCCGATTGCGCGATGGCTCCCGGCCAGGGTTCGTCGGCGTGCATGGCTTCGGCGCCGACCGGGGTGGTAATGCTCGGCGTACCGCAGAGCATCGCATCCACCAGCTTGCCCTTGATCCCGGCCCCGAACCGCAGGGGCGCCATGCAGATGCGCGCGGCACTCATCACCTGCAACGCGTCCTCGGCCCAGTTCATGATGTGAAAGCCTTGCCCCGGGTTATGCAGTGCCGCCGCCTTGGGCGGGGTGTAGGCGCCATATAGATGCAGCTGGGCGCCGGGCAATTGCTGGCGGATCAGCGGCCACAGGCTGTTCTTCATCCACAGCACCGCATCCCAGTTCGGCGCGTGGCGAAAGTTGCCGATGCTGAGAAAGTGCGCGCGCTCCTCATAAGGCACAAAACGCTCCGGCATCTGCTCCAGCATCAGCGGGCACCAGTGCAGCAGGGCCGGCGGCAACTTGAAGTGCTCGACCAGCAACTGGATCTCAAACTCGGAAATCATCAGGTTCAGGTCGCAGCGATAGATCGCGGCAATCTCGCGCTTGGCCAGGTCGGTCTCGGCCATGTTCTCGAATTCTTCCCGCAGCGCCGGGGCGAACAGGGCGCTGAAATCGTCGCTGTCAGTGCTGTCTTTCAGGCGCTGTTTGAGCCGGTCGTGGCGCGCGTGGCGCAGGCTCTGCAGGTCGGAGGTCTCCAGTACGCGCAAGGCGTTCGGGCAATGCTGCTCAACGCGCCAGCCGAACTGCTCCTCCATCATGAACTGATCGAACAGCACGATATCCGGCGCCAGCTCGGCGACAAAACGGTCGAAGCTGCTGTTGTTGAGCTCGATCGGGCATTCGCGAATGCCCAGGGCCGCCAGGTTTTCCTTGTGTTCACCTTCATTGGCCGGGCTGCTGAAGGTGATGTCCCAGCCCTGTTCGAGGAAGGTCTGGAGGATCTGCATCATGTGTCCGCCCGCAGCGGAGGAACGGGGCTCAGGCCAGACGTAACCAATGATCAGGACTTTGGTTGCGGCGGTCGGACTCATGAGCGGGTATTCCTGGCAGGCGTGGGGGGAAATCGGGGCGCAATTAAACCACAGCTGGGCGTCAGCGCCGCGATCAACGCAGCGCCGTCAGCTTGGCTCGGGCGGGAAGGGCAGGGTCAGCCTGGGTCGGCAGGCGCAGCCATCAGGCGAGGATGGAACGCACCTTGTCACGCAATTGGTCGATGGAGAACGGCTTGCCGATAACCGACATGCCGGGCGGCACTTCGATGTTTTCGGCATAACCGCTGGCAAACAGAATCGGCAGGCTCGGGCGCAGTTCCCGGGCGCGTGCGGCCAATTGCTTGCCGTCCATGCCGGGCAGGCCGACGTCGGTCATCAGCAGGTCGATGGTCAGGCTGGTGTCTTCGAGCAGTACCAGAGCGGCCTCGCTGCCGTCGGCTTCCAGTACCTTGAACTCAAGCTCTTCGAGCACGTCGACGATCAGCATGCGCACGATGGTGTCGTCTTCGACTACAAGGATGGTGGAAGCGATGCTGGACATAAAAGGACACTCTCGGAAAATTGAAATCGGTAGGCCGGGGCCGGAAAATCGCGGCCTCTTGCATCAGTAAGTCGCGACTGATCACAAGTTCCCGAAGCTGTACAAAAAACCTTTGCTGTACAACCGGCGCCCAGAATAACTGCTCTTGCGCCGGCAGGGCAGTGCACAACGAAAAATTGCCGGGCAAAACTCGCAGAAAAATAGCTCCAGGGGCCCTTTGTGGGGCAAACTCCGTGTTTTTTTACACTTCACCAAGGCCAAATCATGATCCGTCCGTCTTCGGTTGATGAACAGAGTTTTCGCAAACTCCTGAGTCGCAACATCTCCCTGCCATTGGGCGTCGGGGTGTTGAGCGCGGTTTTTTTCGTGTCCCTGATTACCTACCTGTTGTCGGTGATCCAGTGGGTCGAGCACACCGACCGGGTGATCAATAACGTCAACGAGGCCTCGAAGCTGACCGTTGACCTGGAAACCGGCATGCGCGGGTTCCTGATCACCGGTGACGAGCGTTTCCTCGACCCCTACGAGGTGGCCAAGCCGCGGATCATCGATGAGCTGCAAAGCCTGCAGCAACTGGTGGCGGACAACCCGCAGCAAGTCGACCGCTTCCGCCGCCTGGAAGCCTTGCAGGTCGAGTGGAATAATTACGCCCAGGGCATGATCGACCTGCAGCGTCAGAGCGGTGACTATCGCGGTGCGGTGAAGGCCGGACGGGGCAAGCGCCTGACCGATGAAATCCGCAAGGAATACGACGAAGCCGTGGCCATGGAGCAGCAACTGCGGATGGCGCGCAATGAAGATGTCCGGCGCACCACCATTCTCAGCGTGACCCTGTACCTGGTGTTTGTCCTGGGCCTGAGCGGGTTGCTGGCCTACATCGGCCGGCGTGACTTGATGGCCCTGTCGAAAAGCTACAGCGACAACCTCGAGTCCCAGCAAAGAAGCGCCCGGCGCCTGGAGCAGCAAGCCTGGCTGCGCAATGGCCAGACCGAACTGGCCGAGCAGGTCCTGGGGCAACTGACCCTGAACCTGCTGGGGCGCAATATCCTGCAGTTCTGCGCGCAATACCTGGGCTCGCCGGTGGCGGCTCTTTATGTACGTGAAGAGCACGGCGGCCTGAAACGGGTGGCGAGCTACGGCTTTTCCCGGGAGCAGGAGCAACAGGAACAGTCGATCTACAGCGGCGAGGGCATCGTTGGCCAGGCCGCCCAGGAAAACCGCCTGATCCGCCTGGACGAAGTGCCGGTGGACTACTTCAAAGTCAGCTCCGGCCTCGGCGACGGCGCGCCACGCAGCGTGCTGGTGGTGCCGACCAGCAACGACGAGCGGGTCAACGGTGTGGTCGAGCTGGGCTTTTTGCGGGCCTTGACCGATCGCGATATCGAATTGCTCGAGTTGATCGCCGACAACATCGGCACCTCCATCGAGGCTGCGCGCTATCGCCAGCGCCTGCAGGAAGTCCTGGCCGAAACCCAGCAGCTCAACGAAGAGCTGCAGGTGCAGCAGGAAGAGTTGAAAACCGCCAACGAGGAACTGGAAGAGCAGTCGCGGATCCTCAAGGAGTCCCAGGTCCACCTGGAAACCCAGCAAGTGGAGCTGGAGCAGACGAACGAGCAGTTGGCCGAACAGGCGCAGACCCTGGCCGAGCAGCGCGATGCCATGGACCGCAAGAACAACGAGCTGAACCAGGTGCAGATCCAGCTCGAAGAGCGTGCCGACGAGTTGCAGCGCTCCAGCAAGTACAAGTCCGAATTCCTCGCCAACATGTCCCACGAGCTGCGCACGCCGCTCAACAGTTCGCTGATCCTGGCCAAGCTGCTGGCGGAGAACCCCCAGGAAAACCTCAGCGCCGAGCAGGTCAAGTTCGCCGAGTCGATCTATTCGGCCGGTAACGACTTGCTGAACCTGATCAACGACATCCTGGATATTTCCAAGGTCGAAGCCGGCAAATTGGAGATGCGCCCGGAACACGTCAGCGTGCCGCGCCTGGTCGAAGGCCTGCGCGGCATGTTCCAGCCGCTGACCGTGGACAAGGGCCTGGCGTTCGAGCTCGAGGTGCAGCCCGGCACGCCGCAGATGCTGTTCACCGACCGCCAGCGCGTCGAGCAGATTCTCAAGAACCTGCTGTCGAACGCGGTGAAATTCACCGAAAAAGGCCAGGTCAGCCTCACGGTCTCGCGCCAGCCGGGTGTCGGGATTGCCTTTACCGTGCGTGATTCCGGGATCGGCATCGCCCAGGATCAGCAGCAGAGCATTTTCGAAGCCTTCCGCCAGGCCGACGGCACCACTAACCGGCGTTACGGCGGCACCGGCCTGGGCCTGTCGATTTCCCGCGATCTGGCGGCCTTGCTCGGCGGCTCGATCACGGTCAGCAGCGAGCCAGGGCAGGGCAGTATCTTCACCCTGGAATTGCCTGAGCAGTACATCGAGCAGGCCGAAGGCAGCCCATTGCCCGAGACGCCGACGGTGGTGGTCAGCACCACGCCGTTCACGCCACGGCCGGCCCCGGCGCCGCTGCCGGAGGTGGTTGAAGTGCCGATCGCGCGTTTTGCCGATGACCGCGACAAGGCTCCTTTCGCCACGCGCTGCATCCTGGTGGTGGAAGACGAGCCCAATTTTGCGCACATCCTTTATGACCTGGCCCATGAGCTGGGCTATCACTGCCTGGTGGCCCACGGCGCCGATGAAGGCTACAGCCTGGCGGCGCAGTTCATCCCCGACGCGATCCTGCTTGACATGCGCCTGCCAGACCATTCCGGGCTGACGGTGCTGCAGCGCCTCAAGGAGCACGCCGAGACCCGGCACATCCCGGTGCACGTGATTTCGGTGGAAGATCGAGTCGAGGCCGCCATGCACATGGGCGCCGTTGGCTATGCAGTCAAGCCCACCACCCGTGAAGAGCTCAAGGACGTGTTCGCGCGCCTGGAAGCCAAGCTGACGCAGAAGGTCAAGCGCGTGCTGCTGGTGGAAGACGACGACCTGCAACGCGACAGCATCGCCCGCCTGATCGGTGACGACGACATCGAAATCACCGCCGTCGGCCTGGCCCAGGAAGCCCTGGACCTGCTGCGCCAGAACATCTACGACTGCATGATCATCGACCTGAAACTGCCGGACATGCTGGGCAACGATCTGCTCAAGCGCATGTCCACCGAAGACATCTGCTCGTTCCCGCCGGTGATCGTCTACACCGGTCGCAACCTGACCCGGGACGAAGAGGCCGAACTGCGCAAGTACTCGCGCTCGATCATCATCAAGGGCGCCCGCTCGCCGGAGCGCCTGCTGGATGAAGTGACGCTTTTTCTGCACAAAGTCGAATCCCAGCTGTCCCATGAACGACAGAAGATGCTCAAGACCGCCCGCAGCCGCGATCGGGTCTTCGAGGGGCGCAAGATCCTGCTGGTGGACGATGACGTGCGCAACATCTTCGCCCTCACCAGTGCCCTGGAGCAGAAAGGCGCGGTCGTGGTGATTGGCCGTAACGGCCATGAAGCGATCGCTAAATTGAATGAAGTCGAGGACATCGACCTGGTGCTGATGGACGTGATGATGCCGGAGATGGATGGCTATGAAGCCACGATCGAGATCCGCAAAGACCCGCGCTGGCGCAAGCTGCCGATCATCGCAGTGACCGCCAAGGCCATGAAGGACGACCAGGAACGTTGCCTGCAGGCCGGTTCCAACGATTACCTGGCCAAGCCGATCGACCTGGATCGCTTGTTCTCGCTCATTCGAGTCTGGTTACCCAAGATGGAAAGAATCTAGTGGAGCGCAATACCGAAATCGAACTGCGTTTGTTGATCGAAGCTATTTATCTCAAATACAGCTACGACTTTCGCGACTACTCCGGCGCTTCGATCAAGCGCCGGGTCAACCATGCCTTGCGCCAGTTCGAATGCAAGACCATATCGGCCCTGCAGGAACGGGTGCTGCACGACCCGACGGCGTTCATGCAACTGCTGCAGTTCCTGACGATTCCGGTCAGCGAGATGTTCCGCGACCCGTCGCATTTTCTGGCGATCCGCCAGGAAGTGGTGCCGCTGCTCAAGACCTACCCCTCGATCAAGATCTGGATCGCCGGCTGCAGCACCGGTGAAGAGGTGTATTCCATGGCCATCCTGCTGCGCGAGGAAGGCTTGCTGGAACGCACCATCATCTACGCCACGGACATCAACCCCAGCTCGCTGGAAAAGGCCAAGCAGGGGATCTTCTCCCTGGAGAATATCCGCGCCTACACCCACAACTATCAGCAGGCCGGTGGCCAGCGCTCGTTTGCCGATTACTACACGGCGGCCTACGACTACGCGATTTTCGACAAGACCCTGCGCGAAAACGTGACCTTTGCCGACCACAGCCTGGCCACGGACAGCGTGTTCTCCGAAACGCAATTGATTTCTTGTCGTAACGTATTGATTTACTTCAATAAAAAGTTGCAGGATCGGGCGTTTGGGTTGTTTCATGAGTCGCTGTGTCATCGTGGCTTCCTGGTCCTGGGCAGCAAGGAAACCCTGGATTTCTCCGCCTACGGCAAGCATTTCGAACCCCTGGTCAAACAAGAACGGATCTACCGCAAGTTATGAGCCACGGTGTTATCGAACCTGAAACCCTGCCTCGGGTCGAGGCTGTAGTCGTCGGCGCTTCGGCGGGCGGCGTCGAGGCGTTGTTGAGCATCTTTGGCGAGCTGCCACGGGGCTTTGAGCTGCCGATCATTGTCGTGCTGCACCTGCCGGACGAGCGCCGCAGCCAGTTGGCCGAGGTCTTTGCCAAGCGCGTCGCGCTGCCGGTCAAGGAGGCCGAGGACAAGGAGTCGCTGACCCCCGGCACCCTGTACTTCGCCGCGCCCGGTTATCACCTGTCGGTGGAGCAGGATCGCAGCCTGTCCCTGAGCCTGGAGGCGCGCCTGCATTACTCGCGCCCGGCCATCGATTATCTGTTCGAGTCCGCAGCCGATGCCTATGGGCCCAGGCTTGCGGCAGTGCTCCTGACCGGGGCCAATCAGGATGGCGCCCGGGGCCTGGCCCAGGTCAAGCGGCGCGGTGGCCTGACCGTGGTCCAGGACCCGCAGGAAGCCCAGGTCGCGACCATGCCGGACGCGGCGCTGGCCCTGCACCAACCGGACTATATTCTCCCTTTGCGCGGCATCAGCCGTCTGCTAGTCGAGCTGGAACGAATCGCATGTTAAGTACCATTCAAGCCAAGCTGCTGATCGTCGACGATCTGCCGGAGAACCTGCTGGCCCTCGAAGCGCTGATCAAGCGCGAAGACCGCACCGTGTACAAGGCGCTGTCGGCTGACGAAGCGCTGTCGCTGCTGCTGCAGCATGAGTTCGCCATGGCCATCCTCGACGTGCAGATGCCCGGGATGAACGGATTTGAACTGGCCGAATTGATGCGCGGCACCGAAAAGACCAAGAACATCCCCATCGTGTTTGTCAGCGCCGCCGGGCGCGAGCTCAATTACGCCTTCAAGGGCTATGAGAGCGGGGCCGTGGACTTTCTGCACAAGCCGCTGGATATCCATGCGGTGAAGAGCAAGGTCAATGTGTTCGTCGACCTGTATCGCCAGAGCAAGGCCATGAAGCAGCAGGTCGAGGCCCTGGAACAGAGCCGGCGCGAGCAGGAAGTGCTGCTCAAGAAGTTGCAGGCGACCCAGAACGAACTGGAGCAGGCGGTGCGCATGCGCGATGACTTCATGTCGATCGTGGCCCATGAAGTGCGCACGCCCCTCAACGGCCTGATTCTCGAAACCCAGCTGCGCAAGATGCACCTGGCCCGGGACAACGCCGCCGCGTTCACCCTGGACAAGATGCACGCCATGGTCGACCGCGATGAGCGCCAGATCAAAAGCCTGATTCGCCTGATCGAAGACATGCTCGACATCTCGCGCATCCGCACCGGCAAGCTGTCGATCCGCCCCAGCCGCTTTGATCTGTGCCAACTGGTCCGGGGCCTGCTGGAAAACTTCGCGCCCCAGGTCCATGCCGCCGAGTCGTCGGTGAGCCTGAGCGCCGAGGACAGCGTTGAAGGCGAGTGGGATGAGTTCCGCATCGAGCAAGTCATTTCCAACCTGCTGACTAATGCCCTGCGCTACGGGGCCAAGAGCCCGATCGAAGTGCGGGTCTACCGCCAGGACGGCGAGGCGCGGGTGGAGGTGCGTGATCACGGGATCGGCATCAGCGAAGACAACCAGAAGCGGATTTTCCAGCAGTTCGAGCGGGTTTCCGGCAGCCCGGTGGCCGCCGGCCTGGGCCTGGGATTGTTCATTTCAGAGCAGATCGTCGCCGCTCACGGCGGCTCCATCACCGTCCAGAGCCAGATCGGCGAAGGCGCGCTGTTTCGCGTGAGCCTGCCGCTTGGGGAAAACCACTAAACTCGACGCAACCTCTGCGTGACCCAGTGGTCGTATCAGCAGCAATTGACCGAACAAAGGCGCCCCATGAGTGAAGATGCACAAGACGTCGTATTGATCGTCGAAGATGAACCGGTGATTTTGATGTTGCTCGCTGACTACCTGTCCGGCCTGGGTTACCGGGTCCTGCAGGCAGAAAACGGCGAACAGGCGTTCGAGATCCTTGCCAGCAAACCGCACCTGGACGTGATGATCACGGATTACCGTCTGCCTGGCGGGATTACCGGGGTGATGATTGCCGAGCCGGCAGTCAAGCTGCGCCCGGACCTGAAGGTGATTTTTATCAGCGGCTATCCGACCGAGATTCTTGAATCCGGCAGCCCGATCGCCAAGACCGCGCCGATCCTGGCCAAGCCGTTCGACCTCAACAGCTTGCAGGAACAGATCCAGGAACTGCTCGCCTGAGCGCCGGCCTGATGCCTTTGGGCATCAGGCCTTGATCATTTCCCGGACCTTGGCGGTCAGCAGGTCGAAAGTGAAGGGTTTGGTGATCATCTGCATCCCCGGGTCGAGGAAGCCGCCACGCACCGCCGCGTGTTCGGCATAACCGGTGATGAACAGAACCTTGAGCTCCGGGCGGATCTGCCGCCCGATCTCCGCCAGTTGCCGGCCGTTCATGCCGGGCAGGCCCACGTCACTGATCAGCAGATCGATGCGTTGGCCCGAGTCGAGAATCGGCATCGCCCCGACGGCATCGCCGGCTTCGACAAAGTTGTAACCCAACTCGCTCAATACCGCGCTGACCAGCACCCGGACCGCCGTGTCGTCTTCGACAATCAGCACCGTCTCGCCGTTCTGCGCATAGGGCAATAGTTGTGGTGCCAGGTGTTCGTCCTGTTGCACGTCGCCACTGAAACGCGGCAGGAACAGGCTGACTTCGGTGCCCCGGCCCAGGGCGCTGGTGATGCTGACATGGCCGTGGGACTGCTTGCTGAAGCCGTAGATCATCGACAGGCCCAGGCCAGTGCCCTGGCCGATCGGCTTGGTGGTGAAAAATGGATCGAACACCCGGTTGATGATGCTTTCCGGCATGCCGCAGCCGTTGTCGCTGACGCGCAGGACCACGTAGTCGCCGGGTTCCAGGTTGTCATGGGCCTGGGTGAAGTCGTGGTCCAGATGCTGGTTGAACGTCTCGACCAAGAGCCGCCCGCCATTGGGCATGGCATCGCGGGCGTTGAGCACCAGGTTGAGCAGGGCGCTTTCCAGTTGATTGGGATCGGCTTCGGCGACCCACAGCGTGGGGTTGAGCTGCATCTCCAACTGCGTGCTTTCACTCAGGCTGCGGTGCAGCAGCTCACCCATGGATGTCACCAGGGTGTTCATCTCCACCGGTTTGGAGTCCAGGGACTGGCGCCGCGAAAAGGCCAGCAGCCGGTGAGTCAGGCCCGCGGCGCGGTTGGCGGAGGTCACGCCGAGGTCGATCAGGCTGTCCAGGTCTTCGGTGCGACCCCGGGCCAGGCGCCGTCGCAGCAGCTCCAGGCTGCCGATGATGCCGGTCAGCATGTTGTTGAAGTCATGGGCAATGCCCCCGGTCAGTTGCCCGACCGCTTCCATTTTCTGGGATTGCCGCAGGGCCTCTTCGTTGTGCCGCAGCTGCGCGGTGCGCTCCTCGACCTGCTGCTCCAGGGTTTCCAGGGTGCTTTGCAGGCGCAGTTCGCTCTGGCTGAGGTCGATCAACCGATCCCGCGCTTCATACTGGCGCCGCCGTCCGCGCAGGGCGGTGCTGACCAGGCTGATCAGGGTGGCCGGGTGAAATGGGCGTTCGAGAAAGGTCACATTACCCAGGTTGCCCAGGCCCGAGGACGGGTTCTGCTCCGGCCCGCCATGGTGAGTTAGCAGCACAATCGGCAGATCGGACCACGCAGGTTGCTGCTCTAAGTGCTGCAGCAAGGGTTCGATATCGGCCCCGCGCAGGGCTTCGGAGGAAATAATCAGCAGCCCGGCGCCGTGCTCCAGTTCCTCGCACAGCGCCGCCAGATGGGGGGTGATCACCCCCTGAAAGCCCGCTTCCTTGAGCATCAGTTGCGCCAGTTGGCTATCACGCCCCAGTGGCGTGAGCACCAGGGCGCGTTCGGAGAGCGGTTCGATAACGGTCACGGCTGCTCATCCTCGAGCAGCGGATTGCTCTCGCCGAGGTAGGTGGGCACGCCGCGCAACACGCCCTGGAATGCGGCCAGGGGCTCGCCGGTGGTCATGCCCTGGCTGCCGATACGGTATTCGCGGATGGTCGATTCATGGCTGCCGGTACGCTTCTTGATAATGGAAATGGCCCGGCGCACCTTGCCCAGGGCCTCGAAGTAACGCAGCAGGATCACCGTGTCGGCCAGGTAGGTGATGTCCACCGGCGCCTGCATGTCGCCGACCAGGCCGTGCTGGGCCACGGTCATGAAGGTCGCGGCGCCCTGGCGGTTGAGGTACAGCAGCAGCTCGTGCATGTGCAGCACCAGGGCGTTCTCTTCAGGCATGGCGGCCTGGTAGCCGTTGATACTGTCGATGACCACGGTCTTGATATTGCCTTTGTCGACGCAGCGCCGGACCCGGTGCGACAGTTCGCCCGGTGACAATTCGGCGGCGTCGACCTGCTCGATCATCAGGTTGCCGGTGGCTTGCAGGGCCTCGAGATCGATGCCCATGTTTTTCATGCGTTCAAACAGCAGGCCCAGTTCTTCGTCGAAGATAAACAGCGCGGCTTTTTCGCCACGGGCCACAGCAGCGGCGGCGAAGACCATGGAGATCAGGGATTTGCCGGTACCGGCCGGGCCGAGGATCAGGGTGCTGGAGCCAGTCTCGATACCGCCGCCGAGCAGGGCGTCCATTTCCCGGATGCCGCTGGTCAACTGTTGACGCACGTAACGCCCACGGTGCTCGGCGGCCACCAGCCGTGGGAACACATGGACGCCATCGCCCATGATGGTGAAGTCATGGAAACCGCCGCGGTATTTCTGCCCGCGGTACTTCACCACGCGGATCCGTCGCCGTTCGGCGCCATAGTTGGGGGTCAGCTCTTCCAGCCGCACCACGCCGTGGGCGACGCTGTGGACGGTCTTGTCCAGGGATTCGGTGGTCAGGTCGTCCAGCAGCAGTACGGTGGCGTCGTAACGTACGAAGTAATGCTTGATGGCCAGGATCTGGCGGCGATAGCGCAATGAGCTTTGCGCCAGCAGGCGGATCTCCGACAGGCTGTCGAGCACCACCCGGGTTGGCTTGACCCGCTCGACCACTTCGAAAATCTGCTTGGTGGCTTCGCCCAGCTCAAGGTCCGAGGAGTACAGCAGGCTTTGCTGGTGCTCGGCGTTGAGCAGGCTTTCCGGCGGGGTGAGTTCGAAGATATGGATGTTTTCGTCCAGCTCCCAACCGTGGGACAGCGCACCCTGGCGCAGTTCACGTTCGGTTTCCGAGAGAGTGATGTACAGCGAACGTTCGCCGGCGCGGGCGCCAGCCAATAGAAAATGCAAGGCCACGGTGGTCTTGCCGGTACCAGGCTCACCTTCGAGCAGAAACACATGCCCGCGGGATAAGCCGCCGGAAAGAATATCGTCCAGACCTTCGATGCCGGTGGCGGCTTTGGCGCTGATCAACTCGGTGGATATCGTCAAGAAATGCCCTCGCGTGGCGACTGATCGTAATAGGCAGTGGCGCGCGAACGCCCTTCAAAGCACTGCCTCAATACTTGACCGTCGCCGATGATGGCGGTTCAACATTTATTGTTCTGTAGGGGCCGGGGGCGGGGGCTGTCGGGGATTTATGAGGTAGTGCGGATGTTCAGCGCCCGACGACCTCTGTAGCCGCTGCCGATGGCTGCGCTGGCCCTTCAGTGCGCTGGAGTGTGTCAGGTGTACATGCGCAGGGGCGACTGGCCAGCGCAACCTGGCGGCAGCGGCTACAGGCCTTGCTGCAGTGCCGGGTCGTCGGGGTTTTGTTGTTCGAGTTGGGCCAGCAGCACCTGGACGTTTTGCAACTGGCCGCTTTCTTTCCAGTAGCTGATCAGCAACACCCGTGCCTTGCGGTTGGCCGGTTGGCGCTGGACGATTTCTTCCAGTTGTTTCTGTGCCGCTTCCAGCTCTTGCTCACTGTGCAGGGTGGTGGCGAGGTCGTAACGGTAGTCCGCGTTGTTCGGCTCCAGCTCCACCGCGCGCGACAAGCCGAGCAAGGCAAATTCGCCCTGTTGGTGATGCAGCAGCCACAGGCCCAGGGCGTGTTGCAGATAGGCCGAGTCCTGCTGCGCCTGCAACTGCTTGGCCAACAGCTGGCGCGCGGCGTCGCTGCGCCCCTGTTTATCCAGCACTTCTATTTGCAGCACCACGGCCTGCAGGTTATCCGGTTGCAGGCGCAGGGCCTGCTCAAGGGCCTGCTGGGCTTTGACCAGGTCGGCGTTGTGCAGGTACAGGCGCGCCAGTTGGTACTGGGCTTCGACATCGTCCTCCCGGGTCTTGAGGACCTGGGTGTATTCGTCGATCACCTGTTGCAGGGGGCCGAAATACAGCCCCTGGTCGTCCGGCGACAGCCCGAGCAACGCGGTGGCGGCGGCAAACCGCACCTCCTGCTCCCGGTCTTCCAGCAGCGGACCCAGCAGCAGGCTGCGCTGACCGTTGGGCACCAGCCCCAGCACGCTTTGAATGGCCGCCTGGCGCACTTCGGCGCTGGGGTGGTAGAGGTCGGCGTCGGCCAGTTTCAGGGCTTGCGGGCTGGGGTAGTTGGGCAGCTCATTCAACAGCCGGATGCGTCGGGCATCGGTCAGGTCAGGGCGCGCCAATTGCTGATAAAGCACCCGAGCCGCGCCCCCCTGGCCGTTACGTGCCTGCTCAAGAGCCTTGGCATAGCCATGCTTGATCGCCTCCGGCACTTGCGGCGGGCTGCTGCGCAGCATGAACCAGCCCAGGCTCAGGGCCAGGGCAATAAGCAGACTGATCAGCAGATAGCGACGGGGAGGGGACATGCAAGATTCCGGAGCAGAGCGACTTTTTCTAGAGGCGCAAGCTTCGGTCAGGAACCGGCTGGAGTCAAACCCGGACTCAGGTCAACACGTACTCCACCGGCTCCAGCGGCGGCGGCAGCGGGCTTTGCCCCAGTGCTGCCAGGACTTCGCGTTCGAGGGTGCGCAGGATCGCGTTGCACGGCAGATCGTTCTCGTCAAAGCCGAACGGGTCCTCCAGATCGTCACCGATTTCGTCGAGGCCGAAAAAGGTGTAGCTGACGATCGCGGTAAAGATCGGCGTCAGCCAGCCCAGGGGTTCGGCCATGGCAAACGGCAGCAGGATGCAGAACAGGTAAATGGTGCGATGCAGCAGCAGGGTGTAGGGAAAGGGCAGCGGCGTGCTCTTGATCCGCTCGCAACTGGCCTGGACCTGGCTCAGGCTCACCAGGCGTGTTTCCAGCTGGGTATAACGCCACTCGCTGATCAGGCCCTGTTCGGCCAGGGCCGAGCAGCGCCGCCCCAGGCTCTGCAGCAGGTTGTCGGTGATATTCGGGTGACTGCGGTCGAGGGGTTCGCTGACCCAGGGCTGGCCGGCGCTGACTTCGTCTTCCAGGCGCAGGCGGGCGATCAGGCTGTGGGCGAAACCGCATAGCTCGCGCAGCAGACTGTCACGCTGCGGGCTGTATTGGATGATCAGGGTTTCGCGGATCAGCGAGCGCACCTCGATGATCAACTGGCCCAACTGTTTGCGGCCTTCCCACCAGCGGTCATAGCAGGCGTTGTTACGAAAACTCATGAAGATCGACAGTGACAGGCCGAGCAAGGTGAAGGGCGTGGCATTGACCTTGGAGAAGTACGCCGGGTGCAGGGTTTCCACCAGCACAATCACTGATGCCAGCAGGGTCACGAGAATGCTGCGCAGGGCGATTCGCTTGGCAATCGACCCTTTGAGGGAGAACAGGATGCCGATCAGGTTCGGCTTGGGACGGACAATCATCGAGGGACTACGACCAATGGCGGACACGGTGCCGCAGGGCTTGCACGGCGGGTTAAGGCTAGAACCCGAGCTGTGGGTTGTCCAATTGCTATGGCTGACAGGTTGATCAATATCATCTATCAATGATCACCTCTTCATAAGTCAAAAGGTCATCGGCGTTAAAAGCGAGGCCAAAAAAAGCCCCGCGACCGAATGGGGCGCGGGGCAAAAAATTGGTTGGTTGCGGCCAACCAAAGGAGCTCTGTCTGTTACTTGCTGGCCACCGTCTCGGGCTGCCAGCCGCCACCCAGGGCCTTGTAGATGGCAACGATGCTGCGATACAGGTCGACTTCGGCCTGGGCCTGGGAGTCTTCGGCGGCCAGGCGTTCACGCTGGGCGTCGAGCAGAACCAGGAAGTCCACCGTGCCCTCGCGATAGCGGATCTGCGCCAGGTCGGCCGCCGCGCGACTCGATTCACTCTGGCGAATCAGCGAGATCAGCCGTTGCTGGCGCTTGCCGTAGTCGCTGAAGGCGTTTTCCGACTCTTCCAGGGCCAGCAGGACCTGCTGCTCGTAGGTCGCCAGGGCGCCATCGGCATTGGCGTCGGCACCGCGCAGGCGGGCCCGCACACTGCCCAGGTCGAACGCAGCCCAGGTAATGCTAGGGCCCAGGGCCCAGGCATTGGCGGCCGAGGAACCGATCTGCGAACCGCGCCCGGCTGTAAAGCCGAGGAAGCCGCTGAGGCTGACCCGTGGGAACAGGTCGGCCTTGGCTACGCCGATCCGTGCCGTCGCCGCTGCCAGTTTGCGTTCGGCGCTGAGAATATCCGGACGACGTTGCAGCAGTTCACCCGGGTCGCCGATCGGCAGCGCCTTGGCGATTGCCGGCAATTGCGCCGGGCTCAGGTCCACGGTGAGCTTGTCCGGGCGCTCGCCGAGCAGGGTGGCAATGCGATTGCGCTGGCGTACCTGTTCCGCTTGCAGTTGCGGCACGCTGGCTTCGACCGACGCCAGGCGCGCATCGGCGCGCACCACGTCGAGCTGATCGCCGACCCCGGCATCGCGCAGGCTCTCGGTGATCTTGCGCGACTCCTGCTGGTTGTTCAGGTTGGCCAGGGCGATTTTTTCCCGCAGCTGGGCGCCGCGCAGTTGGCCGTAGGCGTCTACCAGCTCGGCGATCATGGTCACTTGCAGCTGGAACAAATCAGCCTCGGCGGCCTGCTGGTCGGCGTCGCTGGCTTCCAGGTTGCGCTGGATTCGGCCGAACAGGTCCAGCTCCCAGGCCATGTCCAGGCCCAGGTCGTAGCGCTCGCTGTTGACGCGCTTGGTGGTCTGGCCAGGGATCTGTCCCTTGGCCAGGTCACTGCTGGCACGGCTGGTGATGGTCGGCATGGCGTCATTGCTGGCGTCGTCCCGAATCGCCCGGGCCGCACGCAGCCGGGCAAAGGCTACCCGCAGTTCGCGGTTGCCTTGCAACGACTGGGTCACCAGCTGATTGAGGATCGGGTCCTCGAACTGCTGCCACCAGATACCTTCGAAGCGTGCACGGTCAAAATTCTTCTGTCCGGCGGCGCCATCGGTGGCGGCCGTGATATGGGCCGCCTCCAGGTTCTCGGTCTTGTAGTCCGGACCTACGGCACAGGCGCTCAGCGCCAGTACCAGGAGGCTTGGCAGGAAGACTTTCAGGCTCATTGTTGCGCCTCCAGTTTCAGGGCGCGGGCGGCTTTGCGGGCCTCGCTGCGCTCCACATAGTTGCGGATCAGGACGTAGAACACCGGCGTCAGCAGCAGGCCGAAGAAGGTCACCCCGAGCATCCCGGAGAACACCGCGACACCCATGGCGTGACGCATTTCCGCGCCGGCACCGCTGGAGAACACCAGGGGCACCACACCCATGATGAAGGCGAACGAGGTCATCAGGATCGGCCGCAGACGCAGGCGGCAGGCTTCCAGCACCGCAGCCAGCGGGTCCAGGCCTTCCTCTTGCTTATCCTTGGCGAATTCGACGATCAGAATCGCGTTCTTGCACGCCAGGCCCACCAGTACGATCAAGCCGATCTGGGTGAAGATGTTGTTGTCACCCCCCGACAGGATCACCCCGGTAATGGCCGAAAGCAGGGTCATCGGCACGATCAGGATCACCGCCAGTGGCAGGCTCCAGCTTTCGTACTGGGCGGCGAGCACCAGGAACGCCAGCAATACACAGAGCGGGAACACAAACAGCGCGGTGTTGCCCGAGAGGATCTGCTGGTAGGTCAGGTCGGTCCACTCGTAGGTCATGCCGTTGGGCAGTTCTTCCTTGAGCAGTTTCTCGATGGCTTTCTCGGCCTGGCCGGAGCTGTAGCCTGGGGCCGCCGCACCGTTGATTTCAGCGGTGATAAAGCCGTTGTAGTGCATCACGCGGTCCGGGCCCGAGGTGTCGCTGACCTTGATAAAGGTCGCCAGGGGGATCATCTCGCCTTTGTTGTTGCGCACCTTGAGCTGGCCGATCTGGTCCGGTTCGAGGCGGAACTGCTGCTCGGCCTGGACGTTGACCTGGTAGGTGCGGCCAAAGCGGTTGAAGTCGTTGGCATACAGCGAACCCAGGTAGATCTGCAGGGTGTCGAAGATGTCACTGACGGCGACGCCGTGGGTCTTGGCTTTTTCCCGGTCGATGGCGGCATCGACCTGGGGCACGTTCACCGTGTAGCTGGTGAACAACCCGGCCAGTTCCGGCACGTTGTGGCTCTTGTTGATGATGTTCATGGTTTCTTTGTACAGCTCGTCATAGCCCAGGTTGCCCCGGTCCTCGATCTGCAGGCGGAACCCACCGATGGTGCCCAGGCCCTGTACCGGCGGCGGCGGGAAGATCGCCATGTAGGCTTCCTCAATCCCGGCGAACTGGCCGTTCAAGGCACCGGCAATGGCGCCGGCCGACTGGCTCGGGTCCTTGCGCTCGTCAAACGGTTTGAGGGTGACAAACACGATGCCGGCGTTGGTGCTGTTGGTGAAACCGTTGATCGACAGGCCAGGGAAGGCCACGGCCGCCTCGACCCCAGGCTGTTTCAGCGCCAGGTCGGACATGCGTTTGATCACTTCCTCAGTACGGTCCAGGCTCGCCGCATCCGGCAGTTGCGCGAAGGCCACCAGGTATTGCTTGTCCTGGCCGGGTACGAAGCCGGTCGGGGTGCTGGAGAAACCGAAGAAGGTCAGGACCATCAATCCGGCGTAGAGCAACAGGGCGATGCCGCTGCTGCGGATGACCCGGCCCACGGTGCCGACGTAGCCATGACTGGCGCGGTCGAAGAAACGGTTGAAGGGACGGAACAGCCAGCCACCGAAAATCTTGTCCAGCACCTTGGAGAAACGGTCCTTGGGCGCGTCATGGCTTTTCAGCAACACCGCTGCCAGGGCCGGCGACAGGGTCAAGGAGTTGAAGGCCGAGATCACGGTCGAGATGGCGATGGTCAAGGCGAACTGTTTGTAGAACTGCCCGGTCAGCCCGGAAATAAAGGCCGCCGGGATAAACACCGCACACAGCACCAGGGCCGTGGCGATGATCGGGCCGGTGACTTCACGCATGGCGCGCTTGGTGGCGTCCACCGGGTTCAAGCCGAGTCCGATGTTACGTTCGACGTTCTCCACCACCACGATGGCGTCGTCCACCACGATCCCGATGGCCAGTACCAGGCCGAACAGTGACAGGGCGTTAAGCGAGAAACCGAACAGGTGCATCACGGCGAAGGTGCCGATCAGCGAGACCGGTACCGCCACCAGGGGAATGATCGAGGCGCGCCAGGTCTGCAGGAACAGGATCACCACCAGCACCACAAGAATCAGTGCTTCGAACAGGGTATGCACCACCGCCTCGATCGAGCCACGAACGAAGATCGTCGGGTCATAAACGATGCTGAAGTCCATGCCTTCGGGGAAGTTCTTCTTCAGCTCGGCCATCTTGTCCCGAACTTCATTGGAGATCTGGATCGCGTTCGAGCCTGGGCGCTGGAAGATCGGGATCGCCACCGCCGGCTGATTGTTCAGCAGGGAGCGCAGGGCATATTGGCTGGAGCCGAGCTCGACCCGTGCAATGTCCTTGAGTCGAGTGATTTCACCGTTGTCGCCGGAGCGGATGATGATGTTCTCGAACTCTTCCTCGGAAACCAGACGCCCCTGGGTGTTGACCGACAGCTGGAAGCTGGTGGCGTTGGGGGCGGGCGGCGCACCCAGGGCACCGGCGGCGACCTGGCGGTTCTGCTCGCGAATGGCGGTTACCACGTCGGTCGCGGTCAGGTTGCGTGAAGCGGTCTTGTTCGGATCGAGCCAGACCCGCAGTGAGTAGTCGCCCATGCCGAACAGTTGCACGTCACCGACACCGCCCAGGCGCGCCAGCTCGTCCTTGATATTGAGCAGGGCGTAGTTGGACAGGTAGAGCATGTCGTAGCGTTTGTCCGGCGAGGTCAAGTGCACAACCATGGTCAGGTCGGGCGAAGCCTTGTCGACGGTGATACCGATACGCGTCACTTCTTCGGGCAGCTTGGGCTCGGTGCGGGTCACGCGGTTTTGCACCTGCACCTGCGCGTTGTCCAGGTCGGTGCCCAGGGCGAAGGTGATGGTCAGGGTGATTTTGCCGTCGGCGGTCGACTGCGAGGACATGTAGAGCATGTTCTCGACGCCGGTGATGGCCTGCTCCAGGGGAGCTGCCACGGTTTCACCGATGACCTTGGGGTTGGCCCCCGGGAAGTTGGCGCGTACCACCACGGTCGGCGGCACCACTTCCGGGTATTCGCTGATCGGCAACTGGAACAGCGAGATCGCGCCGGCGATCAGGATCAGCAGCGAAAGCACCGCAGCGAAGATCGGCCGTGAAATGAAGAATTGGGAAAAATTCATCGGAGTTGTCGTCCCTTAACCGCGTGGAGTCGCAGCGCTGGCCAGTTTCACTGCCGAGCCAGGCGCGCTTTTGGCGGGCGTGACTTGGGGCAGGTTGCTGGCTTCCAGTGCTTGTCGTTGTTGCGCCAGAGCGGCGAGGGTTTCCTTGGTGGCCATTAGAATCACTTCAGGCGTGACCGGCGAACCCGGACGCACCCGCTGCAAGCCCTTGACGATGATGGTGTCGTCCTTGTTCAGGCCGCTGCGCACGATGCGCAGGCCTTCGATCTTCGGCCCCAGCTCGACGGCGCGGTAGGCGGACTTGTTGTCGCCATCCATCACCAGAACGAACTTCTTGCCCAGGTCGGTGCCCACCGCTTCGTCGTTGATCAGCACGGCGGAGTAGGTGCCGCTGCCCACCAGTTTCAGGCGTGCATAGAGGCCCGGGGTGTAGGTGCCGTCGCTGTTGTCGAACACGGCCCGGCCGCGGATGGTGCCGGTTTTCGGGTTGACCTGGTTGTCGACGAAGTTCATCTGGCCCAGGTGCGGGTTGCCGTCTTCGTTGGACAGGCCCAGGTACACCGGGGTGGTTGCACCGCGCTGACCCTGGCGTGCGAGCTGGGTGTACTTGAGGAACACGCGCTCATCGGCATCGAAGTAGGCGTAGACCTTGTCGGTGGAGACCACACTGGTCAGCGCAGTGGTATCGGCGGTGACCAGGTTGCCGGCGGTGATTTCCGCGCGGCTGACGCGACCGCTGATAGGCGAGGTCACGCGGGTGAAGCTCAGGTTCAGCTTGGCCAGATCCAGTTGCGCCTGGATCGCGCCGACAGCAGCCCGGGCTTCCTGGGAGGCGCTGGTGCGCGAGTCGGCCAATTCGGCGGAGATGGCGTTGCTGGCGCGCAGGCGTTCGCCGCGCTGGGCTTCGTTTTCACTGCGGGTGGCGTTGGCACGGCCTTGGGCGACCAGGGCCTCCAGACGGCGTACCTCAGCCTGGAATGGACGTGGATCGATCTGGAACAACAAATCGCCCTTTTTCACCAGGGCGCCTTCGGTGAAGGCCACTTGATCGATCTGGCCGGAAACCCGTGGGCGGATTTCAACGGTTTCCGGGGCTTCGAGGCGCCCGGTGAATTCGTCCCATTCATTGACCGGCTGTTCCAGCACCTTGGCCACGCTGACTTTGGCAGCGGGCATGCTGGCGGCGGTTTCCGGGGCTTTACCGCAAGCACTCATCACCAGCACGGCCAGGGCCGCGAGTGGATAGCGCAAGAGTTTGAGTGACTGGTCCATGGTTCATCCGCCAAGGTAATTTAAGATGGGCGGATGATGAGCGGCAGGCTGGTATCGCACGAATCGAATGAAGCGAAGGTAACTATCATCGGGAATGATAGAGAGCCCCATGCGAGCCCCCTAGCATGCGCCTTTCGTTAGGGGGCTATCAATTGCCCGGCGTGTAATTCTTTGTTGTCCTGGGCGCAACATTGCGTAGTTAGCTTCTGAAGGATGCATGCGAGTGGCACAGAGTAGCGGGAGACCTTCGTCTTTTCGGATATATCCTCAAAGAGCGAACTTTGAGGAGTTTCAGGGGGTTAAGTATTCAACGGGCTCATGTTTTTGGACATCGCTGAAAGCTGTACGCAGACCACCGGAGCGTATAAATCCTAGTTTATTCAACCGTCCGCACCGCCGATCACAGGGGATTTTATCGCAGACAAAATGCCCTGATTTGGGGGGGGGGAGCTAGAATTGAATACCTATATATCAATTGGAGCGCCGGCTGCGTTATGTTTTAAGGCAGAATTCGGAGCGGTTCGCGAATTAATATTTACTGCGTGTGTCGGAGGTATGATCAAGATGTGCGCAATGGCAAATAGCCATGCGTTGATCTATGAGTGATCGAGGAGGGATTTTCTTCGGCTGACCCGATCTATGCTCATTGATAAAATGCTGATCGGGATCATGATCCTGATGTGATTAATACGCTTAAATGTGCAGTGCGTGAGCACTTTCGGAGGGAATATGAGAGCTCTAGTCTCGCTCACGGGCCTGCAAAAAAATATTTATCAGTATCACTATTCAATGAGTTACAGCTGAATTTGCTAAATTGAAAGCGTATTTGACATGTTTTTCGTTTTCTTTATAGATTTGGCCGTGCGAAGCAGGTAGTGTTGGTCGATATTCGACCGATGTGCAGTCCAGATTAGTTACTTTGATTAGAGGATTTCTCAGCTGTTTTTTCATAGGGCTGTCATTTTTGCTAGGTAGTATCAGCGATAATGGTACTGCGGTACTGCGGTGCTGAAGTATTCGACTGGGGGGAGGTCAAGGGGTGGCGGTACATATGGATGTGTTGTTTGTGACACCTGACTCGTCCGCCAAGGCTTATCAGGGTTTGGCTGACGTTTATTCTGCAATAGAGCCGCCTACATGGTCTTTACTGCTGGCTGAGTCGTGTCGCAGTCAAGGGTTTGAGGTTGCGATTCTAGATTGTGATGCTGAACGGTTGACACTTGAACAGTCGGTTCTTCGGATAGAAGAGTACTGTGCACGATTAGTCGTGTTCGTCGTATATGGGCAGAACCCTAATTCTGGTACGACCAGTATGATTGGGGCTCTCGAGTTGGCGAGGGCGCTAAAGGAGCAGTCCCCGTTATTCAAGATCTGCTTTGTCGGTTCGCATATCAGTGCTTTGCCCCGGGAGGTCCTGGCGCACTCTAGTATTGATATTGTTTTGTTGAATGAAGGGGTCTATGCGCTGCACTCTCTGCTCAGGAGTAACCTGGGTGACGACCTTTGTTTCATCAAGGGGATAGGCTACAAGCAGTCGGGGCCGGCAAATTTTCCTATGCCAACTCTAAACCCGCCAGAGCGATTGGTGCCTCAGGAGCGCATGGACATCGATATGCCGGGCTATGCTTGGGATCTCTTGCCCTACAAAGAACGTCCTCTGGATCTGTATCGAGCGCACTTCTGGCATGCGGGCTTCGATCATGGTAATCGCACGCCCTTTGCGGCCATCTACACTTCTCTAGGCTGCAATTTTGGTTGCAACTTCTGCATGATCAATATCCTTAATCGGACCGATAATTCTGATGATGTCGATGCTGCGAGCTTTCGCGGCATGCGGTTCTGGAGTCCGGCCTGGGTTATGCGTGAAATGGAAAAACTGGCACGACTTGGCGTGCATAGTCTTCGCATCAGTGATGAGATGTTTTTTCTTAATCGCAAATTTTATCAGCCGATTTTAGATCAGGTCATTGAGCGTGAGTTCAATTTTAATATGTGGACCTATTCGCGCGTCGATACTGTACGTCGTGATGCTCTGGAGCGTTTTAAAAAGGCGGGAGTAAACTGGTTGGCGCTAGGTGTCGAAGCCGGCAATCAGATGGTTCGCCAGGAAGTTTCCAAAGGCTCGTTCAAGGAAGTCAATATTCGAGATGTCTGCAATGGAATCCGAGATACAGGTATCAACGTCATTAGCAATTTTATCTTCGGGTTTCCTGATGATAATCATAAGACCATGCAGGAAACATTAGATCTCGCGATCGAGCTGAATTGTGAAATGACCAACATGTACCCGTGTCAGGCACTGCCAGGAAGCCCTATGAACAGGATGGCGAGAGAAAATGGCTGGAAGTTGCCTTCTCGTTACGAGGGGTATGCATTCTTGTCTTATGAGTGCGAACCACTTCCGACAAAGTTTCTGTCAGCCGCTGAAGTGTTGAGGTTTCGAGATGAGGCTTGGCAGACGTACTTCACAAATCCTGTGTATTTAGCTCTTGTTCAGGAAAAATTTGGCCTTCCGCAGCGCCAAAACATTGAAGATATGTCTCGTATAAAGCTGAAGCGCAAACTGCTTGGGAACTAGTCAGTGATATTAACTCGCACGCCGTATCGGATTTCGTTCTTTGGCGGAGGTACCGACTATCCAGGTTGGTTTCGGGATGAGGGAGGAGTGGTAGTTTCCACCTCAATTGACAAGTACTGCTACATCAACTGCCGCCACTTGCCGCCGTTCTTTGATCATAAATACCGTATTGTCTATTCAGCGATAGAGAATGTGATGGAGCCGAGTGAGATTCAACACCCCTCGGTGCGTGAGGTACTTCGATACATGGACTGTGATCGGGGATTGGAGATACATCATGACGGTGATTTACCTGCGCGTTCCGGGCTGGGTTCAAGCTCGTCGTTTACCGTAGGACTTTTGCACGCCTTAAAAGCGCTCGACGGTGAGCAGGTTTGCCAAGACTCATTGGCGAAGATGGCAATACATGTTGAGCAGAACCTGATCAAGGAGAGTGTAGGTTCACAGGATCAGGTTGCTGCCGCATATGGCGGTTTCAATCGTATTGATTTTCATCGTAGTGGCGATTTCAGTGTGGCACCCATCATCTTGCCGGATGCGCGCCTGCAGTTCCTGCAAAATCATTTGATGTTGTTCTTCACAGGGTTCTCCCGCATCGCGTCTGAAATTGCGCAGAGCCAAATCCAAAATATATCGGTCAGGCACGGCGAACTGACTCAGATAATGCATATGGCGGATGAAGCTTTGTCCATCCTTCAGGGATCAGGATCATTGGATGACTTCGGTACTCTGCTTCATGAGGGGTGGTGCTTGAAAAAAAGCTTGTCGAATCGAATCAGCAATCCGGATCTTGATCATATTTATGATTCCGCCAGGTCTGCGGGAGCCATAGGCGGCAAATTACTAGGGGCTGGTGGCGGTGGGTTCATGCTGTTTTTCGTCAAACCTGAACTGCAGTGGCAGGTCCTTGAATGCTTGAAAGACTTGATTCATGTGCCGTTTCGGTTTGAGAACTCTGGGAGCCGTGTGGTTCTTTACCAGCCCAATGGATTTTAAGTATGTCGCTGTTTCTTTCTAAACACACGCGGATATTTATCGCAGGGCACCGTGGAATGATTGGCTCGGCGTTTGTCAGGCATTTTACTGCAGCGGGTTTTACCCAGTTAATTCTTCGTGACCATGAAGAGCTGGAGTTGACCAACAAGCTGGCTGTCGAGGCATTTTTCGCCGATCAACGTCCGGAAATAGTGATTCTAGCTGCGGGTAAGGTGGGCGGGATTGTCGAGAATCTGACGTACCCTGCGGACTTTGTTACCTGCAATCTGGAAGTCCAGACCAATGTAATACAGAGCGCTCATCTTCACGATGCGCAGCGCCTGTTGTTTTTTGGCTCGTCTTGCATGTATCCCCGCGAGTGCGCACAGCCAATGGCTGAAGGAGCTCTTCTGAGTGGAAAACCAGAGGTGACCAGTATGGCCTATGCCATAGCGAAGCTGGCGGGTGTGCAAATGTGCTTGGCCTATAACCGGCAATTTGGCGAGCAGCGCTTCATTCCGGTTATTCCGAACAGTGTCTATGGTCCTAATGACAACTTTGACCCGCAGTCTGGGCACGTTCTTTCTGCATTGATTAATCGTTTTCACAGTGCGGTCCGGGCAGGCGATCAAATCCTGACACTCTGGGGTAGTGGACAACCAAGGCGTGAGTTTATCCACGCAGACGATCTAGCGAGCGCGTGTCATTTGCTGCTTAACACTGATCTTTCTTCTACCGAGCTACCGATTAACATTGGTACGGGCTCCGACCTGGCGATCAGCGAGCTGGCCCAACTGATCGGCGATGTTGTCGGTTACCGCGGCGATATCAATTGGGATACTGAGCGCCCCGACGGCACCTTGAGAAAACTGCTCGATAGTTCGCGTATTAGGGCCCTTGGCTGGCATCCGGGCATATCTCTTGAAAGCGGTATCCGCCAAACATATGCGTCTTTTTTGGAGAGCTGCCATGAATAACATTGAACCGGCTCTTACTGAACTGTTGCAGGAAAAAGCCAGCTGGGTTTGGCGGGAAACACTGAAAATCCATCAGCGGGCGCCTGAAACACGGGTGGCGTCGTCTTTGTCGCCCATCGAGATTTTCGTGACGCTCTATTACGGTGGTTTTTTACGCCAGAATCCTGCTGATCCGCGCTGGCCCGGACGTGACCGCTGCATCATCAGTAAAGGCCACGGCTCCCTCTGCATGTACCCGATCCTTGCTGATCTGGGCTATTTCTCGTCAACTGAGCTTGATCGCGTGTGCCAGGCAGGTAGTTTTCTGGGTGGTATTCCAGATCCAGTGATACCGGGTTATGAGACGATCAATGGTTCGCTGGGGCACGGCATCGGCGTCGGCGCGGGAATGGCGTTGGCGTTGAAACGTCGCGGGCGGGATCAGCGTGTCCATGTGGTCACCGGTGACGGTGAGTTGCATGAAGGTTCGAACTGGGAGGCGTTCATGTTTGCAGCACAACATCGTTTGGACAATCTCACAGTCCTTGTCGATAACAACCAGATCAGCATGCTCGGGGCGACGGACGATATTGTTTCCCATCGTGATTTGCATGCCAAGTTCACGGCGTTCGGATGGCAGGCCCAGGTAGTGGTTGATGGTCACTCGCCTCAGGCCATTTCCAATGCTCTGACTATCAGTCGGGCATGTGAGAAGGGGAAGCCACAGATCATTATCGTCAACACTCGCAAAGGTCACGGGGTGCCTGGTCTGGAAAACGCGCCGTTGTCACACATTACCCCTATCGCTCCAGACCTAATTGAGCAGTTGCTGGGGGCCAGACAGTGAATATTATGCCGCCGTCGTTAAAGCCACGCGCGATGCGCGACACCTTGCTCTCGTCCATTCTCGAGGCAATGGTGAGCGATGATGTATTTTTTGTCACGGCAGATTTCGGCTCGCCGGTGCTTGATCACATCCGTGAACGTTACCCAAACCGGTTCGTCAATGTCGGCATCGCAGAACAGAACATGATCAACGTATCAGCCGGCCTAGCGCTTGAAGGCTTCAAGGTATTTGCCTATGCAATAGCACCATTCATCACAATGCGATGCTTTGAGCAGATTCGCGTCAATCTTGCCTTACTGTCGACGGTTCGTCCGCTCAACGTCAATCTTATCGGGGTCGGGGCTGGATACAGTTATGTTGTCTCGGGGCCGACCCATCAATGCTATGAAGACATCACGCTGATGCGCAGTATGCCGAACATGCAGGTGTTCTCACCCGCAGATCAGGTGACTTCCGGCATGCTGGCCACCGAGTGCCTAACGCGGCCCGGGATCAAGTACCTGCGCCTGGACGCCCAAGTACTTCCGGTGATCTACAGCCATGCCTTGCCTGACTTCAAGCGCGGTTTCAATGAGCACGGGGAGGGCGAAGAGCTCTGCCTTGTATCGACAGGCTATATGACCCAAACAGCAATCCAAGTGGCCGAGGACCTCGCCGGGCATGGACTGAAGGTGAGGGTAGTTGACTTGTTCGATCTGAGCCAGTTCGACGAAGAGGCCCTGGTCGCCCGGCTTCAATGTGTACGTGGGGTCGTATCGCTGGAGGAAGGATTCCAGGGGAGTGGAGGGCTGGACTCGTTACTGTTCAACCTTCTTTCACGGCGCGTGCCAGGCAAACCTTTCCTGAATATAGGCGTCGCTCCGCAGTATCGATTCGAGCTGGGCGACCGGCAAACACTCCATGAACAGGTGGGTATCGGTCGTCAGGCTGTTATTCAGAAAGTGCGGGACTTTCAACAATCACTTTGACCAAATAGGCAGTGGAGCATCCGTCAACGATGAAATACCCCCTAATGCGCAATAATATCTTGCGAGAAGACTTGGATGCAGTGATTGAACACCTGCGTCAGGATGACCCCAAACTTACTCATGGCGAGAATGTGAAGGCTTTTGAGGAGGAGTGGTCGCAATGGCTTGGGGTCAAGTACAGCGTTTTTGTGAACTCCGGTGCTTCGGCGAATTTGCTGACCATGGCGTTGCTCAAGCTTCGTCACCCGGAAGGTGGCGAAGTGCTTGTGCCATCGCTGACCTGGGTATCCGATATTGCGAGTGTTCTGCAAAACGGCTTCACACCGGTATTCACCGATATTGATCCTCGTACGCTCTCGATGGATCCGAAGGAGATCCTGAGCAAATTGAACGATCGTACCCGAGCCGTGTTCCTGACTCACGTGCAAGGCTTCGACGGTATCGACGACGAGGTGATGCAGGAACTGGAGCGTCGCGATATTCCGTTGATTGAAGATGTGTGCGAGTCCCACGGTGCTGAACATAACGGGCGCCGTCTGGGGAGCTTGGGCTGGGTTTCCAACTTTTCGTTCTACTATGCCCATCATATGAGCACCATCGAAGGTGGCATGATTTGCACTAATGACCCGTTGGTTTATCAACAAGCTCGCATGTTGCGCTCCCACGGTATGGTACGGGAGTCTAATGATCCTGAGTTACGGGCTCAGTATCAGGAGGGTAACCCTGAGCTCAATCCCGACTTCATTTTCGCTTTTCCCGCGTTCAATACACGAAACACCGAAATTGGCGGGATCCTCGGGCGCAAGCAACTCAAGCGATTATCCGCGAACGTGGAGCGTCGTACAGAGAACCTGCATCGGTTTCTCAAAGGTATTGATCCGCAGAAATACCGCACTGATTTCAAGCTAGAAGGCTCGAGCAACTACGCATTCAATCTAATTTTGCGTGAGCCGGATAATGCAATGGTAGAGCGGCTCATGACGCACATGAAAGAAGGTGGTATCGAGTTTCGTAGGGGCAGTGCAGGCGGCGGCAATCAGCTGCGCCAGCCGTACCTCAAAGGCATTGTGTCGTCGGACTACTACCTTGAGTTTCCGGAAACCGAGCACATCCATTTCTACGGATTCTATATCGGTAATTTCCCAGATTTGCGAGACGAGGAAATTGACGATTTGTGCCACTTCCTCAATCGCGTATAGCCCATGACTGTCACGACCGCGATCATATTGGCCGGAGGATTGGGGACTCGCTTGCGCAGTGTCGTATCTGATGTGCCAAAGCCCATGGCGCCCATCAATGGCCGTCCGTTTCTCGAGTCGTTGATGGATTACTGGATCGATCAGGGCATCAGTCGCTTCATTCTGTCAGTGGGCTATCAGTGCCATGTCATCACCGAACACTTCGGCAGCGCTTATCGAACTGCCGAAGTGGAGTACGCGATTGAATATGATCGTCTCGGAACTGGCGGTGGCTTGCTGCTGGCTGCGTCGAAGTTGCGGGATGAGGAAGCGTTTCTAGTGCTTAATGGCGACACCTTCTTTGCGGTACCACTCGCGGCACTGGATGGGTTTGCGCGGCAAAGTGTCGCGGATTGGGTGTTGTCTCTGTTTCGCGCAACCGAAGCGAATCGATATATGGGGCTTGAGCTGAACGAAAGTCAGCACATCGTCTCATTGGCCTCGCAGCGCGGGGAACTGGGGGGGCTTTCTAATGGCGGTGTCTACTGGGTGCGTCGCAGTAGTTTGACTGACATACCATTCACTGTGGGTGAAGCTCTGTCGTTGGAGGATGAGCTTTTACCAACCTTACTTGGCCGCGGTACTCCTTTATCGGGTTTCGGTGTCGATGGCGTTTTTATCGATATCGGTATTCCCGAGGATTACCAACGCGCGCCCCTTGTATTGACTGCAATTTGAATCGCAGGCATGAGTCTCCTGGGAACAGGAACTTATGCCTTCACATCATTTAAATATTTGAAGAAGGTAGCAGGCGATGAGCCATAACATTCTCGTGACCGGTGGTGCTGGCTATTTGGGGGCTACTCTCGTCCCCGCATTACTGGACGCAGGACATAAAGTCACTGTGTTGGATAACTTCCTGTTCAAGCAAGCGAGCCTGAACCATATATGCCATGCGCCCAACTTCAATGTGGTGAAGGGAGATATTCGTATTGAGAGCGTGATGAAGCCGCTGCTTAGCAAGGTCGATGTGGTCATTCCGCTTGCGGCGTTGGTCGGTGCCCCGATGTGCAACGCCGATCCGGTAGGGGCTTCGAGCATCAACCACGACGCGATTGCGATGATGCTGCGATTGTTGTCACCTGAGCAGGTTGTGCTCATGCCAACCACCAACAGTGCTTATGGTACGGGGGATGCCAACAATTTCTGCAGTGAGGAGTCACCCCTGCGGCCGATTTCCCAGTACGCCAAGGAAAAGGTTGAAGTCGAAGAACTGCTGATGCAGCGGGAAAATGTAATCAGCTTCCGTCTGGCAACGGTTTTCGGCATGTCTCCGCGGATGCGCACGGATCTTCTCGTCAATGACTTCACTTATCGTGCCGTCCATGACCGCTTCGTCGTACTGTTCGAAAGCTCATTCAAACGAAACTACATCCATGTACGCGATGTGGCGCGAGCGTTCCTGCATGGTCTAGACAACTTTTCAAACATGAACGGTGAAATCTATAACGTCGGCCTTTCGGACGCTAATATTTCCAAGCGTGAGTTGTGCGAGCGAATCCAGAAGCAGATCCCGGATTTCGTGTTCCTTGAGGCTCCGGTCGGGAAGGATCAGGACCAGCGCAACTACGTGGTATCCAATGCAAAGCTGGAAGCGACCGGCTATAGCACCTCAATCTCTCTGGATGACGGCATCAAAGACTTGATCAAGGGTTTCACCATGATCAAGAACACGGTTTACGGCAACGTTTGACTGTCGTGATGTACTAGGCAATATAAGGACTGTCACTTGGCTAGCCATCTTTCTGTGAGGGAACTGCTGCGTAATGTGATCCGACATCGTGCCATGATCCAGGCGCTTGCTATGCGTGATCTACAAAGTCGCTATGTTGGAACGCTTGGGGGCTTGATATGGGCGTTCGCTCATCCGATCGCGATTGTCGTGGTGTTTTATTTCGTCTTTGCGGTCGGCTTCCGTTCACAGGCTCCCGTGAACACACCCTTTATTCTTTGGTTCGTCTGTGGCCTGGTGCCTTGGTTCTTTTTCAGTGATGCGTTGCAGTCGATCACCTATTCGGTCACCCGAAATGGTCATCTGGTCAAAAAAACGGTGTTCCCCACGGAGATCTTGCCGTTGGTCCATCTGATGTCAGGTCTGATTCCCCATGGGGTATTCCTATTGGTACTGGCGGGTTTGATGTTGTTCTATAACGTGCCAATGTTCCCGGCGCGCTTGCTGTTTGTCTATTACATGCTATGCATGTTTCTCATGTTGCTGGGGTTAGGGTGGCTGCTTGCTGCATTGCAGGTATTTTATCGGGATATTGGTCAGGCTCTGACGATTCTGCTTAACCTATGGTTTTGGAGTACCCCCATCGTCTGGTCTCCGGAGATCATGCCACCGGCCATAGCAGAATGGATGGTTTATAACCCCATGAACTACATCGTTCAGGGATATCGAGAGGCCTTGATTTTCCAAACGGTTTTATTGCCACCGCTGGATCAGACCCTAGTGTTCTGGGGAGGCAATATCATTCTGTTGTTTCTGGGGGCTTTCATCTTTCGCCGGTTGAAGCCGGAATTCGCGGATGTTCTGTAATCGCCATGCAAAACGATATCGTTATCTCTGTGAAGAACGTCTCCAAAAAATTCAGATTGTTTTCTTCGCCCAGGCAGCGCCTGATTGAAGGGCTTCACCCTTTGCGCAAGCAATACCACAAAGAGTTTTGGGCATTGCATGATGTTTCCTTCGAGGTAAACAAAGGCGAGTTCATCGCGATCTTGGGGCGTAATGGCTCTGGCAAGTCGACGTTGTTGCAGATCATTTGCGAGGTGATGCAGGCAACTAATGGCAGCACCCAGGTGAGCGGTAAGATTTCTGCATTGCTGGAGTTGGGGGTGGGTTTTAATCCCGAGTTCACTGGGCGAGAAAATGTGATTCTCAATGGTTCGATCATGGGTTTCAGTCGTGCTGCGATGGAGGCCAAGATGCCTGAAATCGAAGGGTTTGCAGAAATAGGCGAACACTTCGACCAACCCGTGAAAACTTACTCTTCGGGAATGTTCGTAAGAGTGGCCTTTGCGGCCGCCATACATGTCGATCCGGAAATCCTGATTATTGATGAGGCGCTGAGTGTCGGGGATGCTAAGTTCCAGCATCGGTGTTTCCAGCGTATTCGCGAGTTCGTCGAACAAGGTAAGACCATCCTATTCGTTTCCCATAGTGCCGATACGGTGTTGCGCCTTTGTCAGCGGGGTGTGGTGATTGAGCATGGCCGTGTGTCTTATGACGGTCCTATTGTTGCCGCGGTCAATCACTATCAGAACCTGTTGTCCGGAGGGGCTGAACAGACACAGTTGGAAGATTCGCCCGCCACGCCGATCGAGGTCACGTCAGGTGAGGCGGAGCGGTTGCTGGCTAGTGGAAAGGCCGACCTAGTCTGCAGCAGGCCTTCCTACAATGCCCACGAAACACGGCTGGGCAGCGGTGAAGTCAAGATTATAGATTTTGAAATTCTGGCGGATGGTCAAAGTAACCCGCCTGCCATCTCTTCGGGCCAGACGATAGAACTGTTAGTCAAAGTACTTTTCCACAAAAAGCTGGATAGCGTTTCTGTTGGATTTGCCATTGTGTCCCTCGATGGTACCTATGTCTTTGGAACCAACTTGTTGATGCTCGGAGCCCCCTTGTTGTCAGCAGATGCGGGGGAGTGTCTGGTTGTCAGATTCTCTTTGCATGCAGGGCTGGTAGGTGCCGAGTACTTTCTGGATCTTGGCTGCACTCAGGTTACCCCAGAAGAAGACCGTTTTATGGATGTAAGACGTTCGATGGCATGGCTCAAGTTTGCCACAACCCCGGGGATTGTTGGTTTTGCCAATCTGCAGGTCAAACATGATGTTTTGTCCATGTCTGGCCGGCAGGAGGGAGGCTTATGATCTACACGCACGTTGAAGGGGCAGCATGATGAGCAGGTTGGCAGTGGCCGTTCCATGGAACCAGAGCCATTACATTCCTTTGTCTGGATTTCATCCGTTGTACAGCGGGCTGTTCGATCCGGCACCTTTTGGGGTCGATATCAATGGGTGGGACAATGTCGCCCTGCAGAACATGCTTGCCAACTCTGATGATTTTCGCAATTGGCTCCTATCGGGACTGGCCACACAGGCCGATCATCAGGGCGTACTACACATTAGTGGCTTTGGAGTGGAAAACCGACGGTTGACCCAGATGCTGCCGGGGGATATTGAGCTTTTCCATTCTGCTCCCTTTCCCAGTCTGACCCGACCTTTCTTGCTGCATTTTGAGTCGTTACGCTCGTTGTTTTCACCGTGGGCGGCGGGGTCAGATTCTGTCGAGGAGAAACTGCCGCTGATTCGCGAGTATTACCGGAATTTGCTGGGTGGCCCCTTGTGTCTGGGGGTTTTTTCCCATCAGCCTACCGCCCTGACCGCATTGAGGGATTTTTTGGGATCTGCGCAAATGGAGTCTCGACTATTCACGACTTCCATAGGACTACCAGCACCAGAAATCCGCTTCGAGTGTGTGCTTCTCGAGAGGCCATCGCTCTCTCTTCCCCGTTTTATCTTTGTTGTTACCTCGGGCCATGAGACTGACTTTTTTACTTGCGGAGGGCATCGGGTATTACGCTTCTGGCAAGCCTTCCTTGCTGGAGGGCATAGCGCGACCCTGACCATGGCTTGTGAGCGCCCTAGTCCAGAAGTGCTAGAGGCGGCGGGTGTGGATAATGCTTTCGTAGGCCGCGAGACAGGTCACAGCATTTTGTGGACGGGCTCCTCTCTTGCAGAGCTTGAGACCCTGATGGCAGGGTCGCATGTCTTCCTGCAGCCTGCTGATGTGCTGTGCACGTTCGAAACTCTTCGGGCGATGAGCCTGGGCTGTGTTCCGGTGATCGCGGCGGTCCAGGGGAGCACAACGCTACTTCTGGATAATAGGCAGGGGCTGACGGTTGGCGCTGAGCCTGCAAGCGCAAAACCTTGGGAAATACCAAAGCGAACTGATCATGAGGATGAGCAGATCATTCAGGAGCTGTTGCGCCGCATTCCCGAATTGCTAGCACCACCGCTGTACTTTGCGCTGCAACAGGCCGCTCACCAGCGGAGCATGACAGACTTCACTGCGAAGGCTTTTGCACAATCGTTTTGGGGGCGTGCTCTCGAGCTTTACATCGCCAGCAAGAGTCCGACGCCGCCTGTCTTGAAGGCGCCTCCGATTCCATTGAGTCAGTACCTGCTCGACGCGCAAGGTCTGCGCCTGGCTTTCAGCATGTCTGCACATCCGCGATTGCGAATAAATACCGGTTTGTACAGTGTTTGGTCCCAGGGTGCGTATTTCGCACTTCTGAAGGGCTGCCCGATCATGGCAACTCAGGATTGGTCAGTAGTGGTTCAGTACAGCCAGTCGCAGGTCGAACCCATGGTTCTAGCAAATAGCCTGCCCGAACTGATGGGGAGATACCTGCCGCAGCCCGTGACACCGCTGGAGCCCAAGGGCTCGGAGACGCTGAGGCTGCTCTCCAGACTCCTGATGCGGTTTCCGCGGTTGCACAGTCGTTGTTCGCAATGGCTGCGGCAATATCGTCGCCTAAAAAAAACGCTGTCAGCCTCTGGCGCAAACTCAGTGGAGAGCATCGGACATCATCCATCTCCCGCCACCCCGAAATATAAAGGTGAGCCGCATCTGGTCGTGGATGGGTTTCATGGTTTCAGCATCATTCTTTACGATGGGTGCTTTCACGCAGTACTGCAGAGTGATGGAGCATTGACCGCCGAGAGGCTGGATAAGGGGCTCTACAATCGATGCTACTCGGACACCGACCTTCAGGTGGTCAAGCAGTTTGTAATTGCCGGCCTGGCCGAGAAGGGCTCGGCTGTGTGCCTTGACAAGACGATGGACAAAGGATCGGTATGAGCAAATTTCACACCAGACCAGCGGTTCACCTCTGGGTCTATAATCACTCATTCTTTGGCATCAGTGATCAAGTCGATTTCCTGGTGCTCGCATTGCAGCAGCAGGGCTATTCGGTCAGTGTCGGTAATCAACCCCATGAAGAACGCCTGAATATAGTGATCGAGAATTTTTCCGAGCACTCACGTGACACCCTTATTGATTTCTGCAGTACCCACCAAAAACGGGTCGCAGTGATCATGACCGAACATCTCGATTTCGTTGACGATAGGATCTTCATCCACGGCGATCCTCTCTGGAACAACAATGATTACATGCATCCGACCATGCAGGTGGCGCGCATCCAGCATTTGTTCGAGTGCCTCCCGTACATCTGTAGTTTTTTGATCCTTGGTGATCTTCCCGAGTTGATCAGCATGGACAAGATGTTGCCGGGTGTTCCGGTAAGAACCATCAGCTTTCCGATGTTGGAGTTGGTCGAGTCGGTTTCAGGGACCGAAGTACCGGCGACTGACTTATTGTTCACAGGGGCTGTCACGGATTATCGAGGCAAGATGCTCGACCTGTTGCAGGATCAAGGATTCTCGCTTGCTTGTCCTCACCGCTTTGTATCCCATGAGGAACGCGATGCATTGAATCGCGCATCTCGGCTGATACTCAATATCCCGCAACGTCTGGAGTGGCGCTGGCTTTCTCTGATGCGCATCATCGCGGCATTGCGAGTCGGTCGGGTAACCGTTTCCCTGGGAACGGCGGATACGTCGCAGATCGCTGCCTGCTGCCCTCAGATCGAACTGGGCCCCGATTGGTTCGAAGTGCTAAGGACCCATGTTCAAGATGCTGAGGCCCTGTATATAGAAATGCATGGCCGTTATCACGCAATGGCTGAGAAGTTCGCCCGCGAGAAACCTTTCCCGCACGATCTCTTCGCCTATTGGCAAATGACCGATCACGTAACGTCTTCGTCCACAACTCAGAATCTGGAAGTGAATAATGGAGGATGAACTGTCCGCAGTTACAGGCACTGCAAAAATGTTCAAGGCGAGTGGCTCGGAAGGCGATAATCACTCGAATGAAATCACCCTGATATCCCTGCTCTTGCCGACTCGGGCTCGACCCGAGTTGGTCAAACGTTTTTTTGAAAGTGTCGTGAGTACCGCAGCGAGTCTCGACGCCATCGAAGTCATCCTTTACGTCGATGATGATGATCCGGGAAGCCATGGACTAGATGGAGGGGCCCTGCATACAGTGCGGATCATCGGTCCAAATCAGTCCATGGGCGCTTACAATTCCGAATGCTATCGAGCTTCCCGTGGTCAGATCATTGTATTGGTCAATGACGACATGGTGATGCGGACTGTTGGCTGGGACAGTGAAGTGCGTTCGATGCATGAGCGTTTTGCCGACCGGATATATCTGGGGTATTGCAATGACCTGCTAAAGAAAGGCGGCTTAGCGACTTTTCCGATCCTATCGCGCAGCACCTGTGAACTGCTTGTCGATCCTTACCCAACGGCTTATGCGGGGGCCTTTATCGACGTTCATCTGTTTGACATCTTTAAACGTATTCAGCATCAGGGATTTGATCGGTTTATCTATCTCTCCGATGTGGTCTTCGAGCACTTGCACTACCGTACGGGTAAGTCTGTCTATGACGAGACATACAAAAAACGCGGGCGTTTCCAAGACGATTCGATATTCATCAGATTGAGTACTCACCGGCGAGATGCGGCAGTGCGGCTCCTCAGAGCGCTTCGAGATGAACCGATCGGTTCCCCAGCGGTGCCGGAGGAGTTGGGCGATACACCGGCTATAAACCGCAGTGCATTGTTTTTTTACTTCAAGCGGATATTCCTCGATGCGGATCTACCCCTTCGCTGGCGCACATACCTGTGGGTCTGGTTCACGCTACGTCATTCAGCGGCCCATGGATTGCTGAAGCCTTTCATCAAGGGTCCGTAAGGTCAGTATTGGTTCAGTAGACAATGTCATGGACTACGGTTCTCGAAGCTAACTGTGCAAGCCAACTGCCTCCCGGAGGGGCGACACTAGAATTATTTTAAGGAGCAGCTTGGTTTATGGCCTGGTTTCATTTTTGTACCGCCAATCACCATGAAGTAGGTAAGTCTACGTTGACTGATATGGCTGATTGGTTCGAGGCCGGGCTGCTCGATTTGGGGCATAAGGTCACTTTTTCCGCAAGCAGCGTAGAAAGGTCGGCGATTAATCTGTTTTGGGAATATTTCGAACCCGGGATGGCCGACGCGCTTATCCGATCCGGTGTCGACTACGGAATCATTGCCACGGAAATACCGGATGGTCAGGGTTTCAATTGGCGAGACGAGCCCGAGTGGGTAACGAGGTTCAATACATTTGCCGAAGTGGCACAACGTGCCAAGTTCATCTGGACGATGGTGGAAAGCACGGTGCCGTTCTATGCCAGGTTTTGTCCAACGGCATTTATCGAATTGGGATTTTCGGAGCGACTCATTCCTCTTCAGGCGAATGACAGCCCTCAATATGATTTTTGTTTTTTTGGGCTAAGGACCCCCTATCGAGAGAAGGTGGTGGAGCAGTTGGGCCAATATGCACGTATTGAATGGCCTGTGGGCTTTCTTTCTGCTGACAGTGTTGAGCAGCTCATTGGCAACAGTCGGATCGGCCTGAACTTCAAGCAGTCCGATCAATGGCCGATACCTTCTCCGACTCGCCTGGGAAGGTTGATGATGGCGAAACGGGCGGTGGCTGCGGAATATGTGCCTGTACCCACTCGGCAGGGTGATATTGCGGGTATCTGTCCAGAGAAGATGCCGTTTCACGAGTACGCCTTGAGTATTCTTGACTCTGGCTGGGACAGAAAGGCTGAGACGGTTTTTGAGCTTTATAAGGCTAGCATGCCGATGGCGCACATCATGGAACAGGTATTGGACAGGACCCTTCTTCATTCCCTCGATGGCAGTGCATCGGGAACAGTGCCGCTGAAGTTGTTGCCCCCGATGTTGGTTGAGGAAGATCCAATCTGGAATTTTGTTTGTTGGGGGGAGGAATATTTCTCACTAAAAAAGGAGTTGGGAAACGTGGATGTGACACTGGGTATTGAAACCCTCCAATACCTGTACAAGGCGGGAAGCATCTTGCACGCTGGCAGCCTGTCTGAGCTGCATCGATTGATCGAGCAATAGCAACTGCTGGCGCACTCTCCAATAAGTACCAATGTAGCCGCCGCTTTTTGCTGATTTTTTTTGGCCATCTTAGATTAGCTTTTTACCATGGATGGTTTTTGGTTTTAGAATTACTATTTTTATAGATTGTTAAACGCTATAAAACGTCTTGGTGGGACATGAAATACTAGGCACTGCATGAAGAAGATTTTTAAAAGCGAGAATGCTTAGCTTGTTTCTCGCCTTGTCGATATTTGTCTATCATATTCCCCAGCGTCATTTTTATTGGCTTCATGTACCTGTTTCGGCCATATTATTTTTCATGGTCTTTGATTTCTATATGGCCTTGGTGGTCAATGATAAATATATGAAAAATTATGGCGAGTGGATCACCAATTTTTATCCGCCAAGCGTGTTCAGGATTTTAAAAATTTATCTGGTCATACTTGTTTTTTTGTCTGCCGCTTGTCTTTCTGTACTGGTAAGAAAAAACCGCCTTGACCGTTGGCTGGGTTCACGGAATGGTTGTCGGTGTAATACTGGAGAAAGTGGGGCTGCCGATAGGGATTTATTCAACTCAGATGATCATCATCGGCGTTTCACTGTTGGTGGGCGAATTCGTGTGCATTGCAATAGAGTCTTTGCTTGAAAGCTGGCGACACCGCAGGACCGCTGCCTCTGTCCCCTCCGAGGTGAACTCAAGTTCGTGAAGGCCGTTCAAGTAGGTGAGTGTGGCGAGCATAGCTCTTAGCTTTTATATTTGTTGTTGTGATGACAAACAAGCCCTTGAAGTCCCACCTGCCAGACTCGTAATTAGTTTCTCTTTAATTGTTTTTGTTCGTGATGTTTTGCAAATTCGAAAAGCCAGAATGTCAAGCAGCGAGAGGCGTTATTTAACTCACAAGCAATTTAGATGAGACCTGAAGTACTCAATAACAAATGCGCACCCAGTTGCTTGCCAATCGCTGCCGCCATTCGCAACTATCGGCGCATGGCGGCTACCTAACCGCAAAGCCGAAGAATTGGCTGTGCCATCCTGCAGGAGCCTCTGTACAGCTGTTAGCCGCCAGAAGCACATTCATGCAGTATGGTGGCGGTCAGGCCTGGATTGAGGCGCGGCCATCTAAAAGTCACTGCAACAGTTAATTCAAGCCGTCAAGGCATTACGTTTGGCGAACTCGGCCAGGTCCACCAGGGACGTGGCATTCAGTTTCTGCAGCAGACGGGTCTTGTAGGTACTGATGGTCTTGTTGCTGAGGAACAGCATTTCGCTGATCTGCTTGTTCGAGTAGCCCTGGGCCAAGTGCTGCAAGACCGTCAACTCGCGATCAGTCAGGGATTGAATCTGCATCAGTTCGGTGAGTTGCTCCGCCGGATTGACCGTGTCCGAGGCCAGTGGAGGAAAGAAGGTATACCCGCTGTCCACCGCCTTGATCGCGGTAATCAGATTGTCCATGCCTTCTTCTTTATTGACGAAGCCACGGGCACCGAGCTGGATACAGCGTCGGCACACCGAGTCGGCAGGTTGCGAGGTCAATATCAATATTTCGCTGCGCACGTTGAGTGTCTTGATTCGGGTAATAACGTTGAAACCATCCAGTTTTGGAATGCCGATATCGAGAATCACCACCTGCGGTGTCAGCTCACGTACCAACTGAACTGCATCGATACCGTTGTCGGCTTCACCGACCACACGCATACCGTTTTTTTCCAACAGAGCCCTGACGGCGAATCGAATCACCGGATGATCGTCAACTATCAGAACACTATGCATGGTGTTGTTTAACCTCTCGAAACACGTCGGTCATGGGATGTCTTATTGGGAAAAAAAGCTGACGCCATTATTAGCCGAGTCGGACAGCGGAGTACTTGCGCCTAGTTTAGCTTCGGAAAATTCTTGGATGACATAGGAAATTTCCCATTTAGGCCTCAGATGCAGCCTCGCACACTGATCATCCCCCCCTTTTGTGTGTAGACCTGCGATGCAAGACTTGATTGTTTTGGTGCTCGAGGATGAACCCTTCCAGCGTCTGGTCACCGTGACCGCGCTGGAAAAGCTGCTGCCGGGCCGCGTGCTGCAAGCAGCGGACGGCGATAAAGCGGTGGCTATCCTGGCCGAGTGCAGCCACGTGGATATTGTGCTCTGTGATCTGAAAATGGCCGGGATGGATGGCCTGGCCTTTCTGCGTCATGCCAGCAACAGCGGCAAGGTGCGGGGGGTAGTGCTGTGCAGCGAGCTTGAACCTATCCTGCGCCAGGCCACGGTGTCGATGATCCACTGCCTGGGCCTGCCGTTCCTCGGTGATTTGGGCAAGCCCTTCAACATGGAGGGCTTCTGCCTGCTGGTCAAACGCTACCAGGCGCGTTGCAATGCTGCGCCCATTTTGCTGTCGCCGGCCGAGATGCCAACGCTGGGCGACGTGCGACAGGGCCTGGACGACCACCAATTCGAGGCCTATTACCAACCCAAAGTCACCCTGCATGGGCAGGTCCTGGTCGGTGCCGAAGTGCTCGCGCGCTGGGCGCACCCGCAGTTGGGGATCTTGGCCCCCGCGCACTTTTTACCGGTGATGGAGCAGCACAACCTGATCGACAGGATGTTCTGGCATCTGTTCGAACAGGGCCTGGCCCTGCACCAGCGGCTGGCGGCCCAGGGCCGGGGGATCAACCTGGCGTTCAATCTGCACCCGGCGCAGTTGGCCAACGCCGTGTTGACCGAGCGCATTCCGATGCTGCTCAAGCGTGCCAAGGTGCCGCCGGCCAGCGTGATGTTCGAGATCACCGAGTCCGCGCTTATCGGTGCTCCGGCCAGCAGCCTGGAGAACCTGGTACGGCTGCGGATTCTTGGCTGTGGCCTGGCCATGGATGATTTTGGCGCCGGCTATTCGTCCCTGGATCGGCTCAGCGAGCTGCCATTCAGCCAGATCAAGCTCGACCGGGCGTTCGTGCACAAAATGCAAAGCCAGCCCCGGAGTGCCGCGATCGTCAGTTGCTCGGTGGCACTGGCGCGGGCACTGAACATTTCGCTGGTCATTGAAGGTGTGGAAACCGTCGAGCAACAGGCTCGCCTGATCGAGTTGGGTTGCAGCATCGGCCAGGGCTTCCTGTTCGCCCGCCCCATGCCGGAAAATCACTTTATCGACTACTGCCTGGGCCGGGCGGCAAACCAGAATGGGCCGGGTAACGATGATTAAGCCTGGCCAACGGCTTTGATCTATTATTGCGCGAGCCGCGACGGCTGCGTTTACCCACAACCGGCTCCCGTATTCCCAGGCATTTTCGGTCTCTGAACTCCCATGTATTTACGTTCTTTCTGGCTGTGCTTGTGCCTGCTTTCCATCAGCGCCTCAGTGGTCGCTGCTTCGCCGGGTCTAGTGCCCAAGGCGCTCTCCAGTCAATTGCGCATCGACCGTCACGATATGGCGATTTCGCCTGACGACTGGCGCTGGCTGCGGCACAAGGCCGAACTCAGGGTCGGTGTGTCGCCCAGCGAGTCGCCGCCATTCTCGGTCAATGCCCAGGACAACCAATACGAGGGCATCAGCGCCGATGCCACCCACCTGGTTGCACAGTTGCTCGGCGTCCAAGTGAAAATCGTGGCTTTCGCCAACGATCAGGATGCCGAGCAGGCCCTGCAAGCGGGCAGCATCGATATGGTCAGTCGCCACGGCAGTTCGTTGCCACGCCAAGACCTTATTTTCAGCATGCCCTATGCTCGGGACCGGCTCGCGCTGTTCAAGCGTAACGCCGAGCCACAGCATTCGCCCCTTGATCTGGCCGGCGTGCGCGTGGCTGTCACGGGTGAGCACCTGACGGAGTTGCAGCAGCGCTACCCGGGTGCCGATTTCAGGGTTTTTGCCAGCCATGAGCAGGCGATTGCCGCCGCTGCCTTTGGCCAGGCCGATGCTTACCTCGATGACCTGTACAGCGCCTATTACCAGATCAATCGTTCGTTCTACGGCTACGTGCGCTTCGAGCGTTTTGCCGATTTGCCCCTCGGTGGCTACAGATATGCGCTGCGGGGCGACAACACTCGCTTGCAGCACCTGGTGGATGTGGCCATCGAGACCATTGGTCATGATCAGTTGAACATTCTGGCCAAACGCTGGGTCGGCAACAGCTTTATCCCCGGCGAAGAGCCGATCCATCTGACCCCGGAACAGTTGCGCTGGATCGAGCGGCACCCGGTGGCGCGACTGGTGATCAATGACGACCTGCCCCCCGGTGCCTATTTTGATGCCAATGGGGTCTTTTCCGGCAGTGTGATCGATCTTCTGGAAGTGATCACCCTGAGTACCGGCCTGGACTTTCAAGTGGTCTCGCGCAGCGGCGGGTACCCGCAGATCATCCAAGCCCTGCAACAGGGCGAGGCCGATCTGGCGCTGATGACGGCGAGCCCCGAGCGGGAAGACTACCTGCGCTTTTCCAGGCCGCTGATTGCCGGCCCTTTTGTGTTGCTCAGCGATATCGAGCAGCAAGGCAAGTTGGGCGATCTGGTGAATAAGCGGGTGGCCATTCCTTCCGGTCACGTCGCTCTGCAGCGGCTGCGTCAAAGCTATCCGCAAGCGCAAGTGATCGAAGCCGGCAGCACCCTGGATTCGATGAATCTGCTCTACGAGGGCAAGGCCGATGCCGCCGTTATCGCGCTGCCCGCAGCACGCTATTACACCGAGCGACTGTTTCGCGACAAGTTGGTCATCAACCATGTAATCGATCTCGGGCCGAGTACGATCAACTTTGCGTTGCGCCGCAGCGATGCGGAGCTGCAGTCGATCATCAACACGGTTTTGCAGAACATTGCGCCGGATGAGTTGAACGCGATCTCCAATCGCTGGCGCTCCCCGCCAGGCATGAGCGGGCAGACTTGGGTCGATTATCAGCGGGTGATCAGCGAGGTAATCGCCGGTGCTGCGCTGCTGGTGCTGTTGTCCCTGGTTTGGGTGATTTACCTGCGTCGACAAATCAAGGCGCGGCGCACCGCCGAGCGGATGCTCAACGATCAGTTGCGGTTTGTCGAAACCTTGACCGACTGCATGCCGCCGCCGCTGTACGTCTGTGACACCGCGGGCCGCGTGCTGTCGTGCAACCGCAGCTACCTGAAAAGCGTCGGTCTGGGCAGAGAACAGGTGCTGAACAAAGCAGTGCAGCAGTTGCCTGCGGAAAACTTCGAAGGCCCGCCTGATTTCCATCGTGACTACCAACGAGCCCTGGACGAGGGGCGAACGGTCGAGTCGGTGCATGCCGTTCAACTGCAAGGCCGGGAAGTCTGGATCAGCCACTGGGCACATCCGTTTCAGAGCGCCCAGGGCGTTCTTAAGGGTGTGATCTGCGGTTGGGTCGACATCACCGAACACCGTCACCTGGTGCAGCAGTTGCAGGAGGCGAAAAACCACGCGGACGATGCCAGCCGGGCCAAGACCAGCTTCCTGGCAACCATGAGTCATGAAATTCGCACGCCCATGAACGCGGTCATCGGCATCCTGGAGCTGGCGCTCAAGCGCGCCGACAGCGAGCCCATCGACCGTGCGAGCATCGAAATTGCCCACACTTCGGCCAGAAGCCTGTTGGAATTGATCGGCGATATCCTCGATATCGCCCGTATCGAATCGGGCCGCCTGAGCCTCTCGCCCAAGCGCGCCAACCTGCGCGAACTGGTTGAATCGGTCGCGCGGGTATTTGAGGGGCTGGCGCGACAGAAACGCCTGAACCTGGTGCTGGAGATCGACTCGAGCATCAATTGCGATGTTCTGGTCGACGCCCTGCGGTTCAAGCAGATTCTCTCCAACCTGGTCAGCAATGCGATCAAGTTCACTGAAGAGGGCATAGTCAAGATCAGTATTGTGGGCAGCTTGAGCGACAGCAGCCTGCTCAATGTGAGTATCCGTGTCGAAGACAGCGGCATCGGTATCAGCTCGGTCGATCAGCAGCGCCTGTTCCTACCGTTTTTCCAGGTGCAGCGCACGATGCAGCACTCTGAAGGTACGGGCCTGGGCCTGGTGATCTGTCGCTCGCTGTGCGAAATGATGGGGGGCCGGCTGAACATCAGCAGCACCTTGGGTCGGGGTACGCAGGTCGAGATCGAGCTGCGGGTGCAAGTGCTCGAGCCCATCAGCGTCACGCAGCTCTCGGCGCTACCAACGTCCCCGCAGCGTTATCGCCTGCAGGTGCTGGTGGTGGATGATCATCAGGTCAATCGCCAGGTGCTGTGCCAGCAACTGGAGTTCCTCGGCCACGATGTCGGCGAGGCGGAAAACGGCCAGAAGGCCTTTGAATACTGGAGTGAACAGCCTTTCGATATTGTCATTACCGACTGCCACATGCCGCTCATGAATGGTGTCGAGCTGACTCGTGCAATCCGCCGTATGGAGCAGGAGCGGGCGTTGGAGCCCACCGTGATTCTCGGCCTGACCGCAGACGCCCAACCCGAAGAGCTTGAACTGTGCATCCTGGCGGGCATGAACGATTGCCTGATCAAGCCCATCGGGATTGATGACCTGGACGCTCGCCTGCTGGCGCTGCACCAGGCCGATCAGCTCGAACATTCCTCCTTGCAGCCACTGGACGCGACACACGGGGTGGCGCAACTGGTCGATCTTGGCCCGCTAGAGTTGTTGATCAGCAGCGAACCGGTGAAATTCCGCCAGATCCTGGATGAACTGATCAACAGCAATCGCAAGGACTGCCAACGGATGTTCACGTTGTTGCAAGAAGGCGAGATCGACAAACTTTCGGAGCTGGCGCATCGCATCAAAGGTGCTGCGCGGGTGGTGATAGGCGAGCAGTTGGTGGAGTGCTGTCGGCGCCTCGAAGCGGCATGCGAAGACTCGCAAGTGACATCGGCGCAGCTCAGGCAGGCGGTGGAGGAGGTCGAAACAGCTATCAATGCGCTGGAGCGGGCGCTGCTGAATCTCCAGCAGCGCTGAGGGGCTGTATCAAATGGCGCTATGCATCCACTCATCCCAAAACCGTAGTGTCTCGGCATCAGTGCCAAAGCCGGCGCCTTTGTCCAGGGTACAGAGCTCAAGGACCGTGTGTGTTCTTGAGTTAAACAAGGGGGGATTTATAACGGGTCAATGTTTAGAGGTTTATTGTTTTATGGGGTCGAATTGCTTTTCTTTGATAAACAGCGCGGGAATAACTCCGCAAATGAAATAGGCCGCCCCCATGATCAAGAAGCCGGTTCCAATGGACGCATAGGTGGCCAGGAAACCTATGGTTGCCGGAGCAATGGCGGCTCCAATACGCCCGATGTTATAAGCACCGCCCACGGCCGTTCCTCGAAACTTTGCCTCAAAGCTTTCTGTCATGTAGGTCGCGTTGACGGCATAGGGGATCCCGTACAGAAACCCAAAGGTCACCATTAGCGGCAAGATTGTTTCCGGTGTTTGAAACAACACGATGATGGGCAGGAATGCAGCGGTTGACAGTGTCCCAAATGCAAAGGTGGCTCGGCGGCCGAATTTATCTGCGGCGATGCCGGCTAATATTTTGCCTAATATCATGGCGGTGTAAGTTCCAACCATATAGGAGGTCATGGACTTGAAGTTGATCCCCAGTTCACCTTCGAGATATGAAGGCATCCAGTTGTTCACGCCAAAGTAACCAAACTGCAGGAAGCAGGCAGTGAGCGCCCAGAACATAAACATGCGGTTGGCGGCCGGGTCATTCCATATCTGTCTGAAGGTGCCAGCGCTTTTGCTGGGGGTGCATGTTCGCGGTTGAGTCCCTTTGTTTTTCAACCGCTCGGCGCGTGCTTTTAACCAGGTGTCTGATTCCGGAACAAAGATCTGCATGAATATCGCGAGCACCACGGGAATCGCGGACACATAAAATAACCAGCGCCAGCCGTGCTCGGGCAAGATCCAGCCCGCAAGCAAGGTCGCGACTATATAGCCGACCGAGTAGCCCGCCTGCAGGGTGCCAAGGACCGTGGTCCTATAACGTGTGGGCACGTATTCCGCCATAAGTGTCGTACAGGCCACATAAACCGCGCCCAAGCCCAGGGATGCGATAAAACGTATAACTGCAAATTGGCTGTAGCTATTCGCCAGCCCCAGGGCACCGCTGGCCAGGCTGAATAACACAATGCTCCAGATGATGGTCTTGACCCTGCCGAGGCGGTCACACAACCATCCACCGTAAATGCCACCAATGGCCATGCCGGCCAATGTCAAACTGCCTAAAGTCCCGGCCTCAAGACTGCTCAGCCCAAACTCTGATTTCAGGCTGCTTAAACTATAGGAAAGGAGCATCAGGTCGGTGCCGTCAGCGACTAGGCAGATAAAGCAAAAAAAGAAAACTGCAATCCAGGTTCGATCTTTATTCAGTGTTAGTGCTTGTGTCTGAGCAATATTGTTCATAGGTATGCCTGTGTTTTTTATTTTTATAAGGGTTTGACGTGCTATGGGGTAAACATCTATCGGCACAGTGCGAGGTTGTGACTCGCCATCACGCCACTATCGTTAGTCGCTTTGTTGAAGTCGCTCAGGACCGCTTTATGTCATTTGCAACTAATGGTGCCTGTCAGGTCCGTTTGTAGTGCGTGTTATTTGTATTTCGCCTGGGGCCACGACTTTTAGTTTGAAGGGTGATTTGAAGTGTTACTCGGGAACTTCAAGCCTGCACGTTGAGCGTTGCTCTCGTGCGGAGGCGCGTAGGTCTCCAGTGGATTTACAGCGTTCACGGCGTAGGGCTTTTTTGCTTTGGGCGATTCCAGATCACGCCGGCAGCAGCCAAGTGTCGCAACTCATCAGTCGAGAGGTTGATCCACTGGCTCAGAATTTCTTCGGTGTGCTGGCCAAGCCTTGGCGGCTCGCGACGATAGTCGGCAGGTGTCTCGGAGAGCTTGCCAGGATAGGCCAGGGTGGGGATGTCTACGTTATCGTCTCGCACGAAATGGTGGACCGATTTTCTTGCTTCGATAAACGGGTCGGCAAAGACCTGGTCGATGGTGTTGACGGGGCCTGCCGGAACCTTGGCAGCGACCAGTTGCGCTATCAGTTGGTGACTGCGCCATGTTCCTACGATCTCTTCAAGTTCGGCTTCCAGTGCATCACGGTGAATGACGCGTCCTGAGTTCTCCATGAATCGCTCGTCAAGCGCGAGGTCGGGGCGCCCCAGCACCTGGACCAGTGCTTTGAACTGGTGGTCGTTGCCCACTGCGATGATCAGGTCGCCATCCAGGCTTTCGAACGTGCGATACGGAACCACTGTCGGGTGCGCATTACCCATGCGCCCCGGCACTGTGGCGCCCACCAGCCAGCTCATGGCCTGATTGGCGAGCATGGCAATCTGGGTATCGAGCAGCGAACAGTCGATGTGCTGGCCGATGCCGGTTTTCTCTGCGTGACGCAGGGCGATCAGCACCGAGACGTTGGCGTAGATACCGGTAGTCAGGTCGGTGATGGCGACCCCGACCTTGGTGGGAGCGGCATCCCGATCGCCGGTGATACTCATGAGGCCGCCCATGCCCTGGGCGATGAAGTCATAACCGCCGCGGTCTGCGTACGGGCCGTCCTGGCCGAAGCCGGTGATGGAGCAATAGACCAATTTAGGGTTGATGACTCGCAGGCTCTCGTAGTCGAGCTGGTATTTTTTCAGCCCGCCGACCCGGAAATTTTCAACCAGGATATCGGCCTGTGCCGCAAGGCGCCGGATCAGGTCGGCGCCTGCCGGGTCAGCGATATCGATCGCCGCGGAGCGCTTGTTCCTGTTGCAGCCAAGGTAATAGGCGCTTTCACCTGGCCCGCCCTCGCTGTCCTCGGGAAGGAATGGAGGTCCCCACCTGCGGGTGTCATCACCCACCCCGACCATTTCGATCTTGGCCACGTCGGCGCCGAAATCTCCCAATATCTGCGTGCACCACGGGCCTGCCAGTACGCGGGAGAGGTCCAGTACAAGCACGCCCTCCAAGGGGCGCTTGCTGGTGTTCGTGTTCATTTGTCAGTCATTCCTCATCTCTAGAAAAAACAGGCCTCCGTCGTTGTCGGCGGTGTGAGTCGTGTTGTGGATGTCGAAGCTACTTCAAGTTGATTTTGTTTTCAATATGGAGAATGCTATTCAGCATGATGACTAAAACAAGGTGTTTCAGTTCTATAGATAATCAGGAGTAGGCTGTGATTCCCGTGGGCTGCCAAGGCTGTATGTCGACTTATCCTTATTGTTTGTAGGATTTTTCGTTGTTTTTAAGCTTTGTCGTGCAAAACAAGATGGCCAGGGATAGAGGGTTCCGCGTTTTGCAAAATTTCCGATTGCTGATTGAGGTTCAGAATGGTGATTTTAGAAAGCAAGGTAATTGTGGTGACGGGCGCCGGTGGTGGCATCGGGCGGGCCATGGCGCTGGAGATGGCGCGCGCCGGTGCGGCGGTGGTCATAAACGACGTCGGCGTGTCACTGGGAGGTGAGGGCGGTTCCTCCTCGCCGGCTGAGGAAACCCTGAAACTGATCGAGGCCGAAGGCGGGTGCGCAGTCATCAATACCGACAGCGTTGCCGAGTGGAGTGGCGCGCAACACATCATCGCCTGCGCGCTGGACAGCTTCGGTCGGATCGACGGCGTGGTGAACAACGCGGGGATTATTCGTGACGTGATTTTTCACAAAATGAGCCCGCAAGACTGGTTGTCGGTGATCCAGGTTCACCTCAACGGCAGTTTCTTCGTCAGCCGTGCGGCGGCCGAGCACTTTCGCCAGCAGGAAAGTGGCGCCTTCGTGCACATGGTCAGCGCCTCCGGGCTGATCGGCAACGTCGGCCAGGCCAACTATTCGGCGGCCAAGCTGGGCATTGTCGCGCTCTCCAAATCCATCGCCCTCGACATGCAGCGCTTCAACGTGCGTTCCAACTGCATCGCCCCATTTGCCTGGAGCCGCATGACCAGCGCTATTCCGCAAACGAGCCCGCAGGAGACGGCGCGGGTTGAGCGCCTCAAGCAGATGACCCCGGAAAAGAACACGCCACTCGCCGCGTACTTGCTGTCCGATCGGGCCAAGGATGTGAACGGGCAGGTGTTCACCGTACGTCGCAACGAAGTGATGCTGATGAGTCAGAGCCGCCCGCTGCGCTCGGTGCAACAAAGCGAAGGTTGGAGCCCGCTGAGCATCGCCGAACATGCCATGCCGGCGTTGGCCGATGGCTTCACGCCCTTGCAGGTGAGCTCCGATGTGTTCTGTTGGGATCCGGTCTGAACGCTCGGTCAGCAGCCATTCAATAAGGAGATAGAGCCATGAGCTTCAAGGGTCCGCAACAACGCTGCCTTGCCCGCTTACCGGAGGCTTGGCGATGAGCACTCAGCAACCTGAGGCAATCCAGGCCTGGCTGGGGCGCCGCGAAGTGTGCGAGGCGCTGCTCACCGAGCAGATGCTCGAGGCCTATCGTGCCACCCTGGGTCCGCATCTTTGGCAAACCGAAAGTCATGCGCCGCCGGGTTTGCACTGGTGCCTTGCTCCGTCCACGGCACAGGCCGGCATGGATGAGCTGGGGATTGATGGGCATCCGCAACGTGGCGGTTTTTTACCGCCGGTGCCTCTGCCTCGGCGAATGTGGGCGGGGGGTGAAGTGCACACCCTGGCACCGCTGCCACTTGGCCAGCGTATCCAGCGGGTGTCGACCATTGCCGATATCCGCTTCAAGACCGGGCGCAGCGGCCAGTTGTGTTTCGTCACGGTCGAACATGAGTTGTCCTGCGCTGGGAGGTTGGCCATTCGCGAGCGCCAGGACATCGTCTATCGAGGCGCCGCGACCTGCACTGCGGGCCCAGCCGAGGCAGCACCGCCGCGGCCGGGCCAGCGGCAATGCTGGGTACAGACGCCGCCAACGCTGCTGCTGCGTTACAGCGCACTGACCTTCAATGCCCACCGCATCCACTACGACTTGCCCTACGCCACCGGTGAAGAGGGTTACCCCGGGCTGGTGGTCCATGGGCCGCTGCAGGCCAGCGTGCTCTTCAACCTGATGGCCAGCCATGCCGGGCGGGTGCCGCAACGCTTTGCCTACCGTGGTCTAGCCCCCTTGATTGGCGGACGGGCATTTCGTGCCGCGGTGGATTGGCAGCAGCACGGAGCCAGTCTTGAGGGGTGGACCCAGGATGCGGATAACCAGGTGAACATGGAGGCCAGTGCGACATGTTAAGCAGCTCTTTTCGGGCGCCGATTGCGGCCTTGTTTGTGCCGGGCGATCGCCCCGAGCGGTTTGCCAAGGCTGCCGCCAGTGGGGCCGATACCGTTGTTCTGGATCTGGAAGACGGCGTGGCGCCGGCCGCACGCGACGTAGCTCGGCGCTCTGTGGCTCTGCATGGGATTCAATCGGTGCCGGTCATTATTCGGATCAATGCCGCCGCCAGCGAGGCCTTCGAAGGCGATCTCATCGCGCTGCGCGCTGCGCGTTTTGATGGGCTGATGCTGGCCAAGGCCGAAACGGCCGCCGATATCCAGCGCGTGCACGATCTGCTGGGGTACCAGGTGCCGGTGATTGCACTCGTCGAAACCGCCAACGCCTTTATTGACCTCGCCGGCCTGCTTCAGGCCCCGGGTGTGGTTCAAGCCGCCCTGGGTGCGCTGGATCTTGCCCTGGACCTGGGCTGCCAGCCGAGCTGGGGGGCGCTGGCTTACTGCCGCGGGGTGCTGGTATTGCAGTCGCGGCTGGCAGGCTTGCCGCCGCCGTTGGACGGTATTGCCACACGTTTTGACGACCCGGAGGCGGTGCACCACGAGGCATTGATGGCCGCCGGCCTTGGCTTTGGCGGCAAGCTGGCGATTCACCCGCGCCAGGTGTTGCCGATCAAGCAGGCGTTCGTGCCGGATGACCAAGCGATTGCCTGGGCGCGCGCTGCGCTGAAGGCCTGTGACAGCGGCGCTGCGGTGCAGCTCGATGGCGAGATGATCGACCGGCCGCTGATCGAGCGCGCACGACGCATTCTTGCCCGGGCGAGCAACACCGGGGGCTGCGCAGTATGAACGCCTGGTTCGGCACTGCCCGGATAGCCGCTTCCAAGCCCCCGGTCGAGGGTGCCTGGTCAAAGGTCCTGAATGGGGGGCGTATCCCGCTTTGCGGCTCCTCGAAATCATTTCTCTAACAAGGTGAGTGAACACTATGCGTGAAGCAGTTATTTGTGAGCCGATGCGTACTGCGGTGGGTCGCTATGGCGGCATCTTTCGTGACGTTCCCGCTGTCGAGCTGGCAGCGCAACTGATCGGTGAGTTGGTCAAGCGCACCGGGCTACCTCCCGAGGTGATTGACGACGTTATTCTTGGCCAGTGCTACCCCAACGGCGAAGCCCCCGCTATTGGGCGGATCGCGGCGCTGGATGCCGGGCTGGGGGTTCGAGTCCCTGGTTTGCAGCTGGATCGGCGCTGCGGTTCCGGCCTGCAAGCGGTGATCGATGCTGCAATGCGAGTGCAGACCGGGGCCTGTGATCTGGTCATTGCTGGCGGTGCGGAAAGCATGAGCCAGGCTGAACACTACGTGCTGGGCAATCGCTGGGGCTTGCGCGGGGATTCCAGCCCATTGTGGGACCGCATTGCACGGGGGCGTATCACCTCGGGTGGCAAGCATTACCCGGTGGCGGGCGGCATGCTGGAGACCGCAGAAAACCTTCGGCGTGAGTACGCCATCAGTCGGCATGCGCAGGATGAAATGGCGCTGCGCTCGCACCAGCGGGCGATTGCCGCCCAGGCTAATGGCAGTTTTGAGGAAGAGATCGTTCCGGTCGCGGTCAAGACCCGCAACGGGGTGATGCAGGTCAGCATCGACGAGCATCCACGGGCCGATGTGTCGATGGAAAGTCTGGCTGCACTCAAGGCGGTGCGCCTGGGCGCCGACCCCGAAGCCACGGTGACCGCGGGCAACGCCAGCGGCCAGAACGACGGCGCCGCCGTGTGCATTGTCACCACCCGTGAACAGGCCGAGAAGCTTGGATTGCGGCCTTTTGGCCGGCTGGTCAACTGGGCGGTGGCGGGAGTTGAGCCTGAGCGCATGGGCATCGGTCCGGTGCCGGCCACCGAGTTGGTACTGCGCCGTGCCGGGCTGACGCTCAAGGACATGGACCTGATTGAAATCAACGAAGCATTTGCCGCGCAAGTCCTGGCCTGCACCAGCGCCTTGTCGTTCAACGCGGGTGATTATGAGCGCCTGAACGTCAATGGTTCGGGGATTTCCCTGGGCCATCCGGTTGGGGCGACAGGGACCCGGATTCTGGCGACCATGCTGCGCGAACTGGGGCGGCGTAATGGCCGCTACGGCCTGGAGACTATGTGTATCGGTGGCGGCCAAGGGCTGGCGGCGATCTTTGAGCGGGTGAGTTGAGCGCTGTACGCAAGAGTCAACCCCTCAATAGATTCAGCGGCAGGAGCCAGGTCCCATGTACCCGTTCTTGAAAGGTTTACGTGTCATCGAATGTGCGTCTTTTATCGCCGCGCCTTCCTGTGCCCTGCATTTGCAACAGTTGGGCGCCGAAGTGATTCGCATCGACCCCATCGGCGGCGGCCCCGACTTTAAGCGTTGGCCGGTATCCAGTTCAGGCGCGAGCTTGTATTGGGAGGGCTTGAATAAAGGCAAGCAATCCGTGGCGTTAGACCTGTCACGCGCCGAAGGTCGGCAGTTGGCCATCGACCTGATCACCGCGCCCGGGGCGAATGCGGGAATTTTCGTCACCAACTTCCCGGTGGGCGGTTTTCTTGCCCATGAAGCCTTGTGCAAGCAGCGCGCGGATTTGATTACGGTGCGGGTCATGGGCTGGGGGGACGGTACGTCGGCGGTCGACTACACCGTCAATGCTGCGATTGGCGTGCCCTACATGACGGGCGATGAGGTCAATGCAGAGCGCCCGGTGAACCATGTGCTGCCGGCTTGGGATCTGCTGACGGGAGCCTACGCGGCTTTTGCGACGCTGGCGGCAGAGCGTCAGCGGAACCTGACCGGGCAAGGGCAGGAGGTTCGAATCCCGCTGTCTGACGTGGCCATGGCGGCATTGGGCAATACCGGGCAGATCGCCGAAGCCCTGCACAGTGGCGATCGGGCTCGTCAGGGGAATGCGCTGTTTGGCGCTTTTGGGCGGGACTTCGTTACGGCTGATGACCAATACCTGATGGTGGTTGCCATTACCGCCAAGCAGTGGAAAGGGCTGCTGAACGCTTTGCAGCTCAAACAGCGGATCGAGCAACTGGAAGGCGTGCTTGGCGTTTCTTTTGAGCGTGATGAAGGGCAGCGCTTTATCCATCGTGATGCCTTGTTCCCGATCTTCGAGCGCTGCATTGCCGAGCTCACCCTGGAACAGGTAACGGCCCGCTTTGCTGCCAATGACCTGTGCTGGAGCCCTTATCGCACCTTGGGCGAGGCAATGCAGGTCGACCCGCGCCTAGCGCTTTCTTCGCCGCTCTTTACGCAACTGACCCACCCCAGCGGGCTGACGTATCCAGCCCCCGGGGCGGCCGCGACCTTTGTCGGCACCCCGCGCGATGCCGGTGTGCGGGCGCCTTATCTCGGGGAAAACACCGATCAGGTCCTGGAACAGGTGCTGTCACTGACCTCGGCGCAGATCGCCCAACTGCATGACAGCGGGTTGGTGGCGGGCAGCCGGCATGGGTAGTGGCGGCACCTGGTTGGCAACTTCATGAATGCATTCATTGATTGAGACGGTTATGACAACAACAACTTCTTTTACCGCTCATTTGCAGGGTGCTGCGCAGGCAGCGCAACACTATGGCCACAGCCTCCACGGGGCGGCCCGTGAATTTTTTTGCAGTGACGGCCCGCCAGCTTCGGCTGCGCTCAAGCAGCATCAGCGTCTGCTCCATGGCTTGGCCTGGGTGGCGACAACGGTGGAGGCGATTGTTCGATCTGCCGAGTGGGGCCGGCAATTGGCGGCCAAGGGGCACCTGGGCAAGGTGGATGAAATGGCCCTGGCCGTAGGCATCGCCGAATACCTGGCTCAGCTCTCTGGCGGCATCCCGATGGGGCAGAACGAGATATTTCGCCCTGGGGAGCTGGATCTGGAGCCTGCCGCCCGGCGGCTTGCCGAACACCCGGATGTTCGCGCTCTGCAAGCCGCCGGTGGGGCGGCGGGGCGCTTGGCCCTGGTGCAGGCCTGGCGTGAGGGCGACAGGGTCAGCGAAACCCTGTTCGATCAGGATCTGGACCTGATTCGCGATCAGTTTCGGCGCTTTACCGCCAACGAAATCACCCCCTATGCCCATCAGTGGCACCTCAACGATGAGTTGATCCCCGATGCGTTGATTGCCCAGTTGGCGGAGCTTGGGGTGTTTGGCATCTGCATCCCCGCTGAGCACGGCGGCATGGGGCTGGGCAAGCGAGCGATGTGCATCGTCACCGAGGAGCTCAGTCGCGGCTGGATCGCGGCCGGCTCGCTGGGCACACGCTCGGAAATCGCCGGGGACCTTATCGACTCGGTCGGCACTGCTGAACAAAAGGCCCGTTGGCTGCCGGGGATTGCCTCGGGAGACATCTTGCCAACGGCGGTGTTCACCGAGCCCAACAGCGGTTCTGACCTCGCTTCGCTGCGTACTCGTGCCAGTCGCACGGTCGATGGCGGATGGCGCATTGACGGCAACAAAACCTGGATTACCCACGCCGCCCGCAGCGACTTGATGACCTTGCTGGCGAGGTCCGAACCAGGGGTTGAGGGGCATGCCGGACTGTCGATGTTTTTGGCGGGGAAACCCCGAGGTACTCAAGCCGAACCGTTTCCTGCGGCGGGTATGAGTGGTGGGGAGATCGAGGTCCTGGGGTACCGGGGCATGAAAGAGTACGAAATCGGTTTTGATGGTTTTGCAGTCGACGCTGACGGGCTGCTGGGTGGAGTGCAGGGCCAGGGCTTTCGGCAACTGATGCAAACCTTCGAGGGGGCCCGGATACAGACCGCAGCCAGGGCGGTTGGCGTGGCGTGGCGCGCGTTCGACCTGGCATGGCAATACGCACTCGATCGCCAGCAGTTCGGGGCACCGATTATCGAGTTCCCACGGGTGTCGGACAAGCTCGCGATGATGTTGGCCGAAGTGATCATGGCCCGTCAGCTCACGGTGTTTTCAGCGACAGCCAAGGAGCAGGGCCGGCGCTGTGACATCCAGGCTGGCATGGCCAAGTTGCTGGCTGCCCGGGTGGCGTGGAGCAACGCCGACGCGGGTTTGCAGATCCATGGTGGCAATGGCTATTCGTTGGAGTTTGAAATCAGCCGCGTGCTGTGCGACGCCAGGATCCTCAGCATTTTCGAGGGGGCTGCGGAAATTCAGGCCCAGGTCATCGGCCGCGGCCTGTTGACCCAGGAACCTTGAGCATAGGTAGGCGGCAGACGAGTCAAGGGCGGTCAGGCAGTGGCCGATCGAACAATAAAAAGGCACCGAACAGGTCGACAGTTTTCGCAAGGCCGGCTTTCTGGGCCGATGGTGCTCAGCGCAACTGTCGATAAAGGCGTCTAAAAAAGCGAGGTAACCATGACACACCCTATGCACAACCCTCAGGCAGAAATGACAGAAGTACTGGTCGCGATCGAGGATTCGGCAGAAAAATTTCTCAAGGACCGCGGAGGCCTGAATGTGCCCCGGCAGCACCGCATATTCGAGCCCCAGGAGCTGCCAAAACAGGAGTTTGGCCGTGACGACTGGCAGCAGATCGTCGCCCTGGGCTGGCCGACCATGCTGGTGCCCGAGGCACTCGGCGGGCTGGGGCTGGGCCTTGATGCCGCGTCGGCGGTGGCGCGTAAAGTCGGGCGCTGGCTGGCGCCCGAACCGTTCACGGCAGTTGCTGGCGTGGTGGTGACGCTGCTGGCCGGTGCGTCATCCGCCGCTGCTCGTGAACTGCTGGAGTGGGTGTTAAGCGGCGAGCGTATCGTCGGCGTCGCTCTGGATCTGGATGAGCGGCTGAGTGCGTCGTCCATGGCCTGTCGAATCGAAGTTGGAGCAGAGGGGGAACGTCGCCTGTATGGCGTGGCGCCGTATGTGGTGCCTGTCGACCCGGCGGATGGCTGGCTGATCGTTGCTCTGGATGAGCAAGGGGGGCCGATATTGCTGTACGTGGCAGCCGACAATGCAGGCCTTCGGGTCGAGCCGCAGATCGAGGCCGACGGGCGCTGTCGGGCCCGCTTGTGCTTCGACGGTGTTCGCCTGTCGCGGCCGGCGATTGTTGCCCAGGGGCCGGAGGTCGCCGAGCTGCTGGGCCGAGCCGCCTCCATCGGTCGCCTGTTGTACGGCGCGGAGTTGCTGGGCGCTGCCGAGCAGATGCATGAACTGACCCGGGACTACATCTCGCAACGTCACCAGTTTGGCAAACCGATCGGCAGTTTCCAGGTATTGCAGCACCGCTGTGTCGATGTGCTGATTCAGATCGAGCTGGCCCGTGCCAGCCTGCGCCAGGCTGTCGCTAGTGCCACGGATCAGGCGCTGAATATCGCCTCGCTGCAAGCCAATTTGTGCGCCGGCCACGCGGCCATGGAGGCCGGTCAGGCGGCAGTCCACCTCCATGGCGCCATGGGCGTGACCGATGAGTGCGACGTAGGGCTTTATTTCAAGCGTGTGTTGGCGCTACTGCCACGTTTCGGGTCGGAGCAGACCCTGAAGCTGCGCTGGTTCGAGCTGACGCGAAATGACAACCACGGGGGCCAGGTGGTCTGCGACTGGAGCGGTGAGTTTCCGAGGCGTGGCGATTGGGATTGTTGGTCAGACGGCGAATTTCGCCGCATGTTGCGCGCTTTTCTCATCAGGCACTATCCAACCCCACTGCGGCATATGCCACGCCGGGTGCATTGGCACGAAATCGGCGATTGGTACCGCTGCCTGTCGCAGCAGGGCTGGATCGCTCCTGCCTGGCCCGAAACCCATGGCGGCATGGGGCTGCCCGCCGCCAAGCTAATCGCCTGGCACGAAGAGTTCGAAGCCTACGGCGTAGCAAGAGCCCCGGACCAGGGGATTTTGATGGTGGGGCCGGTTCTGATGCGGTTCGGAACCGCCGAGCAGCAACAGCGTTTTCTACCGAAAATCTTGAGCGGGGAGAACATCTGGTGCCAGGGTTATTCCGAACCCAATGCCGGCTCGGACCTTGCCAGCCTGCGCGCTGAAGCGCTGCTTGAGGGCGAGCACTTCATTGTTTCGGGCCAGAAAACCTGGACCACCCTGGCCCAGGATGCCACCCACATTTTCCTGTTGGTGCGCACCGACAAGGCGGCCAAACCGCAGGCGGGTATCAGCTTCCTGCTCTGTGACCTGAACTCGCCGGGTATCAGTGTGCGTCCGATACGTGATCTCGCCGGGCACTGTGAGTTCTGTGAGGTGTTCTTCGACAACGTGCGTGTGCCCCATGAAAACCTGGTAGGGCAGGTGAACCAAGGCTGGACCATTGCCAAGGCTTTGCTCGGGTTCGAGCGCCTGCACTTGGGGAGCCCCAAGCAGTCGCAGCATGCGTTGGGGCATTTGAAGGCGCTGGGGCAGCAGCTTGATTTGATGGGCGACTCTGCCTTTCGTACCCGTTATGCCGAGTTGGCCCTGGATGTGGCGAACCTCACCGCGCTTTACACCCAGTACGCCGACTATGTGAAGCGCGGCGAACCTTTGCCGCCCTCGGTGTCGATACTCAAGATCTGGGCGACTGAGACTTACCAGCGCATCGGCCTGGCCATCGTGCGCAGTGCCGGGTCCCTGGGCGCCTTGGCTGGGGCGACGGCGACGGGGGACGGGCAGCAACACCTGCTGGCCGCGCTCTACAACGGCAGTGCCGCGAAGATCTACGGCGGCTCCAACGAAGTGCAGCGCAACATTCTGGCGCGCACGGTTCTGGAACTACCGAGTTGAGGGGCAAGTGGCGGTCAACCGATTGCTGCTCAATGGCAGGCGGCAGGAACATCAAGCGCGGGTGGCGATGTAGCCACCCGGTTTTAAGGTCAGCGATGGCCGAGGAGTACCGTAAATGATCGACAAAAGTCATATCGGCGCCTTGGTTTCCAGCCACACGCAAGTGGTCGAAGCCGGTCGCCTGCGTTTTTTTGCCAAGGCAACCCAGCAGCAGGATGCGTGTTACAGCGACGAAGCGGCAGCGCTCGACGCGGGTTATCCGCTATTGCCGGTGCCACCGACCTTCCTCTTCTGCCTGGACATGGAAGCCGGGGGCTCAGCCGCCACCCTCAAGCACCTGGGTCTGGATAACGGGCGAATACTGCACGGCGAACAGGGTTTTACCTATCACCGCATGGTCTTTGCCGGTGAATGCCTGAGTTTCGAGACCAGGATCGTCGACATCTATGACAAGAAAGAGGGGGCGCTGGAGTTTGTGGTTCGCGAGACCCGTGTCACCGATGCCGCTGGGCATTTGGTCGCGCTAATGCGTAATAGCCTAGTCATACGCCATTGAGGAGCCGTAGGTGAAACTTTCCGAAATCGAAATCGGCCACTGTTTGCCGTCGTTGACTGCCGAACCCATCAGCCGCCTGACACTGGCGTTGTATTGCGGCGCCTCTGGCGATCACAACCCGATCCATGTGGATATCGACTATGCCAAGCAGGTCGGGAGGTCCGATGTGTTCGCCCACGGAATGCTGTCCATGGCCTATCTGGGCCATGTGCTGACACGCTGGGTGCCCCAGGAGCGTTTGCGTCAGTTCTCGGTGCGGTTCGTGGCGGTGACCCAGGTCGGCGATGCTCTGAGCAGTTCCGGCAAAGTAGTGGAGATAGACATGTCTGCCGGCACCGCACGCCTGGAGATCACCAGCCGAAACCAGGCAGGTGAAATTAAGCTGTCAGGTGAAGCCGTGGTGGCCCTTGATGCGTGAAAGCGCTAGGCGCGCTTGCGCCCGTTGACTGAGGTTCAGTAACCCTTAGAATTCATTCGCCATAAAGAATATTAATTCGAATAGTGAATATGACTTCAGAAAAAGAAAGCAACACCGCGACGGCGAGCGCCCCCGGTCCTAAAGAAGTCGGCGCGGTGGTCAACGCCATTCAAATCCTCCGTCATCTCGCCCAATGCACCGAGCCCAAAGGCGTTGCGGCTATTGCCCGGGCAACGGGTATCAGCCCCAGCAGTGCTTTCAACATCCTGCGCACCCTGACCAATGAACAGTGGGTGTCCTTCAGCGATAGCGGCAAGACCTACAGTCTGGGGCTGGGGCTTTCCGAACTGGCAGTCAGTTTTATCGGTCGCAGCTACGCTGACCTTATCCAGCCAGAGCTTGAACGCCTGAGCCTGAACCACCGCATCATGGTCCTGCTGTGGGAGGTCACCGGCGATAACTACATGCACGCCATCGCCCGTGCCATCCCGGCCGTGGCGCATATCGACGTCAATCTCAAAACCCGTATGCCAGAGCTGTTGGGTGCCAGCGGGCGGTGTATTGCGGGCCTGCGCAATCTGCCCGAAGACGAACTACGCCGCCGTTTCGCCCGCTTGCATTGGGAAAGCCCGCCGAGCTTCGAGAGCTATCTGGACGAAGCTCGTCAAACCGTGCACACCGGTTGGGCCATTGATGATGGCAACTTGTATCGCGGCGTCAGCGTGGTATCCAGTGCCGTGACTGACCACCACAACCAACCGCGTTTCGTGGTTTCCGGTATTGGCATCAGCGCCCAGTACGATCGAACCCAGCTGGAGGCTCTGGGCGAGGCGCTAAGCAGCACGTCAGGGTTTATCAGCCGGGCGTTGTTTCCTGGGGAAAAGCGGTAAGCGCTCACCGCAGCTTGAGAGGCCTCGCTTGCGAGCCCCAATGCGGGGAGAGAGAGGCTCTCGGAATCTGCAAGGATGAAACAACACTGCCAGGGCCCTTACACGGGCGCCGGCAGTGGGCGAGGGGGTTGGCCGTCAGCGATTAACGTTTTTCTGCAGATGAGCCGGATAACGATCACCCACCACCTTGATCTGCTCCAGCGCCGTGGCGATGGCAGCCAGATCGGGCGGGGTCAGGAGGAGGTCGGCAGCGCCGGTGTTCTCTTCCAGCCGATGCAACCGGGTGGTGCCTGGAATGGGGACGATCCAGGGCTTCTGTGCCAACAGCCAGGCCAGGGCCACCTGCGCCCGGGTTGCACCTTTACCCTCCGCGATCTGGCCGAGCACCTCGACCAATTGCGCATTGGCCTTGCGGTTCTCTTCGGTGAAGCGCGGCACCACATTGCGGAAGTCGCCCTCCGCGAACCGGGTGTTCGCGTCGATGGCGCCGGTGAGGAAGCCTTTGCCCAGGGGGCTGAATGGAACGAAGCCGATTCCGAGCTCTTCCAGTACCGGCAGAATCTGCTGTTCCGGCTCGCGCCACCACAGCGAGTACTCGCTTTGCAGGGCGGCGACTGGCAGCACGGCGTGGGCGCGGCGGATTGCGTCGGGCCCGGCCTCCGACATTCCGAAGTGCAGGACTTTGCCTGCTTCGACCAATTGCTTCACGACGCCTGCAACTTCCTCAATCGGTACCTGTGGATCGATGCGGTGCTGGTAGAGCAGTTCGATACGGTCGGTTTTGAGGCGCTTCAACGACGCCTCGACCACGGCCTTGATAGTTTCAGGCCGGCTGTCCAGACCGTCATCCGGCCGGCCGTTTTTGAAGCCGAACTTGGTCGCAATGACCACCTGATCCCGGATTGGGGCCAAGGCTTCGCCCAGCAGTGCTTCGTTGGTGTAGGGCCCATAGGCCTCTGCGCTGTCAAAGAAGTCGACACCTTTGTCGAAGGCGTCGCGGATCAGGGTAATGGCGGCCTTTTGCTCCAGGGCAGGGCCATAAGCGAAGCTCAGGCCCATGCAGCCCAAGCCGATGGAGGACACTTCCAGGCCGCTTTTGCCGAGCTGACGTTTCTGCATGTTTCTTCTCCTTCGCAAGGATGGGGGGACCGGTACACTTTAGATTCCTGTGCCTTGCTCAACAATTGGCACCACGCTTCATAGGTAGTTGAGGAGTATTCACGAATGATCCGGGCCGGCCTTCCCGAGTTGACCGCTTTTGTCGCCATCGCTGAACAACGCAGCTTCAGCGGCGCGGCCAGGATGCTGGGGGTTTCGGCCTCGGCGCTGAGCCATTCGATGCGTGGCCTGGAATCACGCCTTGAACTGCGCCTGTTCAATCGGACAACCCGCTCGGTTGCCTTGACGGAGGCGGGTGAGCAACTCTTCCTGCGGGTGCAGCCGCTGCTGGGTGAGCTCGAATGCGCCGTCAACGACGTCACCTCGGAGCGCAATACGCCCTCGGGCCTGATTCGCCTGAGCGCATCCGAATCGTCATTCAAGCTGTTGATCCGCCATGTCATGCCCCGGTTTCTCCAGGACAACCCGCAGATCCATATCGAGTGTGTGGCGGATAGCCGCTTGGTCGATATCGTCGCCGATGGCTTCGATGCCGGCATTCGGTTGTTCGACGATGTCCCGCGGGACATGATCGCGGTGCGTTTCGGCCCGGACGTACGATTTGCCGCAGTGGCGTCGCCCGAGTACCTGAGTCGGCACCCGGCGCCCATGGCACCCCATGACCTCAAGGCGCATCGATGCATCCGTTTTCGCTTTGCCAGCGGCACGCTGTTTCGCTGGGACCTCGATCACCTGGGCCGATCATCCAGCCTCGATGTCGACGGCCCCATGACCATGGACAACATCAACCTGATGACGGACGCGGCGTTGGCGGGTATCGGCATCGCCTGGGTGCCTGAACATCAGGTCGAGGAGCATCTGCAGGCCGGGCGCCTGGTCCACCTGCTGCCTGACTGGGGCCCTTCCTATGCCGGTGCCTTCTACTACCCGGCCAACCGACATCCACCGATGGCCTTGCGGATGTTCGCGGAAGCGGTGCGCGAGTGGGCGCGCCAGCCAGGCTAGAACCGCGGCGGCCGGCCTGTGACGCTACTGGTCAGCGCCGTACCAGTATTGAGCGGTCACACCACCATCCATCAGGAAGTCGCTGCCGGTAATGAATGTCCCTTCGGGGCCCATCAGCAGCGCCGCGACCGCCGCGACTTCATCGGGCGTACCGCCACGCTTGGCCGCGCAGGATTCGATCATGCGCCGATACCCATCCCCACGCGGGCCCTTGAGTTCATCCCGGGCCAGGGGTGTGAAGATAATGCCCGGGCTGATGGTGTTGACACGTGCACCACGCTTGCCCCAGCGAACGGCTTGCGCCGCCACGCGCAGCGAGTTGCCACGCTTGGAGATCTGGTAGGCATTCAGGGGATCGGTTACCCGCTCGGGTTGCAGCATCGGCAGCGCAAGAAGTGCCTCAGTCGGGCTCAACGCCAGGGCTCGGTTCTGCTCGACGCTGAGCGCCGGCAAGCGGTGGCCTGACTGCGAGGCGATAACGATGGCCGATCCCCCTTTGGCGATGACCTCGCCAAACAGCTCCAGCACCAGGGCGGTGCCATATAAATCGACCTGGAGGATGGTGGCAGGCGCGGCCTGAGACGGGGAAACGCCTGCGGCGTGGATGACGCCGGTGATGTCGCCAATACACATCGCCTGGGCGACGAGTGCCCGGACCGACTCGCGGGATGAGACATCAACCTTGGCTGTCGTAACCTCGAAACCTGCGTCGCTCATGACCTTTGCGGCAGCATCTGCAGTTGCTTGCTGCAAGTCTGCCAGCAACACATGTTTGCCAGCACTGACGCGCCGAGCGATGGCTTGGCCGATCGAGCCGGCTCCGATAACTACAGTGACCTCGGTCATCTTTATGTTCCTGGGCGGGTGTGAGGCCACTTTAGGGTGTGCAGCGCTTGATTATTAGCCTTCCAGCGGTGCGTGGCCTTGTGAGCTCAATTCAGCAGTTACCCCGGTCAGGCCCGGGCATTCATAGAGGCTAAGGCCTGGGTGACAGCCTGGACGTGCTTGCGCAGCACGCACCCAAGGCTCGGCTTGTAGAAGGCGTTGTGATGGAAGGGGAGCTGGAAAGAAAAACAATGGAGAAGGTACAGGTGTGGCTGGGCGCACATGCATCCCTAAGCCAGGCTGTCAGAAGTTGAATCGCCGTGATTTAACGCCCTCGCACGCTTCCAGAAAGTATCAGTCACAGACTTCAGGGGGGGGCGCCGCAGACCTCTGATCAGGGCTCTGATTCAGCACTGAAATCTCCGGTTGTGCCCCAACCTATGCCGCCCCGACCGCAGCAGGCGAATAGGCATGCTCCGCGCCGGCTCGCTACTGCGCGATAAAGCCTCCGTCGATCACAAATTCAGCACCTGTTGCGAAGCGAGACTCATCCGAGGCGAGAAACAGCGCCATGTTGGCGATGTCGACCGCTTCGCCCAAAAAGCCGATGGGGTGCAACTTTGCCAACCGCTCCAGCTCGACCGGATCGTTCCCGATCATTGGTGTAACGATGTACCCAGGGTGGATACTGTTGACTCGGATCCTGTAGCCGCTTCGGCCCGCATGCAGTGCCGCTGATTTGGTGAGGTTGCGAATGGCACCCTTGCCGGCGCAGTAGGCGGCATATTCGGGATGGCCGACCATGCCTTCGATCGAAGACAGATTGATGATCGAGCCACCACGCTTTCGCAGGTGCTTAAACCCATGTTTTATGCCGAAGAAGGTGCCATGCAGATTCACCGACAATTCTTTGTCCCACTCTTCAAAACGCATGGTTTCGACATTGCCAGCCAGCGCAATGCCCGCGCAGTTCATCACCACATCGACAACTCCGAAGTGCGCCACGGCCGCTTCGAATGCGCTGATCCATTGCTCTTCATCCCGCACATCCAGCGGGATAAATAGCGTTTCGCCACCTGTTGCATGTATGGCTTCAATAACGGTGCCAGCCCTCACGCCATCTACATCGCACAAGGCAAACCCTGGCGCCTTCTTCTGCAAAACGGATGGCGCTGGCCGCGCCGATGCCCGATGCAGCGCCGGAAATCAGTGCCACTTTACCCTTAAGCCGGTTCATTGTTTTTGACTCGAGACTTGAAGGTGGCTGGCGTAGGTGGCGGCTATCCCGAGATGGCCGCGCCCTTCAGCCACGGCCATTTCCATGCAATGGAGGTTGGCGGTGAAGAGGCTGGCGCGCTGCCCGCTATCGAGCATGGTCTGGCGCCAGGATTTCACTGCCGCCACATAAATGGAGAGGGTCGCCTGGTCCGTTCGATAGTCATCAGACTTGTGGTGATTGATGACCGCAGTGAGTTCGGTTTTCAGCAGGTCGAGGAAGTAAACGAGACAGTTTTCGAGTGGTTCGATGCCGACCCCAGCTTTCCTGGCGAAGTCCACGGCCTCCAGAAAGGCACCGATACCGGTGTTGTAAAACGCACCCGCCATGGCGGCATCCAACACATTGGCCGCGCTGATCAACTCGCCGATCCAGCGCGAAGCAGCGCCTGGCAATCGCAGCAGCGCTTCGTGCCGCAACCAGATGTCCTCAGGGCCCGAGTAGTGGATCAACGTGCTTTCCTGGCCAATGTCGTCAGGGTAGGCCTCTATTGCAGCCTCCAGGTAACGGCCCCCGTGGGAACTGATGTAAGCCGCTAGTTCGGTGGCGTCTTTGGCCGAGCCGGTCATAAAATTGATAAAGTCGCGCCCTGAGATCAAAGGTTCATGACCGGCCATGACACTTCTGAAAACGCTGTAATCCAGCAACACGACCAGTACCAGGGCGTTTGCCTCAAGCGCCGATGGGAGGTTGAGCGCTGCCCGCGCGCCGCTTTTGACCAGCGGCGCGGATCGCTCAGGGGAACGGTTCCACACCGTCACTTCCACGCCGCGATTCAGATAACGGTTCGTTAAAGCAGAGCCCATCAGGCCTGTACCGAGCAGCGTGAGTTGTTGAACCATGATATTCCCCTGAGGTAATCGCATTGATTGTGGTTTGCAGCGAAATGTACGCTTGAAGGCGAGTACGGCTTATCCGGAATCGGCAACTCGACAGGTGCTGCTCACCCGCGCCTGCAATGAGTGCGTCGTCCAGGCGTAAGATGCCGACGTATCCAGTGACGTAACGCGACAAAGGAGCCGCCAGCGCGTGCTATCGGAAGAGGGTCAAATCAAAGTTGGGGAGGTCAGCCCCTACAGCCGTGCCGGCAGGCGGTTGAAGAAGATCGAAGACATTAACGATGCCGCCGCGAGGGTGTTCGTCCAGGACGGTTATGCCCAGTTCTCCGCGCGCAAGGTCGCCAAGGAATTGGGGATCAGCTTGAACAACCTTCAACACTACTGTGGCAACACTGAGAATCTTTGCCGGCAAATGATCGCGGCAAAGCTGGGCCAGTATGTCGAATCAGTGAATCAATTGGTCGAACATGCCCGCGCCGAGACTCCCATTGAAAGGTTGGCTGTGGCCATCCGCGAAAACTCCGCAGCGACGCTGGATACCGCCACGGGCAAGTTCTTTTTCCAGATGGGCGCGCTGGCCAGTCACGACCCGTCCATCAAGGCGTTGATGGTTGAGCAGTACGATCAATTTCTGATGGGCTTCTGCCGCTTGATTTCCGAGATCAGCCCGCAATTGCCTGATGATCAGGTTCAAACTTACGCCGCGTTGATCGCGACGCAGATCGATGGGATCTTCTTTTATCAGGACCAGCTAAGCCCGGTATCCGGTGTTCGCGAGCAAATGGTCGAAACGGCGATCGCGTTATGGACGAGCATTCTGATGCCCGCGACGACCGCCGAGTCTTAAGTACCCGCCAGCGCTATATTGCTCCGCTCTTCGGTGGCGCTTGCGACAAATCGCGGGTTTTCTCGACCCCGACACTCATCTGCTGCCATGGGTGGCCGACCTTGGCCTACGCAGCGCCTTCTTTGCGCATGGGGAGCTATGTACAGGGCAAAAAAAGGGCACCTGGTAAGACGCCCCGAGAGGGAGGCTGATGCTGGGTCAGCGGGAACTGGGCATCGGCAGGATTGCAGCAGGTCGGTTAGAGGCTGACCTTCATGGCGCCGGGCCCGGGGATGGGGTCAAGTGTGGGCCGGCTGCTGATCGCCGTTCCTTTGGTGTAATGACCTTTGCCCAATGGCGCCACGACGAGCCTTACCGCCAGGTAATACGCGGCGCCCGAGAGGGCGATGACCGGAATGGACGCGCCGAGGTAACGGAACCACCCACTCATCGCCACCGTCACCGGATCGTACATCGCCAGGTAGCCCACCACCGCCACAATGCTGATGCCGACGGCGAGCCAATTGACGCCGCCCCAATAGGCGTAGTGACTGTTGCGCGAGGCGAACAGGCTGGGCGCATCGAGCTGCTCGCGTCTGAGGATGAAATAGTCCACCAGTGTGATGCCCGAGATGCCGACGAACATCACGCCGTTGTACGACAGCCAGCTCATCACCTTGGACAGCAACCATTCGGTCTCGAAGGCAAAGTACACCCCGGGCAGCAGGAGCAGCGCGAGCAGCAGCTCCCATTTCAATCGCGCGAAGAATTTCACCTGCTGAATGGAAACCCCGGCCAGGTACATCATCACCACCATGGTCGCAATGTTGGCCGTCAGGACGATGCTCATCACGATAGATCCGAACACCGGGCCGCCCACGGCAATCATCCAGATGGTGGGGTCGTAGGTCCCGGCGCTGATCGCGGCGAGGGCCGCGACGGTTGAGACAACGGCAGCGCCGAGGATGCCCACGCCAATGATCGAGGGGCCCATGACATGGTGTTTGCTTTTGACCAGGCGGGTCAGGCCACCCATGATCGGCCACCACGTCATTGAGTTGGAGACGCCAAATTCGACCGCGAGGGCCAAGCCCTGTACCGGGTCATGGGAGAGCATCTGATCCTGTGGCACCTGGTTGTGCCATAGATTGTCGAGCCCGAACTTGTGCACCAGGATGCCGAACATCACCAATGTGATAAGCATGTGCAACGGGCCGATATAGCCATTGAGGCGCTCAAAGAATTTCGGCCCCTTGCAGGCGATGAACCACACAACCAACAACGCCAGCAACGCCACACCTATGACCAGGTGTTCATGTGAGTCGCCGGTGACCTGGGTGCCTGTAACGGTCGCCGCGACATTTGCCGCCCCTCTGGCAGTCAGCGCCTCGACCACATAAGACCAGCCGATCAATGTCGCCATCAGACCGAACAGCGGCACCACGATGCCGCGATAACCGAAAGATGCCTTGGCGGTATCGATCGGGTCGGTGCCGTACTTGTAGCTGGGTACTCCGGACGCGAGCGACACCAGCGCCATGCCGATAATCAGGCCAATCACGTAGCCCATGACACCGAGCCGCCAGTCCCCGACATAGGGCAGGTAGCTGCCAATCAGGAACGCCCAGGTGGCTGCACTGAATGCGCAGCAGGTCCACAGGAACGAGCCATAGGATTTGTATACGCGGTTGCCCGATAGAACCGGCAGCCGGCCCGCGAGGGCTTCTTGTTCGACGCTACTTGATGTGCTCATGCCGTCGCTCCTACAGCCAGCAAGGTGCCGATCCACAGAGCAGCCCCCAGGAGAATCCAGAAAGAAGCCTCTCGAACGAGCGGGGCAGCACTGCTCCAGCATTCGGAGTTCGTGTGTTCAGGCTGATTCATGGCCTCCAGTTGTTTCAACAGATCCGTGTTCAAGCTTTCGCTTGTAGTCATCATTCCTGTGCCGTGTCCAACGTCAGCTTTGCTCATGTCGTTGCTCTCCGGACGTGTGCTTGCGAGGCCGTCCGCTTTGGCTGTTTTAGAGAATTATTATGGCTGCATTACTCAGTCTTGCCGGCCGCGGGTAACTGCGACCTGTATTGAGCCTACGCCGGGCGGTTGCGACCCCGTATCCGTTTTTGGCAAGCCGTCCGCTTGCCGATATTGGCTACAGCCGATGAGTTGCTCGACGCTACGTTAGGCGCTCAGCCTCAAGGCAACGTGGAGCACACCTGTGAACAATGAAAAGCACCTTGTGGTTGTTTCCGGAGCGGGTTCCGGTATCGGCCAGGCAACCGCAATCCATTTCGCCGAGCACGGTTACAGCGTCATCGGCTGTGATCTATCGCTGGCCGGGCTGGAGGAGACCGCAAAAAAAGTCGAGGGGGGAGGGTTCCTTTCCCGGGTTGTCGATGTCTCTCAAGAGCACGAAGTGCATGCACTGTTTGAGTGGGTGAAATCCATCAGGTCGGCATTGCATGCTGTAGTGGCCTGTGCGGGCGTAGCTCGAACAGGCTTGGTTCACGAGCTGTCGGGCCAGGAGTGGGCATCCATGATGGGGGTGAACCTCACCGGGACCTGGTTGATGGCCAAGTATTCAATGCCGATTTTCATGGTGCAGCAGCGTGGGGCGTTTGTGGCAGTCGGTTCTGATGCATCGGTGCGTGGAGCATCGGGATACGCCGCGTATTGCGCGTCCAAACACGGTGTCCTCGGGCTGGTGCGGTGCCTGGCCCTTGATTACGGGCCTTGGGGCATCCGCAGTAATGCGGTATGCCCGGGCTTTGTTCAGACAAGAATGATGGAGAGCCTGTTTGCCGAAGCGGATGACCCGGACGCCGAGATGAAGGCCTATGCCAAGGAAGTACCACTGGCACGATTTGCCCGACCCGATGAAGTCGCGAAGGTAATCTTTCACCTGGCTTCGGACCAGGCGAGCTACACCAACGGGATCGCCTATTCATTAGATGGTGGGGCCACTGCCGGGCATTTCGGCTAGGCCCTGAGAGCCTGGGGATGGGTAGTTTATTCTCGATTGATTCGATGTGGGCTGGGTAAAATCGAACCAGTATGGGTCGGATGACCCAGTTTGTGGCGGGCATATCGACCGTCGATACAATCAGCCAAGCCTCCGAGTGCCTCCAGCGGCTTTTTTGTTCGGCCTGGAAAGTGCGCTCTAGACACCTGCATGTGTTGTGGGTCGAACTCCGAGAGTTGGCGATACAGGAGCGGCGCAAAGCTTGCATTCAGTCCCGTGTCACCCGAGAGACTGCGAGATTGCATGATGGCTACACTCACCTCCCCACACACTGCCCAGTTTCGATTCATGGAAAGCCACGACGCGTTCGAGCACGCGGGATGCCTGAGCGAATGGGATGACAACCGTTACCATCAGTTGGAGAAAAAGGCACATTTTCATGGTGCCATCGCCAGCCACTCCATTGCAGGGAAGATGCTGATTACGCGCGAGACCATGGACAGCCCCTGCGTCGAGCAGATCTGTCATGTTCCGTTGGATTCAATCGTCATTGTCAACGTGCGCTCGGACGAAGATGTCTTGCTCAACGGCCGATATGTCAATGCGAACACTTTCCATATTTCGTCGGGACGCTCTTTCCATGCAGTCGCCAAAGCTCCCATCGAAGCGCTGATGTTGACTGTCAGCAAAGCGGCTTTTTTTGAGAGTTTCAACACTGAAACGTTCTTGAACAGCGAGTCCAAGCCTTTCGAACGATTCATTCAGCCCACCAGAGAGACCCAAGTCGATTTTGAGTCGAACCTCAAGTCTCACCTCGGTGGTGCCCAGGCCGGCATCGGGTTGACACCTTTCAGCAGCAGCCTGGGAAAGGTGTTTGACTGCGTGCAGGAAATTCTTGATTACGAGTGGTCCAGCCATCTGGTGATTCCACCGTCGACCAGGGCGTACATCGTCGAAAGGAGTTGTGAGTTCTTCGCGCAACATATTCAGGATGAGGATATCGGTGTGCTGGATCTCTGCAGCCATCTACGGATCAGCCGCCGTACGCTGCAATACAGTTTCGAAGACATCCTGGGCATGACACCGCTGAACTACTTGAGGTCGGTGCGCTTGAACACGGCCCGCAAGCTGCTGATGTCCTCACCCAAGGACACGATCCAGGGCGCGGCCATGGATTCGGGCTTCAGCCATCTGGGGCGTTTCTCAAAGTACTACCAGGATTTTTTCGGCGAGCTGCCTTCCGAGACGGTCAGCCGTTTGGGCGCACATCAACGCCATCATTAAACCGGTGGACATGAAAAAGCCGGCTCTGTTGGAGCCGGCTTTTGTTTAGCTGCGCCGAGGCCTATGCGCCGGCTACCAGGTATTGGGAGTTGAAGCCCAAGGCGCCATGGCCTGCGTCCTGCGCTGTTTTCAGATCGTCGGCGAGCGCTGAAATATGGCTGGCGCGCAGACCGCTGGCCTTGAGTGCGTCGCGCCATTGCAAGACGGCGTCCAGGTACACGTCGACTGTTGCCTGGATGGTACTGAAATCGTTGGCCTCGATTTCCTTGATGCTTTTTTGCACCTTATAGCGCAGCAGGTCGAGCATCTTGTCCGCGAACTCCGCCAATTGGCCGGCACTCACGCCTTGGGTCTTGGCATAGGCCGCGGCTTCCAGGAATCCCGCCAGGCCTACTGCGTAAAAACTGCCGGTCATGGCAGCATCGACGATGGGCGGTACCGAGAGGTCTTCACCTGTGTAAATGGTGCCCTGAGGCGCCATCGGGGTGACGGTTTGCGCAATTTCGTCCCAGACTGACGGCGCGCAGGCGTATTGGATCGCCGTGTAAGGCCCGCCAATCAGGTCAGGGTAGGAGGAAATGGCGGCATTGATAAAGGTCCCGCCGCGACGCTCAACCACGGCGCTAAAGCGTGGTCCGTCTTCGGGCATGGAGGTGCTGAGATTGGCAACAAAGCGCCCCCTCAAGTCCAGCTTCTCGCTGTGGCTTTCAATCAGTGACGCACCGCCCGCCGCACTGCTGATAATCATGATGGTCAACTCACTTGCATGAACGGCGTCTACAAACGAGGGGGCGAGAGTGGCGCCCTTTACCACCAGGCGCTGGGCGGCCTGCGGGCGACCGTCCCACACCGTGACCTTACGGCCTGCCGCAAGCAGCGTGCTGGCCAATCCAGAGCCCATCAGGCCGGTGCCTATAACCGATATTGTTTTAGCCATCTTCTTATTCCTCGAAGGGGCGAGACGCACTCGCCGGGTTATCTACACCCCGAACGCTAAGGGCTGAACTCCCAAGTCGATAGCCATTTTCGGCAACTTCATTTTTGTTTGTTTCGGTACGTCGCCTGGCGCGTGCGTTGCCGATTCTGGATAGGGCCAACCGAGCTCCGCCTGTAGCGTGTGGCCACCGATAGCCACAAACCGTGAGGCCTGAAATGAACCTTATCCAGAAACCACAAGACGCTTATGTGCAGGTTGACCAAGTCAAGTGGCAGGCGTTTCCCGAGCAATTTCATACCGGTGGTGTGAAGTGGAAACTGCTGCACGTGTCGCCTGAGTTAGGTATTTGGACCGTCATGTTTTACTGCCCCAACGGCTCGATTCTGTTGCCGCATATTCACCATGGGCCCGCGGAAGGCTACGTGTTCGAGGGCATTCTCGAGTTGCGGGGCGGGCCGGAGAAGGGGGGGGCGCTCTGTGTCCAGCATGGGTTCCTGTATGAGGCGACAGGCGCTGAACACGATGAAACCAAAATGCTCGCCGACACCACATTCATTCTGCAAATGGTCGGCCCCATCACCTGGAAAACAGCCGACGGCCAGGACGTCAACCAAACCTGGTCCAGCGCTCAGGCCCTCTGGGAACAGCAAACCGCTGCCTGATTCCCGGCCTTCAATGAATACGTTGTGGAGTGCGCTTGATGAGTATTTTGTTCGTTTTGACTTCGCATGATGCCTTTGGCGATACCGGCCGCGACACCGGTCTGTGGCTCGAAGAGTTTCTCGTGCCGTACTACACCTTAATAGACGCGGGTTACCCGGTACGACTCGCTTCGCCCAAAGGCGGCCGTGTGCCCATTGACCCGCTGTCGATTGACGCCTTCAAGGATCATCCACTTTACAAACGCTTTGGGGCAGATGCAGCCCTCAAGGAACGCCTGGGTTCGACCCTCGAACTGTCGGCTATCGTCGATTCGCAGGTCAGCGCCCTGATTTATCCCGGCGGGCACGGCCCGCTGTGGGACCTGCGTAACCAGCCCGATTCCATCGCGCTTATCGAGTCACTCCTTGCCCAAGGTAAGCCTGTTGCAACCATTTGCCATGCAGGTTGCGCGCTGCTGGATGCACGCAAGCGTGACGGTCGACCCTGGGTCGAAGGTGTGCAGGTCACGGCCTTCAGCGACAGTGAAGAGGCCGCAGTAGGCCTGGAAAAGGCTGTTCCCTACCTCGTCGAGGCCGAGTTGAAGGCGCTGGGCGCGGTGTATTCCAAGACCCTTGATTGGGAACGTCACGTGGTAGTCAGCGGCGCGTTGATCACCGGTCAAAATCCAGCGTCCTCACAAGGTGTAGCCGAAGCTGTTATCGAACAATTGAACGCTTGAATCCAGGGAGATCGACGGCCATGAGTTTTGTAAAAACCAAAGAAGAGCTTGAGGAAATTCAACGCATTCTGTCCGAGGGGCGCTGCACCATTGAGGCGTTGTCGATTGAGTTCGAAACAACGTTCGAATTCCTGCGCTCGGTGCTGCCGCCATGTTTTGAGCTGCCCGAAACACCTACCGCCATCGCCAGCGTCTCTCGTTGGCAGAGCGAGCTTTGTGGTGAGTTTGACTGCGGCATCATTTCTCTCAAGTGCCGATATCAAGAGCTTGAGGGCACAACCATGCTGGTGTTGATTGTCAGCGGCGACATGCCGGTCACGATCGGTCGGGAAATGTGGGGGGAGGCGAAGAAAACCGGTATTGCCCAGGTCTATCTCGACGGCCATGAGGCCTACGGCTTTTGTGAGCGTAACGGTGCACGCTTGATCGAGATCGAAGCCGAGTTTGGCGACAACATCGGGCCTTCAAGTTCTGAGGGCTACGACTTCGAAATCAAGGCGGTGCCTCACTCTTCGGGTTACGGCCTGCAGCACGACCCGATTTTGAACTGCATGAAGAATCAGGAAAACCTGCGGGTAAAACGTATCGGAGCTGGAACCCTGAAGCTCAGTGGTACGGCCCTCGACCCCCTGCACACCATTCCCGTGGTGTCGGTTGGAGCGGCTTATTACACGGAAGGTGAGTCGAGCTGGACGGTCCCACGGCTGGATGTACTGCCGGATGCAGAGGCTTACCTGCCGTTTGTCTACGGGCAGAAATTCGATGACTTCCGACTGTTTCGCAAGCCTGCGCGCTTCCAAAAAACGGTCGGGTAGGCGGACTGGGCTGGTTTTCACGGGAGCATGCAGGTGCTTGGTAGGTCATGAAATTGAGCGGTAGCCCTTTGGCGCCTGAGAAGGCGCCTTTTTTATGCGTATTTTTTGACCGGCCTGTTGAGGTTTTTTTAATAACTCTCTGGATCGCCCAAGAACACTTTTGACTGGGCTCTAGAACAACCCTGATACCTCTTTTTCTTAACCTCGGCTCAAGGAGTTTCTCGTAAAACCCAGTCAGTGAAGAGGTTACGCATTAGCCAACATTGCTTTCCGCCTGGATGTTTGCCGCGCAAAAGCTTTGAGTATCGTTCTAAAGTGCGCACCGTCGCGGTCGATAATTCAGAGTACGCATGGGCTCTATCTCCTCATAACAACACATGCGACGTTCGGCTCTAGCGTTTCCCCTTGCCAAAACTATAAATACCCGCAGGTGAAGTCATGAATATCAAGCAGAAGCTGACCTGGGCGTTCGCGGCTATCGCGTGTGTCCCGGTCATCCTGGTCGCCATTTTGGTAGTGCTGAATCTGCGAGAAGGGGCCCTGGCCAATTTCCTCGACAGCAGCGGTCGCGAGATCCGCCAGATCGACAATGGCATGAAGCAGTTTTTTGACGGCATCAGCCAAAACGTCGACTACGTAGCCAAGGACCCGCGCGTTGTCGCGGCCAAAGATCTCAAGAGCTACGCTGGCGCCGAAGCAGCGCAAATTCCGCTCACTCAGACCAACAAAGAGCTGCTGGCGATATTCGACCAGTTCGCCAAAAGCCATCCGAGTACCGCTTACCTGTCCCTGGGGCTGAGCGATGGCGGCTACGCCAGCTGGCCGGACGACACCAAACTGAACAACTACGACCCACGCGTACGTCCCTGGTACAAAGCGGCCATCGCCGCGCCAGGCGCCACCGTGCGCACCGGTGCCTACTATTGGGCGCCGGACGATGTGACGCTGATCGGCACCGTGCACACTGTCGCCGACGCCGCCGGGAATATCCTGGGAGTGGTTGGCCTGGACGTGTCGCTCAAACAGCTCACCGAACTGGTGCGCAACATCAAGCTGGGCGACAGCGGTTACCTGATGCTGGTGGAAGCCAACGGCAACGTGCTGGTAGACCCCAGCGACGCCAAGCACAACTTCAAACCCCTGGCCGACCTGGGCCCCAACTACGCCGAGCTCGCCAAGCGAGGCGACGGCGTGACTCAGATCGAGATTGATGGCGTGCCCTACATGGCCAACGTGGTCAGCTCCAAAGACCTGGGCTGGCGCTTTATCGGCCTGATCAAGCGTGATGAAGTGCTGGCCGACGCCACCCGCCTGACCTGGTTGATCGCCGCTATTGCGGCGGCCTTGGCGTTGGTGTTCGCGATAGTTGGCGCCAGTTTTGCCAGCGTCATCGTGCGTCCGATTCGCGGCGTGGCCGACGGCCTGCAAGAAATCGCCGAAGGAGAAGGCGACCTGACGCGCCAACTCAAGGTGCAGGGCAAGGACGAAACCGCCAGCCTGGCGGGCTGGTTCAACCAGTTCCTGGGCATGATCGCGCAATTGGTGCAGCGCATCGGCAACGCCTCATCTGACCTGCAGACCGCCGCCGCCGACACCAGCGAAGTGGCCAACAACATGAACCAGGCCGCAGGTCGCCAGCGTGAAGCCGTGGAGCTGGTGAGCACTGCGTTCAACGAAATGGTCGCTACTGCCAACGAAGTCGCGCGTTCGTGCAGTGCCGCCGCGTCGAGTGCCGACGAAGGCTACCGCGACGTACATGACGGCCAGCAGCACATCGGCGAAGCCACCGGCAGCGTGCTCAAGCTCAGCGAAGACCTGCAAAAGTCGACCCAGACCATGCAGTTGCTGGAGCAGGACAGCCAGAACATCAACACCATTCTCGACACCATCCGCTCGATTGCCGAGCAGACCAACCTGCTGGCGCTCAACGCAGCAATTGAAGCGGCGCGCGCCGGAGACCAAGGCCGAGGCTTCGCCGTGGTCGCCGACGAAGTCCGCGCCCTGGCCCGTCGGACAGCCGACTCCACCGGCGAGATCGACAGCTTGCTGGGCAATCTCTCCCGCCGCACCCAGGAAGTCACGCAGCAGATGCAAGGCAGCCTGCAGGTGTCCCACACCAGCGTGGAACGCATCCAGCAGGCACGTGACAGCTTCGACAAAATCCGTGGCTCGGTGGACTCGATCCGCGACCAGAATACCCAGATCGCCACCGCCGCCGAGGAGCAGCACCAGGTGGCCGAAGAGATCAATCGGCACATCGCGCAGATCCATGCCGACGCCCAACTGGTCGAAGGCTTTGCCCAGTCCTCACAGACTGGCTCGGGTCGATTGATAGAAATTTCTGGTCAGCTCAAAGGCCTGGTGGGTCGTTTCAAATATTAGGATCCCAACCCGAATGAAAACGGTGAGCACTCACCGCTTTCACTCGGCCGATATACGCAGTTTTTATCGCTGAAAGCCTCAGGCCTCGGAGCCATCCTCATCATTAGCCCGCTTGGCCTTAGGCTGGGGGGGCATTCTTTGCAAACCATCCAACGCGTGTCCTCAGATTTGCCTCCGGGTGTGGCAATCCACTGGAAGTGGATGGAGCTTCATGGTTTGTGGAAAGGCAGAAATGATCAGCCGAACAGCCTGCCAGACTACGTCTAAAGACTCTCAGGGTCGCCGAAAAACATCTGAATCCGCGACCGCAACCAACGCTCTCCCGGGTCGTTGTCCTGGGAGCCGCGCCAGGCCATGTGCAGTTCGAAGTCGCGTACCGGCAGCGGTGGGTCTTCGGCGCGCACGCCGCCAGCGGCGGTCAGGGCTTCGGCGGTGTAATCCGGAACAGTGGCCAGGATATCGGTGCCCGCCAGCAGGGTGCTCAAGCCGTTGAACTGCGGTACGGCCAGCACCACATGGCGCTTGCGTCCGAGTTTTTCCAACTCTTCATCGATAAAACCGCTGAGATCGCCGGCGAACGAGACCAGGGCATGGGGGCGGGCGCAGAAGTCATCCAGGCTCAAGGCGCCGGGTACGGTGTCGGCGCGCAGCAATTTGGGCAGGCTGCGGCGCAATACCTTGCGCTTGGCGTTGGCCGGCAGGTCGGTGGTGTAGCTGACGCCAATCGAGATTTCGCCCGAGGCCAGCAACGCCGGCATCAGCAGGTAGTTGGCGCGGCGTACCACCAGCACGATTCCGGGAGCTTCGGCGCGCAGGCGCTTGAGCAGCATGGGCAGCAGCGCGAACTCGACATCGTCCGACAGACCGATGCGAAACACGGCGGTGCTGGTGGCCGGGTCGAATTCGGCGGCGCGGCTGACCGCGGTCGAAATCGAATCCAGGGCCGGCGAGAGCAGGGCGAAGATTTCCACCGCCCGCGCCGAAGGCTCCATGCTGCGGCCGGTGCGTACAAACAGGGGGTCGTCGAACAGACTGCGCAGGCGCGACAACGCCGCGCTGATGGCGGGCTGGCCGAGGAACAATTTCTCGGCGGCACGGGTCACACTGCGTTCATGCATCAATGTTTCGAACACGATCAACAGGTTCAGGTCGACACGACGCAGGTCATTACGATTCATCTGGAGTCCTGGCAGAGTCAGTAAACTTGACGAGAGCGGCCATATAAGAACAATGGCCGGCGTGAATCTTACGGGGAAAGGCTGCTACTCTGCACCGGCTAATTCAGTTTCCTGCCAGGCAAGTTCGCTCTGGCACGCGGTTTATAAGGGTTGCCGGAGCTGCGGAATCAATGACAGGCATGTCGACTATTAATAGCCACTGATGGTCTTGCTGTAAAAGCCCAGATAAAGTTCAGGGCATTAGAGGTTACTTTGACGAGGTTTGCGATGTCCCGCACGATCCGTTTTCACAAGTTTGGCTCGGCCGAGGTGCTCAAATGCGAAGAGCATGCGGCCGCTTTGCCTGCGCCAGGCGAAGTGCAGGTGCGCGTCGAGGCGATTGGCATCAGTTGGTATGACATTCTCTGGCGCCAGAACCTGGCCTCGTCCCATGCTCGCCTGCCTTCAGGCCTAGGGCATGAGATGGCCGGTGTGGTCACCGCAGTCGGTGATGGCGTCGACGACCTGGCAGTGGGTGACAAAGTCGCCAGTTTCCCTGCCGAAAGCCCCAATGATTACCCGGTATACGGCGAGCAGATCGTATTGCCGCGCTCGGCCCTGACCCGTTATCCGGACATTCTCAGCCCGATCGAGGCCAGCGTGCATTACACGCCGCTGCTGATTGCCTATTTCGCCTACGCCGATCTGGCCCGAGTCAAACCCGGGCAGTTCGCCCTGGTTACCGATGCCAGCCATTGCGCCGGCCCATCCTTTGTCCAGCTGGGCAAAGCCCTTGGGGTGCGGGTGATTGCCGCGACCAAGACCGCGGAAGAGCGCGAGTATCTGCTGTCCCTGGGTGCCGAGAAAGTGATCGTCACCGAGGAACAGGACCTGCTGATGCAGATCAACAAGTTCACTGACGGCCGTGGCGTGGACGTGGTGTTCGATGGCTTGGGTGGCCCGCAGATGTCACTGCTGGGCGATGTCCTGGCGCCGCGTGGCAGCCTGGTCCTGTATGGCCTGCAGGGCGGTAACCAGACGCCATTCCCGGCCTGCGCGGCGTTCCAGAAGAACATCCAGTTCTTTGTGCACTGCATCGGCAACTTCACCGGCAAGCCGGAGCTGGGTATCGTCCAGGACCAGGTGGCACTGCAGCGAGCCTTGCGTGACATCAACCAGTTGACCGCGGACCGAGTGCTGCTGCCGCTGAAGACCCGGGTGTTCCCGTTCAATGAGTTTGTCGAGGCGCACCGTTACATGGATGAGTGTCCATGCCGCGAGCGGGTTGCGCTGCAGGTCGAATCGGCCTGATCCCCACGCCAGGGTTCGCCACCACGAACCCTGGCGTTTTTTATCGCACCGGTGCCTCAAGCGCCGGTCTTTCATCTTCCCTCCCGATCACTCCAGCCCGTCCCGGGCGGCGCCTGCGTGTTCGTTGTGCAAATTCTGCAAGTTCCGCTCATGCCATGGGATAGATCCCGTCGCGCGATGGTCAAACTGCCAGTAAACTGCGTTCCACTCCCGAATCATCCTTTTCCAGAGGTTTTGCATGACACTCAGTCCTTTTGCGGGCAACCCGGCACCAGCTGAATTGTTGGTCGATATCCCGCGACTGGTAACGGCCTATTACACCGGCCAGCCCGATGCTTCGGTTTCTACCCAGCGTGTTGCCTTTGGTACTTCGGGGCACCGTGGCAGCTCGTTCGATCTGAGTTTCAACGAATGGCATGTACTGGCCATCAGTCAGGCCATCTGCCTGTATCGCGAATCCCAGGGTATCGATGGCCCGCTGTTTGTCGGCATCGACACCCATGCGCTGTCCACGCCTGCCGGCGCCAGTGCCCTGGAAGTGCTTGCCGCCAACGGTGTGACGGTCATGATTGCCGCCGGGGATGAGTACACACCCACTCCGGCCGTTTCCCACGCCATCCTGTGCTACAACCGCGGCCGCACTTCGGGCCTGGCGGACGGCATCGTCATCACCCCATCGCACAACCCGCCACAAAGCGGCGGTTACAAGTACAACCCCACCAACGGTGGTCCGGCCGATACCCATATCACCAAGTGGATCGAAGCCAAGGCCAACGAATTGCTCGCGGCCAAGCTCGCCGGGGTCAAGCGCATCAGCTACGAGCAGGCGCTGAAAGCCGATACCACCCACCGTCACGATTACCTCAACACCTATGTCGCCGACTTGATCAATGTGATCGACATGGATGCCATCCGTGGCGCCAAGCTGCATCTGGGCGTCGATCCACTGGGTGGAGCAGGGGTGCGCTACTGGTCGGCAATCGCCGAGCACTATCGCCTGGACCTGGACGTGGTGAACAAGCAGGTCGACCCGACTTTCCGCTTTATGTCGGTGGACTGGGACGGGCAGATCCGCATGGACCCGTCCTCCAGCTACGCAATGCAGGGGCTGATCGGCCTGAAGGATCGCTTCGATGTGGCCTTCGCCTGCGACCCTGACCACGACCGCCACGGCATCGTCACCCCGAGCGGTGGCCTGCTGGCGCCGAATAATTACCTGGCAGTCACCATCGACTACCTGTTTCAGAATCGTCCGCAATGGCGCGCCGATGCCGCCGTTGGCAAGACTGTGGTCAGCAGTGGCCTGATTGACCGGGTTGCCAAGCGCTTGGGCCGCCGTTTGTATGAAGTGCCAGTAGGCTTCAAGTGGTTTGCCGACGGCCTGTTCGATGGCTCGTTGGGATTTGGCGGCGAGGAAAGCGCCGGCGCCTCATTCCTGCGCAAGGACGGCGGTGTCTGGAGTACTGACAAGGACGGATTGATCCCGGCCTTGCTGGCAGCAGAAATGACCGCCCGTACTGGCCGCGATCCGAGCCAGGCCTACCGTGCCCTGTGTGATGAGCTGGGCGAACCTTTTTCGGTACGGGTCGATGCCAAGGCCAATCCGCAACAGAAAGCCTTGCTCAGCAAGCTTTCGCCGCAGCAGGTCACCTCGACCCAACTGGCTGGTGAAGCAATTGAGCAGATCCTCAGCCACGCGCCGGGTAATGATCAGGCCATCGGCGGGCTCAAGGTCATGACCGCCAACGGCTGGTTCGCCGCGCGACCTTCGGGCACCGAGGACATCTACAAGATCTACGCCGAAAGCTTTATCGGTGATGACCACCTCAAGCAATTGGTGCAGGAAGCCCAGACCCTGGTGGATGGCGCTATCAGCGGCAACTGACAGGCAGGTAAAAAAAGGGCGACCCCAGGGTCGCCCTTTTTTATGGCTTCTGTTTTATCAGGCCAGGTCCACCAGCACGATTTCACTGTCCTCGATCGCCGTCACTCGCAAGACGCTTTCCTCGGCAACCGCCACACCGTCTCGAGCTTGTGCACGCAAGCCGTTGACTTCAATCACCCCGGTAGCGGGCACCAGGTAGGCACGCCGGCCCGGGTCCAGTGCATATTCGGCTGATTCGCCAGCCTTGAGGTTGGCCGCCACCAGGCGCGCATCGGCGCGAATCCGCAGGCTCTGGTCATCGCCGTGCTTGCCGCTGGCCAAGGTCACAAACCCTTCGCGCTGGCCTTTGGGGAAAGGCTTGGCGCCCCAGGATGGCGCTGCGCCGGCCTGGTTGGGAATGATCCAGATCTGAAAGATCCGGGTTGGCGTCGATTCCAGGTTGTACTCGCTGTGGGCGATCCCGGTGCCAGCACTCATCACCTGCACGTCGCCGGCTTCGGTCCGGCCTTTATTGCCGAGGTTGTCCTGGTGAGTGATGGCGCCTTCGCGCACATAGGTGATGATTTCCATGTCGCGGTGCGGGTGCTGGGGGAAGCCGGTGCCAGGGGCGATCACGTCATCGTTCCACACCCGCAGGTTGCCCCAGTTCATGCGTGCCGGGTCGTGGTATTCGGCAAACGAAAAGTGGTGGTGAGCATCCAGCCAGCCATGATGGGCGCCGCCCAGGGATGCAAAAGGTCTGAGTTCAAGCATGATCGTCTCCTGTAAGGGATCGGCCTGGTCGCTGCCATAGAGCGCCAATCCCGGTTGATGGCGAGCATCATCTATCAGCCATGCATCGATAAAAAGCGCAAAAAATGCCGTAATCCAATCTATAAATTAGATATTTATACGGGCCTGTTGCTGCTGTCGAATCTTCAATTCATCGCTTAAGTGGATGACCTGTAAGCATTTCGCTAGAAGTCAGCGGCAAATGCAGCGACCATAGCCCACACAGCCTCACACCCTGGAGTCAGCGTGCCGCAACACACCCCCGATCTTCCTCCCGAGCTTTTGCCACTGGCCGAAATGCCGCTGTTCAAGCGGTTGGCAGCCAGGTTTTTCGGACATGGCCTCACCCGTCTACGCGCTCAGCATCGGGCTTCCTGGCTGCATGGCCAGGCGGATGGCTTTCGCAGCGGGCATACCGCAGGCGTCGAGTATGGCTATAAGGAGGGCAAGCTCGAAGGCATCGAGGAGGGCCGTCAGGTGCTGTTGATCCGCGATACGCGCAATACCGAGCACCGTGCTCCTGGCGTAGATGACCTGCTGTTCGATGACTGGCGCCTGCCGCTGAGTGCGGAGTTGAAGAAGCGCATCAAGGCCGATGTCGCCCGCTTGCTGCCGGCCCATGCCCAGCCTAGCACGGCGCAGTGGAAGATGATTTTCAGCGATACCCCGTCCACTTCCGTGATCGCCGGCGCCGGGGCGGGCAAATCGACTTCCCTGGTGCTGCGCATCCTGTTGCTGCATCACTACCTGGGCTTTGAGCTCGACTCCTTGACGGTGGTGACCTTTACCCGTGAGTCGCGCAAGGACTTTATCCAGAAACTGATCCAGGTGTTCAGCCTCTGGGGCCTTAGTCTGGGCTTGCGCGACGCGCGGGAAGTGGTGCGCACCTTTCACTCGCGAATCCTGCCGATGGTGCGCAGCCTGCCGGGGTTCGAACGCCTGCAGGCGTTTGAAAATCTCAGTGAGCGTGGGCCGGGCGCGGATGAGGAGGTGGAGAGCAATCCGTTCGACCTGCGCATCAACGACGCCCAACGCCGTCACCTGAATGCCTGCTACCACGTCTTGCATGGCCGCGATGAGCGCTTTCGCCAGGCGATCAAGCCGCTGTTGCGCCATGCCTTGCAGCTCAAGGAGCTGGAGCGCGATCACCCTGATGTGCAAAAGCGCATGGCGGTCACCGAATTGGCCGCCAAGCGCGACGAAGAGCTGTGCGACACCCTGGAAGACCTGTGGTTTCGAGCCGGCGCTTGGCCGATCAAGGGTATCGAACCCAATCGACAAAGCATCGAAATCAACGGCTCGCGCTTCCATTGCCATGGTTATGCGGCCGAGTTGGATGCTTGGGTGGTGCTGGGCTTCGACCCGCGGGAAAACCCCCAGGTCAGCCGTCCCGGGGCCAAGCTCACGGTGCGCGCGGAATGGGCGGTCAAGCGCACCCTGTTTCAAGCTTTCTGTCATAAGCCTTTGATATGGCTTGATTCTTATGATTCAGCGAAGCGCGTCCTGTCGTCATTGGCCGGAGATGCCAGCGCGGGGCCGGGTTTCGACTACAAGGTCAAGGGTGAGCTGGCTTCGGCGCCATTACTGGATTGTTTTGTCGGTGCCGCAGGCTTTATCGAGAACCTCGGGCTGGATGTGTGCGATGCGGTTGGGCGCATGAGCTTTGCCAAGGATGACCCGGATCGGTATTTCTTCGAAGCGCTCAGCCTGTTCTGGCGTGCCCTGGAGGACCATTTGCTGGACCAGTCGCCGCCGATCATGAGCTACAACCGCATGTTCGCCTTATTCAGCGAGCATTCGCCGGAGAACCTCAAGCTGTTGAGCAATGAGCGCCTGCGCCCTTTGTCACATCTGATGATCGATGAATTCCAGGATGTTTCGCCGCAGATCGTCTCCTGGCTTCGCGCTTGCCTGCGGGAAATCCGTAGTCGCGGCCCAGCCATGCACGTAGGGCGCGGCGCCCAGCGGTCGTCCCTGCTCTGTGTGGGCGACGACTGGCAGTCGATCTATGGCTGGCGCGGCAGTTCGCCGAAATACTTCATGGAGTTCAACAAGGAGTTCCCATCGCCCAGCACCACCCGGGTCATGCTCAGCGAGAATTACCGCAGCCACCAGCACATCATCGACGCCGCTGAACACATTGTCCGGGCGGCGCCGGCGATCAGCGGGAAAAAAGCCAAGGCCAGTGGGGCCGAGCAGGAGTTGCGCCCGGTGCAGGTGCTGGACCGCGATGACGCAGGTCTGGGCAAGCGCCTGGCCGAGCACTATCAGAAGGGCGATTCAATCTTGATGCTCTTTCGAAAAAGTAGCGATAAGTTATTGATTGAAGAGCATATTAATCAAATAGTTAATGTTGATTCTAGATTGCCGATCGAAGCCCGCAGGCTTAAGCAACTGACCTATCACAGCTCCAAGGGCTTGCAGGCGGATGCCGTGTTCCTGCTGGGTGATTGTCAACACTTGACCAGCTCGCCCTACAAGAATCAGGTCTATCGCATGGCCGGCCTGGGCAAGGACGGCGACGCCGAGCCCTACGACAGCGCACAGAAGGATGAAATCCTGCGCCTGGCCTATGTCGGTATCACCCGTGCGGTGAAGCACTGCTACTGGTACGTCGATGGGCAGGAATCTGCGGCTGCCAATGCACCCAAGGCGTCTGATCGGGTTGCGCGGGGCAAAGCGTTTTTCAACGATTTGCGTGCATGAAAAAGCCCGCTGCATAAGCGGGCTTTGGTTCAAAAGGTGGGGTAGTCAGGCCTTGAGTGCCAAAGGCGGCGTGAAGGACTCAAGTTCATCTTCCACCGCCTCGATTATTCGCTCGACGTCGGTGGCGTTCATCACGGTGGCGCAGGGGATGCCGGCTATGGCGATCATGGTTTCGCCACTGACGCGATCGAAGAGCCGGGCGATCATGCTGCCGGGCGCATCCATGCTGGCCTCGAAACCCATGGGGTGAAAATGCCAGCGCATCAACTGACATGCGTTGGGAAAGGTGACCTTGCTGACGGAAACTCTATTCATGAGATGCCCACCTGGATCATTGAGCGCTTCCTTTTGCTCGCGGTAGGTAAGGAGGGACCGTCGATGGTCCTTCCTGTGGAGCTTGTAAAAATAGCACCCGCTTGTGACAGTCCGCGGTTTTTTTTCAGGTCGTTTGGCGATTGCCTTGCAGAATTTTGATGCAGGTCATGTCCTCGCGATTTTTGGGCACAATGCCAGTATTCGCGCGACCGGGATTGCCCATTGAAGCCGCCTGCCAACTTCGGCAAGCTCGGTTTTTATTTTGACGAGTGCCCTATGTCCGCCTTTGATGACGGCCCGCAGCAAACCCAGGCCACCGCCGAAACCGTGATGCGCTATCACCTGTGCTGGAAGCACCGGGATCTGGATGGCGTGATGGCGCTTTACCATCCAGATATTCAATACAACGACTTTTTCCAGAACCGCACCCTGGGCCTGGATCAATTGCGTGAGTACGTGGCCAGCAGCATGCCCCGCGACGCGGACGAAGCCCTGGAGCACAGCGATCGCATCCGGGTGGATGGCAATACCGCGTTTATCCAGTACCAGGTCACGTTGCGTGGCGGCCGGGGCCTGGTGTCATTTCGCGCCAGCGAGGCGATTACCGTGCGTGACGGTCTGATCTGGCGCGTCAATGAATACGCCTCTTTGGTGCACGAGACCCTGCCCGACAAAGCGCGCCACAGCATGCGCCCAGCTGCGAGCCGCCTTGGATTGTCGCCGCGCCAACTGAGCTTCATGGCCGAGGACTTGCAGCAGTATTTCGAGCGGCAACAGCCGTATCTGGATCCTGAGCTGGATTTGCAACGGGTGGCGAAGGAGTGCGGTTACAGCCGCAATCAGATTTCTTACCTGCTCAACCAAGTGCTGGGCCAGAGCTTCTACCGCTATGTGAACCAGGCGCGCTTGCAGCACCTGCTGCTGGCGTTGGACCAGGCGACGCCTCCGCTGCGTGTCGATGAGTTGGCCTTTGCCGCCGGCTTCAATTCGCTGTCGGCGTTCTACAGCTGTTTTCGCCAGCACACCGGCCAGTCGCCCAAGGCTTACGCCAAGCAAATTTCTTTGCGTGCACGCGCGCAAGACAACGCCTGACCCCAGCCACTAGGATCGCCGCTATCGAAAACTCGGTTGCGGAGTTGTTGCATGCCAGCATGGCGCACTATCAGTTTGTGGATGGACCAGCTCGACGAGCCGCTGCTGGCGCGGCCGTCTCTTGAGCAGGATCTGGATGTCGACGTAGCCATCATCGGTGCCGGTTACACCGGGCTGTGGACGGCTTATTACCTCAAGCGCCAGGCGCCGCAGTTGCGCATCGCCATTGTCGAGGCCCAGACCGCCGGCTTTGGTGCCTCAGGGCGCAATGGTGGCTGGCTGATGGGCAATCTGTTGGGGGAGGACAGGTTGCTGGCCGGGTTGTCGAGCGAAGAGCGTCGGGCGTCCTTTGATCTGCTCCACAGCATTCCGGATGAAGTGGCAAACGTCATCGAACGTGAAGCCATCGACTGTGATTACCGCAAGAGCGGGGTGTTGTACTGCGCGGCGCGCTATCCCGAACAGGAAACCAGCCTGCGTCAATACCTGGCCAAGCTGCATGCCCAGGGCCTTACCGATGCCGACTACCACTGGCTCAGCCCTGAGCAACTGGGCCAGCAGGTGCGTATTGCCAATGCCTACGGCGCTATCTATTCCCCTCATTGCGCGACCATCCATCCCGCCAAACTGGTACGTGGCCTGGCGCGGGTGGTTGAAGGCATGGGCGTGCAGATCTACGAAAACAGCCCGGTCACCCACTGGCAGTCTGGCGGGCTGCAAACGGCCAAGGCCCAGGTGCGTAGCCGTTGGACGGTACCGGCGGTAGAAGGCTATTCGGTGACCTTGCCGCCCCTGGGCCGTTATCAGATGCCGGTGCAGAGCCTGTTGGTGGCCACCGAGCCGCTGTCCCAGGCACTGTGGGACGAGATCGGCCTGGAGCACGGGCAAGCGTTCAGTGAAAGCAGCCGTCAGGTGACCTACGGCCAGCGCACCCTGGATAACCGCCTGGTGTTCGGCGCCCGTGGCGGATACCGCTTTGCCGGCAAGCTGCGGCATGACTTCACCTTGAGCGACAACGAAGTCGGGTTGCGCCGCTATCTGTTCGGCGAGCTGTTCCCACAGCTGAAGAATGTGCGCATCACCCACTCCTGGGGCGGCAACCTGGGCATGTCCCGCCACTTCAAGCCCCATATGCTCTGCGACCGGCGCCATGGCATTGCCCTGGCCGGTGGCTACGGTGGCGAAGGGGTTGGAGCCAGCAACCTCGGCGGCCGCACCCTGGCCGATCTGATTCTTGAACGCGACAGCCCGCTGGTGCGCCAGCCCTGGGTCATGGCCGAGGGTCGTGTGGATGGCTTGCGCCCCTGGGAGCCTGAACCCTGTCGCTGGCTGGGCTACAACGCGATCATTCGCAGTTTTGTCCATGAAGACCAGACCCTGGCCAACCCGGCCAGCCCACCGTGGCGGCGCAAGTTGGCCAGTCGCGTGGCCGGTTTCATGGAAGGTTTCATGCACTGACTGTGCGATTTCCAACCCATAGGTAGAACCATGAGCATCACTCAATTCAAGAACACCGCCACGGCTGTCCTCGATCAATCGAGCCCGGTCGCCGTGCCCCTGGGCAGCCCGGTCGCCGTCACGTCGGTGACCTGCGTCGAGCGTAACGACGGGGTCGAGACCGGCATCTGGGAGTGCACACCGGGGCGCTGGCGGCGGCAGATCGTGGCCCAGGAGTTCTGCCACTTTATTCAAGGCCGCTGCACCTTTACTCCAGACAACGGTGAAACCCTGACCATAGAAGCCGGCGATGCCCTGATGTTGCCGGCCAACAGCACCGGAATCTGGGATATCCAGGAAACCGTGCGCAAGAGCTATGTGTTGATTTTCTGATCCTTTGATCCCTGATCCCTTGATTGCCTGCCAATAAAAATAGCCCATACCCAGGAATCGCCCCATGACCCGGATGACCCCAGCTTCGCTGCTGTTCGCTCCCCTGATGCTTGTCGCTGCACTCGGCCAGGCCGCCGAGACGGTGAAGATCTACAACTGGTCGGACTACATCGCACCGGACACGATGAAGAATTTCCAGAAGGAAACCGCCATCGGTTTCAGCTACGACGTCTATGACAGCAACGAAACCCTGGACGGCAAGTTGATGACCGGCAAATCCGGGTATGACGTGGTGTTTCCGTCAAACCACTTCATGGCCCGGCAGATCCAGGGTGGCGCCCTGAAAAAGCTCGACAAGGATCAGTTGCCGAACTGGAAGAACCTCAACCCGGTACTGCTCAAGGCCCTGCAAACCAACGACCCGGGCAATGCGCATGGGTTTCCTTACCTGTGGGGCAGCACCGGCATCGGCTACAACATGGCGAAGGTCAAGGCGGTTCTGGGCGACAATGCGCCGGTGGACTCCTGGGACCTGATCTTCAAGCCCGAAAACATGCAGAAGTTGCAGAAGTGCGGGGTGGCGATCCTCGATAACGGTCCCGAGTTGCTCCCAGCAGCCTTGAACTACCTTGGGTTGTCGCACCACAGCCAGAACCCGGCGGATTACAAAAAAGCCGAGGAACTGCTGATGAAAGTTCGGCCTTACATCAGCTACTTCCACTCCTCCAAATACACCAGCGACCTGGCTAACGGTGACATCTGCGTGGCGGTGGGATTCTCCGGCGACATCCTGCAGGCCGAAAGCCGGGCCAAAGAAGCCAAGAATGGCGTGGAAATCGGCTATTCGATTCCCAAGGAGGGCGCAGCCATCTGGTTCGACATGGTGGCGATGCCGGCCGATGCTCCGGATGAGAAGGCGGGTTACGCCTTTATGAACTACTTGCTGCGCCCTGACGTCATGGCCGCTATCAGCAACTACGTGCATTACGCCAACGGTAACCAGCAGGCAGACAGCCTGATCGACCCTGCAATCAAGAACGACACCAAGGTTTATCCGAGCCCGGACATGATGGGCAAACTGTTTGCCCTGGAAGCCATGCCGCTGAACATCGACCGGATCCGTACCCGGCTGTGGAACAAGATCCGCACCGGCAGTTGAGGGCGGCGGGCGAGTTGAGCAGGAGTGCCGAACCTGCCCTTGGATCCTGGCGTCCACGCGCGGCTCGGCAGCGGCTACAACCTTCTGTAGCCGCTGCCGCAGGCTGCGCTGGCCCTCGGCAGCGCCCTAACGACTCCAGGGCTTGCACCACGGACGGCGACTGCCTCAGCTCAGTTGTGCATTCTCCGGCAACAGCGCACCACCATCGACAACCAGGGTTTGCCCGGTGATATAGCCGGCGTTGCGCGACGCCAGAAACAGCATGGCGTAGGCAATGTCCTCGGGGCTGCCCAGGCGCTTGAGCGGGATATGCTCGGCCAACTCCGGAGAGTCACCGAGGTTGGCCATGGCCTGGGTGGCAATCAGGCCGGGCTCGACCCCATTGACCGTGATTCCATATTCGGCCAGTTCCAGCGCCGCGCTGCGGATAAAACCGTTGACCCCGGCCTTGGACGCGGCGTAGTGGGCCAGCCCGGGAATCGCCGTGCGTGGGCCGGTGACCGAGGAGGTGATGACGATGCGCGGGTGCTGGGCGAGGCGCAGCGTTGGCAAGGCGGCCTGGGTCAGCCAGAAGCAACTCTTGAGGTTGACCGCCAGGGTCTGCTCCAGGGTGTCATCGCTCAGGTCGATCAGCTTCTGCATCGGAAACACGCCGGCGTTGTGCAGCAGCAGGTCCAGTCCGCCAAAGGTTTCAAGGGTGGCCTCTACCGCCCGATTGGCGGCGCTGCGACTGCCGAGGTCGACCGTCAGCAACTCGGCCTGGCCCCCGGCCTCGCGTATCAGGCGCAGGGTTTGTTCACCGCTGTCCCGGGAGCGGGTCGCCAGCATGACCTTGGCCCCCTGTGCTGCAAACACCTGAGCAATCGCCCGGCCAATGCCCTGGCCGGCACCGGTGACCAGGGCGATACGTCCTGTCAGGTCCTGGCTCATGAAACAGCTCCCTGAAGGTTGGGCTGGGCAAGGACCTGGCTCAGGCATTGGTCCAGCAAGCGATTGTGCAGGTCGACGTCCTGCGCGGTGGTGGCCGGGCACATCAGGGCCATGTTGTGGAAGGGCGTCAGCAACACCCCACGGTTCAGCAGGTACAGGTGCAGGTAGGCCTCGATCAACCCATGGCGCGCGTGATGGGCTTCGCCGCCATTGCGCGGGGCGTGGTCCATAAACAGGTATTCGACCCGCGCGCCGATGCGAGTCACATGCCAGGGCAGGCGATGGGTGTCGATGATGCGCTGGACCCCCTCACGCAGCCGCTCGGCCAGCGTGATCATGTGGGCATAGTTGGCCTCGGTCATCACGTCGCTGAAGGTCGCGCGCATGGCGGCCATTTGCAGGGCGTTGCCGGCCAGGGTGCCACCGAAGCCGAAATGGTTGATCGCCTGTCCCGGCTGGAAATGCGGCAGCACCTGCCAAATCCGCTCGGCCATGGCCTGGCTGCAGCCCCATACCGCAGCGGGAATACCGCCAGCGATGCATTTGCCGAGCACAAAGAAGTCCGCCTGCAAGCCGTGTTCGACGCTGTAGCCGCCAGGGCCGCAGGAGATGGTGTGGGTTTCATCGATGATCAGCGGCACATCGAAGCGTCGTGTCAGTGCTCGCAGGCCATCGTGAAAGCCAGGGGCCGGCGGCACCATGCCGACGTTGGTCATGAAGGGTTCGGTCAGTACCGCGGCCACGTCACCCTGGGCCAGGGCGGCTTCGAGGGCGGCCAGGTCATTGAACTCCACCAGTCGCGTGGTGGTGTCATGTTTGATTCCGTTGGCGTGCACCCCTTCGCGAGGAATCATCTGTCCGGCGCTGTCGAACTCCACCTGGGACTCGTCGACGCTGCCGTGGTAATTGCAGTTGAACACCAGCACCTTTTCGCGACCGGTGATCATCCGGCACAGGCGCAGGACGAAGCGATTGGCGTCTGTGGCCGATGTCGTGACCTGCCAGTACGGCAGGCCGAAGCGGCGCACCAGTTCCTGGCCGACCCACAGGCTATCGGCAGTGGGCAGCATCAGGGTCGAGCCGTGGAGCGCCTGATCGCCAATGGCTTTGGCGACCGCCGGCTGACTGTGACCAAACATGGCGCCGGTATCGCCCAGGGCGAAGTCGACATAGGTGTGCCCGTCGCAGTCGGTCAGGGTCGCGCCCTGGGCATCGGCGACCAGGATCGGGTACAGCCCCGGCCATTGCTGCATCCAGTGCAGGGGAGCGCCGTACAGCCAATGCTTGAGGTTTTCCTGGTAGTACTCGCCGGAACGGGGATGGCGTTCGGCGAATTGTCGCAGCTCGGTTTGGTAGCAACTGGCGACACGTTCGAGATCAAGGCCGAGGGTCATGGGTAACGCTCCAGTTCAAAGGGGCTTAACGGTATTCGGTGCGATTGAGCACGTAGGCGAGGGCGCCCACCGGGAAGTTGGCGGCGCTGCTGAAGTCGTCGCCCTGGTAGCCGAAGATCTTGCCGTCGGTCTTGCCGGCTGCCAGGTCAATCAATACCAGGCCCAGGGTGGGGATGATCTTTTCCCGCCAGACAAACAGGTAGAGCTGATCGGCGACCTTGTAGTAGTGGCAGCGGTCGGTATCCGCCAGCCCCTGTTCAACGCCTTCCAGGCACTGCCAGCTGTAGAAGTTCGAGTTCAGGTACACATGCTCATAGGCTTCGGTGGCGCTGTAGATGTACTGGTTGCGCAGGCCAACCAGCTCCAGGGTCGGCGCGTGTCGAGGGGTATCGGGGGTGAAGGGCGAGTCGATGCTGCCATGCAGGAACTGCGCGCTGACTGCCGTCAGCTCCCGGCCGGATAACGCGCGGCTGAACAGGTCGACTGCGGCTTCGGCCTGGGTCGGCATCTGCCCGATCACGGCGGTGAATAGGTTGTGCATCAAGTCCAGCACCAGGCTGACCGAGTGGGTCCGGCCGTCTTCCAGCTTGAGAAAGTCCACCAGGTAGATGCCCGGCCGGATTGAGCTGGCGCGATAGGGCGCATCGCCGCTGGCGTCGTTATCAGCGGTTTGCCAGTGCAGGGTCTCGGCGCCGAATTGGTGCTCGATCAGCCAGCCATTGGCGAAGTGCAGCGTGAGGCTACGGCCCTTCAGGTCATCGAGTGCCGGGAGGATGTGGTTGTCGCTGGCAAAGCCATCGGCCAGGGCGCCGACGGTGATCCATTCTGGTTGTGTGTGGGTGGTCATGGGCTGGGTCTTGTCGGTTGAGGGAAGACTCCATAGTCATCCCGTCGACCCGCGTCGCCCATCAACCGGATGGTTGAGTTCTAGAGGAATAGCACCTTGACCAGCTCGGTGCGGTTGCCGACAGCGGCTTTGCGAAACAGGTTGATCAGGTGAGTCTTGACCGTCGGCAGGCCCAGGCCCAGGTGCTGGGCAATGACTTTGTTGCTGGCGCCTTCGCGCAGCAGCCAGGCGATTTCCTGCTCCCTCGGGGTGAGTGCGGCCAGGCGTTGGTCGGATTGGGAGTAGGGCGCCTGGGCGGCGATTTCCAGCAGCCCCTGCAGGGCGTGCAGGGTTGTCAGCTCATCAGGGCTGAAACGTCCGAGGCTGGCATCACGCAGCAGCGACAAGCCGGCAATCGGCCGCTGACCGTCGCTGGCCAGGATCTCCACCACATCGCACACCCCGTTGCGTTGTAAAAAGCCCTGGTAGACCTCGGTCTCGTGACGGCCCTGTTGGGCCATGCCCATGTGCAGCGACAGCACCGGGCGGCCTGCCGCGGCGCAGTTGCGGGGCCGCAACGGGTCGTAGTGACGGTAGCGTTGCAGGTAAGCGTCGTGCATGTGCGGGGTCATGCGATGCAGCGAAAAGTGTTGGGCCTGCAGTTGCTCGTCAATGCGATAGAACGCACAGAGGGTGGCCGGCACGACCTGGGTAAATGCCCGGATACAGCGCTGGCCGAGTTCGAGGGCATCGGGCAGGGCGGGTGACTGGCTCATCGATGACTCCTTGGATTGAGGCAACCACTCAAAGGGACGATAAGGCCCGAAGGGGCCTTATCGAGCGCAGCAACCGCTGGGTAGCGTCAGCGGCGCGCCTGGGACAGGCCCAGTTCCAGGGCATTGACGATCACGTCGATCTGCTCCTGCTGGATCACCAGAGGTGGCGAGAGAATGATCTTGGTCCCCACCGGGCGCACCATGACGCCGTTGTCGCGGGCAATCTGTGCCACCTGGTTGGCGTAGCCACTCATGGGGTCGATTGGCTCGCGGGTGGTTTTATCGGCCACCAGGTCGAGGGCGACCATCAGACCCTTGCCGCGTACTTCGCCGACACTGTCAAAGCGTTCGGCAAAGGGCTGCAGGCGCTTGAGCATGTAGTCGCCCATTTTCGCGGCATTGGCCGGCAAATCATCCTTGACCACGATATCCAGGCAGGCCAGGGCCGCAGCACAGGCCACCGGGTGCCCGGAGTAGGTGTAGCCATGCATGATGGCGCCGGTGAAGTTGCTGTTCTTCTCGAACGCCGCTTCGACCCGTTCGTTGACCACGGTGGCGCCCAGGGGGATGTAGCCTGAGGTGATGCCCTTGGCCAAACACATGATGTCGGGTTTCACGCCCCACAGGCGGCTGCCGAACATCGAGCCGCTGCGGCCGAAACCGGTCACCACCTCGTCGGCGATCAGCAGCACGCCGTACTTGTCACACACCTCACGGATCAGCGGCCAGTAGTTGGCGGGCGGCACGATGACGCCGCCGGCGCCCTGGATCGGCTCGGCGATAAAGGCCGCGACGGTGTCGGGGCTCTGGAACTGGATTTCACGTTCGAGAATGTCGGCGCAGATCTTGCCGAGTTCTTCCGGGTCCTGGCTGTAGGGGTTGCGGTACAGCCATGGGGTGTCGACATGGAAGCAGCCTGGCAGCAGCGGCTCGTAGTTGCGACGGAACACGGTGTTGCCATTGACCGAGGCGCCACCAAAGTGGGTGCCGTGGTAGCCCTGGCGCAGGGAGATGAACTTGGTGCGATCGGCCTGGCCTTCGAGTTTCCAGTACTGGCGGGCCAGCTTCAGGGCGGTTTCGATGGCGTCCGAACCGCCACTGCTGAACGCCACGCGGCGCATCCCTTCGGGCTCCAGCAGGTTCATCACCACTCGCGACAGCTCTTCGGCACGAGGGTGGCTGACGCCGTCGAACAACTGGAAATACTCCAGCTCATCCAGCTGCGCGGTGATCGCCGCTTTCACTTCCTTGCGGTTGTGGCCGACGTTGACGTTCCACAACCCGGCAACGCCATCCACCAGTTGGTGGCCCTTGTCGTCATACACATAGCAGCCATCGCCACGGACAATACGAATCGGCTCGCGTTGCTTCATTTCGTTGGGGTGCAGCATGGGGTGCCAGAAGCGGCTTTGTTCGCTCACGTTGAGTCTCCTGATAACGCACGGACAGCGTGGGTCTATTAGTGCGTCATTTATACCCCTGGCGCTTGCCTCTGTGTGCCAGGGTTCTTGATCGTCACTGCCAGACTGATGCAAGGCATGACGCCGCGCGCAGCGATCATTGGTGACCGATTGTGCAAGGCATCGATGGGCTGGCAGCCAGTGCCAAGTTTCCCGGCAGCCAGGATCAAGACGACGTTCGGCTTTGCGCTCAGAGTCTGTCTCGAACTAGGTCTATTTCCGAGGATTCCAGATGAGCGTTGCCATCGACCCACGTGTCGCTGCATTTATAGACAGTCAGCATGGACTGCTGATTGACGGTCACAGCCAGCCAGCGCTATCCGGTGCGCAGATGCCGGTCTTCAACCCCGCCACCGGCGAGGAGCTGACCCGGGTGGCCGCGGCTGCCGCGGCGGATGTCGACCTCGCCGTTGCCGCTGCGCGCCGAGCCTTCTGCGGCAGTTGGGCAGCGCAACGCCCGGCCGACCGTGAGCGTCTGCTGCTGAAACTGGCCGACCTTCTAGAGGCCAACGGCGAACACCTGGCCCAGCTCGAAACCCTCAACAACGGCCAGTCGATCCACCTTGCCCGCGCCCTGGAAGTCGGCGCCGCAGCGGAATTCACCCGTTATATGGCGGGCTGGGCGACCAAGATCGAGGGCAAGAGCCTGGACGTTTCGATCGCCGCGGTGCCCGGAGCCAAGTACCGCGCCTATACGGTGCCGGAGCCGGTGGGGGTGGTGGGGGCCATCGTGCCGTGGAATTTCCCGTTGCTGATGGCGATCTGGAAGATCGTTCCGGCATTGGCCTGTGGCTGCACGGTGGTGCTCAAGCCGGCGGACGAAACACCGTTGACGGCCTTGCGCCTGGGGCAGCTGTGCCTGGAAGCAGGCATCCCTGAAGGCGTGGTGAACGTGGTGACCGGTACTGGCGCCGTCGCCGGTGCCGCGTTGGCCGGGCACCCGGGGATCGACAAAGTGGCGTTCACTGGCTCGACCCAGATCGGCAAGGTCATCGGGCATGCCGCAGTCGACAACATGACTCGGTTTTCCCTGGAGCTGGGCGGTAAATCCCCGGTGATCGTGCTCGATGATTGCTCTCCCGAGGTGGCGGCCGCCGGTGCTGCAGGGGCCATCTTCTTCAATCAGGGCCAGGTGTGCACCGCGGGGTCGCGCCTCTATATCCAGCGCGCGATCTTCGACCAGGTGCTGGAGCGGCTGGCAACCATCGCTGGTGGGCTGAACATTGGCCCCGGGCTGGATGAACAGGCACAGATCAACCCGCTGATTTCGGCAAAACAGCAAAAACGCGTGCTGGGCATGATCGAGCGTGGTGTGGCCGAAGGTGCGCGGGTGGTTTGTGGTGGCGTTGCCCATGGCGAGCAGGGCTTCTACGTGCGCCCGACAGTGCTCACCGATGTCACTGCCGATATGCAGGTGGTGCGTGAGGAGATCTTCGGTCCGGTGGTGGTGGCCACCCCGTTCGACAGCCTGGATGAAGTGGTCGAGTTGGCCAACGACAATCAATACGGGCTGGGGGCGAGCATCTGGTCCAACGACCTGGCCAAGGTCATGGCCCTGATTCCGCGAATCAAGGCCGGTACGGTCTGGGTCAATACCCACAATATGCTCGATCCGTCGATGCCGTTTGGCGGTTACAAGCAATCGGGCATCGGTCGCGAGATGGGCCATGCGGCGATCGAGGCGTATACCGAGAACAAGTCGGTATGCATCGCCTACTGATTGGCTGCAGGCCTCGTCAGTTCGACGATGGAGACGTCGATGGCCCTGTTGCACGACAGTGCCTGCTCGGGTAGTCGAGCAGGTTCCGTTCAAGCTGCGTCAGACAGCAAAGCAATTCGCGCACCTTCGGGTGCGCCCTTGAAATGCCTAAAACAACAATCACTAACGCATGCTTTCGAGGTCCAGAACCATGTCATTCAACGACAAACTCACCCGACACCTGAACCAGGGCGTGGTCGGTTTCCCCACGGCACTGGCCAGTGCGGTCGGCCTGATCATGGCCAGCCCGGTGATCCTCACCGCCACCACCGGCTTCGGCCTGGGCGGCGGCGCCTTTGCCGTGGCCATGGTGATCGCCATGGTGATGATGCTCGCCCAGTCGACCACCTTCGCCGAAGCCGCGTGCCTGCTACCCACCAACGGTTCGGTGTATGACTACCTGGCCTGTGGCCTGGGACGGTTTTTTGCCATCACCGGGACGATTTCCGCCTACCTGATCGTGCATGTGTTTGCCGGCACGGCGGAAACCATCCTCAGCGGCATCATGGCCCTGGTCAACTTCGAGTCACTCAACACCATGCTCGAGCAAAGCGGCAGCGCCTGGCTGGTCGGGGTCGGGCTGGTGATTTTCTTCGGCTTGCTGAATGCCGTGGGCATCACCGCGTTCAGCCGCGCCGAGGTGATCCTGACCTTCGGCATGTGGACCACCCTGATCATCTTTGGCGTGGTTGGAGTGATCAAGGCACCGGCAGTGGAGCTCAATGGCTGGTTTGGCGAGTCCATGGTCGGCACCGACCTGCCGACGATCCTGTCACTGGTGGGCATGGCGATGTTCATGTTCGTCGGCTGCGAGTTCGTCACGCCCCTGACCCCGGATGTGCGCAAGGCGGCCAAGACCATTCCACGAGCCATGGCCCTGGGCCTGGTGGGTGTGGCCACGTGCATGTTCATCTACGGCGCGGCGATGAAACGCCAGGTGGCCAATATCCCCCTTACCGCAGACGGCAGCGTGCATTTGCTGGATACGCCCATGGCCATCCCGCAGTTCGCCGAGCAGATCATGGGGCCCTTCGGGCGTATCTGGTTGGGTGTCGGCCTGCTGTTCGCCGGCGCTGCGACGATCAATACCCTGATGGCCGGCCTGCCACGGATTCTCTACGGCATGGCCCTGGATGGCGCCTTGCCCAAAGTCTTTACCTACCTGCATCCGCGCTTCAAGACGCCGTTGCTGTGCATTGCCGTGGCGGTCTTGATTCCGTGCCTGCACGCCTGGTGGCTGGGTGGCAGTACCGACAACATCATGCACCTGGTACTGGCGGCGGTTTGCGCCTGGAGTACGGCTTACCTGCTGGTCACGCTGTCGGTGGTGGTGTTGCGCATTCGTCGACCGGACTTGCCACGGGCCTACAAGTCGCCGTGGTTCCCGCTGCCGCAGATCGTCTCTTCGGTGGGCATTCTGCTGGGCATGTGGTTTATCACCCCGCCGGGCATGAATCCGCGTGATATCTATGTGCCATTTGGCAGCATGCTCGGCCTGACGGCGGTCTACGCCCTGGTCTGGACCGTGTTTGTGCAAAAGGTCAATCCATTCCGCCCGGTGCCGGTGGAAGAGGTGCTGGAGAAAGCGTTCAACCTGCAATCAGAGGTGCACAACGCGCCGGGAGCGATGCCTGATGAACAGTTCAAGCTGGCTGCAAAACCTCTCTGATGTCTGGGACCGGCCGCCCTCCGGCTATCGCCCGGGCGTTACCCTGGGGCAACTGCGGCGTGATCTCGCGGGTCTGGAATGTGAGGTCGCAAGCCCGACTCGGGTGCAATTCAGCACGGGCGACCTGGAGTTTGAGGTGCAGGAGCGGGCCCAGGCCCAGTTGCTGATGCACATCGTGGTGTGCGAGTTCGTGCTGCGGGTGCCCAGCCAGCAGACCGAGGCGACGAAAATCGTGCTGCGCCACACCGGGGCGATCCGTCGCCAGGGTGTGGCTGCGCGGCTGAGTGAGGGTTCTGCGCAGGCGATGGCACCACTGCTGGAGCGCTTGCACGCCGATGCGCCCTTGCTCGCTGCGCTGCTGCCCCTGGACTTCAAGCGTCTGGAGCTGCAACGCGACGCGCAGGGCTGGCAGGTACGCCTGGAACACTTCGGTGCCAGTGAAGTGGTCAATCGTCTGCCCGGGTTTCGTCGCTACATCCGTCTGACCCACGAGCAGCGCGCCGCGTTGCTGGCCACCTTCACCCGGTTGTACAGCCTTCTAGGAGAGTTCTGACAACCATAACCGTCTCTGCTGGCATACGCCGTGCTTAAGCCATAACAAACTATCCATGGTGCCAAGGCTCCTTGCCTGGCAAATAGATAACATGTTAATGATATCGCCATAACAACAAAGGCGGTCTCAACCGGCTTCTGGAGGTGCACATGCTTGCTTCGCATAGTTTCGGTTCCTGGGTCGGCGCGCTGCAGGGTGTGTGCGGTCGTTTTGACGCACGCCCGGCGCTGAACTCGGCGTTGTTTATCGGTGAGGTCGGGCTGCTGGATTACGCAGGCCTGGAAGTCGCGCAGATCCGCACCAATGCCGGGCTGATCTCGCGCAAGAGCACCAGTGTCGATCAGGACGACGATCGCCACTGCTTCCTGATCATGCAGCGCAGCGGCCATGCCCAGCTGCGCCAGGGCGGCGAGACGATCGAGCTGGCGCCCGGAGACATGGCGCTGCTGGACTCGGCCGGCGCTTGTGAAATCGTGCCCCACGGCCTGATTGAGCACTCTTCGTTCCACCTGTCCCGGGATGAGGTGTACCGCCACCTTCCGGCCCATCAGCGCAAGTTTGGCAAGCTGTCGCAGAACTGCGCCAGCGGCCGGCTGATGCGCATGCTGGTGGAGCAGATCTGCGCCGGCGAGCTGCAAGGCTGCGCCGCCCAGCAGGAGGGCGAGGCGTTGCAGGAAGCCTTGATTGCCTTGCTCGGCCCCACGCTGCGCCAGGCCAGCAGCCACAGCCTGGACGGTTACGACAGCCTGCACGGGGGCAGCCTGTGCAGCCAGGCACAGCAATTGATCCGGCAGTCGCTGAACGAGCCCAACCTGAGCCCGGTGTCCCTGGCTAATCAGATGAATATTTCCGTGCGCCAGTTGTACCGTCTGTTTGAGGAGCAGGGTGACAGCGTCTGCCGATTCATCCAGCGTTCGCGGCTCAATCGCAGCGCTGCCGACCTCAGCAACCCGCGGCTGCGCAATGAGTCGATCACCGATATCGCCTTCAAGTGGGGCTTTACCGATTCGGCGCATTTCAGCCGTACCTTCAAAAAGCACTTTGACCAGTCACCACGGGATTACCGGGCCCACTCATTGAACGGCTAGGCGCGGTTCCCGGCACCAGGTCGACCTCTGGCCCGTGTCTGCTGTTGCGGAAAACCCCTGGCTTCAGGGGTTTTCCAGGTCATGCCCCAGGGATTGGATAAACAGCGAAAACAGCTCGGGCTGGGAGGAAATATCGAGCTTGGCGTACAGGTGGCGCCGGTGAACCTTGATGGTGTCCGGGGAAATTTTAAGGCGCTCGGCCATGGCCTTTGAGGAAAACCCGCGCAGGATCAGGCGCGCAATCTCCAGCTCCCGGTCCGACAACACTCCACAACCGAAATGACTGAGCGCATCGCGGATCTGGCTGGCCATTTCCTCGGCGGGCGCGGGCAGGGCGCGCACTGCGCTTTGCTGCCAGTGCTGCTGCATCAGCGGCAGGACCCAGGCCGCAAACGTGGTCAATTGGCCGACTTCTTCGGTGCTGAACAGCCGTTGCATGCCCAGGGACAACGACAGGGTGCCGCCCTCGGGGATCTGCAGGATCAACTGCAGCTCGTCTTCGAGCACGTTGTCGTGGAAGTAGTTGAGGAAGTATTCGCTCTGGCGAAAGTGATCGGGGGCGACTTCCTCCAGGCGGTACAGGCCGCTGGGATAACCCTCGCGACAGGCCTGGAAAAACGGGTCCAGCAGGTACAAGCCATTGAGGTAGCTGAGCATCGATGCCGGCTTGCTCGTAGGCTCGGCGTCGTATTCCTCCAGGGCCTGGGGCAGGCCATCGCGGGGGTAGAAAATCGCCAGGGCGTTATCGAACGGCGAGGCCTGGTGCAGCAGCAGGATCAGCTGCTTCCAGAAGCGAGGCGTGCCGATCTGCGTCAGGGTACGGCCCAGCGCGGCATGCATGCCGACTTCGCGGAACAGAGTGCTCAAATACGTGGCTCCACTTCAGGGGGGGGCGGTGATGGGCGTTGGTGCAGGGTTTCGGGCATTTGCGCCACGGCGTCAAGGGGGAGTACTCCAATAGGGGAATTGGTCGGGCCACCCGGGCGCTCTAGAGTAGCGTCCATCAAGTGCGGCCCAGAACGCACCCAGCCGATTTATTTTCGTTTCTGCCTCAGACCAAAAATAACCACGAGGATAACGATATGAGCTCTCCCGCTGCGCCCGATGGCGCACTGAAACCGACCCTGAGTGTGTTCGATGTGGTGGCCATTACCGTGTCCGGTGTGACCCCCGCCAGTTCTGTGTTCGTGATTGCGCCCTTTGCCATCCACCAGGCCGGCAGCGGGGTGTTCCTGGCTTTCGTGATGGCCGGGTTACTGGCCCTGATGTTCGCCTTTTGCTACGCCGAACTGGGCCGCGCCCACAACAGCGCCGGCGGTGAATACGTCTATGCCAAGCGGGTGTTCGGCGGCATGGCCGGTTACGCGACCTTTCTCACGGTGCTGGTGATGTTGCTGTTTATCCCGCCGGTGCTGGCAACCGGTGCCGCCACCTACCTGAACAATGCCCTGGGCACCCAGTACGATTCCCAGACCGTCGCCCTGGTCATTGTGGTCTGCAGTTATTTGTTGGGCATCCTCAATATCAAGCTCAATGCCTGGATCACCGGGACCTGTCTGTTGCTGGAGATTGCCGCGTTGCTGGTGATCGTGTGCCTGGGCTTCGGTAACGCCACACAACCATTGAGCATCCTGGTGCATCCGCAAATCGTCGAAAACGGCGTCTTGCACATGGCGCCCTGGGCCCTGGTGATCGGTGCAGTGGGCATTGGCCTGTTTTCCTACAATGGTTACGGTCCGGCAGTGCTGCTGGCCGAAGACATGAAATGCCAGGGCCGTGGCGTGCACAAGGCGGTGCTGTGGTCCCTGGTGCTGGTGGTGATCATTGAGCTGGTGCCGCTCACCGCGCTGTTGATCGGTGCGCCGTCTCTCACTGCAATGCTCGCCAGCCCCGACCCGATTGGCTATCTGCTGACCAGCCATGGCAATGAAACCCTGTCGCGGGTGGTCAGTGCCGGAATCTTCCTTTCCGTGTTCAACGCCATTGTCGCCATCGTGATCCAGATTGGCCGGGTGGTATTCAGCAGTGGTCGCGATGCGCTCTGGACCCCGAGCATCAATCGCCTGTTCACCCGCATTCATCCGCGCTGGGACTCGCCGTGGATGGCCACGCTGTTCCTGGCGGTGCCCTCGGCGATTCTCAGTTTCAGCTCGAACCTGGCGGACCTGACGTCATTCAGCGTGCTGCTGATCATGCTGGTGTACCTGATCGTGGCGCTGTGCGCCTTGCTCAGCCGGGTGCTGCTGCGCGATCGCGAGCATCCGTACCGCATGCCGCTGTGGCCGCTGCCGGCGTTGCTGGCAGTACTGGGCGCCGGCTACTTGCTGGTCAGTCTGTTCCTTGAAGCGTCGCTCAGGGACATCATGGTGATCATCGGCCTGCTGGCACTGTCGGTGATTCTGTATGGCACCAACGGTCGGTTCAGTCCGGCCTTTCAAAAACTGTAAGGAGTGGTTATGCGCGCACGTCAATTGGGGATCAGCCTGGGCCTGGGCACACCTGGCCCGTTCAATGCGATCACCGATGTACCGGGGGTGCGGGTCGGTCACAGCACGCTCAAGACCGAGGTCGACGGCAAGCAGGTGCGCAGTGGCGTGACCCTGATCCAGCCGCGGGCCGGTCACGCTCGCCAACAACCCTGTTTCGCCGGCTGCCACGTACTCAATGGCAACGGCGACGCCACTGGGCTTGAGTGGATCCGCGAGGCCGGACTGCTGGCGACGCCGCTGGCGATCACCAATACCCACAGCGTCGGCGTGGTCCGCGATGCCCTGATTGCCGCCGAGCGCGACAGCCTGGCGGACCCGGCGGTGTACTGGTGCATGCCGGTGGTGATGGAAACCTACGACGGCCTGCTCAACGATATCTGGGGCCAGCACATAGGCCCGCAACACCTGCGCGAGGCCATGGCCCTGGCTGAGTCGGGGCCGGTCGCAGAGGGCGCGGTGGGCGGTGGCACCGGGATGATCTGCCATGAGTTCAAGGGCGGTATCGGCACCGCTTCACGGCGGCTGCCGGCGGAGCAGGGTGGCTTTACCGTGGGTGCACTGGTGCAGGCCAATCATGGCAAGCGCCAGGAGTTGCGGGTCGACGGTTATCCGGTGGGGCGCCACTTGATGGGCATCGCTTCACCTTTCGACGAGGGCGGCACCCCGGGCATGGGGTCGATCGTGGTGATCCTGGCCACCGATGCACCCTTGCTGCCCCATCAGTGCCAACGCCTGGCGCAGCGTGCGTCGATCGGCATCGCGCGCACCGGGGGCGGCACCGAAGATTCCAGCGGCGATATCTTCCTGGCCTTCGCCACCGGCAACCAGGACCTGCCTGCCGCCGACTACGGGCGCAAGGACCTGCCCCTGAGTACGCCGCTGGCCATGCTCAACAACGATCACATCTCACCCTTGTTCAGCGCAGCGGCGGAAGCGGTGGAAGAGGCGATCATCAATGCCTTGCTGGCGGGTGAGCCGATGACCACCCGCAGTGGCACCCTGGTGCCGGCGCTGCACGCGCAAACCCTGCTGGAGGCATTGCAATGCAGCGGCTGGAAAGCAACTTAATGCAACTCTAAAGTTGCCGATGGATGCTCTATTTAGTGTCGATTATTTAATTATTAAATTGTCGATTGTCGGACAATTAGTTGTCGGGCTGGCTTTTAAAAATAATCTTTTACCGGCCCGATCATTGTTTGCGGGAGTTTGTCTGGACAACAAAGTTTGACGCCAAAAAAGTACTAGACGTCTTGTTTAAAATTGTGTCAGTTTTCTTGCGCCTGCATTGGGCGAGTGATAGGACGATCTCGCCAGGGATTGTTGCTATCGAAAAAAACTGCTCCATTGATTACAAGGAAGTGTTCATGTCGAAAGTACAAGACAACGCTATTACTGCTGCTGAACAAGCGCTGCTGCCATTGGCTGCTGCAAGTTCGGCGTATAACCAGATCAATAGCTTCAGCCATCAGTATGACCGTGGCGGTAACTTGACGGTCAATGGCAAACCCTCCTACACGGTCGATCAGGCCGCGACCCAGTTGCTGCGCGATGGCGCTGCCTACCAGGACCTCAACGGCAGCGGCAAGATCGAGCTGACCTACACCTTCCTGACGTCGGCGTCCTCGAGCACGCTGTACAAGCACGGGATCTCCGGGTTCAGCCAGTTCAGCGCCCAGCAAAAGGCCCAGGCCGCGCTGGCCATGCAGTCCTGGTCGGATGTGGCGAATGTCACCTTCACTGAAAAAGCCTCCGGCGGCGATGGTCACATGACCTTCGGCAACTACAGCGGTGGCCAGGATGGTGCGGCGGCCTTCGCCTACCTGCCGGGGACCGGCGCCGGCTATGACGGCACCTCCTGGTACCTGACCAACAGCAGTTACACCCAGAACAAGAACCCGGAGCTGAACAACTACGGCCGTCAGACCCTGACTCACGAAATCGGCCACACCCTGGGCCTGGCGCACCCCGGCGACTACAACGCGGGCAACGGCAACCCGTCCTACAGCGACGCGACCTATGGCCAGGACACCCGTGGCTACAGCGTCATGAGCTACTGGAGTGAAAGCAATACCAACCAGAACTTCAGCAAGGGCGGGGTCGAAGCCTATTCGTCCGGCCCGCTGATGGATGATATTGCCGCGATCCAGAAGCTCTACGGCGCCAACACCAGCACCCGTGCGGGCGATACCACCTATGGCTTCAACTCCAACACCGGGCGTGACTTTCTCAGCGCCACTTCGGCGTCGGACAAGCTGGTGTTCTCGGTCTGGGACGGGGGCGGCAACGACACCCTGGACTTCTCCGGTTTCACCCAGAACCAGAAGATCAACCTCAATGAAGCCTCGTTCTCCGACGTTGGCGGCCTGGTGGGCAACGTCTCCATCGCCAAGGGTGTCAGTGTCGAAAACGCCATCGGCGGTTCGGGCAATGACCTGCTGATCGGTAACAACGGGGCCAACGAGCTGCGTGGCGGTGCCGGCAACGACATCCTCTACGGCGCCGGTGGCGCGGACAAACTCTGGGGTGGGGCCGGTTCCGACACCTTCGTGTTTGCCGCCAGTTCCGATTCCAGGCCGGGTGCCGCCGACCAGATCATGGATTTTGTCAGCGGCCTGGACAAAATTGACCTGACGGGCATCACCAAAGGCGCTGGCCTGCACTTCGTCAATGCTTTCACCGGTGCTGCCGGCGACGCCGTGCTCAGCACCTCGGGGGGCATCAGCACCCTGTCGGTGGACTTCTCCGGGCACGGCGTGGCGGACTTCCTGGTCAGCACCGTGGGCCAGGCGGCATTCAGCGATATCGTTGCGTAATTGAGCAGCAAGGAGGGAGGCGCGAAAGCGTCGCCCTCTGTTGTTGCAATGGCCGGGCGCCTGAGCGAGGCTAGCCCGCGAATGGAGCCCCCGATGACCCGCAAAGCCTTGACCTGCAAGCCCCGCGCGTGGCTGTTCACGACGCTGATGATGTTTTTTGGAGATGTAACCATGGCAAGCAGCCTGAGATTGGCCGACCCCTCTGAACTGGCCGGAAAGTGGCAATTGCAACAGCCGGCGCAACCGGCGCAGCAATGTGCCCTTGAACTGTTGCCCAACGGCACCCTGGGGGCGGGCGCCGACTGCCTGACCCAGTGGCTGGGTGCGGCCGCCATCGGCTGGTTTCCCGAGCCCGACGGTATCGCCGTCACCGGCGCCGAAGGATCGAAGATCATCTTCCTGAGTCGACAGAAAGAGGGGCTTTATCAAAGCACCTTGAGTTCCGGACTGGTGATCGTACTGCAGCGCGCAGGGCACTAGCCTTAGTTCAAAAGAGCCCGCGTCAATGGCGCAAGTCATACAAGGCTGTCAGTCATTGACCCTTGACTGCTAAATAAGGACAACACTGACTCGTCTACAAGTAGAGCCTGTTGTTGTATGCCCGCTTTATATATAAACAGCGCCCGTATTGCGTCGGGCGATGCATGTCTTCCTGCGCCGCAAGGTTCAGGTTATTAGTTCAGGGAAGACCAACCAAGATGGCGAAGACCACTCAAGCCGCACCCTTATTCAAGGCGCTCGGTGATTACAAGGGTATTTTGATCAGCGTCGGGTGTTTCACGGCGTTGATCAATGTACTGATGCTGGTGCCATCGATTTACATGCTCCAGGTTTATGACCGGGTTCTCACCTCGCAGAACCAGACCACCTTGCTGATGCTGACCCTGATGGTGGTCGGCTTCTTTGCGTTTATCGGCCTGCTTGAAGTGCTGCGCAGCTTTATCGTGATTCGCATCGGCAGCCAATTGGAGCGGCGCTTCAACCTGCAGGTCTATCAGGCGGCGTTCGAACGCAACCTGGCGCGTGGTGAAGGCCATGCCGGCCAGTCACTGGGCGATTTGACCCAGATTCGCCAGTTCGTCACCGGTCCGGCGCTGTTCGCCTTCTTCGATGCCCCCTGGTTTCCCATCTACCTGCTGGTGATTTTCCTGTTCAACACCTGGCTGGGTGTACTGGCTTCAGCCGGGGCCGTGCTGCTGATCGGTCTGGCCTGCCTCAATGAAGCCATGACCCGGCAACCCCTGGGCCAGGCCAGCGGCTATTCCCAACGCTCCACGCAACTGGCCAGCAGCCATTTGCACAATGCCGAAACCATCCAGGCCATGGGCATGCTCGGGGCACTGCGCAAACGCTGGTTCGAGGTGCACTCGCGGTTTCTCGGGTTGCAGAACCAGGCCAGCGATACCGGCGCGGTCATCAGTTCCCTGAGCAAGACCTTGCGTCTGTGCCTGCAATCGTTGGTGCTGGGGCTGGGGGCCTTGCTGGTGATCAAGGGGGATATGAGTGCGGGGATGATGATTGCCGGCTCGATCCTGATGGGGCGCGTATTGAGCCCCATCGATCAACTGATTGCGGTGTGGAAACAGTGGAGCACCGCCAAGCTGGCCTATCAGCGCCTGGACGCGCTGCTGCAGGAGTTCGGCAGCCGCCAGAGCGCCATGGCGCTGCCGGCGCCCAAGGGCCAGGTCAGCTTAGAGCAGGTCAGCGCCGGGCCACCGGGCCGACGCCTGGCGACCCTGCAACAGGTCAGCTTCAGCCTGGGGGCCGGCGAGGTGCTGGGGGTGCTCGGCGCCTCGGGCTCCGGCAAGTCGACCCTGGCCCGGGTGCTGGTCGGGGTGTGGCCGACGCTGGCGGGCACGGTGCGCCTGGATGGCGCCGATATCCATCGCTGGGACCGGGAGCAACTGGGCCCCTATATCGGCTACTTGCCCCAGGACATCGAGCTGTTTAGCGGCAGCATCGCCGACAACATCGCGCGCTTTCGCGAGGCCGACCCGCAGCAAGTGGTGGCAGCGGCGCAGCAGGCCGGGGTGCACGAGATGATCCTGCGCCTGCCCCAGGGCTACGACACGCTGCTGGGGGATGAGGGCAGCGGCTTGTCCGGTGGCCAGAAGCAACGGGTGGCCCTGGCCCGGGCGCTGTATGGCAAGCCGAGCCTGGTGGTGCTCGACGAGCCCAACTCCAACCTCGACACCGTGGGCGAAAGCGCCCTGGCCGCTGCCATCGCCCAGATGAAGGCCCAGGGCACCAGCGTGGTGCTGGTGACCCATCGTTCCTCGGCCCTGGCCCAGGCTGACAAGTTGCTGGTGCTCAACGAAGGGCGCTTGCAGGCCTTTGGCCCGAGCCAGGAAGTGCTCAAGGCCCTGGCCGGTGCACAGGAAGCGGCCCGCACGCCCAATCCCGCACCGGCCGCGACCCCGGCCGGCTTGAGCATGAGCCGGCAATACCAGGCGCCGAACCGGAGTAACGGCCCATGAGCCAGGACCAGCAGATGATCAATGACAGCACTTACACAGCACCGCGCCCGGAGCGCGACGCGCGGTTTTTTGCACGGCTGGGCTGGGCCCTGGCGCTGTTCGGCGCCGGCAGCTTTTTTGCCTGGGCGGCCCTGGCACCGCTGGACCAGGGGATCCCGGTGCAGGGCACGGTGGTGGTGTCGGGCAAACGCAAGGCGGTGCAATCGATGAGCGGCGGGGTGGTCAGCCGGATCCTGGTGCGCGAGGGGGAGGCGGTGCGCCAGGGCCAGCCGTTGTTTCGCCTGGATCAGACCCAGATCGGCGCCGATGTGCAGTCGCTCCAGGCTCAGTACCGCATGGCCTGGGCCAGCGTGGCGCGCTGGCAGAGCGAGCGCGACAACCTCAAGCAGGTCGACTTCCCGCCGCAGTTGAGCAGCGATGACGACCCGCGCCTGGGCCTGGTGCTGGAAGGCCAGCGGCAATTGTTCAGCAGCCGGCGCGAGGCATTCTCCCGCGAGCAGGCGGCCATCGGCGCCAATATCGAAGGCGCCAGTGCGCAACTGGCCGGCATGCGCCGCGCGCGCAACGACCTGAACAACCAGGCCGACTCCCTGCGTCAGCAATTGGGCAACCTGCAACCCCTGGCCGACAACGGCTATATCCCGCGCAATCGCTTGCTGGAGTACCAGCGCCAACTGTCGCAAGTGCAGCAGGAACTGGCACAGAACAGCGGCGAAAGCGGACGCGTGGAGCAGGGTATCCGCGAGTCGCGGCTCAAGTTGCAGCAGCACGCCGAGGAGTACCAGAAGGAGGTGCGCAGCCAGTTGGCCGATGCCCAGCTCAAGAGCCTGACCCTGGAGCAGCAACTGGCCTCGGCCGGGTTTGACCTGCAGCACAGCGAAATTGTCGCCCCATCCGCTGGCATCGCCGTCAACCTCGGGGTGCACACCGAAGGCGCGGTGGTGCGTGCCGGAGAAACCCTGCTGGAGATCGTGCCCCAGGGCACGCGGCTGGAGGTGGAAGGGCGCTTGCCGGTGAACCTGGTGGACAAGGTCGGCAGCCATTTGCCGGTGGATATCCTGTTCACCGCCTTCAACCAGAGCCGCACGCCCCGGGTGCCGGGGGAGGTCAGCCTGATTTCCGCCGACCAGATGCTCGATGAGAAAACCGGCGTGCCCTACTACGTGCTGCGCAGCAGCGTCAGCGAACAGGCGCTGGAAGCGCTCAATGGCCTGGTGATCAAACCCGGCATGCCGGCCGAGATGTTCGTGCGCACCGGCGAGCGTTCGCTGCTCAATTACCTGTTCAAGCCACTGCTCGACCGGGCAGGTTCCGCGTTGACCGAAGAATAAGGATGTTGCGTCGCATGAGTAAGCTTTCCATCTTCGCTGCCGTCCTGCTGCTGGCCTGTGGCAATGCCTGGGCCATGGGACCGTTTCAGATTTACGAGCAGGCGCTGCGCAACGACCCGGTGTTCCTCGGCGCCATGAAGGAACGCGACGCCGGTCTGGAAAACCGCGCCATTGGCCGCGCCGGCTTGCTGCCCAAACTGGGCTACAGCTACAACAAGGGCCGCAACACCTCCAAGGTGACCTACCTCGACACCGTGCGCGGCACCCAGCATGAGGACCGCAACTACAGCAGCTATGGCTCGTCCTTCACCCTGCAGCAGCCGCTGATCGACTACGAAGCCTACGCGGCCTACCGCAAGGGCGTGGCCCAGGCGCTGTTTGCCGATGAGAACTTTCGCGGCAAGAGCCAGGAGCTGCTGGTTCGGGTGTTGACCTATTACACCAAGGCCCTGTTCGCCCAGGACCAGATCGACATTGCCCAGGCCAAGAAGCGCGCGTTCGAGCAGCAGTTCCAGCAGAACCAGCACATGTTCCAGCAGGGCGAAGGCACCCGCACCGACATCCTTGAGGCCGAGTCACGCTATGAGCTGGCCACCGCCGAAGAAATCGAGGCCCGGGATGAACAGGATGCCTCGCTACGGGAACTGGGGGCGCTGATCGGGGTGCCGGCGGTGGATATCGGCGACTTGCAGCCGCTGGACCAGGGTTTCCAGGTGTTCACCCTGACCCCGGCCAATTTCGCCACCTGGCATGAGCTGGCCCTGAGCAACAACCCGAACCTGGCCTCCGGTCGCCAGCGCCTGGAAGTTGCGCGTTACGAGGTGGAACGCAACCGCGCCGGGCATATGCCCAAGCTCAACGCCTATGCCTCGGTGCGCCAGAACGAGTCGGAAAGCGGCAATACCTACAACCAGCGCTATGACACCAACACCATCGGCATCGAGGTCAGCGTGCCGCTGTACGCCGGCGGCGGGGTGTCGGCGGCGACCCGCCAGGCCAGCCGCTCCATGGAGCAGGCCGAGTACGAACTGGACTCACAGACCCGCGAAACCCTGATCGAGCTGCGGCGCCAGTTCAGTGCCTGCCTGTCGGGCGCCAACAAACTGCGGGCCTATCAGAAAGCCCTGAGCTCGGCCGAGGCCTTGGTGGTCTCCACCCGGCAAAGCATCCTCGGCGGCGAACGGGTCAACCTTGATGCGCTGAACGCCGAGCAACAGCTCTACAGCACCCGGCGCGACCTGGCCCAGGCGCGCTACGACTACCTGATGGCCTGGACCAAGCTGCATTACTACGCCGGCACCCTGCGCGAAGCGGACCTGGCGCGGGTCGACGAGGCCTTTGTGCCGCGCAGCTCGCACTGACGGGCTCCGGGCAGACATGATCAGCACACGAGAGGAAACCCCCATGGGCATTTTTGCTTACAAGCAGTTCTCCGAGCAGGAGGCCAAGGCGCAGTACAGCGCCGCCATGACCCTGGCGCTCTATGCCTACGCCCCTGACGGCCAACCCCAGCCCGGCGGTTGGCTGACGATTGGCGCCGAGGCTCTGGGTTACCAGGGCCGGGTCGGTCCCCAGGGCACGTTTTTCGGGGAGCAGGCCGGCTTCACCAGCGCCGAGGCCGAGGTCCTTGGCCAATACGATGCCAATGGCCAACTGACCTCGATCGGCATTGCCTTTCGCGGCACCGGTGGCCTGGGTTTCAGCGACACCCTGGGTGATATCAAGAACAACCTGCTGGCGGCGATCGGTCCGGTGGATTACGCCCAGAACTACACCCAGAACGCCTTCAACCAACTGCTGCAGGACGTGGCGACTTTCGCCCAGGCCCAGGGCCTTGGGGCCAAGGATGTGCTGGTCAGCGGCCACAGCCTGGGCGGGTTGGCGGTCAACAGCCTGGCGGCCCTGAGTGGCGAGCACTGGGGCGGGTTTTATCAGCAGGCCAACTACGTGGCCTTTGCCTCGCCGACCCAGAGCCCGGCCACGCCCCAGGTGCTGAACATCGGTTTTGAAAACGACCCGGTATTCCGGGTGCTCGACGGCACCCGCTTCAGCGTGACCTCCCTGGGCAGCCACGATCAGCCACAGCCCTCGGCCACCAACAATATCGTCAACTTCAACGACCATTACGCCAGCACTCTGGAGAACCTGCTGCCGCAAAGCATTCTCAACCCGCAGTCGTGGCAGGCCCACGGGTCGGCCGGGTATGCCGATGCGCTGAATCGGGTGATCGACTCAAGCTTCTACGGGCTGACGAGCAAGGATTCGACCCTGGTCATTTCCAACCTGTCGTCGTCCAGCCGTGGCAACACCTGGGTCGAAGACCTCAATCGCAATGCCGAGGCGCATACGGGCAGCACCTTTATCATTGGCAGTGACGGCAACGACCTGCTCAAGGGCGGGCGTGGCAATGACTTCCTGGAAGGCCGCGATGGCGATGACCGTTTTCGCGATGACGGCGGCTATAACGTGATACTCGGCGGCAAGGGACACAACGTGTTCGAACTGCGCCAGCCCCTCGATCACTTCACCCTGGCCAACGATGGCGACGGCACCTTGTATGTGCGCGATGCCTACGGCGGCATCAGCCTGACCCGGGACATCGGTGCCCTGGTCAGCAAGGAGCCGGGCTTTGCCTGGGGCCTGTTCAGCAAAGAGGTGAGTCACGAGGTCACCGCTGCCGGGCTGTTGGCCGGTGACCAGTTGACGCCCTACAACCATTCGCTCAACGGCGATGCCTACGGCAATTCACTGGTGGCCAGCGGCGAGGGCGACTGGTTGTTCGGCCTTGGCGGCGATGACCTGCTGCGCAGCGAGCACAGCCAGGTGACCTTCGTCGGCGGTGCCGGCAACGATGAGCTGTACGCCAGCGGCGGCGGCAACACCTTCCTGTTCAACGGCGCCTTTGGCTTCGACACCCTGCACGGCTACCAGGGCAGCGACAGGCTGGTGTTCCTCGGCGTCGAAGGTGCCGGGCAGGGCTACGACTACAGCCAGCACCTGACGCAGAGCGGCCAGGACACGGTGCTGAGTGTGGGCGACTACTCCGTGACCCTGGTCGGTATCGCCCCGGACAGCCTGGTCGGCGCGGGGCTGGTCTTCGCCTGAGCAGGCAGTGCAAGCGTGCGCCGTCGGCTTGCTGGCGGCGCCGGTTTCAGCCCGGTTTTCCCAAAAGAGAGGCACCATCATGGCGGTCTATGACTACAAAAACCTCGGCAGCGAAGGCAGCAAGGCGCTGTTCGCCGATGCCCTGGCAATCACCCTGTATTCCTACCACAACCTCGATAACGGCTTTGCCGTGGGCTATCAGCACAACGGCTTCGGCCTCGGCCTGCCGGCGACCCTGGTCAGCGCACTGATCGGCAGCAGCGATTCCCAGGGGGTGATTCCCGGCGTGCCGTGGAACCCCGACTCGGAAAAGGCCGCCCTCGACGCCTTGCACCAGGCCGGCTGGACACCGATCAGCGCCGCCCAACTGGGGTATGGCGGCAAGGTCGATGTGCGTGGCACTTTTTTTGGTGAAAAGGCCGGCTACACCACGGCCCAGGCCGAAGTCCTCGGCCAGTACGACGCCAATGGCCAGTTGACCTCGATCGGCATTGCCTTTCGCGGCACCAGCGGCCCGCGCGAATCGGTGATCAGCGACTCCATCGGCGATGTGCTCAACGACCTGCTGGCGGCCCTGGGGCCCCAGGACTACGCCAAGAACTACAGCGGCGAGGCGTTCGGCGGCCTGCTGGGCGATGTCGCGGCCTTTGCCCGGGCCAATGGCCTGAGCGGCTCGGATATCGTGGTCAGCGGCCATAGCCTGGGCGGGTTGGCAGTCAATAGCCTGGCGGACCTAAGCGAAGGGCGCTGGGACGGGTTTTTCAAGGATGCCCAGTACCTGGCCTACGCTTCGCCGACCCAGAGCGCCGGCGACAAAGTGCTGAACATCGGCTTTGAAAACGACCCGGTGTTTCGCGCCCTGGACGGTTCCACCTTCAACCTGTCATCCCTCGGGGTGCACGATGCGCCTCATGAGTCGGCGACCAATAACATCGTCAGCTTCAACGACTTCTACGCCTCCAGCGCCTGGAACCTGCTGCCGTTCTCGATTCTCAATGTGCCCACCTGGCTGTCCCACCTGCCCAGTGGCTACGACTCCGGCATGACCCGGGTGCTGAACTCGGCGTTCTATGACTTCACCCACCAGGACTCGACCATCATCGTCGCCAACCTGTCTGACCCGGCACGGGCCGGCACCTGGGTCCAGGACCTCAACCGCAATGCCGAGGCGCACCGGGGCAGCACTTTTATCATCGGCAGCGACGGTAACGACCTGATCCAGGGCGGCAAGGGCAATGACTACCTGGAGGGCGGCGCGGGCAACGATACGTTCCGTGATGGCGGCGGCTACAACATCCTGCTCGGTGGCCAGGGGCACAACACCCTGGAGTTGCAGCAGTCGGTGCACAACCTGGAATTTGCCAACGATGGCGCCGGCAGCCTGTACATCCGCGATGCCCAGGGCGGTATCAGCATCACCCGGGATATCGGCACCTTGACCAGCAAGGAGTCAGGCGCGTTGTGGGGGTTGTTCAAGGATGAGGTCAGTCACCAGGTCACGGACAAAGGCCTGCTGGCGGGCTCGGTGCTGACCGCCTACGCCAAGTCCCACAGTGGCGACGCCGGCGCCAACCAGGTGCGGGCCGACAGCGTGGGTGACTGGCTGTTCGGCCTGGGGGGCAACGATCATCTGCTGGGCGAACTCGGCCATCACGTGTTTGTCGGCGGCGCCGGTGATGACCTGCTGCAGGCGGGGGGCGGCCACAACACCTTTGTCTTCAGTGGCGACTTCGGCCATGACCGGCTGCTGGGGTACCAGCCCAGTGACAGCCTGGTGTTCATGGGGGTGGCCGGGGTGGCGCCGAACGACAGCTACCGTGCCCACGCCACGGCGGTGGGCAATGACACGCTGCTGAGCTTTGGCCAGGCTTCGGTGACCCTGGTGGGCGTGGGCCTGGAGCAGTTGAACGGCGCGGGCATCGTCCTCGCCTGAGGCATCGAGACGGGCGGCGCGTGCCTCGCATGCGCCGCCACCCCCCATCACTGGTAGCCGATCACGATGCCCTTGAGCTTGCGCCCATCGATGGTCTGGATGTCCCGGTCCCACAATGGGCCGCTGACATAGGCTGATACCGGCTGGATCTTGTCATACACCACGACCACTGCATCGCCGCCGATCTTCGCGGCTTCTTCCCGTAGTTTCTGCTCGATTTCACTGACCGGTGGTGCCGGATCGACGCTGCTGTCCAGGACCACTTCACCGAGGCGAATGTGAGGGCGGGTCGGCTCGCTGCGCAGCACCTGGACCGACGCCGGTGAGGTGGGCCCGGCGTGGGTCACGCCGACGTATTCAGTGGTTCGCGCATTGATGTTGGCGCAGGCGCTCAGGCCGCCCAATACCAGGGTCAACGCCAGGGTCTTGAGGGGCAGGGTCCGGCAATAGTTCAACAGCGGGTTAGGGCTTTGCACAATGGCTACTCCTTGTAGGGGGCAATGCAGGCATCGCGGCAGTCATCGGTAACCGGGCGTGACCCGCACCCCAAATAATGACTCCAATACCTTGCACCTGGGGCTACCGCCCGAGGGCGCTCATGGTGAGCGCTGGGAAAGCATAGCCAACATGACGCAGACCGCGAGGGCGGGCCCGGCGCCTTTATCCAGGGGCGCGGGCAGGGACTAAAGCGTCAGGCAGCCCATGCGTTATTCAGGCACGGGCAATGGCCACAAGCCGTCGCACCGGCCCAATGGACAGCAGGAGACAAGTCAGGTGAGTAACAACAAGAGGTGTGCAATCGGTCTGGTGCTGAGCCTGCTGGCAGGCACGACGCTGGCGGACGAGCTGCCGCACAACTCGATTTTGCAGCGTTATGGCGTGACCCCGGAGCAATTGCCGGCCGGGGCCAAATTGAAGGTCGAACCCAAGCAACAGCCCGCCCCCAGCCGCTTTCACATCGCCCCGGAGCAACCCTGGGCCCAGGTCCGCCTGGGGGACGGCCAACAGCCGGAAACCACGGGCAATATCAGCATCGACAATGCCGCCAGGCAGGAATATGACCGCTGCCAGAAGGTTCGCGGCGAGTTGTACAAGCGCAATGCCCAGCAGAGTATTTCCTGCGATGGCAGTGTCCCGGGGCTCGGCCTCTACCGCTGATTGTCCTTGATCGGAAGCGGTTATTGTTCCTGGCGGACGGTGGCTACATCGTCCGCCTTGATGCGAATTTTCTTGCCGGAAATATCGACGAACTCATAGAAGCCATCGGCCGTGCGGGTCTTTGGCACATCCTTGGTCAGGTACTGGGTGCCGTTCTGCAAGGTCACCACGGTGGGCGAGGCGCAACCCGCCAAGGCCAGGAGTGCGGTGGCAGCCAGGGCCAGGCCCAGGGTTTCAAACTTCATAGACAAACCTCTCGTTCATGCACGTTGAAGCGGCACAGTGTGCCGTATTTTGATGACTCTATAGTCATTCTCCATCGCGATAACCCTCGGAAAAAAGTGTTCGTCCAGGGCCGGCAAGCCGGGGCGCCATTTATCCAATAGTGTTTGCCAGGCACGGCGCACAGCTGTTATCTGTATGCATAACCAGTGTCTTTTTCCGCGGTGCCTGCCTTCTGTGACTTCCAACCCCCTCGAAAACCCGTTCTATTACCTGCACAACTTTCAGCAAGTGCTGGCCTGGATCGAGCAGCGGTATGCCGACCTGCTGTGCCCTGAAGAGCAGCGCTTCATCGCTGATTTCGCCGGGTTGCCGCAACCTGCCCAGGCATTGCTGGTACGCCTGGTGATGCGCAAGGGCCGGCATTTTCGTGCCGCCAAGCTGAGTTATGCCGAGATCGGCGATATCACCCTGGCGGCCACGCCCCTGGTGCGCCTGGGCTGGGTCGACCCGGGGGCCGAGGTGTCCCTGGACGAGCTGTTCGGTCTGTTGCAAAAGGCCGAAATCCTGCAGTGTTTCGCCGCCCTCATCGATCAGCCCAAAGCCAGGAAAACCGATTGGCTGGCGGCATTGACCGAGCATGGGGCCCCGCCCCGAGCCTTCGCCGATTGGTGCCCGCAGCTCGATGATCAGTTGCTGAGCCTGACAGTCATGGATCTGTGCGATCGCCTGCGCCTGATGTTTTTCGGCAACCTGTACCAGGACTGGTCGGAGTTCGTGCTGGCCGACCTTGGCATCTACACCTACGAAAAAGTCGAGTTCAGCGCCGATTCCCGCGGCTTGCGCAGCCGCAGGGACGTGGATGGCTTTATCTATTTGCAACAGTGCCAGGAAGCCTTCGAAGCCGGGCACGAGCTGGCTGATGTGCTGGCCCGGATCCAGGCCTTGCCCATCGACAACCCCTGGCTGGAAAAACGCCGCGCCAAGCTGCTGTTTCAGCTGGGCCAGCACTGCGAACGTGTGGCGGACTGGGCGCTGGCCCTGGCGATCTATAGCGGCTGTGCCTACCCCGGGGCACGGATGCGGCTGATCCGCGTGCTGGAACGCAGCGGCGACTATCCCCAGGCCCTGGCGCTGGCCGAGGTAGCGGCCCAGGCACCGCAAAGCGCAGCCGAACAGCAGCTGTTGCTGCGGGTGTTGCCGCGCCTGCGGCGCAAGCTGGGCGGGCCGGTCCAGCGCCGGGTGCCGGGTCGCGAGCCACAACGCCTGGAGCTGAACCTGGCCCGCAGCGATGCGCTGCTGTCGGTGGAGTACCACGTCCAGGCCCACCTGCATGCCGAGCAGGCCCCGGTGCACTACGTCGAGAACAGCCTGATCAATTCGCTGTTCGGCCTGCTGTGCTGGCCGGCGATCTTCGCACCGTTGCCCGGGGCGTTCTTTCACCCGTTCCAGCGCGGGCCGGTGGACCTGTTGAGTGAAGATTTCCATCCCCGTCGCGCCGAGTTGTTCCAGGCCTGCCTGGCCGAGCTGGATGACGGGCGTTACGTCCGCACCATCCGCCAGCGCTTCGTGGCCAAGTGGGGCGTGCAATCACCCTTCGTGTTCTGGGGGGCGCTGACCGAAGAGCTGCTCGACCAGGCCCTGGACTGCCTGCCAGCGATCCACCTCAAGCACTGGTTCGAGCGCCTGTTGCTGGATATCCGCGCCAATCGTGCCGGCATGCCGGATCTGATCCAGTTTTGGCCCGAGCAAAAGACCTACCGCATGATCGAGGTCAAGGGCCCGGGCGATCGCCTGCAGGACAACCAGTTGCGCTGGCTGGAGTTCTGCCACCAGCACCAGATGCCGGTGGCGGTCTGCTATGTGCAATGGCAGGAGCAGCCGGCTTGAGCTACCGCATCGCGGTGCGGACGCTGTGCGAGTTCACGGCCAAGATTGGTGACCTCGACTTGCGTTTCACCCCATCGCCCACTGCGCTCGAAGGCATCGCCGGCCATCGCACGGTGGCCGCCCGACGCAGCCCCGGCTACCAGAACGAAGTGGCCCTGCAAGGCCAATATGGGCCGCTGACGGTCAAGGGCCGGGCCGATGGCTACGACCCCACGCAAAACCTGCTGGAGGAGGTCAAGACCTACCGTGGCGACCTCAGCCGCATGCCGGCCAACCATCGGCAACTGCACTGGGCCCAGGCCAAGGTCTATGGCTGGCTGATGTGCCAGGCCCTGGAACTGAGTGAGATCCGCCTGGCGCTGGTGTATTTCGACATTGTCAGCGAGCAGGAAACCGCCTTGGTCGAGCCCTTTGAGGCGGCGACGCTGGAGCAGTTTTTCAAGCAGCAATGCGCAGTCTTTGTGCAGTGGGCCGAGCAGGAACTGGCGCACCGCAGCGCGCGGGACCTGGCAACCCAGGCCCTGGCGTTTCCCCATGGAGAGTTTCGCAGCGGCCAGCGCTCCCTGGCGGAGTCGGTGTACAAGGCGGTGAGCACCGGGCGCTGCCTGATGGCCCAGGCACCGACCGGGATCGGCAAGACCATTGGCACCATCTTCCCCATGCTCAAGGCCATGGCCCCGCAGCACCTGGACAAGCTGTTGTTCCTGACGGCCAAGACCCCGGGCCGCAAACTGGCGCTGGATGCGTCCCAGGTGCTGTTCGACAGTTGCCCCGAACTGCCGTTGCGGGTACTGGAGCTGGTGGCCCGGGACAAAGCCTGCGAGCACCCGGACAAGGCCTGCCACGGCGAGTCCTGCCCCCTGGCCCGCGGCTTCTACGATCGCTTGCCGGCGGCGCGGCAGACGGCCAGCCAGGTGCGCCTGCTGGACCAGCAGCGTCTGCGGCAGATTGCCCTGGCGCATGAGGTCTGCCCCTATTACCTGAGCCAGGAAATGGCCCGCTGGAGCGACCTGGTGGTCGCGGACTACAACTACTACTTCGATTTCAGCGCCTTGCTGTTCGGCCTGGCCCAGGCCAATCAGTGGACCGTGGCGGTGTTGGTGGACGAGGCGCACAACCTGGTGGAGCGCGGGCGATCGATGTACAGCGCCAGCCTCGACCAGTACCAGATGAACACTGTGCGGGCGGCGGCGCCCGAGGCGCTGAAAAAGCCCTTGCAACGCTTGAACCGGGAGTGGAATGCCCTGCACAAGGAGCAACTGGCGCCATACCAGGCCTATGCCCAGGCGCCGGCAGCCTTGCTCAAGGCCCTGTCGCTGTGCGTTTCGGCGATTGGCGATTACCTCAACGATCACCCCCAGGGGCTGGATGCCAGCCTGCAGGGTTTCTACTTCGAGATGCTGCAGTTCACCCGGGTTGCCGAGCTGTTCGATGAGCACTTTCTGTTCGATATCAGCAAGCGTGAACTCAATGCCAAGCGCAGCCTGTCCCAGCTGTGCCTGCGTAATGTGGTGCCGGCGGGTTTCATTCGCCCGAGGCTGACGGCGGCGCGCAGTTGCGTGCTGTTTTCCGCGACCCTCAACCCGCGGCATTACTACAGCGACCTGCTGGGCCTGCCGGACACCACGGTCTGGGTCGATGTCGAGTCGCCGTTCGACGCGGCGCAACTGGAGGTGCATATCGTCAAGCGCATCTCCACCCGTTTTGTGCATCGCCAGGCGTCCCTGGCGCCGATTGTCGAGCTGATGGCTCGCCAGTTCCGTCAGCGTCCCGGCAATTACCTGGCGTTCTTCAGCAGTTTTGATTACCTGCAGCAGGTGGCGCAGCTACTGGCCCGAGAGCATCCGGACATTGCCCTGTGGTTGCAATCGCGGGGCATGGACGAAGGGCAGCGCCAGGGCTTTCTCGATCAGTTCAGCAGCGAAGGCCAGGGCATCGGGTTTGCGGTGCTGGGCGGGGCGTTTGGCGAGGGTATCGATTTGCCGGGATCGCGGCTGATCGGTGCCTTTATCGCCACCCTGGGCCTGGCCCAGTTGAACCCGGTGAACGAGCAGTTGAAGCAGCGCATGGCGGCGATCTTTGGCGCCGGTTATGACTACACCTACCTCTACCCGGGGCTGCAGAAAGTGGTGCAGGCGGCGGGCCGGGTGATTCGCAGCCAGCAGGATCGCGGGGTGGTGATGTTGATCGATGATCGTTTTGGCGAGGCACGGGTCCAGCAACTGCTGCCGAGCTGGTGGGCCTTGCAGCCCGATCTGCCGCTGCCGGGTTGAGTTCATTCGAGTTGAGCTCATTGCTCCAACTGATCAAGAAACAGCGTCAGCCGTTGCGCCAGCTGCCGGGCCTGTAGCTCCAGGCCGGAACCTGAGCACTGCTCGCGCAGTTGGTTTTCCAGCTCGACACAGGCGCGCGCCAGGGGCAAAGCGTTGACCACGCCCAGGGCCCCGGCAACGCTGTGAAAGCATTGCGCCGCGTGCAAGGTATTGCCCGTGTCCAGGGCGATCTCAATGCGCTGGATATCCGCACGCAGGGTGCTGATAAACACTTCGCGCAAGGCCACGGGCAGTAGCAGCGCATCCATATCGGCGGCGCAAGGTGGGCTAGACAAGGGCATGGGCAGTAGCCGCTCCGAGTGGGTGGCAGGGGTTGCGGGTTGGGGCGATTGCGCGGGCAACAGCGGCAGGTTCAGGTGTCCGGCGGTCCGGGCTGCGGCGCTGCCTTGGCGTAGGGCGCGAGATAACTGAGCAGCGTGCGCAGGGAAAAGGGTTTGACCAGACAGCGCTCCATGCCGGCGGCCAGGCATTGGGCTTCTTCGCCGTGCATGGCGTTGGCGGTTGCACCGAAAATCGGCGTGCTGCACCCCAGTCGCCGCAGCTCTCGGCTTAATTCATAGCCATTGAGCCTGGGCATGTTGATATCGGTCAGGACCACATCGAAGCGCTCGTTGTGCCACAGGCTCAAGGCTTCGTCGCCGTTGCCGGCCAGTTTTACGCTGCAGCCCAATTCTTCCAGCTGGTCCTTGAGGATCAACTGATTGATCACGTTGTCCTCGGCCACCAGCACATGCAGGCCCAGCTTGGGCAGATCGTGGCTCTGGACCAGGGTTTCGTCCTCGGTAGCGGGCTGTCCCTGGGCCTGGCTGACGGCCCGGTGAATGGCCCGCAGGTCGCTGACATCCACCTGCCAGCCATGGTTGCGGCGCGGCTCGTGATGCCCGATGCCGCAGGCCAGAACCAGCGGCCCCTGCCATTCGGGTTCGAGCCGGTGCTTGATGGCGCCCGGGTGCAGTTCGAGCAACACGCAGTCGCTGGCGGCATCGATGTAGCCGGGCAGGCGCAGGTGCACCCGCGCGCCCCAGCGTCGCAACCAGCCCGCCAGGCTCTCCGCCAGCTCGCGTACTGAAGACCGCACGTAGATGATCTGGGGCCCGAGCAGGGGCATGAAAGGGGATTGAGCCGTGTCCATGGCCCGTTGCAACGGCAGGCTCAGGCTGAAGCTGCTGCCCAGCCCAAGCTCGCTGACCACGCGCATGTCGCCGTTCATCAACCGTGTCAGGCGCAGGCAGATGGGCAGACCCAGACCGGTGCCGGCAACCACGTTGGTATTGCCCGAGGTCTGGAAAAACGGTTCGAACAGCATCCTTTGGTCCTGCTCGGCGATGCCCTTGCCGGTATCGCTGACCTGCCACTCGAGGGTGCAGCGGTTCCCCTCCAGTTCAAGCAGGTGGGCCCGCAGCACCACGCGCCCGACGTCCGTGAACTTGAGCGCATTACTCAACAGGTTGCCGAGTATCTGCCGCATGCGCGCGACATCACCCACCAGCCGTTCCGGCAGTTGCCACTCAAGGCAGGCATACAGTTGCAGGCCCTTGGCCTGAGCGGCGGCGGCATAGCTCTGGACGATTTCGCAAGCCAGGTCCAGGGGCGAAAACTCCCGGAGTTCCAGTGCCAGTTCTCCGGCTTCGATTTTCGACACGTCGAGCACGCCGCAGATCATCTGCAGCAGGGTCGCCGACGAGCCCTCCATCGCCTGCAGATAGTGTTTCTGCTGCTGGTCGAGCCGGGTGCGCCCCAGCAGTTCCAAGGTTCCGAGCACACCATAGAGCGGGGTCCGGATCTCGTGGCTCATGGTAGCCAGGAACAGGGTCTTGGCCTCGTTGGCAGACTCGGCCAGGGAACGGGCTTCATCGAGTGCGGCTTCAACCTGCTTGCGTGTGCTGATGTCGCTGAAGGCGCAGAGCAGCACGTCTTCGCCGTGGTAGCGGGTTGGCACCGAACTCAGCTGGAGGTGCCGGCCCTCGGCGGTTTCGAAATCATCGATGGGGGCGCCGCCATCCGGTTCAAACGCCTGCCGGATCCAGCCATCCCACAGCAGGCCCTGGGCTTTTCCTTGATCCAGCCATTGTTGCGCCAGGGTATTTTCCAGGACCACCTGACCGTCGCTGCGGCGTAACACGCACAGGGCCACGGGGGCGGTCTGGATCACGTCGCGGCTGAAAGCCTCACTCTCCACCAATGCCTGGATCCGGTTCAGCGCCGGGACGATAAAGTGCTGCTCCACACGCCGGGTCAGCAGGTAGATCAGGCCGCTGCTCAGCAGGCTGAACAGCAGCGCGCCCAGCAGTTGCGGCCACAGATCCTGGAGCAGCTTGCGCAGTTCGAAGGCGTAGATCAGTTGCCAATCCGTGGACTTGAGTTGCTTGCGGATCACCAACTGCTCGGGAAACCAGGCACCGCCGATAAAACCGAAAAAGTTATCGCGCTGCAGCTCAAGCAGGGCCTGGCTCAAGCGGTAGGTAGGGGTGTTGGTGAGGACCAGGGCGCCCTGGGAGTTGAGGATCATGAATTCCCCGGCGCTCTGGTCGCTGAGAGCCGCCAGGACTTCGTTGCCATCCATCTCCAGGCCCAGCCAGCCGGAATCGGCGACGCGATGATCGAGGGCAAAGAAAATGTACAGCTGGGTGGACTGCGCCGATTGTTCGGTCAGCCACTGACCTTCCTCGCCGAGCGTCATCCGGGGTTCCCGCGTCGACAGGTGCTCCAGTACCGACGCCGGCACGGCGGCTGCCTGCGGGTTGGCGCTGTACAGACGCTCGACCCGAGGTCGAGGGGCTGCGCTGATGTACAGCAGATTCAGTTGATTGCGCTTGAGGTGTTCGCGCATGCGTTCGGTGAGCCAGATACTCCACCGCTCGCCACCGGCATTGCCCAGTTGCAGCCTGATCTGGTCTTCAGCCGCTGGAGGCAGTTGCGCCTGTTCCGCCGTCTGGCGCACCGCCGACAGGCTGAGGCTTTCGAGCAGGGTTTCACGGGTGGTGAAGAAGGTTTGCGCCTGGGCAATGGCGCCGCTCATGTAGCTGTGACGCCGGGACAGGTTGTCGTTCAGGGTCGAACGCACAAAGTTGTAGACGCCGATCAGGATGCCTGCGAGCAGCAGCAACGCAAAAAGCCGAAGCAAGCGGAGAACGGCTTCAGGCCGGGAAAAGAGTGGATTTATCTGATGCAGGCAGCTTTTTAGTCTCATGCGCCAACTGTAAAGCTGAGACACACTGCCCAGGCATCAGACGAATCTTAAATACATCGGTGTCAGAACTCTGCTAATCGTCAGTCTTTTCTGAGCAGCGTCCAGAAAGCGCCGATTCGGGCTTAAATCATCGCCAGGCGTCGCTTGCGTGTGGGGCCGGCGAAGGCGCTATCGATGGCGGCCAGGTCCTCGGCCTCCAGTTGCAGGCTGGCAGCGGCGGCGTTGAGTCGCAGGTGTTCCGGATGCACCGCCTTGGGAATCGCGATTACCCCCTCCTGGCGCAATACCCAGGCCAGGGAAACCTGGGCCGTGGTCACCTGGTGGCGCTGGGCAATCTGTTCCAGCAGCGGATGGGCGAGCAGGGCGCCGGCCTGGGCAATCGGGCAGTACGCCATGATCGGCAGGCGCTGCTGCTGGCTCCAGGGCAGGAGGTCGAACTCGATGCCGCGCTCTTCGATGTTGTACAGCACCTGGTTGGTGGCACAGGCCGGTGCCGCCAACTCCTGCAAGTCGTCCAGGTCGAAGTTGGACACGCCCCAGCGCCCGATCTTGCCGTCGGCCCGCAGGCGTTCAAAGGCCTCGACGGTTTCTTCCAAGGGGTACTGGCCGCGCCAGTGCAGCAGGTACAGATCGATATAGTCAGTGCCCAGCCGTTTCAGGCTGCGCTCGCAAGCCTGGGGGATACCCTGGCGGCCGGCATTGTGCGGGTAGACCTTGCTCACCAGAAACACCTGCTCGCGCCGCCCGGCAATGGCTTCGCCGACCACTGTCTCGGCGCCGCCCTCGGCGTACATTTCGGCGCTGTCGATCAGGCTCATGCCCAGATCGATACCGGTACGTAACGCGTTCACTTCCCGGGTCCGTTGATGACGGTCCTCGCCCATGTGCCAGGTGCCTTGTCCTATCACCGGGACGCTGACGCCCGCCAGTTCGAGCCTGCGCATACATAACCTCCTGAAACAGCCTGATCGGCTGTGGGGCCCCAGAAAAACAAAGGTGCCGCGTGGGGTCAAGCCGACCGGCTTGGCGGGGAGGGGTTCAATATATCTAAAAAGAATAAAATACTAATTATTTATTCCTTTAAAACAGTTCGCCAAGGGTGCACTTTAGCCCTCAGCCACCCGGCGGATTTGCCGGGCCTCACACAGGAAGACCGAGCATGACCATTAAAGCGATCAACGTACGCAATCAGTTCAAGGGCGTGATCAAGGAGATCCACGAAGGCCAGGTGGTTTCGGAAATCGACGTGCAGACCGCGTCGGGCATCGTCACCTCGGTGATCACCACCCGTTCGGTGCGCGACCTGGAATTGAAGATCGGCAGCGAAGTCATTGCCTTCGTCAAATCCACCGAAGTGTCGATCGCCAAGCTCTGAACCCGTTTTGAGCGCAAGGGTTGCGCGCAGGGGTTACGGCGCGCATCGGACTTTTTCAATTCACAGGGGAGTGAAGCATGTCGCACTCGCTGGATATCACCGCGCTGCCTTCGCTGGACCTGGCGCTGCTGGACGGTAGCCCCGCGCAGCGCCAGGGGTTTCTTGAGCAACTGCGCCATGCGGCGCGGGATGTGGGGTTTTTCTACCTGACCGGACACGGCATCGACAGCCAATTGCTGAAACAGGTGCAGCAGCAGGCGCGGCAGTTCTTTGCCTTGCCCGAGGCGCAGAAACTGGCGGTGGGGATGATCAATTCCGCGCATTTTCGCGGCTATAACCGCGCGGCCTCCGAGATCACCCGTGGCCAGCCGGACTTGCGCGAGCAGTTCGATGTCGGGGCCGAGCGCCAGGCCCTGGCACTGGACGCCCACAGCCCGGCCTGGGCACGCCTGCAAGGGCCCAACCAATGGCCCGAAGCCTTGCCCCAACTCAAACCCTTGCTGCTGGAATGGCAACAGGCGATGACCGCCATGTCCCTGCGCCTGCTGCGCGCTTTCGCCCTGGCGCTGTCACTGCCGGAGCAGGCCTTCGATCAGTTGTACGGCGACAAGCCCAATGAACACATCAAGTTGATCCGCTATCCCGGTCGTGTCCCCGGCGAAAGCCAGCAGGGCGTCGGCGCGCACAAGGATTCCGGGTTCCTGAGTTTTCTCTTGCAGGACCAACAGGCCGGGCTGCAGGTGGAGGTCGAGGAAGGCCGCTGGATCGATGCCCTGCCACGGGAGAACTCGCTGGTGGTGAACATCGGCGAGCTGCTGGAGCTGGCGAGCAATGGCTACCTGCGGGCCACCGTGCACCGGGTGCATTCGCCGCCGCCGGACCGCGATCGCCTGTCCATTGCGTTCTTCCTCGGCGCCCGGCTGGACGCAGTGGTGCCGCTGTATCCGCTGCCAGCCGAGCTGCAACGCGAAGCCCGTGGCCCGGCCAGCGACCCGGCCAACCCGTTGCTGCGCGATGTCGGCTGGAATTACCTCAAGGGGCGTCTGCGCTCCCATCCGGATGTGGCGCAGCGCTTCTATGGCGACGCCTTGCTGCCCGCGGCACTGAGTGCCTGACCTCTTTATTCGTTATCCGATCAAGGACTGCCCCATGTTGAAGAAAAGCGCATTGACCCTGGCGTTGTTGAGTGGACTGTCCGCCGCATTTGCCGTGCAGGCCGTGGAACCCCTGCGGGTCGCCGCCGACCCGGTGCCCCACGCGCAGATCCTGGCCTACGTGCAGAAGATCGACCCGCAGTTGCAGCTCAAGATCATCGAGATCCCCAACGGCGTGAATTCCAACGAGTTGCTGGCCCACGGTGATGTCGACGCCAACTATTTCCAGCACCTGCCGTACCTGCAATCCCAGGAGCAGGCCCTGGGCCAGAAGTTCGCGGTGGCCGCCACGGTGCACATCGAGCCCCTGGGGATTTACTCCCACCGCCACAAGAGCTTCGACCAGGTGCCCGTCAAAGGCACAGTGGCGGTGCCCAATAACGTCACCAACCTGAGTCGCGCCCTGTACCTGCTGCAAGACAATGGCCTGATCAAGCTCAAGCCCGGTTTCGACGACCCGGCCCGCGACCAGGCGACCCCCAAGGACATCGCGCAGAACCCCAAGCAACTGAAGATTATCGAGATCGAATCGCCGCAGATCCCCCGGGCCCTGGACGATGTCGACCTGGCGGTGATCAACGGCAACTACGCCCTGGAAGCCGGGCTGGTACCGGCCAAGGATGCCCTGGGCCTGGAGAAGGCCGCGCACAACCCTTACGCCAACATCCTGGTCACCATCCCCAAGCTGGTGGATGACCCGCGGATCAAGCAATTAGCCAAGGACCTGAATTCGCCGCAAGTGGCCAAGTTCATCACTGAAAACTACTCGGGGTCGGTGATCCCGGTAGCGGTCGCGGGCAGCCAGCCATGATTGAAGTCGAGCAGTTGAGCAAAAGCTACGGGGCCGGGCAGGCACCGGCGCTGGACCGGGTGTCGTTGAGCATCCCCGATGGCGCGGTGTACGGCATTCTCGGGCGCAGCGGGGCGGGCAAGTCGACCCTGTTGCGTTGCCTCAATCTGCTCGAACGCCCCAGTTCCGGGCGCATCATCATGGACGGGCAAGACCTGACCACCCTGGGCGACAAGCCATTGCGCCAGCAACGCCAGCGCATCGGCATGATCTTCCAGGGCTTCAACCTGCTGCATGCGCGCACGGTCAGGGACAACATCGCGGTGCCCCTGGAAATCGCCGGCATGCCCAAGGCCCAGCGCCTGGCGCGGGTCGGCGAGCTGCTGGACCTGGTGGGCCTGGGCGACAAGGCCGAGGCCTTTCCCTCACAACTGTCGGGTGGACAGAAGCAGCGCGTGGGCATTGCCCGGGCACTGGCTGCGCGCCCGGCGTATTTGCTCTCGGACGAAGCCACCAGCGCCCTCGACCCGGAAACCACGGCGTCGATCCTGGAGCTGTTGCGCGATATCAATCGCCAGTTGGGGGTGACCATTGTCCTGATCACCCACGAGCTGGAGGTGGTCAAGTCGATCTGCGACCACGCCGCCTCCCTGGCCCTGGGGCGCCTGGTGGAGGCCGGGCCGATTCGCCAGTTGCTGGCGGACCCGGGTTCAAGCCTTGGGCGTTCGCTGTTGCCCGGTTACCAGAGGGCGCTGGGTGCCGAAGACGACACCCGCCAGGCGCTGGAACTGACGTTTTTCGATTCCCTGCTGGCGACCCCGATTCTGCAGGAACTGGCCCAGCAGCAGGGGGTGGATGTGAGCTTGCTGGCCAGTGGCGTGGAGTCGATCGGCGGGCAGCGGGTAGGGCGCCTGCGTGTCGCGTTTCGCCAACCCCACGATGCGCTGAAGCTGGCGCAGGTGGTGGACTTTCTCAAGCAGCGCGGGGTCAGGGCTGAATCCTCATGAACAAAACCACTGACTGGAATGAAATCGCCCAACTGCTGTTCAACGCCACCGGGGAAACCCTGTACATGGTGCTGCTGGCCGGGCTCTTTACCCTGCTGATCGGCCTGCCGCTGGGGGTGTTGCTGTTTGTCAGCCGTGCCCGCGGCCTGTATCCGCTGCCAAGGCTCAACAACGCCCTGGGGGCGCTGGTCAACCTGGGGCGCTCGCTGCCGTTCGTGGTGATGCTGATCGCCTTGATCCCCCTGACCCGGCTGGTGGTGGGCACCACCCTGGGCAGCACGGCGGCGGTGGTGCCGATCACCATTGGCGCCTTTCCTTTTTTTGCGCGAATCGTCGAGAACGCCCTGGATGAAGTCGACAAGGGGCGCATTGAAGCGATCCTGGCCATGGGCGGTGACATTCGCCATGTGATCTTCAAGGTGCTGCTGCCCGAAGCGCTGCCGGCACTGTTGGCGGGGATCACCCTGACCCTGGTGATGCTGATCGGTTTCTCCTCGATGGCCGGGGTGATTGGCGGTGGTGGCCTGGGCGACCTGGCGATTCGCTACGGCTACCAGCGTTTCAACAACCAGATCATGGTCGCCACCGTGGTGGTCCTGGTGATTCTGGTGCAGGGCGTGCAGAGCCTGGGGGATCGCCTGGTGCGCTCGCTGGCTCACCGGCGCTGAAGCCGTCACGCAGCACAGCAAGCCCGGTGCGAAGGGTCGCGCCGGGCTTTTTCGTGGGTGCCTGGATCTGCAGACTGGCTGCTGCAGTCGCTTCAATCAGCCCCCTGCGGGGCAGTGAAAAGCGCCGTAACAATCAACGGGCTTTGCAGGGCGGCTGATTGGAACTATGCTTTTTCGACATTTTAGTGACTGTTTTTCATGTGCGGGCCAAATGAAAATTGACGATATCGATGCCTTTGTCGAAGTGATTCGTTGCCAATCGATCAGCCATGCGGCCGAGTCGCTGCAACTGACTCAACCGGCGATTACCCGGCGTGTACAGAACTTCGAGCAGGCCCTGGGGGTGGAGCTGTTCGACCGCAATACCAAACCCTTGAAACCCACCGTGATCGGCACCCGGGTCTATGAGCAGTGCCGTTCGATCCTGCGGGAAATGGACGCCCTGCGTGAACTGGTAGCCAGCGACACGCCGCCCACCGGGCTGTTTCGCCTGGGCGTGCCGCAAACCATTGGCGATGTGGTGCTGCTCGATGCGCTCAAGCACATGCGCAGCGAATACCCGGACCTGCGGGCCCAGGTTGCCACCGGCTGGGGCGGCCAGTTGGTGGGCAAGATCGAAAGTGCCGAACTCGATGCGGTGGTGGCCTTGTTCCCGGCGGGCAAGGTGTTCCCGGAAAACATCATTGGGCAATCCATCGGCAAGATCGAACTGGTAGTGGTCTGTGCCCGCGACCTGGTGCCCAAGCGCCCCTGCAAGCTTGCCGACTGCTACCACAACGGCTGGGTGCTCAATCCCGATGGCTGCGGTTTTCGCGCCGGCCTGCAACGTACCCTGTCAGACCAGGGCCTGGCCTTGCGCGTCAACCTCGAAACCTTCGGCACCGAGTTGCAGCTGGGCCTGGTGGCCGACGGCCTGGGGCTGGGCCTGGTGCCGCGACCGTTGCTGGAGCGCAGCGTCCACCGCGAACAGTTGGCCGTGGTGCCGCTCAAGGACTTCAAGCCGGTGATGGACCTGTGGCTGGTGTACCCGCACTTCCTGGGCAATCTGCAGGGGCCGGTGGAGTCCTTTGGCCGGCTGGTGGCCGCGTCATTGAAGAAGATCGGCGACGCAGCCTGAAGCTCGCCGCAGAGGCCGGGGCAGGGTGCCTGCCAGCGGCGAGTGGGCAGGGCCGGTCGAGGGCGCAGAGGAATAAACCTGAGCCTAAGCTAATTCCTAAATGATATTGGATTGTAGTTTTTAAGATCGTTTAGCTTTATGTCGCAAGGGCCGGGGCCTGCGTACCAGCGCAGCCCCCGGCCTTTGCGTCAGGCGTCCGTCTACAGGACTTGGCCTGATGTTCAGTCCATTTTTCCAGCCCCGGCGCCCAGGCTCACATGAGCGGCGCCGCCGGGGCCGCTTGGCGGAGCTGTCGTGTCAATCATTCAAACTTCTGTGGCGCAATCGCGGCTCGCTTCCGGGCTGCCGATCTCCCTCGACGATCCCGCCGGGGCGACCGACGTGGTGCTCGAACTGCGTGATATCACCAAGGCCTACGGGCGTGATCACGCAGGGTCGAAAGCGCCGGCGGTGAGCAACGTCAGCCTCAAGGTGCGGCGCGGTGAAGTGCTGTGCCTGATGGGCACCTCCGGCAGCGGCAAGTCCACCTTGCTGCGCCATATCAACCGCTTGATCGAGCCCAGCAGCGGCGAAGTGCTGATCGACGGCCAGGCCATCAGCGGCCTGAGCCCCCAGGGCCTGCGTGAGCTGCGCTCGCGGCGCATCGGCATGGTGTTCCAGCACTTCGGCCTGCTGCCCCATCGCAGCGTGCTCGATAACGTGGCCTTGCCCCTGGAGCTGCGCGGCGAACCCGAGGCCTTGCGCCACGCCGCAGCGGCCGTGCAGTTGCAGGCCGTGGGCCTGGAAGGCTGGGGCGAGCATTACCCCCATGAGTTGTCGGGCGGCATGCAGCAACGGGTCGGCCTGGCACGGGCGCTGGTCAGCGAGCCGGACATCCTGCTGATGGACGAACCCTTCAGCGCCCTGGACCCGACCATCCGCCGCGACCTGCAAAGCCATTTCCTGTCCCTGGTGCGCGAGCGCGGTATCAGCACCTTGCTGGTCACCCACGACCCGGTCGAAGCGGTGCGCCTGGCGGACCGGATCGCCGTGTTGCGCCATGGCCAACTGGTGCAGGTCGGCACCCCACAGCAGTTGCTCGAACAACCGGCAGATGCCGAAGTAGCAGACTTTTTTCGTGATTGCGGCCCGTCGCCAGTGGCCGCGCCCCAGGCCGCCGAGCCCCCTCGGCCTGTGGCCAACAGCGCCGGCGCAGTGGCCTATACCCAGGGGCTGCCCGGCTGGCAAGCCTTGCTCCTGGGGCCCGCAGCCCTGGCCGCCCGTGGCCGTGGCGGGCTGTTCTGGTTGACCTTCGGCGCCGAGCTGGCGGCCCTTGCGACCCTGGCCCGCGGGGTGCTGCAGGGCGCCTGGCTGCCGGCGCTGGTGGCCGTCGCGGTATTGGCCTCCAGCCGTTTGATTGCCATCAGCCAGAGTGCCAAGCCGCTGCGTCGGGCCCAGGCCGGCTGGGGCCTGGCCCTGCTGGTGCTGCTGATCAGCCAGGCGCTGGTGGTCTGGCGGGTGGTGACGCCGGACGCCAGCGGTGCGCTGTTGCAGTTCCCGGCCAACCGCCAGGCGCTGCTGCTGACCGCCGACAGCATCGATCAATTCATCAGTTGGTCCCAGGTCAACTTCGAAAGCGCCTTTGTCGGGGTGATAGTCGCCGTGCGCACCGTGATCGAGGGCGTGGAAAACGTCCTTGGCTGGCTGCCCTGGCCGGTTGCGGCCCTGGCCCTGGTGTTGCTGGCATGGCGTTCGGCGGGCACCGCCCTGGCCCTGACCAGCACCGTGGCCCTGCTCTATATCGGCCTGTTCGGTTTCTGGGAGCGGACCATCGCCACCCTGGCCCTGGTCGGTTCCTCGGTGCTGATTGCCCTGGCCATCGGCGTGCCCACCGGGATCATCCTGGCCAAGCGCCCCCTGGCCCGGCGCCTGATCACGCCCTTGCTGGATGTGATGCAGACCCTGCCGACCTTTGTGTACCTGATTCCGGCTGTGGCGTTTTTCTCGGTGGGCAAGACCCCGGCCGTGATCGCCACGGTGATTTTCGCCCTGGCGCCGATGATCCGCCTGACCTCCCTGGGCATCCAGGAAGTGCCCAAGGACGCGGTGGAAGCCGCCGTCGCCCACGGCGCCAGCCCCTGGCAGACCCTGCTCAAGGTGCAACTGCCCCTGGCTCGTCGCTCGCTGCTGCTGGGGGTCAACCAGACCATCGTCATGAGCCTGTCGATGGTGGTGGTCGCGGCGCTGATCGGCGCCGGAGGCCTGGGCTACGACGTGATGACCGCGTTGCGCAACATCAAGGGCGGCGAAGGCATGTTGGCCGGTGCGGCGATTGTGCTGTGCGCGCTGATCCCGGACCGAATCATTCAGTCGAGCCTGCGCAAGCAAGGCTCCACCTCTAACCAAAAGTGAGACATACCGTGAAGACACGCCTTTCGCGCACCCTGGGTACCGCTGCATTACTGGCTACCCTGAGCCTGCCGGCCACCGTGCTGGCCAAGGACAAAATCGTCATCGGCGAACAGAACTGGACCGGCGCCATCGCCATCCAGCACATCCTCGGCGAGGTGATCAAGACCCGCCTCGACGGTGATGTGTCCTACCTGGCCGGCGACGTTGCGGTGCTGCTCAGCGCCGCCGCCAAGGGCGACGGTTCGGTGGATGTGCTGACCGATATCTGGCTGCCCAATCAGTCGGCCGCCTGGGCCAAATACGTGACCGGCGACAAGCATTCGCTGGTGCCCAACAAGCAGCCCTATGCCGGCGAACAGGGCTTCTACATCCCGGGTTACCTGCAAGACAAATACGGGGTCAAGAGCGTCTACGACCTGAAGAAACCGGAAGTGGCCAAGCTCTTCGAGCCCCTGGGCGGTGGTGAAGCCCAGCTGCTGGTGGGCCCGGCAGGCTGGGAGTCGACTTACATCGGCCAGGTCAAGGCCAAGGATTACGGGTTTGCCGACAAGTTCGAAGCGGTGTCCACCGAAGCGTCGGTGACCTACGCCAAGCTCTCGGCGGCCTACAAGGCCGGGCGCGGCGTGGTGTTTTATGCCTACACCCCGGACTGGATCTTCTCCGCCTTCGACCTGCGCCGCCTGGAAGAGCCGGCATTCGACGGCTATGCCCAGGACAACAAGAAGGGCGACCCGTTGTACAAGGCCGATGGTTGCTGGAAGTTCATCAGCCCGACGGTGGACCCGGACTGGCTGAACAAAAGCAAAATCACCTGCGCCTTCCCGGATGCCAAGGTCTACGTCCTGGCCTCTGCCACCTTGCAGCAACGCGCGCCACGCATCGCCAGCTTCCTGCATAACGTGGCCCTCGACCCGGCCGTGCTCAATGGCCTGATCCTGCAGATCGAAAAAGAAAAGCAACCGGCTGACGTCGCGGCCAAGGCCTGGGTCGATGCCAACCGGGCAACGGTCGACAAATGGCTGGCCGAGCCGCAGCAGACCGTAGGGGCTATTCAATGACCAGCGCCAGCCTGCGTCTGCTCGATGGCGGCATGGGTCGCGAGCTGCAGCGCATCGGCGCGCCATTTCGCCAGCCGGAATGGTCGGCCCTGGCGCTGATCGAAGCCCCCGAGTTCGTGCTCCAGGCCCACCGCGCCTTTATCGAGGCTGGGGCACGGGTGATCACCAGCAACAGCTACGCCCTGGTGCCTTTTCATATCGGCGAACAACGCTTTAACCAACAGGGCCGGGCCCTGGCCGAGCGTGCCGGGCAGGTGGCGCGCCAGGCCGCTGCCGACAGTGGGGAAGCGGTGATCGTTGCCGGTTCCTTGCCGCCGGCCCTGGGCTCCTATCGCCCGGACCTGTTCGATCACTCGCGTTCGGTGGCCATCCACCGGGTACTGATCGACGGCCTGAGTGCCCACGTCGACCTGTGGCTGGCGGAAACCCAAAGCTCGATCGCGGAAGTCCGTGCCGTGGCCGAAGCCCTGGGCAGCGACAGCAAGCCGTTGTGGCTGTCATTCACCTTGCTCGACGTGCCGGGCGCCGATGGCGTGGCGCGCCTGCGTTCCGGCGAAGCGGTGGCCGAGGCGGTGCAGGTGGCGGTGCAACTGGGGGCCAGGGCGGTGCTGTTCAATTGCAGCCAGCCCGAGGTCATGGCTCAGGCGCTGCACGATGGGCGGCAGGTGCTCGAAGCCCTGGGCCTGGACCTGGAGTTGGGGGTGTATGCCAACGCGTTCCCGGTGGTCAGCAGCGATGCCAAAGCCAACAGCACCTTGTTGCAGATCCGCGATGACCTGGGCCCCGAGTCGTACCTGCACTGGGCGCGCACCTGGGTTGAGGCCGGGGCGAGCATTGTCGGCGGTTGCTGCGGCATCGGCCCGGAACACATCGCCGCGCTGCACCGCCACTGGTTCGCGGCAGAGGTGCAGCAGGCGACCTTTGGCGCCGGTTGTTTCTGGGGCGCCGAAGCGGCCTTCCGGCAATTGCCCGGGGTGCTCGACAGCCGTGTCGGCTTTGCCCGGCCTGCCAGTGGCGAGGTGCTGTCGATAGAAGTCGTGCAGGTTGATTTCGACCCCCGGCAGATTGCCTACAGCCGCCTGATCGAGGCGTTCTGGACCCTGCACGACCCGACCTCGGTCGACCGTCAGGGGGCGGATGTCGGGGTCAAATACCGCTCGGCGTTGTTCGTCAATGGCCCCGAACAGGCCGCCAGTGCCGAGGCTGCCCGCGAGCAACTTGAAGCCAGCGGACGCCTGGCCAAACCGGTGGCGACCGTGGTGCTGCCCCTGGGCGAGTTCGAACTGGCCGCCGAAGAACACCAGCGTTACCTGGAAAAACACGGCGCCAGCGCTTGCTCGCTCTGAACCTTGAACCGGTCGCGGCCCGCGTGCCGCGCCCGGCTTTCCCTTGATGATTGTTGTGAGGTCTGCATGAAATTCTCCCGACACCTGCGCGTGCTGCTGGCCGGCGCCATACTCGCCGCGCCCCTGGCGCACGCGGCCGACAAGCCGGTGCTGCATATCGGCGATCAGAACTACTACAACATCCGCGCCTCGGTCGAAGCTTCCGGGGTGCTGGAAGGCGCGCCCTATACCGTGGACTGGAAACACTTCCAGGCCGCCGCGCCCCTGGCCGAAGCCCTGAATACCGGGGCCCTGGACCTGGGCTTTCTCGGGGATTCCGGGTTCCTGTTCCTGGCGGCCAAGCAGGCGCCGGTGAAACTGATCGGCGTTTCCCGGCAAAATCCCGACACCATCGCCTTGCTGGTGGGCAAAGACTCCACTGCCAAGAGCATCACCGACCTCAAGGGCAAGAAAGTCGCCTACTGGCCCGGCGCCTGGAGCCAGCAACTGACCTTGCGCGCCCTGGAGCAGGCCGGGCTGCCGGAAGATTACGTGCAGTGGGTCAAACTGATGCCGATTGACGCCGCGGCGGCCTTGCCCCAGGGCAGCATCGACGCGTTTCCGGTGTGGGAACCCTATATCTCCCAGCAGATCCTGTTTTCCGGCGCGCGTCCGATTGTCAGTGCCAAAGGCCTGATGCCTGGCCTCAGCGCAATTGCCGCCTCCACGCCGTCCATCGACAGCAAGCGTGAAGCCATTGCCGACTTCCTCCAGCGCCTGAAAAAAGCCCGGGCCTGGGTCGATACCCACACGGACGAGTACGCCGACCTCTGGGCGAAAAAAGCCAACCTCGACCAGGGCGTATCGCGCCACTGGTTGCGCCAGGCGCATCTGACCCTGGGGCCGGTGGATGCCCAGGCCGCCGCTGACCTGCAAGGCACGGCGGACTTTCTGTTCAAGGTCAAGACCCTGCAGGCGCCCTTGAACACCGCGCCGATCATCGATCAGTCGTTCCAGAAGGCCTTGGCCGACTGAACCCTCGCGCACGGCGCGGTCAAGCAACGGCAGACAAGGAAAGGTCCCGATGCAACAGCTCAGCCCGGATCCCGGCGCCCGTCAGCGCTGGGCAGCCCTGACCCGGATCAACCTGTTGTCGGTGCTGTCGCAGATCGTGCAGATCGGCACCGTCACGCCGTTGCTGTCGTTGTCCCTGGAGCAGCGCGGCGTCGGCGCGACCGGGATCGGCCTGATCGTCAGCGCGGCCTGGCTGGCGATCCTGCTGCTGTACAAGCAGGTGCCGAGGATCCTGGCCCGGCTCGGGCTGGTCCGGACCAACCTGCTGAGTGCCTTGCTCAGCGTGCTGGCACTGTTGGGCATGGCCTTCAGCGAGCACCTGGTGCTGCTGTTTCTGTTGAATTTCCTGTTGGGTATCGGCCTGATCCTGCGCTGGATCGCTTGCGACACCTGGATTGTCGCGGTGGCCAGCCGCAGCGAACGCGGCCGGGCGATTGGCGTGCACGAAACCCTGATGGGCCTGGGCATCGCCGCCGGGCCTTTGCTGCTGGTGGCGCTGGGGGTGGAGGGGCGGCTGCCGTACCTGGCCTGCGCCGCGATCATTGCCCTCAGCGCTGGCCTGGCCCTGAGCCTGCTGGCCCATGACTGTCGCCCGCAAACGCCCCTGGCCAAACACCATTCGCGGTTGTTTACGCTGATCCCCCTGGCCTTGTGCGGGGCCTTCGTCGCCGGCTTCTGCGAAACCTCGTCGGTGGCTTTTCTGGCCGGCTACAGCGTGTCCGCCGGTTATCTGCTGACCGCCGCCACCTTGTTTATTGCCTTGTTCGGTGCCGGCGGCACTCTGTTGCAACTGCCCCTGGGCTGGCTCGCCGACCGCACTTGCAGCCGCAGCGCACAACGGACCTGCGCACTGCTGGTGCTGGCGGGCACCCTGGCCATCCCCTTGAGCCAGCCGTGGCCGTGGCTGGCGTCGTTGCTGGTGTTTGTCTGGGGCGGGGCCATCGGCGGCCTGAATACCCTGGCGGTGATGGAAGCCGGCGAGCGGGTGGCTGAGCATCAGGTGTCGACTGCCATGACCGCGATCGCGCTGTTCTACACCCTGGGCAGTGTCCTCGGACCGATTGCCACGGGGTTGGCGGTGTCCCATATCAGCGCCAGTGGCTTGATGCTCACGGTGGGGGCGGTGGCGCTGCTGTTTCTCGTCCTCCTGGCCTGGCACCGAGCGCCGCGCCCCTAAACCCTCGGCCTGTCATGGACGGCTGGGATCAATGCCCCACCAACTCTTCGAGCAATTGCTCCTTGTAGCCTTGCAGCACGCTTGAGGAACGGTCCCGCGGGTGCGGCAGGTCGACCTCGATCTGGTGCTTGATCCGGCCCGGGTGGGCGTCCATCACGATCACCCGGTCGCCGAGGTACAGCGCTTCCTCGATGTCGTGGGTGACCATGATCACCGTGCAGCGCTGCTGGACCCAGATGCGTTGCAGCTCGTGTTGCAGGTGAACCCGGGTCAGGGCGTCGAGGGCGCCCAGGGGTTCGTCCAGCAGCAGCACCTTGGGTTTGTTGATCAGCGCCCGGGCGATGGCCGCGCGTTGCGCCATGCCGCCGGACAACTGATGGGGGTAGGCATTTTCAAAGCCCTGGAGATTGACCAGGGCAATGTGCTCGGCCACCAGCCGGTCTTTTTCCGCCTGGGGCAGGGGATGGTTCTTCAGCGCCAGGGCGATGTTCTTGCTCAGGGTCATCCACGGGAACAGGCGATGGTCCTGGAACACGATGCCCCGTTCCAGGCTGGTGCCGGAAATGACCTGGTCGTCGAGCAGGATCTGGCCCTGGTACTCGGCTTCAAGCCCGACAATCAGCCGCAGCAGGGTGGATTTACCGCAACCGCTGGCGCCCAGGATGCTCACGAACTCCCCGGGGCGGACCTTCAGGTTGATTTCTTGCAGCACCGGCAGGGGTTTGCCTTCGATCTTGTAGGCCTTGCTCAGGCCACGGATCTCAAGGGCGCCGCTCGCCAGTTGCTGGCTGCGGGACGGGGCGTGTTGGGCAATTGCGTTCATGGGGTGGCCTTTCAACGAATGGAGCGCCAGCGCAACAGGTGGCGGCTCAAAAGGGTAAACAGCAGGTTCATCAGGTAGCCGCAAAGGCCGATGCACAGCACGCTGAGCACAATGACCTCCATCCGCGAGCCGGCTTCGGCGTTCATCATCAGGTTGCCCAGGCCAGCCCCGGAAGACAGGAACAATTCACTGCCCACCGCCGTGACCCAGGCGAATGCCAGGGCGTGCAACACACCGGTGGCGATGCTCGGCACAGCGGCCGGCAGCAGCACATGACAGAACTGCTGCCAACGGCTGAGCACCAGCACCTGGCCGACCTCGCGGTAGCGCTGCTCGACGTGACTGAAGCCCTGGTAGGTGTTGAGCACCATCGGGTAAAAGGCGGCGAGGCTGACGATCAGCACCTTGGAGAACTCGCCATTGCCGAACCACATGGCGATCAGCGGGATCCAGCCCAGCATCGGCACCTGGCGGATCGAGTGAAACAGCGGGCCGATCAAGCGGTTGGCCAGGCTCGACAGCGCCATCAGCACCCCCAGCAGCACGCCGAACACAATACCCAGGGCCAGGCCGCTGCTGGTGCGCGCCAGGCTTGCCAGCAGGTTGACCAGCAACTCGCCGTTGCCCAGCAGTTCGAGCAGGGCGCTGCCGATGGTCGACAGCGGCACAAAGGCATAGGCGCCGGCGGCGTCCTGGCGCGACAGGTACTCCCAGGCGCCGATCAACAGCAGCGGCAGCAACAGGCCACGGGTTTTTCTCAGCCAGTGCAACATGGGCGGCTCCTAGCGGGTCTGCCAGCGGAACAGGTGCTGTTCCAGGCGGCGAAAGGTGAAGTCCAGGGCAAAGCCGATGACCCCGGTAACCAGGACCCCGACCATGACCACGTCGATGCGCAGCATTTGCCGGCCCATTTCAATCATCTGCCCCAGGCCGCTGTCGGCTGCCAGCAACTCGGTGGCCACCAGCACCACCCAGGCCCGGGTCAGACTGATACGAAAACCGGTGATGATCGGCGGCGCGGCGGCGGGCAGGGCGATTTCGCGGACCAGGGTCGGCCAGCGCAGGCGGTAGACGTCAGCCACCTCGAAGTAGCTGCGGGGGATGGCCTTGACCCCTTCGCTGGCGGCCAGGGCCACGGGGAAAAAGGCGGTCTTGGCGACGATGATGATTTTGAAGGTTTCGTCGATGCCGAACAGCAGCACGAACATCGGAATCAGGGCGATGCTGGGGATCTGGCGCAGGGTATGGAACAGCGGGCCGCAATACACCTCGACCTGCCTGGACAAGGCCATCAACACGCCAAAGGCCAGGCCGCTCAGGGAACCGATGGCAAACCCCAGGCCCAGGCGCGACAGGCTGTTGCCCAAGTGCTCGTACAGTTCGCCACTCGCCAGCAGCCCGGCAAACGCCTGCGCCACCTGGGCCGGCGGAATCAGCAAATTACGCGGGAAAATCCCGGCCGCGGCCACCAACGCCCATACCGCCAACAGCGCGATGGGCGAGATGAGCCAGGTCAGGGCAGTCAATACAGAACGGGTACGAAAGGCCATGGCGAGTCTTAATTCAGCGAAGTACCCCAGTGCCTTCGCAAGAGCTGTGCCACTCCGGATCCGTAGCTGCGCCGAAGGCTGCGTTAGGCCTGGAGAGGGCCGTGTTTTTTCTGGGAGATCACGGCGTCAGGGCTGGCCAGCGCCGCCTTCGGCAGCGGCTACAAGGGCCTGTCGTGGACCTGTAGCCGCTACCGCCAGGCTGCGCTGTCCCTGGAAGGCACCGTGGTTTTTGGACGTGTCGGGAAGGGGTGGTGCCTGGCCAGCAGTGACTGCTGCCTGGGCAACACCCCGTCAGCAGTCAGAACTCGTAACTGACGCTGGTGTAGTAGAACGCGCCCTGGGCGCCTTCGGGGCTGGTGGTGGAATATTTGGGGACGCCGTACAGCTGCACGCCGTCGGACTTGTCCGGGTGGCTGTCGAACAGGTTGATCGCACCCACCGATACTTTCAGTGCCTTGTCGAAGGTGTAGGACAGGTCGAGGTCAGTGACCCACTGCGGGCTGTAGGTCTGGTCCAGGGTCGGGTTGGTCGCGTTCAGGCTCTTCCACTCGCCATAACGCCGCTGGGCCACCGTCAGGCCCCAATTGTCATACAGCCAATTGGCGCTGAGGATCAGCTTGTTTTTCGGCGTGCCGTCTTCGATCAGCCCCTGGGTCGTGCGGCCGATGATCTGCGAGCCCTGGATATTGCCGACATCGCGCAAGGCGGTGATTTTGGTGTTGTTCTGGCTGATCCCGCTGCTCAGGTTCAAGCGCCCCCATTGCGCTAGGTCCAGTTGATAGTTGCCGGTCAGCTCGACGCCATCGGTGCGGGTATCGGCCACGTTGGTGTAAAAAGCCGCGCTCTGGATATTGGCGTAGGGCGTGCCGGCAAAGATCGGCGACACCACCGAGGCCGGCAGCTGGTCGGAGAGGGTGATGCGGTTGTCGATGTTGATCCGGTACGCGTCCAGGGTCACCGACGCGTTGGGCAGTGGCCGCCAGACCAGGCCCAGGGAGTAGTTGGTGGACTCCTCGGGCTTGAGCGCCTTGCCCCCGAGCAGCGCGGCTTCCGGGCTGTTGGCGCGCAGGGTGCGTTGCTGCACCTCTACATAGTTGCCGCTGCCTGGCGGTTGTTCGACCACCTGCACGCTGAACGAGGACATGCCGCTCTGCACCAGCGACGGCGCCCGGTAGCCGGTACTGGCGGTGGCGCGGGCGGCGATCTGCGGGGTGAAGTCATAGCGCAGCGACAGCTTGCCGTTGGTGGTGTCGCCAAAGTCCGAATAATGCTCGGTGCGCACCGCGACACCGGCCTGGAACTTCTCGGTGACCTGGCCTTCGACGTCGATGTAGGCCCCCAGCACCTTGCGGTCCAGGGACGCGGCGTCGACCTGGGTGATTCCCGAGTAGTAGCCCGGAATCCGTCGGCCGGTGATCGGGTCGATGCTGTTGAACAGCGGGCCGTTCTGCCAGCCCGCGGCTTCACCGGCGCTCAGCTCGTAGTTCTCTTTGCGCCAGGCCAGGCCGGCGGACAGGGTCAGCGGCTTGAACAGCAGGTCGGTGGGGAAGTCGCGTACCCAGTCCAGGGTGATGTTGGTCTGATCGGCCTCGCGTTCGCCGGTGTAGATCTTCTCCGGGCTGCTGACCCCCCAGCTCGGGTTGATCGCATTGCGGTCGGTGGATTTGACGCTGTTGTCACCGTGGTTCAGCGCCAGGTCGAACTTGCCCAGTTGCTCGGTTTCATAGCGCAGGCCACCGGTGACCGCGTAGTCCTCCAGGGTGTAGCGGGTGATGGGCACGCGGCCGTCGGGGAAGCGCGCCAGGGCGACGCTGCCGTAGTTGTTGCGCAGGCTGGTGGGCGGGTCGAAGAAGTTCTCGGCGTCGCTGTTCTTGTGGGAGTAGGTGGCAAAACCGTAGGCGGTCAGCCCTTCGCCCACGCCGATTTCGCTGTTGGCGGTGACGTTGTACTGGTCCGAGATATTCGCCGCCCCCCAGCGCCAGGTGCGGTTCGGGTTGTTCTGCTCGCGCGGGGTGTTGATGCTGGTGGAGCCGGGGTAAAAGATCCGGTTGTCGGGGTTGGTGTCACTGGCCGGGTCCTGGCTGCCGGCGTCGAAACTCAAGGTCAGGAAGCCGTCGTTGGGCAGGGCGAAGCCTTTCCAGCCGCTGAGCTTGCGCTGGATGCCGTCGCCCTTGTCATAGCCGCCAAAGCGATAGCCGAGGTTGCCGCCGTCGTCCTTTTCCTTGAGCACGATGTTGATCACCCCGGCAATCGCGTCGGAGCCGTACTGGGCGGCTGCACCGTCCCGCAGGATCTCTACCCGCTGGATAGCGCTGATGGGGATCAGGCTGAGGTCGACTGCCGCGGCGCCCCGGCCGTTGACCAGGCTTTGCCGGGTAACGTTGGCACTGGTGTGGCGGCGTTTGCCGTTGACCAGCACCAGCACCTGGTCGGAGGCCAGGCCGCGCAGCGAGGCGCCCTGGGCGATGGATCCGGCGAAGGCACCCTGGGGTGACTGCGGGAAGCTGAAGGACGGCGACAGTGCGGTCAGCGCTCCGGACAGATCGCTGGCCCCGGTCTGCTGCAGTTGTTCGCCGGACAGCACGTCCACCGGCGCTGCGCTTTGCAGGGCAGTGAGGTCGCTGCGGCGGGTGCCCAGCACCACCACCGTGTCCAGGTGGTCGCCGCTGGCGGCGGGTTTGCTTGAGGTTTCGGCAGCGAAAGCAGGCACGGCAAGGCTGCCGATGACCAGCGCCACGGCGCCGGCCAACGGATTGCGATGGAACATGGAAAAATTCCTTTTTGCTGAGAACGGGCGTGTGCAGGAACCGGCCGTCGGTAGCGGCCTTGCGAGCGGCATCCCGCCCGGCTGCTCCTGCAGGGTTATGTGGATGCCGGTGGCCCGGAAATCGCGGTGTACTGCCGGAGGGGGCAGGCCTTCAAGCCGATGCGCGACGTGAGGGCCCGCTCCAGCGGGGTGTATCGCCGCCGGATCAGAAGCGGCTGGTGACGCTCAGGCCGACGGTGCGTGGGTCGCCGTAGGTGATGACGTATTGGCCCAGGGTGCCGTTCGGCCGGCCATGCACTTGGTAGCGGCGGTCGGTGAGGTTGTTCACAAAACCGGTGACGCTGAGTTTTTCATCCGGGCTGTACCAGGTCAGGCGACTGTTGGCCAGGGTGTAGTGGGGCTGGCTCAGGGTCTTGTCGGCGCTGCTCTGGCGATCGGCGAGGAAGTACTCCTTGTCGCGGAAACTCACGTCGCCACCGGCCACCAGCTTGCCGCCGATTTCCAGGGGGAAGGTGTAGTCCGCGCCCAGGGACACCACGTTGCGCGGCGAGCGCACGAAGCTGTTGCCGCTGTAGTCGCCGGTGACCGCGCCGGTGGTGGGGTTGGTGTTCTTGAAGTCGGTGTATTCGGTGTCGAGGAACGACACCGCCGCCCGCAGGTGCAGGTAATCGGTCGGCTGGCCTTCGAGTTCCAGCTCGGCGCCCTTGACCTTGCCCGAGGCGCCGTTGGTCAGGGCCGTGGTCAGCACCCCGTTGTTGACGGTCAGCAGATTGACCTGGATATCCGAGTAGTCGTAGTAGAAAACGTTGGCGTTGGCGGTCAGGCGGTGATTGAACCACTCCGACTTGAGGCCGATTTCATAGGCGTCCAGTTGTTCCGGATCGACCGTGGTCAACTGCGCCAGGCTGGTGGAAAGGCCCGTGTTGAAGCCGCCCGAGCGGAAGCCATGGGCATAACGGAAGAACACCCGCACATTGTCATTGATCCGGTATTCCGGGGTCAGGTCGTAGGTCCAGGCTTCCCAGGTCTTGTCTTCCTGGCGGTTGCCGTTGGTGCCGCTGCCGCCCAGGGCAATCAGCGGGCCGTTGGCCGTGGCGCGTGTCAGTTGGGTCAGATCGAGGTCGATGTTTTTCTTTTCCTGGGTCCAGCGCAGGCCACCGGTGACGGTGAAGTTGTCGGTGAAGTCGTAGGTCAGGTTGCCGAACAGCGCGTAGCTGTCGGTCTTGTGGTCGTAGTTGAGGTCACGCAAATCGGTGACGCCACCAATCTGGTTCGAGCCGGTGCCATTGGGCGTCGGGCCCGGGGTGATGATGCGCTGGGCCGAGCTGTCGAGGTCTTCGTGGAAGTAATGCGCACCGAGCAACCAGCGCAGGGTTTCCTGCTGGGGCGAGGCCAGGCGCAGTTCCTGGGAGTACTGGGTGTACTTGTTGTCGGAAATCGCCGCGCCGTTGACCTCGTAGGGCGTGTAGTCGGCGTCGCTGGTGGAGCGCCCGCGAATGTAGTCATAGGCGCTGATCGAGGTCAGGGTGTAGTCGCCCAGGTGCCAGTTCAGGGTCAGGGACGTGCCGTCATGATCGAGCTTGGCATCTTCGTTGGTATTGAGCGCGATATTGCGCCCGTTCGGCCGCTGATAGCCGACGTTGTAGTAACGCCCGACCGGCAGCGAACCGTTGCTGCCATCGCCCTTGAACTCACGGCTGTGGATCTTCAGCAAGGCGTCGAGGTCTGGGTTGAGCTGGGCCAGGAACTGCAGGCGCACGGCTTTCTTGTTGACGTCGCCATAGGTGTGATCGTCGGTGAGGTTTTTCTGGAAACCGTCACGCTCCTCGGAGTACAGCGAGATCCGCGCCGCCAGCTTTTCGTCCACCAGGGCACCGCCCAGGGCGCCGCTGAGGATGCGTTCGTTCTTGCTGCCAAAACCGATGGTGCCGAAGCCGTCAGTGTCGAAAGTCGGCTTCTTGGAAATCACGTTTACCGCGCCTGCGGTGGTGTTCTTGCCATACAGCGTGCCCTGGGGCCCGCGCAGGATCTCGATACGCTCCAGGTCGAACAACGGGCCGCCACCGGCAATCGGCGCGTTCAAATACACGTCGTCGGCATAGATTCCCACCGGGAATACGGTGGCGGCGCCGGTATCGCCGGTACCCAGGCCACGGATGTACCAGCGCGGACGGCCGTCACCGTCGGGGTTCTTGGCCGAGGCGTTGGGAATAAAGGTGGTGATGTCGCCCATGGCGCGCACGCCGTCGGCGGTGATGCTGGTGCCCTGGACCGCCGAGACCGCCACCGGAACCTCTTGCAGGGTTTCTTCCCGGTGCTGGGCGGTGACGGTCACGGTCTTCAGCGCAGGTTCGCTGCTGGTCTTGCTGTCGGCCTCGGTGCTCTCGGCCGCCAACGCCAACTCGCTGACAGCGCCGCCTGCGAGCCATAACGCAAGCCCGATGCTCTTGGTAAGCGGATGAAGTTTATGCATGTGAATCTCCCCCGGAAAAGTTGTGCTACAGGGGCTAGAGCAGAGATCGTGCCAAGAGGTTTTTCAGGCTGGTTAGTTTTAATAAGCTATTGATAATAAAGGGAATAAATATTTGGCTTGGGCACTTTAAAGCCGTTTTTCAATAACCGGATTAGTGGGGTCCAGCCTGACTGAAATAGCGTGCCGATTAATCAGCAGAAGTTGCGTGGAGGCTGCTGCTGGAGCAGCAGCAACAGCGGTCGAGAATGCTGCTCCAGCAACAGGCTGAAGAAGAAAGGGGAGCCTAGCGATCTTCCCGGGTATGCCACAAGCGAAGGAGGTAAATCGTGGAGTCGACGAGTTCGTAGCGTATTTCATAGTGGCCGACCTGGATTCGTCGAACATCACGTGGTTCAAACTCCTCCAGCCGTTCACCCATTCGTGGGTTGGCCAGCAGTGAGGTCGGCGCCGCGGAGAGTTGTTGCACCGTGCGTGCCGCAGCGGGCTGATTAACCGTCGCTAGAAACTCATACAACCGTGCAATGTCAGTCAGCGCCTTATGTGTCCATTTCAGCTCCATCAGCGCGGTACCGGCAACGGAGTATCGGTGCTCAGGCTGTCTGCCCAGGCCTGGACTGCTTGATGATCAATCACGCGCCCGGCATCAACATCGCTCAAGGCCTCGCGGGTCAGGCGGCTGCGTTCTTCTTCCTGGTCTATCCAGGCAGTCAGGGCCTGCTTGACGATCCAGTTTCTCGAGCGTTCCAGGCGTTCAGCCATCATGTCGACTTTTTCCGCCAGTTGAATGGGGACGTGTGCGGTGACAGAGCGGGTTTTTACGGTGGTTGCCATGGCGGAATGTCTCCTGATCGGTTGGCGGCAAAAACGGAACATACTGTGCTGGCCTGCAACCATCGCAGCGCTTCGTCTAAACGACTATGAATTATTATGATTGATCATTAATCGTAATGAATCGGAATTCATCGGTAAGCGCCTGATCATGGACTTCGAGTCCGTAAATCTCAAGCCTCGGAGGGTTATCGGCAGACAACCGGAGCGCCTTGCGCGCACTCCGGCATGGGGGGAGGGGGTCAGACGGCGACGCGGGAGGTGGAGCCTATGACTTTTTCCAGGACGCTGAAGTCGATCCAGTCGCGTACGTCGAAGCGGCGCGGGATGAAATCCCAGCGGTGGAGGAAGTCGGTGAAGTCTTGCAGCGCTTCGATCGAACGTGCATCCAAGGTGGTGCGCAGGCGCCGGTGTGCATCTTCGCCGTAGGCTGCGGCCACCCAGTATTCGCTGGTGTTCAGTTCGCGAGCGAGAAAACGCCGGGTTTCCTCGGGGTTGGCCCAGGCCCATTGCTCGGTGCGCAGCACGGTGTCGACGATTTTCACGCTGGCGTCGAAATGTTCCTGCAACAGGTTGATGTCCACGGTCAGGGTCCGTGGCGTGCCGTTGTTGCTGCGGATCAGCGGGTCCGGGTGGGAGCCGGTGTCGACCACCACGTGCAAGCCGAACTCGTTGGCCAGGTGCACGGCATGGGCGCCCTTGAGGAAGATCGCGTCAATATCGCCGCGCAGCAGGCCGATCAGCTCGTTGTTGCGACGGCTGAAGCGGCTAACCCCGAGGCTGACTTCCGAGCCATACACATGCTGCTTCTGTTCATCGCTGTAGGTGCCGCCGTAGGGGTAATCCACCAGCTCGACGTCGGACACGTTCAGGCCTTCGAGCTTGAGCGCGTTCTCCAGGCCGCGCAGGGCCTGGGCGCGGGTGAAGTCGATCTGCACGTTGGCCCATTTCGGCAGGCCGAAGCGGCGGTTCTTCAGGTCGCGGATGCTTTTGACCCCGCTTTCGGCGGTGGTCAGGATCAGCTGCACCTCGTCGCTCCAGGACAGCCCCAGGACCCGGGTCTGCACGCCGCTGGCGTAGGCCCAGATCGCCGGGATGTTGCCGCCGTGGCGCACCGAGTTCTGCAAGTGGTGGTCGTAGTGCGCTTCGCGAACTTCCCGTTCGCTGGATTCGCGCAACGACTGGATATTGGTGCCGAACGGCAGGAACGCTTCCGCCAGGCGGCCGGACTGCACCGCGATGCCAAGCCCAGTGGGGACCGGGCTGTGGGTGTACCAGAGGGTATCGAGTGGTTTGCTCATAAGGGTCTTCAGTTCGAATCCATGAAACCCGGCGGGTTAGCCCGCCAGTGCGGTAGGGGTGGCCAGCAGCGCTTCCAGCGGCCGACGGTCGATCCAGTCGCGAACATCGAAGCTGTGCGGGATAAAGCGCCAGCGATGCAGGAACTGGGTGAAGTCCTGCAACGCGTCGATGGCCTGTTCATCGAGGGCGGTGCGCAGGCGCAAATGGGCGTCTTCGCCGTAGGCGGCATTGACCCAGTACTCGCTGCTGTTGGTTTCCCGGGCCAGGTAGCGCCGGGTCTCTTCGCCGTGGGTGTGGGCCCACTGCTCGGCGCGCAGCACCGAATCGAGAATCCCGCTGGCCACGTCGAAATGCCCGTCGAGCAGGGCCAGGTCCACCGCCAGGGTGCGCGGCGTGCCGTTGTTGCTGCGGATCAGCGGGTCCGGGTGGGAGCCGGTATCGATCACCGTGTGCAGGCCGAAATCATGGGCGTGCTGGGCGGCGCTGGCGCCCTTGAGGAAGATCGCATCAACCTCGCCGCGCAGCAGCCCCACCAGTTCCAGGTTGCGCCCGTTGCCCGGCTGGGCACCGACCGGGGTGCCGCTGACGGTGCGCACCGGGGCGTCGCTGAAGGTGCCGCCGTAGCGGAAGTTCACCAGCTGCAGGTCGCCGACTTGCAAGCCTTCGAGCTTGAGCGCGTTCTCCAGGCCGCGCAGGGCCTGGGCCCGGGTGAAGTCGATCTGCGCGCCGGCCCAGTCCGGCAGGCCGAAACGCCGACCCTTGAGGTCCTTGACGGTTTTGATGCCGCTGTCATGGCGGGTCAGGATCAATTGCACTTCATCGGCCCAGGACAGGCCGATCACCCGGGTCTCGCGACCTTGGGCCCGGGCCCAGATCGCCGGGATGTTGCCGCCATGGCGCACCGAATGGCGCAGGCTGTGATCGAAATGTGATTCACGTACCGCCTGGTCGCTGGACTCGCGCAGCGACTGGACCTGGGTCCCGAGGGCGCCGAGGGTGTCTTGCAGCCAGCCTTTCTGCACGGCGATGCCCAGTCCGGTGGGGACCGGGCAGCGGGTGTACCAGAGCGTATCGAGGGGTTGGGTCATTGCGGGCTCTCCGGTGGCGCTCAGGCGCTGGCTTTAAGGTGGGGGGCGGGCGCGGGTTGCGCGACCGGGCGCTGGTGCACCAGGGGCAGGACTTCCTGGCCGATGCGCAGGGCTTCTTCCAGGTGCGGGTTGCCGGCCAGGATAAAGGTCGAGAACCCGGCATCGCGGTACTCCACCAGGCGTTCGGCGATGTTCTGGTGGCTGCCCACCAGGCCCACGGTCGGCCCCGGCTTGGCCTTGGCGAAACCGGCCCAGAGGTTGGGGCCGATGATCAGGTCGTCGAAACGGTCGATGTTCTGGTGGTAGGCGGTCTGGCGCGCGGCGCCCACCGAGTCGGAGCCGCTGGTGAACCCCTTGGCCACCACGCTGCTCTTGCCTTCGAGCTTGTCGAACTGGCGGCGCAGGTCGGCCCAGGCCTGTTCTTCGGTTTCCCGGGCGAACAGGTCGACCCGCAGGCCGAAGCGCACGCTGCGTCCCTGCTTGTCCGCCAGCTCGCGCACGCGCTCGATGTGCGGCTTGAGCTTGTCCACCGGCTCGGCCCAGTTCAGGTACACATCGGCGTGCCTGGCGGCCACGTCCAGCGCAGCGTCGGAGAACCCGGAGAAGTACACCCCCGGTTTGCGTTCATGTTGCAGGCCCGGGGGCAGGGCGCCGTTTTCCAGCTGGAAGATATCGCCGTCATAGGAGAAGCGTTCGTTCTCCCACAGGCCCTGGATGATGTCGAGGAACTCGCCGGTGCGCTTGTAGCGCAGGTCATGTTCGAGGAAGTCGCCATTGGCGCGCTGGCTCGCGGGGTTGCCGCCGGTGATGATGTTCCACTCCAGGCGCCCGCGGCTGAGGTTTTGCAGGATCGCCGCTTGCTGCGCGGCGTAGGCCGGCAGGGTCCAGGTGGCCTGGAACGCGATCAGGAACTTGATGCGCCGGGTCTCACGGGCCAGGGCTGCGGCCACCACCCAGGGCTCCGGGCCAGTGGGCAGCAGGGCGCCTTCGAAGCCGGCCAGTTCAGCGGCCTTGGCCACCTGGGCGATGTAGTCGATGTAGGTGAAGTCGTCGGGCTCGCCATTGGGCAAACGGCCCGGGGCAATGTTGCCGGGGCGATACTGCGCGCTGCCCCGGTTGTGTTTGTCGGTGCTCAGCTGTGGACCGTCGGTGCCCAGCGGCAGGCGCCAGAAAAATTCAGTGCTCATGGATGCTCCTGATTCAGTAACGCGTTGCGCCGCGCGGGTGCGAGGTCGCCGTGCCAGGGTGAGTGCAACGGCCATGCCATGGGCTGCCCTAAGCGGTTTCGGCCAGCAGGGCCGCAGGTTTTAGCGCAGTACTCGCAACGCTCGCCGGCCGGGGTGCGTCTGTAGCAACACCCCGTCAGCAATCGCTGCTGGGCGTGCAACAGCCTGATTAATCCCCGACACGGGCCCGAACAGCGCAGCCTGCGGCAGCGACTACAGCTGTAGCCGCTGCCGAGCCCGCGAGGCTGAGCTGGTCCGGACAGGCGCCTTGCATCTAGCTGATGAATCACCGACATAGGCCCGAACAGCGCAGCTTCTGGCAGCGGCTACAGGGCTTTTAGGCGGTGGTGGCGCTGATTTCGTCGATGCTGGCCCCGGTTTCGGCGCTGCGCAGGTAGGTCTGGTACAGCGCCGCATAGGCGCCGCCCTGGTCGATCAACTGGTGGTGGGGGCCTTGTTCCACCAGGCGCCCATGGCGGATCACGGCGATGCGGTCGGCGTCGCGGATGGTCGCCAGGCGATGGGCAATGATGATGGCGGTGCGGCCCTGACACAGGCGGCGAAAGGCCCGCTGGATGCGGCGTTCGGTGTGGATGTCGACCGCCGAGGTGGCCTCGTCCAGCACCAGCACCGCCGGGTCCGCGAGGTAGGCGCGTACCAGGCACACCAGTTGCCGCTGGCCATGGCTCAGGTGGCTGCCCAGCGGCCCGACTTCGGTCTGGTACTGATGGGGCAGGCGCTCCAGCACCTCGTCGGCGCCCAGTTCCCGGGCTGCGGCAATCAGCGCGGCATCGTCGGCATGGGGCGCGGCCAGGCGCAGGTTGTCGAGGATGCTGCCGCTGAACAGCACGTTGTCCTGCAACACCACCCCAACGCTGCGCCGCAGCTCGTGCTGGGCCAGGTCGCGAATGTCGATGCCATCGAGCTTCACCGCCCCCGACTGGACCTCGTAAAAGCGCGTCAGCAACTGCACCAGGGTGCTCTTGCCATGACCCGAGGGGCCGACAATCGCCAGCACTTCGCCCGCTGCAATCTCCAGGTCCAGGTCATTGATCACCGGGGTCTTGGCCGCGGGGTCATAAGCGAAGCGCACACGCTCGAAACGCACCGCGCCCCGGGCCCGGCCCAGGCTGCGCGGCTCCGGGATGTCGTTGATCTGCGGCTTGGTGTCCAGCAGCAGGAAGATGCGCTGGGCCGAGGCCGAACCGGTGGCGTAGCGTTCGAACAGGTCCGACAGTTCCTGCAATGGCCCCAGAAACAGGAACACGTAGAACAGGCTTTCCGCTACCTGGCCCACCGTCACGTCCGCCTGCGCCAGGCCGTAGCTGCCCACCAGCAACAGCACAGCCATGCCCGCCGAGCTGAGCAGCGCGGTAAACGGCGCGAACCAACTGGAGCGCAGGCTGCCGCGAATCAGCGCCTGATTGAAATCGTCCAGCAAACCGCGGTAGCGCCGCAGGTTCGGTGTCTCCTGGGCGCACTGTTGCAACATGCGCGCGCCGCTGACGCTTTCCACCAGGTGCGCGGTAAAGCGGCTGCGGTTTTCCGCGACCTTGGCCCAGTTGCGCTGGGAAATGCGCTTGAAACTCCAGGTTGCCAGCACCAGCAAGGGCACGGTGGCCGCCAGGCTGAGAAAGAACCGGGGCTCGATGCGCCACAGCATGACCGAGGCCAGGCCGCAGCGCAGCAGGGCCCCCAGCAGCTCCGGCGGGCCCTGGATCAGCAGCGGTTCGAGGCTGTCGACATCGCGGTCGGCGCGGGAAATGATGCGCCCGGCCTTGGTTCGGTCGAAGTAGCTGACACTCAGTGACTGCACATGGGCAAACACCCTGACCCGCAGGTCGTTGAGCACGCGAATCGCCGCGCTGCCGGCCACAAACTGCGACAGCCCGGCCAGCAGGAAGCGCCCGAGCCAACTGGCCGCCAGTCCCAGGCCGAGCCACAGCACCAGACGTTCATCCAGCAACCAGTGCTGTTCATTCAGCACCAGCCCACGGTCCAGCAGTTCGCGCACGAACCACGGCCGCAGAAACACCGTGAGCACCAGCAGCACTTCGATGCCGATCACACTGAAGATCTGCCCGCGGATCGGCCCCAGCAATGGCAGCAGCCGGCTGAACATGCTGCGGTCCAGGGCTTTCCTGGCCAGCAGTTCTTCGATTTCGATATCGCTCAGGGCCTTGCCGGCGATTGGATTAGCCATGGTCGATCCCCAACAGGTCGCGGTAGTCCGGATTGCTGTGCAGCAGTTCGGCGTGGGTGCCGCTGGCGGCGATTTTTCCGTGTTGCAGCATCAGCACCCGGTCAGCCAGGAGAATGGTCGACAGCTTGCTGGAGATCACCAGCAGGGTGGTGGCGCGCCCCTGGTTGCGGCGCAACTGACGGATATTGTTCAGCACCTGGCGCTCGCTGATGGCATCCAGGGCACTGGTGGCGTCGTCAAGGCAGAGAATGTCCGGGGTGCCGAGCAGGGCCCGGGCCAGGCTCAGGCGCTGACGCTGTCCGCCGGACAGCGTCACCCCGCGATCGCCCAGGGGCGTGGCCAGGCCCTGGGGCAGGCGTTCCAGCACATCTTCGGCCGCAGCCAGGCGCAGGCCATGGCGCAACTGCTCATCGCTGGCCTGGGGCGCGCAAAGGCGCAGGTTGGCAGCCAGGGTGTCGGAAAACAGAAAGCTTTCCTGGGGCACCACGTGCACCCGCCGGCGCAGCTCACTCAGGTCGAGCTGGCGGATGTCGTGCCAGCCGGCACTGTCGGAGCCCAGCAGTAGGCGCCCGGCGCTGATGTCGCTTAGGCGCGGCAACAGGCTGGCGAGCAGGCTCTTGCCAGTGCCGGTGGCGCCGACCAGGGCCACGATCTCTCCCGGCTGCAAGGTCAGGCTGCACTGGTCGAGGATGTTCAGCCCGCCACCCGGGGCGCTGACGCTGACCTGTTCCAGCTTCAGGCCCAGGGCGCTGTCGGGCAGGCGGGCGCTGCCGCTGCGGATGGCCGGTGGCTCGTCCAGCAGTTGCCAGATGCGTTCGGCGCTTGCGCGGGCGTCGGCGAAGGTCTGCATCACCCGGCCGATGCCTTCGATGCGAAACACCAGGGTGGTGGCGATCAGCAGCGAGGTCACCAGCTCGCCGATCCCCAGTTGCCCGGCGGCCACCAGGTGCGCGCCGTACACCAGGATCCAGACATGGCCCAGGGCGACCACTGCCTGGGGCAGGGGAATGCGCGAACTGGAGTAAGCCAGGGCCTGGCGCGCATGCCCGGCAAACAGCGCCACCTGGCCGGCGAAGCGCTGCACGCGGCTGTGCTCGAGGCCGAACGACTTGATCACCCGCACCCCGCCGATGCCTTCGCTGAGGTCCTGGTTGACCCGGTCGTAAGCGGCGCCCACCGCGCGGTCCAGGCTGACCAGGCGCTCGGTCTGCAACACAAAAATGCCCAGGCCGAACACCGTCAGCAACAGCGGCACCAGCCCCAGCAACGGGTTGTACCAACTCAGCAGGCCGACCGTGGCCAGCACCACCAGCGGGGTTTCCACCACCTGGCGCCAGAAGCTGATCAGGGCATCGCGCACCTTGTCGGCGTCGCGGGTGGTGCGGGTGATCATCTCGCCCATGCCGTGCTGCCAGTGATAACCCAGGTGCAGGCCCTGGACCTGAGCCAGGATGCGCTCGCGCAGGCGGGTCAGCAGTTCCTGGCTGAGCACCAGGGACAACACGCTGGCGGCGTATTGCAGCACGCCACGGCCCAGGGCCACCGCCAGCATCAGCCACAGCCAGTACCAGCCGAGGCTGGCGTCCAGGCTGCCATCGGCCTGGCGCAGCACCGCACGTCCGGCGCTGACGTCATTCACGGCATGGCCGATCAGCCATTGCTGCCAGACCAGCCCCAGGTTGACGGCGATGTACAGCGCGGCCACCAGGGCAAAGCGCCAGGGCATTTCCCGGTAGATCGCCAGGCTGCGCAAAAGAGGGTGTTTTTCGATCATGAAAGGCTCGTTGCAAGGAGGAGGGGCTAAATCGGTGGCCAGGCGTGACGCGGGCCGGATCCCGCGCCACACAGCGTCGGCAGGTCAGCTGCGGGTGGCGCCCTGTTTTTCCTTGGCATTGAGGATTGCGGTGTATTCGCCAGGGTCGACGCCGTTGAGGTAGTAGTTGCCCACGTGGTGCAGGCGCCAGCGGATCGGGTCGTGGGTGGTGTGGACCCGGGCGTTGCGCCAGAAGCGGTCGAGGTTCCATTTGCTCAGTGAGGAACTGGCCCCCAGCAGCGAGAAGATGTCGCTGGAGATCTTCAGCGAGGCGCTGTCGGAATGGGCGCGGGCGGTGGCCACCGAGAGAATCAGCTCGTCTTGCAGCTCTTTGTTTTCCGGGTCCAGCTCATGCTGGTCGAAAACCCGCGCCGCATCGCGCAGCAAGGATTCGGCGCCACGCAGCGCCACGGCGTATTCACCGATCTGCTTGATGATGTGCGGCTCTTCATTGGCGAAATCCACACCGCTCTCGACCCAGGGCCGGGCGTGGTGCTTCAGGTACTCCACCGCTGCACCCAGGGCGCCGGCGGCGATCCCGGTATCGATGGCTGCGTGCAGGATCTGCGGGAAGGTCAGGCCCGTGCGTTTCATCGGCCCCTTGCGCTGGGAAACGAAGCGCTCGTCCAGCTCGATGTTGTCGAAAATCACGGTGCCGCTGACCGAGTTTTTCTGGCCGAAGGCGTCCCAGTCGTCGACCAGGGTCAGGCCCGGGGTATTGCGGTTGAGCAGCACCCCGGCGCCGCCGTCTTCGCTGGCCGCGGTGAGGGAGATCCACTCGGCCAGGTACGAACCGGTGGAGTAGAACTTGCTGCCATTGAGAATCAGCTTGCCGTCCGCCCGGCGCTCGACCCGGGTCTTGAGCGCAAACTTGTTCTTGCCGCCGATTTCCGCGAGGGCGTTGCCGAAGCGCTTGCCGGCCAACACATCGCTGATCAGGCGGTCTCGGACCTCATCCGGGTAGCCATTGAAGATCCCGCGCAGCATCACGTTATGGATCTGCAGCAACTGGCCGACACCGCCGTCGGCCACGGAAATCAGGCGCACGGTTTCAACAATGGTCTGCACCGAGGCGCCCAGGCCGCCAAAGGCCTTGGGCACGCCGATGGCGGTCAGGCCACTTTCCGATAACAACTGTGCCTGGCGCCGTGGCAACTGGCCGTTGGCCTGGCTGTCGGCGGCAATCTCGGCAATTTCCCTGGCTATCTCCCGGGCTACGGCAATGGCCTCGGCCTCGCTGTGCAGGAGGCGCACGGGGGCCTGTTCTTGCAACGGTTGCGTGGCGGGGTTGGGTTCGACGGTGCTCATTGCATTACCTCTGTTAAGGGATCTGATGCCGCCCTGCAGGCGCTTGATGCCTGCGCCTACCCAGGGCGGCTGGGTGAAACAGCCTTGAGCAAGTTCTGCGCCAGGGCGTTTTTAAAACCCCGAAAAACCCCTGCAAGCCACAGCCGGCGGGGCCTTTACCCTGGGTGCAGGGCGTCTGTCAGGCCTCGATTGCTGCTGGAGCAGCAGTGCCCGGCAGGCTGCTGCTCCGGCAGCAGCAGTCGGCGTGCAAAGCTGCTGGCAGGCCAGCAATCGGCCGCAGGGAATTGTCAGGGGGAGGGCGCCAGGCCTTGTAAAACGGGGCTTTGCGCTCTTGGCACGGGCGCTGCAATAGCCCAGGCAAGCCATCCACCTTGGCCAGCAGTCACCACGACTGCCTTGACCCGCCACAGGAGCTCGCCATGACGCTTGCCGCCACACTCGCCGAACCCGTTGCCCAGGCCGCCCTGGAACAGATCTGGTTCACCCGTTGCCCGGTGCCGACCGCCTCCGGGATCGCCTACAAACTGGGCTGGCTCAGCGAAGAATTCGCCGCCGACGGCCTGCCGGTCTCAACCCTGCAGGAGGCCCGCCAGCTGGGCCATCACCACTACGATCACCAGTTGCCCGGGCTGTTTCGCGAAGGCGGCAATGTCCCGGCCCTGGCCGCGCGTGCCGCCGGTTCACCGAGCCGGCTGATCGGCCTGACCTGGATCGAGGAGTGGCAGACCATCCTCGTGCGCCCCGACTCCGGGATCCGCAGCGCCCAGGACTTGAAGGGCAAGCGCCTGGCCCTGCCGGCGTGGGGCGACAGTCGTCCGGGCAGCATCGCCCGGGCCATGAGCCTGCACGGTTACAAAGGTGCCTTGAGCCTGGCCGGCCTGAGTTTCGACGACGTCGAGCTGGTGGAAGTGGCATTGCAGAACCAGGAGCAGGCCGCCAACCCCCAGGAAGGTTTGCAGCGCCTGTGGTCAGGCCTGGACTACCTGGTGCGCGGTGAAGTCGACGCGGTGTACGTCAAGGGCGCGTCGGCCGCTGACGCCGCGCGGCGCCTGGGGCTGGTGGTGGGCATTGATCTGGACCTGATCGCCGACCCGCGCTACCGCATCAACAACGGCACGCCACGGCCGATCACCGTGCACCAGAGCCTGCTGGACAACCATTTCGAGCTGGTGGTGCGCTTTCTCGCGCAGACCCTGAATGCCGCCGACTGGGCCGCCAACAACCGTGAGGCGCTGAACGCGATTCTCGAAGAAGAAACCCGCGCCGGCAGTGCCGGAGTGGCCGAAGCCTATCGCGGCGCCTTCCACACCACCCTGGCCCCGGACCTGTCGCCCCAGCGCCTGGAGTTTCTCGGGGTGCAAAAAGACTTCCTGTACCTGCACGGCTTCCTCGAACGCGATTTCGCCATCGCCGACTGGGTCGACCCGCGCCCGCTGCAAGCGGCCCATGAACTGCTGGCCAAACGCCGCGCCTGACCCTGAACCCAGCCTTTACCTCAATTCCTGTCGGAGAACTGCCATGACCGTACTTATCCATGAACAACCCATCAGCCAAGAACTGCAGAGCTTTATCGATCAGGTGCTGATCGACGCCGAAGAAGCCTTCACCGTGTTCCGCGAAACCAACACCATCACCGCCAACGGCACCGTCGGCTTTATCGAGCGGGTGCCGGGCCAGGAGTTGCTGGTCTCGGTCAACTACGGCGGGCCGTGGAACTACCGCAAGCCGCTGCAGGCCACGGTCACCGACTTTGCCGGCAAGGTGATTTTCGGCAAGGGCAAGGGCGGCCTCGGGCGCTACACCAAGCTGTTCCAGACCCACCCGGACGTGACCACCGTGTCCCACGTGCACTCGCCGTACCTCGGTGCCTGGGCCCAGACCCACCGCACCCTGCCGTTCAACTACGTGCCGGTGCAGCGCTACCAGCTGGCCCGGGAACTGCCGGTGTACATCGATCGTCGTCAGCCAGAGGTGGACTTCATCCTCGACAAGATCGCCGAGAACCCCTTCAACCTGGCGATTCTCGAGGCCAACGGCGGCTCCACCGTGTGGGGCAAGCAGGGCCTGCGCGCCACTGCCGAATTCATCCTGTTGCTGGAGGAGGGTGCGCAACTGCAACTGCTGGCCGATGCCCTTGGCGGCTCGCGCCCTTACGGTCCCGGGGTGCTGACCCAGCAATGGAAAATGAGCGGCCTGTTCGAGCGCGCCACCGAACTGGGCCTGGTGCCGGCCATCGATCGCCGAAACTGATCGCGGTCGTCCACTCACTTTCAAGGAAGCATGACCATGGCGGTAAAGATTCTCTGGTACCTCACCACCCCCGATGGCCCCTATCCATGGGAGCCCGAAGGCCGCTGGAGGACCGACTTCGAACACCTCAAGCAACTGGCGGTGGCCAGTGACCGGCTGGGCTACTACGGCTCGTTGCTCGGCTCCAGCCCCAATGAAAGCCTGGCGGTGTCGGCGGCCCTGATCGACGCCACCCAGCGCCTGCGCTTTCTCGTGGCGCAACACCCGGGCGAGCTGTCGCCGGCGGTGTTGGCCAAGTGGGCCCTGACCTTTGACCAGTTTTCCAACGGCCGCCTGCTGTTCAACGTGGTCAATGGCAATGACGCGGGCCTGGCGACCCTGGGCGTGCATTACCCCCATGACGAGCGCTACGACTTCAGCCTCGAATACTGGCGCGCTTTCCAGAGCATCTACGCCGGTGAAACCGCAGGCTACGACGGCCGTTACGTCAAACTTGCCGCGCGCTCGCCAGGCGCCGCCAGCCATCCCCTGGGCGGCTGGCATCCGCCGCGGCAGAAGCCGGGCATCCCGCTGTGGGGTGCCGGCACCTCCGGCCCCGGGGTGGCGCATTCGGTGCAGTTGCTTGACGTCTACCTGAGCTTCGCCAACACCCCGCCCAAGCTCGGCGACAAGTTCCGCAAAGTGGCCGCTGAAGCGGCCAAGATCGGCCGTGAGCTGACCTTCGGCACCCGTCTGCAAATCATCGTCCGCGAGACTGAGGAAGAAGCCTGGGCCCACGCCGAGAAACTGCTGCAACGCACCTCGCTGCAAACCGCGCGCAACGCCATCGAGCGCCAACTGCCGCCCGGTGCAACCCTGGACAGCTTCCACAGCGATGACCCGCAGACCCAGCGCAATGTCGATACCATCCGCGCCGGGCGCCTGCCCAAGGCCCGGGACCTGGAGATCTACCCCAATGTCTGGCTCGGCCCGAGCCTGTTCGGCTTCAATATTCTCGGCCCGGCCGCCGGCACTTACCTGGTGGGCAGTGCGCAGCAGGTGGCTGAACGTATTCGCGAATACGAGGCCCAGGGCACGTCGGCCTTTATTCTTTCGGGCTTCCCGTTGATCGATGAAGCGCACCGGGTGGCGGACCTGCTGTTCCCGCTGCTGGACCTGGACCATGGCTTCGAGGTGCCGCGACTGGGCGTCACCCCGGTGGCCAAGGCCCAGCCCAGCGCCGTCGAAGCGGTATAGGGGGGAGGGCCATGAGTGAGGCATTTTCGCGGCGGATCTTTCTCGGCAACAGCCTGGCCGTCGGTGGCGGGCTGCTGCTGGGCAGCAGTCTGCTCAGCGGTTGTGACGGCGGCACAGCACCCGCCGACAGCGCGGCGCTGCTCAGCAGCACACCGGTCCAGGGTGGGCGCTTGCGCATCGGCATTATCGATGGCGACCAGTCCGGTAACCTCGACGCGCACAAGCCGGTGGGCGGCGGAATCATTCGCGGCTGGGCGCTGTACAGCAAGTTCTGGGAATGGAACCGCGACGTCAGCACGCGCCTGGCCCTGGCCGAGTTCGCCGAACCCAATGCCGATGCCAGCGCCTGGACCATTCGCATCAAGCCTGGGCTGGAGTTCCACCACGGCAAGAGCATTGGCGCCGATGACATGCTGTTTTCGATTCTGCGCCTGACCGACCCGAAACTTGCCTCACCCTTTGCCGGGCTGGTGGGGGCCATCGACCGCACGGCCCTGCGCAAGCTGGATGCGCGCACGATCGAAATCCGCTTCAAGCAGGGCCAGAGCTTCTTCCCCCTGGATGAAACCCTGATCAGCTTCGGCGGCATCGTGCCCACCGACTATGACCCGGTGACCAACCCGGTGGGCGCCGGGCCGTACAAGCTCAAGAGTTTTATCCCGGGCCAGCGCTCGCTCTACAGCCGCTTCGAGAATTACTACAAACCCGGCCAGCCCTATGCCGATGAACTGGAGATCATCGAATTCAAGGACCAGGTGTCCCGCGCCGCCGCCCTGCGCGCCGGGCAGATCGACGTGGCCAGCGGAGTGCAGGCCGAGCACAGCGCGCTGCTCAAGGCCGATACCCGGCTCAAGCTCTACGTGTCACCCAGTACTTCATTCACCGGCTTCAACCTGAACCTGGCCAAGGTGCCGTTTCAGGATGAGCGGGTACGCCAGGCATTCCGCCTGCTGGCCGACCGCCAGGAACTGGTGGACCGCGGCCTCAACGGCTTCGGGCGGATCGCCAACGACCTGTATTCGCCCCACGACCCGACCTACAACCATGCCATCGCCCAGCGCCCCCATGACCTGGACCAGGCGCGCTCCTTGCTGCGCCAGGCCGGGCAGGACGGGTTGCGGGTCGAGCTGACCACCACCCCGGGGCCAGGGGTCAATGCCGCGCTGGTGTTCGCCCAGCAGGCGAAAAAGGCCGGGGTCGAGATCAAGGTGACCCAGGTCGACGGCTCTGTGTTCAACGGCCCGCAGCGGGAAAACTGGCAGTTGTCGCCCGGCGCTACGCCGGCCCGGGGTTTTCTCGCTTCGGCGCTGCACAACGATGCCCCCCAGGCGATCTACAACCGCAGCAACTTCCACGACCCGCGCTTTACCGCGCTCTACCAGCAGGCCCTGGCCCAGCCCGACCTTGCGCTGCGCAAGCAGTTGGTGCATGAGGCGCAAGGTATCCAGCACCAGCGCGGCGGCCTGCTGATCTGGGGCTTCAATGATGTGCTGGATGCGGCCTCGACCCGAGTCGGCGGCTTGCAGCCGGAACAGACCACCTTCGCCTCCTGGCGTTTCGACGAGTTGTGGTTGAACCATGCCTGAGCCGACTGTTGCCAACGCTTCCTGCAAGACCCCACGCACCCCGGCCTGGCTGGCCTGGTTTATCGGGCGCCTGGGCTATGGCCTGCTTACCGCCTGGGTCATCAGCCTGGTGGTGTTTATCGCCACCCAGGCGCTGCCCTCGGACCCGGCGCGGGTGATCCTCGGTCCTGATGCGCCCCTGGAAAGCATCCTTACCCTGCAACGCCAACTGGGCCTGGACCGGCCCATCCTCGAGCAGTACCTGCGCTGGCTGGGCTCGGCCCTGAGTGGCGAGCTGGGGGTGTCCCTGGACTCCAATGCGCCGGTGGCCGACATCCTGTTCGGGCGTTTCGGCTACACCCTGGCCCTGCTCGCCGGGGTCATCGCCCTGGTGGTGCCGCTGGCGTTGCTGGTGGGGGTGTCCCTGGCCTTGCGCCGGGACAGCCGGGTCGATCGCTGGAGCCTGTCGCTGCTGATCTTTCTCAAGGCCACCCCGGGCTTTCTCCTGGCCATCGGCCTGGTGCTGCTGTTTTCCATGCCGCACATGGACCTGCTGCCGGCGGTGTCGATCCTCGACCCGGACAAATCCCTGCTGCGCCAATTGCAGTTCCTGGTGTTACCGGTGCTGGCCCTCGGCCTGTCCGCGCTGCCGTACCTGACGCGCATGGTGCGCGCCTCGATGATCGAAGTCCTGGAGTCGGACTACGTGGTTGCCGCACGGCTGCGGGGCATTCCCGAGCGGCGCATCGTCTGGCGCCATACCTTGCCCAATGCCCTGATCCCGGCCATCCAGGGTGTGGCCCTGACCCTGCGCACGCTGATCGGCGGCGCGTTGCTGGCCGAGGTGATCTTCAGCTACCCGGGGATCGGCACCTCCCTCAACTCGGCGATCCAGATGCGCGACCTGCCGATGATCCAGGCCATCGTGCTGCTGATCACCCTCGGTGTGGTGCTGATCAACCTGCTGGCCGACCTGTTGACCGTATTGCTGACCCCGAAACTGCGCACTGCGCGCCGGGTGACCATGATTCGCCGCAACCGCCGGGGCATTCAGCCCTGGTGGCGGCGTTCGCCCTCCAAAGCGCCTTGAGAGGTGACGCATGACTGACGTATCAAGGGCCCGCTGGCAGCGCTGGCTGGCCGAACCGCAAACCCGCAAGGGCGCGCTGATCACCCTGTTGCTGGTGGCCCTGGCCTTGTTCGGCCCCTGGCTGGCGCCCCATGCGCCGACTGACATGCTTGGCCAGGTGTACGGCGCGCCGTCGGTCGCGGCGCCTCTGGGCTATGACTTTCTGGGGCATGACGTGCTGTCGCGGCTGCTCAGCGGTGGCCTGTCGGTGTTGTGGATGTCGCTGGCCGCGGCGGCCATCGCCTTGCTGGTGGGCAGCGCCCTGGGCCTGCTGGCCGGCTTTTCACGGCGACGCCTGGACCAGTTGATCACCTGGCTGGCGGATGTGTCCCTGGCGTTTCCGGACCTGATCCTGGTGCTGTTGATTGTCTCGATGCTGGGCCGCGCGCCCTGGCTGATTGTGCTCACCGTGGCCATCGCCTTCACCCCCGGGGTGATCCGCCTGGCCCGGGGCAGTGCGGTGGCGGTGGCCGGCCAGGAGTTTGTCGAGGCGGCGCAGATGATGGGGTATTCGCGGCGGCGGATTCTGCTGCGCGAGATTCTGCCCAACATCCTCACGCCGCTGCTGGTGCATTTCGGCAACATGCTGACCTGGGGCGTGGGCATGCTCTCGGGCTTGAGCTTCCTCGGCTACGGCGTGGCTCCGCCCACCGCCGACTGGGGTTTGATGATCAATGAAAACCAGGCCGGGCTGCTGGTCCAGCCCTGGGCAGTGCTGGCCCCGGCGGTACTGATCGGGATCTTCGCCTATGGCACCAATATCCTCGCCGAAGGCATCGGTCGCAGCAGCTCACGGATCGGAGACAAACAACCATGAACGCCATCGCCGGGATCGAGACGCCGCGCAGCCCTGTCAGCACCCGAGTGTTGCAAGTCACTCAATTACGGGTCGAACTGCGGGACCAGGTGGACGTGCTGTCGGGGGTGTCCTTCAGCCTCGACGCCGGGGAGATTGTCGGGCTGGTAGGGGAGTCGGGGTCGGGCAAGACCACCCTGGCGACCGCCTTGCTGGCCCATGCCCGGCGCGGCGCACGGATTGTCAGCGGGCGGGTTGAAGTGGCGGGGCAGGCGCTGCTGGAACTGCAGGGCGAGGCCCTGCGCCAGGCCCGGGGCAGCCTGATCGGCTACGTCGCCCAGGACCCGGCCACTGCGCTCAATCCGGCGCTGCGCATCGGCGGCCTGCTGCGCGAAACCCTGGCCGTGCACCAGGTGCGCCTGGACCGCGCGGCCCAGCAACAGCGGATCGTCGAGACCCTTCGCGATGTCGGCTTGCCGGATGACCCGGAGTTTCTGCGGCGCTTTCCCCATCAACTGTCCGGCGGCCAGCAGCAGCGGGTGATGCTGGCCCTGGCGTTTGTCCTGCGGCCACGGCTGATTGTGCTGGACGAACCGACCACGGCCCTGGACGTCACCACCCAGGCCCATATCCTCGCCACCCTGCGTCGGCTGTGCAAAAGCCTGGGGGTGGCGGCGGTGTACGTGTCCCACGACCTGGCGGTGATCAAGGACCTGGTGGACCGGGTGATGGTGATGTACGCCGGTCGCCTGGTGGAAATTGCCAGCCGCGAGGCGCTGTTTACCCGGCCCGCGCACCCTTACACCCGGGGGTTGCTGGCGGCGATCCCGGATGTTGCCCAGCGCCGCGAGCTGCTGGCGATTCCCGGGCACGCCCCGGCGCCTGGGCAGCGACCCGCCGGTTGCGCCTTCGCTCCCCGCTGCTCGCGGCGGCGTGCCGAGTGCAGCGAAGCCGAGCCGCCCCTGCGCGAGCTGGTGGCGCAGCAGCAGGTGGCCTGTGTCGAGCCCTATGTGCAGGGCCTGCAACTGACACCCCAGCTGCCGCTGCTAGCGATTGAAGACAGTGCGCCGCGCCCGGCGCTGCTGGAAATCAACGGCCTGAACCTGGCCTACGACCGCCAGGTGCTGTTCGACGTCTCGCTGCGCCTGCTGCCCGGGGAATGCCTGGCGCTGGTGGGCGAGTCCGGTTCGGGCAAGACCAGCCTGGCGCGGGCGGTGGCCGGGCTTGGGGAAAACGCCGAGGGCGAGCTGCGGTACGCCGGGCAGCCGCTGAAACTGGCGGCGCGCCAGCGGGCTGCCGGGTTGCGGCACCAGATCCAGTACATCTTCCAGAACCCGTACCGCGCGTTGAACCCGCGGCAAAGCGTGTACCAGACCCTGAGCGCGCCCTTGCAGCACTTCTTCGGCATCAAGGGCGCAGCGGCCCGGGAGCGGGTCGAGGCGGTGCTCAAGCGTGTGTCGTTGCCGGCTTCGGTGGCCGACCTGTATCCCCACAGCCTGTCCGGTGGCGAGCGGCAACGGGTGGCCATCGCCCGAGCCCTGATCTGCGAGCCGAAATTACTGATCTGCGATGAAATCACCTCGGCCCTGGACGTCTCGGTGCAGGCCTCGATCCTGGCCCTGTTGCGCCAATTGCAGGCCCAGGGCCTGACCCTGCTGTTTGTCACCCACGACCTGGGGGTGGTGCGGGCGATCGCCGACCGGGTGCTGGTGCTCAAACTCGGGCGGGTGGTGGAGCAGGGGCGGGTGGACGAGGTGCTCGACCGGCCCCAGGCGGCCTACACCCAGACCCTGCTGGAGAATTCGCCGACCCTGGCCTGAGCCGTGCCCCGGGCGCCGCCAGGGTCGGCGCCTTGGCCAAACCAGTCACACAACTTGATGGCTTTGACCATTGCCGCAGCAGGCCTGCAGCGCCAGTATTTCCTCGCTTTTATGGTGTTCCCATCCTAATAAGAACAGCGAGGGATTCTGGCGATGCGCGATTACTTGTCTGCCACAACACAGTTCAACTACCAGCACACCGTCGACGCTGCCCTGGCGGGCAACCTGTCGGCACTCAATGCCTGTGTCGAATGTTGTGACCGGCATGCCTTGCCGGGCCGCATCGCCCTGTTCTGGGAAGGCCGCGACGGCAGCAGCGCGACCTACACCTTCAGCGAACTGCAAGACAAGGCCGCGCGTTTCGCCAACTTTCTCGTGGCCCAGGGGGTGGGCAAGGGCGACAAGGTCGCCGGCCTGTTGCCACGCAACGTCGAGCTGCTGATTACCGTGCTCGCCACCTGGCGTATCGGCGCGGTCTATCAACCGCTGTTTACCGCCTTTGGCCCCAAGGCCATCGAGCATCGCCTGAGCAGCTCCGGCGCCGCCCTGGTGGTGACCGATGCGGTCAATCGGCCCAAGCTTGGGGAAGTGGCGGGCTGCCCGACCATCGCCACCGTTGGCGGGGCCAAGGGCCAGGGCATCGTGCGCGGCGATTTCAGTTTCTGGGCCGAACTGGCCAATTACCCGGCCCGGCATGAGCCCGTCATGATGACCGGCGAGGACCCGTTCCTGCTGATGTTCACCTCGGGCACCACCGGTCCGTCGAAAGCCCTGGAAGTGCCGCTCAAGGCCATCGTCGCGTTCCAGAACTACACCCGTGACGCGGTGGACCTGCGCCCCGAGGACGCTTTCTGGAACGTCGCCGACCCGGGCTGGGCCTATGGCATCTATTTCGGCGTCACCGGGCCCCTGGGCCTGGGCCACCCGATCACCTTCTACGATGGCCCGTTCACCCTCGAAAGCACTTGCCGGGTGATTAACAAGTACGGCATCAGCAACCTCACCGGTTCACCCACGGCTTACCGCCTGCTGATTGCCGGCGGCGACGACTTTGCCCGTTCGATCAAGGGCCAGCTGCGCATTGTCAGCAGCGCCGGCGAGCCGCTGAACCCGGAAGTGATCCGCTGGTTTGCGGACAACCTGGGGGTGGTGATCCACGACCATTACGGCCAGACCGAGCTGGGTATGGTGCTGTGCAACCACCACGGCCTGGACCACCCGGTGCATGTCGGCGCTGCCGGCTTCGCTTCGCCGGGGCACCGGATCGTGGTGCTGGACGACGATTACCAGGAACTGGGCGTCGGCCAGCCGGGGATTCTCGCCGTCGACCGCACGCAGTCGCCGATGTGCTGGTTCGCCGGCTACCAGGGCGCGCCGACCAAGGCTTTTGTCGGCAATTATTACTTGAGCGGCGACACCGTCGAGCTCAACCCGGACGGCAGCATCAGCTTTGTCGGGCGCAGTGATGACGTGATCACCACTTCCGGTTATCGGGTCGGCCCGTTCGACGTCGAAAGCGCGCTGATCGAGCACCCGGCGGTGGTCGAAGCCGCGGTGGTGGGCAAGCCGGACCCGGAGCGTACCGAACTGGTCAAGGCCTTTGTCGTGCTCAGCAATCAGTACCGGGCAGCGCCGGAGCTGGCCGAAGAACTGCGCCAGCATGTGCGCAAGCGCCTGGCCGCGCACTCGTACCCCCGTGAAATCGAATTTGTCAGCGAGTTGCCGAAAACCCCAAGCGGCAAATTGCAGCGCTTTATCTTGCGCAACCAGGAGATCGCCAAGGCTCAAGAGGCCGCGGCGCACAACGCTCAAGCTTGAACCCAAGGAAATAATGATGCAGATCGAAAACAAGGTTTTTCTCGTCAGTGGCGGTGCTTCCGGCCTTGGCGCCGCCAGCGCCGAGATGCTGGTGGCCGCGGGTGCCAAGGTGATGCTGGTGGACCTCAATGCCGAGGCCGTGGCGGCCCAGGCGCAGAAGCTCGGCTGCCACAGCGTGGTGGCCGACATCAGCCAGGAAGCCGCTGCCGAAGCGGCGGTGCAGGCGACCGTCAAAGCCTTTGGCGCGCTGCACGGCCTGATCAACTGCGCCGGCATCGTGCGCGGCGAGAAGATCCTCGGCAAACACGGGCCCCACGCCCTGGCCAGCTTTAGCCAAGTGATCAACGTCAACCTGATCGGCAGCTTCAACCTGCTGCGCCTGGCCGCTGCCGCCATCGCAGAAAGCGAAGCCAATGCCGATGGCGAGCGCGGGGTGATCATCAACACCGCCTCGGCCGCCGCCTTCGACGGCCAGATCGGCCAGGCGGCCTACGCGGCGTCCAAGGGCGCGATCGCCAGCCTGACCCTGCCTGCCGCCCGCGAGCTGGCGCGCTTTGGCATCCGGGTGATGACCATCGCCCCGGGTATTTTTGAAACCCCGATGATGGCCGGCATGAGCGATGAAGTGCGCGCCGGCCTGGCGGCGGGCGTGCCATTCCCGCCACGCCTGGGCAAACCCGCGGAATACGCGGCGCTGGCCCGGCATATCATTGAAAACAGCATGCTCAACGGCGAGGTGATCCGTCTCGACGGTGCCTTGCGCATGGCCGCCAAATAAGCAGGAGATTGCCCCATGAATACCTCCCAGGATCCCATTGTTATCGTCAGCGCCGTCCGCACCCCCATGGGCGGCTTTCAAGGTGAACTCAAGGGCCTGACAGCGCCGCAACTGGGCGCCGCGGCCATCCGTGCAGCCGTGGAACGCGCCGGCGTGGCCAGCGACGCGGTCGACGAAGTGCTGTTCGGCTGCGTGCTGCCGGCCGGCCTCGGCCAGGCTCCGGCGCGCCAGGCTGCCCTGGGCGCGGGGCTGGATAAAGCCACGCGCTGCACCACCCTGAACAAAATGTGCGGTTCGGGCATGGAGGCCGCGATCCTGGCCCACGACATGCTCGTGGCCGGCAGCGCCGAGGTGGTGGTGGCCGGGGGCATGGAAAGCATGTCCAACGCGCCGTACCTGCTGGACCGCGCCCGCAGCGGCTACCGCATGGGCCATGGCCGGGTCATCGACCATATGTTCCTCGATGGCCTGGAAGACGCCTACGACAAGGGCCGGCTGATGGGCACCTTTGCCGAGGACTGCGCCCAGGAGCACGGCTTCAGCCGTGAAGCCCAGGACGCGTTCGCCATTGCCTCCACCACCCGCGCGCAACAGGCGATCCAGGATGGCAGCTTCAAGGCCGAGATCGTGCCGCTGAACGTCACCGTCGGCAAAGAGCAGGTGCTGATCAGCAACGACGAACAGCCGCCCAAGGCCAAGCTGGACAAGATCGCCTCGCTGAAACCGGCGTTCCGCGACGGGGGCACGGTTACCGCCGCCAACTCCAGTTCGATCTCCGACGGCGCGGCGGCCCTGCTGCTGATGCGTCGCTCCCAGGCGCAGAAACTCGGGCTCAAGCCGTTGGCGGTGATTCACGGCCACGCGGCATTTGCCGACACCCCGGGGCTGTTCCCGGTAGCCCCGGTGGGGGCGATCAAGAAATTGATGCAGAAAACCGGCTGGTCCCTGGATCAGGTCGACCTGTTTGAAATCAACGAAGCCTTTGCCGTGGTCAGCCTGGTCACCATGAGCAAGCTGGAAATCCCCCATGACAAGGTCAACGTGCACGGCGGCGCCTGTGCCCTGGGCCACCCGATCGGTGCCTCGGGCGCGCGGATCCTGGTGACCCTGCTGTCGGCCCTGCGCCAGAAAAACCTGAAGCACGGGGTGGCGGCCATCTGCATCGGCGGCGGTGAAGCCACGGCCATGGCCGTTGAATGCCTGTATTGAGGAAGTGCCATGTTGCCCAATGACGAACAACTGCAGATCAGCGAAGCGGCCCGGCAATTTGCCCAGGAACGGCTGAAACCGTTCGCCGCCGAGTGGGATCGCGAACACCGTTTCCCCAAGGAGGCCATCGGCGAGATGGCCGAGCTGGGCTTTTTCGGCATGCTGGTGCCCGAGCAGTGGGGCGGTTGCGACACCGGCTACCTGGCCTATGCCATGGCCCTGGAAGAAATCGCCGCCGGCGACGGTGCCTGCTCGACCATCATGAGCGTGCACAACTCGGTGGGTTGCGTGCCGATCCTCAAGTTTGGCAACGATGAGCAGAAGGAGCGTTTTCTCAAGCCCCTGGCCAGCGGGGCCATGCTCGGCGCCTTCGCCCTTACCGAACCCCAGGCCGGCTCCGATGCCAGCAGCCTGAAAACCCGGGCCCGGCTGGAGGGCGATCACTACGTGCTCAACGGCTGCAAGCAGTTCATCACGTCCGGGCAGAACGCCGGGGTGGTGATTGTGTTCGCGGTCACCGATCCGACGGCGGGCAAGCGCGGGATCAGTGCCTTTATCGTGCCCACCAACTCGCCGGGCTATAAGGTGGCGCGGGTCGAGGACAAACTCGGCCAGCATGCCTCCGACACCTGCCAGATTCTATTTGAAGACGTGCAGGTGCCGGTGGCCAACCGCCTGGGCGAGGAGGGCGAGGGTTATCGCATCGCCCTGGCCAACCTCGAAGGCGGGCGCGTGGGCATTGCCTCGCAATCGGTGGGCATGGCCCGCGCCGCCTTCGAGGCGGCCCGGGATTACGCCCGGGAACGGGACAGCTTCGGCAAGCCGATCATCGAGCACCAGGCGGTGGCTTTCCGCCTGGCGGACATGGCCACCCAGATCGCCGTCGCGCGGCAGATGGTGCATTACGCCGCCGCCCTGCGCGACAGCGGCAAGCCGGCCCTAGTCGAGGCTTCGATGGCCAAGCTGTTCGCGTCTGAAATGGCCGAGAAAGTCTGCTCCTCGGCATTGCAAACCCTGGGCGGTTACGGTTACCTGAGCGACTTTCCGCTGGAGCGCATCTACCGCGACGTGCGGGTTTGCCAGATCTACGAAGGCACCAGTGATATTCAGCGCATGGTCATTTCGCGCAATCTTTGAGAAGGAGCTGCTTCATGAGTTACGAAACGATTCTGCTAGACGTCCAGGGCCGCGTCGGCCTGATCACTCTCAACCGTCCGCAGGCGCTGAACGCGCTCAACGCGCAGATCGTCAGCGAACTGAACCAGGCCCTGGACAGCCTGGAGGCCAACCCGGAAATCGGCTGCATCGTGCTCACCGGCTCGAAAAAAGCCTTTGCCGCCGGCGCCGACATCAAGGAAATGGCCGAGCTGAGCTACCCGCAGATCTACCTCGACGACCTGTTCAGCGACAGCGACCGCGTGGCCAACCGGCGCAAGCCGATCATCGCCGCGGTCAACGGTTTCGCCCTGGGCGGTGGCTGTGAACTGGCGCTGATGTGCGACTTCATCCTGGCCGGCGACAACGCCAAGTTCGGCCAGCCGGAAATCAACCTCGGCGTGCTGCCGGGCATGGGCGGCACCCAGCGCCTGACCCGCGCCGTGGGCAAGGCCAAGGCCATGGAAATGTGCCTGACCGGACGCTTTATCGACGCCGTGGAAGCCGAACGTTGCGGCATCGTCGCGCGCATCGTGCCTGCTGATGAACTGCTGGATGAAGCCCTGAAAGTCGCCACCCTGATCGCCGGCAAGTCAGTGCCGATCAGCATGATGATCAAGGAAAGCGTCAACCGCGCCTTTGAAGTCAGCCTCTCCGAAGGAGTACGCTTCGAGCGCCGGGTATTCCACGCGGCGTTCGCCACCCAGGACCAGAAGGAAGGCATGGCGGCGTTTATTGCCAAGCGCACGCCTGAGTTCAAGGACCAGTAACCTCGCGTCACCGCTCAAGCCGGGGACAGGCCAGCCCCGGACTTGAGCGTTTGTGGCTAGGCGGTGGGCAGTGCTGAAGACCTTCAGGTGCCAATACGAGGAGAGTCATTGATGAGCGCTACCGCCCCCCAATCGTTCTCTTTGACCGTGCGCTCCTATTCCGGTCAGGTGGAGCTTCACGAACACGACTTTCATCAAATCGTCCTGCCCCAGTCAGGTTCGATGGACATTGAGGTCGATGGACGAGGTGGCAAAGTCGATGGGAGCCAGGGGGTGGTAATCGCCGCGGGCGCCCGCCATACCTTCCTGGCCAACCGCTGCAATAGCTTCCTGGTACTGGACGTGCTGACCCAGGGGGCTCAAGGGCCGAAAAGCGCTGCGCCATTACTTGAGCCACTAAGCGACAAACGCTTTTTTGCAGTCAGGCCCGATATCCGGCATCTGCTGGATTACGCGAGCAGCAACGGGGCAGGGTTAATCAGTTTGCCTGCGATGGTCGAGCCATGGAGCCGATTGCTGCTGTGCTCCTTGTTGCAGCCCGATGTTGCTCCGAACCATCCCGGGCAATTCATCCTCGCCAGGGCGCAGGCCTATGTTGAGCGGCATCTGAGCACCCCCATGACGGTGCGTGATATCGCCCGAAATGCAGGCACCAGCGAACGGCGCCTCTATGTCCTGTTCGGCCAGCACCTGAAAACAACCCCGTTTGCCCATATCGCGACGCTGCGCCTGAACCTGGCCATCGACCTGCTGCGCCAGACCTCGTTATCGATCATTGAGATTGCCCATCGTGCGGGTTATGCCGACCAGAGTGCGCTGACCCACGCCCTGAAAAAAGCCCGCAACCTGACCCCCGCCTCGGTGCGTAAACAAGCGCGCGAGCACTGAAAACGGCAGCCCCGAACAAATTTTCGGCAGCCTCTATCAATACGAAGCCCTGCAACCTTTCTATTGTCCCCAGATGAGTATCATCCGCAGACGGGGCTTGCATGAACACTTCCAATCCATCCATCACCATCGTCAAGGGTGCCGCAGGCGCCACGTTGATTGGGGTGATTGCGGTGTTTCTATGGGCGTGCCTGGCGCTGCTGACCACCTTGACCGCAGGTATCCCGCCGTTTCAGTTGCTGGCATCGAGCTTCGCTGTCGCCTTCCTGGCCAGCCTGTGTACGCTCGGCCTGCGCGGCGCGGGAGGGTTCAGCAGCTGGCGCCAGCCCTGGTATGTGTGGGCAACCGGGTTCGCCGGGATTTTCGTCTATCACGCCTTGTATTTCTTTGCCCTGAAGGTCGCGCCCGCGGCTGAAGCGAGCCTTATCGCCTACCTGTGGCCGCTTCTGATCGTGCTGCTGTCGAGCTTTTCAAGCGGCGAGTCCCTGAGTAAGCGCCAACTGCTGGGCGCCTTGCTCGGTCTTGGGGGAACAGCCTTCATCATGCAACAGCGCGCCCACAGTGAAAGCGTGGCGGTGCCGGTCATCGGCTATGCCGCTGCCTTTGCCTGCGCCTGGGTCTGGTCGATTTATTCGGTCGTCAACCGACGTTTCAGCGATGTCCCGAGCAGCATCATCGGTGGTATCTGCGGCTTGGTAGCGGTGGCCGGGTTGCTCTGCCACCTGGCTTTCGAAACCACGGTCAAGCCTGAAGCGGCCCAATGGGCGGCGATTATCGCCCTGGGGCTGGGCCCGGTGGGCCTGGCTTTTTTTGCCTGGGATCACGCCACCAAGCACGGCAACCTGGCGATGCTGGGGGCCTTGTCTTACCTGGCGCCATTGTTCTCCACGCTGCTGCTGATTGCCGTGGGACAAACCGACGCCAAACCGATCCTGATAATCCCCGCGGTGTTGATCATCACGGGGGCTGTCATTGCCACTTCACGCTCACGCAAGACCTCAGCGTGATATCGACCCGTCAAGCAGACAGGTAACCGCCGTCGCGCCAATGACGCTGACCGTGTCAGGCCGTGGCACCTGGCCCGTGGACGCTTGACTGAAGGCGCTTTGAGCGCTGGATGGAGGCCAGGCACCATGAAAAATCGCAGCCATGGCTGCGATTTTTTTGCATCAAGGAGTACTGATTACAACTGGTAGTGCTTCAACTCCCGGGCAATCAACATGCGTTGAATCTCGCTCGAGCCTTCGTAGATCTGGGTAATCCGTGCATCGCGGTAGTAGCGCTCCACCGGATAGTCCTCCAGGTACCCGTAGCCGCCATGGATCTGCATCGCCGAGGAGCAGACTTTCTCGGCGATTTCCGAGGCGAACAGCTTGGCCTGGGATGCTTCCGACAGGCACGGTTTGCCGGCGCTGCGCAGACGCGCGGCGTGCAGGATCAGCAGGCGCGCCGCGTTGAGGCGGGTCTGCATGTCGGCCAGCATATTGGCGATGCTCTGATGCTCGATGATCGGCTTGTCGAACTGCACCCGGTCGCGGGAGTAGGCCAGGGCGGCTTCAAAGGCGGCGCGGGCGATGCCCAGGGCCTGGGCGGCAATGCCGATGCGGCCGCCTTCAAGGTTGGACAGGGCAATGGCCAGGCCCTTGCCCCGTTCGCCCAGCAGGTTGGCTTCGGGGATGGTGCAGTTGTTGAGGGTTACCGCGCAGGTGTCGGAGGCGCGAATGCCCATTTTGTGTTCGGTGCGATCGACGATAAACCCTGGAGTTTCGGTGGGCACCAGGAACGCCGACAGGCCTTTCTTGCCCAGTTCGGGGTCGGTCACCGCAAAGACGATGGCCAGCTTGGCGCGCTTGCCATTGCTGACGAACTGCTTGGCGCCGTTGATCACCCACTGGCCGTCGCGCAGTTCGGCGCGGGTGCGCAGGTTGTGCGCTTCGGAGCCGGCCTGGGGTTCGGTCAGGCAAAAGCAGCCAATGCTCTGGCCGCTGGCCAGTTGCGCGAGCCAGGTCTGTTTTTGCGCTTCGCTGCCGTAATTGAGGATCGGCCCGCAGCCCACCGAGTTGTGGATGCTCATCAGTGCACCGGTGGCGCCGTCGCCCGCGGAGATTTCTTCGACCGCCAGGGCATAGGCCACGTAGTCGACGTAAGTGCCACCCCATTCCTCGGGCACCACCATGCCTAACAGGCCCAGTTCGCCCATCTTCGCCACCAGGGCGTCGTCGATCCAGCCGGCTTTTTCCCAGGCCTGGGCGTGGGGGGCGATTTCACCGCGGGCAAAATCCCGGGCCATGTCGCGGATCATCACTTGTTCTTCGGTCAATTCAATGTCGTGCATGGCTCAGCTCCCGCTGGTGTCGAAGCCGCTGAAGAAACTCGCCACGTGCCCGGCGTCGAGCGCCTGCAGGGTCGGTGGGTTCCAGCGCGGCGTCTTGTCTTTGTCGATCAGCAAGGCGCGTACGCCTTCGATCAGGTCGCCGCGCTCGAACCACTGACGGTCCAGGTGCAGCTCCAGGGCGAAGCAATGTTCCAGGCTCAGGTGGCGGCCGCGGCGCAGCATCTCCAGGGTCACGGCCATGGCCAGGGGCGAGCGGCTCTCCAGCAGGTCGGCAGTGGCGTGGGCCCATTCGCGGCTGTCGCCGAGGCTGACCTCGCGCAGTTGCTCGACGATGCTCGGCACGTCGGGCAGGGCGAAGTAATGGTCGATGGCCGGGCGCAGGGCGGCCAGCGGCGCATCCGGCAGTTGTTGCACACCGAGCTTGGCCAGCACCCCTTGCAGGTCCTTGAGCGGCATATCGCTCCATTGCAGGTGGTCGAGGCGCTGCTCAAGCAGGCCCAGCCGGTCGCTGTCCAGGTGCCAGTCGGCAAGCCCGCAGTACAGGGCATCGGCGGCGCGAATCTGCACGCCGCTCACGCCCAGGTACAGGCCCAGTTCCCCGGGAATGCGCGACAGGAAGTAACTGCCACCGACGTCGGGGAAGTAGCCGATGGCCACTTCCGGCATCGCCAGACGGCTGCGTTCGGTGACCACCCGCAGATCGGCGCCTTGCACCAGGCCCATGCCGCCGCCCAGGACAAAGCCGTCCATCAGCGCCAGCACCGGCTTACGGTAGTGGTGGATCGTCAGGTCCAGGGCGTATTCCTCGACGAAGAAGTCCTGGTGCAGGGTCTGGCCATTCTTGAAGCTGTCGTACAGCGAGCGGATATCGCCGCCGGCACAAAAGGCTTTTTCCCCAGCCCCGCGCAAGACCACCGCGTGCACTTGCGGGTCCTGGGCCCAGGCATCGAGTTGCTGCTGCAAGGTGCGCACCATCTGCAGGGTGATGGCGTTGAGACCGGCGGGGCGGTTGAGGGTCAGGTGGCCGATGTGGTTGCGGACCTCGACCAGCACTTCATTGCACGTGCTGTCGATGTCCCGTGTCGCCTGGGATGAAACCTGAGCAGTCATCACTAACTCCCTGCTTTTATTGTTCTTTATAGGACGCTCGCGCGCGAGCGATGGCGGATCGTAACAGTGCAAATTTGCCAAGTACAACCGGGATAACTGCAGGTTGCCTGTGCATTTTTACCTTATGGGCAAGCCCGCAACCCGCGACCGGGCCTGCGCTTCGCAGGGTACAAAAAGCGACGCATTATTGATTTACAAGCCCAATCCTGAGCCATGACGACAGAATCGGCTGTCAGACGGCTGTGTTCAGCATGGTTCGGCTGTCTGGGCGGGGCCTTACGACACCTGGCCGACCCCGGCTATTGGCATTCTGGCGGTCCGTTACAGCGCACCCAGGTGGTGACTGAGGACGGATGGCACGTTCGACGACCGGTGACTGCCGGTCGAAAACAACAATAAGACACCCCTGCGATGGACCTCGCAATAACTCTCTGCCCCTGTCGAAAAGTGTGGTTCGGTGCCTGCGCCGGCCGCGATAAATCCAAATACTCCGGGACTCTGAAGATGAACAATAAATGGCTGGCTTTGCCTGCACTGGCGTTGGCGTTGTGCGCGACCGGTGCCAGCGCCAAGGAATGGAAAGAACTGCGATTCGGCGTCAACCCCAGCTATCCGCCGTTTGAATCGACCACCGCCGATGGCGGCGTGCAGGGCTTCGGCGTCGACTTGGGCAATGCTATCTGCGCCGAGCTCAAGCTCAAGTGCGTGTGGATCAGCAATGACTTCGACGGCCTGATCCCGGCTCTCAAGGCTGGCAAATTCGACGCCATCGAGTCGTCGATGACGGTCACCGATGCACGGCGCAAACAGATCGACTTCACCGACCGCCTGTATGCCGGGCCGACCGCCATCGTCACCCGCAAGGACTCGGGCCTGCTGCCGACCGGCGAGTCGCTCAAGGGCAAGACCCTGGGCTACATGCAGGGCACCATCCAGGAAACCTACGCCAAGGCCAAGCTCGGTCCGGCCGGGGTCAAGTTGCGTGCCTATCAGAATCAGGACCAGGTTTACGCCGATCTGGTGTACGGCCGTCTGGACGCCTCGATTCAGGACAAGCTGCAAGCGCAGATGAGCTTCCTGACATCGCCCCAGGGCGCTGACTTCCAGAACAGCGAGGGCATCAGCGACCCGTTGGTGCCGTCGGAAATCGCCATTGGCCTGCGCAAGGACCAGGACGAACTCAAGGGCATGCTCAACGCCGCGATCAAGGCCCTGCACGAGAAGGGCATCTACGCCCAGATCCAGCAGAAGCACTTCGGTGATCTGGACCTCTACAACAACTGATCCGCGAACCCTGCCCGGCGCCGTGCGATGCGGCGCCGCGTAGGGCTGTGGCGCATCAAAGGTGACTGGCGTGAATACCTTCCTCAATCTTTTCGGTCTCGATCTCGGGGCCCTGCAGGGCTATGGCCCGCTGTTGCTGCACGGCACCTGGGTCACCCTGAAACTGTCGGCACTGGCGCTGCTGGTGAGCATGCTCCTGGGCCTGCTGGGCGCGGCGGCCAAGCTTTCGCCGCTGCGCCTGCTGAACGTGCCGGCGACCCTCTACACCACGCTGATTCGCGGCGTGCCGGACCTGGTACTGATGCTGCTGATCTTCTACAGCCTGCAGGGCTGGCTCAGCAGCCTCACCGAGTTCATGGGCTGGCCGTTCATGGAGATCGATCCGTTCGTGGCCGGCATCATCACCCTGGGCTTTATCTATGGCGCGTACTTCACCGAGACCTTTCGCGGGGCGATTCTCAGCGTACCCCGGGGCCAGCAGGAAGCCGCCGCGGCTTTTGGTCTCAATCGCTGGCAACGCTTCCGGCACGTGGTCTTCCCGCAAATGATGCGCTTTGCCTTGCCGAGCCTGGGCAACAACTGGCTGGTGCTGCTCAAGGCCACCGCCCTGGTGTCGATCATCGGTCTGTCGGACCTGGTCAAAGTGGCTCAGGAAGCCGGCAAGAGCACCTTCAATATGCTGGATTTCCTGTTGCTGGCCGGCGCCCTGTACTTGCTGATCACCAGTGCTTCCAACTACCTGCTGCGGGTGCTTGAGCGGCGTTACAACCAGGGCGTACGAGGGATGTCGCGATGATCGAACTGATTCAGGAATACTGGAAAGCCTTTCTGTTCAGCGATGGCGAAGGCCTGACCGGGCTGGCCATGACCCTGTGGCTGCTGGTGGCGAGCATCGCCATGGGCTTTGTCCTGTCGCTGCCGCTGGCGATCATGCGTACTTCGCGCTGGGCGCTGCTGCGCTGGCCGGTGCAGCTGTTCACCTATGTGTTTCGCGGGACGCCGTTGTATATCCAGCTGCTGATCTGCTACAGCGGCATCTACGGCATCGCCGCCGTGCGGGCCCAGCCGCTGCTCGAAGGTTTTTTTCGCGATGCGATGAACTGCACCTTGCTGGCATTCACCCTCAATACCTGCGCCTACACCGTGGAGATTTTCGCCGGGGCGATCCGCAGCATTCCCTACGGTGAAATCGAGGCCGCCCATGCCTATGGCCTGAGCGGCTGTCGCCTGTACCTGCGGCTGATTCTGCCTTCGGCGCTGCGCCGGGCCCTGCCGTTCTACAGCAACGAAGTGATCCTGATGCTGCACGCGACCTCCGTGGCGTTCACCGCGACCATCCCCGACATCCTGAAAATCGCCCGTGACGCCAATGCCGCGACCTTTATGACCTTCCAGGCATTCGGCATTGCCGGCTTGCTCTACCTGGCCCTGTCATTCGGCCTGGTGGGGGCCTTTCGCCTGGCCGAGCGCCGCTGGCTGAACTTTCTCGGGCCCGCGCACTGACCCTGTGCGGTGCGTGTCGACCTGCCCTTATTTTTGTGTGAAGTGCCAGCCGGCGGGCGGGCGCTTCAGGAGTAGCCCATGTACAAACTGACCGTTGAAAATCTCTACAAGCGATTTGGTGACAACGAGGTGCTCAAGGGCGTCTCGTTGAAGGCGCGCGCAGGCGACGTGGTGAGCATGATCGGTGCCAGCGGCTCCGGTAAAAGCACCATGCTGCGTTGCATCAACTTTCTGGAGCGGGCCGACGAGGGCAGCATCGAGCTGGATGGCGAGCGTATCGCCACCCGCGCGGCCCCCGGCGGCATGCGGGTGGCCAGCCCGGCCCAGTTGCAGCGCTTGCGCACGCGGCTGGCCATGGTGTTCCAGCATTTCAACCTGTGGAGCCACCTGACCGTACTGGAAAACATCACCCTCGCGCCGTGCCGGGTGTTGGGCGTCAGCCGCAAGGACGCCGAACAGAGCGCCCGGGCCTACCTGGACAAGGTCGGCCTGCCGCAGCGGGTCGCCGAGCAGTATCCGGCGTTTCTCTCCGGTGGCCAGCAACAGCGCGTGGCGATTGCCCGGGCGCTGGCGGTGGAACCGGAGATCCTGTTGTTCGACGAGCCGACCTCGGCGCTCGACCCGGAACTGGTGGGAGAGGTGCTCAAGGTGATCCAGGCCCTGGCCGAGGAGGGGCGTACCATGTTGATGGTCACCCACGAAATGGGCTTTGCCCGGCAGGTGTCGAGCCAGGTGTTGTTTTTGCATCAAGGACGGGTCGAGGAGCAGGGCGATGCACAGATCCTCGACCAGCCACAAAGTGAACGTTTGCAGCAATTTTTATCCGGCCGTTTGAAGTGAGGGAAAACACCCATGGCGGACATCCGCGACCTGTCGATCGTGCTTGATCGGATCGACCAGGCGATCATCGAGGTGCTGCGCCACGAAGGGCGCATCACCTACCAGAAACTCTCCGAACGCGTGCACCTGACTCCCAGGCCATGCCTGGAACGGGTGCGCAAGCTCGAACAACTCGGAGTGATCCGCGGCTACGGCGCGATTCTCGACGAGAAAAAGCTGACCCCGGGGTTGTCGTTGCTGGTACTGGTGGCGTTGTCCAACCAGAGCGGACGCGCCGCGCAGAAGGCCTTCGAAGCCAAAGTCCGCGCCTGCCCCCAGGTGCTCGAATGCCGGTTGATCAGCGGCGCCTTCGACTACAGCCTGCGCATGCGCTGCCGCGACATGGAGCATTACCGGGTGCTCACTGAAGTCTGGTTCGACGACCCCGATCTGCACATCGACAAATTGGTCAGCCACCCCGAACTGGCGATGGTCAAGACCACCATGGAGTGACCCCGTGGTCGCTGCCGCAAGGCAGCGCCCGCGCCCGCGCCCGCGCAGTCACGCAACATTCCAGCGCCTGTCCCGCCTGTATGGCCCGTCGCAACACCGCAACTCCAGCTGATCCCAGCACCGCCCGCTTATTAGTCGCTGCCCCCAGGCCCGGACCTCATTCGGATGCGGGCCCTCTGCAACATCGCACTCTGACCTGATATTCCACAGCGCCTGCGACGGCCAGCGCAGCCTGGCGGCAGCGGCTACGGGCCGCGTTTTTCGGCACCGCCGAATCGGCTGCACGCCGGCGCGCTTTCAGCCATTTCCGGCATAGCCCCCGGCCTTATCAGCCGGGTTTTTCCGGCTCCGAGCCCGACAATGAGCGCCTCTCAACCCTCATTGATGCTGTGCCCATGCAAACCACCAATACCGTTTTGATGATTCGCCCGACACGTTTCTCCTTCAATCAGGACACCGCCGCCAACAACCGCTTCCAGCGCCCCGCGGCAGTCGCCGAAGATGTGCAGCGCCAGGCCCTGCAAGAGTTCGACGGCTATGTCGCGGCGTTGCGCGCCGAGGGGGTGGAGGTCATGGTGCATGACGACGCCGAGGCGCCGCACACGCCGGACTCGATCTTCCCCAACAACTGCTGGAGCAGCCACCCCGACGGCACCCTGGTGCTGTACCCGATGCAGGGCCATAACCGGCGCCTGGAGCGCGATAAAGGTGTGCTCGAGCGCTTGCGCGATGCCTATCAGGTCGAACAACTGCTCGACCTGTCGAGCCTGGAGCAGCAGGAAATCTTCCTCGAAGGCACCGGCAGCATGGTCCTGGACCGCGAACGGCGGATTTGCTACGCCGGCTATTCCACCCGTACCCATGCCCGGGCCCTGGATCAGTTGATCCAGCACCTGGGCTATGAGTTGTGCGCCTTCAGCGCCGTCGACCGCCAGGGCGTGGCGATCTACCACACCAATGTGATGATGAGCGTCGGTACCCGCCTGGCCGTGGCGTGCCTGGAATCGGTGCGCGATTTGGGCGAGCGCCGGGCCTTGCACAGCCGTCTCGCAGACAGCGGGAAACAGGTCATGGCCTTGAGCTGGGATCAGCTGGAGTCCTTCGCCGGCAACATGCTGGAGGTGCACACCCGCACCGGCGAGCCGCTGCTGGTGATGTCGCGCACCGCCTGGCAGTCCCTGGATGGCGAGCAGCGGCGACTGGTAGAGCGTCATGCCCGACCGCTGCCGGTGAACATCGACACCATCGAACGCATTGGCGGCGGCAGCGCGCGCTGCATGCTGGCCGAAGTCTATCTACCCAAACGTGCCACCCCTCTGGAGCAATCGCGATGATCGTGCGTCCCGCTACATTGGCCGACCTGCCGGCCTTGTTGACCCTGGCCCACAGCGCCGGAACCGGCCTGACCACCTTGCCGGCAGATGCCGGGCGCTTGCGCCAGCGCCTGGAGTGGGCTGAGAAGACCTTTGCCGGGCAAGCCGAACGCGCCGATGCCGACTACCTGTTCGTGCTCGAAGGTGAAAACGGCGAGGCCTTGGGGATCTGTGCCCTGGCCGGGGCCGTGGGCCTGCGCGAGCCCTGGTACAACTACCGCCTGGGATTGTTTGTGGCGGCGTCCAAGGACCTGGGGATCAACCAGCAACTGCCGACCCTGTTCCTGGGCAACGACATGACCGGGCATTCGGAGCTGTGCTCGCTGTTTCTTCACGCCAACCACCGCAGTGGCCTCAATGGGCGTCTGTTGTCCAAGGCGCGGTTTCTGTTCCTGGCGGAGTTCCGCGAGCATTTCGGCGACAAGGTGATCGCCGAGATGCGCGGGTTCTCGGATGAAGAGGGCGTCTCACCGTTCTGGGAGGGCCTGGGCCGGCATTTTTTCAAGATGGATTTTGCCGACGCCGACTACCTGACCGGCCTGGGCAACAAGACGTTTATTGCCGAGTTGATGCCCAAGTTCCCGCTGCCCACCTGCCTGTTGCCCCAGGAGGCGCGCTCGGTGATCGGCCGCGTCCACCCCAACACCGAGCCGGCCCTGGGCATGCTCAAGTCCGAGGGTTTCGGCTTCAAGGACTACATCGATATTTTCGACGGCGGGCCGCTGATCGAGTGCGCCACCGGCGAGATTCGTGCGGTGCGTGACAGCCAGGTGCTGCAACTGAGCATCGGTACGCCGGGCGAGCAGGCCGAACCCTACCTGATCCACAATCGCCAGTTCGCCGACTGCCGGATTACCGCAGCCCCGGCCCGGGTGGCGGCCGGCACCCTGATTGTCGCCGCCAGCACTGCCGCCAGCCTGGGCTTGAACGCCGGCAGCTCGGTACGCGCGGTGAGCCTGGCGGTGCCGCAGCAGCAGCTGTCGGCAGCCTGAGCAACACCGCTGCAGCGCGGGCGGGCGAGCGCCGCTACAATGGCGCTCGACTTTTGTGTCCGAGGCACCATGGATATCGAGCTGGCCCGCACCTTTTTGCAAATCGTCCGCAGCGGCAGCCTGGTGGCCGCCGCCGAGCATCTGCACCTGACCCAGACCGCCATCAGCGCCCGGGTGCAGAACCTCGAAAGCCAGCTCAACTGCAAGCTGTTCGTGCGCAATCGTGCAGGGGCCCGGCTGACGCCCGACGGCGAAGCCTTCATTGTCTACGCCAACCAGTTGCTGCAGACCTGGGAAGCCGCCCGGCGCGACCTGCCGTTGCTGGAGGGGTATCGCAATGTGCTGCACATCGGCGGCGAAATCAGCCTGTGCAACCCGCTGATGCTGAACTGGGTGCGACGCCTGCGCCTGGCGATTCCCAGCCACGCGATCCGCAGCCAGGTGGGAGACGGCGCGAGCCTGCAGCGGCAACTGGAGATGGGCGTGCTGGATGCTGCGCTGGTGTATCAGCCGGTGTACTGGCCGGGGTTGCAGGTCGAGCAGTTGCTGGAGGAAAAACTGATCCAGGTGCGCCTGGCCGGCCAGCCTGAGCCTTATGTGTATATCGACTGGGGCGATGATTTCCGGCGTCAGCACGACGCGGCGCTGCCGGATCAGGCCAAGGCCGCGGTGGGCTTCAACCTCGGGCCGCTGGCGTTGCAATTCATCCTTGAGGGCGGTGGCAGCGGCTACTTCCGGACCCGGGTGGTGCAGAGCTACCTCGACAGCGGCGTGCTGGAACGGGTGGAAAAAGCTCCGGAATTCAGCTTCCCGACCTACCTGCTGTATGCCCGCGAGCGCGACTCCGTCGAGTTGCAACAGGCCTTCGACGTGCTGCGCGAGGTCATCGCCGGCGACAACGACTGGTCCCAGCGGTGGTCGCCTTTGTAATCACACGATGGCCGTAACCGACATTGCTACTGCGGCGGTGGTGATGGCCAGCGCAGCCTGGGGCAGCGGCTACAGGTTGCCCGGCATACCACGACGGCGTCTGGTCAGAGTCTGGGGGCCAGCACTTCGCCGATGCTGCGCCGGCGGGCGTGGGCTTCGCTGGCGTGAATCAGTTGTTCGAGGTCTTGCGGGGTGACGTCGAAAAACTCCTGCATCTCCGCCAGGGCCAGTTGCAGGTCGGCGGCGGTGATTGCCTGGCTGTCCACCACGGGCGGGTGGGCAGGGATCGCCGGCGTCGGTTCGCTGGCCGCCTTGGGGTAACGGATGCGCGTCAGGTTGTTATAGACCAGGGCGCACAGCAGCAGGCACAGCGCCCCGAGCATCGTCGGCGCCAAGGCGCGCCAGTCCAGGGCAATGGTCGCCGGGTCAGCCAGAACCAGGGTCAAGGCCAGTGCGCCGGCGGGTGGATGCAGGCAGCGCAGCCAGCACATCAGCACCAGGGCCATGCCGGCGGCGAGACAGGCACTGCCCAGGCTGCGTCCCAGCACATGGGCCGCCAACAGCGCGACCACCGCGGCACACAGATAGCCGCCCAGAATAGACCAGGGCTGGGCCAGCGCCCCGGAAGACACGGCAAACAGCAACACGGCCGAGGCCCCCAGCGGGCCGATCAGGTGCACCGCGACTTCCATGCCGAACACTTGTCCGCACAGCCAGACGCTGATCAGTGTCCCCAGGGCCATGCCAATGGCGGCGCGGCTCCATTCCGCGGGACGGGTATTGATGGCGGCAGGTTTCCAGCGTGCAAACATAAGCAGAGCAATCCAATCGACGGGCAAAAAGAAGGGCTGTCTGGATAACCAGAAAGCCCTTTAACGTTCCAACATTTGGGGGAGGAACGGGCACAGTGTGCCGCGCCTTGCTGCTGCACACAAATTCATAATGATGCTGCTTAACTGCATTATTTTTGTATTTAAGCTGGGTCAGCCAAGGCCACGCGCCGGGCACTGAGGAAACACAGCAACCCACCCAGGGCAGTCAGCGCACTCAAGGCATAAAACATGGTCGGCGCCGGTGAGTGCACCAGCAGGTAACCGCAAATCACCGGGCTCAATGCACCGCCCAGGGCCGCCAGGTTCTGCGCGCCGTAGTAGCTGCCACGCAGAGCATCGGGGGCCAGGGTGTCGATAAACAGAAACTCCGCCGGGTAAATGATCATTTCGCCCAAGGTGAAGACGAACATCGCCAGGCACCAGCCCAACAGGCTGTAGGCCAGGCTGAAGCCGATCAGCCCGAGGATGAACAGGCCGGTGCCGACCGCAATCCAGTAGCGCAGTTGCTCACGCTTGAGGAAGCGGCCGATCTGGTACTGCAACAGGATCACGCACAAGGCGTTGCAGGCCAGCAGGGCCGCCATGGTGTCGAGGGCGCTTTGGGCGTCCGAGGTGACCAGCAGGTACTGCGACAGGTACAGGGTGAAGCGGCCATGGACGATGGTGCTGAGCAGGCAACCGGCGGTGAACATGATCAGCGTGCGGTCGTTTTTCAGGGTGACCAGGGTCTGGATAAAACTTTGCGGTTTGCTCAGGGTATCGCTGCCCGACGCCGAAGGAATGCCGCGCATCAGCAGGGTGCTGAACAGGGCGATAACACCGGCAATCAGAAACGGTGCCAAGGGCCAGGCGCCGGCGATCACCACGCCCAGCATCGGCCCCGTGGCGTAGCCGATATTGGTCAAGGTGTAGCGCAGGGAGAAGGCCTTGGCCCGTTGGCTGATGGGCAGGTTCTCGCTGAGGATCGCCTTGGAGCCGATCAGGAACAGCGCCGAGGCGGTCTCGGTGACCACCAGAATCACGGTGGTCAGGTAGAGGTTGTGGGCAAAGGTCAGCAGCACGAAGCCGATAGCACTGGAGAGCATGGTCAGGATCAGCAGCCGGCGCTTGTCCAGGCGGTCGATGATGTAGCCGCCGTACAGCGCCAGCAGGGTGGCGACAAACACCGCGATGCCCAGCAGCAGGCCGACGTCCTGTTGGTCGAGGTGCAGCTTTTCGCTGAGAAACAGCGTGAGCAACGGGCTGGTGATGGCGCGGCTGATCACGATGGTCAGCGAACAGATCATCAGGCGCCGGATAACCAGGGAATAAGTAGCCACGACCGTGCAGAGTCCTTGTGCCGGATACGGGCAGCATCCATTGAGCCGCCCTGGAGCGCCCATTACAGGCACCTTCTGTGCGCAGCCTACAGAATCCGGCGCATGGCGTAACGCAAATGCTCGTGTGCCCCGGGTCAATCACCCAGCCCCGATAGCCTCAGGGCTGGGGCGTCGAGCCTGCCGGAACGTGCAGCAACAGGTAGTCATTTTTGTCGAAGCGCCCACTCAAGGCTGGTTTCAGCTGCCCCAGGGGCGAGTCGTGCAGGCTCGGCAGCAGGTTGCGGTCGATCACCACCCAGGCCGGGCCCGGCACCTGCGCCAGGGCTTGCGGCTGATCGGTGAACAGCGGCTGCATATCCTGCTCGAGGTGCACCATGAACTTGATCGCCTTGGCGTCCTTGCCCATGCCGTACAGCACCAGCGGCGCCGGGTCGCGCTGGATCAGCTGCAGCGCCGCCTCGGTGAAGGCTTGCGTGTCGTACAACTGGCGCTGCACCGGCTCGAACACTCCGATATAGCTGGCCCACACCGCCAGCACGGCGGTGTAGGCCAGGCCGACGGCTCGCCAGCGCGGCTTGAGCAGCCAGGCCAGGGCGACGGCCTGCAACAGCCCAAGCAGGATCAGCATCGGCGCCAGGTGCTCCAGTTGCTCGGGAAACTTACGCCGTAACAGCAGCAGGCCAATCAGCAACAGCCCGGGCAATACCAGCCACAGGCCCTGGATCAGGCCGCGCAGCCAGGCGAACCAGCGGCCCTGCTGAACCTGGAAGGGATAGGCCGCAACCATCGCCGCCATGGGCAGCATCGGCAGCAGGTAGCGCGCCTTTTTCGCCTGGGGGATCGACAGGCCGATCATCACCACCAGTCCGGCAGCGGTGCACAGGCGCAGCAGCTTCAATGCCGGGCCCGATTCCCTGGAGCGGCCCAGCAGGACCGCGATCCACGCCAGGATCGCCAGGGGGTAGGCGAGGGCGTAGTTGCCCAGAGAGCTGGTGAAATAGTAGAAGGCATCGCTCGCGCCCTCACTGCCGTCCATGCGCCCCATGAACTGCATGCGGATCACATCGTCGACAAAGGCTTGCCCACCGCTGAGCCTGGCCAGCCACAGCAGCAGGGCAACGCAGGCGCCCAGCAGCAACAGGGCGCTGAATCCGAAGCCGAACAGGCGCCGCCATTGGCCGTTGAGCAGGTAATAACTGCAGAGCATACCGGTGGGAATCACCAGGCCGATCGGCCCGCGAATGGCGAAACCCAGGCCCAGCAACAGGAAGATCAGCCACAGCCGGCGCGGCGCGGCGAAGTGGTCATGGGCATACCCCAGGTAAAACACCGCCAGGGCCACCGCCGCCAGCAACTGGTCCTGGGACACGGCGCGGGTTTCACTGATAAAGGTGTTGCTGAGCAACAGCAAAGCGACGCTGAGCAAGGCCCAGGTCCTGGAATAGGGCGCCAGCAGGCGGTAGATCAGGCTGACGATCAGTGCCGAAGCGATGGCCGTGGGCAACCAGGCGCTCAGGCTGCTGACCTGGCCCGAGGGCAGGGAAAACAGCCAGATCAACAGGGTCGAGGCACTGGAATAGTCAGCGTAGGGCTGGCCATAGGTGGTGGGGAAAAACCCCGGCCCGTGGCGCAGCATCTCCTTGGCGAACAGCACGAAGCGCGAGTCGAAACCGATGATCGGCTGCTGATAGACGCCGGCGCAGAACAGCAGTAATGCCAGCAGCCCCAGCCCCAACGATTGCCAGAGAAGAGTTTTCGAAGGGGGACTGGGGAGCGGATTCATTCAGGCATCGACCGTGTGTGCAGACCATTGTTGATGGGGGATAGGCAGGTTGCGCGACTCGCCCCGACCGATCGGGAAGTAGGTGAAGCCATTGCGCGCCAGGCGTTCGGCGTCGTACAGGTTGCGCCCGTCGAAAATCACCGGGGCCTTGAGCCGTTGTTCGATCAGTTCGAAATCCGGCGCCTTGAACTGCTGCCATTCGGTGCAGATCACCAGGGCGTCGGCGCCGTTGAGTACCGATTCCGGGGTGCCCATCAGCATCAGCTTCGACTCGTCGGGGTAGAGCTTTTGGGTTTCCTGCATGGCTTCCGGGTCGAAGGCGCGGACCTGGGCACCGGCCGCAAACAGTGAGTCGAGCAGGACGCGGCTCGGCGCATCGCGCATGTCATCGGTGTTGGGCTTGAAGGCCAGGCCCCAGAGGGCGAAGGTCTTGCCGCGCAGGTCGCCTTTGTAGAAGGCATTGATGCGCTCGAACAGCTTGTGTTTCTGCCGCTCGTTGATTGCTTCCACCGCTTGCAACAGATCGCTGGAGCAATTGGCCGCCTGGGCGCTGTGGATCAGCGCACGCATGTCCTTGGGAAAGCACGAGCCGCCGTAGCCGCAGCCCGGGTAGATGAAGTGGTAGCCGATGCGGGTGTCGGCGCCGATCCCCAGGCGCACCGATTCGATATCGGCCCCCAGGTGTTCGGCCAGTTCGGCGATCTGGTTGATGAAACTGATCTTGGTCGCCAGCATGCAGTTGGCAGCGTACTTGGTGAGCTCGGCGCTGCGCAGGTCCATGAACATGATGCGGTCATGGTTGCGGTTGAACGGCGCATACAGGTCACGCATCACTTCCCGCACTTCTTCGCGCTCGCAACCGACCACGATCCGGTCCGGACGGCGGCAGTCGGTCACGGCCGAGCCTTCCTTGAGGAATTCCGGGTTGGAGACGATATCGAACTCCAGTTCACGCCCGCCCAGGGCCTGCTCGATGTGGGCCTTGAGGGTGTCACCGGTGCCCACCGGCACCGTGGATTTCTCCACCAGGATCACCGGCTGCTGACGGTGGCGAGCCACCGCGTCGCCGACCGACAATACGTAGCGCAGGTCCGCCGAACCGTCGTCGCTGGAGGGCGTACCCACCGCGATAAACAGCACCTGACCATGCAGCACCGCGAGTTTTTCATCGCTGGTGAACTGCAGGCGCTTGGCTTCCAGGCTGTCGCGCACAAGGCTGGCGAGGCCAGGTTCGAAGATGCTCACATGCCCCTGTTGCAGCAGCTTGACCTTGTTCTCGTCGATGTCCATGCAGATGACATCGTGGCCGACTTCAGCCAACACGGCGGCCTGTACGAGACCGACGTAACCACTTCCAAATACGCTGATTTTCATGGGGTATTCCTGGGACTTGTCGCGGGTGCAGATCGAGAGTTGATGGTAATCACGCCGAGGATGACCAAGGCCACCCCCAGGCTTTTGGAAAGCGTGAAGGGTTCATGGAACCAGGGCAGGCCGGCCGCCAGCAGGTACACCAGGGCGTAGCTGATGCTCAGCAGCGAATAGGCGCGGCCCAGGGGCAGGTCGCGCAGGGCCAGCAGCCAGCACAGCATCGACAGGGCATAGGCACAGATGCCTGCCAGCACCACGCCCAGGGCCACATAATCAATGCCGCCGCTGCCCAGTGCGTCCAGCCATTGGGCCGGCTCGGGCAGGCGGGTCATGCTCCAGCGCATGCCCAACTGGGCGGCGCTGACCAGGCTCACACTGCCCATGGCGAAGGCGAAACCGCGGGACCGGCTCATGCGTGGCGACTCAACAGCAATACCCCGGCAATCACCAGCGCCACGCCCAGCCAGTGACGGCGGTCGATGTGCTCGCGAAACACGAAGTGGGCAATCAGGGTAATCAATACAAAGTTCAGGCTGAGCATGGGGTAAGCCACGCCCACTTCCATGCGTTGCAGTACCAGCAGCCACACCAGCAGGCCCAGGCCGAGGCTGAACAGGGCCAGCCATAGCCAGCCTGAACGCAGCTTTTGCAGGGCGCTGGAAGGGCGGTCACGCCAGCTTTCAACGGCAAACTTCTGTGCCACCTGGCCCAGGCAGGTCAGCCCGCAGGCCAGCAGTAGAAGCAACAGGCTCATGGCTGGCTCTGGGGAATGATGAAGATCACGATATTGCCTTGCTCGTAACGCTTGGCGTCCTTGGGCAGCAATTCGACTTCATGGGCTTCGTCACTGCTCTTGACTCGCATCACCACGCCGATGGTGCCTTGCTGGCGGTTTTCGGCGATCCATGGCTGGACCTGATTCAGGTCGACCTTGCGCGCGGCGGTGTCTGCATAGCCCAGGCCGTATTTCACTTCGCCTTCGGTGTTGTATAGCGTCACGTCGGCGCGGCCCAGACGCCAGGCCAGGGCCGATGCGGCGCCCAGATCGTTGCTCAGCAGGGCCTTGGCCTGACCCAGTTCGGCGACGTGGTCGATGATGAACTGGTCGGGAATCTTGTTGTAGACCACCTTGTTCGGCAGGGCCGCGGGGGCCAGGGCCACCAGCAGAAAGCTGCCCAGGGCCGGCGCCGCCCACAGCGTCAAAGGGCGCATGGCCTGCAGCAGGTTGCTGAAGATCCAGCCCAGCAGCACCACGTACACCAATACCAGGTGCTGGGGCTCGTCCACATACACCGGTTTTTTCAGCTGGAAGTACACCAGGGCCAGCAGTCCCAAGACGCCGGCCACCAGGTTGAGCACACCGTTGCAGGCCAGGAGTCGGGTCTTGCCGGCGGCCAGGCGGTCCATCAGGGTGTTGCCCATCAACAGTGCCAGGGGCAGCAGGCACGGCAGGATATAGGCCGGCAGCTTGCCTTTGCTCAGGCTGAAGAAGGCCAGGGGCAGTACCAGCCACAGCAGCAGGAAACCGCTGCTGTTCAGGCGCCGCTGTTGCCAGGCCTGTTTCAGGCTGGCTGGCAGCAGCAGGACCCAGGGCACGCTGAAACCCACCAGCAACGGCAAGTAGTACCACCAGGGTGAGGCGTGCTGGGCATCGTCCCCGGCAAAGCGTCGGATATGCTCGTGCCAGAAGAAGAAGCGCCAGTAATCCGGTTCCTGGGCGTGCACCGCCAGGGCCCAGGGCAGGCTGATCAGGATTGCGACCAATACGCCGATGCCGCCGTAGATCAGCAGCGAGCGCAGGCGCTTCTGCCAGACCGCGTAGGGCAGGGCCACCAGCACCGGCAGCAGCCAGGCGAGAAAGCCCTTGGTCATGAAGCCCATGCCGCAGGCCAGGCCCAGCACGACCCAGGCCAGCACCTGGCCGCGTGGGGTGCGGCAATCGAAGGTAAACCACAGCGCCACCAGGCTCAGGTTGACCCAGAAGGTGAACTGCGGATCGAGGTTGGCGTAGCCGGCTTGCGCCGCAACCACGGTAAAGCTCATGTAGAGCAGGGCGCTGGCCAGGCTCTTGCGCGGATCGTTCCACAGGCGCCGGGCCAGCAGATAGGCCAGGACCACGCTGAGGCCGGTGCTCAGGGCCGAGGCCACGCGCACGCCAAACAGGTTGTCGCCGAACAGCGCCTGGCCGATGGCGATCATCCAGTAACCGGCCACCGGCTTCTCGAAGTAACGGATGCCCATGAAGTGCGGGCTGGCCCAGTTGCCACTGTGGAGCATTTCCTGGCTGATCTGCGCGTAGCGGGTCTCGTCCGGGATCCACAGGCCATGGGTGGCCAGCGGCGCCAGGTAGAACAGGCCGAAGGCAATCAGCAGTAAGGGCAGGGCCCAGTGTCTACTCATGCGCCCTGTACTCCCAGCCAGCCTTCACGGCCTTCGAGGGCGCCGCGCACCACCTGCCCCTGGGGCAGGCTGGACAGGTCCGCGGGGAGCAGCTGCCCCAGGGGTTGGAACTGGATGTCGCGTTGCTGGGCACTGGCCAGCAACTGACGGAAATCATTGGCCATCAGAATCCCTTCTACCTCGGCATGAATGGTGTAGGCGTTGAGCTTGTCAGGGCTGAACCGATCCAGAATAAACGCGTTGAAATCCTGCGCTGCCACCACCGGCCCGACCACTTCATCGAAGGTCGGCAGGTCCACCGGGATCTGCGGCGCACCAAGGCTGCCGTCCGCCAGCCGCGGCTGGAAGATCGAATCGCCACGGCAATCGCTGTTGTAGCGCAGGCCGAAGGTCTGCTTGGCCTCGATCACACGCTCGTCGGCACGCCAGCCGGCGCTTGCCGAACAGTCGACGCGCTGGCCAAGAATGTCATTGAGGGTGTCGAGACCCTGGCGGATCTGCTCGATCAGTTGCGCCTGGCTCCAGCGCCCGGCGTTGGCCTGCCAGCCATGGTGATCCCAGGCGTGCAGGCCGACCTCATGACCGGCGGCCAGGGCCTGGCGCATCAGATGCCCCAGGTCGCGGCCAATGGGTTTGCCCGGCCACGCGGTGCCGGCCAGCAGGATGTCCCAGCCGTAGAGCCCCGCTGCATTGGAACGGAGCATCTTCCACAGGAACTGCGGACGAATCAGGCGCCATAAATGGCGCCCCATGTTGTCCGGACCGACGCTGAAGAAGAAGGTCGCCTTGACCCCGGCTTCATCCAGCAGTTCGAGCAACCGCGGCACCCCATCACGGGTGCCACGATAGGTGTCGACATCGATGCGCAGACCTGCCTGCATCAACGTTTGTCCGCGATTTCGAGCATGGCTTCACGCAGGAAGAAATCCAGCGTATTGCCGATGGTTTCGCTCATCTCCACGGTCGGCTCCCAGTTCAGCAGGCGCTTGGCGTTGGCGATGCTTGGCTTGCGGTGCTCCACGTCCTGGTAACCGGCACCGTAGAACGCCTTGCTCTCGACATCGCGGAAGCCGGCGAACGGCGGGAAGTTGGCCCGCAGCGGGTGGGCTTCGAACTGACGCAGCAGCTCTTCGCCGAGCTGGCGGATGCTGGCTTCGTTGTCCGGGTTGCCGATGTTGATGATCTGACCGTTGCAGGCGTCATTGTCGTTGTCGATGATCCGCGCCAGGGCTTCGATGCCGTCGGCGATGTCGGTGAAGCAGCGTTTCTGCTCGCCGCCGTCGAACAAGCGGATCGGCGTGCCTTCCACCAGGTTCAGGATCAGTTGGGTAATGGCTCGGGAGCTGCCGATACGCGCCGAATCCAGGCGGTCCAGGCGCGGGCCCATCCAGTTGAACGGACGGAACAGGGTGAAGTTCAGGCCCTTGGCGCCGTAGGCCCAGATCACCCGGTCCAGCAGTTGCTTGGACACTGAGTAGATCCAGCGCTGCTTGTTGATCGGGCCGACGATCAGGTTCGAGGTGTCTTCGTCGAAGTTCTTGTCCTGGCACATGCCATAGACTTCGGAGGTCGAGGGGAAGATCACGCGCTTGTTGTACTTGACGCAGTAGCGCACCAGCTTGAGGTTTTCCTCGAAGTCGAGCTCGAACACACGCAGCGGGTTGCGGGTGTATTCGATCGGGGTGGCGATAGCTACCAGGGGCAGGACCACGTCGCACTTCTTGATGTGGTACTCGATCCACTCCGAGTGGATGCTGATGTCGCCTTCGACGAAGTGGAAGTTGGGGTGGCTGCGCAGGCGCTCGATGGCGTCAGAGCCGATGTCCAGGCCGTAGACTTCGTACTTGTCGTCACGCAGCAGGCGCTCGGACAGGTGGTTGCCGATAAAACCGTTGACCCCCAGGATCAGCACCCGGGTCCGGCGTGGTGCACGACCGGATTCCGCACCGCGCAGCACCGAGCCATCCACCAGCCCCAGCTCGTTGGCCAGTTGCGGGCCGCTCAGGTACAGGCCGTTTTCATTGCGCTGGCCGGCGTTGATCACCAACGAGTCCTGGCCGCAGGCGATGCGCAGCGGGTCGACACTGATCACCCGGCCCGGGGCCAGGCCTTCATTGCCCTTGACCACGTCGGCGCTCCAGACAATCAGCTTGTGCTCGCCCACGGCGCAGAACGCGCCCGGGTACGGCTTGGTCACGGCGCGAACCAGGTTGAACAGCTGCTCGGCGCTGTTCTTCCACAGCAGCTTGCCATCAGCCGGGGTACGGCGGCCGAACGTGGTGACCTTGGACTCGTCCTGGGCGGTCTCGCTGATTTTGCCCTGGGCCAGCAGCGGCAGGGTGTCATGCAGCAGGCTGGAAGCGGCGTTACGCAGTTTGGCGTGCAGGGTCAGGGCGGTGTCGGTGCGGTCGATGGCCACGCGCTCCTGGGCAATGATCGCCCCGGCATCGGCGCGCTTGACCATGCGGTGCAGGGTCACGCCGGTTTCGGTTTCGCCATTGACCAGCACCCAGTTCGCCGGAGCACGGCCGCGATAGCGGGGCAGCAGCGAGCCGTGCAGGTTGAACGCACCTTTGCCGGCGGTGGCCAGCAGGGCTTCGCTCAGCAGGTTGCGGTAATAGAAGGAGAACAGGTAGTCGGGGTTGAGCTTGGCGATGCGCTCGATCCACAGCGGGTGGTTGGCGTCTTCCGGCGCATGCACCGGGATGCCCTTGAGGGAGCACAACTGGGCCACGGAGCCGTAGAAGGTGTTTTCTTTCGGATCGTCGGCATGGGTGAATACCGCGGCTATCTCGTAACCCGCGGCGAGCAGGGCTTCGATGCCGGCACAGCCGATATCGTGGTAGGCGAAGACGACAGCTTTATTGCTCATGGCGAAACCTGATCAGAGAGAGTGGAAGTAAGACCGTCGACAGTGACAACGGGAGCAGGGGCGGCAGGTTGACTGCGCAAGACTTTTTCGATGAAGAAGCGTGGCCGGGCACGAACGTCGCTGTACATGCGCCCCAGGTATTCACCCAGCAGGCCCATGCCGATGAACTGGCCACCGGTGAATACGAAGAGCACCGCGAACAGCACAAAAGTGCCGTCGCCCGCCCATTCGGCACCAAACACCAGGCGCAACAGGATCAGGGCGAAGGCGAACAGCATGCCCAGCGCCGCCATGCTGAAGCCGATGATGCTCAGCAGGCGCAAGGGGGTCGTGGTCATGCAGGTGATCAGGTCGAACATCAGGTTGACCAGACGCATCGGGCTGTATTTCGAATCGCCGTGCTCGCGCTCGGCATGCTCCACCAGGACCTCGGTGGTATGGCGGGCAAAGCTGTTGGCCAGGATCGGAATAAAGGTGCTGCGCTCGCGGCAGGCGAGCATGGCGTCGACGATGGTGCGGCGGTAGGCGCGCAGCATGCAGCCGTAGTCGCTCATGGCCACCCCGGTGGAGCGCTGCACTGCGAGGTTGATCAGCTTCGACGGCCAGCGGCGGAAGGCCGAGTCCTGGCGATTGTTGCGCACCGTGCCGACCACGTCATAGCCCAGCTCGGCCTGGGCCACCAGGCGCGGGATTTCTTCCGGCGGGTTCTGCAGGTCGGCGTCGAGGGTAATCACCACATCGCCACGGGCCTGTTCGAAACCGGCCATGATCGCCGCATGCTGCCCGTAGTTGCGGTTGAGGATCACCGCTACCACCGGGCTGCCTTCGCGCTCGGCGGCGGCTTGCAGGATGTTCGCCGACTCGTCGCGGCTGCCGTCGTCGACCAGCACGATTTCGAAGTTGTGCTTGAGCAGGCGACAGGCTGCTTCAGTGCGACGCAGCAGTTCGGGGAGGCTCTCTTCTTCGTTGTAGACCGGGATCACGATCGACACGAACTGAATTGGATAAGGTTTCAAAGGCTTCAGTCCAGGAGGGTGGCAATGGCACCGACGACCCGATCGACATCGTCGAGGGTCATGTCGGGGAACAATGGGATCGAACACAGGCGTGCCGAGTTCCATTCGGTATTGGGCAGTTGCACGTCGGGGAAGCGCTGGCGGTAGTAGGTGTGCAGGTGGGTGGCAATAAAGTGGATGCCGCTGCCGATGTTCTGTTCCTGCAGGCCTTTCATGAACGCATCGCGGTCGATCCCGCAGCGCTCGGCATCGATGCGCAGGATAAACAGGTGCCAGGCGTGCTGCTGCGGGTAGGCGGGCAGGTGCAGCGGTTGCACCGGGAGGCCGGCCAGGCGTTCCAGGTACGCCTGGGCCAGGGTCTCGCGCTGGGCGTTGATCTGCTCCAGGCGCTTGAGCTGGACCAGGGCGATCGCAGCATTGATATCGGCCAGGTTGTACTTGAAGCCGGGCTCGATCACCTGGGCCTGGGGCTTGCGGCCGTGGGTCAGGCGATCATAGGCATCCACACCGAGGCCGTGGAACTTGAGCATGCGCACCCGATCAGCCAATGCCTGGTTATCGGTGGTGAACATCGCGCCTTCGGCGCAGCTCATGTTCTTGATCGCGTGGAAGGAGAAAATCGCCGTGCCCTGGGCGCCGATGGCCCGGCCACGGTACTGAGTGCCCGCGGCGTGGGCGGCGTCTTCGATCACCGGGATCCCGTGCTTGTCCGCCAAGGCGTAGAGCGGATCCAGGTCAAAGGCGGCACCGGCGTAATGCACCGGGATGATGGCCTTGGTGCGCGGGGTGATGGCGGCCTCGATACGCTGGGCATCGGTCATCAGGGTGTCGCGGTCGATGTCGACAAACACCGGGGTCGCCCCCAGCAGGCAGATCATATTGGCGGTCGAGACCCAGGTCTGGGATGGAGTGATGACTTCGTCGCCGGGGCCGATGCCCAGGGCCAGCAGGGTGATATGCATGGCGCCGGTGGCGGAGGACAGGGCAACGGCATGCTGGCAGCCGACCCGTTGTGCAAATTGGTGTTCGAGCTCCTGGTTTTGCGGGCCGGTGGTGATCCAGCCAGAGCGCAGAACCTGCTCTACAGCGGCGATCTCTTCATCGCCAATACTCGGGCGTGAGAAAGGTAGGAAAACCTGATTCATGCAGACCTCGGGGTGAAAAAGTGTCAGGAGTCAAGCAAAGTCGAGGACGCGGTGCGCGCCGTAACCGGTGTGTGGCGAGGAGGGGCATGTACAGTCATTCAGTCTCATCCATAAGTCAGCGCGACGTGGGGATTCATGCTCTGTTGCAGTAAAGACCATAGAGGCCAAAAGTAAATGTAGATCAAGGTGTTATCTTTTCAATTGGAGGAATGACTTGCATTACGCTTCAGGCTTGAGAGTGGATTCAGGTTAAGCGGAAAAATGTGAAACGAATATGAAAAAAAAGCCAACGCGGCGTTTATCTTTGACCTAGACAGCTAGTGTTCAGACTTTGCCCCGCGCCGACTTCAAATGGATGCCAAGGCCCACGCCAAGCCCCTTTGGCAAATGCCTGAACATCCCTTGCGGCGATGGATTCGCGCTTGAAACCTTGCAACCCGGATTGAATCCGCTCAACGTGAACCGCCTGAAAGTTGAACGTGCCTCACGTTCGCCCCACCGCCATGACCCGGACAAAAGAGCACCCCTTGCACGCTGCCAACCCCTTGACCCTGTACCTCGCCCGACTGGCGCCATCGAGCCAGTTGACCATGCGCTATGTGCTGCAGGATGCCGCCGACCGCCTGGGCCACGACCAGAGCAATATCGAGGACCTTGCCTGGCACCGGTTGCAGCCCGCCGATGTGATCGAGTTGGTGTCGGCGCTGCGCAGCGACGGTTACGCGCCCAACACCTCGTCGTTGTACGTCAATGCGCTGCGCGGGGTGATGAACGAGGCCTGGCGCCTGAACCTGATCAGCCAGGAGCATCTGCTGCGCATGCGCTCGGTCAAGCCCATGGCCGGGACGCGGCTGTCCCAGGGGCGCAACCTCAAGCGCACGCTGATTCAGGAGTTGATGGCGGCCTGCGCGGCGGATCCGCGGCCCCAGGGCCTGCGCGATGCGGCGATCATCGCGGTGCTGTATGGCTCGGGCATGCGCAAGTCGGAGTCGGTGAACCTGGATCTGGCCCAGGTCGATTTCGCCGAACGCAGCCTGCAGGTGATCGCCAAGGGCAACAAGCAGTTGATCAAATATGCGCCGCAGTGGGCGTTCGCCAAGCTCCAGGCCTGGCTCGATTACCGCCGTTCGCAGTTACCACCGGGGCAGGAGGATGATCTGTTCCTGTTCAATCGCATCCGTCGGGGCAGCCATATCTGCCGCGAGCGCCTGACTAAACACGCGATCTACTACATCGCCCGGCAACGTGGGGCCGAGGTCGGGGTGCGGATCATGCCCCATGACTTTCGCCGCTCGTTCATCACCCGGGTGATCGAAGAACATGACCTGTCGATTGCCCAGAAGCTGGCGCACCACACCAATATCCAGACCACGGCCAATTACGATGTGCGCGACGACAACGAGCGGCGCCGGGCCATCGACCGGTTCGATCTGTAGTTGCAATAGTTCTGGGCCAGCACGGTGGTTGTGAGGACCAGCGCAGCCTCGCGGGCTCGCAGCGGCTACAGCTGTAGCCGCTGCCGTAGGCTGCACTGGCACCGTCCAACACCGCAAACATCCCTGACACACGTTGTGTCCCAGAGCGCCGCAGCTTTAGAAATCGACCGAGGCCGACAGCAGCAGGGTGCGTGGCGCGCCCTGGGAGAAGGCGCCATAGGAGGCGACGCCGGACCAGTATTCACGGTCGAACAGGTTCTGCACCGTGGCGCGCAAGGTGGTCGGGCGGCCTTCGATCTGGGTGCTGTAGCGGGCCCCGGCGTCGATTCGGGTCCAGGGGTCGAGCTCCTGGGCGTTGGACTGATTGACGTACTGGCTGCCGGTGTAGATTGCGCCACTGGTCAGGGTCAGGCCTTCCACCCAGGGCAGGTCCCATTCGGCCCACAGGTTGGCCTGGACCTCGGGCACGCCCACCGGCTTGTTGCCACGGTTGGCGGGAGTGCCGGTCTTGGTCAGCTCGGCATCCAGCAGGGTCACGCCACCGAGCAGGCGCGTGCCCTCGGCCACTTCGCCGAACATGTTCAGCTCGACTCCACGGTTGCGCTGTTCGCCTTGTACCGAGTACACCCCGGCGGCCAGCTCGCCGCTGGGCTTCTTGATCTGGAACAGGCTCAGGGTCGAAGTGAAGGTGCCGTAGTCAACCTTGAGCCCCACTTCCTGCTGGCGCGAAATATAGGGGGCGAAGATTTCCCCGGAGTTGGACGCCGTGGCCGGGGCCACATCGCCCTTGCTCAGGCCTTCGATGTAGTTGTAGTACAGCGACACATGTTCCCAGGGCCTGATCACTACGCCGAACAGCGGGGTGGTGGCGCTTTCATCGTAAGCCGAGGTTACGACGCCGGCTGGGCTGTAGTTGTCGGAGCGGATGTTCTGCTTGCGCAGGCCGAGGGTCACCTGCACGCGCTCATCGAGCACCGACAAGGTGTCGGCCAGGGCCACGCCCGAGAGTTCGGTTTCGGACACTTTCAGCGCATCCGGGGTGGGAATCGCCGGTTTCGGATGATCGACCGGGTGGTAGATGTTGGACAACACGGCCGGCGCGGAAATAATCCCCCGTGACAGCTCGTCGCGGTAGCGGCTGACCTGCAGCGACGTGCTGTGGGCCACCGGCCCGGTGTCGAACCGTGCGCGTGCGCCGGCATCCACGGTGTAGCGCTCGACCTCGAACTTGTAGTAGCCCGGCACCGACGAGGTGTCGCCGGCAGCGTTGGTGATGGTTGGCGTCTGGTCGGACATCCGCGCCACATCGGACTTGCCGCCACCGGCATGGGCGAACAGGGTCAGGGCGTCATTCAAGTCATATTCGCCGCTGAGCAGCGCGGCCTTGTCCCGGGTCTTGGCCCAGCCCCAGTCCTGAGTGACATTGGTGCTGCCGTTGGCCGCGGACGGGATGTCTACCCCCTGGGCAATCAGGAATGGCCGCGAGGGCGCGTCAAATTCTTCCTGCTGGCTGATCAGATCGAGGCTGGTGCGCAGGCGCTCGCCCTGGTAATCCAGGGAGATCGCGCCGATATCGACTTCCCGGGATTGTTTGTCGATCGAAGTATCGCCCTGCTGGGTGCTGCCGTTGATGCGCACCCCGAACTGGCGCTCGTCGCCGAACCGCCGGCTGAGGTCGATATGCCCGCCAAGCTGGCTGTCGGTGGCGTAGCTGGCGGTGAAGCGGGTCAGGTCCTGGTCCAGCGAGCGCTTGGGCACGATATTGATCACGCCACCGACGCCGCTGTTGGGCGACATGCCGTAGAGCAGGGCGCCGGGGCCCTTGATCACCTCGACCCGTTCGGCGTACTCGGTAAACACCCGGTAGTTGGGCGCCACGCCATATACCCCATCGAACGCCAGCTCGCCGAGGTTGCCTTCACCGATCGGAAACCCGCGAATGAAGAACGAGTCGACCACGCCGCCGGTCTGGCCGGTAGCCCGCACCGAAGAGTCGCGCTCAAGCACGTCGGCCACGGTCACCGCCTGTTGGTCCTTGATCATGGTGGAGGTGTAGTTGGCCACGTTGAATGGCACGTCCATCAGGTCTTTGTTGCCCAGCAGGCCGAGGCGTCCGCCGCGTGCCACCTGGCCGCCGGCATACACCTCGGGCAAGGTGTCGGCCAGGTTGGCGCTGGCGTTGATGGTGGTTTGCTCCAGGGTCAGGTCGGCGCCGTCACGCGGGCGGGGCACCAGGGTGTAGCTGCCATCGCTGCGGCCCACCAGGTCCAAGCCGCTGCCGGCTAGTAGCTGTTGCAGGACCTCTCGGGCGGAATAATTGCCGCTGACCCCGGGGCTGTTCAGGCCCTCGGTCAACGCCGGGTCGAACGACAGCGCCAGGCCGGCTTCGACGGCAACGCGCGACAGGGTCGAGCCCAGGGGGCCGCTGGCGATCTCGTAGGGGCGGCTGGCGACGCTGTTCAGTTGCTCCGGCGCGGCGGCCCACAGGCTCGGGCTGGCCGATGCCAGGGCCAGGCCCAGCAGGGCGCTACGAATGGCCAGGTGCAACCTGCGGTCCAGCAGGGGAGGACGGGCAACGGACATGGAGGGAGGATCCTTTATTGACGAGTTGAGGAGTACTTTCTCCTCTAGCCAGCCGAGATCGAAAAAAGTATCAGCCCGGATCGATTATTTTTTTCGAAGGCGATTCAGCTCGGCGACAACAGCACCCAGTAGCCATTGAGATGGGTCTTGGCCACCACCGGGTAGGTCTGCACCAGCATGTTCAAAGTCCGACCCGTATCGCTCAGCGGGTAGGAGCCGGAGATGGGCAGGTCGGCAATGGCCGGGTCGCAGCGCACCAGGCCCCGGCGATAACGCGTCAGTTCGCTGAGAAAGTCCGCCAGGCGCATCTTGTCGGCCAGGAGCATGCCCTGGGTCCAGGCCAGGGCAGCGCTGTCGATGGCTTGCAGGCCTTCGAAGGCGAGGGCGGAGAAGGCGCTGCGCTGCCCGGCCTGGACGATCAGAGGGGGCATTGCTCCGGCGCCGGCCAAGGCCACGCGGACTGCACCTTCGACCACCGCCAGCAGGGTTCGCGAAGGTTCTTCACGCACGCTGAAGCGCGTGCCCAGGGCCTGCATGCGACCTTGCGCAGTCGCCACCAGGAAAGGCCGCGGGTTGGAGCGGTTGTCGACCGCGGTGTCGACGAAAATCTCGCCACGGCGCAACAGCACCAGGCGTTGCTGGGCGTCGAAGCGCACATCCACCGCCGAGTCGGTATTGAGGGTCAGCCGGGTGCCGTCCACCAGGGTCAGGTGCCGTTGCTGGCCGACCTGCGAGCGGTAATCGGCGGTCCATTGTTGCCATTCGGCGAGCTGCCAGGCGCTCCAGCCCGCCGGCACCACGGCCAGCAGCGCCGCCAGCTTGCCCAGCGCCGCCCTGCGGCCCGGGTTTTGCGGGCGGTCGAGGCAAGACATCGCCACCGTCGGCGGCAGCCCGCCGAACTTGCCCAGCAACTGTTCGGCACGCTCCCAGGACCGCTGGCATTCGGCGCTGCTGGTGCGCCAACGTTCCCAGGCGGCGTGGTCCTGGGCCGAGACCTCGCCTTCGTGCAGACGCATCAGCCATTCGGCGGCTTCTTCAAGTACTTGCGGGTCGATGATCGACGCCTTGCTGGCCATGGGCATCACTCCACCAGGCTCAGGCACTGCAAGAAGGCCTGTTTCATATAGCGTTTGACGGTGATCAGCGACACCCCGAGCTGGCTGGCGATGTCGTCGTATTTCAAGCCGCCGATCTGCGACAGCAGAAACGCACGCTTGACCAGGCGCGGCAAGGCGTCGAGCAGGGCGTCGATTTCATGCAGGGTTTCCAGCACCAGCAAACGCTGTTCGGGGGACGGCACCTCGGGCTCCGGCAACTGCGCCAGGGCGCTGAGGTAGGCTCGTTCCAGTGCCTTGCGTTGATACCAGTTGACCAGGATCCCGCGCGCGACACAGCTCAGGTAGGCGCGTGGTTCCTCGATGATCTCCACCCGCGAGGCGAGGATCCGGGTGAAGGTGTCGTGCACCAGGTCGGCCGCATCCATGGCATTGCCCAGCTTCCTGTGCAGGCGCGTGTACAACCAGTTGTGATGACCACTGTAAAGCGCCTCGACAGTGCGCCTGTGGGTCTGGAGGCCTGCGGGCAGGGAATCGCTCATGGACGGCTATTTTTGAGAGTGAGAAGTATTCCCAATGCTAATTTACAGCCCGCCGCGGGCGCAAGGAGGATCTGGGGGATCCTCCCAACGGAGCGGGCCTGACGCGGCGTCGACCAGCCGCTGGCCAGGCGGCAGATCAGCACAGGCTCAGTTCATGAACCGGGTGCTCAATCAATGGCCTTGATGAGCCGGATCCTGCTCGACCTGCATCACGCCTTTGAACAGCGCCAGTTGCTTGACCCGGGCCGGGGGCAGGGCGCTTTCGGCCTGGATCACTGCCTGGCTCATGTGGCCTGCAGCCTCAGGCGTCAAGCCGGCGCTGCGCAGGGTGGCAGGGTCGAGCAACGAGTCTCCGGCGCAGAGCACCACCCGCCAACCGCTGGCGCTTTTGCTGAGCAGTGCCCGGCCGCCGCGCTGGCCCTGGGTCCAGCCGGCGACGGCGTGCCCGCCTTCGACCGTCACCGGCCCGACATCCAGCGCCGCGTCGGGGCGTTCCCAGGTGTGGCGCATCAGGTGTTCGATGCTTTGCTGGTCGGCGGCGCTATCGGCCAGGACCGCAGTGGAGAGGCTGCCCAGCAGCAGTAACAAGGGGGTAAATTTCATGGGGTGTTTCCTCGAGTCGAGGCCACCGGCGACAGGCCGGCAGCGAAGGGGATAGCGGTAGGTCAAAAGCCCAGTTTCAGTCCCAGTTGCGCCGACGTGCCGGGCATCGGGTAGCCGGTGCGGTAGGCGTAGTCACGGTCGAACAGGTTTTCCACGGCGACAAACACTTCGCCGACCTTGCCCAGGGCCGGCACTGCGTGCCCGACCCGCAGGTTGACCACGGTGAAGCTTGAAACCTGGGAGAAGTTGTTCGCCCCGGCCGTGCGTTCTTCGGCCAGTACATACATGCCGCGCTGGTACTGGGCATCGGTGCTGAAGCGCCAGGGGCCGGTTTCGTAAGTGGTCCCCAGCGACAGCGATTGCCGGGGGGCGTAGGGCAGGGTCTTCAGCGATGGCTGGAGCCAGGTGTAGCCGACAAAGCTGCTCCAGCTATCGGTCCAGCGCTGTTGCCAGGTAGCTTCGGCGCCTTTGATCTGGTAGTCCCCGAGGTTGATGAATGAAGGCCGTGAAACCGCCGGCGGGAAGGCGAACAGGTAGCGGTCCTGGAGTTTGTCCTTGAACAGCGCCAGGTCCAGGGTCGTGCGGTCGAAGGGGTTGAACTTGACCCCGAACTCCCGGTGATCCAGTTGCTCCGGCTTCAATTCGCGCCAGGTGTCGCCCAGGACTGGAATCAGATTCGCCATCACCGGCGCCCCCAGGCCCGGGTAGTTGATGCCCCGCGACCGGTTCAGGCGAAACTCCAGCTGGCTGCTGGACAGCAGCAACCCGGCATGGGGCGCAGTCGCGCTTTCGAACACGTTGTGGTCGTAGGTGCGCACCCCGGCCGAGGGCGTCAGGGTCCAGTCCTGATTCAGCTCGAAAGCCTGGCTCAGGGCCAGGTGCGGCGAGATCACGCGCAGGGTCGGCGCATCGAAGTCGGCGCGGGGCGCGGGGGCAACACGCTTATAGGCCACGCTGCCTTTGCTCTCATCAATGTCCAGGCCCAGCGCCACTTCGCCGTTGCGCCAGGGGCGCAGGGTTTCTTCCCAGCGCAGCCCTTGCAGGGTGAAATCGCTGATGGTGTCGCCGTCGAGGCCTTGTTGCTCCAACGCACTGCCCCGTCCCTGGTTGTGGTAGAGCTTGACGCTGCCGTCGCCCCACTCGTAGCCATGGTCGAGTGACACCGACGCCAGGGTGCCACGGGTATTGAAGTGGCCGGTCTTGGTTTCGGGCCGGCCTTTCTGTCCCGGGTCCGAGGCCTGGTTGTTGGCGTGCAGCAGCAACAGGCCGGCGCTCCAGTTGTCGTTCAAGCGGTAGCCGAGCCGCGCCAGGCCATTGTTCAGGCGGCCATCGCCATCCGCCCGGTCCCCGTCGGAATGGGCCGCCCCCTGGGCCAGCAGATAATCCCAGTCGCCACTGCGGCCGATCAGCGATGCCTGCTCGGTGGCGGTGCGAGAACTGCCGCCGCTGAATTGCAGTTCGCCGTGCTGATTGTCCAAAGCGTCGGCGGTGCGTGGGGTCAGGTCGATGGCGGCAAAGGTGTTGCCGAACTTCTGCGGCTGCGGGCCCTTGTAGACGTTGATGCTCTGCATCGCATTGATCGGCAGCAGGTCCAGCAGCGGGTGGCCCCACACGCCCATGTAGAAAGGTACGCCGTCGATGTAAGTCTTGATCTCGCTGCCCGGCCGGCTGGCTCCCATGCCGCGGATATACACCGCGCCGCCTTCGGCACCGCCAAACGAACCCACCGGGTTGAAGCGTGAAACCGTGACCCCAGGCGTCCGCCGCAGGGCTGATGCCAGGTCCAGGGCGTTGAGGTCGCGGATCTGTTGCTGGCCGACCACGGTGGTCAGGCTGGCAAATGAATCGACGCTGTTCTGGTCGATCACCGAGGAACCGATGACCGGCGTTGCCGGCAGTTCCAGGCTCTGGTCTTGTGCCTTGGCCGCGACGCTGGCGCCCCATAGCGTCAGGGATAAACCGTAGCAAATTGCCTTGTTTGTCATGCCTTGCGTTCCTTGTCATGCACCCGGGCCGATGCCCATGCAGCCGCACCGGCCGGTGGTTTGATGCTTGATACTTTCCAGCTGCGGCGCACTCGGCGCCGCAGGCGAGGGTGTGATCAGGGTTGGAAAGGGTCAGCAGCGCGCACACCGAGGCGGGCCCGAGGGCCGGCAAGTGGCGCTATCGACGTGACGGCACCGGGCACCCGGCAAAACGCACGGACACAGGCGAAGTCAGGCCGCGATGACCCTGATCGATCAGTGCAAGGGGGAGGCGCGAGGGTTGGCCGAGGGCCAGGAATAGCGGGGCGGGGCTTTACTGCGGGTTTCAACGGGACGGCGCTGGACTTTACGCGAGCGCATCAGCCAGGCCATGCAGACAAAAAATACAATACCGAGGGTAATGGAACTGCACATCGGGCAGTTGAAGGTGCTGGCCCAGTCGCTCTGGGCCTGTGTCGCCGGATCAGCGGCGAGGTCGCTGAGGCCGGAACCGGAGGTGGACACCGAACAGAACTGCCCCCCGAGGCCGTTGAGCGTGAGACCGCTCATCTGTCCGTGAGCGATGCCGCAGGCCAATAGATTGAACAGGACGCAGGCATACAGCATCCAGGCAATCAGCGAGCGGTCGGTGGGGGTTCGTTCCATGGCGCGAACTCTAGCACCGGACTTCGAGCAGAGAAAGTGTCCGTCTGCCTGGTCCAGGAGGCCCGATACCTGGCGATAGCGCTCCTCTGACTACTCATTCGCGCTCTATTGATATGCAATAAAGGTATTTAAATTAAGTTTCTTATACCTCTAAAGTTCTCCCATTCAGTCAGCCGCCGCTTACGGAGTCGGAGTTCTCATGCCAGCAGCCTCCCTCGTTTCAACCTCTGCCATTGCCGCCCAACCGTTTGAAGTACGCCCGTTCTCCGGACGGGTCGGCGCCGAGATCCTGGGGCTGGACCTGTCCTTGCCGCTCAATGAGCTCGATTTTGCCCGCGTGCACCAGGCCCACCTGGACCATCACGTGGTGGTGTTTCGCGATCAACGCATCACGCCGCAGCAGCAAATCGATTTCAGCCGCCGTTTCGGGGTGTTGCAGATTCATGTGCTCAAGCAGTTCCTGCTGCACAACCACCCGGAAATCCTGATCGTTTCCAACATCGTTGAAGACGGCCAGCCGATCGGCCTGGGGGACGCCGGCAAGTACTGGCATTCGGACCTTTCCTATAAGGAACTGCCGAGCCTGGGCTCGATGCTGCATGCCCAGGAATTGCCCAGCGAAGGCGGCGATACGCTGTTTGCCGATATGCACTTGGCCTGGGACACCTTGCCGCAACACCTGCGCGAGGCGGTCGAGGGCCGCTCAGCGGTGCACAGTTACACCGCGCGCTACAGCGAGGGGCATAACGCCGCGAGTTGGCGTCCCACCCTGACCCCCGAACAACTGGCCCAGGTGGTGGAGGTCAGCCATCCGATCGTGCGCGTGCATCCGGAAACCGGACGCAAGGCGCTGTTTGTCAGTGAGGGGTTTACCACCCATATCGTCGGGTTGCCGGCCGATGAGAGCCGCCAGTTGCTGACCGAACTCTATGCCCACAGCGTGCGGGCCGAGCATGTCTACCGGCATCAGTGGCAGGCCCATGACCTGGTGTTCTGGGACAACCGCTCGCTGATCCACCTGGCTGCCGGATGCCCGGCACACCTACGCCGCAAACTGTTTCGCACCACCATCCAGGGTGATGCGCCGTTCTGACCTGGGAGCTTTTCCATGAACGCTGTTCTGCAAGGCCACACGGCCAGCAAAAGCACGGTCACCCGGCACCTTGATCCAGCGGCAGCCGAGCCGCTGCTGCAGGTGCAAAATGTCAGCCTCGAATACCGCACCGCCAAGCGCGTGGTGCGCGCCACCCACCAAGTCAGTTTTGAAATCGATCCGGGCGACCGTTTCGTGCTGCTCGGTCCCTCAGGATGTGGCAAGTCGACGCTGCTCAAGGCCGTGGCCGGGTTTATCACGCCCAGCGAAGGGCAGATTCGCCTGGCCGGCACCGAAGTGACCCAACCCGGGCCGGATCGGATTGTGGTGTTCCAGGAGTTCGACCAACTGCCACCGTGGAAGACCGTGATCCAAAACGTGATGTTTCCGTTATTGGCGTCTCGCACCCTGAAGGTTAAGGAGGCCAGGGAACGGGCTCATTACTACCTGGCCAAAGTCGGCCTCAGCGCATTCTCCGATGCTTACCCGCACACCCTGTCCGGTGGCATGAAAGCCCGGGTCGCCATCGCCCGTGCCCTGGCCATGCAGCCCAAGATCCTGTTGATGGATGAGCCCTTTGCCGCCCTCGATGCCCTGACCCGACGCAAGATGCAGGAGGAACTGCTGCAACTGTGGGACGAGGTGCAATTCACTTTGATGTTCGTCACTCACTCGATAGAAGAGGCGCTGGTGGTGGGGAACCGGATTCTCCTGCTGTCACCGCACCCCGGACGGGTACGGGCCGAGATCAACAGCCACGAATATGACCTGCAGAGCCTGGGTGGCGTGGGTTTCCAGAACACCGCGCAGCGTATTCACCGGTTGTTGTTCAACGAGGAGGAGGGCAGTGCACCTGTGTCCGAGCTGAACTTCCAGGACCTGCGCATTGCGTACTGAAGCCTGGCCCTGCGCGGCGTAACGCGCTACCGATCTCAAGAGAATCCCAGCATGAGCCTTACCCGTCCTGTGCGTGAAGAATACGAAGTCGCGCTGGAGCCATTTACCCAGCACGACCTGACCCGCGATATCCCCTGGCCACTGCGTATCTGGCAACTAGGCTGGGTGCGCAAGAGCCTGATCCTGATTGTCCTGGCGGTGATCTGGGAAGTGGCTGCTCGATTGCAAGACAACGACCTGTTGCTGCCCAGCTTCCTGCAGACCGCCGCCGCCTTCTACGACGGCATGCTCAGCGGCGAGTTGCCGGGCAAGGTCTGGATCTCCCTGACCGTGCTGCTCCAGGGTTACGTGATCGGCATCGTGCTCGCGTTTGCGCTGACCACCCTTGCGGTGTCGACCCAACTGGGACGCGACCTGCTGGACACCCTGACCGCGATGTTCAACCCGCTGCCGGCCATTGCCTTGCTGCCGCTGTCACTGCTGTGGTTTGGCCTGGGGCAGAACAGCTTGATTTTTGTCCTGGTGCACTCAGTGCTGTGGCCGCAGGCGCTCAATACCTATGCCGGCTTTCGCGGGGTGTCGGAAACCCAGCGCATGGCCGGGCGCAATTACGGGCTCAAGGGCCTGCGCCTGGTCTGGTACATCCTGATTCCGGCAGCGCTGCCGTCGATTCTTTCCGGCCTGAAAATCGGCTGGGCCTTCGCCTGGCGCACCCTGATCGCCGCCGAGCTGGTGTTTGGCGCATCGTCGGGCAAGGGCGGGCTGGGTTGGTACATCTTCCAGAACCGGAACGAGCTGTACACCGACAAGGTGTTCGCCGGGTTGGCAGCGGTGATTCTGATCGGGCTGCTGGTGGAGAACCTGCTGTTCGCCAATGTCGAGCGCCTGACTGTAAAGCGTTGGGGCATGCAGCGCTGACAGCGCCAACCCCGCCCATTGTTCAATCACCACGAGGTTAATCATGGCCATCACGTACAAACGCAACACCCTGACATTGTTGGCCGCCACCCTGGGCGCCTTGCTCAGCACCGGTGCCCAGGCCGAGGGCAAGATCAGCATCGCCCAGCAGTTCGGTATCGGTTACCTGATCCTGGATGTGGTGCGCGACCAGCAACTGATCGAGAAACATGGCAAGGAGCAGGGCCTGGAGATCAAGGTCGACTGGAACAGCATCTCCGGCGCCACCGCAATGAACGAAGCCTTGCTGGCCGGGGCGCTGGACGTGGTATCGGCCGGGGTACCGCCGATGCTGACCCTCTGGGACCGCACCCGGGGCAAACAGAACGTCAAGGCAATCGCCTCGTTGGGCTCGATGCCCAACTACCTGCTGACCAACAACCCCGAGGTCAAAAGCCTCAAGGACTTCAGCGACAAGGACCGTATCGCGGTGCCGGCGGCGGGTGTGGGCTTCCAGTCGCGCACGCTGCAGATCGAAACCGCCAAGCAGTTCGGTAACGACAATTTCAAGAAGTTCGACAACATCTCCGTCAGCCTGGCCCATCCCGATGCCACGGCGGCCTTGATTGCCGGCGGTTCGGAAATCAATTCGCACTTCTCAAGTCCGCCGTTTCAATACCAGGAACTGGAGAAACCGGGCGTGCACAAAGTGCTCAGTTCCTACGACGTACTAGGGGGCCCAGGGACATTCAACGTGCTGTACACCACGGAAAAATTCCACGACCAGAACCCGAAAACCTATAAGGCCTTTTATGCCGCCCTGGCCGAAGCCGAGCAGATCATCAAGGCCGACAAACCGGCGGCGGCCAAGACTTACATCCGTGTCGAGCAATCCAAGCTGCCCCTGGCGCTGGTCGAGAAGATCGTCGCCGACCCGGAAATCGATTTCACCGTGGTGCCGCAGCGCACCTTTATCTACGCCGAAAAACTGCAGGAGCTCGGCGTGCTGAAAAACAAGGCGCAAAGCTGGAAGGACTACTTCTTCGAAGAGGCCCACGGCGGTGCTGGGAGCTGAGGGAGAAGGAAGAGGGCGGATCAATTCGCAGGCGGGAAGGCCGTATTGAAAGGCTCGCATATTTAAGTTTTTTATAACTAAACTAAATGGTTATTTAGTTTAGTTATTCTTATCGATTATAAAAAAGGAGGAGGGTAGCTTATTAGATGAACAAGGGTTCGTTCATCCGTGTTAGTTATCTTTCAAGCATGTACGTTATCTTTCAGGGTAGGTAAATTAGCTACTCTCTGACAGCGCGTGTAATCGGTAACAAGCTACGTTTTCCGTGGCCTGTAGCCGTTTCCCCTTCAAATATCTGGAGCAAGGAAGCTATGATTCGTGAAAATTTGCCAAGTCTTCGCGTTGTTGAAGAAGCGCGAGAATACTTAAAATCTGCACAGCTTATCGAGCGACATGCCCAAAACGGCGACTTCGGTCTGTTCTGGCCAGCGGCATTGAATGCTGGATTAGCGTGCGAACTTTATCTCAAATCATTTCTTGTCGAGTTTGATCCTAATCACCCTGGAGATAGAGAAGATCCCGAAGGGTACCTGAAGTTGATGAGCGGCCTACCAAACGACAAGCACGATCTGCGGGCTCTCTATAAGGCAATTTTTCCAGAACTGGCTGAGCAACTGCGTCAAATCTCGGATCGTCTCTCACCTGGTTTCCCGCTCGAGGAACGGATCCGGGCGTGCTCAAGACTTTTCGTCGAAACTCGCTATACGTACGAGGCCAGGTCTGCTCAAGGAATTGATAGCGTGGTGTTTGAACTGGCGCCGCACCTTGACCAGGTGCTGGAGGAAATGACGCGTCGACCAGTTAGCAGCCGATCGTCAGGGCTTTGATTTTCGCGTCCGCGAAAACGCCGGCCGGAGGCAGTCCCGGGCTTCAAATCTGACCGGCAGAGCCCCCCAGTTTTGCACAGTATAGTTCGCATAATGTATATTATGTTAAACCAGATGCTATGTTAGAAATGTTCATGATGTCACCTGCACCCTAAAACCGGACTTTGCCACGAATTACCAGAATCTCTAAAAATCAACGACCTATACACCCTTCCTCCAAAGCTTTCGAGCTTATCGTCGGCTCCGTCCATCATTTCCTCAGACTTGAAAACCAGAATCTCTTTCACGACTTCAGTCCTCCCTACAAATCCATCTCATATCTCAAGGATGCAGCTTTGTTCAAAGCCTAAATCTCTTCGTTGCGTGCATCCCATCAGTCTACGTCTCCCACGATCTCCTGCGCGACCGTTCGGCGCCTACATCCAGATCTGAACTATCTTTACGACGTAGTGCATACGATCACCGAATAGCATCCTCAACCATTTTGGTGAGCACCCGCGTTGTCACTCAGATCCCCAGACCAGTTACTCTGAACTAGCGACAACGCCTACCAATCTGCCAACGGATTTCTACAGGAGTCGCCTCAATGGCTGAGCCGTCAGCTCCTTATCCCTTGTTTCCACCTCTGGCGTTGCTCAACGAACATGCCCAGGTTGAGCGCCCAATCAACGTGGAAGTTCGCCAGCGACTCGATGCCATTCCCACACACTTGTACGCCTTGAGCGCTTGGCGAACTGGCATTGCTTTCCTCATAAAGCGATCTCAACAGCCTGACTTCAAGGAACGGCACTATAAAGTGTTGTGCCCGATCATCGAGTCGATGATGCACTGGAGCTGGTCAATTTGTGGTAAACCATTGCAAGCTTGGAACAGTGTCGACGCCCGGGCATTTATGGATTTCATCATGCTGCCGCCAAGTACTTGGGTGACCACCCCGGGTTGTAGCCGCTACTCGAAGAAGACCCGCCAAAATTTCGCCGAGAAATCCCTCGATCCTGGCTGGCGCCCAATCATTCGAAAGACGCGGCTGGGCAGCGACCCTGGCCTTAGCTCCAAACATCACCGGAACTGGTTCATTACACACGGGCGCGAGTATTTTGCCTTTGCGTCATCTCCGGCCAACCACCACACCAACAACGAGCCTGCAAACCCGTTCCAAGATTTGCTGCCTAAAGACTTTGATGCCCGCCCTGAGAAGCGCCGGGTCAGTTTCACACGTGAACAGCTCAATGATCTGCTGGAGATTGCGGAGTCGCTTACGAACTACGACGTGAAATGGGAGCCTTTTCTCTTCATTTTTGCAGTGGCCTTGTATACAAACATCCCAATGCGAGCTCTGGGTGCAACCCAGACGATCAAGCCTACCTTTTCCTACTTCAAGGCACGTGCTCCCGAAGGCTGTGAGCCCATCACGAGTCCGCCCAAAACTGAGTTCGCTAATCGCTACCTAGATTCACAGTACACGCTCGCCAAAGGCCCTGGATCGTTCGAAAGTCCGCTCTATCCTGAACGGCAGTTCGCCATAGGTTTCCAGTTCCATGCTTTATTCAGCCGGTATGCTCAATTCCGTCACATGTACGACCATCCTCTACACCCTTCCAGCTTCCTCATTCCTCGGGGTCAGGGTGTGGATGCCTATGTCTACGGCAGCCTCATCGAAAAGCTCAGCGAATTTACCGCAAGCATTCTTGAAGTTCTTCAAGCCAGGCCTGCCCTGGAACGGACGCATTGGAAAGGTTCGGACAAGCTTGATCCCCGGGCCTCGCTCACCTTCGTTGAGTTACGAGATTCAGCCAAGCGTGCTGGCTTGATTCCCAAAGCCTTAGCCTCACGGGACGCTGGGAAGGATGCGCATATTTGGCCTGATATTGGCATTTGCGAGAAAATGTCGGCAGCACAATGGTTTCGATCGCATTAATAACTGCCGCTAACTGCGCCAAACCAGGTGCTGGGATTCGAAACAAGGTGGTTAGGGGACGGCCTAGCTCGGTAGAAAGATCGTCGCCATATAGCATGATATCTAGTTTAAGTATGTCAATTTCGGGTTCCGAGCAAACAGATGCGGCTTGCAGGGCACGTCCCTGCCCTGCCCCTTTTCGGGCGCAGCTTGATGACCCCAATCGATACCGTCAGTGTAATATGCCGCATGCAATGTCAACCATTCAGCAACATCAGCAAATGAAGTTGCCTGGCTGCAGCCATCGGTGGTGGGGCGAAGAGCTACTCCGAAAACGACAAGGGGCCCATTCAGGCCCCTTGATCACAAGAAAGTCTTATCATGCCAACCAGCTTTCGACTTCCTCGCCGCCATGCTGGGCTTTCCACTCTTTCAGCGTTTTATGGTTGCCACCTTTGGTTTCCACGATCTCACCCGAATGCGGATTCTTGTAGCGCTTCACTTGGCGCGGCTTGCGACTGCCCTTCGCTTCGGCAGCTGCCGGAGCACGGCGAGTAGATGCTTGCGGATCGAGGATCGAGATCACATTTCTTAGGCTGTACCCATGCCAGCGAAGCTTCGGAGAATTCCCAATAGGCCAACCCAAAGGCGTTGCCGCGGGCTTTGTGTTGCAGCTCTGCCCAGTTACTCCAGCTATTCAATCTTGGCAATCATCCGAGCGATGCCAAGTCATGCTCGTTGACGGCGTCCATTCCTTCTTAGTTGAGGGCCGTGGCGCCACCTTCTGATCACACAGATAGCGTTTCGGCCAGCTAGAAGCGATGTTATCTGGATGTATATACAGTCATCCTGTCGCCTCGCAAAAATCGAGACCCTGCCCAATTCAGGCTGACCACAATCAGCTTCACATGCCTCCTGCTCAGCCTGAAAGGCAGACCGCATGCGACCTGTAGAAATTTGTGAAGATGGCGACTGCACCTAGGACACCCGCATCTGGCAGGTCATTCAGATGAGCATTTTTCAGCGCCGAGCAATATACTGTATGAATATGCAGTATAAGTGCCTCGCGCCCGCATATTTGCCATGCTGCATTTCGGAGCGGTACGGCCTAGCAGATCTTGCCCTCGGCATTGAATGCCCCGCTCAGATAGAGGCGCGAATGTGTCCGGCCAAAAGCACCTCCAGAACCGAAAAAGGCCTGGTGCCCTCCCCGCTGATAATGGCTTGTAAACCTACTTTTTAACCAGTAAACCGGAGAGGTTTACAGTGCAAGAAATAGGTTTACAGCATTTAAATTACGCGTTTGACCGTGACATTAGAGATACTGAGCGTTTGCTCCTAAACCGTTAAATACAGAGGGTTGGCACAGGCACAGGCACAGCCGCCGGCGCTGTAAGCTCCAGAATCGACCACCCCGCCGTCTCCAGCGCAACCCTGCGTTTATCGCCAACAGCCCCCTCCCCCAATGAGCTCTTGCGTATGGCAAGGCACAACATATGGGTCGGCCGGGTCATCCCGACGTACATCAGCATCATGTCCTTCTTAGCACTGTCCGGTGGCCTCTTAGCCGCAGCCTTGCCGCGCTCGAGCCACGGCATGAGCTTTTGGATGAAATGAGTCTTCCTGAAAGTCTCCAGAATCAGGGTCGCGGCGTGGGTTTTGCCCTTCTCTGAATGGATGGATGACATCCGAACGTCGACACCATCGTTGCCTTCCTGGTACCGGTACGTGTTGACCAGCGCCCCTCCACTTTCTCCAGCTTCAGTCGCTACTGGGGCGGGCTCCCAGGCAAGGTATTGCTGGCCTAGTGGATCAGCGGCCACGCCCTCGGCATCACGAAGAGCAGCTGCCAGTAGCAGCAGTTTTGGAGCGATGATCTTCACCCAATCCAGTTGCGTGACTTCGGACGATACGAAAAGGATCTGCTGCAGGCACTCCCGGTACCGTGCAAAGGCTTCTGGCTTGGTAGCGAGCTTCTCCTCCACGGATGCTTTGTGCCGGCCTCTCAACTGCACTGAACTGTTTGGAAACGCCAGTTCGCCGAGGCTGGCCAAGCAGGAAGTCAGCAATTCGACGGCTGATGAAGCTGTGGGCTCTCGCATCGCGGAACGCCGAGCGATGTGGGCACCTTCCGCGAACGTACGTGGTTTGAACGACGTCTTGGTCGTATCAGACCGGTAGGATGGCCAGTAGTGTTCCAGAGCTTTCGGATACTGGTTCTGCTTAAAATTTTCTAATCGATGCACGGCGCCGACTGCGAACACACCCGCTTTGCGAGTTTCTGTCGGCAGATGCTTCAGCACCAGCTTGCCGAATTCATCCAGCACCCCGGACGCGTCGTCGTCCGGGAAGACAATGATCGTATTCGGAACGGTACCCGGGGTGCTGGGCGTCCGAAGGCCTATCAATCCGTTCGTGATGGGAACATACGCGAAGGGGTTGGCGATCGACGCGATGGCCTGGTCAAAGCGGAAGCTGCTGGCGATCTCCAACTGACGCCCAGTGTCAGGGAACGGATCTGGCAGTGATGTCTTCTTCTCGAAGATTTCCTGGTTTGGATCCCCGACGCGAATGACCCTGACGTCCGGATTATCATGGGGGAAGACCCGTTGAAGAATGCCAGCCTGGTCAGGTTGGGTGTCCTGCATCTCATCGATAAGAACGCACGGAAAACGGAGGCGCAACGCGGCGGCCACACCCTTTTCCTGATCGAGCAGAGCATGCCCTAACACGAATACTTCATCGAAGCAGAAGTAACCGGCCTTAGCTGCACCACTGAGCGATTTCACCACACTCTTGTAGGTCGCCGTGTGGGATGCAAAACCAATGTCTTCATCGCCGAGCGGCTGGTCGAAATCAGGAGACCGGACACGCAAGCTGAGAAGGCTTTTAAATTTCTTCTCGAAGGCGGCCTGTGCACCCAAATGTTCACGGTAGGTGAGTTCCCTGCGACGGGCTTTATGAGTGGCCTCATCGTCGATTGCCTGAAGTGCAATCCCTTTAGAGCGCAACCATGGCGAGGCCAGGAATCGGCCAGTGAAGCCATGAATGGTGTCGATGTAGTGAGGAAAACGCAGCAGCCGCTGTCCCACCTCCGTGCCGCCTAGGCGCTTTTCGATCTCTTCCCGGGCGGCGTTTGTGTGCGAGAGCACGCAGATACCCTGCATGCGGCTCTTCCAATGACGAGCCAGGATTGCGAGTTTCGCGACGACCAGCGTCGTCTTACCGCTACCGGGGCACGCGGCCACGTCCACAGTATCCATGGATTTCAGGAAATTGCGACGGGGCTCATCCAGCATCTCCAGCCCCATCAACCCAATGACCCAGTCCACATCAGCATCAGTGATGGGGGCAACCAGTTGGCTGAGCGTCATTTGACGGCCTCCTCCAATGGATCCGCGGCACCAGGGCTTGGCACGGTCGGTGTCATCGTTGGGTGAGAGGGACTTGTGCTGGTCAGGTCAGAGCCCCGGGTCGCATATTCGATCGCGTGGACAACGTAGGTGGGAAGCAGTCCCCGAAGCTTGATGACGTCCAGGCTTTTGTCCTCGAAGCGCCGGTCAATGAAGTCAATCAGATGCTGGGCAGCGATTGCTTTGGACGCCCTGTTGAACAGCTTGTAGACCGCAGAGCATCGGGCTTCTTCGGAGGCATGGGTGGTCTGAATCTTTTTAAATGCTGTGTCCGCTTTTTTCAGCAAGCTGGCCTTGGTCTCAGTGCCATTGTCGATCTTTTCCTCATAGATGGCCAAGTAGGCGGCGTGATGGACTTCCCTCGAGAGCCCCTTGAACGCCAGGTCGTATTCGAGCGTCCAGTGGTCGGCTACGAACGTCCGCACACATTGACCATCACTTTCGCAGCGTTTATCGCGATGCTTCTTGAGTCCCTTTTCAATCTCCTCCGAAGTGGAGCCGAAGTCTTTCATGGCGCGCCAGCGTCGTTTTGCGATATCTGGCCAGACTGTCCCCTTCACGTCCTTCAGGCGCCGGATCTCGGGCGCGCAGTCCGGCATTACGTCCATATCGGTGATACATGCCGTGGGCACGGTGATCTCGCCTTTGGAGGTGTCCTTGCGCTGTAGAATCTTTGAGTAGCGCCGCAGCCCCACACCGCCGACGTTGATGATCGATACACCGTGCTTGGTGAGATCCCTGCCGAGCCGTCGCGCCAGCGAAGGCAGCAGAATGGCTTCCGCATCGCCTTCCACGACGAGCAAACCTTTGGCGAAAAACAGGCCCGCCTTGGTGACGTCCAGGAAGCGACTGAGGAACCGATAGTCATCCGGTGCCAGGCGGGTTTGATCTTCCGCAAGTGAGAAGGCCTGCTGGCGTTGCATCAGCACCAGATTCTGCAGGGGAATTTTCGAACTGAGGTTTGGGCTGTGCGTGGTCAGAATGACCTGAACTGGCCTCAAGCCTGCAGATGGCCGGGCCGCGGCCTCAAGAAACTCCATCAGTTGGAGTTGGCGTTGCGGGTGCAGGTGCGCTTCAGGTTCTTCGATCAGGAGCAACGGAAGGCCGTCTGGCTCTTTACCGAGCAGCAGTAGCTCACAGGCCATGAACAGCACGTTGTTGGAGCCAAGCCCGTAAACACCGCGAGCCTCACCTGTGGCGTGATCCAGCAACCCAAGTTCCAAACGCTCCAGGATCTGCTTGAGCTTCGCGGGATCCGTTCCGGCTTCCCCGAAACCGATACGGCTCGTCAGGGGTTGGCCGGCGAGCGATAAAGGGCGCAGGTACGTGTCGTTAATTTCCTTCTGAGCAGAGACAATGGCGCCGTGACTGTTTACCAGGTGGCGAAGAAAATCGCCCATGCCTGCAATGCTGAGGGCTTCAGCGCCAGCCAGGTCATTCGGGAGCGCCGCGGGGTCGAGTGCGCTGCCGGCATCAATATTAGGGAAACTACTCAATACCTGCGAGAGCCGGGAGTTTCTGCCTGGGGACATCTCTCGCTCTGCGTCGCGAAGCGGTTTCAGGTAAGCGGTGGCCAGTAGTTGCCGTACACCCATGTCCAGGGACGGGCCTTCTCCGTTTTCACCCGAACGAACCGAGATATCGACCCATTTGCGAGTGGAGGCAGAGGCGACGACGCGGCGAGCTGACCAGTGAACATAAAGCCGTCCCACACCGTCCTTATAGGTCACGTATTCCGCGAAAGCGCCGAGTTCGCCAGCGCTCAGTCCTTCCAGGGTGCATCTGATGGTGATGGTTTCCGCCTGGGCACCATCGCTGGCAATGTGAAAGTCCTCGATCTGCAGTCGAAGGTATTCAGCGTCCCGGGTTTGCAAAACGTAGCGTATTGCATCGATGACGGCAGTTTTACCCGCGTCGTTTTCACCTACCAAGGCAGTCACGCCCTCGTTGAACTGGATGTTCAACGCATGACCACCATGGCCAAACTGGCGGAAATTTTCGATTTTCAAAGCCGAAAGGAACAAAGCGCTGCCCTCACCTGATTCAGTGGCAGGGATTGGGTTGATCAGCGCCAGCCTGGCCGGCACCACCCTTCCCTGGATGCGCTAGCTATATGCCATGAAAAGTCCGTTGGGGGCTACACGATTCGGACGGCTCTCCACTAACCGACTGGCACTGAAAGGCCAGATGTCGATCGGCAATGCCCTTCGCAGGCAAGTATCAGGTGAAAGAGTCAGCGCAGACCAAAGCCCATCCGCTTCAACTCCTCGACCAGCTCTTCGCGGCCATGCAGGCTCGAAACGCTCCGCAGCCTGTTGATCACCTGCTCTGACCAGCCCGATGCCTTCATCCCCTCGCGCTTATAGAACGCACCCAAGAGTTCATCGTACTCAGCGAGGGCATCCGCTTCGCTGACGGCAGAGTAAGTTTCATGGTGGAGCACTGCGCGCTGGGGCAACCTCGGTTTGACCTTGGCTGGCCGCTCATCTGACGGATAACCAACGCATAGTCCGAATACCGGGTAGACCTGCGGCGGTAATTCGAGCTCTTTGGCGACACTTTCGATGTCGTTGCGGATGGCGCCGATGAAGACACTCCCTAAGCCCAGCGATTCCAAGGCCACAACAGCGTTTTGCGCCGCCAATGCAGCGTCGATCGTTCCGAGCAAAAGACTTTCCAGGAAAGGCAGCGCCTCCAGATCGACATCGCTCTGCTCACCAATCCTGGAGGCCCTGGAAAGGTCGGCCAACCATACAAGGAATAACGGCGCTTGACGGATGTAGGCCTGATTGCCGGCGAGAGCCGAAAGACGGCTCTTCCGATCGTCGTCTTGAACCGCGACGACGCTCCAGACCTGGAGATTCGAAGACGTAGATGCCGATTGTGCCGCGGCGATCAGAGTTTCGATCGTTCCCTCAGGTAACGGTTGATCATTGAAGGCCCGGACACTCCGATGATCAAGCAGTTGATCGAGGGTATCGTTCCATTGCGTGAGGGGGGGATGTCTGGCGTACCGTAGCGGGCGGCCAGTCTCGAATGTGCGTTAGCTGTCATGCGGGATCTCCAAAGGAGAACGAGCCTACCAAATCGAGCCCGGGACGACACACCAGCCAGAGAAGGTTTCATTTACCATACAGTGAATCGTCTGGATCTGCGCGTCCTGGCACAAAGCGTGACCATTCCGCAGTCGAATACCAGCGTAAGCCCTCACACAGGTAGATCGTTTGTCAGCTCAACCTCTCACCCCCCGTGAAGCCTGCCAAGTCCTTCGCGACATTGCCCAGGGTGTGCGTACCATGCGCCGTCTAGGCACCCAGTCGTGGTCTGAAATCTACTGCGGGCAAATGACCGTGGAGACTGACGGCTGGGTGATCACGCTCTACAACGATTGCGACACTCTGGATTACTGCGACAGCTGCTACAACCCGGCCGGCCGCGCTTACGTTTTCGATTCGAGCCAGAGGTATGGCACCGATCCTGTTGAGCTACTCAGCACATGGGAGCACTCCCAGCTAGAAAAGTGGTTGAGCGCCGTCTAGATGGCTGACGCAGGCTTAAAGCTTGAGGAAAAACCTACGGCCAGCGAACCAGATCCAGTTCTTTGATCCGGATAGCCATCGCCGCATCCGATACCCCAAACTGCTGGGCCAGTGACAACAGATGCCGGTTGTTGAATCGGGTGCACCGCGCCAGCGCCAGCTCGCGCTCACCCGAGTCTTTCGAGGCGTAGAGCAAGCGATCCGGGTTAATGGGGTCGAGGTGATAGGCAATCACATCGCTAAAGCGCAATTGCCCGCTGCAGCAGAACATGAATTCGAACCGCTCTCTCAGCAGCTTCTGAGGCATGAGGAAGCATGCTGCGAAGCGATCAGCTTGCCGCTCTGCGGGTGGTCGTGGTGTCTGCAGTGGACTGCCGTCAAAGGCGCGGTCGCGATGCATGACGGTTTCTTCGTGAAGCACTAGATGGCCTATCTCATGGGCACCAGTGAAGAGCTGGACTTTGTCACCAAACTCGGTGGCGACGGCGATCTTGTTCGATTGACGATCTATCAAGCCTGCGATGCGAGTGCCGGTGTTGTGCCGGTTGAACTGGGTGTCCCCCAGAGTGGGATGTACATGGTAGTCATAGCCGCAGACCAAGGCGGCGATTTGGGGGCTACGCATCATCATTGGCGGAGTATCTTGATCCGGCCAGAGGTATCGGCGATCGCGGTAAATCTGCATGAGCAGGTCAGTCGCTGCTTTCTCGATAGAAGCTTCGTTCATGGCAAAACACCAGATATAGGCTCTCAAGCTCAATCTAGCCCAATATGTAGTGTTTTCAATATATGCTTAACACAACATATGGGTTTTGCCGATGAACGGTAGACCTAGCAATGACGCCTGCTCAAATCCCTGCGGTGAATGCCAGAGATATCTGGAGCTAGATCCTATTGTTAGCAGGCAGCCACCCTAGCGAAAACCATGGTATTTCCTGTCCTTCGACCAAGGAACGTAGTGAACTGGATCGACTTCGCTGCTGAAGCGAACACCCTGGATTTTGTGAATCATGATGCACTCTCGAGCTAGACGCAGGCTCGGTTCCGGCGGTGGTACGAGGGGCAGGTACGGGGGGCGTTGATCTCCGCTTTTAGGTTCGGCCTCCCAGACCTCTGGATAATACACCCACCTATCCTCATCAGATTCCCAGAGACTCACATACTCAGCCTTCTGTGTGTCCTCGAGCCTTTCTACACCGCTTGCCTTATGGAAAAGAATCACGTTCTGGCCGGGTGAGGCATCCTGCTGCACTTGTACAGACGGGAACAAGATTCCGTCGAGGTTCAGCTTTTCATGTGTTGCTAAGAAGTCGGCAATAGCTTGCGTGATGAGATACCCACTTTCCGCCGAATCTGGCATGACGGGCATCGTCAGCTGGCGTTGTAAGTCTTTGAGAAAAGCGCAGCGTTCGGAGAGGCTCCTGCGAGTTGGATTGAAGTAGCTCAACTCCCCGTGGGGACGCATTGAGGCCAGGTCATTCAGGTTGAGAAGTCGCAGAGGCCGGATCACGTCGAACCGCGCTGTAACCACCATACTTCCAACGGGAGGGCGCACCTCTGCAATCGCTGTATGGTCATCCGTGGCGCCATAAAAAACCGAAATACCCTTGGCATTCATTCGGCCAGGAGAGCCCTTACCTCCCGCTACCGGGCCGAGATACTTTTCAGGGTGTGTCAGCGCTTCTTCCAATGCCTCTTCAGACTGGAACACCCGCCCCCGTTGGAATGACGTGATCTGATGTCCTTGACCGACCATCACAACGGCCGATCGGTCGTCCTTTGAGCGCAAATCCTCAATGCCGTCGAAGACCATGGTCAGAATTGACCCCACCATGGGATTTGCCAGCCGCGATTCAAACTGCAGGCTGTGCTCCATTTTGCGCCAGTCCATTGTTAACTCGGACGAAGCCTCAGTTTCTTCGACGAAATAAGGGTCATCGTCATCATCTTCGTAGCTCCTGGAGTCAAGCAAACGCTCATGGATAACAGAAAGTAGGACCTGATCGGCACCTAGCATGCGCTCCAGAACGTCATACAGACTTACACCGATTGGAGGATAACCATGATGAATCACTGAACTGGGTTGTTGGATCTCACGAAATGAGGCATGGATTGCCTTTTCACACAGTTCCACCAACTCTTCCATGTCCATGACCGGAAGCTCTTGGTCGCAATAGTCGCACTCACTGACATCATTGCCCGAAGCGTGATCCCGCAGGTGGGCTTCGGTGAGGCAATCGGTACACACCAGTTGACCCATCACTTGCTCCTTGGCTGTTTTACACGGTACTTGCCTGCGGCCAAGCAAAGGCCACCCGTTGTATTGAATTTCTGCCGAGATGCATCATCTCGACTTGGATTCAGCTTCTCAAGGGCCCAAGGTCGATCGCCAAGCAGCGAAGGTCGGTGACTTGTGCAACCATGGTGTCGCTAGCCTCATGATGGGTGAAGACGCCCAGGAAGTAGAACGTGAAGTACCTGACTAGCCGCGCCTGCTCGAGAAGCTCATTCACATAGCGCCTCGATCGGTGCTGAGTCATCACTTCATCTGAGACGTGAAGGAAGGCGTCCTTATCCGCGACCTTGTCAAAGAAACTGAATACGAAACCAGCCCCTTCCCTCCGCTCTATGCGTCCTCCACCGTTGTAGACGTACCCTGCAGTATCAGGCCTGGCCCAAACCACCTTTTTGAAATACGAACGCAGCGGTATCACACCACGCCCTGCTACGTTGATGGTCACCTCGGGGAAGAGGTCTTTCAGGGTGTCGCGGGTCTCCTGGTAGTAATCCACGAGCTCTCGAAGATCACGGGTACGATGCTTCCGATCGGTACGGGTGCCTTCTGCGCCACCACCGCCCCGTTGACGATTGGGTTCCGCCTCGTCGTTACCAAGGGCGACTCGAGGTGGACGTGCTACTGGCTCTTCTGGCTGCGTCGGAGGAACAAAGATATCGATGACCGAGGTGAGGTGGCGTTTAGCCAAACGGGTGCGGGTCTGCAACTCCGTTTCTCCTGGCAATGGTGCATCGCTCCCCTCGTCCTCATCGGGCAGCACCCACTCGCACTCCGCATGGTGGGCATAGTGCTCGTTGTCCTTGTAGTGCGGAGATTTGACACGCGCTTTTTCGGTCGGGTGAATGTCGTAATTGACGGCGGTGATCTTAGGCACCACCTTAAGCATCCTGCACTCCGGCGATGAGCACTGGAACAGAAAACGGCTGCGTGGCTGGTTTTGATTGAAATAGGCCTGACGTGCTCCGCCAATGCTTAATTCCTCGCCCAGCTCCACACAGTACGCTCGGGTGATCCTTCTCTTCGTTCGCATCTACAGCCTCAACGCAAAAGCTGAAGACTAACGCGCTAGATAAAGGGCGCCAAGGCTTGAGATAGAGCTATTTATCTAAGACCTTGGTCGAGCATTGTGTCATCTAGAAGAGAGGAACATAGGTCGAGGGCCTGGCCTGATTGCTGACAGCACCCTCACCTGAAGGCGTCTGTCTCCGCTTCGGCAGCAACACGGCCGACGGATCTCGCCCCAAGCTGACGGTCAACTGGGCCATTAGGCTAGCCAGATCACATCTTTATCCTGGGAGGCTTCCATCGTCAGTCCTGCGCTCTCCGCCTGCCATGCTTGCCAGGAGCAGGTTTCGAGTCATGACGGGCGAATGTGTGAGGGAGGTAAGGTAAAGCGCTTAGCCCATCCTAGGCCCGCTAAAGCCGCTTGGATTGGGCCTAGGCGTTGATTTAGGGGGATCAAAGTCGGTTGAGTCCAGCCACGTTTTCAAATCACTCACAGATGTGAACTCCATCAGGAGTAATTCGCCCCGGTCAGGGTGGTCAACGATCAGCTCGATCCCCGATTCGCCGCTTCCTTCCAGACTCATCAGCCAATCGGTATAGCGTTCAAAGGTCACAAAATCCGTTCCGAGGTCGCCCGAGAGGAAATCTTCAACCAGATGTTCTGCCTTGAGCATCAAGTCATTATGCGAATGCTTTTCCATCAATCCGGATTTTTTACCGAAGATGTCCTGATTACAAACTTCAGCGTAGTAAGCGTTGAAATTCACTCCTCGTCTTCGAACCAAGTTAATCTCGTTTACTTCAGACCAAGCTACGTAGTGGCACTCCAAGCTCAAGCTCCTCCAACTGTCTTCTACATCCAGTATTCGGCAGAGCTTAAGCCGTCTCGGCTTATTAGCTTCATGCTTGATGTCCCATTTTTCGAATTTAAATTCAACCATAAGTATTTTAGTATGGTTGGTGAAAAAGTAATCTGCACCGAGGACGGTATCTTGCCCGTCAAGAGAGCAGCGAGTGACCTGCCGGCCAGAGTGCAACGCACTACGTTCCATGAATTTGGAAAAGGCGTCAATAACGGACTGCTCGTGTCTTCTTTTCACTATTTTCCTGCATTCATCATCAATAAACCCTGCGCAACCATGGGTTGCCACTTGCAAAGCTAGGGGGCTATCACCCCCTGCTCTACCTACAAATAGTCAACAATTGCAATCGTAGCGGCTTGTCGCTAACGCTTCTCAGGTGGCAACGCTAGCTTCTGTTGGGCTGGGGGGGATGGAGGCGCTTACCGTGCCACTCTCTTCTTTCAGATCCAGCGCTCGCCAGTAAGGCATTGCTACCCACTTGAGGATGAACCACCAGGCGTACACCACACTAGGCGAGTAGAAGTCATCATCATTCATCAGTCCATGGGCAAATTCGTTTCTCAAATTTGGGCCAAATGGACTACAGAACTGGGCCTTGAGCTCGAACAGAACATTTGGCCCGAACACATTTTCAACACCTTCGACGTCGAGCAAAGTACTCAACCCGTTCTCGTTAACAATGTCGTTACGGTCAGTATTGGAGGTGTTCAGGCCTGCCTCCTTCATGTGGTATCGAACGATATTCTCCAGCTGCGGGATGAGAAAATGTGCGGCCATCGCGAACTCTCCTACCATCCCCCAGTACAGTCCTTTACCAACCATGAGTGCTCGCTCTGGCGGCACGAGTGCCGAAACTTTAGCCAGGTTCACGAGATCTTGTTCCCTGAAGCAATGCTCCCGTTGGATGACTTGGAATACAGGAAAAATCCAGCCCTCAACGGCAAGGTCTCGAGTGAGTTCGTGGCCTTGCACCATTTGAGCCCAGATGCGCTCCTCGTCTGACGGCGTCGGCACGGCGCTCATCGACATCCCTGGAGCTTTGGCTATAACGCGTCCGTTTCGGTCGACACAGGTGAATTCTGACAATGCGCTGATCAATCCTACCTGCAGGTTGCGAATGGCCCCCGTTCTTGCCTCTTGCCGACTAGCGAAAGGAAATTTTGTGGTTAAGGCGCGTAGGGCTGTGAGAGCCGATTTACCGTTTGTCTCTTCAAGCGCCATGGCTACCAGTTTTGAAATGTCTACTGGCCCTGTAGAGATCGTGTACATCGTCTCCACAGTCAAGCTCCCAGCTTCAGCGATTTGTGACCGCAACTGCTCATAGACTTGCGTGATGCCCAACTGGTCGCGGAGTGCCTGGGGCACCCTTCGGAAGATCTGAAGGGCCTTTGCCAAGTGATTCATTGCGATGAGAGGCTGGGCGACGCTGCCCCCCTCCCTGAGCCTCGCTTCCGTGATCCACGTTTGGGCCTCGGCCACCACCATGCGTGCTGACGCCAGCCGATTTTTGGCAATACTGTAAGCCTGTGCTCCCAATTCGAAGCAGTGGCGCGCTCTGAGTAACTGGCCGTCCCGCTCGTATTCACGACCCGCGGTTTCAAGCTTTTCGGGAAGGTCTGCTGCCTGGCTATGGACTAGGCGGTGCTCTAGTACGGTACCGGCAAGGTGCGGAAACATTTCAGATAGCGACTTGAACTCCACCTCGAGCGCTTCGAAAAGTCGGTTGGTTAGCTGTTCAAGAATCACCCTGCCGCTTTTGCCCAAGCCTCTTGCAAGCGAGATAGCACGATCCCAGCACTCCTTGCCGCCCCCCCACCAGCTGTCGTCGTTGATGGCTGCAACCTGATATCCCTCGATGGCTGCTAACGCGTAGGCGACGCGCTTGTGATCGGGATTCAACCAGAGGACTTCTGCTAGGCGAGTCTTGATCAGCCCAGGCTCGATCAAATCGATCAAGATCTTCACAAAGTCGTATTCTTCGATCGTCAGATCGGAAACGTCCAGCGAGCGTCTGTCTTCAAACACCGCAAATGGCCTCAAGGGCTCCTGGGGGTTCGAGGGGTTAAGCATGAGGGAGCAGAGGTCAGACAGCAGCCAGAGCACCCGAGCGTGGGAGTAGTCAGCATTCCGCGTCTCTGCCTGGGCGCTGTCTGCCAGAGCACTACAGATGTCTTGGTACTTGACCGGTATGTCTCGCAAGATCGAACTCAAGTCGATCGACCTGAATACTTCAATCGTCAGTGGCGTATCGTTAGGGTAGCGGGAGGACTGGTCTGACACTTCTGTTCCTCAGGTCATTGATGGCTCGTGATGGCGTACGGACAACACAAGTGATGGTACCTGAACGTTGCGCTCTAGAGCCCTCGGTGGAAGGCAATGCAAGCAGAAATGCGCGCCAGCAACCTCTTGAGCTATGAACCTCTAGATACGGGGAATTAGTATGGGGCTCTCGGAACAGATGACCAGTTTCCTCGCTCCCCGGGTCATCGCCACATAGAGGTTGTTGGCATCCATCTGGCTGGGGTTCAGGATCACGGCAATTTCCGCCTCCAGGCCTTTGAGCAGTAGCGTGCTGCCCACAGCGCGACGGGACAAAGGCCGGCCCAAAAGTCGGTTTCGTTCACGCACCTGCAGGGCAGCATCTCTCAATGAATGCGTACCGGCTGCGGCCATCCGCAGGGCGCTGAGGCATGCCCGGAAGACCTCAGGCCTGTAAACATGGGTATCGGGTTGGGCTCCGAAACTCTCTAGTAAATGCAACGCGGCAGCAAGACCGGGTGCCTGATGAAAATCCACAGCGCTACGTTCTATGGCAGTCGGCTCCGTGCGGTTACGACCACCCATGATGATCGCCACTCGCCCCATAAGAGCTGCAGCGCCAACTCCTGTCATTACGCTCGCGGCGAGACCCACCAGTTCATTCAGCGCCTGGTCGGACGTAGGGTCAAAGGATCTGGCGAAGCTAATTAGTTCGCTGAGTTCGACATTCTCAACCGCGGTAGCCCCCGGTGTCTGGCTGGACAGGCGGAAGCGGCTGGCGGGGCTCGTTGAATCGCCAATGATCAGGGCTGACTCGCCGTCCCTGATCCGAACCAAGGCTGCATTGCGCCGTTGGGCTTCTGCGGTATCGGGTCGTATCGCGACCCACTCGACTTCCTGTGGCGCATTGCGCAGGTCGATCCCCTCTCCTGCTGCCAACGGCCGACGTAGCTCGAGTAACCATCGACCCAGTTCTTCTGTATTGGCGCGGCGCCAACGCCAGGGAATGTCTAGGGTTCCGATCGGGGGAAAATGCGGAGTGACGTCAGCCTGCCAGTTCACCAATGGATTTCCGCGAAAACCGAAAATCGCCTGCATTGGGTCGCCAAGTACGTAGGTCGGGACAGTCTGGGCAAGCCACGTGACGATTACGTGCTGGGACTGATTGCAATCTTGGTACTCATCAACCAGCAGGCGTGAGTAGCTAGCCCGTATTACAGGGCTTATGTGACCGTTCTGTAACAGTAACCCTGCTGCACTTCGTATGGCTGGGTAATCATGCGCGCGATTTTCCAGCAAGAGAATTGCGGGGTCGTGTCCGCTGCGTGCGGGGAACTTACTGATTAACCTCATCGCGAAGCCATCCAGGGTGGCAACCTGGTACTTCGAAGTGTGAATGTGCGCTCGCTGAAGTCGGGTGCGCAGCGCTGCTACTCCAGCATTCGTGTGAGTCAAAATCAGTATGGGTTTGGCATCGGTGTGAGCCGCCAGGGTGTCAGCGATTAATTGGGTTTTTCCGCAGCCCGCGGGGGCCGTCACAGAACCCCGCGGGAATGCTGAAAAATCTATTTCAGCCGGCATGCACCCACTCCTTGATACCGTTAATAATTCGCTGAAAGCCGCCCTCAGCTGTGGGCAGATTCGGGCCAATGATATCCTTGGCAATAGCCTGATACGTCGTCACCGATTTGTACCAGCCTTTTGAGCGGATCCGCGAAGCGATCCCCAGCAAGACACGTGTTTGCGCAGGATAGCCATTCCCAGCAGCACGATGCTCTTGGATGACCTGCAGGCTTGATTGACCTTCGGATTTCGACTGAATCTGCCCCGCGACGCGCTCGAGCTCGTTTACTTCCAGCGCTTTCGAGATCAACGCATCAATGGCCGGGTCAGGCAGGCTGGCAAACAACTCATCTTCTAGGGCCCGCCCCTGCCCCCAAGTCATGGCTTGTCCGCCCCGCGCCAAGAAAGCTTGAGCGATTTCAGGCGTGGGTGGCTTGTCCGCATCGACAAGGAGGAGCACACGGTAACCAAGGCCCAGTAATGCGGAACCTCGGTTGTAGACGTTATCTGTGGTGCCGCCCCCGGCGTTTACGTATGCACACCCCCTGGCCAGAAATGAATCATGGTTGGCGGCGCTCCAAAACTGATCGAGCCCCCGAACCAGACCTACTTCGCTGGCCCCTTCACACACGATCACTTGCTTCGCCAGAAAGGCCTCAGGATCAGCTCGCAATGTGCTTTGTACATCGTTGCTGGTGCCTGCAACCAACATCTGATGGCGGTCGTGCACTTTGCGCACGACATACAATTGGTCGCCCGAGAGCTCGCGCAGGGCCACTGGAGAGTGCGTGGTAATGAACACCTGCAGGGGTTGATCCGGATCCTTGGCGCCCATGGAGTCTAGGAATCGCACTAAGCGGTGGGGCTCGAGGCCGTACTCAACTTCATCTACCAGGGCAATGGTCGCAGCGTCGGCGGCCATGCGCTGAAGGCCCGCAACCAACAAGCGTGACGAACCTGTGCCGAGAGATCGAAGCGGAATGCCTGCACTGTCGTGCAGCGCAATGGCGCCATCACCGATTGAAACAGCGTGGGCATCCAACAGAGCCTGTGCGCCCTCGCCCACGGGAACGCCAAGGTATCGCGATGTCCGGTTCACAATGTCCAGAGGGTGATGGAGCTGGGCAGAGGCTTGAGCACCGAAGTTTTCCCGAGCCTGCCTAGCGGCGCCTGCCAAGGCACCACTCAGCTCCGGTCGCTCTTCGGTCAAGCGGTTGAGGATTGAATTGCGGCTCCAGGAGAGGTTCATACTGGCGAAGCTGCCGATCCGCGCCGGGGCAATTCTGGAACGATCCTTCCAAGCAAGGCTTCTCTCGGTACCCACTTGAGCTGCACGCTCTGAATAGAGTGTCCACGTCGGTTCGAGATCACTAGCGACATGCAGTCTCAGGGTCACGACGGTTTCAAGTCCTGATCCCGGCTCGTCTTCCAATACACCTGTCTGGAAATTGAAGCCTCGGAGAAAATCACCATAAGCCTCCAGATTGATCATCTCATTAGGAAGGCATCCCAGCGTGGCCGAGATCGTTATGGGCACATCGACGTTCAGGTTGTAGAAGTCGGTGTCGCTGAACGACACGCTGCGCCGCGCGCCGAGACAGAAATCGATGGCATCAAGGATGCTCGATTTACCGCTGTCTCCTGGGCCTATGAGGCAGTTGACACCGTTAGACGGTGCCCAATCGAGGAATTGAATGGCCCGGAAGTTACTGATCTCAAGCTTTCGTATTCTGACCATTGGTACCGCCTCCTTGCGCCACGTCTTCGCGGGCCTGATTGGCGATAGTAGTCCTGTGGAAGCATCTCCGCAAAGTGGCGTGCGATGCATAGAAACACGCATTGTTCAAGCAGATCAGGTGGGTACGTCCACGCTGGTCTACGCGCCCTGCTTGTAGCCCGCTATCATCCAGCATCTTTAATGATACGGTTTAGGTATGGTCGAAGCTCCCAAAAACGATCCTCACAAAGCTGTTGCTCGCTTTTCAACAGAGCAATCCGCAAGGATTGAACAGTTCATTGATCTGAACGAAAAGCGTGTCAGAGTGCTGACTGAACGCTATGTCCTCCATGTGTTCAGTGTGTTTTCTCCTACCCAGCCGAAACTCAGACTGGGATACAAGCTGCCAAAGGTGTGTCGGTATTGCGGGAAAAACGAAAACTCGACGACTTTCCGCGACGAGTCGCATGCCATACCCATTTTTCTAGGGAACAAGACGATTATTGACGAGCTGGAGTGTGATCATTGCAACCACCACTTCGGGGATCATCTTGAAAACAGCTTCGCAGCCTACACCCATCCCCACCGCCCCTTTCAGCGGATCCGGGGGCGCAATGGAATTCCCAAATACAAAGCCCCATTCCTAGAGGTTTGGGCTGCAGATCAATCCAACCTGGTGATCTGTGTTGATGGTGAAGACGGAATCGGGGCCCTGGAGGTAGAGGGCAAGAATCAGCTCCGTTTCAAGGTAAAACGTCAACCCTACTACCCAACAGCCATTCACAAGATGCTGATCAAGATGGCGTTGGCCATGATGCCAGATGATGATCATCGCCTTTTCGACTACCTAAAACCTTGGCTTCTAAGCAAAAACCATCAGCCTAGCTTTAGTGGATCGGTACCGGTCATTGAATGGGGGATAAGCGGAGGCGTCAACCCGAACAAAATTACCTGCATCGTTGCCAAGGTGAGAGAGGCGTTCAAAGAAACGACCTACAGGTACCAGTTCATATTTCAATATGGGAATTTCCAGTATCAGCTTGTGATCCCCCTCCCAGACGAGTATGACCAGCAGAAAACCTTCGTTTATGCCCCATTGTTCCTGCATGAGGAGCACTTTCGACTTTTCGGCCCGCCTGATTATCAGGAGAAGCACTTCGACTCGCCTGACCGTGTACATGGCGAAGAACTCAGAATTTTGCTTCAGTACAGCGATAAATTCTCCGACGAGCCTTGAGTCAGGCAGACATGAATAGCATGTCAGTTCCCGGGCAATGGAGCTCAGCCCGCGGCAGTAGAGGCTAATCGGAACGATGGCGTTTCCGCCAGAATCGCTTTGCTCCTAGCCCAAGGGATCACACCTATATTCAGGGTCGTCGAACGTTACGACTCAAAAGTGGACGCTCTGGAGGGTAAGAGCAGGCTGGTCAAGCAATACGTCCAGCGGGGACTTGTCCTCTGTTGTACCTGAAGCCGGCTGTACCATTGGGTACTGCTATTGGCGATTCCCCCTGCTTCATCGGGCCGCATCACTACCCCTCTAGAGAAGCCTTGAAATGCAGGCTTCGGAACTATTTGAGTCGAGTACCACCAGGCTATATATCGAATCAGGTGGCGATCGAGAAGCTCGTCCATCTCTGGGCAACCACTTCTCCACAGGTCAAGGCGATCGGCTTATCTACGGTGTCGACGCATGATGGCATTCGCTTGCTTGCCGAACTGGCGAACCACACCATCGCGGAGTTCGATTATGCACGAGCGATTGATTTGCTACCGTGACAAAGATGCCCAGAGCAGTCGCCCTGATATCTGAACACAACATCTAGTGATTTTTCTTCAAAAATTAGCTTAAAAACCACTGCATGTTGTTTTTTGGAATTCGGCATGTTTGTTTGTATTCAAAGCATAGGCGCAGCCAGAGGCTGCGAAGAGGGCGATTCCCCTCAGCCCCTACGGGGCCATGCAGCGCCAACCTGACAGCAGTGGTCAGATCTGGAAACCGTCAAAAGCGAAAACCGTCAATCAAAACCGTCTGTGATCCTTGCAGATCACCTGCGCCTGCACATCACTCGCTTTTTTCTTGTCCTCAAATAAAGAACTCCGTCTCGCGAAAAAAATTTCAAGGGTGCATGCAGAAAAAAAGTAAAAATACAGAAAATCTCCCTGCTTACCCTATCAAATCCAGGTGAAAGCACTGGTTTTGCCGACTCGCTGATCTTGGGCATTCAACCGCGTTCGCGTGCAGCGGAGCTCTCCTTCGTGGCCCAAGAATCATCGGCGACCAGTCTGGCGCCAAAATGTCTGTGATACTCTCAGATGCTCTACGATGAGTCTTTCCGCTGCTGCAGGTGTTTGGCAATTCTTCACGTTTCACCCTGGTCGGGAGCTTCCATGTCGCTTAAAACAGGCTTCGCCACCGTACTGAAAGCCATGCGAATTAGCCGCGGGCTGACACACAAGCAAATGGCCGAGGCCAGCAGTCGTGGCTACATGTCAAAATTGGAACAGGGGCGATCAAGCCCTACCGTCCACAAATTAACTGCCATCAGCGAGACTCTCGGGCTAAGCCCTCTGACACTTTTTACTCTGACGTTGAGTGTGGAAAACGGCCAGCCTATTGATAGCCTTGTACAGCGACTCAGAGCTGATGTGGCAGACCTGGAGGCCCATGGCGCGCTCACAGACTTGGGAATCCCATCATTGCCAGTGATCAGCGCAACAAGGGCCGCTCCATCCCGCCGGCAGAAGGTTGCTTGCCCTTCCCCTCAAACTGAACTGTGCTTCGCCGAATAGCAGATGGTGAGATCACCCCGTGATCAAAGTCCAAGGTCAATTGAAAACAAGGTGTCCCTGAGCTCAGCGGGCACAGCCTGGGCATCTACAAGGCCTTTTAACACGTGATAATTCAAATGAGACCGTAGCTGCTCCCGGACATGGATGAAGTCGCTATCCGTGCGCGGCACATGGGCCTTTGGCAAAACGCTCTCAAGCACTGCGAATGCCGGCTCTCCTACATTTTCCTTGTAGATGCGAGTCAAGCTATCGAGCCCGGGTTTGCGGCGAAAACTGCTCACCGCATCATTCGCTATCGCCGCGAGCGATGCACCATAATGCGCAGCGGCGCGCCCCCAAATCAGCGCTTCCTGCTCAACCTTCAATAGCCTACCCTCATGGCCTCCAATCGACGCGCAAATTTCGACTAAAGCGTGCTCTAGCGTCAGGGCCTGCGTGCGGCTCAACTATCTCGGAACTCTAGAAGATGCACATTCAACTGGATCTCAACCACAACGACCTCGACGCGTTGCTACGCCACTGCCGGGAGTTTGTTCCCGGCAGTGGGGACGCGCGCGAGGACTCCCGCTTGGCTGATGCCTTGGAGTCACTTGCAGCGGCACTGGAGGACGCCTTGCAAACGAGTTGAACATCAAGCCCGTGTGCAAGCCACCGCAAGGTGTCCGAGGATTTATTCAGTAGGAATACTGAACCAGTCAGGCACCAGCTTGGTGTCTCTCCATTCTTCGGTCAGCACCACCCCTGGAATCTTGCCCCAAACACCGTCATCAGCATGGTCTAGTACAATGATCTGCAGCCGTCCTTCGGACGAGTTGACCGCATCTGCGAAAGCTTTGAATACCTTACGAACCGCCACGCGATCTTCATCATTCAGCTCGTGCTCCTCCTCGACCTGCGCGGCACGCTTTACCGGGAAGTAGACTTGGCTGGGCTGGTCGAACACGAGAAAATGAGGCACCGGGTGTTCAACAGTTGTCTTGGCCATGAATAGCTTCTGCAACGCGAGGAGCATCGCTACGTGGTAAGCGAGCCAATTCGCACCACTACCAATTTCCCATAGAAAGTCATCGCGGCCATCATGGCGCACCTTGATGGCCAAATCCGTGATCGATAATCCGATCTTCGCATCTTTCCACTCAGCATCGAGAGACGGTGTGATCTTCGCGCAATAAGCACTCAACGAGTCTAGGATTTTTCGGGTATTCGCCCTGATCAAGTCCACGGATACGAGCGGAGCGAGCTCAGCCATTCGATCCTCAACCTGCTTCAATTCTTTAGCTAGAGTGCTATCGAATTGGGCTTCTTTGTAGTTCTTGACTGCTTCTTCAAGCCTGCCCAGATATCGGTCAATGTCTGCTTCGCGCAAGGCCTGCCCTGTGGCTTGAGCGTCGACCAACTCAATAGCTCTGATTTCCTTGCGAATGGCATCGAGTTCATCTGAGTCTTCGCTCATCGCGTTTCGCAGTCGTAGTGTCTCGCTCTCAATCGATATGGGAACTACTGGAGCGACGCGGGCACTGTCCTCAATGCTGCTGAGCGCCTCACACAGTGCGTCGAGCTCTAACGATGCTGACAGGGCTGGGGATCCAAGCGCACTTATCGGAGTAACATTGTCTTTTCTGATCAGGCCTTTCAGCCAGGTCGAAAGGGACAGGCGATCTTTCATGGTTTCAAGGGCGGACACATAGGCATCAGCATCTTTTTGCAGTCCGCTAAGCTGATTCAGCTTTTGGCGACCTGCAAATAAATTCGCTGCAATGAGGTCTTCTCTGGCCTTGAGCTGTCCGATGGTCGTGATCGAAGCCTCAATGGTCTTGAGCCTCGGCTGGGCGTCTCTAGAGCTTTTCTGCAGAATCGCGCCAAGCTGCTCAACCGCAACGGGCCACTCCTCGGAAAGCATTGAGTCAATGCCAACCAAGCCATACTCACGCGCCCGGAAGTACCAACTATTGGCTTCGCCGCGCAGCCGGGCTGACGCGACAGTCAGTGTGTTGATTTCTGTCCGCAGCTGCTTTTGTCTACGTTCAAGATCCTTCATTTCCCAAGATGCCAGCAGCGTCTGGGGGGTAACCGCCCCCAAAATGAAGGGGAAAATGTCCTTCAGTTTTTCTCGGTGGCCTGTAGTGTCCGCTTTGTAGAAAAGGACGTCCGGGTTGGCGACGATGTTCTGCGGCTGGAAGGTGAAGGCCATCAGGTCACGGAAGCTGGGCCGATTCTTGAATCCAAATTTAACATCATCCCCAAACCCAATGTTTGGCAAGCCGGAGAGTCGATTCAAGATGCCTTTGACTATGCTACGGTTGGAGTTTTTTCGTTCGATCTTGGCTGGGATGGTGACGTTCTGCCCCTCCAATACGAACATGTCATCGGTGGATCGCTGCCGACCCGGCTCGGATCTTGCGAATAGCTTCATGCCTTCATCGGTATTTACCAGCAGCCCAAACCATGCACAGGTGTTCCTGATAGTACCCACGGGGATTGCACATTTTTCCGAGGCTAGGCAGTAGTCGATAATCGGGATGACCGCGGACTTACCCGCCTTGGACGAACCGCTGATGACGTTCACAGCACCTGGCGTGAACTTCACTTCACGATAGTCGCGGCCATTTTTTGGCCACAAAATTAGCTTTTCAATTTGCAGTTTCATCAAAAACCTATCCGTAGGGCAGTCTGGACTTCCTGGATGGAAAGAGCTCCACACCAACCACCAAGCTTGTCTGCGTGCTTGCCTAACTCTCTTACCGTGTTAGGGATGTTAGACGGGTACCGCTTGGTCTTGTAATCGACGACAGCTGTGGTGCAATCAAGGGTTAGCAGCCCGCTTTCCAATGCGATGTCGAGGCTGGTGAGCGACGTGTTCCTGAGCGCCAGCATCCGACGCTGGATGGACAGCAACAACTCCTGTTCCTTGGAGAATTTCCCTGCGAAAAGCCGTAGTCCGGAGGTTAGGTTGGTCTTGCCCATGACCGTTCGCAAGGGCTCACTGAAGATAACCGGCAATACTATGAACAGGAACGGCAGTGTTGGGCCTGCACCTGAGCTCTGCCGCTTAAACCCTTTCACGAACTCCCACATGAGGGCAGCCCCAAGGGCGGGATTTTGCACCAAGTAGATCTCGTCGTTGAGTCGAGGAGATATTTTGACTTCAGGGGTTTCCATCCTGGACAACCTGTTTCAAAGCTAGGCCACATGCCTCCAAATAGAGTCAGGTGGCCAGCGGAATTAGTATTTACCGACGGCGTTGGAAGATATTCATCAATCGTCGAGCAGATCAAGGTAGCGGGGATGCCAACCGATCTTCGTCACGTTGGCGAACTCTTGGTAGGTGCCGCGCACGAAGAACTTTGGTGACTCGGTACCGTCCAGAGTCTCGGATACGTCCATGCACTCCATTTTCAACAGCTGGCCTCTATCTAGTTCTGAAGCGCTGGGAAAAGCCATGTTCGTCTTCTTGTTCAGAAGCGACCATCTATTGAAAAGAGTCTTGCGGAATTCTTCAAAGTCCGAGTCGCACACCAAGCCTTTCTCACCCCACCGCACTTTATTTGTCTTCGACTGCAAGAAGTCCGATACCGCTTCAAACCCATCCCCAGCTTTGTCGATGAGGTCAAGCTGACGAAGCAATGTCAAAACCAAAGGACGGTTCTCTGCGATCTCGTCCTCTGATGGAGCAGGCAAGGTGTAAGCCTTTAGTAAGTTCAGAGCGCTCCGGCTAGTGAAAGTCGACATGTAGTCTTTGAAATCTGTGCGCGACAGCGCAGGATAATTGCAGGCTGCAATCAGTGCATCGGAGTTGTTTTTGACCCATCCAATGGCAACGTTGCAAGCGTCTTCCAGCCTGTCATCTGGAACGGTGAGCGCGAAGTGATTAGAAATCCTGCCGATCAGATCGTCATTTCCCGTCTCTAGCTCGAAGGCCATGACTAGGTCAGCACGCTTGCCCTCGTCGTAATTGAGAAACTTTTCAATGTAGGGTTTGCACTGCTCCGGCTTTTCCACCTTGTAGGATTCGCGTATATCCGCCACCACGCGCTCGACCAGTGTCCTCGTATGGGCAAAATGAAGCTGATTAGCAAACTCGCCTTCTTTCTTCTGTAAGACGTACAGTCGGAAGCGCGTTTTGCTGAGATCGATCAGGCCTGCCTCAATAACATCGATCCAGTTGGCGAAGGTCTTCCATAGATCGACAGAGAAATTGCTGATGGGGTTCGTCACCAAGCCGCTTTTAGCCTGCTCAAGCAAGGCAGAACCGTCAGCATGATGAACATCGGTGTCGTCAAACACCTCCAGTGCAACGTAGGAGCCCTTGGGGGCGTCGCAAAGGTGCAGGCACATCCGAGTGGACTGCAGCGAGAATCCCAAGAAAGATCCCGGCCGGCTGGACTTGAGTTGAGGGGCCTGGGTTGGTATTGGGTTTGATTCCGAGCCAATCACATTTATTCATCCCTGCTCTGCTGAAAGAGTTCGCACCGACTGCCCAAGTAGAGCTAGGCGGAGTCTCTGCATGCATGCGCGCCCACCCAGGTGAGGCCTGACCGTCACGAAGATTGCACATTGCCATCATTTTTCACAGGATGTTATCGCACTTGGAAGGCAGGATAAACCGGGCAATAAGATTCGAGATGTAGCCCCCCACTGTGTCATACGCTCCTGTGTGGGAATGTCACATCCCTTTGCCGGGCCGATCCGCCCAGCGAAGAAGATCGCTATTGACCATCCCTTCGAAGCGGAGAGAAAACACGAAAAGAGTACATTTGTACTCCGTCGCTATATCACGGCATGGGGCTTACTGCTCCCTGACTGAGCCATCGGCTTCGATCGCGGCACGGAGTGCCCCAAGCTCTGCTTCAGACTGTTCGAGTTGAACCTGCAGTACCTCTGCCCTTTGCTGTGCTGCTGTTCCAGTGAGATGGGCCTCAGTAGCCTCTCTAGCCTTGGTCTCAAGCTGTTGGCCGAGCAGTTCCTTAGCGCCCTCTGCCCGGGCAGTCGCCGCATTGGCAATACCGAGGTCTCCACGCATACTTTCAAGGGCGTCTCGATGCTGTGAGGCTTCTCTGGCGTGCTGGCGATTCTCGGTAATGAAACGCTCGTTGTCGCGGATCAGGCGGGTGATCTCTTCCTGTTTAACCATTAGGGTCTGCTGGAGAACTGTCACCTGCTGCTGAGTCTGATAGACCTGGGCTTCGTGGCGGCTCAGATCCTGGTCACGTTGTTCCTTGACCGAAGCGCGGTAGTGTTCGAGTGCTTCCCTGGCGTGTCCGTGTTTCTGCTCCAAGGACTGGATCTGCTCGTCCTTCTCCTTCACCCGAACCTCTAGGTCATTGCAGCTTTGGCTGATCCTGGCGTTACGGGTGATTTCGCTCTGCAGTGTGGACTGGGAGGTCTTGAGCGCTTCGTCCTGGCTTTGCAGTGCCGACTGGAGCTTGGTGATCTCTTGCTTCGCCTCGTCTAGTTGATTTCGAAGTGTACTAACCTCCGCTTTCGTCGCTTGGCGCTCAATCTCAAAAGTGGAGCGTTCCTGCAGCAGTGCTTCATTCCCCTCCGCAAGCAATCGCTCCAGCATCTTCCCGACCAAATCAGAAAGCTCATCGCTTAGCCGTGACGGCGATGCCGATGGGTGCGGGTCATATGCTTCAATTTCCTTCATATATCGCTGAATAGTCGTTTTCGAGCCGGTATTTCCAAGCTCTACGCGAAGTGCATCGATGCTCGGATTCTGACCCCGGGCTAGCAAAGCCTCCCGTGCTTTGCGCACCAGTACCAAGTTTATACCACCTCTAGCCATGTCCCCTCCGACGATTTCGTAATGTGTTACGTGTCACGTAATAACATGCCACATTGCCATGTTTTTTATGTATATAGCACAAGATATTGACAAGCCATAATCAATGATTATCTCTTGTCATGCCTGCGACCGGGGGTAAAATGACCCCTAAGGCAGTACAAATGGCAAATGCGAGCAACCGATGGCTCGAGGCGAGAAATTACGTGTTTGAAGTGGTCAGCAAGGCAGATAGGTACCTGGAGGCAAGTGTTCGAGAGAACACCTCGAAGAGCTATGCGGCTGCCCTCGCCCACTTCGAGGTGAATTGGGGCGGCTATCTGCCCACTACCACTGAGTCCGTAGTGCGGTACATCGCTGAGTACGCTGACCAGCTGGCGCTCAGCACCCTTAAGCAGCGCCTGGCTGCGCTCGCCAACTGGCATCAAAGCAACGGTTTTCCCGATCCCACTAAGGCACCGAGGGTCAGGCAATTGCTGAAGGGCATCCGGGCACTTCATCCAGTGCAACAGAAGCAAGCTGCCCCTTTTCCTCTGCTGCAGCTCGAGAAAGCTGTTGCTCACCTTGAGGGTGAGATTGTTCAGGCAAGATCCAACGGCAACATGGCAGCCCTACTGAGATCGACACGGGATATCGCACTGCTCACCATTGGCTTTTGGAGGGGGTTCCGCGGAGACGAGCTCTCTAGGCTAACTGTCGAGAACACGCATGCCGAACGCTATGTGGGCATCAGGTTCTACCTGGGATCTAGTAAAGGGGATCGGCAGAACATTGGCCGGGAGTACAAGACTCCGTCGTTGAGCAAGCTCTGCCCCGTTGAGGCATACCTGAACTGGATTGAGGTGGCCGGTCTGTCACGCGGTGGTGTATTTAGAGGAATTGATCGCTGGGGCAACATCAGCGATAGACCGCTTGCAGCCCACAGCCTGATCCCTCTCCTTCGCGACACACTTGAGCGTTGCGGCTTGCCGTCACAGATCTACAGTGCTCACTCGATTCGACGCGGATTTGCCACCTGGGCATCAAGCTCTGGCTGGGATATCAAAACGCTCATGGAGTACGTGGGCTGGAGTGATATGAAGTCTGCAATTCGCTATGTGGAGCCCGCTCAGCTGTTTGGTGGTCTGATCAGAAAGCTGGAAGGCTGAATGCTGGCGCTCAGAGGGGGGGGGGATGTTGCCCTCCCGATTGATCTCGCCGCGCAGCAGCAGTGGCAGGCGCTCATGAAGACGCGCACAATTTAGTGATGGTGGCGATGGACACCTCGCGGGTTACGAGCTCTCAGTTCGCTCGTCATATCGCACACGGGCCTCAGCGATGGCGGGAAGATGTTTACGGCCCCAAGACGAGAGTGCCATCAGCGGCTCAATCAAAGAGCGGCCCAAGTTGGTGAGCTCGTACTCCACTTTAGGCGGAATCGTGGGGTACATCGTACGATGTGACCAGGCCATCTCGCTCCAGGCCACGTAATGTCAAAGTCAGCATCCGGTGTGACACCCCACCAATACTTCGAAGAATAGTGTTGAAGCGTTGACGACCATCTGGCAGCCCCCCCCCCCCGACCACCATCACCGTCCATTTGTCGCCCACGCGATCAAGCACCTCTGCCAGCGCATGGCAATCGGTTTGGGTTTCCTCGTCAGGCACGAGAGTCTTCACTTGCGACGGCTCGGAGATGCGGCAGCAAGCAGTCTACGCACGGCCTGAAGAGCGTCCAACGCTCTGGTTCGGGATTTGGCTTGCGCACGCTCGCAAGCCAGCCCGAATCCATGTCGCCCTAGAGGATTAAGTTTTTGCTCCTCTCCGTGTAATGTGAGCCTCCCACCTGCACCACCTGATAAGGATTTCATCGCCAATGAACGGAATTGCCTATCGCTACGCAACAGCTGACACTTTCGAGAAAATGCTCGCGAGTCAGGAGCTATGGTTCTCTGATCTCCGGAAAATGAATGATTGGGACGAGTACGCTGCGGGGTTTAGGATTGCTAACGAACTCATAACAAACGAGTTCCCGCAGTACGCATCCATTCTGGGTGAGATTTCGCCAGAGCGGATGAGTGATCTGTTCATGGTGCTCATTTGCTCGTTTTCAAATCACGGCGACTGCCTGAGCATGTGGCGCGGCTATGGGGAAAATGGTAAGGGGGCGGCCATTGGCTATGACACTCACGAAATTGAAAACCACCACCTCTTCGCTCGCTATCTGCAGAAAATGAATCCTGTCAATGGCAAGGTGAAATTCAACTCCGTAATTTATTCAGAAGAAAACTACAAAGAAATCATTCGTCGAAATATCGCGCAGGTATTTTCCATTTCCAGCGACGCAGCCCCAGAAGAGGTTCCGCTTATCTTGGAGCTGAGAAAGAAGATGTTTGGCAGCGTCCTAGTCAGACTTTGCACGCTGTATAAAAATAACTTCTTCGAGGACGAGCGAGAAGTTCGGGGATTCATTGAGGTTAATGAATATATCGATCCTTACGAGGTTTCCAAAAGGTCGGGCGACTTCGGCGATTCATCGTTTCACAAAATTCGCTCAGATTTTAAAGGGATCCCTTCTATCAAAGAAGTTGTGCTCGGGCCTGGCTACGAAAAAACTGATGAGCACGTTCGGAGTTTGCTTGTCGAATACGGACTTCCTGATGTGAAAATCAAGCGCTCCTTGGGCACATACCGCCTATCTGCCAATAGTAATTAGTTTGGCTAGATGGCCAGGAGCACTATTAAGCCCCTGGCCAAAAATGATACTTTCTAAGCGGTCTTCAAACCCTGATCGGAGGACATAGGTGTCTCCAGCCTGCTTCAGTCACTTGCTCAACCATCGAACCATGGATTGATTGAACTTCGTAGGCTCTTCCATCTGTGGGGCATGGCCCAAACCTGCGAACTCTATCAAATCCGATCCCGGAATGGCCCGCTGGGCAGCACGCCCCAATTCCGGGTAGTTGCAAATCTTGGCTTTTACGTCCGGTGGTGCGATGTCACTACCAATCCCTATCAGAGGTCTAGCGTTCAGAGTTACCACGCCCAAGAAATTATGGCTCGATGCATCGCTTTTGGCTGAGTAAGCCAGAATACTCGTAAAGTGCATCATTGACGTGCACATAACACTCCTAATGCCCTGAAGTCCTTTGGCCCGAAATCATTCGGCGCACTTATTTATTGCGCGCGTATATTTTGGTATAAAATTAAATTCGTCAACGAGCCTTGGGCAAACCGTTCGGGACTCAACGACCACCCAATCACACAACCAGAATGCGGGTCACATTACATGGGCGAAGCTGAATTTCCGTACCAATCTTCAGAGTTTTACTTGAGGCACATGAGTGATGCTATTGAAGCATCACAATGTGGTGATGTACCCGCGGTATCAGTTGCAGTGTTCAGCTTTTTTAGCGGGAGTGAATACAAGCCCGGCACTACTGCCGAGCTGGACTCGTTCCATTTTCTCTGTGTCTTTTATTGCAAAGAGCTGTCGATATTCATTAGCACGCGGCCGACGTTTATGCTGAAGTGGATACAGACACTATTCCACTATTGCCGAAGTATGGCAGCAATGCCAGAGATCGTAGAAACCGTCTGGCCAGTTGCAGCCAGAATGGTAGACAAACTAAAGGGTCACTTTGAAGTCGAGGGGATGCTGGCTTCGTCCCAGCTGGCGACCTGGGATTACTTTTACGGCAAAGACAATCACCCCAGCTATGTGGAAGGAATAAAAAAGTGGAAAGTAACGCACCCAAGAGCAATCGCCTATAGGAATCTTCTTTGTAGTACAGCAATAAATCAGGACAGTCCAGACTTCAAGGATTATGTCCAAGGGTGCTACTTGACCAAAGATTTCTACACCCATGAAAACCAGGCTGTAGCGATCCTGAGTTATTATTGCCATATTGAGGAAAGTGAGAGCATTCTGGATGAGCTGCTGCACCTCATCCGCGCTGAAGATATGAAAGCTTTGACCAAATCCGGAAACTGCGATTTCCTGAAAGGCATAATCGGGCACTTTTACGACCACAATGACTATCAGTCGTTGTTCAAGCTTCTGTCATCAATGAAAAATGTTGCCCCTAACGCCATTCCCGGGCATGGCTTTGTCTTGAGCAATGGTCGAACATTGACCGCCATGACTGCAAGCTCAAGGATTGATTTTCCGGCAGAGGGAAACTACCCAAGCTATGAGCGACTGATCAATATTAGGAATCAATTGCTTGGCGTATACGTTAGCCTTTTGGGTACACCTAGCCAAGATGCCAGATTCTTTGACGCCGATCGTAGTGGCACCCCTGCAGTGGACGATGATTTATCTTCCTACAGGGATGTTGTGATTGAGCACTTTCGGTTGAATAACGATATCTACGACGAGGTGAACTCAATCACTTTGGCCCCCTCTCATGACTTCCCAATTCAAGCGGCTAGGTTTGGATTAGGCAAAAATGCGCCCTGGATATCTGCTAGCCTTGAAGTAATGGTAGACGATCCGGACGAGCGCTCCTTTGTATTTATGCTTGCCAGCCATACTCACACCGTGAATGTTGAGCAAGCATTCATCCGAGCCCACTTCGGTGCATCCGCTGAAATCTACATAGACCCAAGCATCGAAATATTCACAGAAATCTTTAAGAGCGAAAGGCATAGTGTTATCTACATTTCGGCTCATGGGGCGTATAATCACTGGGGCAGCGGCAAGGAAGATCATATTTTATTTTCAGATGAATGCATTATTCCCGGCAATGTATTACATTCGTGCATTCCTAAATCGCTCTACGCCAGAAACGTGATTCTGAACATTTGTAATGGTGCCACAGTTGAAATAAGCTGCAACCCATACTCCAGAGGACTTGCAGCCTCAATTGCGAGAGGAAATCAAAGGGTGGTTTCGCACCTCTGGCCGGTAAATCCAATCTATGCCGCCTCCTTCGGATTGCTCGTTCTTCACTATCTCAGAGAACGCGACCTGCTTGCTGCAAGCAGGGAAGCTTTTGGTATCCTAAACCAAGAAAAAGACAGCATCATTCAGATGGTTCGCTCATTGGGGGCAGACTGTGATGCTTTATCCGACTATCTAGAGAAAACCGAATTTAGAATGAACGCATTCAAAAACATCGGAAGCATTGCTGTATACAGCTAGCAACCAATAACCCAGGCCTTCAGTAACGAAGGCCCTTTTGTTATAATCGATCCAGCCTGGAATATTCTAATAGAAACTTATAGACAGCATTGCACACACTGGCCAGCCCTCCTCAAACCCTGCTTTTCAAAGTAAACAGGTGAGGTGTAGGTGACTCGGTCATATGACGATGATAGCCGGCGAACTACGCCTAGCCGAAGCGCTTTTGAAACCTCGCCCACGCATTCGCTAGGTAGGGCCATTCATCTGCTAAATCACCTTTTGAAGCGTTTCCATCAAAGTGGTCGATGACACCACTCAGCTGAAAGTGGGAAATTTCGCATCGAGCCTTGATAAGACTGAGAATCTCGTCCCTCAAACCCATCATACTAGGTCGCTCATCAGGATCGACTGATAGTGCTCGCTTAACCAGGTTGATGACATCCGAACGCAAATTGCCAGGCGCCTGTAGAGGACACCCGCGTGCTATCCATTTCTGCCAGTCTGCAGAGCGAGTCCATTTGGTCGAGTGTCCTGGCTTGGCCGACGGCCATACGTCATCAGTACGAACACCTACCGGGTGAACGCCGCTGGTGAGAAGCTCATGTAGAATGATGCCTAGGGCAAAAACATCTGTCTTTTCGGAGAGCTGGGTTCTACCCCACTGCTCCGGGGCCATATACGGCCTTGACCCTTCGAAAACCGCAGGTGTCTTTAAGAAAGCGTTAGCGAGTCCAAAGTCGGCAATCATCGCCACCTGATAGATATCAATGTTTCTGAGTCCATTGATGACTTTTTCGAAATCACGCACAAAAATATTGGCTGGCTTCAGATCTTGATGGCAAGCAAGGCCACGGCTATAGCAGTGTATTAACCCCGAGCAACAGTAGGCGATCAGAGAAAGTTGCCTGATCTCGCTTTGCCCTGACATGTAGTCCAGTAGGTCTCCATCCCAATATCGAAACAGGGCAACTGGCGCGCCCAGGACTTCCCGCAGATCGAAACACCAATGCACAAATGTGTGATGCGAAAAACGCAACTGGAGAGCCAGCTCCTGAACGAAACGCTTGTTTGCTTCTACAGCAGGAACCGTCTCAAGCTTGCGAGGCACCTTAGCGCACACGTAACGAGGATGAACCGACTCTCCCTGATCCATGACAAAGATGTCACCGCACACACCGTTTAGCCGCTTGACGACTACACCGCGATTATCTAATGCGGCCGCAAGCAGGGATTTCTGCTCGCCCTCGCTAAAGTCGTAGAAAAACGGGAGTTCCATGTTTGTGTGTTCCATCACTAGAGAGCGCTCCACCTGCCACACCTCACCCATCTATGAACGAGCGATGAGCAATAAGATGCTTAGTGTAGCGTTAACGCAACGGAGGCCGCTGCCCCGCGTTCGGCTAGCGTCAAGCACGGACGCGATCAGGCCCGTGGATTAACAGGCCTTCCCTCCTCCTTGAACGGCGGCCCAACCTTGGCCTGGTTAGACTCTTCAGCCCGGGACATCGACTACTGGCACGGGTACGACATCAGGCTCACGCGCACGATGATCATCAGCTATGCGCTGACCATCAATAGCCATGGAAACGGTGATCGTTCAGCTCCGCACTTGCCAAGCCATCTTGAGGTTTCAGGTCGACCAGAAAACGTCATGGATGGGACTTGCCACGTATGCCATTCAGATTTAGCACGCGTAGAGCAGAACGTTAACCGCGGGGCTTGAGCGGCTGGAGTGGCCCTTGCTGAATTCAGCACTGCGCACCGGATGGTGATTGCATAGCGCGTTTTCGTGGCTCATACGCCAAATCCAAACCTTCATAAGCCGTTGGCTATCATGGCAATCTACTGGCAACCGAAGCCGCCAGGATTTAGGATCTTGATCAGCCAAAGAACATCACCACCCTGAGCACAGGTCACGGGACTCTGACACGCCTGGCAGGCCAGGTGATGCCCAATTGAAACAAGGAGAGCTTCAATGAGTTTCAGCGATGCCCACGACGTTGCGACTGAGGCACTGGAAACCTTTCACAAGATTGAAGACAGTGCAGCGCGGCTTCTAGCGACCCGCAGCGGTGAGGCGTCCGACGCCCTGGCAGTGATCAACACGTTCACCAACACTGCAGCAGTAGCCAAAATCGCATCTATTGGTGACGACACCACCAAATCGTTGCTAAGCCTCGTCCGCGAGCCTGCGGTCTCACGTGTGGTTGCCGAGACAGACGAAGGCGAGGTCATCACCTACTATATCTGCCGAACGACCAACATCACGGTCAAAGGGACGATGCTGGCGGGCTACCGTACCCCTATCGGCCGTCTGGCCGTCTTCGATGTCGGTGAAAGTGTCGAGCTTGAGGTTGCGGGGAGGCAGAGAGGCTATCGTATTCTCGAAAAGCTTGAGCTGAAGCCTCTAAAGAGTGACGACCTTTGGGATGCCATCGACAGCATTTGGCGCCGCCGACGTACAACCCCACAGACAATTCCTTCGCTTCGAAAGCTTGTTCAGCCCGTCGACGACAACGCATTCCTAGCGATGCTAGGCGGCGACTCTGAGGCAGACAAAATCCTGGAGGGTGTAGTGCATGAAATACGCAGAGCCATGGCTTTGCGTGACCAGGCAATTCTCGACAAGATCCAGGACGAGATTTTCCGGTTGTCGATTGATCATCAGCTGATCATCCTCGGCCCTCCAGGTACCGGCAAAACCACAACACTGATCAAACGCCTTGGTCAGAAACTCGATGTGCAGGCACTAAGCCCAGACGAACAACGGCTGCTAGGCCCAGCGACCAACCGCCAACGCTGGATGATGTTCACACCCTCCGACCTGTTGAAGCACTACGTCAAAGAAGCATTCAACCGGGAGAATGTTCCCGCGTCTGACGACCACATCAAAACCTGGAACAAGCGTCGGCATGACCTGGCGAGGTCAACATTTGGCATTCTGAGAACCGGTAATAGCGGCAGCTGCATTCTCAAGGAGGATCGCCGCTATTCCAGCTTTTCGGTCAGTGATGATCCTCGGCAATGGTTTGCCGACTTCAAGTCGTATCACCAAAACCGTCTGCTCACCTCTCTCAGAGAGGGCGCCGGCCTGCTGAAAGACTCGGCGCCGAACCTCTCGGATACGGTCGTGAAAGAGCTGCTCACCACGGTAGATGAACTGAGTCCCGAGGGGCTGCTCGGGGCCTACGCGATCTGGAACAGAATCGAGTCGCGAATCGAGCCGTTGCTCAAAACGAGCCGAGGGACAACTGAATCGCCCCGGATTCTCTAGACACCTTGCAAGCTCATTGCGTAACGCTTTTCAAACTCTACCGGTGACAGTTGATTGTTGAAACCATGGCGGCGTTTCGCGTTGTAGAACATCTCGATGTAATCAAACACATCACTACGAGCATCTTGCCGCGAGGTGTAGATTTTCCGCTTGATCCGTTCCCGTTTCAGAAGCTGGAAAAAGCTCTCGGCCACGGCGTTGTCATGACAGTTGCCTCGCCGACTCATACTGGCAACCAAATTGTTCGCCTTCAAAAAACTGCGCCAATCGGAGCTGCTGTACTGGCTACCTTGGTCGGAGTGAACCATCACCTCCTGCTTCGGTTTACGCCTCCAAACCGCCATCAATAACGCATCAATGGCCAAATCACTGGTCATCTGCGACTTCATTGACCAGCCGACGACCTGACGAGAAAACAGATCCAGCACCACCGCCAAATACAGCCAGCCTTCATAAGTACGAATGTAGGTGATGTCGGTGACCCAAACCTTGTTGGGTTTCACGACATCGAACTGGCGCTTCAGCAAATTGGGTGAGGCGACCGCTGGCTTACCGCCGTGCTTGCTAGGGCGGCGTCGATACCCTGTCTGAGAGCGCAGACCTTCAAGACGCATCAGCCTCGCCACACGATGCCGACCACAATCCTCACCGACCTCGCGCAGATCGTCATGGATTTTGCGATAGCCATAAACGCCGCCGCTCTCCAGCCAGGAATGCTTGATCAAACCCAGCAGTCGCTGGTCGTCTTTGGCGCGTAAAGATTGCGGCTCAGACAGCCAGGCGTAATAACCGCTGGGATGGACTTTCAGTGTCAGGCAAAGCCGTCGAATCGAATAGTCGCCCGCGCGCTGCTTGATAAAGGCGTACTTCAGCCGCACTCCTTGGCAAAGTACGCGGCGGCCTTTTTTAATATGTCTCGCTCTTCAGTGACGCGCTTGAGTTCCGCTCGCAGACGACGCAGTTCAGCGTGCTGATCATCATCCTGCTGCCGTTCTTCTTGAGGTTTGCTGTAGCGCTTTATCCAGGCATAGAGGCTATGCGTCGACACGCCAAGACGGGCCGCTACCTCAGCGACAGGCAGCTTCTTTTCGGTCACTTGATTGACTGCTTGGATTTTGAATTCTTCGGGGTAACGCGGGTTGCTCATGGCACCTCCTAATTGGCCTCAGTTTAAGGCAAAGAGGTGTCTACGAAACCCGGGGCGATTCACAACTTCCCAACGACTAAATCTATATATACGAAGCTATCCCTCTGATTCAGCTTGAATACTAGATCTGTCGAAATTTGAAGGTTAAGTATTTTTTCTTCGGCTAGCTAGATTTTTCGCCACGAAAGTCATGGCTTGCTTACATCGATTTTTTTGTGCCGTTAGCCAGCAGGCGCTTCCTTCCATAGACAAAAGGAGCTCGTATCCTGCACGACAGGCGGATCGCATCGAGATGAGTGCATTTCCAATTTATGGGTGTACGCAATGCCTAATGTTGTTTTCAGGTGTATGCTGAGACTATTGTTTAGTTCAAATGTATGTTTTAGCTGGTTTTCACTTCAAAAGCCTTGAAGTGAAAATTCAGCCTAATTCTTTTCAGATTTATCAAGAGACACCTAGAATCTCTTGATATGCAAAGGGAATGGCCTAAGCAGTTTTGCTGTGAGATTTACTTCAGCGTACTTCTGACGTCCAATCTCTCAACGGGCCATGTCCTTCGTGTTCATGGCGAGTCCTTGAATGAGGTGGCTGCCGATGAAGCTGATTCAGTGCCGGTTCTCTTCAGGTCAGCGTGTGCCGCTGCTCGTGCAAGCTGGTTACGCAGCGCCGTTACCCATACTCATTCCGTTCATCTACGTCCAACTTAAAATCAGGCACCGCGCTTACAACACGGCTGCGGCGCACCTGCGCGCGATCCAGGCTTTCTACGCCTATGCCAAAAGCCGAGATCTGGATATCGATGAGGCCATCTTGGCCTGCCACTTTGAGGCGATTCTGTCTTTATTAGACGGTTATGCAATATCGAAGTTGTATTTGCAGATGTCGCCGACGTCATTGAGCGGCGCTTTGAGAGCCATATCATCAATGTTCGTCCAGGTCGCACTCGTTACCGCAGCCTGACAGATACGCAACTCCAGATCATTCGCACATTGATTGTCCCAGGAGCTGCGGAGAATCCGTTTCCGGAACGACTGCAGTTGCGCAATTGGCTAATGATTGAATTGCTACTGGAGACTGGTATCCGCCGCGGAGAGCTTCTGAAGCTCTACACCACCGATATCAATCAGGGTTCTCAGCGAGGTCGAATCAGAGCTCGTAAAAGTGACCAGTGCGCCTCTGATCACCAGTGTTGTTAACCTACTTGCCAATCGTCGCGACGCCTCCCCTCTTTTTGCCCGATTCTCCACTTGGCTGATGCGTAAAGTGCTGGAGTCGACAAGAGAGGAAATCGAAGACCCCAGAAATGCTGGATACTTTGACAGTGAGTTACTCAATGCAATCGGAAATATCCTTTCCAGTTGCCCTCCCTTAGCGTGCCCGCCTGAAGATGCAAGTCCATGGGTGCACTGGAGTTATAGATGTGCGCTAGCCTCACACGCACATTCCGGTGTAATGGACGCCCCAGACGTTCAGACTTTTCTGAAGGAGTGGGAGTTGTCCGCAGATGATTGGATGCGACGATCTGGAGAACTTTTGCGTCAACGCGCTGAATTCTACGTTGGCCAAAAGCGAGAATTCCCAAGTCTGGTGGCTTATCTGTTAGCGTACCCGTTTGTTTGCGCTCCCGAACCAGCACAATTGTGGTCCAATCTGTGGGTGAATACTTACGCGCTGAGAGAGATTGTCGAGTTTGGGTATCCAGATGCTGTCAACGGGTACCAATCTCGCTCGGACGCAAGTAGCCTTACATTAATGGCGTTCCAAATTGGTCTCGCTTTACTCGATCAGGTAAGCGCTTGCTGCCAAATCCCAGACTCTGATCTCGCTCGGAGTATGAGCAAGCTACACAGCGCCCTCGCCCACGCCGCACTGCAGATGCTAGAAATCGACGATACTTTAGTCCTCAAGAGTTGGCAGAATGCTTTGAGGCATCTCGCAACCAGGCGCATGGTCTGGGAAGCACCCGGCGCGATCAAGCCTTCTAACATCTTTCTCCCTGATGATATCCCCACTACAGCTAACTATTTGCACAAATTAAGTTCCAATCCTTTTGAAATGCTCACACTTATGCATACCGCCTTGGCCAATGAGTACGACTTGAATAATTTACGAACACTTATGCTTCAAACCGATCTGAGGCTGTCAGATATAATTGCACTTGTAAAACGTCTTAATCAATACAACGAGTACAAATATCCTTTAAATGGGAATTCAATGGCAGCCATTGAAAAACTTGCTCGGGATCTCGATTCCTGAGTAATGAAGCTTTGCTATGAATCGCCTGGGTTTTCTACGCTGCGTCCTAGGTCGCAAGGTGTGTAAGGCACCAGTGCGAAATCGGCGTCATTTGCGTAGTGCTCAATCTTTTCGATGGGGTAGAACCCGTCGAAGGCTCGAAGCCTTTACCCCACAGCTGCGAACGCCCCTAGCCACTATGAGGCGGCGGGTCGTTCGAAGCTACCGAGGTAGCGCTGCGTATTACCTATGACGTACTCGCTCATCGTGCGGTTTATCAGGTTTTCAACAATCAGGATCTTGGCGGCATCCTCCGTGATGAATCCGAATGGGATAGGCACCGGAGACAACGTCGGCAAAACCAAGTGGTAAATCACAACCGCGCATTTTCCGTGAATGACCATCGCCTCAAGCGGAGCCAATTGCTCTGACTCAACAAAGCCGCACAGAAGCAGTCTGGCATTGTTGCAGTCGCCTTTTGCGCGCTTGATCGCCGGCCAATCATCGCTGGCAGAAACAGGGATCAAAATCTTAGCGTCGAAAACCGGTTTACCATCATTCTCGCCGCCCTTGCTTTTTGTTTTTGAGAGATCAGAAAATGCACTGCAAATCTGGGCATGCCTGGCCGAGCGGCCCCAGAGCTCGTGAGAGGCCGGAGCCAGCCAGGACAGGCTAATCGGGGCGGCATGCGGTTCACCCTGAAGCGCTTTCTGATGTTTGCGCAGTACCGAAGAAACTCTATCCCAGTTTTGCTGTAATTGAAGCGATCCAAAAAGTCGCAGCCCGGAAGACTCTCTAACCTGTGCAACGGCACTTGCGCTGTTGTACAGAGCAGAAAGGTCCAGCCCATTTGAAGACATAAAGTCATAGGCGTCCGAATCTCCCAAGATGTCGGCGAGCTGAAGAACCTGATTGAGGTTTCCTCTACCCAGCATGCGGCCCAACTGCTCCGTACGCTGACGCATATAGATCTCGTTTTCGCGCAGGCCTTCCTTCGCGACAAAGCGTATCTGCCGAGAGTCGGCATCAATGCTTACACGCTCTTCTATCTTTTCCCAGCCATCCCTTACTTTTTGAACGCCTGCGACCTTGTAGAGCTCCGGCGGCCCCCCATCCTGCGACTGCCCGCCCAGGTGACCAGCGCGATAAATGTCGTAAATCTGACGCATGAACGCACCGACGGCCTTAGCACCGGACTCGGAAAGCGTATCGCTTGGCGCCTGCAATTCCAGGCAACGTTTGGAGTCGGCATCTCCAAGGCTTTTTCCAAGGCAAGTAAACGACAGGAGCTCAAACACGAACATCTGCTCGCGCTCTTCCTTGCGCTTCACAATCGGTGACTCATGGTTGCTGGCAAACAAGCCACGGCCTTTATCGGTCAGCTCTATTCGTCCATCAGGACGCGTTTTAAGCTCCCCGGTTTGTAGAAACGGTGTGATTGCAAAACTGAGCTCTTGAGCCGTAAACCCGAAATAATTGGCGATTTCAGCTGGCAGCAGCGCCGAAATTTTTAGCAGCCGCAGAAGAAATTCCGGTACGACTGGCAGGCCCCCTTTGTCCACTAGGGTGTACTCAATACGGAACTGTTGCGCGGGCACCACGACGTCCAGCTCGAATAGAACAACTGGGTTAAGTTCCATCAGACAACCCTCCTGGCAGGCGTCACTGGTTTGATGCAGTAGTTGATCGTGTCCTGTTTCGTCTGGATAAAGCTGGCTACTTGACCCAATGGAAGCCTCGCGTTCCTGCCGCTCCACATTTTCAAACTGCCTACGATGACCAACCGCTCCATCGCGCGTGACATCGCGACGTTGATACGATTCGGGGTCGCCAAAAAGCCAGGTGATTGATCCGCTTTGGCCCGAGTCAGGGAGACTATGATGATGTTGTTTTCTTTACCCTGATAACTATCGACGGTCTCAATTTTTACCAGCTTGCGGAACTCCTCCGACCAGATTTTCTCGGCAAATCTCTTTCTCACTAGTTTTCGCTGATCGAGATACATGCAGATGACCCCGATTGGAGGTTCTTGGGACTCGGCCATCTCCATAGCCATGCCCGCGCAAAATTCGGTGTCCTCTGCGATTTCTTCTAGCAGCCGTATGATCGCATCCGCTTCAGCATTGTTAGACAGGCTCAGCGTGCCGCTGTCGTAGGCTTTCTTGCCTAACTCGCTGGTGTCGATCCAAGTCACCACATGGGACAGGCACTCAGGAACCTTTTGTGAAAAATAGGTAGGGCTTGGTCTGTAACCGTTCTCAAGGTCTATGTCATAAAAGATCTCGTTAACCAGGTCGCCAATCGCTGGAAGCATTCGATATTGCGTATTGAGCGTCGCCCGAGTGGCACGCCCATACTGGGAATGGAACACTCGCTCAAAGTCGCTGCGCATGACCTGCTGGAATTCAGCTGAGCTGGTGGTAATGCCCAGGGAACGGGCAATAGCTACCTTATGTTCTTCTTCATACGTAGGACGCAGCTGGTTGTGGTCGCCGACTAGCAGGACCCTAGAGCCCACCTGCATGGCGATAGCCAATTCACTCGGCGCCGATCGAGCAGCCTCGTCGATGATGACCCAATCAAAATGGGTTTCTGCAAGTTTGAGATGTTGCAGTCCGATACCCACGCAGGTGCCGCAAACCAATGTCCTGGACCGCATGAGGAACTCATCATAATTGGCCCTGTTGCTCGACAGGCGCTCAACGTACTCATGAGAAAGTTGGATCAGGTCAAGGCAGTGTTTAAATTCCGGAGGCCGCACGCCATGAACCGTTTGGACGTGATCATAGATGCGCTCCAGCAATTCTTGGGGTGAGCTTTCGCCCTCACCCAGCTCGCCAAGAAACAAGCTGGCATTAAGATTCAGCTCGCCCATCAGAGAGGACTTCAGCGCTTGCAAAGCCATTCGATCTGCTCCGCTTCCCTGAGCGCGCAAAATTTCCTCGTCCAGCTTTTTCAACGATCGGACCAAGTGAAACACTCGCTGATTCACATCGACCATCGTCTGGGCAAAAGCCTTACTTAAACCCAACGACGAAGCCATGAAGCCCACGCGCTCCTTAAGTTCAGCGCTAAACCCATTTCTCTGGCGGTCGACGATATTGCGAGAATAAACGTCCAGTAGCTCCTCAGAGACAACCTGATCACGGTTACTGAAACGTACAACGTTCAACTCGGTGTCCAGTCGACGGCAGTGCGCGCGGATCCGTTCTGCTGCAGTATTGACAGCTTCATGAGACTGGCTGACAAGGAGGATATTTCGCACCCCGACTTTGCTGATCAGATAATGGATGAAGGCCGCGATGAACTCTGTCTTACCTGTTCCCGGAGGCCCCTGCAAAAGGCCCACTGGGCCTCTGGTGATAAGCTGCGTAAATGCGGCACGCTGGGCCTCATTCAGTCCGATGACCGTGCCACTTGCAGTAGTGCGTTCGTATACTGCAAAGTCTGAATCGCTGGGCTCTTCAGCATACCCCCTTGGTGCCAGTTTGCATTTTTCGTCGAAGTAATCCATCAAATCTGGCAGCACTGATTGGCGGTTCATAATCCGCTCCATCGCACCACGACGACGCGTCATTGATGTCTTATTTTGCCGGCTTTGGAGGAACAATTGAGAGTCAGCCTGTACGCGTTTCGAACGACTGGAGGCAAGCACGTAGACTGCATCACGCACGCTCATGCCCAGGTTGATCTCACCGATATCAATATCCTTCTCCCCGTCTCTGAGGATCAGTCGGATGTTGTCTCCCGCCTCAAAACTCTCAAGGGCCTTCGCATCCATGGCGTAGGGAATCAAAAGTCCTACGCCATCCTTGTGGAAGTGTGGTTCTTCGGAAACACGGAAAGAGGGCTGGGCCTCAAGTTCAGTAGAAGTGATGGTTTTCCATATCTGGCTGACAGGAAAACTGCGCACTTTCACAGCTTCTAGCTGCGCCTCATCTATGGCCAGTCCGTTGTCCTCGTCCTCACCAGTAATCGAGTCCGCAACGCTTTCACCGTCCTCAATCGCCGCTTGCTTACGCACTTCAGCGTCATGCACCTGCGCGGCGAGATTTAAAAACGCCTCGTCTTTTGCCAGCAGCTTGGTCAGCTCATAGACATTGACGCTGGTACCGCCTGAAATGCTGAACCGTGCCTCTATGTGGTGGTTTGCCTGACGCGCCAGATAGGCGGGAACCCGCATCTCCTGATTGGCTCTGAACGCATTTACAAACTGCTTGGAAGCAGGATTGAACTCGGTCAGTAACTGCCCGCCGACACCTGCGAACGTCACCTCCAAGGCTTTGGTGGGGGCTCTTTGGTCGGGTTTCACTACAACGAACACTTTTCCGTTGTCAGGTAGGATCTCAAATGCATCGCCACTTCTGTTTCTAAGGACGACAGAGACGGTTTCAATGGTTTTTGCAGGCGTGAAAGCAGCTTCCAGAGCATCCTTGAAACGCTCCAGGGAAAGAAAGCCGGATTCAGTATCTTTCTCATGCGCGACGGCCGCCCTCAGGGCGTGAATGTCCTTTTGCGACGGCACGTCCCAGTCCATGTCCAAGAGCTCAAACACCATTCTCATCACAGCAAAGTTGTCTCGCTCTGCTGGGGTACAGTTTTCCAATACGGGGCTGTAGCGGGTGTTGACCGGTGACGCGCCTGAAGCCGAGAAATCCGGACAGTCGAGCAGGTAGACTTGGGTATTTTCGGGAGCGGAACCGACATTGACTTTGACGTTGTGTGGATGCAGATCGCCGTGGCTCAATTGCTGGCCATGCAACCCGTCAACTGCCTCGATTAGCCCGTGGGCGACGACGATACGGGTCTCAACTGACAACCCCTTCAGCTCATCCCAGTGCTCACCGTCGATATGCTCCTGAGCCAGGAATGGGTTACCGCTGCGGTCGTAACCAAAGTGTTCAATTTTTGGCAGAAAGGCGAAACCGCTTCCTTTCAGCTGTTCCAGGACTGCGGATTCCACGGCCATCCGGCCACCTATTCCATGAACATCCGGCCACTGATTCCACGGTGATCCGGCCACCCGTTCCACGCTCATCCGGCCATCCTTAAAGCAGGCAGCAACGCAGGATTAATTC